>NZ_JAAOBY010000009.1 GCF_011365745.1 Flavobacterium turcicum | reverse complement strand
GTGCGCTTTAAGTAGCGTGATTCTTGAGGGTTTTCCATAAGGATACTTTTTGTGTATCGCTATTTTAGGACGGGACACTATAAGATAAAAAAAAGGCTCCTAATCATTTAGGAGCCTTTTTTGTTTTATTCTTGTGGGTTGTTCAATTTAGAATTTCTTTTTCCATAAAGGAAATAGATTACCATACCAATCGCTAGCCATCCTAATGAGAATAATTGAGCATCTTTACTCAAGTTTACCATCAAGTAGGTATTAATTGCGATTCCGCAAATTGCAATAACTGGTAACGCAGGTACTTTAAAACTGCGCTCTAAAGTAGGTTGTTTTACTCTCAAAATCCACACAGCGATACATACCATTGTAAAGGCAAATAAGGTACCAAAACTGGTCATTTCAGCAAGTTTACTAATTGGTGTAAAAGCTGCAACAATAGCAATAAATGCTCCTAATATCATCAAGTTTGTTCTTGGTGTTCCTGACAAAGGATTGATTTTTGAAAAAACCGGTGGGATTAATCCATCTTTTGACATTCCTAAGAAAATACGGGATTGTCCCATGATCATTACCATTAATACAGAAATTAAACCTACGGTAGCAGCAATAGTAATAATGTAGCCAGCCCAAGCTTGACCAGCAATATCAAATGCATATGCAACAGGTGCTTTGATCGCTTCTGGATATTTACCTAGTGGGTTGAAATCTTGGTAGCTAATCATACCAGTAAGTACTAGTGATACTAAGATATATAGAACGGTACAAACTAATAATGATGCAATAATAGCAAAAGGAACGTCTTTCTTCGGATTGATTGCTTCACCAGCTTGGGTAGAAACAGCATCAAAACCTACATAAGCAAAGAAAATAGCAGCTGCTCCTGAAACTATTCCGGCTACGCCATACGCTTCGTGTGGTTTGTCATCAACTATAATTGTTTGTGCTTCTGGGATAAATGGAGACCAGTTGTCTACATCAATAAAAAATGCTCCAGCAATAATTACAAATATTACGGCAGAAACTTTTAAGATTACAATAAAGTTGTTAGCGCTTGCTGCTTTCTCAGTACCTTTAATAAGTAATGAAATTACAAGCAATACAATTAGAAACGCCGGTAAGTTCATGCTAAATCCCTCTCCAGTATAACTTCCTGGGTCTGCAGTAAGCCATTCGGGTAATGATACTCCGAACATCTTGAGCATTTTATTAAAATAACCAGACCACGAAACGGCGACGGTCATAGATCCCATGGCGTATTCTAGAATTAATCCCCAGCCAATAATCCAGGCAAATATTTCTCCAATAGTTCCGTAAGCGTAAGCGTATGCAGAACCTTCAACAGGTAATATAGAAGCGAATTCAGAATAACATAATGCAGCAAATACACAGGCAATACCTGCAATTACAAACGAAAGAGCAAGTGCTGGACCTGCATGGTTGTATGCGCCTGTACCTGTTAATACAAATATTCCCCCTCCTATGATGGCTCCAATACCAATAGCGGTAAGGCTCCACTTACCTAAAACTCTTTTTAATTGACTTTTTTTCATATCAGCTTCAAAAGCCGATACTGGTTTAACTCTCCAGATTGACATGGTTGTTTAATGTTTTAAGTTATTAAGCACCAAATGTATTCTTTTTTACAAAAAATAAAAACAATTATTGAATTTTAAGTTGTAAAAAATGTCTCAAACTCTTTTTTATTATTGATTTGTCATATTTACCGCAATATGATAAAAGTTGGTTGTATGTTGAAAATCAATTTTTTTAAAGTAATTCGTAATGAGTTTCGTATTTATTTCTTATTTTTAAAAAGAATCTAGTTTGATACCAATTTTTAAAACCTATGAAAGGATTACAAACCATTGTTTCCTATTTTAACTATACTAAACAACAACGTACGGGTGTTTTAATACTGTTAGTTTTTATCGTCATATTACAAAGTTTGGTGTTTTTTTGTGATTGGTCTGTCATAGAAAAAAAAGATCCTAAGGAGCAAACGTGGTTGGCTCTGCAAAGTACCATCGACACACTTAGTAATAATGCTAAAAAAGCGTCTAATAAAATATATAAATTTAACCCTAATTTTATTTCTGACTATAAAGGATATAATTTAGGAATGTCAGTACTAGAGATTGACCGCCTATTCGCTTTTAGAAAACAAAATAAATACGTTAATTCAGCAGCTGAGTTTCAAATGGTGACTCAAATTTCAGATTCACTTTTAAAAGAGCTTACTCCAATGTTTCAGTTTCCGACTTGGGTATCAACGAAACCAAAAGGTGACTACACTAAAAAATCGTATGATTATAAAAAGGCTGCAGGAGCTAAAGAAAAAATCATTGTCAAAGATATCAATCTCGCAAACCAAGATGATCTTATGAAAATTTATGGTGTTGGTGAGGCATTATCTGCAAGAATTATCAAGCAGCGCTCCATTCTTGGTGGATTTGTAAGTATGGAGCAATTGACTGAAATTTGGGGCTTATCACCTGAGGTTGTTTTAGAATTGAATACACATTTTCATGTTAGCGCGTTGCCAGCTGTTTTAAAGTTAAACATCAATAATGCCTCGCTTAAGGAATTAAGTCAGTTTTATTATTTTAAAGGTGGCATTGCTCGTGATATAATCACTTATCGTAGCATGAAAGGAGATTTTGCAAAAATTGAGGATTTAACAAAAATTAAAGGATTTCCTGTTGATAAAGCAAAAATAATTGCCTTATATTTGGACTTTCGTTAGAAGTTGCTGGTTTTGGGAGCTATGTAGGTTTTTTATCCCGTTTAGTTTGAGTGAACTATTAGAGTAAAGCGCCTTTCTTTAGATTAGTTGATGTATTGTTGCATTTAATAATTGTAAGCCTCAGTCCAACAATGACGACCTTAATTTACATTTTTAAAAGAAAAAAATAATAGAATATGAATTCAGTTTACTTCACAGAAGAGCATCAGGCCTTCAGAGAAAGTTTAAAAGATTTTTTACAAAAAGAAGTGGTTCCTCACATTGAAAAATGGGAAAAAACAGGTACGATAGAGCGTTTTATCTGGAAAAAATTTGGCGATATGGGTTACTTTGGGATTAATTACCCAGAGGCCTACGGCGGGATGAATCTTGATTTGTTTTACACAGTTGTTTTTTTAGAAGAACTACAAAAGATAAAATCATCAGGTTTTGCTGCAGCAATGTGGGCGCATGCGTATTTAGCTATGACGCATTTAAATGCAGAAGGCGATGATAGAATCAAGCAAGATTATCTTGCGCCGAGTATTGCAGGTGAAAAAATTGGAGCATTGTGTATATCAGAACCTTTTGGAGGAAGTGATGTTGCGGGAATGCGCACCACCGCAGTTAGAAAAGGCGACAAATATATCATAAACGGATCGAAAACCTTTATCACTAATGGTGTTTACGCGGATTATTATATTGTGGCGGCCAAAACAAATCCGGAGTTGGGTAACAAAGGAATTAGTATCTTTTTGATGGATACCGGTCTAAAAGGAATATCAGCATCTAAACTTGATAAATTGGGATGGAGAGCATCGGATACGGCAGAGATCGCATTTGATAATGTAGAGATTCCTGCTGAAAATCTTATGGGTGAAGAAGGGAAAGGATTTCCGTACATCATGCAGCATTTTGCACTTGAACGCTTAATAATGGCAATTAATGCACATGCTAGAGGAGAATATGCAATTGATTATACTATCGATTATATGTCTCAACGTGAAGCTTTTGGAAAAAAGATAAGTAAATTTCAAGCCTTGCGTCACACCCTTGTAGAGCACGCTACAGAAGTAGAGCACTGTAAAATTTTTAATTATGCTGCTGTTGCTCGATTGGATAAAGGAGAATATGTAGTAAAAGAGGCTACAATGGCTAAGTTGAAATCAACCAAAGTTGCTGATGAGGCTATTTACAGTTGTTTGCAGATGCTAGGTGGTTATGGTTATATGGAAGAGTATCCTTTGGCGCGTTTATTTAGAGACAGTCGCTTAGGGCCAATTGGAGGCGGTACTTCAGAGATTTTAAAAGAAATTTTAGGAAAAATGATTATTGATGATCAAAGTTACGAGCCAGCTGTGAAATAGTTGCTCTGAAATTACATAGCGATTTTCGAAAAATTTCTAATTTTTTAATTTTGGAGATAAAAACATTCAAATTAAATTAAAAGTGATTTGTAGAAAATTGTAAAATGTATAAATGTTTTTAAACTATATAAAAAAGCGACATTCAGTTACGATTGTCGCTTTTTTCGTTTATCCCTTCTACGATTATTTCTTGAACAATCTCATGTTCTCCCTCTTCTAAGTTTTCTGTTAAGTGCTGTTGTTCGGAAGTTTTCTTATTGATGAAAAACTTTGCGTAAATCGGAAAATGATCAGATCCAAAATATTCTAAACTTTTCAATTCGTCTATAAATACATCTGGTGTATGAAACATCAAATCAATAGGGAATCTTAAAAACCAATATTTGGTATGAAAACTTGAAATGAATCCGCGACCAATTCTGCCGTCAATTGTCTCGCTAGTTTTTCTAAATAGGATGGAGGATTTTGCCCAAGCCACATTATTGAAATCCCCAACTACAACACAAGTATCTGCATTCTGTCTTATTTTTTTTGCAACACTTAAAAGTTCTCCATCACGCTCTTTGGAATTTTCTTCTTCAGTAGGACTTGGTGGAGGCGGATGAACTGCAAAGAAAGTAAATTCAAAACCGTCAGCTGTTTTTATTTTAGCCTCGATACTTGGTAAATCGTCGGCCACAAAATAATGAACATTGTGATTTGTAATTTTTAACTTAGAATACAAATGCATTCCATAGGTGTTGCTTAAAGCTACTTTTACATTGTATTTGTATTTTTGATCCAAAACTAAGAGTGCCTTTTCCCAATTTTCATCAGATTCCATGGTTAAAACAATATCTGGATTGTATTTGTGAACTAAAGCTATAAATTTTTCATATTCTGTATTGTCTTGAAATATGTTTGCTGAAAGGACAGTGATTAATTCTGAAGAAACATCGCAAGGCTCTCTTTGTACTGACTTGTAAAAAGACGTGTATTTGTAAAGGGCGGTAAGATGCATTGTTATAACAACAAAAGTCAATATCTGAAGAGTTTGTATCCAAACTTCTGATTGATTTAACAGGATAAAGCTAAAAACCAAAGCCGTAATCTGTAAAATAAGTATTTGGATTTTCCCAAACTCAAAAAATCTATAGAACCAATGAGTTAGTGGCATATAGGGTAAAATACTCGCAAGAAGTAATAGAATAGAAATTACGATAAACCACATAAACTTTATTTTGTTAGTAAAATTAAATAAAATTATCCAAACACTTGTTAGTTCACTTTATTATTCTACTTTTGCAGACTAAAGAAAGGGGGTGTCTATATTATGTTAATTATACCAATTAAAGACGGAGAAAATATCGATAGAGCGTTAAAACGTTACAAAAGAAAATTTGATAAAACAGGAACTGTTCGTCAATTAAGAGCACGTACTGCTTTTATTAAGCCTTCAGTAACAAACAGAATCAAAATTCAAAAAGCGGCTTATATCCAAAATATGAAAGATAACTTAGAAAGTTAGTCGATTCTACAGTAATTATAAAAATAGCATTAGAGTTTTTTAACTTTATTGCTATTTTTTTTTGTTAAAAAAATTTTGTTTTTTAAGGTTTTTTTTAAAACAAATCTTACATTTGTTTTATTATCTGTTAAAAGGAAAATTATTAAAATTACGGTGCAGTGTATAATGATGTTGAATGGTCTGGATCAAGGCTTATTCAAAAAGAATAAAACATCTTATTAATATGTAAAACACTATTAACCATGAAAAAAATCTTAATTTTTACAGCTGTTTTAATCTTTTCAACGCTTGCCTATTCGCAAAAAGAAAGTGATTTATCGAGAAATTTATTTAAAGTCAATATTTTAGCACCAGGCTTGACCTATGAGCGGGTTTTAGGTGATAAGACAACTTTTAATGTTGATGTTAATTTGTCATTTGGAGGCACGAGTAAGGGAGGTGGGCAATTAAAACTGTTGGCATCCCCATTCGGCAGAGCTCAATATCGTTATTATTATAATTTAGAAAAACGCTTGGCCAAAAATAAATCAATAAGAGTTAATTCAGCTGCTTATATTGCTCCTTCTATTAGTTATTATATGAAGCCTATAAATAATGGTTCTTATTTAAGCGATTATGACGGCCTTACAGCAGGGGCTGTGTGGGGATTTCAAAAAACATATAAAACAGGGATGAATCTTGGTGCGAATACAGGATTGGGATATAATTTCAGTAGTAATTTAGTTCATCAAGTTGTTCCTATTTTAAATTTTACTGTTGCATGGGTTATTCTAAAATAAGTAAAGTTTTATTTGTAGTAATTGTCAATACTTTTTTTGTCAATGCACAAAAAGTATTGCCTTTTTTGGGTGCGGGGCAAAATATCAATACATCTTTTGAAAATAATGGTTACCTAAATATTTCTACAGGAGTTCAATATAATCTACAGGATTTTATTAAGCCAGAGGTTGAATTCCGATTCTTTTTCGGCGCTTTGCAAAACAATACCACTTATGATTCTGCAAATTCTTTGATGCGGATAAAAGATATTTTTACAACTTTTCAGGCTTTAAATTGGAGTGTTACTCCCAATTTTTCTATTCCCTTGGATCAAGATAAACATTGGTACCTAGCAGTAAAGCCAAAATATAATTATGCCGAAATAAAAGCTTCAGATGCGATTTTTGTTTATCAAGAGACTAAAACAATTTATACAAAAGAAACCCGTAAAGGAGTTAGTCGCTCTTTTGGTTTAAACATGGGGGTTTTGGGTAAATTGTGGTCAGAATCCTATGATGCGGTTTTGTTGTCTGTTTTTGTAGATAATATCAACTTTAACAAGGTGATTAAAAGAACGCCCAATACAGATTTGGATACCAATTATGACTTAGGTTTTGAAGTTACTTACTACTTTAGTTTTAAAAAGAAAAAATAAAGAGAATTCGCAATCAAAGAGCACGTAGTGCTTTTGTTATGCCGTCAGTAACAAACAGAATCAAAATTCAAAAAATGGCTTATATCCAAAATATGAAAGTTAAATAGAAAGTTAGTCGATTCTACAGAAAATAGGAACCGTTAGTCATCAAAATTATTTAACTTTGATGCTAACGGTTTTTTTTATGGTTACAAGTATAGAAGCATTTGAACAATACCTCCGCTTGGAGAAAAAGTATTCCAATCACACCATTACGGCTTACAATAACGACTTAGTTTCTTTTAGAGACTTTGTATTTTTGAGATATCAGCAAGCTACAATTGATGATGTGCTGTATGTTCAAATAAGAGCTTGGATAGTAGAGTTAGTCGATCAGTCACTTTCAAACACTACGATAAATAGAAAAGTAGCGTCTCTTAAAGCTTTTTACAAATTTTTACTCCGAAGCAAGCAAATTAAAGCCAGTCCTTTGGCGACTCACAAGGCCTTAAAAACTCCCAAAATAATTCAGATTCCGTTTTCGGAACAAGAGATGGTGCAGGTTGCGGAGGTTTTTCCAAAAGGAACTGATTTTGAATCAGTACGTAATCAATTGATTGTAGAACTGTTTTATGCAACAGGGATGCGAAGGGCAGAGCTTATTGGGTTGGAGTTTAAAAATGTAGATCTAGGATCAGGTATTATTAAAGTTTTGGGTAAGAGGCAAAAAGAACGTTTGCTACCGGTGTTGCCGTTTTTATTAGATTCAATCAAGAAATACCTTGTTGTTAGGTCTGATTTAGAGATAGTTGAAGATTCGGGTTATTTTTTTCTCACGAAAAAAGGAACAAAATTAAACGAAAGTCTTGTGTATCGGTTAATAAATTCATACTTTAGTGAAGTGTCACACAAGCTAAAAAAAAGTCCTCATATTCTTCGTCACACTTTTGCTACTCATTTACTTAATAATGGTGCAGATTTAAATTCAGTCAAAGAATTGTTAGGGCATGCTAGTCTAGCTTCTACGCAGGTGTACACACATAGTAGTCTATCGGTTCTTCAAGAAGTGCATAAAAAAGCACATCCAAGGGGTTGATGACAAAACAATATTTAATAATTTTTAATAACGATGATTATGAAGGTAAGTGTTCACGCAGTTAACTTTACTGTTGACAGAAAGTTAGTCGATTTTGTTCAAGAACGAATGGATAAATTAGAAAAGTACTACGATAAGGTCGTCTCGTCTGATGTGTATTTGAAAGTGGAAAAAACGAGTGAGAAAGAAAATAAAATTGTCGAAGTAAAAATTAATGTACCCGGTGATGAGTTGTTGGTCAAAAAACAATGCAAAACTTTTGAAGAAGCGACAGAGTTGGCCGCAGAATCTCTAGAGCGAATGCTTCTAAAACGAAAAGAAAAGATTAGTTCGCACATTTAATATAAAATTTTTTCAAAAAATGTTTTGATTGCTAGATAAAATCTATACATTTGCAGTCCGTTAGAAATAGCGGACTTTTTTTATCAATTTGCCAGCGTAGCTCAGTTGGCTAGAGCAGCTGATTTGTAATCAGCAGGTCGTGGGTTCGAGTCCCTCCGCCGGCTCCAAGTTAACATATTGAAAGATAAAGAAAGTGAGGGGAGATACTCAAGCGGCCAACGAGGGCAGACTGTAAATCTGCTGTGTGAACTTCGCAGGTTCGAATCCTGCTCTCCCCACAAGAATAAAACTTAGTTGCTTTAGAAAAGTATACAGCTTCTCTTTTATAAACTAAGCTCTTTGATAAGAGGTTCTGCCGACTTAGCTCAGAGGTAGAGTGCTTCCTTGGTAAGGAAGAGGTCACGGGTTCAATTCCCGTAGTTGGCTCAAGTAAGTAGGAAATAAAAATTAATATATAACAAGATTAAAATTAAGTAAAATGGCAAAAGAAACCTTTAACCGTTCGAAACCACACTTAAATATTGGTACGATCGGACACGTAGATCACGGTAAAACTACTTTAACAGCAGCAATCACAAAAGTATTATCTGATGCTGGTTACTGTCAAGCAAAATCATTTGATCAAATTGATAATGCTCCTGAAGAAAAAGAAAGAGGTATTACTATCAATACATCACACGTTGAGTACGAAACTGCTAACCGTCACTACGCACACGTTGACTGTCCAGGTCACGCGGATTACGTAAAGAACATGGTTACTGGTGCTGCTCAAATGGATGGAGCTATCCTTGTTGTAGCTGCAACTGATGGACCAATGCCACAAACACGTGAGCACATCCTTTTAGGTCGCCAAGTAGGTATTCCTAGAATGGTTGTTTTCATGAACAAAGTTGACATGGTAGACGACGCTGAGTTGTTAGAGCTTGTTGAAATGGAAATTAGAGATTTATTATCTTTCTATGAATATGATGGTGACAACTGTCCAGTAATCCAAGGTTCTGCTTTAGGAGGATTGAACAATGACGCTGCATGGGTTCCTAAAATTTTAGAATTGATGGAAGCTGTTGATAACTGGATCGAAGAGCCATTACGTGATACTGACAAACCATTCTTGATGCCAGTTGAGGATGTATTTACAATTACTGGTCGTGGAACTGTTGCTACAGGTCGTATCGAAACAGGAATTGCTAACACTGGAGATCCAGTTGAAATCATTGGTATGGGAGCTGAGAAATTGACTTCTACTATCACTGGAGTTGAGATGTTCCGTAAAATCCTTGATAGAGGAGAAGCTGGAGATAACGTAGGTTTGTTGTTGAGAGGTATTGATAAAGAATCTATCAAAAGAGGAATGGTTATCATTAAGCCAGGATCTGTTAAGCCACACGCAACTTTCAAAGCTGAGGTTTATATCTTGAAAAAAGAAGAAGGTGGACGTCACACTCCATTCCATAATAACTACCGTCCACAGTTCTACGTACGTACAACTGACGTAACAGGAGTTATTACTTTACCAGAAGGAGTAGAGATGGTAATGCCAGGTGATAACTTAACTATCAATGTATCTTTGTTAAGCCCAATCGCAATGAGCGTTGGTTTACGTTTCGCTATCCGTGAAGGTGGTAGAACAGTAGGTGCTGGACAAGTAACTGAAATCGTAGGTTAATCCACGAAATATACAATCAAAAAATAGTGTCGTTTAACGATGACACTATTTTTTATTCTACGGGCGTAGTTCAAGGGTAGAATAGCGGTCTCCAAAACCGTTGATGGGGGTTCGAATCCCTCCGCCCGTGCAAAAAAATAAATCACAATGACAAAAGTTGTAAATTACATATCAGAGGCATTTGAGGAATTAAAATCAAATGTAACTTGGCCGGAATGGTCTGAAGTACAGCGTCTAACCATTGTTGTAGCTGTATTTTCTGTTTTATTTGCCTTGGGGACTTGGGGAGTAGATGAGATTTTCGCAAAAGCTTTAGCTGGATTTTTTAATTGGATAAAAGCTTAATTTTTGTTATGGCAGATAATAATGTGAAGAAGTGGTATGTCGTTAGAGCGGTTAGTGGGCAGGAGAACAAAGTAAAAGCATATATCGAGACCGAAATCGCAAGATTAGGAATGGAAGATTATGTTTCTCAAGTTCTTGTTCCAACCGAAAAAGTCGTTACTGTTAAGGAAGGAAAAAAATTAGTTAAAGACAAGGTTTATTTTCCTGGTTATGTAATGATTGAAGCGAATCTTGTTGGTGAAATACCACATATCATTAAGTCTATAACAAGTGTTATTGGTTTTCTAGGAGAAGTTAAAGGTGGAGAGCCTGTTCCGTTAAGAATGTCGGAAGTTAACAGAATGCTAGGCAAAGTTGATGAGTTGGCTGTTAATACAGATACACGTGCTATTCCGTTCAATATGGGCGAAACTGTAAAAGTAATTGACGGACCATTTAATGGATTTAACGGAACGGTTGAAAAAATTAATGAAGAAAAGCGTAAACTTGAAGTAATGGTTAAAATTTTCGGAAGAAAAACACCTTTAGAATTGAGTTTCATGCAAGTTGAAAAAGTATAATTTTTGTTACATCTATAATAATCATTGTTGCCGCTTCCATTGGTAGCAATGTTAAATTTTTTAAAAATGGCTAAAGAAATTAGTAAGGTAGTTAAACTACAAGTTAAGGGAGGTGCTGCGAACCCGTCGCCACCGGTTGGACCTGCTTTAGGAGCTGCTGGGGTAAACATCATGGAATTCTGTAAGCAATTTAATGCTAGAACTCAAGATAAACCCGGCAAAATATGCCCAGTACAAATTACTGTGTATAAAGACAAATCATTTGATTTTGTTGTTAAGACTCCTCCAGCGGCTGTCCAGTTATTGGAAGCTGCAAAGCTAAAGTCAGGATCTGGTGAACCAAATCGTAAAAAAGTAGCTAGCGTTACTTGGGATGTTATCAAAGCAATTGCTGAAGATAAAATGGTAGATTTAAATGCATTCACAATCGAATCTGCTATGAGCATGATTGCTGGAACTGCTAGATCTATGGGTATAACTATATCAGGAGATTCTCCTTTTTAATTAAGAGATAGACATGGCAAAATTGACAAAAAAGCAAAAAGAGGCTGCTTCAAAAATTGAAAAGAACAAATTATATTCTTTGAAAGATGCTGCGGCATTAATCAAAGTTGTTGCTTCTGCAAAATTTGATGAGTCTGTTGATATCGCAGTTCGTTTGGGTGTAGATCCAAGAAAAGCGAATCAAATGGTAAGAGGTGTAGTTACTTTACCTCATGGTACTGGTAAAGATGTTAAAGTATTAGCATTAGTTACTCCAGATAAAGAAGCGGAAGCTTTGGCAGCTGGTGCAGACTATGTTGGTCTTGATGATTACCTTCAAAAAATTAAAGATGGTTGGACAGATGTTGATGTTATCATCACTATGCCGGCTGTTATGGGTAAATTAGGTCCATTAGGTCGTATTTTAGGACCTAGAGGTTTAATGCCTAACCCAAAAACAGGTACTGTAACTATGGATGTTGCAAAAGCTGTTCAAGAAGTTAAAGCTGGTAAAATCGATTTCAAAGTTGATAAAACTGGTATTGTACATGCAGGAATTGGTAAGGTATCATTTGGTGCTGAGCAAATTTATGACAATGCACACGAAATTATTCAAACATTAATCAAACTTAAGCCAACTGCTGCTAAAGGTACCTACATTAAAGGTATTCACCTTACAAGCACAATGAGTCCAGCTATTGCATTGGATCCAAAAGCAGTATAATTGGTAGTTAATAATTTTTAGTATGACTAGAGAAGAAAAATCAATCGCGATTGAAGATTTAACTGCACAGTTAGCTGGTACAAATATCATTTACATATCTGATATTTCAGGACTTAATGCAGAGACTACTTCAAGCTTGAGAAGAGCTTGCTTTAAAGCAGGTATAAAATTAGAGGTTGTAAAAAACACTTTGCTTGCAAAAGCAATGGAAGCATCTGACAATGATTATGGAGATTTGCCATCAGTATTAACTGGTAACAGTGCAATCTTTATTTCAGATGTTGCAAATGCACCTGGAAAAATTATTAAAGATTTCAGAAAAAAATCAGCAAAGCCTGTATTGAAAGGAGCTTACATTAATTCTGAAGTTTACATCGGAGACGATCAATTAGATGCGTTAGCAACTATCAAATCTAAAGAAGAGCTTATTGGCGAAATCATTGGATTATTACAATCTCCTGCACAAAGAGTTATCTCGGCTTTACAAAACCAATTCGCTAATAGCGAAGAGTCAACTGTGGAAGCAGAGGCATAATAGCTATATTTCAAACTATAGTTATTTAAATTAGCGCACAATAAATAAATTATATTTTTACAAATCATTTTAAAACGATAGAAAAAATGGCAGATTTGAAACAATTCGCAGAACAATTAGTTAATCTTACTGTAAAAGAAGTTAACGAATTAGCAACAATATTAAAAGATGAGTATGGAATCGAACCAGCTGCTGCAGCTGTAGTAGTTTCAGGTGGTGGTGAAGCTGCTGCTGAAGAAGTTCAAACTGAGTTTACAGTTGTATTGAAAGAAGCTGGTGCTTCTAAATTAGCAGTTGTGAAGTTGGTTAAAGAACTTACAGGTTTAGGTTTGAAAGAAGCTAAAGATGTAGTTGATAGTGCTCCAAGTACTGTTAAAGAAGGTGTAACTAAAGAAGAGGCTGAAGGTCTTAAAAAATCTTTAGAAGAAGCTGGAGCTGTAGTTGAGCTTAAATAGTTAAACTAAGTTTATAAAATAAGGTTTAGGTCTTGAGTTTAGTCACTCAATGACCTAAACCATTTTTCGTATAACAAAAGTCTAGCTTGCATTACAACAAACTAGCACGTAGAATACCCTATTTATTTCCATTACGAGGAAAAAAAATTAATAGATAATAAGAAAGTAGTTATCCCAATAATTAATTTTTAAAGATGTTATGGTTATAAAATGTGTTTTTAGAACTCTAAAATTCACAAAACAAATTACTTTTTTAATCAAAATTTTGTCCATTGATGCTAACAAATCAGACTGAAAGATTGAATTTTGCCTCAACAAAAAATATTCCTGACTATCCAGATTTTCTAGATGTTCAGGTTAAGTCGTTTAAAGATTTTTTTCAATTAGAAACTAAATCAGACGAGAGAGGTGACGAAGGGCTTTACAATACCTTCATGGAAAATTTTCCAATAACTGATACAAGAAACAACTTCGTATTAGAGTTCCTTGATTATTTTGTAGATCCTCCACGTTATACAATTCAAGAATGTATAGAAAGAGGTCTTACTTACAGCGTGCCATTAAAGGCTAGACTTAAACTGTACTGTACTGACCCAGAACACGAAGATTTTGAAACTATTGTTCAAGATGTTTATCTTGGTACAATTCCTTATATGACGCCTAGTGGTACCTTTGTTATCAATGGTGCTGAGCGTGTAGTTGTATCGCAATTGCACCGTTCTCCGGGTGTTTTCTTTGGTCAATCATTCCATGCAAATGGTACAAAATTGTATTCGGCGAGAGTAATTCCGTTTAAAGGTTCTTGGATTGAATTTTCTACTGATATCAATAGCGTAATGTATGCTTACATTGATAGAAAGAAAAAATTACCAGTAACCACTCTTTTCAGAGCTATCGGTTTTGAAAGAGATAAAGATATTCTTGAAATTTTTGACCTTGCTGAAGAAATTAAGGTTTCTAAAACTGGTCTTAAAAAATATATTGGTAGAAAACTTGCTGCACGTGTATTGAACACTTGGCACGAGGATTTCGTAGATGAAGATACTGGTGAAGTTGTATCTATCGAACGTAACGAAATAATCCTTGATAGAGATACTATTATCGACAAAGATAATGTGGAAGAAATCATTGATTCTAACGTTAAGTCTATCTTGTTGCATAAAGAAGATGCTAATCAAGGTGATTATGCTATCATTCATAATACATTGCAAAAGGATCCAACAAACTCTGAGAAAGAGGCTGTTGAGCATATCTATAGACAATTGCGTAACGCAGAACCGCCTGATGAAGAAACAGCACGTGGTATCATTGATAAATTATTTTTCTCTGATCAACGTTATAACTTAGGTGAAGTAGGTCGTTACAGAATTAATAAAAAGTTAGGTTTAGATACCCCGATGGAAAAGCAAGTCTTGACCAAAGAGGATATCATAACTATCGTGAAATATTTGATTGAATTAATCAACTCTAAAGCGGAGATTGACGATATTGATCACTTATCTAACCGAAGAGTAAGAACAGTTGGTGAACAACTTTCTCAACAATTTGGTGTTGGTCTTGCTCGTATGGCAAGAACAATTCGCGAAAGAATGAACGTGAGAGATAATGAGGTGTTTACACCTATTGATTTGATCAATGCTAAAACATTATCTTCTGTAATTAATTCATTCTTTGGTACCAACCAATTGTCTCAATTTATGGACCAAACCAATCCATTGGCTGAAATCACGCACAAGCGAAGATTATCTGCACTTGGACCTGGTGGACTTTCAAGAGAAAGAGCAGGATTTGAGGTTCGTGACGTTCACTATACCCACTACGGGCGTTTATGTCCGATCGAAACTCCTGAGGGACCAAACATTGGATTGATTTCTTCACTTGGTGTTTATGCTAAAGTAAATGGAATGGGATTCATCGAAACTCCTTACCGTAAAGTAACTAATGGTGTTGTAGATTTAGAATCTACTCCAGTTTACCTTAGTGCCGAGGAAGAGGAAGGAATGTTAATTGCACAAGCTAACATTCAAATGGACAATTCTGGAAAGATTACTGCCGAAGACGTAATTGCGCGTCAAGAAGGTGATTTCCCTGTTATTGACCCATCAAATGTTGATTATACTGACGTTGCTCCAAACCAAATTGCTTCTATTTCTGCATCTTTGATTCCTTTCTTGGAGCATGATGATGCGAACAGAGCCTTGATGGGATCGAACATGATGCGTCAGGCCGTACCTTTGATACGCCCTGAAGCTCCAATTGTAGGTACCGGTTTAGAGCGTCAAGTAGCTTCTGATTCTAGAGTATTGATTAATGCTGAAGGTCATGGAGTTATTGAGTATGTTGACGCAAACATCATCACTATCAAATATGATCGTTCTGAAGAAGAAAGAATGGTAAGTTTTGAGCCAGATGAAAAAACATACAACTTAATTAAGTTTAGAAAAACCAACCAAGGAACAAGTATTAACTTGAAACCTATCGTAAGAAAAGGTGATAGAGTTGTTCCAGGTCAAGTTTTATCTGAAGGATATGCTACTCAAAATGGAGAATTAGCATTAGGTCGTAACTTGAAAGTGGCGTTTATGCCATGGAAAGGTTATAACTTTGAGGATGCGATTGTAATTTCTGAGAAAGTAGTTCGTGATGACATCTTTACTTCTATCCACGTAGATGATTACTCATTAGAAGTAAGAGATACGAAATTGGGTAACGAAGAATTAACGAACGATATTCCTAACGTTTCTGAAGAGGCTACAAAAGACTTGGATGAAAACGGTATGATTAGAATTGGAGCCGAGGTGAAACCTGGTGATATTCTTATCGGAAAGATTACTCCAAAAGGAGAATCAGATCCAACTCCTGAGGAAAAATTATTACGTGCCATCTTTGGTGACAAAGCGGGTGATGTAAAAGATGCTTCTTTGAAAGCTTCTCCTTCTTTACATGGTGTTGTTTTAGATAAAAAATTGTTCGCAAGAGCGGTAAAAGATAAGCGTAAACGTACACAAGACAAGGATGCTTTAGGAGCACTTGAAATGGAGTTTGAAGTGAAATTTGTTGAATTGAAAGACAAATTAGTTGAAAAACTTTTCTTGATCGTTAACGGAAAAACATCTCAAGGTGTAATGAATGATTTGGGTGAAGAAGTTTTACCAAAAGGTAAAAAATACACTCAAAAAATGCTTTATGCAGTAGAGGATTTTGCTCACTTAAGTAAAGGCCAATGGGTAGCTGATGATGCTACTAATACAATGGTTAATGATTTAATTCATAACTATAAAATTAAGTTGAACGACTTACAAGGTGCATTACGTAGAGAGAAATTCACGATTACTGTTGGAGATGAATTACCAGCAGGAATTTTGAAATTAGCAAAAGTATACATCGCTAAAAAACGTAAGTTAAAAGTGGGTGATAAGATGGCGGGTCGTCACGGTAACAAAGGTATTGTTGCTCGTATCGTACGTCATGAAGATATGCCTTTCCTTGAAGATGGAACACCAGTTGATATCGTGTTGAACCCACTTGGGGTACCTTCTCGTATGAACATTGGTCAGATTTATGAAACGGTATTAGGATGGGCTGGTATGAACTTGGGTAGAAAATTTGCTACACCAATTTTTGACGGAGCATCTTTAGACGAAATCAACGCTTTAACAGATGAAGCTGGAGTACCTCGTTTTGGTCATACGCATTTGTATGATGGTGGTACTGGAGAGCGTTTCCACCAAGCTGCAACTGTGGGTGTAATTTACATGTTGAAATTAGGTCACATGGTTGATGACAAGATGCACGCACGTTCTATCGGACCGTACTCTTTAATCACTCAGCAGCCACTTGGAGGTAAAGCACAATTTGGAGGTCAGCGTTTTGGAGAGATGGAGGTTTGGGCATTAGAGGCTTATGGAGCTTCTAGTACACTTCGTGAAATCTTGACAGTGAAATCAGATGACGTAATTGGTAGAGCTAAAACGTACGAGGCAATCGTTAAAGGAGAATCTATGCCAGAGCCAGGATTACCTGAATCATTCAATGTATTGATGCATGAATTGAAAGGTCTTGGTTTAGATATCAGATTAGAAGAATAATATTCAGTAAAAAGTGGTCAGTGTTCAATGTATGTTGAATACTGAACACTGATTACTTTTTAAATTAGTTTTCAAGATTTATACCCGTAAACCGTTCCGATTTTTTATTGAGTTTTAGAGTTTAATAACTAGCACTTCAAGCAAGGGCTTGAGGTTTAGAGAAGTAATTCGTGGTAGTGTTATTGTTGAGGATTGAACTAAATGTTTAAGACCGAGACCAACACAAAAATCAATTTTTTAATTGCAGATAAATCAATAGTAGAAACTATGATGAATAACAGAAATAATAACAATAAAGATAAAAACCAAGTTAAAAGGTTTAATAAAATTTCTATTGGATTAGCATCACCAGAGTCGATCTTAAAAGAGTCAAGAGGTGAAGTATTAAAGCCGGAAACGATCAACTATAGAACGCACAAACCAGAGCGTGATGGTCTTTTTTGCGAGCGTATTTTCGGACCTGTAAAGGATTTCGAATGTGCGTGTGGAAAATACAAAAGAATTCGTTACAAAGGTATCATTTGCGACCGTTGTGGTGTTGAAGTTACAGAGAAAAAAGTACGTAGAGATAGAGTAGGTCACATTAATCTTGTGGTGCCAATTGCTCATATTTGGTATTTCCGTTCTTTGCCAAACAAAATTGGTTATATCCTTGGTCTTCCTTCTAAGAAATTAGATATGATCATTTACTACGAAAGATACGTAGTAATTCAAGCTGGTATTGCTAAAAATGCTGATGGCGAATCATTACAAAGATTGGATTTCTTGACAGAAGAAGAGTATTTGAATATTTTAGATACACTTCCTGCAGACAACCAATATTTAGATGATTTTGATCCTAATAAATTTGTTGCCAAAATGGGAGCAGAGTGTATTATGGATTTGTTAGCAAGAATTGATCTTGATGCATTATCATATTCATTAAGACACAGCGCTAACAATGAAACATCTAAACAACGTAAAACTGAAGCTTTAAAAAGATTACAAGTAGTTGAATCTTTCCGTGAGTCTAACTTAAACCGCGAAAACCGTCCTGAGTGGATGATTATGAAAGTGGTTCCAGTTATTCCACCAGAATTGCGTCCGCTTGTACCACTTGATGGAGGTCGTTTTGCAACTTCAGATTTAAATGATTTATACCGTCGTGTAATCATCCGTAACAACCGTTTGAAAAGATTAATGGAGATCAAAGCTCCAGAAGTTATCTTGAGAAACGAGAAACGTATGTTGCAAGAATCTGTAGATTCATTATTTGACAACACGCGTAAAGCATCTGCTGTTAAAACTGAATCAAACAGACCATTGAAATCACTTTCTGACTCTTTGAAAGGTAAGCAAGGTCGTTTCCGTCAAAACTTATTGGGTAAACGTGTGGATTATTCTGCTCGTTCGGTAATTGTTGTTGGACCAGAATTAAAATTATCAGAGTGCGGTATTCCTAAGGATATGGCAGCTGAATTGTACAAACCTTTTGTGATTCGTAAATTAATCGAAAGGGGAATTGTAAAAACAGTTAAATCTGCTAAAAAAATAATTGATAAAAAAGAGCCAGTTGTTTGGGATATCCTTGAAAATGTAATCAAAGGTCACCCAATCTTATTAAACCGTGCTCCTACTTTGCACCGTCTTGGTATCCAAGCGTTCCAACCGAAATTAATTGAAGGAAAAGCAATCCAATTGCACCCTTTAGTTTGTACGGCATTTAACGCGGATTTTGATGGGGATCAAATGGCGGTACACTTACCATTAGGACCAGAGGCTATCTTAGAAGCTCAGTTGTTAATGTTAGGTTCGCACAACATTTTGAACCCTGCAAATGGTGCTCCAATCACTGTACCATCTCAGGATATGGTCTTGGGTCTATATTATATGACCAAAGAACGTTTGTCAACTCCTGAATTGAAAATTTTAGGAGAAGGAATTACTTTCTATTCTGCAGAAGAAGTGAATATCGCTTTGAATGAAGGAAGAGTAGAATTGAATGCTCGTGTTAGAATTAGAGCAAAAGATTTCAATGAGGCTGGTGAATTAGTTTACCAAATCATTCAAACTACTGCTGGACGTGTATTGTTTAACGAAGTTGTTCCTGAAGCAGCTGGTTATATCAATGACGTATTGACAAAGAAAAACTTAAGAGATATTATTGGGCACGTACTTAGCTGTACAGATGTACCTACTACTGCTGCTTTCTTGGATAACATGAAAGATATGGGGTATAAATTCGCCTTCAAAGGTGGATTGTCATTCTCATTAGGTGATATTAGAATTCCAGACCAAAAACCTAAGTTAATTGCTGATGCAAGAGAGCAAGTTCAAGGTATCTCTGCTAACTATAACATGGGTCTTATTACTAATAACGAGCGTTACAACCAAGTTATTGATGTTTGGACTTCTGCTAATGCGCAATTAACAGAGTTAGCAATGAAAAACATTAGAGAGGATCAACAAGGATTTAACTCTGTGTACATGATGCTTGACTCTGGAGCGAGGGGTTCTAAGGAACAAATTCGTCAGTTAACTGGTATGCGTGGTTTGATGGCTAAGCCTAAAAAATCTACTGCTGGTGGTGGTGAAATTATTGAAAACCCAATTCTTTCTAACTTTAAAGAAGGTCTTTCGATCCTTGAGTACTTTATCTCTACTCACGGTGCTCGTAAAGGTCTTGCGGATACCGCTCTTAAAACAGCTGATGCTGGATACTTGACTCGTAGATTACATGACGTTTCACAAGATGTAATTGTAAATATCGATGATTGTGGTACATTAAGAGGTGTTGAAGTTTCAGCATTGAAAAAGAACGAAGAGATCGTAGAATCATTAGGAGAGAGAATCTTAGGACGTGTAGTGTTACAAGATTTAATTAATCCTTTGACAAGCGAAGTACTAGTTCGTTCAGGTGAGCAAATTACTGAAGTAATTATGAAAGCGATCGACGCTTCTCCAATAGAGAAAGTTGAAGTTCGTTCTCCATTAACATGTGAGGCTCTAAAAGGAATTTGTGCTAAGTGCTACGGTCGTAACCTAGCAACTGGTAAAATGACTCAAAGAGGTGAAGCTGTTGGTGTAATTGCAGCACAGTCTATTGGTGAGCCAGGTACACAGTTGACATTACGTACTTTCCACGTTGGAGGGGTTGCGGGTGGTATTTCTGAAGAATCAAGCATTGTAACTAAGTTTGCAGGTAAGCTTGAAATCGAAGATCTTAAAACTGTTAAAGGTGAAGATAGCGAAGGAAACTCGGTAGATATCGTTGTTTCTCGTTCTACTGAATTGAAATTAATTGACGAAAGAACAGGTATTTTATTAAGTACCAATAACATTCCTTACGGTTCTAGTATTTTTGTTGCAGATGGTCAATCTGTTGCAAAAGGAGAAGTGATCTGTAAATGGGATCCATATAACGGGGTTATTGTTTCTGAGTTTACTGGTAAAATTGCTTACGAAGATTTAGAGCAAGGACAATCGTTCATGGTTGAAATCGATGAGCAAACTGGTTTCCAAGAAAAAGTAATTTCTGAATCAAGAGCTAAAAAATTAATTCCAACTTTATTAGTTTACGGTAAAGATGGTGAATTGATTCGTTCATACAACTTACCAGTTGGAGCCCACTTGATGGTTGAAAATGGTGAGAAAATTAAAGCAGGTAAAGTTTTGGTAAAAATCCCTCGTCGTTCTTCTAAATCAGGAGATATTACCGGAGGTTTACCAAGAATTACAGAGTTGTTAGAAGCTCGTAATCCATCTAACCCAGCTGTAGTTTCTGAAATTGATGGTGTTGTTTCTTTTGGAAAAATCAAAAGAGGTAACCGCGAAATTGTTATCGAATCTAAATTTGGAGATGTTCGTAAATACCTAGTTAAATTATCAAGTCAAATTCTTGTTCAAGAAAATGACTTCGTAAGAGCAGGTGTGCCATTGTCTGACGGAGCAATTACTCCAGATGATATTTTAAGAATTCAAGGTCCAGCTGCTGTTCAACAGTACTTGGTAAATGAAATCCAAGAGGTATACCGATTACAAGGTGTAAAAATTAACGACAAACACTTCGAGGTTGTTATTCGTCAAATGATGCGCAAAGTAAGAGTACAAGATCCAGGTGATACTTTATTCTTAGAAGATCAATTGATTCATACTAAAGATTTCATCGTTCAAAACGATAAATTATACGGTATGAAAGTGGTAGAGGATGCTGGAGATTCAGCTGTATTAAAAGAAGGACAAATCATTACGCCTCGTGAGTTGCGTGACGAAAACTCTTTATTGAAACGTACAGATAAAAATCTAGTAGTAGCTCGTGATGTGGTAACTGCAACAGCAACTCCAGTATTACAGGGTATTACAAGAGCTTCGCTTCAAACTAAATCATTTATCTCTGCGGCATCGTTCCAGGAAACTACTAAAGTATTAAATGAAGCTGCAGTTGCAGGTAAAATTGATTACTTAGAAGGATTGAAAGAAAATGTAATTGTAGGTCATAGAATCCCAGCCGGTACAGGTATGAGAGAGTACGATCACACAATTGTAGGTTCAAAAGACGATTACAATGATATGATGGCTAACAAAGAGGAGTACATCTATTAAGGTTTTAGTGCCTAGTCCTTAGTGATTTTTCATAAAGTTTAATCACTGAGGACTATTTAACTAACCACTAAATACTAAAAATATGAAAGATCAACCACAAGATCAAATTAATATCGAATTGGATGAAATTACTGCTGAAGGAATTTATTCTAACTTAGCAATAATAAATCACTCTTCGTCTGAGTTTGTTCTAGACTTTGTAAGCATCATGCCAGGTATACCTAAAGCAAAGGTGAAGTCAAGAATTGTTTTGACTCCGCAGCATGCTAAAAGATTATTGAAAGCGATTGGAGAAAATATTCATAGATTTGAAAGCGCTCATGGCGAGATCAAAGATACCGATCAAGCTCCAATTCCTTTAAATTTTGGCCCTGCTGGCCAGGCATAAATAATAGTTCAAAAGGCTCCAGTTTTTCTGGAGCCTTTTTTTTATGCACTATTTTAAATACCCGAAACGGCTTTTTTGTCTCGTAGATCTAAAGTTTCTATTAATTTTTTACTGTCGGACTTCCTTGTTATAATTATCCTTGATTTTTGTTAAGATCCAGTTTAACAGTGCTTAATATACTCAATTTGTACTTTGAACGAGTTTTATAGCGCTTTGTCGAGAATATTTTTGGACAATATACTAATGTTATACTTTCGTGCTCGAGATAGAGAAAAAACGACTATCCGCATAAAATTAGAAAGTAATATGAATCATTTTTCTTTTAAAGTAAGCAACAAATTTATACTAAACACCTTGATGGTGCTTGCTTTTACTTTGGTATCTTCTTCTTCATTTGGTCAAACTACAAATACGGTGGCAGAAATGAATCAGACAGAAGTTACTTCTACTAAAACAGAAAATGTTTCTGCAACTACTACTACAAATTCTATGAATTTTGTTTTGTGGTTTATGGGTTCAAAACAAGATCCTAACAAAACAATAAATCCAGAAGGGACAACAACAAAAAAACAAATTATTACCTCTGGTACTGCTCCAAATAGATTGCTAATTAAAGCATTCTTAAAAAAAGCTTCTAGTTTAGAAAGTATGATTGCCTAATAATTGATTTAAGAAGACAAAAAAAACGCTACTTGAGAAAGTAGCGTTTTTTTTGTCTTCATTACAAATGCAAGGTACGTTAATAGTTTTAATTTTTACTCAAACTCTGAGGTAAAGAATAGTTTTACATTAGGGTATTTACTTTGAGTCATTTGAATTGTAAAGTCCGAATCGGCCAAGAATACTAATTGTCCGTATTTATCGTGAGCCAAGAATTTTTGTTTGATACGTCTGAATTCTTTAAACTCATCACTTTTAGAGTCGTTTGGTTTTACCCAACAAGCCTTGTGCACTGGAAAATTTTCGTAAGTACATTTTGCACCATATTCATGCTCTAATCGGTATTGAATTACTTCGTATTGTAGAGCACCAACTGTTCCAATTATTTTTCTGTTATTCATTTCAAGCGTAAAAAGCTGTGCCACACCTTCATCCATTAACTGATCAACTCCTTTATCCAACTGCTTTGCTTTCATTGGATCTGCATTATTGATATACCTAAAGTGCTCTGGAGAAAAGCTCGGAATTCCTTTAAAACTCATTACTTCACCTTCTGTAAGTGTATCTCCAATTTTAAAGTTTCCGGTATCGTGCAAACCTACAATATCTCCCGGATAGGAAATGTCTACAATTTCTTTTTTCTCTGCAAAGAAAGCATTCGGGCTTGAGAACTTTAAATTCTTCTTTTGACGTACGTGATAATACGGTTTATTTCTTTCAAATGTACCAGACACAATTTTGATAAAAGCCAAACGGTCGCGGTGCTTAGGATCCATATTGGCATGGATTTTAAAAACAAAACCAGTCATTTTTTGTTCAGCAGGATCCACTAATCTCGTTTCGGAGTCTTTTGGTCTAGGCGATGGTGCTATTTGAACAAAACAATCCAATAATTCACGAACCCCAAAATTATTTAAAGCCGAACCAAAAAACACAGGTTGCAACTTCCCATCTAAATAGTCTTGGCGATCAAATTTCGGATACACTTCGTCAATTAATTCTAGTTCTTCACGAAGTTTATCAGCAGGTTTTTGTCCAATAATTTTTTCCAGCTCTGGACTTTGTACATCTGAAAAAGCTATTGTTTCCTCAATATTCTTGCGGCTGTCACCACTAAATAAGTTAATGTTTTGTTCCCATAAATTATAAATACCTTGAAAATCGTAACCCATTCCTATAGGGAAACTCAATGGAGTGACAGCGAGTCCTAATTTTTGTTCTACTTCGTCCATCAAGTCAAAAGCATCTTGTCCTTCGCGGTCTAATTTATTGATGAAAACAATAATTGGTATTTTTCGCATTCTACAAACAGCGACTAATTTTTCTGTTTGTTCTTCGACACCTTTGGCAACGTCAATCACTACAATTACGCTGTCTACGGCTGTTAATGTTCTAAAAGTATCTTCGGCAAAATCCTTGTGACCAGGCGTATCAAGGATGTTAATTTTTTTATCTTGGTAGTTAAAAGCTAAAACGGATGTAGAAACTGAGATACCTCTTTGGCGTTCAATTTCCATAAAGTCACTGGTAGCTCCTTTTTTTATTTTATTGTTTTTTACAGCACCTGCTTCTTGAATAGCACCACCAAAAAGGAGGAGCTTTTCTGTAAGTGTTGTTTTTCCGGCATCGGGATGCGATATAATTCCAAAAGTTCTTCTGCGTTGTATTTCTTCTAAAAAAGCCATGTGTATATATAAATAGGTTGCAAAAGTACTATTTATAAATGCCAATTAAAAAAAATGTACTCTCTAAAAGCAAGAATGTCAAAGTGGTTTCAGCATCGTATTTCGGTTTGAATTAGAGTTTATTAGTAATGCTGTATAAAAAAAGGCCACCGTATTTGGTAGCCTTTGATTTTACATATTGATAGACCATATGGAATAGCCATTTGGTGGGCATTGTATTTTAACCCATTTGTCTGCTTGTGTAGTAGGATACCAACCAGAATTCCCAGTGAAATCTTTTATTTGAGCATTGGTCCAATTGGTTTGAATCCATCGTTCTTGCCAAGTATTTGAATTATTGATGTAAACAACTAATCCTGGGTTCCCATTGTATCCGTTTCGTCTAGCGATATATTCATCCGTATCGGTATATAAAATGGAGGTATTTCCTGTGGCTTTGTTATTGTGAATCCAAATTAAATTGTTCATTTTAGTTTTGTTCAGCCATTCTTCATAATCTCTGTAAAAAATAGTTGGATACCCTTCATGAGTTAAAATGTAGGCGTAAGCCAATTCTTTTTTCCAAATTTCGTCAGTGTCATGATTGGCAACAAATGTAACCGCCTTATATGGATTTCGTTTCCACATCATGTCATCGTTTAATAAGTTCAGGTTGTTATTGTCAAATGCGTCATTCATTTTGTAATAGCAAGCAAAATCAAAAACAGAACTGTTGGCATTATTAGCCCAATTATTTAGCAAATCAACATTGGAATCCCAAAGTTCACCTACTGAAAATCCACCTACATTGGCATTCCAATCACGAATTACCCATGGAGCAAAGCCTTTGACATAATCAAATCGCCATCCGTCAAATTTCATCGTATTTTTGTAAAATTTCCCAACTCCATCGGCTCTTTTCCATAACCAATCTTGTACATTAGGCACTACGTGAGCAAGATCAGGAAATCCACCAAAGGATCCCTCGTCATTGTTTCCATAGGCATTTTTGTAAAAATCGGCACTTGTTCTCTTGAATTTACCTGAGGCTACTCCTGTGAAATTAGTATAGGTTTGAGTTCCTGTAAACGGATTGCTTTCTAATTGTCCGCCACTATTATGATTGAGGACCATATCGGCATACACTTGCATGTTTTCAGTATGTACTTTTGTAATTAAACTTTCCAGTTCGGTTTTGGATCCAAAACGAGTTTCAACGGTTCCATTTTGATTGAAATTACCAAAATCGAAGTAGTCTGTAGGGTCATATCCCATGGAGAATGGTCCGTTTTGTGCTTTCGATACAGGAGGTAGCCAGATTGCGCCAATACCGGCGTTTGACCATGCAGTAATTTTTGAATTCACCACATTCCACCATGTACCTCCCGCAGGAACATCCCAGTAAAAGGCTTGCATCATGACTCCTCCACCAGGGTTAGCTACATAGCGACCGTTTGAAAGATTAGTTTTTTTACCGGTATCAAATGGACGACCGTCATGTGTTGTTACATTGATCGTTTTGAATTCTTTTGCTGTTTCAAGGGTGTTTGCCGCATCGTCATTGCTACAAGAATACAAAGCCATTAAGGCGGTGGTCAGCGCAAAAATTTTAAAAATTGGTTTTTTCATGGTTTGATAGTTTGGTTAATTTATTAGAGGGAATTTTCTACAACTTATTTAGCTAAATTTCTTTTTGCTGATGATATGTATATTTTAATGTGTTTAATTTTGTGAATAATTTATTTTTTTACGAATATATTTTTATTATTCGAAATGCTGTTTATTATTTTTTCTTGCGAATCACGAAAACGTTATAGTGTTTACAACTTTATTTCTTACAATAAACAACGTAAGTAATATTTTATTTTTTTAAAAATCAATCCTTGTATTCTTGACAATAGTTAGCAGTTGTTTCGCAAGGTTTTAAATAGGCTTTTGTTAACAGCTTTTAGAGGGGAGTTTGCTTGAAATTGTTCTTATTTTTTTCCCTATAATTTTTTGTTAATAGTACCAATGAAACTTGTTTTGTGTCAATGAATTGCTATTTTTGTTCGCTTGAACTGATTAAGCAGTTGCATACAATTTTGACTTTATATTTGAAGTTATTTTTGAAAGTGTATATTTGCCAGCCGCTTCATTTATTTAGTATTGCAATAGCGAAACTAAAAGCTTAATTATAAAATTATTACATCAATTAATACTACCATTAAAATGAAATTTATCACTAGCAAAAGTGTCTTGTTACTTACTTTAGTTTGTCTCTTTTTTGTAAGTACTCAGGCCAATGCACAAGAGATTATTATCGATTCTGTTGCTGCTCCAGTTAAAAAAGCGCCTTCAAAAGGAAAGCTAAAAGTAGACGGAGTTATTGCTACCGTAGGTGATTACATCATTTTAGATTCAGATATTGATAAGTCATATCTAGAAATTGCTGCTAACGGTGGTTCTGTAAAGGATATTACCAGATGTCAAATGTTAGGTAAATTACTCGAAGATAAATTATATGCACACCAAGCTGTACAAGATAGTATTATTGTCTCAGATGCAGAAGTGAAAGGAATGTTGGAGGAAAGATTGACCTACCTTGTAAGTCAAATCGGCTCGATGGAAAAGGTAATTCAGTACTATAAAAAAGACTCTGAAGAAGATTTTAGAACTTATTTTGCAGATATTTTGAAAGAAGGTAAGTTAACTTCTGAAATGACCAAAAAGATTGTTGATGCTGTAGAAATTACACCTGAAGAAGTACGCAATTAT
The DNA here is from genome assembly GCF_011365745.1 of Flavobacterium turcicum. Classification (GTDB taxonomy): domain Bacteria; phylum Bacteroidota; class Bacteroidia; order Flavobacteriales; family Flavobacteriaceae; genus Flavobacterium; species Flavobacterium turcicum. Next base: position 139,070 of record NZ_JAAOBY010000009.1, on the reverse strand, counting down.
TTTAAAGATATTCCAAAAGAAGATTTACCATCATTTGGAGTGGAGTTGGAAGTAGCGCAAATTGTGGTGGAACCAAAGGTTTCACAAGAAGACAAACAGAAGGTTATTGATAGATTAAATGAGTTTAAGAAGGAAATTCAAGAGGGTTCTAGTTTTTCTACAAAAGCGGTTTTATACTCTCAAGATCCAGGCTCAAGAGCTAATGGTGGTTATTACAAGATGAATCGTAAAACTCCTTTTGTAAAAGAATTTAAAGAAGTTGCTTTTAGTTTAGCTGAGGGTGAAATATCAGCCCCTTTTGAAACAGAATTTGGTTTTCATATAATATACATAGAGAAAATAAAAGGGCAAGAGGTAGAATTACGTCATATTTTGTTAGCACCAACTGTAACTGAAACTTCTTTGAAAGAAGCTAAAGAAAAAATTGCACTTATCAAAAAGAGAATCGAAGCTAAAGAAATTACATTTGCAGAAGCTGCAAGAAGTTTATCTGATGAAAAACAGACTAGAGCAAATGGTGGAGCGCTAATAAATCCTCAAACTCAGGATACTCGTTTTGAGTTGACCAAGATGGATCCATCTTTTTATAGTCAGGTTTCCAATTTAAAAACCAACGAAATTTCAGCACCAATTTTAGATCAAGATGATCAAGGTAAAAAGAAATTTAAAATCATAACAGTTACCAATCGTATTGATGAGCATGCTGCTGATTATGCCAAAGATTACATAAAAATTAAAGAGTTAGCGTTAAACAAAAAACGTATAACCGCTATTGGTAAATGGTTTGATGAGAAAATTAAAGAAACTTACATAAAAATTGTTGGGGAATACAGAGATTGTACTTTCACTAATAATTGGTTAAAAAAATAAGCGCTTATTTTCTGATTGAGAAGTTTCATATTTTTTTCGATAAATTAATAAAAAGAGTTAGTTTTATGTTTTCATAAAAACTAACTCTTTTTCATTTAAAAATACTTTATACATGTCAGACGTAGCTGCAGTTCAAAATTTAGTTCAAAAAAGAAATGATTTAAAAAAAGAAATCGCCAAAATTATCGTTGGGCAAGATGCCGTTGTAGAACAAATTTTATTGTGCGTTTTTAGTGGTGGTCACGCTTTGCTTGTAGGTGTTCCGGGTTTAGCAAAAACATTATTGGTAAATACATTAGCGCAAGCCTTGGGGTTAGATTTTAAACGTATTCAATTTACACCAGATTTGATGCCGTCGGATATTTTGGGAAGCGAAATTTTAGATGAAAATCGTCAATTCAAATTCATCAAAGGACCTATTTTTTCAAACATAATTCTCGCTGACGAGATTAATAGAACACCGCCTAAAACTCAGGCAGCTTTGCTCGAAGCCATGCAGGAGCGCTCGGTAACTATAGCAGGAGCCAATTACAAACTTGCTTTGCCTTATTTCGTATTGGCAACCCAAAACCCAATTGAGCAAGAAGGTACTTATCCTTTGCCCGAAGCGCAACTAGATCGTTTTATGTTTTCTATTAAATTAGAATATCCTAGTTTTCAAGAGGAAGTACAAGTTGTAAAACAAACTACCGCCGATTTAAAAGCAGTAGTCGATCCTTTGTTTACCGCTCAAGAAATTATCGATTTCCAACAATTAATTCGTCGTATTCCGGTTGCTGATAATGTGATTGAATATGCTGTGACTTTGGTTAGTAAAACGCGTCCTGATAATAATTTGGCAACTGAATTTGTGAAAAATTATTTAGATTGGGGTGCAGGACCACGTGCATCGCAAAACTTGATTTTAGCAGCGAAAACTCATGCCGTTTTTCATGGTAAATTTTCTCCAGATATCGAAGATGTAAAAGCAGTAGCTATTGGAATTTTACGTCACAGAATTATTAAAAATTACAAAGCCGATGCGGAGGGAATTACAGAGGAAATGATCATTACAAAGTTGTTTTAAAGACAAGAAATTCTATTTTTAATTACCAATTTTAAGACGAACTACAACGTTTTCTTGAAATTGGTATTTTTTGTTTTTACGAAATAATTAAAAAGTGTTTTGTTTCTTGAGGATATAGCACAAATATGTTAATATTTTATTTTATTCTTATTTTAAAGCATTTGATTTCAGTATTTACTAATAGTATTTTTTCAAATGGTCACTTTCATTATATTTTTTTAAATTTCATCTTAATCTACTAAATTTGCTAGATAAATAAATAGTTTCTGCTTTTGTCTCTGATTTGCTCAAAGTAAAAGTTGTAAACATAGAAAAACATTCCAATTATGAGTTTATATAACGATTATCTACAAGAAATCGAAGACAGAAAAGGGCAGGGACTTCATCCAAAGCCAATTGATGGTGCAGACTTAATTAGCGAAATCATCTCTCAAATTAAAGACACAGCGAATGCACATCGTGAAGCGTCTCTTCAGTTCTTTATTTACAATGTAGTGCCAGGAACAACACCTGCAGCAGCTCAAAAAGCCGCGTTCTTAAAAGAAATTATTTTAGGTACTGAAGTAGTTGCTGAAATTACCCCAGCATTTGCATTAGAGTTGTTATCACACATGAAAGGTGGTCCTTCAATCAAAGTTCTATTAGATATTGCTTTGGGTGACGATGCCGAAAAAGCTTTGGCTGCAGCCGAAGTTTTAAAAACACAAGTGTATTTGTATGAAGCAGATACAGATCGTTTAGAAGCAGCTTACAAAGAAGGCAACGCAATTGCGACTTCTATTTTAGAAAGTTATGCTAAAGCGGAATTTTTTACGAAACTTCCTGAAGTTGCTGAAGAAATTCAAGTAGTGACGTTCATTGCTGGCGAAGGTGATATTTCAACTGATTTATTGTCGCCTGGAAATCAAGCGCACTCGCGTTCTGATCGTGAGTTACACGGTAAATGTTTCATTTCGCCAGAAGCACAACAAGGAATTGAAGCTTTAAAAGCGCAACATCCAGACAAAAGTGTGATGCTTATTGCTGAAAAAGGTACTATGGGTGTAGGTTCTTCTAGAATGTCTGGTGTGAACAACGTAGCACTTTGGGCAGGAAAACAAGCTAGTCCATACGTACCATTCATCAACATTGCTCCAATTGTGGCGGGAACAAATGGTATTTCTCCAATCTTCTTAACGACAGTTGATGTAACTGGTGGAATCGGTTTGGATTTGAAAAACTGGGTTAAAAAAACAGATGCAAACGGTGAAGTACTTCGTAATGAAAGTGGTGATCCAATTCTTGAAGAAGCATATTCTGTAGCAACTGGAACGGTTTTGACTATCAATACTAAAACCAAAAAATTATACAAAGACGGTGAAGAGTTGATCGATATTTCGAAAGCTTTCACACCTCAAAAAATGGAATTTATCAAAGCAGGTGGTTCCTACGCTATTGTTTTTGGTAAAAAATTACAAACTTTTGCTTCTAAAACATTAGGAATCGCAACGGTTCCAGTTTTTGCACCTTCAAAAGAAGTTTCTGTAGAAGGACAAGGTTTAACAGCAGTAGAAAAAATATTCAATAAAAACGCAGTAGGAGCTACTCCTGGTAAAATATTACATGCTGGTTCAGATGTTCGTGTAACAGTAAACATCGTAGGATCTCAAGATACTACTGGTTTGATGACTGCACAAGAATTAGAGTCGATGGCAGCTACAGTAATTTCTCCAATTGTAGATGGTGCTTACCAATCAGGATGTCATACAGCTTCGGTTTGGGATAATAAATCGAAGGCGAATATTCCAAGACTGATGAAATTCATGAATGATTTTGGTTTAATTACAGCTCGTGATCCAAAAGGAGAATACCACGCCATGACCGACGTAATTCACAAGGTTTTAAATGACATTACTGTTGATGAATGGGCTATCATTATTGGTGGAGATTCACATACTAGAATGTCAAAAGGTGTTGCTTTTGGTGCCGATTCAGGAACTGTAGCATTAGCATTAGCAACAGGTGAGGCATCTATGCCAATTCCAGAATCTGTAAAAGTGACTTTTAAAGGAAACATGAAGAACTACATGGATTTCCGTGATGTGGTACATGCTACACAATCGCAAATGTTACAACAGTTTGGTGGCGAAAATGTTTTTCAAGGTCGTATTATCGAAGTACACATTGGAACATTAACTGCAGATCAAGCTTTTACGTTTACCGATTGGACTGCTGAAATGAAAGCAAAAGCTTCTATCTGTATTTCTGAAGATGCTACTTTAATTGAATCTTTAGAAATTGCAAAAGGTAGAATTCAAATTATGATTGATAAAGGTATGGACAACCAAAAGCAAGTGCTTAAAGGTTTGATCGATATCGCAAACAAAAGAATTGCTGAAATTCAGTCGGGTGAAAAACCAGCTTTAACTCCTGACGCTAATGCTAAATATTATGCTGAGGTAGTTATTGATTTGGATATTGTTGCTGAGCCAATGATTGCGGATCCAGATGTAAACAATGCTGATGTTTCTAAGCGTTATACTCACGATACAATCAGACCACTTTCGTTTTATGGCGGAACCAAACAAGTTGATCTTGGGTTTGTAGGATCTTGTATGGTTCACAAAGGCGATATGAAAATATTGGCACAAATGCTTAAAAATGTAGAAGCACAAAACGGTAAAGTAGAGTTCAAAGCACCATTAGTTGTTGCGCCGCCTACATATAATATTGTGGATGAATTAAAAGCAGAAGGTGATTGGGAAGTATTACAAAAATACTCTGGTTTTGAGTTTGATGACAACGCACCAAAAGCTGCAGCGCGTACCGAGTACGAAAACATGTTATACCTAGAGCGTCCCGGTTGTAACTTGTGTATGGGTAACCAAGAAAAAGCGTCAAAAGGAGATACGGTTATGGCAACATCAACTCGTTTATTCCAAGGTCGTGTGGTTGAAGATACCGACGGTAAAAAAGGAGAATCTTTACTTTCTTCTACGCCAGTAGTTGTTTTATCTACTATTTTAGGAAGAACACCTACTATCGAAGAGTATAAAACTGCTGTTGACGGAATCAACTTAACGCAATTCGCACCGTCTCATAAATTATTAGTAAAATAAGGTAAATTTTTGTTAATTTCCTTTCAAAAGCCTGAGTGTAATCGCTCAGGCTTTTTTTTGCTCTGATTTTTTCGTAACTTGTAGGTTCAATAACTGAAACAATAATCACTAAATACAAATTCTATGGCATTTGATATCGAAATGATCAAAAAAGTGTATGCTTCAATGCCTGCACGAGTAGATCAAGCACGTGAATTAGTGGGGCGTCCGCTTACCCTGACAGAGAAAATTTTATACAATCATCTTTGGGATAAAATGCCCGAAAAGCCATTCAGGCGAGGAGAGGATTATGTTGACTTTGCACCAGACCGCGTAGCCTGCCAAGATGCTACTGCTCAAATGGCTTTATTGCAATTTATGCATGCAGGAAAAAAAACTGTTACTGTTCCAACAACCGTGCATTGTGATCACTTGATTCAAGCTAAAGTAGATGCTGCAACCGATTTGGCTCGAGCTAAAACTCAAAGTAATGAGGTTTTTGATTTTTTATCATCGGTTTCAAATAAATATGGTATTGGTTTCTGGAAACCGGGAGCAGGAATAATCCATCAAGTAGTGTTGGAAAATTATGCTTTTCCTGGCGGATTAATGATTGGTACCGATTCGCATACCGTAAATGCTGGTGGTTTAGGAATGGTAGCCATTGGAGTGGGTGGCGCCGATGCAGTTGATGTAATGTCAGGAATGGCATGGGAACTAAAGTTTCCTAAATTAATTGGTGTGAAATTAACCGGTAAATTATCAGGTTGGACAGCACCAAAAGATGTGATTTTAAAAGTAGCAGGTATTCTTACCGTAAAAGGAGGAACCGGAGCCATTGTAGAATATTTTGGCGAAGGCGCCGTTGCAATGTCTTGCACGGGTAAAGGAACGATATGTAACATGGGTGCCGAAATTGGTGCGACGACGTCTACTTTTGGCTATGATGAATCAATGGCTAAATACTTGCGTGCTACTGATCGTGCTGACGTGGCCGCTGCCGCAGATGCTATTGCGCCGTACTTAACCGGAGATCCTGAAGTCTACGCAGATCCTGAAAAATATTTTGATCAAGTAATCGAAATTAATTTAGACGAATTAGAGCCACATCTTAACGGACCTTTTACGCCTGATTTGGCTACTCCGATTTCTAAAATGAAAGAAGAGGCCATCAAAAACAATTGGCCGCTCAAAATTGAAGTTGGTTTAATTGGTTCTTGCACCAATTCGTCGTACGAAGATATTGCACGCGCAGCTTCAATTGCGAAACAAGTAACGGATAAAAATTTAAAAATTAAATCAGAATTTACCATTACTCCAGGATCTGAGTTGGTGCGCTACACCATAGAGCGCGATGGTTTCATTGATACTTTTGACGCCATGGGAGCAACTGTTTTTGCTAATGCCTGCGGACCTTGCATCGGGATGTGGGATAGAGAAGGAGCTGAGAAAGAGGAACGCAATACCATCGTCCATTCCTTCAACAGAAATTTCTCAAAACGCGCCGATGGAAATCCAAATACCTTAGCTTTTGTTGGATCGCCTGAGTTGGTAACCGCTTTGGCCATAGCAGGTGATTTGAGCTTTAATCCTTTAACCGATACGCTTATCAACGAAAATGGTGAAGAAGTACGTCTTGACGCTCCATTTGGCGACGAATTGCCATCCAAAGGATTTGATGCCGAAGATCCAGGTTTTCAAGCGCCAGCTGCAGATGGAAGTGGTATTGCGGTGGCGGTTTCTCCAACTTCAGAGCGTTTGCAACTTTTGGAACCGTTTGAACCTTGGGACAAACAAAATATTACTGGAGCTAAGCTATTAATTAAAGCTTTTGGTAAATGTACTACTGATCACATCTCTATGGCCGGACCTTGGTTGCGTTTCAGAGGGCATTTGGATAACATTTCAAACAACATGCTTATTGGTGCGATCAATGCGTACAATCAAAAAGCAAATTCGGTTAAAAATCAAATTACTGGTCAATACGATGCTGTCCCTGCAGTGGCAAGAGCATACAAAGCAGCCGGAATTCCATCTATTGTCGTGGGTGATCACAATTATGGTGAAGGAAGTTCAAGAGAGCATGCCGCCATGGAGCCTCGTTTTTTAGGCGTAAAAGCAGTTTTAGTGAAATCGTTCGCGCGTATTCATGAAACCAACCTGAAAAAACAAGGAATGTTAGCGCTTACTTTTGCCTCAGAGGCTGATTATGACAAAATCCAAGAAGATGATACCATCAATTTTATCGACTTGATTGATTTTGCGCCGGGTAAACCGCTTACGCTAGCTTTCGTTCACAATGACGGAACCACGGATTACATACTGGCAAATCACACCTACAACGAAGGTCAAATCGGGTGGTTTGTTGCGGGATCAGCGCTCAATTTAATCGCAGCAGCTGGCAATGCTTAAATAATTTTGAACACAAACAATAACTCTCAAGGAAACTTGGGAGTTTTTTTTTAGGAGCTATTTCCCGCTATTCGCTTCCCTTTTTTTACTCAAGTGCTTTTTTTCTAAGTTACAAAAGGAGCTTCCTTTAGTCGCTCTTTGTTCCCAGAAAAAATAGCACTTGAGTTGCAAAAGAGGTCCGCTGCTATCGTGGCTAGTGAAAATTGCTTGTCTCAAGAATTATATTTTTTATCATTTTATTAAAATGTAACTATCTCGCGAAGCCAGTATTTCTAGAATGAAATTCAAAAAAAAGGGTTAAAGTTTCATTTTTCAACGTTAAAATTTAGAAAAGCGACCTGTTTTTTGATTAAATCACTTAAATTAGCTTTTTCGAAATTTTAAAGTCTCCAAAAGCAGTTGCACCCAGTAAAACATGCTGTCGTGATAAACGAAAACGTTCAGTAGCACGTAGCACTCGTATCGTTGCAGCTTAGAGAGCTAAATTGAAATAAAGTATATGAGTTCACGGATAGTATTAATTGTGTTGTTTTTTAATTGTTTTCTTGCCTTTGCTCAAGAAAAAACCATCAAGCATACCATCGTAAAAGGAGAAACCATTTCTAGTATTGCAGAAAAGTACGATGTAAAACAAAGCGCTATTTTTAAACTAAATCCAAGTGCTAAAAAACTTTTAAAACTAAATTCGGTTTTAATAATCCCAACTCACGAACCGCAGGTACTTCCTCAAAAAAATAAAAAAACAACCACAATCGTGACCAAAGAGCACGAGGTACAAGCTAAACAATCCTTTTACGCAATTGCAAAATTATACGGTATTACAGTTAATGATTTAAAAGAAGTAAATCCTTTATTGGCCAGTACCGAGTTGCAAATTGGTCAAAAAATCAATGTTCCCGCATCAGCCAAAGCAATTGAAAGTAGCGCGATTGCAACAGCAAAATCAGATTTTGTAACCAAAGAAGAAACTACCAAAACAGAAGCAATCCCTGCTGGAGAATCTTTTGAATGGGAAGTATTACCTAAAGAAACTAAATATTCGATTACCAAGAAATACGGAATTACAATCAAAGAATTCGACAAAGCCAATCCTACTTTGGGTGTGAAGGCTCTCAAAGTGGGACAAAAAGTTATAATTCCAGTCAGTCCAAATAGTAGTGTCGTTCTTGCCTCGGCAGTTCCAACAACATTAAATAGTGTTGCTAATGATAAAAAACTTGAAAATAAACAGCCAATTGAAACTGTTTCTAAGCAAGAAACAAAAACTAGCGAAGCTATTACAATAGTACGCGAAGTTTTACCCAAAGAAACAAAGTACGCTATTGCAAAACAATACGGTATTAGCGTTAAAGAGTTAGAAAACCAAAATCCAGCCATCAAAAATGGACTACCGGTGGGTTTTAAACTCAACATCACTTCAAGTACAATTCCAGAAGGGGAAGCAATTGCAGCCACTCCTATTTCTATCAATGATGCCGCAATTGAAAATAGCAAAATTGATTTTAATGCCACAACTAAACCTAATTTTAATCACGATTTTTTAGATCAATTGATCGAGAGTGCCTCTGAGAATATCGGTGTTCGTTACCGCTCGGGTGGTTCATCAAAAGCAGGGTTTGATTGTTCAGGATTGATGTGTAATACCTTTGGTGCTTTTGATATAAAATTACCTCGTACTTCAAGAGAGCAATCAACCGTTGGAGTTCAAGTTAGCGTTGAGGAAGCTCAAAAAGGAGATTTAATTTTCTTTAAAACCAATGGCCGCAGGCAAATTAATCACGTTGGGATGGTAGTTGAGGTCACCGATGGCGAAATTAAATTCATTCATTCCTCAACAAGTAATGGTGTAATTATTTCTTCGACAAAAGAGAAATATTACGAGAAAAACTTCTCACAGATCAATAGAGTAATTCAATAATAATAAAAAAGCCAAATCAAATATGATTTGGCTTTTTGCTTTTAAAGACTGTTCAATTCAATCCAATACCCGTCTGGATCTTGAATGTAAATTTGTTTTACTCCGTCAGCTCTAATGCTTATTGTATCTTTTTTACCCGGCCAATCCCAATAAGTTATTCGCAATTGATTTAGTTTTTTAATTAAATTTTCAAAGTCTTGCACTTTAAAAGCAAGATGTATCGCTTTGTTAATTTGTACAGGATCTTTTATAGTCGATACCAAATGCAATTCTTTTCCTTCGCCTAACGACATCCAGCGGATTCCTTCTTTTTGGGTTTTATTGGTTATCTCTTGAAGTTGTAAAACGTTTTTATAAAACTGTACTGAATTGTCCAAATTTTTCACAGAAAGTGCCATGTGATCCAGTTGAAGGCTGAAATTTTCTTTTTGCTGAGCGCTAATGCTATAGCTGCTTTGCACTAATACGATAAGTAACAGGAATTTTAGTTTCATGGGTCGCTTTTCTGTTTAATTGTTGGTTTACTTTATGACTTAGATTGTAAAGTTCGGCGTACAATGGCCATCCAATCATCAAGATTTCCCTGGTTGGTATTTATGGCTACACTGTTGTTGTCATAAGGTTTATATGTTTCTATATTGTCTCTAGAAAAAAGTCCAATTGTAGGCGTAAGTGAAGCACTTGACAAATGCATGATACCGCTATCAGCTCCAATAAAAATTGCTGTGTTGGCAATTACAGCTCCAATTTCTCGAATGTCCTTGCTGTAAAAAGTAGGTGCAGCAAAACCAATTTGAGAAACATTTTCTACTGGCAATACTTCAAGAATGGCGTAATCAGGAAATTCACTAAGCAAACGAGCGTAAAATGGTTCCCACCAAGTTGTGGCATAACATTTATCGTCTGTGGCATAAGTAAAAATGGCAATCGTTTTGCTAGTGGTCCCTACTATTTTGGCAACGGTATTTTTACCTTGTTCCAATTCATTTGTACTTAGTTTTAAGTTTAAAGGAGGTACTTCTTGTTGATTTTCGGGAAAATTCAATTGCGTTAAAAAGTTTCTGAATTCATAAACTGGATATTTGGCAATATGGCAATAATCAGAGTGCTTTTGCGCTAATGTAGTATCTTCTTCTCCAAAAAATTTATATTTAGCGTTAGCAAATTGCGCAGATAAACGTCCAGACGAAGAATTTTTATCCACATTAATCACAATGTCGTAATTTCCTTTTTTGATGGTTGTCCACACTTTAAAGTAAGCAATCAAATCTTTGAAAGGTTTTTTTGGAAGTTCAATTATTGTTTCTATGTTTTGATAATTTTCGAAAACGATAGGAGCTAAACCACCTTTTACAAATAAGTCAATTTTACAATCCGGAAAAGTAGCTTGCACCTCTTGTACCAGTGGCGTTATCAACAATAAATTACCTAGTCGATGATTGGGCCTAGAGATTAATACTCTTTTGATTTCTATTTTTTGATTCGGATCAACGACAAATTTTTGTGCAGAAGTTCCAATATTTTTGGTTAAACTCTTGGTTAAAATTCGGCGGTAAATATTTATTTTTTTTAAAGTGCTCATCTTTTTATGTAATTGTCTGCTTTGAGTTTGGTTTTATCAAATTCTGCTGCTAGGATAGTGTCAGCCTATTTCAGTTTTATTTTTAATATGGGGTAAATTTAAAATTTTATTTCTGTAAACAAGAGTATGCCTATTATTTATTGTTTCTGTATAAAGCCCTGAAGTCAGTAAAAAGAATTTTAGATTTTTATTAATTGTCATTGCATTAAATTTCGATTATTTATTAAGTCATACCTAGCAAGTCTAAACACTTATTATTGAATTAGTTTTTACAGTTTTATTTGAATTCCCATGCTAATGTATAATTATTCTAAATAATTATTTTTCTAAAACATATTTTAAGTATTTTTGCGGGAACGTGATTTACAACTCAGTATCGTAATTAGGTACAACTATTATTTTGGATTGGAAGCGTTGTTTTTAATATGGAGGAGTTAGATAAAAATAAATGTAAAACTTTCAAATCTTTTAAGGATGGTGATGAAAGCGCTTTTAATTTTTATTTCAATGCCTATTACAATCGATTGCTAGGGTTCAGTATTCAATTTTTGTACGATCAAGACGAAGCCAAAAATGTAACGCAAGAAGTCTTCTTGAAACTATGGATCAATAAAGATAAAATTGATTCAGAAAATGGCATTCTCTCGTTTTTATACACTTATGCCAAGTCAATTTGTCTCAACCATATCCGCCATAATAAAGTTAAGGATAGATTCAAAAACGATTTACTCAATCAAAAAGAACGAGCTCTCAATACTCAAATTTTGAATGAAATTGATTTTCATTCGGTTGAAATCTCCGAATTAGAACTTCGAATCAATACAATAATTGAATCTCTTCCTGAAAAAACAAAACAAGTATATCTGCAAAAACGTTTTGAAAACAAAAAAAATGAAGAAATAGCCTTAGCTATGGGCGTATCGCAAAAAGCAGTTGAAGCCCACATGACAAAGGCCTTAAAGATTTTAAAAGAACAACTATCGGATTATTTACCTTCATTTATTATCATCACTTTACTAAATAGTTAAAAAAAAATTAAAAATTAGAGTAGGGTTTTCTCCTTGTAACGTGTACTTACTATAAGCAATTGTGATTTTGTTGATTTTTTGTGGTTTTTATGCTTGTAAAATCTACTTTTTTAACAAAAACAGTTTAATGATTCTTAGGTATGTGAAGGTGTTATTCCTTTTTTTAAAACTAGAATTTTAATTTTTTTTCAATTATGATTTCAACATTATTATACAAATACCTAAACAACGAGGCATCTGAAGAGGAAGTTCTTGAAGTTTTCAAATGGATTGAATCTTCCGAAAATAACAAAAAAGAATTCTTCGCTCTTAAAAAAGCATGCTTGTTAACAGATAACATTGCTTTGTCAAACACGAGCTTGCATAATGATTTCATTGTCCTTCAAAGAAAAATCAGGCGCAAGCAATACCAAAGATTATTTTTGAGATATGCTGCTATTTTTCTTTTGTTTTTTACATTAGGAAAATCAGTAGTGTGGGAAGATAATGCAATTGCCAAACCAACTAATGAAGTAGTTTTAGAGCTTGAAACTGGTGAGATAACCGCTGTTTCGGGAAATGAGTCTAAAAACGTAACTAATAAAGCAGGGAATGCAATTGCAGTGCAACAAAAAGATGAAATTGTGTATCCTAAATCTACCACCACAGCTGCTGTTAGTTACCATACTTTAAAAGTTCCTTACGGGAAAACATTTAAAGTAATCTTGTCCGATGGAACGTCGGTACATCTTAATGCTGGTACAAGCTTACGATATCCTCAGCAATTTGATGTCAAAGGAAAACGAACTGTTTTTTTAACTGGAGAAGCTTTTTTTGACGTAACAAAGGATAAATCTCGACCTTTTATTGTGACCACCAACAGTGTTAGCGTGGCTGTTCTAGGAACAAAATTCAATGTATCTGCCTATCCTGACGAATCATCTATGCAAACGGTTTTAACCGAAGGAAGTGTACAGTTAATCCAAAATGGTAACGCAAATAACAGTACAATGATGTCAGTAGGACAATTGGTAAACTGGGATTTAGTAACCAATACTCATCAAAGTCGTTCGGTGGATGTATCAGTTTACACCGCTTGGATGAATGGCGAATTAATTTTAAAAGAAAGTTCCTTTGTAAGTATATGCAAGACAATAGAACGCACCTTCGATGTGCGCATAATAAACTCCAACAATAATTTAGACAAACAAAAATTTACTGGTACCATTAAGTTAAAAGATGCCAAACCTCAAGATATTTTGAATTTATTACAGCTTGATACTCCATTTAAATACACTGTAAACAATCGTACAATTACCATTACTAACTAACCCAATTATAAACCCAAAAACAACAACTAAATGACCATTACACTTAATCCCTTTTGGCATAAGTTACTATTAAGCTGCGGGATATTTCTCCTGAGTTTGCAAACTTTTGCTCAAACCAAAAACAAAAACATTACCCTTGAGTGCAAGGATGTACCATTGCGAGAGTTTATTAAATTACTCGAACAAGAAACAAATTACCGAGTGGTGTTTAACGCTAGTAAAATTGATGGAAGTCAAAAAGTATCAATCAAAGTCAAAAATAGTCCACTTGAAGAGGTTCTCAATCGTGTTTTTAAGGATAAAAAAATTACGTTTTTTATACAAAAAGAACAAATCCTCTTAGTTAGTAATGATACACAAGAACCTGCGCAGGAAAAAGAACGATTTATTAAAGGAATTGTACTAGATGCTAAAGACAAATCGCCCATTCCAGGAGCAACTATTTTGATGAAAGGGACTTCGGCTGGTGTGATCAGTGACAGTAACGGACGCTTTGTCTATTTACTAAAAGGCAACGATATCCCGAACATTGTTTTAGAAGTTTCATACCTTGGAATGAAAGTGCAAGCGCAACGAGTAGGGAATACAGTAGATTTCGTATTCTCTATGCAGCAAGTTACTGATGAATTAGAGCAGGTGGTAATCACATCTTCTTATGGTACCAAAAAAATGAAGGAAGAAGTTGTTGGAAGTATTGCTACGTTAACAGCTAAAGACATTGCAGTTGAACAAGCTTCAGAAAGTATTGATAAAATGGTTGTGGGTCAAATTGCAGGTGTTTTAATCGAAAATACCTCAGGAATTGGTGGGCCAGTTAAAATAAATATTCGTGGTCAGGGTAGTTTGAGTTCTTTATCAAATTCAAATCTAGGTACTTCGACACAACCACTTATCATTGTTGATGGTGTAATTATAAGCGAAGAAGTAGGTATTGACAATCAGTTTTTTGATGCCAATGGTGCTTTCTCAGAAAACTTATCCAATCCGTTGGCGCAAATTTCACCCGAAAACATTGAGAGTTTGACTATCTTGAAGGATGCGGCAGCAGTTAGTATTTACGGTGCCGATGGTGCAAATGGAGTTATTTTAATCACAACTAAAAAAGGAAAAAAAGGCAAAACGAAATTTGGTTTTTCTAATCAATTGGGTATTTCATCTGCGATTAATCAAATTGAATATTTGAGCGGTTCTCAATACACTGATTTACGAAATGAATATCTTAAAAACAGTCAAACCAATTATGTACCCGTTCCTTATAATGGCATTAATACCAATTGGTTTGATTTGCTAAATGTTGCGGGTATTTATAACAAATACAATTTCAATGTTTCTGGTGCCAATTCCAAGCTTTCCTATCGAACTAGTTTGAGTTACCTAGAAATTGACGAGCCTCAAAAAGGGAATTCTACAAAGCAATATAATGCAGGGATCAACATAGGTTACCGAGCGAATAAATTTGATTTTAGTTTGTCTCTGAACCCTAGTTATATTCAGAAAGACGCGCCAAATATTTACTACAGCTACGCTTTTGTGCCTACAATTGCTCCCAACAATCCAGACGGCTCCTTTTCAACTATTGGCGTAGTTGGTCTAAGTAATCCTTTGGCTGCTATTGAACAAAACAAAAATGTTACGAACAGCTATGGTATTTTAGGTAGTGCTAGCGCATCATACACATTGAACCAGTTTATAAGTTTTTCTACCTTATTTGGACTTGATTACAAAGATAAAGAACAAGACCGCTATTTTTCAGGTGCCAATGAAAGCGGGCAAAGTAATGGTACATTTGTGCTAAATGGCATCCAATATCCTAACTGGGGACGCAGACTCATTAATGAAAGAAATGGAACAAAATGGAATTGGCAAGGACAGGCTCTTTTTAACAAAGCCATCAATCAAAACCATACTATTGATGGAGTTTTAGGATTCGAATTGTCTAGTGAAAAGGCTAATTTCGGCTATGCATCTGGACGTGGTTTCGTAAATTCAAGCGAAATTAATGATGTTAACAACGCACTTAGAGATGATGACCCTTTAACAACTGTAGATGAACGACTTGCCACTCAGGTTTATAGAGAGGACATCAGTTACAATTCAAGAGTCTCGTTTTTTTCTCAACTCAATTACAATTATAAAAAACGATATTATTTTTTAGGAAATTTTAGAAGAGACGAGAGTTCTGTTTTTGGTGACGATACCAATGTAGCTTTAAATGGAGGTGCAGGTTTGAGTTGGATTGTTTCTAATGAAAATTTCATGAATGCGCAAAACAAAATTGATTTACTTAAATTAAAAGTCAGTTACGGGACTACAGGTAATTCCAGAATTGGTTCGTATCGTTCTAAAGGTTTGTATACCATAAACCTAATCGATTACAATGGAGGCAATGGTGCAGTTCCAAGTGCGGCACCGAATGGAAATTTAAGCTGGGAAAAAAACACAAAATTCAACGCTGGAATCGACTTTAATTTTTTGAACCGTGTAGAAACAAGTCTCGAATTTTATTACGATAATATTACAGATTTAATTACCAGCCGAGATATTCCTACCGAAACTGGTTATACTTCCTTACAGCTAAATGCAGCAAGTATGTACAACAAGGGTGTCGAGTTTAGCACGCGAGTAAAATGGTGGCAATCGAAGGATTTTAAATGGACTACCTCATTTAATATTTCAACAGTAAAAAACAAGGTCACAAAGTTAATTGGATTGGGAAGTGATTTTTCAACATCTGAGGTAGCGCTGGCGCAAAAAATAGGATTTAGTACCTCAACCATTTGGGGTATTAAATACGCAGGCGTTGATGCTGCCACCGGAAGGGATTTGTTAGAAAAAAATGGCCAAATTTATGATGCGGCAACCTACACGAGCTTATTTGGTCCTGCAGATTGGGTTCCTATTGGCGATAATCAACCAGATGCTTTTGGAGGTTTCAGCAATACCTTTGTGATTAAAGATAATTTGACTTTATCTATTAGAGGAGCTTTTGAAATTGGAGGAGCGATATTGGTAGATAACAGTTTGATTTCAAAATACAACATTACTTCGAATAGAAATTTATCTGTAAACGCATATGATTATTGGCGCAATCAGGGTGATGTGGCATTACAACCTTTGGTAATAAGCAACGCCACTTTGATCCCGAATTTGAGTAAATTTTTATATGATAATACCAATATTCGAATTAGTAATATCAATTTAAGCTATAATGTTCCAATGCAAACAAAATTGCTCGATGCTCTTTCTGTTTTTATTGATGTATCAAATGTGGCTTATTGGTACAAGCAAAAAAGTCCAGCAGGCCGCAACGGAGTGCGGGAATTTAGCTTTACGTATCCACAAGCTCGAACAATTTCTTTAGGATTTAACACTAAATTTTAACAACATGAATCATTCAAAACTATTTTTAAAATACCTTTTTGTGCTACTTGTTGTTCTGTCAGTGCAAAGTTGTAGTGAATTTTTAGAGCAAGAACCAGGCTCTCAAACCTCTATTGCAGAACAATTGAGTACCAAAAACGGAATGCTGGTTGCTCTCAATGGAACCTATGGCAAACTCGAAGAAAATGTAAGGGGAGAACGCTTTGCGGTTTACGCTGATTTACAAGGTGGTAACTTAAAATTTACACCAACAATATCGGGCAGTAATCGCGGGCAAATTACAGTTCCTATTAATGTTGAAAACGTATATTCTTTTCAGGATCAAGCTTTAGAAAGTAATTTCACACCTTTTTATGATGCCAGTTATGCGGTTGTGAATCAGGTTAATTTGATTCTTGAAAATGTAGACCAATTAACTGATGCGACTGCAATAGAAAAAAATCAAATCAAAGCCGAAGCCTTGGCTATAAGAGCCTACGCTCATTTTTTACTGACTTTGGTATACTCGCAACCTATTTCCGGAACCGGAGCAGATCAATTGGGTGTAGTATATAGCACAGCAAGTTTATCGAAAGGAATTCAATATCCTAAAAGAGAAACGCTGGCCAATACCTATCTCAAAATTGTAGCAGATTTGAATGCTGCTTTAGATAATTTTTCTAATGCGCCTAGTTTAGCAGGACCTACTAATTCTTATTTTAACGCAATCAATACAAAAGCATTAATGGCTCGCGTTTACCTTTCTCAAAACAATTGGCAAAACGCTTTTGATGTAGCAAATGATGTAATTCAATCTTCGGGCATTAGTTTGGTTTCATCTGAAAATTATGTGGCACAATGGGAGCAAACCAACGCACCTTTAACAGAAAATCTATTAGAATTTTCAATTCCTAGAGATAGTGGTGGAGAAGTAGGAGGTTCCTTATCCAGTTATTTTGGGTATTTTTCACCAACAAACTACAACAAATATGTGGCTTCGCAAGATTTGAGAAACTTATACGAAACTGCTGATATTCGTAGGCAATTGTTTTTAGAAAAACCTCTACCTACCTTATTAAACGGCGTATTTGTAAATGTAAATTATTATTTTACCAAAAAACTTCAGGACAATCCAGGATATTCTGCTTTCAGACTGAGTGAAGTGTATTTGATCCGTGCCGAAGCTGCGCTTGCATTAGGTAATCGATCGGGTGCCATTGCTGATATCAACACTATTAGATCTCGTGCCAAAGCAACTTTGCTTACCGCTACTGAAAATCTTGAAGATGCATTGTTACTAGAGCGGCGTAAAGAACTCTGTTTTGAAGGGCATTTGTTTTTTGATTTAGCCCGTAAAAGAAAGAGTATTGTTCGTACGGATGGTTGTTTAGCAACTACATGTAATCTCGATTTTCCATCTCCAAAATTTGTTTTACCAATACCACAAAAAAATATTAACCTTAACGCAAACTTACAGCAAAATGAAACATACTAAAATTATAGTGTTCGTCTCTCTCATTCTTTGTGTTTTTAGCGCGTGTTCAAAGGATGATTATAATTTAGATGCCAATAGCGTTCCTCCCTTCGTACGATTCAATTTATTGGTAAACAGCAACAATGCTTCGTTAGAGTTTCCTGCAAAAAACAGTGCGTTAGTGCCTGTGAGCAGTTATAAAAACACATCAGTAAAAACGCTTAAAATACCTGTATCACTGACTTCGGCAACTTTAGCTAAACCTGTTTTTGTAACTTACAGCGTAATAACTAATGGTGATGCGGCTACTTTTAGTCTGATTCCCAAAGACCAGCTTTCTTTTTCTGGAAATCAGTTAACGGATACTGTTTTTGTATCTTTCGACAAAAGGTGGAATGAAAAGCAAAAAATTACTTTAAAACTAGAATCAAGTTCAGATCCATCAATAACTATCGGAAATTTGAATTTATTAGCACCAAATAATGCTTTAGAGGTCAACCTTGAAGATATAAAAACAACATACAGTTTTCCTGTGAATCGAATAGAATTACAAGGGAATGTGGGTGAAGAGGTTGTGTTTAAAGTTAATTTCCCCAACGGATTTATTCCTTCTGAAATCGATGAAGCTAGTATGTTCAAGACATTAAACGGATTCAACTACAAAATTACGCGTGAAGCGCTTGCTGCAAACAGAAGCTCTATTTCATACCGATTGACGCTTTTAGAGAACATAAAGAACAATGATGTGTACTATCAATCAGATATAGAATTAGCAACTACTGCAGCTTATAGTCCTACTGGTAATTCGATTTTGCAAATCGTTAAACCCATCAAATCAATTAGAGATGTTACTGCCAATACAGCCGCTAAATTTTATGACCTTTCGAATCCATTTTACTTAACCTATGGTGAAAATTGGTTTGATAGAGCAGGCGTTTGTGCTTGGCAAAGTTTTAATGCTTTTACTTTTCCAGTGGTAGTACCAGCTGGTTCTGAAAATGCAATTTTATTCAGTGACAGAGGTACGCCTAATCCTGCAGATGATATTTACCATCACGCTTTTAAAATTGGGTTTAATGTTACGACTGGAACTAATACAACCAATTCGTTTGGTCTAAAGCGATGGTTCTCTAATGAAAGTATTTCGGCGGCGAATTCTCCTGGTTTTAATATCGCTTCAGCCTTAGAGTTTTTTCCTGAAGGCGGAAATAGTAAAACTAGAGGAACTGTTTTAGTCATTCCGCAATACATTACAATTGCAGGTACAAATGGTAAAAGTTATAGTATCGGCATTTCGGGTGGTGGTACCTATACAGAAATAAGTAGTGGTCTTTTTGAGATTTCTTTTGATTTAAAAGCAACCAATACGACCCTTTTTGGAGGTACGGTGACTTCACAATACAAAATTTATAATAACCGAGTTTATCCAAGACCTGCGCCTATAGCTGCAAGTTGTTTAAAAGAAATTAGTTTGTAATTTTAAGATTTAAAAAACATGAAAATTAAATATATAACAGTCGCTTTGTTAGCTCTACTTGGGCTATCAGCATATCAATCATATGATGACAACCCTTATATTCCTATTGAAGATTTAAGACAATTATATAGCAGTGGAAATCCTGCTTTATGGCCTAAACCAACCTTAGATCGAAATGTTGATCCTGCAAATTTTAAAGATATAGGTCCTTTGCCAGAAGTTCCGTTTCCGGACTACAACCCCTATTCTAAGGAAAAAGCATCTTTAGGAAAGACCTTGTTTTTTGATCCAAGGTTGTCAATTAGCGGACAAATTGCTTGTGCCTCCTGCCATAATCCAGAGTTGGGCTGGACTGATAATTTAACGCGTTCCTTTGGTCATAACAGACAAACTGGCAAACGAAATGCTATGACTATTTTAAATTCAGGATATGCTACATCACTTTTTTGGGATGGTCGTGCTAATAGCTTAGAAGATCAAGCACAATTTCCCATCTCTGATCCTTTAGAAATGAACGAAAAGCTGACTATTGCAGTCGATAAGATTGCCGCTGTAAAAGGATACAAAAAATTATTTGAAAGTGCATTTGGCGACTCTGAAATCACTCTAAAGCGCATACAATACGCCATTGCTACCTTTGAGCGAACTATTAAAAGTCCAAAAAGTAAGTTTGATAAATTTGTAACCGGAAAAGCCGATGCCTTTTCTGACGAGCAAGTTTTAGGATTGCATTTGTTTAGAACTAAAGCGCAATGTATCAATTGCCACAATACACCTTACTTCAGCGACAATCAATTTCACAATGATGGCCAAACCTTGTTTGGTACCGTTAATGAAGATTTTGGAAGATACAATGTTACTAAAAATAAGCAGGATTTAGGTAAATTTAGAACGCCAACTTTACGCGAAGTAGCCAATACTAAACCATGGATGCATAATGGCCATTTCCCAAGTTTACTTGATGTAGTCGAATTTTACAATTTAGGCAACCCATCACCTGTTCAGGCAAAGTATTTAGGAACTGCTCGTGACTCCCTGTTACCAGTAAATTCTCCAATTCTTAAAAAATTAAACTTAAATCGTACCGAAATCAATGCTCTCTTAGCTTTTATAGAAACTTTAAGTTCGCCTAATAGTCGTATTATTACACCTACGATGCCTGAGTAAAAAACTATGATTTTAAAGCAATGGGTGTCAGTGTCAAATTAGAATTAATGTAAATAATAAATCAAAAGCATAAAAAATAGTTTTGGCGAGTTGGTACTTGAATAAATTTTTAACCTTTGCGCTCTAAAAATAATAATATCAAGTATGAGTACTACTAAATTAACCATCAACAAAAATGGTTCTATAAAAATTGAAGGCGATTTTGAAATTACTGATTGCAACGGTCAAACCTACGGTTTAGAGGGTAGAACGGCATTGGGTCTTTGTCGTTGTGGTTTATCTGCCAACAAACCTTTTTGTGATGGTGCGCATCGTAATGGTTTTGAGCATGAGCCAGCAGCGTTTGATCTGCCACCTGTGAAAACAAAATAGAAAAAAGTTGCCAGTTTTAGAATATAAAACAAAAGCTACCGAGTTATTAGGTAGCTTTTGTTTTTATAATCAATAGTGCAATATATCTTAAATAGCTTAGTTCATCGTTTCATAAAAAATAAAAATGATTGTCGGTAGTTTATTTTATTTGCTATATGGTTTAATTCTGCCACTTTTGTTCGTAATTAACTCTTTTTTTCTTTGGTAAATTGCACTCAGGTTTTGCGTAAATATTTCCATTTCTTCTGATACTTTCTTGATATAAGTCACATATTCTATAAGTGTTTCATGACTTATATTTTTTTCGTTTTCGATCAAGTTATTTAAAGCCATAAGTGTTGTAATTGGGCGTCGTAATACATGTGATATGTCAAATACAATTTGATCCATAGCTAACTCGTATTCAACTCGATTGTTGATATTGTGAAAACTACCATACCAAACGACACTTCCATCAGGCAATCGTTCTGGATTTCCCTTCATAGAATGCCAACGGTATTCTGTTTCATGTTTTACGCGATACTCAATATTTAAAAAAGACAAATTGTTGAATGAGTCCATTAATTTTATTTTAAAATCATCTAAGTCATCCGGACATATTAATGTAAAACCAATTTCGGGAGTGTCTAGCCATTGTTGCATGGTGACTGAAGGGTGTAATTCAATCATACCCTCACTAATGAATTCAAAAATCAAAGCACCTTCTGGATTCATTTTTAATTGAAAAATTCCGTCTGGAACACTGTCTGTTAATTTTTTTAAGCGCTCTGCATTGGTTTGTATTTCATTTTTTTGATCCAAAAGCACTTTTCGAAGATTCAGGCAATCCATTGTTTTTTTTGCCAAAATGTTTAAAACCTTGATTTGATCAGGAGTTATTTGTCTCGGTTTATGATCAATAATGCAAAAGCTTCCAAGAACATTTCCTGACGGAGTAGTCAGGGGCGCACCTGCGTAAAAGCGAATATTGGGATCGTTATTTACCAAAGGATTATCACAAAAAAGCGGATCATTTAAAGCATCTTCAACAATTAAATTTTCTATAGTTCCACTGATGAGGTGTTGACAAAAAGAATCTTCTTTTTTAGTTTCGGTTAAATCCAATCCTTTGTGAACTTTAAACCATTGGCGATCTTCGTCAATAAAACTGATTAAGGCAACAGGCACATCAAAAATTAAAGCAGCCATTTCAGAGAGTTCATTCAATTCCATTTCTGGTAAAGTATCCAAAATTTGATAGGAAATGAGCTCTTCTAATCTGTCAATTTTTGATTCCATTCTTAACAACGGTTTTTATATTTTACTTTTATGTAGTGTTAATTAAGAAGCACGTCTTAATTTTCTTTCTCCAATATAATCAAAAGAACTTTACGCTTAAATAAAAACCGAATAATTAATCCTAAATAGTGTACAATATTATTTGTATCGTGTTATAGTTGAGTATTTTGTATTTTTTGATTGATAATTTGTGTGCTCACAACAAGCAGAAAGTTCGGAAAAAAGGTTTTTTAGAATAAAATTCCAGAGTGTTTGATATTTGAAGTGAAGTTGTAATTTGTTTGGTAACTTCTCGCTAAAGCATTATTATTTCAAGTTCAACTATTGGGGTTTTCTCAAGCTACTTATAATCGCCATTACATCTTGGTCGCCCAATCCTTCTTTTTCGGCTGATGCGTAACTGTCATACAATGGATGAATAAGTGGCGAATCTAATCCTGCAGCTTTAGCCAAGCCTAAATCTTTAACCAAGTGTTTCAACGCAAATGCCGCTGGATAGGAATCATTTAAAATAGAAGGTGTTTTGATATTTGTGATGCCGTTGCCACAAGCACCTTGATTGATAATGTTGAGCATGTCTTCTTTACTGACTCCGTTTTTCTCTGCAAATAAAACCGTTTCGGCTATTCCTTGAAGATTTAATCCTAAGAGGTAATTGATAGCTAATTTAGCTGAACTTGCTACGCCAGGTTCTCCTACATGAATGGCAATTTTACCCAAAACATCAAATATTGGTTTTGCAATTTCGAAATTTTTTGGAGTAGCACCCACCAAAATGACGAGTGTACCATCTTTTGCAGGTTTTACACTTCCTGAAACGGGAGCATCTATAAATTGTATGTGATGCTGGTTGCAAATGGTATTTAGATAACGAGAAGTTTCCGGAGCAACCGTACTCATATTGATAATGGTTTTCCCAGAATTAGCTTTCGATAATAAACCCGTTGGACTTTCAAAAACTTCTTTTACTGCTGCGTCATTGGATAACATGGTTAGAACTATGTCACAGGTTGCTATTAGTTCTTGTAAACTGCTCGCTGATTTTGCTCCTGCGTCAAGCAATGGCGTTTCTTTGTCTTTGGTGCGGTTAAAGACTGATATTTCAAATCCTGCTTGGAGTAAGTTAAGTACCATTGGGTTTCCCATATTGCCGAGACCAACCCATCCTAATTGTATGTTTTTCATAGTGTTCTTATTCAAAAAAATGATTGGTTTTCTCTCTGGTTTTAAAGTTTTAAAAACCTCTAGAAAACAACACTAAAATACGGTTTAATTTTGGTAACAAAACCATTTTATTGATAGAACATTAAGGAAGAAGTTGTCTTGGTTTAAAACTTACAAATAACTCGTCAGCCTTGCCAACAAAAAGCCGATTCCAACTCCAATCAAAGACCAAAAAATCCTTTGTTTGATACTAATTTTAGCAGATTGTTCTTCAAGTAATAGTTCATTTTCCATCAATTGCATTTTGATACTTCCTAGTGCGTATCTGACTTTTAAAACTAAATTTCTATCCTGCAGTTTTATAGGATGTACGGCACCTAAAAAAGAAAATTTACTCGAAATATTCCTTCCGTTGAGTAGTACTTTTTCTATCCCTAAAAAGTTGTTAAAGAATTCTATTTTATTATTTTCAATAGTAAATTCAGCGTATTTCATTTTCTGTTGGTTTGAGCAATACTTGTTTTATATGGATTAATCGCTATTCAATCGCTTCGAATATATGTAAATGGTTTTATTATCATCGCTTTGCAAATAGTCGCGATCAGTTTTTCTTAATTTTAAAGCACTTTATTTTCGAATTAAATAAATACTCATTGAAAAAACCAGCTTCCCGATTAGTTGATTGTACAAATCTATTTTCAAAGGTGTTGTTGCCTGTGCATTTTATTCAGTTAAAGAGTTGTTTTCTACTATTTCAGTATTAAATTCTTCATCGATTTTATGTTGTTTCAGTTTCCATAACCAATAAATTCCACCTATTGGAATTCCAAAAGTCCAGACTGAACCAAGAAATCCCATAAAACTAAAACTTAGACCAAAAAATTGAAAATTCAGTATTTTATAAGAAAGACCTTCGACAGCAGAATATTTAATTGTAGGTAAATTAAAAAATATTATTGCTAGATATTTTAACCATTTTTTTGATAATGAACTTTTCTTAATTTTTCTAATTACATAAATATTGAAAAGTAAAATTAATAATGGAAAAAAGCCAAATAGCCAAAAGACTACCATATTCGGAATAGGTTCTTTTACATCAAGTGTGTTTATGTTGATTATCTTTTTTGAATTGTGATCAAATAAAACTTGAAAAACTCCAAATTCTTTTTCATTTGTAAATTCGATTAATGCAAGGGTGGTATTTGGAGGTGTGTTTTCACTTTCTATTGTTGAACGCTTTTTTTCAGATTTCATCAGTGAAAATTCAAACTTATTGCCAAAGTTTCGTTCTATTAAACCTCGAAATTGATCTAATCCCAATTTTAAAGTATCAACATTTGTTTGTTTACCTATTTCACTTTCCAAAGCCATTTGAGAAACACATTTGTCATAGTCCTTTTTCATTAAGGTTTCCACAAATTCTTTTGTCTTATCTTTAAAAGTGAAACTATCTTTTATAAAATCACAACCTACAAACAGTGTAATTGTCAAAACCAAAAATGAAATTCTAATTTTATTCATACTTTCTAATTTTCTATTTATTCATGGGAAATATTGCCATCAACCTTTCCATGATTGGCTAGGTTGCGAACTTTGAAACTGATTATTTTGGAGATAAGAAAAATACTTCTGATCAAATAAAAACAAGTATGTACCTCAAAATTCGCAATCCTGCCAAAAGGCTTTTGAAGCTGATTTTATTTGGATAAAAATTCTTTTTTATCAACTTCCTCGCCTTTCATATTAAATACCATAAATATTTTGTCAGGTTTATTATAATTGTAAACAACAAAATGGCCTTTTAGCAATTTAACAGCTCCATTGAATTGTTTAAGAGGAGGAACGATTATGTTTCCACTGCTATCAATGATATAATTTTTATATGTTGCCGTGCTGACTGTGTAGTAACTATTACAATCATTGACTTTGTAGATATCCCTTTCTTTACTAACTATGATTTTTTTAGCTTCACGCGAACCAAGTCCTTTCGTGCCATCTTCAAATTCTATATAAAAGCAAGGCCCAAAATTTCCGAACTGAATATTTACCATTTTTTCCGTTTCATCTAAATAAACTTCATCGGTAATTGAATTAAACATTTTCCAATATTTACCTGCTTTTCCAAGAACAACATCTCTTTTATTATCAGTAAAATTCAATTCATTGTAAAAATTTTTAAAGAGTTCTTTTTTCGATGTTAAATCATAATAATTGTATTGATTGAGGTCGTTGTAAACTGTAAAATAATTTGGACTACGACCATCTTTTGAGTAGCTAAGATTTGAATACAAAAGGGGTACAATTACTTGATTTTGCTGATTAATAGCCCCCTTCTTTTTATCTTTTTCTGCATAATACAAGTCTGTGTACATTACTTTTATGTGTCTTGCTTTTGGAGTTCTTTGATCTACGCCAAAGGATTCAATTACTTGTTCCAATTTGTCGTACACATTTGGAATAGTCCATTTATTTAAAGCGAAGTCATACAGGCCGTATTTATTGTCTTTCTTGGCAACATTTTTACCATAAAAATAGTTTTGAAAATCAATTTCGTAAATTTGAATTTCCTCAAATTTTGTGGGATTAATTGTTTTTTTAACAGCATCATAAATGTAATAAAAGCCGTCTTTCTTGAGCGAAAAAAAATTCTTTCCAATATGATCAATAGATTGGTATTCTGCTGGTAAAACTAATTTTCCATCGTCTTGCAACAATCCTTCGAAAATTACATTATCCACCGCTTTGTGTATGGTAATATAATCTCCAAAATCTGTAAAATATTGTCTAACAGTTTGGCTTACTCTACGAGAAAAAAAATAAGAACTCAAATCATTTATTTGAATTTTCTTTTCTTCGCCTTTTACATTAAAGGACTGAATATTGTACAATCTGTCGGAGTGAGAATGTATATTTTTACTTGCATCTGAAGTAAAAATGATTCCTTTTTTGGTTGGGTAAAAAACAGCGCTATTTTTCAGAGGTAAATTGACAACGTTACCTAAAGTGTCGCTAAAACTTTGATAATCATTTTTATTAACCATCAAATAATTGTTGATGTAATAATCATAATTAGTGGTGTAGCCTTCACTTTGTACTTTGTTAATTACTGCAGGATTTACTTTTTTAAGTTTTTTGTTGATTTCAATGTAATTGTTTTGAGCAGTTGTTTTATTGCACATTAAAAGCGTTGTTGTGCAGATTAACATAAATTTCAAGGTATTCTTCATCGTTGTTAAATAATTCTAGGTGTTACGTTTTTTTTTATTTTAGATTAATTGTTGCGTTTCGTTTTTTCAAAAAAATATTACATTGTGTTTGATTGCGTTTTAAATTAAGTTATCATTTGTATTGGTTGTTTTTTATGTAGAAAATCAATTTCAGTATAAGCTTGCTTTTAAATCCGCTGCGCTAATTCTTGAGCAATGTTATTCCAGATCAAACCAATTTTTAAGTTGATTTTCTAATACCTCAATCTCTGTTTTGTTGGTAACCTCTTTTGTAAAATCAACTTCAATATTGTTTGGATTAACTGTAGCATATTTTAGGTAGAAGAATTTATTTATTTTTTCAGAAGAATTCTCAGGACAACCACCACTATTAGTTCGATACAATTTATTATTTACAACGTATTTTACAAAAGCGGTAGAAGATTTGCCGGAAGGTTTGCACAGCGTGTATTTACAAATCGTTGTACCAGGATAATTTTCAATTTCTGCTCTAGTTTTATCGGCTTTGTCAAAATAAAGTAAAGACCAATTATAATTAAAATGAAAAATGCAATCCCTGCTTTTTTGCTCATTTCCGTTTCTTCTGCCATAGAGTTTTGTAAGTTATTATGTCTCAAAAAATAGATCTGCGAATGAAATATTCATTTCGTTTTTCAAATTCTAGCTAATGATTTCGTGTTCAAATATAAGAATTATGGTATTCTAAATCAGGAAAGGTTTGTAATTAATTGCTGATTTTATCTTACATATAAGACCCAAGCTGAAGCGGGTGTCACAGTCGTGAATATATTTTAGAATTGAAAAGCTTAAAGAATGTAATGACTGACACAAACTAAAATCATAGTAATCAATTTACACCATCACGAGCGGGACGCCCGTACAAGTGGAGGGCAGTTGCTAGTAGTTGCTATTTTTTTTCCGTTAAATATAAATTCGCAATTTCTTCAATAAAATTTTCAGGACGTGAACCCACTAAATTTGTCAAAATTACTACTGAAATATTATCTTTTGGATAAATGTATAAAGCATTTCTATTGCCACCTAATGATGCAATTACAGGATTTTTTTCTCTTGAAGAGGAATAAAAACCAATCGAACTCTGATTCAGAAAACCGTTTTCTTGATATATTTCTCCGTTCTCTAATCGTATAGGTGCACAAAGAGTCTTTACATTTTCGGCATTAATTAATTGATTACTTTGTAATGCCATTACCCATTGTGCTATTTCGGTTGCCGTTGAATAGATTCCGCCAGCTGGATACAAATTTGAAGGTATTGGTTGATACACATTCGTTAGCATGTTATTTCTAAAATAAGAATACGGCTTTGCAGAGTGCTTAATTATATTGTAAAAATCGCCTACACCAGCTTTGATAGAATTTTTCATTCCTGCTTTTTTATACTGGTTTTCTGAAATGAATTTTTCATATGACTGTCCACTTATTTTTTCAATAAGCATTCCAAGCAGCAGGTAATTCGCTTGACA
This sequence comes from Flavobacterium turcicum, assembly GCF_011365745.1. Lineage (GTDB taxonomy): Bacteria > Bacteroidota > Bacteroidia > Flavobacteriales > Flavobacteriaceae > Flavobacterium > Flavobacterium turcicum. The sequence continues at coordinate 110,802 of NZ_JAAOBY010000009.1, read as the reverse complement.
GTCTCTAAACTCTTTACCAGGTTTAAAAACAAGAGGCAATTCTTTTATTTTTTGGAATAAAGTCTCACTATTTTCAGATAACATATTTCCTTGTGAATCCCAAATTTCAGGAAGACCTGATTGATGCGTCACTATTTGTTTTACTGAAATATTTTGCCAACTTTTAGGCAGCTTATCCAAATATTTTGAAATAGGCTCGTCAAGATTTAATTTACCATTTTCGATTAATTGCATAATAGCAACTCCTGTAAATGCTTTAGTCATGGAATTAATGCTAAAAATAGTTTGGCTATCAACTGTAATCGAATCTTCAACGGATGCTAATCCGTAGTGACTTGTTTTAATGATTGCATTATCTTTAATTACAGCTAATTGCAAACCAACAATTTTATTTTTTTGCATTAGGTTTTTTATAGCATCATCAACTTTATCAACTTGTGAATAAGTAAAATTACTAGCAGCAAAAAAGGCAAGCAAAAGCATTGTTTTTCTCATGTTTTCTATATTTTGTTTGATTGTTTTTTAATGTTTTTTAATGTTTTTATCGCAGCTGGTGCGAGCGTCACGCTCGTGAACACAAATACTATTTCAATATTTTTTTAAAATCTAATGACTGGCACAAACTAAAATCATAGTAATCAGTTAAGACCATCACGAGCGGGACGCTTGTGCTAGCGTGGGAAGTTCACTATTCATCTTTTTGATTGTGATGAGGTTAAAAAAAAATTGTGAATTGTCTATACGAAAGAGAATAGTATCTGCATTTTTCTTAATTCCAAAAAATTTGATAATGCTAACAGGCGTTTTCAAATGCAAGATGCAGTTATGCTCTTCTAAATTGTTTAATAATGCTGTTTTGACGAACTTTTTATCTGTTGGTAATTTATTTGTCAGTTCTAATCTTTCTATATTTTCATAACTGATGACGACCTCGGCAGCAAGCCCGTTATAGATTTTTACTTCATTTTGTAGTAGTTCGATATGCCTTATTTTTAAAGCCCTGATATGGGCAAATAATTGTAAGCAACTATAAAGACTTAGCCCTGTGGCTACCCATGCAAATGTCTCGTTCCACCCAGCTATTAGCACATGTGTAGCTGCAGTTTCAATACATATGACAAACATTAAAACATATAAAAGCGCTATTAAACCACTTTCTTTATAAACACTAAACGTTTTTTTGTCATCGGCTTTTGTGGTCCTTTCCCAATTAAATGTGTAATAAATGGCAGCAATCTCAGATGCGAAAAAATTACTTGCCTTTTCGTTACCGATGACCTTATTCAAAACTACTCTAGAAAACGATAAAAAATCTGTATTCTGATATTGTAATTTTGCTTCAAGACGTGCTAAATAAAAACTTCTGCTCATCCAAATAATGATACTCAATTCTATTAAAGGATAAACAAATGTCTGTATGTAATATAATAAAGATGTATTAGTGTTGTCTAAAATTAATCCTGATGCAAGTAAGCACAATGAAAAAATCCTAAACACACTTGCTTTGTTAGCAGTTCCTTGTCGTATGACTAAGAAATAAAGAAAAGGAGCAATAATAAGAATATCAAACAATATTGCATTGGAAAGTAGTTCGGTATTAATTCTAAATTTGTCGGTTTGTGTAACCAAAAAACTTGATATTATTATCAAACCAGGAAAACTTATTGCAATGAACCAATTAAGCTGTTTAAGGTCTATATTTAACTTCATTAACGTATTTTTTTTGTTTTTTTATTAAATTAACTAACGTTTTGGTATTACTCTCCAAGCTGGCATAAATGTTCCTCTCGTGAACACAAATACTATCTCAATATTTGAAAAATAAATCTAATGACTGGCATAAACTAAAACCATAGTAATCCGTTGTTTTATTCATTCAGTTTAAAATACTTTTCTAAGGTGTTGAGTGTGAAGACAGATTTTACAAATATATCTTCTAAAGCTTTAATGTAATTATCACTTTCAATATTAAAATATTTAAGAGCTTTTTCACAATCTTTATTTGATTCGCTAAATGTATGAGCAATTAAACCTGACCTCAGATTTTGCAAGTTTCTTAAAAATTCAAACATATCAGGAATTTCCATTCCTTTTGATTTTAAAAATTTTTCAAATTTTGCAATGCCTCTGTCTCTCAAATCTAATTTTAATCCTTTTGCAAGTTCTTTTTCGTTTAATCTATCAACTGTAAGTTTTACGATAGTTAAGGTTTGTTCACAAAAGGCTTTCACATTATTAGATGTAATTTTATGTAATGCTATTAATAAATATTCATCCTTTGGAGACAATGGTTTGTATAATTTCCAACCAAATTTGGTCTCCCATTTTTTATTAAAACTTTCATACTTTGATTTGAAAAATAAGTCAATAGTTTCAGGTTGTTCTGCCCATTGTCCTTCTATCATTGTTCTGTAGTATGTTCGGCTAATATTCATTCCTTCGCTAGGGGGAATATTATACTGTTTCCAATGAAATTGTTCATTTTCAGGAAGAATTCTTAAATTGGTAAGAAAGACAGGAATGTATTCATCTACATTATTATCTATCTTTAACCTAAAAAATTTTGAACTTACACTAAAACCATCAACTTCATATTTATGAGGTTCATTATAATATTTGCTTAATACTTCTTTTTTGAAATATGTAACTTTGAAATGATTTCCATCGGTTTCTTCACAATTTTCATAAATTAATTCGCCTTCAACATCAACACCTATAATAAAACTTTCATTTTTAGATTTTCCTAAATCAAAATGTGATTTTTTAATTTCGTTTGGTTTAATAAACACTTTCCCCATAATCCAACTTTGGGTTTTGTCGGATACACATCTTATTAAATGACTATAAATAAAATCATTTTTCTTTAACAGCTCATCTTTGTGTTTGATATTCCATTCTGAAGGAATTTCTTTGAGAAGCCTCATAAAATCATAACAAACAACAAAATTCATATCTCTAATTGTGATATATTCTTTTAAGTATTTGATTTTAACCTTAATTAATTTTGGTTCGATTATTAGAACTTCTTCTAATTCTCCATAATCGTTAACATAGTAGAATGTGCGATTTTGTTTATCATTACCTTTTTCATAAAGTCTGAAATAAAGAATAAATTCTTCTGCTACATCAATATATTTTATTGATTTTTCAAGTAATGAAAATGTTTTGTAAAATAAAAAAGGTTCTAATCCTTTTTCGTCATTAGTTTTGTATGTGTTATCACCATAAATTGAGGGCTTTCCTTCATAGCCCATAGTCAGTGGCCAACTGTGGTTTTTGCGATATTTTTCAACTTTGGTATTTGAAATTAGACAGCAATATATCACCGAAGAGTCGTCAAAATCTTTTGAGTTATCTTCGTATATTTTTAACCATCCATTTTTGATTAAAAATTTGGATTCAATTTCCTTTATTTTGTCCTCTAAAAGGAAATAATCTTTTTCCATATTTTATTCGATTCTTGGATTTTTTTTTAACCATTCGGCTAACTTATTTTTACATCTAACAAAATCAAACACAGCACTCTAAAATTAGATTACTTGCTTTGATGCTAGCCACATTTATCTGTTTCCAAATATAAGTATAATAGTATTACAAATCAGTGAAGAGTCTTCAATTATTTCAACCTTTTCGTACTTAAAACGCTAATGAAATACTTCTCTTTTTCGAGATTGAACTTGTAAAGGAGGGCTTCGCATGAAGGATAGGAGTGGCATCCTTTATTTTCTTTCTTTAAGAAAATAAAGATAGAGCGGATAGCCTGACGCAGCTGGAGCCGTGCGGAAGCTGGGACATGCCATAAATAAGGGCATCTGAATTTAGATTTCTAAAAAAAGTATATCTTTAGCCCACAACTAACCAAAATACCATTTTATGGAAGATCAAAAACCAGACAATTTTAAGAGAGAATTAGGACTACTTGACGGGACCATGCTTGTGGTGGGTTCTATGATAGGATCGGGGATATTTATTGTAAGCTCGGATATGGTGCGACAACTTGGCTCTGCCGGCTGGCTGATTGCTATGTGGGTGCTTACGGGCCTGATTACCGTGATTGCTGCGGTGAGTTACGGCGAGTTGAGCGCGATGTTTCCTACGGCGGGCGGGCAGTATGTGTATATTAAGGAAGCTTACGGTAAACTCATTGGGTTTTTGTACGGATGGAGCTTTTTTGCGGTGATTCAAACCGGTACTATTGCGGCTGTGGGTGTGGCTTTTGCCAAGTTTGCGGCCTATTTGTATGCGCCTTTGAGTGATAAAAATATTTTGTATGAAATAGGCGATTTTAAACTAAACGCTGCCCAAATTGTATCTATTGTTACGATTGTGTTGCTGAGTTATGTGAACAGCCGCGGGGTGAAAAACTCGAAGATTTTGCAAACTGTGCTTACGGTGATTAAAGTACTCTCGTTAGCGGGTTTGATTATTTTTGGTTTTATGGCTGCGGATAGTGCGGTGTGGGATGCGAATTGGGCCAACGCTTGGCAAGCTCAAAGTTTGAATGTGGAAACAGGCGAGTGGTTGCCTATTGGTGGTATTGCATTGATATCGGGTATTTCGGCGGCCTTTGTGGGATCGCAATTCTCGAGTGTGGCTTGGGAAGGCGTGACCTTTATTGCAGGAGAAATTAAAAACCCTAAACGCAATGTGGGTTTGAGTTTGTTTCTAGGAACATTATTAGTGAGTGTGATTTATATTGTGGCCAATGTGATGTACTTGGCTGTGGTGCCTTTGTTTGATATTGCTACGGCCGAATCAGATCGTGTGGCTGTGGTGGCTTCGCAAACTATTTTTGGGTCGGTTGGTACTTTGATTATTGCCGTGATGATTATGATTTCGACTTTTGCGTGTAACAATGGATTGATTATGGCGGGTGCGCGCGTATATTATACTATGGCGCAGGATGGTGTTTTCTTTAAAAAAGCAGCTTCGTTAAACAAAGCGAGTGTACCAGAATGGTCTATTTGGGCGCAATGCATCTGGGCTTCGGCATTGTGTTTGACGGGTAAGTATGGTGATTTGCTTGATTTTGTGGTGATTATAGTACTGGTGTTTTACATCTTAACTATATTAGGAATATTCATTTTACGCAAAAAAATGCCCAATGCAGAGCGTCCGTACAAGGCTTTTGGTTATCCGGTTTTGCCTGCTTTGTACATTTTGATTTCTTCGGCGATATGTTTGGCGTTATTGTACACAAAACCAACTACCTGTGGTTGGGGTGTATTTATTATGCTTATTGGTATCCCGATTTACTATTTGACTAAGGCGAAGGAGTAGGTTTTTTTAGTCTCAGTTTTTCATCTTGGAGTTTAGATTGAATATTTTTAAGGTTGAAAATCTGTGAAATCTGTGTTTGGTTCAGTCACAGCCTCAGTGTTTAGTCTCAGTTTTTAATCTCGGACATTAGATTAAATATTTTGAAAGATGAAAATCTGCTAAATCTGTGTCATCTGCGTGCCAATTCGGTACAATTACAGAAAATGTTAAATAAAAAATCCGTCTCGTTGAAGAACAAGACGGATTTTTTTATGATTGGAAGAACGAATGATCATTCAAATTCTTGCTTGTCCCATTTTTTAGGATCTAAATTTGCGGCCATTGTTTTGGCAGTACTTTCGCCATTTCGAACAAGTGTTATTCCATCTGGTTTTGAAATCATATAGGAACCGCATGATGTTGGGTTTAAAAAGATTTTCTCTCTTAATAAATTTTCTTGGTCACTGAAGTAGTATTCACGTTTGCTTTTTGAATTTTGTACTTCAATACCTTTTTCAAAAAATACCAAATAGACTAGATTTTCATTTTTACTTTCAATAGACTTTTTCCAAGTATCGGTGTGATATTTTCGATTCGCAATTTTTGACCCGCTCCACTTATTGGAGGAATTACTGCTACAAAGGTCATCTTTGTAATGGAATTCAATTAACAAGGTGGTGTTGATAGGTAATTTTTTATTGGTAGTGCGGTTGATGTAATTTAGAAAAAAGGAATGATCAACGGTATACAAGTTAAATTTGTAATGGGTTTTTGTAACCCGTCCAGAGTCTTTTGCAATGTAATTCCATGCAGCAAATTCTGAATATCGGTCCCCAAATTGCTTTAAATATTGTGTTTTAGAAACAGATTTTCCATCGATATCAATCCAGTAATTTGTATTGTCATCAGACGATTGGCTGTAACCTATAAAATTTGTAAGTAGTAGAAGGGCGATTAAGAAATTTTTAAGCATGCTGAATTGAGTTAGAGATTTGACAATGCTAAAAATAGAAATAAAATACTACATAACCGTTATATTTGTCACATATAATTGTGAAACAAAAAATCCGTCTCGTTTAATAACAAGACGGATTTTGAATTTTATTCAAGTTGGGAAGTGGTTGTTTTAAATTTAAAACTATTTACTAAAACTAAAACTAAAAAAATTACAACCACCCACCACAACTTGTAAACGGTAGGCTAGTAGTAAGTATAACGTCTTACTTTAGCAATATATTTAGCCAAGCGAATTACTTGGTGGCTGTAGCCGTATTCGTTATCGTACCAAATGTAAAGTACGATGCTTTTGCCATCTTTTGAAACAATGGTAGCATTACTGTCATAAATAGCCGGTTGTGCCGTTCCTACAATGTCTGAGGAAACCAACTCGTTATTCATTGAGTATCTTATTTGCTCTACCAATTCGCCTTCAAGAGCATACTTCTTCATGATTGAGTTCAAAGCGGCTACGGTAGTTTTTTTAGAAACTTCTAAGTTTAAAACGACTAACGAACCATTAGGAACAGGAACTCTGATAGCATTAGAAGTTAATTTTCCTTCTAACGATGGTAATGCTTTTGCAACAGCGCTTCCGGCACCAGTTTCAGTAATTACCATGTTTAAACCAGCAGCACGACCTCGGCGGTATTTCTTGTGCATGTTGTCTACCAAGTTTTGATCGTTGGTATAGGCGTGAATGGTTTCCAAATGTCCTTTTACAACACCCAACTTGTCTTCAATTACTTTTAAAATCGGAGTAATCGCATTGGTTGTACAAGAAGCTGCAGAGAAAATACTGATTTCATCTGGATTGTACTCGTTGTGGTTAACTCCGTGAACGATATTCGGAACTCCTTTTCCAGGAGCGGTAAGCAATACTTTATCAGCTCCTTTTGAAGTAAGGTGACGACTCAATGCTTCCTGTGTTGTAAAAGCTCCTGTATTATCAATCACTAAGGCATTATCTATATGAAATTGCGTGTAATCAATTTCCTCAGGACTGTTTGCAGTAATTACATGAACAGTTGTTCCGTTGATGATTAAAGCATTGTTTGCAGGATCGGCAGTAACTGAACCTTCAAAATCGCCATGAATAGAATCGTATTGTAACAACGAAGCACGTTTTTCTAGTGAAACCGCATCGTTTTTGTCGCGGGTTACAATAGCACGCAAGCGCAATTGACTTCCTTTACCTGTTTTTGACATTAATTCTCTAGCCAATAAACGACCAATACGTCCAAAACCGTATAAAACAACATCTTTTGGTTGAATTTCTTCCGAGTTTTTAGCGTTTTTTAATTTGTCAATTACAAAATATTTCGCGTCAGGATAGTTGTCTTCTTCCTGGCCAAACTCATACGTTAGTTTTCCAATGTCTAATTTTGCAGGTGGTAAGTTCAATTCTAAAATCGCTTGAGCAATTTTAACCGAATTAAAAATAGAAATAGGTTTGCCTACAAATGCGGCAGCATACTCGTGTAGGTTGATTACCTCGCTTACATTGCGATCTATCAATTGGTTGCGAAACAAAACCATTTCAATGGATTTGTCATACCATAAATCACTGATGATTTTAATCAATTCTACTCCTGCACGTCGCCTGTCGGCTTGCAAAGAGACTTCTTTTTCGTATAAAGTTGTAGTTGTCATGTTGAAAATTTAATCAAAATAAGGTCTTGTATTTTTTTAAAATTTGTGCAAAAGTACCCATTTCAATCGATTTCGTAGCGTGTTTTTCATTTTTTTTGCAAAATAAAAAAGCCACCTTGTTTTGCAAGATGGCTTAGTGTTTTAAACTTTAAAATTTTTTACATAAAGAATCGTAGCAATTCACCGTTTTTACTGATCAATTCAATGCGTACTTTTTGATTGTCATCAATTTTACTCATCAATTTTGATACGGTTTCTACATTAGTCGCTTTCACATTATCGATAGTCAAAATAATACTTCCAACCAATTCCTCTTCGTATTGCTGCCATTTTTGGTCGCTAATGCCTTTGATGCGCACACCGTAATCGATTTTAAATTTCTTTTTATCGGCAGCTTCAAGATTTTCTAAAGTCATTCCTTTGAACTCCGCATTAAAAAACTCGTTTTTGCTCAAGGTTACCGGAACGGTTTTTATTTTTCCGTCTCGGTTGTAAGTTACTTGAACCTTATCGTTTGGACGTTTGGTGTTAATGTAGCCTGACAAATCCGCAAAAGTGCTGATGTTTTGTTCGTCTATTTTTACAATAACATCGCCTTTGGCCAAACCAGCCTTGTCAGCACCTGAATTTTTAGTGACTTTATTGATGTAAAATCCTTGAGTCAAACTAATACCATAATCTTTAGAACTCATGCTGTTCAATTCACCACCCTCAACGCCGAGAATTCCGCGTTGTACATTCCCGAATTCCATTAAGTCTTCAATGATTTTACGGGTAATGTTAGAAGGAACGGCAAATGAATATCCAGTATAACTTCCGGTTGGTGACGAAATCATCGTATTTATACCGATTAATTCACCGCGAGTGTTCACCAAGGCACCACCACTGTTTCCAGGGTTTACCGCTGCGTCTGTTTGAATGAACGATTGGATTCCGCTTGTGTCTAAATTTCTGGCTTTCGCCGAAACGATACCTGCCGTAACAGTTGAGTTCAAGTTGTATGGATTTCCTACCGCCAAAACCCATTCGCCCACTTTCACCGAATCAGAATTCGCGAAAGCGGTGTACTGTAACTTTTCATCGGCATCAATTTTAAGCAAAGCGATGTCCATTTTTGAGTCGGTACCAATCAGTTTTGCTTTGTATGATTTTTTGTTGTTGAGTGTAATTTCAATTTCGGATGCATCTTTAATCACGTGATTGTTGGTCACGATGTAGCCGTCTTCAGAGATAATTACTCCAGATCCGGTTCCTACTTGCTCTTGCGATTGTCCGCCTCGAAAACCATAAAAGTACTCAAGAATTGGGTTAGAAACCGTTGTTCTTGAAACGTTTTTTACGTGAACCACCGTATGTATGGTTTTGTCAGCAGCCTCAGTAAAGTCAAGTACTTCTGATGCTAAACCAACTCTTTTTCCGTATGAATTGGATGCCATCGTGACTACTGAACCATTATCTTTAGAAAAATAACCATCAGTATCAAATAATAGCTTGTAGGAACCTAAAGTAACCACACCGCTTAACAAGGAAACTCCAAATAATGTTGATAAATTTTTCATCTTTAATTTCGTTTAAAAAAATAATTACAAGTAAAATTAAAACTTTTTTGGTTTGTTAAAATACCGTTTAACGCTCTTTAACAATGATTAACATTTCATTAATAGTTTGTACTTTTGTACTTCACAAAATTAAAAAAATGCAATTAGAATTTTATAAATACCAAGGTACAGGCAACGATTTTGTTATGATTGACAACCGATCGCTTTTTTTCCCAAAAGATAATACAGCACTTGTAGCAAGATTGTGCGACCGACGTTTTGGGATAGGAGCTGATGGTTTGATTTTACTGGAAAACGATGCCGAAACCGACTTTAAAATGGTGTACTATAATTCAGATGGAAATACCAGTTCTATGTGCGGTAATGGTGGTCGTTGTTTGGTAGCTTTCGCTAAAAAGCTAAAGGTTATTGAAAACAAAACTACATTTATTGCAACAGATGGTTTGCACCATGCTACTGTTGACGAGAACGAAATTGTAGCACTGCAAATGATTGATGTAGCTGAGATAAATGTGCAAGAGGATTATGTTTTTTTGAACACCGGTTCGCCACATCATGTGCAGTTGGTAGCTGATTTACCCAATTATGACGTAAAACAAAATGGAGCTGCTATTCGTTATGGCGCTTTATACGGTCAAGCCGGAAGTAATGTCAATTTTGTGAACCAAATCGATCCGAATACCTTTTCTTTACGTACCTATGAAAGAGGTGTAGAAGATGAAACACTTTCTTGCGGTACTGGTGCAACAGCCGTAGCCATAGCCATGAATGTGTTAGGAAAAACAGCTGAAACCGAAATTAATTTGAATGTAGAGGGCGGAAAATTAACCGTTTCGTTTGAAAAAGAAGGCGATCAGTTTACCAATGTTTTTCTGAAAGGAGCTGCTCAATTTGTATTTCAAGGTACGATTGAAATTTAATTTACGAAACGAATTATCAAAATCAACTTTGGTGCATCGCTACGATTCCTCAATGTAACTTCCTGAAATAATTAAATGAAAACATTAAAAGGCGAAAACATTTACATTCGTGCGCTAGAGCCCAATGACTTGGAGTTTGTCTACGCCATTGAAAACGATCAAAGTATTTGGGAGGTTAGCAATACGCAAACTCCTTACAGCAGATTTTTGGTCAAACAATATCTTGAAAACGCCCAACAAGATATTTATGAAGCCAAACAATTGCGATTGGCTATTTGTCAAGACGAAGATTTTCCGGCAGTTGGCTTAATTGATTTGTTTGATTTTGATCCCAAAAACAATAGAGCAGGTGTTGGCATCGTTATTCAAAAATCAGAAAACAGAAACCAAAACATCGGTTCAGAAGCGTTAGATTTATTAATTGAATATGCTTTTACAAACCTCAATTTACATCAATTGTATGCAAATATTAGTACCGAAAATGCTGCAAGTACGGCACTTTTTACTAAATTTGGATTCGAAAAAATTGGCGTAAAAAAAGATTGGACTTTTGTAAAAGGTGTCTACAAAGACGAAGCCATTTTTCAACTCATTAACACGCAATGGCCTTCGCTATAGTTATAAAAATGAGTTGTTGTTTTTCAAATAGTTAGTTATAAATTAGAAAACATATTTCTTCATTCATAAAAGCCCTCAAATGAATATCAAAAAAATAATCAGCATTGTATCTGTAGTTGTAATCTCGATTTTATTGGTTTACGGTTTGTATTTTGTACAAAAAGTATTTTCGCCAAATACCAAATTTTCTGAAAATGAAGTGTACGTATACGTGCCTACTGATGCAAATTATGAGCAAGTAAAACAATTGCTTTTGCCTTATGTTGAAGATATGGACCGTTTTGAAACGGTTGCCAGCAAACGCGGGTATACCGAGAATGTGATTCCAGGTCGCTTTCTTTTGACGAAAGGAATGAATAGTTACGAATTGGTTAAAAGTCTGCGCCTTAATTCAGCGGTGAAATTGGCTTTTAACAATCAAGAACGCATTGAAAACTTGGCAGGTCGTGTGGGTTCACAAATTGAAGCCGACAGTATTTCACTATTGCAAGCTTTTAAAGATTCTACTTTTTTAAAAGAAAACGGTTTTAATGAAGAGACGGTTTTGGCCTTACTTATTCCAAATACCTATGAGATTTATTGGAATACATCTGCAGTAAAGTTCAGAGATAAAATGCTAAAAGAATACCGTAGTTTTTGGACTGAGGAGCGTATTGCACAAGCGCAAAAACAAGGGCTAACGCCAATTCAGGCTACAACTTTGGCATCAATCGTTCATAAAGAATCAGTAAAAAAAGACGAAAGACCGCGCATTGCAGGCGTATACTTGAATCGTTTGCGTTTAGAAATGCCTTTGCAAGCCGATCCAACCGTGATTTATGCCTTGAAAAAGAAATCCAACGATTTTAATCAAGTGATAAAAAGAGTTTTTTACAAAGACTTGGTTATGCCACATCCTTACAATACTTATATGAATATTGGTTTACCTCCGGGGCCAATTGCTATGCCAGATATCACTGCGCTCGAAGCAGTTTTAAATCCTGAAAAAAACGATTTCATTTACTTTTGCGCCAGCGTAGACCGTTTTGGGTACCACGAGTTCGCTACAACTTTAGAGGAGCACAACGTCAATGCAAAAAAATACTCCGATTGGATTAACAGTCAAGGCGTACAAAGATAAAATGCGTCTTGTTCTTTGTTTTCTCCTTTTTTTCCAAATAAGTTTCGCGCAGCGTTTTTTTGAACCTGCTGATTCCTTACATCTTAAACGACAAAAAGCAGTAGGGATTTCCCAAGCCACACTTGCAACCGGAACCTTAATTGGGTTAAATCAGTTGTGGTATGCTTCGTATCCTCGGTCGAAGTTTCATTTTGTTGATGACAATTCAGAATGGCTTCAAATGGATAAGGTAGGACATGTTTATTCTTCTTATCAATTGGGCAGGCTAAGTGCTGAACTTTGGCAATGGAGCGGTGCCAGTAAAAAACAACAAAGGTTGTATGGTGCCGGAATGGGTTTTGCCTTTTTAACTGCTGTTGAGGTTATGGATGGTTTTTCTCAAGAATGGGGAGCATCTGTAGGCGACGTGGTGGCCAACGCAACGGGAACAGGTTTATATCTTGCGCAGGATCTTCTGTGGGAAGAACAACGTATTATTCCTAAATTTTCTTTTCATCAAACCACTTTTGCAAAATACCGTCCAGAGGTTTTGGGCGCCAATTTAACGGAACAAATTTTAAAAGATTACAACGGTCAAACCTATTGGCTTTCGGTGAACTTGCACTCCTTTGCCAAGCAATCAAAATTGCCAAAATGGCTCAATATTGCCTTGGGATACGGAGCTGATGGAATGCTAGCAGGAAACCCTAAAGATCAAGTTGCAACGGCTGGTTTTAATGCAAGGCGAACGAGACAGTTTTACCTCAGTTTCGATGTTGATTTAACCAAAATAAAGACCCAATCTCCGGTTTTGAAGACTGTTTTTTCTTTAATTAATACAATTAAGGTTCCTGCTCCGACGCTCGAAATCAGTCAGTTCGGCGACATAAAATACCACTTCGTCTATTTTTAGAAAAGTTTAACGTGCTGATTATCAGGCTTACTATTTTTTACGTACCTTTGCGCATAGAAATTTCTTAACGGGACAGCGTTTTGAAGAAAAACAATTTATGATAAAGAAGTGGTATTTTTACACTAGTCTGACTGTTATTACAGTTTTTTTGAGTTTAGGTTTTAAGCCTTTAAATTTAGAAACTAACCCATGGTTTCTTATTAATGAAGAAGATGGTTCACACTACTTATTTCCATCTGAACAAGCAAGTGAATACAACAATTCAAGTATTCCTTACACTGGTAATTTTTTTGTTGGTTTTAAAGAAGCTATCGGAAAAAGAGAATCCGAAAGCAAGTATAAAAAAATCAATTCCTTAGGTTATTTAGGTAAATATCAATTTGGAACCGAGACATTGAAATCGGTAGGAGTAAAAAGCAGTTCTCATTTTTTAAACAGTCCAGAATTACAAGAAAAAGCATTTTTGGCCTTGTTAGCTAAAAATAAATGGGAATTAAAAAAAGAAATTGAAAAATACGAAGGCACCGTTTTAAATGGCGTTCGTATCACAGAGTCAGGAATTTTGGCAGCAGCTCACCTTGGTGGTGCTGGATCGGTTAAAAAATACTTTAGGTATAAAGGTAGACGCAATTTTTCTGATGCTTACGGATCGTCAATTCGCAGTTATATGAAAATGTTTAGCGGTTATGATACTTCGTTTATAGAAGCAGATGGAAACGCAACTGTTACGTCTATTTAAAAATTAAATTATAAAGAAAAAAGGCTAGTGCAATACTAGCCTTTTTTGTGCTTATTAGTTTTCAAGATGAAAAACTAACTTATTCGTCACCACCAATTAAAATTTCTAAAATACTAATGGCAGCTTCGCTAATTTTAGTTCCTGGTCCAAATACTGCGACAGCTCCCGCATCAAATAAAAATTGATAATCTTGCGCCGGGATTACACCGCCAACGACTACCATGATATCTTCTCGGCCGTATTCTTTTAAAGCATCGATTACCTGTGGCACTAATGTTTTGTGTCCCGCAGCTAATGACGAAACGCCTAAAATATGCACGTCGTTTTCAACAGCTTGTTTTGCTGCTTCGGCTGGTGTTTGAAAAAGTGGACCAATATCAACATCAAAACCTACGTCAGCGTAACCTGTGGCTACTACTTTTGCACCACGATCGTGACCGTCTTGCCCCATTTTTGCAATCATAATTCTAGGACGACGCCCTTCTACAACGGCAAAATCATTGGCTAATTGTTTCGCTTTTTCAAAGCTTTCGTCATTTTTGATTTCCTTACTGTACACGCCGCTAAATGATTTGATTTGTGCTTTATACCTTCCAAAAACCGACTCTAAGGCATCACTAATTTCTCCTAATGTCGTTCTGTTTCTAGCTGCTTCTACTGCAATTTCTAGTAAGTTTCCTTCGCCAGTTTTTGCGCAGTGAGTTAATTTCTCAAGTGATTGTTTTACTTTTTCACTATCCCGCGTAGCTTTAATACGATCTAGTTGTTCCAACTGTTGCTTGCGAACCATTTGGTTGTCTACATCCAAAATTTGTAACGGATCCTCTTTTTCTAAACGGTATTGGTTAACGCCAACAATGATATCTTGTCCGCTATCAATTCGAGCTTGTTTTCGGGCTGCAGCTTCTTCAATACGTAATTTCGGAATACCAGATTCAATTGCTTTGGTCATACCGCCTAATGATTCTACTTCTTCAATAAGTTTCCAAGCATTATCGGCAATTTCTTTTGTAAGGCTTTCAACGTAATAGCTTCCTGCCCATGGATCTACTGTTTTGGTGATTTTTGTTTCTTCTTGCAAGTACAATTGAGTGTTACGAGCAATTCTGGCAGAAAAATCAGTTGGCAAAGCAATGGCTTCGTCAAGGGCATTGGTGTGCAACGATTGGGTTCCTCCAAAGGCTGCCGCTGCTGCTTCAATACAAGTACGAGCTACGTTATTAAAAGGATCTTGCTCTGTTAAACTCCATCCAGACGTTTGGCAATGTGTGCGTAGCGCTAGAGATTTGTCGTCTTTTGGCTCAAATTGTTTGACCAGTTTAGCCCAAATCATTCTTCCAGCACGCATTTTGGCAATTTCCATAAAATGGTTCATACCAATGGCCCAGAAAAAGGATAAGCGAGGTGCAAAATCGTCAATTTTCATTCCCGTTGCTAATC
Organism: Flavobacterium turcicum; assembly: GCF_011365745.1. Taxonomy (GTDB): domain Bacteria; phylum Bacteroidota; class Bacteroidia; order Flavobacteriales; family Flavobacteriaceae; genus Flavobacterium; species Flavobacterium turcicum. The sequence continues at coordinate 95,606 of NZ_JAAOBY010000009.1, read as the reverse complement.
CGGTACGAATGTATTCTAATCCATCAGCAAGCGTGTAAGCCAACTCAATATCTGCGGTAGCTCCAGCTTCTTGCATGTGATAGCCAGAAATGGAAATGGAATTGAATTTTGGCATTTTTTGACTGGTATATTCAAAAATATCAGCAATGATTTTCATCGAAGGAGTAGGAGGATAAATGTAGGTATTACGCACCATGAATTCTTTAAGAATGTCATTTTGAATGGTTCCTGAAAGTAATTCTGCAGCTACACCTTGCTCTTCGGCTGCTACGATATAAAAGGCCATAATGGGCAAAACAGCACCGTTCATGGTCATTGAAACTGACATTTCATCAAGTGGGATTTGATCAAAAAGAACTTTTATATCCTCGACAGAGTCAATAGCTACTCCAGCTTTTCCTACGTCACCAACCACGCGTTCGTGATCTGAGTCGTAACCGCGGTGCGTTGGTAAATCAAATGCAATTGACAAACCTTTTTGACCGGCTGCTAAGTTTCTTCTGTAAAAAGCATTACTCTCTTCCGCAGTAGAAAATCCAGCATACTGACGAACAGTCCAAGGACGTCGTACGTACATCGTAGCATAAGGCCCTCTTAAATTTGGGGCGAATCCAGCTCCAAAATCAAGATGCGAAACTGTTTCTAAATCCAATTTAGAGTAAGTAGGCTTTACTGAAATCCCTTCGGCAGTTAAAAAAACCGACTCGTTTGCTGCTTCCGGTTGATTGGCAGTTGCTGAAGGTTGTAATTGTAAATGTTGTAAATCTTTTCTTTTCATTTGTGTCATACCAATTTGTACAAGTTGGAAAGGTGGAATGTGTTGAACCTTTAGTTTGAATTACGCTTCGGAACTCAATCGTTCTTGTTCTAGTTTTTCGGCCAAACGTTTTTCAATGATTGGCGTGATAAGGGTTTTGCGAGGTTTTATTTTTACAAAAGGAAACAATTCTAGATCGTGTTTCATCCTGTCGTTTTTGTTAGGATGTTTATTAGTGCCCAACAATATTTCTTTGCCATTATCAAAAAGATCTTGACTTGCATCAGCGCTTTCTTGAATTTTTCGCTTTATGATTCCCTCGTTCAATTGTTTCAAAAAGCCGCCGTTAGCTTCGATATCTTTAAACAAATTCAAAGCTTTTTCAGCCAGTTGATTCGTTAGAGTCTCGATGTAATAGCTTCCATCTGCCGGGTTGTTTACTTTGTCAAAATAACTTTCGTTCTTTAAAATAAGTAATTGGTTGCGAGCAATTCGGTCGCCAAATTCGTTGTCTTTATGGTACAAAGCATCATAGGCTAAATTGGCAACAGCATCAGCTCCGCCAAGAATGGCACTCATACACTCTGTCGTGGTGCGTAACATGTTTACATTATAATCGTAAAGCGTTTTATTGCGTTTTGTAGGTGTTGCAATAATGTGACAATTTGGGTTGGCCTCGTATTCTTTTGCAATTAGCGAAAACAACAAGCGTAAAGCTCTTAATTTCGCTATCTCGAAAAAATAATTGGTTCCAACAGCAATTTCAAATACAATCGGTTGCTTTTGGTAAGACAACTGATTGAAATATTCTGTGGCATGACCTAAAGCATAAGCAATTTGTTGCACCATATTTGCTCCTGCATTTTGGTACAAAGCCGCATTAATGCTCAGTACTGAAATCGAAGGATGCTTGGCGCAAATGTTTTGCAAGGTTTCAAAATTGTTTTTTTCTTTGGTAGTAAACCAGTTTCCTTCTTTGGCTAAATGCCCAATTGGATCTAAGTTTAGGAAAATTTTCGCGCTACTATTTGCGGCAAATGCAGCGATTTTGTTCACGAAATCGATTGAAATAAACGACAAGTTAAAGTAAACCGTTCTGTTGTTCAGAGGCGTTTTTTCTAACAAGATAGTAACATCAATAGCCTCGTTATCAATTGAAAAACGAATGCTGTCTGCGCCACGTAGCAAAGTATCGGTAGCTCTTTCTATCGATTTTTCGAGATCGTAAACGTAAATATTTTGACAAATACTAAAATCAGCCGCCTTTGTGGCAACATCAAAAGTATTTTTGCTATCCTCTTGAGTGTAAAAAGGTTTTACTTGAATGTCTTCTGGCGATGTCCAAACCAAGGTTTCATTGTAGTCAGCGCCTTTGAGTTCAAATTGAATTTTTTGTTTCCATTGTTTTGCCGAAACGGAATCGAAATCATCAAAAAGGTTTGTTGTCATTGTGTTTGTTATTTGAAACGGCTCCAATTTTTGTAAAAACAAGAGCCGATTATTAGGAGGTGTAAACTTTATTTTGAGGTTTTACTCTTGCTCTAGTGAATCATTTTCAAACTCGATGATGTAAATATCCTCACTGTCTTTTTTCATATAATATTTTTCTCGAGCATACTTTTCAATTTGTTCGGGATTTTTTAGTTGCCTAATGTTTTCCTGATCTTTTTTGATTTCTTCCCGATAGTAAGCAGCATTGTCCTCTAAACTTTCAATTTCATCATTCAAAAATTGATGGTCAAAATAGGAGTAATTGTCTAAGAAAACCATCCAAATGGTAAAAAACAACAATACCCAAACGTATTTATTGCTTAAAAATTTAAACCAAGGATTGTTTTTAAAACTGCTTTTCATATTCCTGTTTTGTTGCGGCTGTAAAGCGCCAAATGCTTTTTGTTGATTTGCTATTTAGAATACCCGAAAGGTACAATTAAATTATAAAATGCGTTGATTAATTACGGCGCGTACTACGTCAATAGCGACAGTATTGTATTTGTCATTTGGAATAATGATGTCTGCAAAAGCTTTCGTCGGTTCAATAAACTGCTCGTGCATTGGTTTAAGCGTATTTTGGTAACGATTAATCACCTCATTCATGTCACGGCCACGCTCTGCAATATCTCTTTTCATACGACGAATCAAGCGCTCATCAGAGTCAGCGTGAACATAAATTTTTACATCAAAAAGTTCTCTCAACTCTGGGTTGGCCAAAATCAAAATTCCTTCTACAAGCATCACTTTACGTGGATGTGTAAAAACGGTATCGTCAGTTCTGTTGTGGGTTACAAATGAATATACGGGTTGGTGAATATTATTTCCAGCTTTTAATTCTTTTAAATGCTCTACCAACAATGGAAAGTCTATAGCACGTGGATGGTCAAAGTTAATCAAGGCTCTTTCGTCAAATGAAAGACCGTGGTTTTCCTTGTAATACGAGTCTTGTGAAATAATACCAACCTCTGCTTGTGGTAATTCGTTCATGATTTGATGTACAACTGTTGTTTTTCCACTTCCTGTACCACCGGCAATTCCAATAATGAGCATAATAATTTTGTTACGTTTTTGATGGTGCAAAAATAACAATTTAAATGGCAGCAGTTTTTGTTTTTTACATAAATATTGGTGCATCTTCACCATTTTTTTTACCAAAGGCAGCGCTTATTTTTGTACCTTTCCAATCTAAATAAAATGCTTTGTACGAACAAATTAACACAAATATCTCGCGCTACGTACCTTTTGATTCAGAGGAATTAAGGATTTTTAATTCTTTGATGGAGTATCAGCAAGTGCCCAAAAAGACGATGTTACTACAAGCAGGCGAGATGTGCAATTTTGAAGCTTTTGTTATAAAAGGTTGTGTTCGTAAATATTACATTGATGCCAATGGCTCTGAAGTCATTTTACAATTTGCTATTGAAAATGCTTGGGTTAGCGATATTTCATTTAGTATTTATGAGCATAAACCCAGTCAAGTGTATATTGAAACGCTCGAGGATTGCTCTTTTTTCATTTTTACTCCAGAAACTAAAGAAGCACTTTTTGCGCAAGCACCTCGATTTGAACGCGCTTTCCGAATCCTTATGCAGCGTAGTTTGGCGGTTACCCAAGAACGCCTATTTAATACTATTGCTAAGTCGGCAACCGAAAAATATTTGGAGTTTTTAGAACAGTATCCTACACTTTCGCAGCGTGTAGCCCAGCATTACATTGCTTCGTATCTCGGTATTTCAGCCGAATTTTTAAGCAAAGTCCGCCATAAAATTGCTAAAACGTAAAAAAGGAGTTTTGTTTTTCTTGTCCTAGTTCAATGTTTTTAATTGGCTTTTACTCCAACTTTGCAGTGTACTTTTAAACAACTTGAAAAATGGAAAATACAAATACTACCCCAAGCATTGATACCAATTTTAAACATGTGCTGCACAAAGCTGAAACTCGTGGTCATGCCAATCATGGTTGGTTAGAATCATACCATACTTTCAGTTTTGCAAATTACCAAAACAGAGAACGCATGAATTTTGGTGTGCTTCGTGTTTTAAATGATGACAGAGTCAACCAAGGAATGGGGTTTGGTAAGCATCCACACGATAATATGGAAATTATTTCTATTCCGCTCGAAGGCGATTTGGAACACCAAGACAGTATGGGAAACACTACTGTAATTAGAGAGGGTGATGTGCAAGCCATGAGTGCTGGAACAGGAATTTTTCATAGCGAATACAACAAAAATCAAGACCAGTTGGTTAAGTTTTTGCAAATTTGGATTTATCCGAACAAAAAAAATGTTACACCTCGATACGATCAAGTGACGCTTGATTTAAACGATCGTCATAACAAATTACAACAAGTTTTATCACCAAATCCTGAGGACGAAGGCGTTTGGATTCATCAAGATGCCTGGTTTCATATGGGGAAATTTGATGCAGGTATAGCAACTCAATATCAAATTAAAAAGCCAGGAAACGGTGTTTATGTTTTTGTGTTAAGGGGCGATTTTACGGTGCAAAACATTAACTTGAATCAGCGTGACGGTTTAGGAATTTGGGATACGGATTCATTATCGTTAACTGCAAATTCTGAAGGTGCCGAAGTCCTTTTGATGGAAGTACCAATGCAACTTTAAATGACAAACAATCAATTAATTTTTTAAATAAAACAATTATGGCTACAACTAAATGGGCAATTGACCCAACACATTCTGAAATTGGGTTTAAAGTAAAACACATGATGTTTACGAATGTTTCAGGTAAATTTTTAACTTTTGATGCTACTATCGAAACTGAAAACGAAAGTTTTGAGAATGCTAAAATTAATTTTACGGGAGCTGTAGCTTCAGTAAACACAGGTAATGCCGATAGAGACAAGCATTTGCAAAGCGCTGATTTTTTTGATACGGAACAATTTCCAGAAATCACTTTCCAAGCGACTTCATTTACACAAAAAAGCGGTTCTGCTTATGAATTGGTAGGCGATTTGTCAATACATGGCGTAACAAAATCTGTTAGTTTAGCTGCTGATTTTGGTGGTACTATGCAAGATCCTTGGGGAAATACTAAAGTAGCTTTTGCTCTAGAAGGAAAAATTAGCCGCAAAGATTGGGGCTTGACTTGGAATTCAGCTCTTGAAACAGGTGGTGTTCTTGTAAGTGATGAGGTTCGTTTGGCAATCGAATTGCAATTCGTAAAACAATAAATTCTATTTTAAACAGTAAGTCGTTGTTTAGGCTTTCGCCGAAGTAATGTATGTTCATGCCATGAAAAAAGTCAATATTTTATACATAGGAAGGCATCTTGAAATACTGCAAACGGTAATTCGTTTGATCAATAAGCAAGATAATTGGCAGGCGCAAGGCGTATTAAAAGATGACGAAGCCAAAGCAATTTTTGCAGCATATAATTTCGATATCGTTTTGTTGGGATGTGGAATTTTAGAAGAAGAAGAAACGGCTTTACGCTCTTTTTTTGAAAAGCAACAACCCGATTGCCGAATCGTGCAACATTATGGCGGTGGCAGCGGATTACTCAACAGTGAAATCTTAATGGCTTTAGAATAATTATTTTTGCAAATAGAAAAGGCAAACCAAACAAGCGTTATACTTGGTTGGTTTGCCTTTTTTTATTATGAGAAATTGATGTTTATTTATTCTTTTTGGCTTTGATCATCATCTCTAGTTGATCCCAAAGTTCTTCTGGAATAGCCTCTAAAAGGTTGAATTGTCCAGCTCCTTTTAACCATTCGCCACCATCAATAGTAATGACATCTCCGTTTACATAAGCTGAAAAATCAGAAACTAAATAAGCAGCTAGATTGGCAAGCTCTTGATGATCTCCCACACGTTTTAACGGAACTTTTTTAGCCATATCAAACTTTTCAGCCAAATCACCTGGTAACAAACGGTCCCATGCTCCTTTGGTAGGAAAAGGCCCCGGAGCAATTGCATTGGTACGAATTCCGTATTTTGCCCATTCTACAGCCAAACTACGCGTCATTGCTAATACACCAGCTTTTGCAGTAGCGCTAGGTACTACGTATGCTGATCCCGTCCAAGCATAAGTCGTAACAATGTTCAGCACCGTAGCAGAGGCTTGTTTGGTGTCAATCCAATGTTTACCAAATGCCAAAGTACAGTTTTTTGTACCTTTTAATACAATATCAATTACGGTGTCAAATGCATTAGCTGATAATCGCTCAGTAGGTGAAATGAAGTTTCCGGCTGCGTTGTTTAGCAGTACATCAACTTTCCCAAAAGTTTTCAAAACTTCTTGCAACATGTTCTCCACTTCGGTGTAATGACGTACATCACACTGAATTGGTAAGCAGCTACCGCCTGTTTCTTGTTCTAATTCTGCAGCTGTTGTTTTCAATTTTTCTAAATCGCGAGACGAAATAGCAACCTTGGCACCCAACTCTAAAAAATATTTAGTCATAGCTTTTCCTAAGCCACTTCCGCCGCCAGTAACCACAATTACTTTGCCTTCTAGGGCATTATCGCGTAACATTTTATCTGTATAACTCATCTTTTTTCTTTTTTACAATTGTAAATATACTAAAAAAAAAATAGTATGCACGCATAATAAATTTATTTTCATTCCAATTTTAAAGCACACACAGGCGCGCTGCAGCCGCTTCAAGGGTTGCATTGTCTTTGGCAAAACAAAACCGAATCAGTTTTAAATCTTTTCCATTGGCATAAAAAGTAGAAATTGGGATGGCCGCAACTCCAAAGTCGGTAATCAAACGTTTGCAAAAATCTACATCACTTTCTTGCGAAATAGCAGCATAAGAAGCAACTTGAAAATACGTGCCCTCGCAAGGCATTAGTTTGAAGCGACTGTTTTGCAAAAGCCTTCTAAAATAATCTCTTTTTTCTTGATACATCTTTTTGATGTCGGCAATAGCAACTACATCTAAATATTCGGCAATTGCAACTTGACAAATACTGTTGACGCTAAACACTAAAAACTGATGTACTTTTTTAATTTCGTTCATCAAGTGTTCTGGAGCAACCAAATAGCCAATCTTCCATCCAGTGATATGAAAAGATTTTCCAAAAGAGGACACGACGATAGTTCTGTCATGAAAAAAGGTACGAGTGTGAGCGGAAATGTGGTTTTCTTCGAACGTGATGTATTCGTATACTTCGTCAGAGAGTAAAAGTACTTTTGGAAATTTTGCCAATAAGCGCTCTAGTGCTTCAAAATCAGTTGCTTTAAGGATTTTCCCAGTAGGATTGTGTGGATTATTGATAATAAGCATTTTGGTTTTTGAGTTAAATGCTTCTTCAATGCGTTCCCAATTGGTAGCATAGTCATCGTAAAGTGGTACTCGAACAGGTTTTGCTCCAGCTAGGACAATTGGGGTCTCGTAGCAATCATAACTTGGGTCAACAATTATTACTTCGTCATTGGCTTGAATGAGCGCCGTAATCGTGGTGAAAATTCCTTGTGTAGCACCAGTAGTTACCAAAACTTCGGTTGCAACCGTTATAGTTCTACGATAGGAATCTTGTACCAATTTTGCTATTTTTTCCAATAATGGTACATATCCAGCCATAGGTGAATATTGATGCACATTTTCATGCGCCAGCCGTGCAACAATGGCGGTTAGTCGCTCATCAACGGGAAAATTAGGAAAACCTTGAGATAGATTTATCGCGTTGTGCTTTGCTGCCATTTGTGACATTACTGTAAAAATACTTGTGCCGCTGTTGGGTAATTTACTCATAGTTAAGGTGCCAAATTAGGACCTCAATATAGCTAATTTAAAGTAAATTTTGCTGCAAATTTTGCTATGAAATTGTTGTGTAAAGCAGATTTTTTTTCCGTCAGAAGTTGTTTTTTACAGAATGAAAACTCACAAAACTATTTGCAAAACAGAATAAAAATTAAGATTTTCTTTTACAATGTTCTTGCATTAACAACTTAAAGCTAACATATAAAAAAACAATTTTTACATTTTATGAATGATAAAAATGGTCGGACGCTTGTGTAAATCTATGGATTCCTTTTTCCAAGCGGCAATTTTTTTAGTTCGAATGTATTCTGTTGGTAAAGTAATGTCAGTAGCAATGCACAACAAGGTTTCGGGATGTAAAACCTGAATTAAATCCTCTAGTAGTTTGTTGTTGCGATAAGGAGTTTCAATAAAAATTTGCGACTGATTTTTTTCAAAAGAAACACGCTCTAAGGTTTTAAAGCTGGCTTTCTTTTCGTCCTTTTCGATAGGTAAGTAGCCATGAAACGTAAAACTTTGACCGTTCATGCCTGAGGCCATCATTGCCAAAAGGATAGAGGAAGGACCAACTAACGGAATAACTTGAATGCCTCTGTCGTGCGCTAGTTTTACAATTACAGCGCCAGGATCGGCAACACCTGGGCAACCTGCTTCGCTCATTAAACCCATGTTCTCGCCTGCAAGTAAAGGTTTTATAAAGTCAAGATGCTCTTTGGTTTCGGTGTGTTTGTTTAAAACAAAAAGCTTCAATTCTGATTGCTTTTTTTCAGGAACAACCAGTTTTATTGATTTTCGAGCAGTTTTGTCGTTTTCTACAATATAATGATCAATCAGTTCAATACTTCTTTTTATGGTTTGCGGCAATACATCCATCGGGTCACAATCCCCCATGGTTGTTGGAATTAGATATAGTTTGCCAAAGGTGTTGGTTGATTGCATAAAATAGATTTGTAAAATGTAAAAAGAACAGCTAACGGTTCAATTTTATTTCTAACTTGAATTGAACGACTATAAAAAGGAATTAATTTGAATTTTGAGCCAATAGCTTTTTTGCAATTTCATCACAAGCTTGATCTAGCATTTGATAAACCATATCAAAACCATTATTCAAACCGTAATACGGATCTGGAACATCTACATTTTCGCCAGGAAATATTTCGTTCAAAATCATTTTGACTTTCGCTGCTTCTTCTGTGTTACGAGCAAGTCGTATGACATTTTTATAATTTGAACTATCCATCACGTAAATATGATCAAAGTGCTCAAAATCAGCTTCACTAAATTGTCTGCCACGTTGGTGTGTGATGTCGATGTTGTTTTTGCGAGCTACTGCAATAGAGCGTTCGTCTGGGCCATTGCCTACGTGCCAAGCACCCGTACCAGCGGAGTCAACGGTAAAAAGATCTTTGGGTAGTTTAGCTGCTAAAATGCCTTCTGCCAATGGTGAACGGCAAATATTTCCTAAACAAACCATTAAAACTTTTACTGACATGATGCTATTACAAAGTTAGTTTCTTGTTGATATCGTCTACAAACTTTTTGAATTGTTTGTCGGTTGCAACCAAATTGTCAACAGTTTTGCATGCGTGCAATACAGTAGCGTGATCACGGTCTCCTATTTGAGAACCAATGTTTGCCAAAGACGCCTTGGTGAATTTTTTGGCAAAAAACATGGCTAATTGTCTGGCTTGCACCACATGACGTTTTCGCGTTTTCGATTGAAGTGTTTCTAAATCCAATTGGAAATAATCCGATACGATTTTTTGAATGTAATCAATAGAGATTTCTCTTTTTACATTTTTAACAAACTTCTCTACCACACTCTTCGCTAATTCGATGGTTACTTCTTTTTTATTGAAAGAAGATTGTGCGATCAATGAAATAATGGCTCCTTCAAGCTCACGAACATTTGATTTGATGTTGCGAGCCACGTACTCAATGATGTCTTCTGGAATTTCAACACCATCACGGTACAAAATATTCTTTAAGATAGAAATACGAGTTTCGTAGTCTGGTTGATGCAATTCAGCTGATAATCCCCATTTAAAACGAGACAATAAACGTTGTTCAATGTCTTGCATGTCAACAGGTGCTTTATCCGAAGTTAAAATAACTTGCTTTCCGTTTTGGTGCAGGTAATTAAAAATATGGAAAAATACATCTTGCGTTCCTGATTTACCTGATAAAAACTGAACATCATCAATAATCAAAACATCGATTAATTGATAGAAGTGAATGAAATCGTTTCTGTTGTTTTTCTTTACAGAGTCGATGTATTGTTGTGTGAAAATTTCAGCTGAAATATATAAAACTGTTTTCTCGGGATATTTGTCTTTAATCTCAACACCAATAGCGTGTGCCAAGTGTGTTTTTCCTAAACCAACTCCACCAAATATCAGTAAAGGATTAAAAGAAGTTCCACCCGGTTTGTTGGCCACGGCCATACCTGCTGAACGAGCCAAACGGTTAGAATCTCCTTCTAAGAAATTATCGAAACTGTAATTCGCGTTTAGTTGCGATTCGATTTTTAAATTACGAATCCCCGGAATTACAAATGGGTTTTTAAGTTCTGGATTTAAGTTTTTGAATGGAGCATCAACTTCCTGTGGTTTCATAGGAACTCTATTGGCACTTGGCAACTGTTCAGTAAACGGTTGTTTGTTGCCATAAGTGTTTTCCATTCTAATTTTATAAAGTAACTTTGCATTTTTGCCTAGTTCTTTAGTAAGCGCCACTTTCAATAATTTTACATAGTGTTCTTCGAGCCACTCGTAAAAAAATTTACTTGGTACTTGAATATATAATGCGTTATCGGTAAGTTCAACTGATTTGATTGGTTCGAACCAAGTTTTGTAAGCTTGGTCTTGAATGTTGTCCTTTATAAAAGACAAACAGTTTTCCCATACTGATTGAGCAGTTTTGTTCATATATTCTAAATAAATTGTTTTGTTTTGTAACTTTTAGCTTACTAAAAGAAATATGTTTGGTTACTTATTTTCGGGGTAACAAATATGTGAACAAATTTTTTTAAAAAAAAATATATGGGGTGGTAATTTTTCAAAATATTGTTGTAAGGCACCTTTTTTTAATTCAAATTTTAATATAAATATAATGAAAAGTCATCAAGTAGAAGTTCGAGTTCGGTACTCAGAAACAGACCAAATGGGAGTTGTTTATCACGGAAATTATATCCCCTATTTTGAGATTGGAAGAGTGGAATGGCTTAGAAACAAAGGGATTTCATATAAAGAGATGGAAAAAAGTGGTATTGCTTTGCCAATTGTTTCAATGAATATCAATTACAAAAAATCAGCACGATATGATGAACTTTTAACAGTTCATACAACATTTAAAAGTCAAAGTTCAGTAAAGATTGAATTTGATTGCGAAATATATAATGAAGGTGGTGAGTTATTAACAAAGGCCCAATTTATTCTGGTTTTTGTGTCCCTAAAAACAGGAAAAGCTACCGCTCCGCCTGATTACATTTTGGAATTGCTAAAAACGATCGAATAAAGCGCGAAAAATGCAATTTTAAGAGCTAATTTTAAGCTCTTTTGATGTTAATTTCAAACATAGAATTGAAAATGTCGAAAGTAATTTCGGCATTTTTTTTGCGTGTTTTTATCGTAATTACACCTAATGGCGCATCCGTTTCAGGATTTATTTTCATTTCTTGAGCTACAATTTCTAGCTTTTTTTCTTTAATCACGCGCATGACTTTGTTCATATTTTGGTAGTCAAATTCGATTATAAATTCGCTATCGACTGTTTTTTCGATGACGCTTGCTTCTTTTAAAACTTCTTGCGCTGTGGTTTTGTAAGCTGAAATCAAGCCGCCAACACCCAATTTTACACCACCATAAACTCGAGCTACAACAACAAGCACATTAGTTAACCCGAAAGACTGAATTTGGCCATAAATTGGCATTCCTGCGCTATTACTTGGTTCTCCGTCGTCATTTGCCCGATAAGTGGTTTGTTCGGTTCCTAACTGGTAAGCGTAGCAAAAATGCCCGGCTTGTGGATGTGTTTTTCGTAGGGTTTCAAGTATCGGTTTTAACTCTTCCTCATATGTCATTGGAAAAGCGTATCCGTAAAATTTACTGTTTTTTTCTTTAAACAGAATTTCTTCAGTAGGATTGGCAATAGTGAGGTAGGTATCTTTCAACGAAGTGTGATTGGTGTAGTTATAAATTCGAAATGTATTCTTTTAAAGTAGGTCTTTTTCGTAAAGTTCCGTAACATCTTCTTGGCCCACTTGTAAATTCCACACTTTGATTCCTAGCTTTGCCGCAGCATCGGTATTTTCTTTTTTGTCATCAACAAATAAAACAGTTGCAGGGTCAAGTTTTTGCTCATCAAGCACACGTTGATAAATCGCTGAATCGGGTTTGCGCATGACCATTTCAAAGGAAAAATAAATTTTTTCAAAACAATTATAAAAAGCCTCGTAAAACCCTTTTCCGTTTTGTTGTTCAAAATAAGATATATGAATGGAATCGGTATTCGACAATAAAAACAAACGGTATTTTTTAGATAACTCCTGTAAAAAGGTCAAGCGGTGTTGCGGAAAATCTAACAACACAGCATTCCATGCCGCCAATATTTGGTCCTGAGTTGCATCGCGAAGTTGCTGTTGTAATCCTTGCAAGAATGCGTTTCGGGATATTTCGCCACGTTCAAACTGTTCATTAAGTTCATCAAGAGCAGCATTCCATTCTTGTAAACCTAGTTTTTGCAGGGCGTTTAAAATGGCTTGCTTATCTAAATTGATGAAAATATCACCAAAATCAAATATTATCGATTGAATCATGATTGCTTACAATTACAAGTTGATCAGTTCCTATTTGTTGTTCTATCGAGCTAAAATAAGGAAAAGAGGGTGCTTTTATTCCATTGCCCAAAAGTGTTTTACTGGTAAAAATACGAGCTTCGTCCCAGATTCCACAATCAATAAAGGCTTGCAAAGTATGTCTTCCGCCTTCAATGATTACGGATTGCAGTTCTTGCTCGAATAAATGTTGCATCATTTGTGTTACACTATTTTGATCAAAATCAATCGTAACATAAGTGGTGTTTTCTGTGTTTTGTCGGTTTTGATTTTGAGTAAAGACAATTGTTTTTTGCTGGTCGTTAAGCACAGCACTTGAACTTAAAATCCGATTGTTCGGGTCAATAACCACTCGTGTGGGTTGTAAACCATGCCAATCTCTGGCGTTGAGTTTTGGATTGTCATCCAATACCGTTTGTGCGCCAACAAGTATCGCTTGTTCTTCTGTTCGCCATTTGTGAACTAATTGTCTTGAATGATCAGAAGTAAGCCAAACCGGTGCAGTTGTTTCTTTTTGCAAAGGCGCCAAAAAGCCGTCACGACTTTGTGCCCATTTCAAGATTATAAAAGGTCGTTTTTTTTGGTGAAAAGTAAAAAAACGCTTGTTCAATTCGTTGCACTCTTTTTCTAATATCCCCATTGTGACGTTAATGCCGTTTTCAACCAATTTTTTAATTCCGTTCCCAGCTACTTTTACATTGGGATCTACTGTTCCGATGACTACATTCGGAATTTTAGTGTTCAAAATCAAATCACTGCAAGGAGGTGTTTTTCCGAAATGACTGCAAGGTTCCAAGCTGACATAAATAGTCGCTTTTGCAAGCAAGCTTTTGTCTTTTACCGATGCAATGGCGTTTACTTCGGCATGAGCTTGTCCCGCTTTTTGGTGCCAACCCTCGCCAATGATAGTATCATTGTACACAATTACACTTCCTACCATTGGATTTGGGTAGGTCGTACCCAAGCCATTTTTGGCTAATTCGATGCAGCGCTGTATGTATTTTTCATGTTTGTTCACGGCGCAAAAGTACTAATTTTTCAGCGGATGTTTTTGTTTTGAACTATTCAAAAATTTGTCATAAAGTATTTCTATTTTTGCCAATAAATAATTGGCTCATAAAATGGAAAATTACACCATCAGAAAGATTGAAAAGCAAGATAATCCTGCTGTTGCAGCACTAATCCGTGCTATTTTTGACGAAATGAACATCCCAAAAGTAGGTACTGCTTATGAAGATCCGTATCTTGATTTGATGTTTGAGGAGTACAGTAAACCAAGATCGGTATATTATGTGGTAGAACATCAAGAGACAATCGTGGGTGTTGCTGGAATTGCACCTTTGGCCAACCAAACCGACAATATTTGTGAATTACAAAAAATGTATTTTCTGCCACAAACACGCGGATTAGGAATTGGTCACGAAATGATGTTGTTGTGTTTGCAAAGCGCCAAAAATATGGGGTTTGATAAATGCTACCTTGAAACAATGCCCTTCATGACTGATGCTCAAAAGCTCTATAAAAAAGTAGGTTTTGAATCCCTTTCTGAGCCTATGGGTAGCACAGGTCATAGTAGTTGTCCGATCTGGATGCTAAAAGATTTAAACGCCTAATTACCCCATTTTCAAACTTACTTTCCATGAAAATCAGAGACTATCGCGCTTATTTTATTCAAGAATCAACACCTATTTGTTCTGCTGAAGAAGCCGAGAGTTTTTTTTACATTATCCTGGAGGATTTGCAGCAGCTCAAAAGGGTTGATTTAGCTTTAAATCCTGATCTTTCGCTGTCTGAAGAGCAGCTGAATAAATGGAACGCCTATTTGTCACAGCTTAAATTAGAAATTCCTGTTCAATACGTTTTAGGTAAAACCAATTTTTTCGGATTAGATTTTGAAGTGAATCCTGCTGTTTTGATTCCCAGACCCGAAACGGAAGAGTTAGTTGACTGGATCATTGAAAGTCAAAAAGAAACTTCAAAAGATCAAAATCTGCGAATTATTGACATTGGTACCGGTAGCGGATGCATTGCAATTTCTTTAGCAAAAAATATTCCGAACGCCCAAGTTACCGCACTTGATGTATCTGTCGATGCTTTGGCAACAGCCCAAAAAAATGCACAAAATAACAAAGTAGATGTTGTTTTTAAAAATCAAAATATTCTAGAAACAAATGATTTACAGGAACAGTTTGATGTAATCGTTTCTAACCCGCCATACATTCGCAATCTTGAGAAAGTTGAAATCAAGAAAAACGTCTTGGACTATGAACCGCACTTAGCACTTTTTGTTGAAAATGATAATGCGTTGATTTTTTATAAAAAAATAGCCGAATTGGCGCAGAAAAATCTAAAACCAAACGGCTTTCTTTTTTTTGAAATCAATCAGTATTTAGGCCCTGAAATGATTGGAATGTTACAAGGTCTAGGTTTTAAAAATATCATTCTCAAAAAAGATATTTATGGTAATGATAGAATGATACGATCTACGTATTAGTTTATTGTGAGTATTAATCCATAGCAATTACCAAAGCTTTTTTGCCACAGATTAAAAGGATTTCCACAGATTAAGTTTAAAAGTTAAATTCACTTTTTTCTTGATTCAATAGAAATCTTCAATATAAAAAAAGTCGGTTGCAGAAGTCTAACGTAATGTTGTCTTAAAGTAATCCGCTGCGGCGAAAACTTATTAAAAAGGAGCGACAATTCATCTTGAATTGTTGCTCCTTTTTTTTGGTCACGACCAAATTAGGTCATGAAATGTTTCTTACTCGTATCTCAACGCTTCAATCGGGTCTAAAACAGCCGCTTTAATAGCAGGGTAAAGTCCAGATGCAATCGCTACGATAAAACTAGTGATAAAAGCAGCCATAATTGCTCCCCACGGAATCACGAAGGCAAAACTCATGGCGGTTGCAATTCCAAAACCAATTAGGATTCCAAAAATAATCCCAACCAGTCCACCTAATTGTCCAATAAGTAAGGTTTCAATAAAAAACTGAATCGCGATCGTAGTTTTTTTGGCGCCCAATGCTTTACGTACACCAATTTCGCGCGTTCTTTCGGTTACAGATACAATCATGATATTCATTAAGGCAATCGAAGAGCCCAAAACGGTGATTACTCCAATCAACCACGAGGCAAGTCCTAAATATTGTGTGATTCCCAAAATTCGGTTAATCAAATCGTCGCTGCGTACAATTCCAAAGTTGTTGTCTTTTACTGGGCTTAATTTTCGCACACGTCGCATCGTACTTGTGGCATTGTCAAGCGCTTGTTCAAGCAATTCTTTTTTACCCACCATAACACTCACGGTATAATTGATGTTAGGAGCGGTAAATAACGAACGCGCCACTTGAATTGGAATCAAAATACGCAAATCCTGACTGTTACCAAAAGTAGATCCTTTCTCTTTCAGTACGCCAATAACTCTAAATTTTGCCCCACGAATGGAAATTATTTTATCAATTGGGTTTACATTTTTAAGTAAGCCTTTTTCAAAATCAGAACCTACCACACAAACATAAGCATTGTTGTCAATATCAAATCGGGTGAAATTTCTTCCTGAACTAGTCTCTAATCCGGAGTTGGTCATGAAATATTCATCAACACCTACAATTGAATTTTCAGGATCAGTTTTCGTGGCTTCGTATTTTACTTCTGCCGCCGCTGTAGCTGTAAATGATAAAGAAGTTTCGGTAAACGGATAAGTATATTTATTTTTAAAAGCAACCGCTTCTGGGTACGAAATAATCGGGTTGATGATTTCGCGCTCGCCACCACCACGATTACGTGTAGTATTTTCGTACTGTTTGATGTTGAAAGTATTGGCTCCCATCGATGCAAAATCAGAAGAGATAGTGTTCTCCAAGGCAGATACAACGGTTAAAATACTCACCAATGCAGTGATTCCAATAGCAATAATCATTACCGTAAGCACCGTTCGCAACAATTGTGTTCTAATGGAGCCTAAGGCAATTCGAACATTTTCTTTGAATAATTTTATCATAATAGTACGTTTGACACCAATTGACTTATTTCGTTACATTTTTCTATCGTAACCTGCTTTTTTGTTCTTCTACTTTTCTATCAGTAGCTTTTTCCCGCTTTTTGTTACCATTCGCAGCAACAAATTCTTTGTTTTTATTTCACCCAAGGAGCTTCCGTTGGTCGCTCTTGGCTGCAACAAAACAATAGCATTTGTTTCGCTGCGCCTGTTCACTTCAATCGGGGCTAGGCGTATTGCAATAAAATGACGTTTTTTCTAAAGAGAATAATTTTAAAAATATGATATTTGCACCTTAATTCATCTTTTATGGATCAAAATTTTAGCCATCGCGCTTTTGATCTAAAAAGGTATTGTAAAAAGCAATCATAAAACCATGGCATCAAAACCAAGTATTCCAAAAGGAACGAGAGATTTTTCACCTGCTGAGGTGGCAAAACGCAATTATATCATTCAAATTATAAAAACCAATTTCGAGAAATTTGGTTTCCAACCTATCGAAACGCCTTCTTTTGAAAACTCTGAAACCCTCATGGGTAAGTACGGCGAAGAAGGAGATCGTTTGATTTTTAAAATTTTAAATTCAGGTGATTATTTGGCTAAAGCCAATGCTACGCATTTAGAGGCGAAAGACAGTACGAAGTTAACAGCAAGTATCTCTGAAAAAGCCTTGCGTTACGACTTAACAGTGCCCTTTGCACGTTATGTAGTACAACACCAAAACGAAATCGAATTTCCTTTCAAGCGTTACCAAGTGCAGCCTGTTTGGCGCGCTGATCGTCCGCAAAAAGGCAGATTCAGAGAGTTTTTTCAGTGTGATGCTGATGTGGTAGGTTCGCAATCGCTTTGGCAAGAAGTAGAGTTGGTGCAATTGTATGACAGTGTTTTTGCGGCGCTCGGATTGCAAGGCGTGACTATTAAAATTAACAATCGAAAAATACTTTCAGGAATCGCTGAGGTAATAGGTGCCTCGGATAAATTAATTGATTTTACCGTAGCACTTGATAAGCTGGATAAAATTGGCGAAGACGGCGTTAAAAAAGAAATGACCGAAAAAGGCATTACAGCCGATGCTATTGCAAAAGTGCAGCCGCTGTTTCAGTTTTCGGGAACTTTTGCTGAGAAAATTCAACAACTTTCTTCTCTTTTAGCAGATTCTGCCGAAGGTATGAAAGGAGTAGAGGAGTTGCGTTTTATTTGTGACAATGTGGCAAATTTAGGTTTATCAGCAGCAACTTTAGATCTTGATGTAACCCTAGCACGAGGTTTAAATTATTACACCGGAGCTATTTTTGAAGTAGCAGCTCCTAAAACCGTAGCAATGGGTTCTATTGGTGGCGGTGGCCGTTATGATGACTTGACGGGTATTTTTGGACTTAAAAACATGAGTGGCGTTGGAATTTCATTTGGCTTGGACCGTATTTATTTAGTAATCGAAGAGCTAGGCTTGTTTCCACAAACAGTTACGGCAACTTCGGCAGCTTTATTTTTGAATTACGGTCACAAAGAAGCCTTGTACGCCATGCAAGCCATTGGCAAATTACGCCAAGCTGGCGTGCGCGTTGAGTTGTATCCTGATGCTGCAAAACTAGCCAAACAATTTCAGCACGCGGACAAGCGCGGAATTCCATTCGCTGTTTTGGTAGGTGAAACTGAAATGGAAGCTGGAACTTACGCTCTTAAAAACTTAGCATCTGGAGAGCAGCAAAACCTCACTTTTGACGATTTGTTGAAGGTGCTTCAAGTAAAATAATATCATAAAAAAAAGCTTCGTTTGTCTCAAACGAAGCTTTTTTCTATAATGTAATGGTGAATTAATAATTACTTGGTATTCTCGTGGTATCTCAAATTTTCTATTTGCACTACCATCAATCACAAAACTATAAAAATAGAATTGATTTAATCATAAAATAATCCTAATTTTTTTCTTTTATTATCAAATAGTGTAATCCAAAATTCGATTTCCTCACTTTTTAAAGCAGGCTATCTTATTGAAAAAGAACTCTTTTGTGCTTATTCAGTAAGGCCATGTTGACACCTTAACGAATTGTTCTGCTGTATTACAATCAAAACTTTGACAACTATAAAATATAAAGAGTGACAATTTGACATTTTAAAAGAATTGGCAGTACTTTTGCAATCCAAATGAAATTAAAATGAATTTTAAGAATATTTTTAAAAATAAGAATACTATGACTACTGAAAATACAGAAATCGATCAAGAATTAGAGGGCACTACAGTAGAGAATACCACTAGTGAAGAGCAAACTGTTGTTGAGGAATTAAGTGTAGAGGAGCAATTATCTCAGGATTTAGCAAAGGAAAAAGACAAGTATTTACGTCTTTTTGCTGAGTTTGAAAACTATAAAAGAAGAACAGCTAAAGAGCGTATCGATTTGTTTAAGACAGCAAATCAAGAAGTTTTATTGGCTTTACTTCCTGTTCTTGATGATTTTGACAGAGCAATTATCGAAATTAACAAGTCTGAAGATGAATTGTTGACAAAAGGTGTAGAGTTGATTCACGAAAAACTAAAAAACACATTAGTTGCTAAAGGATTAGAGCAAGTTGATGTAAATGCAGGTGATGCTTTCAATGCTGATTTTGCTGAAGCAATCACTCAAATTCCAGCTCCATCAGATAGTATGAAAGGAAAAATTGTTGATGTTCTTGAAAAAGGATACAAATTGGGTGACAAAATCATTCGTTTTCCTAAAGTGGTTATTGGTCAGTAAGGCGCTATAATCACTAGCAAATTAATGTAAGCTGAACAGGCACAAGAAAAAATAAAGATGAAAAAAGATTTTTACGAAATATTAGGCATTTCAAAAAACGCGGACGCGAATGCAATTAAAAAAGCATACCGAAAAAGTGCGTTGCAATATCATCCTGACAAAAATCCTGGAGACAAAGAAGCAGAAGAAAAATTCAAATTAGCTGCTGAGGCCTACGAAGTATTAAGTGATCCTCAGAAAAAAGCCAAGTACGATCAGTACGGGCACCAGGCTTTTGATGGTTCTGGCGGTTTTGGCGGCGGCGGTCACGGCGGTATGAATATGGATGATATCTTTAGTCAATTTGGAGATATTTTTGGCGGTGGTTTTGGCGGCTTCGGTGGCGGAGGTGGCGGCGGAAATCGTCGTACTAAAGGAAGTAATCTTCGTATCAAAGTAAAATTGACTTTGGAAGAAATTGCTAATGGTGTTGAGAAAAAAGTAAAAGTAAAACGTAAAGTACAAGCTGCTGGCGTTACTTATAAAACTTGTAATACCTGTAACGGACAAGGTCAAGTAATGCGTGTAACAAACACCATTTTAGGCCGTATGCAATCTGCTTCTACTTGCCCAACTTGTAATGGTTCAGGTCAAATTTTAGACAAAAAACCAGCCGACGCAGATTCACAAGGAATGGTTCTTGAAGATGAAACGGTTTCAATTAAAATACCAGCCGGTGTTGTTGACGGAATGCAGTTAAAAGTTTCAAACAAAGGAAACGATGCTCCAGGAAACAGCGTACCAGGTGATTTGATCGTAGCAATCGAAGAGTTAGAGCACGACTTCTTGAAACGTGAAGGTGAGAATTTGCACTTTGATTTGTACATTAGTTTTGCTGAAGCGGTTTTGGGAATCTCTAAAGATATCGAAGCCATCAACGGAAAAGTACGTATCAAGTTAGAAGAAGGCATTCAATCAGGTAAAATTTTACGTTTAAAAGGAAAAGGAATTCCAAGTATCAACGGATACGGAAACGGAGATTTGCTAGTTCATGTAAATGTTTGGACACCAAAAACATTAAACAAAGAACAAAGACAGTTTTTTGAAAAAAACATGAACGATGACAACTTTCACCCTAATCCAGAAAAGTCAGACAAGTCCTTTTTTGAAAAGGTAAAAGATATGTTTTCATAACACAAACCCAATCTAAGTTGGATTGATTGTATTTTGATAAATGCCAACAAACCCATCCTGTTATTTAGCACGGATGGGTTTTTTTATGCACCCGTTCCGCTACATATCAGGACTAATTTTTTTACATTTACAGCAATTAAATACAACGTATGAATAATTTACTTGAAGTCAATTCTATTGTCAAGCAATATGGCGATTATGTTGCACTCAATTCCGTTTCTTTAGCCGTGCCAAAAGGAAGTATTTATGGTCTTCTTGGTCCTAATGGTGCTGGTAAAACTTCTTTAATCCGAATCATTAATCAAATTACTTTACCTGATCAAGGTCAAGTTTTTTTAGATGGCGAACCTTTGCAACCCAAACACGTACAATATATTGGTTATTTGCCTGAGGAGCGCGGTTTGTACCATACCATGAAAGTAGGAGAGCAGTGTTTGTATTTAGCTCAAATGAAAGGATTGTCTAAAGCTGAAGCTAAAAAACAATTGGAATACTGGTTTGATCGCCTAGGAATTCAAGGCTGGTGGAACAAAAAAATTCAAGAACTGTCTAAGGGTATGGCCCAAAAAATTCAGTTCGTTGTTTGCGTTTTGCACAAACCAAAACTTTTAATTTTTGACGAACCATTTTCTGGTTTTGATCCAGTGAATGCGAATATTATCAAAGACGAAATTTTAGCACTTCGCGATCAAGGTGCTACCATCATTTTTTCTACGCATCGTATGGAAAGTGTCGAAGAATTATGCGATCATATCGCGCTTATTCACAAATCCAATAAGTTGATCGAAGGAAAACTAGATGATGTCAAACGACAATTTAAAACCAATAGTTTTGAAGTAGGTATTTTAACAGACAATGTTGAAGGCCTCATGTATGATATTACAAAACAATTTACTGTAAGTCCCGCTCATTTTAAATCTTTAAATCAAGAACTAAAATTAGAGATTCAAATAGGAAAGTCGGCACCAAATGAGTTGTTGCACTTACTCACACAACGTGGGCAAGTGACGCATTTTGTTGAAAAAATCCCGTCTGTAAACGATATTTTTATTCAAACCGTAAGCCAAAAGTAAAGAACCTCTCAAAATGGTTCTGGTTTTTAAATCCGAAATCAAAATTTTTAAATGAGCATTATATCATTAATCATCAAAAGAGAATTTATTGCTAAAGTCCGCAATAAATCCTTTATCGTAATGACTTTCTTAAGTCCGTTACTGTTTGTAGGAATTGCGGTTTTTGTAGGCTATCTGAGCACTATGAAACCCGATACCAAACGCGTTGCTATTCACGATGTGCAAGGCAATTTTGCAAAAGAGTTTGTAGCACGCAATGCCAAAAGCGAAACCTATAAATACCAAGATTTATCGGCTATTGATTTGCAATTTCTTAAAGACAGTCTTTCTAAGGAAAGTCTCGAGGGAATTTTGTACGTTCCTGCAACAAACAATCCAAAAGATTTTGAAACCAAAATTCAATACATTTCTAACGAAAGTCCAAGTTTAACCTTTGTCAAAAACATACAAGACGTTATTGCTACAAGTCTCACCAAGAGTAATTTGGTAAGAGCAAACTTAGATACTTTGGCCATCAACAAAGCGCAAGCAAAGGTCAATGTCAATTTAACTAAAGCTTCTGGCGAAGAAAGTGTCAAAGGAATTAATGAAATCAAAATCGGAATTGGTGGCGCTTTTGGTTACCTTATTATGATGTTTATTATCATTTACGGCAACATGGTCATGCGCAGCGTAATCGAAGAAAAAACTAGCCGTATTGTCGAAATCATTATTTCCTCCGTGAAGCCATTTCAGCTCATGATGGGCAAAATCATCGGTACCGCACTTGCCGGTTTACTACAATTTTGTATTTGGGCCGTACTTGGTTTGCTGCTATTTTTTGCAATATCTACCTTTTTTGGTGTCAATGTAGGTCCAGCC
Organism: Flavobacterium turcicum; assembly: GCF_011365745.1. Taxonomy (GTDB): domain Bacteria; phylum Bacteroidota; class Bacteroidia; order Flavobacteriales; family Flavobacteriaceae; genus Flavobacterium; species Flavobacterium turcicum. The sequence continues at coordinate 72,940 of NZ_JAAOBY010000009.1, read as the reverse complement.
GCCAGCGTTTCGCCAGAGATGATGCAGGCTGCGCAGCACGAAATGAGCAGCACGGCACAATTGTACATCAAGGAACTTTGGAACTTGCCTATTGCTAGTATTCTCATCGGGTTTATTATTTATTTCATTGGTGGTTACTTTTTGTACAGCTCTTTTTATGCGGCTATTGGCGCTGCAGTCGATAATCAAACCGACTCGCAACAGTTTTTATTGCCCATCATCATGCCGCTCATGCTTAGTGTTTATGTAGGCTTTTTTACCGTAATTAATGATCCGCACGGCACCGTAGCAGTAGTATTTTCTATGATTCCGCTTACTTCGCCTATTGTAATGCTTATGCGCATCCCATTTGGCGTACCTTTGTGGCAAATTACAATTTCGATAACGCTGCTTTTAGGCTCGTTTTTTGCAGTGGTTTGGTTTGCCGCCAAAATTTACCGAATCGGAATATTAATGTATGGCAAAAAACCAACGTGGAAAGAAATGTACCGTTGGCTAAAATATTAAGCTAAACTGTTTTTTTTAGGAGCTGTTTCCCGCTATTCGCTGTATCACTTGTGTTCGCTATCGCTACCACAACTGGATGCCGCTGCTATCGGGGCTAGGGAGTACGTTTTTAAAGACAACTAGTGCACGCCAGCCATTTACAATACCAAGCCCATTGGGCTAAAAAAATTAGAATTATGTCAAAAATATTGATTATCGAAGACGAAGCAGCAATACGCAGAGTGCTGTCTAAAATTCTTTCAGAAGAAAACGATTCCTATCAAGTCGATGAGGCTGAAGATGGAATTGTAGGTTTCGAAAAAATAAAAAACAACGACTATGATCTTGTTTTGTGCGATATTAAAATGCCAAAAATGGACGGTGTTGAAGTATTAGAAGCCGTAAAAAAAATAAAACCTGAAATCCCGATGGTCATGATTTCTGGTCATGGCGATATGGAAACAGCCATCAATACGATGCGTTTGGGCGCTTTTGATTACATTTCAAAACCACCTGATTTGAACAGATTGCTTAATACTGTTCGCAATGCTTTAGACAAAAAACAACTCGTAGTTGAAAATAAAATTCTTAAAAAGAAAGTAAGCAAAAACTACGAAATGATTGGCGAAAGCGAAGCCATCAATCACATCAAATTGATGATTGATAAGGTAGCGCAAACCGAAGCTAGAGTTTTGATTACCGGACCAAATGGTACCGGAAAAGAATTAGTTGCACATCAATTACACGAAAAAAGTGAACGTGCAAACTTTCCTTTAATCGAAGTGAATTGTGCTGCAATACCAAGTGAGTTAATCGAAAGCGAATTGTTTGGTCATGTTAAAGGCGCATTTACTTCTGCCGTAAAAGACCGTGCAGGAAAATTTGAAGCGGCAGATAAAGGAACCATTTTTCTAGATGAAATTGGGGATATGAGTCTTTCGGCGCAAGCCAAAGTATTGCGTGCCTTACAAGAAAACATGATTACACGCGTGGGTGCCGACAAGGATATCAAGGTAGATGTTCGCGTGGTTGCCGCTACCAACAAAGATCTAAAAACAGAAATCGCTGAAGGCCGATTCCGTGAGGATTTGTACCATCGTTTGGCAGTCATTTTGATCAAAGTACCAGCTCTTAACGACCGTCGTGATGATATCCCGATGTTGATTGCTCATTTTGCAGAAAAAATTGCATCAGAACAAGGAAACGCGGTTAAGAAATTTTCGGCAGCTGCTATCACGCTTTTGCAAGAATACGATTGGACTGGAAACATCAGAGAATTGCGCAATGTAGTGGAGCGATTGATTATCCTTGGCGGAAGCGAAATTTCTGAAAATGATGTCAAACTATTTGCATCAAAATAATTAAATAATTTAGAGGTTAAATCATTTAAAAATTAGTGTGCTAATCATTTGATTTTTTGACATTTGAACCTTTCAATATAAAAAGAATGAAATTAAAAAAAATAAACGAGACGCTGCAGCAAAACTTAATCGACAATGGGTTTTTAGAGGCAAATGATATTCAGAAAGAAACCTTTGGAACCTTAAAAAGTGGAGCCGACGCTATTATAGTTGCACCTGCTGGCAGCGGAAAATCGACTACCATTGTCATCAATGTTATCCAGCGTTTGGTGGGTTCAGTTGAGGAGTCGCCGCGTGCTTTAATCATTGTTTCTGATAAAGAAAAAGTGGTCGAGATGGTAGCGCAATTTGAAAAATTGGCTAAATACACTGAATTGGAAATTTATGGAGTGCATGACAAAGGCGACATGGATTACGATAAGAATTACATTTCGACTGGCATTGATGTCTTGATTGGTACACCAAATAAATTGAGTGAAATGTTTTCATCGGCAGGTTACAACGTGAACCGATTAAAAATGTTTATTCTAGACGATGCCGACCCGATTTTGAAATTGCGTCACGAAACTAAAATCATGCGCATTTCGAACAGCATCGATAAAACCCAACGTATTATTTTCACTGAGCAGTTTACAGAACGAATTGAAATCATGGCTGAAAGAATGTTGATTGAGCCTTTTGAATTTGATTTTTATGAAGATGAAGATGAAGAGGATGAAGAATTTGAAGACAATGAGGAAGAAAATAATGACGATAATAAATAAATACGAATAGGATGGGATTAATGAAAGTGTTTTCAGGAAGTGAAATTTTAGCATTGGCACTTAAAGAAAAAATTGAAGCAATTGGCGTAGAGACTTTGCTAAAAAATAATATTCAATCGGCACGTTTGGCGGGTTTTGGCACTACGGGACAAGCAGTCGAATTGTTTGTACAAGAAACAGAATTTGCAAAGGTAAATCCGGTTATAGAGGAATTCCGAATGAGTATTTAAATCATTGAAAAAAGGCAGGATGAAATATAAAATGCTGGTTTTAGACCTAGATGATACGTTGCTTACGGATGCGCATACGATTTCAATCGAAAACAAATTAATGCTTGAAAAAGCAAAAGCGTTAGGAGTTCATATTATTTTGGCTTCAGGCAGACCTACTCCTGCAATGGTGCAGTTTGCTGAAGAATTGCAGTTGCAGGACTCTTACATGATTTCGTACAACGGCGCTGTTATTACCGATTTAAAAACCGATACCGTAATTTTTGAACAAACGCTAAGTCAAGAACAAATTCATGAATTGTATGCCTACAGCTTAAAAAGCAAAACGCATATTATCACTTACTTGAATGGTGAAATTATAAGTGAAACCTACTCGGAATACATTGAAGTTGAAAAAAACATTACCGGTTTAGCTCATAATAAAGTGGCTCGTTTTACAGATGCAGTGCAATCATCGGCGGTGAAATGTATTTTGCTCGAGGAGCCTTCTTATTTGAAAGAAGTGGAGCAAGATTTAAAGGCAGCCATGCCACATTTGAGTGTGAGTATGTCGAAACCTTTTTTTCTGGAAGTAGCCCAAAACGGAATTGACAAAGCGGCAAGTATTAAAATTTTGGCTGAAAAATTAGGCATTCATCAAAGCGAAATTATCGCGGTTGGCAATGCTGGCAACGATTTAACCATGATTGAATATGCCGGCTTAGGCGTGTGGGTTGATAACGTTGATCCTGAATTACGTTCTAAAGGTGACGCTATTGTGGCTTCGAATAACAATCACGGTGTAGCCGAAGTGATTCAAAAATATATTTTGGTATAAGCTATTACACCACTTTTTGAAACCATTAAGAAATTAAGTGATATAAGATTTGTTCTTAAACTTGATTTTTTAATGGTTTTTATTTTTAGAAAACTGTACGTGTTTATTTGTCATTCCGACGATGGAGGAATCTTCATAAGCGCCGGTAGTGCGATTCTTTATTTTTGTTTTGAATATAAAAAATTAGTATTTGCAGCAAATTACCACACGAAAGGATTCGTGCGGCAGCGGTGGGCCAGTTCGAGTTGTTAATTAGCAAGTTTTTTAATTCTAGACTCAAGTGAGATTAATTTTGTTGCGTCGGGAAACAAATTGGAAACTTCTTCTGGAGCCATTAATGCAGGTTTTATTTCAGCGCCCTTAGATATTAAGTCAGCAAAAGTAGAAATCGAGTTTTTAATCTTTTCGATATTTTCGGGAGTGTCATTTTTGAAATGTTCAGAATAAACAAATTTCGCTTCAGCTTGCAGCATCATCTCAGTTTCTGCTTTTTGCGCTTTTAAAATATCTTCCAAACTCTCGTTCTTAACTTTTAAACCTCTAATTTGTTCAGCTAGTAATTTGCCTTCCATTATTTTTTTAAATATAACTGCTGCAGACCATACCATACTTGCTATAACACTAACAGCAGCACTACCAACTAAGACATTAAACCAAATTGAACCATTTTCAACACTTTCAATTTTGGTTTGACCACCAATTTCAGGAAGATAGACTACTTGTGTTATGGCTAAATGTATTTCTCTTGAAACCTTTGAGAGATCATCAAAGTCATTTACTGGGGGCATTTTAATATTTATAGATTGTAAACTTTCTTCTGGGACAGTTTGATGTAAAACATCTAAGAAATTTTCGATTAAAGTTTTCAATAATTTAATATTGTTCGAAATTCCATTGTTTTCAATTGACTGAATTCTCAATGAATCATTACCAGTAGTAAAGATTACAGACTCTACTAAACTTTCAACAAGATTTTTAAATAATCCCATTTTTTCTAATTCGATAATGCCATTGCGCAATAGATTTAAATTGGAAACATTATAGAATGTGGTACCATTGATTTGCACAGATTCACTTACCCAATTCAATTGAGGGTAAACTTTTTGAAGTTGGCTTGTAATTTCTTTTAAGGATGGAGTATTTTGCATTAAATTTATTATAAAATATTATGTGTTAATGTTACAAAAAAATCTGATAAGTGACGGATTTTTTTTCTTATTGCAGCCAACGTTCCCGCGCAACAAGCAGTTTGGGACTAAATTAAGCCCATTCTTCGGATTAGCTGAATCTTACAAATAGAAACCAATTTTTCCATTAAGCCTATTACCCAAATTGCTTGTAGTGTGTGTTGTAGGCAGTTTTTTTAATTAGCAAGTTTAGATACAGAATTTGCTAGTCTTCTTTCGCTACCGACAATTGTTGTATAAAAACGCTGTTCAATCCCAAAAATTAAATTTTTCAGATGTTCTTCGGAAGCAATGTTAAAAGATTTATGTTCTTCCGAGAAATGTAATTCTGGACAATAATCCTTAATATAATCGTGTATTTGTATTTTGTGTTCATCTTCAAGTTTTGCTAAAGTTTCAATAGCCATTGAAATTCGCTTTCTATTTGCTGTATTTACTTTAGTTTTATCAAATCCATCATTTAAATTTATAAACTCACTATTTAAAAAGGTTTCTGTTTCTTCGTCTGTTGCTTCTTTATATAAATCAATTACTTCTGGGAAAATTGATTTGATATCGCTTAAGTTTTTGAAATAAAGCGTATTTGTTGATTTTCTATATAATGCATCAGGAATAGATTTTAAAATCAATATGGGTTCATTAACTTTAATTTCGGGTTCTCCACTTAATGAAATCCATTTTTTTGAAATTATATTACTATACATAAACTTCTGAAAACAATAATCATCTTCATCTTGATAAGAACAGAAAAATTTCACGTTTTTATATTGATTAGTTACAATTTGATGATATTCTGCACTATTAAAATCTTGATTTAATAATGGAATACAATAATTTGAATTACTAAAATTTGTTATTCCAAACCATTCATCATCTTCTAATTTATAATTTGTATCATATTGTTTTATGTTTACTAAATCATTTGGAATTTCGTAAATTCTATCTTCTTGTGATAAAACAAGATTGTAAGTATTGTTTGTTCTTTTCTTTTTTGCTATTAGATAATTCATATTATTTATTTTTGTCAATGAAAGTGAAATTGTTTATACGTTTCAATTTTGTGAATTCAATATCATCAACTTTATTAATTTCATTTTTAGTAATAATAAATAATTTAGCTTTATTATTAGTTGAAATATTGTAAAAATGATAACCAAATATTAAAAATAGGGGATTGAAATATAGTGTTTGTGAAAGAAATGTAAAAACAAAAAGAATTATAAAAACAAAAATTAATGTTTCACAATTGTTGACACTCAAAGCAACGAAAAAATAACCTAAATAACTTGGTAAAAAGGCATTATTCGCATTTTCCACTTCTACAATTGAACCTTTAGCAATATTAGAATTCCCAAGAAATTTAGATATTAATAAACTCAAGTAAGTTAATAGTACTGGAATTAAAAAATAAATTAAATAAGAAACATAATTTGGTAAAGCAAAAAGTTTTTCATGAATATGGTTTATAGTAACTTCTTCTTTTATCAGAAATATGACTAAAATAAGTGATGTAGCATTAAATGTAAGTAGAAGTCTGTAGATATAATTCATATTTTTTTTCGATTTTTTCGTTAAAATTGCCTACAACGTTCCGGCACTACAGCGGGTTTGGGATTAAATTAAGCCCTATTTTCGGATTTGCCAAATCATTCCAACTACAAAACCATCTTTCCATTAAGCCTAATGCCCAAATCCGTTGTAGTGGCTGTTAGGCACAGTACTTATCATCTTTCTTTTTTCCATTCTTCAATAGAATTTCCAATATTTTTTAATTGATCAAAAACTATTTCTTTACGTGTATCTGTAAATATTCTTTTTAATGTGTCATAAAACTCATCTTCATTCTTGCAAGTTCCAAAATCAGTATTTCCATTTTGAAAAGCTGATACCTTAATTGGATATATACTATCAATGTTTTGCTTAATTTCTATGAATCTATAATTATAATCGTTACCATTTTTAGGGAATAGGTATAAAATATGTTTCGTTTCTTTAATAGTATCTTGCTGACTAATTGTAAATGTCATTGTCATTCCAACAATGTTAGTTCTTTCAGCATCATCATTGATAGCACTTGCTTGTTCTTCTAAAATTTTTAGCGGAGTTATTTCGCTACTTTCTGCTGGTTGATTTGAAGAAACTTCTTTCCAAATATTTCTAATTTTACTCATATTAATAATTTAAATTTTAAAGGTAAATGGTCGGAGTATTTCACAGAATCTATACCATATAAATCAGAAAAAAGGTGTGATTTAGTTTTAACAATTATTTCAAGATCTTTTTTTGAAAAATGTTCAGCAAAATCCTTTTTTATTAAAACACCGTCAATTGAATTCCAATGAAAATCATCATGATTATCAATCGGTAGATCATAAAAGAAAGTTCCAGGAACTTTTTCTTTATTTGTTTTGTAAATAAAATCACCCAAGGTACTCCACATTGGATTATAATAAAGCGGTTTGACTTTTGGTTTATGTTTTACAGATGGATGTGCATTTAATCCTCCATCTCGATATATAGCTAGGTCAAAAGGATTAAGATTTAAATCACCCCAAATTATTGTATTTTCTGTCTTAATAATCATTTCTTGGGCTTTAATCCAATCTAACCATCTTTTCATAATGTTAAATTGTGTATTAGGCGAATTATTAAATTTGCTTGGAAAGTGTACGCCCACAAGTAATATTTTTAATCCATCAATATCACATTTAAAAAAAACTAATCTTTCTTTTATCTGTGAATATCTTCCATCTTTAGCTTCTTCTTCGTTAATTAATTGGACATTATATTTTGGGTTGACATAGAGACGAATTGTTTTCTTTTTATTCAGCATTACAGATTTCAACAAACCTTTGGAAAGTTCTTCAATATGTTTATCCTCGATATCGCTTTCAATTAATAATAAAAAATCTGGCTTTTGTTCACGATATAATTCATCGAAAGCATTTATGTATTTTTTTCCTCTATTTCGAAGATTCCACATTAAAAATTTTAATTCTTTCATTAGTTTTTTTGTGTGTATTGTGCCCAACTTGTATATACGTCTTACAAAATCAGACTTATCAGCCCAATATTGGGTAGTTATGTGTAATAAAAGTCAGTTTTATTTATTTTCAAATATATTAATTTTTTCTTACAATTTTTCTAAAATTAGGACAGTTATGATGGTTCGCGTGAGGGATAGCAGCGGCATCCTTTATTTTTTTCTTTAAAAAAATAAAGATAGAGCGCATAGCCCGACCCGCAGTTTACGGAGGGGCACGCCCTATTTAATAAAAATTCAATTCGGTGCAGTTTTCTCGTATTTGTTCGTAAATTTGCGCACGCTATTTTTTTGACAACGATTTCATTAGATAGCGCTTACTTATGGAAAAACGCAAAAAAGTCGCCTTTTATACTTTAGGCTGTAAACTCAATTTCTCAGAAACATCAACTATTGCGCGCAATCTTCAAGACGAGGGTTTTGATCGCGTTGATTTTGAAGAAGTGGCTGATATGTATGTGATTAATACGTGTTCAGTTACTGAAAATGCCGATAAACAATTCAAACAAGTGGTGCGTAAGGCCATGAAGCTTAACGACAAAGCTTTTGTAGCCGCGGTGGGTTGTTATGCGCAACTTAAACCGGAGGAATTGGCGGCTGTGGATGGAGTTGATTTGGTGCTTGGTGCTACCGAAAAATTCAAACTAGCCGATTATATCAACGATTTGTCTAAAAATGATATGGGCGAGGTGCATTCCTGCGAGATTGCCGAAGCTGATTTTTATGTAGGCAGTTATTCTATAGGCGATAGAACGCGAGCGTTCTTGAAAGTTCAGGATGGTTGTGATTATAAGTGTACCTATTGCACGATTCCGCTGGCGAGAGGAATTTCTAGAAGTGACGAGTTAGAAAATGTATTGAAAAATGCAGCCGAAATTTCGAAACAAGGCATTAAAGAAATCGTACTTACTGGTGTAAATATTGGCGATTACGGTAAAGGGGAATTTGGAAATAAAAAACACGAACATACTTTTCTGGAATTGGTTCAGGCTTTGGATGAAGTGGAAGGTATTGAGCGTTTGCGAATTTCATCTATTGAACCGAATTTATTGAAAAACGAAACGATTGAATTTGTCTCGAAAAGCAGGACTTTTGTACCGCATTTTCACATTCCGTTGCAATCAGGGAGTAATGATATTTTGAAATTAATGAAGCGTCGTTACTTACGCGAAATATATACAGAGCGAGTGAATAAGATTCGCGAGGTGATGCCACATGCGTGTATAGGTGTGGATGTCATTGTAGGTTTTCCGGGTGAAACGGACGAGCATTTTCTGGAGACGTATCATTTTTTGAATGATTTGGATATTTCGTACTTGCATGTTTTTACGTATTCGGAGCGTGATAATACTGAAGCTGCTGCTATGAGTGGTGTAGTTCCGGCCAATGTGCGTGCGAAACGTAGTAAAATGTTACGAGGATTATCTGTGAAAAAACGTCGTGCTTTTTACGAAAGCCAATTGGGAACGCAACGAAAAGTATTATTTGAAAGTGAAAATAAAGAAGGTTACATTCACGGATTTACTGAGAATTACGTAAAAGTAAAAACGCCTTGGAATCCTGAATTGGTGAATACCCTACACGATATCAACTTGACTCGAATTGATGAGGATGGCAGTGTGCGCATGGATTTTGTATCTGTGTTGGTTTAGGTTTTAAACATATAAGTCATTTAAGGAAAACATTTTTATAAACCATTAAGTGAGTTAAGTTCATTAAGTTTTAGGCTTAATTAACTTAACTCACTTAATGGTTTTTTGTACTAAAACGTAAGGTTATTTATAGTTTTTGATGATAATTTTTCGTCAGTTCGAGTGTTTTTCGGTAGAAAAATGTATCGAGAACAAGAAAAATTTCATTAAAAACGATTCTCAAGACATTTTTTTTCCGTTTTAATACACAGAAAAAGTCGAACTGTCGCTTTCGAATAATTTTACCTAATTGTATTCTAATCAAGTTTAATTCTATAATAACTAATACAAATTGTGTAAGAGACTTGGTAGTTTATTGAGGTACTTTTAAATTAATTAAAATTTAACCTTATGAAGCCAATTGTATGTATCCTTAGCGCCGTAGTTTGTTCTGTTTTGTTTTCTTGTAAAGAGAGCGCAGCAAGTTCTAAAGACAAAAATCAATCAGAAAAAATTACAACTAAAATAGAACGAAAAAAACCTGGTACAGTCACTTATAATTTTGAAAACACGAAAGAATGGCTAAAGAAATCTGGCAACGATAGCACTCAATTGCAGCTTGCTTATGCCATCAATAGAACAGACGCTGAGAATTTCAAAAAATTAGATTCGGTTATAGTTCCAAATGATTTTACGGGTGATATTGTTTATTATTTGCCTTTTCCGTTGAAGGTTTTGGCTTTGAAGGAAGTTGAAAAGATTATCTATTTTTCGTATCCCACACAAACTTTTGCTGCCTATGAAAACGGCGAACTAATTTATACCGGTCCAACGAATATGGGAAGGGAAAAAGATAAAACTCCAACAGGATTGTTTTTTACCAACTGGAAAGCTGAAGAAACAACCAGTACTTTTAACGACGAGTGGGATTTAAAATGGAATTTTAATATCGAGAACAAATTGGGTGTTGGTTTTCATCAGTATGCTTTGCCGGGTTATCCTGCTTCGCATTCTTGTTTGAGACTTCAAGAAGCGGATGCTAAAAAACTCTACAGTTGGGCAGAGGAATGGATACTTCAAGATGATCAAAACGTAAAAGTAAAAGGAACTCCTGTCATTGTTTTTGGAGCATATCCGTTTGGCAAAGTCAAACCTTGGTATGTTTTGGTTGATGATGCCAAAGGTTTACAACTCAGTGAAAGTGATATCGAAAGAGAAACAAAACCGCACTTGAATACCATTTTAAAAGAACAGAAAAATAGAGCTACGCAACAAAATAATGAATAGCCACAGCTTGTAAAATTGAAAAAACCATTGAGAATGCAATTAAAATGCGATTCTCAATGGTTTTTAGTTTTTTTTCTTTTTACTAATTCGTTGATTGAACTTACTTTTTAATTATGATTTTTCATCTGTTCGAGTTTTCTCCGTCAAAGCTTTTGAAAGAATAACATATCTAAAGCAAGAAAAATTTCATTAAAAACGGTTCTCGATAAAAGTCACTTCGAGTAGTGTAGCGTATCGAGAAGTTTGTTCCGCTTTACTACACAAAAAACACTCGAACTGACGTTATCTATTAAGTCCTTTTACGGATTAGTAGACCAAAGGCTACTGTTTTTAACAAACACGCGACGATTTAATTTGAGTTGCGCTATTACGAGCTCAGCCATATCTTCGGCTTGCATTACTTTATCCGGATTTCCGTCGGTAAGTTTTAGTTCTTTAGCCATATCAGTAGCCACGGTACTTGGCGTAAGTGCGGTAACGCGAATGTTGTGTTTGCGCATTTCTTGCATCAATGAATCGGTTAGTCCTAACAAGGCAAATTTTGAAGCGCTGTAAGCACTCGTCATTGCATTTCCAGCTAATCCAGCGGTTGACGATATGTTGATAATATCTCCAGTTTGTCTTTCAATCATGTTCGGAACAACGGCTCTTGTCATGTAATACGGTCCCATTAAATTCACTTGAATAATCCGTTCCCAATCGGTTGGCTCTAATTCTAAGAATTTTCCAAACGATGCGATACCTGCGTTATTGATTAAAATATCAATAGCGCCAAATTCGCTTAGTGCTTTTTCTACCGCAGTGTTTACAGAGTTGATATCAGCAACATCAGCAGTAACAGCCAAGGCTTTTACACGTAAAGAACGTACTTTTGCAGCTACACTGTCAATTTCTTCTTGAGTGCGCGCTACTAAAATTACGTTTACGCCTTCTTTGGCTAAAGCCAATGCAATTGCTTTTCCTATTCCTTTTCCAGCGCCGGTAACCAGTGCCGTTTTATTTTTTAAATCAGTCATTTGGTGTTTTTTTAAAGTCAGTTTTTGAAAACTTGTTGTACAAAATTAACACGTTTCCATCGGCTAACGGCATTTGCTTTTTTATTTTAATTAAATTTTAACGTGCATGGAGCGAATTAAAAGTGAAAAATTCTAGCTATCTTTTTTTATTGACTCTCAATTTATAAATCGTGGTTTCTAAAACTTCGGTGTCATTATCTTCACAAAGTAAAAATTGAATTTTATCTGCATCATCTGCAAATAGTGTTAATCCTTCGAATTTATGGGTATCGCTAATTTTTTGTGTAAAATTGATTTTCATGGTTTTCAAGTCGATGCTTCCAATTAAGCTACCTAAAACTGCGCCATCATCATATGTTGATTGCGTGTCTTCGGCAGAGGCCAAAAAATAAAGTTGATCACCAACCAAAACACCATCAGTAAAACTGGTTCGAACGCCCTTTATTTTGGGCAATTTGTAGCTGTTGGACAGAATCTGAAAATCGTTGCTGAGGTTTTTGCCAGCCACGGTAAACAAGACGTTTTTGCCAGATTTACCATTGCCACGATTTAATAAATAATAATTTTCTCCGTCGAAAATAGCGCCTTCGATGTTGAAATCTTCGGGATTGATCCCGCCAAAGTTTTGCATGACTGCATACAAATCGGTTAAGTCATTTGTGGCAATTACTTGTTTGGTATTTCCGTTAAGCTGCACCATTTTATTTCGCTTTTCGGTAGAGCCGGAGCCAAAAATATATAGGCTGTCTTGATACTGCGTTATCGCTTCAAAGTCGGCTTTTTCTTTTTTAGGAGTGTTTTCGGTTGGGTTTTCTACCAAAGGATGGCGTTGTAATTCTTTGGATTGTAGATCGTATTGGTACAGGAAACCGCTATTGTCACCAATCACATAGAGTGAAGGATCTTGATAAATGAGTCCTGATGCTGAGCCGATTCCGATGATTTGGCAAAGAATTTCGAGTGCGAATTTTTCCATGTTTTGTGATGTTACAGTGAGGCCCTAGCCCTGATGGCAGCGGTATCTCCCGATTTAGAAAAACAAGGCTTTTTGCCGTAGTTTTTATTTATCGGGAATATAGCGTACAGCAGGAAAAAGCTCCTAATAATTTGTTATATTTGAGAAGTAAAGATAAAATAAATACGATGAAGTTCATAAAGCCAGATGATTTTAGAGCAGTTGGACCAATTGATTTGGCTGCTATCCCAACGGAATTGCAGTATAAAATTAGCGATGACGAGAAAGAGGAAAAACTGAATGCGGTGCAGGCCAAGTTGAGCGCTTTGCAGGACGTGATGTATGCGCACAATCGTTATGGAGTGTTGATTTGTTTGCAAGGAATGGATACATCGGGTAAGGATAGTTTGATTCGGGAGGTTTTTAAGGAGTTTAATCCGCGTGGAGTAGTGGTGCATAGTTTTAAAACACCCAATTCGACTGAATTAGAACATGATTATTTGTGGAGGCATTATTTGGCCTTGCCCGAAAAAGGGAAGTTTGCCGTATTTAACCGCACGCATTATGAGAATGTTTTGGTGACGAGAGTGCATCCTGAATATATTTTGAACGAGAATTTACCCGGAATAAATGAGGTGGCGGATATTACGCCTGAATTTTGGGAAAACAGGATGGATCAAATTAAAAATTTTGAAAATCACCTGACTCAAAACGGCACGATTGTGTTGAAGTTTTATTTCCACATGAGTAAGGAAGAACAACGCAAGCGATTGCTGCGTAGGTTAGAGGAAGAGGAGCATCATTGGAAATTTTCGGCGGGAGACTTGAAAGAGCGCGAATGTTGGGACGATTACATGCACTATTACGAGGAAGCGATTACCAAAACAGCTACTGAAAATGCCCCTTGGTTTATCGTTCCTGCTGATGACAAAGCTATGGCTCGTTACATCGTAGCCAAAATTATTTGGGAAGAAATGCAAAAATATACCGATATCAAGGAGCCGGAATTAGATGAAAAAGTCAAAGCTAATTTTGAAGCCTATAAACAAATGCTTCAAAAAGAGTAAACGCAAAAAAGGCACTGAGATCAAGCAGTGCCTTTTTTTATAACTAATTCAATATGATTGCGTCTTACAATTTGAAACCGTAAGCCAAACGTACTCCAACTTGTCCAACACCTCTACCTACGGTACCGTTGTTGTTGATGCGGTCTAAATGGTTGTAGTGTGTGTAGTTTAATGATACATCAATATATTTTGTTGCGTATCCGATACTTGGTGATAATAACAAAGAGGTTTTGTCTCTAGTATTGTCAACATTACTTACTGCAAATGCAGCACCTGCTTCACCCATTACATAAAACTGATCATCCCAAATAAAAGCTTTAAAACCTGCTTTTGCTGGAATTAAACCTAAATCTTTTCCTTCTGTTTGTCCAGGAAATCCGTCTGCTTTACTTTGAAATAAATTAGTGTATCCAGTAGTTAAAGTCAATGAGTATCTTTTTGATAAATCATATTGTCCTCTAACATCGGCACCAAGTGCTAATTTGTAAGGATCGTTAGTAGAGTAACCTGCATTTAGTCCTACTCCTAAACGGAAACCTTGATCGTAATTTGTAGCTGCATTTTTAGTTTCTTGAGCTTGGGTTGTTGCTGTAAATATAAATGCCGCAGCTGCTAAAATTCCTGTTGTTACTTTTCTTGAGATTGTCATAATGTAATTTTTTTATTAATTTTTTTAATGATGTAGATGTGGTGATTGTTGCAACAAATCTACAGGACAAAGATAGACAGGCAGTGCGTTTAGCATGTTATAGAATTTAAAAGCATTGTTACAGAATTTGAGGGAGCCTTGTTTTTATGTGTCAATAGCTACTTATAATGGTAGCTGTCACCTGAAAATTGAAAGCTTCTAATTATCTTTGCACTCAAAAAAACACAAGTGATTTTATCTCAGTACTTTAAAGAGTTTTCATATAATATTAAATTGGCTTACCCAGTAATTTTAGGAATGCTTGGGCACACCTTAATCGGAATTGTCGATAATTTTATGGTGGGTAAACTAGGCTCTACGGAGTTAGCAGCCGTATCCTTAGGAAATAGTTTTATTTTCATTGCCATGTCGTTAGGAATTGGTTTTTCTACTGCCATCACGCCGCTAATTGCCGAGGCCGATGCAGAACAAAAAGAAGATAAAATCCGAGCTACTTTTCATCATGGTCTTTTGTTGTGTACCATTTTAGGTGTTTCTTTATTTATATTAACCGTTTTATCAAAAGAGTTGATGTATTTAATGCACCAACCGGCAGAAGTAGCTGCTTTGGCATCTCCTTATATTGATTGGGTAGCTTTCTCCTTAATTCCAGTAATTATTTACCAAGGATACAAACAGTTTGCCGATGGATTGTCGCACACCAAATACTCGATGTATGCTATTTTATTGGCCAATGTGGTGCACGTGTTCTTTAATTATGTTCTTATTTATGGCGTTTGGATTTTTCCTAAACTCGGTATTTTAGGCGCGGCTTTAGGAACGGTACTTTCTAGAATTATGATGGTCGTTTTCATGCATTATCTAATGAAGAATAATCAAGTACTGAAAAAATACTTTGCCAACTTTAGCTTTAAAGACATTCGAAAGTCGATTTTAAAGAAAATAATCGATCTAGGAATGCCATCGGCGATGCAAATGTTATTTGAAGTAACTTTGTTTACAGCCGCTATTTGGTTATCAGGTTCGTTGGGTAAAAATAGTCAAGCTGCCAATCAAATCGCGCTAACGCTGGCCTCATCAACGTTTATGGTAGCCATGGGTTTAAGCGTTACAGCGATGATTCGAGTAGGGAACACCAAAGGCACGAACGATTATAAATACCTTGTGGTGGTGGCGCGTTCGATATTTTTATTGGCTATTATTTTAGAAATTATTTTCGGATTAGTTTTTGTCGTATTTCACAACTATTTACCTCATTTATTCCTGAATATGTCTGATGTTTCTCAGTTAGTGGATAATGAGGAAATTATAAAAATTACAGCACAACTCCTTTTAATAGCGGCTATCTTTCAAATTTCTGATGGAATACAAGTCGTTGTACTAGGTGCTTTGCGAGGTTTGCAAGATGTGAAAATACCCATGTATATTACGTTTGTGGCCTATTGGGTTATCGGTTTTCCTATTTCCTATTATCTAGGAAAGTATACAGAGTTAAAAGCGGTTGGAATTTGGATCGGACTTTTGGCTGGGCTAACAGCTGCTTCATTATTTTTGTATATTCGCTTTGCTAGACTGACCAAAAAGCTGATTTTGCAGCAAGACAAGAATTAAAAACAACAATTATTAAATAAAAATATTCATGGAATTACCAAAATTTTTACTAGGCGACAATACTGATTTTCCCGAAGATATATTCATTATTCACCTTGATTATCCGAGATTTATTATAAATTTGAAAGATGATGAGGTCGAGTTCATGGAAGAAGCTGAGGATTTAGACGAAGCTGAATTGAATACAGAAATGGAAGGATTAATCGTTCTTGCCAATGAGTTTTACGATCGCGAAATGGAGCGCTACGAAAAAGAGTAAATTTATATTTCTATTAAGTCCAATTAACCAATAACCCAATTACTATGAAAAATGTTTTTATGTATGCCATGTTTATCCTAGGTACTATGTTTATTATCAGCGGAGTGGTGAAATTTTTTCCTTTTGAAATTAAAATTATTGAAACCTACGGCGAAGGCTACAAGTACGGTCACATGGTTGGATATGTGATAGGAAAGTTTTTGGCTTTATTTTTAGGTGCAAAAATGATACAATATGGCTATGAAACCTATCAAGAAATTAAAGTTAAATAAGCTATTCTTTCTTAAAATACGTTTCTAATAATTTTTGAGCGGCTGCAAAAGGTGAAATTTCATCATTTTGCACCGCTTTTTTAGTTTCGGACAATGATTGTTGGATGGCGGGATTGCTGAAAAAATTCGATTTTAATTGTTCATTAATTGTTTCTAACATCCAATATTGATTTTGTTCTTTACGTTTTTCAAAGAAATAATTGTTGCCTTTTGTCAGGGTTAAGAATTTTTCGATGGTAGTCCAAACTTCGCTGATTCCTTCTCGTGTTATGGCGCTACAAGCTGCTGTTGTTGGTGTCCATCCTGATTTTTTGGCAGGGAATAAATGCAAGGCTCTATTGAATTCTACTTTGGCAAGATGTGCTCTTTTAACATTATCGCCATCTGCTTTGTTAATGACGATAGCATCAGCCATTTCCATAATTCCGCGCTTTATACCTTGTAATTCATCGCCAGCACCAGAAATTTTGAGCAATAAAAAGAAATCAACCATGCTATGAACGGCCGTCTCGCTTTGGCCAACGCCAACGGTTTCAATAATAATCGTATCAAAACCGGCCGCCTCGCATAGCGTTATGGTTTCGCGAGTTTTTCGGGCAACACCGCCCAACGTATCACCTGAGGCTGATGGACGAATGAAAGCATTCTCATCTTTCACCAATTCTTCCATGCGGGTTTTGTCACCCAAAATACTTCCGTGTGAGATCGTGCTACTAGGATCAACGGCCAGAACGGCTACTTTTTTCCCTAAACCAGTTAAGTATTTTCCAAAAGCTTCAATAAAAGTACTTTTTCCCACGCCAGGAACGCCTGTAATTCCAATTCGCACCGATTTATTGGCGTGTGGCAAGCAGGCTGTGATTACTTCATTGGCTTTCGCCAAATGCGCACCGCTGGTACTTTCTACAAGAGTAATAGCTCGGCTTAGTGCCGTAATATTTTCGGCCAGAATGCCTTCAACCAGTTCTTTCGAAGTGGGTTGAATTTTTCTAAAACGCTGAATAGCTCCAACTGATTTTGTGCTTATCATTTCAGGAGGTGCAATTCCAGGTTTTTCGTGAAGTGCGCTTAAGTTTTTGTTTTTTTGTTCCAAAATAATATGGCGTTGAACTGTAAAAGTACTAAAAACAAAAACAGTTTCAAATACGCTTTTGCCTTTTGAAACTGTTTTTTATGAAGCAGTTCGCGATTAATATGCTGCAGTAAAACGAACTTGGTGGTGTTTAGGAACTTCTACTTCGTCGGCAATAACAACGGCAAGATCTTCTACAGAAAGGATACTTCTTTGCTCTTCATTAAAAACAGGATTCTCTAAACCCAAGCGGTATTTGCCCGTTCTTCCTCTGGTAATGCCTTGATGCATCTCTAACGCTGGACTGAAAAAAGTCCAATCTAATTCTTTTTCTTCTTTGATGTAATTTAAATAATCCCTTGCAGCAGTAGCGCCAGTATAATATTCTTTAGGGAAATCAGGCGTATCAACCGCTTGAACATTTGGTGCAACGTATAAGCTACCGCCGCCACCAATAGTGATGAATCGTTTCGCATCTGATTTTTTTACCGCTTCTTGAATGGTTTTTGAGGCTGCAAGGAAATCGTTATAAAAGTTTGGATTGGTCCATCCTGCGCTGTAGGCGTTAATCACAAGCTCATTTCCTGAAATGGCTTCAAGCAATTCATTTTCTGCATTGGCATTAGCCTTAACCCATTTTATGTGCTCTTTATTTTCGTCTTTTGGGTTTCTTGCAATAGCGGTAATTTCATGATTACGAGCAGTCAATTCGTTTAAAATAGCGGTGCCTACAAATCCTGTGGCTCCAATAATAGCAATTTTCATAATATTTAGATTTAATAAGTAATAAAAAATGTTACAGTTTAAGTTAAAAAAAAGTTTAAAATTGATTCGAAAATTTTTCGAGTGTTATGTTGCTCAATTCAGAGCTGATCTTAGTGTTAATTTCATCATATAAATCGCTTAGTTTTTCATTCATTTTTCTTCCGATAGGACATTTAGGGTTGGGGGTATTTTTCGAATATCCCAAATTTACGGTTTCAAAAGTCATTTTAAATATTGTTTCTAAAGTAAGAGAGGCTGCTGATACAGATAATTTTGTACCGCCATTTTTACCTTCTTTGCTTATAACGATATTGTTTTTCTTCAGGTTTGCAATTTCTTTTCTAACCAAAACAGGATGTACATTCATGCTCGACGCCAAAAACTCTGAGGACAAATATTCCTCAGGAAATTGATGCAGTAATGTGAGAATGTGCATGGTTATAGCAAACTTACCGGAAATCATACTGTAATAAAATTTATTGCAAATATAAGTTAGTTTTTTATTTTTCCAATTTTAAAAAACTATTTTTTTAGTTACGAGTTACCTAATTGCAAAATCATTTTACACAATTAATAAAATAGGGGTACTTTTGCAGTAACTTAAGGTATGATCAATTTAGTTTTAATTTTCGTTTATTTAGGTATAGGCTTGTTGTTTCAAAACATCAAAGGGTTTCCCGTACGCATTTACCAAGTTTTAAACAAAATTGTAATTAATGTTTGTCTTCCTGCCTTGGCTTTGTATTACATTCCAAAAATAAATTGGAGTAGTGACTTGCTTTTCCCCATTGGCGTTGCGTGGATTGCTTTCGGGTGTTCGTATTTGTTTTTTAGTTTTTTGGGAAAAAAATTCGGGTGGTCCAAAAAGTTAACGGGATGTTTGATTTTGACTGCTGGTTTAGGAAATACTTCCTTTTTAGGTTTCCCGATTATTGAGGCCTTGTACGGACAAGACGGATTAAAAACAGCTATCTTGGTAGACCAGCCCGGTACATTTGTGGTTTTGTCAACACTCGGGATTGTGGTAGCTACTTTATTTTCTGACGGTAATCCGGAACCGAAGCAAATAGCTAAAAAAATTCTGCTTTTTCCACCTTTCATCACTTTTTTATTGGCTTGTTTGATGAATGTGTTTCACTTAGAATTTCTTTCAACTCTTCAATTTTTGTTGCAAAAGGTAGGTAGCGGAGTGACGCCATTGGCATTAATTTCGGTAGGATTACAATTAAAATTTGAGAAGAACAGTAAGCATTGGCCTTTTCTTGCAATTGGTCTTTTGTATAAATTAATACTCACGCCAGCATTAATTTTTTTAATTTATGTCGTGATGCTAAAACAACATTCTACCGGTATACAAATAGCAGTAATGGAGGCAGCTATGGCTCCCATGATAACCGCCTGTATACTTTCGGCCACACACGGACTTAAACCTAGGTTAAGCAGTATGATGATTGGTTTCGGAATTCCGATTTCATTTATCACTCTGACTTTTTGGTATTTTATGGTCCAATTTATTTAATCTTTTTGCCATAATTATTTATTTACAACTTTTATACTAATGCAATCTACTAATTCTACAAATCCTGAAACAATAACAACTTATACAGCACAAAAAACAGCATATTCTATACTTTTTTCCATTGCTTTTGCTCATTTATTAAACGATTTGCTACAGGCGGTAATTCCGGCTGCTTATCCTATTTTAAAAGAAAATTATAAGTTGACTTTTACTCAAATCGGACTCATTACCTTGGCGTATCAATTGGCAGCTTCTATTTTGCAGCCACTTGTTGGTTTATATACGGATACTAGACCAAAACCTTTCTCTCAAATTTTCGGGATGCTGTTCTCACTTTCGGGAATGATTGCTTTAGGTTACGCATCGAGTTTCCCGATGATTATTTTGGCAGTAGTTTTAGTGGGAATTGGTTCTTCGATTTTCCATCCTGAAGCTTCTCGAATTTCATTTTTGGCTTCGGGAGGCAAGCGCGGTTTGGCACAATCGATTTTTCAATTAGGAGGAAACGCAGGAACAGCAATTGGTCCGTTTTTAGTAGCCTTGATCGTTGTTCCCAATACGCAAAGACATATTGTTTGGTTTGTAGGAGTTGCATTAATTGCGTTAGTGGTGCTAAGTAGAATTGCCTTTTGGTATCAAAATCATTTGAGTTTAAGAGCAACCAAAAAAGCAGTGATTGATTTGCCGCGGTTATCTCAAAAAACAATTGTGATTTCGGTTGTTATCTTATTGGTTTTGATTTTTTCAAAATTCTTTTACATGGCGAGTATGTCTAGTTATTTTACTTTTTACTTGATTGAAAAATTTGGCTTATCTGTGCAAGAAGCACAATTTCAATTGGTATTGTTCTTGGCATCTTGCGCTTTCGGAACCTTAATTGGAGGTCCGTTGGGAGATAAGTTTGGAAGAAAATATGTGATTTGGTTTTCGGTACTAGGAGCTGCACCTTTTACCTTACTATTGCCATTTGTTGATTTGTTTTGGACCGGAATTTTATCAGTAGTGATTGGAATTATTATTTCTTCTGCTTTTCCAGCTATTTTGGTGTATGCTCAAGAGCTTTTGCCAAAAAAACTAGGCATGGTTTCAGGTCTTTTCTATGGTTTTGCGTTTGGAATGGGTGGTTTAGGATCGGCACTATTGGGAAATCTTGCTGATCATAGCAGTATTACGTATGTGTACGAACTCTGTGCTTTTTTACCCCTAATTGGTATAATCGCTTTGTTTTTACCTAATCTGAAGAAAAAAGAAACGGTTTAGTTCGAACTCTTATTTGTTAGTAACAAACCCGTTATAATAATTAACATGCTAATTAGTTGCGACTGTAAAATCGGTTGATCAGTAATAAGATAGGCTATGAGCCCGCTAAAAACAGGAATAAGATAATAGATTAGTGCTGTTTTGGCAGTGCCAATTAGTACTATGGCTTCGTTCCATAAATAAAATGAAACTAACGAAGCAAAAATACCAACGTACAATAATACCAATATTGTTTTAGTATCAAATTGTACGGTTGTGATGTACCAATGCTCGTAAAGGTAAAAAGGAAATAAAGCCACGGTACCCATTACAAAAACCGAAAAAAGAAAAACTTTTGAATCTATTTCTGTCGGTTTTTTGCGCACCAAAAGAGTATATGAGGCAAAAAAGAAACACGCAATTAGCATCAGAATATCGCCAAAACTAAAACTTATCGAGCGTAAGGCTTGCCAAGACCCTTTTGAAATTAATACTAAAACACCACAAATAATGGTGGCAATACCAACCAATTTGAGAGTTGAAATGCGTTCTTTTAAAAATATCCGGGACAAAAAAATGATAAACAGCGGGATAGAAATGGCAATTAAAGACAAATTAATGGCACTCGTTGTTTTTCCTGCAAAATAGATTAAAGTATTAAAGATGGTTATGCCTAAAATAGCAGTGCAAAAAAGATACAACCAGTTTTTTTTGACGATTGAAAATTGAGCAACTGTACTTTTGAAGGCAAACAGTGCAAAGGCTAAACAAGCAACACACCAGCGCCAAAAAGCCAGTCCAATTGGCGGAATATGCCCTTTGATACTGCTTGCAATAACCATATTGACAGACCAAAGCAAAGTAGCTAAAAGTGCAAATACAACTCCTTTTGTTTTGTTATTCATTATACAAGCTGATGAATTTTGGCGTATTGCAATAACATAATTGTTTTGGCATCTTTAATTTCACCTGTTGCAATCATCGCGTAAGCTTGGTCAAAAGGCATTTCTAAAACTTCGATGTTTTCCTCTTCATGCGCTACACCGCCGCCTTCGCTAACTTTCATTGAGGCGTTGTAAGCACCGGTAAATAGGTATAATATTTCAGTAACGGCACCAGGAGACATGTACGATTCCATGATTTTTGTTACGTTTGATAATCTATAGCCGGTTTCTTCTTCCGTTTCTCGAATGATGCATTGCTCCGGTTGGTCTTGGTCTAATAATCCGGCACAAACTTCAATGCTCATTCCTGATGCATTTCCGTTTAAATACGTGGGTAGTCTGAACTGACGCGTTAAAATTACTGTTTTTTGTTCCGCATTGTACAACAAAATGGCTGCACCGTTGCCTCTGTCATAGACTTCTCTTTTTTGTGTAATCCAAGAATTGTCTTTTTTTTGAAAGTTGAAAGTTACTTTGTTTAGGATATACCAATTATCAGATAGTAATTCTGTTTTTTGGATTTTTATAGCAGGGTTTTTCATTATAAGTTTTAGGTTTAGGGAGTGCGCGGTCGTGCGGCAAGGTTTTTAAAAGTAGTTCCCCAGTTATTATTGTTTTTATCGTTGGGCAGGCCTTCGGTAGTGAGTAGGGCATCTTGATCTGAACTGTCATATTTCCAAACCCAAGCACAGACCGAAAATCCTCTTTGGTAAACGCTGTTGAGAAAATAAGTCGGATTCATTAAAATTCCAGCATTCATTGGGGCCGTTTCGCTAAAAATGATTGGTAAATTTTGTTTTTTTAGTTGATCCAATCTAACGCTGATGGAGGCATCACTATCCAATAACCATTTTTCATAGGCATGAATATCGAAAATTATTTTTGGATTCTTTTCTAAAAATAAAGCACCTTTTTGGAGTAATACACTTTCATCTTGTCCTTGTTCTGCACAAGGCACAATTACAATTGAATTATTTCCCGTACTTCGAATAATGCGCACTAAAGTATTCATGTCATTTTCCCAAATAGCATCGGTATAACCATCAGCTCTATCAAATCGGTAAGGTTCATTCCATACTTCTAACCATACATCTGGTTGATCTTTAAAGTGAAGCGCCCATTCCTTTAATTTTTCTTTGTAAGCTTCCCACCAAAAAGTTTGCGTCGGGCTTTTGCCTGTGAATTCCGTTTCCGTTTTTCCATTCCAACCAAAACCGCACAAAATGGTAATTCGGTTGTTCTTGCGGTTACCGTCTACCACGCTTTGTAACGAGTGCAAGAACGAATTATTACTGTCTTTGATTGGTATGCCTGTAAGCGGTTGTTCTGAAACGTTCCCTATAAATTCCCTTGCAATATCCATGTTCCAACTTTTCATTTTTTGGTCATTTGCTCCAAAAACCTGAAACGAGTTGGTGCCAATAAGTTGTATGGCTTGCTTGTTTTTGAGAATGAGACTGCCTTGCGTTGAATATTCATCTGACTTGCTATTTGCTATCGTTTCCTCCGCTTGATTGCAAGAATAGACTATTCCCAAAAAGAGAATAACCCAACATCTTGATTTTTGTAAAAAGGAAATAGCTTTCATAAAAATACTGTTGCAAAAGACTGTAGCCGTGCTAAGGTAAAAAAAAAACGCCCTGAATTTCAGAGCGTTTGTTGTATTTTATTTTAAAATTGTCTGTTTTCTATCTGGTCCAACAGAAACAATTTTGATTGGCACTTCGATTTCTTTTTCAATAAAATCAATGTATTCTTTTAATTCAACTGGTAGTTCATCATAAGTAGTCATACCTGTTAAATCTTGTTTCCATCCTTTGAATTCTTGATACACAGGAGTAACATTTTCAGGCTCGATATTGTATGGAAAATGTGCTATGTTTTCACCTTTATAATTGTAAGAAGTACACACTTTTAAAGTTTCGAAACCAGATAAAACATCACCTTTCATCATCATTAATTGCGTTACACCGTTTACTTGAACAGCGTATTTAAGCGCTACTAAGTCCAACCATCCACAACGTCTTTGACGACCTGTAACTGATCCGAATTCGTTTCCTACTCTTGCCATGGTAGCTCCATCTTCATCAAAAAGTTCTGTAGGGAACGGTCCGCTACCCACACGAGTTACGTAAGCTTTGAAAATTCCGTAAACCTCTTTGATTTTGTTTGGTGCAATACCTAAACCTGTACAAGCTCCAGCAGCAGTGGTGTTTGATGATGTTACAAACGGATAAGTACCAAAATCAACATCAAGCAAGGAACCTTGAGCGCCTTCGCATAAAATTGATTTTCCTGCTTTTTGAGCTTGGTGCAAGTACTCTTCGCTATCAATAAAATCTAATTTTTTAAGCTCTTGGATAGCTTCAAAAAACTCGGCTTCCATTTCGGCTAAATTGTATTGAATAGCTACATCGTAAAACTGAATCATTTCTTCGTGCTTGTCAGCCAAAGCTCTGTAACGGTCAGCAAAGTCTTCCAATTCAATGTCACCTACACGCAAACCGTTTCTACCTGTTTTGTCCATGTAAGTTGGTCCAATACCCTTTAATGTAGAACCAATTTTTGCTTTTCCTTTTGATGCCTCAGATGCAGCATCAAGCAAGCGGTGTGTTGGTAAAATTAAGTGTGCTTTACGCGAAATGATTAATTTCTTTTTGATGTCAATATTAAACTTTTCAAGACCTTCAATTTCTTTTTGAAAAACAACAGGATCAATTACCACTCCGTTTCCAATGATATTTACGGCAGTTTTATGAAAAATACCTGAGGGAATAGTTCTTAGGACGTGTTTGATGCCATCAAATTCTAATGTGTGTCCTGCATTTGGACCACCTTGAAAACGTGCAATGATGTCATATTTTGAAGTTAAGACATCCACAATTTTTCCTTTTCCTTCATCTCCCCATTGTAATCCTAGTAATAAATCAACTGTCATTCTAAATGTTATTTGTAGTTAGTTTTTTTAAATTTCTGTACGATCTTCCTCGTTCAAAACTGGCGCTTGCCTTTTATTGCCGTATAAGTAAAGCGAGTGATTAGTTATTTCGATATCAAAAATATCTTCAATCGTTTTTTTGATGCTCTGAATTCTTGGATCACAAAACTCAATTACTTCGCCTGTATCAGTCATAATAATATGATCGTGCTGCTTATCAAAATATGATTTTTCGTAGTGTGCTTGATTTTGTCCAAATTGATGTTTGCGCACCAAAGCACAATCCAAAAGTAATTCTATGGTATTGTATAAGGTCGCTCTGCTGACACGATAGTTTTTGTTTTTCATCTTGATGTACAAATTTTCTACATCAAAATGTTCTTCGCTATCATAAATCTCTTGAAGGATCGCGTAGCGCTCGGGAGTCTTGCGGTGTCCTTTTTTTTCAAGGTACATTGTAAAAACATTTTTTACAATTTCTTGGTTTTTAGTATTGTCTGTGGAAATGAGTGTCATATGCGCGCAAAGATAATTTTTTTAGTTCAAAGTTTAAAACTTCCCGTTTGTTTAGTTTTTAATTTTCTGCTTTTCTAGATTTTTTTAATTGAATCAAGAAAGTCTTTCTACAGACAGGCTACGTTTTGTATTCTCGGGTTACTTTATCAACACCATCTATTTTTTTGATGTTGCTAATTAATTTTTTCAAAATGGTATTGTTTTGAACAATAACAGCCACTTGTCCTTCAAAAATTCCGGCATCGGTGCTAAGCGCAATGCTTTGAATGTTTACGTGCATGTTGTTGGAGATGACTTTCGTCAGTTGGTTGGTCAAGCCCAGAACATCCATTCCTGTAATGTTAATGATGGCTTTGAACTCTTCTTGCGACGAGTCAATCCATTTAGCCGACATGATGCGGTAAGCATAGTTAGATTGCATCCCAATGGCGTTCGGGCAATCTTTTTTATGCACTTTGATACCTTCATTTATGGTAACAAAACCAAAAACATCATCACCCGGAATTGGGTTGCAACAAGGCGAAAGTTTATAGTCAAGTTTATCGTGTTCTTTTCCAAAAACCAACATATCATAATTACTGCTAATAACAGGTTTATGAATGTCTTCGTCCGATGTGGTACTGCTGCCAGATCGTTTGATTTTATTTTTGAAAAAGTTGATAATTGAATTGCTTTTTTGCGAAGCGTAATCTTTAAGTTGTTGGTTTTCAATGGAACCAATACCCACACGATAAAACAAGTCTAAACTAGTTTTTAGTTTGAAAAAATTAACCAACTCATTAACCACTTGTTCGCTCATCGTGATTTTTAAGTGCTTTAATTTTCTGGTAAGCAATTCTTTTCCTTCCTCGCCAATCTTTTTGGTATTCTCGTTGAGGACGTTTTTAATTTTTGTTTTGGCGCGTGATGTTGTTACATAATCCAACCAGTTGATAGTTGGTTTTTGATGTTGTGAAGTGATTACTTCTACTTGATCGCCACTTTTTAATTCAAAGTTTAGCGGAACTAATTTACCATTTACGCGTGTTCCGCGGGTGCGAATACCAATTTCGGAATGAATTCCAAATGCGAAATCCAATGATGTTGCTCCTTTTGGGAGTGATTTAATTTCACCTTTTGGTGTAAACACAAAGATTTCTTTTGAATACAAATTCATTTTAAAATCTTCTACAAAATCAACGGCATTGGTTTCTGAATTTTCTAAGGCTTCCCGTAAAAGATTCAACCAAACATCCAAACCACTTTCTTCGGTAGCACCATTTTTATATTTGTAATGAGCAGCATAACCTTTTTCAGCAATCTCGTCCATACGTTCACTACGCACTTGAACTTCTACCCAACGACCTTTTGGTCCCATAACAGTGATGTGCAAAGCTTCGTAACCGGTAGTTTTTGGTGAAGAAATCCAATCGCGCAAACGACTAGGACTTGGTCGATAATGATCTGTAACGATAGAGTAAATTTTCCAAGCGATAAATTTCTCCTCGTTTGGATTGGCTTTGTAAACAATTCGTAGAGCAAATTTATCGTAAACCTCGTCAAAGGTTACGTTTTGAGCTTTCATTTTTCTACGAATAGAATAAATTGATTTTGGTCGGCCCTTGATAATATATTCAACTCCTTCTTTGTCTAAAGATGCTTTTAATACT
Organism: Flavobacterium turcicum; assembly: GCF_011365745.1. Lineage (GTDB taxonomy): Bacteria > Bacteroidota > Bacteroidia > Flavobacteriales > Flavobacteriaceae > Flavobacterium > Flavobacterium turcicum. Next base: position 45,663 of record NZ_JAAOBY010000009.1, on the reverse strand, counting down.
TCGGAGATATCAGCAATGTAGGCGTCTTGTTGCTCTTTGGTTTCTTTAATTTTACTCACTATTTCATTGTAAATAGCGGGTTCAGTATATTTTAAACCTAAATCTTCTAGTTTGGTTTTAATATTGTATAACCCTAAACGATGCGCCAAAGGTGCGTAAATGTATAAGGTTTCTGAGGCAATTTTAGTTTGTTTGTCCTCTTGCATGGAGTCCATGGTTTGCATGTTGTGCAAACGGTCTGCCAATTTGATCAAAATCACTCGAACATCATCATTGAGTGTCAAGATCATTTTTCTGAAATTTTCAGCTTGCATAGAGGCATTTAGATCCTTTTGAACCAAGGATATTTTGGTCAATCCTTCAACCAATTGCGCTACTTTTGGATTGAACAAACGCTCAATATCTTGCACGGTAGTAGGTGTGTCCTCAACAACATCATGCAATAACGCAGCTGCAATTGAGGTGGCACCTAGACCAATTTCAGAAGCAACAATTTTTGCTACAGCAATAGGGTGGAAGATGTAGGCTTCGCCAGATTTTCTGCGTTGGTCTTTGTGTGCCTCAACAGATACATCAAAAGCTTTTCGGATGAGTTTTTTATCATCATCGGTCAAAGTTTGATAACTTATGCGTAAAAGTTCTTTGTATTCTTGCGCAATCGCTTTATTTTCTTTCTCGATATCAATTTCTATCATAACTTCATGGTTCATTTTCTAAAAATAGCAAATAATTGCTAATTATGCAAGTGAAAAGTTTTAAAACAGTTGGGTTTGTGGCTGATATTTGGTTGTACTGACGAGCACTACGCGAACAGTAATGGTTTTTAAAACCCTCTTTGTCTTTTGGCTTCAAAAATTAAAATTGCCGCTGCAACTGATACATTCATGGAGTCAATTTCGCCTTGCATGGGTATAATAATATTTTGCGTTGCAGCTTCGCGCCATTCCTGTGTAAGTCCAGTTGCTTCGGTACCTACCACCAAAGCTGTTGCGGAGGTGTAATCTTGGGTATGGTATGCGGTTGAATTTTGCAAAGTAGCACAGTAAAAATTGATGTTTTGCTCTTTTAAGTATGCAATAATTTCGGTTGTAGTTCCTGTTGCAATTTGATTGGTAAACAAACAACCTACGCTTGAACGGACGATATTTGGGTTGTACAAATCGCTTTTTGGATTGGCAATTAACACGGCATCTAAATTAGCGGCATCTGCAGTGCGTAATAAAGCACCTATGTTTCCTGGTTTTTCAGGAGCTTCGGCTACCAAAATCAAAGGGTTTTTAGATAATTTTAAATCCTTTAATTGCATGGATTTAGTTTTTGCTACAGCCAAAAGTCCTTCGGTAGTATCACGGTACGCTAATTTCTGATACACTTCTTTAGTAATCGAAATCAATTCGGCATCTCCATATAAAGCAACTATTTCAGATTCTGGGCAAATTTCAGGTACAAATAATACCGTAATCAATTCGTAACCGCCTTTTACAGCAATGCTAATTTCGCGCTTTCCTTCCATCAAAAAAGTGCCAGTTTGTTTGCGCGTTTTTGCTTTTTCTTGCAATTGTACGAGCGTTTTAATGTACGGATTTTGAATAGAAGTTATGTGTTTCAAGGCTTTTTCACGATTAAATTTTCAAGTACAAAGATACAGAGAGAATTGGCAGTTTTTAGGAAAATATGGCATTTATTTGTTTCCTAATTACTGATTAATTGATTGGTGTTAATAGGATCAATTAGCGGTGTTTTCTGTATTTTTGTCCAAATCCTATACAACTATGTTTCATTTTTTAGACATTATTGGTACAATGGCCTTTGCTATGTCAGGCGCTTTAACAGCTATGAGCAAAAAGCTTGATCCGTTTGGAGTTTTTATCATTGCATTCGTTACGGCAGTTGGCGGTGGAACTTTGCGTGATGTGCTAATTGGAAGAACTCCTGTAGGATGGATGCTCGATTTGCAATATGTTTACGTGATTTTTATCGGATTTGTTTTGGCTATTATTTTCCGAAAAAAACTAGATAGATTACGAAAATCTCTTTTTTTATTTGATACTATCGGACTTGGTGTTTTTACTTTAATAGGTCTCGAAAAAGGTCTTGAAATAGGGTTACATCCTGTAATTTGTGTCGCTTTGGGAACCATGACCGCTTGTTTTGGTGGCGTTATTAGAGATATTTTGTGCAATGAAATTCCAGTGATTTTTCGACGAGAAATTTATGCTACCCTTTGTATTGTGGGAGGTGTTCTATTTTTCGTTTTGAGAACGATGAATTTAGAAAATGATGTGCTGTATCTATTGAGTTCGTCAATAATTATTTCTTTGCGATTGATGGCGGTAAAGTTCAAATGGTATTTACCTGCTTTCGAAAATCAGTAAAAATTAACTACTTTCACAGTCAAGAAAAATTTAGGGTGAAAAACTATACGGTAAAAGCATATCAAAAAAATGATTTTGAGATCTGGAACGAATTTGTTTCAGGGGCAAAAAATGCTACCTTTTTATTTCACCGAAATTTTATGGAATACCATCAAGAGCGGTTTTCTGATTGTTCTCTAATGGTTTATGAATCAGATCAGCTAGTGGCCATTTTGCCTGCAAACCGAAATGAAACCACTGTTTTTTCGCATCAAGGTCTAACCTATGGCGGTTTGGTTTATAAAGATTCTTGTAAATTAACATCAGTTATTGCGTCATTTGCTGTTATTTTGAAATATCTGGAATCTGAAGGTGTTAGCACTTTACAAATAAAAACCCTGCCTTCAATCTATCATAAAAAACCAGCTGAGGAATTGCATTACGCACTGTTTTTGGCCAAAGCTACGCTTATCCGTCGTGATGTGTTGGCTGTGATTAACTATTCTGCTGGCTTTGCATTATCTAAAATACGCAAAAGAGGTTTGCTACGTGCTAAGCAACATCAATTAGTGGTAAAAGAAGAACAGGATTGTACTGCATTTTGGGACAAAATACTTTTGCCAAACCTTAAACAAAGACACCAAGTTGAGCCAGTGCACACTATTAACGAAATACACTATTTAAAAAGTTGTTTTCCTCAAGCTGTTCGTCAGTTTAATGTTTATTACGAAGGCGTGATTGTAGCCGGAACAACAATTTTTGAAACTGAAACCGTGGCGCATTGTCAATATATTTCGAAATATGAAAAGGGATTGAATTTAGGCAGTTTAGATTTCTTGTACCATTATTTACTCACAGAAGTTTATGCGGACAAACGTTTTTTTGACTTTGGAATTTCAACAGAGTCAAATGGTTTGCTTTTAAATGAAGGTTTGAGTTATTGGAAAGAAAGTTTTGGGGCAAGTGCCATTGTGCATGATTTTTATGAATGCGAAACGTTTTCGCATGAACTTTTGACAGATTATTTTACAGTCTCTAAAAATGCTGATCATGATTAAATTTTTAGACTTAAAAAAAATAAATGAGCCTTATCATTTGGCTTTTCAAGAAAAATTTGCAACTGTTTTAGACAGTGGTTGGTACATTTTGGGAAATCAAGTTCAGGAGTTCGAAAAAAATTTCGCTACCTACTGTGGGGTGCCTTTTTGCATAGGCGTCGGAAATGGATTTGATGCATTAGTGCTCATTTTTGAAGCTTACATTGCTTTGGGTAAATTGAAAAAAGGCGATTCCGTTTTGGTTCCTGCGCATACGTACATTGCGAGTGTATTGGCAATCAAAAAGGTGGGTTTGGTACCGGTTTTGGTTGAACCGGATTCTCATACTTTCACAATAGATCCGATAGACTTGCAAAACAAAATGTCGGCTTCCGCCAAAGCGATTTTGGTTGTTCATTTGTATGGTCGATTAGCTGATATGGATAAAATTCGCGCCATCGCAAAGACTGATAATTTGTTAGTCATTGAAGATGCAGCTCAATCCCATGGCGTAGTATCGGCCACAGAGATGCAATTCAGTAAAAATACTACTGTTGCTGCCTACAGCTTTTATCCCGGTAAAAATTTAGGCGCATTAGGCGATGGTGGAGCAGTTGTTACTACCGATGCTGAACTAGCAGATTGTATTAAAGCACTACGCAATTATGGCTCTAAAACCAAATACATTCATGATTTAGCGGGTATAAACTCTCGATTAGATGAGGTACAAGCTGCCTTTTTAAATGTGAAATTACCCTATTTGGATGAAAGCAATGCAAGCCGCCGCGCAATTGCTAAACGCTACTTCGCAGAAATTAAAAATCTTAAAATATTACTTCCCGAAGGAGTAGACGAAACGGGAAATTTACCGCCACATGTTTATCATTTGTTTGTAGTGCGCACAGCGGATAGGGCAGGTTTTCAAAGCTATTTGCAGCAGAATGGCATTGAAACAGTCATTCACTATCCTGTTCCGGTGCACCATCAAAAAGCCTTGTCAGAATTCCGACAGATTTCACTTCCAATTACTGAAAAATTAGCTCATGAAGTACTCAGTTTGCCAATAAGTCCCGTGCTTACTGATAAGGAAATAAGCGAAATTATTGCAGTTGTAAACCGTTACTAAGATGTTGTTTTTCCACAAAATAGCTAAAAGTAAATTTATAGAACTATTGTCATTGAATAGTTTAAGTGTTTTTGTGAAAATAATTTCAGGCTTAATTACTTCAAAATTATTGGCTGTTTTTGTAGGGCCAAGCGGTATGGGTTTAGTGGGGAATTTTAGAGTATTTTTTAGTGCTTTAGAAGGAATTTCGACACTAGGTTTTCAGAATGGGGTAGTAAAATATACCGCCGAAAATGAGAATGACTCCTTCTACCTTAAAAAGATGGCGTTCACAGTCAGTTTTACTTTGATGCTTGTGTCAATAATTATCGGAATCTTGTTGTTTTGTTTCGCCTCCTATTGGAATACAGTCGTTTTTGGTTCTTCAGTTCGGTATGATTTTGTGTTTAAAGTTGTTGCACTTAGTTTGCCATGGTATGCTTTGTCTTTGATTTGGGTTGCAGTAGCAAATGGATTGGGTTATTACAAACGAGTTTTGGGCGTTGCTATTGCCGGTAATAGTGCTAATATTTTGCTTGCTGTTTATTTGATTTACCAATTCAAAACTACGGGAGCAGTATTGTTGGTTGCTCTTGTTCCTGCAGTTTGGTTTTTGGTTACTATGCTTTTGATGCCAAAAGTAGCCCAGATTGGAGCCTTGTTTTCTATGCGATATTTTGATTTTAAGATTCTGAAAAGCTTGTCAAGTTACTCAATTATGGCGCTGTTTGCAGCTGTTGCAAGTCCGTTCGTGTATTTGATAATCCGTAAAGAAATTGTTCTTTCGCTAGGATTGGAGCAAGCGGGTTATTGGGAAACGATGGGGCGTATAGCCAGTTACTACATGTTATTTGTTACCTCAATTGTAAGTATTTATTATTTTCCAAAATTAGCTCAGGCAAAATCAACAACAGACGCTAAACTCATTTTTCGGAATTTTTACCAAACCATTCTGCCCGTATTCATAGTGATGGTTATTGTGATTTTTTTATGTCGCGATTTTATCATTCAATTCTTATTTGCGCCAAACTTTAAAACGGTTGCCGATTTGTTTTTTTTGCAATTGCTTGGTGATATTTTCAAAGTTGCAGCACTGATTTTGGGATATCAATTTTTTGCAAAAAAACATACCGTTGCATTTTTGGTTTCAGAGTTCCTGTCTCTGCTGTTTTTGTATTTGAGCAGTCATTTTTTAATGAATATTTATGGCTTAAAAGGTGTAGTGATGGCACAAGCTCTGGATAACTTCTTGTATTTTGTTGTGCTCTTAGTTTATTTCCGAAAGATTTTGTGGAGAAAATAGTGTTCGGTTTTAAATGTAATGAAAAACCATTTCCATAATACTTCGTGAAAGAACAATTGTTCGCCTTGCGTCGAACTGATGTTTTTAATAATTGTATTTAATGTAAAATTCCCCAGTTGCTGCGACTCAAATTGTTGCCAGTGAAACGGGCGGGAGCGGAGGAGATTCCAGTGGACAATCTCCAACAACTCCTCCAAAAAAATAGAACTTGATTTTACATTTATTAAAATTAATTTGATATTTTCGGGAAATGATACTACCAAAAGTACGTTTCCCGTTTTTTATTTTTCTCATATTCATAGGGACTTTTTTTTGTTCCTGTTCAAAAACAACTCCTAATCAAACAGCATTAAAGTCGGTTACGGTTTATGAAAAGTACATTACAACGGCAGAAGATTTCTACTCGAAGGGTGTTTATGATAGCGCCTACTACTATTACAATCAAATTCGAACCCAAAGTTCCGCTAAGGAAGATGCAGAAAAAATAGTATATGCACTCCTGAAAATGGCCGCGATACAGCAAACACAGGGAGATTACGTAGGAAGTGAAGTTACTGCTACAGAGGCGATTTCGTACTTTAAAAACAAAATTGAAACCCAGTATAAAGTGGCGATATACAATTCGTTAGGGATTAATTATAAGAACCTTTACGATTATCCCAACGCCATTACGTATTACAAAAAAGCAAGTGAATTGGCTGATACGCCTTTGCAAAAAGAAATCATGCAGAATAATATTGCGGTGGTGAACATGGATCAACAAAACTACAAACAAGCCATACAGTCACTTGAGTCGCTCTCTAAATCACTAATTGCTCAGGCCAACTTGGAGCACCTCGCCAGAGTTTTAGGTAATCTAGGCTATTGCTATTATAAAATAGGAGATAACAGAAGCGGTATGGTCTTAAAAAGAGCTTTGAAGATTCGCCAACAATTACAATTCGAATATGGTTTGGTCACTAGTTTTAACAATCTTGCTCAGTTTTATCAAAGGAGCCAGCCTCAATTGGCTATAAAATATGCACAAAAATCGTATGCTAAAGCCACAGTGCTAAAAAGTATCGATGATCGCTTATCAGCTTTGGCATTGCTGATGGAAATAAGTACTCCATTACAAGTGCGTAACTACACAAAAAAATACCTTCAACTTAATGATAGCATTACAAAAGTTAGGCAGATTGCTAAAAATCAGTTTGCCAAAATCAAGTATGATGCTACCCAAGCACAAAATGAGAATTTACAATTAAAAACAGATAATGCAGAAAAAGCTTTGGCATTAGAGCAAGAAAAACTTCAAAATTATATGTTGTTTTTTATCTTGCTCTTGGGGGTAATTTTGGCACTCATTTTATATTTCTATCTTCAAGATAAGAACAAGAAGGAAAAACAAGCAGCCGTATATGAAAGTGAAATTCGAATTTCTAAAAAATTGCATGATGAATTAGCCAATGACGTTTATCAAACCATTGCTTTTGCAGAAACGCAAGACTTGCAAAATGTAATTCAAAAAGAAACCTTGTTAGATAATTTGGATAAAATTTACCGTCGAACACGCAATATATCGAGAGAAAACAGCCCTATTCCCACGGGTGAAACCTATGAAAGCGAATTAAAGGAAATGCTCTCTAGTTTTAATGCAGCCCAAGTACAGGTTATTTTAAAAGATAGTAATAGCATTCCATGGAATAAGATTACAGAAGAAAAGAAAATTGCCCTTTATCGTGTGTTGCAAGAATTAATGATCAACATGAAAAAACACAGTCAAGGGACTTTTGTAGTGCTTCGCTTTGAGACTGACAATAAACAATGTTTTGTTAATTATTCAGATAATGGAATTGGCATAAAAAATCCCCTACAAAGTAAAAATGGATTGCTCAATGTGGAAAACCGTATTCATGCCATTGGAGGAAGTATTATTTTTGACTCGAAAAGTTCAAAAGGGCTAAAAATCAAATTAACATTTCCTAAATAGGTGACTTATGTTTCAAAAAGTTTTAATAGTTGACGATATTGATTTCAATGATGTAGCAGCGGTCAGTGTCTTAAAGGAAATGGGAATCCCACAAATTGACTTTACAAAATACTGTGACGATGCTTTGCTAAAAATAAAAAGAGCGGCTTTAGATGAGGTTCCGTATGATTTGTTAATAACCGATTTGTCATTCAAGGCTGATCATCGTACCACTTTATTATCATCTGGCGAAGCTTTGATTGATGCTGTCAAGGGAATTTTCCCGGATTTAAAAACCATTGCTTTTTCTATTGAAGACAAATCCTATCGTATTAAAGCCCTATTTGAACAATTAGGTGTTAACGGTTTTGTCATGAAAGGTCGTAATACAATGGTCGAGTTGCGCAAAGCAGTCGAGGCAATTGCAAATCAGGATATTCCGTATCTTCCTGCAGATTTAAAGTTTATTTTTCAAGAAAAATTAGTCAACGAAATTGATGACTACGACATTCAGTTATTAGAATACCTCTCAAAAGGCGTCTCTCAAGAAGCAATGGAGTATGTTTTTAAAGAAGCAGGAATTACCCCAAACAGCAAAAGCACCATCGAAAAGCGAATTGGTAAACTGAAAATATACTTTAGAGCGCTCAATACTACCCATTTGGTGTCAATCGCAAAAGACCTAGGTCTAATATAAAAACACTTCTAATTTTTATTCCTTTACTGCATATTCTTAATAAATTTGATTCTTATCAAGAAAAGAATACTGTTTTACGGTTTCCCGCAAAGAAATGATTTTGTAGCTCGTTACTTTTGGATTTGTTCACAATTAATGAATTGCTATTTTAAAAATGATAACAATTACAGTTCCCAAGAAGTTAGTTATACTCGCGTTTTTTTTATGTTCGTTTTTTTGTGTCAAAGGAAAAACAATTTGGCAAAATCAAACGCATGTAAAAAAAGGTAACTTAAGTAATCCGGTTCCACAATTGCAGAATGGTTTTTGTTTTTTTGGACAATTACAAGTGCTAAAAGAATTTCAAAAAAATATTTCCTCCTACCATCAAAACTTTGGCTCTCAAAGAAAACGAAAAGGAAAAGTAGCGTATGAAGTTAAGTAACTTTTTTTTAAATGCTATTTCCGAGAAATACAATTGTAATAAAAAACCCTTAAACAATTTAAGTTTAAGGGTTTGACTTGGTAGCGAGACCGAGATTTGAACTCGGGACCTCAGGGTTATGAATCCTGCGCTCTAACCAACTGAGCTATCTCGCCATGTTCAGGTGGTTAATGTTTCCTGAATGCGGGTGCAAATATAAGAACTATTTTAGACCCTGCAAGCATATTTTAAAGAAAAAAAAATATTTTTAAAAATGCTTTTTTGTTGTAGTTATATTCTATATATTTCCAAAAAATTAAAAGTAGCTCATGGATCAAAAAGTACGTTACGAAATCGAATTTCCTATCAATTCATCACCTCAATTGTTGTATCAGTACATCTCTACACCATCAGGATTGTCAGAATGGTTTGCAGATAATGTTAATTCACGCGGAGAGTTTTTTACTTTTATTTGGAATGACTCACAAGAAAAAGCCCGTTTGGCATCTAAAAAAACAGGCGAAAAAGTCAAATTCAAATGGGTTGACGATAGCAATAAGGATTCAGAGTATTTTTTTGAACTACATATTTTAGTTGATGAGCTAACTAAAGACGTGTCGCTGATGGTAGTTGATTTTGCCGAAAAAGGTGAAATTGATGAGGCGAAACTACTCTGGGAAAATCAAATTTCCGATTTAAAACATCTTATTGGTTCTGTATAAAAAATCATATTTTAAAACTTATCTTTGCCCTAAATCTAAATTAGGGCTTTTTTTATGATTAATTTTAACGGAACACTACTACCACAAGACAATACAGAACTTACTCAAAATAGAGGCTTTTTATACGGAGATGCTGTTTTTGAAACGCTTAAAATATGTAACGGAAAAATTCTTTTTCTCGAAGATCATTATTTCAGACTAATGGCTTCTATGCGTGTGATTCGTATGGAGATCCCAATGAATTTTACATTGGAATTTCTAGAAGAGCAAGTTTTGGAAGTAGTAAAGGCGAAAGACATTCTTTCGTCTGCCCGAGCGCGCATCACCGTGTGCCGCAACGACGGAGGGTTTTATCTGCCCACTACAAATACAATATCGTATTTAATTCATGCAACGTCGTTAGATGATGCCCAATATGTTTTTCACAAATCAGATTACGAAGTAGATTTGTTCAAAGACTTTTATATCACCAAACAGTTGCTTTCTTCTATTAAAACAACAAATAAACTAGTCAATATCACAGGAAGTATTTTTGCTTCTGAAAATGGTCTAGATAATTGCTTGTTGCTAAATGATAGTAAAAATGTAGTAGAGGCTTTACAAGGAAATTTATTCATGAGGGTTGGTAACAAATTAATTACACCACCATTAACTGAAGGTTGCTTAAACGGAATCATGCGCAAGCAAATTTTACAACTTGCAAAAAAGGTTGATGGACTTGAAGTGGTGGAAGATATTATCTCACCGTTCGACTTACAAAAGGCAGATGAATTATTTTTAACTAATGTGATTCAAGGCGTTCGACCGATAACACAATACCGAAAAAAGAAATTTGATACACAATTATCTGAGCAATTGAGCTGGAAATTAAACGAATTGATTTCGAGTTTTAATTAAGGTATGGATTTTCAGGAGCATTAGACCAAATAATATAATCGCCACCTAACTCAATGAGTTGTTCTTTCCAAAAGTGGGTGGCTGATTTTCCAATGATTTTGTTTTCGTAAGTATTAGTTGTAATGATCCAAGAGTTATTTTCCATTTCGCTCTCTAGTTGTTTTTCATGCCATCCGGTATAACCTAGAAAAAAGCGAATGTTCTCATTGCTAATAGCTCCTTGGTTGATAAGCTCTTTAGTGAATTCAAAATCGCCTCCCCAATAAATGCCGTTAGAAATTTCGATACTATTAGGGATTAGGTCTGGAATATTATGAATAAAATACAAGTTATCCTGTTCCACAGGACCGCCATTATAGATTTTAAAACGCGCGTGAATTTCTGGAATCAAGTCGTTAATCGTATACTTCAGGGGCTTATTAATGATAAAACCAATAGAGCCCTCCTCGTTATAATCAGCTAATAAAATCACCGATCTATTGAACGATACATCTCCAATTATCGAAGGCTCTGCAATGAGCAGGGATCCTTTTTTTAATTTATCTGTAGTCATACGATTTGATTTTTTATTAAAATTAAGGTTTTTATTATAATAATGCCAAATTTTTTCGAATAAATATATAAAAAAACCCTTCAAAAGAAGGGTTTTAATTATATATTGCTAATTACGATTAGTTTACAGCGCCTTCTAATTCAGCTCCGGCTTTAAATTTTACCACATTTTTAGCAGCAATCTGGATTGTTTTTCCTGTTTGAGGATTTCTTCCATCTCTAGCAGCTCTTGAAGATACAGACCAAGATCCGAATCCTACTAAAGATACTCTTCCACCTTTTTTCAAAGTTTCACCTACGTTTCCTAAAAACGACTCTAAAGCTAGTTTTGCAGCAGCTTTTGTAATTCCTGCATCCGCAGCGATAGCATCGATTAATTCTGATTTGTTCATAATAAATAGTTATTAATTGTTGGTTATATAAATTGTTAATACACAAATTTAGGAGGATTTACGTTCCTTGCAAGTCTTTTGTGTTAATTTAGCTAGTTTTGTTAATAACTTATTTTTTTTGTTCATAAATATCTTCTAAAAACGCTAAGACCCTTGTTTTTACGGGGTTTATTGTGCTTTTGCACCTTCTGAAAATGATACACCATTTAAGAATTCTGCAGTGTTCATTCTTTTTTTACCAGGAAATTGCAAGTTTAGTATTTGTACGAAACCATCTTTTACAGCAATTTTTATTTCTTTTTTGGTACAGATTATTTTACCAATCTCAAATTGATGCTGCTCGATCTGGAAACTTGCTTGATAAATTTTTACATTCCACTCATTTTCTTGATCTACAAAATAACTCCAAGCTGCGGGATAAGGAGATAACCCGCGAATTAAATCATGAATCTCCACGGCAGATTTTGACCAATCTATTTTGCAGTTTTCTTTATTTAGTTTGTATGCTGTTTTGATGTTGCTGTCTTCAACTTGAGTCGTAGTAGTGGCATCATTGTTTGCTATTTTCTGTAAGGTCTCTAAAACCGTCTCGCTTCCTAAATGCATCAATCGGTCATGAAGTGTCCCTGCATCTTCATTTGGATCTATGTTGGTTTCACGTTTCAGGATCATAGCGCCCGTGTCAATCTTATCATCAATAAAAAAAGTGGTAACACCGGTAGTTTTTTCGCCGTTGATGATGGCCCAGTTGATTGGTGCTGCTCCGCGATAGTTAGGTAGGAGTGAAGCGTGTAAGTTAAAAGTGCCTAAACTTGGCATTTCCCAAACTACTTTTGGGAGCATTCTAAAAGCGACCACTATTTGCAAATTGGCATTTAACTCTTTTAAAGACGTGATGAAATCAGGGTCTTTCAAGTTTGTTGGTTGCAATAAATTAAGTTCATTGGCTAATGTATACTCTTTTACTGCAGAATATTTTATTTTTTGACCACGTCCAGCAGGTTTGTCTGCAGCCGTTATGACGCCTACAATTTCAAATCCATTTTTTTTAATGCTGTCTAGAATTCCCACAGCAAAGTCGGGAGTTCCCATGAATACGATTCGTAATTTTTCCATTATTTGACTAAGGTATATTTGTTATTTGGTAAAATCTTAATTTGATTACTCTCTAGTAATTCTTGTAAAATAGGAATGAGTTGTTCCGCTCTATTTTGCGTCATAAACTGCAATTCGCGCGAGCTCTTGTCGCCCTCTTCCAGCAAATGCAGTATTTTTGCATCAAGCGCATCACTTTTTTTTGAAGGCTTTTTTTGGGTAATGCAATAGGAGCAAATACCACAATTTGTTTTGTTTTCTTCGCCAAAATAGGTCAAAATTGAATTGCTTTTACAACTAGTGGTACTGCTAACATACTTTATTACAGCTTTTAATTGCTCTTTTTTTAGTTCGTTTTGCTTTTCAAGGTATTTGGCAACTTTGCTAATTGTTCTTTCGTCTTCTCTTATTTCATTGAAAATTAAAGTCGCGTCGTTGTTTTTGGCGTGGTACGAAATGATCTCTTTTTCTTTTAATTTTTGAAGAACAGTTTGTACTTGAGTTTCGGTTTGTTTTGATTTTTTTGCGATGAGTGCCAAGTTAAACGCAGTTGGCATTTCATAAACTCCTGGATAGGTTCTCAAAATGGCTAAGATAATTTCTTCGTCATTTGGGTTCAGGCTGGTGTATCGAATTACCTCTTTGGATGGAATCAAAAATTGTAAATTTATTTTTTCTGAAAATTCCTGTGACAAACTAATTACTCCTTGACGATCTAAAAATTGTAGTGCTTGATAGGTGCGCACCGGAGGGAAGTTATAGCGCAAGCAAAAATGATTGAGGTTAAAAAGGAAAGTTTCGTGTATTCCTTCACCGTAAGCAATTTGAAAATAATTACACAATTTAACGTACATGGTTTTCAAAAAAGTCTTGTCAGGTAAGCCAGCTATAAATTGGCCTTGAGCCTGATCAATATCAGATGGGCTTGTGAGTAAAACAGCAAATGCCTTTTCTCCATTTCTGCCGGCTCTTCCTGCTTCTTGGTAATAGTTTTCCATGTTTTCAGGAAGTTGAATATGAATAACCGTTTTTACGTTAGCCTTATCAATTCCCATCCCGAATGCGTTAGTAGCTACCATAACTTGCACTTTTTCGGTCATCCATGCCTGCATGTTTTTGTCTTTCTCTTTTGCGTGAAGTCCGCCGTGATAATAGGTAGCTGTAAATCCTCTTGAATTAAGTTGGGCTGCAATATCCAGACACGATTTTCTGTTGCGAACATAAATTATTGCTGTTTGCGGATTTTTTGTTAAAATTTGTTCAACTCGAAAAAATTTATCAGCAACTTCAAACACCATGTAGGCAATGTTGGCGCGTGCAAATGACTGTTCAAAAACCGCTGGTTGATGCAATCCTAGATGATTTATAATATCTTCTTTTACCCTTGCGGTAGCCGTAGCAGTAAGTGCGATAAAAGGCGTTTTTGGGAAATACGTTTTTAGAATATTTATTTTTAAATAGGCAGGTCTAAAGTCATGACCCCACTGTGATACGCAGTGTGCCTCGTCAATTGCAATCAAATTTATTGGCAGCCCTTTAATCCGATCTAAAATCCAATCAGATTGTAAACGCTCGGGCGAAAGGTATAAAAATTTGTAGTTGCCATATTGACAATTATCCAATAAATCGATAATTTCATCAGATCGAATGGCACCTGTCAAGGCAATAGCTTTAATATTGCGATCGGCTAAATTGGCAACTTGATCTTTCATCAAAGCCACTAATGGCGAAATGACCAAGCATAAACCTTCTTGTGCTAAAGCTGGAATTTGAAAGCAAACCGACTTGCCGCCACCGGTTGGCAACAACGCAAAAGTATCTTTTCCGCTTAAGACAGATTGAATAATTTCGCTTTGTAGCGGCCTAAATGTATCGTGTTTCCAATATTTTTGAAGAATAGCAACTGCTTCTTGCATACAGGGCAAATTTCATTGGTACCAACTAATTGGTGTTTAATTGGAGTAAAAGATACGTAATTTTAAATGAGAAACAAAAAATCAGTATTATATGCGCTCTAATATGTATTGAATCCTGTTCTCAACGGTGTCTTTAGGCACTTCAATCAAATTGTAACCGTATTTTTGGTACGTGTCTACCAAATGGTTGTAAATTATTTGAGCTTGTTCAAAGTTTTCATAACGAGCCTCGTCGCTTGTATAAATTTCTTCCCAAGGTGGCAAAAGGAAAATTTTAGAATAAAGGTGCTCTTTGCAAGCTGCGTCAAAACTGTCAGGATAGGTGTCGCCTATGTAGTGCATGTACGCTAATACATCTGGAATTCCACGGTCAATAAATACAACTTCATGTGGCTCTTTTGAAGCATTTTCAAATTGTTTTTTACGTCCTTCCAATAGCATTTCGCTAAAAAGTAAAGGTTTTTCAAGAAACAGTTGGTCTATTCCTTGCTTTTTGGCTTCAAGTGTTACCTCCCGAGAAATCTCAGGGTAACAACAATGTCCTTTTTCTACTAAACCGTCTATTAATGTAGACTTTCCTGTTCCTGGACCGCCAATGATAACTATGATTTCTTTCTGCACTTTTAAAAAATAAGGGGCAAATTTACTTAAACTTATTGGGATTTGAAAAAATCAAGCCATTTAAAATGCAAGCTTTCAAAAATTCACAGTTCAATATTCATATTTTACGTTTGAAACCGTATCTTTGCTTTTTATTTTTTATACCGAAAATGGACAAAAAGACGGAAGAATTTTATGATCGATTAAAAGGCGAATTAGAGTCGAGTACTACTTGGCCTTCAGCTTATTTATTCAAATTTATTGTACCCACAACCGCTAATAATGTTGAGTTTGTGCACAAGTCCTTTGATGGTTTAGGAGCTGTTATTAAAACCACTGCATCCAAAACAGGTAAATTTACAAGCGTTTCTATTGATGTGATGATGACAGATGCACAACAAGTTATAAGTAAATACCAAGAAGTTGCTGTGATCGAAGGTATCGTATCGCTTTAAAAATAAACATTATAATTTTTTTGAAGGCTATTTCGAAAGATCTTATTTTCGAAAAAAGCTAACCAATAAAAAATTGATACATTCGAATATGAATCCAAAATATATCAAAGAAAACGCCAACGATGTGGTACATCATTTGGAGTACAATGCTGAACGAACTCACTTGATTATTCCGGAGTATGGTAGGCATTTACAAAAACTAATTGATCAGGCTACCGAAATTAAAGATGATGTAGAACGCAACAAAGCGGCCAAATACATTATTCAGGTTATGGGCAGCTTAAATCCACATTTAAGAGATGTGCCTGATTTTCAGCATAAACTTTGGGATCAGCTTTTTATCATGTCCGATTTTAGATTGGTGGCTGATTCACCTTATCCCATTCCATCGCGTGAAGTTTTGCAATTGAAACCAGATGTATTGCAATACCCACAAAACTTTCCAAAATATCGTTTTTATGGCAATAATATCAAGTACATGATTGATGTCGCTAACAAGTGGGAAGAGGGAGAAATGAAAAGTGCTTTGGTTAAAGTAATTGCCAATCACATGAAAAAATCATATTTAAGTTGGAATAAAGACACCGTTAAAGATGATGTGATATTTGAGCATTTGTATGAGCTATCTGATGGTAAATTAAATTTGATACAAAGTTCAGAAGAACTGTTAAATACAACTGATTTACTGCGAACTAATAAGCGTATGTCGAATAAAATTACGCCTCCAGGTCAGCCAAAAATTATGGGTAACAAAAATCAAAAGTCAGGAAAATTAAATCCTGCACATAAAAATCAAAATAGAAAACCTCAATAATTTCAAGAGGTTTGAGCATGATTGTTTTTAAAAACAAGAAAGCTTTGTAAGAGCAACGAAATAAGAATTAATATTTAACTCATAACTGTAAAAAAATGGGAATTTTCAAAATAGAAGGAGGCATTAGTCTAAAAGGTGAAATCACGCCACAAGGAGCAAAAAACGAAGCGTTACAAATTTTATGTGCCGTTCTTTTAACCCCTGAAAAAGTGACTATTAATAATATTCCAGATATTATTGATATCAACAAACTAATCACCCTGTTAGGAAATTTAGGAGTTAAAATTCAAAAAATTGGTTCTGGATCGTATACATTTCAAGCTGATGAGGTAAATGTACAATACCTAGAGACCGAAGCTTTCAAAAAAGAAGGTGGTTCATTGCGTGGATCAATCATGATTGTTGGGCCTCTTTTAGCTCGTTTTGGTAAAGGATACATTCCAAAACCAGGTGGAGATAAAATTGGTCGTCGTAGATTAGATACCCATTTTGAAGGTTTTATCAATCTAGGTGCTAAATTCCGTTATAATAGAGAAGATCATTTTTACGGTGTAGAAGCAGCTGATGGACTTACAGGAACGAATATGTTACTTGATGAAGCATCAGTAACAGGAACTGCTAACATTGTAATGGCAGCAGTTTTGGCCAAAGGAATTACAACTGTTTACAATGCTGCTTGCGAACCTTATTTGCAACAATTATGTAAAATGTTGAACTCTATGGGTGCCAAAATTACTGGTGTGGGTTCTAATTTACTTACTATTGAAGGAGTTGAAAGCCTTGGTGGTTGTGAGCACAGAATTTTACCTGACATGATCGAAATTGGTAGTTGGATTGGATTAGCAGCAATGACAAAATCAGAAATTACTATTAAAAATGTAAGTTGGGATAACCTAGGACTTATTCCAAACACCTTCCGTAAATTAGGAATTACATTGGAGCGTCAAGGAGATGATATTTATATTCCTGCTCACGTAAACGGTTACGAAGTGAAAACAGATATTGATGGATCTATCTTGACAATTGCCGACGCTCCTTGGCCAGGATTTACTCCTGATTTATTGAGTATTGTTTTAGTTGTAGCTACTCAAGCAAAAGGCGATGTGTTGATTCACCAAAAAATGTTCGAAAGCCGTTTGTTTTTCGTGGATAAATTAATTGATATGGGTGCCAAAATTATGTTGTGTGATCCGCACCGTGCTGTAGTAATGGGGCATGATTTTCAGTCTCAATTAAAAGCAACAACCATGTCATCGCCAGATATTCGTGCAGGAATTTCATTGTTGATCGCTGCGCTTTCAGCAAAAGGTACGAGTACTATTCAAAATATTGAGCAAATTGATCGTGGATACGAGCGTATTGACGAGCGTTTAAGAGCGATTGGTGCAAATATTGTGCGAGCATAAATACTAGTTTTACCACAATTTTCGTTTAAGTAAATAGCAATTAATACAAGTTATCTGCATTTACTTAAACGATTTTTATTTTTAATATATGTCAAGGGAGCAAACGGCTATTAAAGCAACTTATTTTAGTATCATAGGCAACACAACGTTGGCATTAATCAAGGGTATTGCTGGTTTTTTTGGCAATTCGTATGCACTTATAGCTGATGCTATTGAATCTACAACAGATATTTTTGCTTCATTTTTAGTATTGTTCGGAATCAAATATGCCAATAAACCTGCAGATGAAAATCATCCCTACGGGCATGGACGAGCGGAACCTTTGATTACGTTTTTAGTAGTTGGTTTTTTGATTACATCGGCTACTATCATTGCTTATGAAAGTATTGTCAACATTGGTATACCCCATGATTTACCGAAACCTTGGACATTAATAGTATTAGGTGCTATTATTTTATGGAAAGAGTATTCATTTCGTGTGGTAATGAAACGAAGTATTCAAACTAACAGTTCATCTTTAAAAGCTGATGCTTGGCACCATAGATCTGATGCTATTACTAGCGTAGCTGCTTTTTTAGGAATATCGATTGCTTTATTTTTAGGTAAAGGATACGAATCTGCTGATGATTGGGCGGCTCTTTTCGCGTCTTTTTTTATTTTGTACAATAGTTATTTGATTTTCAGACCTGCTTTAGGTGAAATAATGGATGAGCATTTGTATGATGATTTGATTGATCAAATACGGGAAGTTGCGCAGCAAGTAGATGGAATTATTGATACTGAAAAATGTTTTATTCGAAAAGCAGGCATGCAATACCATGTTGATTTGCATGCTATTGTTGATTCGACTATTTCAGTAAAAGAAGGTCACGATTTGGCACATCAACTGAAAGATACCTTGCGAGAGCGCATTCCAGAGCTAGGTCATGTTTTGATTCACGTTGAACCCAATTAAATAGATATGAAAAAACACCCAATTGGGTGTTTTTTAATTGAATTGCGTAAAGCTTGTCAGGCTACTCTAAGACATCTAAGATTTTCAAACCAAAAACCACTCCGTCTTTGGACACTCCATTTTGAAAAGATCGAACATAATCAACACGAAACAATTTTAATTTTCCAAAACCAAGGTTGTCTAAACCAATAGTAAGTTCTGAATAGGATTTTGCCGAAGGCGTTGACAGTTGGTGTGCTCCCAAAATCAAAGTCGATTTTAATTTATTCAAAAGCGGAATTTTATTCATCAAGTATCCGTTGTCATTGTACTCTGTGTGCGCTTCAAAGTAGCGATCATTCGTACTTTGTGAATAGTACGGTAACAAATTAAAAGTGTTTAAATAACGAGCACTTTGGCCAATACTGGTTTGATTACCATTAAAATGTTTGTAATCTGTAAATGCGATGTTTTTTGCATTGGTAAACAAACCTGCTTTCAGATTGATACCCAATAGTCCTTTGTTACCTAACTTCAAATCATAAAAAGCGCTCGTATTCCAGTGTTCAAATTCATATTTTTTATCAGATGCTGCCCAAGCTTTCTCTAGACCAAAGTACAAAGTGGGGTAATCAATGTTGCGAATATTGAATTTTCCGTCAGGACGTGAGGCATATTTATTTCCAAAATTGATACGTAAAAGTAAATTACTTTTCACCAAATGATGTGTTTCAAATGGTGCCGATAACTCATTTGTTGGATCTAGTGGATTATTCGAACTGTAGAAATCTTCTTTTTTAAAGTAAGAGAAATCAGTTGTGTTGAACAAAGATTTGCGTTTTTCATAGCTGGTTCGCACGCCTAAATTGAGTCCGTTGGCAATATTTTGATTATAGCCCATTGAAACCGATTCTAGTTGGTACAGCTTCATAAAATTGTTTTTAAAGAACAATGAACTGATGCTATTCATGAATTTGCTTATGGGTTCACTAGCATTAAATTGTTTTACTTCGCTACCAGCAGTTGCATAAATTGTTGCATAGTTTTGATTGTTAAAACGATGTGTAAATTGACCTGTTACGCGCAATCTATCTTCGGCAAATCCATAATTAAATTTGGTACCAATTGAGGTATATTGGCCTTTGGTTTCTTGATTTTTACGTGAAGTAAATCTGAAGCCAGTATCAAAATTATAACCTTGAACGGTATTAAAACTTAGTGAACCCAAATTCAATAAGCCATCATAACTAAAACTTTGTTTTTTAACGCTGTTGGTGTACGTATAGCCGGTCAGTATTTTAAGAAATCTGAATTTATTATTCTTCGCATCAATAGAGTCGAGGTAGCGAGGCGAATTACGTGTTTTGTAAATACTATCTTTTCGGATATAATCTAGATTTTCTTCGCTAGTAAGCGGAATTGGTCTGTTGCTGTTCCAAAAAGTACTGTCTTTTTTATTCGCGTTTATTTCAATTCGGGTAATTTCATTTGAAAAAGTTTTAGGTGCAAAGGCAGATATAAAATCGTAATTATTATAAACGTAGTTGTACTTTCCTTTAAATTTAACGCCAAAAGCGCCGGCCACAAGTTCCAAACTTTGTGTATTTTTTGCCCAAATAGCAGCTGCTTTGTTAAAACTAAAGTTCTGTTTTAAAGTCATTATGTCTACAAATTCCTCCTTCATTCGATACCCTTTTATATCAAGGTCGACTGCATAAATTGCCCAAGAATCCTCAACAATGTAAATATGTCCTTCAAAAACAGGTTCGCTATCTCGTTTGGCCGAAACTAGAATTTTATTTATTTGATTATTGTTTTCGTCAAAAAAGGTGCCCTCGAGCTTATAATTGTAATAGTTAAACGCACTACTAGCAATTGGTGAAATCATGGGTACGCCAAAATCTATAGTATTGTCATAAAAATCATAAAATGACGACCGTGCGGTATTGTAGCTGTAACCGTTGTTGCTACCGCTGACTTTAGATGCTGATACTACTTCTTTTAATTTGTTGGGTTTCTCGAAGGAAATTTTAGAAAATGTTTCCGATAAGGAAATGATTCCTGTTCCCGTTGAGTCGAGTGCGCCATCTAAATCGCCAATTTTTTGACCTAATATCTTCTTTGGAGCATTTTCTAATTTAAAAATACCACGGGAGTAAAAATCGGCGGTAAATCGGTTGGTTTTTTCCGTATTTCGTTTTCGTGCGGCAATTGCTTTTTTAATAATAGCTAACGCGGGATTGACGTTTCTGCTAATAACCACTTCGTTTAACGAAAAAGTTTCCTCGATCATTTTAACTACAATAGAGTACGGTAGCTTAGCAGTTTCAATTGTAACTTTTTGTGTTTTAAAACCAAGAAATTGAAAAACGAGTATGGGTTTTTCGCTTTTTTTCAGAGTGAATTCAAAATTACCTTGATCATTGCTGGTGGTCCCGTAAAAAGAATCTTCTTGTAAGATAGTAACGTAGGGTAGTGGTTTGCCTTGTTCATCAACAATAGTTCCTTTAATTTGTGCGTGACTCCAAATAGAAAGGAGCAGCAAAAAGATAGCGTAGTGTTTTTTCATGAAAGTTTTTTCTTTCTCAAAAATAACAGAACTTTATCAAGAAGCTATTAATAATTTGTTAAACGTTTCGTTTTGAGTTTTTTGAAAAATTATAAAAAAGACAGTAATGCTAATTCATAACTTTTCATTCCAAATCCTACGATAACCCCTTTAGCATTACCAGATAAATAGGACTGATGCCTGAAACTTTCGCGGGTATAGGTGTTTGAAATATGAACTTCTATGACAGGTGTTGAAATAGCTTTAATAGCATCACCTAAACCAATAGAGGTATGCGTATAGGCACCAGCATTCAAAATAATGCCATCATATGAAAAACCAACATCTTGTATTTTTCCAATCAATTCACCTTCAATATTACTTTGAAAATAATTGAATTCTACGTCCATATATTTTTTTTCTAAAATTGTTAAGTAATCCTCGAAAGACTGACTGCCATAAACTTCAGGTTCTCGTTTACCCAACAAATTAAGATTCGGACCGTTGATAATACAAATTTTCATGATTTAACTTTTTTGGTAAAAATAAAAAAACCGTTCCAATTGAAGGAACGGTTTAGGGATTTAATTTTTATGATTGGTTTAAAATTTGAAACCAGCAGATACTTGCACTACTGAATTTTTGATTTCAGCATTTCTAGAAGCTTCCGTAAGGCCAGCTACATATCTCCCCTGTAAAAATAAATTTTTTGTAAGGTTTACTGTTAAACCAGCTGCTGCACCAAATTCGAAAGTTTCAGGTTTTTTAAAATTTACATTTTCTCTTTCGCTCAATAAAAATGATGCTTGCGGACCTAAATCAAGACTCAAAGCATTACTTAATTTGAATTTTGCAAGAACCGGAATAGACAAGTAGCCCAATTCATTTTTAAACTCTTCGGTTGCATTTTTGTATGTGGCTCCTTGTGTTGAGTACAAAAGTTCTGGTTGTATAGCAAAGCCTTCTGTAATGTTAATTTCGGCAATTAAACCCGCGTGGTAGCTCGTAATGGCTTCCTTGTCAAAGTTATCGCTATTTACAGTAATATCACTTCCAGACTGATTGGCGTAGTTAATACCCGCTTTTAGTCCGAATTTAATACTTTGTGCATTCAAACTCATTGTGGTTCCGCATAGAACGATGGCAGCTAAAATTAGTTTTTTCATTTTTTTCTATTTAAAAGTTAGTATTCGATAAGAGACAATAGGTAAAACAGCTTTGTTGTATAAATATTGTCTTTGTTGTTATAACATATCGTGTTCAAAAATTAGTCCAAAAATGAGTAGCGTACTTATTTTTTGAAGTTTCTATTTTCTTTTTGGCGTTAACTCAAAGTAATTTAGTCCGTTAAAGTTACTATTTATATGTAGCAGTGTTGCCGATTTTTCTTTTTTAATGCTAAAATAAATGCGTACTTTGGAGCATGAATTGGAGCACGTACATCAAAGAATACCAGTCGTATTTAAAGATTGAAAGGGGTTTGTCAGAAAACACCATTCTTAATTATACCTTTGACATTGAACGATTGTGCCTGTTTCTTGAACAAAATAACCTTTCTGCTTCGCCAATTTCAATAACTGATGAAACACTTCAAGCATTCATTTACGCTGTTGCAAAAGAGGTTAATACTCGTTCCCAGGCACGTATTATTTCTGGCCTCAAAAGTTTTTTTAATTTTTTAATTTTTGAGGAATACCGCAAAGATGATCCATTGCAATTAATTGATACTCCAAAAACAGGGCGTAAACTTCCAGATACTTTATCCGTAGCCGAAATAGATACTTTGATTGAAGCTATTGATTTAAGTACAAACGAAGGCGAACGTAATCGGGCCATGCTAGAAACCTTGTACGGGTGTGGTTTAAGGGTTTCGGAATTAGTAGCTCTAAAAATCTCGGATCTTTTTTTTGAAGAAGGTTTTATTAAAATTACAGGTAAAGGAAACAAACAACGTTTTGTACCCATTAGTGAATTGACGCAAAAATATATCAATACTTATAAGGATCACGTTAGGCCAAACCTAAATATTCAAAAAGGTTTTGATGACACTTTGTTTTTAAATCGCAGAGGGAAACAATTAACGCGTGCCATGATTTTTACGATTATTAAGAATTTGGCGGTATCAATTGGACTTCACAAGACAATTAGTCCTCACACATTACGTCACTCATTTGCTACGCATTTGTTAGAAAATGGAGCTGATTTACGAGCGATACAGTTAATGCTTGGCCACGAATCTATTACTACCACCGAAATTTATGTGCATTTAGATCGCAGTTTTCTTACCGATGTTTTGCATACATTTCATCCAAGAAAAAAATAATAAGGCAAACTTTATTTTTTAGATTGCTGTTAAAGAAAGAAATGTTTTATACTTGTCATTATTTTTGTTTTTTCCAACAAAAAAAAAGACTCCAACACATTTTCTTCATCTTTTATTTTATAACTTGACATCTGATTAATGAAATAAAGTTCGACTATTTAATACGAGCATATGGTTTTTGATTTTTTCCAAAATGAAAATTGTCAAGAGGTAAATGATTTTTACAATAAATTATTTAATGAAATTCCTGATTTAATTTTTGAATTTGTAATTGCTCCTGATAATACCTACCTATTTCCTTTGGTGAGTAGGTCGGCTAATAATTTTTTCGAATTGTCAGCTACGCATTTCCTAGATAGTGATAAGACACTAATATATGAACGTATTATTGAGGCAGACCGTGCTCCTTTTTTTGAATCTTTGCTACAAGCCAAACGAAATTTAACTAGTTGGGAATTTGAATTTAGAGTTCAGTTGCCTCAAAAAGGGTTGCGGTGGTTAAAAATTGCTGCAAAACCAGAATTGTATCCTGATGGTAGTATTGCCTTTTACGGCCGTATTTCAGATTGTACGACACTAAAAGACAATGAAAATCGATTAAAAGTAAGTGAGGAGCGTTTTAAATTTGCCCTCGAGGCTTCTACTGCTGGTGTGTGGGATTGGAATGTTGCTACTGATGAAGTGTTTTATTCGGCACAATCCATGAAAATATTAAATGAAGATGTTGCAGATGTTTTTGACTCTCCTAAACGATGGGATAAAATTGTACATCCAGATGATTTAAATCGCTATTTTTCAGACATTCAAGATCATTTTGATGATCGTACTCCTTTTTACGAAAACCACCACCGAGTACTTACTAGTCAAGGAAAGTACAAATGGATTTTAGATCGTGGGAAAGTTATTGAACGCGATTTGTATGGAAAACCACTAAGAGTAATTGGTACCCACACTGATATTTCTTCACAAAAAGAGAAAGAATTAGAGTTGGAGCAGGCGATTGATTTGGTACGAAAGCAAAATAGCAGACTTTTAAATTTTTCGCATATTGTTTCGCATAATTTGAATACGCAAGCTGGTAATATCAAATCTATTTTGGATTTGATTGATACTGATGCTGAAGAAAGTACTATTCAAGAAATGCTTCCATATTTGCGCACTGTTTCTAACGATCTTAACGAAACAATCCGAAATTTGGTGCAATTGGTATCAATTCAAAACAATCACAATATCCCTGTTAGTGCACTCAATTTGAAAAAATATATAGTAAAAACATTAGATCTTATTCATTCGTCGCAATCCCAAATCTCATTTCGAATTCACAACCTAGTACCTGAGCATGTTGAGGTAGATTTCAATCCGGCGTATTTAGAAAGTGTTTTGCTTAACTTCACCACAAACGCTATCAAATATGCAGATCCTAAACGACCTCTGGAAATTACTTATCAATTTGAAATTGATAACAACCAAAAGGTGCTATCAATTACCGATAATGGTTTAGGTATTAATTTAATGAAATATGGTGAATCTTTGTTCGGATTATACAAGACTTTTCATCAGCATGCAGATGCTCGTGGTTTGGGTTTGTATATTACCAAAAATCAAATTGAATCAATGAAGGGTACTGTTTCTGTTTTAAGTGAAGAAGGTGTTGGATCTACGTTCAAAATTCATTTTTTTTGCTAAGATTAATTAGCTGTAGCAACCGAAGTTTCTTCTTTTTTGCGTTTCCTTTTAACAAATTTGATAATTATTTTCATAAAAAAAGCTTCCAATAACGGAAGCTTTTTTCTATCACTATATTTTAATTTCTATTTTGCAATATTTACCGCACGCGTTTCACGTATTACCGTAACTTTTACCTGTCCTGGATAAGTCATTTCTGTTTGAATTTTTTGAGAAATGTCGAATGATAAACTTGCGGCATTATCATCAGAAACTTTTTCGCTTTCTACAATAACACGTAATTCTCTACCTGCTTGAATAGCGTATGCGTTTTTCACACCACTAAATCCGTAGGCTACTTCTTCAAGGTCTTTCAAACGTTGGATATACGAGTCTAAAACTTGTCTTCTTGCTCCTGGTCTTGCTCCTGAAATGGCATCACAAACCTGAATGATTGGAGACAATAATGATTTCATTTCGATCTCATCGTGGTGCGCTCCAATGGCGTTACAAACTTCTTCTTTTTCGCCATATTTCTCAGCCCACTGCATTCCTAATAAAGCGTGTGGTAAATCGCTTTCAGCATCTGGTACTTTTCCTATATCGTGCAATAAACCTGCTCTTTTGGCCAGTTTTACGTTCAATCCTAGTTCAGCAGCCATGATTCCACACAATTTAGAAACTTCACGTGAGTGCTGTAATAGGTTTTGTCCGTATGATGAACGGTATTTCATTCTACCTACAACTTTAATCAATTCTGGGTGTAAACCATGAATACCTAAGTCAATTACAGTACGTTTTCCAACTTCAATGATTTCGTCATCAATTTGTTTGGTGGTTTTCGCTACTACTTCTTCAATACGAGCAGGGTGAATTCTACCATCTGTTACCAGTTTGTGCAATGCTAAACGAGCAATTTCTCTTCGAACAGGATCAAAACAAGAAAGAATAATCGCTTCTGGAGTATCATCTACAATGATTTCTACACCGGTTGCAGCCTCTAGCGCACGGATATTTCTACCCTCACGACCAATGATTCTACCTTTTACGTCATCTGATTCGATGTTGAAAACAGAAACACAATTTTCAACTGCTTCCTCAGTTCCTACACGCTGAATAGTATTGATGATGATCTTTTTTGCTTCTTGTTGCGCAGTAAGTTTTGCCTCTTCAATAGTGTCTTGAATGTGTGACATCGCTTTGCTTTTGGCTTCTGCTTTTAAGCCTTCTACTAACTGATTTTTAGCTTCCTCGGCAGATAGTCCTGAAATCAATTCCAATTGCTGTAACTGGCTTTTGTGTAAACGGTCTACTTCAACCTGTTTTTTGTCTAAGTTTTCAATTTTAGACTTGAATTCAGCGCTTTTAGCTTCGAATTCGTCATTTACTTTTTTAGCTTTTGAAAGTTCGTTAGATACTTGCGATTCTTTGTCACGAACTCTTTTTTCAATTTCGGCTACTTTTTTGTCGCGTGCCAAAATTACTTGCTCATGCTCTGCTTTAAGTTCAATGAATTTTTCTTTTGCCTGAAGAATTTTATCTTTCTTGATGTTTTCAGCCTCTAAATTGGCATCCTTTAAAATCGATGCTGCTTCTTTTTTGGAGTTTTTAATGAGATTAGAAATATTGCTTTTCTCAATTAATTTTGCAATAGCAAATCCTGCTGCAATTCCAAGTATTCCTGAGGTGATAATCGTTATTATGTTGTCCATGTTTATTAAAATTTATGTATAAAAAAGCCTACATTAGTGGGATTGTATAAACTCGAAAAGACAAGTTTTGAGCTAACTCACTGTTCAAGTTTCCTCGCTGGAGCGTGGCATGCTATAGTAGTGACGATTCGCTCATCCTAAATTGTTAGTGTTGAGTTTACCAAATAAGAACTAATGTAGGCAGTATCTTAGTTTTTGTAAAGAACGTTTATTTGTCGAGATATTGATCGAGCTTAGCATTGATTTTTTTTAATCTGTCAATCGTTGCTTCGCCATCAATGGCATTATCAATTTGTTTTTGTTCTGTTTGTGAGGCAAATTGCAGGGCACACATGGCCAAAACATCTTGCTTATCTCTCACGGCATAATTTTCTTCAAATTGCTTAATCATGATATCAATTTTTTTGGAGGCGCTCCTTAAGCCTTCTTCCTGAGCCATATCTACATTAAGCGGATATACACGGTCTGCAATCGATATTTTTATTTTAAGCTTTTCGTCCATATTTTCCTTAATCTGATAGTTGTGCTATACAGTAATCAATGTCTCGAATTAATGAATTTATTTTAAGCTTTGTATCTCTTTTATTTTCGTCACTGCCTAATAATGAATGTGCCATTTTGAGTGTTTCATATTGTTTTTTCAAGTTTTCAATTTCTAGAGCTTGACTTTCAATAAGAGTAGCAGCTTTTACTAAATCATTTTTTAACTCTTGATTATTTTGTTCTAAACTTTTCGTTTTAGCAAAAAGTTTTTCGACTTTATATTCAAGAATATCAATAATTTCTGCAATTACACTCATTATAGATTTAATTCATTACATAATCATACAAAGTTAGTATTCCTTTTTAATTTTCCAATATTTTATTATTTTTTTTCAAGTAAATTGCGTAATAATCACTTGATCAGTTGATTATCGTTTTGTTGCTTTGAGTCGTATTTAAATGTTTTTTTTATCTTAGCAGAAATTGTTTTTTATGAAATTTGTTTTGTTTTTACTCCTATTCTCTGCAGCCCTTTTTGGTCAAGCCAGTTACCCTCAAGATTATTTTAGATCTCCACTTGACATTCCGTTACAATTATCAGGGAATTTTGGCGAATTAAGACCAAATCATTTTCACGCAGGTTTTGATATGAAAACCCAGCAGCGTGAAGGATTAAAAGTATATGCTGTGGCAGATGGGTATGTATCGCGTATTAAAATTTCAACTTTTGGAAACGGAAAAACCATTTATATTAACCATCCCAATGGATATACGTCTGTTTATGGCCACTTGCAAAATGCAGTAGGTTCAATTCACGATATAATTACCAAAGCGCAATACAAGGAACAATCTTTCGAAGTTGAACTTTTTTTTAAGCCTGATGAAGTGCCTGTGAAAAAAGGTGATATAATTGCTTTATCAGGAAACACAGGAGCATCCGAAGGACCGCACTTGCATTTTGAATTTCGAGATACCGCTAGCGAATTTGTAATTAATCCGCTTTTGTTCGGATTTGATTCGTTATTGAAAGATACTAAAAAACCAACAATATCTGGCTTGTATGTGTACCCTCTTGATGGGAATACTACGGTAAATTATGCTAAACGCCCGTTGCTTTTAAATGTTTCTTTACAAAAAGATGGTTCTTATCTTTCAGATAAAGTGATAGCAAATGGTGTAATTGGTTTTGGAATTACCGCTTTTGATACGGATGACTTTTCATTCAGTAACAATGGAGTGTATAAAGTAAAGTCGTTTTTGAATGGAAAGCCAAATTTTGGCTATGAATTTAATACCTATTCTTTCGAAGATATGAGGTATATCAATGCTTTGATCGATTATCCTAGGTACAAAACAACGCAGCAGCGAGTTCAAAAACTATTCATGAAAACGCCGTATAATTTGCGTTTTATTCAAACAGATGAAACCAAAGGTGTCTTGAACGTTTCTCCCAACCTTTCTTTGTTGTATCGCATTGAGGTTGCTGATTTTTTTGGTAATAAAAAAATGATTAACGTTCCTATTCAATACGATTTAACATCTACTAGAATTGCTAAAGAAGAAGTTAGTGGTCCATATCGAGTTAAAGCCGCCAAGGATAGTAATTTTGAAATGGAAAATGCTTTGGTTTTTTTTCCAGCAGGAACCTTTTACGATGATTTTAATTTGAATTTTAAGGTAAAAAACAACACGGTTACTGTTCACGATGATACCGTGCCAGCGCATTCCAATTTTACAATAACTATCAAGGATTCTACTTTAACGGCAGCACAGCGCGAAAAAATGTTTATTGGTCGTGTCGATGGAAAAAAAATAAGTTATAATGCAACTTATCGTAAAGATGATATTTTTCAAACTAAGGTAAAAGTATTAGGAACCTACGCTTTAGTTTCAGATACGGTAGCGCCACGAATCAGTATGGCAGTTCCTATTGAAGGCAAATGGATCAGTCAACAAAAATCTTTACAACTCACTATTGCTGATGATTTGTCGGGGATTAAATCGTACAACGGTTATCTGAATGGGAAATGGGTCTTGTTTGAATACGATAACAAAACGCGAAAAATAACCCATTTTTTCTCCGAGGGATTGGTTGCTGATGGTGCCAATGAATTAAAAGTAGTAGTGGTGGATAATATGGGGAATTCAACTACCTTTGAAACGCGTTTTTTTAGAAATTCTAAACCTTAAAAGCATATCATTTGAACTCAATCAAACAGCTAATTGTCTTGTTTTTGGTCTTGCTAACGACATCAATAGCGGCGCAAACTGCCCGAATTAGAGGTATTGTTTTAGATGCCAACCAAAAAGTGGTACCTAACGTAAATATCAGTTTTTTAGACAAAAGTACGGCTACGAATTCGAATGGTTTTTACGAACTGAAGGTTCCTGCCAATCAAAATGTGACTTTGGTGTTTACGCACATTTCTTTAAAAAAAATCACCGTTACTTTTTTTCTTGAACCTAACGATCAACGAGAATTTAACCCCGTAATGAATGATCGTGAGGAGCAAATGACTGCCGTAGTAGTTAAGGCTAACAATAGAAAAGCAGTGCAGGGAATTACCAGCTTAGAGCCCGAAATGTTACGAAAAATTCCGGGAGCCAATGCTGGTGTCGAAAATATTTTAAAATCGTTGCCTGGCGTGAATTCTAACAACGAATTAAGTACGCAATATTCCGTTCGTGGTGGAAATTTTGATGAAAATTTAGTCTACGTAAACGAAATCGAAGTGTACCGACCATTCTTGATTCGCTCAGGACAGCAAGAAGGATTAAGTTTTATTAATTCAGATTTGGTACAAAACATTGATTTTTCGTCGGGTGGTTTTCAAGCTAAATTTGGAGACAAACTCTCTTCTGTTTTGGATATAACGTATCGCAAACCAGTGGCATTTGGTGCAAGTATGGAAGCGAGTTTCCTCGGCGGAAGCCTTTCATTTGATGCCGTTTCTAAAAATAAAAAATGGTCGGCAGTAACAGGTCTTCGCTACCGAAACAACAGCCTTTTGGTAAACAGTCAAGAAACGCAAACTAATTTTACGCCTTCGTTTGCTGATATTCAAACTAACATCAATTACCAAGCTTCCGCAAAATGGCAATGGAGCTTTCTAGGAACTATTTCGCAAAATAAATACAATTACCAACCACTAACACGTCAGACCAATTTTGGAACCATTGACAATCCGATAGCGCTGACGGTGTTTTACGAAGGGCAAGAAAAAGACAAATACGATACCTATTTTGGTGCGATGAAATCGGTTTTTAATGTTTCGGACAATTTTACCTTAAAATTTATTGGATCGGTTTTTCATACGATAGAGCAGGAGTACTTTGATATTTTTGCACAATATCGCTTAGGTGAAGTAGATACGAATATTGGTTCTGAAACACTTGGTGAAGTCACTTTTTCTCGTGGCGTAGGTTCGCAGCTGAATCATGCACGTAACGATCTGGATGCCTTAATTGTAAATACAGAAATTAAAGGTTTTTTAGATTGGAAAAAAAGCCAAATCGAATGGGGTGTAAAATATACACGAGAATCTATCCGAGATCGAATTATTGAATGGGAAGTGATTGATTCGGCTGGTTTTTCTTTAAATCCACCACGTATTGATTTGCCCAAAAATGACCAACCGTACACCTCGTATACCGGACCTTTAGTACCCTTTCAGGAAGTTCGTGCTTTAAATTTTAATTCAATAGATCGCTTTTCAGGTTATGCGCAGTGGAGCTTAAAATCGAATATCGGGGCACATACAGTTTGGTACAATGCTGGAGTGCGTGCTCATCAGTGGCAGGTGCAAGGTGCTGCAACGGAGGGAAAATCGCAATTTACTGTAAGTCCGAGAGCGCAAATAGCACTCAAGCCCAACTGGGATGCCGATGTAGTTTTTCGATTTTCGGGTGGTTTGTACCATCAACCGCCTTTTTACAGGGAATTGCGAGCTGTAAATGGAGAGGTGCAGCCTAATGTGAAAGCACAACAATCAGTTCATTTAGTATTAGCCAATGACTATAGTTTTACGATGTGGAACCGACCTTTTAAAATGGTTTCTGAATTGTATTATAAATCGTTGACTGATGTAAATACGTATACGATTGATAATGTTCGAATTCGATATGCAGCTAACAACAATGCAGTGGCTTACGCTCAAGGTGTAGATGTGCGTTTGAATGGTGAGTTTGTACCGGGAACCGAATCGTGGATTAGTTTTGGATATCTAAAAACCGAAGAAAATAGCAATGACCGTGGATTTATTGCAAGGCCAACAGATCAACGCTTAAAGTTTGCCATGCTTTTTCAAGATTATATGCCTAATATTCCGAGTGTGAAATTGTATTTGAATTTGGTGTACAATACCGGATTACCTGGTGGTTCACCCTCGTATGCGGATCCTTATTTGTACCAAAATAGATTGAATGACTACCGTAGAGCAGATATTGGTTTTTCTAAAGTTTTTATAGATGAGACCAATGCTGGAAAGGTAAAAGGCTTATTTAAAGATTGTAAAGAATTAGCTCTAGGATTAGAAATTTTTAATCTTTTTAATAACCAAAATGCTATCACAAATACTTGGGTGAGAGACGTGTACACTAAAAATCAATACGGGATTCCAAATTATATGACTACACGTGTTTTTAACATAAAGTTGACAGCGAAGTTATAAGAGACAATGGACATAATAATGAATTCTATTTAATCGTTAAATCCGCTATTGAATGCACTTGCTATTTTTAAAAATGATTACATTTGAGTTTTAATACCATCAGCACATGAAAAAAATACAGATCACCTGTTTAGGAATTGCATTGCTATTTTTAGCAAGTTGTAAAGAGGATGCAGCAACACCAAAATTAACTTACGATGCAGCTAATAAAGCAAAGTCGGTTGTAAGGGCAGACTCAACCCAAATTGAAATAGCTGATTTACCTTGGCAAATGGAAGGGACTGATTATTTGATTCATCCTATTGCTGATTTGAGTATTCGCGATCGCGGCGTTAAAACCCGTTATGGTTCATCAAGTGTTAATGATTTGAGTTTTACGATTTCAAATTATGGCGAATATGAAATTACAGGTTTTTTACAAAATATTAAATTCCAAAAAATCGATTCAGACTCGATAACCAAATTAACGGATAAACCAGTTTTGATTCAAACTGCAACCTATTTAAAAACGGTTGCTGATAGAACCAAAAATCAAATCATGGTGTACACTATGGTTGATATGGATACCAACAAAGATGGTAAATTAGAAACTAGCGATATTAAATCCTTGCATTTGAGTACAATCAGCGGGGAGCGTTTCACTAAAATTTCGCCTGACTTTGAGGAATTAATTGATTGGAAACTTTTAGCCTCTCGCAATCGTTTGTATTTTAGAACGGTTGAGGATACCAATAAAAACGGTCAATTTGATAAAAATGATTTGGTTCATTATTATTATACTGATTTGACCAGTAAAGAGTGGAAGATTACTGCTTACGAGCCAATTTAGTTTTTTAATTTAAATCAAAATATCACTTTCCAAATCTGATTTTTCAATGGTAATAGCATAACCTAATTGTTTTACCAATTGAATGACTAGGTTTTTGTACCAGTTTTCAGATTTTGGGTGAATGTATATTTTTTCAATCAAAGTAGTTACTTCGACGTTTATTTTAAGCCCTTCGTTTAATTTGTTTTCACTTTCGCCAATATCAGTAATGATACGTACTTCGCGTTCGTACTGAAAACTTTTTCTTTTAAACAAAAACGGGAAAAACGAATCATCAAACGGAATGTGTTCTTTTTTATAATCGATGTAGTTGACTTCACCAATGAATTGCTTGTGCTCATTTTCTAAATGTAGCGCCTTTTGCAAACGCCCCAAAGTTGATTGTATGGCAAGTCCTTCGGTGTTTTGCGTGAATATTTGCCACATTGCAAACGATTCGTATTCATTAATGTGCCAACTGCTTATGGCTACTTTTTCGCGATGCTTTTTATAGTAATTTAAAAAATCAGGATTATCTTGAGATAATTTTTTGATTTCCTCAAAAGTAGGTTCGCTAAAGGTGCCTTCGTATTGATCCTCAAACTTATCAGAGCGCGACATGAATAGCTTTTGCGAAAGCAATAAATCCAGAAATTTAGATAAGTCGAGGTATTTCCAAACGACAGTGTTCGGATCTTGAGGAAGTTTAATTGAGGTGTTATTAACGTACATAGCTATAATTTACAGGAAATGCTTTTGCGTAAAGTTCACCAATTTTTTTTACTTATGATTTAAGAACTCGTTTTTTCAACGTTATTTTTTTGCCATTTGGCATTACCAACTCCATTATTTCTTTGGTTTTAGCCTCTGCGCGCCAAGAAATAAAATCGCATTCATTTTTAAAGTCTGCTACTTTCCGTCCGTTAACGGATAGAATTTCTTCTCCAATTGTTAGGTCTTTTGCTGTATTTTCTTCTTGATTACTTTTTCCGGTGATTGTTAATTTACCATTTTTCAAAAACACATCAGCATCAAAATTCAATTGCAAAGAAATAGGTTTGTTTGACAATTGCATATGATAGGTTGATGTACTATTGTTCATAATCGTAACCGATGTTAATTGCGAAAAAAAGGATATTCCAAGCTTCTTTTCAGTACCAGGTTTGCTCTCTATTTTTACATTTTCAAAGCTTTTATTTCCAAGTGTCAAGCCATCAAATGAAAGGGTTTCAAAAGCAACAGTTTTTATTTCTGTCAAACTCATGGCAATTTTAGTACCAGTGATTATCTCGTTTTTAGGGTCTTTTTTTAATTTTTTAAAAGCAGACTCATTTGTGTCAACTTCAAGAAAATCATTGTAACCGGTATCAATTAAACAATTTTTTATGGGTGTACCTTGAATTGAAAACGTGGTAAAATGCCTGTTGCTTTTGTAAACAATCGGTATGCTTAACATGTCAGTATTAGTTTCAAAAACTGCATTGGAAACGTAAAGTAGTTTTTTGTCAAAATCAATTTTCCAATTTAGTTTGTTAATGGCATTAGCGCCAAGTAAATAAGTATCGGCGCACGATAAAAGAGGCATGTCGTACACGATGCTCTTTACGTTATGTATGTCAAATGTGCCAATAGTAACTGTTTCAATAACTGCTGATTGCATGCTGTTTTGATTTTCGTTGCTATCAGTAATATTCTTTTTTCCAGAAATCTGGATGTTGGCTGCACTCGCTTTGCTTGATGGAACCACACCCAATGCAGCACCAGTGTCTAGCATAAAGTCGGTTGGTACTCCGTTTAGTTTCCCTTTAAAAACCAGTAAACTTGATTTTAAGCTAAACGGAATCGTATCTATTTTTGTGTTTTGTGAGTAATTGACAATTGATATACTCAAGAAAAGAGCTGTTGCTAAAATTCGTTTCATAACTAAATATTTTTAGCGTTTGATCTTAGTTTTTTAATCGATCTTGAAATAAAAATACCGCCTAAAATTCCAGGTAAACTCCAAGCTAAGACATCTGGTAAAAAAGTATTGTTGACCACTATAAAAGCTGTAAATGCTGCTATATAAGCACCTGTCATGCGGCCAATATGATTTTTTAAACCGTATAAAGTATCAGTTACTTTGCCAGTATAGGCTTTGTATTCAGTGTAACACAATCGTAAACTAGCAGTTCCAAATAGTAGAAATACGATACCAAAAACTTGTTTAGCTAGTACATAACGAATTCCAATGTAATAAAAAATGATTGAGCAGATTAACATGGCAATAGTTAGCAGTGCATCACCAATTTGCGGTTTCTGACCTAAATGGGCTTTTTTTAATTGGATCATTCTATAGCCCGAAATGGTCAAGTAAATTGTAAAAACACCTACGATAAAAAGAAATAAATTAGGATGTACGTACGATAAGTAAAAAGCACACAATCCGGTGCTGACCATAGCTATGGTAAAAATCAAGCCAATTTTTTTATGAACTCGGTCGCCTTTTTTGCGAATTAAAACAACGGTACCTAATAGTAAACCGGTAAAACCAGAGAGAATGTGCAGCACTAAGATGATTTTGAATAGCATAACAGAATGTTTTAAATTAAAAAGGTTACGTAAATATATTGCTATCTTACGTAACCTTTAAAAAATATATACTGAAATGTCTTACTTCAATTCTGAGTTGTCGATTTTAACTACTCAAGCGATTGCAAACTAACTAATTTATTGTAAACGCCTTGCAATGCAATCAATTCCTCGTGGTTTCCTTGCTCTACAATTTTTCCTTTTTGCATCACGACAATTACATCTGCTTTTTGAATAGTGGATAATCTGTGCGCAATAACAATTGAAGTTCTGTTTTGCATCATGTTCTCAAGAGCTACTTGCACAAATTTTTCGCTTTCGGTATCCAATGCTGAGGTAGCTTCATCCAAAATCATGATCGGTGGATTTTTCAGAACCGCTCGAGCGATAGACAAACGTTGTTTTTGTCCTCCAGATAATTTATTTCCGCTGTCGCCAATGTTCGTGTGAATTCCTTTTGGTAAATCTTGCACGAACTCAAAAGCATTGGCAATTTTCAAAGCTTCAATGATTTCTTCATCGGTAGCATTTGGTTTTCCTAATGAAATATTGGCTTTGATGGTATCATTAAACAAAATACTGTCTTGCGTAACCAATCCCATTAAACCGCGAAGTGATTGCAAATCGAGATCTTTGATATCTATTCCATCAATTGAAATCGTGCCTTCGTTTACATCATAAAAACGAGTTAATAAATTGGCAATGGTACTTTTTCCACTTCCAGATTGTCCTACGAGTGCTACTGTTTGTCCTTTTTTTACTTGCAACGAAAAGTTCTTTAACACTTTTTCGTCCTCGTATTTAAAGTTGATGTTTGAAATGGTGATATCCGATTCAAATGCGTCTTTTTGAACAGCATTTACTTTTGAAGTGATTTCGTTTTCCACATCTAAAACCTCAAAAACACGTTCAGCAGCAGCTAATCCGTTTTTAACAGAATATGTTGCTTTTGAAATGGCTTTTGCAGGAGTTAAAATATTGAAAGCCAATGTTAAATACACAATAAACGAAGCGCCGTCAAGTGTTTTGTCATTCAAAACTAAAATTCCTCCGTAAAAAAGTAAAATAGCAATTGTGGTTACTCCTAGAAATTCGCTCAATGGTGTAGCCAAGTTGTTACGACTTCCGATGCTGTTGGTTAAGTTCAATAATCTTGTTACAGACGCGTTAAAGGTACCTTTAAATGAAGGTTCAGCATTATAACTTTTAATGACTTTTAAGCCGCCTAAAGTTTCTTCAACTACAGAGATTAAAGAGCCACTTTCTTTTTGTGCTTCTCTAGATTGGCTTCTTAAATTTTTAGCTAATTTAGAAATGATATAACCCGAAATAGGCATGAAAATCAGTACGAATAGTGTTAATTTGGTACTGATGGCAAACATCATTCCTAATGCAAAAATAATAGTCAAAGGTTCTTTTACTACCAATTCTAAAATGGAGAAAAAGGAGTTTTGAACCTCGTTGACATCGCCTAGCATGCGCGCCATCATATCACCTTTTCTTTTTTCAGAATAGTAGGAGATAGGCAATTCAATGATTTTGGCATACATCGATCGCCTCAAATCCTTCAAAACACCGTTTTTTAGGTGCATGATGTGATAGGAAGCCAAATAGTTGAATAAATTTTTAATGAAAAATGTAGTGATAACCATAGCTACTACAAACAACAATACTACTTCTGTACTTTCATTATCTGATAAAGAGGAAATTTTAAAGTTAATGTATTCTGTTACAAAATCTTTCAAGTTACCAATTCCTATGTAAACTGGCTCTTTGTAAACTTTCTCAGTTTTTCCAAAAAGTACTTGCAAAACAGGAAACAAAGTCAACAT
Source organism: Flavobacterium turcicum (assembly GCF_011365745.1). Taxonomy (GTDB): domain Bacteria; phylum Bacteroidota; class Bacteroidia; order Flavobacteriales; family Flavobacteriaceae; genus Flavobacterium; species Flavobacterium turcicum. Next base: position 8,418 of record NZ_JAAOBY010000009.1, on the reverse strand, counting down.
AGATATCGTACTAAACAAAGCATACAAAATGTTGTATACAATGTTCCATACAATATGTGATTGATAGGGTTTTGTAAAGGGTATTAATTTTTTTATATTTTGATCCATTAGTTCAATTGCATTGCAGTAATAATGTTGGCGATTTTTTGGTCCAGAATTGCTTCTACTTCCTCAAAATCTTCAACAGCCTCGAGTGCAGTATTTACACTGATATAAAATTTAATCTTTGGTTCGGTACCACTTGGGCGAGCGCATATTTTAGAGCCATCTTCCGTATAGTAAATCAATACATTCGATTTTGGAATCGTCATTTCAGATACGCTACCGTCTAAAAGATTTTTAGCCGTACTTGATTGGTAATCTTCTACCATGATTACTCTTTCGCCATTGATTTCTTTTAATGGATTTTCACGTAAGTCAATCATCATTTGTGTGATTTCTTGCAAACCTTCCATTCCTTTTTTAGTAATTGATACCAAGTGTTCTTTGTAAAAACCGTTATCTACGTACAATTTAACTAGTTCTTGGTATACAGTACTTCCAAGGGCTTTAGCTTGAGCTGCCATTTCGCAAACTAAAAGGGTTGCTGCAACAGCATCTTTATCACGTACAGCATCACCCACCATGTAACCAAAACTCTCTTCACCACCGCCAATAAACTCTAGTTCTGGGAAGTCTTTGATCATTTTAGCAATCCATTTAAAACCAGTCAAACCAACTTTGCATTCTACGCCATAATTAGTAGCCAGTTCCATCATCATCGGAGTTGATACAATCGTAGAACCAATAAATTGTTTGTCGTTAATTTTTCCAGCTTTTTTCCATTGCTCCAGTAAGAAGGCCGTCATCAAAACCATAGTTTGATTTCCGTTCAACAACACCATTTTACCCTCGTTATTACGCACCGCAACTCCTAATCTGTCACAATCTGGATCAGTACCCACAACAATATCGGCATTAGTTTTTTCTGCCAACGCCAATGCCATTGTCAAAGCTTCAGGCTCTTCAGGATTTGGCGATTTTACAGTTGGGAAATCACCATTTGGCACACGTTGCTCCTCTACAATATGTACTTGTGTGTAACCCGCTTGCGCTAAGGTATCAGGAACAAGTTTAATAGAGGTGCCGTGTAAAGAAGTAAATACAATATTCAAGTCTTTTTTGGCCTCAGCCGAAGTACCAAAACTAGCATTCTCAATAGTTGATTTTATAAAAGCTGCATCAATTTCAGTATCTACGTAATGAATCAAAGCTTCATCTGCTGTAAATTTGATTTGATCGTAAGTCAAGTTTTCAATAACCTCAATAATTCCTTTGTCTTCTGGCGGTACAATTTGGCCACCATCTTGCCAATACACTTTATACCCGTTGTATTCAGGCGGGTTGTGCGATGCAGTAAGTACAATTCCGCATTGACATCCCAAATGCTTCACTGCAAAAGATAATTCTGGTGTTGGGCGTAATTCAGAGAACAAGTACACTTCAATACCATTAGCCGAAAAAACATCCGCAACTACTTTTGCCAGCGTATCACTGTCATGACGGCAATCATAAGCAATAACGGCTTTTAATGGTTGGTTCGGGAAAGCAGTTTTCAAGTAATCAGATAATCCTTGCGTGCTTTTTCCTAACGTATATTTATTGATTCGGTTGTTTCCCACGCCCATGATACCGCGCATTCCGCCAGTTCCAAATTCTAAATTCTTATAGAAACTTTCCTCTAAATCCTTTGGTGATGAGGTCATCAATTCTGTAATTGCCTCTTGCGTGGCTTGATCAAACGTTGGTGTCAACCATTCATTGACCGCATCTAAAATGTTTTGTTTAATTTCCATCTGATGTAATTTTGTTTTTTAGGAGCTATTTCCTGCTATTCGTTGCAATCTTTTATTCGCCGCGGCACATAAAAGGATTTCCACTGCTATCAGGGCTAGGGTTTGTCCCGCTGTATATCGTTTTTTTTTTAAACTACAAGTTTACACTACTAGCAATCTTATAACGTTCTTCATTATTTTTTGTTCTCAAAATGATTTCACCAAGAAATCCGGCTAGAAATAATTGTGTTCCCAAAACCATTGTAGTGAGAGCAATATAAAACCACGGATTATTGGTCACTAGGCTATAACGCATATCGTTGTACATGTGGTATAACTTTGAAATACCGATGTATCCAGCAAGCATAAATCCTATAACAAACATCAAAGATCCCATGGCGCCAAAAAGGTGCATTGGTCTTTTGCCAAAGCGGGATAAAAACCAAATGGTAATTAAATCTAAGAATCCGTTAATAAAACGTTCCATCCCAAATTTAGTTTCACCATATTTTCGGGCTTGATGTTGCACTACTTTTTCACCAATTTTACCAAAACCTGCATTTTTAGCCAATACCGGAATGTAGCGGTGCATTTCGCCAGAAACTTCAATGTTTTTAACAACAATATTTTTGTACGCTTTCAAGCCGCAATTGAAATCATTCAATTCAACTCCCGATGTTTTTCGAGCCGCCCAATTAAATAGTTTCGAGGGTAAATTTTTAGCAACAACAGAGTCGTAGCGTTTCTTTTTCCAACCCGAAACCAAATCGTATTTCCCATTGGTAATCATGTCATACAATCCCGGAATTTCCTCAGGGCTGTCTTGCAAATCAGCATCCATGGTAATAATAACGTCTCCTTGTGCTTTTGCAAAACCGGCATGCAAGGCCTGCGATTTTCCAAAGTTTTTAATAAAACGAATACCTTTTACATGAGGATTTTCTTTTGAAAAGCCCTCAATCAGTCCCCAAGAATTATCGGTACTTCCATCATCTAAAAAAATGATTTCATACGAATAATTATGAGATTGAACCACTTTGATAATCCATGTGTAGAGTTCGTGCAGGGATTCCTCTTCGTTTAAAAGCGGAATTAGTATAGATAAATTCATTAATTTTTATTCTTGTGTAGATTTGCTTTTGAAAATAGCGGCTAATAATAAACCAAATATTGAGCTAAAACCAATACTGAAAAGGGATCCTTTCAACAATTCAATAGGTGAGTACGGATCGTTTTCTCTCATTTTAGCAATAGCCTCATTAATTGCTGATGCTGGAGCGCCAAATTTTTGCATCATATTCATAGTATATTTGATGATCAATTCATTAACGGCTTCCTTAGCAGATGGATCAATTACATTAAATAAAAGGATATTAAATAGGACAGATATTAAAATTCCAACTACGATGGCAATAAAATAAGTCGTAAAGGCTTGCTTAAAAGTAAAAACGCCATTTAATTCTTTTTTTGTTCGAACCAACAAAACAATTCCTAAAACTAAATATGTTAAGATGCTGAGTACTCCTATCCACCATTCGGTAAACAAATTCAAGTCAATAGCATAGATTAGTGCAGTAATTAATGAAGAAACAATTCCAATTGCAACTCCAAATGTAATTCCGTTCTTTTTAACAATTTCGTTAGTCATTTTTGCTAGTTTTAAAATTAATCCACAAAGATAACAATTCCCAATACATACAGCGCTAAAAAACGTTTTTTGGAATTGCGTAAAAAAAGTGAATCAAAGATTTGTTTATTGAAAATTAATTGTAAATTTGCACACTCAAAATAATAGTATTAAACAAAAAGTTAGTAGGCGTTTATACCTTTTTTGTATTTGATAAAGCTGCAAAACAAGGACTAACCAATCAATAAAAAAAGATTTACAAGATGAAAAAAGGAATTCACCCAGAAAATTACAGATTAGTTGCATTTAAAGACATGTCAAATGACGAAGTTTTTATCACTAAATCTACTGCAGATGCAAAAGAAACAATTACAGTTGACGGTGTTGAATACCCAGTTGTAAAAATGGAGATCTCTAGAACTTCTCACCCTTTTTACACAGGTAAATCTAAACTTATCGATACTGCAGGACGTATTGACAAGTTCAAAACTAAATACGCTAAACACGTTAAATAATTTTAACTGTTTACATCATACAAAAGCCTCGCAATTTGCGGGGCTTTTTATTTAATAGCAAGTTTGCGTTATAAATTGGTGCATAACACTTTTATTTTTTTAAAACCTTAATTCCCTTAATATCTTAATGGTTAAAAAAATGTCACGAGTTTATCGACAATTCCTTCGTTGACCTTTTATTTTACAAAACCCTTAATTCCCTTAATACCTTGATGGTTAAAAAAAATGTCACGAGTTTATCGACAATTCCTTCGTTGACCTTTTATTTTTATTGCTATTCAAAACTTTGTAACTTTGAACCTTCATAACATCTGAAACGCTACACCATGAATTACATACTTTTTGACGGACCTGCCAGAAATGCACTTTTGCCTTTTACATTTACACGCCCTGTTGCTGATATTTTAATCGGAATTTTGACTATTCGTCAAAAATGGGAACTTTACCTAGGTTCGACCACAACTACTTTAACAGAAGAATATCTGTCAGAAAAATTTCCAATGGTTGAATTAGAGGAGAATGTAATGATCAATGCCTCCTTTCTTCCTAATCCGGTTTTGGCGGAAATAGTGAGTAATTTAGAGCCGAATCAAGCAGTTTTTAAAGGCGATGAAGTCATTGCTTTTTATACCAATGACGAGCAAGAAGAGGTTGATTTTGACTCCTACGAAATCATCGAGTACAACGATGATTGCCTAACAGTGGCGCATACTTGGGATATTTTTGCTAAAAATGATGCTGCAATTCGTGCTGATTTTGAATTTTTAACAGAAGATAGAACGTCACAACCTATTCCTAAAAGTGTAAATGTGATTGCACCTGAAAACATTTTTATCGAAGAAGGAGCTAAACTCGAATATGTTACTTTAAATGCTGCTACTGGACCTATTTATATTGGTAAAGATGCTGAAATCATGGAAGGTTCAGTAATCAGAGGTCCATTTGCCTTGTGCGATCATGCGCAAGTAAAATTAGCTACCAAAATTTATGGTGCAACCACAGTTGGTCCGCATTCCCGTGTAGGTGGCGAGGTAAATAATTCGGTTTTGTTCGGATATTCGAACAAAGGTCATGATGGTTTTTTAGGAAATTCAGTTCTTGGCGAATGGTGTAATATCGGTGCAGATAGTAACAATTCGAATCTTAAAAACAACTACGAAGAGGTGAAACTATGGAGTTATGAAACCGAAGGATTTGCTAAAACCGGACTACAGTTTTGTGGTTTAATGATGGGCGATCACAGTAAATGCGGTATCAATACGATGTTCAATACCGGTACGGTAGTGGGAGTGAGTGCCAATATTTTTGGAAGCGGTTTTCCTCGCAATTTTGTACCAAGTTTTTCTTGGGGTGGAGCTGCAGGTTTTACAACTTATATCACTAAAAAAGCTTTTGAAACGGCACGCTTGGTGATGAGTCGCCGTAATATGGAGTTTGATGAGCGTGAAGCTGCCATTTTAGAACATGTTTTTGAGGAAACTAAAAAGTGGAGAAAAGAATAAATGCTTCTTGTTTGAATAATATAAAGCCATTAAATAACCGCTAATTCGCAAATTTTAATTCGTGAATTAGCGGTTTTTTTTATTCCATAAGTTTTTGAAGTACCTTTCTTAAAAATTTGATTTGATGAAGACATTAAAGTTCGTAACGTTTACCCTTTTTGGTTTTTTGGGATTAATCTACGTGTTGATCATGACATATGTTTATCTATGTCAAGGCGAAATTGTTTTTAATGCATCAAAACTCCCAAGAGATTATAATTTTGAATTTGAAGGAGACTTTGAAGAGATAGTTATTCCATCGTCAGATAATATAAAGTTGCACGGTATTTTATTCAAGGTTAAAGAATCTAAAGGTCTACTGTTTTATTTGCATGGAAATTCAGGTGGTCTGGATACTTGGGGTGACATTGCCAATATTTATAATAATTTGGGATATGATATTTTTATTTTGGATTACAGAGGATTCGGAAAGAGTGAAGGTGTAATTGAAAATGAAGGACATGTTTACAAGGATGTTTTGCTTGCTTATCAGAAAATGTTATCAAAATATCAAGAAGACAAAATAATTGTAATAGGTTATTCAATAGGTACTGGTCCGGCTGTTTATTTATCATCGATGTCAAATCCTAAATATTTAATTTTGCAGTCTCCTTATTATAATTTTTTAGAATATTCCGATTCTAGAGTTCCATTTGTCCCTGATTTTTTAAAGAAATTTAAATTTGAAACAAATAAGTTGATAACAAAAGTTAAAGCACCTATTTATATTTTTCATGGAGATTTGGATAGAATAATTCCTATTTCCAACTCTGAAAGATTAAGTAAAATATTGAAACCAACGGATCATTTCTTTACTTTAAAAGATCAAGGGCATATTGGTATGAATGAGAACGTAGAGTATATTTCAGAATTATCTCGAATATTGTCTAAGTGATAGGATGATAATTTAGGGATGCAAAATTGTAAAAAATGAAAACTATTGTATTTTGATTACTAATCATTTATATGATGTATTACCTAGTTTGGTTTTTTGGACCCCATTTTGGTATTATTGTTGTCTAAATTCAATTTACTTTATAGATGTTTTAATTTTCTAAGTAAATATCCTTTTAATAATTAGTATTAAAAATATCAATTGCCTAATTCTGTATTTAATCTATCTTTGCACCTTCAAAAAACGGTTTCATAAAATATGGAATCCTTTACACTTTTGAACATAAAACTTTAAACTCAAATAATGATTACAGTAAACGATATTTCAGTGCAATTTGGTGGTACAACGCTTTTTAGTGATGTTTCTTTTGCCATTAATGAAAATGACAAAATCGCCCTAATGGGTAAAAATGGCGCGGGTAAATCTACCTTACTTAAAATTATTGCAGGACAAAGTAAACCTTCAACAGGAAATATCTCGGCACCAAAAGAGGCTGTCGTGGCTTATTTGCCACAGCATTTACTAACAACTGATGGAGCTACTGTGCTTGAAGAAGCTTCAAAAGCTTTTGGGGAAGTTTTTGCCATGAAAGCTGAAATTGACGAAATCAACGAACAATTAACCATTCGTACTGATTATGAAAGTGATGCGTACATGAAGTTGATCGAGCGCGTTTCTGATTTGAGTGAGAAATTTTATGCCATCGAAGAGATAAATTATGAAGCTGAAGTAGAAAAAATTCTAACTGGTTTAGGGTTTGAGCGTACTGATTTTACTCGTCAAACTTCTGAGTTTTCCGGAGGATGGAGAATGCGTATCGAGTTGGCTAAAATTCTTTTGAGAAAACCCGATTTAATTTTACTAGATGAGCCTACCAACCACATGGATATCGAAAGTATTCAATGGTTAGAAGACTTTTTGATTAATTCGGCTAAAGCGGTTGTGGTAATTTCGCACGATAGAGCTTTTGTTGATAATATTACCAACCGTACTATTGAAGTAACAATGGGACGTATTTATGATTATAAAGCCAAGTATACGCATTACTTAGAGTTGCGCAAAGACCGTCGTATTCACCAGCAAAAAGCATACGATGAGCAACAACGTTTTATTGCAGACAATCAAGCTTTTATTGATAGGTTTCGTGGTACTTTCTCTAAGACAGATGCCGTTCAATCGAGAGTTAAAATGTTAGAAAAATTAGTTCTTGTAGAGGTTGACGAAGTGGATACTTCTGCCTTGCGTTTGAAATTTCCTCCTGCAGCGCGTTCGGGACAATATCCTGTGATTGTGAAAGAAATGTCGAAATCGTATGGCGATCATGTGGTTTTTAAAGATGCAAATTTAGTGATCGAAAGAGGTCAAAAAGTTGCCTTTGTAGGTAAAAATGGTGAAGGTAAATCGACTATGATCAAAGCCATTATGAAAGAAATTGGTATTGATTCAGGTAGTGTAGAAATTGGACACAATGCGCAAATTGGTTATTTTGCTCAAAACCAAGCGGCTTTATTAGATGAAAATGCTACTATTTTTGAAACAATTGACGGTATTGCAGTAGGGGACGTACGAACTCAAATTAAAAATATTTTGGGTGCGTTTATGTTTCATGGTGACGATGTGACCAAAAAAGTAAAGGTACTTTCTGGAGGTGAGAAAACACGTTTGGCGATGATTAAATTGTTGCTTGAGCCAGTGAATTTATTAATTCTGGATGAGCCTTCGAATCACTTAGACATGAAAACCAAAGACATTATCAAAGATGCCTTGCGTGATTTTGATGGTACTTTAATTTTGGTTTCGCACGATCGTGATTTCCTTGACGGATTGGCGACTAAAGTATTTGAATTTGGAAACAAACGTGTGGTAGAGCACTTTGAGGATATTACCGGTTTCTTAGCCAATAAGAAAATGGAAAGTATGCGTGAAATTGAAAAGTAAAATTTTCGATCTGACTAGTCCTAAATAATCGATACAGATTATTAAACAAAAATAATTAATTAAACACTTGCTGGATCGTTCTTGCAAG
>NZ_JAAOBY010000008.1 GCF_011365745.1 Flavobacterium turcicum | reverse complement strand
TAACTCTGGCAAACTTTTTGCAATCTTTTTTTAAAAATTGTTTTCTCGTTTGTTTTCAGTTTTTATTAGAACGTTGCGCTGTTTGCGGGTGCAAAACTACAACCTTTATTCGCTTTTACAAGCCTTTTTTAAACTTAATTGCAAACTATTTTTTAAGTAACTTAAAATCAAAGGGGTTAACTAGGAAGTTTTTTTGATCAATACGATCGTTAGGGTGGTTTTGGGTGTTTACTTAGGGATTTGGACCGTGATTTGGTAATTGGTCTTCCTATATAGTCTTCAATAAAGCTTTACTATATATAGGTAGCTATTGCAAAATTCGTCATCAATAAGTGCAGCTCGCGTTAGGGATAGCAGCGTAAAGCCCACAGGCACGACCCTATTGAGGGAGTGGCGAGGACTTGCAGCGAATAGCCCGACGACTTACTTGATCTTGCCTAAACAAAAGGCAAGAGCAAGAAAGACGGAACGCCAAAAGGGAGACACTATTCACAGACAATGTGAGCTGCAATAAATATAGAGTAATGCATCAAAATTGAATACACAAAGAGCCGTACAATAATAGGAGACTTTATTTATATTTGCAACATGTTTACATTCTTAAAACCCAAACCGATCTTGAGGGACTTGATCCCTGATCATCATATTGACATACACTCTCACTTGCTTCCAGGTATTGATGATGGAGCTAAAACGATGAACGACACCCATACTCTTGTAAAGGCGTTGCAAAGTTTTGGGATTTCTGAGATCATTACTACTCCTCATATTATTCAACATGTATGGAACAACACCAAGGAGGGTATTATTGACAAGGAACAATCAACCTTGCTTGACTTACATACTAACGGATTTGCATTGCCTTTTAAAGCTGCAGCTGAATATTTGATGGACGACCAGTTTGTCACACTTTTTCAACAAGGCACTCTATTGACTTTAAAAGATAATTATGTGTTAGTAGAAATGTCATACATTAATGCACCAATACAGCTTTACAGTATTTTGTTTGACTTGCAAGTGGCAGGATATATTCCTGTGTTAGCACATCCTGAGCGATACCTTTTTTATCACAATAATAATAGTGAATATGATAAACTTTTGCGAGCAGGCTGTGTCTTTCAATTGAACCTACTTTCGGTGGTAGGGTATTATGGTGAAGCAATTACAAAAATCGCAAATCAATTACTACAGAAAGGTATGTATACTTATGTCGGAACGGATGTACATCATTTGAAACATATTGCTGCTTTTGAAAATAAAGTACTTATAAAAGACCTAAAACCACTTGAAGAGGCTATTGCTAACAATCAATTTTTTAAAAATATAAGTCTTTAAAACAGGCTTACTAAAGCTTGATCACTTAATATAAAAAAACGGGTACTATAGCTTTGCACTACAGTACCCGTTTTTTTTGAAGGTATTCTCTATTTAATTCCTAGTAGTCGTTTGTACCAAACTTTTTTCTCTATTTGTACTCCATAACCATAACCGTACCCATAGCCTTTTGTAGAATCTGTATCATTAAGAAGCAGACACATGTTAGGCAACTTTTGTTCTTTATACAAAGTGTTTGGTATATTAAGCATTCGTTTTTCTAAGAAATTAGCACGAGCTACGTAGATAAAGCAATCCGCATGCTTAGCAATTAATAACGTATCTGTCACTAAACTTACGGGAGCCGTATCGACTATGATGTAATCGTATTGTTTTTTGAGTGATTCAAAGAGTCCATCTACTTTTTTATTCATTAACAACTCCGCTGGGTTGGGAGGAATAATTCCCGCTGGTAAAATATGAAAATCTTCGAAACCATCGTATTTCACAATTAAATCTTCTAAAACTAGGGTTTTGCTAGACAAATAATTAGTTACACCACGATCTGGAATTGACAAGTACTCATCTAGTCTAGGATTACGAATATCCATTCCGATTAATAAAACTTTTTTTCCTGACAATGCAAAAGTCGCCGCTAAATTTACCGATACAAAGGTTTTACCTTCTTTAGGAAAGGTTGACGTCAAGAAAATTGTTTTTGCAATACCTTCTGGCACCTTGGTCAACATAAACTCTAGATTCGTTCGTATGATTCGTAACGCTTCGGCTGAACTGGTTCTACTCTCTGATTTTATAATTTCAGAAGGAGAATCGGACGAAGGCACGTCACCGATAAAAGGAATTGGTGATTTACCTTCCAAATCCAAACGGCTTTTAATTTTAGTATCTAAAAGGTCAAGCAAATAAATGATTGCGAAAGGAATTAACAAACCTAGCAAAAGAGCACCTAGATAGATAATGCTTTTTTTAGGTGAAATTGGAGTGTATGATCCTTTTGCAGAGTCTACAACACGTGCAATTGACTCAGTTGCAGCAAGCGCTATAGCAGTCTCTTCGCGTTTTTGCAAAAGATACAAGTACAATTCTTCCTTTACTTTTTGTTGGCGTGCAATTACCCTAAATTGACGTTCTTGCGACGGGATTTTTTTTATTTTACTGTTAAAAACACCTTCTTGACTCCCTAAATCTCTCTTTTGAATCATCAAATTGTTTTTTTGACGACTCAAACTAGCTGCAACATTTGATTTCAAAGCATTGATCTGTTCACTAATTTTAACTACCGTTGGATTGACCTCTGTTGCCGTTTTAAGAACACGATTGCGTGTCAAAACTAACTGATTGTACTCTTGGATAAGTTCTTGCGCTTCTCCACTTGCAATATTAGTTGGTAATAAATCCGAAGGTGTACTTTTCTTTAAAAAATCAGTCAACGATGTAATTACATTCAATTGAATATCTGTCTCAATACCTTTTTTGTCATACTCGCTTGAACCTTCTATAAAAAGCTGTGCTTCTGCCTCGATATTGGTTAGCTGATTTCCCGTTTTAAAACTTTCTACATTTTTTTCAACACCATCTAACTCTTCAGTAATTAAAGCCAAACGATTTGCTATGAATTTGGAAGTGTTTTCAGAAATGAAGTTTTTATCGGCGGCAGCTTCTTCATTGTAATTTTGCACCAAATTATTCAAAAAATCTTCCGCTTGTTCTACTACAGGATCTACAAGGGACAACTCTACTACACTACTCGTTTTGCTCAACAAAGCTACACTTAAGCGTGACCTAAAACTAGCTGCTACACCTTCTAGAGGGTTGATTATGATTTTGATTGGACGCACCTCATCATTGTAAGGTTGCGTATTGACCAAGGATTTGTTAATCACCAAAGTTCCATACTTAGTGCGTATAGGTTGCCCATAACGAAACACTTTTTTTCCTCCTTCTAAGACATTTCCTTGCCCCAATAAATCAATAAATTGAAATGTATCATTCGACAATGCCCAAAATTGATAGGATCGACCTTCGTTGTAGAAATCAGATTTCTTTTCAAGATAAGTTAGTAGAATTGGTGCTTTATTGTACAAATTGGTACTAAGCACTTTACCTTCAACAATAAACGCAATATTCAAGTTCATTTTACGAACGGTATTCTCTACCAAACTTCGAGATTTGAGAATTTCAATTTCGTTGTCTAAATTACTTTTACCACCACTTATACCCATATCTGCGAAAGCAGATAGCTCTGAAGATAAGCCTCCTTTTTTGTCATCCTTAACTAAAATTGTTGTCGCTGCTCTGTATTGCGGAATGGAATAGCGCAAATAAATGTAAGCTACACTCATCGTAATTGCCACTCCCAAAACAAACCACCTCCAATAGGAAACATACTGATCTACAATAGCCCTAATTTGAAAATCCTGTTCTGGTGTGTCATTTATCATAGAATTGTTTTCCATGGTTATAGCTTATTTTAGAGTGGTGATTATGAAAGTTGCCAATGATATTAGTATACCTGTAACGGAAAATATTAAATTAATACTCGGCCCTACAGCAGATCCATCAATTTTATTTTGATTTGGCTCTACGTATACCACATCATTTTGTGACAAATAGTAAAAAGGTGAATTCATAAATTCAGCTTTTGTGATATCAATTCTATTATAAGAACGAACCCCTTCAACCTCGCGAATCACCAAAATATTATTTCTTTTACCATACACCGTTAAATCTCCTGCCATACTGAGCGCTTCGATCAGAGTCACTCTTTCAGATGCTATTGGATAACTTCCTGGTGCAGCAACTTCTCCTTGTACTGAGACTTTAAAATTACTAATTCGAAGACTAACGATCGGTTTTTTTATGTATTTAGATAACTCCTGCTCTAGTGATTTTAAAGCCTCACTACGAGATAAACCACTTATTTTGAATTTACCAACTGTTGGGAGGTCAATGTACCCATTAGCATCCACTAAATAAGAGGATCCAGCCGAGCTTCCTGATGTCAACTCTGTTGACATATTTAAATTGAATGACTTTACAGCCTCGGGATCGTCTGCGTAAACAGTGAGTAACAATAGGTCATCAGGTTGTATTTTAATTTCATAGCTATTTAAGCCTTTTTGATTTGATTGATTATCAACATCTTGATAATAAATCATATCCTTACGCGAAGCGCAAGAGCACAACAATACTACAAAAACCACAAAGATTGCTGTTTTTTGTAAAAGAATGTGTTTCATATTTCTTAGTTTAAAAGACGGCAAAGATAGTAATTATAATCATACAAACTTGCCAGATTTAAGCTAAGAAGCTTTTAAATTCTAGCATTAACCTATGCGGCGATGCTCCAACTTGCGTCAATCTACCCTGCGCTTTATTTCGTACTAAACTCTGAGGATAATTGTCCAAAAATTTCACTTCTACTATTTATTGTGCTGGAAAATAGCGGAAAATTTTCAACAGCTTGCGCAGCTTTACTAGGGTGAATCGAGGAATTTGGGAAGAATAATTATGCTAATTTCCGACACTAGTTACTTGTAAAAACCAATAGCTTTTCATTGTATTTTGCTGGCGCTTCACTTGTGAGCAAATTGTCATGATCTACTTTAAAATTGACATCAAGAGCACTCTACAGGATCATAAAATCAAGAGCATAAAAAAACAGGCGATTGGATGCCTGTTTCGTTTAATTAAATTAATGTGTATGTATTTATGTTACTTATCTAGTGTTTCGAAACTAGAGTTCATGCTTTTGAATTCGGGTACAATTTTTTTCATTTGCCCAACGATGGCATCACCTGCAAAGTTTTTAGAAATAGAGATCAATTCATAAATCTCCTGGTGAAGATTCTCATATTCCTCTTGAATTTCTTGTGCAATCATAATTTTGGCATGATGTGTTGGAATAGACTTTGAGGTATCATTGAGTAGTTCTTCGTATAGTTTTTCTCCTGGTCGTAAACCCACTACTTCAATCTTTATGTCTTTTTCAGGCACAAATCCCGCTAATTTTATCATTTTACGAGCTAAATCTATAATTCTGACAGGTTTACCCATATCAAAAATGTAAATTTCACCTCCTTTACCCATTGCGCCCGCTTCAAGTACCAATTGGCAAGCCTCGGGAATGGTCATGAAATAACGGATAATATCTTTGTGAGTTATGGTCACAGGACCGCCTTGCGCAATTTGTTTTGTAAAAAGCGGTACTACAGATCCATTAGATCCTAAAACATTACCAAATCGTGTAGTAATAAATTTTGTGGCTGCTTTTTCGTTTTCTTGTCGATTTTTTAACTGTAGCGATTGCACGTATTTCTCTGCGATTCTTTTGCTAGCACCCATTACATTACTTGGGTTTACTGCCTTATCGGTAGAGACCATTACAAATTTTTTGACCTTGTACAAACAAGATAAATCTGCTAATATCTTTGTGCCTACTACATTCGTAAAAACGGCTTGACAAGGATTATCCTCCATTAAAGGTACATGTTTGTATGCTGCAGCATGAAAAACAACTTGAGGAGCATAGGTTTTAAAAACCATATCCATTGCTTTAAGGTTGCGGATATCACCAATAATGGTGCGAATCTCTGCGTCACTCCTTAAAACTCCAGTTTCTAGCTGTAAATGATGCAAAGGCGTTTCAGCCTGATCCAGCATGATGACCAATTTTGGATTAAAAGTGATTACTTGTCTTACGATTTCACTACCTATTGATCCGGCTGCTCCCGTGATTAAGATAACTTTATCTTTTAATTGTTTAGAAATCCCTTTGTTATCTAAAACGATAGGCTTACGCTCTAACAAATCTTCAATTTCAATTGTCTTCACTTTTTGAGAAATCTCCTTTTGATTTTCCCAATCCGAAATTAAAGGTACTGTATAAACTTTTAAATTGTATTCCAAACATTGATCTACAAATGCAATTTGATCTTCTTTAGACAAAGACTTATCTGCAATAATGACACTTTGAGCATTTACAGATCGCATCAATGTTGGCAATTTCTTTTTGAGCACCAATATGGGTAAGTCTAACATCCTTTTGGATGCATTTTGATTGTTTTTATCCACAAACCCCACAATTTTAAAACGAGAAGGGGTTTCAAAATTAAGCGCATTGGCAACAGAAATTGCATTTGCATCAGTACCGTAAATTACCGTTCGAATTAGATTTGCGCTCTTTTTATCTGAGAAATACAATTCGAAAGCTTGTTTTACCAAAACGCGGTATAAAAATAAACCACAAAAAGACAAAGTGGTATTAAAAAACAAAGCGGTGTTTAGTAAAGGCTTGAAACCAAGAGAAACCAAGCAAATAAAATTCAGCAGTACAAAGACAATCAATACTGAGGCTTGAGAGAAGAATAATTTTACTGCATCGATGTAAGATGAATGTCTTATAATTCCAGAATAAGTTCGAAATAGCCAAAAGAAAAACAAGTTTGTCCCAAAAAAAGAACATATAAATGCTACGTTGTGATGAGTTACAATATAACTCATTCGCATCCCTTGGAATATCAAAAAAGTAGACACAAAGCAAACCATTAACACCATCATGTCAATACTTACAATGATCCACCTTGGTAGGTAGCCTAAATTTTTCATGTTTAGTCTCACATTCAGCTTTTCTGCCAATGAAGCAATAAATTTAATCGATTTTTTCTTAGAAGAATTACCCAAAATTTTTGATTTATTTAATATTACTTACAGTACAAATATAATAATTAAAATAGGCCATTGTACACCTTTATTTCGATAAATGTTTTTGAAGTAAGCTACCTTGTTCACCTTCAAATAACATACGGGTTCCTTCGGGCTATGTATAGGGTATCTACGGGATATGTATGGAGTATTTCAAAAGCACTTTCAATGAGGTTCTTTTAAAATATGACCTTTTGATTGCATTAATTATCGATTATAATTCCCTGCCAATTAGAGTGTTTTTTGATATAGGCTATGTTTTAATTTCGTAATTAAAAACACTCGAACTGACCTTGTGGAAATCACCCCTAATTATTTGTAATTAAGCAGCACCTTCAATATCGCTTGTTTAATACGCGTTTTATCAGCATCAGTCAAATTAGACCCTGAAGGCAAACACAATCCATTTTCAAACAGGTCCTGAGAAACCGTCGTACCATAATAGGCATATTGTTCAAAAATTGGTTGTAAGTGCATTGGTTTCCATAATGGTCTTGACTCAATTTGTTCTGCGTCGAGTGCCAAGCGCAACTGTTCACTAGTTAAGCCATTTGTTTTTGCAGGATCAATCACGATAGCGCTTAGCCAATAATTTGCAAAATAATCCGAGTCAGGCGAAGAGAAAACAGTGATACCCTCTTCATCTTGAAATAATTCTTCGTAAAAATCATGCATTTCGCGACGTTTAGCTACATGATCATCCAGTACTTCCATTTGTCCGCGACCAATTCCAGCACAAATGTTACTCATTCTGTAATTATAGCCAATTTCACTGTGTTGGTAATGCGGTGCTGCATCTCTAGCTTGAGTAGCATAAAAAATGGCTCGCTCCTTGATTGCCTCAGATTGTGCTACCAAAGCACCACCTCCAGAAGTAGTAATGATTTTGTTACCATTGAAAGACAATGCTGCAATATCACCAAAGGTGCCACATTTTTGGCCCTTGTAAGTACTGCCCAACGCTTCTGCGCTGTCTTCTAAAATTGGAATCTCGTATTGATCAGCTATCGCTCTGATGGCTTCAATTTGATAAGGAACTCCATACAAGTGCACTGCAATAATAGCCTTAGGCTTTTTCCCTTTGGCTGTTTCCTGTACAATTGCTTTCTCAAGTGCTACGGGGCAAAGATTCCATGTCGCAGTCTCGCTATCAATAAACACTGGTATTGCACCTTGATACAAAATTGGATTTGCTGATGCAGAAAAAGTCATACTTTGGCATAAAACTACGTCACCAGCCTTTACCCCGAGGAGCACCAACCCTAAATGCAATGCTGCTGTACCTGAACTTAAAGCGCCAACATGTGCATTGTTCCCTAAGTACGATTCTAAATCTTTTTCAAAGCCAGTAACATTTGGTCCTAGCGGAGCAACCCAATTGGTATCAAAAGCCTCTTGTACGTATTTTTGTTCATTGCCTCCCATATGTGGAGAGGACAACCAAATTTTTGAATTATTCATTCTTTTTATATTTTATAATTTTTCCAGGATTACCAACTACAACAGCATAATCTGGTACATCTTTAATAATAACGGCTCCTGCGCCTATTGTAACCCATTTACCAATTTGAATTCCCTGAATGACACAAGCTCCAATGCCAACTTGTGTTCCCTCACCTACTACAACATTACCTGCTATAGCAGCGCAAGGTGAAATATGTACAAAATCACCGATGGTACAATCATGTTCTACCACAGCCCCCGTATTTACTATACAATGGGCTCCAATTTGTACATCCGCATGCACAACAGCGTTCGCCATCACAACCGAACCATCCCCTACATTTGCATAGGAAGAAACAGTAGCTCTAGAATGAATTGCTTTGAAGAATTTTTTAAAGGACCAAGACGTTACAATTGCTTTACGCACGGCATTGTCTCCAATTGAAATAAGTAACTCCCCCTGAAAGTGATTTAATTTACTACTCCTATATACTGGAACTCCCATTAAATCGTACAAAAGCGGGTTGTCATCAACAACGCCATCGACCGATTGCTTATTCGATTGAATTAGGTCTAACAAAACTTTACCATGACCACTGGCCCCATACAAAAATAACTTTTCAGCCATTGAAAGGTTCAATTGTTGCTGCATTAGCAGCGTTAATACCTTCGCTTTTTACTACTTTTTGAATTGTCAATAATAAAATTTTGAAATCCAGTGCAAAAGACTGATGATCTACATAATATACATCCAATTCAAATTTTTTATCCCAACTTATTGCATTGCGACCATTGACCTGAGCCCATCCTGTTATTCCTGGCTTTACTTCATGCCTGCGATTTTGAAAATCAGAGTATAAATGTAAATAAGAGACTAGCAAAGGCCTTGGACCAATCAAACTCATATCACCTTTTAGCACATTAATTAATTGAGGAATTTCATCTAATGACGTTTTGCGAACAAAAGTCCCAATTGCTGTCAATCGCTCTGCGTCTGAAAGTAATTTACCATTTGTGTCCTTTTTTTCATTCATTGTTTTGAACTTAATAATTCGAAACACTTTCCCACGTTTACCAGGCCTACTTTGATAGAAAAAGGGCTTTCCTTGATTGGCAAAAAACAATCCTATGGTACAAATTAAAAATACAGGACTAAGCAAAACTAGTCCTATTAAACTGGCTACTTTATCAAAAATGATTTTAAAAAAACCTTTATACATGATTTACTATTCTATTATACTCGTTCTCAATGGCTTCCCAAACTAATCTCTGTTGGTACTTTTCAACAATTACACTTCGTGAATTAGAAGCTAGCTCGTTACAAAACACACTATTTGTCGCCAATTGAAACATGCTATCAAAAAGTTTTACTTCGTCTTTAACAGGTACTAAAATTCCGTTGTATCCCCGTTTAATTATTTCATTACATCCCGATATATCGGTTGCAATTGTGGGCAATCCCATAGCTCCTGCTTGCAATACTACATTTGGGAAACCTTCGCGGTAGCTAGGAAACACGAGTGCATTGGCTATTGAAAAATATTGACGTACGTCTTTTTGAAACCCAAGATGCAAAATGTTGTTTGACTGACTGATGGCCTGCAAAGTTTGTGCATCAAGGGGGTCGAGCTCAGGCTCTAGTGGACCGACTAAAAGTAGTTTGACTCCGCTAGCTTGTGACTCCAATTTCAAAAAGGCAGCCACCAATTCTTTTATACCTTTATCTGCTACTAAACGACCAACAAAAATATAAACAAAATCAGTTACTTCAATCTTCAATTCTTGTTTTAGTGCGACAATTTGAGCTGGTTCTAGTTGTTTGGGGTCAAAATATTCTACATCAATTCCGTTCACATTACCGTTTGCCAATACCGATAGCTTTTTATTAGTTATGCCAAACTTTTTTAAATCCTGAAGAACTCCTTGCCCCTCTGGATAAATATGTGTGGCAAACAAACACAGAATTTTATCCATTACAATTAAAATTTGTTGAAGGATACCTGTTTTTGAAGGAAAAATTAATCCAGTGAACGTATGCATCCTTACTGGAACTCTAGCGAAAAAAGCTGCGGTCATACTTAACAAGCCTGCTTTTGGCGTTATAGAATGAACAATCTGAGGCTTTTCTATCAGAAACAAGCGATACAATTTCCATAAAGAAATAAGGTCCTGCCACGGTTTGATTTGTCGATGTATAGGCACTGAGACAGTTCGCACTTTTTCTCTTGACGCCACTGTTTCTAAGTGATCATCTGCGCCTGAAACTGCAACTACATCGTATTTTTCATTTAAAAAAGCGAGCTGCCCTTTCAATAAATAATCTAAAGACATGGCTACAGTTGACGTTCGGATCAGTTTTGGTTTAACAGACACTTTCATATAACTTTATGTGTTTATCAACCATTTTGTGAATGTCGTACTCCCCCGCTCTCTCTTGGCAAGCCTGAGCAACTTTGTTATAGTGTACTTTATCTTCCAATAATTTTGAAATTTCAACTGCCAAATGCACTTCATTTCCAACAGGAAAAAGAATCCCAGCTCCTTGCACTACCTCAGCTAATCCAGGAACATTTGAAGCTACAAAGGGTTTACCCGCGGCCATGCCTTCAATACTTGAAAGTGACAACCCTTCATAGTGTGATGATAAGACCACAATATCAGCTGATTTAAGCAATTGTGGAACGTTCATACGTAGACCTATAAAAAAGACTCGGTCTTGCAGTCCTAATTCTTTGGCTATACTTTCACAATCATTTTTTAAAATTCCTTCACCCACTAAAACCAATTTAATCGAAGTAGGTAATTGAACCAGCGCTTTTATAAGAGTCATTTGGTCTTTTTGCTCGCGAAAACCAGCCACTTGAATTAATATTGTATCCTTTGCCTGAATTCTTTTATCAATCTCTGACCATGACAACGGTTGTGCTTGTTCAATTTTTGATAAATTCACACCATTTTCAATAACGGTAAATCGAGACTTTGGTAAAGAAGTATGGGCTAGTAAAATTGTCTGTATTTCATTAGTGATACATACGATACGATGGTAGAAACGATATACTTGTTTGTCTACTATTCGAAAAAAACTATTTGCAAGTCGACGGTTGCTAGTGTTGTGCTCGGTGAAGAGTAGTTTCACTTTTGATAATGACAATATTTTAGCCAAAACAACCCAATACTGCGCAGGAAATAAGTGTACATGTACAATATCGTACTTTTTCAGAAATGGTATAATTTTAAAAACGTTGAGCGGATTATATACCGATCGAGTTCCTAAAGAATATATTGTTGTGCATTGTAACTTTTTAAGTTCTAGCAAAAATGGAGAGTCATGATCTTGTAATACCAAAAGATCAACTTGTATATTTTTTTGGTGATACAACGGAATCGTCTCAAGTAGTAATTTTTCTGCACCACCCGTTGCTAAACTATTTATGATATGTAGTATTTTCATAACTATTTAACTTGTGGTTTTTAAAAGAACATAACAATGCAATAAAACACCAAAAGGAATTGCAAAAAATACTAAAAGATGATTTCGAGATTGCACTAGAAGCGATAAATCTCGCGCAAACAAAGCAGAAGATACCAAATGGATCGCATTTTTAAAGCGTTCCTTAAATGTGCTCCCAAACTCAATTCTGCTCAATCTAGAAAACGCAAAACCACGTGGATTTTTGCGGTATTGTTTAAAAATATTTAAACTAGAACCATCAAGTTGGTATTCTACAACACACAGCACTTGATTAACGGGTTTTAAATCGTACTCTTGATCTAGCAATAAACATTTGTAATCTAAGGGTACAAATTTTTCGCCTTTGTATTCTGGATAAGGAGGACACTTCTTCATTAAAGCTGTTCTATATACCATTTTTTTATCTCCTTGTACACCATGCCTGCTGTACAACTCATTGAGTTTACAGCGACTTAACGACTCGGGAATTGTTGTGCCAATTACATTCCCTTTTTGGTCTGCATCTAGGCCAATGATACCTGAAAAACTATCATCTAATCCTTGGAGTTCTTCTATAATAATTGCAACTGCATTTGGCGGCATGTAATCATCAGAGTCAATACAAACATTAAATGGCGTTTCTATTATTTCGTAGGCTTTATTGTGCCCCGTATGCATCCCACCGTTTTCTTTGTAACAGTATTTTATAGTGATGCGATTCTCGGCTATCCAGGTCGCTACAAGTTCTTGAGTTCCATCAGTTGAACCATCATCAATGACTAACCATTCAAAATCTTGAGCCGTTTGAGCACACAAACTATCGTATACTTGATGCAAACAATAGGCACGATTAAATGTGGGTGTAAATACAGTAAGTGTCTTCATTATTAGGCAGCTAAAATTACATTCATTAAAAAAGTAAAACCGAAATACGCCATCAGTACCATTCCTAATACCTTATGTTGGTTTTTTACTTGAATTTTGGTTAAGAAAGGATATACAATAATGAGTCCCATCATAAACCAAGATAAATAGGCAAATCGGTTGCTGAAATTCGCTCGGATAACCAATATCCAAAAACCATTTGCTGTTAAATATATACTGACCAACCGGTTGTAGGTAGGGTTATTAAAATTTTTCTTAAAAATAAAAAAATAAGCACAGTACACCGCAGCCGCACTGTAGACAACGAAATCCCAGCGAAAACCAGTACTTGAAAAAGAGTCATCATTGATATTTCCACTTGTCAAATAACTTGATCGTTCATCCCCCATCAAACCTGAAAATAATGATTCCCAAAAACCTCCTGCTACTAACGACAGAGGAATACAAAGTATCCATGCGTAAAAGTACGATTTAGGATTTTTATAAAAATAAGTTAAAGCTAACGCCACAGCTGGAATGACTAATGATTTATGAACTCCGATTGACAGTGCAACCAGCATCAATTTGTAAGCTAATTTTTCTCTGGATAAAGCATACAAAAAAAGGGATGTAGCAATACCATTTCTAATCCCATTGGTGCCGTAGCTCCAAAATGAAAATGAGATTAAAAGCGCCAAAAAGGAGTAATAAGAATATCCCGCAAACCATTTTTTAGAAGCAAACCATAAAGGTAAAACGTATAACAATACACAGGTTACAAAAAAAAATTGTACGCTCATGATTTTAGCACAAACCTGCATGAAAAAATCAAATACAACATCTTCTTTAAACATATTCATATCCCCATTTTGGTATAGCTCAAATGTGGTAGCATAAGTTCCCATATCACCAAAATAAGCCCCACTTATAGGACGAAAACCAATATAAAGTATACTGAAAAACAATATAAAATAACCTAAAGACTGATTGGCAGCAATACTTTTTGGAGCAGTTATTTCAGTAGAATTTGAACGGATATATGTTACCAAAACAACCATCAATAAAAAATAATAGTAAATTTTAGTATAAAAGGCTAATGGTATAAAGTCAAGCATAGTATCAAAAATGTAATAAATTGAGCCATTGTTTCATGACTACTGCTGTAGAAAAGTGTGTGCTGTTTCGTTTTGCATTTTGTCCAAAAAATTGGCGCTTTTCTTCATTTTGCATCAAAAATAACATTTTTTTAGCTAA
Organism: Flavobacterium turcicum; assembly: GCF_011365745.1. GTDB lineage: Bacteria > Bacteroidota > Bacteroidia > Flavobacteriales > Flavobacteriaceae > Flavobacterium > Flavobacterium turcicum. The sequence continues at coordinate 152,911 of NZ_JAAOBY010000008.1, read as the reverse complement.
GTCCTCAGCATTTTGATTGATGGCAAGCAATCCATCTTCGCCGTCAGTAATTATATTTCGTGGCCCGTTGGGGCAATCAAAGGACACAACAGGAAGTCCTACAGATAAAGCTTCAAGCAATACCATCGGAAAACATTCTGTTATAGAACTCATCGCGTACAAACTGTAGTTTTGAAAAGTTTGTAGCATGTTGGTACTACTTCCTTTAAAAAAAATCGTCTTTTGTAACTGTTGCTCTGCAATTAAAAGCTCCAATTTTTCTTGTGTGCCTACATAATCCTCACCGTAAATGTGTAATTCCCACTCGGGAGCATTAAGATGAATAGTTTTCCAAGCTTGAATCAAATGGTCAAACCCTTTTACTGGAGAAATTCTACCGGCAGCAATGACCAAATTACTTTGTAAAGGTGCAACATCAACTGGGATAGTTATAGGATTTGGAATTACTACAACGTTTTGCGTTTTATAATACGGAACCTCATCTTTATTTAACACCACCAAATGATCGTATTTAGCCTCTATCCAATCGTTAAATTTAAAGTAAAGATTTTTAAAGAACGAATTGTTTTCAATTCGCGCTTTATTGTCAAAATAACGCGAAGAATGGAACTCCTTAATTTTTTTTGCTCTTTTATAGAAAAAAGGCATCCCATAATAATCAAAACCAAAATTACAAACAATGACTGCGTTGGGTTGTAACTTACGAAGGGCTCGATTTAATTTATAAAAATGCAATGGGAGTTTAGCAAGATTAGCTAGTGAAAAATAACTTTTTTCTCTATGATAATCAACACCTAAATCCAGGAACTTAATTTTGGCACTCAACGGATAACAAGGTTTATTGTTGCGCTGCTCACAGGTAAGAATCGTAACATCGTAACCCAATTCATCCGCAAAATAATTGGCTTTTGTTGCCATCACTTTTTCAATTCCGCCGTGCAGGTATATTTGATCCGTGTTAAATACTATTTTCATGAAATTAATTTTTTAAAGAGCAAATCCCACTGACTTACAACCGATGCTGGAAGAAAACGTTGCACATTTAGCTTGGCTCGCCTACCAAAAAGGATTCTCTTCTCTTCGTCTGCCATTAAATCCATCATTTTGAGTGCCAATGCTGCTACCTCTTCAGCTGGCACTAAGTATCCATCGACCGCATCTTGAATAATATCTCGTGGACCGGATGGACAATCAAAGCTAACACATGGCACTCCACAAGCCATCGCCTCAATTAACACCATTCCAAAACCCTCTGATCTTGAAGGTAAAACCATTAGTGCCGATTCTAAGTATTTTTTTTCTATATTTTGTACGGGCCCATTAAAAAAAACAGTCTGTTCAATTTCAAGTTTTGTAGCTAACTTTTCGTATTTATGATCGTGATGGCCCTTCCCGTAGAATGATAATTTCCAATCAGGAAATTTTTTCGTCACTTCTTGCCAAGCTAGTAAAAGTAAATCTACTCCTTTGTTATGAGATTGAGAACCCACAAAAATGACACTGTTAGTATTTAAAGTACTTGAAGTTGCAGGATAAAAAGTTAGCGGATTAGGAATACAAATCAAATTATTCGAAGTCCACTCGTTCAAATTACTTTTAGTAAGCACAATAAAAGCAGTAAAGTCAGCGGCTAGTTTTTGCATTAACTTTCGTTTCATTGTATTGGCAAGACCATTGGTCCTGTCCAATTCAATAGAGGCATGCCTTTCATAAATAATTGGTGTCTTGTAACCAATAATTTTAGGGATGAAAAATCCTTTCAGACCGTCATCACAAACTGAAACAACATTAGGTTCAATAGTCTTAATTATTTTTTGAATCCCATTTTTATATGACATGATATACTGAAATGGATTCCCTGCCACAGTTATTGATAGCATTTTAATTTTATCTGAAAAACGATAAAATGGGTCTTCATGCCCATCATTCAAGCAAAGAATAGTTACATCGTAATTGTATACTTCAGCTAAATATGAAGCCTTTACAGATAGAACACGCTCTAGACCGCCCGATCCATTGATACCGTTTGTAATGTACAATAGCTTCATTTAAATTTTTTAAGAATGGGTTTTTCTAAATATTCATAAATCAAGAAACTTAAACCTATGACAAATGCCATCGTTACTAAAATTGAACCAAAATGTGGCAAACCTGCTTTCATCAAATTATAAATTAAAATAAAACCAACGGTTTGATGTATTAAATACAAAGGATAGGATACTTTTCCTAGAAATATTAAGATGGGTGTATTCAGAAAAGATAACTTATTATAAATCAGTAAATAAAAAACACTTGCAAAAAAACATGTAAATAAAAAAACCTCAAGGTTCCTTTGAATTACAAACACACTAACTAATGCAATTACTAAAATAATTTGAGCAATACGATTTTTGTTGTTTTGATACAATAAATTAAAGAGTATACCAATTATAAAGAAAACTCCAAATTTAAGATTTAACACAATATCAATTATGGAGGGTCGTAAAAAAGCAGCATACATAAGTGCTAACCAAAGTAAACATATAAGTTCTATTTTCTGGAGTAAACTTAACTTCCATAAGGTAATCATTAAAGCATAAAATAGTAATTCATGTAACAATGACCAATAAGAACCATCTACATTACTAATATAAAAAAGACCGTGAAACATGAGCACATTCAAAATTTTTTCAACAGGTGCCACTTGGAAAGAATCTGTGTTATTAAATAACAAAACAAACAATGTAATCGATAAACAGATCCAATAGGTGGGATACAATCGGATAAATCGCTTGTACAAAAATTCTTTTACACTTTTTATTGTTTCCAAACTCATAAAAATCACGAACCCACTAATCATAAAAAATAATTCAACACCATGATGCCCATATTTAAAATCAAAAAAGGGATTAAAATCATAATTTAATTGAGATCGAAAAAAAAAAGTATAATGAAAATAGAGTACACTAATTGCGGCAACACCCCTTAAAGCCTCTAATTCGGGAATTCTTGTGGATTTACTCATCATATCAAAGACTACTTAAGTTTGTTTTTTTTAAAATTGCATTATTCAACAAATTCACAATTATTGAACTAAACAAACTACATGAAACGAGTACAAAAAAAATAGGTAAAACGTATGTTGCACTGTAAATGAATGATTCGAAATAGACCACATAAAAAAACATGTGTACCAACCACATATTAGTAGCATGCGGGGCAACATAATCAAAAATTTGTGCTACATTTTTTGACAAATTGAGCTGGCAGAATAAAAAAATAAAAGGAATTGCAAGAAATGGTGCTACTATAAAATTAGGAATAACACCGTGAATAACTATTAATACCGCAATAGCAACTAGAATTAGCGCATTTTTAAATTTTAGAGTTGCAAAAAAAAAACTCATTTTCGTGTTCCACTTGTACTTTAAGGCCATAGCACCTGAGCAAAAAGATAGCAGTGAGGTAGCATACAAACTCAACTGTCTTTGAAACCAGTTGAGCACGAAATTATCAAACGCTCCCGGCTGATACACCCTGTAATAAAAACCAATCACATAAATTATTAACAAGGTAGCCGACAAAAAAAGGAGCGGAAACCTGTCAATGATATAAAATAAATATGCCGAAGAAGCTACTAAAAGTAAGTAAGTAAAGAAAAACCACCAAGCGCTATTGTACGAAGTATCTATAGCGGTGACATTCAAAACAAACTTTGTTAGATCACCAGGTAGGCCATCCGCATTCATAAGCCAACCTAAAAGGACTGCAAATAGTAATAGGATAATCCAATAATTTATATACAACTTTTTTATTCTATCCGAATTTTCTTGTTTGTAAATTGCATTAGTATTTTTTACAAATTTAAAATACAATCCATACCCGCTTAAAAAACAAAAAATGGGCACACAAGCATCGCAAAACAGCGAAATATAATAGGATAAAGACTGCGTGCCAATAAACAGCAATGGTTGAAACAAACCTTTGAACGGTCTATTAAACAAATGAAGAAACAGCATCATTAAAACTGCAACTGCCTTCAGTTGATTTGATTTTTGAACCGATATCTCCATGAATTATTAATAAATTAGTATAAATTATTTTTTATAGGTACTGCAAAACCTTTATCCTTTTTTTTAAATATTTAAGATCGTTTCAAACGTCTTAAAAATTGGAAGACGGATGTAACGACTATTAAACATATAAACCAACGGTTTACAAACAACTTCCATAAGATTTTTTGCTCCAAAGAACGTATTTCTAAACGCGTTAACCTACTTTTACTCAAAGTATAGAGCTGTTTTAATTTACTCTTTTTTCCAGAGCTATTCTCTTTGCTAGCGCAAATACTTTGAGCTATTTTTAAAACTCCACTATTATACCTATTCCGAATAACTGGCTCTAAAAAAAGTAACTTATTGATAGTTGCCACCTGCAGTAATGCATCATGAACATGCTCTAAATCTGGTATATTTTGCAGCGTTATTAAGCCACTCAAACCATTTTCATGCAAACGATTGTAGTAATAAAGCGGACTTTTGACTAGCGCAATCTTTCGAATATGAGTCACATATTCAAATACAAAAACTAAATCTTCTGACAACTTTATCTCAGGATGCAGCAAGATGGAATGTTGTCTAACTATAGATGCAACAAATAATTTTCCCCACAATACACCAGTCACTCCGTGAAACAAATAATCATAAAACAAGGTAACATCTATAGTATTTTCGTCAAGAACTGCCTGAAAATCATGCAAAGAAATTCCGTCCTTAGCATAACGCGATAACTCATAATAACCGCCACAACTCAAGCCCAATTCTAAATTGTTCTTAAAGGGCTCGAACAATTTCTCTAAATAATGACGCTCGACGTAATCATCTGCATCTATAAATGATAAATAGCTTCCTAACGCTCGTTCAATTCCGTAATTGCGCGCCACTGAAACGCCTTCATTCACCTTTGTAAACAACCTAAAATGCGGTTTATCTTTAATAAAATCAAGTATTATTTGCGCGCTAGCATCTGTAGACCCATCATTAATTATCAGTACTTCATAAGAGCTATATGTTTGCAAATAAATACTTTGCAAACATTGCAGGATGTAATTTTGTGCATTGTAAACAGGTACAACGATACTTATTAAATCACTCATCGGTTGGTAATTAATCTTTCAAAAAGGTGAATCCATTTTGGCATGATAATTTCTGGTCGATACTGTTGACTACTTTGTAAAGCAGTATTGGCCATAATTTCGCGCTGTTCTGGATTGCCTATTAAATAAAGTATTTTTTCTTCCAAGAGCTTTTTATTTTTGAGTGGGATTAAAAAACCATTAGCGGTATCTTCAATGATCGCTGAGGGTCCGCATGGACAGTCGTAAGCTATTACAGGTAATTGCATTTGCATGGCTTCTACCAATACCATCCCAAATCCTTCGGCTAACGAGGTAAAAATAAAAAATGCTGAAGTACTATACTCTTGGGCAATAGCTTTTGAAATTCCTTTTAGAAACACATTCTTTTCTAATTGCAAATCAATTATCAACTTTTGCAGTTTCTCTTTTTCTGGCCCATCTCCATAGATATGCAATTCCCAATCAGGATGTGAGGAGGCAACAGAGCGCCAAACCATAATTTGGTCAGCAAAATTCTTAAACACATCTAAACGGCCGACACTAATCACACGCTTACTCTGAAAATCTTTTTGAAAATCAAAGGGCATAGTTACACAATTGGGTAGTACTTCCTTATTTTTAAAATAATAACGATCTTGTGCATCTTGCTCTGTTAGTAAAACAATGGTATCATATTGTTTCGCCAAATAATTATGCCAATGCATCATCAAAAGGTCTTTAGAAAAAAGACTTGTTCCACCACGAATAATTTTTTGGGCTTGATCAGAGCTATGTATTTCTCTTATTTTTATTGCTTTGGTTTTTAATTTTGGAATAATCAAATCATCATAGCCCAATTCTAAAACAGAAATAATATCAGGACTGATTGCGTCAATAAGTTTTTGATATACCTTTCGCAACACATAGGCATTGTAAAAAAAAGTTAACCCTTTTACATTGAACTTAGTACCAAAATAAGTACTAATAGCCATGTCGTGCACGGTAACTTTAGGAGAAATATCAAAACAAATAGGTTGCCCTTGTTGTTCAGCAATAATGATATGAATTTTGTGAGAAGAATGTTCGGCCAAATAATTGGCTTTATTAACCAAAACACTTTCGGTACCACCCGGTTTAATCAAAGCACCAATACAATAAACTATAGTCATGATCATTCAATATTATTTTCTAGCTAATTCAAATTGAATTAAGCTTTTAAACGGTGTATTTTAAGAATTTATATAAAAATCAAATGACTGCAATGGATTACTAAACTCAAATTTGGAATTATACTCTCCCATTTTATCCCTCAATTGCTTGTCCTGTATCAGTTTTTCTAATGCATTATAAAATGAATCTTCATTAAAATCTACAATTATACCGTTGACATTATTTATAATTTCCTCGCTAGCACCTGAAAAATTAGTACATACAATTGGTTTTTTAAAAAACTTTGCTTCTAGAATTGATACACAATGCCCTTCATAAAAGGACGGTTGCAAATACAAATCACAAGACTTATAATAAGGATATGGATTCCCCTTTTTTCCTAAAAACACTACTGATTTATTCATTCCGAAATTATCAACTACACTTTCTAAATGCTGTTTTTGATTGCCATCTCCAATGATGTACCAGCAAAAATTATATCCGTTATCTTGTAGTCGTTTCATCGTTGGTAAAAATTGCTCGTGCCCTTTTTCTTTTGAGAGTCTTCCTACGGTAACAATATTAACAACATCGGTATTGAAAGCTTTAATTGGCTCGGTACTTAAGTCTAAAATTTTATCGAACAAAAGTAAATTATGTTTCACTTTAGTTTTGGTTACCAACTTTGGCAAAACGTTTAAAAAATGAGTCATAACATCCGCTGATACACAGACTATTTTATCAAATTTCTGATAAATAGCGCTCATAACATTTTTATTAAAGTAAATTTTTGAAACATCAAAATGTATCCATTGTATTTTATGATGTGCCTTCACTTTGTGGATAACAAAGTTGCTTATAAAACTATGCGGACCTGCAAATGCAATAGCATAATCAAAAGACGCATCAATTTTTGGAACTTTATTTTTAACAAATGAATAATAGTAATCGTTCTTGACATCAAGTTTAGAAATAAAGTAGTACAGCAAAGACTTGAATGCTGTAGCAACTTTTAGTCGTTTTAACGATTGGAGAAATAAAACATTAAAGCTGGTGTTGATAACCTTATTGATCTCATTTGAATTTTCTAGATAAATAATTTTAACTCTATCTGGAATTTCGTTTAGAAGTTCGCCTGAGTTCTCCAATAATAATAGCGTTACCTCATCATCAGTAGATAAGGTTTCTATCAAATTTAAAAACGACTTTTCAGTTCCTCCTAAATTCATATTTATGAGGACAAATAATAACTTCATTATAGATATACTTTACAAATTCCCTTGATAAATATTTTAAGATCTAAAACTGTAATATGGTTTACAGTTTTAAAAAAAGAAAGTTGGTATTTTATAAATTCTCTATCTCTTGAATCAATTAGTATTTTGAACAATTGCCCATATCTTTCTCTCAAAATATCGTCGGTATCTTGTTTTGAGGAAATCTTGTTTAGGTTCTGTTTTGTGATTTGCAGTGCATCTAAAGCAAATTTCTTTAGTTTTAAAGCATTATTTCGTCCAGAGGCTGAATTTTGCAAAATTCTATAATATGCTGTGTTGTCTGACAATTTATAAACTCTAGCACGAGAACACATAAAAAGCCATAGTTGATAGTCGCCCATACTCAGCTCTAAATTATTTTGCTCTTTAAAATATTCAATAATTAATTCCTTTTTGAATAAGGCTGTAACCGTGCCTACTGCACTATCTTTTAGAATGTCTTTTAAAATTATCTCTTTACTAGTATCAAAAGTCGTAGTGGTTTCATCAGAAGTATAATGGGTACAAACCAAACCATAAGTTGGATTAGCTTCTAAAAAATCAACTTGCTTTTGTAATTTTAAGGGATCTGTCCAATAATCATCGCCTTCGCAAATAGCAATGTATTTGCCGGTACAACTTTTAAAAATTTGCTCTTGATTTTTTTGGGCACCAACGTTTTGATCATGTAACAATAATTTAAACTTACCAGGGAATCTCTCGTTGAAATTTAAAATAATACTTCTTGAATTATCTTTGGAACAATCTTCACCTAAGACAATATCGTAATTAAAAGTACATTTTTGCATTAAAAGTGAATCCAAACACTCGACAATATATTTTTCATGATTATAAACCATACAAAAAATACTTACCGTAGGCTGCTGCAAAGATTCTAAAAAACATACCATTTTCAAATTTTGCTCAACTACTTGTTCTTTTTCAAAACCTGATTTTTCATATACACGTACCGCTGCTGCATTGTCTACATTAACTTGTAAATAAACTTCATTTAGCTGTAAAGTTTCTCTTGCATAAGTCAAAATTTGAAAGGTTGCCAATTGCGCGATTCCTTTGCCCCAGTAATTTTTATCACCAATAAAAATATGATACTGCGCATCTTGCTTAGTTAAGTTGGTAAGTTGAATATTTCCAACATACACGCCATCAACAATGATTGCAAAACGTTTGGAAATCTTTTCTGTTATAACTTTTACGATCCAATCTCTCTCAATATCATAGGTAATTTCTAGATTAGGACGCGAACCAGTATATTTCCAAATCTCTTCATCATTGCGCCATAGATATGAAATAGCTGCATCTTCAATTTGTAATGGTCTGATGTAAACATTATACATAACTAATGATTTTTTTCATTTCAGCAATAGAATATCTTTGATCAATTGGGAGATGGATTAAATTTTCAGCCATTTCACATTCTAAAGTACTTCCGTTCCAACTTTTTACATTTGGCCAATATTTTGCACAATAAATTTTGTTTTCCAAAAGACGTTGTCGAAGTGATAAATCGCTTGTCAAAAAAGGATAAACCATAGGAACTTGTGAGTTATTTTTAATCACTTTGAACCTATTGTCATCTCCCAAAATAGAGTGTAAAAAATTATAATTTTCCAATCTCTTTAGTCTAATCGTTTCATAATCTATGGATTGTAAAACAGACTCTGTAAATCTTGACATTTTCAAAATGGGTTGTCCAATTAAACTAGCATCGTTTAATGCAAATTCGTTGTAACCTTCTTCCGCCGATTTGTCAATTCGTGTTGTTAAATGACTCAATCGCTGCCCAGAATAATCTTGTTCAATCTCTGAGTTATCCAATTCATTACTAAATAAATAGGCACCGTCAGCAACACCTACAAATTTACGAGCAGAATAAAATGTTTCAAATCCAGTTATTGGGTCTGAAAAAAATGATTGCGCATTGTCAATCACGATATTAAAATTATTTCGGGGCAATAGCTTTATATAATCATCTTTTAAACCGAAGTAATTTGTGTACAGAAAAATTTGTTTTTTTTGAACTTTATCAAAATCAAAAATGGGTTCTAAGTTTTCGTCGATATGATACATTTCATATTTTATACCTAGTTTAGTAGCTGGCTCTAATAAAACGTCACAGGTAAAATAAGGCAAATAGATTTTATCAATTTGATTCACTTTTAAAATGTACTCTAAACTATTTCTACCAGAATTTAATAAAACACAATTGGAACCACGGTGATAGTGATTTCCTCTATTTAATTCAAGACCAAAATATCCTCCTATCGATTCCATTTATAATAATTTGTAATTGTCAAGCATAAAATTAATTTCATCCGGAGAATTGAACATTAAAATGTCGATAATTGATAAACCTGGCTCAAACATTTCTCTTTTCTGATCATATTCTTGTAAAGTAACATGTTGAAAAAAAAGATTAATTCCTTCTTTATCGTATTTGGTTTTGTCGAAAAAAGTTAAGCCTCCTACTGGATTCCAGTATTCATTGACTTCAGGCAACATTTTACAAATATTTAAAGCCCATTCATCAGGTGCAGTGGCATCAGCAACTTTGAGATTCATCTCAGAAAACACTTCTATTTTGTGATTTATTCCTAAATAATCACATATCACTTGAAGAGAAAACTTGTTTAACTCAACTACTGTTTCAAACTTTTGTTCAAAAACTGAATTTAATAAGTTAATTACTTTAAAATAATAAGGAGCTGATTTTTTGTATACTATTAATTGCGACAAAATCTTTTTTTGCCATAATTCAACGTTATTTATCTTCAAATCTTTAATTAATGTATCTCGTCCTTTGTTCGATGAAGGTACTTGGATGTATAGCCAAGAATCTTTTTGCTTTAAAATTCTATTTCTATCTATCCAACCATGTCTTATATACTGCACGGTATCAAAAAGAATAAACCGTTCAGTGTGCTTTATTAAACTAAAATAACCTATGTAAGGAAAAAAGTATGGTTGCATTATTGCAATTTTCATCTTCTAATTGTTGATTGTGGTTATTATTTTCACGACATCTTCTTCTTCCAATCCTTCGTACAGGGGTAAACATAGAACGCGTGAAGCAATACTTTCAGATACTGGCATTGGTTCACCGTTCACGTACGGTATTGTGTTTAAAGAAGGATAAAAATACCTTCTCGGAAAAATTTGTTTGTCATTCAATGCTTTTTGAACTTCGAGCAATCGTGCTTCGCTCTCAAAAATAACTGGATAGTAACTGTAATTCCACTCGGTATTATTTCTAATTTTTAATGGAGTTAGTTTGGTGAAATCAAGTTGCGCTGCATACCATTCTACTACTTGTTTTCTGCTGGCAACAATACGCTCCATGTACGGCAAAACGCTCAATCCCATGGCCGCTTGCAGTTCAGATATTTTACCGTTTATTCCTAGTCCGAAAAATTCTAAAGGACCATTGTGACCAAAATTATGACTGTAAAAAAGTTTGTGATTCAAGTCAGCATCTTTACAAAACACTGCGCCACCCTCACCGGTATGAAACAACTTAGTCGCGTGAAAACTACAGGTACTTACATCACCGTACTCAAAAATAGATTGCCCATTGTAGGTTACCCCAAAGGCATGGGCAGCATCGTAAATAACTTTTAGGTTGTGTTTGGCTGCAATTACTTCAATTGCCTCAATTGCGCAAGGATTTCCAAAAACGTGTGTTGCTAAAATAGCAGTCGTTTTTGCTGTTATCGCCGCCTCAATTTTGGTTTCGTCAATTGTTAAATACTCCGGATGAATGTCTACAAAAACTGGCGTGCAATGTTCCCAAAGGATTGCTGATGTAGTGGCTACATAACTAAACGGGGTGGTAATAATTTCGCCTTGTTGCCCTAAGACTTGTAATGCAATTTGAATGGGAATAGTACCATTATTCATGATAATGATATTCGACACGTCTAGTTTTGCTTTCAGTTTTATCTCTAGCTCCTGCAGCAGTTCACCTCGATTAGTCAACCACTGATTTTTCCACACACGTTCTAGTTGCTTATTGTAATCTTCTAAAGGCGGAAAAAATGTTTTTGTAACGTTTATCATTTTCTTTTTGCAATTGTAATTAATTCAAATAATGAACCGAGCTTAAACAAAAAAGCTGCGGCTGTAAAAACCAAGACTCCTAAAATACTACCAAAAACTAGTCTAAAAAAATCGATAAAATAATAATTATTTAGGAACAAATCTGCTGCAAGCGTAACGGCTCCGGCTAAAACACTTACTGCAATAATAGGTAAAATATCTTTGGTTTGCTCCCAAGCGCTATACTTTAAAAAACGGCCGCTGTAATGGGTATTGATAAAGAAACACAACACCGATCCCACAACACTGCCGTAAAGTAAACCATAAATGCCAAACTGAAATGAAATTAATATAATGACTACAGTTAAAATTTTCTTGACAATTTCTAATTTTAAAAACAAATCGCTTCGGCCTTTAACGTTCAATATTTGAAGATTATAGGAATGTATTGGGTATAAAATGCCATTAAAACAGAGAATTTGAAAATACGGAACGGCTGGCAACCACTTTTCAGTAAGTAAAAATCGAAAAAGAGGCTCTGCTAAAACTGCCATTAAAACCAGCGTTGGTGTTACTAAAAACAAAACCATTTGCATGATTTTTTTGTAAACCATTTTTAAACGAACATCATCATTTTGAATCGTAGCAAACAACGGAAAAGTTACTTTGCCAATAATTGAATTAATGGCACTTACTGGAAACATTTGTAAACTCTCGGCACGATTGTAAAAACCAACCTGTGCTGGTGCAAAAAATTTTCCAATAATAATGGTATACGCATTGACAAAAAGGATGTCTAAAATACCCGAAAACATTAACTTGATTCCGTAGTGAAAATGATAGTGAAATTTTTCTTTGTTAAAACCCCATAATGGTTTCCATTTTGCAAAATACCATAATTGCACTGTGGAGGCTAACGCCTGAATAATTGCGCTCCAGACCAAACTCCAAACTCCGTAACCGTAATAAGCCATTGCAATACCAATTGAACAACCCAATATTAGTGAAGGTATTGAAACTTTTAGTTGGGTTTTAAAGTCCATGTTTTTATTCAACCGAGTAATTTGTATGGCTGAAAAGGCATTGATAACAAACGTTACGCTGTACACACGAACCACAGCCGTAAGTACGGGTTGGTTGTAAAAATCAGCGATAAAAGGAGCTACCAGTATAAAAAGAACATATAACAAACCACTTACGACCAAATTAAAATAGAACACTGTCGAATAATCTTCTTCATCTAAATTTTCAGAACGAATTAATGAAGTTGTTAGACCGCTATTAATTAGTGTAGCAGCTAAGCCCATAAAAATACCTAGCATTGCTATTAAACCGAATTCAGCAGGAAGTAATAAACGAGCCAAAATAATCGAAACCACAAGACCAATTCCTTGCGTGCCAAACAACTGCAACGAACTCCAAAATACGCCAGATAACGCTTGTTTTTTTAAGGACATTTAAATTATTATTATTTTATGTAATTCGAAAACAACTAAAATGTTTTTTTCAATTATTAGTAAATAGTCAGGATTAATCGAAGGCTGTGTCAGCACGACTAACGTTCAGCTGCAACTCTTGTTGAAACAAAAGCACATCAGCAGCCACCATTTCTTGAACCAAACTGGCAAGTGTATATTTAGGTTTCCATCCTAATTGTTGTTGTGCTTTTGTGGGGTCGCCCAAAAGTAAATCAACTTCGGTTGGTCTAAAATAAGTGGGATCTACACGCACCACGACTGTTCCTATTACTAATTTATTTTGGTTTTTTGTTTGAATTGCTTGCAAACGGTCGGCATCAATTGCAGCTACAACCCCAATCTCGTCAACTCCTTCGCCTTCAAAACGCAGGTGATAACCTACCTCAGCAAAAGCCATTTGTACAAAGTCGCGCACCTTGGTTGTAATTCCGGTAGCGATCACAAAATCTTCTGGTTTTTCTTGTTGCAAAATGCGCCACATGGCCTCTACATAATCTTTCGCATGACCCCAATCGCGCTGCGCGTCTAAATTACCCATGTATAAAATGTCTTGCTGACCTAAAGCAATTTGTGCCACGGCGCGTGTAATTTTACGGGTAACGAAAGTCTCGCCACGCAAAGGTGATTCGTGATTGAATAAAATACCATTACAAGCAAACATTCCGTAAGCCTCTCTGTAATTTACAGTAATCCAATAGGCATATATTTTAGCAACCGCATAAGGCGAACGTGGGTAAAAAGGTGTCGTCTCAGATTGTGGTACCGCTTGTACCAATCCGTACAATTCAGAAGTACTAGCTTGATAAATTCGGGTTTTTTTCTCTAAGCCCAATAAACGTACCGCTTCTAAAATTCGTAGTGTTCCTATTCCATCCGCATTAGCAGTATATTCTGGGATGTCGAAACTCACTTTTACATGACTCATGGCACCCAAATTATAAATCTCATCAGGTTGCGTTTCTTGAATGATTCGCGTAAGATTCATAGAATCAGTCAAATCACCATAATGCAATTTAAAGCGCTGGTTTTTTTCGTGTGGATCTTGATACAAATGATCGATTCGCGTAGTGTTAAACGACGAAGCTCTGCGCTTGATACCGTGAACCATGTATCCCTTATCTAATAAAAGTTCGGCTAGATATGCGCCATCTTGACCTGTAATACCTGTGACTAATGCTACTTTCATTATTGCTATTTTTTAGCAGATTTTATTGTGTCTACCCTTTCGTAAAGGTTTCTAATTATTTCTTTGTTGAACGGTTTCCTGATTGTTAAGATACCATTCGTATGTTTTTTGAATACCTGTTTCGAGGTCAACATGCGCTTTCCATCCCATTTCATTCATTTTCGATACGTCCATCAATTTTCTAGGCGTACCATCTGGTTTGCTAGCATCCCAGGTAATAGTTCCCGTATAACCAACAATTCTTTTAATGGTTTCCGCCAAATCTTTAATAGAAAGATCCGTACCAGTCCCTACATTATAAAATGATTCGGTCATGTTGTTTTCTAATGCAAAAACAACAGCAGCAGCCAAATCGTCTACATATAAAAATTCACGCAAAGGCGTACCACTTCCCCACAATCCCACCGATGGACTGTTATTGATTTTGGCTTCGTGAAATTTACGAATCATCGCAGGTAATACATGTGAGCTATTCAAATCGAAATTATCATAACTCCCATACAAATTTGTTGGCATCAAACTAAAAAAAGCTTTGCCGTATTGTTTCTGAATGGCTTCACAGGCTTTTACTCCTGCTATTTTTGCAATCGCATACCATTCGTTAGTTGGCTCAAGAGAATCGGTAAGTAAGTATTCTTCTTTCAAGGGTTGTGTCGCCATTTTTGGATAGATACAAGAACTCCCTAAAAAAACAAACTGACTCACATTAGAACGCAAGGCAGTGTCAATTAAATTATTTTGAATTTGAAGATTCTGCATTAAAAACTCATAAGGCGCGGTCATATTGGCTAAAATTCCACCTACGCGAGCCGCTGCATCAATTACGATTTCGGGTTGTTCTTCCGAAAAAAATGTTTGAACTGCAATTTGATCACGCAAATCTAAATCAGCACTTGCAGCGCCTATTAAATTGGTATAGCCTTCAACTGTTAAAGCGCGCCAAATAGCACTTCCCACCATTCCTTTGTGACCAGCAATATAAATTTTGCTATTTTTTTCCATTACTGCAAAAGTGCTGGGTTTTCACGTTCCAACGCGTTGTAAATATTTTTCACATCCTGCGAACAATCCTTTTGAAGGATTAAATTAGCCGAATCAGTATGTACAAAAATAGTATTTTTTAAACCTACAAAAGCGGTAAAATTAGTAGTTCCAATAACCATATTCCCATTAGCATCTACAGGATGACCGTTACTGTGCAAATAGTCATAAACCGATTCAAACGAACCTAAATCAGACCATAAAAACTCAGATGTTACCACTTTGATTTTTTTACTGCGTTCCATCACCGCATAATCGATACTGATAGAAGGAATTTCCAAAGAAAGTTCTAAGTCAAGTTGACCAGCTTTATTAGCCTCCCATGCTATTTTTGATTTTTCATAAACCTCAGGGGTGAAAGCCTGTAATTCTGCTAAAAAAACACTCGCTTTAAAACAAAACATACCGCTGTTCCAGAGAAAATTGCCACGTGCAATAAACTCGCGTGCCGTCACTTGATTCGGTTTTTCTCGAAAAGAAAGTACTGTATCTCCTTTTCGCTCAATATACCCATAACCCGTTTCTGGCTTGGTAGGTAAGATTCCGAAGGTTACGATGTGTCCATTAGAAGCTTTTTCAACTGCTTCAGTAATGGCTGCTTCATAGGCTTCAGAGTTTGCTATAATATGATCCGAAGGTGTCACAATTAAAATAGCCTCTGGGTCTGATGCAAAAGCAGCAAAAGCAATTGCTGCTGCAGTATTTCGTGGTGTAGCCTCTACAATATCAATATAAGAAGTTCCTACTTTATCTAAAACATTTTTACTTAGATGGCAGTTATCTATATTACCAACCACCATAATTTGATTTGCTAAATTGCGGTTGCGCTCGACCGTCATTTCGAATAACGACTTGCCTTCAAATAACTCTAAATATTGTTTGGGCTGGCTTTTTCGGGATAAAGGCCATAACCTGCTTCCTACTCCTCCAGTTAAAATCACATGTGTGACAGTTGATTTATTTTCCATAGTTATGTAACTATTATTTGTATAATCGCTTTTAACAAAAACGAATTGTTTTATAATTTTCCGTCAGCTGCAGTGCCTAAAACACCTTTCACATCATACAACACGCTGTTTTCTTTTTGCAGCTGTGCATACTCAATAGGAATAAATTCGCGATGTGCTACTCCCAAAACAACGGCATCAAATTTATTGTCAGGCAGTGTTCTAGTAGTTGTTAGCTGGTATTCGTGTTGCACTTCGATTGGATCTGCTAGCGGATCATAAATGGTGATTGCAATGCCATAATCAGCAAGAGCCTTGACAACATCTACAATTTTAGTATTACGTACATCGGGACAGTTTTCTTTAAAGGTAATACCTAATAGCAATAATTGGGAGCCATGAACTGTTATTTCTTTCTTAATCATCAATTTAACAATTTGTGAGGCTACGTAATCGCCCATACTATCGTTAAGTCTACGACCCGCTAAAATAATTTCAGGATGATAACCAAATTCTTGTGCTCTTTGAGCTAAGTAATACGGATCAACACCAATACAGTGACCTCCGACTAAGCCTGGTTTAAAGGGTAAAAAATTCCACTTTGTTCCCGCTGCCTCTAACACGGCCTGCGTATCAATTTGCATTAAATTAAAAATTTTAGCCAGCTCATTTACAAAAGCAATATTGATGTCTCGTTGAGAGTTTTCTATCACTTTGGCCGCTTCGGCTACTTTAATAGTTGGAGCCAGATGCGTTCCTGCGGTAATGACACTTTTGTACAAAGCATCTACCTTGAGACCAATTTCTGGCGTGGATCCCGAAGTAATTTTAAGGATCTTATCAACTGTATGCTCTTTGTCTCCGGGATTAATGCGTTCAGGTGAATACCCCACAAAAAAATCGACATTAAATTTCAATCCTGAATGTTTTTCTAAAACTGGTACACACTCCTCCTCAGTAGCTCCCGGAAAAACTGTAGATTCATATACTACAATATCTCCTTTTTTGAGCATTTTACCAACCGTTGCGCTCGAGGCGTATAAAGGTCGTAAATCGGGTCTGTTATTTTTATCTACTGGTGTTGGTACAGTAATCACATAATAATTACAAGCTTCCAAAAAGGAATCATCTGTGGTACAATACAATCCCACTTGATCTGACGCATTTGTCAACAATACTTCTTGAAGCGCACTGTTCGAAACTTCTAAAGTAGTATCAATACCTGATTGCAACGCATCTACTCGACTTTGATTAATATCAAAACCAACCACACTGTATTTTGTAGCAAATAGTCTGGCGAGCGGTAAGCCTACGTAACCCAATCCTATTACTGCAATTTTTATTGGTGAACCCATGCTATTTAATTGTATTTGTAAAAAAGTAAAATACTTTTGATGAAATGTGTCGCTATATTGTTTCTAAAACAGCAGCTTGATTATCTATGGGATATTTTTACAAACAGTCACCGTAATTAAAAAACCAAATTGCATACTTCTTAACAAAAGAACTAAACAAGCTGTTTATCAATACAATTACTACTGTTTCGACCCTGTCTAGTTCACAAAAGAGCACCGCTTCGCAATCCTTACTCCCATTGAAAGGAATAAGAATTGTTTGTTTCAGAGAGCAAATATAGCTAGAATAGCCCATTTAAAGATAGACTTATTGATATTTGATAGTAAAAAAAGACTTCACTTTAAAAAAAATACAACTCATATACTTCTTCAACAAAAACTAAAAAGGGTTGATTTTTTTAAAGTTTTCAAACCTTAAAAAAACCAACCCTTCTAGGATATTTAAAAAGAACTACTTATCTATTTGTATTGTTTTTCGTAATAAGAAGCATAATCACCCGAAGTGACACTTTGCAACCACTGTTCATTTTCTAAGTACCAATTTACCGTTTGCTCTAAACCTTGTTCAAAAGTCACTGACGGCTCCCAACCTAATTCTTTATTAATTTTGGAAGCATCAATTGCATAGCGTAAATCATGTCCTGGTCTGTCTTTTACATAAGTAATCAAGCCTTCAGAAGTACCTTCTGCTCTGCCTAATTTTCGATCCATAATGGTACACAACAAGCGTACTAAATCAATATTTTTCCACTCATTAAAACCACCTATATTGTATGTTTCGTGATTTTTACCTTGGTGAAAAACAAGATCAATTGCTCGGGCGTGATCCACCACAAATAACCAATCACGGGTATAATTACCATCACCATAAACAGGTAAAGGTTTGTTATTAATGATGTTATTAATAAACAACGGAATCAACTTTTCAGGAAAATGATTCGGGCCGTAGTTATTAGAACAATTGGTTAACACATAAGGCAATTGATAGGTTTCGCCATAGGCACGAACAAAATGGTCTGAACTTGCTTTACTGGCACTATAAGGTGAGTTTGGATCGTAGGCTGTACTTTCAGTAAACAATCCTTCTGCTCCTAATGATCCGTATACCTCATCGGTACTGATGTGATAAAAACGCTTGCCTTCTTGGTTATTCGCCCATTGCTTACGAGCAGCGTTTAATAAGTGAACAGTACCAAAGACATTCGTTTTTACAAAAGAAAGCGGATCTGTAATAGAACGATCTACATGCGATTCAGCAGCTAGATGTATCACTCCATCAAATTGATGTTCCTCGAACAAAGAGTTTACAAAAGTTTCATCGGCAATATCTCCTTTTACAAAATTGTAATTCGGTGATTTTTCAATATCAGACAAATTTTCTAAATTTCCGGCATAGGTCAAAGCATCTAAATTATAAATATCATATTGAGGATATTGGTTAACGAACAAGCGCACCACATGCGACCCAATAAAACCAGCTCCTCCTGTTATTAAAATTTTCTTCATTTCTTCTTAATTCTTATGTTTTGAATAGGACTTTTTAAGGACCACATTTAACTTGATTTTTGCTAAAACTCCTTCTGACGCTAGAGCATTATTGATTGTGAATTTTCATTTTTAAAACACACCCCATACCTTCGAGCACTAAAACATAGTGTGTGTTTTTAATGTCTTGAACCACCGCGCTTTGCGCCGTAAATGGCCCTGTTGGCACTTGAATACAATCTCCAATCTGATGCTGTGTCAGCGTTACTTCATTGTCTTTTGCAACTTGTAACCAATTTTGGATCGTTTCTATTTCCTCGTTTCGAACAATCGCTGGCTTGCCCAACCAAAATAAATATCTTACCACGCCAGGCACATCAAACACCAAGTGACGATTTTCTTCTGACAATTGTACGAAAACGTACGAATTAAAAAGAGGAATTTCTACCTTCTTTTTTCGGTCAGACCATTGCCTACTCTGAACAACAACCGGGCAATAGCAATTTATATCTCTATTTTGCAATTGCAAAGATACTTTCTTTTCTCCTTTCGGTTTTGTATATACTACATACCAATTCATGTGTAAATATAATTTATGCCAATGAAGCTTTGTGCGGCTAGTTAGCTTTTTACTTATGAACCAATCGATTGATAAACAAAACCAATAGTACGCAATTGCTCTTCGTCTAGTAAATTTCTACCATCAAAGATAAAAGCCGGTTTTTGCATGTTATCATAAATTTGTTGCCAATCGTAGTGAATAAACTCATCCCACTCCGTTAAAACTGCAATAGCATGTGCATTTTTACACGCTTCATAAGGA
The DNA here is from genome assembly GCF_011365745.1 of Flavobacterium turcicum. Classification (GTDB taxonomy): domain Bacteria; phylum Bacteroidota; class Bacteroidia; order Flavobacteriales; family Flavobacteriaceae; genus Flavobacterium; species Flavobacterium turcicum. The sequence continues at coordinate 133,040 of NZ_JAAOBY010000008.1, read as the reverse complement.
TTTTCAAATGAATTCACATAGGCTGCATTTTGATCTGCAGTTCTAGTTTCTAAATAATTCAAATCGTTTAAAACCTTTATAGCTGATACTTTTGGATCAAAAACTGCGATTTGCGCATGCTCATTAATCAAATCGTCTGCCACGTAAATTGCAGCTGATTCTCTCGTGTCATTTGTATCTTTTTTGAAAGCCCAACCTAAAAATGCAATTTTTTTATCTGAAACCGTATTATACAAGGTTTGAACAATTCGGCTTGAAAAGCGTCTTTTTTGATGATCGTTCATGATAATCACTTGTTCCCAATAGTCTGCCACTTCGTGTAAACCATACGACTTGGCAATGTACACCAAATTAAGAATGTCTTTTTGAAAACAAGATCCTCCAAAACCAACTGAAGCTTTCAAGAATTTTGGACCAATTCGACTATCCATACCAATAGCCTTTGCTACTTCATTAATGGAAGCACCTGTTTTTTCACAGAGTTCAGACATGGCATTAACAGAAGAAATACGTTGTGCTAAAAAAGCATTCGCTGTAAGTTTCGAAAGTTCTGATGACCACACATTTGTTGTAAGAATTTGCTCTGTAGGAACCCAATTTGCATACACTTCTACTAGCGCATCAATAGCTTTTTGCCCCTCAGAAGTGGTGTCGCCACCAATCAAAATACGATCTGGTTGCAATAAATCTTGAACTGCAGTACCCTCTGCCAAAAACTCAGGATTAGATAAAATCTGAAACTGAACACCATTTCCTGTGTGGTCTAAAATGCTCTTAATAGCTTCGGCAGTGCGAACTGGTAGTGTTGATTTTTCAACCACTATTTTATTATCCTTTGCTACCCTAGCTATTTGTCTGGCGCAAAGCTCAATATATTTCAAATCGGCTGCCATACCTTTGCCTTTTCCGTAGGTTTTGGTTGGCGTATTTACAGAAATAAAAATCAGTTGCGCCTCTTCGATAGCTTTATCAACATCAGTAGAAAAAAATAAATTTCTACCTCTTGCCTCGGCAACAATTGCATCTAATCCAGGCTCATAAATTGGTATGTTTTTAGTATCGGGATCATTCCAGGCAGCAATGCGCTCCTGATTTAAATCAACAACCGTAACCTGAATGTGGGGACATTTTTGGGCTATAACTGCCATAGTAGGCCCTCCTACGTATCCAGCTCCAATACAACATATTTTAGTAACTTTCATTTTCTTTATTTTGTAACATTTAAATCCCTCATTTACTCGAATCTTTCTTTTGATGGGATTACTTGAATAACTATTTTATTTTTGCAGATTTTTGCAGATTTTTCCAATACCAATCTACTGCTTCTTTTAAGCCTTTTTCTAAATTAAATTGAGGGTTATAACCAAGGAACTCTTTCGCTTTATCAATACTTGCTAATGAATGTGGAATATCACCCAATCTTTCAGGACCGTACTGTATTTGTACATTGGCTATTTCGGGATCGTAAGTACTTAAATATCTTTTTAAATATTCTACCAAATCATTTAACGTATTGCGATCACCAAAAGCAGTATTATAAACCGTGTTGATAGCTTCAGGATTTTGGCTAAGCATGGCCAGTTCATTCATTTGAATTACATTATCGATATAGGTAAAATCCCGAGAATATGTTCCATCACCATTAATTATCGGGCTCTCGTGTCGGATTAACTGCTGCACGAATTTTGGAATAACGGCCGCATAAGCACCATTAGGATCTTGTTTTCGTCCAAAAACATTAAAATATCGTAATCCGATGGTTTCTAAACCATAAGTACGACTAAAAATAGTGGCGTACAATTCATTCACATATTTTGTAATTGCGTACGGCGATAAAGGCTGTCCAATCGCTTCTTCAACTTTTGGTAAAGCAGTCGAATCTCCATAAGTAGAAGAACTAGCTGCATAAACAAAACGTTTTACTTTTGCATCACGCGCGGCAACCAGCATGTTTAAAAAGCCACTAACATTTACCTCATTAGTTGTCACAGGATCGTTAATTGATCTTGGTACCGATCCAAAAGCTGCTTGATGCAATACATAATTTACTCCTTGAACTGCAGCATTACAATCTGCAGGGTTTCGAATATCTCCTTCTAATAAAGTGAAATTAGGATTATCTAAACAGGCTACTAAATTATGCCTGTGTCCTGTTGCAAAATTATCTAAACAACCCACCTTGTAATCCTTGCGCAAAAAATACTCACAAAGGTTGGATCCTATAAATCCTGCACCGCCAGTGATCAGTATGCTTTCTTGTTGTTGCTGATTCATAATTAGCGGATTTATTTTTTGCCTTTTTTCAATATTCTTTGAGCTACCTTTTGGTAAACACTTTTCTTTTTCTCCTCTTCATAATATCCATTGCCATAGTTGCCATAGCCGTAACCGTAGCCATAACCATAACCCGTACCATATTTTGCTTTGTTTTCGAGACCGTTGAGAACAATACTAGCATTTGTCAACTCACCGCGTTTTACTCGGTTATTCAGCAATGAGATCATTTCTTTTTTGGTATAATTTTGACGAACGATATATAAAGTAACATCACAAAATTGTGCCAACTCTAAAGCATCCGAAACCAATCCAACAGGAGGTGTATCAAGTACAATGTAGTCGTACTCTTTTTTTAATGATTCAATTAAATCTTTCATACCCTGACTCATAATCATCTCACTTGGGTTAGGTGGTACTGGACCTGACAAAATCACATCAAGGTAAGGAATATGTGTTTTATTAATTATTTCGGGAATGGTTTTTTGACCAATTAAGTAGTTTACCACACCTACTTCGTTAGTTAAATTAAATTCACTTGCCAGTTTTGGCTTTCGTAAATCCAAACCAATAACAACCGTTTTTTTCTCGCTTAGCGCAAATACAGTAGCAATATTTATCGAACAAAACGTTTTTCCTTCTCCACTGACTGAAGAGGTAATCATCAAGGTTTTGGCTCCATTGAGATTTTGTTGCTTGTATAAAAACTGCAAAGAAGAACGGATCGCTCTAAACGACTCGGATAAAGCTGATTTAGGCCTATCAAATACCGCTAAATTGCTTATATCTCTATTAACACCAATGATTCCGATTAATGGAATTTTGGTCAACTTACTAATATCTTCACTGTTTTGAACCGAATTATTGATAAAGAAAATAATGAATACAAATATCAACGGAATCAATAATCCTAAAAAGAGTGCTAGAACATAATTCACCGAAGTTTTAGGACCAATTAATCCTCCACCTATATCCTTAGCGGGATCAATAAAATGCACATCAGATAAATTAGCTGCTTTAACGATATCAGCTTCACTTCTTTTTTGTAAAAAAGTATTGTAGATATTGTCGCTTAAGTCATATTTTCTTTTGATTTTTATGAGTTCTTGCTGATCTTCAGGAAGTGCTTTTATTGTACTTTCTGTCTCACTTATTTGGCTATTAACAATAGATAAATCATATTGCAGCGCTGATTTTGCAGTAGCAATATTTTCTAGCAAAACATTTTTTATGGCCTCCATTTGATTGTCAAAATCCTGAAAAATCTTTTCACTTTTAACAGCGTAAGCCATTTCTGATCGTTGGGTAGATAATGCAATTAATCGAGAGACATTTGCCACAATGTTGGGATCATCAATACCTGCTACTGAAGGCGCTGGAAGTTTGGCGTAATTAACACTACTTTTTAGATACGATTTTAAAGAGTTGTAATACGCTAGCTTTCGGTTTACTTCATCTCTTTTTAGATCAAACTCTGAAATTTTTTCCGAAAACTTGGCACCGCCATCTTCCACATCAAACATGTTTTTGCCTTTTCGGAACGATTTGAGTTCATTTCCAGTTTCTTTGAGCTGTGCTTCCATTGCTATCAAAGTACTATCAATAAAAGCGATCGTATTGGTGGCAAAACGATTTTTATCGTCAAGCTGCCTACTAATCAACATTTTGACAGTAGCATTGAGATACTCTACCATTCGAGCCTTATTAGTTCCTTGCATACTCAATGTAATGATTGAACTGCTTCTTTCGTTAGACTGTACATTGATTCCTTTGTAGCCAGAAACGGTTCCGTCAAAATCATTAAATCGCACAAAATATTCATTGCCTACATACAGACCAGGATTTTCTTTGATTTCTAACTTCCAATTTAAAAATGGTAAATTGACTTGTTGGCCTACTTTGTATCGCTTAACAAATTCTCCTGCTTGCACGGCCGTGCTGCTGTAGGTGTTATTTGCATAAGTAATCATTGAAGCGTTAGTACCTTCAAAAGGAATGCGAATTTCGTAAACACTTTCAGAAATAAATTTTATAGCAATATTGGGTCCAGCCAATTGACCTTTTGACTTATCAATATTTACATAAAAAGGCGTTGCACCGTAAGCATCTATTAAATTGTATTCGCCTTGCGTTAAGTAACTTATGTAAAATTGCAATTTATCAACTACAAGTTCATTATGAGATCGAGACTGTAAAGTCGTAGCAATAGTTTGAACTTGATCTGATGTTCCACCCCACATGAAAGTTAAACTAGTGTTAGAGGTGAATAAAGGATTATTTTCTTCTTTAATTGAAATAATGGTTTCCATCCCGTAAATTTTTTCTTTTCGAATATTTACTTGATGGGCAACAGTAAAAGTAATTAGCAAACTGATTAAAAACCACTTCCAATAACTTCCAATTTTTATTAGAAAACCTTTGAAATCAAAACTAACTTGATTTTCAAAAATCGCAAAATCCTTTATATCTAGCATGCTGTTGTTGTGGTATTAATTTTTAAGTAATAAGAAAGTAGTGGTAGCCAATGAGAGTAGGGTAATTATAGTTCCTAACGACTCAATACCTGTTTTCCCGGTTCCCCAAGTTTTTTGTTTCAACGGCTTGATATAAATATAATCATTGGGTTGTAAGTAATAATAAGGCGAATTCATGACATTGATATTCGTAAGATCTATATCGCCTATTTGAACACCTGTAGGCGTTTTACGAATAACCGTTACCGCTTTCCTGTCACCTGTTATGGTAATATCACCTGCATTGGCGATAGCCTCCATGATATTAACCTGCTCCTGAAAAATAGTTTTTGTACCAGGACCACCAATTTCGCCATTAATGGTAAAGCGGAGTCCAGCCAACTTCACTGAAACAAATAAATTGGCTTCTTTATTAAAATATTCTGCTAACAATTGTTTTTCAATGCGTACTCTAATTTCCTCGAGCGTATAACCAATTACATTCATCTCTCCTAAAACAGGAATACGAATATTGCCATGATCATCTACGGTAAAACCATCAAAATACAATCCAGCCTCGGATTGACTTGCCGCTGATCCATCAGCTGTAGTACTAAAGATTGTAGCTAATTTGGGATCGATAGTTTTTATACTTAACCGAATAACATCATTTACTTGCAAGCGATAAGGTTTTCCCTCTACGGCAGTAATTTGTGATGCAGGGGTTGTTTTGTCTTTTTGCTGTAAGTAAATTAAATCTTGGGTCGATATACAAGAAGTAAACATGATACTAACAACAAACAACAAGTAGAGGGCAGATTTGCTCATTATATTTTATTTTTTAACACAAATATAGCTTTTCATTAGAATATAAAAAGCGTCTTTTAGGTAATTAAGAATCTAATTATTTTTTAATGATTTTTCAAAAGGAACACGATATAAAATACTCCGTCCTAAGGTAACTTCATCTGCATACTCCAACTCATCTCCAACTGAAATTCCTCTTGCAATTGTTGAAACAATGATATCACAGTCGGCTATTTGCTTGTAGATAAAAAAATTAGTTGTATCCCCTTCCATTGTTGAACTTAAGGCAAAGATAATTTCGCTAACCAAACCTTCTTTTACTTTATTTACAAGCGAACTAATATTCAACTGACTAGGCCCTACCCCATCAATTGGAGATATTTTACCTCCTAAAACGTGATAAATACCTCTAAATTGTCCTGTATTTTCAATAGCCATAACATCACGTATGTCTTCGACTACACAAATGAGTTGATGATTTCGATTACTATTGGAACAAATTTCACAAACCGATTGATCTGAAATATTATGACAACTCTCACAGTACTGAATATCCTCACGCATAGACAACAACGCCTGCGATAAAAAAACGGTTTGATCTTTGGGTTGTTTTAGCAAATGCAAAGCCAATCGCAGTGCCGTTCGCTTACCAATACCGGGCAATTGTGAAATTTCATTAACTGCTTTTTCTATTAATTTTGAAGAGAATTCCATAGCCACAAAGATAGCAATTTGTTTGCTTTTAATGTGCATCACAGTTCCAGCATCCGCTTAGCGCCGATAAACGTATAGCAAATACTTTGCAATTTACACTATACAAATAGAGCTTCGAATCATTAAAATTGATTTGTAGCCAATAGCACCAAAGTACAAGCTACTTCTACTTTTATTCCGTTTAACTCTAGCAACTGATAAAATTCTGGATTTTCAGTTCCAGGATTAAAAATAACTCGTTTTGGTTTCGCCTCAACTATATAATTGTAATAGTCTCTTTGACGAGCGGGATTTAAATATAAACTTACCGTATCAATATTTTTTAAAGGAATTGCCTTAGTTTGAATTTTTATTCCTGCTACTTCGCCTGCATTTTGCCCTACCGCTAATACTGAATGTCCTTTATCTGTTAACATTGTTACTGCTTTAAAAGCATAACGATCTGGTTTTGTACTCGCTCCTAGAACTAATGTTTTTTTATTTTTTGTCATTTTCAAATGGTATAAGCCACAAAAGTACACAAAAAGCGGCTGTAGACAGTCTGCTTTTAAATTTAAGTTTGCCACGCATTTAAAAACATTCCATTAACACTAAAAAACAAAAAAACAGTACTTTTACTTTATAAAATCAAAATTATGGATCTATTCATCTACTTATTTGTTGCCCTATTTTCAGTATTGAACCCTATCGGAACGGTGCCAATTTTTGTTGGACTAACACAAAACGATACCAAAAAAGAGCGTTCTAGAATTTCGCTTTGGACTGCAATTAACGTTTTTATCATTCTAATTGTCTCGTTTTTTATTGGTCAATACGTTTTACTGTTTTTTGGAATCAGCATTGACGCACTTCGAATTGCGGGTGGAATTATCATTGTTAGTTCTGGCTTTTCGTTACTATCGGGTAAATTCACCAAAAAACGAGGAATCAACAAAAAAGTAGAAAATGAAGCTCAAAAACGAAATGATATTGCTTTAACTCCGCTTGCTATTCCAATGCTTGCAGGTCCTGGGTCTATCTCCTTACTAATTGCCTTTTACCAAGAACACAATTCTACACTTGAAATTATAATCTCTTGCTTTGCAATTTTAGCGATTGCGGTGGTCATTTTTATAATTCTACGCAGCGCGCATTACTTAGCAAATTTTCTTGGAGCATCCGGTATTGTTGCTATTTCAAGAATTATTGGCTTTATTGTAATCGCTATTGGAATTCAATATATCGTTAGTGCGATTATCAATATTATAAAAAGCAACTTAGTGTAATAAAAAAGGGATTCGCTTTTTTAACAGCCAATCCCTTTTTTTATATGATTTTATATAGTTACTCTTTTGGCAAAAAAACCTCTGCCATCATACATCGGGCACTTCCTCCGCCACAGGCTTCAATTGTATCTAAACTAGAACTCAAAATTTCTGCATGTTTTTCTAATTGAGCAATTTGTTTTGCAGTCAAGGCTTGGTGCGCAGCAGCACTCATGATCACAAAACGTTTATCATAAGTACCACGCAGTTCTAACATGTTTCCTGCAAAATTATTCATTTGATCTTCTGTAATCAAAATAACATCTTTGCCACTTTCTTTTAGATTGTCTAAAACCATTTTGCGCTCTTTCTTATCATCGATACAATCAGCACAAATGACTGCAAAAGTTTCACCAATACACATCATAACATTAGTATGATAGATCAATTTACGCTCTTCACCAACAGTTTGATAGGCTTCAAAAATAACAGGAGCAAAATCATAATCCTCGCAAAACTCGATAAACAATTCCTCATCAGCTCTCGGAGAAAGCGCACAATATGCTTTTCCGTTTGTACGATCTAATACAATGCTTCCGGTTCCTTCTAGGAAAAAGCCATCTTCTTCTGCTGATGTGTAATCCATGACCTCTTGAATTACGAATCCTTTATCTTCTAGCACATCAAATAAATCTTCGCGGCGTTCTAAACGACGATTTTCAGCAAACATGGGATACATAACTACATCACCATTTTCATGGAAAGAAATCCAGTTGTTTGGAAAAATACTATCTGGTGTATCAGGACTCAGCGTGTCTTCGACCACAGTAACGTCAATTCCTACGGCTTGTAACTTTTCTACAAAAGCATCAAACTCTTGTTGCGCTTTTGCATTAACTGTCGCTGGCAACAAGCCATCGATTACTTTTTGATAATAATTATTGACAGCTGTTTGTTCGTTCATTCGGAATGCCACCGGACGAATCATTACTATGGAATTGGTAGTTTGTTTCATATATCTTATTTTAAAGTCCGTCAGTTCAAAATGTTCTTTTACAAACATTGAACATTGAAACCATTATTTATTCTCTAATTAGAGGCAAAGTTGAACAACGTAATAGTCCTTCTTGTTTGGCAATTTCAGCATATGGAATTTCTTCAACGATAAAATCATGTGAACGCAGCCAATTGTTTAATCGTGTAAAATTACGTTCAGAAACTACTACTTTTTCATCAATTGAAAAAATATTTGAATTCATGTGGTACATTTCGTCTCTTGTGATGTGAAAAAGATTTTCTTTTCCAAAAAGATCAACCAAAAAAACATAGTCTGCTTCTTCTCTGAAACCATTTTTGTAGATAATCCCTTTGTCTTTCCCAACAGGTTGAAAACAGCAATCAAGATGTAGTGCATTATCTCTAGCTTCTATTTTTGATTTAACTAAATCAAAATCTTTCACTTTTTTATAAGGAAACAAATCCTCAATAAACTGAACACCTAAACCATTGGTGCGAGCAGTAATATAATCTGCATAGTCACTTCCTTTGTATGTCCCGATAAAAATGTAATCATTCCAAAGCATTACATCACCACCCTCAATATGCACTTCTTCGGGAGGACGCACTACTTTTAGCGGATCCATTTGGTCAATGATATAATTTATGGCGTCTAATTCGCGTTCGCGATCGGGTAGAATATTCGACTTTACAAAAACATCATCAATTACAAACCCGATATCTCTGGTAAAAATTTGATTGTAGTTTTCAATACATTCTGGCCTATAAACTTCAACTTCATATTTTTTTAAAACTGCATCAAATGCATTCATTTCTTGAACCATATCTGCTTCGATAGGATAGGTTCCAGCTAAAATATGTTCTAATGATTTGGGATCATAAGCTTCGGCTGCTTTCGGAGTTGGGCCGTTACTCACTGCAGATCCTAAAACTACCGCTCGAAGCCGCGAAGTTTCAGTTTTGATATTTAACTTTAACATGTATTTTTAGCTTTTGGCAAATATAAAAAAAGCTTCACCAATTAGTGAAGCTTTTTAAACTGATTTTATCTTTTATCTGTTGCAACAAATTCTCTCAATGGATGACCAGTATACACTTGTCTTGGACGCCCAATCGGTTCTTTATTTTCGCGCATTTCTTTCCATTGTGCGATCCAACCTGGCAAACGACCAATTGCAAACATAACAGTAAACATGTCAGTAGGAATACCTAATGCTCTATAGATAATTCCTGAATAGAAATCAACATTAGGATATAAGTTTCTTGATTTGAAGTACTCATCTTCAAGAGCTGCTTCTTCTAATTTTTTGGCTATTGCCAAAATAGGATCCTCTACTCCAAGGGTCGCTAATACTTCGTTAGCCGCTTTTTTAATGATTTTAGCACGTGGGTCAAAGTTTTTGTACACTCTATGTCCGAAGCCCATCAAACGGAAAGGATCATTTTTATCTTTGGCTTTAGCCATATACTTATCCGCATCTCCACCGTTTTTGTGAATTTCTTCAAGCATTTCTAAAACAGCTTGATTAGCTCCTCCGTGTAATGGCCCCCAAAGTGCTGAAACGCCTGCAGAGATAGAAGCAAACAAACCAGCGTGTGACGAACCTACCATACGTACTGTAGATGTAGAACAGTTTTGCTCGTGGTCACCATGCAAAATAAATAATTTATCTAATGCATCAATCACTACAGGATTTGCTGAGTAAGGACCTGTTGGTAATTCAAACATCAAACGCATAAAGTTTTCAACGTATCCTTTTGTATTATCGTAATAATTCAACGGATAACCCATACTCTTTCTATATGTCCAAGTAGCAATAACAAGGAATTTACCCATTGTTTTACAAACTGCCTCATACATTTCTTTTTCGTTTTCAACGTTAACCGATTTAGGGTTGAACGCCGTTAATGCACTCGTTAAAGCAGCTAAAACACCCATTGGGTGAGCCGTTTTAGGAAATCCATCAATGATGTTTTTCATTTCCTCATTTACAAGCGTGTATTTGCGAATATCATTTTCAAAATGCGCTAATTGATCGGCAGTTGGAAGTTCTCCAAAAATTAATAGGTAAGATACTTCTAAGAAATCTGCTTTTTCAGCCAAATCTTCAATAGCATATCCTCTATAACGAAGTATTCCTAACTCACCATCCAAAAAGGTAATATCACTCTTGCAAGAGCCTGAGTTTTTATAACCTGGATCGAGTGTGATTACACCTGTTAAATCACGTAATTTGTTCACATCGATGGCCACTTCATTTTCACTACCTACAATTACAGGTAACTCAATTTTTTTTCCATCAATCTCTAATGTTGCTATCTTTGACATAATATAATTGAAAATAAACTTTTTTAAATAATAATTTCTCAAATTTAGGGAATTACACACTAAATAAAAAGAGAATCCCATAATGAAATTGTTAAATAAAATAAAAAAAAGCCATTCACTAGGAGCGAATGGCTTTTTAAAAGAAACAGGTAAGAATTACTTTATTTTGAAAGCGTTTTTACCAGGGAAATAGGCAGAATTTCCTAGTTCTTCTTCGATACGCAATAGTTGATTGTATTTTGCCATACGATCAGAACGAGATGCAGAACCTGTTTTAATTTGTCCGCAATTCAATGCTACTGCAAGGTCAGCAATGGTATTGTCTTCTGTTTCACCAGAACGATGTGACATTACAGATGTATAACCTGCATTTTTAGCCATATTTACTGCCGCAATTGTCTCTGTTAAAGTACCAATTTGATTTACTTTAATCAAGATTGAATTTGCAATACCTTTTTCAATTCCTGTTGATAAGCGCTCTACGTTAGTAACAAATAAATCATCCCCAACTAATTGAACTTTATCTCCAATTTTGTCTGTTAACAATTTCCAACCTTCCCAGTCATTTTCATCCATTCCATCTTCAATAGAAATGATTGGATATTTTGTTGCTAAATCAGCCAAATAATCTACTTGCTCAGCAGATGTTCTAATTTTTCCAGTTTCTCCTTCAAATTTAGAATAATCATATTTACCATCTACATAAAACTCTGCCGCAGCACAGTCTAATGCAATCATGATTTCATCTCCAAAAGAATAACCTGCTTTTTCAACTGCTAATTTAATAGTATCTAAAGCATCTTCAGTACCACCAGCTAAGTTTGGAGCAAAACCACCTTCATCACCTACTGCTGTAGACAAACCTCTATCGTGAAGTACTTTTTTCAAACTGTGAAAAATTTCAGTACCCATTTGCATGGATTGCGAAAATGAAGTTGCCTTTACAGGGAAAATCATAAATTCTTGAAAAGCAATCGGAGCATCAGAGTGCGAACCACCATTGATAATATTCATCATTGGAACAGGCAATGTGTTTGCAGAAACACCACCTACGTATCTATACAAAGGCAATCCTAATTCATTAGCAGCCGCTTTTGCAACAGCTAAAGAAACTCCTAAAATAGCATTTGCGCCTAAATTAGATTTGTTTGGAGTACCATCTAAATCAATCATTAATTGATCAATGTGATTTTGTTCAAAAACAGAAACACCAACCAACTCTTCAGCAATTACGGTATTTACATTTTTCACAGCATTCAAAACTCCTTTTCCTAAAAATGCTTTTCCACCATCGCGTAATTCTACAGCTTCATGCTCTCCGGTTGAAGCTCCTGATGGAACTGCTGCTCTACCTAAAACACCATTATCTGTAATTACATCTACTTCAATAGTAGGATTTCCTCTTGAGTCAAAAATTTGTCTTGCGTGAATTTTGATTATAATACTCATATACTAAAATTTTTAAAATTTAAAATACAAATATATTCTATCTTTCGAAACGATGGAATGAAAAAAATGAATGTTATTAACGAAAACGATATAAATATTTGAGAAATAATGCATTTACTAATTTTTAAGAACCTATTTTTTTCGAAAGTGAAAATAATCACGAAAGCAAAAAAAAGGCCTAACTGAAAGATAGACCAATTCCATAAATCAAATACATAATGATTATTGCATATTTTGAATAAATTGATCAAAAAGATACGATGAATCATGTGGTCCCGGACTAGCCTCAGGATGGTATTGAACAGAAAAACAGTTTTTATCTTTCATACGCATTCCTGCAACGGTACCATCATTTAGGTGTAAATGTGTAATTTCGAGAGCCTCATTGGCATCCAATTCCTCCTTACTAACAGCAAAACCATGATTCTGCGAAGTAATCTCACCTTTTCCAGTAACTAAATTTTGTACCGGATGATTGATACCACGATGACCGTTGAACATTTTATAAGTTGAAACTCCATTGGCTAAACCTATAATTTGATGTCCCAAACATATACCGAACAATGGTTTGTTATCAGCGATAATGGCTTTTGCAACAGCAATGGCACCATCCAAAGGCTCAGGATCACCAGGCCCATTAGATAAGAAATACCCATTTGGCTCAAAAGCAGCTAGTTCTTCGTAAGAGGAATCAAAAGGAAAAACTTTTATGTAACAGTCTCTTTTTGCTAAGTTGCGCAAAATGTTGGTTTTGATTCCTAAATCTAAAGCTGAAACTTTATACGTAGCGTTTTCATCTCCATAAAAATAAGGTTCCTTAGTTGATACCTTCGATGCCAGTTCTAGTCCTTTCATATCAGGAACAGCTGCTAATTCAGCTTTCAACTCTTCCACAGAAGTACCGTCAGTACAAATAACAGCATTCATAGCACCGTTATCACGGATGTAACTTACAAGCGCTCTAGTATCCACATCAGAAATCGAAATCAAATTGTGCTTGATAAAATAATCTTCTAAACTACCTTCAGCATCTACTCTCGAGTAATTAAAACTGAAGTTTTTACATACCAGCCCAGCAATTTTGATTCCATCAGATTCAACCTCTGCTTCATTAACCCCATAGTTACCGATATGTGCATTAGTAGCTACCATTATTTGCCCAAAATACGAAGGATCGGTAAAAATTTCTTGATAACCAGTCATTCCCGTATTAAAACAAACCTCTCCGAAGGTTTTCCCTGAAATCCCGATAGATTTTCCATGAAAAATAGTTCCGTCACTTAGTAGAAGTATAGCTTTTTGTTGTGTTGTGTATTTCATTAGTAGTTTATGAATTTAAATATGATAAATTTTAGCGCGACTCCTAACAAGTTTTAGAGCCCAACTAATAAACCTTTGATTTTAAAAGGATAAAGATTTGTTCACAAAATGGTAAAAAAAAAGGATAAACTACGAGTAGCTTATCCTTGATTTTTATTGAACAATTATTCTCATAATTACTCAGCAGAATCAGTAGTTGTTTCAGTCTCAGCAACTGGAGCTTCTGTAGCTTCATCCGCTTTTTTAGCTTTACCACCACGACGGCTTTTAGCTTTTTTAACTTCTTTTTTACCACCATTGTAAAGTTCATTGAAGTCAACTAGTTCGATCATTGCCATATCAGCGTTATCCCCTAAACGATTTCCAACCTTAATGATACGAGTGTATCCCCCTGGACGGTCTCCTACTTTTGCTGCTACATCTCTGAACAAATCAGTTACAGCATACTTGCTACGTAAGTAAGCAAAAACAATACGACGGTTGTGTGTAGTATCAGATTTTGACTTTGTAATTAAAGGCTCAACAAATTGTTTAAGCGCTTTTGCTTTAGCAACAGTAGTATTAATACGTTTGTGCTCGATAAGAGAACAAGCCATATTTGCTAACATAGATTTTCTATGTGCAGTCTGTCTGCTTAAGTGATTGAATTTTTTTCCGTGTCTCATGACGTGTTTTTTTATACTTTCATCTTGATACTATCCGCTTTGGAGATCAAAATATGAAGTAATTTATTCTTTATCTAGTTTGTATTTAGCTAAATCCATACCGAAGTTCAAATTCTTAATTGCAACTAGTTCATCTAGTTCCGTTAAAGATTTTTTACCAAAATTACGGAATTTCATTAGATCATTTTTATTGAACGATACTAAATCACCAAGTGTATCAACTTCAGCCGCTTTCAAGCAATTTAATGCTCTTACAGAAAGATCCATATCAACAAGCTTAGTTTTAAGCAATTGTCTCATGTGTAATGATTCTTCATCATACGATTCTGTTTGTGCAATTTCGTCGGCCTCGAGTGTAATTCTTTCATCCGAGAATAACATGAAATGGTGAATTAAAACTTTTGCAGCCTCAGTTAAAGCATCTTTTGGATTGATTGAACCATCAGTTTTAATTTCAAAAACTAATTTTTCATAATCTGTTTTTTGCTCTACACGGAAGTTTTCAATAGCGTATTTTACATTCTTTACTGGTGTAAAGATAGAATCAGTAAAAATCGTTCCAATTGCAGCATTCTGTTTTTTATTCTCTTCGGCAGGAACGTATCCTCTACCTTTTTCAATAGTTAAATCGAAATTAAGTTTGATCTTGCTATCTAAATTACAGATTACAAGCTCTGGATTAAGAACTTGGAAACCTGAAATAAATTTTTGAAAATCACCAGCTGTTAACTGATCTTTACCTGAAACAGAAATTGTAACTGATTCATTATCTATATCCTCAATTTGACGTTTGAAACGTACTTGCTTTAGATTTAAGATAATTTCGGTAACATCTTCAACAACTCCTGAAATAGTAGAAAACTCATGATCTACACCTTCTATGCGGACAGATGTAATTGCATAACCTTCTAATGCAGAAAGCAAAACTCTTCTAAGTGCATTACCAACAGTCAATCCGTAACCAGGTTCTAAAGGTCTAAATTCAAATTTACCTTCAAAATCGGTTGAATCGATCATGATAACTTTATCGGGCTTCTGAAAATTAAATATTGCCATAAATTTCGACTAAGTCAATTATTATTTGTTGTACAACTCTACGATTAATTGTTCTTTAATGTTTTCTGGAATTTGAAGTCTAGCTGGTACAGTAACAAAAGTTCCAGATTTAGTTTCATTGTTCCAAGTAATCCACTCATAAACATGACTTGAATTAGATAAAGAACGTTCGATAGCCTCTATAGATTTAGATTTTTCACGAACACCAACTACGTCACCTGGTTTCAAGTGGTAAGAAGGAATATTTACATTTTCACCATTCACCGTGATGTGACGGTGAGAAACGATTTGACGAGCACCTCTTCTAGATGGAGCGATACCCATTCTGTATACAACGTTGTCTAATCTAGACTCACACAATTGTAAAAGAACTTCACCAGTAACACCTTTAGTAGCTGACGCTTTTTCGAATAAATTTCTGAATTGTTTTTCTAAAATTCCATAAGAATATTTAGCTTTTTGCTTTTCCATTAATTGAACAGCATATTCAGATTTTTTACCTCTTTTTTTAGCCATCCCGTGTTGTCCAGGTGGATAATTTCTTTTTTCGAAAGCTTTATCGTCTCCGAAAATTGCCTCGCCAAATTTACGAGCGATTCTTGTGCTAGGACCAGTATATCTTGCCATTTTAAATTGTTTAAGATTGAGATTATGAATTCAGGTCTGATCCTTCGATAATCTTATATTCAATCTAGGTTATACTATTTACTTTAGTTTTGAGTATTATACTCTACGTCTTTTTGGAGGACGACATCCGTTGTGAGGCATTGGAGTAACATCAATGATTTCAGTCACTTCAATTCCACCATTGTGCAAAGAACGGATAGCAGACTCACGTCCGTTTCCTGGTCCTTTAACATATACTTTCACTTTTTTAAGTCCAGCTTCAAGAGCTACTTTACTACAGTCTTCTGCTGCCATTTGAGCTGCGTATGGAGTGTTCTTTTTAGAACCTCTAAAGCCCATTTTACCAGCTGATGACCAAGAAATAACTTCACCTTTTTTATTAGTCAAAGAAATGATGATGTTATTGAAGGTAGCAGAAATATGAGCTTCTCCCGTTGATTCAACGATAACTTTACGTTTTTTTGCAGTTGCTTTAGCCATATTACTTATTATTTAGTTGCTTTTTTCTTGTTAGCAACAGTTTTTCTTTTACCTTTTCTTGTTCTAGAGTTGTTTTTAGTTCTTTGTCCTCTTAACGGAAGACCAGTTCTATGACGAATACCTCTGTAACATCCAATATCCATTAAACGTTTGATGTTTAAAGAAACCTCAGAACGTAATTCTCCTTCAATCTTAAAAGCTGATACCGCTTCACGAATTGCTCCGATCTCGTCATCATTCCAATCTTGAACTTTTTTATCTTGGCTTACTTGAGCTTTATCTAAAATCTCAACAGCTCTACTTCTACCTAATCCGAAGATGTAGGTTAGTGCAATAACACCTCTCTTATTTTTTGGGATATCTACCCCTGCTATTCTTGCCATAATTATCCTTGTCTTTGTTTAAATCTAGGATTCTTTTTGTTTATTACGTACAATCTCCCTTTTCTTCGCACAATTTTGCACTCGGGACTTCTCTTTTTTACTGAAGCTCTAACTTTCATTTTGAATATCCTTTAATATCTATAAGTAATTCTTGCTTTAGACAAATCATAAGGGCTCATTTCTAGTTTTACTTTATCACCCGGAAGCAATTTAATATAATGCATTCGCATTTTTCCTGAAATGTGCGCAATTACAATATGCCCATTCTCTAATTCTACACGGAACATCGCATTAGATAATGCTTCGATGATTGATCCGTCTTGTTCTATTGCTGATTGTTTTGCCATAAGATTAAGCTACCGCTTTTCTATTTTTACCACTTTTCATTAAACCATCATAATGCTTATTCAACAAATATGAATTGATTTGCTGCATTGTGTCAATAGCTACTCCAACCATAATTATTAATGAAGTACCTCCAAAAAACATTGCCCAAGATTGCTGAACATCCATAACACTTACAACAATTGCCGGGAACACAGCGATTAAGGCAAGAAATAAAGAACCTGGAAAAGTTATTAAGGACATCACCTTGTCTAGGTAATCAGAAGTTTCAACACCTGGTCTAACACCTGGAATAAAACCACCGCTACGCTTCAAATCATCTGACATCTTGTTTGTAGGAACCGTAATGGCAGTATAAAAGAAAGTGAATACAATAATCAATGTTGCAAAAACTAAATTATACCAAAATCCAAACATGTTACTAAAAGCACCAACAATAGATTGTGAGGCATCAGATTTAGACAAACCTGCAAGTGCAGCAGGAATAAACATAATAGCTTGTGCAAATATAATTGGCATTACACCAGATGCATTAAGCTTCAATGGAATCCATTGTCTATTTCCGTTAAGCATGTCCTGTTCAAAATCACCAGAAGTTGTACGACGAGCGTACTGAACAGGGATCTTTCTCACAGCCATAACTAAAAGGACACATGATATGATAACTAACAACCAAACAATAATTTCGATTACTAAAAGCATTGGACCACCATTATTATTGGTTACCCTTGTAGTAAACTCTTGAATGAATGCCTGTGGCAAACGAGCCAAAATACCAACCATAATCAATAGAGAGATTCCGTTACCAATACCTTTATCAGTAATTTTTTCTCCTAACCACATTGCAAAAATGGTACCTGTAACTAAAATTACAACTGAAGAGAATAAAAATTCAAAAGAGTTGAACCCTAATAAGAAGGCTTTAGCTGGCAAAGTTCTATACAAATTATAAATGTAAGTAGGACCTTGAACAAGCGTAATACCAATAGTTAACCAACGTGTGATTTGATTGATCTTTTTTCTACCGCTCTCTCCATCACTTTGAAGTTTTTGTAAATAAGGAATAGCAATTCCCATCAACTGAACCACAATAGATGCAGAAATATAAGGCATAATTCCCAAAGCAAAAACTGATGCTTGGGAAAATGCGCCTCCTGTAAACATATCAAGAATTGAACCAATTCCTTCTTTAGTTTGCCCAGCTAAATTAGCTAACTCTGAAGCATCAATACCTGGTAGGGTAACTTGTGCTCCAAAACGATAAACTAAGAGTAATCCGATTGTCATCAAGATTCTATTCTTTAGTTCTTCAATCTTCCAAACATTACTTATTGATTCAATAAATTTCTTCATACTAATTGAAAAATTACATTGTTACAGCTTCTCCACCAGCAGCTTCAATAGCAGCTTTTGCAGTAGCAGTAAATTTGTGAGCGGTTACTTTTAATTTTGCTTTCAATTCACCTCTACCTAAAATCTTAACGATTTCATTTTTAGTAGCCAAACGGTTAGCAACGTAAACTGTCATATCAACAGTATCTGTAATAACACCATTATCAACTAAAAGTTGTAGTGTATCAAGATTTACACCTTCGTAGTTCTTACGATTGATGTTTGTAAAACCAAACTTAGGTACACGTCTTTGAAGTGGCATTTGCCCTCCTTCAAAACCAATCTTTTTAGAATAACCAGAACGAGATTTTGCTCCTTTGTGACCTCTTGCAGAAGTACCACCTTTTCCAGAACCTTCTCCTCTACCTAATCTCTTATTTTGATTATGTGTAGAACCTTCAGCAGGTTGTAAGTTACTTAAATTCATAACAGTATTTGTTATTTAGTTTCTTCAACAGAAACTAAGTGTTTAACTTTATTTATCATCCCAAGGATTGTAGGGTTTGAATCATGCTCTACAACTTGTCCCATCTTACGTAGACCTAAAGCTTCTAATCCTCTTTTTTGAGAAAGCGGACAGTTGATTTTGCTTCTAACTTGTTTTACTAATAATTTAGCCATAATTTCCTTGAATTAACCTTTAAAAACTTTTTCTAAAGAAACGCCTCTTTGTTTTGCAACAGTGTAAGCACTTCTCATTTGTAATAAAGCATCAAAAGTCGCCTTAACTACGTTGTGAGGATTTGAAGATCCTTGAGATTTTGATAATACATCATGAATACCTACTGACTCTAAAACTGAACGAACAGCTCCACCAGCAATAACTCCAGTACCATGAGAGGCAGGAATTAAAAATACACGTGCACCACCAAATTTACCTTTTTGTTCGTGAGGAACAGATTGACCGTTCAAAGGAATTTTCACTAAGTTTTTCTTTGCATCTTCTACTGCTTTCGCAATTGCTTCAGAAACATCTTTAGATTTTCCTAATCCGTGTCCAACTACTCCGTTTTCATCACCTACAACTACAATCGCAGAAAAACCAAATGCTCTACCACCTTTTGTAACTTTAGTAACACGATTTACACTTACCAAACGATCTTTTAATTCAAGACCAGTTGGTTTTACTAACTCTACATTCTTGTATTTACTATTAGACATACTATATTAGAATTTAAGTCCAGCCGCTCTTGCGCCTTCTGCTAATGATTTAATACGACCGTGGTACAAGTATCCTCCTCTATCGAAAGTTACTACTTCTATACCAGCCTTTAAAGCTTTTTCTGCAACTAGTTTTCCAACTGCAGTAGCCACTTCAATGTTCGTACCGTTACCTATTTCTTTTTCTCTTGAAGAAGCTGCCAATAAAGTAACTCCATTCACATCATCAATTAATTGAGCGTAAATTTCTTTGTTACTTCTAAAAACAGATAGTCTTGGATTAGTAGCAGTACCACTAATTGTCTTTCTAATTCTGAATCTAATACGTTGTCTTCTTTCAGGTTTTGTTAATGACATAATCTTATTTTTTAAGCTGATTTACCTGCTTTTCTTCTTAATACTTCACCCACAAATTTAACACCTTTTCCTTTATATGGCTCTGGCTTACGGAAACCTCTGATTTTCGCAGCTACTTGACCTAAAAGTTGTTTGTCAAATGATGTTAACTTAACAATTGGGTTTTTACCTTTTTCAGATATAGTTTCTAAAGTTACCTCTGGAGCAATCTCTAAAATAATATTGTGCGAAAAACCTAATGCTAAATCTAATTTTTGTCCTTGGTTAGAAGCTCTGTAACCTACTCCAACCAATTCTAATGATTTAGTAAAACCATCAGTAACACCAACAATCATATTGTTGATTAATGATCTGTATAAACCGTGCTTTGCTCTTTGATCTTTGTGATCAGATGATCTGCTCACTTGAACCGTACCATCTTCAACCGTAACAGTAACGTCCGAAAACTCCTGAGTTAGTTGACCATTTTTTCCTTTAACTGTAATAATGCCATTAGCAACTTCAACAGTTACACCAGCAGGAACTACAATTGGATTTTTACCTATTCTTGACATCTTATTATAGTCTTTAAATTAGTATACGTAACAAATTACTTCACCACCCACATTTAACTGCTTCGCTTGCTTACCTGTCATCAACCCTTTTGAAGTTGAAACAATTGCAATTCCTAATCCATTAAGGATTCTTGGGATATTAGCAGAACTTGAGTATTTACGTAAACCTGGTTTACTAATTCTCTGGATATCTTTAATTACTGACTCCTTAGTATCTTTATCATACTTCAAAGCAATTTTGATAGACCCCTGAACAGCGTTGTCTTCAAATTTGTAACTCAAGATGTAACCTTGATCGAAAAGGATCTTAGTTATTTCTTTTTTTAGATTAGATGCAGGAATTTCTACAACTTTGTGGTTTGCAGCCACAGCATTACGAACTCTTGTCAAATAATCAGCAATCGGATCTGTATACATATGTATTAATTTGCGGTCTTGGTTTTCAATAAACTATTTATTGAACCTTAAACCAATTTATAAATATCAATAATACAGACTTAACACAAAGTCAAGTCTGTATCAGAACGCAATCTCTTGCGTATTACCAAGATGCTTTTTTAACACCTGGAATCAATCCGTTGTTTGCCATCTCACGGAAAGTAACACGTGAAATACCGAATTGACGCATATATCCTCTTGGTCTACCTGTTAATTTACAACGATTGTGCAAACGAACTGGGGAAGCGTTTTTTGGTAACTTTTGCAAACCTACGAAATCTCCAGCTTCTAACAAAGCTTTTCTTTTCTCAGCATACTTTGCTACTGTTTTTTCTCTCTTCACCTCACGGGCTTTCATTGATTCTTTAGCCATGTCTTAATTCTTTTTAAAAGGTAATCCTAATTCTGTTAATAGAGACTTTGCTTCTTTATCTGTTTTAGCAGTAGTTACAAAAGTGATATCCATTCCTGAAATCTTGTTAACTTTGTCAATATCAATTTCAGGGAAAATGATTTGCTCTAAAACTCCAAGGTTATAATTACCTCTTCCATCAAAACCAGTAGCTTTAATTCCGCTAAAGTCTCTTACTCGTGGTAAAGCTGAAGTGATAAGTCTATCTAAAAACTCATACATTCTTTCACCACGCAAAGTTACTTTTGCTCCAATTGGCATTCCTTTTCTCAATTTAAATGACGCAACGTCTTTCTTTGAAATTGTAGAAACTGCTTTCTGTCCAGTGATCTTTGTTAACTCTTCAACTGCATAGTCGATAAGTTTTTTATCAGATACAGCTGCACCAACTCCTTTACTTAAAACGATTTTGTCCAATTTTGGAACCTGCATTACGTTTACGTATCCGAATTCCTCTTTAAGAGCAGCAATTACTCTGCTCTTATATTCTTCTTTTAGTCTAGGTATATACGCCATTACTATAGTACTTGATTAGATTTTTTTGAAAATCTTACTTTCTTATCTCCTTCAACTCTTACACCTACTCTTGTTGTTTCCTTAGTTTTAGGATCAATAAGAGAAATATTAGAGATTTGAATTGGAGCCTCTTTCTTTACAATACCACCTTGAGGGCTTTTTGCACTTGGTTTCGTATGTTTAGAAACCATATTTACACCTTCAACAATTGCTTTGTTTTTCTCGCGGTCAACACGTAAAACTTTACCTTCAGCACCTTTGTGATCTCCAGCAATTACTCTTACGATGTCACCTGATTTAATTTTTAGCTTTATCATCTTAAAACGAATTAAAGCACTTCTGGTGCTAATGATACAATTTTCATGAATTGTTTTTCACGAAGTTCTCTTGCTACTGGACCAAAAACACGAGTACCTCTCATTTCACCAGCAGCATTTAATAAAACGCAAGCGTTATCATCAAATCTGATGTATGAACCATCGGCTCTTCTTACTTCTTTTTTGGTACGTACAACAACTGCAGTTGAAACAGCTCCTTTTTTAACGCTTCCGTTAGGAGCAGTATCTTTGATAGAAACTACAATTTTGTCACCAACAGAGGCATATCTTCTTTTAGTACCTCCTAAAACACGGATAGTTAAAACTTCCTTTGCTCCAGTGTTATCTGCTACTTTTAGTCTTGATTCTTGTTGTACCATAATTATTTAGCTCTTTCTAAGATTTCAACTAACCTCCAACATTTTGTTTTACTCAAAGGACGTGTTTCACTAATCCTTACTGTATCTCCAACATTGCAGTCGTTCATTTCGTCGTGTGCGTGATACTTTTTAGTTTTCAACACGAACTTACCGTATAATGGGTGTTTTACTCTACGTACTTCAGCAACAACAATAGACTTGTCCATTTTGTCAGAAGTTACAACACCAATTCTCTCTTTTCTTAAATTTCTTTTTTCTTCCATCTTTCAGCAGACTACAGTTATTGTCTTTTAGTAAGTTCGGTAGCTAATCTTGCAACTGTTCTTCTCACAATTCTAATTTGAAGTGGATTCTCAATTGGTGAAATAGCGTGAGCCATTTTTAGATCAGCATAGGTTTTCTTAGTCTGGCTAAGCTTCTCTTGCAACTCTGCTGCAGAAAGATTTTTTATTTCTGATTGTTTCATAATAATATAGATTATGCTTCGAAATCTCTAGCTACGACAAACTTAGTTTTTACTGGAAGCTTTTGAGCCGCAAGACGTAACGCCTCTTTTGCAACTGACAAAGGTACTCCTCCAACTTCAAACATAATTCTTCCGGGTTTAACAACAGCAGCCCAATACTCAACTGCTCCTTTACCTTTACCCATACGTACCTCTAAAGGCTTCTTAGTGATAGGTTTGTCTGGAAATATTTTAATCCATAATTGTCCTTCTCTTTTCATGTAACGAGTTGCAGCAATACGCGCAGCCTCGATTTGACGAGAGGTTAAGAACATTCCATCTTCATGTACAGATTTAATTCCAAACATTCCATTTGAAAGTTCGTGCCCTCTTTGAGAATTCCCTTTCATTTTACCCTTTTGTACCTTACGGTACTTTGTTCTTTTAGGCTGTAACATTTTTCTTTACTTTAAAAATTACTTTCGTTTACGAGCGTCTGGCTTTCCACCTTTGTTGAAAGGCTTTCTATCTCCTCTTGGAGAATCACCACCTTTACCACCGGCACCAGATTGTTTTTTGTCCATTCCGGCTAGTGGAGAAAGATCTCTCTTTCCATAAACTTCACCTTTCATGATCCATACTTTGATTCCCATTCTACCATAAGTAGTATGAGCTTCTGCCAAAGCATAATCAATATCAGCTCTGAAAGTTGATAGAGGAATTCTACCTTCTTTGAAACCTTCTGAACGAGCCATCTCAGCACCATTCAAACGACCAGAAATTAAAACTTTGATACCTTCAGCGTTCATACGCATAGAAGCAGCAATAGCCATTTTAATTGCACGTCTGTAAGAAATTCTGCTTTCGATTTGACGACAGATGCTTGTAGCAACTAGATACGCGTCAAGCTCAGGTCTTTTGATTTCAAAAATATTGATTTGAACCTCTTTGTCAGTAACTTTCTTAAGTTCTTCTTTCAACTTGTCTACCTCTTGTCCGCCTTTTCCGATAATTATACCAGGTCTAGCAGTAGTGATAGTAACGGTTACAAGTTTCAAAGTTCTCTCGATGATTACTTTAGATACACTAGCTTTTGATAAACGAGCATGGATATACTTTCTGATTTTGTGATCTTCGGCTAATTTATCACCGTAATCATTTCCACCATACCAGTTTGAGTCCCATCCTCTGATGATACCAAGTCTATTTCCAATTGGATTTGTCTTTTGTCCCATGCTGCTTAAGAATTGCTTTGTGTGTTATTGATAGCTCCTAACACGATTGTTACGTGGTTGGAACGTTTTCTTATTCTGTGTGCTCTTCCTTGTGGTGCTGGACGAAGTCTTTTCAACATCATACCACCATCTACACGGATCTCCTTAACAAATAATCCAGCTTCTTCTAAACTAGCTTCACTATTTTTTTGCTCCCAGTTGTTGATCGCAGATAATAATAATTTTTCTAATTTTCTTGAAGCTTCTTTAGAACTAAATCTCAAAATGTTAAGTGCTCTTTCTACCTTCTGACCTCTTACCAAGTCCGCTACTAAGCGCATTTTTCTAGGTGAAGTAGGGCAGTTATTCAATTTTGCGAAAGCAATAGACTTATTAGCCTCTTTTCTCGCATCTGCTGTTTCTCTTTTACGAACTCCCATTGCTTCTTATTTTTTACCTTTATTTTTTGCTCCAGCATGACCTCTAAAAGATCTAGTTGGTGAAAATTCTCCTAATTTGTGACCTACCATGTTCTCAGTTACGTATACCGGTACAAATTGACGACCGTTGTGAACTGCGATAGTTTGACCAACAAAATCTGGAGTAATCATAGAAGCTCTAGACCAAGTCTTAACCACTCCTTTGTTTCCACCTGCTATGTTTTCCTGAACTTTCTTATCTAACTTATAATGAACGAAAGGTCCTTTTTTTAATGAACGTGCCATATCTTATTATTTCTTTCTACGTTCTACGATATACTTATTACTCGGGTTTTTCTTAGAACGAGTTCTATAACCTTTAGCTGGTATTCCATTTCTTGAACGTGGATGTCCACCAGAAGAACGTCCTTCACCACCACCCATTGGGTGATCGACAGGGTTCATTGCAACAGGTCTTGTTCTAGGTCTTCTTCCTAACCATCTAGTTCTACCAGCTTTTCCTGATACTACTAATTGATGATCTGAATTCGATACAGCTCCAATTGTAGCCGAACAAGTCAACAAGATCAATCTTGTTTCTCCAGATGGCATTTTAATTGTTGCATATTTTCCATCTCTTGCCATTAACTGAGCAAAAGTACCAGCTGAACGAGCGATTACTGCTCCTTGACCTGGACGTAACTCGATGCAAGAGATAACAGTTCCTAGTGGAACTCTACTTAAAGGCAAAGTATTACCAATTTCAGGTTGAGATTCTGGACCAGAAACTAATTTCTGACCAACTTTCAAACCGTTTTGTGCAATAATATATGTTTTCTCACCATCAGCGTAAGCCAACAATGCGATAAAAGCAGTACGATTTGGATCGTACTCAATTGATTTTACCGTAGCAGGAATACCATCCTTAGCACGTTTAAAATCAATAATACGATATCTCTGCTTGTGACCACCACCCGTATAACGCATGGTCATCTTTCCTTGACTATTTCTACCTCCAGAGTTTTTTATCGGCGCTATCAAAGAGCGTTCCGGCTTATCAGTTGTAATGGCGTCATAACCATTCACAACTCTAAATCGCTGACCTGGGGTAATAGGTTTTAATTTTCTTACTGACATTTTATCTTAGATATTGTTGTAAAAATCAATTGTTTCTCCTTCTTGTACTTGAACAATTGCTTTTTTGATTGCATTTGTCTTTCCACTGATCAAACCACTTTTAGTGTATTTTGTAGTTCTATCCGGTCTTACGTTCATTGTGTTCACACTCAAAACAGTTACTCCATAAGCAGCTTCAACAGCTTTCTTAATCTCAACTTTGTTTGCTTTTCTGTTCACAACAAATCCGAAGCGGTTTAAAACTTCACTTTCTTTGGTTACTTTTTCCGTTACTATAGGCTTAATTATGATGCTCATGTCCTATTATTTACTTAAATTTTCTTCAATTACCTCCAAAGAACTCTCTAAAAGAACTAAATTATTAGCATTTAAAATATCATAAGTACTTAATTCTAAGCTACTTACGACATTTGAACCCTTCAAATTACGTGAGGACAAATATACATTTTTATTGGTATCACCCAATACAAATAATGATTTTTTATTTTCTAACTCTAAAGCTTTCAAAACGTTAATGAAATTTTTAGTGTTTGGAGTTTCAAAATTAAAGTCTTCAAGAACGATAATGTTTGACTCTTTAGCTTTAAGTGAGAAAGCCGATTTTCTTGCCAAACGCTTCAAGCTTTTATTCAATTTGAATGAATAACTTCTTGGTCTTGGTCCAAAAACAGTTCCACCACCTTTAAACAATGGATTCTTTGCACTACCCGCACGAGCAGTACCAGTTCCTTTTTGTTTTTTAATCTTACGTGTACTTCCCGCTACTTCAGCTCTTTCTTTAGCTTTGTGCGTTCCTTGTCTTTGATTAGCAAGATATTGCTTCACATCAAGGTATACAGCGTGTTTGTTTGGTTCGATACCAAATACTGAATCAGAAAGTTGCACTTTTCTTCCAGTATCTTTTCCGTTGAAATCTAATACTTTTGCTTCCATTACTTCTGAATGATTACATAAGAGTTGTTATGACCAGGAACACATCCTTTAATAACAAGTAGGTTCTTCTCAGCAACTACTTTTAAAACTCTAAGGTTTTGAACTTTTACATTGTCTCCTCCCATTCTACCAGCCATACGCATTCCTTTGAATACTCTAGATGGATAAGAAGAAGCTCCCACAGAACCTGGCGCTCTTAAACGGTTGTGTTGACCGTGAGTTGCTTGACCAACACCACCAAAACCGTGACGTTTTACAACCCCTTGAAAACCTTTACCTTTAGATACACCTTGTACATCTACAAATTCTCCTTCAGCAAAAATAGAAACATCAATAAGATCTCCTAATTTTTGTTCAGTTGCAAAATCTTGGAATTCAACGACTTTTTTCTTAGCAACAGTTCCCGCTTTTTTAAAGTGACCTAAAGCCGCTTTTGTGGAATGTTTCTCGTTTTTGTCATCGAAACCTAGTTGCAACGCTTCATACCCGTCAACACCTTTGGTTCTGACTTGGGTAACAACGCATGGACCTGCTTCGATTACTGTACAAGGAATGTTTTTCCCGTTTTCGTCGAAAATACTAGTCATGCCGATTTTTCTACCAATTAACCCAGACATAAATATTAATTATTAATTACTAAAACTCCCTTCAATTTGAAAACAACAGAAGCTTTCAAACAGGGAGTGCAAAAGTATATATTAAAATCGAATATACCAAACAGTTACAAAAATTAAATCCCTCATTATCACAATTAAAGAAAACAAAAAACAGAAAACAAAAAACTTTGCCATGAAAAATCAGGCGACAAAAACAGTATTCGCCAGTCAAAAAAAGCAAAAATAAAGTTGAGAAAAACCATGAAAACACCCGAATAACAAGGGATTACTAAATTTTACTTAGTAAAAATATAACACAAAAAGTAAATAAAAGAACATAAAAAAAAGCGAAACATTTCTGTTTCGCTTTTTTTATTAAAATATAAAAAAATTATACTTTTATTTCAACTTCTACTCCACTTGGCAATTCAAGTTTCATTAAAGCATCAATAGTTTTTGATGAAGATGAATAAATATCAATCAATCTCTTGTATGACATTACTTCAAACTGCTCTCTTGCTTTTTTGTTTACGTGCGGTGAACGCAATACTGTAAACAATTTTTTGTGAGTTGGCAACGGAATAGGACCAGTTACAACAGCACCAGTAGTTTTTACTGTTTTTACAATCTTCTCAGCAGACTTGTCTACCAACATGTGATCGTAAGATTTTAATTTTATTCTGATTTTTTGACTCATTTTCTTAAAGATTAAGCGTTTCCTTTTGCTTTTTTGATTACTGCCTCTGAAATATTAGAAGGCGTTTCTGAATAGTGAGAAAATTCCATTGTTGAAGTCGCACGACCTGAAGACAATGTTCTTAATGTTGTTACATATCCAAACATTTCAGATAATGGCACATCAGCTTTGATAGTTTTAGCTCCATTTCTGTCACCCATATCATTCACTTGACCTCTACGACGGTTAATATCACCCACAATATCTCCCATGTTTTCTTCTGGTGTAATAACCTCCATTTTCATGATTGGCTCTAAGATTACAGCTCCAGCAGCTTTAGCTACTTCTCTATAACCCATTCTTGCCGCTAATTCAAAAGAAAGCGCATCAGAATCCACAGGGTGGAAAGATCCATCTAATAAAGTAACTTTCAAACTATCTACTTGGTATCCTGCTAAAGGACCTTGTTTCATAGCCTCACGGAAACCTTTTTCTACAGAAGGAATATATTCTTTAGGAACGTTACCACCTTTTACTTCATTTACAAACTGTAATCCAACAGGTACTTTACCATCAACTTCATCAGCAGGCTCTAGTCTAAATACGATATCACCGAATTTACCACGTCCTCCAGATTGTTTTTTGTAAGTTTCTCTGTGTTGAGCTGATCTTGTAAAAGCTTCTTTGTATTCAACTTGAGGCTCACCTTGGTTTACTTCAACCTTGAATTCACGCTTCATTCTATCAACCAAGATATCTAAATGAAGCTCACCCATACCTGAGATAATAGTTTGTCCCGAAGCCTCATCAGTTCTCACTGTAAATGTTGGATCCTCTTCAGCTAATTTAGCTAAAGCCATACCCATTTTATCAACGTCAGCTTTAGTTTTTGGCTCAATAGCGATACCAATTACCGGCGCAGGGAATTTCATTGACTCAAGAATAATTGGGTGTTTCTCATCACACAATGTATCTCCAGTTTTGATATCTTTAAATCCAACTGCCGCTCCAATATCACCTGCCTCGATATATTCGATTGGGTTTTGTTTGTTCGCGTGCATTTGGTAGATACGAGAAATTCTCTCCTTGTTACCAGAACGTGTATTCAATACGTAAGAACCAGCATCTAAACGACCTGAGTAAGCACGGAAGAATGCTAAACGACCTACGAATGGGTCAGTAGCAATTTTAAATGCCAAAGCAGCGAAAGGCTCTTTAACATCTGGCTTACGCAAGATTTGAGTTTGATCTTCTTCTAATAATTCAGCATCATCAGGGTGAATTCCTGAAATACCTTCTTTATCCATTGGAGATGGCAAGTATTTACATACTGCATCTAACATAAACTGAACTCCTTTGTTTTTGAAAGAAGAACCAGCAATCATAGGGATAATAGCCATATCCATAGTTGCAGCTCTAAGTGCATTATTGATCTCTTCTTCTGTAATAGAATCTGGATCTTCCATGTACTTGTCAAGTAAATTCTCATCGTAATCAGCTACTGCTTCGATAAGAATATCTCTGTACTCTTTCACTTCGTCAACCATATCAGCTGGAATATCAATGATATCAAAAGTTGCCCCTTGAGTAGCATCATGCCAAACGATAGCTTGGTTTTTAACCAAATCAACAACACCTTTAAAATCATTCTCTTCACCAATTGGCAAAGTGATCGCTACAGCATTTGATTTTAACATGTCTCTTACTTGCTGACAAACTGCCAAAAAGTTAGATCCTTGACGGTCCATTTTATTAACGAATCCCATACGTGGAACTCTGTATTGATCAGCTAGTCTCCAGTTAGTTTCTGATTGTGGCTCAACACCATCTACAGCACTAAATAAAAACACTAAACCATCTAATACACGTAGTGAACGGTTTACCTCTACGGTAAAGTCAACGTGACCAGGAGTATCAATAATGTTAAAGTGGTACGGTTTAGATTCTGGCAACACTTTACCTTGCTCAGTTGGAAAATTCCACTCACAAGTTGTAGCAGCAGAAGTAATAGTAATACCTCTTTCTTGCTCCTGAGCCATCCAGTCCATAGTTGCAGCACCATCGTGTACTTCACCTATTTTGTGTGATTTACCAGTATAAAAAAGGATACGCTCAGTTGTAGTTGTTTTACCAGCATCAATGTGAGCAGCAATTCCAATATTTCTTGTATATTTTAAGTCTCTAGCCATTTCTTACGAATTAAAATCTAAAGTGAGAGAAAGCTTTGTTAGCTTCTGCCATTTTGTGAGTATCCATTCTTTTCTTAACAGCAGCTCCTTCTTCTTTAGCAGCAGCTAAACACTCTGATGCTAATCTTTGAGCCATTGACTTTTCGTTTCTTCTTCTTGAATAAAGAATTAACCATTTCATCGCCATAGAAATTTTTCTATCTGGACGAATTTGCATTGGAATTTGGAATGTAGCTCCACCCACTCTACGTGAACGAACCTCTACGTGAGGCATAACATTTGTTAATGCATCTTTCCAGATTTCTAGTGATGATTTTTCAGCATCTTGTTTTTTAGACTCAATGATGTCAATTGCATCATAAAATACTTTAAACGCTGTCGATTTTTTTCCATCCCACATTAAGTTGTTTACGAAACGTGTTACCAGTTGATCATTAAATCTTGGATCTGGTAAAAGTGGTCTTTTCTTTGCCGCTCTTTTTCTCATGTCTTTTTTTTAATAAAATAGATACGCATGCAAAACCATCAGGCCTTGCTACATACAAACTTTAAATTACTTTTTTGCTTCTTTTGGGCGTTTTGCTCCGTACTTAGATCTTCTTTGCGTTCTTCCTGCTACTCCTGACGTATCAAGTGCACCACGAACGATGTGATATCTAACTCCTGGTAAATCTTTTACCCTTCCACCCCTAACTAATACTATCGAGTGCTCTTGTAGATTGTGTCCTTCACCTGGGATGTAAGCATTCACTTCATTACCATTTGTCAAACGTACACGCGCAACTTTACGCATTGCAGAGTTTGGTTTTTTTGGTGTTGTAGTGTAAACACGCGTACAAACCCCTCTTCTTTGAGGACAAGAATCTAAAGCAACCGATTTACTCTTCTTAGTTATCTGAGTTCTTCCTGTTCTTACTAATTGTTGAATTGTTGGCATAATTAATACTAAAAATTTCTTATTATATTAAATTCCCGCTTTTTACGGGGTTGCAAATGTATTTATTTTTTTTGAGATTACAACATCATTTGAATTTATTTTTAAGAGCAAATAATTGTAAGTCAAAGATCTTTAACTAACAATGACAATCATTTTCTTATTTTAACATTCAAAAACATACTAACTGAGACCAAAAATGTCATAAATTTGATTTCGAAAAGGGAGAAAATAAGATTTCTGGCTCATCATAAAATACAAACTCAATTGAAAAATAATTTATTGCTGCTGCTTTTTCTCCTTTGTACAACCACAATGAGTGCGCAACCACTTTATCTACAATTCAAAACAGCGACATCCGAAAAGAAAATACTACCAGACTCTTTACTCGGCCTGAAGAAACATACAAACCTTCAGTCCATCGAAAAAAGAGTTAACACGATCAACCAGCAATTAATCAAAAAAGGATTTTTAGATAGCAATGTTCAAACAGCAGTGAAGATAAATGACAGTGTATACAATAGCACTATCTATTTGGGGGATAAAATCGAATACATCACCATATTTGCACCCACTAATTTTGAAATACCTCCTTTTAGCAAAACTAAAAAATCACACCTTCTAGCCTACGAAAACTTAGACTTGTTTTTAAATAGCATACTTACAACTTTTGAGCAAAAAGGCAATGCACTTGCAAATATAAGACTTAAGAACATCGAACGAAAGAAAAATTATCTGCAAGCTGAACTTGAAATTTACAAAAGCTCGAGTAGAAAATTAACGAATATCACTGTAGAAAAAGCAAACAATCTGCAACTACCAAAAAATCTCTTGACTCAAATCAAAAAGAAATATTTAAACAAAACCTACAATAGAGAAACATTAACCAACATATACAACCAATTTGAAACATTAGGATTTGCACAAAACAGCAAATACCCAGAAGTACTACTTACAACCGATTCAACTGCAGTGTATGTCTACCTAGAAAAACAAAACGCAAACACTTTCGATGGCTTTATCGGATTTCGAAATAACGATGCTCAAAAAATTCAACTCAACGGATATGCTAACATCGAATTACAAAACATACTTAAAAGAGGCGAAAAAATTCAAATCAATTGGAAAAGCGACGGTCAAGATCAAAAAACATTTGACGCAAGCGTTGAATTACCATTTATTTTCAACTCTCCAATCGGTCTAAAAACAGAGTTAAACTTATTTAGACAAGACAGCACGTTTCAAAATACCAAAACAATGATCGCTGCAACCTATGAAATAAAATCACAACAAAAAATAACAGTGGGATACCAAACCACAACATCAAGTGACATCCAAAACATAAACAGCGCAACTATAAAAGACTATTCAAACTCCTTTTTAACTATCGGATATAACTACAAAGACACTACTAAACGACCAAACAATACAGAACCGAATCAACTATCAGTAAATTTCGGCCTAGGAAAGAGAGACTTAAATAACACATCGAACCCAGAAACACAAAAACAATTTTCGACAAGCATCAACTGGACCTACAACATAACACTATCTCAAAAAAATAATATCATTTTACAATCAAATAGCTATTTATTACGAAGCGAAAATATTTTACAAAATGAATTATACCGTTTTGGCGGATTTAACAGTTTAAGAGGGTTTAACGAAAATAGTCTACAAGCATCAATGGCAACTGTGCTACAAACTGAATTCAGAACCACCCTAAACACTCAATTGTACTTTCACAGTATTTTAGACTATAGCCTCGCAAAAGACGAATCCTTCTCATTGTCAAGCAACAACACTACATCAAGACTAGGCACTGGTTTCGGGATCGGACTTCAAACATCAAACGGACTTTTAAGACTAGCGTTTGCAAACGGAGCAACGTTAGAAGAAAAATTCAATTTTCAAAACAGCATAATTCACTTGAGCTACAATGTTAAATTTTAAATTTTAACACTAAATGGTTTTACTATTATTAGGAATGTTAAGAAATTATTAAGAGTTTTGCGAGACTAATTCAAAATATTAAAAAATGAAACTAAAGTTCAATGGAATCTTAGTGCTTTTATTAGCACTAATGGCGCAGATAACTTTTGCGCAAGAGAGAGCGGTTTCAGGAGTTGTCTCTGACAATGCAGGCTTACCTATACCAGGAGTAAGCGTATTGGTTAAAGGAACAAAATCTGGAACACAAACTGATTTTGATGGAAAATTTACTATCAAAGCAAGTGCAAGTCAAGTATTAGTATTTAGCTACGTTGGGATGAAAACCCAAGAGCTAGCTGCTAGTTCAACAAATTTAAAAATTACACTGAAAGATGACTCAGTTGAACTTGAAGGTGTAATTGTTACCGCAATGGGTATCAAAAGAAAACCGAAAGAACTTTCTTACGCGGTAGAAAACATCAAAAGTGAAGATTTAACTAAAACAAGAGCCGTAAACGTTGCTACAGCATTATCTGGTAAAGTTTCTGGTTTGCAAGTTAACGTTGTAAACAATGGTGTAAATCCAAGTACAAGAGTTGTACTTAGAGGTAACAGATCTTTGTTAGGTAACAACGAAGCATTGATCGTTATTGACGGATTCCCATCTGCAAGAGGAGTACTTGACAGAATTAACCCAAATGACATTGACAACGTAACAATCCTGAAAGGTGCTAACGCATCTGCATTGTATGGTGCTGAAGCTGCAAACGGGGTTATGATCATCACAACTAAAAAAGGAAGTGGTAAACTTTCTATCAACTACAACAGTTCATTACAGTTGGAGCAAGTAGCTTACTTACCAAAAGTACAAAGCGAATTTGGAGTTGGTGGATTCCCTGACGGAACACTTTACCCATTGGAAAACGTAAACTGGGGACCTCGTTTTGACGGAAGACTAGTTGACGCAAGTGAAACATTAGATGACGGATCAGTATGGCAAGTTCCTTTTACACCTGTAAAAAACAATATCCGTAACTTTTTTGACACAGGAGTTTCTGCTAGACACGGTATCACATTTAAAGGTGGTGACGAAAATAGTGACTTTTTATTCTCTATTGACCAAACAAATACAACAGGAACTGTACCAAACGACACGTACAACAGAACAAACGTACGTTTAAAAGGTAGCAGAAAATACAACAAATTAACTGTTGGTGGAAACGTAAGTTTCTTTAGAGCACACTCAAACCAAGTGAGTGAAACAGCAGGAAGACAAGGAAGACCAGTATACTGGAACGTATTAAATACGCCATTACACATTCCTTTGGACCAAATGAAAAACTGGAGAACAGGGCAATTTACTAGAAACGAGGTATCTTTTTACAGATTCTATGAAAACCCTTACTTCATTCTTGACACTCAAAGAGAGAAAAACGATTACACTGAGTTCAATGTACTTTCGAACATTGATTACAAATTTACAGACTATTTAACATTATCTGTGAATACAGGATACACTTCATTTTCAGAAGATTTCAAAAGACAATTCGGAGCATTTACTTACGAGTTCGAATTAGCAAACACATACGCTTCAATGGATCCTTATGGAGCTAGTACCGCTTCAAGAATTGGATTGGGTCAGCGTTTAAACAACGATATCATCTTAAAGTTCGACAAAAACTTAAGCGAAGACTTCAACCTTAAAGTAACAGCAGGTGCAAACACAAGATTGACGTCGTCAGCAAGTGTAAATGTTGGTGGATCTAATCTATCAGTTCCTGATTTTTACAATGTTGGAACAAGATCGGGCGAATTACAAGGAGGTGAAGATAAATTTTTATTCAGAAGACAAGGTGTTTATTCAGAATTAACATTAGGCTATAAAGAGTATTTATTCCTTACAGCTACAGCTAGAAATGATTGGTCTTCTTCTTTACCAACTCAAAATAGATCTTTCTTTTATCCTGGTGCTGGTTTATCATTCCTTGTATCTGAGGCATTCCCTGGAATTAAAAGCGAAAAAGGAATTGATAACTTAAAAGCAACTTTGAACGTTACAAAGAGTGGTAACGACGCGCAACCTTACGCTACAAAAAACATTTTCACCACACCTCCAGGATTTCCTTTCACAGGAGCAACTGGACTTTCTCAGGGCGCAAGAGATCCTGATCAAAACTTAAGCCCTGAATTTACTTTATCAAAAGAATTCGGTATTGAAATGGGATTATTCAATAACAAATTAATTTTCAATGGTAACATTTACCAAACTAACACGACTGACCAAATTGTTCCAATCAACACTTCATTAGCATCTGGAGCTTCAAGCATCTTGACTAACATCGGTGAAATTGAAAACAGAGGTTTAGAACTTGATTTAAAAGGAACAATCATAAAGACAGCTGATTTTGGTTGGAAAATGGGAGTAAATTACTCTGGAATTAAATCTGAAGTAAAATCTTTGTTTGACGGAGTTGAAGAAGTAAGTATCGGAGGTTTTGCTGACGCAGAAATTGTTGCAAAAGTAGGACAACCTTATCCTTTAATCAAAACTAGTTCATACTTGAGAGATTCTGAAGGAAGAGTAATTGTTGGCGACAACGGTAACCCAATCAAAGATTCTCAAAACAGAACACAAGGGCAAACTGCTCCTAAATACATTGTAGGCTTAAACACTACGCTTACCTATAAAAACTGGACCTTGTATGCTGTTGCTGACTACAGAACAGGACACGTATTTTACAACAATCTAAATGATGCCTTGGAATTTACTGGATTAACAGAGCACAGCGCCTCAGCAGGAAGACAACCTTTCGTATTCCCTAACTCATCTTACTCTGATGGAAATGGTGGATTTGTTGCAAACAACAACCGTTTGACTGCAAGCGGAGGAAATGCTTTCTGGGACGAATACAACACTGTAAAAGAAAACTATGTTGTTGATGCAACTACACTAAAACTAAGAGAGGTTTCTTTGAACTATGACTTCAATTCTGATTTCATTAAAAAAGCAGGTATCGATGCATTGAGCATTGGTTTCTTTGGTAGAAACTTACTTACCTTAAGACCAAAAGAAAATACAACTACAGACCCTGAATTTAACTTCACTACAGGAAATGCAGTAGGAGTTGGTACTCAAGCACAAACTCCACCAACAAGACAATTTGGGGTAAACCTAAACTTAACTTTTTAATACATTAAAAAATGAACATAGTAAAAATCATTAAATCATGTACACTGCTAACATTAGCAGCCGTGATGACTGCAAGTTGCAGTGATTATTTAGATGTAGACACCAATCCAAATAATCCAGATAACTCAAACCCAGGGTTAAC
The DNA here is from genome assembly GCF_011365745.1 of Flavobacterium turcicum. Classification (GTDB taxonomy): domain Bacteria; phylum Bacteroidota; class Bacteroidia; order Flavobacteriales; family Flavobacteriaceae; genus Flavobacterium; species Flavobacterium turcicum. The sequence goes on along the minus strand of NZ_JAAOBY010000008.1, from coordinate 96,543 downwards.
CTTACCGGCAGCACAAAATACACTTGCAAGATTGAATGCAACCGAAATGACCTACTTAGGTCAATATTTCGCATACAACTGGGCTACCCCATCTAACTGGTCGTCAAATCAAGAGTTCGCTAGATACACGGTAAATTCTGGATTTTACGCTACGATTTTTGAAACATCTTACGGATCTATTTTCAGAGACTTAACATACGTACAAAAATACGAAGGCTCAAATATTGATTACAGCGCATACAAAGCTATTGCAACTATTTTGAAAGGTTACCAATACCAATACTTAGTTGACCTTTACGGAAATGTGCCTTATTCAGAGGCAAATCAAAGACTTAATTTAATAACGCCAAAGTACGATGATGCACAAACTGTCTACAAAGCTGTTATTGACGAATTAACTGCAGCTGCGACACTATCACTAAATTTGCCTGCAAATGCTGAAAACCCTCTTGCAAAGGACATTATGAACGGCGGTGATATGACAAAATGGGCACAATTTGCAAATACTATCAAGTTAAGAATGTTAGTACGTTTAAGCAACACCAACCAAGATGCTTACATTCGTGCACAAATTGCAACAATTGATGCCAATGGGGCTGGATACATCACTAGTGATATCTTCACCAATCCAATTTATGTAGATGACACTAACAAACAAAGTCCATTTTTCGGATACTTCAGAAGACCGATAACAGGTTTAGAAACTGACAGAGGAGATTTTACTGTAGCATCTGACTATACTGTTGGATACTTAACTACTACGAATGATCCAAGATTATCTAGACTTTATGCTGGAGCTACAACTGGAGGCGCTTTTAAAGGTGCACCTCAATCAACTACTCTACCTGGAACTGGATTCACATCAAAAGACCTTGCGAAAGTAGGACCTGGCTTGTTGGTAAGTGCGGCACAAAACCAAACAATTATGTCGTTACCAGAAAGTTTATTACTTCAAGCTGAAGCAATTGCTCGAGGTTATATCGCTGGTGGCGATGCTGCAGCAAAAGCGAAATACGAACAAGCAGTACGTGCTTCATTTACAAGATTAGCTGTTCCTAATGCAACTACTGCTGCAACAACTTATTTAGCACAAGATATCCCTAATGTTTCTTGGGATTCATCGCCAAACAAAGTTCAAGCTATTATTACCCAAAAATGGGTTGCATTAAACGGTACATCTTCTATTGAATTATGGATTGAGAAAACAAGAACTGGTTTCCCTGCAAACTTACCACAACCCGCAGAAGGTGGAGGAAAGAGACCAGTAAGACTTTTATATCCTTCTTCTGAGATTTCAAGAAACTCTCAAAATGTACCTGCACAAACAGCTGCATCAGCATTCAATGATAATCCATTCTGGAAATAAAATATATAATTATGAAAAAGTATTTATTATCTAAAACCATAGCAGCGATCGTACTTGCAGTATCTTTTACTTCATGTGATGCTATTTTAGACCAAGACGAAACAGACTTTGGAAAAGGTCCAGTTTTGACAACATTTACACAAACGGAAGCGGAAGTGAACATCATTAAAGATGCAGCAAACACTCCTAAAACGTTTAGTTTTGACATCTCTTATGCAGGCGGTAAAAACGTTGCTTTAGACAGAGATGTTACCGTAACTATAGCTACAAAATCTACTTCAGAAGCAAAAGAAGGAGTAGAATTTGAACTACCTGTGAAAACATTTACAATTCCTGCAGGGCAAACAAGCGCTCAAGCATCTGTAAAAATTCTAACTGCTGGTTTGGTACCGTTTGATTTTAAAGATATTGTTTTAGAAATCGTTGATTCATCAGAGTCAGTTGCGGAAATCAATACGATTACTATTACTGTGAAAGCACTTGGAGCTAACAGCTTAGCTGGAAGATACGAAGTGCTAGAAGGGACTTACTTCAGAATTGGAGTAAATACTCCAAGCAGTGCTTCACCAGTTGGAGCGACACGTGTAATTGAAGCGTTAAGCGAAACTTTATACAAGCACACTGAATATGTTGGTAATTTCCCTGGAAACAACTGGTATTTTACAGTTGATGCAAATGACAAAGTAACTGTTTTAACAAAGGACCCATTCACAGGAGCACCAACATTATTAAACGGTGTTGCAGCAATTTCTTGTGAAACAAATCCATCAAGTTTGACACTTTCTAAATGTGGGACTTCTAATGTTGTCGAAAGAACAAACAACAGAAAAGACGTCATTAAACTTACTGTTGGATACAATCCAGCTGCACCAAGAGAATTCTATGAAGTAATTCGTAGATTAGAGTAATCAACTCTTGATTTTGATTAATAAGCCACCCCTTATCGGGGTGGTTTTTTTTTGACCATAACCTTCGAAAAACAGAAGTTAAAAATGCTGTAAACCAAAGCCAAACTACTTTGTAACCCAAAAAAAAACATTTAAATACCAATCCAAAATTACCTTAAAAATAAAGCCTACATCAAGCCATAAATGAAAATAAAATTCAATTGCAAAATAACACTAAAAAACAAAAATTACTTCAAAAAAAAATCAATACCTAACTCACAATTTCAAATCCGAAACCTTTTGACATATAATTGCCATCAGCGCAAAAAACAAGGGTAACCAGTAGAAGTAAAAGCCCTGAGGTAAAATTTACCTTACATTAAAAACATTGTAAATCACAATTAATACCATTAATCACAATAATTTTTGTTAAAAAACAAATTATTACATTTTAATTAGGAAAGTTAACAAATAATTAAGAGTTTTGCTTCACTAATCAAAACAATTAAATAATGAAACTAAAGTTCAATGGATTTTTAGTACTACTAACAGTACTACTAGCGCAACTAACCTTTGCGCAAGAGAGAGCAGTTTCGGGAACTGTGACGGACAATTCAGGCATGCCAATACCAGGCGTAAGTGTTTTAGTCAAAGGAACCACAACCGGAACTCAAACTGACTTTGACGGAAAATTTTCTATCAAAGCAAGCCCAACTAGCATCATTTTGTTCAGTTTTATTGGGATGAAAAATCAGGAGGTTGTTGCGAAATCAGCAAACCTAAATGTTAAAATGCAGAACGAAACTACAGAACTTGAAAGTGTAGTAGTAACTGCACAAGGTATTAAAAGAGAGAAAAAATCACTTGGCTATGCCGTTAGTGAAATCAAATCTGCAGCAATTGAACAAAGAGCTGAGGGCGATGTAGCCAGGGTTTTAACTGGAAAAGCATCCGGTGTTATCATCAACCAAACCAGTGGTATTTCTGGTTCTGGTACAAGTATTAACATTAGAGGACTGAATTCAATCTCTGGAAATACACAGCCATTATTCATTGTGGATGGAGTTCCATTCTCAAGTGATACAAATGCATCTGGAAACTTTGCCGATGGAAACTCAGGGTCAAGCCGTTTTCTTGACTTAGATCCTAATAACATCGCAAACGTAAATATCCTAAAAGGTTATGCTGCCACTACCCTATATGGTACAGCAGGACGAAATGGAGTAATTTTAATCACTACCAAAGGTGGTTCAACTAAAAAAGGAAGTAAGAAAAATGAAATAACAGTAAACCAATCCTTGTTTTTTAATGAAATAGCTTCTTTACCAGATTATCAAAATACTTTTGGAAATGGATTCGACCAAGCATATGGAAACTTCTTTTCAAACTGGGGACCAGGATTTTATAAAGATGGCTTAGGTGGCTATGCAGCAACAGGATCAGGTATCGCCGCCGATGGAACCATTTTACACCCTTATAGTAGACCTGCACTAGCGTCTGTTTTTCCAGAATACCAAGGCTTACGTATACCATATAAACCTGCCACTAATAACGTCAAAGATTTTTTTAGAACTGGAGCTGTAGTTAATACTAGTGTAAACTTAGCAGGTGCATCTGAAAACGGAAACACTTCTTACAATTTCAACTTTGGAAACTTAAATGATGAAGGGTTTACTCCTGGAAATGTTTTGCAAAGAACTTCATTTAGTGCGGGAGGAAGATCTAAATTGAGTAATAAATTTACCATAAGCGGAACAATGAATTTCTCAAGAACTGATTTCACAACTCCACCAGTAGCAAGAAGTAACGGTTCAGGTGTTGCCGGTTCAGGTTTGTCTATTTTTGCTGATATTTTCTACACACCTCGAAATGTTGATTTGCAAAACTGGCCATCACAGCATCCTATAACTGGAGCAAACTTAAGCTATCGTTCTGGAAACGATATTGTGAATCCATATTGGACTCTTAACAACTCATCAATAAACCAATTAACGCACAGAACATTTGGAAACACTGCATTGGAGTATGAAATAAACAGCCACTTAAAATTAAACTACCGTTTAGGATTTGACTTCTATAACGAAAGAAATAGCTCTTATACAAATGTTGGTGCTCCTAGAGGACCGGTTTTAGGAAACTATAGAACAGTTGACAACAACAATTTGATCTGGGATCACAACTTGATGCTAAATGGAAACTATGATTTAACAGACGAAATTGGACTTAACTTTACTGCGGGTGCTACTTCAAGATATCAATCTTATGACAGACAAGGAGTATTTAGTGAAGGCCAACAAGTTTTTGGAATTCAAAGACATTACAACTTTAGCACTCAATCACCTATTCAATATACCGAAAACAAAAACATCGTTGGTATTTATGGATTGGCTGAGTTCAATTATCAAAAATACTTGTATGTAAATTTGTCAGCTCGAAAAGACTGGGTTTCTAACACGTTTATCAACAGTATAATTTACCCAGCAGGAAGCATCTCTTTTATTCCAACAGAAGCTTTCTCTTCAATGACAAGTAACAAAGGATTAAACTTCTTAAAATTACGTGCTAGTTATGGAACTTCTGCCGGATTCGCAGATTCATATCCAGTTGCTAATACTATTGAAGGAAATCCTAGAGCATTTTCAGACATTAACGGCGTCATAAGCGCTTCACAACAGGCAAGTTCACGCTTAGGAAATAGCAACCTACGACCTGAATTACTTAGTGAATACGAATTTGGATTTGATTCGAAATTTTTCGATAACAGAATTGGCTTAAATGCTTCCTATTTTTTAAGAGAAACAAAAAATTTAATTACCGAAACACCTATTGATCCATCAAGTGGTTTCTTGTCTACTTTTACTAATATTGGACTATTGAAAGGTAATGGTTTAGAGATTGAACTTGATCTTCACCTAGTTAAAAATGACGATAAAGGATTCAATTGGGACTTATCAACAAACTTTTTCAAGGGAGAAATGATTGTAAAAGATCTTGGTGAATTAGAAAGAATTACAACGGCTGGTTTTACCAACCTAGGTAACCAAGCTATCGAAGGCCAACAAGTTGGCGTTATGGTTGGGTCTAGAGTTAAAAGAGATGCTAATGGTAATTTTGTAGTTAACAGCGTGGGTGATTACGCTATTGAAGCAGGTCCATTCATCATTGGAAACCCAAATCCTGACTTTACTTTGAATACTACCAACACATTCACTTTCAAGAATTTTAATCTAAACTTCTTGATAAGCTATGTAAGTGGTGGTGACGTTTACTCACAAACTACTGCCGCGTTGCTAGGTAGAGGTTTAACTACCGATACTGTTGACAGATTACAAACGTTCATTTTACCTGGCGTAAAAGAAGACGGAACACCAAACGATATTCAAATCAACAACTCAACATACTACTTTAACAATATTGCTTTCGGACCGGACGAACTTAGCGTTTACGACGGATCTGTAGTACGTTTAAACGAGGTATCATTGGGCTACACATTACCAACTAAATTTTTAGAAAAAACACCTTTCGGTTCACTTAGTTTTAGCGTAGCAGGTTATAACTTGTACTATAACGCATTCAACACTCCAAAAGGCGTAAATTTTGATCCAAACGTTGTTGGTACCGGAGTAGGAAACGGAAGAGGTTTCGATTTCTTAAACGGGCCGAGCGGTAAAAGATATGGTTTTAGTATAAAAGCTTCTTTCTAAAAAACACACATGAACATTATGAAAAAAATATTAAAAACAGCAGGTTTACTTATTGCATTAATAAGTATCGTGACTTTCTCCTCGTGCGAAACCACAAACCTTGAATTAACAGAAGATCCGAACGCATTACCGGAAACTGCAGCCAATCCAGACTTATTATTAAACAAAGTACAAACAGAGTTTGCAGTAGCAATGCAAAGTTTCGGTACAGTTGGAGCAGAAGTGAGCCGATTAAAATACATGTTTGGTAGAAGTTATCAAGATGACGCCTACTCGGCAAGCACATTTAACGGTACTTGGGCAAGTGCTTATGCAGTAATTTTGAAAAACAATCGTTTAATAGCTCCTATTGCTGAAGAAAAAGGTTTAACCAAGCACATCGCTATAGGTCAGGTAATCGAGGCATACACCATTGTGACTCTTGTAGATTATTTTGGAGATATTCCTTACTCTGAAGCAGTAAGCACAACAAACCTTACTCCAAAACTGGACGCTGGTAAAGATGTATATGCTGCAGCCTTAACATTATTAGATAAAGCAATTTTAAATTTCAATGCAACTTCAACAGCTTCTCCCGCAATAGATTTCTATTATAACAAAAACTGGGCGACTTGGATTAAATTAGCAAATACTTTAAAATTAAAAATCTATTTACAGTCTAAACTTGTTGATCCAACTGCAATAACTAAATTCAATGCCATTATTTCATCAGGTTCTTTCATTGGTGCAGGAGAGGATTTTGAATTTAACTGGGGTATTAGCAATTCAAATCCTGACTCCAGACATCCGCTTTACATTGCCAATTACACTCCTTCAGGAATAGAAGATGGTTACCAAGCTAACTGGTTGATGAATGAAATGAAAAACGGAAAAACAACTCAGGATCCAAGAATGAGATACTACTTCTACAGACAAGTAAACACAGTTCCTGTGAGTGAGCAAGATTTAAGATGTACTGTAGAGCCTGCACCTGCACACTATGCAGCTGGCGGTTATGTATATTGTCGTATTGACTCTGACCAAGGATATTGGGGAAGAGATCATGGAAATGACGAAGGAATTCCAAATGACAGGCAAAAACGTACTGCTGTTGGTGTTTATCCAGCTGGTGGTAAATTTGATGACAATACTTTTAGAGCAATAAACGGCCTTACGTTTGGTGCTGCTGGAGGTGGTATAACGCCAATCGTATTAGCATCTACAGTTGATTTTTGGAGAGCTGAAGCAGCTCTATCTACAGGAGGGACTGGTGATGCTAGAGCATTTATGACCGCAGGTATCCAAAAATCCTTGACTAAAGTAAGAGGATTTATTAATAGGGATAAAACTGCAATTGCCTCTTTTGCACCAGCTTTAAGCGCAGACACAAATTATATAAATGCTGTAACAGACAAATATAATGCTGCAACAAGTAACGCCGAAAGACTAGATGTTGTAATTACAGAGTTTTTTATATCACTTTTTGGAAATGGTACAGATGCTTACAATGCCTACCGCAGAACGGGATTTCCTAGAAGAATTCAACCAAACATAGACGAAAAAGCAGATGGTTTCATTCGTTCATTCTTATATCCCGCAGATGTAACTGGTACTAATCCAAACATTAAACAGAAAGCTAAAGTAACGCAACGTGTTTTCTGGGATACTAATCCTGAAACAGGTTTCCCATTTGGTAACTAAAAAAAATAAATCATGAAAAAATTAATAAAATACCTTAGCGTTGTAGTTCTATCTACTTATTTATTCTCATGTAGTGAGGGAGATAATCCTGTAGACTTTGTTTTAGAAAACACTGTAAATGGTGGTGGAGCACTTCGCACAATTAAAGTAGACAACCCTAGTATCGCTCTTGGAGATGCAAACGCTAAGTTTCAAGTAACCCTAGAAGTTCAAGACAAAAACGATGGCAAGGATACTGAAAGAGTTGATGTTTACGTTTCATTTGTTGACAATTCTGCCGGAAATGGTACAAATCCAAAAGCTGAAGGACTACTTAAATCAATTGCGGCAGCAAACTTTACAGCTGGAACAAGGGAATTACCTCAAGCTGTTATCAGTGTAACTATAGCAGAATTGAAAACTAAACTTGGCTTAACTGATGCACAGTACACTGGTGGAGATCAATTTGTAATTCGTTTGGCACAAGTTTTAAAAGACGGGCGTGTATTTACAAGATCTAATTCAAACACCAACGTAGTTGGAGGCGCTTATTTTGCATCTCCATTTCAGTACAGTGCCAATGTGGTTTGTCCTATAACAGAGAGTCTAGCTGGTACGCATACGTACGTTACTACAAACATGAAGGCTGCAGGAGCGGCTTGCGGGACATCAGTATCTGGAACCGTTCGATTTACTGAGACTGCAACACCAGGCGTTTACGCTATAAGTGATTTATCATTTGGAATGTTCGGATCTTCGTGCTACGGTGACAATCCAGCGAACAGTGCTGGCTCAAGAGTTACTTGGTTTTGTAATAATTTAGTTGCCAGTGGTACAGACCAATATGGTGACTCATACACTTACACCATTACAGCTGCTTCAGGCAACACAATTACTTTAAACTGGAGAAGTACTTATAACGATTCAGGTACAACTACACTTACAAGACAAGGCGGAGCCAACTGGCCAGCAATCTTTACACGCTAAAAAAGTGATGAATTTTACAACTAAAACCACCCCTTTTTCGGGGTGGTTTTTTTTTATATCTTTGCCTCATGGAAAAAGAACATCAAATATTTGGAATAAGAGCAATAATCGAAGCCATACAATCTGGCGCAACGGTTGACAAAGTATACATTCAAAAAGAAGCTAGTAGCGAACTCATGAAAGACTTAATGAAAGTCATGAAGCGCGGTAATATTAACTTCTCTTACGTTCCTGTCGAAAAACTCAACCGCTTAACACCAAACAATCATCAAGGTGCGGTGGCTACCATCTCTCCTATTTCATTCTTTGACTTAGAAACATTAATTGAAACTGTAATTGAAAACGGCAAAAAGCCTTTGTTTTTGATATTAGATCAAATATCTGACGCACGTAATTTTGGTGCAATTATTAGAACCGCAGAATGCACTGGTGTTAATGGAATAATTGTTCAAAAAGCAGGTTCAGCACCTGTAAATGGTGACACTGTTAAAACCTCAGCAGGAGCAGTTTTTAACATTCCAATTTGTAAAGTAGAACATATTAAAGACGCGCTTTTTTTACTGCAAGCTAGCGGAATAAAGACAGTCGCAGCCACTGAGAAAACGGACCAAAACATCTACGATATAGCCTTAAATGAGCCAGTGGCTATCATCATGGGTTCTGAGGATAGAGGTGTAAACCCATCTGTTTTAAAACTAGTTGATGAAAAAGCTAAACTACCAATGTTTGGAACCATAGGATCATTAAATGTGTCTGTAGCTTGTGGTGCTTTCTTATATGAAGCGGTGAGACAACGTCAATAAATACTAAAATCACAATATATAAAATGAACTATTGCTCCGGCTCTAGTTCATTTTTTTGTTTTACATGATATACTACCAATGCATTTGAAGTAAAATAAAATAAACTTGTAGGTTGTTCATCAATTATTTCTAGCTCTTCAATAGGTGGTAAGTTCACAAAATTTCCATCAGCATCAAACCGTTGCATAAACTTATCTTCGGATGGGTCATAGTCCGGTTTTTCCCATTCGTATTTTGGTGTTTTTTTAAACTTTGGCGTTGCAAAACTAACCGCCAAGAAACAGCCCGTTAGCAATCCAGACAAATGCCCTTCCCAGGAAACAGACTGCCCTTCTGTACCGTCAGGCATAGGAAAAACGTACCAAACCAACCCACCATACACAACAATGATAGCTAATGAGAGTGCTACTAATCGGTAATATCTAGTTTGAATTCCTTTAAAAAAAATAAAACTGAACAATACATAGATTAATCCGCTAGCGCCAATATGGTAACTCGACCGACCAATTAACCATGTCAACAGTCCTGAACCTAAGATTCCAAGTACAATCACCTTGTTTGCTTGACTTGCATAAAAAAACTGTATCGCAGCCAACAAAACAATCAACGGAATTGTATTGTTATACAGATGTTCCAAGTCAGCATGAATAAATGGACTGAACAGCACTCCTTGCAAACCTGAAGCTGTTCGAGGCAAAATTCCATTTTCTACAAAATCAAAATCGAATCGAATTTGTAACCAATAAACCAACCAAATCGCAAAAACAAAAGCAAAAGGAAACCAGAATACTTTATGAGTGTATCTAAAATCTTTATCCATTTCAAATTGAATTATAGAGATTATACTTCAAAAATGTATCCAACACCATCAAGCGTGCTATTTTGTCAGCAATACAATATAAAACTAATTATTATGAGAAAAACCATTTTTAAATTTCTAATAAAGACAAGCGTCATATCAATCCGCACTATTAAATCATTGAACATATAGACTTCAAATATCATTCACTTTTAATAAAAATAGTAATTTTACATTTTAATTTAAATCGTTACATTTTCCCAAAAGTGAGCGATTTGTAAGCAAACAAACGTCAATGGAAGCTCCACTTGCAGAACGCATTCGCCCTCAAAAACTGGAGGATTACATCAGCCAACTACACCTTGTAGGACCTGAAGGGTCATTAACGCAACAGATCAACCGTGGCAGTATTCCCTCTTTAATATTTTGGGGACCGCCTGGAACGGGTAAAACTACCTTGGCACAGATCATAGCACAAGAATCAAAACGTCCGTTTTATATCTTGAGCGCTATAAATTCTGGTGTAAAAGATATTAGAGATGTGATTGAAAAAGCCAAGCAAAGTGGCGGACTATTTACAGCTAAAAACCCTATCCTTTTTATTGATGAGATTCATCGCTTTAGCAAATCGCAGCAGGATTCGTTGTTAGCCGCTGTCGAGAAAGGTTGGATTACACTTATTGGTGCTACAACTGAAAACCCGAGCTTTGAAGTAATTCCTGCACTTTTGTCGCGTTGTCAGGTTTATATTTTAAATGCTTTTACAAAAAAAGATTTAGAATCTTTGTTGGAACGCGCCATCAAACAAGACAAAATACTCGCAACCAAAAATATTGTTTTACAAGAAACAGAAGCTTTACTGCGACTTTCTGGTGGCGATGGTCGAAAATTATTGAACATTTTTGAGCTAGTGATTAATGCCTCAGCATCTGAAAATGTTAACATAACCAATGATCTCGTTTTTTCGCTCGTACAACAAAATACTGTTTTGTACGATAAAACAGGTGAACAGCATTACGATATTGTATCCGCTTTTATCAAGTCCATTCGCGGAAGCGATCCTAATGGAGCCGTGTATTGGCTAGCACGAATGATCGAAGGTGGCGAAGATGTAAAATTTATTGCAAGACGGATGCTTATTTTATCGAGTGAAGATATTGGTAACGCTAACCCTACGGCTTTTATCATGGCGAATAACACTTTTCAGGCCGTAAGCACTATTGGCTATCCTGAGAGTAGAATTATACTTAGTCAGTGTGCAGTTTATTTGGCTACTTCGCCAAAAAGTAACGCATCTTACCTGGCCATTGGTACGGCGCAGCAACTCGTCAAACAAACTGGGGATTTACCCGTTCCAATTCATTTGCGAAATGCACCAACCAAACTTATGAAAGAACTTGGTTATGGAGAAGAATACAAATACTCTCATGATTACGCCAATAATTTTGCAGAACAAGAATTCTTACCTGATGCATTGAGCAATACTCCAATTTATGTTCCTGGGAATAACTCGAGAGAAAACAGTATTCGTGAATTTTTAAAAAATCGCTGGAAGGACAAATACGGATATTAAAACAAAAAAAAAGCCAGAAATTATTCTGGCTTTTTTATTGTGTGATAATTGTGAAACTTAAAATTTTACGTTTACTTTTTCGGATAGTAAGAAATCATTTTTATAATATTCAAAATACCATTGTCCGTCTTTTAAAAGTAAAGAACCTTGCAATTCTCCCTTGATTGCAATAAATGAGTTAGGCTGAGAAGTTTTCATTAATTTCATCACTACTTTCGGAGTACTATCAATCAATTGAAACCCAGTCGCTGTTGCTTGCGCATACAACAAATCAGCACCCGAAGTCACAGACGCTGTGGAAGCAGCAGGAGCAACAACAACCTCGCTCGACTTTGGAGCGCTCATTTGCTCCGCCGGTTTTGCGACAACTGTTTCTTGAGCAACTACTGATGTACCACTATACTGATATCCTAACGCTAAAATCGATTCGAACGCTTCATTTAAAGATTCCGTGTAAGCGACTTTATAATCTTTCTCCTTGCTCTTTCCAACTTCGGACTCAAAAATTACCTTTTCATTGCAATCTTTTAATTGTACAACTAATTTAGTAACTAGAAAACTACTTTTATTAAGAACTGTAGCATATAATAAATTACAACGATCATTAAAACTACTTGGTATACTTTCTTTATTGTAAAACGCCGTAAATCCTGCTTTTTCTAAATTAAACTTGGTCAAAGTATTGAGTCGGTATTGATTATCAAGTTTAAGCCAATCATATTTAACAGGAACAATAACTGCTTTGTAATCGTTGATAGACTGCGCTTTAGACAAGCTACAAACCAACATCAGGGCAACTAAGAAATATTTTTTCATGATTATAAATGTTTTTTAAGGTCTAATAAATGAGTTACATGTTTGATATCATTAGGAACTTTTAGTTTTGCTTCATTAAAATAAATTGCATCTAAACCAGCATTTAGCGCTCCGTAAACATCCGCCTCCAAGCTATCACCAATCATCACACTACGCTCTTTTGAGGTCTTTGCTACATCTAAAGCATATTCGAAAATAGCAGTATTTGGTTTTTTTACACCCGCCAATTCACTATTGGTTAAGGTTTTAAAATACTTGACTAAATTTGCGTTAGCCATCTTTTTTTCTTGCACTTTGGCAAAACCATTGGTAATAATATGAAGTTGATAGCGATCGGAAAGGTAATCTAAAATTTCAAAAGCTCCTTCAAATAAATGATTGTTCTCTGGTAGAAGAGCAATATAATCGTTCGCTACGATTTCAATGTCAGCATCAGAAATATGATAACCAATAGCATCAAAGGACAGCTTTAATCTGTTATAACGCAATTCGTCGTGCGTAATTTTGTCAAACTGATACAATTTCCAACATTCTTGGTTAATAGGAACATACTGCTCAATAAAATGTGCTGTATGTACTTCTGGAAAACGATTTTTAAATATTTTTTCAAATGTAAGTTCTGAGTTTTTATCGAAATCCCACAAGGTGTGATCAAGGTCAAAAAAAACATCTGTAATTGTGGTATTTTTCATGGTGCAATTTACATTAATCCTTCGTCAGCAAAACTAAAATAACTTCTTTCAGTTACAATAAGATGGTCTAACACTTTTATTTCGAGACTTTCGCCTGCTGTTTTTACTTTTTTAGTAATATGTTTGTCGGCGTCACTCGGCACTAAAGTTCCCGATGGATGATTGTGGCACAGTATTAAAGCTGTTGCTCCCATTTCGAGTGCCATTTTGTAAACCAATCGAACATCGACCAAGGTTCCTGTGATTCCTCCTTTGCTGAGTTGCGATTTATAAATTACTTTGTTAGAATTATTCATGTAAATCACCCAAAACTCTTCGTGCGGCAATTCGCCAATGATGGGTTGCATGATCTCAAAAATAATTTTGCTCGAGGTTATTTTGGTGAGCTCTGTCGCTTCCTCTGCACGTCTTCTTCTTCCTAATTCTAAAGCAGCAATAATGGCAATTGCTTTTGCCTCGCCTATTCCCTTGAACTGGGTTAATTGTGCCAAAGATAATTTCCCAAGTGCATTCAAATTAGAATCGACACTAGCTAAAATCCGTTTGCTCAAAGCAACAGCCGATTCGTTACGACTACCCGATCCAATCAAAATGGCAATTAGCTCTGCATCACTTAGGACGCTTTTGCCTTTGAGCATTAATTTTTCCCGAGGTTTATCGTCTTCGGACCAATTGGTAATCGGAAAAAAAGATTGCTCCCCCATTTGAATATCCTTTAAATTGTTTTACGCATACAAACACTTAAATCTCGGCTCTCGTACGGAGGATAATTCTCTACTACATCAAAGCCAAAACTTTTATATAAAGCAATAGCTGCCGTTTGCTTCACCAACGTTTCTAAAATTAAACTTGTGAATCCTAAAGCTGCTGCATTTTTTTCTAACTCCTGCAACATGTGCTGCGCAAGTCCGAAACCTCGATGCTCAGGACTCACAAACATTCGTTTAATTTCGACCGAATTGGTATCGTACTTTTTAAAACAAGCACAGGCTACCGCTACATCATTTCGAAATACCAACACAACATTCGGATTGAATTCAATAATGTTGTTGCCCCAATAATCCGCTTTTAGTTCAGGATACGTTTCCCACAAGCTTTGGTCTAACAAGCTCACTAATTTTCTGAAATCAGGATTATCACTATTGGTATTTTCTAAACGATACAACGTATTCATCTTTTTTGAATTATTGGATAATTTGTTTTACCTCATCAAAATTCAATCCGCCATAATTGCCTGAACTCATCAACAGCAAAGCTGAATTGTCTAAATCAAGATTAAATAGATAGTCTTTAAAATCTTGTGGATTAGTGTAAATCACTAAATCTTCGCGATTGAAAGCCTTGGCAATTTGCTCGTAAGTCACCTCTTCTAACTGTTTAATTTTTACCGCATCTGGCGAATAAAAAACTACAGCTACATCAGCGTGATTTAGTGCACCTTCATATTCTTTTAAAAATTCAGCATTCAAACTACTGTAGGTATGCAACTCTAAGCAAGCCACCAGTTTTCTGTTCGGATATTGTTCTTTTACTGCCTTTGTTGTTGCGGCCACTTTACTTGGCGAATGCGCAAAATCTTTGTAAGCTACTTTGCCTTTTCCCTCGGCTATTTTTTCTAAACGTTTAGAAGCTCCTGTAAAACTAGCAATGGCTTCATAAAAATCAGCTTCATCCACGCCCATATTTTGGCAAATCCATTTGGCTCCCGCTAAATTATTCAAATTATGAGCGCCAAAAACTGCAATAGGCATCGCTCCATCAGGGGTTTCTAATAAAGTTACTCCGTCAGCAACTGTGTAATCAGGAGTGCTGTATGCCATTTTACGGATAGGATTAGTTGCCGCTTCAGCTACTCGTTTTACCTCCGAATCATTTTCATTGTAAACTAAAATACCTCCGTTGGTTATTTTTTCGATGAAAATCTCAAATTGATTAACGTAATTTTCATACGTTGGAAACACGTTAATGTGATCCCAAGCAATACCTGAAATCAAAGCAATATTCGGCTGGTATAAATGAAATTTTGGCCGGCGATCAATAGGTGACGACAAGTATTCATCGCCTTCGAGTACGATAAAATCATTTTCTTCGGTGAGATGTACCATCGTATCAAAACCTTCTAATTGTGCACCCACCATATAATCGACTGCAATGTCATGGTAATGCATTACATGTAAAATCATCGATGTAATGGTTGTTTTTCCGTGAGAACCACCAATTACAACGCGCGTTTTATTTTTAGACTGCTCGTATAAAAATTCTGGGTAAGAGTAAATCTTTAAACCCAATTCTTGTGCTTTTAACAATTCAGGATTGTCTGCTTTAGCATGCATTCCTAAAATTACGGCATCAATATCTTGTGTGATTTTTTCAGGAAACCAACCTAATTCAACAGGCAAAATTCCTTTTTTTTCTAGACGTGATTTTGAAGGTTCAAAAATAGCATCGTCGCTACCTGTTACTTGATATCCTTTGTTGTGTAAGGCTAAAGCAAGATTGTGCATGGCACTGCCTCCGATAGCTATAAAATGTGTACGCATTCTGAAATTGAGTTTATAATTATTGGCTTAAACAAGCATTTTTTAATCTTGTTGTTTGCTCGAATAGGTTTCTAAAATAGTTTTTGCTTTTTCTGGTTCGCGCATTTTGTTTTTGTACAAACTAGCTAACTTTTGATAACTGGTTTTTGAACCGCCAACCTGTATGGCTTTTTTATATTGTACTTCGGCATTTTTATAGCGCTTAAAATACTCTTCAATGTGCCCGCGCGACAAATATCCATCTACAGGTGACAAGCGCAACAACTCATTCGAATATTTAATGGCTTTTGACTCGCTCCCTCCTACTATTCCGGGTAATTGAATGTACAATTCTATCAAAGCCCATCTTGAATCGATGTGTTTCGGGTTGAGTGCTATTGCTTTTTCAAACGAAGACTTTACCTCATCAATCATTCCCAACGCCCTAAACTTATTTGCTTCTTTTGCTTTCATCCCCAAGGCTCCGCCGTATTTATAAAAGTAATTCGCTTCTGAGGGCTTGCTTACCTTTAATTTTTTGTAATAGGATATCGCTTTATCCCAATCTTTATTTTGACCTGCAATATCTCCTAAATACTCGATTGCTTTTAAATCGTTTGGATTGTTTTTTAAACAAGATAAAAAAACTTCTTCGGCTTGACTGTATTTGCCTTCTTTGAAGAGTTTTTCTGCTTTATCAAAATTAGACTGAGACCATATCATCGCTGGCAGCAATAAAAGTAAATAAAGAAATTGTTTCATAATTCAAAAATAGGTAATTAAAATAAATAAGAGCAACAATTTAAAAAGCAATCCCTTTTTAAACTGAATGCGCTTCGAAATCCTCTTCTTTGAAAAAAGGAATTACAAACATAGTTTGCAAAGTCCTTGCCAAATATCTGGAATCTCAGTATTGAAAAGTCTGACGCCCTAAAAAATTAATGGTGATTTTATGATTTTAATAACTTTTTATTACATTAGCTCAAAACATCAGTTTATGAAATCGTTACAAACTTGGTTCGAGGAATACAGTGTAAGTCATCAAAATGTGACAAACAAGCAAATCCATTATATTTGTGTACCTGTAATTTTCTTTTCGGTGGTAGGTTTGGTCATGACTTTCCCTAACGAAATACTTGCTCCACTGGCAGCTATACACCCTATCACTGCTAATTGGGCTTTTGTAGTTCTTATTTTTGTCTTGCTTTTTTACTTTAGATTATCGTTCAGCATGGGGTTAAAAATGCTACTGTTTTCAGCTATTTGCCTAGTAGGGAATTTTATTGTTGCGCAATTTATTTCTTTATTGTTATTCTCTGTAATTGTCTTTTCAGTTGGTTGGATTGGTCAGTTTTACGGACATAAAATTGAAGGTAAAAAACCTTCCTTCATAAAGGATTTACAATTTTTGTTGATTGGACCTGCTTGGGTTATTCATTCGGTATTTGCCAGCAAGTAACGCAATACCACACCCTAGTTACTTTTTTTTAACTTACTAAACTTTACAAAAGCGATTTTCTTAATTCAGTTAAGGAGATTGCTTTTTTATTTAGGAGCTTACATCAAAAAAAGAAGAAAATACACTGCTTTTATAGTATTCTTTTTGAGAAAAACTTTTTTATTAAAACAAAACTTCATTTATGAGAGGTATTCTTTTATTCTTGCTTTTAACCTGCACAGTAATGCAATCGCAACAATTTGACAAAAAATGGCAAGAAGTTCTTGCAAACGAAAATCAGGGTAAAATTAAATCAGCCTCTGTACTCGTTGATAAAATTTATAAAAAAGCAGTTCAAAATAAGAACGAGGAGCAAATTATCAAATGCTTTTTTTACAAATCAAAATACCTGCAGGTTCTTGAAGAAGATGCAAAAAGTCAAATCATTCATAATCTTAAAACTGAAATTAAGACCGCCAGCATACCTACAAAAGCAATTTTGAATTTAGTTTATGCAAAGTGTTTGAGCGATTATAACGAAGAATATGAAAACTTTGGGGTAGCCGTTGTGGATTCATCCTCAGTCGAAAATGAAAATAGCGTAAATCTAATTGATAGTGCAACAGTTAATAATTACAATACTTCAGAAGACATTGACAAAATATTCGAAAAAACATTAGAAAACGAGTCCGTTTTAAAAGCAATTCCTCTAACCAATTATGAAGCGGTTTTTAATTTTTTTAATTTAGAGAAATTAAAAAAAGAAAATCTGTTTGAGTACCTGCTAAAAGAGAACATTACTTTTTACCAAACAAAAATATATGAATGGCAGTTTGATGCGAAACAATTTGAAGCTTATAAAAATAATTTATTAGGAAACACTGATGCCTTTTTAAAATTAAACATTAATTTTATCGAAGATGAAAATTTAAAAAAGGTGCTTTCCTTGTATCAAAAGCTAGAAGCTGATGCACCAACTATTGAAAACAAATTAGAACGTGTACTATTTTGTTCTAACTATCTTGTAAAATCTGATGAAAACTTACTGACTGCATTAGTTAACCTTGAAACACTACCAAGTGAGAATATTCAATCACAAAAAATTCAATTAGAAAAAGCCAAAACTTATGCAAATCTAGCTTCAAAAGAGGTACATCCTGATTATAATAATAAAGCTTTAGCCGAATTAGAAAGCGTTTTAAAAACTAATGATAGTTCAAACACCTTCAAACTGGCTCAACAAGCCAAAGAAAAACTACTGTCAAAAACCATTCAAGTTGAACTCCAACAAAACATTTACAATAAAGAAAACACAAGAGCATTCATTCGATATAGAAACACCAATAATTTAAAGGTTTCTTTTTTTAAAATAAGTAATAACAAAAAGGAAGAATTTTACCAAAAATACCAAAAAAGTGATAGTTTGGCAAACTACATTGTAGCTAATAATAAACCTTTTATAACAAAAAGCTACGAACTCATTGACAAAAAAGATTATTTTGAGTACACCACCGAGGTACTTTTACCACAATTAGAAACAGGTAATTATCTAGTCTATTTCGAAAGTGATAGTAACTCTAAAGAGAAAAAAGGATTTGGGTTTGAAACCATAACAGTTTCAAATATTTCAGTCTTAGCAAATACAAAAGATAACACGGAATATTACACAGTTTTAGATAGAAAAACAGGAACACCATTAGAAAATGTCACTATCAAATTGTTAAATAAAACCCTAAAAACAGATAAAAATGGACTCGCTTTTCACCCAAAAGAAAAAGACAATTATGCTAATAGTTATATACAATTCTCAACCAAAAATGACACCCTATTTATCCAAAAGGGATATTTAAACAACAGTTATGATTATAAAAAAATAGAAGATAAAAAAATTGTTAGAAAAGTTGAATTTTACCTGGACCGGGCTATTTACAGACCAGGACAGACGGTTTATTTCAAAGGAATTGCTATTCAAAAAAAGAATAACAAATCGAATGTTGTTCCCAATACTTCTTTTCTAGTTACCATTCAAGACTCTAATGACAACAACTTTAAAGATATTGAGGTTTCCACAAATGAGTTTGGTTCTTTTTCTGGTGAATTTATTTTACCAAAAACAGGCTTGACAGGAAGTTTTAGAATACAAGCAAAACACCCTGCAGCTTACACCAAAAATATGTTTTCTGACATTACAGGAGATGAACAACCTTTGTTAGAAAATGTTACTTTAGAAAACTCATCTACTTATTTTAGAGTAGAAGAATACAAACGACCAAAGTTTGAAGTTACTTTCGAACCTAAAAAAGAAAGCTTTCAAGTTAATCAACAGGTTACAGTAAAAGGCACTGCCAAAGCATTTGCAGGAAGCACTATTTCGGATGCCAAAGTAACCTACACCATAACTCGCTTCACGAATTCTTTCAGGAATTATTATAGTTATGAGCCAGAAGAAACTTTAATTAGTAGCGAAACTAAAACAGATGCTTCAGGCAAATTTGTGATTGATTTCACTGCAAAGCCGTCTAAAAATGCGAGTAAGGAACAGCTTCCTGTTTTTAATTATAGAATAAACGCAAGCGTTACTGATATTAATGGAGAAACACATACTGCCGTTACCACGATTAAAGTAGGTTACCATGATTTGGTATTGAATGCATTTATAGCAAACAGGATTGAAACGAAAAACAAAAATGAAATCAACCTGAGTAGCACAAATTTAAATGGAGAATTTAAAGCTACAAAAGGAGCAATTAAATTGTATTAAGTAAGTCCGTTTGAAAATAAATTCAAATCTAGAGTTTTCACTAAACCCGAAATTGCTACTATTTCGGATTCCGAATTTGAAAAATTATTTCCTTACGAAATTAACCATTCTGAAACATCAAAAAAACCAACTGAAATTTTACTGTTTTCAAAAAAAATAGATACTGAAAAGGACAAAAATATCGCACTCGATTTCATAACTAATTATCAATCTGGAAACTATAAGGTTGTATTTTCGGCAAAAGATAGTTTTGAAAACCCTATCGAAACTATTTCTGATTTCTCAATTATACAAAGCAAAGACAAGTATAGCCCCAATAAGTTATTTACAATTAAGCAAATCAACAAAGACCCAAAAAACGATGGTTTTGCAACCATTGAGATCCACTCAGTAGTTGACTCATTACATATTCTTACAAGTGCCAATTATAAAAACGGTACTTTTTACGAACAAAACATTGTTTTAAAAAACCATCAAGCTACAGTTACTATTCCTCTTCAAAAGGATTTCGAAAAGTCACTCAAAGTTGGTTTCCAAAGTGTATTTGAGAACCAATATTTTATAGAACAACTAGAAGTAGAATTAAAGTCTGAGGAACCTAAAATAGAATTTTCAGTAGAAAGTTTTAGAAATAAAATTGAGCCAGGAAGTAATGAAAATTGGTCTTTTCAAATCAAATCATCAAACACTCTTCAAGAAGCTGAAATTTTGGCTTCAATGTATGACAGCTCTTTAGACCAGTTTACCAAAGCTCCATGGGAGGCATTAAATTTTAATAACTTTAGTAGAAATAATATCTACTTCAAAACAGGTTTAGGATTTGAGAATACGGATATCTATTTTCAGAATTTAAATTTAGATTACAATCCCTTAAATCTTCTAAATGAAGTTACTCGCCTAAAATGGTTTGGCTTTAATTTTAATGAATCAACTTATGGAAACGGACCGTCTTACTATGAAATAAAAGATAAAAAACTTGGAAGTGAAATAATTAAAGGAGACCCTGATGCAGTACTAACTGTAGAACCTAGGGTCACGGGTACCGCAGGAGCACTTCAAGAAGTGGTATATCCACCTGCTACAAAAGTAGACCAAATTCAGTTTGTCAAGCCGACAATGACTAAATCCGAAAAAATCATCATTCGCGGAGCGGCTAATACCTCGGCACAGTTAAATGCGCTTTGTATCGTTGATGGTGTACCTATGAGCATGGAACAAATTAAGGATATTCCATCAGCTGACATACTAAATGTTGAAGTCCTGAAGGATACTAAAGCCACTGCCTTATACGGCGACAAGGGCAAAAACGGAGTCATCATAATTACCACAAAAAATGCAATGCAAGCTTTAACTCAAGTAAAAGCAAGAACTAACTTATCTGAAACTGCCTTTTTTTATCCGCATTTGCAAAGTGATGCCAAGGGCAAAGTACAATTTTCATTTACTTCACCTGAAGCCCTAACGGCTTGGAAACTTCGTTTGATGGCGCACAATAAAGAAGCCGTTTCTGGCTTTTTAGAAAAAACAGTTGTTACTCAAAAAGAGTTAATGGTAACCCCTAACCTACCTCGTTTTTTTAGAGAAAAAGACAGTATCAGCATTACTGCCAAAATTGCCAACATCACAAAAGATCCAAAAGTTGGAATTGCAATTTTTCAATTGTATGATGCCACAAATATGCAGCCAATTGATTTAAAAATGGCAAATAGTAAACCGACCAAAAACTTTACAATTGCTCCCTTTGGTAATACCACGGTAAGCTGGAAAATCTACATTCCAGAAGGTTTGCAAGGTGTACAGTATAAAATTTTGGCTAAAGCAGGAGATTTTTCAGATGGCGAGGAAAATATTGTACCCGTTTTAACAAACAACATGCTTGTCACAGAGAGTATTCCGGTTTGGGTTAGAAACAATTCTAAGAAAGAATATACCTTTACGAACTTAAAAAACAACTCTTCATCTACTTTAAAAAACCATCAATTCACCTTTGAATATACTTCAAATCCTACTTGGCTTGCCATACAATCATTGCCCTATTTGATGGAATACGAGCACGAATGTGCTGAACAAACCTTCGCTCGTTTTTATGCTAACGCACTAGCCACTAACATTATCAACAGCAACCCAAAAATTGCGCAAGTTTTTGATAATTGGCGTCAAAAGGGAACTAAAAACAGTCCCTTAGAAACTAATGAAACTCTCAAATCCATTATTTTGGCCGAAACACCTTGGCTCCGTGATGCTACTTCTGAAGAAGAAAAAAAGCAAAGACTAGCCGCTCTTTTTGATTTAGAAAAAATGAAAGGATCTCAGGAAGCAACATTTGACAAATTAAAACAAAAACAAAAATCATCAGGTGGATTTGCTTGGTTTGATGGCAGCGATGCCAATGAATACATTACCAGACATATTGTAGCTGGTTTAGGTCACTTACAAAAATTAAGTTCTGACGAAAAAACTACTGCAAGTATCAGCACAATTACAAAGACAGCGGTACCGTACTTAGACCAACAGTTTTTGCAAAGCCATAATAATAACGCTGCTAATAATTCCGCTTTGATTTGGCGCAACCCATACACTGAATTACATTATTTGTACAGCAGAAGTTTTTTCCTCAAAACAAATCCAACTCCGGAAATGCTGACTAAAACCATCAACAAATATCTTGATGCTGTTAAAAAAGAATGGCTGACTTATTCTTTGTATGAAAAGGGCTTAGCTGCACTAACATTACATCGTTTTGGACAACAAGAAAGTGCCAAAAAGATAATCGAAAGCTTAAGGGAAACAGCCTCGAACAATGAAGATTGGGGTATGTATTGGATTGCCAACAAATCAGGTTGGTATTGGTATCAAGCTCCTATTGAAACACAAGCTTTGCTCATTGAAGTTTTCACAGAAGTGACAAACGATAAAAAAGCCGTTGATGACATGAAAGTTTGGTTGCTCAAAAACAAACAAACAAAAAATTGGCCAACCACAAAATCAACTACTGAGGCAATCTATGCATTACTCATGCAAGGCACAGATTGGCTGAGTGTCAAAGACAATACCGTCATTAAAATTGGAGACGAAAAAATACTGACCAAAAAACGCTCCGAAACAGAGAAAGAAGCCGAAACAGGATACCTCAAACTTACTTGGAAAGCAGCTGAAATCAAAAAAGAAATGGCTAATATCAGCATTCAAAACAAATCAAATGTTCCAGGTTATGGCGGAATTTATTGGCAATATTTTGAAGATTTAGATCAAATTAAAAGCAGCGATAATCAAAACCTCACTGCATTAAAAGAATTGTATCTCAACACGGATACGGCAAATGGCAAACAATTAAACAAAATCACTGCTGCAAATCCGCTACAAATTGGTGATTTGGTTACCGTTCGATTGATAATAAACGCCAAAGAGCCTATGGAATTTGTACATCTAAAAGACATGCGAGCGTCTTGTTTTGAGCCTACCGATGTGCTTTCTGCCTATCAATACAAAGGTGGATTAGGATTTTATCAAAGTATCAAAGATGCGGCAACCCATTTCTTTTTTGATAAGATTGACAAAGGAACATATGTTTTGGAATATACTGTTCGCGTGAACAACAAAGGCGATTTTTCGAACGGAATTTCGACCATTCAAAGCATGTACGCTCCAGAATATACTAGCCATACCAAAGGAATTAGAGTTAACGTTAAAGAATAAAGTAAATTAATTTCCCTTTCAAAAATCCGTTTTCTCGTGCAGGAAACGGATTTTTTTCATCCAATTTACAAGAGCAACTCCATTAAAAAACTGCTAACAAACTCAAAAACAGCTGCAATTCTAAATCATAACGCTAAACCAACATTGGCATAACATTGTAAGAGTACATTCGTAAAAACTTTTTATGAAAAGAAAGCGAAAAATACCTTTAGTTGTTATCAGTGATGTTCACCTTGGTACGTATGGCTGCCACGCCAAAGAACTACTCCATTATTTAAAATCCATTAAGCCTAAAATTTTAGTTTTAAATGGCGACATTATTGACATGTGGAGCTTTAGCAAAAGTTACTTTCCGGCTGCACACATGGAAGTACTGCGTTACATTATTAAAATGTCGAATATGGGAACTCGTGTAATCTACATTACCGGAAACCATGACGAAGCACTCCGAAAATATTCTGATTTTATACTTGGGAATTTAGAACTGGTTGACAAACTGGTATTAGACCTTGACGGACAAAAAGCATGGATTTTTCACGGCGATGTGTTTGACTCTTCAACGCAAGGCTACGCCAAAATAGTAGCTAAACTCGGAGGTAAAGGCTATGACTTGCTGATTTTAATTAACAGTTTTATCAATTGGATTTTGGTATCGATGGGTAAAGAGAAACGAAGCTTTTCAAAAACGATAAAAAATAGTGTCAAAAAAGCAGTTGCTTTTGTATCCAATTTTGAGACAACGGCGGCAGAAATCGCTATTGAAAAAAAATACAGTTATGTAGTGTGTGGACACATTCACATGCCACAAAAAAAGATTGTCAAAAATGAGAACGGACAAGTGCTGTATTTGAATAGTGGCGACTGGGTTGAAAATTTGACGGCATTAGAATATCGAAAAGAAAAATGGCGCATTTACCACTATCGAAAAACAGATTTTATGACCGATGATTTACAAGAAAATCAAGTCGCAACTGATATTGTCTCTAAAATTTTAGCGTAACAAGTCATCATATTTCCAGAAAAGATTAAATAAATTCCTTATTTATGAAAATATTTTATGCCATACAGGCCACAGGAAACGGCCACATTAGCAGAGCAACACAACTGTATCCGTACTTAAAAAAGTTTGGCGAAGTAGATTTTTTTTTAAGCGGAAACAATGCAAGCCTCGATATTAATTTGCCTGTTGCGTTTAGAAGTAAAGGATGTAGTTTGCATTATAGCACTTGCGGAGGACTTCATTACTGGAACATTGCTAAAAATTTTCGACCTTTACAAATTTATAAAGACGCTAGTAGTTTACCTTTAAAAAATTACGATGTTGTCATCAACGATTTTGATTCTGTTACAGCTTTAGCTTGTAAAATTCAAAAAGTGCATTCGGTACAATTTGGACACCAAGCTAGTTTTATCTCTGAGAAAACCCCACGACCTGAAAAGAAAAGTGTCATGGGAGAACTGATTTTAAAGCACTACGCACCATCGCCTAAGCACATTGGTTTGCATTTTGAAAAGTACGATACGTTCATACATCCGCCGATCATCAAAGATGAAATTGTAAATGCAGAACCAAAAGACCAAGAACATATTACGGTTTATCTTCCTTCTTTTGACAAAGAATGTTTAGAAAAAGCCTTTAATAAAATGCCTACAGTACATTTTCATTGGTTTTTAGGAGATATCAAGGAAGCCTATACACTCCGAAATATTACCTATTTCCCAGTCAATCAGCAACTATTCAACCACAGTCTTATTCATTGTCACGGAATCATTACCGGTGGTGGTTTTGAAACACCTGCTGAGGCGTTGCATTTGGGTAAAAAGATACTCAGCATACCCATTCGCAACCATTACGAGCAAGAGTGTAATGCTGCTGCTTTACAACAACTAGGCGTACCTCTGCGCTACGATGTAGGAAAAGATTTTGAAATCACAATCGAAAATTGGCTGAACGCCTCGACCATTTATCCTAAGATGCCGGCCAATTCTATCACAAACACGCTGCAATATTTATTTGACACTTACCACGATTAACAATAATCCTAGAACAAAACTATTTTAAACCAAAAAAGGATTTCAGTACTGAAATCCTTTTTGAATAGAAATAGAAAATAGCTTAATCATTAAGCATTTTCCATAATTTATCTTTTAGTTCGGTAAGTCCTTGCTGCGCTACAGACGAAATAAACATATACGGAATATCTTTAAACGAAGCGTCTAATTCTGTTTTTAATTCTGCTCTCAATTCATCATCTAGCATATCGCACTTAGAAATTACTAACAAACGTTCTTTATCTAGCATTTCTGGATTGTATTTGGTCAATTCGTTTACCAAAATATCGTATTCGCCTTTAATATCTGGGGTATCAACAGGCACCAAAAATAATAAAGTCGAGTTGCGCTCAATGTGACGTAAAAAATAATGCCCCAATCCTTTACCTTCGGCAGCGCCTTCAATAATTCCCGGAATATCAGCAATAACAAATGATTGAAAATCTCTGTAAGCCACAATACCTAAATTAGGCTTTAACGTGGTAAAAGGATAATCAGCAATTTTTGGCTTAGCCGAAGTCAAAACTGATAATAAAGTCGATTTTCCTGCATTAGGAAAACCTACTAAACCAACATCAGCTAAAACTTTCAATTCTAAAATAACATCCATCTCTACGCCTGGCAAACCTGGCTGCGCATATCGTGGTGTTTGATTGGTTGAACTTCTAAAATGCCAGTTTCCTAATCCCCCTTTTCCACCTCGAGACAATATTCTTTTTTCACCATCTTCGGTTATTTCAAATAAAATCTCACCTGTTTCTTTATCTTTTACTACCGTCCCCAAAGGCACTTCGAGGTATTTGTCTTCACCATCAGCACCCGTACTTCTGTCGCCACTACCATCTCCGCCATTTCCAGCTTTAATGTGTCGGGCAAATTTTAGGTGAAATAAAGTCCACAATCCTTTGTTTCCTACTATATAAACGTGTCCTCCACGACCTCCATCACCTCCATCAGGACCACCGTATTGAATAAATTTCTCACGGTGCAAGTGCGTAGATCCTTTACCACCTTTACCGGATGAAACATATATTTTTACGTAGTCTACAAAATTTCCTTCTGTCATTTTCTTTTTTTTTACCGTTAAATATTCCTTTAGTATTTTGCTTTTTACAAGCAGTTTACCTTGCTATTTAACTCAATTTATTCTTAAACATTAATGGATTTTACCATTACTTTATCAATCTTAACACCATCCATATCGATGACTTCTAACTCAAATTTTTGCCAAATTAATTTCTCTCCTTGTTTCGGAATATGAGATAACTCAGTCATAATCAAACCACTGACGGTAGTTACTTCGTAATCGTTAATGAGCTCATCCAATTCGAAATAAGTTAAAAAATCATGCAGTGAATAATGACCGTCAACTAACCAACTGCCATCTTCTCTCTCTATCAATTGAAAATCATCCTTATAAAAATCGGCTGCATCACCAACTAGCGCTTCCAAGATGTCATTCAAAGTAATTATTCCTTGAAAAACACCATATTCATCAGAAACAAAAGCGTAGTGAATTCCTGATTTTTTGAAATTTTCTAGCGCTACGTAGGCCGTAGTTTGCTCCATCATAAATGGCGCCTCTGTCATGATATTAGCTAAATTAAAATTATCATTTTCGAAATTCGAAAAGATATTTTTCAAATTCACAACCCCAACAATATCATCATAATTGTCATTAAAAACTGGGTAGATAGAGTGTAGTTCTTTCAACATGAACTCTCTAACCTTTTCTTTATCGGCATGAAGCGGTAGAAAAACAACCGACTTGCGATGCGTCATTAACGAATTGATTTTACGATCACCAATATGAAAAACACGCTCTACAATATCTTGTTCAATTTCTTGAACTTCGCCCCCTTCAGTACCTTCTTTAATGATAGCTTTTATTTCTTCTTCGGTTACTTTACCATCTGCTGTTGGTTTTATTTGCAACAGATTCAATAAAAAATCTGTCGACGTGGTAAGCAACCAAATAAACGGAGCCGTTACAATCGAAACAATTTTCATTGGTAAGGCTACTGCTTTGGCGATAGATTCGGGATGATTAAGTCCGATACGTTTTGGCAACAACTCTCCTAAAACCAAAGAGAAAAACGTTAAAATTACTACCACAACACCTACAGCAACTGGCTGAGCATAAGGCTTGAGCAAATCAAATCCACTCACGAATAGTTCAACATCTTGTGTGATTTTATCACCACTATAAATACCCGTAAGAATTCCGATAAGGGTAATTCCAATTTGCACTGCCGATAAAAATTTATTGGGAGAGTTGGCTAAATCAAGTGCGATTTTAGCGCTTTTATTCCCTTTTTTTGCAGCGGTTTCAAGGCGGTTTTTTCGAGCCGAAATCAAAGCGATCTCCGACATAGAGAAAACACCGTTAAGAAGGATTAGCAAAAATATTATGAGTATTTCCAAAGTAGATATAAGTTGGTTGATATAGTGTGTTTTGCCAAAGCAATCAAATTACAATTGGTCAATTACGGCACTTACGCGCTCCGTAATTTCGGCAATAGAGCCTATTCCGTTTACTGCATAAAACTTGTTTTGTGCATCGTAGTAGTCCATTAAAGGAGCTGTTTTTTCGTTGTATTCTTGGTAACGATTTCTGATTTTTTCCTCATCTTGGTCGTCTACACGTCCGCTTGTTTTACCACGTTCTAAAAGGCGTTGTACCAAAATTTCATCATCAGCCTCAAGTGCAATTGTAGCCGCTACTTTTGATCCAATTGATTCTAAAAAAACATCCAAAGCCTCAGCTTGAGCAATTGTTCTTGGATAACCGTCAAACAAAACGCCATTCGTATCTGGGTGCTTATTTACCTCATCAATTAACATTTTAGTTGTCAATTCGTCAGGTACCAAATCACCTGCATCCATGAATACGCGGGCTTGTTTGCCTAATTCGGTATCATTTTTTAAGTTGAAACGAAACACATCGCCAGTAGAGATGTGTGTTAATTTATATTTTTCTTTCAAAAACTCAGCTTGAGTTCCTTTACCTGCACCCGGTTTTCCAAATAAAACTATGTTCGTCATGTTGTTGTTTCGTTATTCTTTTAATTTATAAACTTCAGGTAAATTCCTGCCTAATCCATCATAATCTAAACCGTACCCTACAATAAATTTGTTTGGGATACGAATACCTACGTAATCAATTTTGATATCTTTTTTGTAGGCCTCAGGTTTAAAAAAAAGTGTTGCAATTTTAAAATGCTTCACATTTTGTTTTTTAAACAATTCTTTCAATTCTACTAAAGTGTTACCAGTATCAACGATGTCTTCGATAACAATCACACTGCGGCCTGTCAAATCTTGATTAACACCAATTAATTGTTTCACCTCATTGGTAGAAGTTGTTCCTTCGTAAGATGCCATTTTGATAAACGACACTTCGCACGGTTTTTTATACTGCTTCATAAAATCAGCAACTACCATGAAAGCACCATTTAACACTCCAACAAAAACGGGTGTTTCATCAGCAAAATCTGCCTCTACTTGCGACACCATTTTAGCAATAGCAAACTCTATTTCTGTAGCCGAAATGAACGGAACAAATTGTTTATCGTGAAGTTGTATCATTATTTTTAGGTTTAAAATAATGGGCAAAGATAGCAATTTCTTACTTGACTCAAGCCATTAAAAAAAGAAGAATTGTGCTCCTCTTAAAATTATGAATTTGAGCCCGTAATTGTAGTAATAAAAAGCAAAATAAGTTGTTCTGTAAAATCAAATACTTTCCCAAAATAAATCCAAAACTTAAAAAACAAACAACCAAAATTTGCATTTTATCAATTGAAACAGATACGGTATCTTTGCGTAAACATACAACTACACTATGAATTATTTTTCTACTAATTTCACTCTTGGTATCCTTGGTGGAGGGCAACTTGGTAAAATGATGCTAGCCGACACCCGTAAATTTGACATTCAAACTTATGTTTTAGACCCAAGTGATGAAGCTCCTTGCCGAATGGCATGTAATAAATTTTACAAAGGCAATTTAATGGATTACGACACCGTTTATCAATTTGGTAAAATGGTCGATGTATTAACTTTTGAGATAGAACTAGTAAATCTTGAAGCCTTATTGCAATTAGAAAACGAGGGACTGACTATTTATCCATCACCACGTACTTTGCAACAAATTCAAAACAAAGGCAAACAAAAAGATTTTTATGTTGAACATAACATCCCCACTGCGCCACACCAACGTTTTGTCGATTTAAACGCTTTGAAGAAAGCTTTGGAAAAAGACGAATTGGATTTTCCTTTTGTATGGAAGTGCGCCGAATTTGGTTATGATGGCAATGGTGTAAAAGTATGCCGCTCCACGATTGACTTATTAAAATTAGCAGATGTTGAATGCATCGCAGAACAAATGGTTCCTTTTAAAAATGAATTAGCAGTAATTGTAACTCGCTCTGCTTCGGGCGAAGTAAAAACATATCCGGTGGTTGAAATGGAATTTCATCCCGAGGCCAATCAAGTTGAATATGTGATTTGTCCCGCCCGAATTGATGATAACGTGGCGCAAAAAGCAATCGAAATAGCATTAAAAGTTTCTGAAGCGTTTGATCACGTTGGATTATTAGCTGTAGAAATGTTTCAAACCCAAGACGATGAAATTTTAGTCAATGAAGTCGCTCCAAGACCACACAATTCCGGACATTATTCTATTGAAGCAAGTTACACCTCTCAATTTGAAAATCATTTACGCGCCATTTTAGACTTACCTTTAGGAAATACGGATAGCAAAGTTGCCGGAATTATGGTAAATTTGGTTGGCGAAGAAGGTTTTTCGGGTCCAGTAGTTTACGAAAACATTGAAAAAATAATGGCAATTGATGGCGTTACACCTCACATTTACGGCAAAAGAGAAACAAGACCTTTCCGAAAAATGGGTCATGTTACAATTGTAAATGAGAATATGGTTGAAGCGAGAAGAATTGCAGAAGAAGTTAAGAATAGTATAAGAGTGATTTCATAAATTAAAAGATTGAAAAATTGAAAGATTGAAAGATTGGTTTGCAACAAAATTTAAAATTCCACTCTAAAATCTTTAAATTCTTAAATCTTTAAATCTTTAAACAAAAAATAATGAAAGTAGCCATCATAATGGGAAGCATTTCGGATATGCCAGTAATGCAAGAAGCCATCGACATATTAAAAGGATTTGATATCGAAACTGAAGTTGATATCGTTTCGGCACACAGAACTCCTGAAAAATTATTTGATTTTAGTAAAAACGCACACAATCGCGGTATCTCAGTAATCATTGCTGGTGCTGGTGGTGCGGCGCATTTACCCGGAATGGTAGCTTCTATGTCGCCACTTCCTGTTATTGGCGTTCCTGTAAAATCGAGCAATTCTATTGACGGCTGGGATTCGGTATTGTCAATACTTCAAATGCCTGGTGGTGTTCCCGTAGCAACAGTAGCGCTTAACGGAGCCAAAAATGCCGGAATCCTTGCTGCACAAATCATAGGTAGTCATGACAACTGCGTGTTAGACAAAATCATTTTTTATAAAGAAGGATTAAAACAAGCTGTTGATAAAGCAGCATCTGAATTGAAAAAATAATTATCTTTATTAAAAAGAAAACTATGAATATTCACACTTCAAAAATTGAGTTAGCCAAAGTTATTTTGGATATTGAAAACCCAAAATTAATTGAAGAAATTATTCATTTGATCCAGTCTAAATCTACTTTAACCGAAAAACAAAAGACAGCCATCGATGCAGCGATTTTTTCTTTAGAAAATAAGGAAGGGATTGCTCATGATATGGTCATGGAGGAAACCAGAAATCGCTATTCAAAATATTTCAAATAGTGATTGTTATTTGGGCGCCACTAGCTAAAAAAGACTATTGGCAAAACATTGATTATCTTGAAGCTGAATGGTCATTTCAAGATGTTGTAAATTTTATAGACAAAGTAGACAACACAATTGCTCTATTAGTAAATAACAACATTGAATTTATTTCTACAAATTACAAAAACGTAAACAAAGTTGTAATTACGAAACAAATAACGCTTTATTACAGAATAAATTCTAACACCATAGAATTACTCCGATTTTGGAATACGTACCAAGATTTAGAAAATTTAAAACTTTAAAACGTAAGGACAGGTCCCGACTTGTCCCTTCAAATAAAATTATGAAAACACTTACCTCAACATTCAATACCAAACACAATACAGCACCATTTTCGGCAATAAAACTAGAAGATTACAAACCTGCTTTTATCGAAAACATCGCTGCTGCAAAAGCTGAAATTAATGCCATCACTACCAATTCTGATGTTACAACATTTGAAAACACGATTGTTGCTTTAGATTTTGCTGGTGAACAATTGGATAGATTATCTTCGATTTTCTTCAATTTGAATTCGGCTGAAACTAATGACGAAATGCAAAAAATTGCTCAAGAAGTTTCTCCATTGTTGACTGAGTTTAGTAATGATATTGCCTTAAACGAAGATTTGTTCAAAAGAGTTAAATCCGTTTATGATCAAAAAGATTCGTTGATATTAACTGCAGAGCAAGCCACTTTATTAGACAAAAAATTCAAAGGATTTTCTAGAAATGGAGCCTTATTGAATGAAGAAGACAAATTGAAATTACGCGATATCGACACCGAATTAGCCAAAATTAAATTAACGTATGGCGAAAATGTTTTGGCTGAAACCAACAACTATCAATTACATATCACCAACGAAGAGGATTTAAAAGGTTTGCCTGATGGCACCAAAGAAATGGCCGCAAGTTTGGCAAAATCTAAAAACTTAGATGGTTGGGTTTTTACTTTAGATTTTCCTAGTTACTTGCCTTTTGTGACGTATGTTGATAATCGTGAATTACGCAAGGAAATTTCCATTGCTGCCGGAAAAAAATCATTTCAAAACAACGAATTCGATAATAAAGAGAACGTAAAACGAATTGTAGCATTGCGTCATAAACGCGCTAATTTATTGGGATACAAATCACATTCTGATTTTGTTTTGGAAGAACGAATGGCTCAAAATCCTGAAAAAGTACTTTCTTTTTTGAATGATTTACTAGAAAAAGCGAAACCTGCTGCTCAAAAAGAGTTTGCTCAGTTAACCGCTTTCGCAAAAGACCTAGACGGAATTGATCAATTAGAGAAATGGGATGGCGCTTATTATTCTGAAAAATTGAAACAAAAATTATTCAACTTTGATGATGAGATTTTAAAACCTTATTTCAAGTTAGAAAACGTGTTGAATGGCGCATTTACTATTGCTGAAAAACTGTTCGGAATTACATTCAAAGAAGTTTTTGATATTGACAAATATCATGAAGATGTGCAAACTTTTGAAGTGTTGGATTTCGAAGGACAATTGGTTGCTGTTTTCTATGCTGATTTTTTTCCAAGAAAAGGAAAACGAAATGGTGCTTGGATGACATCATACAAATCGCAATCCATCAAAAACGGTATCAATGAAAGACCACATGTTTCGATTGTTTGTAATTTCACACCGCCAACAGAGACTAAACCATCTTTATTAACTTTCAATGAAGTAACGACCTTATTCCACGAATTCGGCCATGCGTTACATGGAATGTTAGCCAATACAACGTATCCAAGTTTGTCTGGAACTTCAGTTTATTGGGATTTTGTGGAATTGCCAAGCCAAGTAATGGAAAACTGGTGCTACGAACCGGAAGCATTGGCATTGTTTGCAAAACATTATGAAACGGGTGAAGTTATCCCTCAAGAATACGTAGAAAAAATCAAAGAAAGCGCGAGTTTCTTAGAAGGAATGGCAACATTAAGACAGATCAGTTTTGGACTTTTGGACATGACTTATCACGGAAAATCGCAAGCGATTGAAGATGTAAAAACTTTTGAAAAACAAGCTATGGAAGGCACAAGTTTGTATCCTGATGTAGCCGAAAATTGCATGAGTACCTCGTTTTCACATATTTTTCAAGGTGGCTATTCTTCTGGATATTATAGTTACAAATGGGCCGAAGTTTTAGATGCCGATGCGTTTGCTTATTTCCAAGAAAAAGGAATTTTCAATAAAGAAGTTGCTACAAAATTCAAAGACAATATCCTTTCTAAAGGTGGTACCGAATTACCAATGGAATTATATAAAAAATTCAGAGATCAAGAACCAAAAGCAGATGCGTTGTTGAAGCGTGCTGGGTTGCTATAGTTCAATGTTAAAACACATAGTAAGTTATAAAAGGAAGTCGAGGTAGCAATATCTCGACTTTTTTAATGGGATTTGCGTTAGGGATTGCAGTGAAAAGCCCACAGCAAGGAGGAACGACGCAGCGAGGACTTGAAACGGAAAGCCCGACCTGCAAGGGAACGCCCAAAAAGAAAATAAACTTTCATTTTTTATTGAAAGTTCGAAAACATTATTTATCTTTACACTATGACAATGAGCATCTATGCGATTTGCATTTGACCGTTTGAAAAACAATAAAATCCACAAATGAAATTCAAAGAAGCAAAAAATAAATTCGTTCAAACCTGGGGTGCATTAGGCAGTCAATGGGGAATAAACAAAACCATGGCTCAAATTCATGCGCTTTTGATGGTTTCACACGAGGCCGTTTCGATGGAAGACATTATGGAGGAATTACAAATTTCTCGCGGCAATGCCTCCATGAATTTACGAGCCTTGATGGACTGGGGAATTGTTTACAAGGAATACAAAGCGGGCGAACGACGCGAATTTTTTACAGCTGAAAAAGATTTAGACGAATTAGCGGTGAAGATTTCAAGAGAACGAAGCAAACGCGAAATCAAACCTGCGTTGAAGGTTTTAAAAGAAGTTTCTTCCATTACAGCAGACAATACCGCCGAAGAAAAACATTTTGTAGATCAAACTACTAAATTGTATGACTTTGTTCTAAAAGCGGATAACGTTTTGGATAAAATGACGGAATACAAAGATAATTGGCTGGCAAAATTGGTTGTTAAACTAATGAAATAGTTTTTTAAACATTGTAAAAATAACATCGCAAAAACTATTCAATGAGACCAAAAAAAACAATAACAAAGAACGAATTATTTAAAAAAAATTTAATTGGAACTTTCATTTTTTTCTGAAAGTTTAAAAATAAAACCGATATGAACACGATAAAAAAGATAAATACTTTCGCAATTGCATTGCCTTTCGTAATAGCTGTATTTGCAGTTTTAAATGAAAACTTGCTAATAATTGCGATATTATCAACTATGGTTACTGGTTTTATTCAAGTACTAATTTCTCTCTATTTGTTAGTACAAGAACCTAGAAACAAGCACTTACAAATTTATTTGGGTATCGTTTTATTATTTTTCGGCTTGTGGTTTATTAACGTAAATTATTATTATTCAGATGAACTGATATTTTTACTTTTTGCATTACCTGTTGCATTAACTTTTTACCTTACACTTATTATCCACAAAAATTTAAAATTATGAGCTTCTTAACCGCAGAATGGAATGATTTAGCGATGTTTAATTACGAAATCGATCCGGAAATTTTAGAAAGTTATGTTCCAAAAGGAACTGAACTCGATTTATGGAACGGCAAATGTTACATCAGTTTAATTGGATTTATGTTTGAAAACGTGAAAGTTCTAGGAATTAAAGTTCCGTTTCATGTCAATTTTGAGGAAGTTAATTTACGCTTTTATGTAAAAAGATTCGAAAATGGAATTTGGAAACGTGGCGTAGTTTTCGTTAAAGAAATTGTTCCGAAACATGCCATTACCATTGTTGCCAACACTTTATACAATGAGCATTACCAAACCTTGAAAATGCGTCATGCTAGAACTGAAAACCAGACTTCAAAAACTTTTCAATACGAATGGTTCAAGGATGCAAAGTGGAATTCCATTTCCATGACAACAGAAAAAAGTCCAATTCCGATAGAACTAAATTCAGAAGCCGAGTTTATTACTGAACATTATTTTGGATACACCAATTATAACAAAGAAAAATCAATTGAATACGCAGTTTCGCACCCAAGATGGGAACAACTAAAAGTAATTGAATCGAAAATTGATGTTGATTTTGAGAGTATTTACGGCAAGAATTTTAAGTTTTTAGAAGATTTAAAACCAACATCAGAATTTCTTGCAGTTGGTTCAAAAATAACGATTGAAGGTAAAAAAACGATACGATGAGAACTTTAACTAACCAAACCTTACTATATGACAAAGATTGTCCGCTTTGTCGCGTTTATACTTCTGGATTTATAAAAGCTAGAATGCTGGACGAAAATGGTAAAAAACCATACTGTCAATTATCTGATGAGGAACAAAACTTTATTGATGTCAATCGCGCCTCAAACGAAATTGCACTCGTCGATAATGAAAACAAAACTGTCATTTATGGAATTGACAGTTTGCTAAAAGTTATTGGATTTTCATTTCCGTGGATGGAGAGAATCGGAAATCTAAAACCAATAAAATTTTTTCTAAAAAAATTATATTCCTTCATTTCTTATAATCGAAAAGTAATCATTCCTAGTAAAATTAAAAAAGAAATCAAGTTGCAATGTGTTCCTGATTTTAATTTTAAGTACCGAATTTTGTATATTTTGTTTGCAATGACAATAACAACATTTGTCTTGTATAATTTTTCAGATTCTATTAGCATTTTACCGAATTCTACTATTACAAGAGAACTTATTCTTGTATTTGGTCAAATAGTTTTTCAAAGTTTATTTTTGATAAAATTTGACAAAAAAATAATCTTGAATTACATTGGAAACTTAATGACCGTTTCGTTAATGGGGTCTTTATTATTACTTCCGATATTGATTTTGAATTTAGTTGTTAATATCCCAGAACTAATCAATTTGGGTTGGTTTGGAACAACAGTTTTACTAATGTTAGTAGAACATTCTAGACGAATTAAACTATTAGAACTACCTTTTTTCTTATCTATAGCATGGGTAATTTATCGACTAATTGCTTTAACAATCATCTTAAATTTAAACTAATGAAAAAGCTAATCATTGCAGCAGGAACAGGGTTTTTAGGTCAGGTTTTAGTAGCGCATTTTAAAGATAAATTTGATCAAATTATAATTCTAACTCGAGGAAAATCTAAAAGTATTGATTCGGTAAAATATGTAAATTGGGATGCAAAAACGCTTTCTGGTTGGGAAATTGAATTAGAAAACGCTTCAGTTTTAATAAATCTTGCGGGGAAATCTGTCGATTGCAGATATACCGCAGCCAACAAAAAAGAGATTTACGATTCTAGAATTGACAGCACCAAAATTTTGAATGAAGCGGTTTTGACTTGTAAAAATCCGCCAAAACACTGGCTAAATTCATCAACATCTACAATTTATAGATTTTCATTGGATAAACAAATGGATGAAGTTACTAGTGAAATTGGTGACGATTTCTCGATGAACATCGCAAAAAGTTGGGAGAAAGTATTTTTTGAAACAGAAACTCCAAAAACATTAAAAACTGCTTTGCGAACTTCCATAGTTTTAGGAAAAAATGGCGGCGCTTTTATCCCGATTAAAATGCTTGCGCAATTTGGACTTGGTGGAAAACAAGGAAAAGGAAATCAATTTATAAGTTGGATTCACGAAAAAGATTTTGCAAGAGCCATTGAATTTGTTGTCGAAAAAGAGCTAGTAGGAGTTGTAAACATTGTTTCTCCAAAACCAAGCAATAATGCTGACTTCATGACGACGCTTAGAAAAACCATTGGAATACCATTTGGCATACCAACAAATACATTATTGCTAGAAATCGGATCTTTTTTCATCAGAACGGAAACAGAATTAGTACTGAAAAGCCGAAATGTAATCCCGAGAAGATTACAGGAAAATGGTTTTACATTTGAGTATGATACTTTAGAAAAAACATTTAAAAACTTAACCAAGAAATGACAACCATACAACTAACAACCAAAATAAACGCACCAATTGAAATCACTTTCGATTTATCCAGAAACATTGATGTTCATCAACAATCCACTTCTAAATCAAATGAAACCGCTATTGATGGAGTAATTTCGGGTTTGATAAATTTAAACGAAACCGTTACCTGGCGTGGCAAACATTTTGGCGTTTATTTAAAGCACAAAAGCTTAATATCAGCAATGGAAATTCCAACCTACTTTGTGGATGAAATGCTCGAAGGAAAGTTTAAATCCTTCAAACACCAGCATACTTTTATTCAGAAAAAAGGATTTGTGATCATGGAAGATAAAATCCAATACGAAACTCCGTATGGCATTTTCGGGAAAATCTTTGACCATTTTCTCCTCAAGAAACATTTAACCAAATTCATTTCTGAAAGGAATTCTTTCATCAAATCATTAGCTGAAAATCATCAAAAATAACCACCAAAATATCGGAATACTTTCTACCCAAAAAGAAGCGTAATAGCGCGACCGATTTTCATTTGCATTTACTAAAAACAAAATTGTAGTCAGCGCCAACGCTAGTTTCAAAAGAAAAAACTTCAGTTGAAAATCGGGCGTCAAAACCTCCAATAAAACAAACAAAACCATTAACACAACCCCTATTTGCTTGGTTCGTTGCACACCTATTTGTTGCGGAACGGTTTTTAAATGTGGATCATCCAATTTTAAATCGATAACCTCAAAAATTAAAATCAAAACAAAAATTAGTAGAAACCTTTGTATCGCCGTGACGTATAATCCATCTGCAAAAATTCTTTCACTGTTGAGGACAGGTAAAAAAAGCGTCACTCCTACCCAACATAAAGCCACAACATAGATTTTGATACCAGCCCAATTTCGAGCATTTTTTTGATTAGGAAAAAAAGGCAAAGTGTATAACAAAGTCAATCCCAAAAACAACACCGAAACCATTTGTGTATTGTAGGCCAAAGTAAAAAACAAATAGCCACAAAGGAGTAAAGACAAAGCGCTAAACACTACAATCATTTTGAGTTGGAAACCGATAGCTTGTCCTTGTTTTTGAACAAGTTGCCCGTACTTCACAAAATTATACCCAACTACGGTTCCAAAAAACACAAAATAACCAAGAGCCGCTTGATAAGAAATGTGGAAGAGCTGTTCAGTCATTCGCAGCAAGGCAAAACAGGACAAACCTACGTGAATGCTGCTATTGATATAAAAATCAAATAATTGTTTGAAAAACTTCATTAGACAAAATTAATCAAAGTGTTAATAAGAAAGGGATTTAGTTGAAAAATTCACAGAAAATCATGTTTAAAAAGGCAATTAATAGCATTTTAATATTTAATTTTACCACCTTTAAATCGCAAGAAACACACAACCCATTTTATACACAATGAAAACAGACGCTTTTGCATTAAGGCACATTGGCCCAAGAGAAAATGATTTAGCACACATGCTCGAAACAATTGGAGCCTCAAGCTTAGAACAATTGATTGACGAAACGATTCCGAGTGATATTCGCTTGCAAGCTGACTTAGATTTACCAGCTGCAATGACTGAGTATGAATTTGCCAATCACATTCAACAACTTGGTAATAAAAATAAAGTTTTTCAAAGCTATATTGGTTTAGGATACCACGCTGCCATCATTCCAGCAGTTATTCAAAGAAACATCTTTGAAAATCCGGGATGGTACACGGCATACACACCTTATCAAGCAGAAATTGCGCAAGGTCGTTTGGAGGCTATTTTGAATTTTCAAACTACGGTAATCGAATTGACCGGGATGGAAATCGCAAATGCTTCTTTACTTGACGAAGGAACCGCTGCTGCAGAAGCGATGGCTTTATTGTTTGATGTGCGTTCTCGTGATCAAAAGAAAAACAATACCAATAAATTCTTCGTCTCTGAAGAAATTTTACCGCAAACACTTTCTGTTTTACAAACGCGTTCTACACCAATTGGCGTTGAATTAGTAATTGGAAACCACGAGACATTCGATTTCTCATCAGAGTTTTTCGGAGCTATCCTTCAATATCCAGGAAAATTTGGACAAGTACATGATTACGCATCCTTCATCGCAAAAGCAAATGAAAACGAAATTAAAGTAGCCGTTGCTGCTGATATTTTAAGTTTAGTTAAATTGACACCTCCGGGCGAAATGGGCGCTGCAGTTGTTCTTGGTACAACGCAACGTTTCGGAATTCCGTTGGGTTACGGTGGGCCGCATGCTGCTTACTTTGCAACCAAAGAAGAATACAAACGCTCTATGCCAGGTCGTATTATTGGTGTAACCGTTGATACTGATAGCAACCGCGCTTTACGTATGGCTTTGCAAACGCGTGAACAACACATTAAGCGTGATAAAGCGACTTCTAATATTTGTACTGCACAAGTTTTACTATCGGTTATGGCAGGTATGTACGCTGTGTACCATGGCCCAAAAGGATTGCAATACATAGCTAATAAAGTTCATGCATCTGCTGCAACTCTTGCAAATGCATTGACTGCGTCAGGTTATACACAAAGTAACACAGCGTTTTTTGACACAATCTTAATCAAAGCTGATGCTGCAAAGGTGAAAGCAGTTGCCGAGAAACATGAGGTTAACTTTTACTATCCAGATGCTGAAAGTATTTCTATTTCGTTAAACGAAACTACAAGCATCGCCGATTTAAATAAAATTTTAGCAATTTTTGATGAAGCAAATGGAACAACTACCGCAGCCATTTCAGATTTATCAACAACAAATCATTTCCCTGAAAATTTAGATAGAAACAGCACGTTCCTACAACATGATGTTTTCAATAAATACCATTCAGAAACAGCTTTGATGCGTTACATCAAAATGTTAGAGCGCAAAGATTTAGCGTTAAATCATTCTATGATTTCTCTTGGATCTTGTACCATGAAATTAAATGCTGCTTCTGAAATGTTACCGTTAAGTATGGCACAATGGAATAACATTCACCCATTTGCTCCACTTGACCAAGTGCAAGGATACCAAGAAATGCTTACTACTTTAGAGCAACAACTCAATGTAGTAACAGGATTTGCAGGAACAACATTGCAACCAAATTCTGGTGCACAAGGAGAATACGCCGGTTTAATGGTTATTCGCGCTTACCACCAATCACGTGGTGATCACCACCGTAATATTGCTTTGATTCCATCATCAGCTCACGGAACCAACCCGGCTTCTGCGGCTATGGCGGGAATGAAAGTTGTAGTAACTAAAACTCTTGAAAACGGAAACATTGATATTGACGATTTACGTGAAAAAGCCATTCTTCACAAAGATAATTTGTCTTGTTTAATGGTAACTTACCCTTCTACTCACGGAGTTTTTGAAAGCGCGATTAAAGAAATTACACAACTGATTCACGATAATGGTGGTCAAGTTTATATGGATGGTGCTAACATGAATGCACAAGTAGGATTGACAAATCCTGCAACAATTGGCGCTGATGTTTGCCACCTTAACTTACACAAAACATTTGCTATCCC
Source organism: Flavobacterium turcicum (assembly GCF_011365745.1). Lineage (GTDB taxonomy): Bacteria > Bacteroidota > Bacteroidia > Flavobacteriales > Flavobacteriaceae > Flavobacterium > Flavobacterium turcicum. The sequence continues at coordinate 55,388 of NZ_JAAOBY010000008.1, read as the reverse complement.
TCACGGTGGTGGTGGTCCAGGTGTTGGCCCGATTTGCGTTGCGCCACAATTGGTTCCGTTTTTACCAACCAACCCAATCATTCCTACAGGTGGCGAAAATGCCATTACAGCAATTTCTGCTGCTCCATGGGGATCAGCTTTGGTTTGCTTGATTTCTTACGGATACATTTGCATGTTGGGAGCTGAAGGTTTGAAAAAATCTACTGAGTACGCTATTTTAAATGCAAACTATATCAAAGAAAAACTTAATGGGCATTATGATACTTTATATTCTGGTGAAATGGGACGTGCAGCTCACGAAATGATTTTAGAGTGTCGTCCGTTTAAAGAAAAAGGTATCGAAGTTACTGATATCGCAAAACGTTTAATGGATTATGGTTTCCACGCTCCTACCGTTTCGTTCCCAGTGGCAGGAACTTTAATGATCGAACCAACTGAAAGTGAAAATTTAGAAGAGTTAGATCGTTTTTGTGATGCTATGATTTCAATTCGTAAAGAAATTGAAGCAGCAACAATTGAAAACCCAAACAATGTTTTAAAAAATGCACCACACACATTAACGATGGTTACTGCTGATTCATGGAATTTCCCATACACACGTGAAGCTGCAGCTTTCCCATTAGATTATATTGCGGATAACAAATTCTGGCCAACAGTTCGTCGTGCCGATGAAGCTTATGGTGACAGAAATTTAGTTTGCTCTTGTGCTCCAATTGAAGCATATATGGAAAGCTAATCGTACCAAATATTTTTAAAAACGCCTCGAAAATTTCGGGGCGTTTTTTTTTGATCCCAACTTCAAACAAACTTATTCATTTCATAAAAATCAATAATCTAAGAATCAAACAATAAACTCCAAGTTTAAATATCATCAACAAATTTCGCAATGAAATTTAATTTACACAGAATTATTATCAGTTTATTTGCCAATTATCTTATTTTTCATAATTATATGCACGCATAGTAAATTTTGTGATAGTTCTATTTTTATATTGGTTAAATTAGCCTCGAAAATTGCAAAAAGAACACGATGAAAATAAAAATAGCTGGCATAGGAAGCTATATTCCTGAAGTACAAATAGCCAATACCGACTTTAGTGAACATGTTTTTTTGAACGAAGATGGCAGTCCATTTGCCTATCCAAACGAAGTTGTTATTGGTAAATTTAAGGGCATCACCGGAATTCAAAACCGCCGCTATGCCGAGCCACATCTTAATTCGTCTGACTTAGCTTATTTCGCTGCTCAAAAAGCAATTAGCAATGCTGCTATTGATCCTGAAACAATTGATTACATCATCTTTGCGCATAATTTTGGCGATGTTTCTCATGGCACCATCCAATCTGATATGCTTCCAAGTTTGGCAACCCGAGTTAAAAACAAATTGCAAATTAAAAATCCAAAATGCGTTTCCTACGATTTACTATTTGGTTGTCCTGGCTGGATCGAAGGTGTACTGCAGGCCAATGCTTTTATCAAATCAGGCATGGCGCAACGTTGCCTAGTAATTGGTTCTGAAACACTTTCTCGCGTAGTCGATGCACATGATCGCGACAGTATGATTTATTCTGACGGAGCTGGAGCAGCCATAATTGAGGCCTCTACAGACGAGAGCGGTATGCTATCTTACGAAAGTGCCACCTACGCCAATGATGAGGCTGGCTACCTCTTTTTCGGTAAATCCTACAACCAAGACCTCGACCCTGACACCCGTTACATCAAAATGTACGGCCGTAAGATATACGAGTTCGCTTTAACCAACGTTCCCTTGGCAATGAAAACCTGCCTTGAAGCAAGTGGTGTCGCGATAGGAGATCTTAAAAAAATCCTTATCCACCAAGCCAACGAAAAAATGGACGAAGCCATCATCAATCGCTTCTATAAATTATTCAACCAAACCGCTCCTAAAGACATCATGCCTATGAGCATTCATGACTTAGGAAACAGTAGCGTAGCCACGGTGCCAACACTATTCGACCTACTCATTCGCGGCGAAATCGAAAACCAATCCATTAAAAAGGGTGATGTACTATTATTTGCCTCTGTAGGCGCGGGCATGAACATCAACGCCTTCGTATACCGCTATTAGTAGATATTAGTTCGTCGTTATTTGTACAAAGTACCTAGTACAAAGTCCTTAGTCCCTAGTCAGTTTTTGTGGCAAAGCCTATCTACTAAGGACTTAATTATCAAAAACTAAGGACTAAGAACTAAAAAAATAAGAAGCCAAATCCGGCTGTACATTACAATTCCTCGTTATAAAATTTGTTTTTCTAAGACAGGAACGCGCTTCCGCTGGTCGCAGTTTCTGCCTTGCAAAACTACATTTTACCACTCCGGGATTTTCATTCCCATCCGGGCTAAAAAACCATGCCCAAAAACACTTTTATTACTATATTTGTAGCTTGGTGCCACGGTGGCAAAATCAATAAAAACCATGTACGAAAAAACATTCCCAAATAAAAGATTTAAGCATACTTTAGAGTTTTTACAAAAGCACATTACAACTTCCGAAACTATTTTTGACCTTGGCGTACCCAATCCGTTCTCTAAAATTATGGAACAAAATGGATATACTGTAAAAAACACCACCGGCGAAGATCTTGACAAAGACCAAACTACGTTAAAAACCGAATCCTACACTGTACTCACTGCGTTTGAAATATTTGAACATTTGCTAAATCCGTACACCGTTCTCGAAAACGTAAACTGCGATAAATTGCTTATTTCTATCCCATTACGACTTTGGTTTTCACCCGCCTACCGCAGTAAAACTGATATGTGGGACAGGCATTACCACGAGTTCGAAGATTGGCAATTGGATTGGCTACTCGAAAAAACAGGTTGGAAAATTACTGCTCGCGAAAAATTTACACATCCGGTAAAAAAAATCGGATTCAGGCCTTTGTTGCGTTATTTCACCCCGAGATACTACATCGTTTTTGCAGAGAGAATCAAATAATTAAAGCTCGAATCAAAGCTTTTTTATGTTGTAAAAAGCAAAATCAAACCACATTATTGTACAGCCAAAACGCGCATTATGCAGTATTACATCATCATTCCCACTTACAACGAGGAGCAATTCATTTCGTTAACACTTCAATCGTTGGCTGATCAAACGGTTTTACCTACCAAAGTAATCATCGTCAACGACAGCTCAACAGATAGAACACCCGAAATTGTTGCAGCATTTGCAAGCAAACATCCTTGGCTTGAAATGGTGACTAAAGAATCAGCTGATATACATTTGCCTGGTAGCAAAGTGATTCAAGCCTTTCAAAAAGGTTTAGAAAACATAGATGACAATTACGATATTTTAGTAAAAGCCGACTCTGATTTGATTTTTCCATCCAACTATTTTGAAAAAATCATTCAGCACTTTCAATCAGATGATCGCATAGGAATGGCTGGCGGTTTTTGCTACATAGAAAAAAATGGCGAATGGGTTCTTGAAAACTTAACCGACAAAGACCACATTCGAGGTGCTTTAAAAGCGTACAGAAAACAAACTTTCAAAGATATTGGCGGCCTTAAACCGGCTATGGGTTGGGATACTGTTGACGAATTACTTTGTAAGTTTTACAATTGGAAAGTGGTTACTGATGAATCACTGCACGTAAAACACCTGAAACCAACAGGCGCACGTTACGATAAAACGGCACGCTACAAACAAGGCGAAGCTTTTTATACTTTGGGATATGGTTTTTGGATTACAGCAATTGCATCAGCTAAACTGGCGGTAATGAAAAAAAAGCCGTTACTCTTTTTGGATTACCTCAAAGGTTTTTGGAAAGCTAAGGCTGCACAAAAACCATTACTTGTGACAAGCGAACAAGCACAATTTATTCAAAAATACCGCATGCAAAAGATGAAGGACAAATTGTTTGGCAACAATTAAACAGCAATCCAATAAAAATGAAGTATTTTTACACCTTATTTCAAACTGAATACAACACCTAAAAATATGATGCTAATTCGATATTTATCGCAAATAGGAAGATACTTCTTGATGATTCAAGAAATTTTTAGCAAACAAACCAAATGGTCTGTGATGAAAAAATTAATTTTCAAAGAAATTGATGATTTGATTATCGACTCACTTGGCATTGTAGCTTTTATATCTTTTTTTGTCGGAGGTGTTGTGGCGATTCAAACAGCATTAAACTTAACAAATCCTTTAATTCCAAAATACCTCATAGGATTTGCTACTCGCCAATCGGTGATTTTAGAATTTGCTCCTACTTTCATTTCAGTCATTATGGCAGGAAAAATGGGTTCATTTATTACATCAAGTATCGGAACAATGCGTGTAACCGAGCAAATTGACGCTCTCGAGGTAATGGGTGTCAACTCCTTGAATTATCTTGTTTTCCCAAAAATCATTGCCCTTTTATTGTATCCTTTTTTAATAGGAATTGCAATGTTCCTTGGTATTTTAGGCGGATGGACAGCAGGTGTTTATGGCGGTTTTATATCGAGCACTGATTTCATTACGGGAACACAAATGGAATTTATACCGTTTCACATTGCTTACGCCTTTATCAAAACCTTAATTTTTGCAATGTTACTGGCTACCATACCTTCATTTCATGGCTACTATATGAAAGGCGGGGCGCTAGAAGTAGGAAAAGCGAGTACTGTTTCTTTTGTTTGGACCTCGGTTTGTATCATCCTGATCAACTATATATTAACTCAATTGCTACTTGGATCATGATTGAAGTAAAAAATATCGAAAAATCATTTGGCGGCATTAAAATCCTAAAAGGAATTTCAACCACATTTGAACCCGGAAAAACCAACCTTATCATAGGTCAAAGTGGATCTGGAAAAACAGTTTTACTAAAAAGTTTATTAGGTATTCATCAACCTGAAAAAGGTCAAATATGCTTTGATGGCCGTGCTTACTCTGGCCTAGAAGATGATGAAAAAAGAGAATTACGAACTGAAATCGGAATGGTTTTTCAAGGAAGTGCCTTATTTGACTCTATGACAGTTGCTGAAAATGTCGCTTTTCCGTTACGCATGTTTACAAAAGATAATGATTCAAAAATAAAAGAACGTGTAGATTTTGTTCTCGATCGTGTTGCTTTAGTAAATGCACACAACAAATTGCCCTCAGAAATTTCAGGTGGAATGCAAAAACGTGTTGCTATTGCACGTGCCATTGTAAATAATCCGAAATATTTGTTTTGCGATGAACCCAACTCTGGTTTAGACCCCAACACAGCAATTTTGATTGACAATTTAATTAAGGAAATTACCGAAGAATACAATATGACGACTGTAATTAATACGCACGATATGAACTCGGTAATGGAAATTGGTGAGAAAATTTTATTTTTAAAAGACGGTCTAAAAGCTTGGGAGGGCAATAAAGAAGAAATTTTTAGAACCGATAACGAAGCAGTTGTAGCTTTCGTATACTCTTCGAATTTGTTTAAAAAAGTACGAGAAGCTTATCTAAAAAGCTAGTTCGAACGAATTAACTCGACCTCAGCATTTGGATTAAAAAGGTACAAACGACCCGAACTTATCTCTAAACATTCAAATCGTTTGGTTCTAACGGCTATCTTTTTAAAAATTTTACCGTTTTTTATTCGAAAAACACTCCCGTAAGGAATTTCGAAAACGTAGTTTTTATCCGTTTGCTGATCATATTGTTTTAAAGCCAAAGACAAAGTCGTGTCGGTATCGCTACTGGCACTTGGATTTCTGAAATGTCTAGCTAACAACGGCAGCAATTGATTTGGAAAAATTTCCGGTCTGATATACGGCACCATCAACTGTTGAAAAGTGTACTTCCATTCTTGCCCGTGCGGTTTGATGTTTCGACCAAACTTTTCAAAAGCTACCAAATGGGCAATTTCATGAATCAAAGTGATAAGGAATCTAAATTTATTTAAGCTACCGTTCACAGTAATTTCATGTTTCCCGCTTAACCCTTTTCTGTAATCACCATGACGCGTAGCACGTTCGTTCACAATTTTAAGATGAACACCATGCGCAACAATCAAGTCAAATGCAGGTTTGACAGCGTGATCAGGTAAAAATTTAGCTAGCGTTTCAATCACAACAAACTTACTTTATGGATTGGTAGATGAAACTTGCAACACTTTACCATTAAAATATTTATTGCCATTTAAAGTAAAATCATAGATATAATTAGCCATTTCATCAGCTTGAATTGGTGCTTGATAGCCAGGAAAAGCTTCTTCTAACATTTCTGTTTGCACAGAACCCAGAGCCAAAACATTAAACGAAATGCCTTTTTCTTTGTATTCCTCAGCCAATAATTCTGACAAAGTAATTACAGCACCTTTGCTGGAACTGTAAGCCGCTAAACCAGCAAACTTCAAACTTCCTTGAATACCGCCCATCGAACTAATAGTTACCACATGACTACCCTTAACCAAGTAAGGAACGCATATACGAGTCAAATTAGCCACACCAAAAACATTTACTTTATAGATGTTCTCAAAATCAATTTGCGTCGTTTCTGCGAAAGGTTTAAGCAATAAACTACCCGCATTGTGAATTATAGCATCAATATGTTGCCAAGAAGTACTCAAAAACTCTTGCACTTGAACTAACGATCCTTCATTAGCTAAATCAACAGACAAGCAAGTGATGTTTTCATGTTGCATTAAAACAGCAGGGATATTGCGTGACAAGGCCAAAACTTCATGTCCTGCCTTAGCAAATTGTAATGCTAATTCTAATCCAATGCCTCTACTAGTACCAGTAATAATTATATTTTTCATACCACAAAAATAAGCAAAAACAAGAAAATCATAGTCGGTTTACAAAACAAAATTCGGTAGCAATATCGGTCTTTTGATAGTTAAATTTGTATTTTTATCTCTTGTCATTAAATACAATTTTTCATCATGAACACATCAATTACTTTTGCCCAAGCACAACTATCAGACATCGATAGCGTACTTGAATTACAAGAATTATACTTAGTGACTAACTTATCCGAAGCAGAACGCGCAGGAGGTTTCGTTACAACACCATTCTCGGTAGAACAACTGAAAACAGTAATCGATAAAAAGGAATTATTTCTAGCAAAAGAAGATAAACGCGTAGTAGGTTATATTTTTGCGGGCAATTGGCAATTTTACCAGCAATGGCCCATATTTGCTTACATGAGTAGCTTGATTACTCAGTTAAATTTTGCTAATAAAAATGTAGATCTTCAAAATAGTTTTCAGTATGGACCTATTTGTATTCATAAAGACTACCGCGGCACCGGAATTATTAAACCTTTGTTTGAACTAATGCGCAGCGAAATGGTTCAAAAATATCCGTTGGCGTTGACTTTTATAAACAAAGCCAATCAGCCCTCAACAAAAGCACATACTGAAAAACTAAATTGGAGTATTATAAGCGAATTTGAATACAATACTAATTCGTATTACATTCTCGCTTACGACATGCAAAATGAATTAAAATAATTATTTCAACATTTTCATTTCTTGCGTAGGCGTGTTCGCCATTTGCGTAATGGCCGGCAACATCTCTTGAATGAATGAAGTCATGTGAGGAATATCCATCGCTTTAAAATCATCGGCAACATGATGGTAATATTCAAAATTCTCAAAGTCAAATGTACTTACCGAATGACAAGGCACTTTAAATAAATCATAAAAAGAGTAGTTATCAGAGCGGAAAAATAATTGGTATTCTGCCTCTTTTGGCAAGAAACCGATGGTATTTTTACCCGTGTACTCATTGATCTTAGCCGCCATATTCGACTTATCGAAACCAGTAATGTAAGCCAAATAATCTCTCTTCATTGGCACACCAATCATTTCAATATTAAAATGCGCGTACAAATTGAATCCTTGTGTTTTAAGTTTTTTGGCTAAATGTTTAGAGCCTAACAAACCTTTTTCTTCGCCGGCAAAAAACACAAATAAAACACTTCGCTTGTTGTTTTTAGCTTGACTGAAATATTTAGCCATCTCGGCTACTGCAGTCGTACCAGAGGCATCGTCATTGGCACCATTATTAATAAAATCGCCGTTAACTCCTTTTTTAGTAATACCAATGTGATCGTAATGCGCACTCAAAATGATAAACTCATTTTTTAATTTGGCATCAGTTCCTTCGATGTACCCAACAACATTAAAAGCCGTTCCTTTAAAAGTACTCAACGTATCTTTGTACGAAGTAAAATACGGCTTTACATTGTTGTCCTTTAAAATTTTCTCCAAATAATCAGCTGCTTTAACCAAACCAATCTGTCCAGTTTCGCGACCTTCTAATTCATCCGAAGCTAAAAATTGTAAAGTAGCCGCAACTTCATCTGCTTTTACTTGATAATTTACAGTTGACTTTGAATCGACTGCTTTTTGTTGTGCTAAAACAGTTGGAGCAACAAATAGAGTAAAAGCTGCTGCCGCAAATGTGAAGATGTTTTTTTTCATAGTTTTTAAAATTAGTTTTTTTGTTGTTTTATAACGTGGTACTTTCCTTTTTATGGTACTTCTTATACACTTTGACTACCTGAAAAAGTGCTAAAACCAAAAAGAAAAGTGGAATAATCACAGGAAAAATGTAACTAGAATAATCACTAGTATGTGTTGATAATTGGTTTAATACCAAAATTAAAGCCAACATTCCTGAAAAAGTACCGAGCAATGTACCTGCAATGTAAAACAGTTTAAGCTTATTTCCTACTGAAATATAATTGCCATTCATGAGGTATAAATTCCAGCCAGTCCAAAATGGTATTTGTAAAAAATTAATAGCGCTTAAAAATACGCCAATTAGAAACGGATAATAGTGCAAATAAGATCCTAAAACACTTTGATTATCACTCGAAGCTTGAGAGCCAGCGTAAAATGAATATCCGATCAGCAGCAAAAAAAGAATAGCGAAATAGTCAATGTACCGCATCAACTTTAGATTTTCAACCAATCGCTGCGCAAATTTCAAGGTATAAAAAATCACAAAACCTTCGACCAAAACAACGCCTAACAGGAACCATATCAAAGATAGTAATCCTTGGCTGCGGTGAATTTCGAAACCTACTAAATTTAAATATCCCAACGGAATCGAGCCTACAAAACTGACCAAAAACCCAACTAGAATATTTTTTACGATTTTCATGATTTAAAAATTAGCAATCTTTTTACTTTGCTCCAAGTGTAAGCGATATTCTTTCATCCCTTCTTTGTGAGACAAGTAGGACGCACCATTTTTATGATTGGCAACACTAATTTCATACATGTAGGTAATGTGTCGTGCGAGTTCTTTCCAAGCAAAAAAGATGGAATGCTTTGGATCGTAAATATGGGTAGGCTCACTTGCGGCACCGTTCAATTCTACCACGGCAAAATTTTTCCCATCTTGTAATTCGGCCATCGTGTTGTACATAATATCCAACCTCCCAAAATAAAAACCAGGAATTTGCAAGCACATTTCGTTAATAGCCTGCGTTAATTGAGGCGTTATCCAATGGCTACCATCAACAAATTTTGCACCTCTAGCATGATTACCGTACGGAACAAGATTTACTTTTTCGTTTAGCGGAATTACTTCTTGCAATTGTGCTCCATACTCCTGCTTTAAAACTTTTAATTGTAACTCGTAACGCGGATTTTGTTTGATCAATTCCTCCATAGTTGATTTACCATCGCCCGTAATGATTAAAAATTCTTTAGAAACAATTCCTGTTATTCTACCCAACTTTTCATGCGGATAACGCACATAAAAAATTCCTACTTCCTCAGCATATGGAATTAAATTTTGAACCAAATAATCAAAGTTGGCCTTAGTAGCATACTCATTCAAATCAGTAACCGACTCGATTTTTTTTACGCCACCACCACGCAAACCAATATCTGGTTTTGCAATTAGCGGAAATTGAATTTGATTATTTTCTATTAAAGTTTGAACTTCTGTTGTAGGTGTACCCTCAGTTACCAAAATTGTAGTTGGGTAATATTGTTGAGGAATAATGTCGTAAATTTCTTTTTTAGACTCCATCATAAAACCGCCATTTTTGATAGTCGGATTGGAAGCATTAAAGAAAAAAATAGATTTGGCTTTAATGGCATAGTACGACCACAAAAAATAAATTGGGATGTAAACAATCAGAAAAGGCCAGTATTCCCAATGGGTAAGTTTATGAAAAAATAGTTTCAAAATTTAAAATTTAGACGGTGATAAATGAGGTGGTAAAATCCTCTTTTGTGATCAAGTCATAATGCAATACACTCACCTTATTCTGTTGTAAGAACGCTTGCGTAATACTTAAGGTTTGCATCTCATCATTACGATTAATTACCAAACCATTTTCTTGATTGTCGTTGTGCGTGTACCTGTGAAATTGATACATGTCGTTTGCTAAAACCTGCTGCTTTTCATTCATATATTGATGAAACCATTGCGCCCGTTCCTCACGTACGGCTGAAGGATACAAGGTTGAGGAAGACCAAACATGAGGTTGATTAATGTTTAGTGATATCGTTTCTTTTTCGGAGCCATTCCAGCGTAATTGCCATAATTGTTCATCTTGAAACAACACCAATGTAAACGGTTCAATTTGATCTAAATCTATAACATCCCAAGATGCTCGTGGTGAAGAAGCGCTAATCACATCCAACACAATTAAACCGCGACTTTTGCGATATGGCAATTGTACTTGGTGTTTTTCCTGAGCACCGTTAAGCAAAACAAGAACAGCACCTGTTTCATTAGTTGCAAACCAAGTTCCGCCTGCTTTTGGATCTTTAGGATAAATTAAATTTTGACTATTAACACGATAACTTTGTGGCGGTATGGCACTTGGTCTGATTATTTTTTCGTCTCGATTAGATGTAATAATGATACTATCTTCCGTTTTTACAAAACTTACTGTGCACATTGATTTCTATATTCGATAGTGGATCTGGCAACGCCAAAATTAGGATCAATACTCACGGTTTCACACTGCAAAATAGCCACTTTTATCAACGCTTGATGGTGAATGCAATGTTCTAAATTATAAAGTAATTCTCTGTGATAATTAGTACTAATACGTATTTCCTCGCCATCGATTATTTGTAACAATTCCATGTCTTTATTTTCACGATCCAAATTTTCCTGAATGGCAATGATCTTCTCTATTGCAAACTGTGTGTCGGTTTGAATACGTGTGTTGCGAGCTCTATTATCATAATTAACACACCCTAATTCATATTGATTCTCGAGGCACTGAAACATCTCGATTATATGACGCGTGTGCTCACCGATTGTAGCATTGCTTAACTCTGGGCAGGCTTGAGAATACTCCGTTTGGGACAATTGTTGGAGTAAGTCCGTCAACTCATTTAAGCTATTTTGTATTGAAGGTAATAACATATATTTACTAATTGAACCAATTTATTAATTTATTCTTTTCTTTTGCCACCAAAGTAGCACAACAAAGAAAGGCAATTAACGCCAAAATAAAAAGCGTCGCACCATCATTTTTCACCTCGATTCCAAGGACAAAAAGGTGAGCAAAAATCGCGCCAAGCAAAATACACGTTCCTCCTATCGCGGCCGCTAATGAGGTCCTAGGCATTAGAAGAAATACAGCAACAAGTAATTCAGCGACACCAATGCTAATCCTACCATAAGGCTCCATATTCAAAGCAGAAAAAATATAAACTGACTCTGGACTAGCATTAAATTTGAAATAGAGTGTTTGGAGAAAAATTATAGCTACAATTAATCTCAACAACCAAACAAAAGTGCAGTCTTTCATGATTTAGACTGTAAAGCCTGCGCAACAGCAATCAATAATTCGGTTGAGATACGAGTTTTAAAATTTGGTGTTAGATATTCAAACTCGATTTCTGCATTTTTGTTTAGGATAAAAAGAGCTGGGACTGGCAAAAAAGATTTATTTGTACCTAGAGAGCCTTTTGAAATGGTATTTTTATAGTTTTCTGGAGCTTGAAAAGCAATTCCAACTGATTTTGAAAAAAGGCCATCACTATCAGACAATAACATGTAATTTAGTTTTTGCTTTTCCTCTGTGCTCTTTAAGTTTTCTGGAGCATCGGGACTAATTGCTATAATTTGATATCCTAATGCAAGTAAGTCTTCTTCGACCTCACCCATAGCTGCCAGGTGCGCATTGCAATATGGACACCAACCACCGCGATATACCAAGACAATTGTTTTTTGCTTTGCAAATAAGTCTTGCAAGTTTACAAGTTTATTCTCTACTGTTTTTAAACTGACAGATGGGATTTTTTCTCCAATTAACAATGGAGCAATTTCAGTTGCTGATTTGGGTAATTCGGTTTGCGCCCGAACAGAAAAACTACTGATAATAAAAACTAAGGCAATGATCTTTTTCATAGTATTTGATTTTTTATTTGGTAAAAATACAAACACCTTTAACATCCAATTGTCAGCTAGATTGCAGTTGATTAAAATTTAGGCAAAACCCAGACTATTGTGAATTACAATTTCTTTGCGACTATAACTTATGATGCCATTTGCTTCTAATTCATTCAGTAATTGTGTGGCTGTTTGCCTTGAGGTACAAATAATTTGAGCAATATCGTTTTGGGTCAAATAATTTTCTAGAATGACTGCTTCTCCTACAATCTTTCCTTCTTTTGCAATCCAATCTTTCAAAAATTGTAACAAACGAGTTTTAGCGTCTTTCGAAATCAAATTAGCATAGCTGTTCTTGATACGTTTCATTTTTAAACCAACAAACTTAGTGTAAATGAGTGCTAAACTTGGATTTTTCAGCAACAATTCCTCAAAATCAGAAATCAAAAAACTGCAAATTGCTACATCATTTGATAGAACTTTTGCATACTCGTTACTTTGACTATCTGATTCCAATGAAAGTTCCCCAAACAAGTCGCCTTTTTGGATGATATCCTTAATCGTTTCGTTACCATCGTCATCAATGGCTACAATTTTAATATTTCCTTTTTTGAGTAAAAAAATTCTCGGGACATCAGAAGATGAAAAATAAATAACTTCTCCTTTTTGAGCTTTTTTAAAACCAGTCACAATACAAAGCTGTTTGATTTGCATAAAACTCAATGTGCGGAACAACTTATGATCTCTAAGATACCAATATTTCAACTCTTCGGACATACTTGTTTGCTTTTATGTAAATGTATTAAAAAAACAAAACCCTTTCTAACCGAAATTAGAAAGGGTTTATTATGTAATGTGTACTACTTACGCCAGCATGGTAACTGGGCTTTCGATAAATTGTTTTAATGTTTGCAAGAACTGCGCTCCCGTAGCACCATCAATAGTACGGTGATCACATGCAAGAGATAACATCATTGTGTTACCTACTACAATTTGACCATTTTTTACCACTGGCTTTTCTACAATTGCTCCTACTGATAAAATAGCAGAGTTAGGCTGATTGATAATTGAATTGAATTCAGTTATACCAAACATTCCAAGGTTAGAAACCGTAAAGGTACTTCCTTCCATTTCTTGTGGACCTAGTTTTTTGTTTTTAGCTCTTCCGGCAAGATCTCTTACACTCGCTCCAATTTGAGATAAGCTCATTGCATCTGTAAATTTCAATACAGGAACAACCAAACCGTCTTCAACCGCAACTGCTACTCCAATATTTACGTGGTGGTTGATAGTAATTGCATCTTCTTTCCACTGAGAGTTAATTTTTGGATGTTTTTTCAATGCCAAAGCACATGCTTTAATCACCATATCATTAAATGAAACCTTTGTATCAGGAACAGTATTGATCACTGCTCTTGAAGCCATCGCATCATCCATAGAAACTTCAATAACTAAATTATAGTGTGGTGCTGTAAATAAAGATTCCGCTAAACGTTTTGCGATAATTTTACGCATTTGCGAATTCTTGATTTCCTCTGTCATCACTTCACCTGCTGGAACAACTACTTTTGGTGTAGTTACTGTTTCAACGGTAGTTGCAACTGGAGCAACTGGCGTGGCTGCCGCTGGACTAAAGTTTTCAACATCACTTTTAACGATTCGACCATTTTCACCTGAACCTTTTACTTGGTTCAATTGAATGCCTTTATCGCTAGCTATTTTTTTTGCCAATGGCGAAGCCAAAATACGCTGACCTGCAACTGCTTCTTGAGCAACTGGAGCTGCTGCGGGAGCTTCAACTTCTGGAGTTTTTTCTGCTGCTGGAGTTTCAGCGGTTACTGCTGCTGCACCTGGAGTATAATTTCCTGCCAATGAGCTAACATCTGTTCCTGCTGGGCCAATAATAGCTAACAAACTATCTACTGCAGCAGTACTTCCTTCTTCGATTCCGATATGTAAAAGCGTACCTGCGTTGAAAGACTCAAATTCCATTGTAGCTTTATCGGTTTCGATTTCGGCTAAAATATCACCTTCAGCTACCACATCACCTACTTTTTTCAACCAAGTAGCTACAGTACCTTCGGTCATAGTATCGCTTAAACGAGGCATAGTAACCACTACTACTCCTTTTGGTAATGAAGTCGTTGCAGGTGTTGCTACTTCTGTTTTAACTTCTTCCGAAACTGGAGTTGCTTCAGCAACTGGTGCTGCTTCAACAGCTGGAGCCGCTGTACCACCAGCTAATAAAGCTGAAATATCTTCACCCTCTTTACCAATAATAGCAAGCAAAGAGTCAACTGGAGCAGTTTCCCCAGCTGGTATGCCTATGTGTAAAAGAATCCCTTCATTAAAAGATTCAAATTCCATTGTTGCTTTATCTGTTTCAATTTCAGCAAGAATATCTCCTTCGCTTACTTTATCACCTACATTTTTAAGCCAAGTTGCTACGGTTCCTTCCGTCATAGTATCGCTCAAACGAGGCATTGTGATTATTGTTGCCATAATTGATTTATAGTTTATGAGGTATAAAAGGATAGTTTTCTTGTTCGTATACTACGTCATACAATTGTTGTATTGGCGGATAATCCGACTCTTCAGCAAATGTTGCACATTCCTCTACTAAATCTTTTACGCGTTGATCAATTGCTTCAATTTCTTCGGCAGTAGCATAATTTTCATCTTTGATTATGTCTAAAACTTGTGTAATTGGATCTATTTTTTTGTACTCTTCAACCTCATCTTTTGAACGGTACAATTGCGCATCTGACATAGAATGCCCTCTATAACGGTAAGTTTTCATTTCTAAAAACGTTGGACCATCTCCGCGACGTGCTCTTTCAATTGCTTCTGTCATTGCCTCTGCTACTTTTACAGGATTCATTCCGTCAACAGGACCACATGGCATTTCGTATCCTAGACCTAATTTCCAAATATCAGTATGGTTCGCTGTTCTCTCTACAGATGTCCCCATTGCATATCCGTTATTTTCTACGATAAAAACCACAGGAAGTTTCCACAACATAGCCATGTTAAATGCCTCGTGCAAAGAACCTTGACGTGCAGCACCATCTCCAAAATAAGTTAATGTTACTCCACCAGTATTAAAATACTTATCAGCAAAAGCCAATCCAGCACCTACTGGAATTTGAGCACCTACAATTCCATGACCTCCGTAAAAACCATGCTCTTTAGAAAAAATATGCATTGAACCACCCATACCTTTTGAAGTACCAGTTACTTTTCCTAAAAGTTCTGCCATTACTCTTTTTGGATCAACGCCCATACCAATTGGCTGTACGTGATTACGGTAAGCTGTAATCATTTTATCTTTTGTCAAATCCATAGCATGTAAAGCCCCTGCTAATACAGCTTCTTGACCGTTGTATAAATGTAGAAATCCTCTAACTTTTTGTTGGATGTATAAAGCGGCAAGCTTATCCTCAAACTTTCTCCAAAGCAGCATATCTTCATACCACTTTAAATATACTTCTTTTGTAACTTCTTTCATCTGACTTTTTCTTTTGCTAAAGTGTTATTGTGTTATCAATTTGTACCTATAACGCAAAATAGTTTCCTCCCACAAATTTGCGAAATGCAAAAATAAGACATTCCAACCTAGAACTAAAATATAAACACCAATTTTTGGCGCTTTTACAAGAATTTTTTATCGAACATAAAGGGCAGTAGATTTTTGAGAGAATCTGATTGATATACTGCTCCTATTTCACCCATAAAATATATTTCTATTGGAACCTCTTGTTTGATTTCGTACTCTGCAATAGACTGCCTGCAGGATCCACATGGTGGAATTGGCGCTGTAGTTTGATTCGTATCAGAAGCTGCAGTAATGGCCATTTGCATTATTTTTGCCTGCGGATATTTTGCACCAGCATAAAAAATGGCAACTCTCTCTGCGCAAAGTCCCGATGGGTATGCTGCATTTTCTTGATTAGACCCAGTAATTATCTCGCCATTGTCTAACAGCAGCGCAACACCCACTCTAAATTGTGAATAAGGGGCATAGGCATTTTTTCGTGCTTCGACAGCTTTTCCCATCAATTCCTGAACTGGAGCAGGTAAATCAGTTGGCGCATCAAACACATTAAATTCTGTTGTAATTGCAATTGTTTTCATTTTTTGTAAGGAAAAAAAATCCAAATTTCATTCGACTACTCGGAATGAAATTTGGATCGTTATTTATTATTGAATTAAATTTTAATACACTTCGTATTTGTCACCAAAATTAAACGTTAGTGAAAATCGCAAGGTGTTTTCTAATGGGTTTCGAACATTTGACGCAGAAAACAAATAAGAAACATCTACTTTGATTGCTGTATATTTAAAACCTGCACCTAAACTAAAAAATTGTCGAGCTCCTTTTTCTGGACTTTCGTGAAAGTAACCCATTCGCAAGGCGAAAGAGTCTTGATACATATATTCAGCACCAACAGCATAAGTCACCTCTTGCAATTCTTCGCTGAAACCACCTGGCGCATCTCCAAAAGATTTAAAAACACCTGAAGTCCAACCTATAGAACGGTAATTATTTCTGTTTTGATTTACTTCCTCATTGGTAACATCACCATCTCCATTTAAATCTGAATCTTGAAAACTTGGAATTAGTAACTTATTAAATTCAACATTAAGCGCTACTTTATTAAAATCATCTAGGATAAAATCGAAACCAGATCCTATTTTTAAATTAGCTGGAATAAAGTTGCTGTTAAAATCGTCATTGTCATAACTAATTTTTGGACCTAAGTTTTGGATATTGAAACCTGCTCTCCAGCGACCATTAAAATCATTGTATGCTATTTCCTCAGACTGAAAGAAACCAGCAACATCAACGGCAAAGGTACTTGCTGAACTTGCATCTGTATTATCCGACGCCACTTTTAAATTAGAATTTATGAATCGGCCACCAACAGCCATCGAAAATTTTTCGCTTAACTTTAAAGAATACGAAGCATCAAGTGCTAGCTCATTTGGAGAAACAATTCTTGCTGGATCAATCGCATTATCACGTAATTCAATATCGCCTAATCCAAAATAACGCAAGCTACCTGCAAAGGCACTTTTCTCGTCGATTTTTTGATAGTAAGTTAGCTGCGCCAACGAAATATCATTAACCAAGTCTGTTAAATATGGAGTATAACTTACTGAAAACCCTTTTGCATCTTCTGCAAAAGCATATTTAGCGGGATTCCATTGTTGCGAAGTGGCATCGGCAGATGTGGCTACACCAATATCACCCATACCGGCAGCTCTTGCATCAGCAGCGACTAATAGAAATGGAACACCTGGATTAAGGGTTCTCTCTTGCGCCACAGCGCTCTTACAAGCAAAAATAAATATAAATAGTGGTATTATTTTTTTCATTATGATGCTAAAATTTAAGGAACAAATATACTATATTATTAAAGGATTACAAGTTTTTCAAATTTTTCGGATTTTTTGTTGGTTAAAGTTGATTTTACTGTCAACTTATACACATAAACGCCCTTACCTAATCGGTCTCCAAAATCATCCTTTCCGTCCCAAGTAATGTCTTTTGACAAGAACCCTGAGGTAGTAACGACTTGGTTTTTGGTCCACACCACTTTTCCTGTTACCGTCATGACTTGCACTTGCACTTCTAAAGGCTCAAACGGCCTATTGTGTGTAAACCAAAACTCCGTGTAACTCACAAAAGGGTTGGGATAATTTAGCACCCTAGTCAAACTCACTGCATCATCGCCCACCACAACAAATTGGATTTCTGACGTAACTGGATTATTATACACATCCCAAGCTGTAAAGGTTATAATATGCAAACCAGGCTCCAAATTACGCAGTGGAAAACGCAACGTACCTTTTGTAAAATCATCAACATTTGCTTGATAGTAATCATTGAGAATAAAAGGATTGTTGACATCTCCATCTAAAACTGCAATTATATCATGACCAATTCCGCTAGCTGTGTTAATACCGTTCTCATCTTCAAGGTAAGCTACAAAAAAGGGCGAAGCATTTGTAACTCCTCCTGATACAAATGTCTCGTCGTTCATATATAACTGCACTCTCGGACTAATATTGTCTGCCACTGCATTTTCGTTAATACCACCTACCTTTATGGTAGTATCAAATCCCGCTTCATTTTGTAAAACTTGTGCTCTTTTAGCATAAAAACTAATACGCCCTTCGCCAATAGGAACTCTAATATCACGCGGTACGACAAAACTAAACTCGAACTTCCCCGCAGTAATACTTGCGTTTCCTCTAAAAATAGTCTCACCTAAAACATTAAAATTGATTGGCGGACTATTCCCATCATTATTAAAGGTGCTGCGAGCAATCATTTTATCATAAACAGAAGTACTAAGTTCTCCGTTGTAGAACGTAAGCGGATTGTTGTTCTCATCTGTAATTTCTCCAGCTAATTTTATTTTAGAAAGCGATTTAAAATCAGGAAGCACATCTGTAACGGGAATATCATTAACTCTAGTTAGTCTAATTTTTGGTTTAGCAATAGCAAGCATCAACGCAGGATCACCAATGTAAAAAACCACGTTTGTTGCCGATGTGGGATTACTATTTTTTGAAATACGCAATGCCTCAGCAATCGTTGTGTATTGATTAGAACCATAGGAAAGCAGATTTTTGGTAAACGTATCATTGAAAGTTTCGGCACTAAATTGACCAATAGATCTAATTGTGGTGATCATTGCAATAGCACCACCCTTGGGATTCCAATAAGTAAATTCACCAGCAGTTGGACGAAACGGGTTATCAAAGCGCGAAAAATCACAAGTGATGGTTATAAACAAAGGATATTTGTAACGATTACTCAAGTTTTGTCCATCTGATTTTTCCCAAATACGTTCTGCTGACAATCCATCCTCGCCACCATGACCGAGATAATTAAATACAAGGGCTCCTTTTTCAAAAGCATTAAAGAAATCAGTTCTCGCTTTTGGATAACGCGAACCTCCTGCAGAGGCCTCTTGTGTATAAGAATCCAACAGAATTTTACTGACGTTAAAAAAAGGCTTTTCGGTTATGATCGTATTTGCTAAATTATTTTGCTTGTTTTGTAAGTTCGCATCTGACGGCACGTCAGAATCATCGGAAACCAAAACAAAATTGTTTCGCCAACTTCCGTAAGAGGCCAAATCATGGTATTCAAAAACTTTGGTAACCATTTCTTCAGCTTGCTTGCTATCATTTACTAACATTCGTCCTACCGCAATATCTATTCCACCAAAACGAGACACAATATTCCCTTCATTAGCATCCATTAATCCGTAGAAATCATCAGAGGCATATGACGATTCTCCAGATGTATTACTATTTAAGGAGTGATAGATAGGAACAATATTTGAATTATTAGGGATTCTGTTTTTATAGTCGTAAGAAGCATCTCCAAAAAGATTTATGTACTTGATACGCTTGTCCGGAGAAGAAGCATTTTGATACATATATTTAACACAATTTCTAATAGCTGCAATATCTTGTTTTCCTGATGAGAATTCCTGATAAATTTGCTCTAACGGAATTACCCTTACCTTTAAATTGGAATTAGTACGATGAAACGCTGCCAATCGCTCCGCTTGCGAAAGCAGAAATGAAGGTGCAAAAATCGCGTAATCAATATCCTGAAAATTACCTTGCTCATTTTTTAATAAGGTTCCTTTCAAATTCTGATTTGCAACTTTTGCATTGGCTTCTCGCATTGGCTCTAAATAATCAGCATTATCTATTGCAACATATTTGCGAACCTCACCAAGAACTGCTTTAAAATTAATAGTATTTTGATTGGAATTAGCAAGCGATGTAACGTTGTATAAATCTGTCACATCCCAAATTTGACTTATCTGCGCTGCGTTAGCAACAACATAATTAGCAACACCACTACTAGAAGCGGCTTGCTCGTATTGAAAAAGAAATTGTTTGCCATAACCTTGTAATTTTCTTTTGGCTTGCAACCTAATATGATCTAAAAAACCTCGAGAACCCGGAACACCGTTGTTGTTGTATTTCAATTTTATTTTAACCGTTTCTGCCGCCGTAAATTGAGTGTTAGCAGGAAGCGATGCAGCAAAATAAGCCACATCCGAAGCCGCGTTCAAAGCAGGAAAAGATAATGATCCAGTAACTGCGCCATTGGCACTTATTTCGAAATTAGTTGTGGCAAAAGAGGCTGATGCTGCCGTCACCATTAATTTAATAGGGCTTGAGGTATCAATATTAGGAAAGGAAAAATCAAACTCTTGCTCTGCTTTCACATCAAAAATTTCTCCAAACCACTGCCTGCCCAATCGAGCTACATTTACCAAATCTTGTTCGTAAAATTGGTAATCGTCAAATGAATTAATATTTAATGTAGCCGCTGCAGACGGCTGCGGAAGAGGAGTCATTCGCTTTCCATCGGCACCTTGAACATTGATATAATAATAAGATTTGCTATCGTATAAATTTTGATGTGTCCTACTTTCGTCATTCCAATTGGCAACACCTTCACCATAAAAAAGAATAAAATCTTCATTATTAAAAATACCATCCGTTTCACCTATGACCTGAATGGCATTCTCAACAAGATCATTTGGATAAAAAATTGAATTAGCAAGCGGCAACATTTTACCACCGTTACCATAAATTTTAATTTTACGTGGATCAACTCTACCTACATCAATACCTAACTGTTGCAAAAAAGAGCGACTAATTCTGTAAGCTCCGGATTTTTCTATATAAAATCGATACCAATTACCACTAGCTAGCACTGAATTAGTAATTGCATTACTTCGTGCATTTTCTGTAAGCAATCTTGAAGCAGCGGAATTAATTTGATACGAAAACGAAACAATTTTTTTTAAACCCAAACCATCTTTTACAATTGGCGAAATATGAATAAAAGCATCCCATCGATCACGCGACTTTTTAATATCAAGTTCAGCCACAACTTTGTCTGGAATTGCTTTTAAATCCAACTCTCCTAACTCATCAAAATCCATCATCTGGTAATTCACCGCTGTAATTTGCAGAACACCTTCATCAAAAACAATAGGCTGAACGACACGGTGGGTATACATAATGCTTTTGTTAGCATCATTATACTCAAAACCAAGATTTGAAAAGGACGGAATTACTCGTTTGAAATCGCCATAAAACATCTCTTTTTTTGCAACCCAATCTAAAACAACTTCACCTTTAGTTTGTGCGATAGACCCGCACGAAACAAGGAACAGCAGAAGTAAAAGCGTATTTTTCATCATGATTTTTAACGGGATTGTACAGACCTTATTATTAATGCGTAAAAATAAATCATTTCGTGCCATACTGAATAATAAATAGTATAAATTTGCGTTCTATTAGACAATTTAATGTTAAAATTAGATTGATAAATTTTTTAAAAAAAGTTAGATGCCAATTAATTGTTAATTATTATATTGCGGCATTAAAATTATTACCCCCAAAAGAGTATGAAAGCAAACAGAATTATGGGCTTACAGGCTTTACTTGCAATTATGTTGTTAGTAGGTTTTTCCAGTTGTAGTAAAAAATCCAGCTCAAAGAATACATCGAGAGCCACGGGTTGGAACATGGATAGTAGAAAAGGCTCTAGTAAAAAGAAGCAAGATGCAGGACCAGGATTGGTTTTTGTTGAAGGAGGAACCTTTACAATGGGTAAAGTACAAGATGACGTAATGCATGATTGGAACAATTCTCCAACGCAGCAACACGTGCAATCATTTTATATGGATGAAACAGAAGTTACCAATTCCATGTACTTAGATTACTTAGATTGGTTAAAAAGTGTATACCCTCCAACTGAAGAAAACTATAAAAACATTTACGAAGGAGCATCACCAGATACTTTGGTATGGCGCAATAGATTAGGATACAATGAAACAATGACTAATAACTACTTGAGACATCCGTCTTATGCGGAATACCCAGTAGTTGGTGTTAATTGGATTCAGGCTGTTGAATTTAGCAACTGGAGAACACAGCGTGTAAACGAAGCTTTGTTAGAAAAAAACGGTTACCTAAAGAAAAATGCAAAGACCAAAGACGTAACTGCTGAAAGTAATTTTGATACTGAAACTTATTTGGCAACGCCAACTTCTGCTTACGGAGGAGACGAAACTATTGTTTTGAAAAAAGGAGCAAGAAGAGCACCTGCTGGTAGAAATGGAACTGCCGCAGAACCTAAAAATGTTTATGCACAGCGTTCTTCTGGAATCTTATTACCAGAGTACCGCTTACCAACTGAAGCAGAATGGGAATATGCTGCTGCTGCTGATGTAGGACAAAGAGAGTACAATATTTACAAAGGACAAAAGAAATATCCTTGGTCTGGAGGTTATACACGTTCAGGAAAGAGAGTGAGCAAAGGCGATCAGCTTGCCAACTTTAAACAAGGAAATGGTGATTACGGCGGAATTGCAGGATGGTCTGATGATGGTGCAGATATTACTAACGAAGTAAAAAAATATCCAGCTAACGATTTTGGATTGTATGACATGGCCGGAAACGTTGCAGAATGGGTACAAGACGTATACAGACCAATTGTTGATAATGAAGCTAATGACTTCAACTACTTTAGAGGAAACCAGTACACAAAAAACAAAATTGGTGCTGACGGAAAAGTTGAAATTGTTACTAAAGCGAACATGAAATACGACACGCTAAGTAATGGTAGAATTATCGCTAGAAACTTCCCAGGACAAATTGCACAAGTACCTGTTGATGAGCAAGAAACTTACTTAAGACAAAACTTTGATAAAAGTAACAACATCAATTACAGAGATGGTGACAAACAGTCTACTCGTTATTACAATTTTGGAGAGTCAGAGTCAGATGATGACAAAACAAAATCAGACAAAAAAATGTATAACTCTCCTAAACATAATGTAACAACAGACAGTTTAGGTAAAATGGTTAGAAAATACGATAGTTCTAGCAAAAGAACAACGTTAATTAACGATGAATCAAGAGTTTACAAAGGAGGTTCTTGGAGAGATAGAGCATATTGGTTAGATCCAGCTCAAAGAAGATATTTTCCTCAAGATATGGCAACAGACTACATTGGGTTTAGATGTGCTATGTCACGTGTAGGTCCAAAAGCAGACAAGAAAAGATCTGCCAGAAACTAAAATCAAAACATCATTTACCCACAAAAGCCCTTTGATTAGGGCTTTTGTTTTTTATACACTATTGCTATGGACATTAATCATTTGCACAAACTTTTTCTTGAATGTAGCTCAATATCAATTGACACTCGAAAAATTGAACCTAAATCTTTATTTGTAGCCATAAAAGGAGAACGGTTTGACGCTAACACTTTTGCAGAGGAAGCATTACTAAAAGGAGCATCCTTTGTTATTATTGATAATCCAAATTATTTATTTGATCATCGAACCATCCTTGTACCAGATAGCTTAGTAGCATTACAAGAATTAGCTAAGTTTCATAGACAGTACTTGAACATCCCGATTGTAGCACTTACCGGCAGCAACGGAAAGACAACTACGAAAGAACTCATTAATGTGGTGTTGTCAAAAAAATTCAAAACTAAAGCAACAGTGGGCAACCTCAACAATCACATTGGTGTGCCTTTGACACTTCTCTCGTTTAATAAAACAACTGAAATAGGAATCGTTGAAATGGGTGCCAACCATCAAAAAGAGATTGAATTTCTGTGCGAAATTGCACAACCTGATTTTGGATATATTACTAATTTCGGAAAGGCACATTTAGAAGGATTTGGTGGAGTTGAAGGCGTCATTAAAGGTAAAAGCGAAATGTATGACTACCTTAAAAAAGCAGCTAAACTCGTATTTGTAAATTTAGAAGACGAAATTCAAATAGCAAAAACAAATTCAATAGAACGCTACTCTTTTGGAGTTAATAAAAAAGAAGCAGATATAAATATCTCAGCAATTGAGGCAAAGCCGCTGGCAAAAATAAACTACAATAACGTTGAAATACAATCGCAATTAATTGGATTGTATAATGCCAACAATATCAATGCTGCCATTGCAATAGGAACCTATTTTAAGGTAGCACTAACTGATATTAAAGTTGCACTTGAAAACTATATTCCTGAAAACAATCGATCGCAATTGCTGCAAATAGGAAGCAACAAAATCATCTTAGATGCGTACAACGCCAATCCAAGCAGTATGAAGGTTGCTATTGCCAATTTCATTCAACTGCAAGACCTGAATAAAATATTAGTGTTAGGAGATATGTTTGAGCTTGGAGAAGAAAGCAAACAAGAACACAAACTCATAATAGAATCGGTACAAAATGAAGCAAACATCATTTGTTATTTTGTTGGATCTGATTTTAAAGCTCAGCAAATAGTACAATCAAATTTATTCTTTTTTGAAAGCTTTGATGACTTTGCCAAAGATTTAGCTAATATTTCATTCAACGACAATTCAATATTGATAAAAGGATCTCGCGGTATGGCTTTGGAACGCACTACAGCCTTCATCAAATAACAACAAAGCCCTAATGATAATGATATAATTAGGGCTTTGTTAATTTAAATACTCATGAGAAAACCAATAAGGTTTTCTTTTTTATTTAGCCCTAACTTTTTACGAAGTCGATAACGGGCCAACTCTACTCCACCAGTAGAAATATTCATAATTTCAGCAATTTCTTTAGTAGACATATTCATTAAAAGATAGGTTGACAAATCCAACTCCCTCGGACTAATTGTAGGATATTGTTCTTTCAATCTTTTTAAGAAATCAAAATGGACATTTTTAATGTGCTTTTCAAGATCCTTCCAACTTTTATCTGCATTTACCTCCTTGACAATGCTTTTGTTTAATTTGGAAAACTGAAACTTTGTTGACTCATCAAAAGCATCCGCATTAATATCTTTTAATTTATGGATGATTCCGTTCAAAATCTTATTTTTCTTTACAACCTGTAGAGAATTATTAACCAACTCTTTATCCTTGGCTAAAATTTTGATCTTTAATTTATCGTTTTTTAATTTCTCAATCTCTTTCTCTAAATCGTATTGCTCTTGTCTAATTTTAGCTTCACGTTCTAAATATAGCCTACGTTGCTCTATAGTTTCATAATATTTGTTCTTTCTAATTTTAACCTGAATTCGTTTTCTAACAAAGAAAACACAACCCACCAATAGCACCACATAAAGTAGGTAAGCCAAAAAATGGCGGTACCAAGGCGGAGCAACTTCGAAACTAACTGTTACCTCTTCAGATTCAATTCCGTTACTATTTCTCACCTTTAATTTCATAGTATAAGTTCCCTCCCTTAAATTGGTATATTCTTTAATTGAGGTTCCTGACCAATTACTCCACAGATCATCAAAGCCTTCAAGCTGATAGGAGAATTCTACATTCTCTAAATTATCATAAATTGGAGATGAAAATGTAAATTTTACCCGATTAGAACTAAATGGTATTGTCACTTTTTGAGGAGCAACGCTGCCATTACCAAACAAAACAGTTTCATCAGGATACGAAAAACTTCGAATAAAGGCGCGTGGTTTTTGCAAAGAATTATTAGGAATATTTGAATTGTAGTGGGCTAAACCATCGGTAAGTCCTATTAAAATATCCGAAGAACCTGCGACGTTTATCGACATATAATTGGATACGAGATTACCAGATAAATTACTAAACGCAGCCGTTTCATTTTTATAACTTCCATCATTTTGCTTACGCAAAACACCTAATGATTCTTTAAAAAAATACCATAAATTATCGTATTTATCTTGGCTTAAAGCAGCTATTTGAGGTAAATTTTTGAACAATTGCGAGATGTTTTTATCTTCAATAAACAAAGTTTTTTTTTCAGAAAAACGATAAAATCGATTATTCGCTTGAAAATAAACTGCTCCGTTGATACGCTGAACACTACCAATACCTTTGTTATTCTTATCAAAATTAGGATACACTTTTATTTTCTGGAATCGGCTCAAATCAGTAGTAAACGCAAGTTGGTATACAACATTATCTTTTTTTAGCCATAAATTATGTTCGTCAATTTCAAAAGTGTTAGCTGACAAGTCGAATCCTGAAATGATATTTTTAAAACTAAAACCCGATGTTCCTTTCTCAAAAACAGTAAAACCGCTGTAGGTCGAACCAATAATAAATTGCGGTTGGTTTGGAACCGATTTAAACCCAAAATGCCCTTTAGAACTTAAAACCTCAATAACTTTTTCACCAGAAATCAAAAGAGCTCCTCTATTGTGTGCGCATATAAGTTGTCCATCAACTACTTGAATATTCCACGCTTGACCAGTTGTACCAGCAACAATTTTAAAATTTCCATCTCTAAAACTTGAATTCCACGAATGGTAAAACAACCCCTGATTGGTAGCCACATATAAATTACCTTGGTGAATTACCGACGCATAAACTGTACTTAAATTATAACTAAAACCAAAAAATGAAAAAGGCGAATTCTCATTTATAAATGCAATACCATTATCTAATCCTAACCACAAATTATTTTTGTTATCGATAAATGAGGAAAGAACAGTGTTATTTTGCAATCCTTGTTGGTAATTAATGTGTTGGATAATTTTGCCATTCAAATCACAAATTATAATTCCATCAAGAACAGAATTAAGAGCAATATTGTTCTTACCCACTATAACACCACCTAAAGCGCTATTTCTTAGCACAAATTTATTCGCCTCCGTATTCCAAGGTTTGGTAGTCTCTTGATCATAAACAAACATTCCTTTGTCCAAAGTACTAATCAAAAGTTGCTGATTTGGCAAAGGAAAAATACCCCAAACTTCAGTAGAATTTAAAACCGCTGTACCCTTTAACGGACGTAATCCTCCATTCACATATTCAAGTAAACCAGCTTCTTTATCCTGAAAAATCAATTGATTTTTAACTACGAATGAAAACTGAAACCTACTTATAGGTTCAAGTATTTTTAATTTTCCGTTTTTGTAAATGTATACTTTGGTGAATGATTGAAAAACAACCTCATCTTGATAAAGATGAATTTTCCATATAAAATCAATTGACTTAGGACGATTAGATTGCAATAGTTTAGATAATGAAACATAATCCAATTTTCCCTTTGCATTGGCTTTGTAATATCCAAATTCATCATAACCACCTACAAAAATTCGCCCGGAAGAATCGATTTTCAGTGCTCTTACTGCTCCTGTATTTTGTAATGGATACCTACGCCATGAAGAACCATCATATTGCAACAACCCACTATTATTGGCAAAATACATATTACCATTAGCATCCTGATCTATATCCCAGTTTTGTGTACCGGCTTTATAATCTG
Organism: Flavobacterium turcicum; assembly: GCF_011365745.1. Lineage (GTDB taxonomy): Bacteria > Bacteroidota > Bacteroidia > Flavobacteriales > Flavobacteriaceae > Flavobacterium > Flavobacterium turcicum. The sequence goes on along the minus strand of NZ_JAAOBY010000008.1, from coordinate 27,770 downwards.
ATTTTTTATAATTTCTCACTTCTGGTAATCCAATGCTTTTTACTTGAGCAATACAAGAATTGAACACCGAAAAGTAGACAACAATAAAAACAATATACTTTTTGAATTTCATTTTTTCAAAATAAAAGATGGTAATGATATAAGCTAAAAATCCACTGAGCATGTCCTACAATAGAAGCTTTGTTATTAATCAAATACAAAAAAAGAGAATTTTTCTGTAACTACTATAAATGTAGTGGTTTTTAAATTATTTAACATCTTAATAAGAAAGCAAAATAAATTTTAATGGATTTTAAATCAATATTTTACAAAATTTTTGATGTGTTTTTGTAAAGTATTAAAATATACTTTGATGTGTTTTTGTAAGGATTATAAAAAACGAATACAGAAAATTTTATACTAGTATTGCATCAAATTACTAATTAATTAACCAAAATTTTTAGAAATATGAAATTTTCAAAAGTGTTTATTTTTTGTCTATTATCTATTCTTTTCACAGCTTTTGCACAAGCGCAAGAAACAACCGTGAAAGGAAAAGTCTCTGACGAAACTGGTATGCCCATCCCAGGAGTGAGTATTCTTATTAAAGGTACTACAAAAGGAACCACAACTGATTTTGATGGACTTTATCAAATTACAGCCGACTCTAAAGCCACACTTGAGTTTAGCTATGTTGGATATACGACCACTAGTCAAGCCATTAACAGCAGACAAAATATTTCAATTAAATTACAAGCATCCACTGAAAACCTACAGGAAGTTGTTGTAGTTGGTTACGGCACGCAAAAGAAAAGTGTTGTTACTGGAGCAATATCTAGTGTAAAAGCGAAAGATCTAGAAAAAGTACCTAACGGAAGAATTGAGCAAGCACTTCAAGGCCGTGTTTCTGGTGTTACAATTGCAGCAAGTTCAGGTCAGCCAGGATCTGGAAGCACAATTCGAGTAAGAGGTGTTACTACTTTTGGAGATGGAGGAAACAATCCGCTTTGGGTAGTTGATGGTGTTGTGGTAGATGGAAATGGAATTGGATTTTTAAACCAATCTGACATTGAATCTGTTGAAGTCTTAAAAGATGCCGCATCAGCAGCAATTTATGGAACTCGCGCCGCGACAGGAGTTATATTGATTACGACTAAGAAGGGTAAAAATGGTAAAATAGCAGTAAGCTATACAGGATTTTCTGGATTTTCAGCACCTGAAAAAACACTAAATCTATTAAATGCTACACAATACGCAACTATTTTAAACGAAAAATCAACGGCAGCTGGTGGTTCGCCTGTGTTTGCTAATCCATCATCTTTAGGTGTGGGAACCGATTGGCAAAAAGCAATTTTCAATAAGTCAGCATTCCGTTACTCACATGAAGTAAGCCTTAGTGGCGGAAGCGAAAAGTCAAACTTTTATGCTTCGTTTGGTATTCAGGACCAAGAAGGGATCGTTATGACTGAGATTTCGAATTTTTCAAAGAAAAACTTCCGACTTAATTCTACCCACAAAATATCTGACGTATTTACTTTTGGACAAACACTTGGTTTTTCTAGACAAAAATCAACAGGGATAGGAAATACCAATAGTGAATTTGGAGGTCCTTTAAGTTCTGCTATCAACTTAGACCCAACGACACCATTAGTTGAAACAGATCCAACAAAAGCGAACCAAGCACCATATGCTGGTAATCCAGTAATTAGAGATGCTAACGGTAATCCTTACGGAATATCAAGTTTGGTTGGCCAAGAAATGACTAATCCATTAGCCTACGCAAAAACTAGATTAGGCAGTTTTTCAACATCTGATGATATCGTTGGAAATGCCTATTTAGAAGCAGCTATTTCAAAACATATAAAAGTTAGATCTACGCTTGGAGCAAAATTATCAACTTGGGGCGGGCAAGGTTTTACTCCCGTATTTTATTTAAGCGCAACTTCAAATGTGCTAAAAAACAATTATAGTAAAAGCGAGAACAAAAGTTTTGCTTGGAACGTGGAGAACATTGTTACTTACACCAACAAATTTGCAAAACACAACCTAACTGTATTATTAGGACAAGGTTCGTATGTTGATAATATTGGTGGTGGTTTAGGAGCTACTTTGTTTGGATTACCAATTTCTGATTACAGAGATGCCTCCTTCAATTTTGACATTCCGCAAACAGACCGCACTAGCTACACTTACGATGCAACTGAGCACAAATTAACATCGTTGTTTTCACGTGTAAATTATGATTATGATGAAAAATACCTTTTCACGGGTATTATTCGTAGAGACGGATCAAGTCGTTTTGGAGCTAATAATAAATTTGGTGTTTTCCCATCATTCAATTTAGGATGGGTTGTAACCAAAGAAGAATTCTGGAAAGAAAACAAATTTGTGAATACTTTTAAAATCCGTGGAGGTTACGGAATTGTAGGTAATGATGCCATTCCGGATTTTAGATACCTATCATTGGTTGAAGGAGGTTACAATTATTCTTTTGGAAACACAGGAGCAATTACTACAGGATACGCAAATCTTACTTTAGATAACCCAGATTTGAGATGGGAAGAAACTTCACAAGCTAACATCGGATTTGAATCTAAGATATTGAATGATTTTACCTTAACTGTAGACATGTACAAAAAATCTACAAAAGGAATTTTAAGACCAATTAACATTCCTGGTTATGTTGGAGTTACTGCCAGTCCAGTAGGAAACGTAGCCGATATGGACAACAAAGGAATTGAGATTGAACTTGGATACAAAAAAAGCTTCGGAGATCTTAATTTTTCAGCAAATGGAAACATTGCTTATCTAGAAAATAGGGTGACTTATGTAGCTTCTGACTCAGATTTTATAGGAGGAGATGCTTCATTCCAATCAATGGGACAAGTAACCAGAACGCAAGTAGGACAATCATACAATTCCTTTTATGGATTTAAAACCGCTGGTATATTTCAAAACCAAGCCGAAATTGATGCCTACATCAATACTTCTGGTGGATTAATTCAGCCTAATGCACGCCCGGGAGATTTCCGTTGGGTTGATACAAATGGTAATGGCTCTATTGGAGATGATGACAGACAATTTTTAGGAACAAATATCCCAAAATACACCTACGGTTTGACTTTAAACCTTGATTATAAAAACTTCGACTTAATGATCTTTTCGCAAGGAGCAGCTGGAAATAAAATATTCCAAGGTTTACGCCGTCTCGATGTAGGAAATGCCAATTACCAAACAAGCGCTTTGGGCAGATGGACAGGCGAAGGAACATCTAATACTTACCCACGTTTAACGAACAACGACAGCAACAGCAACTTTGGTAGAATGTCTGACTTTTATCTTGAAAAAGGAGATTATTTGAGATTAAAGCTGATTCAAATTGGATACTCATTACCAACCAAAGCTATCAGCAAAATTGGAGCAAGTAAACTACGATTTTATGTAAATGCTGAAAACCTATTTACAATTACAAAATACACAGGTTACGATCCAGAAATTGGAGGTGGTGTATTTGGTATCGACAAAGGAATTTATCCGCAAGCAAGAACATTCATGCTTGGAGCTAATGTACAATTCTAAAACATAAAAAAATTATGAAAACGATCTTACTAAAAAATCTATTCGTAGCAACTGCAGTACTTTCAATGGTATCATGCTCAGAAGAATTTGTAGAAGTTACACCAAAAGGTTCCTTTTTATCTGAAAATTATTATGCCAATCAAGATCAAGCTACTGCTGCACTTGTTGGTGTTTATGACCCGATTAGAAAAAATTCAAGCGGTTTCGAAAATATGATTGCTATGATGAATGCCGGATCTGATGATCATTTTGCAGGTGGCGGAGGACCAACCGATGGTGCTGGAATTCAAGGTTTCTCATCGCATTCTTTAACTCCTACTACTATTCCGGGAAGTTTCTGGAACGACCACTACCAAGGAATTTTTAGAGCCAACACTTTACTTTTAAAAATTCCGGGTGTAGCAATGCCTGAAGAAGTTAAAGCTCGTTTTACAGGAGAGTCAAAAGCTTTACGAGCAATTTACTACTTCAATTTGGTACGCTTATTTAAAAATGTTCCTTTGCTACTCGATCCGTTAACAGCTACAAATATGTACACGGTAGAACAAGCGACACCACAAGCCGTTTATGAACAAATTGAAAAGGATTTGTTAGATGCTATTAACCTTCTCCCAAATCGAGTTAATGTTGAAACTGAGTCTGGAAGATTGAACAAAGGCGCTGCACAAGCCATGTTAGGCAAAGTTTATTTATTTCAAGGTAAAAAAACAGAAGCAGCCTCAATACTAGCACAAGTAAACGGAACTCCTGGAACAACCAATCAATACGGTAACAAATTGCTAACTAAATTTAGTGATCTATGGGTAGTAGGAAACAAGTTTAACACAGAATCATTAATTGAAGTATCGCATACAAGCGCCGGTAATTCAGATTGGGGCTTCTGGGGTTCAGGAAGAGATGAAGGAAATTCACTAAACGTAATGGTTGGCCCAAGAAGTTATTCTAAAACAGTAGGATCTACAGCAGCAGATTTACCTTCGGGCTGGGCATTCAACCTGATCACACAGGATTTGTACGATGCAATAAAGAATGACCCGCGTTTTGAATCAACGATTTATGATTTAAAAACTTTAAAAGAAGCTGGACAAGCAAATTATATTGGCGCATACCAAGACACAGGCTACTTTTTGAATAAATTTTTACCCAGAAAAGAAGATGTACGAACTGGAGGTGGTGCTGCCGAATTAAATTACAAACAAAACAGCTACATCTTGCGTTTGGCTGACTCTTATTTGATGGAAGCAGAAGCATTAGGCTCAGGACCAAGAGCTCAAGCATTACTTGACGCAGTTCGAAGTAGAGTTGGTCTACCAACAATTCCTGTTACTATTGACGCAATCAAAAACGAAAGAAGAATGGAATTGGCAGGAGAAGGACACCGCTTTTTTGACTTGGTTCGCTGGGGCGATGCTACTGCAAAATTAGGCAGCAGAGGTTTTAATGCTGGCGTAGACGAAATTTTTCCAATTCCCGAAAGAGAATTACAAGGAACAAAATTAAAACAAAATCCTGGCTACAATTAAGCACTGTTTTTGTTTCAAGCCAAAATTAAGTCTAGAACAATTGTAACTCGTTCTAAACTTGGTTCTAAAATAAAAGGCTAAAACGCTTTATAATACTGGTAATTAATAATTTGTATTTGATTTTTTTGTTTAGTTAGCCCTTCATTAAGAGCTTTTAACTACTTTTAGCTAAAAGCTCATTAGAAGGGAATTAATCATAAAACAAACATATGAAGCAACTCAAAAACACAATCGTTTGTATCATTTTAGGATGTCTGACATCAATTTGCGAGGCGCAAAGTCTAAAGGTCTTAACGTATAACATCCGTTTGGATATTGCTAGTGATGGGGTAAATGCTTGGTCAAATAGAAAGGATTACTTCAACGCTCAATTACAATTTTACAATCCTGATATTTTTGGTATTCAAGAGGCACTACCAAATCAAGTTCGTGATATTGCAGCAGCGCATGAAACGTATAAAAATATCAGCATGGGCAGAGATGGAATTGAGCAAGGAGAAGCATCGTCTCTATTTTTTAAAAAAGATCGTTTTACGTTGCTCCAAGGAGCTACTTTTTGGCTTTCAGAAACACCAAATGTTATTTCAAAAGGTTGGGATGCTGCACTAAACCGCATTTGTACTTATACACTTTTAAAAGACAAAGAGACTAAAAAACACCTCTGGGTTTTCAACACCCATCTTGATCACATGGGCGAGCAAGCAAGAACAGAAAGTTTGGCTTTAATTGTATCCAAAATAAAGCAACTAAACACGCAAAATTATCCTGTTATTTTAATGGGTGATTTCAACTCTGAGCCTAAAGAAGATCGTATCAAACAACTCAAAAAATCAATGGATGACTCGAGAGATATCAGCATTCAAAAACCTTTTGGCCCCAACGGCACATTCAATGGTTTTAAACACAACGAACCTGTAACTAAAATAATTGATTACATTTTTTTATCAAAAAACAATCCTTTTCTCGTAACAAAATATGCTATTCTAAGCGACTCGAAAGATCTCAAATACCCTTCGGATCACTTGCCAGTGTATGTCGAGTTAAAACTGAAATAATTATGACTTTACTACAAAATTCTATAAAACTAGCACTGCTTTTGAGCTTTAGTATGGCCACAAGTAACTGCTCGTCGTCAAGCGATACTACTGAGGTTGTAGTTACGCCCGCTCCTACTACACCGCCTACAACTGGAACCAATCAAATGGATTTTTGGTTAACCAAAGGCAATCAAACTATAGTATTACAAAAACAGCCGGGTAATTTGACTTTTGGCAACAGTATAAATACTTATGCTAACATTGAAGTTGATGAAAGCAAAACATTTCAAACTATTGACGGTTTTGGTTATACACTAACAGGTGGAAGCGCTCAAGTTATTAATCAACTTTCAGCACAAAAAAGACAAGAACTTTTAAAGGAATTATTCGGTAATGATGCTAACGGAATTGCAATTAGTTATTTACGTCTAAGTATTGGCGCATCAGACTTAAATGCGACGCCTTTCACATATAATGATCTTCCCAATGGACAAACAGATGTTACATTATCTAAATTTAGTTTAACTCCTGACCAAGCTGATGTCATTCCAATGTTAAAAGAAATTGTAGCCATAAATCCGTCAATAAAAATAATGGCAACACCATGGTCTCCGCCAGTTTGGATGAAGGACAATAACAGTTTTGTTGGAGGAGGTTTAAAACCCGAATTTTACAATGTATATGCAAAATATTTTGTAAAATACATTCAAGCCATGAAGGCCGAGGGAATAACAATTGACGCCATTACACCTCAAAACGAACCTTTACATCCTGGCAACAATCCAAGTATGTTAATGCTGGCGCAACAACAAGCTGATTTTATTAAAAATCATTTAGGGCCAGAATTTAAAGCCGCAAACCTCAGCACAAAAATTGTAGCATACGACCATAATTGCAATAAACCAGAATATCCTATAGCTGTATTGGGAGACACAGGAGCAAATCCCTTTGTAGACGGATCGGCATTTCACCTTTACGAAGGCGATATTAGCACACTTGAAACCGTTCACAATGCTTTTCCTACCAAAAATATTTATTTTACAGAGCAATACACCTCATCAACAGGTAGTTTTTCTGGAGATTTAAAATGGCATGTAAAAAATGTAATCATCGGATCCATGCGCAATTGGAGTAAAACAGCTTTAGAATGGAATTTAGCCAATAATGCCTCTTTCGGTCCAAATACTCCTGGTGGTTGTACAACTTGTAAAGGAGCCTTGACTGTTAATAGCAGCGATAGCTTTACAAGAAATGTAGGCTACTATATTATTGCTCATGCTTCAAAATTTGTTCCAACCGGCTCAGTACGCATTTCAAGTAACAATTCAGGAAATTTAAATACAGTTGCTTTTAAAACCCCTGCAGGAAAAAAAGTTTTATTAGTTGAAAACGACGGAGAAACAACTACTTTATTCAACATCAAATACAACGGAACTTGGATTACTACTTCATTAGAAGGTAATTCTGTTGGAACTTATATTTGGTAAAGCACAATACATTATATCTAAAATGAAAAAAACAGCAACCTTAGCACTTGCAGCAACTACTTTTTTTACATTTGCTCAGCCCAAAAAAGCAAATCAAACTGCAGCATTTACAACATCCGGCAAAACTATTACGGTATATACCACCGCAGAAAATACCAAATTGCGACTGTCTCAAACAGACAAATTAAGCTTCGGTATAGCCAAACAACCTCTTGAAACAGAAATTTCAATTTTTGTAGAACCAAACAAGACTTTTCAAACATTCATGGGCATAGGTGGAGCAATAACTGACGCAAGCGCAGAAGTTTTTGCAAAATTAAGTAAAAGCAAACAGCAAGAATTACTGCAAGCCTATTACAATACTGAAAACGGAATTGGTTATTCGCTACTAAGAACTACAATACATAGTTCTGATTTTTCAAGTGGAAGTTATACTTACGTGAAAGAAGGCGATAGTGAATTAAAATCGTTTAATATTGACCACGATAAAAAATTCCGCATCCCGATGATAAAGGAGGCTATAAAAACGGCCGGTGGAAAATTGACATTGTATGTTTCACCTTGGAGTCCACCAGCATTTATGAAAAGTACTGGCAATATGTTGAAAGGCGGAACTTTGAAACCTGAATTCAATCAAGCATGGGCCAATTATTACGCTAAATTTATAAAAGCCTATGAAAAAGAAGGAATGCCTATTTGGGGACTTACAGTACAAAACGAGCCTATGGCTACCCAAACTTGGGAATCATGCATTTACACTGCCGAGGCTGAACGCGATTTTTTAAAAAACTTTCTTGGACCAACTTTAAAGAAAGAAGGCTTAGGCGATAAAAAAATTGTTGTTTGGGATCATAACCGAGATTTAATAAATCAAAGAGCAAATGTCATTTTTTCTGATCCAGAAGCATCAAAATATGCTTGGGGAATCGGATTTCATTGGTACGAAACTTGGGCAGGCGGTGCGCCTATGTTTGAAAATATTCAAAAAGTCAATGAGACATACCCAACAAAAAACCTCTTGTTTACTGAAGGTTGCGTAGAGAAATTTGATTCCAATAAATACCAATTATGGGCTAATGGCGAACGTTACGGCACTAACATGATTCACGATTTTAATAACGGCACCGTTGGATGGACGGACTGGAATATTCTTTTAGACCAAAATGGAGGTCCCAATCACGTGGGGAACTTCTGTTTTGCACCAATCCATGCTGACACTAATTCTGGAGAACTTATTTATACACCAAGTTATTACTACATTGGCCATTTCTCTAAATTCATTCGACCAGATGCCAAAAGAGTTAGTACGGCAGTTAGCCGAAGCTCTTTAATCAGTACTTCATTTTTAAATAAAAACGGCAAATTGGTAACCGTAGTAATGAATCAAGGAGATAAAAATGTAACCTATAATCTAATCATCTCAAATGAAAAAACAGTGATCGAAATTCCCGCGCACGGAATTCAAACCTTGGTGTATTAGAATATCTGTTTTTAAAAAAAATCGAATAAAAAATTTATTTTAAAAAAGGAAACTTCAACTTGAATTTTTTAAAATTCGGAAGGGTAACTAAATAAATTCTTAACAGTAGCTAATAGGTTTCTATCAAATTTAAAAATTAGGTCAAAATTAAAAAACGCAGCAAACAGTGTTTCAACATACTGCTTACTGCGTTTTTGTTTACAATTTAACCAACAATTAGATCTCAGTGCGACTCAAATAAGAGGAAATCATTCCTTTTGAAGACGATGTTATGAGGCACTTTTTATGCTTTGCTTTCAGCCACCCTTTATTTTTGATTGGCCGCTGATAAAATTCCATTAATATTTTCTTCAGTAAATTTACCTCCAGATAACATAACTAATTTGTTTATTGGCATATCAGATAACATTATTTCAAAAAACAAAGCTGCTTTTTTCTCATCTTCGGTTTCTGGTTTTTTTGAAGCTCCCATAAAACCTTGTACTAAGTTTTCATAAATTGCTAAAGTTTTTGGAGACCTTTTGAATTCTTTAAATAATGATTCACGAGTAAAAACGAGTTGTGCAGGTTTTGAAGATTCAATAAAAACCGTTTGTTTTAAAGGCAAATCTCGAGAAGAGCCTCCAACCAAAACATCAAACTTTCCTGATTTCACGGTCCACTCAGGTGTTTTTGAATTGTAATAAGAGAAATCACGAGAACTCAATTTGAAAGTAATTGTTTTTTCCTCTCCTGCGGCTAAGGCCACTTTTTCAAAATGTTTAAGTTCATTTTCAGGTCTACTTACTTCACTTTCTTGCTCATGTACGTACAACTGCACTACTTCTTTTCCTGCCATTTTTCCCGTATTTTTTACTTTAACAGAAATGGTAACGCCTTCTGAATCTTTGGCCGAGGTAGTATTGGCTTTTATATCAGAATATGAAAAAGTAGTAAAACTCAATCCGTATCCGAAAGGAAAACTTGGTTCAATTTTCTTTTTGTCATAGTAGCGGTAACCGATATAAATCCCTTCACCATAATTAGCTTGTCCATCTCTTGATGGGAATTCAATTGCGGTTGGAGTATCTTCCAATCGTTCTGGAAATGTCTCCGATAACTTACCTGAAGGATTCACTTTTCCTGTCAATACATCTGCAACTGCGCCTCCACCAGCTTGCCCTCCAAGATAGGCTTCCAAAATAGCTGCAACATCATTTTTCCATGGCATTGCAACAGCAGCTCCATTCATCAAAACCACAACACTATTCTTGTTTACTTGAGCAACTGCACTAATTAATTGATTGTGGCCTAGTGGCAAATCCATATTAGTCCTATCAAAACCTTCCGACTCATAACTATCTGGCAAACCTGCAAAAACAAGAACTACATCAGCATCTTTGGCAATTCGCACTGCCTCAGCTAATTTCGCCTGATCTGTTTCTCCTTGTGAATTGTATCCTTGCGAAAATGTAAACTGTGTACCTTTGGCTAGTTTTTGTAATTCATCAAATGCGTTTAAAATTTGAGTTGGACGCACTTGCGAACTTCCAGCTCCTTGATAACGTGGATTTTTGGCAAAATCACCAATGATAGCAATCTTTTTAACAGAAGGTTTTATTGGTAAAATAGCAGATTCATTTTTCAACAACACAATGCATTCGCTGCTAATTTGTCTTGCTAGTTCATTGTGCTTAGTCTTGTCAACCACAATACCTTTTTTGTGACTGTCTTTTGCTTTTAGAGTTATCGCCAATAGATCGGTTACAATTTCGTCTAGTCGGCTTTCTTTTAGAGTACCGTTTTTAACGGCATCAACAATTTTTTTATCATTTAATCCACCACTTGCTGGCATTTCAAGATGCATACCTGAGTCAACACCAAGCGCTCTTTCATTTACAGCACCCCAATCAGAAACTACAAAACCTTGTAATCCCCACTTGTCCTTTAACATTTGCTGTAATAAAAATGGATTTTCAGAGGCATAGGTTCCATTTAATTTATTGTAGGAACACATCACGGTCCAAGGTTGTGCCTCTTTTACTGCCATTTCGAATGCAGGAAAATATATTTCATTCAAAGTACGTTCGTCAACATTTGAATTATTAGACATGCGTTCAAACTCTTGACTATTTGCCGCAAAATGCTTCATAGAGGTACCCACGCCTTGGCTTTGCACCCCATTTATGAATCCAACTGCAATTTTACCTGCCAAAACCGGATCTTCTGAAAAATATTCAAAATTTCTTCCTCCAAGAGGAGAACGTTTCATGTTTACTCCAGGTCCTAACAAAATTTGTACATCATTGGCTTGGGCCTCAATTCCCAAAGCTTCGCCCATCTTTTGAGCCAATGCCGTGTTCCAAGAAGATGCCAAAGCTGATGCCGTAGGAAAACAAGTTGACGGTACACTGTTTGTAAAATCAAAACCCTCCGCCTTGCGTAATCCGTGAGGACCATCAGTCATAAAAATAGACGGGATACCCAGTCTTGGAATGGCCTTAGTTGACCAAGCTGTTCCACCTGAGCACAAAGAAGCTTTTTCCTCGAGTGTCAATTGCGAAACTAATTTTTTAGCTTTTGCTCGATAATCAATAGCCTGCGCTTGCATTTGTAGCGTAAATGCGAACCCAAGGAGTAATAGAATAGTTTTTTTCATAGTCTTTTGCGTTAGTTTTTTTTATTCAAAGGTTAAAAACTCTTATTGTGTTATAGTGACGCAATGTAAACAATATTTTTGAAAAACAGCACATTACATTATTTTTGACAAGCTTTTTTACATAAAATGTATAACCAATTCGAAAATGAATCGTGAAACAATGCAATTCTTAACTCATTCTTTTCATATTGTGCAACGTACTCTTGAATAATTTTGGAAAAAAACTTATTTGTATTCAAAAAATGTACTGTTTTAATTTCCGAGTAAAAATGCACTAAATTGCGCCTTATAAAAGTGTACTAATTTCAAGAATGAAAGCCCCATGTTAAAGAGTGTTTTAGAAAATAAAGAATTATACCAACCCGGTTTATCAATAGATTGCGTGATTTTTGGATTTCATGACAACCAATTAAAAGTGTTATTAATCAAAACAAAGTACAGTAATAAATGGGCTTTGCCGGGAGGTTTTGTGTCTTTAAATGAAGGAATTGATGAAGCTGCCGTAACGGTTTTGCACCGTAGAACAGGTTTAAATGGAATTTTTTTAAGACAATTTTCAACTTTTGGTGCCGCAAACCGCTGCGATGTAGAGGTGAGCAACAACATTCTACGCTTTTATAACATACCAATCGAAGATGGAAAATGGTTTGCCAGTCGTTTTGTTACAGTTGGTTACTATGCATTAGTTGATTTTTTACAAACCATTCCGCAGCCATTGGCAGCTGATGAAATTGTGGAATGGATTGACCACGATGCAGTTCCTGATTTGGTTTTGGACCATAAAGAAATTCTAGATAAAGCATTAGCTACTCTGCGAAACGAATTAAATCTTACACCTGTAGGCTACAATTTGCTACCTGAAAAATTTACAATTCCAGAATTACAAAAATTATACGAAACCATTTTAGGCAAGAAATTAGACCGCCGTAATTTTTTAAGAAAGATTACAGCTATTGGGATATTAATAAAACTTGACGAGAAGAAGAGCAATGTTGCTCACAAAGCACCTAACTTATACCGCTTTGATAAAGAAAAATACGAGGCAGTAGTTAAAAACGGAATCAACCAAGGTTGGTAAAATCAGAAATAAAAAAAAACTCCTTAATTTCTTAAGGAGTTTTTTGTGGGCGATGAGGGGTTCGAACCCCCGACCCCCTCGGTGTAAACGAGGTGCTCTGAACCAGCTGAGCTAATCGCCCTATTGCAATTCGATAATTTTCATTTCCTTATTGCGAGTGCAAATATAAGACTGTTTTTTGAATATGCAACTATAAAAACAAAAAAATTACAAAATTTCTGCAACTACAAAAGTACTTCCTCCTACGTAAACAAAGTCAGTCGCTACAGCATTTTGCAGTGCTTTTTTATAAGCTTCTGAAACAGAATTGTATACTTCACCATGCAACTCAAACAATGCCGCCTTTTGTTGTAAAACTTGCGCATCCAATCCGCGAGGAATATTAGGCTTACAAAAATAATATTTTGCATTTTTTGGAAACAAAGGCAAAATTTCTTCTAAATCTTTATCATTTACCACTCCCAAAACAAAGTGTAAGGTGTCAAATTTTTCTTTTTGTATTTGTTTCAATACGATCTCTAGACCGTTTTTGTTATGAGCAGTATCACAAATAACCTTTGGGGCTGTATGTATTTGCTGCCATCTGCCTTGAAGTCCTGTATTTTTTACAACATGCAACAAACCATTTTGTATATTTTGAGGGGAAATTTCAAATTCAGTCTGCTTATTCAAAACCTGTATGGTTTGCAAAACCGTCTTTTTGTTGTGCACTTGATAATCTCCAATCAAGTCTGAAGGATAATTTTCGAAAACTAAATCTGCTGCAAAATAAATCTCCGAGCTTCCTTCTTTGGCTCTAGACAAAAAAACAGGCTTCGTTTCAGGAGTGTATTCTCCAATAATTACAGAGATATTTGGCTTAATAATTCCTGCTTTCTCGAAAGCAATTGCTTCAAGTGTATTGCCTAAAAACTGAGTGTGATCTAATCCTATATTGGTAATTACAGAAACCAAAGGCGTGATAATATTCGTTGCATCTAATCTTCCGCCCATTCCTACTTCGATAATGGCGATATCCACTTTTGCAGCAGCAAAATAATCAAAAGCCAAACCAACGGTCATTTCAAAAAAACTCATGTCATTAGCTTCAAAAAATAGTTGATGCTCCGTTATGAAATCTTCAACAAATTTCTCAGATATTTCGACCCCATTTATTTTTATACGTTCTCTGAAATCTTTTAGATGTGGCGATGTATACAAACCTACTTTATATCCAGCTTCTTGTAAAACAGATGCCAACATATGAGAGGTAGATCCTTTGCCGTTGGTTCCTGCCACATGTATACATTTCAATTTTTTTTCAGGATAATTTAGGTGCGCTGCAAGTTTGTGAGCGTTCGTTAAGTCCTTTTTATAAGCTTGTGCGCCTTGAAGTTGGTACATCGGGAGCTGATTAAACATCCAGTTTATAGTGTCTTGATAATTCATTTTATAGGTAAATAGGAATTGTTTAAAATATTTTTCGATTTTTTTAGTTTAATACTACATCGAAAAGTATCTTTAGTGCAAAATTGAAACAAATTTTAGAATTAATGATTAAAACACAATAATATTATATGTTTAGTTTTATCCAATTACAAGCGGACACCCTTACTAATGCCGCATCAAGCGCAGTTGTTGAAAACATTGCTCCAAACACCGAAATTTCTACTTTAGGATTTTTATTAAAAGGCGGTATTTGGCTAATCCCAATTGGGATTTTATTATTTTACACTTTTTACCTCATCGTAGAGCGCTACTTATACATTAGCAAAGCTTCAAAAGTAGACTCATTACTTTTACGTGATGTTAGGGATCAGTTAAATTCTGGCAATTTAGATTTAGCACGATCACTTGCTGAACGAAATAATACAGCATCGGGAAATATCATCAAAGAAGGTATTCTTGTTATTGGCCGCCCAATTGGTGAAATCGAATCGAATATGGATCGTGCAGCCGATATTGAAATTGGCGAAATGGAAAAACACTTGGGCCATTTGGGACTTATAGCTGGTATTGCGCCTACTTTGGGTTTTATTGGTACCATTTCCGGAGTAATTAAAATTTTCTACAGCATATCAGTTACTGAGAATATTAGTATCGGGAATATCTCTGGCGGATTATACGAAAAAATGATTAGTAGTGGAGCGGGTTTGATAGTTGGAATTGTTGCCTACAGTGGATACCACTTGTTGAACGGGAAAATTGATAATTTTGCATTAAAAATCCAAAAACAAGTACTTGAATTTGTAAATATTATTCAAAAATCATAACATGTCTATCAAAAGAAAAAGAAGATTTCATGCCGAGGTCGCGACTTCTTCATTAAGCGACATCATGTTTTTTCTACTGTTGTTTTTCTTGATTATTTCTACACTTGCCAACCCCAATGTAATCAAGATGACTTTGCCAAAAGCGCAATCAAACGAAAAAACCAACAAGCAATTCATCAGCTTATCCGTCACTGAAGATAAAAAATTCTATATTGACAAACAACCCGTTTCATTTGAAGAACTCGAGGCTACGCTTATGTCTAAAATGGATACAACAAAAGACCAAACCGTTGTTGTTAGAATCCCATTCAATCTTCAGGTGCAAGATTTAGTAGATGTTTTACAAATAGGAGTACGTAACAATCTGAAATTTGTAATCGCCACTAGCCCGAAATAAAAACGATATTAATTTAGGACACGTCTTGCTTTTGGGCGTGACCGCAATAAAAAAAAATGGAGCCAATCAACTTTTATGCTGATGTGCTCCATTTTTTTATTGCCGTCGGGCTATTCGCAGTACTGCGGTACTTGCTGCTATCCCTCACGCGAGATATCGTATAAATTGACAATTATCTTTTAAAAGTGACGTTTAATTAAGGCTGAAATTATAAATAATTTTGCCCACCTGCTTTTCCGGCGCATCTGAACTAGGATCCCATTTCGTATTCATGGCTGCAATTCTAGCTTGATCAAGTAAACATCTTGCCGTATTTGTTGTTCCTTTCACTCCCGCAATAGCGCTCATTGTACGTCCGTTTCGATCTACGGCGACCTCAACAACTACCCTACCTTGTTCGCTACATGTGTATTTTGGCACTGGTTTAGATACTGCTCTTCTATTACCAAGAGAATATCCGATTCCGCCACCAGAACCACTTCCGGATCCGCCACCGCTTCCAGAGCCTGAACCTTTGCCGGTTCCTGTTCCATTTCCAGTTCCGTTTCCTCCGCCAGTACCACCTCCGGAACCGCCTAAACCATAATAATCACCTGAATTTAAATTCCCGTTTGACTTTCCTTTATTTCCAGCTGTTTTATCATCACCATCACCTCCTTTATTAGATCCTTTCAGTATACTTGACAACGCATCATTGGTAGCATTCGATACCTTTGGTTTTACTACCACAGGTTTTGTTTCTTCTTTTATAACCACTGGTGTCTTTTTAGCTGGAACTTTAGTCGGGATAACCACGCTTTCATCCGTACTATTTTCTTGCGAAAGTATTGCTTCGTCAGGAGTACTGTTTACTGGTACCGCTTTCGCTTGATTTTTTACCTCTAATACTTCACTTTTATAGTCCGAGCCCGATCCGAAATCACTATCCCCAAAATTCACCGTAACTCCACCACCGCCTCCACCGCCTGCAAGCTCCACTCCATTTGCCGGAGGCCAAAAACGGATAAAAAACAAAATCAACAACATTGCCGCATACAAAAGAGTGGTAATGATTAGGGATTTCTTTTGATTGGTTGAATTAGTAGAACTCATTGTATTGGTATTTGAAAAAGGATATGACTAAAAACGTTGAAAAGTACTAAAAATTGTCAAGAGTAGAAAGCTAGTTTTCAATTATAAATTAGTTTGTATTCAAAGTAAAATGGGAATTAGTAGCCTTTTATGTCTACCAATTCCCATCTTGTATACTTGAAATTATAAGTGCTTGAATTAAGTAAGTTGTTTCAATGCAATTTCAAAAGCAGTGGCGCTGATATTAGTTTTATTAGGATTAAGTATATGCGCTTTTTCAATCGCTTTTTTAATAATTTCTGAAGTATCAGAAAATATAGCTTCATCAGTCATTTGTACTTTTTTCTCCATAAAATAAGCAAAAACACGAGCCATTCCGCAATTCGAAATAAAATCAGGAATCAAACTTACTTTATGATCTACATCTTCCATAATTGGACCAAAGAAAATCTCTTTATCCGCAAAAGGAACGTTCGCTCCACAAGAAATAACTTCTAAACCATTTGCAATTAAACTATCAATTTGCGACTGCGTAACCAAACGAGATGCCGCACACGGAGTAAAAATTTCGGCACCAATTGTCCAAATTTTTTGGTTGATTTCTTCAAAAGGAATCATGTTCTCAGCTACTAATTTGTTACCGTCTTTGGCTAAAAACAAAGCTCTTATCTCTTCGAAAGAAAAACCATCTTCATTAATCAATCCACCATCTCTATCGATAATACCAATTACTTTGGCACCCATATCCGCAAGGTAAAAAGCGGCAGCTGAACCTACATTCCCAAATCCTTGAACAATCGCTTTTTTACCCTTTACATCTCCGCCATAAATAGCATAAAAATTACGAACTGCCTCAGCAACACCGTAACCTGTAATCATATCAGCAACTGTATATTTTTTTGAAACATCAGGAGAGAATTTTGGGTTTTCGATCACCTTAACAACTCCTTGACGCAACTGACCTATTCTATTGATTTTATCTGCTTCGGTTGGCTTGAAGTGCCCGTTAAAAACACCTTCTTGCGGATGCCAAACACCACATTCTTCAGTCATCGGGATCACTTCATGAATTTCATCGACATTCAAATCTCCACCAGTACCGTAGTAACTTTTTAATAAAGGAGAAACCGCTTTGTACCAACGTTGCAAAACTCCTTTTTTGCGGGGATCATTCGGATCAAAATTGATACCCGACTTTGCTCCACCTATCGCAGGTCCAGAAACCGAAAATTTAACTTCCATCGTTTTTGCCAATGACAAAACTTCATTCATATCCAAACCTTTTCGCATACGAGTTCCACCTCCAGCAGCGCCTCCACGAAGCGAATTGATAACTGTCCAACCCTCAGCTTCGGTTTCAGCATCTTTCCAATGGAAAACTATTTCAGGTTCTTTATTTTCGAATTTCTTTAATAAATCTTTCATTTGTTGCGATATGTTTAATTTTGGCAAATATAAAAAATAGAATAATGTGAATTATGTGTTTTCGAGTTTATTTATAAAGTTTATACCATTCTTCTTCTAGAACCATTTAAAAACCATTCGCTCGAAAACTACCGCCACAAATACACCAAATGTGTACGCAATTAAATCTTCCAATAAAAAATCTTGTCCTAAAACCAAGCGACCAATTATTGTTGCTCTAATTTGTAACAACCAATTCCATCGTACTAACTGTAATGTCTCTATCGCAAAACAAAAGGATAAACTCATTATCGCTATGGCGACAGCCGTTTGTGTGGTGAAGAAAAACCTAAAAATAAAATAAATTAAAACGGCGTAAAGTAAATCTCCAACAAATAGCGGTACTACGGAAAAACCTCGACTGCACAATCCCAACAAAATAGTTATTATTGCCACTGCTAAATAGTTTTTTCTAGATGGTATCATGGCGTGTAAACCATTCCGGCAGAATGGTCTTGTTGGGCTCCAGTTACGCTGCACAGGACATTAATTTCACCTCTTAACTTCAAAACACCTAACAATCCAAAAATTACTGCTTCTTTAAATTCAAGTACTTCTGGATCAGGAATTACTATTTCCGTATTAGGCAAGTAGGATTGCGCACGTTCTATCAAGAAATCATTATAGGCACCACCACCGGTTACAAAAATCTGACCGGTTTGGGTAGGCAGCGCAGCAGCAATTTGTAAGGCAACATGCTCTGTAAACGTGTTCAATTTATCAGCTACTGCCAAATTATATTTTTCTATCAAAGGCAACACAATACCCTTTACAAATTCAAAACCCAAGGATTTAGGATATTTTTGAGAGTAAAATTCAAGCGCATTCAATTCGGTCAATAGTTCTAGGTGACAATTACCTGAACGTGACATCGCTCCTTTATCATCATATTCGAAACCTAATTGTTGCGCATAAAAATTCAATACGGTATTAACAGGCGAGATATCAAATGCGATGCGCTGTCCGTCTTTCTCGAACGAAATATTTGAAAAACCTCCCAAGTTCATGCAATAATCATAAGAGGAAAACAATATTCGATCTCCAATTGGCACCAAAGGCGCACCTTGTCCTCCCAAAGCTACATCCTGAACTCTAAAATCACAAACTACTTTTTGCTGAATCAAGGTAGCAAGCTGCGGTAAATTCCCTATTTGTAGTGTGATTCCCTTCTGAGGTTGATGCAGCACCGTATGCCCATGTGAGCACACAGCATCTAAATTTTTAATAGCGTTGTTTTCTATAAAATCACTTATGACAGTTGCCAAATGACTTGTGTATTCATCATTCAGATCTATGATTTCTAGACTTGTAAGCGTTACAGCAGTTTGCAGTTTGTTTAACCAATAAACAGAATACGAAACCGTTTCAGCTTGTAAAATTTCAAATGACCATTCGTTATCAACCTTAGTAAAAACGATATGTGCCAAATCGACGCCATCTAGCGATGTTCCTGACATGACACCTACTACAAAATACTTTTCTTTAAACATAGGCTAAAATTACGAAAACGTTTGAAATCTACTATTTTATAATTACTTTTGTGGTCAAATTTAAGAACATTTAATTTACAATAAAAATATGGATTTTAATCTAACCGAAGAGCATTTAATGATTCAACAAGCGGCTAAAGATTTTGCTGTAGCAGAATTATTGCCGGGTGTTATTGAACGTGATGAACACTCAAAATTCCCAACTGAACAAGTAAAAATGATGGCCGACTTAGGCTTCATGGGAATGATGGTCGATCCTAAATACGGTGGATCAGGTCTTGACAGCATTTCGTATGTTTTAGCTATGACCGAAATTGCAAAAATTGATGCCTCGGCAGCGGTAATCATGTCTGTAAACAACTCATTAGTTTGCGCCGGTTTAGAGAAATATTGCAACGAAGAACAAAAAATGAAATACCTTGTGCCGCTTGCAAAAGGAGAAGTAATTGGAGCATTTTGTCTTTCGGAGCCAGAAGCAGGATCTGATGCTACATCACAAAAAACTACCGCAATTGACAAAGGCGATTACTACCTTTTAAACGGAACAAAAAACTGGATTACCAACGGAAGTACTGCATCAACATACATTGTTATTGCACAAACTGATATCGAAAAAGGACATAAAGGAATCAATGCCTTCATCGTTGAAAAAGGATGGGCAGGTTTTGACATTGGACCGAAAGAAAAGAAAATGGGAATTAGAGGTAGCGATACACATTCTCTAATGTTTACTGACGTAAAAGTTCCAAAAGAAAACAGAATTGGTGCTGACGGATTTGGTTTTGCTTTTGCAATGAACGTACTAAATGGTGGTCGTATTGGTATTGCCTCTCAAGCATTAGGAATTGCAACTGGTGCTTACGAAACTGCTTTAAAATACTCACACGAACGCAAAGCATTTGGTAAAGAAATCTTTAACCACCAGGCAATCGCTTTCAAATTGGCCGATATGTATGTAAAAGTAACTGCAGCCAAATTACTAGTAATGAAAGCTGCTTGCGAAAAAGACGCTGGAAAAGATATTGCACACTCTGGAGCTATGGCCAAATTATACGCATCAGAAATCGCTTTAGAAGTTGCCAATGAGGCCGTACAAATTCACGGAGGAAATGGTTACGTAGCTGAGTATCATGTAGAGCGTATGATGCGTGACTCAAAAATCACTCAAATTTACGAAGGAACTTCAGAGATTCAACGTATTGTAATTTCACGTGGTTTGATGTCATTGTAAATCAAATCTTTTAAATATAAAACTCGCCTTAATGTATTTTAAGGCGAGTTTTTTTATGGGATGCCCTTACTTTCACTTTCGTTACAGTAAGGTCGGGTCATCCGCTGTATCTTTTTAAGCCTCGCAAAAAAGCGAGCCTAAAAAAGGATGCCGCTTCTACCCCTCATGCATGACTTGCTAACTTAGCTGTTTTTTGCCTCAATCCATTTCGACATATACTTCGTACTTTTTAAAGTATGATGCTGTAGCAAAGCGCCCATGAAATTGGCCAAGCGGTGCGCTTCTAAATTCTCAATCAATTCAGTCATTCGACTTGCAAACTTCTCAGCAAAAATAACTTCGTCATATAAATTTTCAACCAACTTAAAACCGTTGTCCTGCGAATTCAACCAATAATTTTTATCCTGATAAATACGTACTGCTTCTGCCGCAAAAAGTATAGGCTCATCATTAATAGCACCATTCCAAGGCATATTCCCGTGCATCGACTCTGCGCCAATACTCGTTGTCACATTAGGTGTACCCCATTGCATACTCTCTAACAATTTACCTTTTATTCCTGCACCAAAACGTAAAGGCGCTAGAACCACTCGCGCTTTTTGCACCACATCTTTAGCCTCAGCAGCACGACCAAGAATTAAAAAACCTGACTTTTCATGATGCAACTGTACTACTTTTTGTGACGGATAAGCACCATAGACATGCAATTGCGCTTCGGGTAACTGCTTCCTAATTAGAGGCCAAATAGTTTCTTTTAAGTACTGAACTGCATTCCAATTGGGTTCATGTAGAAAATTTCCAATGAAAACAAAATTAGCTCGCTCCTCAAAAGACGGAACTTGATCTGCGACAAACATTTCTTGTTTTTGCACCAACAAAGGCAAATAAAACAACAAAGCCGCATCGATTTTAAAAACTCTTTGCAGTAATTCCATTTCAAAAGTAGCAATCATCAAAGTAATATCACACCGCAGTATACTAGCCATTTCTCTTTTAGCAACTTCCTCTTTAAGCAAATCAGCAATTTCAAAATCACGCTTTTCTTTAAAGGCACTTTGTCTTGCTAAACGCAAACAATGTAAATCTTCGGTATCCAACACACGCAAAGCTAACGGACAATTTTCAGCCACACGCCACCCAAATTGTTCTTCCATCATAAATCGATCAAAAAGAACGATCGCCGGATTTAATTCAGCAATAAAAACATCAAAACTCCTACAATTTAAGACTATATTTTCTTTAATAACTCCAAATTCACTTAAATCCACCATGAATTCAGAATCTTGCGCGGGACTGGCAAAAGTTACAGAATATCCTTGCGATTGGTACAATCGAATTAATTGCATCATTCTTCCACCTGCAGCGGATGACTTTGGCTCCGGCCAAACAAAACCTATAATTAGTACTATTGGTTGTACGCTCATGTTTTCTCCATCTTAAGGATACAAAATAATAGTAATTTTATCGATAAAGCTTTGTTATCAAACAAAATCATTGAAATAAAGAGTAATTTTGTAGCAAAAGAAAACGATTATGTTGGGACTTAAGTTAGCTACTGATCCGAGATGGGTTACTATTGTAGAATCGAACATCGAAGAAATACTTACCGATCACGCTTGGTGCGAGCAGAAAGCAGCGTCAAATGCTATAAGTTTGATCACACAAAATTCTGAAAAAGAGGAATTAGTTACTGAACTTACTATTATTGCTAAGGAAGAATTGGAGCACTTTGAAATGGTGCATCAATTAATCAAAAAACGTGGACTTACTTTTGGTCGCGAACGAAAAGACAGTTACGTTAATGAGCTTTTTAAGTTTATGAAAAAAGATGGAAGTCGAAATGATGCTTTATGCGAGCGTTTACTTTTCTCGGCAATGATTGAAGCACGCAGTTGCGAGCGTTTTAAAGTTCTATCTGAAAACATAAAAGATCCTGAATTGGCCAAATTTTACCGAGACTTGATGATCAGTGAAGCCGGTCATTACACAACCTTTTTAGGCTTTGCCAGACAATATGCCGATAATGTTGATGTGGATAAACGATGGAAAGAATGGATTGCTTACGAAACCTCGATAATTACAAATTACGGTAAGAACGAAACAGTACATGGATAAAAAAAAACAGCATACCTAAAAGATATGCTGTTTTTTTTATACTTAAAATTCTAATTTATTTTCTAATTAAAAACTCAGAACGTCTGTTTAAAGCCATTTCTAATTCGGTACAATTTTCTTTACAGTCAATTTTTGGGGCACCTTCTCCCATTCCTTTTCCTGAAATACGTTCAGCACCAATACCTTTTTCAATAATATAAGCTACTGTAGCTTTTGCTCTATTTTCAGATAATTTCAAATTATAAGAATCAGTTCCACGGTGATCAGTATGAGCTACAACATCAATTTGTAATTTTTGATTTTGAGACATTACATAAACTAATTTATCCAACTCAGCAGCTCCCTTTTCTGTAATTTCACTTCTATTAGAATAAAAATAAATAGGATTCAATATAATCTCCGTCTCAGTTACAATTACTTCAATTGGCTCCAAAGCAACTTCAACTAAATTGGAACCAGCCACTGCGATTACTGTTTTACTTTGTGTTACATAACCATCTTTTAAAATTCGCACCTTATATGATTTACCACAAGTCATGTCGTAAGATAATATTCCCTTATCATCTGACATCTGATTTACTATTTGTTCCTGACCATCCATAACTATTTCAACTCTGGTAGACGCAAGAGCAGCACCATCTTTGGCATTTTTAACAGCTACCATCAAATTGGATTTGCAAATTGGATTCAGTACATAAATATCATCCTGCCCAGTTCGGTTACTAGAGAGAAAAGCAATGTTTTTTTCAGTATTGAATGTAAAAGAAAAATCGTCTTTCTCAGAATTCACAGGTTTTCCTAAATTTTTGGGAGTAGCTGCTGCTTCCAATGCATTTACACTAAAAACATCAAAACCACCATAACCCAACAAACCATTTGATGCAAAGTACAAAACATCATTATCAGCTATAAAAGGGAAATTTTCATCGGCTGCCGTATTTATACTTGGACCTAAGTTCTCTGGTTGGCCATAACTACCATCTGCATTAATTTGCACTTTCCAAATATCTGTACCACCAATACTTCCGGGCATATCTGAGGCAAAATATAAAACAGTTCCTTCGCCATTTACAGATGGATTTCCGTTTGAATAACTTTTATTATTCCAAGGGAAAGGAGCAATTGCTGTCCATTTATCATTTTCTTTTTTAGCACTGTAAAGACTAACTTGGCCAAATTTTAATCTTCTACTTTTATCTTTTTTAAACAAATCATTTTTAAAACTTTCGCTCGTAAAATACGCAATTGATCCAGACTTCGTAAGTGACACAGACCCTTCATGAAAATCTGAATTTAATCCAGCTACTTCCTCTGGCGCTTCGAAGTTTCCATTAGACAATCTTTTGGCTTGATAAATATCTAAAAATGGTTCATTATTCCAGCTGTAAACTTTCTTGCTTTCGTTGCGCGCACTAACAAAATACAATACATCGCCGTATAAGGTTGCGCCCCAATCCGAGCGAGCAGAATTAATATTCAATTTTCTAATTTCATACGCAGCATCAATTCTTTCCAACTGATCCAAATAATTAGGATTAGCACCAAACTTTTGAGCACGACTATCATTTGGACTTAGTTGAGCAAAACGCTGTAATTGAATATTTGCTTCTTTATACTTTAAGTTGGCTTTTAAAACCTGTGCGTATCTAAAAAATACTTCGGCATCTTTTTGCGATGTTATGCTTTGAGCATACCATTTCTCGGCTTCTTTAAAGTTGTCAATGTAGTAGTAACAATCAGCCAATTGCTTCTTAATGTACAAATCATTGTTGCCCTGCCTTACTAAAGTTAAGTATGCCTCGATAGCTCCGTAATAGTCATAGCCACTCGCTAAATCATCCGCACTTTTAGTTTGTTTATTTTGCGCAAGGGTTGAAAAACTAATTATTGCTACAAGAACTAATAGTATATATTTTTTCATCAAATAGTTGAATTAAACGTTAGAAAAACCTCGGAGAACGAGATACTTTTTTAGATTCGAAAAGATCATACAACAAAATAAACTCATGTGATGACGGCGTACTCACTCTCAAATCAGAAACAATATGGTCATATGCATATCCAATTCGCAATGATGGACTCACAGCAACATTTATCATTCCCCCAAAACTATCTTGTAATCGGTATGTTGCCCCTATCTCAAATTTTTCTTGATATAAAAAATTAGCCGATAGATCTAGCGAAGGCGTTACATTTACAGCAGATTTCAACATGAATGACGGTTTGAATTTTAAATCATAATTTAAATCCATTACATAACCGGCTGTTAAAAAATAATGCGAAACATCGGAACCATATGCCCTTCCATTAAAATCAAGATGAGCAGCTTTTAACATGTTTGGTATTGATAATGCTGCATAATATTTATCTGAGTAATAAAAAAGTCCGGCTCCAACATTCAAGGAAGCATCACTAATGTCTTGTCCAAAAATCCCCTCGGAAGGATCTGGCAAACTAGATTGTAAATCTCGTAATCCTACATTATGAAAAGAAGCTCCCGCCTTTATACCAAAAGCAAGTTTATCTGTTTCATTCAATTGTAGCGTATATGAAAAATCTCCGTAAACGTTTTGTTCTGAAACAGGACCTATTTTATCCGAAAGAAAAGAAATACCCATACCCACATTTTTTCCAACGGGAGTATGACCCGAAAATGAAAAGGAAGATGGTGCACCTTCGATATTAACCCACTGCTTACGGTACAATAGTCCAAAAGATAAATTTTCTTTCGAACCCGCATAAGCCGGATTAATGACATTCATATTATACATGTATTGTGTATAGTGTGGATCTTGTTGCGCACTTACCTCGCAGAGAGAGAAGCAAACCAACAGAGAAATTAATAGTATTTTGTTCATATCGTTTTTGTTTTTTGTCAAAGTCAATTAATACTTCGTATGACTATTGCTTTAGTACTTTTTTTATTTTTCTCGAATTAAATAAATCCAACCCGTTTTTGGGGTTCCAGATTCAAATTCAATTACATAATAATAGGTAGCACTTGGCAAATCTTCACCTGAATTGGATTGACCTTTCCATTGGTCAGTATAATTGGATTGACTGTACACCTTGATGCCGTATCTATTAAAGACTTCTAATTTTTTAACCTTCATAAAAGTTAAATCAAAAGAATCATTTGAACCGTTTCCGTCAGGAGAAATCCCCTTTTGAATGTTGCAAAAAATAGACTCAATTGTAAAGGTCTGAGTAGTTTCGCAACCAGTCGCCGCAGAACGAATTGAAAGCGAAAAGACCGCTGGAAATACAATCGAATTTGAATTGGACGTTACTTTAGATAGGTTAAGGCTACTATCTGTGCCAACGACTACACCATTTGAATCTTTCCATTGATAGGTTACTTGGGCAGGATCATAACTTGAGCTACGCGGAATAGCAGATAGTACAAACTCATTATTGATACAATTCGATTCGGTCTCGAATTGAATTTGCTGTGGAATTGCATTGATAGTAATTATTCCGCCTGTCGCAATACATGCAGGACTGTTAGTAAAACGAACGGCCATTGTATAATTTCCTGGTACTAGATTAGCAAAAACTGGACTATTTTGATATCCATTACCGATACTGTATTGTACATTTTGTTGTGCACTAATAGTTATGCTTCCTGTTGGAACGGCACATGTTGGTTGAACAACACTAGCTGCAGTAGGATTAGTTGGCAGCTGTGGTATAGCATCAATAGTTACAGTTTGTGTCGATGAAGTAATACAGGTGTTGTCCGTTGTACTTCTAACGTAAAGCGTATATGTATTTGGAGCTAATCCTGAAAACACATTTGATGCTTGGTAATTGATTCCATTCAAACTGTACTCCACTCCATTTTGTGTACTCACTGTAATTGTTCCTGTTGGAACAGCACATGTTGGTTGTATAACAGTCGCTGCAGTTGGTACCGCTGGTGGTGTTGGCGCATTATTGATTGTTACCGTTTGTGTCGATGAAGTAATACAAGTGTTATCTGTTGTACTTCTAACGTAAATTGTATATGTATTTGGAGCTAATCCTGAAAACACATTTGATGCTTGGTAGTTGGTTCCATTCAAACTGTACTCCACTCCAGTTTGTGTACTCACTGTAATAGTTCCTGTTGGAACCGCGCAAGTTGGTTGTAGAACAGTCGCTGCAGTTGGCACCGCTGGTGGTGTTGGCGCATTATTGATTGTTACCGTTTGTGTCGATGAAGTAATACAAGTGTTGTCCGTTGTACTTCTAACGTAAAGTGTATATGTATTTGGAGCTAATCCTGAAAACACATTTGATGTTTGGTAATTTGTTCCATTCAAACTGTACTCCACTCCATTTTGTGTACTCACTGTAATGCTTCCTGTTGGAACGGCACACGTTGGCTGTACAACACTCGCTGCAGTTGGCACCGCTGGTGGTATTGGCGCATTATTAATTGTTACCCTTTGTGTCGATGAAGTAATACAAGTGTTGTCCGTTGTACTTCTAACGTAAAGTGTATATGTATTTGGAGCTAATCCTGAAAACACATTTGATGTTTGGTAATTTGTTCCATTCAAACTGTACTCCACTCCATTTTGTGTACTCAATGTAATACTTCCTGTCGGAACGGCACATGTTGGTTGTACAACACTAGCTGCAGTTGGTATCGCTGGTGGTGTTGGTGCATTATTGATTGTTACCGTTTGGGTCGATGAAGTAATACAAGTGTTGTCCGTTGTACTTCTAACATAAAGTGTATATGTATTTGGAGCTAATCCTGAAAACACATTTGATGCTTGGTAGTTGGTTCCATTCAAACTGTAATCCACTCCATTTTGTGTGCTCACTGTAATTGTTCCTGTTGGAACAGCACATGTTGGTTGTATAACAGTCGCTGCAGTTGGCACCGCTGGTGGCGTTGGCGCATTATTGATTGTTGCCGTTTGTGTCGATGAAGTAATACAAGTGTTATCAGTTGTGCT
>NZ_JAAOBY010000007.1 GCF_011365745.1 Flavobacterium turcicum | reverse complement strand
ACAGTTGCAGTCAAAGCTGGATTAACGTCACCGTATACTTTCGTTTTATCAGCAGCTACTACAGTTGCAGTTTTAGGTGTAACAGTAAGTGTTGCTTCATTTGATGTTATTTGGTTACAATTTCCTGTTCCAGTCAATATTGCTCTATATAGGTATGAATTCATATTTACAGTAGGATTAGTTACTGTAAGTGTTGAAGTTGTTGCATTACCATATATAGTATTGTTTGTTATATTACTGAAACCAGATCCAGTATTCACTTGCCATTGGAAAGCAGTGGCATTAGAACTTGAAACGGTAAACGAAGTACTATTTCCGTAGACAATAGATTTTGAAGTCGGTTGTGAAGTAATAATTGTTTTAGGGTGAACAATTACAGTTATCGGAGATTTTGGACCAAAACACGAATTACGTTGTTCGGCAACATAATAGGTAAACTGCCCTGCAGTACTCGTACTTGGAGTTATACTTGTTTGTGCAGTGCCTGTTAACGAATTAAAATAAAATAATGTCCCTCCAGCTGAACTTGCATTAGCGCTTAGCGGCTGGGCTATTGCATCTTGGCAGTATTCGTAATTTGTTGCAATTGGTTGTCCTGGTAAAGGAGTAATTGTTAAAGTAACTGCAGTTCTAGTCAAACTAAAGCAACTTCCGTTTGACGCTTCCGCGTAATAAGTTTTAGTTCCTACACCAACTTGGGTTGGAGCATTAACTACATTTCCAGCAGTTGATGCATCGTACCAAGTTATGGTTCCACCTGTTGCAGTTGCCGTTAATGTTTGAGTTGTAGTGCCATCACTACATACAGTTTGATTTCCTCCAGAAACTGGAGCACTAGGAGTTACCGGCTGGTTATTAATTGTTACAGAAGTAGTACTTGATATGCAACCACTAGATGATTTTGCTGTTACAGAATAAGTCCCTGCTGCGACATTTGTAAAAATCCCACTTGTGTTTTGATAATTTGTTCCGTCAATACTATATGTCAGTCCATTTCCTATTGGTGAAGAAACAGTTATTGTTCCTGTTGCTACAGAACAAGTAGGCTGAGAGGTTACGGATACACTTGGTTTTTCGGGAGTGTATGTAATTGTTATGGTAGCTTCATTCGATACTAATGGTGTACTATCACTGATTGTATATTTAATAGGAGTTGGGTCTCCTTTAAAAGTTGCTAATGGAGTAAAAGTTACCACACCAGTATTACTTACAGACCAATTACCTTGATTGGTTACAGATAAAGTGGTCTGTCTACCCACAGCAGTTGGGTTCAAATCAACTGAATTCGTATTTAAATTTCTGTTTGCATCTACATCATTAGCTGTGACATCAATGCTTACCGCTCCGCTAGTATTACATAATTTACTATCGTTATTTGCAATTGGAGCTGTTGGGATTGAAAACGTAACTTCCCCAAAACTTATTGAACTTTGTCTATTACTTGTTTGAGTGCTATTTCCTAATCTGAAAGGCAAAGAATTAACATTACCATAATTGATCGCAGCAATATATCTCGTATTACTAATACTTATTGGATCTACAGAATTGGATGGTCCTTGGATTCTAGTAAATTGATTAATTAAATTTGGAAGAATAGTTAGAAAACTATTTAATTCTAAAATTATCAATTCGTTTGATGGTCTTACTACATCAAAAAATTCACTTCCATCCAAATCTAGTGCTTCAAAGGTGAAGGAACTTAAATCGATTTTTAGTTCTTGAGCTGTACCATAAGTACCTGCTTTGTAAAAATCAAAATTAAATTCAACAAAACCATTTGCTCTTCTTGTTGATATTACAGGCTGAAAGCGATCTCTCAAACTTCCGCTACCATTATTAGGGTTATCGATGTCGACTATTGTGGCGTCGCTAATGCGAACAATCGACAAAATTGCATCAACATTTGTACCGTTCACAGTAGTTACATTTGTATATCGGTATTTAGCACCTACTGTTTTGTCAGTTCCAGAGTACAATGTAGGGTCAGTAAATCTCGGTGTTTGGCTGTAACTAGCAAGGGAGATGAAAAAAAATACAATGAATAAAAATCCCTGGATTAATTTTAAATTTCTGTGAGTAATGTTGCTCATATTTTTATTTTATTTTGAGGAAAAACAGCCTTATTTTATTATTGGTTCCTGTTTGTTTAATGTTTTGTGTCTTCTGTATTCGAAAAAAGCAAAGCTATGGTTTTAAATCGCCTTCATTTTAGTAAAATTTCAGTTGATAGATTCTGTTTTTTTCGCACCTATTTTTACTTATATTTCATTAAATTAGTCCTTTAAGCGAAAATAATTTTAATTATTAACTAATAATTTAAATCTTATTGATTTCGTATCTGCGTATGCAGCCATTAATACTCGGCTAAATTATATGTTAAAACTCTATTAACATTATTTTTTCTTTTAAAAACTCAAATAACCGTTGAATTACATTTTCTACGTACTTCTACTTGTTTTTTTATTTGAGGTAACTTTTTTCATTAAGAACTACTTTTTTGGTATTGTAAGCAGGCAATTAGTATTCCATATTTTAGTGCTGGGAGCTATTTGTTTCAGTTTGTTTTCTTTTTCCAAAGTTATATTTGTTTGTAATAGTGTTTTATTTCTTGTAACTTTCAATGTTTATTAATTAGGGTTTTTAATATGAGAATTTATGAAAGAACTTATTTTGATTCGACATGCTAAATCTAGTTGGGAAGTTCCAATGCAAGATTTTGACCGAGGTTTAACGTGTCAAGGTATCAATGATGCTCATCTAATAGCGCTTCATGCAAAGGATTTTTTGCCAAAATCATATACGATTTGGTGTAGTGCGGCAAAAAGAACAACCAGTACGGCGTTAATTTTTGCTCAAAATGTTGGCTTCCCTCTTGATAGTATCATTTACAAACACGACCTTTATACTTTTGAATCCAAGCAGCTGGAAAAAGTTATAAGAAGTTGTCCAAAGGATATTGATAATTTAATCGTTTTCGGACATAATAATGCCTTGACTGATTTTGTAAATAAATTTGGCTCTGTACCTGTGGGTAATGTATCCACTTCAGGTTTTGTGGCAATGCAATTTGAAAGCGAAGATTGGAATTTTAAGAAAAAAGGTAAAACAATAAAGGTTCTATTTCCCAAAGATTTAAAATGAATAAAGCAGTTGCATACAAATATATTGATCGTGAAAAAAGTTGGTTGGCATTTAACGCTCGCGTGTTGCAGGAGGCGGGAGATTCATCGGTTCCTTTGCTCGATCGACTTCGGTTTTTAGGTATATTTTCGAATAATTTAGACGAATTTTTTAGAGTTCGTTTTGCCGCAATTAGACGTTTGAGCTTAACTGGAATTACTGGCGAAAAATATCTTGGTGGTATCTCGGCGCAACAATTAGTGAAAGATATTACCGAAATTGTAATTCAACAGCAGTCCGAAAGTTTGCGAATTCTGAATATCATCGAAAGTGAATTGGAAACTAAAAACATTTTCATCATCACTGAGGCTGATATCAATGCCGAGCAAGAACTTTTTTTGAAAGATTTTTTTATCCAAAAAGTCAGCCCTGAGTTGGTTACAATTATCCTTAACGATTTGGCTGAGTTTCCTGTTTTAAAAGATACTTCTGGTTACTTGGCGGTAAAATTAGTGATGAATCAAACTGCCGAGGTGCGTTACGCAGTCATCGAAATTCCAACTGCGATAAATCGTTTTGTGGTATTGCCTACAGTCAATGAAAAACAATACATTATTTTGCTTGATGATGTAATCCGTCACAATCTTAGCAACATTTTTAATATTTTCGACTACGAAAGTGTTTCTGCACACATGATTAAAATTACTAGAGATGCGCAATTAGATATCGATAGTGATTTAAGTAAAAGTATGATTGAAAAAATCACTCTTAGTGTCAAAGACCGACGTATTGGTGAGCCGGTTCGTTTTATATACGATCAATTGATTGAGCCAGACACCTTGAATTTCTTTTTGGATAAAATGAAAATCGTTTCTACCGATAGTATCATTCCTGGAGGAAGGTATCATAATAGGAGAGATTATATGAATTTTCCAAATTTAGGAAGACAAGATTTACTCTATCAAACCAATGATCCGTTGCCAATTCCTGGTTTGAGTTTAGAAGGAAGTATGCTCGAAAAAATTAGCGAACGCGATTATTTGCTTCATGCTCCTTACCAATCATTTTCGTATTTGACTAAGTTTTTGCGCGAAGCGGCATTAGACCCAAAAGTAATTTCAATTAAAATTACGTTATACCGTTTAGCCAAGAATTCGCAAATTATCAGTTCATTGATTAATGCTGCGAAAAACGGTAAGAAAGTTACGGTTCAAATAGAATTACAAGCGCGCTTTGATGAAGCTTCAAATATTTCGTATGCAGAGCAAATGCAGCTCGAAGGTATTGAACTTATTTTTGGTATCAAAGGACTGAAAGTACACAGTAAAATATGTGTTATTGAAAGAGTAGAAAATCTCAAAATCAAACGTTACGGATTTATCTCAACGGGTAATTTCAATGAGTCAACAGCCAAGATATATACTGATGTTACTCTTTTTACAAGTCACCAACAAATTCTAAAAGACATCATGCGTATTTTTGAGTTTTTTGACATCAATTATCGCGTGCATCGTTACAAGCATTTGATCGTTTCTCCGCATTACACCAGAACGAGATTTATTAAACTGATTGATCGAGAAATCATACACGCATTAGCGGGAAGAAAAACACATATTAAACTTAAAATGAATAGTTTGTCTGATTTAGAAATGATCGATAAATTATACGAAGCGAGTAGAGCAGGTGTAAAAATTCAGCTCGAAATTAGAGGTATTTGTTCTTTGATTCCGGGCATTGCAGGCATGAGTGAAAATATCGAAGCCATCAGTATTGTTGATAATTATTTAGAGCATTCAAGAGTGTATATTTTTGGCAATGCAGGGCAAACAGAAGTGTATATTTCTTCGGCCGATTTTATGACTCGTAATTTAGACGGCCGTGTAGAAGTTACATGTCCTATTTATGATCAAAATATTAAAAATGAATTGATTGCTAATTTTGATATCGCTTGGAAAGGAAATGTAAAAGCCCGTTTTCACTCCTATAAATTAGATAACAAATACCGAGCGCGCAATCATAATCCTATTTTTAGAGCACAATTAGAAACGTACAAATATTACCAAAAAAAATTAGATGAACTTGCTCATAACGAAGAATTGGCACAAAATTAGCGAGTCTTTTTTGTATTCGATTTTTATGAAAAAAACAGTGTAATTGCAAAGAAATAACAGCAGTAAAAAATGATTAAAATTAAAAAGTATGCAGCAATAGATATTGGCTCAAATGCCATGCGATTGCTGATTGCAAACATTGTAGAGCAAGACGGTAAAGAGCCACAATTTAATAAAAGTTCCCTGGTACGTGTGCCCATTCGTTTGGGGCAGGATGCCTTTACAGTAGGTGAAATTTCACCTGAAAATATTGACCGCATGTGCGATGCTATGAAGGCATTCAACTTGCTTATGAAAGTGCATAAAGTAGAGCGTTATATGGCTTTTGCAACCTCTGCCATGCGCGAAGCTTACAATGCCAAAGAGGTGGTGGCAATCATTAAGAAAAAGGCTGATATTAAGATTGAAATTATTGATGGAAAAAAGGAAGCAGCTATTATTGCTTCAACAGATTTGCATCATTTGCTAAAAACAGATCAAACCTATTTGTTTGTTGATGTAGGCGGCGGAAGTACTGAATTCACTCTGTTTTCGAATGGTAAAATGATTAATTCGAGATCGTTTAAAGCAGGAACGGTGCGCTTGTTAAATAATATGGTTTGCGATGTGGTTTGGGACGAAATTGAAAAATGGATCAAAACCAACACGCAAGATTACGAAGAGGTAACTTTAATTGGTTCTGGAGGAAACATCAATAAGTTGTTTAAAATGTCTGGAAAGCCACAAGAAAAGCCTCTCTCATACATTTATATCAACTCTCAATATGCATTTTTGAACTCCTTATCGTATGAGCAAAGAGTTGCAGAATTAGGCTTAAATCCGGATCGTGCTGATGTAATTATTCCGGCTACTCGAATTTATTTGAATGCCATGAAATGGAGTGGAGCTCGACAGATTTATGTGCCAAAAATTGGACTTTCTGACGGAATTGTAAAAGCCATGTACTTTGGTAAAATATAAATTAAGCATCTAAATCCAATCCGAATGTTGTGCGTAAAAGCTCAATGTTTGGATTGATTTCTAAAAAGCGGTTGTAGCGATCTTGATCTGTAAAACTGCGTTTATGTTCTATTGTTTCATTTACTATCACCTCAATAGTAATGTCGTGATTGTGTAAGTGACCACGTAAATAGCCCAACAATCCAATCAATTCTCTTTCAAAATCTAACTTTGAACCCTCATTAGGAAGTTCAATAGTAATAGCTGTTCCGTTTAATTTTGGGTCGTTAATCAAAAGAAGCGACTCCATTATTTTAAAACCTTTTTCTCCTAAGCGTTGTGCATATTTGTTCCAATATACAAGCATTTCAGTCTCGGTAAAAGGTTCTGTTGGTAAGTGCAATACTTCTTTTACAATGCCTTTGGTGCTTTCCTCTAGTGCTTTTTTAGCTCTAATGCTGGCGAGTGAAAATGCAGATACTTTTCCTTCTGTTGGTCTAGATGCTGCGGGTGCTACAATAGGATTTGGTTTTGCTTCAACGGGCGCCAATGGTTTAGGTTGTTCAGCTGTAGTTGTCGTAGTTACGTTTACTACTTCGGCTGTTGTAGCAGCAGCGGTTGTGTTAGAACTATTATCAACAATTGAATAATCAGATTTACGGAAATGTATGGGCGGGATTATAAATTGCTCAACTTTTTTTTTTCTCCATCAAAAGTGATGGAGGCCAATTGCATCAAGCAAAGTTCGACTAAGAGTCGCTGGTTTTGACTGACTTTGTATTTCAAATCACAGTCGTTTGCAATTTCAATTCCTTGAAGTAAAAAATCTTGACTGCATTTTTGTGATTGCGTTGCATACATTTGCTGTGCTGCTTCGCCAACTTCTAAAAGTGTTAAAGTAGCAGGGTTTTTTGATACTAATAAATCTCTAAAATGTGTAGCCAAGCCCGATACAAAATGATGTGCATCAAAACCTTTGGCTAAAATTTCATTGAAGGCAATCAATAGGTCTGGAATTTTATTTTCCAGAATTAAATCGGTGACATTGATGTAGGTTTCGTAATCTAAAACATTTAAGTTTTCAGTTACTGCTTGTCGTGTTAAGTTTTTACCACAAAACGACACCACACGATCAAATATAGATAGAGCATCACGCATGGCTCCATCAGCCTTTTGGGCAATGATATGCAGTGCGTCATCTTCAAAAACGACACCTTGACTAGTTGCGACTTCGGCTAAGTGCTCTTTAGCGTCTTTTACAGTGATGCGTTTGAAGTCGAAAATTTGACAACGAGAAAGTATCGTTGGAATGATTTTGTGTTTTTCGGTCGTGGCCAAAATAAAAATGGCGTGCTTAGGCGGTTCTTCTAACGTTTTCAAGAAAGCATTAAAAGCTGCCGATGATAGCATGTGCACCTCATCAATAATATATACTTTGTACTGACCTGTTTGTGGTGGAATTCTAACTTGGTCAATTAAATTACGAATGTCATCAACAGAGTTGTTTGAGGCGGCATCAAGTTCAAAAACATTGAAAGCAAAATCTTCATTTGGGTCATCATAACCGGGTTGATTGATTTTGCGAGCTAGGATTCTGGCACAGGTAGTTTTTCCCACTCCACGTGGTCCCGTAAACAATAGTGCGGAAGCCAAGTGATTGCTTTCTATGGCGTTCAATAAAGTATTGGTAATGGCTTTTTGCCCTACAACGTCTTTAAATGTTTGCGGGCGGTATTTACGTGCCGATACTACAAATTGCTCCATAAAAATCTTAATTTTGGATAGCAAATATAGACTTTAATTTGCTGCTTTAAAAATTTAAGGATTGAAAGATTTTAGAATTTTAAGCGTGTAACCTAACGATGGATAGACTTAGCCCAGATAGTAGTGAAAATCCTTATGCGCCAATCCCGACACCTCGGGATGGCGCATAAGATTGTAGCGGATAGCTGGAAAAAGCTCCTAAAAAAGAGTATTTTAAAGACATGAAAAATTAGTTTGAACGTCTTTTTTGAATCTACTTGTTCCAAGTTCCGTATGCTTCTTTGTTCAAATTGACAACATGTACAGCTTTAAATGATTTGATATCAGTTGCTTGCTTAGTTAGGGGATAAAGTAGCTTTGTGCTGAATGAAAATCGATTTAATAGTGTAAATTTGCCTCGCAGACCGCCTTATCGTCGTCCCGATTTATCGGGAGGGAGGAAAGTCCGGACACCACAGAGAAGCATAGCGGGTAACACCCGTCGGTTGCGTTTTTACGAACGCGATTAGGACAAGTGCAACAGAAAGTATGTACAGGTAATGCTGTAGTGAAACCAGGTAAACTCTATGCGGTGAAATATCAAGTATATCAGCATTTAAGGGCTTCTCGTTCGTTGCTGAAGGGTAGATAGCTTGAGTTCAAAAGTAATTTTGGATCTAGATAAATGATAAGGGTTTCGAGTAATCGAGATACAGAATCCGGCTTATAGGTCTGCTTTTTTTCTACATTCAATTATTCTATTGTCATCGATTTTAGCTTGCTTCTGTAAGCCTCTAAAGCAACTGATTTAGAGATGAATCCGTAATATTTATCGTTTTTTAACACGGGTAAAAAGGCTTTGTTAGCGCTTTCGAACTTATTCATAACCACTCCCATAGAATCTTCGGGCGAAATTACCGCAGTTGGGGCTGTCATGACTTCGTGTACCAAAGTGTATTTTACGCGGTAATTGTTAAAAATAATTTCACGAATGTCATTGAAATGTACAATTCCAACTAGGTTTTGTTCCGTGTCTACCACTGCAAATATCACTTGGTTGGAGTGTGAAATTAGGTCGACTA
Source organism: Flavobacterium turcicum (assembly GCF_011365745.1). Classification (GTDB taxonomy): domain Bacteria; phylum Bacteroidota; class Bacteroidia; order Flavobacteriales; family Flavobacteriaceae; genus Flavobacterium; species Flavobacterium turcicum. The sequence continues at coordinate 159,914 of NZ_JAAOBY010000007.1, read as the reverse complement.
AGCGCTCTAAATTTTCGTTAGCAGTTACAGTCAAAAAATCAGTTTGTATGATGGCGCTTGTTTCAAGAGTCGAGAGTACGTTCGTGTCTTTGTTGCTGGTAAAGGCGTGTCCTTTTTTGATTAAATTTTTCACATCCATTGAGTGTTTTTCAAAACGTTTGGAGATGGCAAAACTGATTGATGCTACAATCATAAGCGGAATCATCAAGTTGTAACCACCCGTAATTTCAGCAATAAGGAATATGGCTGTGAGTGGCGCATGAAACAAACCACTTAAAATTCCAGCCATTCCTACCAAGGTGAAATTGCTCACAGGTAGTTTTGTCAACCCGATAAGGTTAATCAGTTTTGAAAAGAAAAAACCAACATACGATCCTAAAAATAGTGAGGGCGCAAAATTACCCCCGTTTCCGCCGCTGCCAAGAGTGATTCCTGAAGCAAATACTTTGATCATCATAGTTGCACCCACAAAAAGAAGTAAAACCCAATTGTTGTCTCTAAAACCTTCAAACAAGGTGTTTTCTAACAATTTACCGGGATCGCTCTCGGATAAAGTTTTAATACTTTCGTAGCCTTCGCCAAAAAGTGTCGGAAAAATAAAAATTAATATGGCTAAAATAGAGGCGCCAAAAAGCGCTTTTTTGTAAGGAGTTAGTTTTAATCGAGAAAAGAAATGTTCGACGCGTTGAAAATTACGAGAATAATAAACTGATACAAAACCAGTAAACATGCCAAGTAAAACGTAGTAAATGATGTTGTGGTAATCAAAATCTTCTTGGCGCTTGAACGAGAGCAGAATTTCTTCATTTAAGGCAATAACCGATACCAAAGCGCCTGTTGCAGCTGCAATCATAATTGGTGTGAAGGCAGCAATGCTTACATCGACCAATAATACTTCGATAGCAAATAAAACACCAGCAATTGGAGCGTTAAACGCAGCTGCAATTCCGGCAGCAACTCCGCAACCAATCAGCAAAGTACGGTCTTTGTAACTGAGTTTGTATTTTTGAGCATAATTCGACCCGAATGCTGCTCCGGTAATTACAATCGGACTTTCTAAACCAGCTGATCCTCCCAAGCCTACGGTTAACGAACTAGTAACAATTTGGGCATACATTTGTTTTTTGGGAATGATGCTCGCTTTTTTAGCAACAGCATATAATATTTGAGAAGTTCCTTTTTGAATAGAACCACCCAGCACTTTTTTGACAACCAAAACGGTGAGTAAAATTCCAATAATGGGTAGAATACTATTTAAAAATCCGAGTTTCAAAATACCACTGACATAGGTAGCAAATGAAAAAACGCCATGAGCAAATGTTTTCAAAACAATTACAGCAAATGCAGCCGAAATACCCACCAAAACTGCCGACATAAAAATGAACTGTTTCGGACTAAGTAATGATTGAGCAATGGCAATAATGGCCTCTAGTTTTGATAGAATTTTTTTGAACATATTGTAATTTATAGGAAGGCTACAAAGCTACTATTATTTTACGCTTCGGCATATTTTTAGCTGTTTTTTGCTCAGGAATTAGCAATCTGCTTTAATTAGTATCCAACTGCTTTGTTGTCACCTCTTTTGTCGGCACCGCCTTCTAATTTTCCGTTGGGTAAAACTAAAATTGCATCAACTGCACCGATGATTTCTTTGTCTTTTTCGTTGGTTGTGTAACCTTTTGCTTGTAATTTTTTCAAAGTTTCCTTTGGGAATGAATTGGGTTCAAAAGTTATTAAGTCCGGCAACCATTGATGGTGAAATCGAGGTGCATCTACTGCCTCTTGCATGCTTAAATTAAATTCGTAAACGTTTAAAATAGTTTGCAAAACTGAGGTGATAATGGTTGATCCACCTGGAGTTCCTACTACCATATAAAGTTTATTGTCTTTTTCGATAATGGTTGGCGTCATTGAGCTTAGCATTCTTTTTTCAGGCGCAATACTGTTGGCTTTGCTACCTGTTAAACCATACAAATTGGGTACGCCCGGCTTTGAGCTAAAATCATCCATTTGATTGTTCAGAAAAAAGCCCAATTCATCACAATAAATTTTGGAGCCATAATTGTCATTTAAAGTAGTTGTAGCTGCGACTGCATTCCCAAAGGAATCAACAATAGAATAGTGGGTAGTTTGATCGCTTTCATGGCCTACGATTTCTCCTTGAGCAACATCGGCTGATTTGGTCGCTTTGTCGAAAGTGAAGCTTTTCATGCGGTTTTTTAAATAAGAATCATCCAATAATTGCGCTGTCGGGATGGATACAAAATCGGGATCGCCCAAATAAAAATTCCGATCGGCATACGCACGGCGTTCCGCTTCGGTAATGACTTGAATGCTTTTTGTACTGTTGTGTCCCATTTGCGCCAGCGGATAAGGCTCAATCATTTTCATGATTTGGTTCAAGCAAATTCCTCCACTACTAGGAGGCGACATCGATGTGATTTTTAAATCTTTGTAATTAAACGTAATGGGAGTACGCCATTTTGCTTGGTATTTTTGCAGGTCGGTTGTGCTCATGATTCCGTTTTTTTTAGCGAGAAAAGCAACTAATTTTTGTCCTGTTTCACCTGTGTAGAATTCGTCGCGACCATTTTGTGAAATCCTTTTTAAAGTAGCTGCTAAGGCTTTGTATTTGATGGTATCTTTTGCCTGATATACTTTTGAAAAAAGACTTTCTGGACCGTTTACTTTTTGAAAAACAGCTCGAAAAACAGTCAAACTTTTAGCTTGATTGGGTGTTACAACGACTCCTTTTTCAGCCAATGCAATTACAGGCTCTAAAATATCTTTTAGCGGTAAAGAACCAAATTTTTTGTGCACTTCAAAAATACCGGCAATTGTTCCTGGAACTCCTACGGCAAAGGCTGTAGCAGTGCTTTTACCGGGAATCACATTTCCGTTTGCGTCTTGAAACATGGTGCTGGAAGCTGACAAAGGTGCTTTTTCTCGGTAATCAATTGCGCCTGTTTCACCGTTGGCTTTTCGGTACACCATAAATCCGCCACCACCTATATTTCCAGCTTGCGGGTGGGCAACTGCCAATGCTAATTCGGTAGCAACCATAGCATCAAAAGCGTTGCCTCCTTTTTTCATAATAGCCACACCAATTGCTGATGCTTCTTCACGAGCAGAAACAACCATGGCTTGAGATGTTACTAATCCTGTTGGTTTTGTATTTTGCTTTTGCGCATAAAAAACACTGCTGCAAAGGAGTGCTAAAAAAAGGATAGAAATTCGATTGGTTAGGGTCATTTTTTGGTTTGTTTTAGTTTTAAAGCTAGTTTTTTATGCTTCTAATTCGTTAATTTTTTGCTGTACAAATACACGCAGGTCTTCAAAAAACAGCTCAAATTCTTTTTCAAATTCGGAGTAGTATATTGTTAATTGTTCCGTGGCAAAACGCATTTGCGATTGATTCTTCGTGCGTCGATCCATTTGCGTTAAAATATGTTTGATTCCATCAACGGTTTGATAGCTCAGCAACCAATTTTCCTCTTCCATGATGGGTAAAATGTTCTTGGTTTTATCAGATAGTAAATCGTAGTTTTTGTGTAGCGATTGGTAAAATTGATGTACAAAATCGGCTAGCGATTCAGAGGAATAGCCTTGCCAGTTTTTGGCTAAGAAATGATCGTACAAAACATCTACAATTACACCTGAGTAGTGATGGTAATTCTCATGTAGTTTTTTCGTGCTTTGTCTAAAAACAGGATGCGAATCGGTAAAAGAATCTATTGCTCGATGCAAAAGTATGCCGTTTTGAATGGCTTTAGGATAGGTTTCAAATTGCTTGCCTCGAATACCGTCAGCCATAAAATTGCCTATTTTTAAGAGCTCGTTGTTACCAGAAAGATATATGTGTGCTAAAAAATTCATTCGCACAATTTAAGGATTTATCTGCTGATTTTAAAATCAATTTTACGTTTGTAATTCTTCAATTCCTATATTTGTAGTCTTTTTTAATTTGAAATCAGAATTTAATACTTATACTAAATGACTTTAATAAAATCAATATCAGGAATTCGTGGCACAATAGGCGGTAAAGTAGGTGATAATTTAACTCCGGTTGATGCGGTGAAATTTGCATCAGCCTACGGAACATGGTTAAAAAATTATGCTGGAAAAGAAAAATTAACTGTGGTTGTAGGGCGTGATGCACGTATTTCAGGACCGATGATTCACAATTTGGTATTAAATACGCTTATTGGTTTAGGTATTGATGTGATTGATTTGGGACTTTCGACTACGCCAACAGTTGAAGTTGCTGTTCCTTTAGAAAAGGCAGATGGTGGAATTATTTTGACTGCATCGCACAATCCAAAACAATGGAATGCCTTGAAGTTATTGAACGAAAAAGGGGAATTTTTAAATGGTATTGAAGGCGAAAAAATATTAACGATTGCCGAAGCAGAAGCTTTCGATTTCTCGGATGTAGATCAGCTTGGAGAAGTGATCAGCAATGACGCTTACATGGATATTCATATTGATGAAGTCTTGAATTTACCTCTTGTAGATGTTGAAGCTGTTAAAGCAGCTAAATTTAAGGTTGTTGTTGACGGAGTAAATTCGTCAGGCGGAATTATTATCCCTAAATTGTTAGAGTTGATGGGAGTGGAAGTAGTGGAATTGTACTGCGAACCAAACGGACATTTTCCGCACAATCCAGAGCCGTTGAAAGAGCATTTAACGGATATTTCAGAATTGGTTGTTAAAGAAAAAGCACATTTAGGAATTGTTGTTGACCCAGATGTTGACCGTTTGGCATTTATTTGCGAAGACGGCGAAATGTTTGGCGAGGAGTACACTTTGGTGGCTTGCGCCGATTATGTTTTGAGCAAAACTCCAGGAAATACGGTTTCTAATATGTCTTCGTCTCGGGCTTTGCGTGATGTGACAAAAGCACACAACGGAAACTATGAAGCTAGTGCTGTAGGCGAAGTGAATGTGGTGGAATTAATGAAAAAGAACAATGCGATTATTGGTGGTGAAGGAAACGGTGGAATCATTTATCCAGAGCTTCATTACGGACGTGATAGCTTGGTAGGTGTAGCCTTGTTTTTGACTCATTTGGCGAACAAAAAAATGACAGTTTCGGCATTGCGTGCTTCGTATCCTGAATACTACATGAGCAAAAATAAAATTGAATTGACGCCGCAAATTGATGTGGATGCGATTCTTGTTGCAATGACTGAAAAGTACAAAAACGAAGATATTACAACTATTGATGGTGTTAAAATTGACTTCGCTGACAATTGGGTGCATTTACGTAAATCGAATACCGAACCTATAATTCGTATTTATACAGAAGCGGCTTCGCAAGAAATAGCAGATGCTTTGGCACTACGCATTATTGATGAAATAAAAGTTATTGCCGGCATATAATTCGGAATTTAACAAACAAAAAGCCCTTTCAAAGCAATTTTTGGAAGGGTTTTTTGTTTTAAAACCAAATCCAAAACTATTTCTATTTCGTAATTGAGTTAAGAGTAACTTGCTTATTACCAAAAAACATAAAAGATTTGATTGTGAAAAAAATAAATTTATTTAACCTTGGTGTACTGTTATTTTTCTTTTCGTGTGCCAAGGATGAAAATGAATCTGCTGCACCAGCAGTTATTGACGTTGTAGCTAATAAACAAGTGACCGGAAGTTCAGCCAATGATTTATTATCAGATAGAAAGTTTAAAAGCCTTGTAGTTGAAGTGGTATATGTAAATGGTTTTGAGCCAAGTGCAGCAGCAATTAATAATTTTGTAGCATTTATTAGTGCTAGAACATTTAAGCCTGCAGGTATAAATGTGGTCAAACGTGCCATTGTATCGCCTGGCAATACAACCTATACAACTCAGCAAATAGTGGCGCTTGAAGAGGCAAACAGGACAAAATACAATTCAGGAACGGAACTTGCAGTTTGGGCTTTCTTTGCCGATGGGAAATCATCACAAGATACCGCTGAAGGTGTAGTGTTAGGAACAGCTTACAGAAATACATCGTTTGTAATTTTTGAAAAAACGATTCAAGGACTCAGCGATAGCCCTTTTGAACCTAATCGCACTGTATTAGAAACTACAATTATTACCCATGAATTTGGTCATATTCTGGGTCTGACCAATTTTGGAACGGCTTTGCAGAGCAATCATGAAGACACTGCACATCCAAGGCATTGTATTGAAAAAACGTGTTTAATGTATTGGTCTGCCGAGGTAGGTAGTGGTATTAATAACATGGTTTCGGCAACTGCGGCTCCACAATTAGATTCGCAATGTATTGCTGATTTGCGAGCCAATGGTGGTAGGTAAAGTTTTTGATTGTTTTTTAAAAAGCAATTTTATAGATAATTCCCGCTGTAAATTGACGTGTTAACCCATCAGGTCTTGCTTCTCTGACTACAAATGGAGCGGCAAGAGATAACTCTAAACTACTAGTTTTTGTAAGCGCATATGCGGTAATTAAATTGCCATTTATGGTTAAACCATCGGAGTTGGCAATCGCCTCTCTTTGACCAAAAATGTTTTCAAATGTGTCCTCTCCTAAATGGTATAAAAACAAAACATTGGGCTTGAATGTGAATTTTTTATTGGTAGTTTGCTGCGTGTAAGTAGCTCGTAACAATACATCGGATTTGCGCTCGAATAAATTAGTACTTGCAAAATCAGTTGAACCACTAAATTCAGCAAAGTATGAATTTTTGTTATTGTTAAAAACTGGAATTTGCAAGGCGGTATTAAAATCCCATTTTTTATAAATTAAACTCATCCCTAATAAGGCATCAAAGGTTCCTAAACTGGATTGATAGTCTAACGGAATCGAGAATTCATTAATCTTTAAATTGGAGCTTGTAAATGGAATTTTAAATCCAATTAGCGTGCTCCATTTGGTCTTTTTCTCTGATTTCCAATTGTAATTTGCTAGTGCATAAGCATCTCCAAAAGCACCACGCTTACCAAAACTACCGCTAGCAACGGAGTATGTAATTTTTGAGCTTAAAGTCCAACTTTTATTGAGAGTTCGGCTGTACGTTGCGTAAGGTGAAATATAAGTTACATCGGCTTCGCCAGCACCCAAAATAGTTCCAAACTCAATGTTATTTTGTGTTATGTTGTTTTCATTTTGAAACATAGAACTGATAGAGCAAATACCAGCGTCACTGCATCCTTGCGCAAATAAGTTAATATTCGAAGCCAAGGTTAGGACGAAGAGCAAAATTGTTTTTTTCATGTAATTGGTTTTATTTAGAAAGTGATGCAAAGGCATAGACACGGTTAAACTGTTGGCAATGTATAAGAACGAATTTATAATCCTCAATATTTACCTGTGTTGGAATAATATAGGTTGTTGAAGAGGTTAAGTTTCCTAAATTAACAAAGTCATTAGGAGTACTGCTTTTTGAAAGGTAAACTTTTAAATCAGGTGCAGAAGACACACTAAAATTTTCTAGACGAATCTCATTTTGAATACCGTTAAAAACAATTTTTGCTAATCCCGTTACCCTTATTCCTGGTGATGGGGTAAATGTACCTTGCGCAAGCGTTGGTGAACTCGCAGGAGGTGCAACATTAACGGCATCTTGCGTTAATTCGCCTTCAACTTCGCAAGAAAGTAAGAGGATAAATAACGACAATAAATAGAATGGTTTTTTCATAGCTTATGATTTTAAAATAGATCCTCAAATCTAAAACCTTTATTCAGATACTTTTGTCAGCTACTTTACATTTCGAATTATTTTTATAAATCGATCATCTTTAGGAATTAACTTCATTATATTTCAAATTTTAAAATCTGTTTTTTGAATCATTTTTATCCGAACGAAATCGATTTTTTTAACGCAATTGAAAAAGTCTATTTCACAAAATTGAATATCTTTGAGCTCAAATTACAAATCAGATGACAACGACAACAATACCTACTACTTTAGAACTTTATTTTAAGCAATTTCGTGAGCAGATTATTGGGATTGATCAAACATTTGATTCTCCTTACGGGAAAAAACAAATTATTTATACCGATTGGACAGCGAGCGGACGCTTATACCGACCAATCGAAGAAAAATTAATGAATGAATTTGGTCCTTTTGTGGCCAACACACATACTGAAACTACGGTTTCTGGAACAGCGATGACCAAAGCTTATCATCATGCGCGACACCTAATCAAGCAGCACGTGAACGCTAATGCAGATGATGTTTTAATTACAGATGGAACCGGAATGACGGGCGTGGTCAATAAATTTCAACGTATTTTGGGTTTAAAAGTTCCAGAAAATCTCAAAAATTTCATCACAATTCCTGCCGAAAAAAAGCCAATTGTTTTTATTTCGCACATGGAGCATCATTCTAACCAAACTTCTTGGCTTGAAACGATTGCAGATGTTGAGGTAATTCCGGCTACCGAAGACGGTTTGTTTAGCATTGAAAACTTGGTGCTGTTACTCGATAAATACAAAGAAAGATCGTTTAAGATAGCATCAATAACGTCATGTTCTAATGTTACCGGTATCAAAACGCCGTATCATGAAGTGGCTAAAATTATGCACCAACATAACGGACTTTGTTTTGTAGATTTTGCATGCTCAGGTCCGTATGTAAAAATTGATATGCATCCGGAAGATTCAGAGAGTTATTTGGATGCCATTTTCTTTTCGCCACACAAATTTTTAGGAGGCCCAGGAACATCAGGAATCCTAGTTTTTAATAAAAAATTGTATCAGAATGTAGTACCTGATAATCCGGGTGGTGGCACAGTGAGTTGGACAAATCCTTGGGGAGAGCACAAGTATATTGACAATATTGAGGAGCGCGAAGATGGTGGAACTCCGGGTTTTTTACAAGTTATTAAAACCGCTTTATCCATTCAATTGAAGGATCAAATGGGGATTGAAAATATTTTGAATAGAGAACACGAACTGGTAGATTATATTTTTTCAGAGTTAAAATGGGTGCCTAACATTAAAATTTTGGCTGGCCAACACCAAGAACGTTTGGGAGTGATTTCGTTTTTTATTGAAGACTTACATTTTAATTTAGGTGTAAAGTTACTCAACGATAAATTCGGGATTCAAACTCGTGGCGGATGCAGTTGTGCGGGTACTTATGGGCATTTTTTACTGCATGTAGACCAAGAAACTTCTAACAAATTGATTGATGAAATTTCATTAGGCGATTTAATCAGAAAACCAGGATGGATTCGCATGTCTATTCATCCAACAACAACTAATGCCGAAATTGAATTTGTTTGCAATGGCATTAAAGCACTCGCAGAAAATCATGCAACTTGGGCTTTAGATTACGAGTACAATTCTGCCACAAATGAGTTTATTCATAAACAAGCCCAGCCTCTGGAAGATGCTCTTGTAACAACTTGGTTTTCTTAATTAATAATGCAATAGGAATCTCTAAAAAAGTAAAGGTAAAACTGAGAACTGAGACTGTTCGACTATTTCATTTACCTTCTGTGTTTCCAACGTTTGTGAGTCCAGAAATAGTACTCAGGAGCTTCAGCAATTTGTTTTTCGACTTCTTTGATGTAGGCTTGTGTGATTTCAAAATCAGGAACCGATTTGGCGTTTTCGCTCAAAGGTACAATCGTGAGTTCGTAATACCCTCGTTTTATTTTTTTTACCTTGGCAAAAACTACATTCATATCGTATTTTTTTGCTAGCATTTCGGGACCTGTATGCACGGGAACTTCGACACCCATAAAACTTTGCCAATGAAAAATTCGGTCTGCTTTAGGCGATTGATCGCTTGCCAAGCCGTAAATGCACTGAATGTTATTTCTCTGATTGTTTGCAATTAACGGAATCGTTTGGTTCGTAGGTACCAATTCGGTGTTGTATTTCGAACGAATATCGCGTACCAATTTATCAAAATGCTTGTTAGCCAATTTTTTATAAACCCCAATACCTTTGATAGATACTTTTTGGTTAAAAGAAAGTAGCCATTCCCAGCTTGCGTAATGTGAGGCAATGAGCATGATACTTTTTCCTTTTTTTTCCAAGTCTGTCATCACCTCAAGGTTCGTAACTACAAAACGTTTGTTCATTTCTGCTGAGGAGATGGTCATTGTTTTTACCATTTCTAAAAACATGTCGCACAAATGATGGTATGATTTTTTTTCAATTTCCAATCGTTCTTTTGCTGTAAGATGAGGTAAAGCCAAAGCTAAGTTAGCACGAACTACTTTTTTTCGGTATCCAATAACATGATATACAAGTAGGTAAATACAATCAGAAAGAAAATAAAATATAGGAAAAGGCAATATTGAAACAATCCATAAAAACGGATAAGCAATAATAAAGACAAGTAATTGCATGAATTTTTTTTTGCAAATATAACGGAAAAATGATTGCTGTTATAAAATTACACCTCAGCACGCAACCCTATTTGATAATGATTATCTTTACCAATAAAAACAAATTAGTTATGAATAGCGCACTTATCGCCATTATTGTTATCAATGTATTATTTAGTTATAAAGGGTTTAACGACCTTTCTTTTTTTAGGAAATACGAGTTTCATATAGGAAGTATTAAAGCAGGTGAGCAGATTAGAATGATAAGTTCTGGTTTTTTACATGTTGATATGTTGCATTTGATTTTTAACATGATGACACTGTGGTTTTTTGCTCCGGTTGTGCTGGGTTATTTGGGCAATTTTTCTTTTGTTTTGATCTATTTAGGGAGTTTGATTTTTGGTAATTTACTCAGCTTGTTATTTCATAAAAACGATTACAGTTACAGAGCAGTAGGCGCTTCGGGCGCAGTGACAGGAGTATTGTATTCTGCTATTTTGTTGCAGCCTGATATGATGTTAGGCCTCTTTTTTATTGTTCCAATACCAGCTTATTTGTTTGGGATTTTATACTTACTGTACTCTATTTATGGCATGCGCGCTAAAAATGATAATATTGGTCATACCGCTCATTTTGGAGGAGCCATTGGTGGATATGCCATTACGCTTTTGAAAGAGCCTAGTTTGTTAGTCAACAATATTACTATGGTTGTTTTACTAGCCATTCCAATCGTGATTTTATTTATCATGGCTAAGCTCGGAAAATTATAGTGGCATAACTTTTGAAATAGACAACAACAAACAACTAAAATAGCATATCATGAAAAAAGCACTTACCATTTTATCCGTATTCTTTCTATCATTTGCGCAAGCGCAGGAAACAAAACAAATTCCGCAAATTAGCGCTAACGGCGAAGGAAAAGTAAAAGTTACGCCTGATCAAGCCAGTATTTCGGTAACGGTTGAAACGAAGGGGAACAACGCAAAAGATGTAAAAAAACAAAATGACACGAAGATAGATGCGGTTTTAAAATTCATCAAAAAAATGAATGTAGCTCCAGCTGATTTTAAAACAGAGCGTGTAGCACTCAATCCGCAATACGATTACGAAAAAAAGAAACACAGCTACAATGCCACTCAAACTATCGTGATTTTGCTCCGTGATTTAGGTAAATACGATGAATTGATGGAAGGTTTGGTAAATGAAGGAATTAACAGAATTGATGCGGTTACTTTTCAGTCTTCAAAATTGGCGCAATACCAATCAGAGGCGCGTAAATTGGCTATGAAAGATGCCAAGTTAAAAGCGGAAGATTATGTATCTGTATTGGGTCAAAAAGTAGGTAAAGCATTGACAATTACTGATAATTCACAAACCTATTATCCGCAACCGATGTATGCCATGATGAGAAAATCAGAGGCTATGGATGTTAACGAGCCAAGAGAAACATTGGCCTTAGGCGAAATCACAATTACAGCTAATGTGATGGTTAGTTTTATTTTAGATTAAACAGATATTGTATACAAATTGAAAATCGGGATGGTCTACTATCCCGATTTTTTTGTTTGTAGTAATTTTTTTTAGGGCCTAATGTATTGGGTGCAATTGGTTTTTGAAGATAATTTTTCGTCTGTTCGTTTCTCTATAAAAAAATGGATTTAACCGTTCGATAAAAACTCAGGGCAAAAAAAAATTTTCAGTAAAAACGTAAGTTTATTAAGTTTTGGACTTAATTTTCTTAATTCTCTTAATGGTTTTTATCTTAGTTCGAGACAAATAAGGGAGTAAATGGTATGGGTTACGTTTATTAACTGCTTTTAAATCTAGGTAAATTAATTTCATGTGCTCTCGGATAAGGCGTTCTATTGGTACTGCTTACATCTTCTTTGATGCGTTGTTGGGCTAAAAATTGATGGTCTTTAGCATCAGAATATCTTGGGTCAGGTACAAAAGGCATTTTTGCCATTTTGCTAATCGTTAGTGTAGGGAAGTGGTAATCGACCTCTACAACGCCCAAAAGTAGGTAACAACCGCCTCCCTGAAACGGATATTGCTGTAAATTATCCGGAAAATGGGTGGTGTCAAAATAAGTACCTTCATGATCTATCCATGTGCCAAAAAACATCGTGCCACGTACCGTAGGAACCTGTTTTCGAGAAATAAGATAGGCTAGCATGCGGACTTCTTTTTTATGATATTGAAGTAAATGTTGGGCCATAACATTACCTCTGTAAGGACTTTGTAATAAATCGAAAGGTGTGCAAGAAACAGGAAAGCCTAATAATTCGATCTCGTCAAAAGCATCTTCAAAGAAGGAACGTTCTAGTTTAGGCAATTGAAATTCTTTGACAGCTTCTTGCAACAATAAAATTTGATGGTCTTGTGGTGCCGAGTTAAATAGCAAACTAGCCAGTATGAGGAGTTCGTTTTTGGTTTTGCCTGTGTCTCTAAAAGCGCCTATGAAGATTAATAATTTAAGACTTTCTAACCCAATTGAAACCCGATTACAAAAATCTTCTAATGAAAGATAATCGCCATTTTTGTCTCGTTCGGTTACAATTTCTTCGGCTAGTTTTGTGGGCAAACCTTGCATGTGCATGAATCCTAAATACACTTCTTTTTCATACAATGTTGTGGTAAATTCACTTTTATTCACGCAAGGATTATGAATCGTAGCGCCAGCCATTCGTGCTTCGTGTACATAAATTTCAGTTCTATAAAAACCACCTTGATTGTTGATTACGGCCACCATAAACTCAATAGGATAATATACTTTTAGATACAAACTCTGATAGCTTTCTACGGCATACGAAGCTGAGTGTGCCTTACAAAACGAATAGCCTGCAAACGATTCTATTTGACGGTAAATTTCCTGACTGAGTTTTTCGTCATGACCTTGTTTGGCGCAGCTCACGAAAAAATCATCTTTAATTTTTTGCAAAGCCGCCAAGGAACGCCCTTTGCCGCTCATTGCTCTACGCAAAATATCGCCATCGGCAGCGGGTAATCCACCAAAATGCAGTGCAATTTTGATGACATCTTCTTGGTACACCATAATTCCGTAGGTTTCACTTAATTGTTCTTTAAAAACGCTATGAAAATATTCAAATTGGTTGGGATGATTATGCCTAAAAATATACTCTTTCATCATACCCGATTTTGCTACTCCAGGCCGAATTATTGATGAAGCAGCGACTAAGGTTTTATAATTGTTGCATTGCAAACGTCGCAATAAACCACGCATAGCTGGACTTTCGATATAAAAACAGCCAATGGTTTTGCCTCTTGCCAAATACGTATTGGCGGTGGCTTCATTTTTAGAAATGCTGGTGTCTCTAATATTAATTCGGATACCTCTGTTTTTGGCTACGAGTTTTACCGTATCGTCAATATGACCAATGCCACGCTGACTCAAAATATCGAACTTTTCAAACCCAATTGATTCGGCCACATACATATCAAATAGCACAATAGGAAACCCTTTTGGAGGCATTTCTAGAGGCGTATAATTAGTAATGGGTTCTTCAGAAATTAAGACTCCACATGAGTGCATGCTGCGTTGATTAGGATATTTTTCTAGCAACATACCGTATTCTTGTACTTCTTTGACAATGCTATTGCTTTGTTGCAAACGCATAGGATTTTTAGCTAAATGATCGAGTTCTTCTTTGGGTAAACCAAAAACTTTTCCCACTTCTCTAAAAATAGAACGGTATTTAAACTCCACATTGGTTCCACAAAACGCAACATTTTCGTACCCATACCGATTAAAAATATATTCTAAAATGACATCGCGTTCTTGCCAACTCCAATCGATGTCAAAATCAGGAGGACTTTTTCTGTTTTCGTTCAAAAAACGTTCAAAATATAGGTCGAGCTCAATGGGGCAAATGTCTGTGATTCCTAAACAATAGGCAATAATCGAGTTGGCACCGCTGCCGCGACCAATGTGCAAAAAACCACGGCTGTTACTGTAGCGAATAATGTCCCAAGTAATCAAGAAATAGCCGCTAAACTGCAATTCGTCAATTACTTTTAATTCTTTTTGCACTCTAGCTAAGGCAACAGTATCGTTTTTTCCGTAGCGCCAATGCAGGCCTTGATGCGCTAATGTGGTTAGCAGTGCGATATCACTTTCTTGAGAATTGGTGTAGTATTTTTTGTTCTTTGGGGTTTCAAAATCAAATTGAAAATCGCAACTATCGATGAGCGCTTGCGTTGTGGCAATGATTTGCGGGTAATCCTTATAAGCAGCAAGCAAGCGGTCTTGATTGACCATCATTTCGTAAGGCGTTGCTACATCTGTTTCTTGCAGTTTTGAGAGTAAGGTGTTGGTGTCAATGGCGCGCAAAATTTGATGCAAGCGGTATTCTTTTTTAGTTCTAAAAGTTACGGGTTGCAGGATTACTATTTTGTCCAGATTACCTCTGTAGCCAAATAACTTTCCTACTTCTTCGGGGCGAATGCCGATATATTCGTTCGTTTTTAAGGTTGTTGGCGCATTCGCAAAAGCGTAAATAATCACTACCGATTCCATTTCAGGAGCGATAGTAGGTAATGGAATATTTTTAAAATTATGATGTGTCAAAAACTGATTCATAGCTGCCAATCCGCGAGTGTTTTGGGCTAGGCCAATATATTTGAATTCGTTATTGGTGCGAAAATCGATTCCTACCAAAGGTTTAATGTTTACTTGATTACAGGCTGTTATGAAATCATAAATTCCGGTCACGGTATTAATATCAGTGAGCGCCATAGCCGTAACGCCAGATTGAACCGCTTTATTGATGAGGTCCTCTAGCGGAATCGTTCCGTAGCGCAAGGAATGGTACGAATGGCAATTTAAGTACATACGGTTTTGTAATTTTAGTAATTAACTTTTAATCTCTTGAAGCTCTAGTTCGTTATTTTTTCACCACAGATTTCATAGATTTTCACAGATTTTTGGTCGTCTAAATTTGTATTCTATTTTATTAATACATCTAGGGTTTTGTACCGAGATAGTTTACGGATGATTTTTGCAAGGTTGATCACTTTTCTGCCGAAGTATCAGGAAGAAAAGTATATCGATAACAAGAAGAAATTATTAAAATACTTCTTGATACATATCACTTAGAGTAGCGGAGCAAATCGAGAAGTTTTGTTCCGTTTTACTTCACAAAAAACACTCGAACTGACAGATCTTTTAATCACTATCAACTATTTGAATAGTAGATAAATCGCTTCTTTTAGATTAGTGATGAACATTTTACCACTCATCATTCACAATTTACTTTTCACTTTTCACCCTCTTCAAAATAACATCCTTCGTATTGGGTTTTATGGCTGCACCGGCGCAACGCATAACCGCATCAAATCCGTAGCGGCTTTTCATTTTATCCATGGCGGCATAAAGCGAGAGCATTTCTTGCGTATCTTCAAAAAGATCAATTTGGTAGGTGCCTCGAACGAGTCCGCTAAATCGAACCCCAACGAGACGTAAACGCATCCTTCGATGATACAAGCTTTCAAACAGACTGAGTACCTTTTGCGTAAGCGCATGATCGGCGGAGGTGTATTGAATTTTGCATTGTTTGGTTTCGGTGTCAAAATTGGCATACCGAATTTTAACAACTACAGTCGAGGTAAGCCATTGTTCAGAGCGCAATTGAAAGGATAGTTTTTCGACCATGCCACACAAAACAGATTTTAGTTGTGCCATATCGATGGTATCTTGTACAAAAGTGTGTTCAGTAGCTATGGATTTACGTTCGGTATACGGTTCAACGGGATTGTGGTCAATGCCATTGGCTTTTTTCCAGATTTCGATTCCGTTTTTACCAATCATGCGTTGTAAGACTTCAGCAGGCATTTCGGCAAGAGTTTGTATGGTTCGAATGCCAATACGTGATAAGGTTTGAAACGTGACATCGCCTACCATGGGGATTTTTTGTATAGATAACGGATTCAAAAAATGCCGAACCTGATCTTCTGGAATGTCTAAGTGGCCTTTGGGTTTGCCCTCGCCGGTACCAATTTTGGAGACTGTTTTGTTGATAGAAAGTGCAAAACTGATAGGTAATCCCGTCTCTTTGACTACGCGTTGTGCCAACTCATTGGTCCATTGGTAGCAACCATAAAACCGATCCATGCCGGTAATGTCTAGGTAAAATTCGTCGATACTGGCTTTTTCCATAATAGGCGCTTTTTCCTGAATCACCTCGGTCACGGTATGTGAGAGTTGTGAGTAGCGCTCCATGTCGCCTTTTATTACTTTGGCTTGTGGGCAAAGTTTGAGCGCCATAGCAGTTGGCATTGCGGAGCGCACTCCAAAACGTCGAGCTTCATACGAGCAGGAGGCCACCACACCGCGATCGCCACCACCAATAATAAGCGGAATCCCTTCTAGTTGCGAGTTGTTCAAGCGTTCACAGGAAACAAAAAAAGTATCTAAATCCATATGTACAATTGCACGTGCCATTTCCTTTTATTTTAGATTACAAAATTAGCACAGATGGTAACATTTTTTATTATATTTGTTGTTCCAAATTATAACAAAATAGTTATGTCGTTATTTTCAGACAATATCAGAGCCTTGCGAGTAAAGCACAAAATTTCGCAAGAAAAAGTAGCCGAAAGCCTTATGATTACTAGGGGTAGGTATGTAAAATACGAAGATGGAACTTCAGAAGCGCCGTATGAAATTTTAAAAAAAATAGGGCAGTATTACCAAATTAGTATTGATTTGTTGCTCTCTGTTGATATTCGGAAAATTGAGGTAACTGATTTGTTAAAACTCGAAAATAACCGCCTTATTTTGCCTATTCAAGTCGATCAAATGGGTGAAAACCGTATAGAAGTAGTCACTCAAAAAGTAAAAGCAGGATACTTAAACGGATATGCTGATCCGGAATATATCGAGCAATTGCAACAAATTTCGTTACCATTTTTAGGGGTGGGCAAATACCGTGGTTTTCCGGTTGAGGGCGACTCGATGCCACCGCACCAAGATGGGGATATTATTGTAGGCAGTTATGTAGAGCAATTGGGCGAAGTACTAGATGGGAAAACCTATATTTTTATCACCCGAAGCGAAGGTATGGTGTACAAACGACTCAACAAAAATAAAAAGAACGCCTTAGTAGTGGCTTCGGATAATTATTTTTATCCGCCTTACGAAATTAAAGCCTCAGATATTCTTGAAATTTGGGAATACCAGTGTAGCATTTCTAAAAACGACCAACGCACAGAGTTGTTAGAAAGTGATGCGATCAAAAATATGTTTGTAGAATTAAAAAGAGATTTAGCCGAAGTAAAAAACAGTATTGGCTTAACAAATAGTTAGACTAGTATCAGAGTACAGCTTACCTTTTTAACCCAAAAAAACAAAACAGTACCTACAAAAATGAAACAACAAGAATACGCTATAGTCGATATTGAAACCACAGGCGGCAATGCCAGTCACAGTCGTATTACCGAAATAGCCATTATCATACATGATGGTACGCAAGTAATTGAGCGCTGGGAAACCTTGGTTAATCCGCAAAAATACATACCGGATGCTATTTTTGCTCTAACCGGAATTACCAACGAAATGGTGCAAGATGCGCCTAGTTTTGAAACCATATCTAACACGGTTTTTGAATTACTATCTGATAGGATTTTTGTGGCGCATAACGTAAATTTTGATTACTCATTTGTAAAACATGAGTTAGAGCGTGCCGGTTTGCCTTGGAATGCTAAAAAATTGTGTACCGTACGAGCGGCCCGCAAGATCAAGCCAGGATTGCCTTCCTACAGTTTGGGGCGTTTGTGTACCTCGCTAGGAATTGATTTAGAGAATAGACATAGAGCAGGAGGAGATGCCGATGCAACCGCTATTTTATTCACCAAATTATTAGCCTGGGATACGGAGCAGGAAATGGGTAAAATGATCAAAAAGACAGCGCAAGACCAGCGATTACCACCCAATTTGCCACGCGAAGATTTTGAGCAATTGCCTGAAAAACCTGGAGTGTATTATTTTTATGATGAACATAAAAAAGTAATTTATATTGGTAAGGCATTGAACCTAAAAAAACGTGTAGCATCGCATTTTACAGGTCATAAAATTACGCCTCAGCGACAGCATTTTTTACGAGATATTTACGCTATTAGCTACGAGCTTTGCGGTACTGAACTCATGGCGTTGTTACTCGAATGTAGCGAAATAAAGCAATTATGGCCCGTATACAATAAGGCATTAAAGCGTTTTGAACCCAAATTTGGATTGTTTGAATACGAAGCCAGAAACGGTTACCGTTATTTGGCCATTGGAAAATTGACCAAAAGTCAAACCTGCTTAGAAACTTTTGACACGCTTTACGAAGGCATACAAGTATTGCAGGAACTCAGTAAGAAATTTGAAATTGACCAACGTTTTTGTAAATACGGCAGCATGAGCGAGGATGTTTTTACAAAAACGGTAGCTGTTACTGAATTACCTGATTTGGATATTCATAACGATCAAATACAGGAAGCTTTGGATTTTTATACCAATAGCAGACCTAGTTTTGCTATTATCGATGCTGGACGAACGCCGCAAGAACGCAGTTGTATTTGGGTCGAAAAAGGACATTTTTACGGTATGGGTTACCTTGATACTGATATTGTAATTCATGATGCTACACAGGTTAAGGAGTATGTTACACCTTATAAATCGAATCAATATATCAGGCAGCTTTTATTTGCCTACGCACAAAAATACCCACGTAAGGTAATGTTGGCGCAAAGGAACGACTCGCTAGTTTTTGAAGAGTAAAAAACGATAGTTTTCGATGCATTCTTTTGGTAAAAACGAGCGTATTCTTTTGCTCGAGGATTCAGTATATTTGTTCTGATGTTATTTTTTTGTATTTCATAAAGTAAAGCCATGTGTTTTCATACTATTCAAAACAAACTCTCCAAACAAATTGAAAAGCGTTTTAATGCAAAATTCAAGGACAAACACGAGTTTGCACCACAAGAACATTACAATGGTTTTACTTTTCCTAAAACGCCTATAATTACAAACACAGATCCTACGGTTATTGAACATTATCATTGGGGCCTTGTTCCGAGTTGGTCTAAGGACGATACAATCAAAGCATCAACCTTAAATGCTCGTATTGAAACTGTAAAAGAGAAACCTTCTTTTAAAGAAATTTTACAACAACGCTGCTTGGTCCTTGCCAATGGTTTTTATGAATGGCAATGGCTTGACAGTAAAGGAAAAAACAAAGTAAAATATCAAGTCGGAATTGCCAATGACGAACTCTTTTCTTTTGCAGGCCTTTATTCGCATTGGAAAGACGCTCGTACGGGTGAAATTAAAAATACCTATACGATTTTGACCACCGAAGCCAATCCGTTAATGGCCGAAATTCACAATCATAAAAAGCGCATGCCGATCATTTTAAATCCTGAAGATGAAGACAAGTGGTTGAACCAAGAACCGATTATTTCTTTTGCTTTTCCATACACCGCACCTTTTGTAGCTACTAAAATTACAACAGGCGAGGAGCCTTGGTTGTTGTTTTGAATTTGTCTTTTGTTACTTGCGGAGAAAAATTAATTCGATGTGAAAATCGGCGCATAAAATTTATCAGCGATGATTATCTGAACGAAACGAATTCTCCCTGCCCCTGATAGCAACGAAAAGCCCGCAAGGGTAGGAGTCCAATAAAGACAAAACCCAAAACAGCGACCAACGGAAGCTCGTTTTGGGTTTATGTTTTTAAGGCGATTCCCGCGGACTTGCAGTGAATAGCAGGAATGGGCAGCCAAAACACTGGGAGTAAGGTGATGCTGGAAATTACTTCCCGATACAGAAAATAACTTTCCTTACTTTAATAGAGTTTTAAACTTCAGTGGTACAATTATGGTACAATTTAAAGCAAAATATCGCAAAATAAAACAAAGATATCCTTATCAAGATAACATAACTCATGGGAGTTGTTTATACAAAAATAGTTATAAACTTTGAATATTGATTATAACACTGACATAAAAAAAAACTAAGTGATGTATGATTAGAGTACTTATAGATGGAGGTTAAAAAGTAAAAGGTCAAAAATCTAAATATTAGATTTTTGACCTTTTTTCAATATCATTTTGGATTTCTAAATAAGTTTTTACCCGACCTGACTTAATCCATTTCATTAACTCATGTCTATAAAAATAAATACGTTTACCTTGTTTATTAACTGGGATTTCCCTTTTACATACTTTACTATAGATTGTTGATACCGATAGATCTAAAAGTTTTGATGCTTCTTGAATGTTTAGAACTTCTTCTTTATTTTCTTCTACATTAGAGATTCTTATAATAAGTTTTTCCAAATGCTCTAATTTATCATGAATTTTGTTCATCATTACGGGTATTTGGTCGAAAGTAAATGGCTTCATGGCGATCTGTTATTTAAATCTCATGTAAAAGTATTTAATACCAACATTGGAGATAATACATGTCCTTTAAAGGGGGAGTTTGGCTTTTAATTTCCAATGATTACTGGTTAAAGGACTATAAGAAATCTAATCCATTAAGGAGAAATGTTGGTTCGAACTGTTCGGTCAAGTAGCCCCGTCCAAACAAATGTCGAACTATTTTATTGAAGATTTGGAAAAATTAGAAAATATTTCCAAGTAAGTATTTCGAATTTAAGTTATAGATTCAATCCTTGATTCATGTTAATAATTAATTGTAAAATAGCTATACCAAATTAAAACTTCATTCGCTGTATTCTAACTGCATTCAAAATAGCTAATAAAGCCACACCAACATCGGCAAAAACAGCTTCCCACATGGTGGCTAAACCTCAGGCACCAAGAACCATTACAATTGCTTTTACTGTGAATGCCAACCCAATGTTTTGCCAAACGATTTGTTTTGTTTTTCTACCAATATTTATTGCTGTAAAAATTTTCGTGGGCTGGTCGTTTTGAATAACAATGTCGGCAGTTTCGATAGTGGCATCGCTTCCTAAATCTCCCTTGGCAATTCCTGCATCGACCAAAGCGATTACTTGTGCATCATATAGAATTGTAGTCGCGTTTTTCATATTAAAATTTAACTAGCACAACAGCTCAATTTGGCAACATCTTTTCCGAAAGTGATGGCTGCTAGTTTTATGCCTTCGCCTAATGTTAAATAAGGATAAAAACTTTCTGCCAATTCTTTTACGGTTATATTATACTTGATAGCCATACTCAATTGCTGAATGAGTTCGCCACCTTCGGGAGCAACAATTCTAGCACCAATCAATTTATCGGTTTCGGTATTTCGTATTAATTTGATAAATCCTCTTGTGTCATTGGCTGCAATAGCTCTTGGAACGTTATTTAATTCTAATTTGCTTACTTCAAAAGGAATGTTTTGGACTTCTGCCTGTGCTTCGTCCAATCCTGCTCCTGCTACTTGTGGATCGGTAAAAACTACCCAAGGCAAGGAAGAATAATCGGCTTCATTATTGGCTCCCGTAAAAGCATTTTCTACGGCAATTTTACCTTCAAAGGCTGCCGTGTAAACAAATGCAGGCGTGTTGGTAACATCGCCTACTGCATAGATGTTAGGTAAATTGGTTTCCATTTTTTCGTTAACCAAAATGTGCCCTGTTTTAGCAAGTTCCAAACCAATATTTTGCAATCCTAATTTTTGCATATTGGGTGTTGTGCCAGATGCCACTACAACTTTTCCTTTTTCGATAATTTGTGTAAAAGAACCGTCAGGGCATTTGCAATGGATAATGGTTTCATTTCCTTTTTTATCAAATTTTACTGCTCTAAAATTTGGCAGGATTTCTATACCTTCGTTACGCATTTGTGTTTCCAAGGCTTCACTGATGTCGGGCGTTTGTGTTCTCAACACACGATCAGTAAACTCGATGATACGCACTTTTACGCCCAAACGATTGTAAGCCATAGCAATTTCTAAACCAATATAACCAGCCCCCATAATGGTCATGCTTTCGGGTTTTTCTTCTAAATCAAAAAGCGAAACGTTGGTAAGAAAACCTACTTCGTTTAGCCCTTCAATAATTGGAATATTGGTAGTTGCTCCTGTGGCAATGATAAATTTTAGAGCCGTATATTTTACTTTACCATCGACCACAATGGTTTTAGTATCTAAAAATTCTGCCCAACCCGTTAGCATTTTCAGGTTATGAAAATCACTTACCACGTCCATATATTTTTTCTTCTGGAGCGTGGCTACCAATTGTTTTTTGTCTTTAATTACTTGAGCAAAATCTATAGCAACACCTTTGGGTTTGATGCCCGAAAAATTGGAATGTGTTGCGTGATAAGCTGTTTCCGCTGCACGAATAAGGGTTTTAGAAGGGACACAACCTACGTTTACACAAGTTCCGCCAAAGTCTAAACCACCGTTTACCATTAAGGTCGATAATCCTAAACTTTCGGCCTTTATAGCTGCCGAAAATGCCGCCGAACCACCACCGATGATAATTAAATCGAAGTGGTTTGCGTTTGTATTACAACATTTAGTTTCAGCAGTATGAGCTACTTTATAATTTTTTGTGCTGTTAATAGTATTGATAATTTCTTCTTTACTAGTTTTAGAAGGGTCGAAAGAACATTCGCAACTGCCGTTTTGATAACTCACTTTTACTTCTGTTACTCCTTCATTTTTGGTAAGCATTTTTTCAATGCCTGTGGCACAATGGTCGCAGGTCATTCCTGCGATATCGAGTTTTATATTTTCTGTTTTCATTTTCTTATTTTAATTAAATGCTTAATAATAGAGTCAAAAAAATTATTTGCAACCGTTTAGACCACAAACGTGTCCAGTTTGTCAGTGTGGAGGATTTACGGATGTTGGTACTTCTCCTGATACTTTGTAACCTGTGGTATTAATAGCTTTTATGATAGCCTCTTTGTTCGTTTTACTATTGTCAAATTTTACAACTGCGATTCCTTCGTTGCTATTAGCAGAAACGGTTACAATTCCCGGTAATTTGTTTATTTCATTTTTAACGTGATCTTCGCAACTGGCACAAGTCATTCCACTCACATTAAATTTTACTTCTTGTATATTATCAGAAGAAACAACAATTAGCTGTTTGTCCGCTTTTGGATAAAAAACTTGTCCATAGTATGGGAAAGCCATCATTAAAAAAGTAAACACCGTTACAATGCCTAAAAACTTTTTAGTTTTCACAAATGGTATTTTATCCTCTTCTTCACAAGTACATTGTATTTCTTCGGTCGTTCGTGGTTTTAGTTTTTGAGTCCAAGCAAAGCCCAATACCAAAACAGTTATTCCAATTAAGTAAGGGCGAAAAGGTTCTAACCACGAGAACGTTGATGCTACGCCAGAAGCTCCAGAAATAAGAGCTAAAACGGGCGTTATGCAACAAAGTGATGCTGTCACTGCTGATAAAATACTTGCTACAGCAAGTTTTCCTGATTTTGAATTTGTGTTCATATGAGTTCTAAATTTGAATTTTGACTAATAATGTATTTAAAAAAGGGACGAAGTATTTGTAATTGTTCTGATTTTAGAGAATAAAAAATAGTTTGGCCAGACCGTCTTGCTTCAATAACATTTCCGTCTTTCATTTTGCGTAGATGTTGTGAAACGGCAGGAATACTCATTTCTAAAATATCGGCAAGGTCGCAAGGACAAAGTTCATTTTCTTCTTCAAGAAGAAACATTATTTTTAGTCGTACTTCATTGCCAGCTAATGCTAATAAACCACTCAATTGTTCAAAAGCGTTGCTGTTATTTTCTAATTTGTTTTTACAGGTATTGATTTGATTTTTATCAGCCAAAACTCTTATACACGTTTGATTATTGTCCATTGTTGTAATTGTTTAAATTGAATACTAAACAAATGTAGTTAATTGTTTTATTATTTAAGCAAATGCTTAAATAATAAAAATAAGTTTAACATTTTACTTTGAAATGAATACTTCAATTTTTAAAGTAAATGATTTAGTATTGCTTTTCATTCAAACTGTACTCAAATTACCATCGGTAAATACTTTGACTTGAGTCATTATAAGCATTGACAAAGTGTTATTAGAGAGAGGTGACGGTAATGGCAGGATGGAAAGATCCTAAAACTCGTAATCGTTTTATGAAGTTAATCATTCCTACAGCATGATATATATTATTTATTTGTGGAAATAAAAAAATAAAAAATTCCAAGTTACATACTTAAATAAATCGTAAATTTATATTAAATCACTGAAGAATAGTGTTTTATATCTAATTCAAGTGTTTTTTAGTAAAAAGTATCGAGAATTTGTATTTCGTTGATGGTTTAATTTAAAAACTAAAACAGAACTATGAAAAAATCTAAACAATATGGTGAGTTCTTCAGTCACACTCTGTGTAAACTGCTCCGAACTGCCAAAATCGAGTTTGTAATCATTACCGCATTGATGTATGCACTGCTGATGCTTACTTCTTGCCGAAATTCCGAAAAAAACCAAGAACAAATTGAACAGAACCACCCTCAACAAAAGGGAGAAGAAAATGACAACTATGGACATAGTGGGCATTCACAACAAATGAATGAAACGCGCAAATGGTTAAAACAGGAATTGGGCGAAAAATATAATCAGTCCGTATCTCTCGGCACAGAGGAACAACTTGCACAAGGTAAAGACATATTCACAAAATATTGTCTTACTTGTCATGGAAGTGGCGGTAAAGGCGATGGTCCTGGAGCAGCAACATTACAACCAAAGCCAGCCGATTTTACTGACCCTGAACATTCATCATTTTATTCAGATCAGGGGCGAATATACCTCATAAAAAAAGGAATGAAGGGAACTGCAATGGCAGCATGGGAAAACATTTTAAGCGAAGAAGAAATCCTTTCGGTTTATGTTTATGTAAATTCTCTGAAAAATTCAGGCGAAATGATGGAACACCAAGGGCAAAATCATTAGGAAAATGAATGAAAAAAACATAAATAATTCAAATGATAATAACCGATTCAGAAAAGCAATTACATACAAATATATTTCGCAATTAAGCAAAAAGTAATGGCAAAAATTCTAAAAACAGTATGGATATGCACTATAGTATTACTACTATGGAGCTTTTCAGCTAAGGCACAGCAAAGATACCGAACCCGGGAAGGAAGTATAGAGGTTATTGGCTCGTACAGAGATTCCATAATAATAGCCTATAGCAATCGTTTGTTTGTTTTAATCAATTATGAAACTGCTGTAATGGAACTAACGTTTAATCCAGCTATTTTACGTACTAAAACAGATTCATTGAATGTGAAGCTTATCAACTCAAACATGGGGCAGGTAGTCCTGAAAGGACAACTGAACATTCCTTACGTGGAGACATTACAACATCCAGATCACAAACTAAATTTTGAAGCTGAGTTGCATTTGAATGGAAAGGCGAAAAGAATATATATAAACGGATTGCTTATACACATTGCAAGTAACGAAACCATTTCCTGTTTACTTACACTCAACTTTAAATTGCGTTTAAGTGATTTTGGGATCGATTTGCCAGAAGGATGGAACAATGAAATAACGATACAAATTTTTCAGACTGTACTTAAGAAATCAAACTAATGAAATCCATTCAAATCAAATAACAATAGCTTCACTAAGAAAGTGTTGCATAAAAAAATAGAAACATGAAAACACATAGAAAATTATTTAACTATTTAATTGGTCTTCTTTTCCTCGCTATTGCCGGATGCGGGGTTTATACGAAAATCACTTCCGATTATGATCGCAGTGTTGATTTTACAAAATACAAAACGTTTGCGTGGCTACCGAATAAAGACACAGCTCAAGGCGAATACAATAATCAGATTATTCGCAACAATACACGCAACTATTTCACTCATTGCATGGGAGAGAGAGGATACAAAATAAGCATTGATACACCGGATGTTTTTTCTTGACTTAGTTATCACTGCCGTTAAAAAGGAGAAATCAGTCAGTACTCCTGGTTACACTTATCCTTCGGGTTGGTATTATCACAACCCCTATTACTATCATTATCCCAGCAATCACTATTACCTCCATCACTATAATTACAACTATACCACTTATGTAACCCAAAAGGTCGAATATACAGAAGGCGCAATCACGCTGAATATAATTGACAGGAAACTGAATAAACTTGTATGGACAGGAACTGCTAAAGGGGATTTATATGACCCATCTTATATTGGGGATAACTTACATCCTGCTGTGTATGACATTCTTGATAATTATCCCATAAAACCTATTAATGGACACAAGCGTCCGAAAAAAAATTAGATTCTCTATTGGTAATGAATTAAACAACAGACCAAGAAAAATTAATGAATATAAATCTTTTTCACAATATATTTTCAGTAACGAACTTACATTAGGTTCTTAAATCTAACAGTAAGTTCAATAATACCGTACTACAAAATGGAAATGTGTTTGTCCATTGTTAAGTTTTTTATTTACGAACAATTTCTACCGAACATTTTGCATGTAACGCAACTGAATGCGAAACAGAGCCTAAAACAAAACGCTCGATTGCTCCATATCCGTGTGAACCAACTATAATCAAATCGGCTTTAAATTTTTCGGCTTCGTTAAGTATTACACTTTTTGGTGAACCTGCAACTATTTTTGTGGTTACTAACAGATTTGGATTTTTATTTTCAAGAATTTCGGCTGCACTTTTTGCATTTTTTTCTGCATTTTTAAATGCGTTTTCATCAAATTTCGCATTGTATTCGTGAGAAACACCCATTGGTTCTAAAGTGTTTAAAATGGAGGTAATTTCATATGCGGCAAGAATGCACACTTCGGTTTTGGGCGGAAATGGCCTGTTGGCAATTTCATTAATTGCTGTTTTACTATATTTTGAACCATCGGTTGCTAGTAGAATTTTCATTCTTTTTTCTCCATTAAATTCATTCCGCATTTGGGACATTTTCCGGGTTTATCCGAAGTAACTTCTGGGTGCATGGGGCAGGTATACGTTTTTTGAGTTTCCATTTTTTTTATATTTTAATGTTGTTTGTATTTGTATTATTTGGACATATCCATATTTTTATCCATTCCAGTCATTTTGTGTGATTGCATTTTTTTATCATTCATCATATCCATCATTTTAGGATTATCCATCATCGATTTACACATTTCAGACATCATCGTAGTATCTGTTTTAGATGCTTCCATCATTTCGGTCATCATTCCTTTCATCATAGCTGGATTATCCTTCATCATTTTCATCATATTTTCGTGATTTGTCATCATCATTTTTCCTTTACTACTGTTCATCATTGCTTGCATCATATCTTTAGACATATCGCTATTGTTAGCAATAGTATCCATAATTGCCTTTTTTGTATCTGAATTTGAAAGAATTTGATTTACATCAGTTTTGGATTGGCACGATGTAAACAAACCAATCGATACAATAATTAATGTGATTTTTTGTAATGTTTTCATAGTTTATAATTTTGATTGTTTAAAATCTCTTAAATAATTCCTCTAAACGAAACTTTATTTAAGAGATTGAAATACTCACATTTTACTCATTTTACGGTGCTTAACTTACTCATATTACTGCACTCAACAGCACATTTTCGACAGGATTCCGCACAATTTTTGCAATGCTCCATGTGTGCATGTTTTTCACATTCTTCGGCGCAAGCTGTACAAATTTCGGCGCATAATTTGCAGATTTTTTCCGTAAACTCACTTCCGCTTGCCATAGCCTGCATTGCAAATAAACAAATAGCTGCACAATCATGATCTAGTTTTATGCAACGCGCTAACATTTTTACGTCTTGCTCATTCAAGCATTCACTTTCGCAATGCGAACATTCTACTGCACATTCTGAACATGCATCGATACAATCTTTAAATTTTTGATGACTCATCTTTTTTAAATTTAAATTGCGAATTAATTTTCGCAGTTTAAAGGTAGCTTTTTAACTTGAAAAAGTATTGTGAAATTCTAATAAAAATTATATAATTCACACATTATCAGGAATGTATATTGGTTTGTAAAAAATGTAATTGCAAAAAAAGGACGCTTGTCTTTTAGAACAAGCATCCTCCATACAAATTTGAAATTTGAGTTTCTTAATAATTAAAAGTAGCACCTAATCCCATTCCCATATCACTATCATAGTGTGTAGTGATTCCAAAGTTTCTTTTGACAATGTAGCGTAAACCTGCCATATATTCTTTGTCGGTATTCCACATTAAATTCATTCGTAGTCTTTTTGAAACTGGAATGTCTTTTCGTTCAAACTGTAAACGTACATTTCCGTCGGTAAAAACTTCGGCTTGAGCGACTATAAGCATTGGTAATGTGTAATTAACCCCTGCACTAAAAACAGCTCTGTTGTCTTTGGTATTGGTTTGCCCAAAAAGATTTCTTTCTTGATTGTCTATTCCCCCTTTTCTATATCTCCAATCAAAACCAATGAAAGGCATTAGCCATTGCATTTTACCAATATATCGACCTATGTGGGTTTCGGTTTCGTAACCGTGCATATCATTGTATCCTAATCTCCATTCTGTTCCAATACTCCAACGTGTACTTTGATACATAGCTTCTCCATCGTTTCCGTTTGTTGCAAAATCATTTTCTGCCATAAAGTGAAAAGCTCTATCGTCAGCAAACAATTTTCGTCGTGCTAATTTAGGATCTGGTATTTCGGGATTTGGTGCTTGGTTTTCATAACTAAAAACCCTGCCCATTCCGCTCATCATGTGATACAAAATATGACAATGGAAAAACCAATCGCCTTCTACATTGGCATTAAATTCGAATACATCGGTTTCCATTGGCATTATATCCACAACGTTTTTTAGAGGAGCATAATCCTCTTGACCATTTAATAGTCTAAAATCGTGACCGTGCAAGTGCATTGGGTGTCGCATCATAGAATTGTTGTGAATTGTGATGCGAACATTTTCGCCTTTTTTAATTAATATTTTATCCGCTTCGGAAACCACTTTGTTGTCTAAACTCCAAACATAACGGTTCATATTTCCTGTCAATTCAAATTTTAATTCTCTTACTGGTGCATCTTTAGGAAGTATCGTTTTAGTTGGCGATTTTAACATTGCATAATTTAAGGTAGTAATATCCGAAAGCGCATTACTATTATAATCGGCTTCGGTCATTTTCATATCCTTCATTTTTTTATCGCTTTTCTTTTTTTGTTCTCCGGTAATTTCTGGGTACATTACTACATTCATATCCATTTGATTGTAGGACATATTCATTCCCATATCGTCTAAATCGCCGTTCATTTTCATCATCCCATTCATCATTTTCATTCCCTCAAAATATTTAAGCTTGGGAAGAGGTGTAATAAGTTGTTTGATACCATCCCCAATAAAAGAAGAAGCTGAATACAATCTATCTTCGGTGGTGGCTAAAAATTCAAAAGCAGTTTTATCGGCAGGAATAGTAACTAGAACATCGTAAGTTTCAGAAACACCAACAATTAATCGATCTACTTCTACAGGTTCTACATCGTTACCGTCATTTGCAACTACCGTTATTTTTCCACCGGCATAAGTAAGCCAAAAATAGGAAGAAGCCCCACCATTAGATACGCGTAAACGTACTTTATCACCTGCTTTTAAAGGTTTTCCATCAATACTTTTCACATCCGTACTTTGCTTACCATTCATAAGGATTTTATCGTAAAATACATCGCTTACATCCATTGCATTCATCCTTTTCCATTCATTTTTTAATTTAACACCTAAATAACCTTGCTTTATGGCTTCTGTATAACTTTGGGTTGTTCCTTTTTTGATTGCTGGATAATCGTTTGCGTTGTGCAACATTCTATGTACATTTTTTGGATTTAGATCTGTCCATTCGCTCAATACTATAGGAACGGTTGGCAAATCATCAATACCCTTTCTAAAAGTTAGATCATCCGTTTTTTTATTCATAATAAATGAACCATACATTCCGATTTGTTCTTGCAATCCTGAATGGCTGTGGTACCAATGTGTTCCTTGTTGGATAATCGGAAATGTATATTTGTGTGTCGTGTTGGGCTTTATTGGCATTTGTGTTAAGTTTGGCACACCATCTTCTTTGTTAGGTAAAAACAAACCGTGCCAATGCAACGATGTTTCTTCATCCAGTTCATTATGTACATAAATTTCAGCGGTATCGCCTTCGGTAAATGTAAGTGTAGGCATCGGTATTTGTCCGTTTACAGCAATGGCTCTTTTAGGTTTACCTGTAAAATTTACGATGGTGTCTCGCACATATAAATCGTAACGCACTGTTCTTGGTGGTGTGTTGTTTTCAATTTTAGTTACGGTTTCTAGAGTTGCTTTTGTCATATCCATAATGCTCATATTATGATTTTGATGTGAAGCATTAGCATCCGTTTTCATATTGTCCATGCTACCCTTCTTTTCAGAAGTCTTTTTCATGGGAATTTGCATTTCATCATGCTTCTTCACCACCGTTTTTTTACCCGTTTTAGCTTTCTCCTTTATCAACGTCATTCCGCATTTAGGACATTTTCCCGGTTTGTCAGCGTGAATTTCGGGGTGCATTGAGCAGGTATACGTTGTGGGCTGCACCTTTTGCGCCTTTTCCTTTTTTGACATATCCATACCTTTCATATCCTGTGCATGGGCAAAGGAATAAATAGACATGATGAATATTAATACTATAATTTTTTTCATTTTTTTAAGTTTAAAATTGATTTACAAATTATTTTGGAGTTATTTATCTAATTCTTTAAGCTTTGCTTTCATTTGTTCAATTTCTGCCTGTTGGCTGGTAATAATATTTTTAATTAATTCCTTTATTTCAGGGTCGGTAACCGATGACTCTTTTCCCATTAATATTGCTGCGGCATGGTGTGGTATCATTGATTTTAAAAATTCTTTATCCCCAACTGCCGTCTGTTGCCTAATACCTGCAAAAAATAGAATCAAAGCAATAAAACCAGTGACAAGCAGTGAAATATTTAATTTCTTATTTCCATACATGCTACCCATCACTAGAAGTTCAATTATGAGCATCGGCATGGTCATCAGTCCAGCCATGTAAAATTGGTTTATATTGGGTATTACATTGGCAAAAACATCTACCATTGAATACATTAGTATGTACATCGCTATAAATGATAACACTATCATAATCGCTAATTTCTTGTACATAGTCAAACTTAATTCTTTTGAATGCTCTTCTGTTGTGTGTTTCATTGCCATAATTTTTTGATTTAAAATTAATTTATTTTTTTAATAGTAACTCCAACTCTAAAATTTGTTTTTTAAGTGATTCAACACTTTTCATTTTTTTTAATTCTGCTATTGATAAAGCTTTTTTCCCTGCTTCAATTGCACTTGGATAGTCTTTTAGTTCCGTTGCTATTTTTTGTCTCAAATTAGGATAGTAAAAATTCTGCGGATCTAATTTTTCGGCTTCAATAAGCCAAGCTATTGCTTGTTTGGAATCTCTGTTTGTACTGTAATAATAGTTTGCTGCTTGAAATAATAAATTAGCATCTTGAGTTTTTTCTTTAATGATGTTTTTATCTATTACTGCTAAAATATTTTCATCTGCTTTGCTTTTCAATGGAATTTTCACCATCGAATTTTCCCATATTATTTTTAGAAATCCCTCCCCTTTACTGTTAACATCATTTATTTCGATTGTAAATGTTTCATATAAATTGGGTATGCTTTCTACTGGAACTGTAAAACGAAAAACATCTTTTTTGGCATCGTATCCGGTTTCTCCATGTAATGTAGTATCTGTATTTACAATTATTGTCCACTCCTTTTTAGAAGGTATTGTGAATATTGAGTAACTACCCATTTTTAAAGTAGTATTTCCAAATACAATATCTTCGTTGGTAGTTATTGAAGTACAATCACTAGCGCCAGTTCGCCAGAGTTTTTCAAAAGGTACTAATTCACCGAATATTTTACGGCCTCTTGCTAGTGGTCTGCTGTAAGAAACTTTGATTATTGTGCTACCCAATTCTTGTTCAAACGATGCGGATGGACTTGGAGAAGTTAGTTTTATTTGAACTTTTTCTTGTGCCGAAATTATTAAAGCTTGCAAAATAAAGAAGTGTATTAGAATTACTTTTTTCATGGTTTTTGATTTTAAATTGATTTTACTGTTTTTTATTATTTTAAATTATTTTTTTATTTTCCTCCAAATTTTTCTAATAGTAGGCGATGAGATATACCAAAGTAAAAAACCACTTAAAACGGTTATTAACCCCAATAATGAAAATAGTCGCAAAACAATATTATTCATATTGTCTCTACCCTCATAATCCATGGTATGGGTCATCCATAAAAAATCAAACCATCTCCAATCGCGGTGTCTAATCGTTTGAAAAGCTCCATCATTTGCTGAAATATAAGCCTTTAAATTATTTGGTTCTTGGTATGAAATAACATAGGCAGGTAGTAAATGCTCTCTATATTCATGGTGTTTCCCTACTTCTTTAATAAGTTGTATTTCTTTTACTTTTAAACCTGATACAATATTTTTATCCGCAGTTGCTAATGCTTCTTCTTTAGTGATTCCTTTTTTTAAGTCTCCTGTTTTGGCATTGTAAAGCATCTTGTCATTAACCCAATAAAAAGGTTGATTATTTATTACCCTTAATTCTATAGATTGAATTGCTATCGAAGGATGAAGTAGGGAAGGACTTATTAAACCTGAAAACGACTCGGCAACAATTCCTTTTTTATGAAATTGAATTCCATGAATATCATCAATATTAGACCAACTAAAATACAGACCGCTAATGGTCCACATTAAGAATTGAAGACCTAAAAATATTCCTAAATATCGGTGAGATTTTCTAATCCATTTTACTTTTTTTCCTTTAATCATTTACCTTTTAATTTTTTTTAAATTGTTAAATAAACTGAACCAACTTTGAAAATCGCATTAAAATTGCAATTATATAAAACAGAATATATTAGAATATTCATTGCCTAATTTTCTATTCCATTCCGCCATTTTCGGACGAATAACTTATTCCATTCGGTTTTTTGCCTACTGCAATTGTATTAATTACTTTTTGAGTTGTCACATCTATTACTGAAACAGTATTGTCACCACTATTGGTAACATAAACTGTTTTTCCGTCTTTACTAACCACTACACCGTGTGCCTTATTACCTACGGTTATAGTTTTAATAACTTTGTTACTGGTTATGTCAATTACAAAAACTTTATTTGAAACAGGTCTACCCATTGTTTCCCCTTGATCGGCTACATATAACAATTTACTGTCGGGCGTGGCATATAATTGAATTGGACCTTGCGCATCATTTGGTAATTTTATTCTTGTTATTTGAGCATTTTTAATATCATAGTTTACTACTTCTTTAGTATCATACAAACTCGCAAAAATAAATTTTTCATCTTGTGTAGTTGCAACTTGCACAGCCACTCCTCCCAGTGGAATGTCTGTTATTGTGCCATCAGAAATAGTAATAATCGACATACTTTTTGCATCCATATTTGCAACATAAAGTTTTCCGTTTTGATGTCTAAAACCATGTGGTAAATATCCTTTTCCTAACTCAAATTTTTGAGTTATTTTATATGTTTTAGCATCGACTTGAAATATCTGATTTGTTTCATTTGCAGTTGCATAAGCATATTCAGATTTATTATCTAAAACTACATGAGCCAGATGCAAATCCTTACCAAGTTCAATACGTTTTTTTATTGAATTAGTGTTTGGATCGATTACTATCAATTGATTTGTTGCTGTACTATCCATAGGTATCGCCGTCACCCAAACGGATTTCCCATCAGGTGCAACTTGTACGTTATGAGCCATAAACATCATTCCTGAAGAGTCACTAATTGATATTTCTGTATTTTTTGTGCTGTCCTGAAGGTTTATAACAGAAATGCTACCTCCATCCTCATTGGCTACATATACTTTTGCTAATTGCATTGTTTTTTTAGGATTATTGCAGCTGCCAATTATTAAGCCAGCCACTACTAATACTACCATAATCTGAAATTTTTTGAGTACTACAAGATTTTTCATTTTTTTATTATTTAAGTTGATTTTGCTATTTTTTCCATAATGGAATAATCTGAACCAAACTTGCAAATCGCATCACATTGACTTCGCAATTCTGAAAATAGTATGTATTTGATATTCATTTTTGAATTTTTAACAACAGGTCTATTCAATTGTTGTATCACATCTTTTTCGCGACTGTTTGGAATGATGATATAAAATACCTCTTCGCCATTGGAAATACTAAAATACAAGTCGGATAAACGTAAAATACCTGAATAAATACTGGTGCTTTTTTCTACTTCAAATGCTCCAATGATTTTGTTTGTTCCTTTTTTAAACCAAAGTACATCAATGAGTTTAATCGTATTTTGGGTGTCCTTATCTGTTGGTAATTCAGGAAATTTACTAATTGATATAAACGAAAAACTTTGACCATTGAATGCTTTGCTTTTATCATTACTGGCCGGAGTAACATCGTAACCTAATGAACTGCCAATTTTTAACAAATGGTATTGCATTTCGTTATGAAGGTTTTCTGCTAATTTTTCTTCCTGAATTTCTTTTTGGCGTTTTAGTATATTCTTTTCGAACTTTGTGCGTTCGTCTTCGCTTAAATATTCATCGTTACCAATTAGCATTTTTTGTGTTCCAATCTCAAAACACAATCCGGCAATCGCTCCTAAATCGTTAGATAATTCTGCTTTGTGTTTGCTGTTAGTTTCAATTAATGTTTCTCGGATTTTTAAATATTCTGTCCAACTTCCTAACTTCTTTTTGTCTTTGAATAAAAAATTAAATCCGTTGAGAATTGCCGTATTGAATGGCGGAAACCAAGTGGGGTGCAAGAAATATAAAATACTGGCTACCGCCGGACCTAAACCTTTTATTTTTAACTCATCCAATTTAACAATCTCTTTTATAATCTGTTCTTCGGTTTTGGCATTGATGCAGTTTTCGAGAAATTGGCCGAAAGCAATTTTATTGTTTGGATTTTCGTAAATATCTGGAATTCTTAATTTTGGTTTCCAATAAAAAGGATGTGCCACACCTACAAAAATTTGTTTTTGTTCTGCAATACAACTCAACACAAATTCTAAACTACTCCCTTTAAAATCATTTGGAAAAGTCTTGTCTTTGATATCGTCAATGACTTGTAAAATTCCTCTACGAATGGTTCGAAATGCTTTTAGCCTTTGGTCGTTATCGACAAACCAAGTATTATAAACACTTTCGGCATCGGTTTTGTATTGTTGGACTATTTGAGTAAGGTTATTCATTTTAATTTACCATATAAATTTCTATTCACATGTTCTAAAGTTTCAAACGTCTTAATCTTAACGCATTTACAATTACGGATACTGAACTAAAACTCATTGCCAAAGCTGCTATCATAGGAGAAAGTAAAATCCCGAAAAATGGATATAAAACTCCGGCTGCAATTGGCACACCTAAAACATTGTAGAAAAAGGCAAAAAACAAATTTTGTTTAATGTTACTCATTACTGCGTGGCTCAATTTTTTGGCTTTCACAATACCTTGTAAATCGCCTTTTACTAAAGTTATTTTAGCACTTTCTATCGCCACGTCAGTTCCGGTACCCATGGCAATTCCGATGTCTGACTGTGCTAATGCAGGGGCATCGTTGATGCCGTCTCCTGCCATCGCGACAATTTTTCCGAGGGATTGGAGGCGCTTAATTTCATTTAGTTTGTCTTCGGGGAGGGCTCCTGCGATGAATGAACTAAGATCGAGTTCGGCAGCGACGGCTTTTGCGGTGTTTTCATTGTCGCCCGTTATCATTATTACTTCAACACCCTGACGCATCAGTTCTTTTATTGCTTCTTTGCTTGTTTCTTTTATCTTGTCTGTAATGGTTACAAAACCCAAAGCAACCCCATCGATGGAAATATAAGAAACTGTTTTTCCTAGTTTTTGTTCGGCTACAATTTTATTTTCCAATTCATCAGAAACTGTGGCGTTCACTTGTTCCATTAGTTTTTTATTTCCGAGGGCCACTTTTTTATTGGTTACCGTCCCAATAACTCCTTTTCCAGCAATGGCTTCAAAATCGTTGACTTCGATTAATGAAATATTTTTTGCTTTTGCAAAATTGACTACGGCTTGCGCCAATGGGTGTTCGCTGTACTGATTTAAAGAAGCGATATTTTGCAATAGCCCATTTTCGTCATTTTGTAAGGAGAACACTTTTTCGACAGAAGGTTTTCCTTCGGTAATGGTACCTGTTTTATCAGTTATCAGAACATTTACCTTGTTCATATTCTCTAATGCTTCAGCATTTTTTATCAAAACACCTGATAGTGCTCCTTTACCTACGCCGACCATTACCGACATTGGTGTGGCTAATCCCAAAGCACAAGGACAGGCAATTATTAATACTGCAATGGCATTGATAAAACCATAGACTAGGGCAGGTTCCGGTCCAAATTTTGCCCAAACAAAAAAGGTTAAGACAGAAACTACAACTACAATCGGTACAAAATATTTTGCAATGCTATCCGCGAGTTTTTGAATGGGTGCTTTGGATCGGCTCGCATCATTTACCATCTTAACAATTTGCGAAAGCAAGGTTTCCGAACCAACTTTCTCGGCAATCATAACAAAGGATTTATTTCCGTTTATGGTTCCCGCTATAACTGAATCATCAATCTTTTTATCAACAGGAATAGGCTCTCCTGAAATCATAGATTCATCTATAGTACTTTCTCCATCAGTAATTTTTCCATCTACTGGAATTTTATCTCCCGGTTTTACTCGTAATAAATCTCCTTTTTTGATGTCGTGAATCGAGATTACTTTGTCCCCTCCTTCGATAACCAAAGTCGCTTCGGTGGGCGCTAATTTCAATAATTCTTTTATGGCACCGCTAGTTTGACTGTGTGCTCTTGCTTCTAATAATTGGCCTAACAAAACCAAGGTTAATATGACCGTTGTTGCTTCAAAATAAAGTAACACTGTGCCGCTTTCGGTTTTAAATTCATTTGGAAAAATATCAGGAAAAAACATGCCAACCAAACTAAACAAGAAAGCTACTCCAGTACCAATTCCTATCAGCGTAAACATGTTGAGATTCCAGGTAACAATTGACTTCCAAGCGCGAACAAAGAACATCCAACACGCATAAAAAACCACGGGAAGCGTCAAAATCAATTGTACCCAATTCCAGTATGAAATGCCCATTATCTTTTCTAACGGATTATTTGACATCATTTCTATAGTAGCTATTGCGAAAACAGGAATTGTAAAGGCTGTTGCTACTTTCATTTTCTTAAGCAAATCATTGTAAACCTTTTTGTCTTCACTATCTGTAGGTTCCATTGGTACTAAATCCATTCCGCAAATAGGGCAGGAGCCAGGTTCTTCTTTGATTACCTCCGGGTGCATCGGACAGGTGTATAATTTTTTAACCGCACTTAATTCATGAACTTTTTCTAAATTCATTCCGCATACTGGACAACTCCCGGGCTTATCGTAAACCTTGTCTCCTTCACAATGCATCGGACAATAGTATTTGCCTTGAGCATTACTTAGTGAAGGTATTGTATCCATGTTATCACTAGTTTTAGTACTGCAACACGATTTTGTTATTGGCTCATTGACAGTTTTGTGAGTTGTATCGTTAGCGCTACTCATTTCTATAGTGTACTTTCCAACGGTTGTTAATGCCTCTTGAAATTGATCCAGTGGAATGTGTTTTTCCATTGTTATAGTTGCAATTGGAGGATTCAAAGTA
The DNA here is from genome assembly GCF_011365745.1 of Flavobacterium turcicum. Taxonomy (GTDB): domain Bacteria; phylum Bacteroidota; class Bacteroidia; order Flavobacteriales; family Flavobacteriaceae; genus Flavobacterium; species Flavobacterium turcicum. The sequence continues at coordinate 121,875 of NZ_JAAOBY010000007.1, read as the reverse complement.
ACCGTTGCTTGAATTCCATCGATGGCATTCAATGTTTTTTCCACTTTAGAACGACAGCTATCGCAAGTCATTCCGGTAATTTTATAGGTATGTATCATATGTTTTTTAAAATAAAATTTACTCTTTCATTTGGTGTTAATAATGGAACAAAAATGACTGGAAAACTTAATGAATTGTAAACCTCGAAAATTAATCTATGAATGGTTTTTTGTGCTTCTTGGTCTTCTGTTCTTGCATAGTCTTTTGTAAAAGGTAATCGGTCTAAAATAAAAATCTTTTTATAAGACACCCTCTTAATGGCATTAAGTAATTTTTCGTCATAATCAAGATTTAAAAACTGATAATAGGCCATCGCATCAGGAATAGCCCTGTCAAGAAAAACAGTTTCAATAGGTGATAATTCCGCTTCTTGTTCAATTTGCATATCTAGCACAGCTAATTGAAATTGTCTTTTATTTTCTCTTATTTCTTCTAGACTTTTACCTTCTTCCCTCATGCTATCAATGTAATGTCTGGCGTGTTCAATAGTTGTTTTGTAGCCCCTTTTCGATAACATATCAATTACTGTTGTTTTACCTGTACTAGGTCCACCTGTAATAACATACCAATTGGTATCTACTTTTTGATTGTCCATTTTCATCACTTTTAAAATTGCAAGTAGAACATAATTCATTCATACTAGTTTCAATTCGTTTTCTATTTATTATGGTTTTCAACCTTTGGCTATGATTTTTGCAAAGCACGCAGATCGAATATAATATTATTTTTGAACACGTGCCGTCTCAATAATACTATAGGTATGTGTCATTTCTTTCTAAACACTACATTTTCATTCCCTCCATAGGATCATTTCCTTTTCGGAATTTATATTCGCTATTTATGGCATACGCTCCAGTGATGACTACTTTTTTAGATGGATCCATTTCTGATTTAATTTCAATCATCCCATTGGTTTCTACTCCTGTTTCCACCATTATGCTTTCAAATACTCCTGGTCTTTTTTCAATCCAGATGTAAGAAGCATTTTCTTCCCTGATTACAGCATCAGTAGGTATGAATACTCCTTTTATATTGGATTGTGTCAATCTTGCAATTGCCTGCATTCCGGGTTTCAACAGCAAGTTTTGATTGGGCACTTCCATTCGAATTAAAAGCAGACGAGTATCTGGATTTATTTCAGGATTGATAAAAGAAACTTGCGCATTTATGGTTTTATCAGGAAAATCGGAAAATGTAATTTGGGCTTTTTGTCCTATTTTTAGATTCTTGGCATAGTTTACGTTTACCTGTGTTTCTAACCAAAGACTGTTTAAATCCGCCAATTTAATGATGGGGGAACCTTCCATTGCATAACTGCCTTCTGTGGTACTTATTTCCGATATTGTTCCACTGGCAGTGCTATAAAAAATGGTATAAGGAGAAACTTCCTTACTGGTTTTTATACTTTCAATCTGGGCATTGGTTAAACCAAAGAACAACAGCTTTTGTTTAGCTGCATTGAGCATATTTCGGGCATTCTTTCCAAAATCGCCAGGCATTGTTAGTTGTTTGTATGCCGTAAAATAATCCTGTTTAGCAATAGCAATATCTTCGCTATACAATTGATATACGGCTTGGTTTTTAGCCACATAATCACCAACGGTCTTGAAATACAACTTTTCAATTCTTCCCATTGCTCTTGAAGAAATGGTTTTGATTTTCTCTTGATTAATTGTCAGGACTCCCGTATAATTTTGCTCTAAACTGCTTTGGGTTTCTGAAATAGTTTGGGTAGTGATATTTCCCAGCTGTATTTGCTGTTTACTCAAACTTATTTCGTTTGCCTCTGTATCATCTTGTTTTATTGGGGTTAACTCCATATGGCAAATAGGGCATTTTCCGGGTTTGTCTTCCTTGACTTGTGGATCCATTGAGCAAGTGTAAAATGTTGTTGCTGCACTCTTATTGTGTTTGCTATGGTCTTCTTTTTCTTTAGTATTACAAGCCACCATTACCATAAATAGTATTGATAGTAAACTTATTTTTTTTATTGTCTTCATCATTATTCGGTTTTAATAAAGCTTTCGCTGTCAATTAAATATTGTGCGTTTTTGGCAATGGTGTCTTTTACTGAAATACCTTCCATAATTTGGATAAAATCATCTATTTCAATTCCTGTTTTTATGGACGATGCCTTAAAGCCATTCTCCATTTTTAAGAAAACTATTTTCTTGTTTCCAATACTTACCATTGCCTGTTTTTGAATCCAAATTCCTTTTACGGCATTTGTTTTCACTGCGCCTTGCAATCGCAAACCAACTGGTAATTTCAATTTATTGTTATTTAAATAAACTCGAATTCTATTGGTTTTATCAGCTGCGTTTAATTGTGTTTCGACAAAATTTATTTTTGCATCCATAAATTCATCTTTGTCAAGTTCGGAAGTAATTCTGATGGATTGATTGGCTTTGATTAGACTATTGTATCCTTGGATAACATTGAATATTCCCCATACTTTATCCGTATTTAATAGTTTAAAAATGACTTCTCCCTTTTTTATATAACTCCCTTCTTTAACATTCAAAACTTCAGTGTTGTTATTCGCACTTTGCATCACAGGAATAGTTGTATTATCCATCGTTGCTGTTCCATCAATAATCCCGGAAGCAGGACTATAAATTGTTATTAGCGGGTTTACTTTTTTGGAATTAGACAGCGCATTTATTTGATTTTGAGTCATTCCATAAAGCAACAATTTTTGTCTGGACGCATCAATAATCGAAGGATTTTCAACATCATTAATGACCATATAAATGAAGTTTTGTTGTTCCGTCAGTAATTCAGGGCTGTATAAATCAAATAGTTTTTGTCCTTTATTTACTTTTTGATATTTATAATTGACATACATTCGCTCAATTCTTCCGCTCATTCGAGCTGCAATATTTACCGATGAATTGGGATCATACCCCACAATTCCTGGTAGATTTATTTCACTGCTCAAAGTAGTGTCTATTGCCGTTGTCGTTTGATAATTTCCTACTATAAAATTGTCGGTAGGTTTTATAAGATTGTCGATTGAATTATCTTCAACTGAATTATTCTCCGTTATTTTTTTTACTAAAGTCATTCCGCAAATGGGACAATTTCCGGGTTTATCTCTAATGATTTCCGGGTGCATCGAACAAGTGTAAACCTCGTTTTGATGCTCCATTTCCGAATGATTATCTGATTTTTTGGCAAAGAAATAGATTGCAATTCCGATAATGGAAATTCCAATAAGAGCTAAACCATACTTTATATACTTGTTCATAATTATTTGGTTTCTAATTGTTTTTCAATTTCTACTTGTGCTGCCAAAATATTTTGCAATTTATCTAAAGCATCAATTTGAGCCATATTTAATGCTTCCCAAGCATCGAGAGTGGCAAATAAATCACCGGTGTTATTTTGCCAAGCCAAAATTGCTGTTTCATAATTTTTCTTCAAAGCAGGGATAATACTTTTTTGGGCAACTTCGTATTGTTTTTTTAAAGCGTTCAATTCATTGCTCATACCCGAAATCATTCCTGTGGCTTCATTCAATATCATTTCTTTTTGCCAATTGAGACTTTCATTTTTAATATGATAACTATTGATGTTGGCTTTATTCATTTTGGTTGACCAAGGCATAGGAATGGTAATCATTCCCATTAAGGAGAACTGTTGAGGTTGTGTTCCAAAAGCAAACATATGGTCGTATTTTATACCAAACTCGGGCAATAATTTTGTTTTTTCGGCTGCAATTTTGAGCTGATTTATTTCCATCGTTTTTTCTATGGCTTTCACATCGCTTCGGTTTTTAGAAAGAGAAGTTGTATCTGATATGGCCAAATTAAAATCTTTTATTTCGTAAGTTTCATCAATTTCAAATTTGGTGTTTTTATCTCTTGCCATCAAGGTGTTTAGCATAATTCGCTTTTGGGAAATGTCATTTTGCAACATTAGAATCATACTCTCTAATGCGCTGTATTGCGATTTTGCTTTGTAATAAGTAGGCAATTTATCCATATTATACTGGTAGCGTATTTCCATACTTTTAATCATATAATCTAAAAGCAACAAATTATCATCGGCTATTTTTATTTTTTTATTTAAAACCAACCATTGATAATAATTTGTTTTTGCCAATGCTTTCAATTGATTAACTGTATAGTTTTTGTTTTCTTTTTCAACAGATGACATTGCATTCATAAGATTAAAATCAGCTTTTAACTTGGATGCATTGGGTATCATTTGCGTAACACCCAACATATAATTTCCCATTCCTTGTCCCATTTCGCTTGCTTTCCAAAGATTGGAATTGTAAGGAGTCATAAAGAAACCCGTTTCCACTTGTGGTGGCATCCAACTTCTGGCACCTTTTGCCGCTGCATCCATACTTTGAATGTCGGCATCGTACATTTTTAGTTGAGGATTGTTTGTCTTGATTGTACTCAAGACATTATCCAAGGAAAGTGTTTGTGCTGCCAAATTAGTGGCGCTCAAAATCAAACAACTTATTGCTATATATAATTTATTCTTTAACATCTATAAGATCTATTTTTCCTTTTGTTCTTAATTCTCGAAGTTTTACCATTTCAAAAACAATCGGTGTTACTAATAATACATAAATCGTGGAAGTAATTGTACCTCCAATTAGTGGAACAGTAATGGGAAGCATTATATCAGATCCTGTTCCTGTTGCCCAAAGAATAGGGATTAATCCAAATAAGGAAACTGAAACCGTCATCAATTTTGGTCTTAACCTTTTGGCTGAACCATCAATAATATATTGTTTCAATATTTCTTCAGTTATGGTTTCCTTCGTGTTTCCGTACTTTTCTACCATTTTATTCATTGCTTCATTCAAATAGATGGTCATTAACATTGCCGTTTCGATTGCCATTCCAAACAAGGCAATAAATCCAACGGCAACAGCAACGGATAAATTAATGCCATAAAAATAAACCATAAATATTCCTCCAATTAAAGCAAAGGGTACTGTAATCATCGTGATTAATGCCTCTTTCATTGAATGGTACGTAAAATATAAAACAAGAAATATAATGACCACAACAATAGGCAGTATTAAACTTAATGTTTTGTTGGCTCTAATTTGATTTTCCCATTGACCGCTCCATTCCACATAATATCCTTTTGGCATTTTAGTCATCATTGCATCGAGTTTTTTCTGCGCCTCTTTTACAGTACTTCCTAAATCACGTTCCCGAACATTGAACAACACAGTGCCCCGAAGCATTGCATTTTCGCTATTTATCATTGGAGGGCCATCACTTATTTTTACATTAGCTACAGTTTCTAATGGTATTGGGCCAAAATCCATTGTTTGCACCTGTAGTTTTTTTAAGGCTTCAATGCTGTTACGGTATTCTTGAGCATATCTTGCATTTACAGAAAAACGCTGTCTTCCCTCGATAGTCGTGGTTAGTTTCATACCTCCAATAGAAGCTTCAACCACATTATTAATGTCGTCTATGGTCAATCCATATCTACCAATAACGTCTCTTTTTGCTTCAATGTCAATATATTTTCCGCCTGTTATGGGTTCCGCATACAAATCTTTAACTCCAGAAGTTCCTTCCAATGTTTTTTTAATTTTTTGAGCCAAAACATTGATGGTGTCTAAACTTGCTCCGTAGATTTTGATTCCTACATCGGTTCTGATTCCTGTTGAAAGCATATTGATACGGTTGATAATAGGTTGCGTAAAACCATTGGTCACACCAGGGATTTGCAGTTTGTTGTTTATTTCCGTGATAATATCATTCTTGGTTTTGTCTTCTCGCCATTCTGCTTGAGGTTTTAGCAAAATAATGGTTTCAACCATACTTATTGGACTGTTATCAGTTGCCGTATTTGCCCTGCCTGCTTTTCCCAACACGTGAGCCACTTCGGGAATCGACTTAATCAATTTGTCTTGAACTTGAAGAATTCTCTTTACTTCGGAGTTGGATACATCGGGTAAGGTTACTGGCATAAACAGTACAGATCCTTCATCTAAAGGGGGCATAAATTCTGAACCTAAACGAGTAAACATTAATACACCAATCAGCAAGGCAATGATGTTGATGCCCAATACCGTTTTCCTCCATTTTAAACAAAAAATCAAAATGGGTGTATAAATGCTTTCCAATTTTTTGTTAATTGGATTTTTATTTTCTGGACGAAGTTTTCCTTTTAGTAAAAAACTAATTAGCACTGGTACAAGTGTAATGGCTAAAAAGGCATCAACTATCAGAATAAAAGATTTCGTCCAAGCCAATGGTCCAAATAACTTGCCTTCCATTCCTGTGAGAAGAAATACAGGCAAAAAGGATGTAATTACAATTATTGTTGAGTAGAAAACACCTGGGCCTACTAATTTGGAAGAGCTTTCTATAAGCTTCAACTTATCTTCAGGAGATAGTGGATCGTTTTCTTTTTTGAATATATTTTTAATTTTATTTTTCATCTTATTTCCAATTACTGATTATTGTCCATTTCTTCTTGTTTCTCCGAAACTGTCCTGTAGGCATTCTCAACCATTACAATACCATCATCAACAACAACACCAATTGCCAGAGCAATACCCGTTAATGACATAATATTAGATGAAATGCCAAATGCTTCAAGTAAAATAAAGCCAATAGACACAGAAATAGGTAATTGAATGAGTATAATTAAAGCACTTCGCCAATGAAAAAGGAAAAGAAGAACCACAAGAGAAACAGTAATCATAATTTCGATTAAAGTTCCTTTAACTGATGCGATTGCTTTTTCTATTAAATCACTTCGGTCATAAGAGGTTTTAAAAGTAACCCCTTCAGGCAATCCTTTTTCAACTTCTTTCATTTTTTCCTTGACTGCCGTTATTACCTTATCAGCATTTTCGCCATAACGCATTACCACAATTCCGCCAACAACTTCACCAGTGCCATTTTCATCAAAAATACCTAGTCTCAAATCGCCACCCATTTGTATTGAACCAATGTCTTTAACTTTTACAGGAACGGAATTATAATTTTTAATAGCAATCTCTTCCACGTCCTTTATGTTTTTGATATATCCTAATCCTCTTATAATGTATGACATATCACTCATTTCGAATTTTCGCCCACCAACATCGTTATTATTAGCCTTGACTGCATTCATCACTTCCATCATACTCACATTGTAGTACTGCATTTTCAAGGGATCTAACACTAATTGGTACTGTTTTTCAAAACCCCCAAATGATGCTACTTCAGCCACGCCGGGAACAGTTTGTAATGCAAATTTCACGTACCAATCTTGTAAAGCTCTTTGTTCTCCCAAGTCCATACCGTTAGCCTCTAAATGATACCAAAAAACGTGACCCACACCTGTGCCATCGGGTCCAAGTGTTGGAACTACATTTTGAGGCAACAAGCGTTGGGCATAATTTAGTCTTTCCAATACACGGGTTCTTGCCCAATAAATATCGACATCATCTTCAAAAATGATGTAAACAAAGCTCATCCCAAACATAGATGCGCCTCGAATGTTTTTAACCTTAGGAATACCTTGCAGGTTGGAAACCAAGGGATATGTTACTTGGGCTTCGATAACCTGTGGACTTCTTCCCATCCACTCCGTAAACACAATAACTTGATTTTCGGATAAATCAGGAATGGCGTCAATGGGGTTTTGTTGGACGCTGTAAACTCCCCAAGCAAATAAGCAAGCTGAAACCAGCAAGACAACGGCTCGATTTCGTAGTGAGAATGTTATTAATTTTTCTACCATAATGTTTAGTTTTCTAATGAAAGACTATCTTTTGTTTTATTTATCCAATTGATTACTTCCTCTTTTTGAGCAGGTGTTACTATTGCATTTTTATGAAGTAACGTGTAGGACGCTAAGGGCATTTCATCAGATTTTATTTGTTTGATGATAGCTTCTAATTTGTTTTCTTGTTTTCGCTTGGAGTACTTTCCAAATTCATTAAAGTTCAAATCCTTCTTACCATCTTTAATGTGTTCTTCCATAAAAAACCGTGCTGGCTGAATGTAAGAATATAATGGATAATTAGTATTGTTACTGTGACAATCGTAGCAAGATGTCCGTAAAATAGTTTCAACATTTTTAGGAACATCGTACATTTTTGTAAAATTTGCAGTTAATTCCTGCTCATAACTTTCATTACGAGCAGGTTGATATAACTGCATCAACAAAAAAATAACAAACCCGATTATGAGTATTTTCTTGATGATTTTTTTCATTTTATAATTGTTTTTTCATAGAACCACAAGTAAGCATTTTCGAACCGTAGTATGGATTTTTTATTTCTTTGCTTTCACTTATCCAAATAGCCCCTTTTCCTTCATTATACATAGGACAAAAATCTTGATATAGTTTTTGTTTTGCTCCAAATATTTTTATCAAATCATTCACATCTTTACTCAACATCGCAAAATGTTCTCTTTGGTGGTCAATTTTCCCGCCATTATCACCAATGTGTTCTGCCTGTTCTTTAGCATCATCAGAAATATCAATATATTCTGTTTTCAATTTTGGATCTATTGCATTGGTATTGACTTTATTGAAAGTTGCATATAATGCTTTACCCGCATTGGCTGCTCCTTTTGTATCGTCTTTTGTGAGTGCGTTTTTGAGTTTTAAATAGCCAGAGATTATTTCGCTTGTTGAAAATGTTGTTTGGGTAACCGATGTAGCTTCAGTATTAACTTCAACTGTTGTTGTATCATTATGACTATGACTACCATCAGTATGATCATGAGCTGCTTCATTTTGTACAACTGGTTCGGTTAATTCCATTCCACATTTTGAACATTTTTCACCTTTTTTTCCTGTAACCTCTGGGTGCATAGGACACGCGTATAATTGCGAGGTACTCTCTGTTGTTTCCGAATTAGTTGTTGCAGCTTCTTTATTTTTTTGATTACAAGAAACTAGTACAAATGCCATCGCTATGGCTGAAAGGATTAGATTTTTCATTTTATTATTTTTTTTAATTGATATTGTTGGTATTTGCAACATTTTTTGATGAATATTTTTTTGAAAACCCATTTTTATATAGAAATTAATTTTTTCGTTTTATAGGGTCATTAAAATCATTGCATCCTTATTATTGGTATCATGTGCATTGAATTAAACTAAAAGGAAATTTAAAATTTATGCGACTGGATTATTTTTTCTTACCCTCCGTTTTAGTCATTTCCATTCCACATTTAGGACATTCCCCCGGTTTGTCAGAAGTTGAGCCATCCATTGGACAAACATATTTTGTTACAATTTTAGTTTTAGGTTGACTGCCTTTTGTAGCGTGAGTATCTATCTTTTCGGTAATTTTTACCATTCCAGTTCCACATTTAGAACATTTCCCTTCGGTATCAGAAGTTGAGCCGTCCATTGGACAAACATATTTTGTTACAATTTTAGTTTTAGGTTGACTGCCTTTTGTAGCGTGAGTATCTATCTTTTCGGTAATTTTTACCATCCTAGTTCCACATTTAGAACATTTCCCTTCGGTATCAGAAGTTGAGCCGTCCATTGGACAAACATATTTTGTTACAATTTTAGTTTTAGGTTGACTGCCTTTTGTAGCGTGAGTATCTATTTTTTCAGTGGTTTTTACCATTGTCATTCCACATTTGCTACATTTTCCTTCTATTAAACTCACTTCTTCTGGATGCATTGGGCAAGTATAAGTTGTTTTTTGAGCTTCCTTTTGCGAAGATTTTGTAGCTTCTTGAGCTGATGCTACTGTGCTAACTGCTAAGAATACGCTTAGTACGATAATTAGATTTTTCATTTTTTACAGTTTTAATTAATTGTTTATAATATTAACACTGATCAATTGCAAGCCATTTTAATCGTTTATCAAATTTACATTTGATATTTTAGAAATTAATAGTTTACATTTTTATTACAACCCCATTTGGTTTTTTACCAACATTGATTGTTTTAGTAACGGTATGATTGGTAACATTTACAACAGAAACTGTATTTGCTGTTTGGTTGGTTACATAGGCAGTGTTTCCGTCCATAGTGAAAGAAATTGCGTGAGCACCAGCACCCGTATTAAAAGCGCCACCGTGGATCCACATCATCATACCAGCATCCCAAGTCCAATAATGTACTTTTCCATTCATTGGATCTGAAACCCATAATTCGCTTTTTGTTCCGTTGTGTGAGGCAATTCCGGGCATAAATCCTAAAATAATAGTTTGGTCAACGGCATTTGTAGCTACATTTATAACAGAAATAGATTGTCCGTCTTCGTTATCAACATACATTTTACCATCTGTACCAGTCCAAGCTCCAACAGGATTGTTACCAACTGTAACCGTTGCAACTACTGATTTTGATGCTACATTGATTACTGAAACGTTATCATCATCGCCATTAGCAACATAGGCTTTTGTCCCGTCCGAAGAGAAAGTTAATTCTGCAGGCATCATACCTACAGTAATTGTACTTTTCAACGCATAAGTTGTAGCGTCATACACCAATACTTTTCCGTTCATATCCATTTGAGGCACCCAAATTTCTGTACCATTTGGAGAATAAATAGTATTGTGGTTCATTACAGGTAAACCCATTTTTTTAACAATTGAACCAGTTGTTGCATCAATAACAACAAGTTTACCCGACATAGTTCCTGTCACTGCGTGTCCTGCGCTTAAATCCATTCCCGGAACTCCAATTGCAAGATGATTTGAATGTGAAGAAATATGGTGTGGCCACATTATCATATCTGTATCGGTTCCCATCAATGGAATAGTTCCTGTAACTTCATTAGTTGATAATTTGATTACTGAAATTGTTGCATCTTCACCATTGACAACATACGCTGCTGGATAATTAACGTTTAATGCTGCATTTGTCATATCCATATTATCATCTTTATTACAAGATGATAAAAGTATTGCTCCAATTATTGATGCGGTAAAAGATATATTCTTCATTTTTTAAAGTTTTAATTTTATTATTTTATTGTTTCTACTGTTTTACCACAACTCAACATTTGTGATCCGTAGTAAGGATTTTTAATTGTATTTTCTTTACTTAACCAATTGGCATCTTGCATCGGGCAATATTGATAATAAACCGGTTCAGTAAATTTTGAAACTTTTATCAACTCATACGTATTTTTAGATAATGATTTGAAAAGTTCTCTTTGCTTTTTGATATCCTGTGTTTCAGAAATATTTTTTGCATCAGCAGTTAAATCTTTATAAACTTTCATCCAAGTCATATGTACATCCATTTTCAATGTTTCCATTTTTACGACAGTGATTGCGGTTAATAAATCTTTTGACTTTGCAGAAGCCATTTTACTATCTGTTTTTACCAAGGCATCTTTCAATGAAAAATAATTATCGAAAACTGGTTTTAGTTGGTCTGTTCCTTGGTTTTCAGTCATTGTAGAATGGTCGTTCATTTCCATTTTAGTTTCTTCGGATTTTGTTTCCGTTTTTACTGCAACTTTTGCTTCACGATCGTATTGACAACATCCCGGAAGTTTTGAATATGCAGCATCTGGAGCAAGGAATTTTTCGCTATCATAACCCGCAAGTGCAATACGTTTTAAGATTTCATCTTGATTGGTTTTTTTAGCATCATAAGTAAGCGTAGCCATTTTGGTGTCTTTATTCCAATCAACATTCGCAATTTTCTTGAGACTTCCTGCTTTTTCTATGGTGGTTTCGCACATTCCACAATTCCCGAATATTTTTACGGTTTCAGTTTTAGCGTTTTTGATTTGCGCATTAGACACTGTGAATGATAGCAATAGAGTTATTGCCATCACTATTTTTTTTAGTGATTTCATTGTAAAATAATTTTAAATTGAATTAGTTAAACAAGAACAAAATGACAGCACAACAAAGCCAGCCTTTTGAAAATGAAATTAACTGAGAAAGTAAATGATTTAAAGCAATAATTGCTTTTGATTTGACACAATTATGGCTATCAAATTTAAAATTTAGCCTATTTTTGGTATAAGCCATAAAGAATTGAAACCAGAAGAAATGGAGGTTTCGTAATTGTAAAAATTTTGTTTTTCTGAAAAGAAATTAAAAATATTTTTATTAAAGTTCAATTCATTAATAGAAACAGATGTGTTGCAAGAAGAAGCACAACCACATTTAGAATGGCTGCATTTTCCTCCACAACCTTTATGATTTTTATTCTTCGAATGATTATCACCTTCGCAACAATCTTTTTTATCTGTTTTAGAAGAGATTTCTTTTTTGCAAGATTGTTTTTCTGAATTGTTTCCACACGCAAAAGTTACCATTGGCATCAAGAAGAAGCCAAGTACAACGATTAATAAAATGTGAAACTTTTTCATTTGTATAGAAAATCTAATATTGGACAAAGTTAGAGAAATAATCTTAATTTTCAATAAAGACTTGTTAAAAAAATTTCATCACTACTATTTTGTTTTGATTTATATTCTCATTAAAAGTATTATTAGGGAAGCAAATAGATGAAGACTAAACTACTTAAATCTTTGTTATGAGTGTTAATCTCATCTATGTAAAAATTTAAATCATATAAATGGATTAATTCCTCATTATTATCTGGTATTTGAGCCAGTTGATATAAATTTTAGTTTTTCAGGAAAACTATTATATCGAAATTTTGAGTTTTCTCATCATAATCTAAAGTTAGAAATTTGAATTCACTAGCTTTTAATGTAATTTCATGGAAGATATATGACTATTCAAATCCATCGATAATTTTATCAATTCTTTCCGTTTGTGGAATAAAAGCGATGAATTTCCAGTTCTTCAGTTGGGATACGTTATCAATTAACTGGTTTCATAATCAACAATTATATTTCTTTTAATTTGTAAAAATTACTAATCTACATGTTACAAGTGTTCAGTAAATTAAAAACGATCTTTTAGTCCTAAAAACAAAAAATACTGATTATCAATTAATTAAACTGTTTTTATTTCAGCGGGGTGTCACTAAACATAATTGAAGAATCAATTATAATAGAACATTTACAAAAAAATTAACATTCGAGTCAGCTAATAAAATTGTAGATTTGTGCCCAGTATGACAAAAAAGTTCTACATATTGCTACTCGTTATGCTTGGTTTTCTTTTGGGACCAACGCTTACTTATGCGCATGGGACAAAAAAAGAAATGCCATGTTGTAAAAAAGAATTTACAGTAAAAGACTGTTGCAAGAAAAAAGATTCTAATAAGAAAGAACACAATTGCGATAATAGCTGTGTAGGTAATTCTTGTGGTTGCCCAACTGCTTACTGCGGTTATTCCTCGATACTTTCTTTCCAAACAGAAAATAATTCTCTTTTTAGTTTTTCAGAAAGGAAACAAAATTACTATTATTCAGAAATCTTTATTTCTTCAGATTTCCGTTCTATCTGGCTTCCACCTAAAATAAGCTAGATTCATTTCCTGACAGTTACAAATCTGTCTAATCCAAAGCCTGTTTTATGGCTTAAAAAATCATTAAATATTAATCCAATCAACGCTATTCATAGCTCTAAATACTATGGTTTCTGTCATGCTCTAGGATTAATTCATTCAAAATTATAAAAACAATGAACTCAATAAAAAAATTATTGATGGCAATGACTCTATTGCTATCAGTCACTTTCGCCAGCGCGCAAATAAAAAACAAAACAACTGAAACCGTAAAAATCAATGGTAATTGTGGCATGTGCAAAAAAACTATTGAAACGGCTGCAAACATTGATAAAGTTGCCAAAGTAAATTGGGACACGAACACCAAAACCGCTACAGTTACCTACGATACTAAGAAAACCAATCTTGATGCCATACTAAAACGTGTTGCAGATGCTGGATATGACAATGAAAAATTTAGTGCCCCAAATGCTGTTTACGATGAATTGCATGGATGTTGCCAATATGATAGAGAAGCAAGTCCTAAAAAAGCGGAGTAATCATAATCAATCATTTAAATTAAATTTCATGTTCAAAATAAAAAATATAATCACATTACTCTCCCTGATAGCAACTGTTTCTATAGCAAGTGCACAAATAAAAATAGGAGATTCTTTTCCAGATGTTCAGCTTCAAAACAATAAGAACGCTACAGTTAAACTAAATACTTTTAAAGGAAAAACAGTTTTGGTAGATTTTTGGGCATCATGGTGCGCACCTTGCCGAATGGCTAACAAAAAATTGGTAAAAATGTATGACCAATACAAAGGTCAGAATTTTGAAATTGTTGGAATTTCAATTGATATCGATAAATCAAAATGGTTAAAAGCCATTGAAAAAGACAAAATGAAACACCAGCAATTAATCGACCCGAAAGGTTTTGATGCCAAAACGGCTGTGGCTTTTGGAGTTGAAGCACTGCCTGAAACCTATCTTTTTGATGCATCAGGAAAACTGATTGCCATAAACCCAACCGAAGCACAAATAATTGCTCAAATCAAAAAAAACAAAAAATAAAATGAAAACATTACATATAAAATTCGTAGCCGCTACACTTTTAGTATTATTAACTGGTGTAAAATCATATTCTCAAATCACTAAAGCCGAAATAATGGCAACAGGATTAACTTGCTCTATGTGTTCTAATGCTATAAACAAACAGTTAAAATCCTTAACTCAAGTTGATAGTATTGGTACCGATTTAAACACCAATACCTTTACTGTTTACTTTAAGAAAAAAAATACATTACAACCTAAAGTGTTGAAAAATGCGGTTGAGAAAGCTGGTTTTTTTGTAGGTTCTATGGTCTTGACCGCAAAGTTTGATACTCCAAAAATTGAAGATAATGCAACAGTAAAAATCGATGATGTTACGTATACTTTTATAGATACTAAAAACGCAGTAGCTGATACAGAAGCAAAATTCAGAGTTTTGGATAAAGGTTTTGTAACCCAAAAAGAGTATAAAAAACTAATTAAATCATATTCAAAATATCCTGGTTATGCCACGGAAAATGAAAATGATTATTATTTAAAAGCCTTATAAAAATGAAATATCTATCAATTGTTTTCTTATTACTTGTTTCATTCAAAATAGATGCACAGGAATTATTTGTAGTAACCGAACCCGCTAGTAATGTTCCGGCGGGTTCTATTGGGGTTCGGGTTGGTCAATCTCTTATGAAAAATCAACTGGAAAGTGGGTCTATGTATAATTTAACGCCCGAAGTTACTTGGGGAATAAATAAAAATATCATGGTTCGTACCTCAGCTTTTCTTAGTAACCAAGAAAATGGATTGGGACTTAAAGGTGGTGGTTTTTATGCTAAATATCGTTTCTTTTCTGTAGATGATTTACAAAGTCATTTTAGGATGGCTGCCTTTGGACGATACAGTTATAATAACTCTTTTATTAATCAGGAAGCTATAGACTTAATGGGAGGAAACTCTGGTTACGAAGCTGGTCTGGTAGCTACTCAGTTAATCCATAAAGTTGCCATAAGTTCTTCTGTAAGTTACGCGCGGGCACTTAATAACAGTGATTATAGCTTTCCGGATTTTTTGGGTAACAGCGCAGTAAATTATACGTTCTCAGTAGGGAAATTAATGTATCCAAAAAATTATACAAGTTTTAAACAAACCAACATCAATGCGATGCTGGAATTTACTGGACAAACGATAACCGAAAACGGAAAATCATATCTGGATGTAGTTCCTTCGATTCAGTTTATCATTAACAGTCAGGCGAGAATTGACCTTGCATACAAAAAAGAATTGTATAGCTCGATGCAACGTGCCACATCTGATGGTGTTTTCTTAAAACTGGAATATACTTTTTTTAATGTGACCAAATAAATTACTTCGCCAAGATTTTAATTTAAATCTAAAGTTCATAAAATAAGTGTTTCGATGGCAAAAGACCATCGAAACACTTCCTATGGCTTATCGGGAAATGACACGTGTAAAATCAAATTATCACCAGAACAAATCGTTCTGATTAAACTTATAAAATGAAGAAAATCTTTTATTTATTACTCTTGGGCTTTGTTTTTGTCAAAGTCCAGGCACAGATTATAAATCCTGTGAAATGGGAACCTAGAATCGAGAAGAAATCCACCTCAGAATATGTACTTACTTTTAATGGTAATATCGAAGCAGGTTGGCACGTATATTCTCAATTTACACCTGAAGATGGTCCTCTTCCTGCCGAATTCATTTTTCATGATAACAAAAGCAATTATGAATTTATTGGAAAAGCAACCGAAAGTGAAACCAAACGAGAGTTTAATGAAATCTTTGGTGTCGATGAAATCTTCTTTTCCGATAAAGTTACTTTTACCCAATTAATCAAACAGATTAATCCAGAAAAGGAAATTATACAAGTGGAGCTTTCTTACCAAGTTTGCAAGGAAAACTGTATTAGCGAAACAAAATACTTTGAGTTTAATCTTAAAACGCTTGAAGCAAAAGAAATCCAAGCTGCGGATATTGTAAATGAGAAAACTACTAAAACTGATGCGAATTCCACAATAGAAAAACAACCAGAATCGAAAGAATCTGATTCGAGTTTATATATGATTTTCTTTATCGCTTTCTTATCTGGTTTTGCAGCCTTGCTTACTCCTTGCGTATTTCCTATGATTCCCATGACGGTAAGTTTCTTTACAAAACAAAGTAAAACCAAAGCCAAAGGGATCAAAAATGCGATTATTTATGGTATTTCGATTATCTTGATTTATGTATTTTTGGGAACAGTAATTACCTTAATTTTTGGTGCCGATGCACTAAATGCATTATCTACCAATGTATGGTTTAATGTTATTTTCTTTGTATTATTAGTTGTATTTTCGTTATCATTTTTAGGTGCTTTCGAAATCATGTTACCTAATTCTTGGGCAAATAAGGTAGACCGTCAAGCGGATAAAGGTGGAATATTAGGAATCGTATTCATGGCATTGGCTCTTGCAATCGTTTCCTTTTCTTGTACCGGACCAATTATAGGAACTTTACTGGTTGAAGCAGCTTCCAAAGGAGGTATCGCACCAATTGTAGGAATGTTAGGTTTTTCTTTTGCTTTAGCATTACCCTTTATGTTATTTGCCATGTTCCCAGGTTGGTTAAATACATTACCAAAATCTGGCGGATGGTTAAATACAGTAAAAGTATTTTTAGGTTTTATAGAATTAGCTTTAGCATTTAAATTCTTGTCTAATGCCGATTTAGTATTGCAATTGCACTGGTTTGAAAGAGAAATATTTTTAGCCATTTGGATAGCGATATTCGGTACTTTGGCATTCTACTTATTCGGAAAGATAACTTTGCCACATGATTCTCCTTCATCTTCTATTTCGGTAGGACGTTTATCTGTTGGATTATTAATATTGGTATTTACAATATATCTTATTCCAGGTTTATGGGGTGCTCCATTAAAATTAATAAGTGGCTTTCCTCCACCTATGACCTATAGCGAATCTCCATACGGTGTAGGCGGCTCCAACAGAGAATCTACATCAGCAATAGCATTACCAGACGGAGCACATAAAGGACCACATGATATTATGGCTTTTACCGATTATGAAAAAGGATTGGCTTATGCCAAAAGTGTAAACAAACCTATTCTCTTGGATTTTACAGGATTTGCTTGTGTAAATTGCCGAAAAATGGAAGATTATGTTTGGTCGGATCCTCGCATTTTATCTATTTTAAATAATGAAGTAGTTCTTATTTCACTATATGTTGATGACAAAAGAGAATTGCCTATCGAGGAACAATATGTCTCTAAAGAAACTGGCAAAAAGATAAAATCAATAGGAAACAAATGGAGTGATTTCCAAATCACTCGTTATAAGGCAAACGCTCAGCCGTATTATATCATTTTGGATACAAAAGAGAAAAGTTTAAACCAACCAGTTGGATATATGCCAGACATTACTGAATATGAACAATGGCTGAAATATGGCATTAAACAGTTTCAAAAATAGAAAAAAGCTGTCTAAAATGATTTGGACAGCTTTTTTTATAACGCAATATTTTTAGGGTTAAAAATAATAACTTTTAAAATACTTTGATTTTATTGGGTAATGGTTCTAGTCTCTAATGAGAAAAAATCTTGTAGTGTAGATGGTTCTTGTTGTGCAGGAGGAAAAACACCTCCAAAAAAATCATAAATATTTTAAAGAGCGTCCCTATTAATGGACGCTTCTTATTAATATCAGATTTAAAACTTCATTCTTTGAATTCTAATAGCATTTAAAATAGCTAACATTGCTACACCAACATCTGCAAAAACGGCTTCCCACATTGTAGCTAAACCTCCTGCACCAAGAACCAAAACAACTGCTTTTACAGCGAATGCTAATCCAATGTTCTGATACACTATTTGTTTTGTTTTTTTACCAATATTTATAGCTGTAAAAATTTTTGTAGGCTGGTCATTTTGAATAACAATATCTGCAGTTTCAATAGTGGCATCGCTTCCTAAACCACCCATTGCAATTCCGGCATCGGCAAGGGCAACCACTGGCGCATCGTTTACACCATCGCCCACAAAAGCAATTTTTAAGTTTTGAGATTTTAATTCCTCAACTTTTTCCACTTTGTTTTCAGGCAACAAATCGCCATAGGCTTGATCGATATTTAATTCTTTTGCAACAGCATCTGCAACGGCTTGTTTATCTCCCGAAAGCATTACGGTTTTGATGTTTATTTTATGCAAACTTTCGATAGCTGTTTTTGCATCTTCTTTTATTTCGTCAGCAATTAGAAAGTATCCTGCATATTTTTGATTGATGGCAATAACTATTATTGTAAATGGTGTGTTGTCGATTTCAGCATCGTAACTGATATTGAATTTCTTCATTAATTTTACATTTCCTGCCAATATTTCTTTTCCTTCTACATTACCTTTCAATCCGTGTCCTGCAATTTCTTCGACATCGGTAACTGTTACCTCTTTTTCTGAACCTTTGGCATATTCAATAATAGCAGTTCCTACCGGATGTGTGGATTTGGTTTCTAATGCTGCTGTGAATTTTATTAAATCAGCTTCCGGAATATCAACGGCTACCACTTTTTGAACTTTAAAAACGCCTTTGGTCAGCGTTCCAGTTTTGTCCATAACTACTGTTTGAATAGATGCCATTATATCTAGAAAATTCGAGCCTTTTACTAAAATTCCATTTTTACTTGCTGCACCAATACCTCCAAAATATCCCAAAGGAATAGAAATTACCAGCGCACAAGGACAGGAAATAACCAAGAAAACTAAAGCTCGGTATAACCAATCGTTGAAGATATAATTTTCTATGAATATCATTGGAACTAAACAAATACAGATTGCCAAAAACACAACTATTGGGGTGTATATTTTAGCAAATCTTCGAATAAATAGTTCGGTAGGTGCTTTTTTAGCCGTGGCATCTTGCACCATCTCAAGGATTTTTGACAACTTACTATCAGTGTAAGCCGTTGTCACTTCGACTTGAACAACTGTATTCAGGTTAATCATTCCTGCAAGAACGGTTTCTCCTTTTTGTTTTGTATCTGGTTTGCTTTCTCCTGTTAATGCTGCTGTGTTTAAGGAAGCATTATCTGAAAGTAATTTTCCGTCGAGTGCTAATTTTTCTCCTGGGCGTAATTGGATTATTTCTCCAATGACAATTTCAGCTGCTTTTTTATCAATAGTATTGCCCTCTTTGATAACTGTAGCGGTATCTGGTCTTTGATCCAACAATAATTTGATGTTGTTTTTTGCTCTTTGAACTGCCAGTGTTTGAAATACTTCGCCAACGGCATAAAATAGCATTACGGCAACACCTTCGGGATATTCACCAATAGCGAATGCTCCGATTGTAGCAATACTCATTAATAGGAATTCTGAAAAGATTTCGCCTTTACGTATGCTTTCAAAAGCTTCTTTTATTACCGGAAAACCAACAGGAGCATAAGCTACTACATACCAAGAAATACGGACCCAGCCAGTGAACCAAGTTTGTGGAAAATAATTATCAAAACCAATAGCAATGAGTAATAGCACAAAACTTATAACTGCTGGCAAGAACATTTGAAACGTCGTTTGATTACCGCCTGAATGGTCGTGTCCGTCATCATCCGAATGCTCATCGTGATTGTGCTGGTCCTTTACTATTTTTTTAGCCTTTGTATCATCGTGTTCGTTGCTACAACAGCTTTCTTTTTTAGTTTTCTTTTTTACCTGCTTATCTGCCATTTTATTTATTTTTTCTTCTTGTGAACAGCAAGTCATTTTACCTTGAGCATCATAAGTGTGCTTGTGTTTTGGATCTGTATTTTTCATTTTTTAATCATTTTAAATTAATTAAGAATATTTTATTTAATCATTTTCGTTTTCCTTACCGTGTTTTATTATCATATTTTGCTTCCATTTTATATACCATTTTTGATGGTGTAATGAAAGTAGAAAATACAATGCGCAAGCACCTATTATAGCTATAATAAACATATCTAATCCTACCGCAACACCAACTGCTGATGTACACCATACGGTTGCTGCTGTTGTTAATCCGTGTGATGTTCCTGCAGTAGAATTGCGATAAATAATTCCAGCACCTAGAAAACCAACGCCTGTTACAATATTTGCAATTACTCTTGAAGTATCCGCTGGGTTATTTACCAAATGGGCTGTAATAGCTGTAAACAAAGTTGCGCCAATACATACGGCTGCATACGTTCTTATTCCTGCATCTTGACAGTGTTTTTCTCTATCTAAACCAATAAATCCTCCTAATAAAAAGGAGACAATCAGTTTGGAAACAATAATTAATTCTGCATTTATATCCATAATTTATATATTACATTATATAAAACGATTTTGGCTTTTCTACAATTGGTAAATCTGTATCGCCTATCAATTCTTTAATATTTATTTCTATTGTTATTGCAAGACTTGTCATTGGAATGTCGGTTGTTACATTTTCGAACGGATCTTGTAATATAATTGCCGTTCGTTCTATGGCTATAAATATTATAGGTATCAAAGCTGTTAAAAATATTTCTACTAAAACATATTTATCATCTAACCCAAATGGTAAAAGCGTGGCAAAAACATAAATAAAAAAATGTACCAATAAGCTGTATGATTTTGGAAAAACGGTGTTTTTAATACGTTCGCATTTTCCCATAGAGTCGCACAAGCGACTTAAAGTACTGTCAATCTGTATTTGCTTGAAATCGCTAATTTCTAGTTTAGATAGTGCTTCACTATGTTGATTAATTATTGCATTTGGGATGTTGTTTTTTGATAATTTATGTTCTTTAACATAGTCGTATACTTTTTTTGAATACGATAATTTTCGCAACGATTCTCCTAAAACATAACACCAAATTATTTGACGGTACGCAAAATCCTGCACAATTTTAGTGTCTTTTTCTGGTAAAAATTGCTTTACTTGACGTATTAAAGTTCTTGAATCGTTTACTATTGCACCCCAAATTATTCTTGCTTCCCACCATCTTTCATAAGCATGGGCTGTTCTAAAAGCCAGTAATAATGATAATGCAGTTCCGATTATGGCACTCATAGCAATTGGTATTTCTATTTTTGACAGAAAACCGTACTGGTCAGCAATTCCTACTACTATAGCATAGATTAGAATGGCAGTTATGTCAAATTTTATTTGTTTCAAAAATGTGAATATTGATATTCTTTTATTTAATAGCATAAATTAATTTTTTAATTATTTAGACAAAATCCATCTAGAACAAAAACATAATCATTTATAATTAATTACTTTGTTTCATCTTACCATTTTTGAATCGTTCACTCGCAGTTTGGTAATAAGAAACAGTTAATTTTTCTAAATCAATTAAATTTTTATTTTCTATTTTTTTCATTATTTTCTTTTCTGCATCCCATATATAATTATTTACTTTTTTTCGGTCATTTATTTCTGTAAAATATTTATTCTTTAATAATCCTAATGTTCTATAATTTCCAATTAAAGCTCTTTCTTCATTAGGTTTCATTATATTAATATCTTTGCCATAAAGTTCTGTTTGATAATTCCAATTCAAATATCCAAATACTGTTGGCATTAGGTCAATTTGCGATACAAGTTTATTGATTTTTTGTTTTTGATTATTCAAATTGTAAATCATTGCTGGAATATGATGATTTTCAATATTTATTTCCCATTTACCAGCACTATTGGCACAATGGTCAGCAACAATTACAAAAATTGTATTTGAAAACCAAGGTTTTGTTTTCACTTTTTTGATATATTGTCCTAAAGCAAAATCAGTATATTTTACTGCACTTTCTCTACTTCCTTGTACCATATTTATTCTTCCATTAGGAAATGAATAGGGTTTATGGTTAGATGTTGTCATTATAAATTGAAAAAAAGGTTTGTTTTTTTTTGAATTTATATTGGCATATTTTATAGATTGAGTATAACTATCTTCATCACAAATTCCCCAAGCATTTTCAAATGTTACTTCGTTGTCTTCTATTGCAAATCGTTTTGTTTTAATATTATCAGATAGCGGATTTCCTCTGTTTCTATCTATTATATTAAACCCTTGACCGCCAAAAAAAGTGTTCATATTATCAAAATAGCCATCGCCTCCATATATAAAACTTAAATCATAATTTTTCTTTTTTAATATCGTAGCTATTGAAAATATACTTTCATTATTTGGTCTTCTTACAATACTGTTTCCTGGTGTTGGTGGAACGCAGAGAGTGAGTGCTTCCATACCTCGAACAGTTCTTGTACCTGTAGCATACATATTAGTAAAGAATATGCTGTTTTTTGCTAATGCTTCATAATTAGGTGTTAGATTTTGTTGGTTTCCAAATTGTTTTAAAAAATCGGCACTAAAACTTTCAATAGCAATTAAAACTATGTTAGGGGCTTGTTCTTTTGAGCCACTTACGTTTCTTGTAATCGCATCTTTTTCTTGATTTGTAAATTCTTGATTGTTTTGAAGCAATTCCTTTTTTACTATTTTATATGCTTCTTTGTTAGGCAATGTTTTATAAAATGTTGTATAATCTAACTCGTTTGAATGCAATGCTGAAAAAAAAGAGAAAACACCATTTTTGCTTAATTCATTTTCATAATTATTGATGCTCCATTCTGCAAGTTTATTTTTTGCAAAAAAAGCGAAAAGTAATGTTACTAGTAATAAAGGTAAAACATTAAAAAGCCTTTCTTTAAATTTTGGTTTTTCTGTGAATGTTTCCCTAAAAACATTTTTCTTCTTATAAATGACATATATAATGAAGATTAAAGTAAATAGAACCAAAATTATTAATGGGATTGGATAGGATTGATTTATATTTTCAAAAACTTCGTAAGTATATATTAAATAATCAACAGCAATAAAGTTAAACCTTGTATTGAATTCCTCCCAAAATGGAAATTCCGCAACAAAAGAAAAAATACTAATGAATAGTAAAATACCCATTAAAAAATAAGTAATTACCTTATCAAGTATGCTACCGACAAGTTTTGAAGGTAAAGCAAGTAGATATGAATAATAAATTGTAGAAAAAAACAAAGCTACTGATAGGTCAAAGAAAAATCCTAAACTGAAAATTTTGATAATTGAAATAAGAGAAAAATCAATATCATCAAATGATAAAGCATAAAGGGAAATTCTTATCCCGAAAGAAATCAGAACATAAGTTGATATAAATGAATATAGTAATGAAAATCGTTTGTTAAATATATTTTTCATTTTTTTAAATTGTATTTTTAGTTATGAGAATCCAGAGACCATTTCTCCTTCATCTTTTATTAAAAGAAATGTACTTCCTAAAAGCATTGCCTAATCGGTTCTACTGCCTTGAAATAGTTTTCAAAATCATCAATGATACTGGCAGTTTGGGATAGGTTTAAGTTTTTTAAAGACTTCATTGCAGATGTTGGGTATTTCTTTCGTTTTAGAATGTTTGTAACCTTTTTATTTTTACTATATATAAAACATAAGTATTTGATTTTAAATAAAAAGAACTATTTATTCCCAAAGTTGTGGGATTTTTTTCCTCTGTTTTTTATTAACCCATTTATTCAATTTATAGGAAAGATAAGCTGATCCGCTTCCTATGATTGCGCCAGCTAACACGTCACTTGGATAATGAACACCCAATACCATACGAGAATAGCTTACTGCACTTGCCCACGCAAACGAAGGAGCAATAATGTACCATTTTGGATACGCCATACTCAAGGAAGTGGCAGTTGCAAAAGCTAAAGAAGCGTGCCCTGATGGGAAAGAAGGTCCGGTTGCTGTTGTAACTTGCTCAATATCTGGATAAGTTACAAATGGTCGTTCTCTATTTACTGTTTTTTTTAAAGCAAATGTTATAAATCCTGAAGCCAAAAAGGCTTCTCCAATAAAAATAGCTTTCTTTTTGACTGTACTATCTTTCATTATCAATCCGACAGAGTACATAATAATTGGAGTTCCAATACTTACAGGAGCTAGACTATTTGTAATTCCTTTTGATGCTGGATCCAGTGATTTGTTCCTATTATGATTTATGTTTCTTAAAACATCAATGTCTAAATTCTGGGCATTTGCAAAGTTTATGCAAAAAAACAACACCGCTAAATTGGTTATTTGTAACAAATTTATTTTGTTTTTCATTCTTCTGTCTTTTTAATCAAAATTTTTATAATGCAAATGGATACAGAAAACAATACTCATTTATGTTCTACTTTTTAATGCTTGTGCTCTAGATCGTGCGAACAGCCGTTTTATTTATCTTCGGCAGACATTTCTTTCGCTTTAGCGTTTATGAACATCATCAGAATGATTTTCTGAATCATTGTGAATAGAACAACCTGATTGTTTGTTTGGTGATTTATTTTTTCTTCCTGTCTGCACCAAAGCTGTTTACTGTTTGCATCATATTTGTGTTGGTGTTTCTTTTTTAGTTATTTATGATTATGTTCTAAATGGTTTTTATTTTCTTCGTGTTCAATTTTTATTAATGACATTTTGCAAACAGGACATTTTCCAGAAATGTCATAAAATTTCCCTTTTTCACATTTCATAGGGCATTCGTAGACTATCATATGGGCTTCTGCCTTTTTGTGAATATGAACCTTTTGTACTTTTTTCTCTTCTTTACAGGAAAAAACAATCGTCATTATTGCAATATTTATAATTCCTAGTATGATTAATTTTTTCATCAAATTAGATTTAAAATGTTTCTTAAATTATATAAAAGAGAGTGCAAATAGGAATTATTTAAAACCCTAATTTGATCCTTCGTTAATGTTATTATGAAAAAATGGTAGCCATTCCAAGCAAACCTGAAAGCATTAATACACACTTCCAACAATTGAGTCTTTTGTTCATTTTCTAAATTTTTTATATTAAATAGTTATTTAAAACTGGCAATACTATTAATAGTCAGTGCCACAATAATTGTATTGAACGCAAATGAAATTAGACTGTGCAACAAAACAAATCTTCTGATAACCTTTGAGCTTACTTGGACATCTGAAACTTGAAATGTCATACCAATTACGAATGAGAAATAGGCGAAATCAATATAATCAGGCTCCTCCTTACAAGGAAATTTGATACCTCCAACATTACTACCCGTTTTTAATTGATTATGGTCGTGATATAAGTGTGCATACCGAATTGTAAAAATTGTATGAAGCAATGTCCACGACACTAAAATGGGCGATAATGAAACGATTGCATCAAATATTCTGTTAAAGGACGATTCTTCTGTACCTTTTAAAAGAAGTAAAGTACCAAACAAACTAACACAAACAGCAATGAGCACTATCGTAAAAATCACTTTAAGTCCATCATCCTGACGATCTACCACCTCACATAGATCTTTATTTGTGGTAGTAAAAAACAATGCCCAGCTAAATATAATTAGAGAAAGACAAAAGATATCCCAGGATAAAATTATCCTGTTTTTAATATCAATTTTAAAAAACAGTAAAATGAAATACAACAATAATGATAAGGTAAGACAAATTATTATCTTTTTTATTCCGCTAGTATTTCGCAGAAAACTATATTTTGTTGTTTTCATATTCAGCAATTAATGATTTTTCTAATATTATTTTGGGGGCATAGTCTTCATCAATTAATTTACTATCACAACCGCCAATACAAATAATACTAGCGGTTTTAGATAGTCTTAAATTTTCTAATTGCCCATAACGTTTTAGGATATTTTTTATCACACTTCGTTCGATTCGAGCTATTGTTGTGAATAAAATTTACTAATGCTTCTTAAACTACTTATTAATGTGTATGCTCACCGCCACCTTTCATAGCAGACAGTAAATAAAAAGCTCCTTTAATTACAATTTTTGCATCGGCAGGAATTGCTTCAACAAATTTCACTTCGGTATACCCTAAATCTGTTGTTCCTGGTACAACTTCTATTGCTTTGAAATGTACTTCGTTGTGTCCTTCTTCCTCGCCAACAGCTTCTTCAGAATGTGCTTCGCCTTCTTTGTGTTCGTGAGCTTCTGCTTTTTTACCTGTGGCTTTTTCTTCGTGTTCTTCTTGGATATAGACAAAGTATTTATCTCCATTTTTTACAACAGCATCTTTGGGTAGGGCAGGGACGGTTGCATTTTTAATATTGATATTGGCAGAAACATACATTCCAGAAATTAAATCTTTGGAATCAGCTGGATTAATTTTGGCGTGAACAGCAACGGTTTTGCTTTCATTTGAAAAGGATTTATTGATACCAAATATTTTTCCTTTAATGGATTTGTTTCCTTGATTAGTCAAAATAAAGTCTATCGTTTGCCCCACAGAAATTGATTCCAAATCTTTTTCATAAACGTTTAAGTCCAAGTGCATCTGGCTATTATCCACGACTTCAAAAAGGGTTATTCCTGTTTCGGCAAATGCTCCTTTGGCAATGCTGATTTTTCCAACATAACCGGATATTGGTGAAACTATCGGTACCAAACTTGATCCGCTTGTACTCATATTCAGGGCTTGCAATTTGTTTTTTGCAGCTTTTGCTCTGGCTCTTTCAACAGCTAGTTTTGATTTTACTTCCTGAAGTACTTTTCTAGGGTTTACATTTTCATCAGTTAATGTCTTCTGGCGATTGTATTCTAATTGCAGGTATTCAATATTGGCAACAGCCGAATTATAATCTTCCTGCATTCCAACTACTTCTAAATTTTGAATAGTTGCCAGTACTTTTCCTTTGTTTACATAGGTGCCTTCTAAAACAAAAATATCCTTAACCGTTCCTCCAATTAAGGTTGAAATGTTAGCCATATTTTGTGGTGGAACTGTCGTATATCCATTGGCTTTAATCACTAAATTAAGATTCCTGTTTTCTACAGAACCTGTTTGAATACCAACTGTTTTGAATTGTAAGGCTGTTAATGCTACTTCGTTTTCTGATTTTTCTTCTTCGTGACCTGCTTCTTCTGTTTTCTTTTCTCCACAAGAGGTGAGAAGTAGTAAGAATAAAGTATTAAGTATTAAGAAAATTTTGAATTTTGAATTTATATTTTTCATTTTGAGAAATTTTATTTGTTAGAAATAGATGGAAATTGCAATTGAATAGCACTTTGATTATAAGCATTGGTAGCTTCGGCATTTTGCTTTTTGATGTCGATAGCCTGATTCAAAAAACTGATGTAATACCAATAACTCATATCACCATTGGCATAACTTTTTTGAGCCGTTGCAATTATTTGTTCTGCATATAGCAAACCTTCCTTTTGATAATAATCTAATGCTTTTTGTTGCTTTTCGAAATCATTTTTCAATTCCTGCATTTGTAATTTCAAAGTCAATTTATTTTTGTCTAATTCTAATTGGGATTGCGAAATACTGATAGCAGATGCTTTAGCTTTAGCTGAATTTACCCCACCAAATAAAGGAATTTGTAAACCTGCCGTAAACCCTTGAAAATAAGATTTGGTATCAATGGTTTGTCCAAAATAACCTAATCCTAATTTTGGTGTTCGCAATGCTTTAAAAGTATTGGCTTCTTTTTGATACACCGAAATTTGCTGTGTATAATAATCGGTTACCAACGTTTCTACTTTGGATTGGTTTTCATTCGGTTGAAATGAATATTGCATTGGCGTTGTACTATCGGGTACAATATTCTCTTCCGTTTGAATAAAAAATTGTAATTGTTTTTGGTAAATTGCCAAATCAAATTCGAGTTGCGCTTGCTGTGTTTCTATTTCTTTTGACTTTGCTTTGGCACTGATTACTTCAATTTTTCCGCTTTCGCCTGTTTCAAAACGTAGTTCTGCATTCTTTAGGAATTTAGAATAAATTTCCAATAAATCTGCATTTAGTTTTTGTACAGAAACACCATATAAATATTGATAGTAGGCGATTGTTACTGCTTTTTCGATTTCATATTCGGATAATGCTTTTCGTTTTTCAGCTAGTTTCACCAATTCTTCCTGCAATTGACGATTGGCTTTTGTAATTCTTCCAATTGGAAAATACTGCTGTATCGAAACATTGCTATCATAATATTTACTATTGAATTGCCCACCCTGATATTGCACTTGCAAAGGATCTGCTTGAAATGCTGTCTTTTTCAGAACCGTTTGTTTCTCAATTTCCTTATCAGCAATCTTTAAATCAATATTATTGGTTTTTGCAATTTCGATAGCTTTTTGTAATGAAATAGGCTGGCTATTTTGAGCAAAAGAAAAACTACTTATCAATAAAACTATTAGGGTAACGATTGGTGTTTTTATTTTTCTTCTTGCTTTAATTCCTTTTTCAAACAATAAATAAAGTATTGGTAAAACAATCAACGTCAATAATGTAGCCGATAATAATCCTCCAATAACAACCGTTGCCAATGGTTTTTGTACTTCAGCTCCACCGCTGGTGGATAATGCCATTGGCATAAATCCTAAAGACGCAACAGCAGCTGTCATTAAAACAGGTCGTAACCGTGTTTTTGTACCCATTAAAACTCTTTGTAATGGATCGGTTATTCCTTCAGATTTCAATTGATTGAAATAAGAAATCAATACAATTCCGTTTAACACTGCGATTCCGAAAAGGGCTATAAATC
Organism: Flavobacterium turcicum; assembly: GCF_011365745.1. GTDB lineage: Bacteria > Bacteroidota > Bacteroidia > Flavobacteriales > Flavobacteriaceae > Flavobacterium > Flavobacterium turcicum. Next base: position 92,897 of record NZ_JAAOBY010000007.1, on the reverse strand, counting down.
CAATTCCTGCCGAAATACTGAAAGGCATTCCCCTCATCCATAGTGCGAAAACACCTCCAATGGCTGATAATGGGATGGCGGTAAATATTAGCAAAGATTGTTTCATACTATTGAAAGTAAAATATAGCAGCACCATTATTAATGCTAATGCAATAGGTAAAGCAACCGAAAGTCTTTTAGTAGCTTCAATCAAGTTTTCGAATTGTCCTCCATAAGTAACATAATAACCTGGGGGAAGTTTGAAATCTTTATCAAGTTTAGCCTGAATTTCTTCGACAACGCTTTTTATATCTCGACCACGAACGTTTAATCCAACAGTAATTCTACGTTTACCATTCTCACGAGAAACCTGAACAGGGCCTTGCTCATAAGAAACCGTTGCTACTTGTGATAGTGGTACTTGTTGTCCGTTTGGTAAAGGAATAAATAGATTACTCACATCTGTAATATCTGTTCGGCTAGCTGCATCCATTCTCACCACTACATCAAATCGTTTGCTTTCTTCATAGATTTTACCTGCGCTTTCTCCTGCAAATGAAGAGCGGATGATTTGGTTGATATCGGTAATATTCAAACCATATAATGCAATTTTATTGTAATCGTATTTTACAGTAATTTGCGGTAAGCCTGTTACTTTATCTGCTTTTAAGTCTCCAATGCCTTCAATATTATTGACTTTAGCAATCAATTCTTTGGCTTTAGTATCTAAAATTTCTAAATCATCACCAAAAATTTTAATGGCTATATCACTTCGGCTTCCGGTCATTAACTCGTTGAATCGCATTTGAATTGGTTGTGAAACTTCAATATTAGCACCTGGAATGGCTTCCATTTCTTCTTTCATTGCATTGGCTAAATCTTCCCAATTGTCGTAATCACCTGTCCATTCACTTTTGTCTTTAAGTACAATAATCATATCCCCACTTTCTATAGGCATTGGATCCGTTGGAATTTCACCACTTCCAATTTTGGTTACTATGGTTTTAATTTCGGGAAATTTAGCTTTTAGAATTTTTTCATATTCTGTGGTTGTTTTTACCATTTGCGAAAGCGAACTTCCGGTCATAATTGTAGCATTTAAGGCTAAATCTCCTTCTTCAATTGTTGGAATGAATTCGCCACCCATATTTTGAAAAATTACTAGCGCCAATACAAATAGACCTAATGAAATTGCCAAAACTGCTTTTTTGAAACGCAATGCTTTTTCTAAAAACGGGGTATATATTCCCTCGAACCAAGCCATCATTCTATCACTAAAATTGGTTTTGTGTTCTGTATTTTTGGATAAGAACATCGCACTCATCATTGGTACATAAGTTAAAGACATAACAAATGCACCTATTACTGCAAATCCTACTGTCATTGCCATTGGTCGGAACATTTTACCTTCTGTGCCAACTAATGCCAGGATTGGCAAATACACGATTAAGATAATTATTTCCCCAAAAGCGGCACTGTTTCTAATTTTGGAAGCCGATTGATATACCTCTTCATCCATTTCAGATTGGGATAAATCTTTTTTTCTTTTGAGTTTTTGCAAATGATGCATTGTTGCTTCGACAATTATAACCGCACCATCGACAATAATTCCAAAATCGATTGCTCCTAAACTCATTAGATTTCCGCTTACTCCAAAGGTATTCATCAAAATCACAGCGAAAAGCATTGATAATGGAATTACAGATGCTACAATTAGTCCTGCACGAAGATTTCCAAGAAATAAGATCAATACAAATATTACTATTAATGCACCTTCCAATAGGTTTTTAGTAACAGTTCCTATGGCACTATCTACTAATTTTCCTCTATCGATAAAAGCTTCAGCAACCACTCCCTCTGGAAGAGTTTTGTTGATCTGATCCATTTTTTCTTTTACTCTATTGACAACTGCACTTGAATTTTCTCCTTTTAGCATAAGAGCCATTCCACATACAATTTCTCCTTTTCCGTCTTTAGTAGATGCCCCATAACGTAGTGCTACACCTTCTCTAACTTCGGCTACATTTCGAATTAAAATAGGTGCACCGTTTTTATTGGCAACCACTATATTTTCTAAATCTTTGATGCCTGTAGCCATACCAACACCACGAATGAAATAAGAGTATTGGTCTTTTTCAATGTAAGCACCGCCTGTGTTTTGATTATTTTTTTCTAAAGCCTCAAAAATATCGGTAATGGTTATTCCTAAACTATTTAGTTTATTTGGATTAATAGCCACTTCGTATTGTTTTAATTTTCCTCCCCAGGTACTGACTTCGGCAACACCTTCAATACCCTGTAATTGTGGAGTGATAATCCAATCCTGAATGGTTCGTAATTTTACGGCATCGTATTTATCTTCATAGCCTTTTTTGGCATATACATCGTATTGATATATTTCTCCTAGACCTGTAGAAATAGGTCCTAATTCTGGAGAACCTGCATATTTAGGTATGTTTTCTTCAGCTTGCTTTAAGCGTTGAAAAATTTGCTCTCTTGCCCAATATATATCTACATCGTCTTTGAAAACAACAGTTACCACAGATAATCCAAAACGAGAAATGCTTCGTAATTCAATTACTTTTGGAATCGTTTTTACAGCTTGTTCGAGTGGATAGGTAATTAATTGTTCTACTTCCTGACTTGCTAAAGTAGGGGCAGTAGTAATTATTTGTACTTGATTATTAGTTACATCTGGCAAGGCATCCAGCGGTAAATTTTTAATAGAATAACTTCCCCAGGCTATAAGCACAAGGGTAAATAAGAGTATAATGAACTTGTTCTTTATACTAAATTGTATGATTTTGTCTAACATTGAAATATTATAATGAATTAGAAATCAGCAAATAGAATATTTGCCATTATTTGTGAAAAGGTCACAATTTTCTAACCCGAAATTACTCGGGCATCATTATGCTATTTGAGGCGGTTGCCAAATACTTCCGAAGAAATTGGAAGCAAAAATAGATTTATAGAATGGCTCTTTGGTTTTTATAACCGCAGAAATTAAAGGAAAATCGAATTTAATTGGAAAATGACTTAATATTTGCACTCCACAACAATTGCAAGCGCAGAAAGGAGAACACAAATCTTTTTCTTTATTGTGGGAATGGTTTTCTTTATAGGAGGAAAGTTCCTTTGATGTATGTACCAAACTATTTACTTCCAAATCAGCACAAGGCAAAAATGAAAGTGCTGTTAGATAAATTGATAGTATGAGGTTCATCCATTTCACTAATACAAAAGTAACAATAAAATTTATATGATTTAGGGATTAATTAATTTTTATTATTATATTTTTATTTAATACGAAATATTTATTTAGCTTTGCCTAAAATTTAATTTATGCAAATGAAAACAATACACTTTTTTTTTTGGGTTATACCAATACTCTTGATCCTGTTATTCACATCTTGTGATGAAAATTATACTGAAATTCCTGCTGATGATGAAGTTTTAGATGGAACCGTTGAAGGGCTCTCCCATGAAGAGTTAGCACGTTTCTTAAAAGGTGATGCGGCATTCAATGAGGTTTTTACCCGTGAAACAGGACTTGGTCCTACCTTTGTTGCGTCAAGCTGTATCAGTTGTCATGCTGGCGACGGTAAAGGACACCCCTCTACCACACTTACCCGTTTTGGACAAATTGATGAAACAGGAAACTTGTTCCTAAACCAAGGTGGCCCACAATTACAAAATAGATCGCTACCCGGATTTTTACCCGAACAAATCCCATCTGGAGCTACTTTTGCTAAATTTACGCCACCAGCAAATACAGGTTTAGGATTTTTAGAATCTGTTACAGATGCAACTATCCTGGCAATGGCAGATCCTAATGACGTTAATGGCGATGGAATATCGGGTGTTCCAAACTGGATAGACATTCCTGACTTTGTAATCCCAACATCAAATGCTGTTTCTCAAAACGGAAAATATATAGGCCGTTTTGGCAAAAAAGCCGCGGCTTTTGATTTATTGCACCAAACCGTAAATGCTTACAACCAAGACATCGGAATTACCTCTATATTTAATCCTATTGACGTTTATACTAATCTGGAAATTGATCCTGAAATTGCGACAAGTACCGTAAACGACGTTGTTTTTTACTTGCAAACATTAAAAGCACCAATTCAACGCAATCAAGGTGATGCAGTTGTTAAACAAGGAGCAACCATTTTTAACCAAATTAATTGCGCAAGCTGTCATAAATCTGAATTGAAAACAGGTTATTCACCTATTAAGGCCCTTTCAAATAAAACATTCGCTCCTTACACCGATTTGTTATTACACGATATGGGAAGCGGTTTAGACGATGGTTATACTGAAGGAAGCGCAAAAACTTACGAATGGAGAACACCACCACTATGGGGAATAGGGCTTTCTGAAGACGCACAAGGAGGGAACTATTTCTTAATGCACGATGGTAGAGCAAATAGTATTGAAAGTGCCATTTTAATGCATGGTGGCGAAGCAAACAACAGTAAAACAGGCTATCAAAATCTTTCACAATCAGACAGAGAGGCATTACTAAAATTTATAAAATCATTGTAATTATGAACAGAAAAGATTTTTTAAAAACATGTGGTTTTGGTTGTTTAGCAGGAATTTCAACTCTTACTTTATTACAAAGCTGCAGCACATCTAAAATTTTGGAAAAAGAGATAAAAGGTTCAGATATTCTAGTTCCATTGACTGATTTTGAAATCAAAAATAAGGGAATCATAGAATATAAAAAATACGTAATCATACAAAACGAAAAACTGACCCATCCTATTTGTGTTTATCGTTTTGACGCGAATAATTATAGCGCACTATTTATGCAATGCACTCATCAAGGAGCAGAACTGCAGGTTTTTGGAGATAAATTACAATGTCCGGCACATGGAAGTGAATTTAGCAACAAAGGAAGTTTAGAAAACGGCCCGGCTGATAGAAATTTACGAAATTTTCCGATCATAATAGATAACGGCACCCTTAAAATATCATTAAAATGAGACTAAAACTCCTATTCATAACATTTTTATTTTCTATAAATTTCTATTCACAAATCGACCCTGTTTTACTAAAAAGGACGTCTAAAGACAGTACAAAACAAGCTTTAAATATGGATGCTGTTTATAATCGTCCTTTTTTAAATATTGGAAAAACACCCATAGCCGTTGGAGGTTATCTGGAAGCTAATTGGCAACGCCTTTCCACCGATGGCGTTTCCGAAGGACATCAATTTCAAGCCAGACGATTAACCATTTTTATGTCATCGGCAATCAGCAAACGTGTGAAATTTTTAAGCGAGATCGAATTTGAAGAAGGTGGAAAGGAAATCGCTATAGAATTCGCCTCTGTCGATGTTGAATTTAATCCCTTGGTTAATTTTAGAGGAGGAATAATCATGAATCCTATTGGGGCTTTCAATCAGAATCATGATGGTCCAAAATGGGAATTTACCGATAGACCCATTTCAGCAACACAAATGTTACCGAGCACTTTTAGCAATGCTGGGGCTGGGCTTTTTGGAAAAAAATATTCGAACAATTGGATGATTGGATATGAAGCTTATTTTTCAGGAAGTTTCGATAATTCGATAATTGAAAATACAGAGAACAAAACTTTTCTACCAGCTGCCAAAAACAATCCGGAACGTTTTGAAGAAATAAATAGTGGTACACCGTTATTTACTGGTAAAATTGCTATTCGAAACAGTAAAATTGGGGAGTTAGGACTATCCTATATGGGAGGGGTCTTCAATAAGTATCAAGATGATGGGGTAATAATAGACGAAAAAAGACGTGTTGATGTTTTTGCAATAGACTTTAACACTACTTTGCCAAAAGTAAAAACATTTATAACAGGTGAATGGGCATGGATTAAAGTAGATGTTCCGAAAACATACGGACAGCAATTTGGAAACAAACAGTTTGGTGGCTTTATGGATGTAGTTCAACCAATTCTTAAAAAAAACATTTTAGGATGGGAAAACGCGGTATTAAACATCGCTTGTCGAGTAGAATATGTAGACTGGAACGTAGGGACTTTTAAAGAGACCGGTGGAAATATTGGAGAAGATATTTGGAGCATCATGCCTGCGTTAAGTTTCCGTCCTACCTCACAGACTGTTTTTAGACTAAATTATCGCTTTCAGAAACAAACCGATATTTTAGGAAACCCTCCTGCAACTACTGCTGGGTTTAACATTGGGATTTCGACTTATTTTTAAAATATCATAAAAAAAAACGCTCCAAATATGAAATACCCCTCAAAAGTTAGACACTATTTGGGGGGTATTTTTATGAGAATCATACTAAATATTTGTTACTTCAGACAAAATTGGCTTATTTGTCTGAAATAACAATCAAAAAAATCCATCTACACAAAAATCGAAAGGTGTTGAAACAAATGGGATATAGCTTTGGCTAAGAAATTTCTCTTTTTAAAACTACCTCTAGTTCCGTTCAACACAGATTTCATTGTTCTTGTCCGCTCGTAACGATAGCTGTTATCGGTAGGACTAATTAACAACAACCAGAACCAGCTTGAATTGGGGGACATTTCACAGTTCCGTAACTGCAATACACGCAACAATCTCCTTCGAGTGGACGCAATCTTGTTTTACAATTTTCACATTCAAAAAAAAATTCACAAGCATTTGTAGGCATCATTTCTGTTTTTTTATGACCACAATTTGGGCATGTAATAGTTGATTCTAATTCTACTTTTTTTCCTTCATATATTGCACATGCCTTACAATTTCCATGCAGTTTGTTGCGATAATAATTTACAGCAGTTGCTATAAAAAACCCAAACATTCCTGCGTAAATCAAGTAAGTTGAGTTTTGAAGTTTACTGAAAAGATAAGCATAAAATATTATTACACCACTCGGAATTGCTATCATTAAAGGATAAAGGCAAAGATGCTTTCGATAAGAAATATAAAGCCCTCCAATCGAAATTAAAACCATTGCTTGAAAAACCCACAATGTCCAACCACCAAATAATTCAAAATTACCCAAGCCTAAAGCTGATGCTCCAAAAGCAAAAAGAGGAAAACAACAAGGTGATAAAAAAGCAGTTATAATAATGCCGCTTAATCCGAGTTTGTCGATATTATTTTTTATTTTCATTAGTTGTTTTTTAGTATTATTTTGGGCGATATTTATAGTTTTATTTTAATTCCTGCATTTACTACAAATCCATCTAGAGGAGCATAGATATCTTTAAATACTGGGTCTGTAATTGGACCACTGTAGATACTTCCAAATTTCGTTTGTCTGGTATCTGTAAAATTCTCAAAGTTCGCATAGATAGAAAAGTTTTCCCATAATTTCTCAATCATAAAACCGAAAATCCAGTAATCTCTTCCCGTAGAACCATCATTTAATTTTTGCGGGCTATAATAATACGCCTCCAAACCTGCTTTCCATTTATCTTCCACTTCATACATCAAAACATTATTAAGTCTATGTTTTGCTGTTAAAGGATTTTGAGATTTTATACCATTATTGTCTATTGAAGCATCTGTGTAGGTATAACCCAGAAATAGTTTGAAATCTTTATATCCTAATTTGATATTTGTTTCAGTTCCTTTGGTGTCTAAATAGCCATCAACATTTACAAACTGATAGATTTCATTTGGCACAGGAGTTAGAATTAGAGGGTTATTTACATTTGTATAAAAGAATAACTGGTTAAAAGAAAGTAATATCTCTTCGGAAATATTTGTTTTGTAATTAACGTCAAAATTAACACCATAACTTTTTTCAAGAGTATTAAAATCACTATTGATGGGAAGAACATTTCGGTATTGTATACGCTCACTTTCCTCCGTAAAGATGGTTGGTGTTTTATAACCTAATCCTCCACCAAGTCTTGACGTAAGTTTATTACTGATTTTAAATAATGCTGAAATTCTTGGCAAAAGCGAAAATCCATAATCAATAAAATAATCGCCTCGTAAACCAGTTTCAATATCAAGCCATTCTTTGGCTTTTACAGTATTTTGAACAAAAGCTCCGTACGTTATCTGACTGTAATTTCTTAAAGGAAAAGATGTTATTTCCTTTTCAGAAAAATTATCTGTATATAAATTAGCTCCTGTAACCCACTCAGATACATTGCCATTATAAGAATATGTAATTTCAGAAAAGGTACTGTTTTGCAAACCATCGAAGGTGTAATCAGGGATGTTTATTGCACGACTAAAATTATTAAAGCTATTACGTACCGTCAATAATTCTTTTTCATTAAACTTATGTGTAATTACAAATTGAGTACTTAATCTTCTGGTTTTGTTCTTTTCAAAATAACTATCAGGATGACCGCTTTCATCATTTATATAATCGATATCGCCTCCAATACGGTCTTCAAAAACAGCATTTACACCAAAATCAAGTTTTGTGTTTTCATTAAAATAAACAAATATTTTTGGATTAAAATTAAAACGCTCAAACTTTGGAATAGCCGTTAGGCCAATGTCCGCAGGGTCATAAGGTGCATTTCTATCATGCGATGCAAAAACGGTCAATCCTATTTTATTAAATCGCTGAGAATAAAAACCATTAATGTCCAACCCAAGTGCCGACGTACCGTTAAGTAAAAAACGCAATTCTCTTTCTTTTGTAGGTGTTTTTGATATAAGATTTACCAAACCTGCGATTGCTCCACCACCATATAGAGTAGAAGCAGAACCTTTAATTATCTCAACCTGTTTCAAATCTAACGGTGGGGTTTGTAATAAACCCAATCCACTTGAAGCGCCAGAATAAACAGGAAAACCGTCTTTTAATATTTGAGTATACCTTCCGTCTAGTCCTTGGATTCTAATCGATGAATTTCCTGAAGTTGCAGAGGTTTGCTGTGTTTGTATACCTGTACTTTCATTAAGCATCATTCGTATATCTCCAGGTTTCATATTGGCTTTTTCTTCCAATTCTTCTCCAGCAATGAATTCCACTCTGGTAGGAATGTTACTAATAGTTCGCGTGCCTCTGGTTGAAGTCACTATAATCTCATCCATCTCTTCCGCTTCGCTTTCTAATGATATTTCAAGAAGTTCGCCTATAAACGGCATTTGAAATGATTGTGTGTGCTCCTTATAACCATCAATGAAAAATGATATGGTATGTGCTCCATCAGGAACGTTTTCAAAAGTAATAAACCCATTAGGATCGGATACAGATACTAGATTCAAAACTTCAATTTTGGCAGTTACACCTGCAATCGGTTCATTGGTTTCAGAATCTTTAACAACGGTTTTAAATTTATTCTGCCCTTGTGCAGTGCCAATAGTCGCTATTGCCACAATCAATAAAAAATATTTAAACATTTATAATTTCTTAATATTAATATATAAAATAATGTTGCATCGATTTTAGCATCAAGCAACTTAAAACAAGTAATATATTAAGAAATTTTAGGAGGTTGCCAGATTTTGCAGATGTAGGAAGAATTAACAAACTTATCGTATGATATTATCGCGATGGCGATATCTGAATTAAAATCAGGTTTTTGAACAAAGTAAAAAGTACTGCAATTTATTGTAAATCCAACACAAGTCCCACATGTGTAAAATGGAGAACACTTTCCGTTACAATCATTACCGCATTCATGAGAATCATTCTCACAGCTTTTCTCCATACTACATTCTGAATGTTTAGCGTATGCAGAGCATGGTACTGCTGAAAGAAACAGCACAATAAACGATAGTATTGTCACCCATATTTTCACTTTGCTAATTTAGAGATAATATTACTATTAATGAAATATACAAAACCACTTCTACTATTTTTTACGGTTTTCCTCATTAAAAAATAAGAATTTGAAAGATGCTTAGGCATCTTTCAAATTCTTATTTTTTGTTTACTCATCAACTCGGTATTTTTTAATATCAAATTCAAAATCAAACAATTCTTTAGGATGAACTTGTAAAGCTCTAGCAAACTTCATTAAAGTTTTTAGCGTTAAATTTCGTTTACCACTTTCATACTTACTTACCTCTGCAGAATCAATACCAGTCAAAAATTCAATGTCCTGTTGAGTTTGGTTATTCTTTAATCTTATTTCAGAAATTCTTCTTCCTATATATTTTTGTAAATCTGCATTAAATTCCATTTTAATATGTTTTCAAGCAATTTCCATTTTATTAATAAAAATATTGTTGGGATATATGCCAGTATTTAAAAAATATTTCTATATTTGTTTCCTATTCAGAAATGAATTGTATTTTTGCGATCCTTCAAATAAAATATTGAAGCATTCGCTTAGAATCTAGCTCTTGAAAACTGGTAATTTTTGCAACTAGATGATAAGTAAGATGCTCACGTCCCATGGCGTGGGCTCACTTATTGTTGCACGGTATACCAGTACCTCAAGGGCAGTAAGCTGAGTTCCATGCCATTTTTTATGCGCAAAAGTTACTCCCTTTTATTCTTAGCAAATCTTCTTTTTTACAGTATCGTAAATCAATCAATTAATTGAATTAGTTAGTTTGGAAACGCACTGCCTGCGTTGGGCTGCAACTGGCAACGGCAGTGTACTTTCCTAAAAAAACAACTTAAATTCAAACGCCTTTGCACCCAAAAAAGAGTGTTCTCAAGGTTTGTGGTAACAGTAATAGCGCAAATCGAAATAATAAATTGAAAAACAGGAAACAAACAACAAAAACATGAAATACTATAAAACTATAAAAGTTACTTTAATTCTAGCTTTAATTACACTGATAATTTGTTGGCTTTATGGTTCCAATGCTTTTATATAAACAGCAATAACTAAGAAAAATAACTATTTATTTTCACATCACACGGCTTGCTTAGATGTGACAACACCTAATAAAATACAGATAACGCCTATGACTTAATAAAAAATAAAATCTATGCCTTAGCGCTTTCGAGGCTAATCACAAAAAAAAGGCCCTCTAACTCTTCTTGGCGGACGAATAGAGGACCAAAGCAAACTAAACCGAAGTCTAACTAAACCAATTCAAAAGTATGAAAAAAAAATCATTTTTGAAGTTTTGGACAACAACACAACTGTCCAAACTGTACTGCATCCTTTTCCTGTGCTTCATAACAGGATTAAATGCGCAAACACGATCTATCAAAGGTAAAATTACCGATGATACCAGCACAGTTCCTGGGGTAACCATAAAGGTTAATAATAAGCCAACAACAGCATTTTCTGATGAAAACGGCAATTACACTATACTAGCAGCGGCGAATGATGTTTTGGTTTTTTCCTATCTAGGCTATAAAACGATTCAAATTGTAGTTGCAAATCAAGTAACTATCAATGTAAAATTGACTGAAGATGCAACGACTTTAAAAGAAATCGTAATAAATGCCGGATATTATTCTATTAAAGAAAAAGAGCAAACCGGTAGCATTGCAAGAATGACTGCAAAAGATATCGACAAGCAACCTGTCACAAATGTATTAGCCGCAATGCAAGGAAGAATGGCAGGTGTCAATATCATTCAAGATGGGGGAACTCCTGGTGGTGGTTTCCAAATTAAAATTAGAGGTCGCAACAGCATTCGTCTTGATGGGAATGAACCATTATACATTATTGATGGAGTTCCCTATTCAAACGAGTCCATAGGTAGCACAAACACTTCAACAGCATTACCAAGCCAAGCCAGCCCGCTCAACAGTATTAACCCCAATGACATTGAAAGCATCGAAGTATTAAAAGATGCCGATGCGACTGCAATTTACGGCTCAAGGGGAGCAAATGGTGTGGTCTTAATTACTAGAAAAAAAGGAAAATCAGGTAAAACAAACATTTCAGTAACGGCCTCAACAGCCGTTGGTACAGCGACAAAATTTGTAGATCTTATGAATACGGAGGAATATTTATCGATGCGTAAACAAGCATTTATCAATGATGGAATTCCAATCTCGGATACTGATTATGATGTAAATGGGGCTTGGGATCAAACCCGATATACTAATTGGCAAAAGGAATTATTAGGCGGTTCAGCAACAATTAATGATTTGAGAACTAGTATCTCTGGTGGCAGTGAAACAACACAATTCTTGATTAGTGGGAACTACAGAACCGAGGGAACAGTCCTTCCGGGAGATTTTAGGTATATTAAAGGCGGTATTCTTAGCTCAATAAACCACACTTCTTTAGATAAGAAATTCAAAATCTCTTTTTCGGGAAATTACACGGCGCAAGATAATCTACAAGCAGCGACAGATTTGACATTAACAGCGCGTTATTTGGCACCAAACGCTCCCGCACTCTACGATTCAAATGGAAATCTGAATTGGGAAAATGATACCTTCGAAAATCCTTTGGCACCTCTAAATAGCACCTACCGTGCGAACACCAATGACTTGGTGGCCAACAGTGTGTTGTCATATGAACTAATTCCAGGTTTAGAAATAAAATCAAACTTTGGTTTTACCGATTTAAAAACCAAAGAAGTCAGAACGATACCATCCACGATTTACAATCCCGTTTACGAAGTTGGGAGTGACAATTCCTTACTATACTTAAACCATACCAGCAGACAATCATGGATTATTGAGCCACAAATAAGAGGTTTCAAAACTTTTGGAAACCACAAATTTGATGTACTACTGGGGATGACAAGCCAGCAACAACGCACAGAACGCCTATTCCAATCGGGTATTGGTTTTGCAAACAACAATCTGATTAATAACTTAGCATCTGCAATTACAAAAAACACAACCAATAGCGATATCTTTTTATACCGTTATCAAGCTTTTTTTGGTCGCGTTAATTACAGTTACAACGAAAAATACTTTTTAAACTTTACAGGTCGTCGAGATGGCTCTAGCCGATTTGGACCAGGCAAACAATATGCTAATTTTGGTGCTATTGGTGCTGCATGGATTTTTAGCAAAGAAAAATTCAATCCAGAAAATAGTAAAATGAGTTTTGGAAAACTCCGTTTTAGTTATGGAACTACGGGCAATGATCAAATTGGAGATTATCAATTTTATGATACCTACGGTACAACTGGTGCTAATTATCAGGGCATAATTGGGTTACAACCTACACGACTTTATAATGCCGATTTTGGATGGGAAACCAATCGTAAACTAGAATTAGCTTTAGAAACTGGTTTTTTTAAAGACCGAATTTTTAGTACGCTAGCGTTGTATAAGAATCGTTCGTCCGATCAATTGGTGGGTATTCCTATGCCAGCTACAACAGGTTTCTTGTCATTGAATGCGAATCTTGATGCTACCGTTGAAAATTCAGGTTTTGAATTTTCCGTACGAACCCTAAATATTGATTCAAACTCTTTTAAATGGTCAACAAACTTCAATGTGGCCGTTGCAAAAAATAAACTACTTTCTTTTCCGAATCTTTCAGGTTCCACTTTTGCAAATCGGTATGTGATTGGACAATCCATTGATATTGTAAAATTATACCAAAGCAAAGGTGTTAATCCACAAACAGGATTATACGATTTTGTAGATTTAAATGGGGATGGAAGCATAACAGCAGGCGACAAGCAAATTAGCAAGGACTTATCTCCTAAATATTTTGGAGGCATCCAAAACCAATTGGACTATAAAAATTGGCAATTGGATTTTTTATTTCAGTTCGTAAAAAGAGACAATTACGATTACATTTCAAATGTTCCGGGAGGTGGTCAAGTAAACCAAAGCAACACTAGTGGTGATGCTTGGCAGCAAATTGGGGATCAAAGCAGTTCGCAACTGCACACTACGGGACTAAATGGTGCTGCGGTAAGCGCTTATTATAGATACATAGAAAGCGATGCTGTAATTACAGACGGCTCTTTTATCAGACTAAAAAACATATCACTTTCCTATGATATTCCGTTACAAGCGACCACTAATGTAAAATGTAAACTTTTTATTCAATGTCAAAACCTACTCACATTTACATCTTACAAAGCAGGTGATCCCGAGTTTAAGTTCTCAGGATTCCTCCCTCCGCTAAAAGTGATCAGTGGTGGAATGACATTAAACTTTTAATCCTCAAAAAAATAGTAATATGAAAAATTTACAATTTATAATGGTACTAACAAAGCCATTTCAGGTGTATCGCATTCTTTTGGTTTTGGCACTGATACTGTCTTCAAGTTCCTGTAGTGATTTTGTGGAGGTTCCATTGCCTAATTCTCAGCTTACAGGAACTACAGTGTTTGAAAGTGAATTGACAGCAAATGCAGCAATGGCACAAATCTATGCACAACTTCGTGACGGCGGCATCCTATCTGGGTTACCTACTGGTGCATCTGTCAGAATGGGATTGTACGCTGATGAATTACAAGATTATACGAACTCTACAATTGCCCTACCTATTTACAACAATGCGCTTACGGCTGACAATGCTACTGTGGCGTCACTTTGGACTTCAAGCTATAGTCAAATATATAACGCAAATTCAGTTATTCAAGGTGTTGAAAATTCGACTGGGTTGCCTATTGTAGTTAAAAACAGAGTGTCGGGTGAAGCACTATTTGTTCGTGCTCTAGTGCATTTTTATCTGTTACAAATTTATGGTAGCATCCCATATATAACAGGAACTAATTATGAAATTAATAGAAAAGTTACGCGCAGTTCTGCGGATCAAGTATATGCAGCAATCGCGAAGGATTTAGAAAGCGCCAGTTCAAGATTGCCTGAAAATTATAGTTCTTCGGATCGTGCAAAACCCAATAAAATGGTGGCCAAAGCCATGCTGGCCAGAGTATATTTATACATGAATAAAAATACAGAAGCAGCAAATGAAGCAACTACTGTTATCAATAGTCCGCTTTATGCTTGGGAAACGGATTTAAACAAGATTTTTCTAAGAAATAGTAAAACTACTATTTGGCAATTAGCATCAGCAACTGCGGTACGAAACAGTAATGAAGGTACAACTTTTATTTTCGTATCAGGACCGCCACCAGTTTGTGCGCTTCGTACCGATTTTATGAATGCATTTGAAACAGGCGACCAACGCAAAGTGAATTGGACAAAGTCAGTTACCACCGGACTAAATACATGGAATCATCCCAATAAATACAAACTGCGCACCGCAACTACAAGTTCGCAGGAATATTCTATTGTGTTGCGCTTAGCAGAACAATATTTGATTAGAGCCGAGGCAAGAGCAAAACTAGGCGATTTAACAGGCGCAAAAGAGGATTTAAATAAGATAAGAACGACCGCTGGTTTACCAATAATTACCTCAACTATTGCAACTGAAATTTTATCTGAAATTCAAAAACAACGAAGATTTGAATTTTTTACGGAACACGGCCATCGCTTTTTTGATTTAAAGCGCACTGGATCAGTCGATGAAGTACTATCTGTTTCAAAACCAGGCTGGAACAGTTCCGATATTTTGTGGCCTATCCCTGAGCTAGAATTGAATGCAAATCCAAATTTACAACCACAAAACACAGGTTATTAAAGTTATGAAACTATTTAAAAAAAATAGTACTACCGCTTTCAGTTATTCTTGTAAAAAAACAATTCTATCATTTTGCATAGTAATATCCTGCTCTATTTACGGGCAGGATCATTCCAAAAAGAATATTGCTGAAGTAGAGTATGAAAGGTGGGGCAAATTAGAAAACAGAGCTATTTCCCAAAAGGGAAACTGGATATCATTTGATATGCAGTACAGCAATGGTTCAGATACACTCTTCGTAAAACATACGCAGAAAAATATTGGATTTAGCTTTCCACTAGGAACACAGGGCAAATTTGGCGGTGAAATTGCATTTGGTGCCTTTCAAGGAGATAAAGTAATAGTAACCAACTTAGAAAGTAGTGAAAGTTATGTTATAGCGAATAGTGCTGCTTTTGAATTTGCAAATAGTGGGAAAATTATTGTGAGCTATTCCAATGATGGGCAATTAATCATGAGAACAATAAAAAACAAAGAAATCATCCGTGTTCCAAATGTAACGGAATACCAATTGGATCAGCCTAACAATATCCTGTTTTATCACACTAGCCATGAAGGGAAAAGTAATTTCGGAACAATAAATCTTAGGACAAACCAAAAAACAGAATATCACACAACGCAAAACAAATTATCTGGTCTGATATTAGCAGAATATGGAAAAGGTGTTTTTTGGCTCGAAGAGGGCATTAACGGGAAATACACAAAACTGAACTTCTACAAAACCCAAGATAACAGTATTCAAACCTTTGAACCAAAATCATTCTTAAATTTTCCAGAAAAGCATGAAATTGTTGCCAAAAAATCTTTCAAAATTTCAAGTGATGGTAAAAGAGTATTTTTTGGAATCGCGAAACTCAAAGAAGAGGCAACACCAAAAAAAGAAGATGTCGAGGTTTGGGATACAGAAGATTTATGGATTTATCCAAAAGCAAGTAGGGAAAATCTTGAGGGATACTCCACTTTATCGGTTTGGTTTATTGAAGAAAAGCGCTGGAATGCGATTACAAGTAAAGAACTCCCTTTTGTACAGGTTAACGGCAGTAAATCAGTTGCATTACTTTACAATCCCACTGCATATGCACCTCATTTTAAACGCTATGGTGAGGTTGACTATTTCTTGTACAATCTGGCTGATGGTACCAAAAAGCTATTTTTAGAAAAGCAACCTGGTGAAAATTACTTATTGTCTTTTTCTCCAAATGGAGCGTACATATGCTATTTTAAAGATAAAAATTGGTGGCTGTACAATATAAAAACACAATCTACAGTGTCAATTATGCCACCTAAAGGTTCCGAATGGGTTTCAAATGATTTAAAGTATATAACAAGACCACATGTTTTTGGAATGAAAGGATGGAGTGATGATGGAGAATACCTTTTGGTACAAGATGAGTTTGATATTTTTAAATTTAATATCAAAGCAAATAAACTAAAACGCATTACAAACGGACGAGAAAGCGGTACTTACTTCACTGTAGATGGTTCGAACATCAAGCAAGTAGGAAATGATAATTACAACGGTTGGGCTCTTACTGAAATTAATTCAGATAATGATTTAATCGTTTCATCAAGAAATGCAACCACCAAAGCACAACAATTCAAATTAGTTTCGACATCCAATATTTTAATTCCAGTAGCAAATAATGATACAAAATCAGATGAATTGCGTAGAGCCAATAATGAAGTCTATGTCTATCGAGAACAATCACACAATCAGTCTCCAAGAATTGTATCTTTTAAAAATGGTGTAAATAAAGTTCTGTTTGAAAGCAATAGCCATGATAAAAATTTCAATCAAGGAAAGGTAGAACTAATTTCATTTTCGAATTCAAAAGGAGACAAACTGCAAGGATTATTATATTATCCGGTAAATTATGAAGTAGGCAAAAAATATCCGATGATAATCAATGTTTACTCGCAAATCACTAACTCATTGCACGAATATTGCATTCCGACTTTATACAACGATACCGGTTTTAATGTGAAACATTTTGTGCAACAGAATTATTTTGTACTAATGCCTGATGTGAAATATTATGAAGGAGAAACCGGAAATAGTGCACTGGATTGTGTTGTTGCTGCAAACAATGCAGTTGTAAAAACAGGAATGATTGACTCAAAACATATTGGCTTAATAGGGCATTCTTTCGGAGGTTATGAAACAAATTACATCATTACAAAATCGAATATTTTTGCAGCAGCAGTATCGGGTGCAGCAATTTCAGACATGGTAAGTTGGTATTTTAGTAACTCAAAAAGTCTCAATATTCCAGAATTATGGAGAAGTGAATCGCAACAATGGAGAATAGGAAAATCTATTTATGAAGACAAAGAGTTGTACCTAAAAAATTCACCAATACTTTATGCAGATAATGTTACTACACCATTACTGTCTTGGGTGGGTAAAATGGAGACTAATTTACCCTACGAACAGAGTTTACTTTTTTATAATGCATTGAGGAGAGCCAAGAAAAAGAATGTATTATTAGTATACCCAAAAGACCAGCATGTAATTGTAATCAAGGAGAATAAAATGGACCTTACAAAACGAATTACCGATTGGTTTGACCAATATTTAAAGGAATAAAAAAATAAGTGCAGTTTGAATAAACTGCACTTATTCGTTAATCTACGGATTAACAGTTCTAAAAAGCGGCGTAGCACAGTTCGTTTCACTATCTTTATCGTATACTTGTGAAGAACCACTCATACAAAAAGCATTTCCAGTAACATCGCAATCTACGTTTACCAGTTTACAACTGGAAGGGAGTGGTGAATGGATATAACCATTAATAATTGCAGTAGCCGTTTGGCTTTCTGTAGCCGTACTAGTGGTTACAGCAGCAGCACTAGCCAATGAGAATGCTACCATTGGAAGCACCATCAATTTTAAAAAATCTGTTTTCATAATAAAAAAATTAATAATTATTATTTCGATCTACTCTTTTCTACAGGTTTTCGATCTTACCCCTGATACTGGCCAGTATATCTTTAATTTTATTTTTTTAGTTGCGTTAAAATTGGGGCTCCAAAAGTATATTTTACAATTTGATGTCCTACTATTGCATACAAGGCCTTTTCAGTTATCAATAAATCACTCATTTTCATTTTATTTTCGTGGTAGATGTAGAAACTGAATAGATAGATTTTTTTCGTAATATCATAAACATCAATTATAGAAGCATAGTTCCAATTTTTTTTACTTTCATAACGACCACGAAGCCCTGATTGATTAAACAAAAGTTGATCAAAGGCAGCACTTCTTAAATTAACAGTATAAGGCGGAGCTGCAAGTTTACTATCCCCTGATTTTTTGACTCTGACTACTTTTAATTTAGCTTTGGTAGTGGTATCAATAGTCGTAACGCGATGGACAAGTTGTAAAGCTGTATCGGCTACAATAAATTGATTTCGATAAAAATACGTGTAAACGATTTTCTTTAAACCCTCACTGTAAGTCAGGGTTCCGTCCGTGTCAAAAATACCGTCTATTTGTTTTTGCAATAAGTGCTTTTGCTTTCTAATTTTTAAAGAATCATCTAAAGCTATGGTACCCAATATATTTTCGTAAGTACCTAATTGTTGCCCTCTAAATACACAAAGAGTAGAATCAATTGGTTGTAATGTAGTAAAGTAAGGTTTTTTGGTAACCCAAATGGTAGCTTTCCAATCTGAAACTAAACCCCGATAAATGATAGGAATAGAACCATCATAAAGAAAAAAATGAGCACCCACAATTTTTGTTTTAACGGCTCTAAAAGGTAAAGTATCCGGAATAAGTTGAATAGAATATTGTTTTTTATGTTGCAATGTGCTGTTAAACTCAATGATAGTTAATGGAGAAATGGTGTTTCCTAAATAGATCTTTCCTTTAGAGTGGCCGGCAAAGTAAAATCCATAATTATTTAAATTTTTTGTTAGAGTTCTTGATACAACGTTAGGAGTAAATCGACGAATAAATGGATTTTGCTTCTGCATAGTATCCTCTGATGATAGAAATAAAAAAACAACGAAAAGCACACTTGATACTACTATTAATAACAGTGAGATAATCCCTTTTTTATCATATTGATGAAGCAACAGACTGCAACTACCTATGAAAATGAAAAAAAGGTTGAAAATCAAGTGTTCAGTCCATCCTAACTTTTCTAAAATTCCACCACAAGAGCATGGAATAAACGAACTAAAATTCAAAATAATATATGTAGTAAAAACAGTCATTAAGCCCACTGATAAATAAAGGGCCTTTATTCGACTTACTCGCAGAGATAAAGCAACTACTAGTCCCAATTCCGCAAAAATTACAAGAAACGAGATAGAAGCAGCATAAGCACTTAAAAGTGGAGACTGGCCTAATTGTGTTTGAAAGTTTTCAAAATCAATTAGTTTACTGATCGCAGCATAAGTAAATAAAACGATATACAGGAAGCACACCATTTCTAAAAATACATTTTGTAATTTAATATTCAGTTTCATATTGCTTTATATTTAAAAGCAAAATTCTGAATTATAAAATAACAACACTTGTCTTTTTGGGAGTAAGAGATATCTAAAAGGGATAAATTTAATCCTCGTCTACCAAAATAAAATCAACTTCATTTCGCTTTAATTCGTTCGGAGAAAAACCAAATTGTTTTTTAAAAGATTTTGAGAAATTGGGATAATTATTAAAACCATTCATGACAGAAATGTTTTTTAACGGTATTCCAGTATGTTCAATCATAAAGAAAGCTCTTTTGAGTCGCTCTTGATTATAAAACTGATAAATACTAGTCTTAAAAAAATGGCGAAAACCATCTTTTAATTTATGTTCATTAGTACCAAATTTAGAAGAAAGTACCTTTAAGGAGGGAAGGGGTTCTTCAAGGTGTGCTAAAATATAATCATAAAGTTTTTGAATCAATAATGCATCTGCCTTTCGAGTTTTATTATGTTTCTCGTTTTCATTCCCATACAGTAAAGGACTATAAGTATCTTGACGTGCAGGAGTAACCAGATTTATTATAATTTCCGAACGATTAACCAACCTTACAATGTTACTGGCAATCGAAATAGGTAAATGTTCTTTAGGTGTAAAATCTAATGTAATAGTTATAGGCAAAGTACTATTTGCATCAAGTACTTCTTGAAGTTGTTCAAAAGAAACTGTAGTAATAATGTCCGCCAAAGATAGGTTTATCAACTCAGATTCGGAATGACCCAAAAAGGAAGTAACTTCAGGAGTAAAGCTCTTGATTAAAAAAGAGAAATCTAAAACAAATGTACTTCGAGCTGTAACTTGAAAGGTCTTATGTGTATTAATGTAACCAATTTGAAAAACCGACTCCTTCATTTCTTCCGCTACCATATTAATTAAAACAACTATCGTTTCCAATTCTTCATCATTTGAACTTAAAGGAATGCGAGTGTTGAAATTGCCACGTGCCATCTCAAATAACATTTGATGAATTGTAACAATACGCTCTTCGTTGTATGTTTTATTCATAAGATTCAACTTTTAATTCTTTTTTCTTAAATTAAACGCTAAACAAACCCTTTTAGATAAATTAAAGCGTCATCTTCTTTCGTGAAAATTTGAGTAGGTACAGAGGGCTTACTAATCTCTACATAAAAAGTACTAATAATCAAGGAAAGTTTTTCATGTACAATAAGTGCTACTGCTTGCGTCAAAATAGAGCCCGACTGTGCTAAATGATCTCTTCCAGCTTTCTCAGTAGCAACAACACCTCTAATATCACATAAAATAGGATAAGTGCATTCGTTTTGAAAATGAATTCTATCGGTTACAACGCACTGGGCTACTCTTAAATCAATAGTAGTGTTAGGTTTGTATTCAAAAAAGAGAATGCCCCCAGAGATCCAAAACCTGGCAAAATCATTCTCATAAAAATCATGTGCTGCAATCATGTTTTATGGATTTAATTTTTCTAATTTAACAAAAATATAAACATCTATTAATAAGTCACTTGCCAATTTGGGATTATTTGTTGCAATTTGGATGTTTTAGTTGTCAATTCGGGACTTTGACTTGTTATATTGGGAGTATTGAGGTATTAGATGAAATAACTTTCAATTTTTATGATGAATTTTAGATATCTAATTTTTAAAACAACCTAAACAATTTAAAAATGGCAAAAATTAAGCACAATAATTTCATAGACACAGTCGATGAGGTTTTATCAGGAGCAAAAAAAGAAGGAGTACTACATCTCTATGCTGAAGACAAAATATTGACAGGTAGAACAATCAAAATTAAAGGAAAAGAAATGTTTCATTTTGGTACAACTGGCTACTTGGGACTCGAACAAGACATTCGGTTGAAACAGGCTGCAATAGCAGCCATAAACAATTATGGTACACAATTCCCACTTTCTAAGTCATATATTTCACATCCGCTTTACAGTGAACTAGAGCAAAAAATAGAATTAATGTATGGCATACCACCAATTATAACAAAGAACAGTACATTAGGACATTTAGCTGTTATTCCGACATTGTTAAGAGATGAAGATGCCGTAATAATGGATCATCAAGTACATTGGAGTGTACAAAATGCGTGTCAGCTTTTAAAGCTACGGGGAATTCCAGTAGAAATGATCAGACATAGCAATTTGGATATGTTAGAAGATAAAATCAAACAATTAATTACCAAATGCAATAAAATCTGGTATATGGCTGATGGAGTATATTCCATGTTTGGTGATTATGCACCTATCCCAGAATTATTGGCTTTAACTCAAAAATATCCTCAGCTTAATCTCTATTTTGACGATGTTCATGGTATGAGTTGGCGAGGTAAAAATGGAACTGGTTTTATTTTTGATGCAATAAAAGAACTTCCCGAAAATTGTATTGTGGTGAGTACACTAAGCAAAACTTTTGGAGCCAGTGGTGCGACGGTATTTTGCAGGAATCAGAAACTAAGAGATAAAATCAAAAATTTTGGCGGACCATTAACCTTTTCCGCTCAGTTAGAACCTGCATCTGTAGCAGCAGCAATCGCTTCGGCAGACATTCATTTATCTCCTGAAATAGAATTGAAACAAAAAGGCCTAGCTGATAAAATCGATTATTTTAACCAGTTATTATCAAACGGAAACCTCCCCATAATTTCAAAAAATGATTCGCCAGTGTTCTTTTTGGGTATGGGTACGCCTGCAACAGCTTATAAGTTTGTGCATAGCCTATTTAAAGAAGGATATTTTCTGAACTTGGGAATTTATCCTGCAGTTCCAATAAAGAACACAGGAATCAGAATAACATTATCGAGCCACAACCAGCTAGAGGATATTACAGCCTTAGCTGAAGCGATGGAATATCATTTTCCTAAAACTTTGGAAGATACAAATAATAGTGAAATCAAAATCAGACAGGCTTTTGGAATGGACAATAAAAAAGCAGAAAACATTTCAGAATTAAAAGAGCAGGAGCTTTTTATCGAAGAAAAAAATACCATTCAAGATATTGAAAAATCAGAATGGAATCAATACATGGGAAAACAAAATATTTTCGATTGGGATGGACTGGTTTATTTAGAAAAAACATTTAGTCAGCATCCAGACCCAACCAACCAATGGGATTTTTACTATTATACCATTAAAGACAACAAAGGTATCATAGTATTAATGACCTTTGTTACCTATGGTCTTTGGAAAGACGACATGCTGGCTACTGAATCGGTTTCCATCCATTTGGAAGAAATAAGAAAGACTAATCCTTTATACCTGACCTCAAGAGTATTGGGTATGGGCTCTCTATTTACCGAAGGAGAACACTGCTATATCAATCAGGAACATCCTTTTGCAGAAAAAGCATTGAAACTATTATTGGATAAGCTGGAAGAAAAATACAATGAATTAAATGCAGACATGCTAGTTTTAAGAGATTTCGAAAAAGAAAACAGCTACAACAAAACAATAGTAGATCAAGGTTATTTCAAAATAGACATGCCGGAATCCTGTGTAATTGAAAACCAAGTTTGGCATTCACACGAAGAGTTTACAAAAACATTATCGTTGCGTTCCCGTAAACATTTCAATAAAGATATAGAACCTTATGAGAAGTACTATGATGTTGCAATAAAAGATAAATTGAGCAAATCAGAAATATCAAGAGCATATCAACTTTACAACAATGTAAAAGACAATAATTGCGCTATCAATACATTCCGATACACCCAAGAAATTTTCGAAAACATGAATGAAAGTCCCAACTGGGAATTTATAGTATTAGCCCTGAAAGTAGAGCCTGAAAATCCATTTGTAGGAGTTATGTTTTGCTACAAAAATGACAATCATACCTATGTACCGGAATTAATAGGTATGGATTATAAATGGGCGAAAGAATACCAACTGTACAGGCAATTGTTATTTCAAACCATAAAAAGAGCTAATGATTTGCAACTTCAAAAGATAGATTTTGGAGTGTCAGCCTCATTTGAAAAAAGAAAATTAGGAGCTAGGATAATTCCAAAAGTAGCCTATGTTCAGACAAGAGATAATTACGCAATGGAACTTATGAATACTTTGCAAAATGATTACAAATCAATTGCAAAATGACGATAGATATTGACAACTAATATTTAAAAAGATGTTTGAAAAAGCGATCGAATCATTTAATGCTGTCTGCAATGAAATTTTAGAGGCAAACGATACAATGCAAAATAAGGCTTGTAATGGAATTGTATTGTGTAATAAAACATTAACGAACTTAAAAGAGATAGTTGATAAAAATGATTTCAACACCGTTCCGGAGGAGATCGATTTTTTCAAAAATATCAAACCCGTTCCTATGAGTTTATTGATCTATTTTACAGAAGTGCGTTCCTGCGAGCTAAGAATGCCAAAAGCGGGTAACACTTATAAAGTCGAATTCCTCCAAAAAGAATTGCGGAAAATTAATAAGTTCTTTTACAGAAATGCCGATTTTGTGCATTATATGGAACAAGGATACAGTTATCTGGATCATCAATTCTTTACTCGAAACCATCGCGATAATTTTCCCTTTACACCTATGACTGATTATTACCAATTTCCGGAATTTTCAACATCGCAAGACATGCTCTGGGCAAAAGTAAAGGCGATGTATCGATTTATTCATTACATCCGACAAGCACTAAAAAGACTAAAAGTGGATGATTCTGATATTTTTGAAGAAAAAAAGCATAAAGTATTGGTATGGACAGGGCCAAAAACAGCTTTGACAGAATTAATCTACGCCTTGTTTTCTAATGGAACAATCAATCATGGTGCGGCAGATATTAATACGATAACGACATCCTTTGAAGATTTTTTCAACATCAAACTAGATAACATCTATAAAACCTATACTGAAATTAAAGCACGTAAAAGCAGTAAGACAAAATTTCTGGAGGAATTAACGCTAAACCTACAGCAAAAAATGTACAGAGAAGACCAAGAATAAAGCCTTAACCACTATGCCCACAAGCAGTAAATCCTGATTTAAAAGGATATACTGCTTTTTTTTATGCCAGAATCAATCAAAGAACAATACCAGAAAAATTAAGGTTTTTATTTTTTTCGTACTACGAAAGCCATGGGGATAAAATCCAATAAAAGCTGCTGAATTTTATAAAAACATACTAAACAGTACTAATCTAAAACAGAAATCATGGTTGCACTCATTTTTTATGACAAGATCACTCAAATAATTGGAGCCTAAAAAGAGAATATTTTAAATCGAATAAGAAATCATCATTTTATGGAGAATTATTTTCCAGTAAAACCAAGGCTTTAAGAATTTTAAATGTTAAAGTTTTTCAGTACTACGAAAGCCATTGGGATAAAATCTAACAAAAGCAACTGAATTTTGTAAAAGCATTTTAAACAGTACCTCTATCTGGAAGAATTGCTACATACTGCGTATTGAACCTAAATTTTTGATTATGAATATCGACAGAATAGAATTTATGGCTTGGATGGAGCGAATAATGGAGCGATTTGACATCCTTATGGAATTGGCAAGTGGGACTAAAAATCAACATGCGATTATTGATGGAGAAGAGCTGTTGGACAATCAGGATATTTTACAAATACTGAAGATAAGCCCACGATCCTTGCAGCGTTACCGCTCTTCCGGTAAGTTACCCTATTATACTATTAGTGGAAAAATTTATTATAAGCTCTCAGATGTGCACCAGTTCATCAGAGAAAGCTTTACCGCTCCCATGTCCAAAGTAAAAGTCAACGGCTGACAAATGATGTCAATTAAAGCCAATCAAAGAGAAACAGTGGCAGCTTCTTTACTTTCAATATTGAAATAGAAAATATTCAGATTATGAGCAAACAAACGTTAGATATACATGAGTCTCCTGAACAATTATCAGAGATATTATTGTTACTGGACAAAGAGAAAAATAAAATTCAGGCTGTAAAGGGCATTGATAATAATGGCAAACTCGAAACCGTAGATACTAATAAAAAAAATCAGAATCAGTTTATGCGTGTGGATAAGCAGGGTGATTTCTTTTCCAATTTCTTTTCCAACTTCGTCAGCCAGTTAAAGAACCCAACTAATTTTTCCTTTTTCAAAGTTCCTGAACCTGTCGCTATTGATATGACAAATGAAATGCAAAAACAGATGGATAGACCAACTCCCGAAGGGGAACAGCTGATGAAGCAGCACGAAGTGAAAGCAGAACCCGATAAAAGCAATAATAAACAAGAAAATAAAAATAGTATGACAACAACACAGACAACATCAGAAACAAGCGAATACCGCTACAAACCAGAACAGATCGATTGGCAAACAATGAACAATCTTGGGCTGAACAAAGAAAAACTTGAAAAGATGAACCTCCTTGACCCATTATTGAGAGGGTTTAAAACAAATGAGCTTGTGCCTGTAAGCCTTAATCTAGGCACTGCCGTTACCCGAATGGATGCAAGGCTGTCTCTGCAACAAAATGATGAAGGAGTGGTTGTGGTTGCCATTCACGGTATCCGTAAAGAACCTATCCTGAATTTTGCTTTTTTCGGTCATGAGTTCTCTAAAGAAGATAAAGAAAATCTACTTAAAACAGGCAATATGGGGCGTGTGGTCAATCTGACCAATCCTAAAACGAATGAGACCATACCCTCTATTGTCAGCGTGGATAGGCTGACTAATGAGCTTGTTGCTCTGCGAACAGACAAAATCAAAATCCCTGATGAGATCAAAGGCGTGAAACTTGATGATGTACAAAAGCAAACCTTAATGGAGGGTAAGCCGCTTCATATAGAGGGTATGACTTCCAAAAAAGGGACTTCGTTTGATGCAGAAGTACAATTCAATGCCGACAAACGTTTTGTAGAGTTCTTGTTTGACAGAAATAATACCAATAAGCAATTGCAAAACAATGAGCAAAGCCAGTCGAAGGAAACTCCGAAAACTTTTAGAGGAAAAGAACTGGATAATGAGCAATATCAAAAGTTCAAAGACGGTCAGACTGTCTATGTGAGTGGATTGGTGGATAAGAAAGGTAAAGAATACAAAGGTTACATCACTTTCAACAAAGAGACAAACAAAACAGATTTTTCTTTTCAAAACCCGAACAAAATCAAAGAAGAGGCAAAACCTACTGAAGCTCATAAAACACAAACGGCAGTCAATTCTGAAGGCAAAACCAATGATGCTACCAAGAATATCAAAGAGCCTTTAAAATCAGGACAAAAAAGTCCCGATAGCAAGGAACAGATGGAGGAACAGGAAGCAGACAAAGCGCCGGCCAAATCTAAAGGACGTAAAATGTAATGTGTCATGAAATGCCTTTTGCATTCCATGTGACAAATAAAAAACTGTAAAAATAAACACATGAAAGTAGTGATTGCAGAAAAACCAAGCGTAGCCCGTGAAATAGCAGCCCTGTTAGGAGCCACCGAAAAGAAAGATGGCTACCTACTGGGCAACGGCTATTATGTTACGTGGGCTTTTGGACATTTGGTAGGATTGGGTATGCCGGAAGATTACGGCATTTCCGGGTTTCAGAAATCGTCCCTGCCGATACTTCCCGATCCTTTTTTATTGACCGTCCGAAAAGTCAAAAAAGAGAAAATCTATACAGCAGATGCAGGAGCGTTAAAGCAGTTAAATGTAATTGAACATCTCATTGATCGTAGTGAAAAGATAATTGTCGCAACCGATGCCGGGCGTGAGGGTGAACTGATATTCCGCTATATCTATGAATACCTCAAAAGCAACAAACCCTTTGATCGTCTTTGGATTAATTCGCTGACCGAAAAGGCAATCAGGCAGGGTTTAGACAACTTAAAACCTGGTAGCGATTTTGACGGATTATATCAGGCAGCGCAGGGCAGGAGCCGAGCTGATTGGCTTTTGGGCATCAACGCTTCTCAGGCATTAAGTATTGCTGTAGGAAATGGTATCTATTCACTTGGTAGAGTGCAGACACCTACACTTGCTTTAATATGCAGACGTTATCTGGAAAATAGAAATTTTTCGGTGCAGCAATACTGGCAAATACAGGTGTCCCATACAAAAGAGTTCATAGATTTTAAAAGCCTTTCCAAAAACAAATGGCAAGATAAAAAGCTTGTGGAAAATATATTAAAGTCCATCGAAAGAAATGGCAATACAGTTACGGTTACCACTGTAGAAACCAAAAGCGTGACGGAACAACCGCCTTTGCTGTTTGATCTGACTGGCTTGCAAAAAGAAGCCAATAAAAAGTTGAATCTGACGGCTGAAGAAACCTTGAACATTGCCCAAAGCCTGTATGAAAAGAAATTTATTACTTACCCACGTACTGGGAGTAAATATATTCCTGAAGATATGTGGGCAGAGATTCCAAATCTGATAAGGGCTTTACAGGATATGGGAGCCTTCAAGCAAGCAGTAACCAAAGTGAAATGGGGGCATTTCAATAAACGTATCGTAAATGACCTTCGTGTTACCGATCATCATGGTCTGCTGATTACGGACAAAATCCCATCAGCATTACAGGCCAAGGAAAATGCTGTTTACAATATGATTGCCTTTCGACTACTGGAAGCAATTTCACAAGCCTGTACAAAAGAGATAACCGATATTACTTTACAGGCGCTGCATTATGATTTTGCCTTAAGAGGCTGCAAGATATTGGAACCAGGTTGGCGTTCCATCAAAGGCAGTTTTTCCGATAATGATACTGGACCTGTGCAGGAATTACCCGAACTGAAAAAAGGTGATGAACTCAAAATCAAAGATGCTTCGGTTTTGGAAAAAAAAACCAGACCACCTGTGCTTTATACTGAGGCCGGACTTTTATCAGCTATGGAAACGGCAGGAAAGGAGATTGAAAATGAAGAGGGACGCAAAGCAATGCAAAACGTAGGTATTGGTACACCAGCCACAAGAGCCTCCATTATTGAAACCCTGTTTAGCCGTAACTATATCCAAAGGGGAAATAAATCCCTGTTACCTACCGATAAAGGATTGCAAGTCTATGAACTGGTCAAAGACAAGAAAATTGCCGATGTAGCAATGACCGCAGAGTGGGAGCTAGCTTTGCAGAAAATTGAAAACAACGAAAGTAATGCGGAAGTTTTTCAAAAAGAAATGGAAATCTATGCCACGTCTATTACCAATGAATTGCTGCAAACGGCTATTGTACAAGAAAACCTACCTAGCCTTGTTTGTCCTAAATGCAAAAAGCAGCAACTGATTATTAGAGATAAAATTGTTAAATGTTCTGATGAGGTCTGCAACTGGGTACAGTTCCGAAATGTATGTGGTGTGCATTTAAGCATAACTGATATAGAAAGTCTTGTCAATACTGGCAAAACTTCTCTTATAAGAGGAATGAAAAGTAAAGCTGGAAAGAAATTCGAGGCCTATATTGTATTGAATGAGAAAGGGGAAAGCTCCTTTGAATTTGAAAAATCTAATTTATCAGGTAGAAACTAAAGTCTTTAATCAGGCTGTAAAGCGGAATATAGACCGCTTTCCTGAAAACTTCCGTTTCCAGTTGACCCAAGATGAATTTGATACTATAAACTTGAGGTCACAATTTGTGAACTCAAGTTTGAATTATGCGGGAAGGCGTTATCTGCCTTATGCTTTTACCGAGCAAGGTATCGCTATGCTCTTATCTGTGCTCCGCAGCTATACTGCCGTAAAAGGATGACCACGACCGTTTTCTCATAATTGATAATACCGAACTCTATCATATTGGAGTATCATTGAAAGATCTGGGTAAAAAATGGTTTGCCTTTTCACGAATGGATATTGAGATTGGCAGAATGCTTCAAATTTTATCCGTTTAGCAAAATTATAAACAAAATATAGTATGGAAACACATCAAAAAGACCTGTCTTATTTCAGGTTACGACTACAAGAATTATTGACTACAAGCTTTCCCGAAAAAACGTATGATGTTAAATTTATTGACCAGCGTTCAAGTTGGGCTTCCAATGCTTATGAAGGAGCATTTCGGGCAGGAAACCCCGTCAGTCAATGCGATCATATTGCTGACTATGTTTTATTTGAAGGATTGTACTTCTCCAGATTTGATACCGTTTTTCAGGTGGTTTGCAATGAGTTTGATACTACAATGGCAGACGAAGAACTACGACCGTTTGCCTTCAAGATGTTGCCTGTTTGCGACCCTGTTTTTACAAACTACAAATTGGAGGATGACTTTGCCTATTCTTCGGAGTTTGAACTGCTCTATACCGAACTGACTGGAACTATAGCCATTTGGATAGAAGAAAATGGGCTTCAGTAAACGTCAACATCTCCAAAGGAATATTGATGCCTTACGAATTGCTTTTGAACTGGAAAGGGAGAAACGGAAAGCCACGATAGGAGAAAGACTGCTAATGATGCAATACAGCGGATTTGGCGGTCTTAAATTCGTGTTGAACCCTGCCCAAAACCCGATAGACATTAACCATTGGAAGAAGACTGAACACGAACTCTTTCCACTTACACAAGAACTCCATCAACTTCTAAAAGAAAATGCAACTGACGAGAAGCAATACCAAAGGTATGTGGAGAGTATGCGGAGTTCTGTACTGACTGCATTTTATACTCCGCCTTTGGTTATTGATGCTATTTCTGCTCCCTTAAAAGAAAACGGTATAAACATCCGAAAATTTCTAGAACCTTCTGCCGGTATCGGCTCTTTTATAAAATCTTTTGCCGATAGAGACTCTCCTCAGGTTACCGCTTATGAAAAGGATCTGCTTACAGGAAAAATTTTAAAGCAGCTCTATCCCGACAGTTCTGTCCGAATAAACGGTTTTGAAGAAATACCAGAAAGAGAACAAAATAGCTATGATGTGGTTGCTAGTAATATCCCTTTCGGTGATACTTCCGTTTTTGATCTTTCCTATTCCAGAAACAGGGACACAGCAAAAGTGCAAGCAGCCCGCAGCATACACAATTACTTTTTCCTGAAAGGAACTGATATGCTCCGTGAGGGTGGCATATTGGCTTTTATTACTTCACAGGGGGTATTGAACAGTGCTAAGAACGAGACCATACGCAGGGCATTGATGAAGGATAATAATCTGGTTTCAGCAGTCCGATTGCCAAATAACCTATTTACAGACTATGCCGGTACGGAAGTCGGTAGCGACTTGATTATACTGCAAAAAAACACCGTTAAGCAAAGCCTCACAGAAGTGGAAGAACTTTTCTGTCAGAGCCAAATAACGGAATACAATACACCAAGCAATGCCTTGTTTCAGGATAACGGAAGGATTATACATACTACACGTGTTTTAGATACCGATCCTTACGGGCAACCTGCATTTATCTATACGCACAGGGATGGTGTGGAAGGAATTGCCAAAGACCTGAAGCAAATGCTATCAGAAGATTTTGGGGAGCATCTGGATATTGGCTTGTATAAAGGCGAACGAAACGATGTGCCTGTCATAGAAATTCCTATAATACCAACGGTTACACCTCCCGCTGCTCAATCTGTAACCATTACACAGGAAACACAGACTTTATCTGCTTCAACAACAAATAAGGACATTGTAAAAGAGGAAAGGCAACTAAGCATTTTTGATCTCTTTGAAAATTCAGAAGAACTGGCGGCTGTTGCCACTCCTGTTAAAGCAGTCGCAACAACAAAACAACCAGCCAAAAGAAAAAGAACCGTGAACGGGTATCAGAGAAACCTGTTCAGCGGTTTGATGCAGCAACCTCCTGTTTCTATTTCTCCTGTAAATAACAATACCCCAAATGAAAGGAATACGCAGGAAGTTATCGGCGATTTGTTTTCAGGACTGAACGGAAATGGTCTGATCGAAAAGATTACCGCAGGCAACACTATTCCCGAACCTGCAATTTATACCAAAGAAATACAATCTTTTCATCGTAACGATTGCCTTGCAGTACATAACGGCTGGGTCGGCTATCTTAAAGATTTTGATAACGATAAACAGGAGGTAATGTTTCATCCTTTGCAATTATCGTCCTTGCAGAAAGCAAGAGCTGAAGCCTATATTTATGTACGGGATAGCTATCTAGATTTATATCAGAAGGAAGCCGAACTGCAAATCGAACATAAAGAAGAGAGAGAAACATTTAATAAGGCTTACGATGCCTTTGTAAAAAGGTACGGCAACCTAAACAGTGCTGATAATATCAAGCTTATCAAAACAGACAGTTCAGGTAAGGAAATTCCTTATCTGGAACGTGTGGTGGGCGGTGTGGTACACAAAGCGGATATCTTCCACCGTCCTGTAAGCTTCTCCATTACCACATTGGCTACCGATAATCCCGATGAGGCGTTGGCCGCATCGCTGAACAAATACGGCAAGGTTGATTTGGGGTATATGTCCAAAATCAGCGGTATGTCATCCGACAATTTGAAAGAGGCATTACACGGACGTATTTTTTACAATCCTATGGAAAAGGAATATGAAATAGCTGAAAGATGGATTGCAGGCAATGTGGTGGAGAAAGCCACAGCTGTAAAAACATATCTCGAAAACAATCCCTATGATAGGCAGGGCAAACAAAGCCTTACCTCTTTAGAAGAAGCTCGTCCAAGACGAATTGAATTTGAAGAGCTGGATTTCAATCTTGGTGAACGCTGGATACCGACAGGGATCTATGCTCGCTTCGCTTCTCATCTTTTCGACACAGAGGTGCGCATTCAATATTCTGAGACTTCTGATGACTTTTCTATAAAATGCGACCAGAAAAATGTACATATATGGGATAAATATGCCGTCAAGTCAGAAAGTCGAACATTTGACGGGATTGCTCTGCTGAAAAATGCATTAGTTAACACCACTCCTGATATTACCAAAAAGGTCATGATTGATGATAAGGAGATCAAGGTACGGGATATGGAAGCCATACAGATGGCGAATACCAAGATTGATGAAATACGTACAGCATTTACCGAATGGCTTCACGCCCAAAACGATGAGTTCAAAAAAAGACTAACCAACCAATATAACGATACCTTTAACTGTTTTGTACGACCGCAGTACGACGGAAGTCATCAGGAATTTCCCGGACTGGAAAGAAAACGTTTAGGTATTAACGATTTGTATTCGAGCCAAAAGGACACAGTATGGATGATCAAACTGAACAACGGTGCGATTTGCGATCACGAAGTTGGAGCAGGAAAGACATTGGTGATGTGTACCGCAGCACAAGAGATGAAACGCTTGGGAATGGTACACAAACCTATGATAATAGGATTGAAAGCCAATGTTCATGAGATTGCAGAAACGTACCGTGAAGCCTACCCACACACTAAAATTATGTATCCTGGTAAAGAAGATTTTACCCCACAGAAAAGGCAACGGATTTTCGGAGATATTAAAAACAACGATTGGGACTGCGTGATATTGACGCATGATCAGTTTGGCATGATACCTCAGTCGCCAGAAATGCAAAAGGAAATCCTGCAAGTCGAACTCAACAGCGTGGAAGATAATCTTGCCACCTTAGAAGCACAGGGCAAGGAGATTTCAAGGGGAATGCTCAAAGGTGTAATCATCAGGAAACAGAATCTTGAAGTTAGGCTGAAAACATTGGAATACGACATCGAAAACAGAAAAGATGATGTAGTGGACTTTAAGATGATGGGCATCGACCATTTATTTGTTGATGAAAGCCACCAGTTCAAAAACCTAATGTTCAATACCCGCCATGACCGGGTTGCGGGTTTGGGTAATATGATGGGAAGCCAAAAAGCCATGAACCTGCTTTTTGCCATCCGAACCATTCAGGATCTCATAAAAGGCGATATGGGTGCTACCTTTCTTTCGGGAACAACCATTAGCAACTCCTTAACCGAGTTATACTTGTTGTTTAAATATCTCCGTCCAAGAGCATTGGAAAAACAAGGTATTAACTGCTTTGATGCGTGGGCGGCTATCTATGCAAGAAAGACGATTGATTATGAGTTTTCGGTAGCGAATAATATAGTGTCAAAAGAACGCTTCCGTTACTTTATCAAAGTGCCGGAACTGGCACAGTTTTATTCGGAAATCACAGATTACAGAACCGCTAAGGATATTGGTATAGATCGTCCGGAAAAGAACGAGGTGCTTTATAATATACCACCTACGCCTGATCAGGAAGTATTCATCCAGAAATTGATGGAGTTTGCAAAATCAGGTAATGCTATCTTATTAGGGAGACCTCCGCTGACAGATCGCGAAGAAAAAGCAAAGATGTTGATTGCTACAGATTATGCCCGTAAGATGTCGCTCGATATGCGGATGGTAAGTGGAAAATACGATGACCATCCCGATAGCAAAGCTTCCCATTGTGCTGCCAATATAGCTAAATACTATCAAAAATTCCATGCACAGAAAGGAACGCAGTTTATTTTTTCAGACTTAGGTACTTACAAACCTGGAGAATGGAACGTCTATGGAGAAATAAAACGTAAACTTGTAGAAAATCACGGCATACCGCCACATGAAGTCCGTTTTATACAGGAAGCTAAAAATGATAAGCAACGTAAAGAGCTTATCAGCGGAATGAATGATGGAAAAATCCGTGTTCTGTTTGGTTCTACAGGTATGTTGGGAACTGGTGTAAATGCGCAGAAAAGAGCAGTTGCTGTCCATCATTTAGATACGCCGTGGAGACCAAGCGATCTTGCCCAACGTGACGGAAGGGCCGTCCGCAAAGGCAATGAAATTGCCAAATTCTTTGCCAATAACAAGGTAGATGTAATTATCTATGCAGTCGAAAAATCGCTGGATGGCTACAAGTTTAATCTGCTGTACAATAAACAGCTTTTTATTGACCAGCTTAAAGCCAACAATCTCGGAAAGCGAACCATTGATGAAGGCAGTATGGATGAAAAATCGGGAATGAATTTCTCGGAATACGTAGCTATCCTTTCGGGGAATACCGACCTTTTGGAAAAAGCAAAACTGGAGAAACAGGTTGCTGGATTGGAAAGTGAGAAGCAGGCATTCAACCGTTCCAAATTCAGTTCCAAATACAAGCTGGAAGACAGTATCACTACACTGGAGTCTGCTAGGTCACGATTGGAAAGAATGAGCCTCGATTGGGAAAACCTGCAACAGCGTATACAAAAACGACAGGACGGTACGATACTGAATCTTGTCCAACTTGATGGATTATCGCCTAATGTTGATGTAAAACAGATTGGAGCCAAACTTAACCAAATTGCAGATAAAGCCCGTACTGGTGGTCAATATGAAGAAATAGGCAGCCTATATGGGTTTGCATTGTTGGTTAAAACGGAAATTTCCGAAAAAGAGGGTGTTGACATTAGGGTCAATCGGTTTTTGGTACAGGGCGAGGGTAATATAAAATACACCTACAATAATGGATTAGTTGCTAATGATGAAAAGCTTGCATCAATGAATTTCCTTAGTGCTTTGGAAAAAATACCCAGCTATATCGACCAGGAACAAAAGAAAATCGCTGAACTGCAAAAAGACCTGCCTGTACTTCAGGAAGTGGTCAATGGTACATGGACAAAGGAAAGCAGGCTGAGCGAACTAAAAACTGAACTGGCGGCCATCGATAGGAAGATACAATTGTCAATTGCTCCAGAACCGAAAGATGAGATGACTGAAGGGCAAAAAAGTACAATTAAAATAGATGATGTTCAGGGAAAATCTTCTGTGCGTTTAAAAACAATGTAAATCTGGAACAAAACAAGAAGCTACATTTATTGGCTGATTCTTTTTGTACTATCCTTTTGCACCAAATGCTGTAAATCAGGGTCATTTTTAATACGCTCCAATTCAGTTTCAATTACCTGAATAATATCCAATTTTATCTGTCTGTAATTAGCTTCGATTTCCTGCTTCATCATATCTTCTCTTGCCTCGTTTACGAAAGATAGTATTTCCGGTATTTTTTGATAGTTTTTGGTTTCAGCAGCTACTTTATCATTGTCTACAACAATTTCAGCATGGAAGATTTTCTGTTCGATACGTTCATCAAAATTGTCTGATACAGCCCCTACAAAAACACCTTGGGTCAATGTAGAAATTTTAGATGCAGGAATGAGGCTGTCCAATTGTGTGGAAATGGATGTCGACGTATCATTACGGTTGATTGACAAACTCTGCCTTTTCTGCAACACCTTACCAAAACGTTCCGAAAGGTTTTTGGCAGTTTCTCCTACCACCTGACCACTGAATATATTGCCCACGGTATTTTGTATAACCTTACTTTCTTTGTCTCCATAATCACGGGTTAATTGTGAATAATCCTGAAAGCCCAAACAAACGGCCACCTTATTACTTCTAGCAGTGGCTATAAGATTGTCTAATCCACGAAAGTAGATGGTAGGCAATTCATCAATGATGACTGAACTTTTAAGCTGTCCCTTTTTATTAATAAGTTTCACAATTCTTGAATTGTATAAACCCAACGCTGCGGAATAGATATTTTGACGGTCAGGATTATTACCTACACATAGTATCTTCGGCTCTTTAGGGTTGTTGATGTCCAGTGAAAAATCATCTCCTGTCATAACCCAATACAATTGCGGTGAGATCATTCTTGACAAAGGAATTTTCGCAGATGCTATTTGTCCCTGCAACTGGTCTTGCGCGCCACCTTGCCAGGCATCCATAAAGGGTGATAGATAATTTTCCAATTCCGAATAGGTGGTTAGGATTGTAAAGACGTCAGCGTATTTTTTGTTGAGCAGTTCAATGGCGTGTGGAAATGTGCAGTATTTGCCGTTTTCATAGATTTTAAGAAACCATATAATAGCCGCTAAAAGAATAATCGGGCTTTCTACAAAGAAATCCCCTTGCTTTTGTATCCAACTCCTGTTAAGATTTAGCATGATGGTGTAGGCCGATTCGTAAGCATCGGATATATCGGTCATAAAATCTGGATTTATGGGATTGCAACGATGGCTTTTTCTAGGGTCATCAAAATTAATGACGTAGAATTTCGGTTTTACCTTGTACTTATCAGTGTGTTTTAGTAAATGATTATAGGCAATTGTAGATAGGTCGTCAAACTTAAAATCATAGATATACATTGAAAAACCTTTTTCAATATGCTGCTTGATATAGTTGTTTACTACAGCATACGATTTACCCGAACCGGGTGTACCCAATACAATGGTCGCTCTAAAAGGGTTTACAATATTGATCCAACCATTGTGCTGTTTTTTGTTGTACCAGAATTTGGTGGGTAAGTTCACGGAATATTCGTTTTGCATTAGCTTAGTTTCCTGCTGAAAACTTTCGTTCTCATTATTGAAAACATCATCCATCAAATTGGTACGGAGCAGACGGCTTATCCAAATTCCTGCTACCATAAGGGAGATATAGCCCAAACCTGTGGTAAGGATATAGAGAAATGTAGCGATGTTTAATGATAGTTTTAACAATGATGTGTTAAGAAAGAATAGTACAAAACCAATTCCCAAAACCACATAAATTTTTGTCCAAGTTATCTTTTCATTCTTTACGCCTTTTGTTCCCAAACAGCTTAATGCTAATAATATCAAAACAAAGACTTTGGTATATAAGATGTGTGAAAACAAGCCCGACGTTCTGTCGAAATTACCTAAGATTTTGTTGATGATTTCTAATGTCCAGCCACGTTCCATAAAGAAACCGTAACAGAACCAATAAAGGTGCATTAGTACTAAAAGGATACTCACTGCCCGAATAAAAGCCATTATCTTGGCTAATCCTCTTAAATCGTCTTCTCCCTGCATTTTATAATTATTAAATGTTCGGTTGTTAATTTAAAGGCAGTGCAGCATGGTTACAAAAAAGTGGCAGACATTAGCGATGCATGACAGTGTTTGGCGTTAAGGAGCTCCAACTAGGTTCGGATTTTATTATGATTTTTTAGTAAATTTATACTCTTGAAAAATTTTTAGGTTACATCATCAATTTGATAATCAATATTAAAGAAGAAAAATATGAATTGGAATAATCCTGATGCTGATCCAGGAGAAAGTGAAGATGAATATATAGCTAAGAAAAGAGAAGAAAGTGATTCTGCTACTGGACTAATGTTTGTAATCGTTGGGGGTTTTATTCTAGCCTTAAAAATAGCTGCTATTTTCGGTATGTTTTTTTATGCAGGATTTTTACTGTCTCAAAAGTTCTGGGGAGAAGAAACCGACAAATTTAAAATTTGGGGTCTCTCTCTATTATTTACCTACTTTATTTTCTGCATTATTTATTTTTTTAAAGGAACTATCATTGGCTTGCAAGCAAAGAACAGGAAGTTATGGATATTACCTTGGGTAACATGTGTGTTAATATGCTGTATTATTCCAGCACTCATAATAAAATCATTCGTTGCAGGTATGTTCAATCTGACAGAACGACAAAGTATATTGTGTATTGGGTTGAGTTGGGGAGCATTTATACTTTTTTCATTATATGTCTATGGTATTTATCAGTTCAAGACACCAACTGCTCCGAAGATTTTGTACTGGAGCTATGCATTGGGATTGAAAGTGTTTTTATAATAAGGAATTCATAATAAACGTAAAACCTACTTACCTCTCTTACGTCTTCTTTTCTTCTTCATTTTATTGGTAAAGTCCTGTTCTTCGTAATCTTCTCCTTGTGCCTCAGGCAACAGTCCTCCAAAACTTTCCATCATACTAGTTTCATTTGTGCTGGAAGCGGTGATTTCTTTGTTTAGGAAATCGAATAATTCATGGGGCTTTTCGGCTGGTGGATCTTTCATTGCGTTGTGCTGAGATATTTTTGGATGAGGTTCGTTAAGCCTTTTTATTTCCGGTTTGATATTATGGTTCCAATAATCATTAAAGGTATTGGCAGAAAATTCCTTTCCCAATCGGGATCCGTTCCAAATTGCTTTAGAATTATGGTCTATAAAAGTTATTCCGTAAATACGCCCTTTGTCATTTCTCCGTACCACTACGTTAATGCCCTGTTCGCCTAATCGCTTTTTAAAAGCCTGCTCATCACTTGTTGATTGCAGGGCAATGGTAACAGTAGCTTTAATGGTTGGCTTTGTCGGGTGGTCTTTCAAAGCCTCTTTGCTTTTTGCAAAATGTAATTCCAAAGCCGAAAGCCCAGCATTTTTACCGAATAGGGAAGCCTTGAGTGGATGCCCAGCTTTTTCTCCTTTTTCATTTAAAGGAAAGTATAATAAGCCTTGCTTGATTTTTCCTTGCAGTTCGCCTTCTATTTTTTCAGTGGTAATATTGAACAGGGAAAGCAAAGCATTATATTCCCCCAACGTCTGGAATTTATAATACTTAGGCAGATACCGGACAACCGAAGCAATCTGGCTTTTTATATCTCCTGTTTGGTAATTAACAGGACGAAAAATCTTGTCATTCTGCCGATGTCCTTTCTCCGTAGCCGATAGTAATCCATATTTGTTTTCGAGTTCACGGCATACCTTCATAGACCTTCTTTTTTCAAACTTATCCGAAATCTTTTTGCCTTCTTCATCCACACAAACCGATACAATATGAATATGGGTACGGTCAATATCCGTGTGCTTGAATACTACAAAAGGCTGTTCCCCATAACCCAGCTCCTGCATATAATCCTGAGCC
The DNA here is from genome assembly GCF_011365745.1 of Flavobacterium turcicum. GTDB lineage: Bacteria > Bacteroidota > Bacteroidia > Flavobacteriales > Flavobacteriaceae > Flavobacterium > Flavobacterium turcicum. The sequence goes on along the minus strand of NZ_JAAOBY010000007.1, from coordinate 53,527 downwards.
ATCAGTTTGAACTTTTTATCACTTACATTATCCTTCGGGTCAGGATTGAGTGAAATATGTAAAATTGGTTTTTCAGTATTGCGGTTGGCTATCAGATAAGGTTCGAAAGATTGGGTCAATTGAGCAATGGAATACTGCGCATTAGGTGTTTCAATTATTCTATTGGCAAACAGAATTTGCCCGTTTTCTTTCTCCACTTTGAGCTGATTGTATGCCAAAGCTCCGTATAAATTGCTCCCTCTTCCGATTTTTGCTATCATTTCAACACTATTTTTTCAAATGATTTGCTTCAAACTCTTCTGTGAGCTGAATAATTTTTTGACATAATACTGCCATTTCAGCCGTTTGTTTTTCTAATTTGTAGAGATAAGCTGCTGCTTTTTTCTCCGAAAAATTGCGGTACAACAGCTTTACGACCTGATTATAATTAACGCCAATGGAACGGAACTGACTGTGAAAAGAGGTTAACCTCATATAAAAATCTAACACAGCTTTGTCTATTTTGACCGTTTTAATCTCTCTTCCAAACAATACGGAAATGATAAATTTTGCTTTATTGACCATTCCCGATGCTTCAAAAAGCGATAATAATTTCGCATTTTCTTCGTCCGTAAGGCGAAAAACGTGGCGGTGAATACTCGGATTGCTCTTGGGCGTCCGTCCGCCTTTATTCTGTTTTCTGTTACTGTTTTCGTTCATCATTAATCCATTTTTAACTTTAGTAAAAAGCCTGACTTCGGAAGGCTTTTCAGCCCCCAGCAGGGCAAGTTGTTTTGAGGCACGAACTCAGTTTCGAGTGCCTCAAAACACAACTTGCCGTGTTCTGGTGAACACAAAAATCCGCCCTTCGGGACGGATTAAATAAAGCAGGGATAAACGGCTTCGGGCCGTTCACTTTCTTACTTGATATTTCATAATATTTTTGCATAAGTCCGTTAATAAAAATCACTTTACAAAGTAAACTCCTCTTCAGTAGAGCATTGAGCTGTGTTGCAGTGCCAAACAGTGCCAATGAACGCCAATTCGTTCCACCTTAGAATAAGGACGTATATATCTGCATTTCTTTGTACCTGCAAGCGGATGTAAACAGATAACTATGTTGGTATGTAGTTCCTTAATTATGTATGTAGTCACTTGTGTATGTACAAGCGTACGGATGTGGATAGATGCAGTTGAGGATATGAAATCATATAGTTGTATATGTGCATATTTACAGACTTGGGTTTGCATATAACTTGGTCTGATGATACAAACCTATATGTATAGCTGCCTAAAAATAGAGGTACATATGTTAGTATTTAAGCAGAGCAATACCTGTTTAAATGACCACATAGCTTTCTACAAAACTGCATACGTATAGGCAATAGCAGATAAGTATCTACCAACGCAACGATATAAGTAAATAATTAAATACAGTTAAAAATGAAAACAGAACACAAAACAGTATTCATTGCTTTTTCTTCCCAAAAGGGAGGTGTAGGCAAAACCACCTTTACGGCACTTGTGGCCAGTACGCTACATTATCGCTTGGGCTACAATGTAGCCGTATTCGATGCCGATTTTCCACAACATAGTTTAATGAAAATGAAGACCCGTGATTTGGCTATGGTGATGGAAAATGAATTTTTAAAAAGGGTGGCATTCAAACAATTTACAACCATTAACAAAAAAGCTTATCCAATCATTCAACATAAAGCTGAAGGTGTACTGGAAGCTGCGCATGATTTTTTAGAATCCATTTCTTTTCCGGTTGATTTTATCTTTTTTGATCTTCCGGGTACAGTAAACACTCCCGGTATTTTGAAAGCTCTGGCGGGGATGCACCATATTTTCACACCTATCATAGCAGATCGTGTAGTTATGGAAAGTACGCTCATTTTTACCCAGCTGATGAAGGATGTTATTATGAAAAAAGGAGAAACCTCCATTGTAACCATTAACCTGTTTTGGAATCAGGTAGATGGTCGTGAACGCTCGCCCTTGTATGATGTTTATAATAAATTTATTGATGAGTTGGGATTAAGTCTGATGCAATGCCTTATCATGAACAGCACACGTTTCCGCAAGGAGAGCGAAGCCGGTGCCAAGACCGTTTTTCGTTCAACTTTAATGCCTCCCGATGAACGTTTGATGAAAGCTTGCCGCTTAGACCAGTTTATGACGGAATTTTTAAGAATCGTTCAATTATAATAGTATGGAAAAAGACAATAAGAAAAAAGCTATTCCTGAAATCAACGAAGAGCTAATGATGAATTTAATGGTAGATGGAGTAAAAAAGGAAGGGTTGCAACTTCCGCCGGAAGAACCCGAAGCTCCTATGAAACCGTTACAGGAAAAACCTTTACTGAAGGAACGTAATAGAACCAAAAAAGTAAATGAACAGGATTACGAAAGTATATTTTTCAAAAGACCTGGTACCAATGCCCGTGATGGCAAAACGGTATATATTCGACCGGATTTCCATGAGAAACTGTCTCGGATCGTACAGGTAATAGGCGAAGATAAGATAACCATTTACGCCTACTTAGACAATCTTCTCGAATATCATTTTCAGGAGTTCGGCGAGCAGATTACCACAAGTTTCAATGATAAATACAAACCTATTTTATAATTATGGAAACAGTAATCGTTATATGCCTACTGATTGTTATTGGGCTGTTGTTGGAGGATAAGATTGTCATCAGGAAAGGGGAGGAGCAAAAACCAATACAGGAAAAAACTAATCCGAACCTGCCCGATATCATGGGGCAGCCCAAACCGATGAGAAGTCTTTCAGTGCCAATAAGTGCCACTGAAAGACAAAATAAAAACCAGGAGCAAGAAACGGATAATTTTGATATTGAAATCGACGAGGAAGATGTCGATATACAAATTCCACAGGAAGAACTGGACAAAGTTTTTGGAAATATAGCTGATTTGGAGGAAGAGGAAGAAGAATGGAACAGGTATGGAATATCTAGTGGGGATAACGGTTTTGCCCAAGGGGTTACCTTTGAAGAACTAAGCTCCGTGGGGATGCTGCTGCAAAAAGAAAAATTGGAGCCATCTCAAAAGGAAACAGCAGTTGCTATAGTTCAGAAAATACAAGGAACCGAATTATTCACCTTACTGGAGAATTCTATGGAAAGTGCTTCCCGTAAAATAGCTGAGCTATTAGACGGGAGCCTTTTTTCTGAAACAGATGCCGGTTCTTTCTTTTTGCGGAAAAATGATTTTGAGGATTTTGATATTGGGGAGTTTGTGTAGGCTACCTAAATATTTGTTAAGAAAGTTAATTACTTTAATAATTTGCTATAGCTCTTATTTTAGTTTCATCTTTTGAGTAAATACCAAAATCTTTTATTAATCCTTTTGATTTTAATTTAGTTAACAATTCTCTATTGAAAATATTATCAATAAAAACTGGTTTATGCTGTTTTAAAAATAATTCACTATGATAATGTCCAATACCTTTTACCAAAGAAATAATGTTTTCATTACTAAATTCAGCAAAATACATATTAATTAACCGAGTTTTATTTTCAGTAGAATCTAAACTTTGTACGATGTTTTCAATTGTATTGAAATCAAATTCAATTTTTACAGATTTACTAATGATAATTTCTCCAACTTTCTTTGCAATATTTTTATGCTCAAAAATTGTTTGTTCATCTAATTTAGAGATAAACTTAAATCTATTTTCAATTGTAATTTTATCAGATTTAAGTAGCATTACAATATCATCTTTATCAATTTCAAAATCTTCAAATTTTTCATAGAATTTGTTGAAATTTTTTTCAATTAATGTTATGTGATGATTTGGAAAATGTTCCCTTAATAAATCGTAATTTGCTTTAGTTGTAGTAAGAATCATATTAGTTAAAACAACTATCTTGTCTTCATTCAAATTTTCAAATCCTAATTTATTATATCTAAAATAAATACTTTTTAATATTTTTCGATAAGTGTCATCAGTAATGTCATTACGCAATAAAAGACTTCCTTCGAATTTTTCATTCTCTTTTAATAACTTAACTTTTGATAATTCTGTATTAACATTTTCAAACTCTAAAAACTGAATTAGATTTTCGTTTATTGTGTCTTCAGATGAAGTGTAATAATCTAATAAGTTATACCATTTTGGAATTACTTTGTTATTTAATAATAGTTGTGATTTGATTTCTATATCGCTGATTTTCTTTAAATCAGAAATTTTAGTTTCAGTTTTTTTTATTATTTTGATTTTTAAATTTTTACTTAATTCTATGCTATGATTTAAGAGTTTAATTAAATTCTCCTCTTCTTCAATTTTATTTTCTTCTATCTTCAAATATACATTTTCAATATAAATAGCAATATTTAAACCAACGTATGAAATTAATGGTTCACAGTCTGATTTTAGTATTGTAGAATAATTAGAACGAATGAAATCTTCTTTTTTACTTTCCTTTCCAAATAATAAGAACATTTGTAAAAGATTATCTTTGTTTATTGAGTAAAGGTTATTCTTATACACATACTCAAACAATTCTTCTGTTACTTCACTTGGATTATCTAATTTTTCAAATTCAACATCTAGTTCCTTTAGGAGTTGGGTTATTTTATCATAATAATCGGTTTCACTTGAATTTTTAATTAATGAAAGAAAGTTTGATCTTTCTCCAATTTCAGTTCTTAATGAGTCTTTGTTTTGACTTTTCAAAATTGTTTCATTTTTTGAAAACCTAATGATAAGATCTAGGTATTTAGTTACCCTATCCTCACTATACTTACTTTGCGAATAAATAAAGTCCCAAAAATCTGTCCAATTCTCTACCAATTTTTCAATGAAAATTTCAATTGGTCTATCTTCATTTTTAATGTATTCATCTACAAACTGTATTGACTTTTCTTTTTCGTTACTTAACAATCGAATTATTGAATCATATTTGTTGGAATATGTATTGTAGTTGTTTCCTAAATAATCTAATAAATCAAAGTTTAATATTGTTTCTCTGTCAAAATACTTCCCATCGATTTTCTCAACTAAATTTTCAATTTTATATAATTTAAAACTGAATTCTGTAGAGTTTCCACTCATAACATTTCTTCTGAAATACAAATCATCTTTTGTTATTGATACTTCGTGAAATAAAGAGATATAGTCGTTGTAGTTTTCATTGATATAACCATTCAAAATAAAATTCCTCAATAAACCATTATTCGAAAAACCGTTTAGGTATTCGTTAATATCAACTTCATGGAATATTTTTTTAAATCCCAATTTTCGATTTCTGATTTCTTTGTTTTCAATTTATCAATTTCCCTCTTCAACAAATCAACTCTATTGTTGTGCTTTGATTCGATTAGTTTAACTCTTTGCTGATAAGTGTAATTTGGATTGACATTTTTTTCAATTTCTGAAAAAATATATTTTAATTTTGTATTACCTGATTCTGAATATAAAGTTCCATTATAATGATTGTAATTAGTATAAAAGATATTTTCAGTTAATAGGTTTTCAAAACCATTATCTTCTAATAATTCATCAATTTTAATATTATATAATGCAGTTCTTGCAGGAAGTTTTGATAAAACTTCATTTATATATACTGCCCTTAATTCCGTAATATCTCTTGGTGAGTGATTTTCAATATCTTCTATTTGAGATTTCTTAAGTTCAATTTCAGCATCTATTTTATTGATGAATTTCTTTATGTAACTTCTCTTATTTTTGATTAACTCATATAACTTCCCTTCTTTTTTGTTGAGCATCGTAAAGTCTTTGGGGTCAATATTTTTATAAGTTATCATCGCAAATAACTCATCATTTTTCGTAATGAATTCAGGCTTTAACGTTTTTCTATAGATTACAAATTCGTGGAATATATTTGTAAGTAAACGCATGTCAATATCATCAATAAAAGTAGTTACATCGGATATAAATTCTTTGGTAAATATACTTTCCTCTAATCCAGATTCCTTAATTAATGTTCTTAACTGTTCATCAGCGTTTGATGAATTAATAAAAGGAATAACAGGAATTATGTATTCAAAGAATTTTACTCTTTCCTTTTTATCATCAAATAAATCATCCCCAACGGCATAAACAAAATTGATTTCTCTTTCTATGAGTTTTGAATTATTCAATAGTATATTAATTTCTCTAAGTTTTGTAAATATATCAGTACTATCAAATCTATCTAAATCTTCAATCAAAACTACATTATACCCAGTTACTTCAAAAAAATATAAAATTTCCTCTAAATGTTCATTAAAAACTGATTTATTTACATTATCCCCTAATTCTAATTCTCCTTTTATGTTTACTTTATTGATTTTGGAGTTACTGAATAATTTTATAATTAATTTTGATAATAAACCTAAACCTATAAATGCTATTACAAATACGAATAGAGCAAACCAGTCAAAACTATCTTTAGTACTCCAATTTTCTGGACTAATTTTATCTAAATAATCGTATTTTAATAGTAAAACAGAACTTGAAATCCACAAAATAAAACCGATTGATATACTCCAAATTTTCCAATCAGGAATATTAATAATTCTTTTAAAACGAGATTCAGGAATTTCTTCTGGTTTAACGTGATAGAATATTTGTTGTAAAATACTAACTTCTAATAACCTTTCTAATTCTTCTTTATGTTCTTTTTTCTCAGCTACTGTTAACGTATCATCACTCTTTTTTTTATTAAAAGAAGCTAATGAAATATTTAAGAATTTGTATTTAGGATTTAGCTCTTTAAATGTTCCAATTATTGTACTCTTTCCCGAGCCGTATCCACCAGTGAGTGCAATATTATTAATACCCTTTGTATCTATTGTTTCATTTAGTTTATCTAAATAAGGCTGAATCTTTTCGATATCTAAGACATTTGTTAAAACCTTTGGAGCAAGCGAACTAGTTAAAGTATTCGGCTTCTTAACTTCTTCCTTTTTAGATGCAAATAGATTATGTAGATAATTTTTCATAGAGCGAAATTTATGTTGCCTAAGCAAATATAACATCTTATTGTTATAAATAAATAAACTTCAGTTAATGAGAAAAAAAAGACAAATTAAAGTATCATTTTGTGCATTGATTTTATTAGTGTCTTTACTGAGAATAAGTGGTGTAACCGAATATGGGATAAGAATAGTACAAATTACTATGTAGTTGGGCTCTTTTTTTAACATTAAAAAAATGGAAATTTTACAGGGATAAGTATTGGCAGTTAAAAATTTTTGAGTTGTAAAAATATGTCTTCCCCTCCTTTAATTTTGTATTTGGCTTTAATCCGCTAGATAAATCAATCTTAAAAATGGAAATGAATGCTAATGTATTTTCTAAGAGAGTAAATAGATTAAAAATTTACTCTCGTTTTATTTTTGAGAGTAAAATTTGTCCTTGTTCATTTCTACGGTTATACTATCGTTGAATTCAGTCGTAATATAAGTTGAATAATTTTCAATGTTTAAATTCGATTAGTCTAAAATGTTTCGGATTTTCTCAACTTCTATAGTAAGTACTGCAACACATTTATTATCACTGCTACCTAAGGTCAAACAATTCCCTTAACTGCCACTTTGTAATAATCTTACCGATTGCAAAAGATATTTGTCCATAAATCCTGCAAAGCGTAGGAATACAGAATAATAAAATATTCAAATCATGGGAAATCAAGTTAAAAAAGTAGTGTTGGTATTGGCTGTACTATCAACAATTAGTGCGATGGCACAGGGAGACGGTTCAGCTGGTATCACTGAAGCCACTCAAATGGTTACGTCCTATTTCGATCCTGCCACACAACTCATCTATGCTATTGGAGCCGTGGTAGGTCTCATTGGAGGGGTTAAAGTGTACGGCAAGTTCAGTAGCGGAGACCCCGATACAAGCAAGACTGCAGCAAGCTGGTTCGGTGCCTGTATCTTCTTGATTGTTGCGGCTACTATTTTGCGTTCATTCTTTCTTTAATCCCTTGCCTTATGAATTACAATATCAACAAAGGCATCGGAAGAACGGTAGAGTTTAAAGGGTTGAAAGCACAATACCTGTTCATATTCGCAGGCGGACTGCTAGGAACGCTTATTCTGGTCATGATACTTTACATGGCCGGGGTCAATTCCTACATCTGCCTGTTTCTTGGAACTGGTGGTGCTTCGCTGATAGTATGGCAGACCTTTTCACTGAACAAAAAGTATGGAGAACATGGTCTGATGAAAATCGGTGCAAGAAAAAGGCATCCTCGTTACATCATCTGTCGCAAGCCTGTACATCGCTATTTAAAGTTCACCCCTAAATCGAATGCCGTATGAGGAATGTAGCCAAGACCACAACGTTGGAAAATAAGTTTCCATTACTAGCGGTAGAAAACAACTGTATCCTGTCAAAGGATGCAGACATTACGGCCTGTTTTGAAGTGCGTTTGCCGGAACTGTTTACGGTAGCTTCTGCGGAATACGAAGCCATTCATTCTGCTTGGCACAAAGCCATCAAGACGTTGCCCGACTATACCGTTATCCATAAACAGGACTGGTATATTAAGGAAAATTATGCACCCGATATTGCTGATGACGGTTTGAGCTTTTTGGGCAAATCCTACCAACAGCATTTTAACGAACGTCCTTTTCTTAACCATTATTGCTACCTGTTCCTGACTAAAACCACTAAGGAAAGAATGCGTACGCAGAGTAATTTTTCATCACTTTGTAAAGGTGCTCTCATACCAAAAGAAATCAGGGATAAGGAAGCGATTCATCGTTTTATGGAAGCGGTTGCACAGTTTGAGCGTATTGCAAATGACAGCGGATTTATCGGGTTACGACGCCTAACGGAAGAAGATATCATCGGTACGGATGAAAAACAAGGATTATTGGAACAGTATTTAACGCTGTCAAGGAAAGCCGTAACACCAATGCAGGATATAGCAATCGGAGCTGAAGAAGTGCGCGTTGGTAACAAAAGATTGTGCCTGCACACTTTATCCGATACGGACGATCTGCCTTCAACTGTATCAGCAGATACCCGTTATGAAAAACTATCTACCGACCGGAGTGACTGTCGTTTGTCGTTTGCTGCTCCCGTGGGATTGCTCTTAAACTGCAATCATATCTACAACCAATATCTGTTTTTGGATAACAGCGAAGACAACCTGCAAAAGTTTGAGAAGTCCGCAAGGAATATGCACTCACTGGCTCGATACAGTCGTGCCAACCAGATCAATAAAGAATGGATAGAGCGGTACCTGAACGAAGCACACAGTTTTGGACTGTCGTCCATCAGAGCACACTTTAACGTTATGGCTTGGTCGGATGACCCTAGCGAATTCAAACAGCTAAAGAATGATAGCGGTAGTGCTTTGGCACTGATGGAATGCAAACCCCGCCATAATACCACCGATGTGGCTACGCTCTACTGGGCAGGAATGCCTGGAAATGCCGGAGATTTTCCAAGTGAAGAAAGCTTTTACACGTTCATTGAACCCGCATTGTGCTTCTTTACTGAAGAAACCAATTATCATAATTCGCCATCACCATTTGGTATCAAGATGGCAGACCGTCTGACTGGAAAACCTATCCATCTTGACATTTCCGACCTGCCGATGAAGCGAGGTATTATCACGAACCGAAACAAGTTTATATTGGGTCCTTCGGGAAGCGGTAAATCTTTCTTTACCAACCACATGGTTAGGCAATACTACGAGCAAGGCGCACACGTTCTGCTGGTAGATACGGGTAACTCGTATCAGGGATTATGTGAACTTATCAAAGGAAAAACCAAAGGCGAAGACGGGGTTTACTTCACTTATACAGAAGACAATCCTATTGCCTTCAATCCATTCTATACCGATGATGGAGTGTTTGACATAGAGAAAAGAGAAAGTGTCAAAACCCTGATACTTACACTTTGGAAACGTGATGATGAACCACCAACCCGTTCCGAAGAAGTGGCATTATCCAATGCGGTAAGTGGTTATATAGAGCGTATCAAACAGAATGATGCATATCCTTCATTCAATGGTTTCTATGAGTATGTGCAGGGCGATTATCGTAAAGTACTACAAGAAAAAAAGGTCAGGGAAAAAGACTTTGACATCGCTAATTTTTTGAACGTACTGGAACCTTACTACAAAGGAGGTGAATACGATTACCTGCTCAATTCCGATAAGCAGCTAGACCTGCTTTCCAAACGCTTCATTGTGTTTGAAATTGATGCGATCAAAGACCATAAAATTCTCTTTCCAATTGTGACTATCATCATCATGGAGGTGTTCATTAACAAGATGAGACGATTGAAAGGTATCCGCAAACTCATTCTGATTGAAGAGGCTTGGAAAGCGATTGCTAAAGAGGGAATGGCAGAATATATAAAGTACCTCTTTAAAACGGTCAGGAAGTTTTTCGGAGAAGCCATAGTAGTAACGCAAGAGGTAGATGACATCATCCAATCACCCATCGTCAAGGAAAGTATCATCAACAATTCCGATTGTAAAATCCTGCTCGACCAGCGCAAGTACATGAACAAGTTTGATGACATACAGGCAATGCTTGGCTTGTCTGATAAAGAAAAGGCACAGGTACTTTCCATCAATATGAATAATGACCCATCACGGCTCTACAAGGAAGTTTGGATTGGTTTGGGTGGAACCCATTCTGCAGTTTATGCCACAGAAGTGTCCGTTGAAGAATATCTCGCATATACCACCGAGGAAACGGAGAAAATGGAGGTGATGAAGCTTGCCGGTGAACTAGATGGAAATGTAGAGCACGCTATCAAACGGATAGCCCTACAAAGAAGAGAAAAGTAAATACAATTATTAATCATTTAAAAATCGAAGAACAATGAAAAAAATACTGTTCATGGTGTATGCAGCTCTAATGTTGGCTGCAGCACCGTACGCAAAAGCCCAATGGGTGGTTACAGACCCCACAAATCTGGCTCAGGGAATTGTTAACAGTGCCAATGAAATGGTACAGACTTCATCCACGGTATCCAATGTTATTAAAAATTTCAAGGAAGTCGAAAAGGTATATAAACAGGGCAAAGAATACTATGATAAGTTGCAAGCTGTCAACAATCTGGTGAAAGATGCCCGTAAGGTGCAGCAGACAGTACTATTGGTTGGCGATGTTTCCGAAATGTATGTTCAGAATTTTGGCAAAATGATGAACGATACCAATTTTTCTGCTCAGGAATTAATAGCTATCGCCAATGGTTATGCAGCACTGCTTAATGAAAGTACAGCACTGCTGAAAGAGCTCAAACAGATCGTAAGCTCTTCCAGTTTGTCATTGAATGACAAAGAACGTATGGATATTATTGACCGTGTGTACAAAGAAGTGAAGGAATACCACAGCCTTGTACGCTATTACACGAACAAAAATATCTCAGTAAGTTTTCTAAGGGCAAAAAAGCAGAACAATACTAAAAGAGTATTCGAACTCTACGGAACAGCTAACCAAAAATACTGGTAAGTTATGGAATTTAATAATCTTCACGAGGTTCTGCGCTCCTTGTACGATGAGATGATGCCACTGTCCGCAGATATGGCGGCAGTGGCTAAAGGAGTGGCTGGTCTGGGAGCTTTGTTCTATGTAGCTATTAAAGTATGGCAGGCACTAAGCCGTGCAGAGCCTATTGATATGTACCCTCTGCTCCGTCCTTTTGCATTGGGTCTTTGTATTATGTTTTTCCCGACCATGGTACTTGGAACCATCAATGCAGTGCTAAGCCCAGTGGTGCAGGGGACACATGCCATTCTCGAAAATCAGGTTCTTGACCTGAACGATTTGCAGGAAAAAAAAGATCTGCTGGAGCGTGAGGCAATGCTCCGCAACCCTGAAACCGCGTATCTGGCATCGAACGAAGAGTTCGATAAAAAACTGGAAGAACTGGGTTGGTCGCCATCTGATTTGGTCACGATGTCGGGCATGTATATGGAAAGAGGGATGCACAGCATTGAGCAGTCCGTAAAAAACTGGTTCAGGGAATTGCTGGAAATTCTATTTCAGGCAGCTGCTCTAGTAATTGACACCATACGTACTTTCTTTTTAATTGTGTTGTCCATTTTGGGTCCGATAGCTTTTGCTATATCGGTTTGGGATGGTTTTCAATCCACACTTTCGCAATGGCTTACTCGATACGTTAGTGTATATCTATGGCTACCCGTTGCCGACCTGTTCAGCTGCATGCTTGCCAAGATACAATCCCTGATTATAGAAAGGGATATCGAAATGCTTGCTGACCCGACTTTCATTCCCGATACGTCAAATACCGTGTATGTGATTTTTATGATCATTGGCATTGTGGGATATTTTACTATCCCAACCGTGACAGGCTGGATTATTCAGGCTGGTGGGGCAGGGAATTTTACTCGTAATGTAAACCAAACCGCAATGAAAGCCGGAAATATTGCTGGAGCCGGAGCTGGCTCGGCAGCAGGAAATATTGGCGGGCAATTACTCAAATAATGTAGAACGATTAATCAGTAAAAAATGGAATTTAAAACGCTAAGAAATATCGAAAACAGTTTTCGCCAAATCAGGTTGTACGCTCTTGTATTTGCCGTTCTCTGCATCAGTGTTGCAGGATATGCAGTATGGCAATCTTACCGCTTTGCAGAAGAACAGCGCCAGAAGATCTATGTACTGGACAATGGCAAATCACTAATGCTGGCACTTGCACAGGATGCGTCCATCAACCGACCGGTCGAAGCAAGGGAACATGTAAGACGTTTTCACGAACTGTTCTTTACGCTGGCTCCCGATAAAAATGCTATCGAAAGTAATATGAGCCGGGCGTTTAACCTTGCCGATAAAAGTGCTTTTGATTATTACAAAGACCTTTCGGAAAAGGGATATTACAACCGTATTATATCGGGCAACGTACAGCAACGTATCGAAGTAGATAGTGTGGTCTGCAATTTCGACACCTATCCCTATGCGGCACGTACCTATGCCAGACAGTTCATCATCCGTTCCAGTAATGTGACCAAACGTAATCTGGTTACTTCCTGTTTTCTTGTGAACTCTGTCCGTTCGGACAATAACCCGCAGGGCTTCAATATCGAAAAGTTTACTGTTGTGGAAAACAAAGATATAGAGGTCATTGAACGCTAAAAACGTAGGATATGAAAAAATTACGAACTGATATGGACAATTGGTTTGAGAAACTGGATGAACGTTGGCGAACACTGCCTTTAAGAAAACAGCACAAGTACACGCTTTACTTTTTTGCGGGGTATCTGTTGCTTAGCGCAGGGGTTATTTTCAAAGTATGGTATGATACCAGCAAGTCCAATAACGATATGGTCATTGAGCATATCGAAAATCCTGTTTTCAAAAAGAAATGAAGTCCTGCACTCTTGCAGGATACAGTATCAACAATTTTAAAAAATGACATTCATGAAAGAAAATGAGAATAAAAAAACGGTTGTTCGGGTAACGGAAGGTAACCCAGCAGCAACCGAAGATGTTTTGCAAGAAAGTACACAGAACAAAGCCCAAAAGCTTAAAAAACCACTTATATTCGGTTTGATGGGTGTTGTGTTCATCGGCTGTATGTACTTGATATTTAAACCGTCTTCCGAGAAAAAGGAAATCGATAAAATCGGACTGAACGAGGTTGTACCTCAGGCTACTGGCGCAGGAATGCCTGCCGATAAGGGTAAGGCATACGAGGAGGAAATGCTAGAACGTAAGAATCAGGAAAAGAGGAACGCTCTCACATCTCTTTCTGATTACTGGAATACCGACGAAAATGTAGAAGCGGAGGAGGAGCTACCTAAAGAAGAAGAAAGCTACAGCAGTGCCAACGGATCTGGAAAACAAAGTAATCCCGCTTTAAACAGTTACCGCAACGTGCAAAGCACATTAGGCTCTTTCTATAAGGACGATAATTCTGAGACGCAGGAACTCCGCAAGCAATTGGAAGAATTAAAGGAAAAACTGGCTGAGAAAGACGTTCCAGCCAAAGTAACGGTTGATGATCAATTAGCATTGATGGAGAAATCCTATCAGATGGCTGCAAAATATCTTCCTTCAGGTACAAATATGGGGGAAGTTGTACCTGCCAATGATGCTGTTTCTAAGTCGTCTTCATCTACACAAAAAGAGCAGTTCGTGGCATTCACTTCTGCAAGAAAGAACACCGTATCTGCCTTGTACCGTGAGCCTAACGATAGTGCCTTTTTAGCAGATTGGAGTCAAAACAAGAACAGCGGTTTTTATACTGCCAGTGCTTCAGAACAAGTGGTACAACCCAAAAACAGTATTAAAGCCTGTGTACAGGAAACGCAGACCATTATTGGTGAAACTGGAGTACGATTACGGTTACTGGAACCCGCCCAAACGCCTAATCGTAGCATTCCCAAAGGAACAATTTTAACGGCTAATGCCAAACTTGAGGAAGGACGTTTACAGCTCAAAGTTACTTCTATAGAACTGGACGGAAATATCCTCCCGGTTGATATTACGGTTTATGATCTGGACGGTCAGCAGGGTTTGTATGTGCCGTATTCGCCCGAAATGAATGTCCTTAGCGAAATGGCTGGCAATATGAGCCAGCAATCCGGGACAAGCCTGATGCTTACCCAATCTGCAGGACAACAGGTCGCCGCTGATTTGAGCCGTGGTGTAGTACAGGGCATTTCGGGCTATTTCTCCAAAAAAGTGAAGACACCGAAAGTCACCTTAAAGGCAGGGCATCAACTGTTACTTGTTTCCAACAAATAATGTTAAACATAAATAGAATTAAACAATGAAAAATTACTTAAAAACCTTTTGGGCATTTGCCATGATCATTGGCTTTGCCGTATCCTCTTTTGCACAGGACAGCGCAATAACTCCTCTTGTTTTGGGTAAGATAGAACCGTACCGTATGGAAGTTACTTATGACAAGACTTCGCATCTGATTTTTCCGACCGCTATCCGCTACGTGGATCTGGGCAGTGAATACTTGATTGCAGGAAAAGCAGAAGATGCCGAAAATGTACTACGTGTAAAAGCATCGGTAAAAGAATTTGAACCGGAAACCAATTTTTCGGTAATTACCAATGACGGCCATTTTTACAGTTTCAATGTGAATTACAGCTCATCCCCGGAGGTGTTGAGTTATGACCTGCTAACAATGCAAAAGACAGAGGACAAGGCTAATGGAAGTGATGTACTTTTTGAAGAGTTGGGTAACAACTCACCATCTCTGGCAGGCTTGTTACTGGAAACAATTTACAAAAACGATAAAAGCATTGTAAAGCATATCGGGGCGAAAAGTTTCGGCATACAGTTTCTCCTGAAAGGAATTTACATCCATAATGGTAAATACTATTTCCATACGGAACTCGCAAACCGTACCAATGTTCCTTTCCAGATTGATTTTATAAATTTCAAAGTGATGGATAAAAAGATTGCCAAGCGAACCGTGGTGCAGGAAAGACCAATGATGCCATTACGCACTTACAAGCCGCTGGACGAGATTGGTGGGAAAATGACCGAACAAAATGTGTTTCTGTTGAATCAGTTTACCATTGCCGATGACAAAGTGTTATTAATTGAGATTTTCGAGAAGAATGGGGGCAGAAATCAAACACTTCAGATAGAAAATTCAGATTTGATCAAGGCTCGCTTGATTAACAATATGCATCTAAAATTTTAGTAATCCATTAAACGTAATAACAGAAAAATGAAAAAGTATATTTATACGATGATGTTTGCCTTTATGGGTATTACTATCGCACAGGCACAACGAATGTTGCCTAAACAGAAAGGATTGGAAGTAAACGCAGGAACTCTATCTAATAATAATCCTAGCAGGAACTACTACTTTAATATAGGTATGACCGTAAACGGTAACAACGGCAATTATAAGCTTTGGGCTTTGGAATATACCCATCAATATTATGGATACAAAGATCTCCGTATACCGAACGAAACCTATACAGCCGAAGGCGGTTACAGTTTCTTCCTGCTGGGTGATACCCGTAAGAACATTACCCTGAATGCAGCAATAACTGGTGTACTGGGTTATGAAAGCATTAACCGTGGCGAAGCTTTGTTGTATGACGGGGCAAAAATACTGACTGAGGACAATTTCATTTACGGGGCAGGCGGACGGCTGTGTTTTGAAACATACTTGTCCGACCGTTTTGTGTTGATTCTTCAGGGTCGCACAAAAGTTTTGTGGGGTACGGATCTGGAACAGTTCCGACCTTCAGCCGGTCTGGGATTGAGGATTAACTTTTAACTTTTAAAATATAAAACAATGATAGCATTTTTCAATAAATTCAAAATTGGCTTACTGCCAATGTATGTATTATTGGCAATCCTGATAAATTCTGTTACATCCTGTGGCAAAGACGAATTGGAAATACAAGATGATTTCCCTTTTGAGGTAAAGGTGATGCCAGTATCCAAAGAAATTGCTAATGGCAATTCCGTGGAGATTAGGCTTACGATACAGCCAACCGGCAATTACAGTAACACACAATACTTTATTCGTTACTTCCAATTTGACGGACAAGGAACTTTGCAGTATTACGATGAACCGCCGTATCTGCCCAACGATTTGTATCCGTTGCGGGCTAAGCAATTCCGGTTGTACTATACTTCGGGCTCCACCGTCTCCCAATCCTTTGATGTATGGATTTCGGATAATTTCGGGAACGAAAGGCAGTTGAGCTTTGAGTTTAACAGTAGCGATTAACTGCCAGGTATTCCTTTACGTATACATTATAAACATTTGCATTTAATCACAACCCGAAGTTGAGCTTCGGGTTGTTTCATTTAATGTTTTCCAGACGGATCTATAATACAAACATTGGATAACTCCATAAACCTTGCTATCTTTAAATAAAATATAGAAAAAAGACTTCACTAAAGAGGATATTATTTCAGTGATAAAGTAATTTAACTGCATTCCTATGAAAGATGTAATAGCACGTACCAATAGATTTTATATCGAAATGTCCCGAAAAGTACTCTCTGAAAAGGAATATGATGTATTGCAGAAGCTCCTAATAGAAAAAATGACACTACAGGAAGTGGCGTCCATTTATGGGTTCACCGGTGAGAACGTCCGCCAAATTTTCGAAAGAACATATAAAAAAGTAAAAAGCGTAACGGAGTTACTTGCTGAAATTGATGACTATAAGCAAAAATTACAACAGTTAAAATACGACTTTAAATGCGAGACCCAGCAAATCAAAAAAAGGAAAAATAAAGCTGAAATTGAAATTGACCAGCATAAGTTACTAATTGCAAGCCATTTCCCTTTCAGTAAAAGAATGTATAGCATGTTCGAGGTTTTGGATATTGATACCATAGGTCAATTAGCTGAAATACCTCTGAAAAGTTTTGGGTGTTTCAGGCGATTTAAAGGACAGTGCAAAAAAGAACTAATTGCATTTATAGAGTTTGAAAACATTGAACATCTTTTTGAAGGCTTTTTTGTTTGGAAAACCCAGCCAATAGAGTAATTAGCAACGGTAGAAAATCCAATTTTAACATTGCGGTCTTCTTTTGCTTCTTTTCTTTGACCGCTGCTGTGGAAAGAAAAGAAGTCGGCTGAAACAACGAAAGGGATAATGAATATCCCTTAGAAATTAGATTGTAACCTGTTTGGTAAAATATGAGAGAGAAATTTATGGATTGACATATATTTTACCAAAGTGGTTGCACCGATTTGGCGCAAAAAGACTATCCCGACCATAGGAGGGAGTGTCTTTTTGCCTCCCGATTTTGACTTTCAGGCTACTTTTATGGGGTGGGTACGAAAGTCTTTCAGATTGTGGAAAAAGCCTCTGTACGGTGTTATACCATACCGAAACAAGCTCCATAAAAGCGAACAGCCCATTTGTGTTAAAGAGGAATTGATAAACAAATCCTGTTTCTCCAAAGCTTCCGCTAAACTGCAACTCGGTGTGTCATCGTGTTGTTCGGACTGTCTCAATAATTCTCCAAATTCTTCCGTAATCATTGGCAAGCTTGCCACCGTTTCATATTTCTCCGAATTGGGTTGATGAATGTTTCCTATGGTAGATAGTAACACTTGCCCTGTATGCTGGCTGTTGCCAAAGTCCAACCAATATTTCGGTTCGTCCCTGTGATGCCTGCGGTTGCTTATTTCTTTCAGTATTTCAGCAACCCCAAACCTTGCCAGTACATTATCCACGCAGGTAATGTAAATTGTTGCCTGTGCTTCCTCGGGTATTCTACCCAAACTGTCCTTCTCAAACTTTGCGGTTTCGGCTTTCCAATTTGTCCCTGAAAAGCGGTTTGCACGGTTGATGAGTGCAACGGATTTGTATAACCCTGTTTCACTTTCTGCAAAACGCTGTCTTCCTAAGTTGGCATTAGTCACAATATCATCATCCCATAAACGCACCTTCAACCCTGCGTGTCCCAATTCGATTAAGCTGTGGTTCATTTCCATTAAAGCGGTCAAAACCTTTGAGCCTGTACCACCTGCACCGATTAAGTTTACTGCAATGGGATTGGTCGGGCTTATCAGATAGTTATCTGTAAAATGTACTTTTAGTTTCTCGGTATTCATCACAAAAGATTTTTAAGGGTTTTGTTGGTCTTTTTCAAGGTATCTTTAGGAAAGAGTTCGCTTGTTTCAATCAATTTTTTCCAAAGGCTTACACAATTCCCTTTTATGGGATTTTGTTTTCCTAATAAATGGCTGAAATAGCTGTTAAAAAAGTAGTCTTCCCAAGCAGTTGTAAATTCCTCTACAGAAGCGGAATTTTTGATGCTTATATTTACAGTTCCCATGCATACTTTACCATCTTCATAAATATTGAAGAATGGAGCATAATACAATGGTGTATTTTCTGTTGGTCTTCTGTCAGTTGCAAGAGCAAATACTGCAAGGCTGTTTTTACTGGCAAACCAAAGCATTGGCGGTACATACGCTTTGCCATTGGCTATGCCTAAACCATTCACAAAATATAATTGCTGTTTCTGTGCTTTGGTGTACCAAAGCACCTTGCCTTTTTCACTGGGATTGATATGCAGTATATTGGTCGGCAAAATTACTTTTGGCTTTAAAAAGGCTTTGTCCTTTTCTTTATCGGTGTGCAAAGCCTTTGCCAACACTTTAGCTTCATTTACGGTCAATGGATGGGCATTGACAGGATTTCCATTTTTGTCCATATCAAAATGCTCCACATACATATCGGTATTCGTTCCTTTGGTTTGGTAAAAAACCAATGCAGATTTTGGGTGGTAAAGCGTTCCGAAATTCTCGGTTATGTCGTTTACATTGTTCATTTTCTTGTCGTTTTATAATCATACAGTAGTGTGCATAGTTCGTCCAAAAGGGCAAACAGGCGGTTCTCAAAATCAAGATTGGTTTGTGTAATGGTACTTCCGTCAAAGCGTTTGCAAATGGTCGGTTCTTCCATTACTCCATACTCGTTAAACTCATTATTGATGCTATCGGCAAGCCTCTCATACAACCAACCTGTGGTATCCGCTATAAAGGAGATGTATTTTTCCATTCCAACAGTTTCGGAGTCGTTTTCATCAGTATAGGGGTCTTCTTCGTGTCTTGATGCGTTTCGGAAAATGCTCTCAAATGGATATTGCGCATAGAGGGCAAAGGCATCGCAAGCTACTTTTTGGCACTCCTGGTCGAATGTGTCACGGCTTTTAAAGTGGTTTAAACGCTGTTCAAATACCTGTAAATTGATACGGTTGAATAGCTTCTGTTCAACCCGTTCGCCTATCCATTCAGCTTTTGCAATCTCAGCAATACAGCTATCCGTTTCTTCGGTATAATCATCCTGTTCTACCCAATCGTTCATCATTTCATACATCCAATACAGATAGCTGTTTTCCTGTCTATAATACGGTATATCGACAATATGATATAGATAACTGCAAATCGAAACAAGCAATTGAGCCGTCTTTTTACGCTTTGGGTCATGGAGCATTTGAAAGAGTGGCACGATTGGAATATAGTATAGGGTTGTACCTGTGCTGTATCGTTCTTCGCTCGTAAAAAATGTTTTCTTACTATCCTGTACCAAACGTAAATTATCCCAATTGACATTGTTTTGTTTTAACTTGCTTTCAGCATCCCACATAGCCAAAGCCATAATGTAGGGATAGCCGTATTCATGCGTTTGTAACGGTTCAATGCCGTAATGCTCTGTAAGTTGGGAAAGGGACTTGTAAAAATCCCTTTGCGTTTTTGCTGTTTTCTTACAATCCTGTGTGGATTGTGTTGTTTTCAGTTTAGGCAGAAACCCACACTTTAGAAAACCATTGGAAGCATTGCTATCGGTACAGATTTCTGTTTGTCTTTCCGTACTTCGTTTGTGTCTTTGGCTCTTTGCATCCATTGTGAGAACTCGCCCAATTGTCGGTGCAGTTGCCGTTGTGTTTTCTGTTCGGGTATGCTGATAGTTCCCGCTAGGATATTGCGTTGCATAGTTCATTGTTTTTGATTTTTGGTTTAACCTTTTGTTCCCATGACGCTCTCTAATTTGTATTCTAACTTATCATCACGGATGATGGGGGCAGATACTTTTGCGGTGGTTAGTATGGGATACGTATTGGCGTAAAAATTCAGTACCGCTTCCACACTCCAACGTGGTTCGGGGTCGGTCAGTCTGATCTCCTGTCCTTTATCTTTAAGTATAAATACTCGTTCTAACTGTGTTGTTACTAACATAACTATTGAATTTTTTGTTAAACACTAGGTTGTTCTGTTGCAAACAGACCTGTTGAAGAAAATTGGTTTGATAGTTCCGATTTGCGTTTTCGTATCTCGTCAGCCTTTTCGGGAAACTCCGTCATTTCGGGTACTTTCATCCATGCTTCACGGAATTTGCCCTCTTTTTCCAATTCGTCTGCCTTTACCATACCGTCTTTAAACTTCTTGTCTTTGGCTTCCTGTTCTTTCTTTTGTATGTCGGCTTTTCCTTTCTCCATTGCCGATTGCTTTTTGGCTACTTCCAATTGCTTCATAAAGGCTTCCATATTTACCATTAAACCCGAAGCGGTTTGCAAAGGCGTTGTTATCTGATGAAAAAATCCCTCGTCCAATTCTTCTACCGTTCCCCGTAGATTAAGCGGTGGTATCAGTTGTTTCGCATTATCTCCACATTGCTCATTTTGAAGCATTATGGAAACAATAAGGGTGTTTTCTATACCCTTTGATATAGTGAGTTGTAAATCTCCTGTAATGCCTATTTGCGCTATCTGATTGAAAAAATTTGCATTCATCGTTTTAAAAATTTTAATTGTTGTTTAATCCTTCTTTTATTGTTGTCAGCTTCTCGTGCATATCTGTCCAGTAGGCGTTCTGCTTTTTGTCATAATCGGAGTAGCTTTCATTCTCATGCCTGTATTTTTTATACCGTTTGGTTATACGGATTGCTTCGTTAAGGTTTGTTACTTCAATAGGGCAACCGTTTAAATCTATTACTTTCATTTTCTGCTATTTAAAGGTAACCACCCTTAGGCGGTCACCTGTGGTTAAACATTCGGATTAATTGAAATTGAATACATCTGAACCGATTTTCTCGAAAGAAGTACACAATTCAAATGCTTTCTGTGATTTGATTTGAGCGGTTCCACCCATTACAATACTTTGTAACTTGGCTTCATCATCTTTGTAATTGCGCACATTCTGATAGTACCCTGTCACAGCATTGTATGCCCCGAACAATGTGCCTTTGGTGGTATCCATTTGTTGAGTGTCGCTTGTCATAGCGTATGCAAAGGCATCTTGCACCACATTTTTGAACACGGTGGAAACTTCATCTTCCGCACCCTTTTTAAGCAAATCCAATGTTTCCTTGTTCGGGCAAAGAGCCAATTGGATTAGTTTTTTTACTTCTTGGTCAGTCACCTTTACTTTAGCCCATTGGTTGAATATTCCTTCTAACTGGTTGCTTAAGGTATCCGCTAATCCCATAACCTTGTGGGCATTTTCCAAATGCTGTTTTGCTCCCGAAGTATGTTTGATGCGTACCACATTGCTCATCGAACGAAGCGAGGCGTTAAGGGTATTTTGGCAAACAATACGGATAGGGGTGAAGGCTGCTGTTATGCTTCCACTGCCATCGTGTGAAGTGGTCAGGAAAATGTACTTTTCCGTTACATCATCGCCATTTCCTACTCGGATATAGTCGGGTAGTTTGGCAGTGATAAAGATGCGTTCCCCTTGTCCCAATGCTCCTGCGGTTTCGTACAATATTCCTTGTGAACCACCTACAATAGCATCAAAAAAATTGAATGCTTCACGGTTTTGTACGATGTGATAGTCTTTGCCAACCACGCCCAATACGGCATTGTTATCGGCACGGATATTGGCATAATAGGAAGGTACTTCCAATTCGCTACTGCCTATTTCAATACCGTTTCTGGTTTCGATGATGCCCGAACCTTTGGTATATAGTGGTGTTTTTATGACTTCATAATCTAATCCTGCGTGCTTGATTGCTTCTTCGCTTGTAGGGTATTGCGCTACGATTTGCCCTAAGCCGTGCCACGCTTTTTCTTTTACGCTAAAGAATGAATAACGTCCTGTTGTGCTGTTGAAATTGATATTATGTGCCATGATAAAATGATTTAAAAATTTGATAATTGTTTGAATGCTCTTGATTAAAATGGGAGGTCGTCATTTTCCTTATCGTTGCTGTTTCCTGCGTGAGCCTGCACCGTTTCTGATTTTTTGCCACCCCCATGCAGTTTGATTTGCGAGGTGTTGAAGTTCAGCCCTGCGTGTGGTTGTCCGTCATTGCCTGTCCACGCCCTTGCACTTACTCTGCCTGTCAGTTCTACCACCGTACCTTTTGTAAGTATCTGCGCTACTTTTGCACTAAGCCAATACGCACAGTCGAAGTATGTTGTCTGCTCTATGCGCTCGCCTGCTTTGTTTTTATAGCTGTCGTTGATGGCTACCGAAAAGTTTACTACTGTTTTGCTGTTCGACACGTTGCGTACCTGCGCATCCGCTGTCACTCTTCCTGTGATGTTCATAATTTCTACGATTTTTAGTGAATTACTTTTTTTTAAAATTTTATTCGGCAATGAGAGGAGGTGCTGTTTTGTTTCATCAAATCCATTTGTAATATTTTATTTCTCATTGCTGACATTTTTTTTATTCGTCTAAAGAGCCGGAGTATGCTATGTTTCGTTTCATGAGCATAAAAAGGTGAGTGTTTAGCAATAGCAAGGCTTTGATAAAAAATACAACCCGGATGGGTGGAGATTTTTTATCAAATCTGAAAGATTCGGCCTTGCTACTGCGTTAAGAACACGGAGTTACCTTTGCTCTTGAAATGGGACAAAAGCATACTGGTTATTGAATTTAAAAATGAAGGGGAAGTAATGATGATTTGTATTACTCAAATGCAAATGAGATTAAAATTTGACAAAGGATTAAATATCCTAACTCAATTACAGACCCATCCATTGGATTCAGTATATTCAATCTATAAGCCGCATTAATTATTTTACCATTATGGCTGAGCTTTGAAATAATAAGGTATTCATAAAATGATCTAAGGTGACGTGGGAAAAGATTGTAATTGATTTGGAATAGGAGCGGTAGCGCAACGAGGACATGGAAGATTTAATATGAGGGATTGAAAGAGTGTTTATCAAGCCCTATTTTTATGAATTTTCCATCGTTACCTGTCTAAAAATAAGTTTGATTCTTGGGTAGAAAACCGGTTAAATTGACCAGCATTTTTTGGCATAAAATCGTATGAAATTGTATGCAGGATTTTATAAGAAAATTGAAAAATAAGTTTTTACCGTATATAAGTTTATAACTACTTTAGCCAATATTCAAAAAAAGTCAAAAAAACACAATGTCAGACGAACAAAAGAAACTCTTAGAAACCCAATTATGGGCGATTGCCAATATCCTAAGAGGTAAAATATCAGCCAATCAATTTCAAGACTACATATTAGGTTTTATTTTCTACAAATACCTTTCGGAAAAATTAGAAAAAAAAGCCAATGAGTTCCTAAAGCCAGATGGAATCGTGTTTAATACTATTGACGAAAATAGTAGTGATGGTAAAGCTGTTTTAGAAGCGTTAAAAGAAGCCATTGTTGAAGCACTAGGATATTTTCTAAAACCATCCGAACTGTTTACAAATCTTGCAAAAAAAGGAAATGCAAAGGTTATTAATCAAGACGATGAAGAGCAAATTCAAAGCACTTTTATTCTCGAAGATTTAGCCAACGTTTTAAACTCTATCGAAAAAAGTACCATGGGATCTGAGAGTCAAGACGATTTTGACAACCTGTTCTATGATATCGATTTGAACTCAACTAAAATTGGTCGTACCACCAAAGACCGTAACGATGTTATTGTAAAAATACTTACGGCCCTTGACGAAATTGATTTTGATTTAGACAATACCGAAGGCGATGTTTTGGGTGATGCCTACGAATACCTAATTGCAAAATTTGCAGAAGGTGCCGGACAAAAAGCAGGTGAGTTTTATACTCCGCAACAAGTATCGAGTATCTTGGCCAAAATTGTTACAACTCGCAAAAGCAAGTTAAAATCAGTTTACGACCCAACATGTGGATCGGGTTCACTTTTACTTCGTGTAGCTCGTGAAGTAGAAGAGGTAGGACATTTTTACGGACAAGAGCAAAACCGTACGACTTACAACTTAGCACGAATGAACATGATTTTGCACGATGTCAATTATCATAAGTTCGATATTAAAAACGAAGACACGCTCGAAAAACCACAACACTTAGATTTTAAGTTTGATGCCATTGTAGCCAATCCACCATTTTCGGCAAAGTGGTCGGCCAATCCTATTTTTACCAATGACGAGCGCTTCTCACAATATGGTAGACTAGCACCAGGAACCAAAGCTGATTTTGCTTTTATCCAACACATGGTGCATCAGCTAGACGATAGCGGTATTATGGCGTGTATTGCTCCACATGGCGTATTGTTTCGTGGTGCTGCCGAAGGACACATTCGTAAATATTTAATTGAGGATCGCAACTACATTGATGCTATTATTGGTTTACCGTCTAACCTGTTTTACGGCACCAGTATCCCAACCTGTATTTTGGTGCTGAAGAAATGCAAAGAAACACCCGAAAACATATTGTTTATTGATGCCAGCAACGATTTTGAAAAAGTTAAAAATCAAAATGTATTGCGTGAATTTGACATTGATAAAATTATTGAAACCTACCAAAACAGGACTGTACTAGACAAATACTCTAACGTGGCAACGCTCGAAGAAGTGAAAGCCAACGATTATAACTTGAACATTCCTCGATATGTAAACACCTTTGAAGAAGCTGTTTCAATTGATGTAAATGCAGTTGCAGAAAAACTACAAAACATTGATTTAAAAATGAATGAGGTGGAAAAAACCATTGCTTCGTTTTGTAGTGAGTTGAATATTAAAACACCTTTTTAATATGGAAATAGTACAACCAAAATTAAGGTTTCCAGAGTTTGCGGGTACTTGGGAGTTTAAAAGTTTAAGAGAAATTACATCATTAATAACTAAAGGTACTACACCAAAGGCTTTTTCTGAAAACGGTGTAAATTTTATAAAAATAGAATGTTTGAATGGTCATAATATAGACACTAGTAAATGTTTGTTTATTGATGAAAAAACACATAACAAAGAGTTAAAAAGGTCAATATTAAAGGAAGATGATTTGCTTTTCGCTATCGCAGGTGCAACAATAGGTAAATGTACAATTGTAACAAAAGAAGCTTTACCAGCAAATACAAATCAAGCTCTTGCTATCATTAGATTAAAAGAAAAGGAAAATAAAGATTATATTTTTCAAATTCTGACATCTGAAGGGATGAGTAAATATATTAAAGATAATATTTCTGTTGGTGCGCAACCAAATTTAAATTTAGAGCAAATTAATTCTTTTTCATTTAGTTATCCATCACTCGAAGAACAAACCCGTATTGCCAATTTCCTTTCTTCAGTAGATGAAAAACTAAACCTTTTAAAAGAAAAAAAATCCCTTTTAGAAGAATACAAAAAAGGCATCATGCAAAAAATCTTCAACCAAGAATTAAGGTTCAAAGATGATAATGGAAAGGATTTTGAGGAGTGGGAGGAAAAGAGTTTGGGTTCTTTGTGTAAAATCACTACCGGTAAATTGGATGCAAATGCTATGGTAGAGGATGGAGCGTATAGGTTTTATACTTGTGCAAAAGATTATTATAGAATTGATAAATACGCTTTTGATACAGAAGCATTATTAATTTCAGGTAATGGAGCAAATGTTGGTTATATTCATCATTTCAAAGGGAAATTTAATGCTTATCAAAGAACATACATACTTGATGGTTTCAATGAAAATATAATTTATGTAAAATATTTTCTTCAAATGAATTTGCCTAAAAGAATTAAGGGCGAGAAAAATGATGGTAACACTCCATATATTGTTTTATCAACTTTATCTGATATGGATTTTTTAATTCCATGTCTCGCAGAACAAACCAAAATCGCTAATTTCCTTTCGGCAATTGATGAAAAAATAGAGTTGGTTTCAAATCAAACACAAGATGCCCAAGAATATAAAAAAGGATTGTTACAGCAAATGTTTGTGTAAATAAAAACACTATGGAAAATAAAAAAATTATCGATTACATTATTTTAGAAATGGAATCAAAAGAGTTTCTAGTAATTGAGGTTTTAAACAAGATTAAAGAGGGATATCTTCCATTAGGAGGAATTTCATTGGCTGTAGATTCTGGAAAATTGACAGTATTTAAATATTTTGCTCAGGCTATGGTTAAATACGATGATAAATAAATGATATCCTAATCCGAAATACTATTAGAATAAAATCTAATTGAAAAATTGGATGATAAAAATGTATTGTTGCAGCAAATGTTTGTGTAAATACTTCGAGATTTATCAATAATCTCGAAGTATTTACTATATTTGAACTCTTTAATAATACTGTTAAGATGGAAGATGCACCGAAAATGATTTTTAATCAAAAAATATTTGCACTGGCAAATAAACCAGATGTGGTTGTTAAGATAAAAGAAATTAATAACGAGTATTTATATTGGGATAAAGTAAAATATAAAAAAATATTAGATTTAGATCCTATACAACTTTGGTCTGCCGTAAAAATGGCAAGAGCGGTAAATTACAAAAATATCTCTTTTGGTAGTTATCAATTTAATTATGTGACTACTGATTATATTCAAAAAATACTTCACTATTTTGATATGAATATCGGTGGTTATATGGGAGCAAATAATGTTGTTCCAGATGCTGATAAAACTAGATATTTGGTAAGTGCTATTATGGAAGAAGCTATCTCTAGTAGCCAGATAGAAGGAGCCAATACTACCCGTAAAAAAGCTAAAGAAATGCTTCGTAAAGAAGTAAAACCAAAGACCAAGTCAGAACAAATGATTGTAAATAATTATGTTACAATCAAACACATCACACAAAATCGCAATGACGATTTAACCCCTGAAAAATTGTTATACGTTCACGGACTAATTGCTTGTGATACATTAGACGATAAAAAAGAGGAAGGCGCATTTAGAATATCTGATGATGTACAAGTTGTCAATCATATTGATGGCGAAGTCGTGCATACACCTCCTAGCCATAAAGAACTGGAAATATTAATTAAAGACTTATGTGACTTTTTTAATGCTGATAGTAAAGAAACTTTTATGCACCCTATCCTTAAAGCAACTACTATTCATTTTATGATTGGTTACATTCACCCTTTTACAGATGGAAATGGTAGAACGGCGCGTGCCTTGTTTTACTGGTATTTATTAAAAAAAGGATATTGGCTTACAGAGTATTTATCTATTTCAAAGATTATTCAGGATACTAAAAATCAGTACGAGAAAGCCTATTTATATACCGAAGCAGATGCCAATGATTTGACTTACTTTATGACCTATCATTTAAAGGTGATGGACAAATCGTTCGAAGCATTAAAAGAATATATTCAACTGAAACAAAAAGAAAATTTACAAATTGCAAGTTTTGTTAGAATTCCAAATGTTAATGAACGTCAAGCGCAATTATTAAAAATACTATACGATGAACCAGAAAGTATTTTTACTGTAAAAGAAGTAGAGAATAGATTTTTAATATCAAATTTTACAGCACGAACTGATTTGTTAGGTCTCGTAAATCTTGACTTTTTAGATATAATTCAAGTCAATAAAGTGAAACAAAACTTTGTGCGTTCTGAAAAATTCTTAGTATTATTAACCAAATATAAAATTAAATAAACTTCGAGATTTGTAAAGAATCTCGAACTATTAATATAACATGACATCACAATCCGAATTAATTTTAGAGCAAAATCTAGTAAACCAATTAGCTTCAAATGGATACGATAAAGTAACTATTAAAGATGAAAATAATTTACTAGTCAATCTTAAAAAGCAATTAGAAAAACACAACAACAAAGTGTTTTCTAATTCGGATTTTAAGCAAATACTAAACCACTTAACCAAGTCTAACAATGTTTTTGAAAAGGCGTTATTGCTACGCGATAAGTTTGCTTTCAAAAATGACAATAACGAATTGGTTTATGTGGAGTTCTTAAATATGGATTTCTGGTGTCAAAATCAATATCAAGTAACCAATCAAATCACGGTTGAAGGGACGTATAAAAACCGTTATGACGTAACCATTTTAATTAACGGTTTGCCCTTAGTGCAAATAGAATTAAAGAAGACGGGCTTAGAATTAAAAGAAGCCTACAATCAAATCAACCGCTACCAAAAACACTCTTTCTCAGCCAATACTGGGTTGTTTAATTATGTGCAATTATTTGTAATTAGTACCGGCGTAAATACTAAATACTTCAGCAATTTCGGAAACAAAAAACCCGATTTCAAACAAACCTTCTTTTGGACAGACGAAAACAACAAACGTATTTCTAAATTAGAGGATTTTGCCAATACCTTTTTAGAGAAATGTCATTTATCTAAAATGATTACGAAATACACCGTATTGCATGATTCTGATAAAATGTTGATGGTATTGCGTCCGTATCAATTTAATGCCGTAGAACGTATTATTGACAAGGTAAAAAACAGCAACCACAACGGTTATATATGGCACACTACAGGTTCAGGTAAAACATTAACTTCGTTCAAAGCCAGTCAAATTTTGTCACAATTACCAAAGGTGGATAAAGTAGTTTTTTGTGTAGACAGACAAGATTTAGATTACCAAACGGCTAAAGAATTCAATGCCTTCAAACCAGATTGTATTGACCCAACTAATAATACTGCCAACTTAGTACGACAGTTCAAAGACAGCAATAGCAAGCTTATTGTAACAACGATTCAAAAATTGTACAATGCTATTACGAGAGAACACCATCTTAAAACAATGGACGATCTAAAAGACAAAAAAATTGTCTTTATTTTTGATGAATGCCACCGCTCTCAATTTGGAGATACGCATAAAAAGATAACCCAATATTTTGAAAACTATCAAATGTTTGGTTTTACCGGTACACCTATTTTTGCTGAAAATGCCTCGTCTAAAAACAAGCAAAATCAAACAACAGCAAGCTTATTTGGTGAGCAATTGCATAGTTATGTCATTACCGATGCGATAAAAGATGACAATGTATTGCGTTTTTCTGTAGAATACGTGGGTAAATACAAAGAACGTGAGAATTCACAAAACGAAATTGACATTGAAGTAGAAGCAATTGATACTCAAGAGTTGTTAGAAAGTAAAGACCGCATTGAAAAAATCACCAATTATATCATTCAGCAACATCCCATTAAAACGCAAAACAAAACGTTTACGGCTATGTTTTGCGTGAGTAGCGTAGACATGCTGATTAAATATTATGATCTATTCCTTAAATTAAAAGAAGAAGGTAAACATGATTTAAAAATGGCTACAATTTTTAGTTTCGGTGCCAATGATGAAATGATTAGCGATACAGACGATTATGATAGTAAAGATTTTAATGAGGTAGCAGAAAAGGAAGAGGTTTATAATGCCTATCATAAAAGAGATAAGCTAGAAAGTTACATAGAAAATTACAACAAAACCTTTAAAACCAATTGGACTACAAAAGACAGTCAATCCTTTTACAATTATTACAAAGACATAGCACAACGAGTACGTTCTAAACAAGTAGATATTTTATTTGTGGTTAATATGTTCTTAACAGGATTTGATAGTAAATCATTGAATACCCTATTTGTAGATAAAAATTTAAAATACCACGGTTTAATTCAGGCATATTCCAGAACTAATAGAATTCTTGGTGATAAAAAATCACAAGGAAATATTGTCGTATTTAGGAATCTTAAAAAAGCCACTGATGATGCTATTGCCTTATTTTCAGATAAAAAGGCTAAAGAAATTATCATCTTAAAACCATACGAAACCTACGTTAAAGAAATTAATGAAGCTTACGATAATTTAACAGCAATTACTCCAACTTTTGAATCAGTTGATGATTTATATACCGAAGACGAAGAGCTAGAATTTGTAAAAGCGTTTCGTGAAATTATCCGGTTAAAAAACATAATTGCATCATTTGTAGATTTTACTTTTGACGATATTGTTTTAGGAGAACAAGAATTTGATAACTATAAATCGAAATACTTGGAGTTATCTGATAAAGGTAAAAAAGAAAAAACCTCCATACTTAACGAAGTCGATTTTGAACTAGAATTGATTCATCGTGATGATATTACAGTAACCTATATTTTAGGATTATTAGCCAAGTTAAAAGCAACAAACCCAGAGGAAAAAGAACGCAGACAAAAAGAAATACTAGATATCGTTGCAGGAGATGTCAAACTGCGCAGCAAACGCGAATTGATAGAACGTTTCATTGAAGAAAACTTGCCATTACTTGAAGATGCTTCAATAGAGGAAGGTTATGCAGCATTTATGATCGAAGAACAGCAAAAAGCCTTCAATCAATTTGTACAAGATGAAAAGATAAATGCGGACAAGCTAAAAAAACTAACAGAAGATTATTTATTCACCCAAAGAATCCCCACCAAACAAGAAGTAGTGGAAGTATTAGAACATCAACCCTCTATTTTACAAAGATCAAAAGTAGGTGATACTATTCTAAATAAATTTCTTACTTTTATCGACACGTTTTTTAATGATTAATATTTAATTTGATTGTGTAAAATAAAAATTTATGACAGTAGTAAATGTAGTATTTCACCATATAATAAAAGAACTAAAAGGAAAAGCATCTTTAAAATGCTCTGATAAGTTGTTACCCATTAATGCAACTGTCAATGAATTTGTAACAAAATTAATTAAAAACTACAGTTCAAAAAATCCAACTCAAGGAACTTTTCAAGACGATCCTGATAATTATCCATTTCAAAAAAAGGTTGAATCTTATCTAAATGATGGAGATTTCTTGGCTTTTACTCAAGAATCAATGAAAATTCTGGAAAGAGCGATAGATATACCAACAACAACAGGAGGATATGTCGTTTTTGTGCATTATACTGAGAAAAATGTTGATTTTTTGATTACAGCAATGCTTGATAAAGCTGCACAATTCACAGTGGATGACGAAAATTTAGATATTGAAAAATTGATGACTCTTGATGTTGAAAAATTAGCCAGAGCTAATAGATTAAATATTAAAAGATGGCAAGATAAAGATATTTTATACCTATCGTTTATTAAAGGAACAAGAGCAGTTTCCAATTACTTTATTAAATTTATTGGCTCTACTGACATTACTTCTTCAAAAGAAAATTTTGATAAGCTAAAGGATGCTACAAATAGATATTTTATTGAAAAAAATATAAAAGCATTAGAAAAAGATAAAATTAAAGACAAATTTAAAGCCTATTTCGATGTTTGTTTTGATCAAAAAAAAGATGCTGAATTAGAGTCTATTTCCTCTCTTATTAATGACCAAGAACCAAAGGCTTTTTTAGATTTCATAAAAGAAAAAGAACTAGAAGTTAGTGGTAAAATTGCTATTCATAGAAAAACTGATTTTGATTCTTTTGTTAGAACTAAAATTGTTGAAAAAGGATATACGTTGTTTTTTGATAAATCATTGATTAAAACAAATAAAATAACACACATAGGTAATCAAATTATTATCAACGATGTTCCAGATGAATTGATAAAATTAGCTTTTGATGATGAAAAAACTTCTTG
Organism: Flavobacterium turcicum; assembly: GCF_011365745.1. Classification (GTDB taxonomy): domain Bacteria; phylum Bacteroidota; class Bacteroidia; order Flavobacteriales; family Flavobacteriaceae; genus Flavobacterium; species Flavobacterium turcicum. The sequence goes on along the minus strand of NZ_JAAOBY010000007.1, from coordinate 21,416 downwards.
ATAGTGTAGTTCAGGTTAGAAGACTTATAGATTTACAAAGTGCTGATTCAATTTCTACAATAGGTTTCCTTGTTATTACTGAAACAAATATTGAATATTTTGATTCATTGCTTGATAGTGAAATAATCGATATACTAAGCGTTGGTGAACCAAATGAAATGAAGAGTATAATGAAGGAGGACATTCCTAATTTTATCAACCAACAAGTTTATTTGGACATAAGAACAGGGAATATTAATTGCTATTTTGAAACGGTAAATGATTTTCTAAATGGTAATAAGTTTAAATTAAAAAGTGAGTTATTCTACATTGCTGAAAATGATTATTATTCAGAAGAATCAGCAGTTGTAAATGAAATAGTTAATAACTACAATAAAAACATCGAACTTATTGATTTTTTAAATTCATTATCTCATACTCATCATCTAATAGGAAATCAGCTGAAATATTATTTTTACAGGATTTCAAATAGTATTGTTGAAATTGATATAAAATATTCAATTCAAGATTTAGATTTTTTTTCTGAATTAGAAGGATTTCAGGAATTAAAAAAGGAATTTTTAGACCCGATAAGTCATAAAGACAAAAAGGAATTATTTGTAAATGAATTGGTGAATTTTATAGAGTGCAATTCAAGTGATTATTTGACAATTGTTAAAAATTGGAAAACTATTCTAAATTCTTATAATAAAAGCTATAAATTATATCTGGCTGGTTTTTCATTTGAGAAAATTAAAACATCTTCAAATGAACATTTTCAGAAATTATTAGATCGTATCTATGATTCAATAAGTAAAGTATCAGGATATATTTTTGGAATCCCAATAGGCTTTATTTTATTATTGAATTACTTTGACTATAGCGGTTTGTTAATATTCAAAAACGTCATAATTCTAATATTATCAATTCTTTTTTTTGTTTTGATATGGTACATTTTACTAAAAAATATTAAAGAATCAATAGATGCAATTGAAGAAGATATTGACGAATTTATTAATCTGATTAGTACAGTTATTGTGCTTAAGCCTATTAAAGAAAAATTAGAAAGTCTTAAAAAGGTTTCTATAAAAAAACAACGAAATAAATTACTGATAGTGAAAGGAGTTACAATATCAATATTTGCCCTAACAGTTATTGTGTTTTCTTATATATTCTTAGATATAAGTATTTATTTGTAAAAGGTTTTTATTAGATACAAAGTGCTAATGACTATAGCACTCATATTTTGCTTCGTTGAATGGTATTATAGTTTCTATCATAATTTAATTTTTTAAATTATAAATATATAATTATGACGTTCTTCAGTTAAGTCGTTGGTCTAGTTTATATATTTTAAATCAGTGGTTTAATTTATTTTGTAAGAAAATTTAGATATTTTTTTGTTTAAATGGTAAAATGCTACGATACTGCCATTTAAATTTTGAGCACTTTTAAAAATTTTGATAGTTGCGGGAAAAATAAAAAAGCCTGCAAGAAAAAAAATGTAGTCTTTAAATCCTCGCTCGCAGCATTTTGTCCGTTTTTATAAAAAATCTGCAATATAAACCATTTGCCTTCGACTTTAAAGTGGCTTTCAAAGCCACTTTAAAGTAAAAGCTAAGAATTCATTTTCTTTTTTTAACCAGTTTTAAAAAAAATTATTTAAATGAAATTTTATTAGTTGTTTCTCTTTTTTTCTCATCGATGATTTTTGTATATATCTGCGTTGTCTTTATGTTTTTGTGCCCCAGCATTTTCGATACCGTAAAAATGTCGGTACCTGCTGCCATCTGCAATGTTGCATACGTATGACGAAAGCAATGAAATGTAATATGTTTCTCAATTGATGCGTCGTTAACCCATATAGGCAGCAACCGGTCAACATCCCATTTTTTTAAATCATAAAAGACTCTCTTATATTGATCCACTTTTTCACCTAAAAACTCGAATGCTTCGGGGGATATAGGAAGGGTTACTGGTCGATCAGTTTTTTGCTGCTTAAATCTTATGTAATATCCTTCACTTTTACTGTATTGTACTTCTTCCCATGTAAGTTTTGATATATCGGAATAGCGCATGCCTGTGAGCAGAGAAAAAAGACTGACACGTTTTACAATTTCCTTTTTACAAGGGGTTTTAAATAGCCTTACAGCTTCTTCCATGGTTAGAAAATTCCTTTGAGACTCTTGTTCCTTTATGCTTTCAACCGCAGCATTAACATCCGTTTGAAGTAATCCTTTTTTGTAAGCTTTTCGAAGAGTAGCTTTGATCTTATTGAAATAAGTTAAAGCTGTATTCTGAGCTAAAAACTTACCCTTTTTCCTGATACATTTTGCCTTTAAGAGATACTCCCTAAAATCTTCTATAACAGTCACATCGATATCCTGTATCAGTAAATCCTCATTTTTAAGAAAATTTTCAAAGTGGATAATGGCATAAGTCCAGATATCACCGTTATTACCCGTTTTATGCTCTGCAACAAGCTTGAGATACTGCAGAAATGATTTTTCGCCAATCTCTTTAAGACGAAGTTGCTCTAACTCAAAAGGATTGTAGATCTGTGACTTATTTACTTCATTAAACCTATTTGCACAGATAATTTCAGCTTTATAGAGATTCTCAGAATTCATAGTCTTGTCAACATTATTTTTTGGTTTAGGAACGAGGTATAAACTTAAATACTCCCTACGGTAAAGTTTATGAGTCTTAGGATTGTAAACCGGAGGGAAAAAATCAAGATATAGTGTAATCTTACCACTTGGCAGCATCCTTTTTCTTAGCGTAACATTTATATTTTTCATCTTCCCGCAGCATTAAAAATTATATCAATATCCTGTTTGGATACACAGGTGAATTTTCCAACGGAATATTTTACTATACCCTGCCGTTGAATCAATAGATAGAGCGCTCCTGAAGAAATATTATACTTCTGTTGAATTTCCGTTATAGTATAGCAATTGTCAAAACCAGGAAATTGCTGTCCAGTTTTCAAGGTCACATCCTGTATAGGAATTGCAAAAAAAGCTTCAAGATCGCATCTGCGGATAACAGTTCGTTTGCCAAACTTTGCAATGTCCAGCTGTCCATTGTTAACTAACCTGTAAAGCGTACTTCTGCTGATTCCAAAAAGAAGGGTTGCCTGAGTAATTTTTAAAAACTCAAGAGGCTTTATTTTTTCCAAATCTGTGTTTAAAAGCTGAACGATCTCGTTATTGCTTTTTTCTACTTTTCCTTTGCGTACCAGTGATTTATAACCACGGCTGTTGCAAATGTGCGAACAATACCGTGTGCGCGTTGTTCTGGCTGTGAACTGTTTTTTGCAGTGCTCACAAATTCTGATAACCTCAATGTTAGAACTCATAATGTGACTAATTTTGTGTCCCATTGTGTCTATGTGTCTCTCTGTGTGTCATAATTTCGCCAAAAAAAAATCCAACAAGGAAAATTATTTTCGTGGTACAATAATGGTACAAAAAGGAACAAACTATCTGCAAATAAAGCTAAATAAACAGAAAGAAGAATCCCAGTTAAAATGCCGTTTTATGACATTTTAACTGGGATTCTTTGTTTTATTTTGTGATGTTTTGTGAAACCTATTTTCCGATACAAAAATTAGCAAATATATTCCCCAGCAATTCATCATTTGTCACCTGACCGGTAATCATCCCGAAATGGTATAATGCTTCGCGGATATCAAGCGCCATCAAGTCGCTAGAAAGGTTGGTTTCAAGGCCGTATTTCACTTTGCTAATTTCATCAAGAGCTTTTAATAAGGAATCATAATGGCGAGTGTTGGTTACAATCGTTTCATTGTTGCGCAAGGCACCAGTGTTGACAAAGGAAAGTAATTGGTTTTTGAGTTCGTCAATGCCAATTTTTTGTTTTGCACTTAATAAGACTTGCTGTACGTTTAACTTGTCAAGTTGCTGGCTGATAGAATCTCTTTCCTCAACCGAAATTAAATCTATTTTGTTGATTACAACGAGTAATGGTTTTAAAGGATATTTATTTTTTACTTTTTCAATTTCAAGGATGTACTCTGAACCTGAAACTTGAAACCTGAAACTTTCAAACAAATATAAAACCACTTGCGCTTGTTCTATTTTCTCAAAAGTCTTTTGAATGCCAATGCTCTCTACATAATCTTTGGTTTCGCGAATACCTGCCGTATCAATAAAGCGGAAACCAATGCCGCCAATGACTAATTCGTCTTCGATGGTGTCACGTGTTGTTCCTGCAATGTCCGATACAATGGCGCGTTCTTCATTGAGTAAAGCATTCAAAAGCGTCGATTTTCCAACGTTGGGTTCACCCACAATGGCAACGGGAATTCCGTTTTTAATTACGTTACCCACGGCAAAGGAATCAATCAAACGTTTTAAGACAAACTCAATTCTATTTAACAATTCGTGAAACTGGGTTCTGTCTGCAAACTCTACATCCTCTTCGGCAAAGTCTAATTCGAGTTCGATAAGCGAAGCAAAGTTTAAAAGTTCTTCTCTCAATTTGGCAATTTCGTTTGAGAAACCGCCACGCATTTGCTGCATCGCAATTTGATGGCTGGCTTCATTGTCTGACGAAATCAAATCGGCAACAGCTTCGGCTTGTGATAAATCCAGTTTTCCGTTCAAGAAAGCGCGCAGAGTAAACTCACCCGCATCGGCCATTCGACATCCTTTACGGAGCAATAACTGTATAATTTGCTGCTGAATATACGTTGATCCGTGACAAGAAATCTCTATGGTGTTTTCGCCGGTATAGGAATTTGGTCCTTTAAAAACAGAAACCAATACTTCATCGAGTGTTTTGAAACCATCCACAATATGACCTAAATGAAGGGTATGGGTTTTTTGAGAGACTAAGTTTTTATTTTTTATCGATTTAAAAACACTATCAGCAATAGGAATAGCATCTTGACCAGAAATTCGTATTATAGCAATTGCGCCTGCGCCTGATGGTGTGGCAAGGGCAACGATGGAATCTTGAGCGATCATGTTGATTTATTTTTATACAAAAGTAACCAAAATTGGTGGGAGCGCAAGACAACTGAGCTACTGAAAAATAATTTTGAAAAAGTGATGCTATAATGATAAATGTCATAATTCTAGCGCAAGTAAGAGCCTACCTTTGTTACAACAACTAATCTCTTAACTTTAAATGTTATGAAAAAAATTCTTTTCCCTACCGATTTTTCTCCTGTTGCCACAAATGCTTTTGTACATGCCTTAGAATTTGCAAATACCGTAAAAGCTGAAATCGTATTGTTGCACACCTTTGATGCGCCTAGTTTTGACAGTTCGATTTTTCCGCCCAATTATACCGTTTTATACAACTCAGTCGAGTTGACTAATTTTGAACAGTTTAAGGATGAGGTTCCTAAATTGCGAGCTATTGCAGAAAAACGCAATTTGCAGCACATTATATTATCTCATAGATTGACTGAAGGCGATTTGACTTCTTGTATTTTTGATATTACGCAAGAGGAAGATATTGATTTTATTGTCATGGGCACTAATGGAGTGCAAGGTTGGGATGATTTTTTTGCGGGCACCAATACGGCAAACATTATTACAAACGGAACTGTTCCCGTATTGTGCGTTCCTGGGGATGCTGCATACAGACCCATTCAGGAAATTTGTTTTACCACTCGATTTAGAAAAAAAGACAAAAAAGCTTTAAAACAGGTTTTGGCTATAGCGCGCAAAACAGGAGCCAAAGTAAAATGTTTGTATGTAAAAACAGCTAGTTCTGATGTTACAAAAGATACGATTAAAGCGTGGGAAGAGGAGTTTAGTGCCGACCCAGTAGAATTTCATGTTATGATTAGCGATGACGTTCAAGGTTCTATTTACGATTTTATTCAGCAAAAAGACATTGATATTCTCACTTTGTTGCATTACAAAAGAAGCTTTTTGGCAAGTATTTTTAATTTGAGTTTAACCCGAAAAATGGCCAATTATACTGATTTACCAATTTTAGCCATTCCTGCCGAGGTAGAGTAGAAAAGAACTGTTTTGTGGCATAGTTGTAAATGTTTAATAGTTGGTTGTCTTGTATTTCGAATTTTAAATCGTTTGATAATCAATGGAGACTCTTAAGTAATGGTTATTGTGCGACTTGTAGTATAGCAGCGTCACTGTTTTTTTAAGAAAGGAGCGCTCCATGCAATTTCACTATATTTGCTTTTCAATTTTATTACTATGCAAATTTATAATTCAAAACATGCTCTTTTTACTGCCGAAGCACTCGTTTTTTCAAGAAGGCACAACACAATCAGTATAGGTAGATTACTGGTAGTTGTGCTTTTTTTTATGGGTCTTTACTATTATAATCAAACAACAGACTTAATATATGCAGTAGCAGCTGCGATTGGTTTCGTGCTATTTGTAATTTTAATGCGATTGCACACTGCACTTGGGGTAAAAAGGAAATTGAATCAAGCGCTGATCGATATCAACAAGGATGAAATTGATTATTTAAACGGCAGCAATATCCCTTTTAAAGATGGTGTCGCTTACAATGACTTTCAGCATCCGTATGCGTATGATTTGGATATTTTTGGAGGGCATTCGTTATTTCAAAATATAAATAGAACTGCTACACATATTGGAGAGAAAACCTTGGCGAATCGTTTATTGACTGTTGCAACTCCTTTAGAAATAGAACAGAATCAAGAAGCCATTCAGGAATTAGCATCAAAAATCGAATGGCGTCAAGAGTTTTTAGCCATAGCAAAAGTAGGTGACGACAGTGCTGCTAGTTACGAAAGTTTGCTCCGCTGGAAATCATTCAACAGTGCACCGCTTCCACGTTGGATTGTAGTAATAATGTATGCTGCTCCCGTCTTATTTTTGGTTTTGTTGTTAGTGTATGCTTTTACATCTAATGCTTATTATGCCACTCTTGCAGGCTATGTTTTTGTATTTAACTTAATTATTTTAGGCCGTGTTGTCAAACGAATTATGGCTGATGTAGCTACTTCAACCAAAATTGATGCGATTATTTTTCAATACAGTTTGCTACTGCAAAAGATAGAGCAAGAGTCGTTCAAATCGCTAAAATTAAAGCAATTACAACAACAGTTATCGAGTAACCAAAGTACAGCAAGCGCGCATTTAAAATACTTGTCGGAATTGTTTTCTAGGATGGATAGCATCGGTAATTTTGTAACAGCTACTGTTTTTAATGGTACTTTTCTATTTAATTTACACGTATTTAGGCAGCTTTTGCACTGGAAAAATACGCATGGAACTGAGCTTCCACAATGGTTACAAGTGATTGGGGAAATGGAAATGCTAAACAGTTTTGCTAATTTGAGCTATAACAATCCAAATTTTGTATTTCCGATGATAAACGATAAGTATCAAATTGATTTTAAAGATTTGAGTCATCCTTTACTAAATTCTCGAAGCAGAGTAACCAATGAGGTGTCTTTTCACCCACAGTCATTTTTAATTTTAACGGGCTCGAATATGTCGGGCAAGAGTACATTTTTACGTAGTTTGGGGGTCAATATGGTTTTGGCTGGAATTGGAGCTCCTGTTTGCGCTACTGCTGCAAATGTTCATCCGTTACCAGTTTTGGTTTCGATGCGTTTGTCTGATTCATTGGCAGATAGCGAATCGTACTTTTTTGCCGAAATCAAACGCTTGAAGCAAATTATGGACGAGCTTGAAAGTCAACCCGCATTTGTATTATTAGATGAAATTTTACGCGGAACAAACTCAGATGATAAACGAAACGGAACAATTGAAGTGGTAAAAAAAGCCATTGGTAAAAAAGCCATTGGAGCCATTGCGACTCACGATATCGAAGTGTGTTTAACAACTAATGAATACCCAAATGTTTTAGCCAATAAATGTTTTGAAGTAGAGATTATTAATGATGAACTCCATTTTGATTACAAACTTCGTGACGGAATTTGTAAAAACAAAAGCGCTACTTTTTTAATGAAAAAAATGGGAGTGATTTAAAAGAAATACGGAGTAAAAATCATTTAAGATACTAAAATACGCATCTATTTTTGAGGTGAAAAAATCTTGTAATAATGCTGATTTCAGCGAAAATTAGTCAAAAAAAAACCGCTTTTCAAATCTGAATAGCGGTTTTTTTCAATATAAAAATGGTTTGGTTAATAGCGTATATTAAATGGTAATCTTAGCTGTTAAGCATTACTGGCATTACCAGCATGGTAACGGTTTCACCTTCTTCTAATCCATCAACTGGAGTTAAAATTCCGGCTCTGTTTGGTAACGACATTTCAAGCATAATCATATCCGATTGTAAGTTGGTCAACATCTCAGTTAAAAAACGAGAATTGTATCCTATTTGCATGTCATCACCTTGATAGTCACAAGTCAATCTTTCTTCAGCTTTGTTTGAATAGTCAATATCTTCTGCCGAAACGTTCAACTCAGCTCCAGCAATTTTCAAACGAATTTGATGTGTAGTTTTGTTCGAAAAGATAGCCACACGACGTACTGAACTCAAAAACTGAGAACGGTCAATCATCAATTTATTTGGGTTTTCTTTTGGGATTACAGCTTCGTAATTTGGGTATTTACCATCAATTAAACGACACATCAAAATGTAATTATCAAAAGAAAAAGTAGCATTCGAATCGTTATATTCAATTTTTACTTCTGCATCAGAACTTCCTAAAATATTTTTTAAAATAGTCAAAGGCTTTTTAGGCATGATAAAATCAGCTACTTGCGATGCAGTTACATCAGTACGAGCATATTTTACTAACTTGTGCGCATCAGTGGCAACAAAAGTTAATCCTTGTGGCGAAAACTGAAAAAACACTCCCGACATTACCGGTCGTAAATCATCATTTCCGGCTGCAAAAATTGTTTTGCTAATTGCAGTAGCCAAGACATCAGCAGGAACTAAAGTAACAGATGGATCTTCTAATTGAACTGATTTAGGAAATTCTTCACCAGGTGCATACGCCAAAGCATACTTTCCGGAGTTAGAACTAATTTCGATAGTGCTATTTTCTTCAACAGTAAAAGTCAAGGGTTGCTCTGGAAATGTTTTTAAAATCTCTAGAAGCAATTTTGCTGGTACCGCAACACTTCCTTTACTTTCGGAATCAATTGTCAATGATGCAGACATAGTAGTCTCTAAATCAGATGCAGAGACTGTCAAAACATTTTGGTCTAAATCAAATAAGAAATTATCTAAAATAGGTAAGGTATTGTTGCTGTTAATCACATTACCTAAAACTTGTAATTGTTTCAATAAGTACGAACTCGATACTATAAATTTCATCTGTTTTATTTTATTTTTAAAGCCTTTTCATCTATCAAAAAAGCAATAGGGTGTACAAATATATCGTAAACTATTCTAGTATGGAAACTTTTTTATTAACATATTTCTTTAAAAAAAAGCTTTTCAAACTCTTGTTCTTGCTGTGGCTATCACCGCCACGCTATTGTTGGTTTTACTATTTTAAAAGTTGTTTGAATCAACTTAATAAGTCTTAGTATTTGATGCTAATTACTGTATGTTTTTTTACGAATGTAGGTAAATAACAGTCCAAAAACGAGCAATACCACAAGCGGCAATCCAATGGTGATTAACTGCGTTTGGGTATACGAGGCATATACTTTTTCTTTATCCAACAATGGCAACGTCAAGTCCTTGCTGCGAATGTTAATAAGTCCTGTATCGTCAAGTAAATAGTTTACACAATTGATCATAAAATCTTTATTATCATAGACATTTCCAGAGCGTTGGTCAAAACCTAGTTCTACTGGTTGGAAATTTTTATCTAACTGATTTTTAACTAAATCTCCATCCGAGATCACGATCATTTTAGTTGGTTTTCCATTGCCTTTAAAGTTATTTTGATCAAATGGCAGTACTCTATTTTCATAAACCGAGTGAAAGTCTCCTTCTAAAAGTACCGCAATCGGTAGGTTTCCTTTATTCAAATATTCTTGTGGAACGCTATTTTCGGCTACAATATTTAAGTTGACTTCGGCTGGTGTTCCTATTTTTTTCGAATAAGGTGATGATTGCAGTAAAACTGTTTTTTTGATGTCGTTTTTCAAAGTATCGATCGGATTGGCAAAGTCAAATTTGATTCCGCCTAAATTTTTCACAATCGGATGCGTGCTTGTTGGATACACTTGCGGTGCGAATTTCCAATTAAATTCTTGGTATTGTGTAGCCGATCCTTGCTCGCCCGAAGCCAGTTTAATTGGACTTCCTTGCTCGTCTTTTATTAAATCAGGATTGATTCGGAAACCGTATTTAAAAAACATATCGTTTAGTCCTAAATCGCGAGGGTAGGCCAATGTAGCGCCAGCATCATTATACAAACTATCCATTTCTGCAACCACTTGATCTACCAACCACAAGGTTTTCCCTCCGTTCATGATAAATTGATCAAGGACTTGTTTTTCAGAATCGGTAAAGGTTTCAGTTGGTTTAGCAATCACCGCCAAATCGTACTTTGTAAGTGCCTCTAAACTTGCAACGGGACTTTTGGCTACAGAGTCTAAAGTAAATGGTCCGATGTAATAGCTTTCACGTACTTGTAATAAAAATTTTGCCATCAAAATGTCCTGCAACTCGCCGTTACCTTTAATTACGGCGATTTTCTTTTGCTTGGCTTTGGTAATTTTATTCAAACCATCCGCAATTGAATATTCAAGGTGTTGCACAGAACCAATCACTTTTTGGGTAGTCGATGCGCCCATCATGTTTTTAAGCAAAGGAATATTCACCTCTTTGTTGTTATAAACGGCAATCGCCCAAGGAAATACCATGGCTTGTGATTGTTTTCCTTTATCGTCAACGGTAATGTTGATTGGCGTAAGGCCTTTGCGGTACAGCTCTTTAATGTTGTCCATACTGCTTTCTTCATTCTCCAAAGGATCAACAAATTCAAATACAATATTGCTGTTATAGGCTTGAAATTCTTCCAAAAGTTGTTTGGTTTCTACCTGTAATCTTTTGAATTCTGCGGGTAAATCGCCTTGCATATACACTTTAATTGATAGCGGATTATCAACTTGTTTTATGATTCCCAAAGAGGTTCGAGACAAGGTGTAACGTTGGTCTGCCGTTAAATCAAAACGCTGAAAAAACGAACGACTAAGTACATTGACGACAAGTACAATTGCTAAAACGAGTAGTACCGATTTGATGTTATTTTTTCTAAAAGATGTCATTACGATTTGAAAGATTTTAAATTAAAAACAGTAAACGAAAGGAATAGTACCGCAATGCTGCAAAAATAAATGATGTCTCTGCTATCGAGCACACCGCGGCTCATACTTTTAAAATGATCTTGCATTCCTAACGAGGCTACAAACGAAGATCCTACCGGTAAAATGGAGGAGAATCCTTCGAAACCGAAATAGAAAAAGAAGCATAAAAAAACCGCTACAATAAAAGCTACGATTTGATTATCAGATAGGGTAGAGGTGAAAATCCCAATGGCTGAATAGGCCGCAATGAGAAAAAACAACCCAAAATACGAACCAATTGTGCTCCCCATATCAATATTTCCTTCGGGTAAACCCAATGATGAAATGCTAAAAACATAGATAAATGTGGGTACGATTGCCAAAATAATTAAAGCAATTGCGCCAATAAATTTACCATTTACAATGCTCCAAACTGAAAGCGGTTTGGTTAGCAATAGCTCTAAGGTTCCTTGTTTTCGCTCATCAGAAAAACTGCGCATGGTTACGGCCGGAATTAAGAAAATCAAAATCCAAGGCGCTAGCGTGAAAAAGGGTGTTAGATCAGCAAAACCGGTATTTAAGATATTATATTCTCCTTCAAAAACCCATAGAAATAGGCCGTTGATTATTAAAAAAATAGCGATTACTAAATAACCTATCGGTGAGCCGAAAAAGGATTTAATTTCTCGTAAAATGATTGCTTTCATTTGATGTATTTAAAAATTGAAAAAAGTACAAATGTACCCTTGCTGTTCAACACTTAATAATTGATTTTATTGTAAAGAAGCTAGTTTATCAACGCTCCAAGCCTCTGGTTTGTCATTAAAAAAGGCTTTTGTGTATGCCCAAACTTCCTTAAAAAGAGCTGAGTTTCGATAGTTTTCTAAATCAGCTTCGCTTTCCCAATAACTGTAAGTAAAAAAAATACTCGGGTTGCTTTTATCTTGATACAATTCTAAAAAACGATTGCCCGGTGAATTGCGTATTTTGTGTTTTACTTCTTCAAAGTTGCTCAAAAAAGCGGGAATATGCTCTTGATGAAAACTTAATTTTACGATGCGTACGAACATGAATTATATTTTACAGTTTTTGATTTTATTTGTTTTCTGCTTTAAATTGAATGGTAATAACATCTCTGTAATTGAGTCCCAAAAGACTACTTGCTGAGCCCACTTTTGACGGATTACTTCTAAAGATGGCAATTTCTAAAAAACCAGCTTCGTTAAAAAGTGCTAATTTTTCCCCTTCGTATGATTTTATTGGATACTTGTCGGAGTGTGCCACTGCCGAATAATTGGGTAAAATAGTTTTTATGTTTTTAGTTTTTAAAACAATCTCGTAAGGTCTGCCTTTAGCGATTTCGATAAAATATTTTTTCGAGATATTGGTCACAACGTTGCCAAAATGGTCAATGTAAATTACGTGTCCTTTGATAGTATTGCCAGAATCGTTTGTGGTTGCTTCAAAATTAGTCAAAGGTTTTATTTGATTTATTTCGCGACCAATGACACTCAGAGCGCCGCCTTTTGCTAAATGGCAAGCCACTTTTACAAATACATCCAAATCGGTGGCTTCAGTAGGAAAACGATCGTGAATATTGATTTGAACAATTTTTTGTGGAACAATTTTTTGCGATAATATGCTTAAAATACCATTATCGGCTGCAATAAAAAAGTGATCGTTCCATTGCATTACAATATGCTGATTCTCTTTATTACGTTCAATATCTACACCAATAAGATGTACCGTTCCCTTGGGAAAACTGCTGTACGAGGCCTCAATTATGTAACTGGCTTCTAATGTGTTGAATGGGTCAATATCGTGCGAAATATCAATAATTTTAGCCTCTCCAAATTCAGATAAAATTTTCCCTTTCAATGCACCCACAAAGTGATCTTTCAAGCCGTAATCGGATGTAAGGGTAATTATTGACATAATTTTTTTTCTAACTATTACTGTTTTGTAATCTTAAATTTGCTTAAATTTGAGAAACGCAAAGCTAAAGTATTTTCAGCGTTATTTTAAATAGAATTTTCAATTTGAATCAGGTGTCAGTATGAAGCAAAAAGTTTTTCTTTTACTCTTTTTATGTATGTGCTTAAAATCGTGGAGCCAAACCTTAATATACAAGGGAAGTGGTACTGTTACCAACCAAAAAAATACAGTGTTAACCCCAAATTTGGTGCGTATTGCACTGGCCGAAAATCCAGATTTGTTGAAGGAGTACAACATAGGGCGACGCAAGAAAACAGTGGGTAATACTATGTTGTTAGCTGGTCCAGTGCTTGTGGGTGTTGGCGCAATGGCATATGTTATATCTAATTTTGATTCAGGTATGAATCCTGGCTATGATGAACCTAGAAACACAGTGCCCAAAATCATGATGGGTACAGGTTTGGCAGCAATGCTTTTTGCGATTCCAGTTAAAATTGGTTTTTCTAAAAAGATCAAAAATTCCATATCACAATACAATAATCGGCTAGGAACAACTTATGAAACAAATAATACTGATTTGGAAATTGTTGGTAACACAAATGGCATAGGTTTGCGATTAACTTTAAATTAAAACAACTAAATAAATTATCATTTGAACGAACGAATTATCGAGCTCATAGACATCGCTCCAAAAGAGTTTTGGGGCGCTCAAGACACTCATCTTGAAACTATTAAAAAATATTATCCCAAGTTAAAAATTGTAGCTCGCGGCACAACTATCAAAGCTTTTGGTGAAAAAGAAGTTTTAGACGAATTTGAAAAACGTTTCGAGCGCTTAATGCTCCACTTTACACGTTACAATAATATAGATACAAATGTTATTGAGCGAGTTATCATGGGTGATGCACAAGAGGACAGAAAGTTTCAAGCGCAGGACAAGATTTTGGTTCACGGTGTAGGTGGTAAAATAATAAAAGCCATGACGCCTAACCAGCAATTACTTGTTGATACGCTCGAGAAAAACGATATGGTCTTTGCGGTAGGTCCTGCTGGCACCGGAAAAACGTATACCGGTGTTGCCATGGCGGTTAAAGCTCTAAAAGAAAAACAGGTAAAAAGAATCATTCTGACTAGACCTGCCGTTGAAGCTGGCGAAAATCTCGGTTTTCTGCCTGGCGATATGAAAGAAAAACTAGATCCTTACATGCAACCTTTGTATGATGCTTTACGCGACATGTTACCCAATGAAAAATTAGAAGATTATATTCTGAAAGGAATTATTCAAATTGCTCCCTTGGCATTTATGCGTGGACGTACACTTGACAACGCCTTTGTAATTCTTGACGAGGCTCAAAACACTACGCATTCGCAAATGAAAATGTTTCTGACTCGTATGGGTAAAAGTGCCAAATTCATGATTACAGGTGATCCGGGTCAAGTCGATTTACCTCGCCGAACAATTTCAGGATTGAAAGAAGCCCTTTTGGTACTAAAAGACATTGACGGAATCGGAATTATTTATCTAGATGATAAAGATATTGTACGCCACCGTTTGGTTAAAAAAGTAATCGATGCCTATAAAATGATCGAGAACAACGATTAATTTTTTGGCAGTTATTATTGTGATAAAAAAGCGTTTTTGATTCAAAGTGGAATCAAAAACGCTTTTTGAATTTTAATAGTTTTCAATATTCCAATTTAAATTCGTCAATAAAAGCCGTTGCAATCTTTTTATTTCTATGAAAAATGCAATAAATTTGAAAAGAATAAAAACTTCTTTTTTACTAATGGGTTTACAACACAATATAAAAGTCGTGGTCACAGATCTCGACGGTACTTTATTAAATGAACACCACCAAATTGCACCCTACACCAAGAGTGTTTTTCTAGAGCTACACCGCCAAAATTTTTTAATTGTCATAGCAACAGGTCGCCATCATTTAGATGCAATGCCCATCGTATCCAAACTTGAATTGCCTTTTTATTTGGTTACCTCAAACGGAGCACGAATTCATGCACCCAATCAAGAATTACTTTTTTCGGTAAATATGCCCAGTGAGTCTGTTCAATCGCTTCTTTCAGTAGCAGTTGATCCTGAAATTACTACGGTGCTCTTTCGAGAAAAAGTCTGGTTGACAAATAAGCACAACGACAAACTAAATGCTTTTCAGCCAGAAGTTCATTACCACCCTGAATTAGTTGATTTTGCAACTCTTGAAGATTTTACGGCAATTAAAGTGTTTTTTACTCATCACAAACACAGCAAACTTTTAGAATTGCGGGAACAAATTTTAGAACAGCACGAAGGTCATTTCAGTCATGCCTTTAGTTTACCGTATTGCTTAGAGTTTATGGAGAAATCGGTAGATAAAAAGACAGCAATTGACAAAATCCTAGAATTAGAGAACTTGAAATTCGAAAATGTAATTGCGTTTGGTGACGGATACAATGATGAACAAATGTTATACGCTGCTGCTCAAGGAAAAATTATGAGCAATGCACCTGAAAGCCTTCAAGCCAAATTGGCTCATTTAGAAGTAATAGGAGATAATGTTCAAGAAAGTGTAGCAAAACATTTAAAAGAGCATATATTACTTCCAGTTACTAATTAAAAAACTGAACTAAAAAAAACGAACTATGATAAACAAAAAAATACTACTTCTTTTTGGAGTGCTTTGCTTTTCGTCCATGCAAGGGCAAAAGCTCAAAATGGAAGAAATCATGAAAGGCAATGGTTTTATTGGTGTTTCGCCAGAAGGAGAACGTTGGTCTGTTGATGGGCAACAAGTATTCTTTGAATGGAATCCCAATAACGAATTAGGAACTTCAACTTATTTCTGGAAAAAAGGAATGAGTAAGCCCGAATTAGCAACAGCAGCTCAAGCTAGTTTTTCGAGATTGGACTTAAAAAAAGCAGCTAACTCGGATTTACATTATTATTTAGACAAAGGGCGCTTGTTTTCGTACGATGCAAAATCGAAAACAACTAAGAAGCTAGTTCAAATGAGCACACCAATTGCAAACTTACAATTGGGTTCTGAGTCGGCCGTTTTGTTTTTCAGACAAGGAGATAATATTTTTCAATACAATCAAAAAGAAGGCTCTGTGGTGCAATTGACCAATTTCCGAAAAGGAAGAGGCGAGGAGCAAGTAACAGAAAAAGAATCGTTCTTGAAAAAACAACAAACGGAGTTGTTCCAATTTGTGAGAGATCAAGAGGCGTTGAAAAAATGGAACGCAGCCAAAGCAACAAAATCGGATTTTGCAAAACCTTATTTTTACGGAAAAAATACTTTAGGAAGTTTAAAAGCGCACCCAAAGGGAACTTATGCTACTTTTCGATTAGTGGAAGATGCGGAGCGAAAGTCGGAAAAGATGGAAGTTTTTATAACCGATGATGGGTATAACGATATCGAAAATACCAAAGAAAAAGTATCCACGGCCAATTTTGTGAATACCAAATTCGGAATTTACAACGTGGCCAAGGATTCCGTTTACTTTGTTAATTTTTCAAAATTAAGTCACATTCAAGATGTGCCTAAATATTTGGCTGATTATCCTGCTACAAAACCTTCTGATAAAAAGGATAAGTTAATCGTGGTACAAGAACCCGTTTACAATGACGAAGGAACTTTTGCGGTATTTGACATTCGCAGCCAAGACAACAAAGACCGTTGGATTGTAAGTTTGAATTTAGAAAACGGAACTTTTGAAGAAATAGAACACCAACATGACGAAGCTTGGATAGGAGGACCTGGAATTCCTTCGAACGCATTTGGCAGAGGAACATTGGGTTTTTTAGCAGATAATGAAACTATTTATTTTCAATCAGAAGCGACAGGTTATTCGCATTTGTACACTTATAATCTAAAAAGTAAAAATAAAACACAACTCACAAAAGGCAACTGGGAAGTTCGTTCTGCATTGTTAGCCAAAGACGAAAAGACTTTTTACTTGACTACCACAACAACGCATCCTGGAAACAGAAGTTTTTACAAATTAGATTCGAATAAACCAGTTTTACAGCCAATTTTGGTAAAAGATGGAGCGCACGAAGTATCACTTTCTCCTGACGAAAGTACTTTGTTAGTTCGCTATTCCTTCAAAAATAAACCTTGGGAATTATTTATTGGTCCAAATACTTCCAATCCAAAGTTGCAACAAATTACGAATTCAACTACATCAGCTTTCAACGGATACGCATGGCGCGAACCTGAAGTGATCACGATTACAGCACAAGATGGAACTCCTGTAAATGCTCGTTTGTACAAACCGGAGGTTGCAAATGCAAACAAAGCAGCGGTTATTTTCGTTCACGGCGCAGGATATTTGCAAAACGCACACAATTTTTGGAGTACGTACCACAGAGAATATATGTTTCATAACCTTTTGGTCGATTTAGGATACACTGTTTTGGATGTGGATTATCGAGGTAGCGATGGTTACGGACGTGATTTTAGAACCGGAATCTACCGTTTTATGGGAGGTAAAGATTTAACAGATCAAATAGATGGTAAAAAATATTTAATAAACAATTTAGGTATTGATCCAGCTCGAGTAGGAATCTACGGAGGTTCATACGGAGGGTTTATCACACTTATGGGAATGCTTACAACGCCGGGTGAATTTGCATCGGGTGCAGCATTACGCTCAGTTACAGATTGGGCACACTACAACCACGGTTACACAGGAAATATTTTAAATTTCCCTGAAACAGATCCAGAAGCGTACAAAAAAAGTTCGCCAATTTATTTTGCAGATAATTTAAAAGGTGATTTGCTCATGCTACACGGTATGGTAGATGATAATGTGGAGTACAAAGATATTGTGCGTTTGTCACAACGTTTCATTGAATTAGGCAAGAAAAAATGGAGTTTAGCTAGTTTTCCAGTTGAAGCACACGGTTTCAAGGAAACCTATTCTTGGGTTGATGAATACAGCCGAATCCTTGATTTGTTCAACAGCACCTTACTTAAAAAATAAATAAAAGCAAGTAAGTAAAGCTTCCGAGTTTTTCTTTGCGAAACTCTTTGAAATAGTTTTAAATTTGCATCCATAAAAACACACACAACAAACACAATGAGCAACACAATTACAACTACTGATTTTAATTTTCCGAACCAAAAATCGGTGTATCGCGGAAAAGTAAGAGAGGTTTACAACATCAATGACGATCTTTTGGTTATGGTAGCTACAGATAGGCTTTCGGCTTTTGATGTGGTTTTGCCAAAAGGAATTCCGTATAAAGGTCAAATTCTAAATCAAATTGCTACCAAATTTATGGAGCTTACTCAGGATATTGTTCCTAATTGGTTAATTGCAACTCCTGATCCTAATGTAGCAGTAGGTCATTTATGTGAGCCTTTTAAAGTAGAAATGGTAATTCGTGGTTATTTGTCTGGTCATGCAGCACGAGAATATGCTCTTGGCAAAAGAGAACTTTGCGGCGTAGCTATGCCAGAGGGTCTGAAAGAAAACGATCGTTTTCCGGAACCAATTATTACACCAACTACAAAAGCGGATAATGGAGAACATGATGCCGACATTTCTCGCGAAGCAATTTTGTCAAAAGGAATTGTAACTGAAGCCGATTATGTGGTTTTAGAAAAATATACGCGTGCTTTGTACCAAAGAGGAACTGAAATTGCAGCGAGTCGCGGATTGATTTTGGTAGACACCAAATACGAATTCGGGAAAACAAAAGATGGAATTATTGTTTTAATTGACGAAATTCATACGCCTGATTCTTCTCGTTATTTCTATGCTGATGGATACCAAGAGCGCCAAGACAACGGACAAGAGCAAAAACAATTATCAAAAGAATTTGTTCGTCGTTGGTTGATCGAAAATGGTTTTCAAGGTCAGGAAGGACAACAAATTCCGGAAATGACAGACGAATATATTGAAACAGTATCTGAACGTTACATTGAATTGTATGAGAATATTTTGGGTGAAAAATTCGTCAAAGCAGATATTACACAAATTGATGCACGTATAGCAAAAAATGTAAACGAATATTTATCAGCAAAGAGCTAAATCCTATTTTGTACTAAATATCAAAACGCCATTCAAAACTAAAATTTTGAATGGCGTTTTTTAGTAACGTATCTTTTGAGTTGTACAGAAAAAAAACTAAGTTCTGTATTGAATTCCGGTTTGCTAGCCCCGATAAAAGCGGCATCCTTTTGCTGGCTTCTTTAGCCAGGAAAAGATACAGCGGATAGCGGGATGAGCTCCTAAAAATTATTTGAAGTAAGAAAAAGTGTCTTCGTTCTCTAATTTTAGTAATGTTTCGTAAATCAATTTGATGACATTCTCAACATCGTCACGGTGTACCATCTCTACAGTGGTATGCATGTAGCGTAATGGTAATGAAATCAACGCCGATGCAACGCCGCCATTGCTATATGCAAAAGCATCAGTATCAGTACCTGTTACTCTCGAAGAAGCCAATCTCTGAAAAGGAATTTCTTTTTCAACTGCAGTGTTTAAAATAAGTTCTCTTAAATTGTTTTGAACTGCTGGAGCATAGGTTACAACGGGACCTTTTCCTATTTTGGTGTCTCCTTCAATTTTTTTGTCAATCATAGGAGTAGTTGAGTCGTGACAAACATCAGTTACGATGGCTACATTTGGTCTGATAGTTTTGGTAATCATTTCGGCACCGCGCAATCCTACTTCCTCTTGCACCGAGTTGGTAATGTACAAACCAAACGGAAGCTTAATATTGTTCTCATGCAGCAAGCGCGCTACTTCGGCAATCATAAAACCACCCATGCGGTTGTCAATAGCTCTACACACAAATTTGTTGCCGTTCAAAACTGTAAAAGTATCTGGGTAGGTGATCACGCAACCCACATGTACTCCAAGCGCTTCTACTTCAGCTTTGGTTTCGCAACCACAATCAATGAAAATATTAGTTAGTTTAGGAACTTCTTCCTTATCTCTCATACGGGTATGAATGGCAGGCCAACCAAAAACTCCTTTTACGATACCATTTTTAGTATGAATGTTAACGCGTTTCGACGGGGCAATTTGATGGTCTGAACCGCCATTTCGAATCACATAGATTAATCCGTCCTCAGTGATGTAATTTACATACCATGAAATTTCGTCAGCATGTCCTTCAATAACTACTTTATAAGGAGCATCAGGATTGATTACTCCCACGGCCGTTCCGTATGTGTCGGTAATAAAGGTATCCACATAAGGTTTTAAATAATCCATCCAAATGCGTTGCCCGCTGCTTTCGTATCCTGTAGGTGAAGCATTGTTTAAGTATTGTTCTAAAAAGGCCAAAGACGACTCCTTTAATATAGATGTACTGCTCATAAAATTATTTTTTTGCTAAATTATAAATTTGGCACTACACTTGCAGATATATTGCATAATTTTGATTTGAAATTTTTACCCATGAAACAAGTTTTTTTCCTCTTATTCTTTTTAATTGGTTTAGCGCCTGCTTTTAGTCAAGTAATACCAAAAGATACTACTCAAATCGGCTATGAGTTGGATGATGATTTTAATCCCAATGATACCATTCAACTTCCAGAAATCATTGTCTCGAAAGAGAAACTAGATCCGGAGGCAAAAAAACAGTTTTTACTCCTGCAAAACAGAGTGCTCAAAACTTATCCTTATGCCAAGTTGGCTTCGGAGCGATTGACTAACCTTAATATAGGTATGGCAAATTTAAAAACGAACAAGGAAAAGAAAAAGTATTTCAAGATAGTAGAGACCTATTTAACCAATGAGTTCGAGGCCAAGCTTAAAAAACTATCTCGCAAACAAGGTCAAATTTTAGTTAAGTTGATCCACCGCCAAACGGGTAATACAACTTATGAACTTGTCAAAAGCCTCAAAAGCGGTTGGAAAGCCTTTTGGTCTAACACCGCTGCCAGTTTATTCGATATCAATCTCAAGACCAAATACCAACCGTACACCGTAAATGAAGATTTTTTAATAGAGACAATATTGGTGCGCGCTTTTGAATCGGGCCGATTACAAAATCAAAAACCTGCACAACCTGTAGATTTTGATAATCTTAATGAGTCCTGGATAAACAAAGCTGCTAAGGCACAGTAGGGCTTTCCGCCCCTCTTGCTCTTGCCTTTTGGTAGGGCAAGATCAAGAAAGTCGTCGGGCTATGCGCTACAAGTCCTCGACACTCCCTCAAAACGGTCGTGTCTGTGGGCTTTCCGCTGCTATCCCTAACGCGAGCTTCACGTATGATAGACGAATTTTTCAATAGCTACATATATATAGACGAAAACAAAACTATAGTGAAGACTATATAAA
>NZ_JAAOBY010000006.1:73740-239167 GCF_011365745.1 Flavobacterium turcicum | reverse complement strand
GTAGGTGCTTACCCAATCGTAGTGACTTTAGGTAGTAATCCTAACTATGACGTTACTGCTGTAAATGGTACTTTGACTGTAACTCCTCTTAAAATTCTCGCAAAAGACGATGCAATTACAGAAACAGCCGGTACAACAGATGCTGGTAACGTATTACTGGATAACGGTTCTGGAAAAGATACATTAAATGGAGAACAAGCTACTACTACACTTGTGGTAATAACTGTAACAAGACCTGCAACGTCAGCTACAAATTCACCTGTACCTGTTCTTAACCCAACTAATGGACAAGTAAGTATTCCACTTGGAACATTACCAGGAACATACGAAATCAAATATGAAATTTGCGAAATTATATATTCTTCTAATTGCTCTACTGCAACTGTGATAGTCAAAGTAAATGAACCAATCTATAATCCTGGAATTTCAGTTTTGAAAGAAGGTACTTATGTTGACAAAGATGGTAGCGGAAATGCAAACATCGGTGATACAATACAATATACATTTGTGATTAAAAACACTGGTGATGTAGACTTAACAAACGTAGTATTGACAGATGATAACGCTGTTGTAAACGGTGGACCTATCGCTCTTTTAGCTGTTGGTGCAACAAATTCTACAACATATACAGCAGTTCATACAATAACTCAAAATGATATCGATGCTGGCTTCGTGTATAATTTAGCAACAGTAAAAGGTAGCTTACCAAATGGATCAACTGTAACTGCAACATCTACTGATCCAACACCTTGCACAACCTGTCCTGTAATTCCAACTTGTACAACATGTACGATAACACCAATTGCACAAAATCCTAGTTTATTGGTTGTAAAAACATCTAGTACTGAAAACTATATCAATGTTGGAGACGTAATCAATTACACCATTAAAGTCACAAACAATGGAAATGTAACTTTAGCACAGATTGTTGTAACTGACCCTCTTACTGGTATGAATGAAACTATCGACACTTTACTACCAGGAGCGTCTAAAGAATACGAGCAAAGCTACAGAGTAACTCAAAGCGACATTACTAATTTAAGTGTTACAAACGTGGCCTTTGCAAAAGGAAAAACACCTCAAAATAATGAGGTAAGTACTTCTGATGACGCAGTAGTAGATGCTGCAATTGTATTAGGTTGTGGTAATATTAAAGTTCGTAATGCTTTCTCACCAAACGGTGATGGTATCAATGAAGTGTTTGTAATTGACAATATTGATGCAACATGTTACCCAGAAAACACAGTTGAGATTTACAACCGTTGGGGAGTTTTAGTATTCGAAACGAAAAATTACAATAACGAAACTAATAATTTTGATGGTACTTCTAGAGGTAGATCTACAATTCAACAATCTGCTGGACTACCAACTGGAACTTACTTCTATATTTTGACATACAAATCAGTCGATGACAGTAATAGAGTTGAAAATAAAAAATTAGACGGATATTTGTATCTTTCAAGATAATAATCACAAATACAATCCTGAGTAACACCTATCTCAGGTTTGTATTTAATATTACTCGCATTAACACAAAGAAGAAATAAATCGATTACAACCTGAAGAACACATTATAGCTTAGGTACCATTATATTAAAAAAGCCCACTATGAAGACGAAAATATTTTTTGTTTTGTTGCTACTTACAGCTTACAAGAGCGTTGCACAACAAGATTCCCAATTCACGCAGTACATGTACAATACCATAAATATTAATCCAGCATACGCAGGTTCTAGAGGGGCTATGAGTATTTTTGCCTTACATCGTGCGCAATGGGTAGGATTAGATGGTGCACCTGTTACTAACGTTGGCTCTATTAATACGCCCTTAAATAACAGTAAACTTGGACTTGGGGTGTCATTTATTAACGATAAAATTGGTCCAACGAACGAGACAACAATATCTGCAGATTTATCATACAGCATACAAGTATCTGCCAATTATAAACTTGCTTTTGGTTTAAAAGGAACAGCCAACTTGTTAAATTTAGATCCTTCACGATTAGACCCTGTTACATCAGATCCTACTCTACAAAATTTCAATAATAAGTTTACCCCTAATATAGGGTCTGGTTTATATTTACACTCTGATAAAGCATATTTGGGTTTATCTGTACCTAATTTCATCGAATCCAATCGCTATGACGATAATGAAGTAGCTATTTTTAAAGAGAGAATAAACTATTATTTAATTGGAGGATATGTATTTGATTTGAACAACACTGTAAAGTTTAAGCCTGCGTTTCTATCAAAATTAGTTACTGGAACTCCTTTACAAGTTGATATTTCTGGAAATTTTATGTTTAACGAAAAATTTGTTGTTGGCCTTGCCTACAGATGGAGTGCCGCTGTTAGTGCTATGGTAGGATTCCAAGTAAGTGAAGGTATGTACATTGGTTATGGTTTTGATAATGAAACCACAAATTTGAAAAACTACAACAGAGGCTCACACGAAATATTTATTCGCTATGATATTTTCAAAAATAACGGTAAAATAGTAGCTCCACGATTCTTCTAAATAAAATTATATGAAACAGAATATACTCTTTTGTATCACTCTATTGATTACCATTTCAATATCAGGATATTCTCAAAAGTCACAAGTAAAATTAGCCAACAAGGAATATGAAAATTATGCTTTTATAGATGCTATTAAAACGTATGAAAAAGTAGCTGAAAAAGGATATAAATCTGCAGAGATGTTCAAAAAACTTGGCAACTCTTACTATTTTAATGCACAATTAGATCAAGCGGCGAAATGGTACCAAGCACTTTTCGAAATGAATACCTCCGATTTAGAAACTGAATATTACTACAGATATGCTCAATCTCTAAGAGCGATCGGTCAAAATGACAAAGCGGATAGAATACTACTTGAATTTACAAAAAAATCAGGTGGAGATTCACGAGGGATTTTATACAAGAAAAACACCAATTACTTAGAACAAATTAAAAAGAATTCAGGGCGTTACACAATTGAAGATGCCGGAATTAACTCTGTTTATTCTGATTACGGAACAACCATTTACAACGACAAAATTATCTTTACATCAGCGAGAGATACGGGTGGCATTAGCCAACGTAAACACAAGTGGACTAATCAACACTTTACCAACCTGTACAGTGCCTCTTTGGATCAAAGTTCTGCTACATCAAAACCGACAAAATTTGATGAAAATGTAAACTCCAAGTTTAATGAATCAACACCTGTTTTCACCAAAGACCTCAACACTATGTACTTTACTAGAAATAATTTTCTAGATGGTAAAAAAGGAAAAAACACAGAGAAAGTAACACTTTTAAAAATATACAAAGCCATCAAAGTGAACAACACTTGGACTAACATTATTGCACTTCCATTCACTAGTGACAATTATAATACAGCCCACCCAGCGCTTAGTCCTGACGAAAAAACGCTTTATTTTGCTTCTGATATGCCAGGCACAATTGGCCAATCTGATTTATTTAAAGTTGCAATTAACGCCGATGGCAGTTTTAGCAATCCTGAAAACTTAGGCAAAAGTATAAACACTGAAGGAAGAGAAACATTCCCTTTTATTAGTGAAGATAACGAATTGTATTTCTCATCTGATGGGCACCCAGGATTAGGAGGATTAGACATATTTGTATCTACATTGACCAGCGATTCCACTTGGGGAACTGTTGAAAATGTCGGATCGGATATCAACTCTCCTAAAGATGATTTCGCATACTATCTTGATACAACATCACGAAAAGGTTTTTTTACATCTAATAAAGATGGTGGAAAAGGATATGATGATATTTATAAATTTTTAGAACTCAAAAAGATAAAATGCGAACATGTATTGTATGGAGTTGTTACTGATTTGAGTACCTCGACCGGTTTAGCAAATGCAACAATAGTGTTATTAGATGAGCAATACAACACGCTTAAAACTCAACAAGCGGATGCTCAGGGCAAATACTCATTTAACGTGGAATGCGACAAGATATATTTTGTAAGAGCACAATATCCTGAGTTTACAACAAAAGAAGTAAAAGCAGAAACCAAAAAAGAGAACGAAAAAACATATGTTCCAATTGCTTTAGAAAGTTCAAAATGCAAGGTTGCAATTGGTGATGATTTAGGAAAATGTTTCAATATTAAAATGATCTATTTTGATTTGGATAAATCAACTATCAAGCAAGCTGCAGCATTTGACTTAGAAAAAATATTAGATGTATTGCAACAAAACCCAACAATGAAGCTAGATATAAGATCGCATACAGATAGCAGACAAACCTTCAAATACAATGAAGCATTATCTGATCGTAGAGCTAAAGCGACAATTGATTGGTTAATTTCTAAAGGTATCAATGCAAATCGTTTGACTGGAAAAGGATACGGTGAAACTCAGTTAGTAAACAAATGTGCTGATGGAGTAACGTGTACCGAAGAAGAACACCAACTAAACAGAAGAAGTGAGTTTATAGTTACAGCTTTATAATTAGAGTTAAATAAACAGTTTTCAAACTGATTGAAAAAAGGAGTAGTTGACACTACTCCTTTTTTTTTTACGACAAGATTTGTGGATCAAAGAACTAATTTGGATACGACGTCAAAATGTAAGTAAGGATAAAATCTTTAAAACCGTATTCAAGATATAAAACTTCTTTACAAAATTAAAAGGCAATGCAATAATTTTCAACTGCGCGTATAAAACAACTAAATAATTTATCAATTGATATTAGTCCCATAATCGTTATGCGGCAATTTTAAAAATAGCATTTATTAGCTACAACTCTTTTCATGACCTACGTCTTCTCTAAACTATCAATAAGGTATTGCTATTAAACGCGAAAAAGAAGAGCGTATAGCACTAAAAACACGTTAGTGCTAAAAGTGTACTTGTAATGCAAAATTGTCTCTCAAAACTAAATTAAATACATTTTAAAAGTAAAAGAAATGAAGGCCTAACTGCATTCCTAAACGCAAAAAACCGAAATAGGTAAATAAAAATAGCTGGTCACTACCCTATTTTAATAACAAAAAAAAGCTGCCTCTTGGGGAGAAGGCAGCTTTTTTTATCACAAACTCAACTTATATTTTAGCAAAGATATTAGTATAATACTTTTTACCATTTGCTGGGTTTTCTTTAATTGCTAGTCCAAAGTGTGTAAAATTTCCTTCGATATTTTCTTTGTGACTTGGACTTGCTAACCATGCATTTAGAACAGCTTCTGGCGTGTTAAAATTGTATGCTATATTTTCGCTTACTTTTTTTGCACCTAAAGTCTTCATAATGTTTTCAGATCTTGCAACAAAATCATTATGGTTTACTACATTGTTTGCAATCATATAATTATCATGTTCTTCAGATTTGAATGACATGTGATTAATACGTTGCAACGGATTTAAACCTTTACTCACTCTGTATTTATTGATCAAATCCATCGTTTCAATCTCGATAGTATTATACTCATAACTTACTACTTTTTCAAGCGATGCTGTTGGTTGCGTTTCTGCTTCTGAACCATCAGATGCACAAGAATTCATAGTTAAGATAACATTTGCAATCAAAAAGATACGGAGTAAAGCTGTTTTCATAATAAAGAGTAGATTAAAATTAAAGTAGATTGTGGGGCAAAAAACTTTAATATAACATTAATTTTTTCCTTGATTTCTTTGACAAATATACAAGTGTTATCGTTAAAGTACCAAAAAAAATCGATGAACTACATCATTATTAAAAATAAACAGGTGTTTTTCTTACATCAAGGTGCCAAACGACTGGTTTCCCATTTACCGGTTTGAGTACTTTCAAATCGAATTCTATCATGTAAACGGTTTGGCCTTCCCTGCCAGAATTCAATCTCTACCGGAGAGACTATAAATCCGCCCCAATGTTCGGGTCTTTTTACTTCTTTATCAATCATTTCTTTTTCTAATTCTTGTAATGCATCCTCCAAAAATGATCTTCCAGGGATGATATCACTTTGATTCGATACAATTGCGCCGAGCCTACTTCCTAACGGACGAGAATTGAAATAGGCATCAGATACCTCCGGACTTGTTTTAATTGCAGTGCCTTTAATAATCACTTGGCGCTCTAGATTAGGCCAAAAGAAAGATAAACACACTTGTGGATTCGAAATTATTGCTTGCCCTTTATCAGAATTATAATTGGTATAAAAAACAAATCCTTCTTGGGTTACTTGTTTTAACAAAACGACTCTCGATTTTGGGAAACCATCTTTACCAATTGTAGCAACAGTCATAGCATTTACTTCAAACTCTCCTCCTGCATCCTCAACTTCTCGAAACCATAAATCAAATAATTCCATCGGATTAGTTGGTATCGTCGACTCTAAAAGTTCATTTTTATCATAAGACTTACGATAATTACTTAAATCATTCATACTTATATATTTTAGTTTATTGTGAAAATCTATTTAGTAAAATAGAACTGATTGTAGTTACAGCTCCTTATTTCTACAGTATATCATTTTAGAACTCGAAAGTTTTACCATCGTCAGCCAAAAGAACAAAGGGGAAAATCGATTCAGCTTCGGCTTTAAATAATGAAATAGAATCATATCGTGTAGAATAATGACCTAATATCAATTGTTTAACGGTTGCTTTTTGCGCAATCAAGGCCGCTTCTTGTGCAGTACTGTGGAATGTTTTTTTTGCTAAAGCTTCTTCTGACTGCAGGAAAGTCGATTCATGATATAGTACATCAACATTTTTTATAATGGGAATAACTGCTTCATGATATATAGTATCCGAACAAAATGCATAGCTCTTGGCTGCATCAGGATCAAAAGTTAATGCTTTGTTAGGTATGATAGTGCCATCTTCTAATGTAATATCTCTGCCGTTTTTAATGTTTTGGTAATAGCAAGTTTCTATTTTGTGCTGCTGTACGGCCACAACATTTAATTTTCGCTCACCTACTTTTTCTTCAAATAAAAAGCCATTGGTATAAACGCGATGCTTTAATGGGATGGTTTTCACCACTACCTTCTCATCCTCATAAACAATTTCACTGTCGAGCGATTTTAATTCATGAAAAAACAAACCATAATTAGTCCAAGCGTTTGACAGTTTAAGTTGAAGCAGAATAATATCCTTAATTCCCTCTGGACCGTAAATGTGTAAATCAGTCGTTCTATTTAACAAAGAAAATGTAGAAACCAAACCAACAAGGCCAAAAAAATGATCACCGTGCAAATGGGATATAAAAATATGATTGATCTTAGAAAACTTAATCTTATTTTTTCGGAGTTGTACCTGAGTACCCTCGCCACAATCAATTAAAAAAAGTCTGTTTTTTATTTCTAATACTTGCGAAGTAGGATTGGTAAAAGTGCGCGGAGTGGCGGCATAGCAACCAAGGATAGTTAGTTTCAAAGGGTTTGGTGTTCAATTAATTTAGAGGTATTCCTTTTTGCAACACTTTCAAGATTTGAGAATAAGTTTAAAAACCCAAATCACGTTCAATTTCTTCCATTTCAATAATATCATGTGCTTCTAGTAATGAAGGCACAACAGTCAACTTGGCTGGAAGTGCGTTAAAATCAAAATCAGCTACCACAATGACGAATGATTTTTTTAATTTTTTATGTTGTTTTGACAAAGGAGCAAATGACTTTACATCAGCAACTGATACTTCCTTGTACGACAACAAATCAATGATTAGATTGTGTGTTTCAAAGGTTTTGTGTTGGTGTGTCACTTTCATCAAAAATCCCATTAAATCTCCTTGTGTATCTTTAATGGTAATAGTATGTCCTTTTTGATCTACTTTCATTTTGTAATTATTCTGAAATCAATTTTTATAATGTAATTGTATTGCTTTGGCTAATTTACGAAGTTTTTCAACAAACTATTGAATTTTAGAAGCCAAAAGATAAATTACCGCCATACGGATTGCTACTCCATTTTCAACCTGATTCAAGATAACCGATTGACCAGAATCAGCCACTTCACTAGTAATCTCAACTCCACGATTTATCGGACCAGGATGCATGATGACAATTTCTTTATTCAACGATTCTAACAACTGAAGATCCACTCCATACTGCTGGGCATACTCACGAGTTGAAGGGAAAAAATTCACATCCATACGTTCGTTCTGTACTCGCAACATATTGGCTACGTCACACCATTCTAATGCTTTACGCAAATTAGGCTCTACTGTCACACCCAAGGATTCGATGTATCTTGGAATTAATGTTTTAGGCCCACATACTTTCACTTCGGCACCTTGCATTTGTAACGCGTAAATATTAGATAAAGCTACTCTAGAATGTAAAATATCACCCACAATAACTACTTTTTTTCCTGCTACTTCTCCTAATTTTTCTCGAATAGAATAGCTATCTAAAAGAGCTTGTGTAGGATGTTCGTGTGCGCCATCGCCTGCATTGACAATACTGGCTTTTACGTTTTTACTCAAAAAATAAGCGGCTCCAGGATTGGAATGTCTCATTACCACCATATCAACCTTCATGGAGAGAATATTGTTTACGGTATCAATTAAGGTTTCACCCTTTTTAACAGATGACTGAGCCGCCGAAAAACTAATAACATCAGCAGATAATCGTTTTTGAGCTAATTCAAATGATAATTTAGTTCGGGTACTGTTTTCAAAAAATATATTTGCAATCGTAATATCTCGTAACGAAGGTACTTTTTTAATAGGTCTATTGATTACCTCTTTAAAATGATCCGCAGTTTCAAAAATTAGGTCAATATCATCTTTTGTAATGTACTTAATACCCAATAAATGATTTACGCTTAATTCTTTCATTTTAGTTTACGATTATATGTTTTTACTTGATAGTTTCGCTCGTACTTAGCTTGTAATCAAATACACGCCATCTTCCCCTTCTTGTTCTTTCCAGCTCACTTTTACTTTTTCGTTATTAATGGCATCAACTTGCCTGCCTCTGTAATCGGGTTGAATTGGCAAATGCCTACTGAAACGTCTGTCTACAAGCACTAAAAGTTCAATTTCTGATGGTCGCCCAAAAGATTGTATTGCTGTTAATGCCGATCGTATACTGCGACCTGTATAGAGTACGTCGTCAATAAATATTACTTTTTTATTTTCGACAATAAAATTGATCTTGGTTTTGTTTGCTTCCAAAGGTTTATCAGTTCTTCTAAAATCATCTCTAAAAAAGGTGATATCTAGATAGCCTAACGCAATTGCCGGTGTATTATATTCTTGTTCTAAGATTTGTTTTAAACGCTCTGCCAAAAAAACACCGCGAGGTTGAATCCCAACTAAAATTGTATCTGAAAAATCCAAGTGTTTTTCAATTAATTGACAAGCCAAACGATGCAGTATGATAGTAACTTCTTGTGCAGTAAGTAATACTTTTTGACTCATAGTAATAAGGTAGATTGTTAAGCAAATATACAAATTCAATTTTAGCTTTTGGTAATTCAATTAGGAGAAAAAAGCGCAAATTATTTTCAAAAGAACTTTTTAAATATGACAATCGTGTAAAAACCAAACAGAATTGTATAACCCACATACTTGTAATTCGCTTACTTTTGTCACTTCACTAACCATTAAAACCTCTACCTTATGTTTCAGCAAATATCAAGAGTCTTTCTATTAGTACTCGTTTTACTCACCGTATCTAGTTGTTCCTTAATCGAAGGCATTTTTAAAGCGGGTGTTGGCGTAGGCATTTTTATTGTAGTAGCCATTCTAGCCATACTAGCCTTTATAATTTCAAGAATCTTAGGACGTAAATAAGACCCAAATAAAACCCCAACGGCTATTGCAGTTGGGGTTTAAGTATTATTTTCTAGATAAGTAGTTTGTAATTAAACCGTATACATTCTAGTTCGTAATTCTTGAATTTTATCATCCTCAAGGTACTCATCAAATGTCATGTAACGATCAATTGCACCATTTGGAGTAAGCTCTACTACTCTATTACCTACAGTTTGTGCAAACTCGTGATCGTGCGTTGTAAAAATTACTGAACCTTTAAAGTTTTTAAGCGAGTTATTGAATGCAGTAATAGATTCCAAATCTAGGTGATTGGTTGGCTCATCTAACATCAAAATATTAGCACGCTCCATCATCATTCTAGACAACATACAACGAACTTTTTCTCCTCCTGACAGTACTTTACTTGTTTTTAAGGCTTCTTCGCCAGAGAAAATCATTTTACCCAAAAATCCTCTAATAAAAACCTCATCACGCTCTTCTTCTGTTTTAGCATATTGACGCAACCAATCTACTAAGGTCAAATCATTATCAAAAAAAGAATGATTTTCGCTTGGTAAATAGGCTTGATTGGTAGTTACACCCCAATCGTATTTCCCAGAATCAGCAACTTGATTTCCATTTAAAATTTCATAAAAAGCGGTTGTAGCACGCGAATCTCTTGAGAAAAGAACAATCTTATCTCCTTTGGCCATGTTCAAATCGACTCCTTTGAATAAAAGTTCACCATCTACAGTGGCGCTTAAATCTTGTACATTCAAAATTTGATCTCCTGCTTCGCGATCTTGATCAAATATAATTGCAGGATACCTGCGGCTTGAAGGCTTGATTTCAGAAATATTTAATTTAGAAATCATTTTTTTACGAGAAGTAGCTTGTTTCGATTTAGCAACGTTGGCACTAAAACGACGAATAAACTCTTCTAACTCTTGCTTTTTCTCCTCAGCCTTTTTGTTTTGTTGCGCACGTTGTTTAGCAGCTAATTGACTAGACTCATACCAAAACGTATAGTTACCAGAATAGTGACTAATTTTATTGAAATCGATATCAGAAATATGCGTACAAATCGCATCCAGGAAGTGTCTGTCGTGAGATACCACAATTACTGTATTCTCATAATTAGCCAAGAAATTTTCTAACCAAGCGATCGTTTCAAAGTCAAGATCGTTGGTAGGCTCATCCATAATCAATAAATCAGGATTCCCAAATAAAGCTTGCGCCAAAAGCACACGTACCTTCATTTTTCCTTCAAGATCAGCCATTAAGGTGTAATGACTATCCTCATTAATACCTAAGTTAGACAACATAGCTGCAGCATCAGAGTCAGCATTCCAACCGTTCATTTCTTCAAATTGCACTTGCAATTCGCCGATTCTATCCGCATTTTTATCATTATAATCTAAGTACAGCTCATCCATTTCTTTTTTAACGGCATAGAGCACTTTGTTACCCATCATTACAGTTTCAAGAACGGTATGCTCATCAAACATGTTGTGATTTTGGTTCAAAACAGACATACGCTTGCCTGGCTCTAAATGAATGTGTCCAGAAGTAGGATCCATATCACCCGAAATTATTTTCAAAAAGGTAGATTTTCCAGCACCATTAGCACCAATCACACCATAAATATTTCCGTGCGTGAAAGTAGTGTTTACCTCGTCGAATAAAATTCGCTTGCCAAATTGAACTGATAGATTATTAACTGTTAACATGAAGATCTGATTATAAAATTTTTGCAAAAATACAAAAAAAATACGGTTTAAAAACCATCAAAAAAAATGGTGCATATTCTATTACGATTGCCCGTAAAACAAACATATTTTTAAAATTGTTCTTTCAAAATGACAAATGGTTTTTAGAAAGCAAAGCTCCTTTTTTAATTAATAGTCTAGTATATAAAACTACAAAACAGAACAAAAGAAACGCTTCATAAGCGAGTTACTTGACATAACTTAAATACGCAAGTAATAACGAAATAATGATTCAACTTATCTATAGTAACAGACGTACGACACTAGTTCTAAGAAAATCAAATAAAAAGTTTGAAAAAAAAGCAGATATCTCGATTAAAAACTAGTTATTCGATAATTATAATATTATTTCGTTCGATTAATTTTTTTTTAATTCACTTAACAAATATATTTACGCTCTAACAGCAAAACATATCTGCTATTTCTAATTTTAAATTAATTTACACGTATGAATTCAGAACAAACAAAGTCTAATAATTCTGCCCTGTATACGCTAATTACAGTGTTCTTTTTTTGGGGATTTATTGGAGCATCAAATGGAGTATTTATTCCATTTTGTAAAGCTAAATTTGGTTTAGACCAATTTCAAAGTCAATTAATCGATTTTGCTTTTTATGGTGCCTATTACATTGGAGCCTTACTACTTTTTATTTTTAGTAGCATTGCCAAAAAAGATATTTTAAACGGCTGGGGATTTAAAAAAGGAATTATCTACGGCTTATTGATTAGTACTTTTGGCGCTTTATTGATGATTCTTGCCGTTACACAAGGGAGTTACCTATTTATCCTTGGCGCTTTATTTATTGTTGCACTAGGTTTTTCATTACAACAAACCTCTGCACAACCTTTTGCAGCATCTTTGGGAGAAGCACATACCGCTTCAAGCAGATTAAACCTTGCTGGAGGAATTAATTCTTTCGGTACTACTATTGGACCAATTGTAGTTTCAATTGCGTTATTTGGGGTAATTGCAGGTGTAAACATTGAAGAATACGCCCAAAGACCTGATTCATTAGATTCCATGCGAATTTTATATGTTTTCGTAGGAGGATTATTTTTACTTGCAGCTGCTTTATTTCAATTTTCAAAAAAATTACCGTCAGGTAAAAGTGATTCTACTTTTGAAACAGCAAATAAAGCCATGAAAACATTAATTGGTATTACAGTGATTTTAGTTGCTGTATTTGCTTATATTTTCTCTCGTTATGAAGATCCTGAATTCATCACAAGATTTATCGAAAACAAAGAAAAAGATTTCTTAGGCTTGGGGCTAACAGTTTCTACATTATTAATTGTTGTAGTTGGACTTTTGTTTGCTAACACAACTGCACAAAAAAATCCTGAAGGTTGGGGAGCCATGAAATACCCTCAATTGGTTTTGGGAATGTTAGCTTTATTTGCTTACGTTGGCGTAGAAGTTACAATTGGAAGTAACTTGGGTGAATTATTAGTAACTCCTGACTTTGGTTCAATTGAAGGACCAGGATTAGCGCCTTACATGTCTATGTATTGGGGAAGTTTAATGATTGGTCGTTGGGCTGGTGCGATTACTGTTTTTAATCCATCTTCTCAAATGAAAAAGATATTATTAATCGTTGTTCCTTATGTTGCCTTTGGAGTTGTATTAACTGCTAATGCTATTTCAGGACAAGATGTAACGCCGCTTTATGCTTACGCTTTTGTAATTTTATTTCAAGTTGCTGGATTCTTTTTAGGAAAAGATCAACCATCAAGAACTTTAATGATTTTTGGTTTAATGGGAATGACAGCTATGCTAATCGGTTTATTCACCACGGGTACTATTGCTATTTTTGCTTTTATGAGCGGTGGTTTATTCTTAAGTATTATGTGGCCATCTATCTTCTCTTTAGCTATTGCTGGATTAGGCAAATATACTTCACAAGGATCTGCTTTCTTAGTAATGATGATTTTGGGTGGTGGAATCATCCCGCCATTACAAGGTAAACTAGCGGATATTATTGGAATTCACACCTCTTACTTTATTCCTGTACTTTGCTTTGCATTCATTGCATTCTACGGCTGGAAAGTGATTGGTATTCTAGAAAAACAAGGAATCGGAAAAGAAATAGAAGTTGGCGGAGGACACTAATTTCGCAACAAACTAACCAAAACCAAACCAATAAAAAATCCCATTCGCCGCGGCGAATGGGATTTTTTTATTTCATCCAGTTTGACTAAAAAGTGTACACCGAAAAATGTTTTATTTATTTCCTTTCTCGAAATCAGCAACAAACTGCGCCAATCCAATATCTGTTAAAGGGTGTTTTAACAAACCATAAATTGCAGATAACGGGCCAGTCATTACATCAGCACCAATTTTAGCACAATTTACAATATGCATCGTATGACGCACTGATGCAGCTAATATTTGAGTTTCGTAACCGTAATTATCGTAAACCAAACGAATCTCTTCAATCAATGCCAAACCATCTGTTGATACATCATCCAAACGTCCTACAAATGGCGACACATAAGTTGCTCCCGCTTTGGCAGCTAAAATAGCTTGCCCTACCGAAAACACCAAAGTAACATTCGTCTTAATTCCTTTATCTGAGAAATATTTAGCAGCCATAACCCCTTCTTTGGTCATTGGTAATTTTACCACAATTTGGTCATGTAAGTCAGCAAGCTCCTCACCTTCTTTAACCATACCCTCATAATCAAGAGCATTTACCTCAGCACTTACGTCACCTTCTACAAGGTTACAAATGTCAACATAATGCTTTAAAATATTGTTTTTACCTGTAATTCCCTCTTTTGCCATCAATGACGGATTGGTAGTTACCCCATCCAAAACACCTAATGCTTGCGCTTCTTTAATTTGAGCTAAATTAGCTGTGTCAATAAAAAATTTCATAATTGTTGTATATTTAATTGTGTGTTATTACTCTTTTGGGCGTTACCCTCCGCAAAGCTACGGGTCGTGCTTTTCGCTATATCCTCGCAAAAAAAGCGAGGGATGCCGCTACAATCACTAACGCGAAACCGTTGCAAAACTACAATTTAGAATCTGAATTTAGCTCCAATCGCTAAATCTATTCTTAATAAATTTTCATACTCATCCTCATTGAGTTTGATAGTTTGTGTAGATCCATCTGCATAAGTATACTTTAACTTTTTTAGAACTGATCCTGCAAAATTAAACTGAGGACCTATCAAAAAATTAGGACGCACCTTAAAATGATATCCAAGTCCACCAACAATTCCAACGTCACCACCAGTAATTTTTACTGGATTACCCGCAATCGAAGCATCATTTCGATAAGCCATATAACCTAAAGCTAGTTCTAAACTAGGTTCTCCTAATTTGCCATTTAAGTTATCCGAAATAATGAATGTTGGTCCAATAAATGTTATTTTGATATTATCTGCAATATCTCCACTAATGAAGTTCCCGTTACCAATGTCAATAACTTGATTGCGCAGTACAGCATCTGAACTAAATACATTATACTTTAAACCTACTCCATTGCTCTGGTTAGTAATATAATAAGCAGAAATATCATAACTACTCCCCGATTTCAACTCTTTATAATATTTTTTTTCTTGTGCAGTTAAATTATCAGGCGAGGCAGCAACTCTCCAACTCTTTGCTAAATTAGCCATTAGCAAAAATTTAGAGTTTTCACTTTTTGCTACAGCAGCCGTTACTTCCTTTTCATTAAAATTTGCTTTTGATTGTACAATTTGGCCACTATTGATAGTATCTTTTACTGATGCTGTATCATTGCATGCAAAACTATTTGTATTTTTTAAGGCGCGAGTTGTAACATCATTAATTTTAAATTGTTGGGCAGCCGCAGCTACACTGAAAAGCGGAATAATTAAAAGAGCTTTTTTTAAAACCATATTTAAATAATTATAAGTTATAATGATTCATTAGTATTTTTTCGTACACTTTGTCAGGAAGGATTCGCTTGAGTACGATACTGAATTTTTGTAAAAACGCACCTACCTTATAATGTCCTTTCGGACTTGGCGCAGAAATAATAGCATAGACAGCTTCTGCCATTTGATTGGGATTGCTACCACTGTCAACATGTGTATCCATTGTTTGCAAAGTTTTGCCGTAAGAAGCCTCGTAAGGCGAACCCGAAATTATAGGCGCATGATACCTTCCAGAAGCTATATTGGTAGCAAAATCTCCTGGTGCCACATTGGTTATATGTACTCCAAAAGATTTAACCTCCATACGCAAAGCTTCGGTTATCAACTCTAAAGCTCCTTTTGAAGCCGAATAAATACTGCGATATGGTAAACCCATATAGCCCGCAATAGAAGTAATATTGATTATCAAACCTGATTTTTGAGCTCGCATTTGCGGTAAAGCGGCTTTCATTACTTCAATTGGCCCAAAAAAATTAGTCTCGAAGTTATTTTTGATTTCCTCCATTGGAATTTCTTCCAAAGGACCTGTGATTCCAACTCCGGCATTATTAATCACTACATCAATTCGTCCAGCCAACTTTATAACCTCAGCAACTGCCGCATGAATTGAATTGGCATTTCTGACATCTAATTGTAATAATGGAAATATAGAATTTTGAATATTTTTAGGATTTCTACTAGTTCCAAACACCACAAAGCCCTTTTCATGTAAAAATTCGCCTATTGATTTTCCAATTCCTGATGATGCGCCCGTGATCAATACTACTTTTTTCATTGGTATTTTGTTGTTGCTAGAAAGGTCCAAAAATAAAAAAATCCTCCGTAAGGAAGACTATATAATGAAGTGAATTTCGGAAAGTAAATAAAATAAAAAATGGCAAGCGACCTACATCGCACCGCTCAACCACGTACCCTTGCTATGTTCCCATCCTGGGGGAGTCTGCAGGAGCTGGTCGTGTAGGACTTGCCGGTGCAAATATACAACCTTTTTATATTTTCGCAAGAGCTTTACCTATCAAAAATAACGTTGTATATTGCTTCAACAAAAAATAGATCTCATGAAAAAACATAACTTCCTATCTGTCATTTTATTAAGCATGGCATTAACAAACTGTGGGGATACAAAAAAAGATACAAATACTTTATTTTCCTTTGATAGTAGCAAATTAAAAGAGCAATACACACCAAAAGAAACAGCTTCATTAGCCCTTATGAACAAAGAAGAGAAAACTATTGACAGCATTGTTTATTATGTAAACGATAAAAAAATAGCGACCAAAAAAGATGCTACAGCTCTGCCACTAGTATTACAAGACCAAAAACTAGGTTACCAAACCATTAAAGCCTTGGTTTATTTTGAAGGACAAAATACTGAAGCAACCACTCGCATCGAAGTAGTTTCAGATATTCAACCCAAATTATTAAAGTATACCATCGTAAACACCTACCCTCATGACACATCTGCCTACACCCAAGGTTTAGAGTTTTATCGCGATACTTTATACGAAGGAACAGGAAATGGAGCAGGAAACGGCACGGGAGTAAAAGGAATTTCTAGCTTACGCAAAACCAATTACAAAACCGGCGAAGTGTATAAAAAAGTAGAACTCGCAGAACAATATTTTGGCGAAGGCATTACCATTTTAAACAACAAAGTTTACCAATTAACTTGGCAAAATGGCGAAGCGTATTTATACAATGCAGACACTTTTGCTAAAGAAAAAACTTTTCCTTACCACAAAAAAATGGAAGGTTGGGGATTGGTGAATGACGGGACTAACTTATACATGACAGACAGTTCAGAGACCATTCATATTTTAAACCCTGCTACTTTTCAACCAATTGATCAAATACATGTTTACTCGCTAAACTCTAAAGTTGCAGCGGTAAATGAACTCGAATGGATTAACGGAAAAATTTACGGAAACGTGTACCAGAAAGACGCTATAGCTGTTATAAACCCTAAAAACGGAGCCGTAGAAGCCATCATTAATTTAGCCGATTTAAAAAAGAAAATCACGCAATTACCAGATACTGATGTACTAAACGGAATTGCTTACAACCCAAAAACTAAAACTATTTTTGTAACCGGTAAAAACTGGGATAAAATGTTCGAAATCAAAGTAACAGAATAATTACTTATGACCACGCTATTTACCAATATCAAAGAGTTAATTCAAATCAGAGACGCAGGAATCACCAAGGTTTCAGGTTCAGAAATGGCCGTTTTACCAACTATACAAAATGCTTTTTTGGTTATTGAAAATGATTTGATTGTTGATTTTGGATCAATGGTTGACTTACCAGAAATAAATCCTGACAATATAGTTGATGTTTCTGGGAAAATGATTCTGCCTACTTGGTGCGACAGTCATACGCATTTAGTGTATGCCGGTAATCGCATTCAAGAATTTGTAGATCGGATAAATGGACTGAGCTATGAACAAATAGCGCAACGCGGTGGCGGAATTTTAAACTCTGCTAACAAACTCAACCAAACTTCTGAAGACGATTTATACGAACAATCTAAGGAACGTTTAGAAGAAATCATGCACTTGGGCACAGCTGCGGTCGAAATAAAATCGGGTTACGGTTTAACTATTGAAGGCGAGTTGAAAATGTTACGAGTGATTCAGCGTCTCAAAAAAGCATGTCCTATTGCCATAAAAGCCACATTCTTGGGCGCTCATGCAATACCTGCCCTTTACAAAAACAACAGAGAAGAATACATAGACTTAATAATAAATGAAATGTTGCCCACTATTGCAAAAGAAAAATTGGCTGATTTCATTGATGTTTTTTGCGAAACGGGCTATTTCACTGTCTCAGAGACCGAGCAAATCATGCAAGCAGGAATTTCTTTTGGCTTACAACCAAAAATTCACGTAAACCAGTTCACTGCAATTGGTGGTATTCAAGCTGGAGTCAATAATAATGCGCTTTCTGTTGATCATTTAGAGGTTCTTACTCCAGCTGATATAGCAGCACTAGTAAAGAGCGAAACGATGCCTGTTGCATTACCATCTTGTTCGTATTACTTAAGCATTCCATACACGCCTGCTCGCGAAATAATAAATGCTGGACTTGCACTCGCTTTGGCTTCTGATTACAATCCGGGCTCGACTCCATCAGGGAACATGAACTTTGTGGTAGCAACGGCTTGTATCAAAATGAAAATGACACCCGAAGAAGCGATTAATGCCGTAACGATTAATGGAGCTTATGCAATGAACTTATCCAATACTCACGGTAGTATTACCATTGGTAAAAAGGCCAATTTTATAGTAACTAAACCCATTGCATCTTATGCCCAATTACCTTACTCTTTTGGAAGTAACTTGATAGAAAATGTTTTTATTGAAGGAAAAATAATTTCATAAAAAAAGAGGAATCAACTGATTCCTCTTTTTTTTATGTAAACTACCTACCTTGAATTATTTCAAAGTAAAACTAGTTTTCGAAACCAATTGATCTTTGTCAAAAATATTAACGTAATAAACACCTTTTGGAAAATCTTTCCCTTTCAAGTTTTCAGTTACATCAACTGTTTTGTTCTCATAATTAATGTTTGACACAAAACTATAAGTCAACGAATTCTCTCCAAAGTTTTCTGTTTTCTTGTCTCCAAGAACATTGTTTTTGCTGTCAATAACTTGAACAAAGTAAGTTTTAGCGCCAGATTGTGCCACTTGATTTTCAGCAATAGTGTAGCTAATTTTTAAAACATCAGCACGACTAGCTTTTTCAGTAGAAATTTCTTTACCACTACTTCTCAATTTAAAAGCAGATCCTCTTGTATTTAAAACAGTCAGTTTTGCAGCTTTTTCTACCACTTTAGATAATTCTTCGTTTTGTCCCACTAAAGTTTCATTGTATTTTTTTGACTCTCCCAAAACAGTTGCAGTACTATCTCTTTGCGCTGTTAAAGTAGTATTAGCCTTTTTAAGTGCTTCATTCTCCTCCATTAAAACCTTCATGTTGCCTTGCAAAGTATTGTATTGCGCTTTGTATTTTGCCAAACTTGCCACGTCACCTTTCGACTTTGATAAACTTGCCATTAAATTAACCACCTTATCACGCTCCACAATCAGTTCGTCTGACATTGAAGTATTTTCAGCGATTGCCGCATCATAAGTAGCTTTTAGTTCTTCTAAGTCTTTCATTACAGACTCTTTTTCAGTCGTAGTTGTTTTTAATTCTGTTTGTACAACTTCTGCTTCCGATGTCATTTTAAAGATATACACCAAACTTCCCACTAAAAGAAGTGCTAATATGGCTACTATCGCTTTAAGACTTGAATTGCTTTTTTGATTTTCCATCTCGATTTAATTTTTTATTTATTTTTCAAATTTAACAATATATAATCACCTACTAACGAATGTTAACACAATTATATTATTTTTGGAGAAAAATTTATTTCTCTAATGGAAAAAATAATCCCGTTTACCTCTCACGATCTTGCTAAAATAACCAACCACCGCAGTGGAGAAATAAAGTTTGGGGAAAAAATGATTACCATTCCAAAACAGAATGACACGCTTGAGTTTTTAAAAAAATCAGAGGCTAAATATGTGTTATTTGGTATTCCTGAAGATATTGGCATACGTGCCAACTACGGCAGACCCGGAGCTGCATCTGCTTGGGAAAGCGCTATAAAAAGCATTGCCAATATTCAGCACAATAAATTTTGTAAAGGAAATCAAATTTTGGTTTTAGGCACATTAGATGTAAAACAATTGATGAAAGATGTTGCCTCTTTAGATTTTAATGATATCGATGACCGTTCAAAACTCAGTCAATTAGTTCAAAAAATTGACAAAGATGTATCGCACATTATATTTAATATTGTTTGCTCAGGAAAAATACCAATTGTAATTGGTGGCGGCCATAACAACTCTTACGGTAATATAAAAGGTACCGCTCTCGCAAAAGGAAAACCTATTAACGCAATTAATTTTGATGCGCACTCTGATTTTAGAATCTTAGAAGGTCGCCACAGCGGCAACGGATTTTCCTATGCCTACGAAGAAGGTTTCCTGAAAAAGTATTTCATCTTTGGATTACATGAAAATTACACTTCAAAAAATGTATTAGACATTATCAAAAAACTTGAAAATAGAGTTCGATACACTACCTATGACAGTATTTCTATTCGAGGCGAAAAAGACTTCAGACAAGAAATGCAAGCTGCCTTAGAGTTCATCGATGACAACCACTTTGGTATTGAAATCGATCTTGACTCTTTACCTAATATAGCTTGTAGCGCCATGACAACTAGTGGTTTTTCAGTTGAACAATTGCGCCAATTTATTTCCTTTTTTGCAAAGAATAAAAATGCTGCATACTTGCATATTTGCGAGGGTGCTCCTGACTTAGGAGAAGAATTAAATAACCACTTAATTGGAAAACTTATTGGTTATTTAGTAACTGATTTTATAAAAGCAAATCAATAAGACAATAAACCAAAGCATAACATAAAATGGGAGTGCAGAAACCCAAACAATAAATAAACTATCTTTGCAGCTCCAATCTTGTACTTCTTGCAAGATTTATTAATTTATAATTTATGTTATTCGAAGAATTATCATTATCCAAAAGCATACAAAGAGCCGTTTTTGAAGAAGGTTACCTCAACCCTACTCCTATTCAAGAGCAATCCATTCCTATTATTTTATCAGGCCGAGATTTAGTTGGTTGTGCGCAAACCGGAACCGGAAAAACAGCTGCATTTGCTATACCTATTATTCACCAATTACACCGAATTGTTGGGTCTTCAAAAAAAGCCAAACAAATTCGCGCATTAGTCGTTACACCAACTCGCGAACTAGCAGTGCAAATAGGACAGAGTTTTGACACTTATGCCAAATACACCAATTTAACTCAGCTAACCATTTTTGGTGGTGTTTCACAAAACCCGCAAGTTGACACTTTAAAAAACGGTATTGATGTACTTATTGCAACGCCAGGCCGCTTACTTGATTTACACAAACAAGGTTTTATAGATCTAGATCATTTACACACTTTAGTACTAGACGAGGCAGATCAAATGTTAGATATGGGTTTTGTAAATGATGTCAAAAAAATTGTGAAACTCACGCCAAAGAACAGACAAACACTATTCTTTTCGGCCACAATGCCAATTGCAATTAGAGAACTAGCTGAATTGTTTTTAACTGATCCTGCTACCGTTACCGTTTCACCTATATCTTCAACTGCCGAAAATGTAGAGCAACGCGTGTATTTTGTTGAAAAAGGCGAAAAAAGAAATTTACTCTATCACTTGATTAAAAGCGAGAATTTAACCGATGTACTCATTTTTTCAAGAACAAAACACGGTGCTGATAATGTTGTAAAAGCATTAAATAAAAACAATATCGCTGCCGAAGCTATTCATGGTGATAAATCGCAAAACGCCAGACAAAGAGTACTTGATGCTTTTAAAAACAAAGAAATTGGCGTTTTAGTAGCAACTGATATAGCCGCTCGTGGAATTGATATTGAACAGCTTCCGGTAGTTATAAACTTTGATTTACCGAATATTCCAGAAACCTACGTACACCGAATTGGACGTACAGGACGCGCAGGTAATGGCGGAATTGCTATTTCTTTTTGTGGCAAAGACGAACATCCGTATTGGAAAGACATTCAAAAACTTATAAAAGTTGATGTTAAAACAGTAACTGACCATCAGTTTCAATGGCATTCAGGAAGTCCTGACGCTGCAGCGGGAAGCAAGCCAAAAAATTCAAACAGAAGCGGTGGCGCTCATAAATCCAGAAAATCAGCAGGTTCTAAACAAAACAAGAAACGTTGGTATTAAAAAATATTTAGACAATAAATCAAAAAAGCCTCAATTGAAATTAATTAATTTGAGGCTTTTTTGATTGTAATTATATCAAAATCAGATAGTAGCTTTTAATCATTCATTGAAATCAAAAACTCTTCATTGTTTTTAGTTTTTTTGAAACGATCATTAATAAAATCCATTGCTTCAACAGGATTCATATCAGATAGGTATTTGCGCATAATCCACATGCGTTGTAATGTTTTTTGATCCAGTAACAAATCATCACGTCTTGTACTTGATGAAGTCAAATCAATAGCTGGAAAAATACGTTTGTTGGCAATTTTACGATCTAATTGTAACTCCATGTTACCCGTACCTTTGAATTCTTCAAAAATTACTTCGTCCATTTTAGAGCCAGTTTCAGTTAATGCAGTAGCAATAATACTTAACGAACCGCCATTTTCTACATTTCTAGCAGCTCCAAAAAAACGTTTTGGTTTTTGCAAAGCATTAGCATCAACACCACCACTTAAGACCTTTCCAGATGCAGGC
The DNA here is from genome assembly GCF_011365745.1 of Flavobacterium turcicum. Taxonomy (GTDB): domain Bacteria; phylum Bacteroidota; class Bacteroidia; order Flavobacteriales; family Flavobacteriaceae; genus Flavobacterium; species Flavobacterium turcicum. Next base: position 216,453 of record NZ_JAAOBY010000006.1, on the reverse strand, counting down.
TGCACTGTGTTGTACGCACGTGCTAATCGAGTGATCGAATCAAGCAAAATAACTACGTCATGACCACATTCTACCAAGCGTTTTGATTTTTCGAGAACAATATTGGCAATTTTCACATGCTCTTGCGGCTCACGATCAAATGTTGAGGCAATTACTTCACCTCGTACACTGCGCTGCATATCCGTAACCTCCTCAGGGCGCTCGTCAATTAATAAAACAATTAAATAAACTTCAGGATGATTTGCTGCAATGGCATTAGCAATTTCCTTCAATAACATGGTTTTACCTGTTTTCGGCTGCGCCACAATCATACCACGTTGCCCTTTCCCTATTGGAGAAAACAAATCAATGATACGAGTAGAAATAGTACTTTGCTTCTCAGCTAATTTGAATTTTTCAGAAGGAAAAACTGGAGTTAAATGTTCAAACGAAACACGATCACGCACTACTTGAGGATCGTGACCATTGATTTTCAAAACACGTACTAATGGAAAAAACTTTTCTCCTTCTTTCGGAGGACGAACCACACCTTTTACTGTATCACCCGTTTTTAAACCAAAAAGTCTAATTTGTGAAGTAGAAAGGTAAATATCATCTGGCGAAGCCAAGTAATTATAATCTGATGATCTCAAAAATCCGTAACCATCAGGCATCATTTCTAAAACTCCTTCACTTTCTATGATTCCATCAAATTCAAAATCTGAAGAAGCAAAATTGTTTTTTTTGTTTTTGAAATTTGGGTTTTGATTCCCGTTTTGATTTCCGTTCGCGTTGTTATTTTGGTTTCCGTTAGAATTTCCGTTCTGGTTTCCATTTGATTTATTCAACTGATTCGGATTTATTTTTTTTGGAGCAACTGGCGCCTCAGCTTTCTCCTCAGCTATTTCAACCGAAGTATTTTCAACCTCATTAATAGGTTTGTCTCGATCGCCTTTCTTTTGTTTTAAAGCTATTTTTTTCTCGTAAGCTGATTTATTGAATTTTATAACCTTACCTATTTTCTTTTCAGTAGGTGTACTTTCAATACCAATCGTTTCATCTTTGGTTTCTTCAGTTTCAGCTTTTACTGGAACTGCTTCAATGCGGTCAATTGTTTGCTGATTTGGTTCAGATTCAGCTCCCTCTTCACCATCTCGATTTTTTGTAGGTACAATACGTACTCTTTTTGACTTATTATCTTCCTTAACTTCTCCCTTGTTGTTTTCAATAGCAACTGGAGCAGCACTTGCTTGAAAATCTAAAATAAGACTAATTAATGTTTCTTTTTTAACACCGTTAAATTTAATAGTTTTAGCGGCCTTAGCTATTTGTTGAAGCTCGGTAAGCTTCATTTGTTTTAATGCAGAAATATCAAACATGAAAGTTCTTGGAGTTTAATTAATTTTGTGTTGGGAATACTGTAAGGATAGGTAGTAATCGTATAATGAATGAACCGCAGTATGAAGTGCTTACGGTATTTTGATGCAATAATACGAATAAAAATTAAGCATACAATAGTATTTTTAAAAAAGAAAATATATTTTTGTAACAGATAATGACCACAAAATGATACAAAGAATTCAAACTGTTTATTTATTTTTAGCATTTGTTGTAACGGGTGTTTTGGTTTTTTTCATTCCTCTTTGGAAAGGAACTGATGGAACTCCTTTTTACTTTATGCAAAGTCAAGTATACACTGTTCTTCTTGGTTTAAGTACGACACTTTCGGTTTTTAGTATCCTTTCCTATAAAAAAAGACAAAATCAATTTGTGTTAGGCAGATTGAATATGATATTAAATTTGATTTTATTAGGATTATTTGTTTATCGCTCACTAAGTGTATCTGGAGAAACTGCTGTTTCTGAGAAAGGTATTGGGATGTTTCTGCCTGTCGCAGCTATCGTGTTATTAGCCCTTGCTAATAAGGCCATCAAGAAGGACGAAGATCTTGTAAAATCTGTGGACCGATTGAGATAAACCTATAAATTTTAATTTATTAGTGCGAAGGAAACCCGAATTTAATCATTCGGGTTTTTTTGTACTCCTATTTTACCATTAATAACAAATAAATCACTTTAGCCTCTTTAAATTTTTCAAAAAAGAGAAGAGTAAAAACATTCTTATAGTTCTAAAGAAAAAGAAAATGATAATAAAGTTCTTAATAAATTAAAAACTTAGTATTTTTTTCATAAATTTGATTCATAGAACTTCCACATGCTTCACAAAGTCCGTATTCACCTTGCCGATGACCACCAAATTTTAATTGACGGAATTAAAACATTATTGCACACCCATTCTAATTTACAAGTAGTAGGTACATCACTAAGCGGAAGCAACTTATACCAAGAGGTAATTGACAATCAAGCAGATTTATTAGTTCTCGATTTAAACATGCCCGAAACAGACGGTGTGCAAGTTATAAGAGAATTCAATGCTAAAGGATTTCCTTGCAAGGTAATTGTTTTATCAAGCCATGACGACCTGCGAATAATTAAAGAAGTCATGAAATTGGGAGCAAAAGGTTTTTTGACCAAAAAATGTGCAGGCGAGCATATCATTGAAGCAATTGGCGCTGTACTAGACGGAGAAGAATATTTTTGTAAGGCCGTTCGCGAAAAGATTTTTACCTCTGCAACCAAAGATCTAGCTAAAGCATCAATCTTTGAAACTAAAGATGATGATAACTTAACTGAGCGAGAAAGAGAAATAATTACACTCATTGCACTTGAGTTTAGCGGAAAAGAAATTAGCGAACAACTTTTTATTAGCGTCAATACAGTTGAAACACATCGTAAAAATATAATGAAAAAATTAGATGCAAAAAACTCTATTAGCTTAGTAAAATATGCATTAAAGAGAAAACTAATTCAATAACACTACAACCACTTTTTCTCTTATCACCTTTTTTTACAAAACCAATTGCCATGCTGTTACCTCAATTTGTATTGTTGATCACATTTTATCTCAGTAGTATAAATACAACACTTGCACACCCTAATCCAACCCTTAACAACAAAACTGCAGCCCTAGCAAAACAAGCTAATGAGCTGATGAAAAAAGGAGATTTTGAACAATCTCTGGTTCAATCAAGATTAGCATTAAGTCAAGCTATTGCATTGAAAAACGATAATTTAATAGCTAGTTGTTACAATACTATTGCTGCTAATTTTGATCAACTTTCAGAGTTTGACAAGGCTTTTTACTATTATAATCAAGGTCTAACTTATGCCAACAAAACTAATAATGATGTTTTAAAAAATTGGATTCATAACAACCTTGCCAACATCTATTGTTTTGATAAAAAAGAATACAAAAAAGGAATTTATCATTACAAAAAATCCTTGTCATACAGCCTGAAGTTAAAAGACTCAGCACAAATTGTTTTCACCAAATTAAATATCACTTGGGCGTACTTTGATATTGGCAATTTTAACCAAGGCGCACCTCATTTAGATTACATCAACAAACACCATCCCAAACATGGCGACATATCAACTACGGTGGCATTAAACATGCTCAATGGTATGTATCAGGCTTCGCTAAAAAACACTAAGGAAGCACACCAATTTTTTCAAAAAGCAATTAAGGAAGGTCTTGCAGGAAACGAAAAATCAGATTTATCATATTCTCATAATGAGTACTCAAAATTCCTTTTATCAGTTGGTGATTATAAAAATGCTTACCTCAACTTAGCTCGATACAACCAAATTACTGAAGAACTCAACAACGAAGAAAAATTAAACAAGGCCAATGTGGCTGGTATCAATTTGCAAATTGACGAATACAAAAGAGAAATAGATAAAATTGAAAACCAATATGAGGATCAAAAGATTAAACTTTTAAAAGAGCAAGATCGAAATAAAAAAATAGTCATTGTGGTTGTCATAATTGTGTTGTTACTATCACTACTTTTTTATATTTGGGCACAAAATTCGAAACTCAAGCACAAAAACAAACTCAAAGATTTAAAAAGTAAGGTGCAAGAAAACATCATCAACGCATCCATAAACGGGCAAGAATTGGAGCGCAAAAAAATCGCCTCCTTTTTACATGATAATATTAGTGCTTTACTATCTTCTGCTGGGATGCAGTTACAAGCTTTTTTGATACAAAATCCTATTCCGTCCCCAGAAATAAGAAAAACAAAAGCAATTTTAGACAATGCACACGACCAAGTACGCGATTTATCACATGAACTTATGCCGTCTCTACTCGCTCGTTTCGGACTTTTTGACGCACTAGAAGATTTGTGTGAAAAAAACTCGAGCCCAATTCTAGAATTTAAATTCAATTCGGCAACAACCCATGACAGACGCTACCACGAAGAGTTTGAAATAAAGATCTACTATATTGTAATGGAACTAACAAACAATATCATCAAACATAGTGAAGCCAATCAAGCACTACTAGAAATTGAGGAAATTAATCAAGCGCTGCACATCAACTTAAAAGACAACGGCAAAGGCTTCGACTCAAAAAACTTTCAAGTGTTAGAAGGCTTTGGAATCAACCAAATTAAAGCACGTATCAATAATTTGAAAGGTTCTATAATTATCGACTCAAAATTAAACAACGGCTCGAGTATTCAATTGCAAATTCCAATTGCTTACCAAAAAAAGAAAACTAACCCCGTTTACCCAACTCAATAATTTCCATATCCTTGATAGCTGCTCCGTCAATTACAAAACGTAGCATCGTACGCATTTGATGAAAACCACTTTTACCTGCAGCACCCGGATTTAAATGCAATACCTGAAACTGCTTATCAAACATCACTTTTAAAATATGCGAATGCCCGCAAATAAACAACTTAGGGGGATTGGTTGCCAAAACTGATTTGATTGCCGCGCTGTATTTACCCGGATAACCGCCAACATGCGTGATCCAAACATCCACATCCTCACACAAAAAACGCTGGTGCAATGGGAACTCCAAACGCGCTTTGGCATCATCAATATTTCCGTACACGGCACGCAAGGGTTTTAATTCCCTAATTGTATCCGTTACTGCTAAATTGCCAATATCACCAGCATGCCAAACTTCATCAGCTTGCGCCACATATTTTAAAATAACATCATCAACATGACTGTGCGTATCCGAAAGTAAAAGTATTTTTTTCAATGTTTTATATTTAGGAGCTTTTTCCAGCTATCCGCTTTATTCCCGATCAAAAAACTACGGCAAAAAAGCCTTGTTTTTTAAAATCGGGAGATACCGCTGCTATCTGGGCTAGAATTTTCGGTAAAAATAGCCATTATTCGGTCAATAAGAACGACTAAACTAATCTTAACAAACTTTGGGTCTTTGCTACTTCCTAGCGCAAAAATTAATAAGTATCTTTGTGCTTTCAAAAAAAAAGAATTGAGGTATTTTATCAAATTCGCCTACAATGGCACGCATTATCACGGTTGGCAAATCCAGCCCAATGCAGCATCTGTTCAAGAAACGCTCAACAAAGCACTTTCGGTAGTATTAAACACAGCCATTAGCGTTATGGGAGCGGGCCGCACGGATACTGGTGTTCACGCCACCCAAATGTATGCCCATTTTGACTTTGATACTCCAATAAACGAGCCATCTTTAGTTCATAAACTCAACTCGTATTTGCCTAAGGATATTGTCATTTATGCCGTACAGTTAGTTCATGATGACGCTCATTGCAGGTTTGATGCTAGTAAACGTACCTACGAATACCACATTAACACATTTAAAAATGCCTTTTTGCAAGAGCAAAGTTGGTATTTTCATCAAGCACTTGATGTAGAATTAATGAATCAAGCGGCGCAAATTTTGCTTGTGCACAATAATTTTCAATGCTTTTCGAAAGTAAACACCGATGTTAATACATTTGATTGTACTGTTTTTGAAGCCTATTGGACCGCAAACAATGGTCATTTGGTTTTTACCATTTCGGCCAATCGATTTTTACGCAACATGGTTCGCGCCATAGTAGGAACCTTGGTAAACGTTGGATTACACAAAATAACACTTGCTGATTTTTCAGCAATAATCGAAAGTAAAAACCGAGATAAAGCTGGATTTTCGGTACCGGCACATGGGTTGTTTTTAACCCAAATAGAATACGATTATATTAAGCAATAGCCCTGATAGCAGTGAAAATCCTTTTATGTTTTTTGGTAAAAAACATAAAAGATTACTTCACTTAACTTTTATTTACATAGGAGTTCAGTGAATTATATTTGAAACGAATAGCAGACACGAGCAAAGCGAATTGACGAAGTAAATAGCTCCAAAAAAAATATGAAAGCAAAAGCATTTGATACCCGACTGTTTAGTCGCATTTTAAAATTTACAAAACCATACAAATGGCGTTTTAATGGCGTTATAATATTTGCCATTTCACTCTCCATTTTTGCCGCATTACGGCCGTATTTGCTTAAGCAAACCGTTGATGCATATATTGCAACCGAAGATCTAAAAGGCTTGCTGTTGTACGTAACCTTGATGGGAATCGTGTTGTTACTGGAAGTCTTTTCACAATTTTACTTTGTATTTTGGGCCAACTGGCTCGGGCAAGATATTGTAAAAGACATTCGTACCAAATTGTTTCAACACATTTTAAGTTTCAGAATGAAATACTTTGACCACGTTCCTGTTGGGCAGTTGGTAACGCGAAGTGTATCTGATATTGAGTCTATTGCACGTATTTTTAGTCAAGGTTTGTTTATGATTATTAGCGACTTGATGAAAATGGTAGTCGTGTTAGGTTTCATGTTTTATATGAACTGGACATTGACTTGGATTGTTATTGTTGCTATGCCTATTTTGGTGTTTTTCACTCGTATTTTTCAGAAAAAAATGCAGGTTGCCTTTGAAGAAGTGCGTACTCAAATTGCCAATATGAATTCCTTCGTGCAAGAGCGCGTTACTGGAATGAAGATTGTTCAGCTCTTTAATAGAGAAAATATTGAATCCGAAAACTTCAAAGAAATCAACGACAAACACAAAAAAGCGTGGATTAAAACCATTTTATACAACTCTATCTTCTTCCCTATTGCTGATATTATTTCATCATTGACACTCGGTTTTATTGTGCTTTATGGTGGAATCAAAATCTTAAACGGAGATAACTTTACCACATTTGGAGATTTATTCTCGTACACGATGTTTATTGGTATGTTATTTAATCCGTTGCGTCAAATTGCTGATAAATTCAACGAAATGCAATTGGGTATGATTGCAGCCAACCGTGTTTTTGACATTTTAGATACGCAAGATCAAATACAAGATACTGGTGTTATTGAAGCACCTACTTTTAATGGTGCCATCACTTTTAACAAAGTTCGTTTTGGGTACATTCCGGAAGAAGAAGTAATCAAAGGCATTGATCTTGAAGTGCAAGCTGGCCAAACAGTTGCCATTGTAGGATCAACTGGAGCAGGAAAATCGACTATTATTAATTTATTGAATCGTTTTTACGAAATCAATAGTGGTTCGATTTATATTGACAATCAAAATATAGAGAACTATACTTTGGGTTCATTACGAAAGCAAATAGCAGTGGTTTTGCAGGATGTTTTCCTTTTTGCAGATACTATTTTTAATAATATTACCTTACATAGCCCGGAAATTGATCGCGAACAAGTATTGGCTGCCGCCAAAAAAATTGGGGTTCATGACTTTGTTATGAGTCTACCTGATAATTATGATTTTGATGTTAAGGAGCGTGGTGTAATGTTATCTTCAGGTCAACGCCAATTAATTGCGTTCTTGAGAGCTTATGTAAGCAACCCAAGTATTTTAATTCTTGACGAAGCCACATCTTCTATTGATACTTACTCTGAGGAATTGATTCAACGTGCGACCGAAACTATTACCAAAGGTCGTACCTCTATTGTTATTGCGCACCGATTAGCAACTATTGTCAACGCTGATAAAATTGTAGTGATGGATAAAGGATTAATCGTAGAGCAAGGTACTCATCAAGAACTAATTAATCGCGAAAGTGGTTATTACAAAAACTTATACGAATCGCAATTTGTTTCTGAATACAAATAAAATCCTTACATTTACTTGAAAATATTGTTACTATAACACATAAGCAAGTGAAAAAAATTGGACTTTGTTTCTTGATTCTACTCATCTATTCGTGTATCCCACTGCGAATTGCTCCTAAAATTGAGGGTGACAAAATTGTACAAGCCAAAAAATTCAAAAAAGACCTGCCCAATTGCTACGGTTTTGTATTTGAAGATAAAAAAAAGGCAGATGAATTTTATAATTTCATCAATACAAAGTACAATTTAAAACACAGCAATGTCGATGCAAATGTTCCTATTATTATCGACAAGAAGACCTTTTATATGTCGTTTTTTGAAAGAGAAAGAATCTCAAAAACACTGAATTTAATACCAATTGCTGTTGATGCCGGTTTACAAACTAAAGGGAATGACCCTATTTTTGCGGACAATTATACTTCTAGAGACGGGTATTGGTATATTGTCATTTCAGTTCGTGATGCTGAAATCAAAGACTGCCTCGACCCTACTCACCCTGAACAACCAACCGTTATCAAACATTTAAAAAAGATAAAGGACGAATATTTTTCGACCACAAATTATGTTGAAGCCTATCTAAAAATGAAATGATTCCATTTTGGCTATCAACAAAGCTAATAAACTTGTAAAACGGCTAATTTTTTTTAAAATAAATCCTTAATTTTGCTACCCGAAAAGTGTTTTGAACCACTCGTAAATTGCAGTGGTAGAGGTGCTAGATTTTCAACAATAAAAAAAACAAAAAAACTTTACAATGAAATACGATATTATAGTTTTAGGAAGTGGTCCTGGTGGGTACGTTACAGCTATTAGAGCATCGCAATTAGGCTTTAAAGTAGCAGTTATTGAAAAAGAAAACTTAGGTGGTGTGTGCTTGAACTGGGGATGTATTCCAACAAAAGCATTACTAAAATCAGCTCAAGTTTTTGATTATTTAAAACATGCTTCGGATTACGGATTAACTGTTTCTTCATTTGATAAAGATTTCCCTGCTGTAGTACAACGCAGTCGCTCTGTGGCAGACGGCATGAGCAAAGGAGTTCAATTTTTAATGAAAAAAAATAAAATTGACGTTATTGATGGTTTTGGAAAACTAAAACCGGGTAAAAAAGTTGATGTTACTGACAAAGACAATAAAGTTACTGAATACAGCGCTGATCACATTATTATTGCTACCGGAGCGCGCTCTCGTGAGTTACCTAACTTACCACAAGATGGTGTAAAAGTAATTGGTTACAGACAAGCAATGACTTTGCCAACACAACCAAAATCGATAATCATTGTAGGTTCTGGAGCAATTGGAGTTGAGTTTGCTCATTTCTACAACGCGATGGGAACAGAAGTTACTATTGTAGAATTCATGCCAAACATTGTTCCTGTTGAAGACGAAGACATTTCTAAACAAATGGAACGTTCTATGAAAAAAGCAGGGGTTAAAATCATGACCAACTCTTCTGTTGAGCGTATTGATACCACTGGTACAGGCGTTAAAGCATTTGTAAAAACTGCTAAAGGAGAAGAAGTTCTTGAAGCTGACATTTTACTTTCAGCGGTTGGAATCAAAACCAACATTGAAAACATTGGCTTAGAAGAAGTAGGTATTGCTACTGATAAAGATAAAATTTTGGTAAACGCATTCAATGCAACCAACATTCCAGGTTACTACGCTATTGGCGATGTCACTCCGGGGCAAGCATTAGCGCACGTTGCATCTGCTGAAGGAATTAACTGTGTTGAAAAAATTGCAGGTCTTCATGTAGAGCCAATTGACTACGGAAACGTTCCAGGTTGTACGTATGCTACTCCTGAAATTGCATCAGTTGGATTAACTGAAAAACAAGCTAAAGAAAAAGGATACGAATTAAAAATTGGTAAATTCCCATTTTCAGCTTCAGGAAAAGCAAAAGCAGCTGGAACACCTGATGGTTTTGTAAAAGTAATTTTTGATGCAAAATATGGCGAATGGTTAGGATGCCACATGATTGGTGCTGGTGTAACAGACATGATTGCTGAGGCAGTTGTAGCTCGTAAACTAGAGACTACAGGTCATGAAATTTTAAAAGCCATTCACCCACACCCTACAATGAGTGAAGCAGTAATGGAAGCCGTTGCTGATGCTTACGGTGAAGTGATTCACTTGTAAGATTACATTTTTTAGAACAAAAAATCCGATTGGCTCAAAATGCTAATCGGATTTTTTTTTGCAAAACAACACGATGTGACGCATTTGTTTAATTTTTGTACATTAACAATTATTTACAAAATGTACCCTACATTCTAATTAAATCTACTTTATCTTTGTGAATGGTGGTTTAAACCACTTTTTATTGAACTTATTTTACAGCAATGACACCAGAAAACAAACGATTTTCTACACTTTTAAGCGAAAACCAGAACAACAATTGGGTACGAGCAATCGATTCGACAAAAATCATTAAATGGATAGATGATTTATTCAAAATATTATTTCCTGAAAAAGCTTTGGAAACGCTTCAGATAGAAGTACTTTTAAATCAAAACAAGGCCGATTTTATTAGTATTTTATCTGAAATCGTAAAAGACAAACCTACCAACACCATCTTAGATGATGCTGAGGCGTTTTACAACAGCTTGCCGGAACTTTATGCTAACATGCAGGCCGATGCTCAAGCGATTTTAGATACTGACCCTGCTGCTGATTGCATTCAAGAAATCATCAATTCGTACCCGGGATTTTTTGCAATTGAAGTATACCGAATTGCGAATGCTATTGCAAAAAGAACTCCTTGCTTACTGCCACGTATAATTACAGAATATGCACACAGCAAAACAGGAGTCGATATTCATCCAAATGCTACTATTGGCGTTCCATTCATGATTGATCATGGTACAGGAATCGTAATTGGTGAAACTACCGTTATAGGCAAGCACGTGAGCGTTTATCAAGGAGTAACACTTGGCGCCTTGCAAGTAGAAAAAAGCATGCAAGAAAAAAAACGACACCCAACAGTTGAAGATCATGTAATTATTTATGCCAATGCTACTATTTTAGGTGGTAGCACCATCATAGGAAATCATAGCATCATTGGCGGAAATACTTTTATAACAAAAAGCGTTAATCCATACTCGTTTGTAATGCAATCCAATAAAAACACTGTTTTAAATCAACAGGAAACCAAGGATATTAACTTTTTCACGATATAAAGAAATGACAAAATACAACAACATACTCGAAACTATTGGCAATACGCCACATGTAAAAATCAATCGCTTGTTTGGCGAAAAACACAATGTGTACATCAAATTAGAGCGCGCCAATCCTGGAGCAAGCATCAAAGATCGTATTGCATTGGCTATGATTGAAGATGCCGAAGTAAATGGGAAACTTAGTGCTGGAGGCGTAATCATTGAAGCTACTTCTGGAAATACCGGAATTGGACTTGCGATGGTAGCAGCCGTAAAAGGATACAAATTGATTTTGGTAATGCCTGAATCAATGTCGATTGAAAGACGCCGTTTAATGAGTTTGTACGGTGCTGAATTTGTACTTACACCTCGCGAAAAAGGTATGAAAGGCGCTATTGAAAAAGCACAAGAATTAGTCGCAGAATTACCAAATGCCTGGTCGCCGCTTCAATTTGAAAATCCTGCCAATATTGCCATTCACCAACAAACTACCGCTCAAGAAATCATTGCCGCTTTTCCGGACGGAATTGATTATTTGATTACTGGAGTAGGCACAGGCGGACATATTACAGGTTGTGCCGACATTTTAAAACAAAAATTCCCGAACTTAAAAGTATTTGCTGTAGAACCCGAAGCGTCTCCAGTAATAAGCGGCGGAGCTCCTGCCCCACACCCTATTCAAGGAATTGGCGCAGGTTTTATACCAGCAAACTTACATACCAATTTGCTCGATGGAAGTATTCAAGTTAGCAAAGACGAAGCTTTTACCTACGCACAACGCGCTGCAAAAGAAGAAGGCATGTTTATTGGGATATCTTCAGGCGCATCGCTTGCTGCAGTAGCACAAAAATTAAATGAAATTCCAGAAAATGCTACCGTCCTTACTTTTTGTTATGACACAGGAGAACATTATTTGAGCATCGAAGGATTATTTGTATAACTTTAATACCAGCCGACTTATGAGTTTAAGTCGGTTTTTTTTATAAAAAATAAAGTAACTTCTAGAATTAATTCATAAATTGCTTTCTAAATCAACTACTTAAATCTACTATGAAAAAAATTTTCTCGTTACTTGTTATTTTTTGTTTCACGCTTATTTCCTGTAATACTGATGATGATTTTAAATATCCTGAAAAACAAATAAAAGGAGCGTGGGTTTTAAAGCAAGTCGTGCAACAAAAAAAAAGTGCAACAGTTGTACTTGATCGCAGTAATACCGAATTTAATTTTGATGGCGCTACAGTTTCAATTAAAAAAGATACACCTCTACATTCCTCAGGAAACTACAATTACTCCTTATTGATCGAGAATTATTTTAATCCAGATTTACAGGAACCAAAAGGAAAAGTCCTTTCAATAAATGGTATTAGATATATGTTTGAAATCACAGCATCTGGTAACAACATTAATTTAACGAATTTTTCTGATGGCCGTATTTTCTATTATTTAGAGAGAAAAGCCAATTGACAGCAAAAAACTTTTTTTCCTTAACAGCAACTCAGTTTAAGGTAAGCTGGTCATTCGCAATATTATATTTTGTTTAATATTTTGTTAAATAAGTTAGACAAGAGAATTAAATAACTACATTTGAATATCTTAATTTAACAATCTAAAATATACCTTATGAAATTAGTAAAAACAATTAGTGCATTAATGGTAGTTGGAGCTTTAACTGCATCTTGCGGAGAAAAGAAAACAGCTGAAACAACAGAAACTATGGATTCAACTGCAGTAGCAGTAGATAGCACAGTAGTAACAGAAACACCAAATATTGTAGGAGTAGCATCTGAGAATGCAGACTTCTCTACTTTAGTAACCGCTGTTAAAGCAGCTGGATTAGTTGAAACTTTGAGTGGTGAAGGACCATTTACAGTATTTGCACCAAACAATGCAGCTTTTGATAAATTACCAGCTGGAACTGTAGATACTTTATTGAAGCCTGAAAGTTTAGAAAAATTAAAATCTGTATTAACGTACCATGTTGTAGCAGGAAAATTTGATGCGGCAGCAGTAAAAGATGCAATAACAAAAGGAAATGGAAAATATACTGTAACCACTGTACAAGGCGGAACTATCGTTCTAAGCTTAAAAGATGGTAAAGTAATTTTAACTGATGCAAACGGAGGTACTTCAACAGTAGTATTAGCTGACGTAGCTGCTTCAAATGGAGTGATTCACGCCATCGACAGCGTGGTTATGCCTAAATAATTCTCTCAATATACATTCTTAAGCCGCTGTAACTAAACAGCGGCTTTTTTTATTTTTAAGCTTGAACACAACTTGATTATAGTTTTTTAAATTATTCAATATTATCACATAGTTAGCTTGAACTAAGAAAGTCAAACTTAGATCCTAAAATGGTAGTTTTTCTATATCTTAGCATTTAAAAAATTAAAAAACAATACATTATGAAATTTAAATTATGTACAATTGTAGTTCTTTTTTGTATTTCATTTGCGTTTGCACAAAAAGAAAAAGATCAAGAACAAATAAAAAAACTATTAGAACGGGAGTCATCAACCTGGCGTTTGCAAGATGCAAAAGGTCATGCTGAATGTTGGTACATTCAACCTTACAGTCGAATTTTAGTATCAACAGCTGATGGAAAAACATATGACGTACCACCTTCGGCAATGACAGCTACAGATCCTCAAAAAATGGGTAACGGCGGTTCAGCAGTTAATAGTAATTACAAAATGAACATCCAAAAACAAACAGCTTGGGTTAGTCATGATGAAATTTCGATTGGGATTGATGGTAGAAAAACGTATTCCTATGAAATACGCTTACTCGAAAAAATCAAAAAAAAGTGGAAACTTGTTGGTCAATCGATTCATATTTACAAATTAGAGTAAATAAAAAGTGATAAGATTTGTAGAGGAATTTATGAGATAAATTCAAATTTTAATCTACATTCTCTCTATTAGATAAAAACTAAAATGCGATAACAGGATACTAACATCGAATGTAAAATAAGAAAAAGCGTTTTTATATACAATTTAGTCATTTTTTATTTACAAAATAATCCCCGTTAAATGTATTAGTTTACAAAAAATAAATTTATATTTGACTATTAATTATACGTTTCTACTGAATGAGCTACTTAAAAAAGGAACTATATGATTTAATCACTAATGACAATTCCATTTTTGATTTTATTCAAGAGTCTGCGCTAGATGGTCTGTGGTATTGGGATTTAGAAAATCCAGAAGAAGAATGGATGAATCCTAAATTTTGGACAACTTTAGGCTACAATCCAAATGATATGCCTCACAAATCTAATGCATGGCAAAATATAATTTTTCCCGATGACTTAGCCATTGCTGCCAATAATATTACTAAACATTTACAAGACCCGAACCATCCTTACGATCAGATTTGTAGATATCAGCATAAAAATGGCTCTACCAAATGGATAAAATGTACAGGAAAAGCCATTCGAGATAAAAATGGAAAGCCAATACGTATGTTAGGCGCTCATATTGATATTACCGACTTAAAATATCAAGAAGAACTTTTAGAAAAATGCAATGAAGCTGCTTTAATAGGATACTGGGAGGTAGATTTAATAGAACAAAAAATACATTGGAGCAAAATCACCAAAACAATTCATGAAACCGCACAGGATTACCAACCAGTATTGGAAACTGCCATAAACTTTTTTAAAGAAGGAGAACATCGCGAAGAAATTATTTCAAAATTTAACGATTGCGCCACGAATGGAGCGCCTTATGATGTTAGACTTCAAATTGTAACTGCAAAAAACAACATCAAATGGGTAAGATCAATAGGGCAAGCTACTTTTATTAATGGTCTATGTACTAAAGTTTACGGAACTTTTCAAGATATTACCGCTGAGAAAAAAGCAAAATTTGCCCTAATCAAAGAAAAAGAAAAACTACAAACAGTTCTTGAGGGTACCAATCTAGGTACTTGGGAATGGAATATAAGTACTGGGAGCCTCACTTTCAACAAACGTTGGGCTGAGATGATTGGCTATACAATTAAGGAATTAGAACCCATCAGTATCCAAACTTGGCAAAACTTGGTACACCCTGATGACTTAAAAACTTCAGAGGAAAAACTGAAGGATTGCTTTGCTAAAAAAATAGAATTTTACGATTTTGAATGTCGCATGCGCCACAAAAACGGCGAATGGATTTGGATACTTGACCACGGAAAAGTCATTAGTTGGACAGATGACGGACAGCCATTATTGATGTACGGAACCCATACTGACATCACTGAAAGCAAAAGAAAGTTTGAGTTAAACAAACAATTTATAATACAAAATCCAAATGCAATAGCCATGTTTGATAAAAACATGTGTTATCTTGCTTGTTCTGAAAAATGGCAATTAGATTACAACATTAAAAGTGTTTATTCTGAAGGAAAATCTATTTATGAATTATTCCCTGGATCTGAAGCAAAATGGAAAAAAATTCATGATGAATGTTTAACTGGTGTGGTAAAAAAGAGTGACGAGGAGAAATTTTTTCAACCTGACGGCTCAATACAATGGTTGCAATGGGAAATAAAACCTTGGTACATAGACCAATCAAAAGTTGGTGGTGTCATCGTGTATACCCTAGACATCACCCACAGAAAAAAAACAGAAGAGGCATTTAGAATTAGTGAAGAAGCATTTAGAGGGAATTTTGAAAATGCCGCTATCGGAATGGCATTACTAAATGAGTCTGGAAAATGGATCAAGGTAAATCAAAGTTTATGCAACATCATTGGTTATACCGAGCAGGAGCTCATGCAAATTTCATTTCAAGACATCACTCATCCTGAAGATCTTGACGCTGATTTAAAACAACTTAAGGAACTTGTTGCTGGAAATATCAATTTTTATCACATAGAAAAAAGATACATTTGTAAAAATGGTGAAATTGTGCATATCATTCTTGCTGCTTCATTAGTTCGAGATGACAATCAAAAACCTTTGTATTTTATATCACAAATTATTGATATCACACCTCAAAAAAAGGCCGAAGAGGAAATACAATCGTTATTACTGGTAACCAAAGATCAAAACGAGCGTCTTAAGAACTTTGCTCATATTGTATCTCATAATTTAAGATCACACTCCGGAAATATAGCCATGATGCTGGATTTATTACTTTACGAAAACAAATATTTGGCTGACAACGAAATTATACAATTACTTGATACTGCTTCTAAAAATCTAAAAGAGACGATTGCGCATTTGAACGAAATAGTTCTGATGAACACCTCGATTAATGATAATTTAGTTCCTATCAATCTTAAAAAATCAATTGACTCAAGCATTCAAAACTTACAAGCCTTAATTATAAGTGCTCATGTAGAAATACAAAATGAGGTTCAAGAAGATGTAAGTATTAAAGGAATTCAAGCCTACATAGATAGTATTTTGCTGAATTTTTTATCAAATGCAATCAAATACCGATCTACAATTTATCCTCCAACCATAAAATTATCTTTGCTAAATGAAGAAAATCAGCTGGTATTATGCATTGCCGATAATGGCGTTGGGATCGATTTAAAACAAAATGGAGATAAGTTATTTGGCATGTACAAAACTTTTCATGGCAACGAAGATGCGCGAGGAATTGGATTGTTTATAACTAAAAACCAAATTGAAGCCCTTGGCGGAAAAGTAGAAATAGAAAGCGAACTTAACAAAGGAACAACCTTTAAAATATATTTTAATTATGCCTAAGATAGATATTGCCTGTATTATAGATGATGATCCAATTTTTGTTTTTGGAACAAAACGAATCATGGAGATTGCTGACTTTTGCGAAAGTTTTATGATTTTTAGAAACGGAAAGGAAGCCTTTGACCACCTAGAAGCCATTATTTTAGCCGATAAAAAATTACCCGATCTCATCCTTTTAGATTTGAATATGCCAATTTGGGATGGTTGGAAATTTTTAGATGAATTCACAAAAATTCCTAGTGCGAATCCCATTACCATATACATCATGACTAGCTCTATAGATCCAGCAGATGTTGAAAAAGCAAAAAGTTATGATGCTGTAAGCAACTATCTAGTAAAACCAATTACTATGGAAGAGTTGCAAAAGCTTATTTTATAATATCGCGTTAGTTAAAATTTGTAGGTTTTCAGATCTCTTTTATTTAAAAAAGCTTTTTTCAAAGGATTACAAAAATGTCCATTGAAAAAAGCTTTTCTATTTTAAAAGTAAAATAAAGTTGATCAAATAGCTTGCAAAGCTTTTACAAATAGATCTATATCTTCTTTGGTATTATAATGACTCATCGAAACACGCAAACTTGGCTTTTTTAGATCCTCACCCGTAAGTAGTTCTGCCAACACATGCGAAGGCTTAATACTACCCGATTGACAAGCACTACCGCGCGAAACAGCAATACCTTTCATATCCAAATGAAATAAAATCATCGCCGTTTTACTTTCTGAAAAAGGTAGCAGGATATTTACAACCGTATGTAAACCTTCTGCTGGTCCATTTACTCTAACACCCGGAAACGAATCTTCAAGTGATTTCAGTAAATAGGATTTAAGCAATTTTATATGCTGTTCATCCTCGCTTAAACTCTCATAACTCAAGGTCAAGGCATGCGCCATACCAGCAATTTGATGCAAAGCCTCAGTACCTGCACGCAAGCCTTTTTCCTGTTCACCTCCAAAAAAAAGTGGTTGCAATCCCGAATTTTTGCGAATAAAAGCAAAGCCCACACCTTTTGGACCATGAAACTTATGGGCACTTGCAACTAAAAAATCAATAGGCAACTGACTCACATCAATCGGTAATTTCCCTACTGACTGTACTGCATCGGTATGAAACAAAGCAGAATGCTCTAGGCATATTACACCCACACGATATAAATCAAGTATGCTACCAATTTCATTATTTACATGCATTAAACTTACGAGGGTTTTGCGTTCCTGACTAAGTAATTCAACTAAATGAGTCAAATCTACACTCCCATCGGCTTGTAAATTCACGTAATCAACTTGAATTTTAAATTCATTTTGCAATGCCAAAACTGCATGTAAAACCGCATGATGCTCAATTTTACTGGTTATAATACGGGTTATTTTTAAATCACGCACCGCCGATCGAATAATCCAATTGTTTCCTTCGGTACCACCTGAAGTAAAAATAATCTCTTGCGCTGTTGCATTTAAGTTTTTTGCAATCGATTTTCGAGCTAATTCTAAGGTGTTTTTGGCAGATCTACCAGAACTATGCGTAGACGATGGATTACCATATTCTTGGGTCAAAACACGGGTCATTTCTTGAATTACTTCAGGTCTTAAGGCGCTGGTAGCAGCATTATCGAGATATACTTTATTCATGGTGATAGATACTAATTGGGTCAAATAAATAACATTGTTATACCAAACTGGATTTCTTTTTTACAAACAATAACTTTTCATTAAAAACTACAATCGAAACCAAAATTAGGAAATACGAAAATAGTTGTACGAAGCTTACTTGTTCTTTGTAATAAAAAATAGCTAGTAAAAAATTGATGATTGGATTAATATAAATCATGATTCCAACTGCCGAAGAACTTATTCCTTTAAGTGCATATAAATTTAAAAACAAGGGAATAACCGTAAAAAACACAACAATTAGTGCCATGCACCCGTAAAACAATGGTTCAGTAGGAACAGCTCCACTATAAGTAGGATAAAAGGGAGCCAAAATCAGCGCAGTAAAACTTAGTTGTAAAGTAAGTCCAAAAAACTTATCAATGGCAGTATTTTTTCGTTGACTAATAATATAAAACGCATAAGTAGCCGCTGTTAGAAGGCTATAAAAAATAGCACTAAAATGACCATAACCCAACAATAGGCAACTCACAAAACTGATAAAAACAGCAAACCATTGCCACTTACTTAGTTGCTCTTTGAGTAAAAAATAGGCGAATACAGTCGTCAATATAGGACAAATTAGATAGGCTAATGAAGCCGCATTAACACTAACATGATTCATTACAAAAATATAAATGAACCAATTGCTTGATAAAAAAACAGCTCCACCCAAGGTCATCACAATTGCATTGCGCCGCTCCGCCAAGGGCAACGAACGCAAATAATACCAATTTTGTACAACTACTTTTCTCCTAAAAAGTACGTTGATCAAAATCATTGTAGCTACACTAAAAAAAACGCGGTAAAACAATATATCGAGTGAGGGATAATCTTGCAAAGGTTTGAGAGCAAAACTAAAAAAACCCCAAATAAAGAAAGCCGAAAAGGCCGCCGCATAATAAGTATTTCGTCCCATGTAAGATATATAATAAGTGCAAAGATACTCATTTATGTTGGCTAAATCCGCAAGCGAACTCCTTTGTAACAGCAAACTATTGAGGTCAAATAAACATTCACTTAACACAATATCTTGTTAAAAATGGGAATTTTGAAACGGAATCGATTCGATACAGATTAAAAATTATATTTTTGTTACAAATAGACGAAAGAAATGAAAAAAATATTGAGCCTAGTAACGCTAGCCCTGCTGTTTAACAGCTGTGATGACGGAGATATAGTTATTGAAGACATTAGTTTTGAAGATGGTACACCTACCAAATGTACTACCAACAACATCATCTATAAAACAAAAGATAATGAGGCTTTGATTTTTGATGCCAGTGGTATTACGTTTCCTACTGAAGAAGGAAGTCAAGAAATCACGATCAACTCTTCTAATCGCGTGCTTTATCGTTTTTATAACGGACCAGTGACATCAGCAACGCTATGCGAAACCATACCTCCTGCGACACCTATTGTCATAAACGAGTGGATTGCCACAAAAGGAATAATAGTGATCAATACAAAAGCCAATAAGGAACCAAATACTACGGATAACAGCAATAGAATTACAGGATATAATCACAACATCAGCTTTAAAAACATCGAATTTACAAAGACTGATAGTGCTCCCCAAACGTATCCAACATTCTTTTTTGGAGACTACAAAACTACCGCAACACCTTTGCCATTTTCATTCACCAAAGTATTAAAGCAATGCCCAACATCCAAACAATTGTACGACAGAAATAGTGCTGAAGCGCTAATTTTGGACATCGACCCAAGCCTGATAAGCAATACACCGACACCTTTAAATACTCCAAGAACAGCATTAATTAGTACTACAACAAACAAACTTACTTACCGATTATTTGGCGGTTTATTAACTGACGACTACTTCTGCAACACTACTTATCCTACTACACCGGTAGTGAATGAAGAGTGGTTAGGCGTAACTGGAGTTGCCAATACTAGCGGAATAATTGAAGTGACAACAACCTCTTTTGGTAACGGATTTAAACATACGATTGTATTAAAAAAGGTCAAAATGAAGAAAGGAAATAATGATTTTTTACTGGGTGACAATTACATTTATGGCGAACTTTTAACCACAAATTAAGAGTGAAAATCGGTTAAAAAAACACTGCTTTTTTGAGCTAAAAAATCCTAAATTCTAGGAGGTATTTAATACCATAAAACTAGAATTTGGGATTTTTTTTTATGCTCTAAAAAAACAATAAAAAAGCTTTTACATCGCACTTTGCTTGATAAAAACTTCAGTTGCACCTAAGCCATATTTTTGATAATTGGCATCTCTAAAATCGATGTTATCATAGCGACCCAGCAAA
Organism: Flavobacterium turcicum; assembly: GCF_011365745.1. Taxonomy (GTDB): domain Bacteria; phylum Bacteroidota; class Bacteroidia; order Flavobacteriales; family Flavobacteriaceae; genus Flavobacterium; species Flavobacterium turcicum. Next base: position 195,649 of record NZ_JAAOBY010000006.1, on the reverse strand, counting down.
AAATCCAACTCCGATTTTAAAATTCCTTCACCAACTCCGTGAATAAAAATGATTCTCGGAATTCTGTTTCTGATTGCAAATTCAATATGCCTCTTGGCCGTTTCTGTTTGCAAGGTCAAGATATCATAATTTGACATACCACGTTTGTTCGGGACCAACTTTTCGATGTGTAAATCGAATTCTGGAGCGGCAATTTCGTGCTTCGATTTCTTTTCTTTTACAAAACTTCTCGGTTTTGGAATTTCTTTTTCCTTCGCAATCTCACTTACATTAATTCTTTTAATATCATTAAGTAAATTATTGGAATCGTTTACTTTAATAACTTCATTGACAAAAAATGTCATCGTAAAACCATCCTCAGTTTCTATTGTAACTTGGTTATTTTGAACGCTCAACACGCGTCCGCTGATGGCATCATCTAATACCTCTACTCGATCGCCTTTAGTTATCATGCTCTTCTTTTTTATCTTGATTTTTACTTGGTGTTTTAGCGCTTAATCGCATCATGCCAAACATGAAAACTAGAATTGCAACCACCATTATGTACACGTTTTTTTCTTTGCTCACCTGTTCGTTGAAAGCTACTGCTATTGCAACCGCCATTATCAGAAGTACTATTTTTTTCATCTTTAAAATATCAGTTTCCAAAAGTACTGAATTTAAAATTGCCTCCTTTATTCTCAAAAAAGTTTCTCTTTTTTTTGTACTATTGTACCATATGAAACTCGAAGAAATACAAAAATTCATGTTACCTTGTTTAAGCAAAACACTCTTTGGAATTGAGTGTTTGGGTTGCGGTTTTCAGCGCAGTTTATTCTTGCTATTACAAGGAGAATTTCAAGCCTCTTTCAAAATGTATCCAGCCATTTTTACGAGCTTAATTTTCATTGCTTCGCTACTTCTAAATGCTGTTCATAAAAAAGGGAATTACTCAAAAATGATTTTTGTTTTAGCGGTCATTAACGTATCGATAATGATAGCTGGTTATTACTACAAACATTTTTAAAATTCATTTTTTCGAGAAAAACTTGCCGCGCAATTTATTCGCATACGCACAGATTCTTTTTGATTGTAAAGACCTTTTTTAACAAATTGAATTGAATTCGTGTTTCACTTTTTGCATAAGCGTACGGCTGTATAAAAATTGTTCAATACCTTTGCAAAAGATCGCAACGATCTAAATTTTAAAAATAAAAGCAAGTCAAAAAATCTTTCAAATAAAATAGACCAAATCATCTCTCAAAAGTTGAAGATGACTTTACAATTGCTATGAGTAAAATGAAAGATAAAAAGTGCATTACAAATTATATCCAATGAAAGCATACCCCTTACTTCAATTAATTGGCAACACGCCTTTAGTCGAATCAAGTCACTTAGTAAAAAATAAAAACGTCAAACTTTTATTAAAGTTAGAAGGAAATAATCCTGGCGGTAGTGTAAAAGACCGAGCTGCTTACAATATGATCAAAGCGGCACTAGATCGCGGTGACATCAAAAAAGGCGACAAGCTTATTGAAGCTACAAGTGGCAACACCGGAATTGCATTAGCTATGATAGCGCAACTTTTTAATATTGAAATTGAACTAGTACTGCCAGAAGACTCCACAATTGAGAGAACTCTTACGATGAGAGCTTATGGAGCGACGGTTACCTTAACTCCAGCCGAAACGGGAATCATTGGCTCAAGAGATTATGCAGACCAAAAAGTAGCAGAAGGCGGCTATGTTATGCTAAACCAATTTGCCAATGATGACAACTGGAAAGCACACTACAATACCACTGGACCAGAAGTTTGGCGCGATACCGAAGGAACCGTAACTCATTTTGTGGCGGCCATGGGAACAACGGGAACAATCATTGGAACCTCAACCTTCTTGAAAGAGCAAAATCCAGCTATTCAAATTGTGGGCGCGCAACCAAGCGATGGATCTCAAATTCCGGGTATTAGAAAATGGCCTCAAGAATACTTGCCGAAAATTTTCGATGCAAGTAAAGTTGATGTTACAATTGAAATTACAGAAGCAGAAGCGAGAGCTATGACCAAACGTTTGGCACGAGAAGAAGGCATATTTGCGGGTATGAGTAGTGGCGGCTCGGTAGCGGCTGCTTGTAAAATTGCCGAATCAATCGAATCTGGAGTGATTGTAGCCATTATTTGTGACCGCGGCGACAGATACCTATCATCTGACTTGTTTGATTAATAGTGACCATCTACAACAGTAATTTTTGCAAACCTTTATATTTATGAAAATCAGCAAATTTATTCCAATTTTTATTTTACTTGTCATGACAACTACCGCTCAAGGTCAAGATTGGCCAAATTTCAGTAAATACCAGTCACAAAACGCTGCACTTGTCACTACTAACAAGAACCAAGGACGAATTGTTTTTATGGGCGACTCCATAACCGAATTTTGGAGCGCAACAGATTCTGATTTTTTTTCAGGAAAAAACTATATTAACAGAGGCATTAGCGGACAAACCACACCACAGATGTTGGTGCGTTTTAGAGCAGATGTTATTGCATTGAAACCGGAAGTAGTGCATATTTTAGCAGGAATCAATGATATTGCAGGTAACACAGGACCATCAACTATTGAAATGATTGCTGATAACATCTTTTCGATGGCGGAACTCGCTAAAAGTCATAACATCAAAGTAATATTATGCAGTGTATTGCCTGCAAACGATTTTCCTTGGAAACCCAATCAAAATCCAGCTGAAAAAGTTATTGCTCTTAATACAATGCTGAAAACCTACGCCAACGCGAACCAAATTGAATACATCGATTATTTTACCGCAATGAAAGACGATCGCAACGGACTCCCTTTAGCTTATTCTGGAGATGGTGTGCATCCCAATAAAATAGGATACCAAGCCATGGCTCCACTAGCAACCAAAGCTATTGAAAGAAGTTTGAAATAAAATCAATAAAAAAAGGCTCAAATTCATACTGATTTTGAGCCTTTTTTTTTAAATAAATCGTTCTATTTGATAAGTGTAGCGGTGCTTGATATAGTTGCGTTTAGTAACTTTGAAATCGGACAGTTTTTTTCTGCCTTTGTCACTAATTCTTGAAAAGCATCCTCGGTTATATCTTGTACTTTTGCTTGCACAGTTAAATGAGAGGTTTGTATGGCTCCATCAACAAAATCAATATCGCACTTAGTTTCTATTTGGTCTATTGCAAAACCAGCTTCTGAAATATAAGCGGTTAATTGCATCGTAAAACACCCTGAATGCGCTGCCGCAATCAATTCTTCGGGATTTGTACCTACTCCTTCATCAAACCTTGATTTAAATGAATATTGTGTACTTTGCAAAACAGTGCTTTGCGTACTCAAGTGACCAGCTCCTTCTTTTAAAGTGCCTTTCCAAACGGCGGTTGCATTTCTTTTCATAATAGTTTGTTTTTAGTTCATGTGTTTTATCAAAGATAGACGGAAGTCTTTAAACCAACTCTTTAAAAACTTTTTTTTAACACAAATTTGACTTAGCGATGTTCAACAAATCACCATAGAAATTAATAAATACAAAAAAAAGAATTAGTAAAGTAAAACAAACATTCAATCATATTTTGTAGTAAAATAATTAACTTTGTAAGGAACAGTTCGACTTCAAAACTTTTAAGAATCATTAAAACCTTGTCAATGTCAGATTTCATCAATAAGCAACTACTTCAATTTTTATCATTTTTAAAGAACCCAACAGACGAAGTTCCTTTGCCTACAACAATTGCATCAAAGTTTAAAATTGTTCTTTCGTTTTTTTTACTTGAAATACCTGTAATGCTCGTTTTGATTTTAATTATTAGCGGTCTAGAAACTGCTAAATTAATTAATACAGATAATCACTCCATCGAAACCTTATTAAAAACTGTACCAACAACAGCACTTTTTTTTCTCGTTGTGATTATTGCCCCTTTATTTGAAGAACTTATTTTTAGACTTTATTTGCGCTATGAAACGAATTTATTAATTGGAATAAGCATCAGATTTAGTCAACTTTTTTTTGATAGGGAAAAAGCCGCCCATTTCGATTTGGCTATGAACAGCAAATGGTCTCGGTTTTACCCGAAGATTTTCTACTTTTCGGCACTGCTATTTGGCCTTGTTCATCTCGTAAATTTTGAAATAACCCCTGCAATCCTTTTACTTTCGCCTATTATAGTGGCACCACAAATAGTATTAGGACTAGTAATTGGGTACTTAAGAGTTCGTCACGGCTTTTGGACTGGATTTTTGATGCATGCCTTCCATAATTTTGTATTCATTGGCATCAGTATCATAGCTCTTAAAACAAATCCTGACCTTGAAAAAAAGAAAATTTCGCAGCAGAAAATCATAGAATGGAACTCAAGCCAAGAATGCATAGTCCACAATACTTTAAAACACGAAAAAGTATTTCAGCTAAACAATGATAATACGTAGTAATTGTAACGAAAATAAAATTTTCCCAAACAAAAAATTGTGAGGTTTAAAATCAGCCAATTTGGTGCACAACAAGAGCATCAGCAAGGCTTTTCTCTCTCAAAAACAGATAATTTAAACTTTCTAAATAAAAACATTTTAGTCAAAACTAGGTAAGCTAATTGTAAATGTAGCTCCATTATTCACCCCTAAACTTACAGCAGAAATTTCTCCGTTAAATTTTTCTACTATTTTTTTGCAAAGATACAACCCAATACCTGTAGAATGCTCTCCTGCAGTACCAAGTCTGCTTTTACTTGTGAATTTTTGAAATAGTTCAGTCACTTTGTTGGGATCAAAACCAATACCATAATCCTTTATTTCAAAAATAATTCTTTTGTTCGCCTCAAAAATAGCAAACTCAATATGGCTGTTCTCAAATGAATACTTTAGCGCATTATCTACTACATTAACTAAAACTCTGGTAAGCAAATCAATATCAACTTTAAGCTTAACTGATTGTAGTATAACATTTTTCTGAAATACAATATTTTTAGATTTTAATTTCGCCTCCATTTCAAGTTGGATTTGTGCAACAAGAGATTCAAGAGGAACAGAAATTAATTTTTTACTTTTTTTAGTCACCTCATCCTCCGTGTGAATCAGTTTAATAAAAGAACCAATCATCTCCAATTGTTGTGTCATTGATACCTCTATCAACTGCGCATATTCTGTTACCTCCTCTGATCCTTTTTCGTCAATAATTAAAGTCGCAAGTGTCTTTGCATTTGCAGCAAAAGCTCTAAGATCATGTGATAAAAGATAAACCAAATCTTGCTTATCATCAATAAAACGCTCATTTTCAATTACAGCACTTTGTATATTTGCCAATAACAACCCTGCCTCATCTTGAAAATCAATGGGCAACTGCGGAATAATTCTTTTTTTACGATATTTTTGGAGTGCTTTAGAAGCAAGCTCAATAGGTTTTATTAACAATTTTAGCGTCCATAAAGTGATGGATGTGGCAAGCAAAGTAACAATTAGAATAAAATAAATTGCAGACTCTGCCGTAAAATGCTCTTTGCCAAAAAGCACAAAAAACACCAATCCAATTAAAGGCAAGTGAATTCCAACAAATGCAACAAACAAAAATTTGAAGGCATACCTTTTTTTAAGAAAAGAAATTTTTGATAACTGACTGTAAAAATGCATCTTATATATTTTAAATGTAAAAATGGAGGCTAAACGAAAATAATTAAATACAATAAGCTATTTCTGATTTAAATCATAAGAAAAAGTTAAAGCTTTTATGGTGATTGAAATGACGTACGATGAAATTAACTAATTGGTTTTTGTAGTATGACAAAAAGCACAAATTGACTAAAATTGTTAAATTACGCAGCAATCAAATAAATTTATCAAAGTTAAAAACTCCATTAAGCAGGTACATCCTTTACTTGAAAAAAAATAGGACTTAAAAATATTTCACAATTTAAATTCAAAAAACCATTCAATCCCTTATTTTTGCAGCATGGCTAAGAAAAATACAGACAAAGTTGTCTTTCATCAAATAAAAGTCCTTGATGCTGGTGCAAAAGGCGTATCAGTAGCAAAAGCTCCTGATGGTAAAGTAATCTTCATCCCGAATGTAGTTCCGGGTGATGTAGTTGATGTACAAACCTTTAAAAAACGCAAAGCGTATTACGAGGGCAAAGCAGTACATTTTCATGAATATTCAACACATCGCGTTGATCCTGTTTGCGAGCATTTTGGTGTTTGCGGAGGATGCAAATGGCAAAACATGAACTACAACCAACAATTGTTTTACAAGCAAAATGAGGTTCAAAATCATTTGCAACGCATCGGAAAAATTGAATTACCGGAGTTCGAAAATATTCTTGGTTCTGAGAAGAAGTTTTTTTACAGAAACAAAATGGAATTTTCTTTCTCGAATAGTCGCTGGTTGACTCAAGCCGAAATCGACAGTACAGACGATCTAGGGAACCGCAATGCCTTAGGTTTTCATATCCCAAAAATGTGGGATAAGATTTTGGATATTACCAAATGCCACCTTCAAGAAGATCCATCGAACGCGATTAGAAACGAAGTACGTGATTTTGCCAATGCAAACGGATTGACATTTTTCAACCCGAGAGAGCACGCTGGATTGCTGAGAACTTTAATGTTGCGTACAGCTTCTACTGGAGAAATCATGGTGTTGATTCAGTTTTTTGAAGATAACAAAGAACAAAGAGAATTATTACTTGACCATTTATATGCTAAATTCCCGCAAATTACTTCTTTGCAGTTTGTAATCAACAACAAAGCTAACGATACTTTATACGATACGACCATCGAATTATATAAAGGAAGAGATTACATCCTTGAAGAAATGGAAGGTTTAAAATTCAGCATTAATGCCAAGTCTTTTTATCAAACCAACTCTGACCAAGCCTACGAATTATACAAAATTACCCGCGATTTTGCAGGACTTACCGGTAATGAAGTAGTGTATGATTTATACACGGGAACGGGAACTATTGCGCAATTCGTATCTAAAAAAGCGAAAAAAGTAATTGGTGTAGAAAGTGTTCCTGATGCAATTAAAGACGCCAAAGCAAATGCCGTACGAAACGAAATAACCAATTGTGAGTTTTTTGTTGGAGATATGAAAGTGGTTTTCAACGATGCTTTCATTGCACAACACGGACAACCAGATGTAATTATCACTGATCCACCACGTGACGGAATGCACAAAGATGTAATTGAACAAATCATGAAAATTGCGCCTCAACGTGTGGTTTATGTTAGTTGTAATTCGGCTACACAAGCTCGTGATTTGGCTTTAATGGATGAAAAATATAAAGTAACGCGTGTGCGTCCTGTAGATATGTTTCCGCAAACGCATCACGTTGAAAATGTTGTTCTTTTAGAGCTAAGATAAACGCGACAGTTTCATTTTTTGTCAAAATTAGCTGTGTAACCACAATAATTTTGCTTAAAAAATGTTTGCCCTCAAGTACAAAAATATGCAAATGAAAAAAATAGTAGTGTTCATCATGCTCTTGGCGTGTGTATTCTCATCTTGTGAAAAGGATGATATTTGCGATGCGAATACACCAACCACTCCCCGACTCATTATCGAATTCTATGATTTCGATAATCCTTCGGTGCTAAAAAACGTATCCAACTTGAGAGTCATTGGCCAGGGAATGACTGAGCCACTATTGTTTAGTGGTGCTCCTACTACTAGCGGAAACAAAATCGCTTTGCCCTTGAGAACTGTCGGTACTACCACAACATTCAGCCTGACACTTAACTCCGGAAATTCAAATCCTGCTTTAATTGATGAAGATATTATCCGTTTTGATTACAGTACACAGGAGCTATTTGTATCTAGAGCGTGCGGCTACAAAAGTAACTTTACATTAGACCCAACCACGCCTTTTACACATACAGATCCGATTGCGGCTAACCAAAGATGGATCCGATTTATTTCAGTTGAAAAAAACAGTATAACTAACGAAAATGAAACACACCTTAAAATCTTTTTTTAGTAGTTTGCTTTTCTTTTCGATAGCGATCACTACTGCACAAGAAACAACAACAAAAGGAGAAATTCCGAAAGCACCCAAAGCAAATACTGCTGCACCTACAGTTAGTAATCAAAAACCGCTGAGCAATACAATTATAAATGATACAGTAAAAAAAGCTACTGTGGTGCCACCCAAAACAGATCGTTATGGGGTAAGGGTAGGTCTTGATTTATACAAAATTACAAGAGGTTTATATGACCGCGATTACAAAGGACTAGAACTTGTTGGAGATTACCGCTTGACTAAAAAATATTTTTTAGCCGCAGAGTTAGGTAACGAAAACAAAACCACTGATGACGATCGGGTAAACTTTACCACAAAAGGATCATACCTGAAAGTAGGTTTTGATTACAACGGCTACGAAAATTGGCTGGATATGGAAAACATCATTTCGATTGGTTTGCGCTACGGATTCAGTACTTTCAATCAACAATTGAATACGTATCGAATTTACAATGCCAATCCGTATTTTCAAGAAACACCAACTATAGCTTCTGGACGAAAATTTGAAGGATTGTCAGCAAGTTGGATCGAAGTAGTAGCAGGAATAAAAGCCAAAGTTTTTGATAATGTTTTTATGGGATTCAGCCTTCGCTTAAACCGATTGGTTACAAACAAAGAACCTGATAATTTTTCAAACCTATATATTCCGGGATTTAACCGCACTTATGATGGTAATTTTGGAGTAGGATTTAATTATACCGTGACGTACTTTGTTCCTATCTTTAAAAAGAAGGTAGCACCAAAAGTATTGATAAAAAAATAACCGCCAATTGGCGGTTATTTTTTTCATGTAGTTTCAACTACGATCCTATTTCTTTAAATCCTTTTACAAAAAGCCATTTCATATACAACTTCTCGCCATCTTTAGTTTTAACAGCTTGAAATTTAGGCGCGATTAATGTTCCTATTACAAATGCAGTTAGCGGGATCCAAATCCCTGTTAAATTGGTGTATTCTGCAATGGCGTAACGCGCTGCGATAAATAAAACCGCAAAACTAGCCAATTGATAAACAAATGCTTGTACTTGTTTTTTTGTCATTTCTTTATTTTTTTGAAAACATAAATCAACTTTTATAATTAAGCCTCTTCTGCTGCTTGTTCACCGTCGGCTTTACCAACTGCTGCAAATTTCGTTCGCTTACTACCTTCGTACATTTCGTATTTAGCCAATCGAGCTTCTAGTCCGGCATTAAATAATTTAATTTTACGAGAAGGTTTCAATCCCACAAACTTTAAGGCTTCTAGATTTGCTGTAATCATCCAAGCATTCGTACCCGGATAATTTTTCTTTAAAGTGTCACCAATATTTTTGTAAAATGCTTCCATGTGAATATCCAAACGCTCATCATACGGCGGATTGAATACGATATGCAATTTGCCTTCAGAAGTTTTTTCCGAATCGAAAAAGTTAGCTTCACTTATCGATACATAATCCTCAAGGTTAGCATTCCTGATGTTTTCTTTTGCTTTTAAAACCGCACTTGGCGCTTTGTCATAGCCTTTTATAGTGTAATGAAACTCGCGCACACGCTTAAGCAAACTATCTGTGATAGCATCGAATAAATCATTATCCCAATCGTTCCATTTTTCAAATGCAAATTGTTTTCTGTTGATATTCGCCGGAATGTTGCAAGCAATCATTGCTGCTTCGGCCAAGAAAGTCCCTGAACCACACATTGGATCTAAAAAATCCGATTGGCCATCCCAACCAGAAAGCAATAAAATTCCCGCTGCCAACACTTCATTAATAGGTGCTATATTGGTAGCCGTTCTATAACCACGTTGGTTCAACGCATTTCCAGAAGTATCTAATGCCACCGAAACTTGATCTTTGTCAATATGAATGTTGATGCGCAAATCAGGATGCACTTTGTCAATACTTGGGCGTTGTCCCGTACGTTCTCTAAACTGATCTACAATAGCATCTTTACATTTTTGTGAAACAAACTCCGAGTGATTAAAATAGGTAGAATGCACCGTTGTATCAATCACAAAAGTTTGATTGGCTTGCAATAATTTTGACCAATTCATGCTCGCAATACCGCGATACAAACCTTGTTCGTTATTGGCTTTAAAGAAATATATAGGTTTTAAAATTTTTAAAGCCGTACGCAAAGACAAATTCGCTTTGTACATAAAACCTTTATCCCCTTTAAAACTAACCATTCTTACACCTTGCTCCACGTTTTGTGCGCCAAGCATTTGCAATTCTTTTGCTAATATTTCTTCAAAACCAAAAAAGGTTTTGGCAATCATTTTAAAATTATTTTCCATTGTAAAATCAAGTATTCGTTGCAAAAATACACTAAATTTGCATCAATCGAATTAATTGAAAAAGAATAAATGTCTGCAGATCAAAATACGTCTCAAGAAAACCAAGAACTTGCTAAAGCCAATTGGTACACTTCCTGGTTTGACACTCCTTATTACCACATCCTTTACAAAGACCGTAATTACCGAGAAGCGCAGCTTTTCATGGATAATTTAACCCACTACCTTAACTTACCTGAAAAAGCAAAAGTTTTGGATTTAGCCTGTGGCAAAGGCCGTCATTCTATTTACTTGAATCAATTAGGATTTGATGTTTTGGGTGCCGATTTATCAACCAACAGCATTGAAACAGCCAAGAAAAACGAGAATAACAATTTGCACTTCAAAGAACACGACATGCGCGTTCCTTTTGAAGAAAAATTCGATGCTATCTTTAATCTTTTTACCAGTTTTGGGTATTTTGAAAATGACGAAGACAATTTAACAACCCTAAAAGCCATCAAAGAAAGTTTATCTGAGTACGGCTTTGCAGTGATTGATTTCATGAACGTTAATCAGGTGTTGAACACACTGGTACCCGAAGAAACAAAAACCGTTGACGGAATCGATTTTCACATCACCCGTTACTTGAAGGATGGACACATTTACAAAGAAATTCAATTTCAAGACCAAGGACAAGACTACCATTTTACCGAAAAAGTAAAAGCTCTAACCCTAACCGACTTTGAAAACCTTATGGAAGAAGCCGGAATTTATCTCTTAGACCTTTTTGGCGATTATAAATTGAAAAAATTCCATAAAACAGAGAGCGAACGATTGATTATGATTTTTAAATAGGAAACGATTGTTATGTATCACAGCTACAAAATGAAAGTGTAGTTGCAGATTAAAACAACAATTTATTCGTTAAGCAAAGCCCATGAATTACCTATTGCCCTTACTTTCTGTTTTACTTGGTTACATCATAGCACTTGCGCTAAAACCAAAAAACAAAACCAACTTAAAATTACTACTCGCCTTTAGCGGGTCGTTTTTGTTGTCGCTAACAGTCATGCACTTGCTGCCTGAAATTTACGAAAGTAGCATAAGCAATATTGGTTTGTTTATCATGCTGGGGATTTTGTTCCAAATTATCTTAGAATTCTTCTCCAAAGGCGCAGAGCACGGACACGTTCACGGCAAAGCCAGCATGAGCCAAATTCCGTGGTTGCTATTCATCAGTTTGTGCATACATGCCTTTCTCGAAGGCTTTCCGGTAAGCCATCACCACGATTTAGCATTAGGAATAGCCATTCATCACCTGCCAATCGCTATTATTTTGACTACGTTTTTCATTAACGGAAATCTCAATAAAACGGCCATTTTTTTCTTCATGATCACTTTTTCAGTCATGACACCTTTGGGCACCTTTTTATCTGATTATCTGCCTATTTTAAATCAGTATTACGCCGAGCTAACCGCAATTGTGATCGGAATTTTATTTCACATTTCCTCCACCATTATTTTTGAAAGTAGCGAAGGCCACAAATTCAATATCGCCAAGGTTTCCATGATTGTAATTGGTATTGCATTGGCATATTTTTTATAAATTTACAAGGTGGGCGTGCCCGCCAAAAAAAGGCGGTCGGGCTATCCGCTGCAATCTTTTTTCATTTCGCTACCGCTGCATGATAAAAGGATTTCCGCTTTTATCCCTCACGCGCGACCTGAATCAATAGAAAATTTTGTGCTTTGGCACTCAAAATATAGTAGCAATGGAATTTACAAAAACCACCGAACAAGCCTCCAAATACGACCATTTAGAAAAAATGTCGGTTCAGGAATTGTTAACCAATATCAACCAAGAAGACCAAACCGTACCACAAGCAGTGGCAAAAGCCATCCCGCAAATAGAAGCGCTTGTACAGGAAATTGTGCGCAAAATGCAGCAAGGCGGGCGTTTGTTTTACATTGGCGCAGGAACATCCGGCCGATTAGGAGTAGTTGATGCCTCCGAGTGTCCACCTACTTTTGGAGTTCCGTTTGATTTAGTTGTGGGTATCATTGCAGGTGGTGATGCAGCTATACGCAAAGCCGTTGAAAATGCCGAAGACAATGCCACACAAGCCTGGCTTGACTTGCAAGCTTTTAACATCAATACCAATGATGTCGTTATCGGAATCGCTGCTTCAGGCACTACGCCCTACGTAATTGGCGGTTTACAGGCTTGCAACCTAAACAACATAACAACCGGAAGCATTTCGTGTAATGCCAACAGTCCGCTTTCGCAAACCGCACAATTCCCTATTGATGTGGTTGTAGGTCCTGAATTCGTAACTGGTAGTTCACGCATGAAAGCCGGAACAGCACAAAAACTGGTTCTAAATATGATTTCGACTACAAGCATGATTCAGCTCGGAAAAGTAAAAGGAAACAAAATGGTCGATATGCAACTCAGCAACAACAAACTTGTTGATCGTGGCATTAAAATGATCATGGACGAAATTCCTGTTACCTACGAGCAAGCATCTGCCTTATTATTGGAACACAAAAGTGTACGACAAGCGGTGATGAATTATAGTGCATCAAGGTCGTAGATAGCTTCAAGGATCCTGCAAAATAATCAATTCAAGAAACTGAAACAGCTATGAACGAAGAATTTATCACATTTGAAAAATTTAATGACCAAAATTCAGCAAAAGAATTAGGCGAATTGATAGCTGAACAAAATATTGAATTTGTATTAGTAGATAATTCTTTAAGTTTCGACCCAACTTTTGCAAACAATGGCTTTGGAAAAGAATACTGTATCAAACTCAAGAAAAATGACTTTGAAAAAGCTAACAAGATACTTGCAGAAAAGTCGGAAAACGAAACAAATGAAATTGATAACGATTACTATTTATTGAGTTTTACCGACGACGAATTAATTGAAGTGATTACAAAAAGTGATGAATGGAACAAGTTTGACATTTCTCTTGCTAAAAAATTACTTAAAGATAAAGGCAAAGAAATTACGCCAGAAAAAATTGAAGAAATAAAAAGGCAAAGAATTATAGAATTATCAAAACCAGAAGAAGGACAAAAAGGATACATAATTTTGGGATATATAACTGCTTTTTTAGGCGGATTATTGGGGATTTTTATTGGGTGGCATTTGTTAACTTATAAAAAAACACTACCAAATGGAAACCGAATTTATGCTTATTCAGAAAATGACAGAAAACAAGGAAATCGCATTTTAACAATTGGTTATATATTTTTGGCGTTTTGGTTACTAGTTAGAATTTTGATTTAAACAACATAAAACGACAACTGTTAATACGCGATACCAACAATTTGCTTTCGTAAATTACCGACAAAATTGTTTTGTGTTTAAAAGTTGCAAAAACTAAGACCTCAAAATTACAAACTGCATAAACTATCACTATGAGCACCAACAGAGTACTTTTATCCAAAGGAGTTAAATATTTAGCGGGTTCGTTGCCGCTGTTATTTATTGGACCGTCCTTGATTTATAATGCCTTCATGAACCAAGGAAATGTTTGGCATTATTTAATTCTTGCTATAGGTATTGCAGCCTGCGGTGCCGCGATGTATTGCATGTTTAAAGGTCTAAAAATAATCATGCAAAGCTTATTTAACGATTAATGGAAGAATTACTCTATTTTCAAAAAAAATTCGATAAAATCGTGCTGCCTTCATACAAACTCACCAACCGTGAATTTGAAGATTGTGTTTTTACTAACTGCGATTTCTCTTCTAGCAATTGGTCGCAAACCACTTTTATGGATTGTGAGTTTATCGATTGTAATTTGGCGCTGATTCAAACCGCTAGCTGCAGTTTCAAAAATGTACAATTTACCAATTGCAAATTATTAGGCATTGCTTTTGATCAATGTGCTGATTTTTTGTTTCAAGTTAGTTTTCAGGATTGCAACCTAGATTACGCCTCGTTTGCCAATAAAAAAATGCCTAAAACTAATTTTATTGCTTGTTCCCTAAAAGAAGTAAGTTTTGTTGGCAGTACACTTACAGGCTCTAGTTTTGAAGACAGTACGCTTGAAGGCGCAATTTTTAATAATACGCAATTAGCCTCGGTAGATTTTACCAAAGCAAGTAATTATAAGATTGACCCCGAATACAATCCCATGCGCAAAGCCAAATTTTCGGCGCAAGGAATTGTGGGATTATTGGATAAATATGATATCAAAATAGTTTAATTTTACCCCAGATGGCAGTGAAAACAGGGTTGCTGTTTTTTGAGTTCTTTTTCTTGCCCAAAAAGAGCGACCAACGGAAGCTCCTTTTGGGACAGTAGAAAAAAAGCAAAAAACGCAACACGTTGCAACGAACAGCTGGAATAGGTTCTAAAAAAAACAAGAATGAAAAAAATTATTGCATTAGTAAGTATTTTTATGTTGGCTTCCTGCTACGAGCAAGAACGCAATTGTAAGGATTTTAAAACTGGAAAATTCAAGTTTGAATACGAGGTAGATGGCGTTAAAAAAACGACTGTTTTTGAGCGCAACGACAGTATTGAAATTGAAACTTTTGAAGGAAAAACGGATACGGCCAGCATTAGATGGGTGAATGATTGCGAATATGTTTTGCTCAAATTGCATCCAAAAAATATGGCCGAAGAAAAAGCGATTGGTATGAAAATTTTAACCACTACTAAGGATTCTTACACATTTGAATTCGGGATGGTAGGCTCTGATGCTAAGCAGCGCGGTACTGTAACGAAAATTAATGATTAATTTAGACTTTTAAACACTATAAAATGGAAGTATTTTTGAACCCGGATGCTTGGGTAGCCTTATTAACGTTGACTTTTCTTGAAATTGTTTTGGGAATTGACAACATTATTTTTATTTCGATTGCAACGGGTAAATTGCCAGTAGAACAACGCAAGAAAGCCACCAAAATTGGTATGTTTTTGGCCATGTTCATGCGTATTGCGCTATTATTTGGTATCAATATTTTGATTCAAATGAAAGAGCCTTGGTTTCATATTGATTTTTCTTGGTTTTCAGCTGGAATTACAGGACAGAGTTTGATTCTGTTTGGCGGTGGATTGTTCTTAATTTACAAAAGCACCAATGAAATTAGAGAGAAAGTGGACGAAAAAGGCCATGAAGAAAAAGAGTTGGGCAAAGCGGCTACTAAATCCTTTCAAAATGTAATTTTTCAGATTATTTTAATTGACCTTGTCTTTTCTTTTGATAGTATTTTAACTGCCGTGGGAATGACCAATGGCGTTGAAGGTGCTCTTTATATAATGATTACTGCTGTAGTAATTTCGGTACTTATAATGATGCAGTTTGCAGTTCCTGTTGGGAATTTTGTAAACAAACATCCGTCGATTCAAATTTTGGGATTGTCATTTTTGATCTTGATTGGAATGATGCTACTTACAGAAAGTGCACATTTATCTAACGCTTTAATCTTTGGAAGTCATGTGACTCCGGTGCCAAAAGGCTACTTGTACTTTGCCATTTCATTCTCATTATTAGTAGAAGTACTAAATATGAAAATGAATAAAAGTAAAAGTAAATCGTGAATGGTGAGTTGTGAGAAGTGAACTCAAATTCATTTATAAAATAGAATGCCCCCAAATAGTATCGCACTATTTGGGGGCATTTTTTATGGATAATAAAATTAATCTAAACTCATGGTGATTTGACCATCATCTTCAAGTTGTACAGGACCGGTATCTTCATCGCTTAAAACAGTTGGTTCAGGAACATCTTCTACTGGTTCTTCATACGGCAGTGGATCTAGCAAATTGACTTGTTTTAATTTATCCGTAGTCAATTGATTGCCCTGTGCTTTAAATCCTTTTACGGCGATAAAAGCCTCTACATCTACAATTTGATTTTCTTTTTGAACGCCTTTTACTTTTGCAAAAATCAATTCGGCTACGGGTCTGTAGTCGGTTGAAACAATTTCGAGTCTGGAATTAGCATGCTCTGAAATGAAAGCTTCTTCTTTGTTCTCGGTTTCTACCAAAAAGCGTTTAATGTAGTAGCGTTCTTTTTCGCCATCATAATAAATAGCCGAAATTGGTTTTTTAGGATTCCATTTTTCCAAAACAATCATGTCTTGATCAAAATGTGTGGTTAATTCAGGTGTAATCACTTTTAATTTCCCTGATTGCGAAACGATCAAAATTTTATCAGAAGGTCTGAATTCGCCTAACAATTCCCCACGTCCGTCTACATTTAATCGTTGTACCGTATCGTCAAACCAGACTTTACGAGGTAACAAAGTAGAAATTCCTTTTTCTTTCAGTTCAATCTTTTTGATTGGGTATTTGGTGACTAAATTTCCTTTTGAACTTCGCCCTTTGATGGCTAAGTTAGCAAAGTCAATATCAAATTTCAATTTTTTGATCGTTCCCACCTGACGCAACAAAATAGTAATAACCTCAGCCTCTCCGTTTGGATTGCATGAAAAGTATACAATTTGAGATCCCGCAGTTTCATTGGTTAAATCATACGCTTTATCACGCGTAACGCCCGATACATTAAAACGTTTGATGTACGATGGACCCGATTTTCCATCTCGGTAAATCAAGTTGTAAATCGTACGCTTGTCGCTTTTGTCAAAAATAGCTACGTGAATAATATCTTTACCCACAAAAGTTTTTGCATCGACTTTTGTAATCATCATTTTTCCATCGCGCAAAAACACAATCACATCGTCAATATCAGAACAATCAGTAACGTATTCGTCTTTCTTTAAACTCGTACCCACAAAACCTTCTTCGCGATTGACATACAGTTTGGTGTTGCGTAAGACTACTTTTGTTGCTTCGATATCATCAAAAATGCGCAATTCGGTTTGGCGTTCGCGTCCTTTACCGTATTTCTCTTTTAACTTGGTAAAATAAGCAATTGCAAAATCGTTTAAGTTTGCTAAATGATGCTCTACTTCTTGCATTTCAGCTTCTAACTTGGCAATCATATCGTCAGCCTTATCCGAATCAAAACGCGTGATACGAATCATCGGAATTTGCGTTAAGCGCTGTAAATCGTCATCATTAATTTCTCTGACAAATGATTTTTTGAAAGGCTCAAAACGATCGTATAAGTATTTGTAAAGCGATTCTCTATCCGAATACAATTTGAAATCAATGTACATTTCTTCTCGAATAAATATCTTTTCGAGAGTAGAAAAATGCCACTTGTTTTTTAATTCTTCGAGTTGAATTTCGAGTTCTTGTTTTAGTAAATCAACTGTTCTGTGAGTGGAAATACGCAACATTTCAGACACTCCAATAAACAACGGTTTGTTATCCTCAATTACACAGCCCAAAGGCGCTACTGATGTTTCGCAAGCTGTAAAAGCAAACAAAGCATCAATGGTTTTATCTGGAGAAACTCCTGGAAAAAGATGAATTAAAATTTCAACTTCGGCAGCAGTATTGTCTTCAATTTTTTTGATTTTAATTTTGCCTTTTTCATTGGCTTTCAAAATACTATCAATCAAAGTAGTCGTATTGGTCGAAAACGGAATTTGAGTAATCACCAAAGTATTCTTATCCAACTGGGCAATTTTAGCACGAACGCGTACACGTCCGCCACGCATTCCGTCATTGTAATTCGATACATCAGCAATACCTTGCGTCAAGAAATCTGGATATAAGGTAAATGATTTTCCTTTTAATATTTTAACCGAAGCATCGAGCAATTCGTTGAAATTGTGCGGCAACACTTTCGTGGAAAGTCCTACTGCAATACCTTCTGCTCCTTGTGCCAAAAGCAATGGAAACTTAACAGGAAGATTGTTTGGCTCAGCACGACGGCCGTCATACGAAACACCCCAATCGGTAATTTTTGGAGAATACAAAACCTCCAAAGCAAATTTAGACAAACGCGCCTCAATGTAACGCGAAGCCGCAGCACCATCACCTGTTAGGATATTTCCCCAGTTTCCTTGGCAGTCAATTAATAAATCTTTCTGACCAATTTGTACCATCGCGTCACCAATACTCGCATCTCCGTGTGGATGATACTGCATCGTGTGCCCTACTACATTGGCTACCTTATTGTAGCGACCGTCATCCAACTCTTTAAGCGAGTGCATGATACGGCGTTGAACGGGCTTGAAACCATCTTCAATAGCTGGTACGGCGCGTTCCAGAATTACATACGAAGCATAATCCAGAAACCAGTCTTTGTACATGCCCGTAACCTTGGTTATGGTATCGCCTTCTTCATTATTGTTTTCGTAAAAATGCTGCATGCCATTCGAAGTTTTTATATCTTCGAAACCAGCGTCATTGCTTGCATCTTCATTTTCTTCTCCCTCAGGAATTGTATTTTCGTCTTCTTCGTCTTTCATTTATTTTGATTCCGAAATTAATTGTATTAAATCTTCTCTGCTAGGCAGAATTGTTTTGTATTTACTGGCAAATATTTGCTCATTATTTTCAGGCAAAGTATACTCGACTACTAAATCGCTTTTGTTTTGGCAAAGCACAATGCCAATCGTTTTATTTTCATCTTCCAAACGCATTTCTCTGTCATAATAATTGACATACATTTGCATTTGTCCTAAGTCTTGATGCTTCAGTTCCCCTATTTTTAAATCAATTAGAACAAAACATTTTAATATTCGGTTATAAAAAACCAAATCGATTCGAAAATGTTTATCATCAAAAGTAATTCTGTTTTGTCTCGCTACAAAAGTAAAACCGTGACCTAATTCTAATAGAAAATGCTCTAGTTTATTAATGATTTCCTCTTCTAGTTCCGATTCGGAATACTGATGCAATTCAGGTAAGCCTAGAAATTCTAAAATATAAGGATCTTTAATAATATCTTTTGGTTTCTCAATAATTTGACCCTTCTCAGAAAGTTTCAAAATCCCTTCTTTATCTCTGCTCAAAGCCAATCGTGTGTAAAGTGCCGAATCATATTGTCGTTTTAATTCGCGAACACTCCAATTGTATTTTTCGGCTTCTATTTCATAGAAACGTCTTTCTTTTTCATCATCTATTCGAATCAAAAAATTATAATGAGACCAAGTTAATTTGAAAATCAAAGTTAGTCTTGCTGATTTTAATCGGTCATCTTGTGATAATCTAAATTCACTTTCTCTTATTTGTAATTCCGTAGACAGTGACTGTGATTTTATATTTTCAGAAATCGTAGACACTGTCAACGAATTTGAATAAATTGTATAAAACTTTCTGATTCTCTCTAGATTTTCAACTGAAAACCCTTTCCCAAACTCAGTAGTTAACTCTTTAGAAAGTCCTTTCAATAATTGCTTCCCATATTCAGCTCGGTTGTTTCCATTTTGTTCTTCTTCAACAATCATTCTTCCAATTTCAAAATAGGCATACACCATTGTTGAGTTTACAGTACGTAGAACTTGCGTTCGAGCATTTTGTAGTAACTCAACAACTTGAGAAAATAAAACTTTATTTTGAAGATTTTCTGACACAATAAAACCTATATTACTCCTCTACCAAAGCATCCAACTCCACCTTCAAGTTCTTAATAATAAAATCTTGTCGATCTGGTGTATTTTTACCCATGTAGAAAGACAATAACTGCTCAATCGACGTATTTTTATCCATCATAATAGGATCTAAACGAATGGTTTCTCCAATAAAATTCTTGAACTCATCTGGTGAAATCTCACCTAATCCTTTAAATCGTGTGATTTCTGGTTTTGGTTTTAGTTTTTCGATGGCATCTTTTCGCTCTTCTTCAGAGTAACAATAAATGGTTTCTTTCTTGTTTCGAACCCTAAACAATGGCGTTTGCAAAATATACAAATGCCCTTCTTTAATTAATTCTGGGAAAAATTGCAAAAAGAAGGTAATCAACAACAATCGAATGTGCATTCCATCGACATCTGCATCGGTAGCGATTACAATGTTGTTGTAACGCAGCTTTTCGAGACCGTCCTCAATATCTAAAGCAGCTTGTAGCAAGTTAAACTCTTCGTTTTCGTACACAATTTTTTTACTCATTCCGTATGAGTTCAGCGGCTTTCCACGCAAACTAAACACGGCTTGCGTATTTACATCGCGCGACTTGGTAATGGATCCCGAAGCCGAATCTCCCTCGGTAATAAAAAGTGTACTCTCTAAGTTTCTAGGATTTTTAGTATCGGGCAAGTGCGCACGACAATCTCGCAATTTTTTATTGTGTAGATTGGCTTTTTTAGCACGATCTGTAGCTAGTTTTCTAATTCCAGATAACTCTTTTCGCTCGCGCTCCGCCTGCAAAATTTTACGCAATAAAGCTTCTGCCGTGGGTGGATTTTTATGTAAATAGTTATCTAGTTTATTTTTTATAAAATCGTTTACAAACGTACGAACAGAAACTGGCGGCGTGCCATCATCTGATCTCATATCTGTGGAACCTAATTTAGTTTTAGTCTGCGACTCAAATACCGGTTCCATCACCTTGATGCTTATAGCACTCACAATCGATTTTCGCACATCCGATGCTTCGAAGTTTTTGTTATAAAACTCTCTGATTGTTTTTACAATGGCTTCTCTGTAAGCTGCCAAGTGCGTTCCTCCTTGTGTTGTGTTTTGACCGTTTACAAACGAGTGGTATTCCTCACTGTATTGCGTTTTACTGTGAGTAAGCGCAATTTCAATATCGTGTTCCTTGAGGTGAATAATTGGGTATTCTTGGTCTTCGACATTGATTGTTTCTTCTAATAAATCGCGAAGCCCGTTTTCCGAAATGTATTTTTCACCATTAAAAATAATCGTCAAACCATTGTTCAAGTAACAATAGTTTTTGACCATTTTGATCA
Source organism: Flavobacterium turcicum (assembly GCF_011365745.1). Lineage (GTDB taxonomy): Bacteria > Bacteroidota > Bacteroidia > Flavobacteriales > Flavobacteriaceae > Flavobacterium > Flavobacterium turcicum. The sequence continues at coordinate 174,596 of NZ_JAAOBY010000006.1, read as the reverse complement.
CATATTCCATTCGGAATTTGTAATTTTTAAAAATGGTTTCATCAGGCGTAAAAGTTACTTTTGTTCCTTTACGCTTGGTGGTATCAATGATATCTTCTTCAAGGACTAAATTTCCGGCCGAAAACTCAGCAGCTTTTTGCTTGTCATCTCGAACTGATTCTACCCTAAAATAATTCGACAAAGCATTGACAGCCTTGGTACCCACACCGTTCAAACCAACCGATTTCTGGAATGCTTTAGAGTCGTATTTACCACCCGTATTCATTTTCGAAACCACATCAACGACTTTCCCTAACGGAATTCCGCGGCCGTAATCACGCACCGAAACCGTTTTGTCGCGAATAGTTACCTCAATCGTTTTGCCCGAACCCATGACAAACTCATCGATACAGTTGTCAAGAACTTCTTTTAATAAAATATAAATACCGTCATCTGGCGAGGAGCCATCACCTAATTTCCCGATATACATCCCGGGACGCATACGGATGTGCTCTTTCCAGTCGAGTGACCGAATATTATCTTCGGTATATTGATTTTGATTGGACATGGTAAAAATTGTGGATTTTAACTTCGTTCAGTTAGGCCTTCGCTATCCGCCTAGCCCTCGAAAGCGCTAATATAGCGCATCTCAAACTATATAAAAAGCAGATGCTGGCAAAGTTATTAAAAATGATATTGACAACGAAACCCCACCAACAATTTTGAAATCAGGGCCTGAATTTACTTCACTCTAAAAGTCTTGCTTTTTTTCATTTAGGACCACCAAAATCCTCCTTTCAAGACACTCTCTCCCGCCATTCGCTATATCTTGTGCCGGCATAAATGCCACAGGCACAAGGATGCCGCTGCTGTCGGGGGTAATGAGACGAGTATATTTTTTTTTGCTATTTAGCCAGCGGTTTGCAATTAAAAAAGAAAAATCAATTTTCTTAAGTCCGCATCATATTCTTCATCTGTAATCAGGCCTTTTTCAAGATCGAAATTATCATTAAAACTAGGCAACGAGAAAGTTGCTTTCACATCAGCGCCGTAGCGCGGAAAAGCATTTTTAGCAATTTCTAAAACCGAAGCACCACCGCGTGCTCCCGGCGAAGTAGCTAGCAATAGCATTGGTTTGTCTTGAAAAACTTTGGGAGTAATTCGAGAACACCAATCGTAAATATTTTTGAAGGCCGCCGAATAATTGCCATTGTGCTCCGCCATTGACACCACCAACAAATCAGCTGTAGAAAGCGTATGTAAAAAGGCTTTAGCCAATTCATGTTGGCCAATTTCGGCTTCTAAATCAACGCTATAAAGCGGCATTTGATAATCGTTTAAATCAATAACTTGAACTTCAGTTGCACCAAACAAACTTGCTGCATAAGTTGCCAAGTGTTTATTAATTGAGTTTTTACTGTTGCTAGCGCCAAAAGCGATTATTTTCATAGGATTGGTTTATGTGTGAATAATGTAACTATTACTTATTTGATTTTTTAAACACTTCATCTGATTGTAACCTTTTTAAGTTAATGAAGGTTTTGAATTCATTTCTTGTTGGTTTTGCCAAATACGTTAAAGAATCAATAGGAATTGATTTAACCTGAGTTAGCGAATCCATTCGTCTAACATCGTCTTTGGTGCCTAATGTTTTCCAGTACAGCACATTTTTTGCTAAGTCAATAGTATTTACTGCCCAGTACAATGAATCCTTGTAGTTCAGTACTAATTTTCCATTAAATCTTTTTGCTTTTTGTGTTTTTGAGAAAATAAAAACGGTATCAATTTCCGTGTGCACAAACTCAATAGAATCACCAATGTTTTTGGCAATAAAAGCACGGTTATCGCCTTTGAAAAAGTATTTGTCGTTCTTAAAATCAAATTCTTGTTTTAAAGAGTCCAACTCGGTTTTGTGAATTCTAAATTTTCTATCAAATTCTCTAAGGATCATTTTTTCAGAAATCGTTAAGTGTACAGAGTCTGAATTTACAAAAACACCTCTAAACTTTAATGGAATTTGAGTTAATTCAGCATCATGAATTGGCTGTGGTTGTTCGTAATACAACACATTCTCATCTGCTGGCGAATTTGCTTTTTTGCAAGAAAAAACAAGGAAAGATATTGCTATTAAAAGAAATTGCTTCATTTGAACCGCTTAAAATTAAAGTGAATTTACACTTTTTAATTGAATCGGACTTACAAAGATTACAAAATTACCCCCGATTGCAGCGGAAAGCTTTTTTAGCTAAAGTTACTATTTTTTCTTGCACTAAAAGAGCGACCATCGGAAGCTCCTTTTAGAGCTTAGAAAAAGTGACTTTAGCTGAAAATCTTGAAGCGGAAAGCGGGATTAGGTTCAAAAAAAAGTCGAAAGCTATTTCTAATTTTCGACTTTTCAATTTTGACTTTTGACTAGTTAAAAACTAGACGTTAAATCTAAAGTGCATGACATCACCATCTTTTACAACGTATTCCTTACCTTCAACTTTAAATTTTCCAGCCTCTTTACATTTAGCTTCTGAACCGTAAGTTACATAATCCTCATAAGAAATCACCTCGGCACGGATGAAACCTTTTTCGAAGTCAGTGTGAATTACTCCTGCTGCCTGTGGTGCAGTTGCACCAATATTAATGGTCCAAGCGCGAACCTCTTTTACACCTGCAGTGAAATAAGTTTGTTGCTTTAGCAATTTGTATGCGGCACGAATTAAAACAGATGCTCCTGGCTCTTCAAGTCCCATATCTTCAAGAAAAACCTGACGCTCTTCGTAACTTTCTAATTCGGTAATATCAGCCTCGGCTCCTACTGAAAGGATAATTACCTCAGCATCTTCATCTTTAACTAATTCTTTTACTTGGTCCACATATTTGTTTCCGTTTACAGCCGAACTTTCGTCAACATTACAAACGTACAATACTGGTTTAGCAGTGATCAATTGAAAAGCTTCCATCAAAACCTCTTCGTCATTGCTTTGAGGAACAATAGTACGCGCTGATTTAGCCTGCAATAAAGCTTCACGAATGCGATCTAAAAGCGCTTTTTCAGTTTGCGCTTCTTTGTTACCTGTTTTTGCAGCACGATTTACTTTTTCTAAACGTTTTTCAACTGTTTCTAGATCTTTTAACTGCAACTCGATATCAATAGTTTCTTTGTCACGAATTGGGTTTACATTACCATCTACGTGTACAATATTATCATTGTCAAAACAACGTAAAACATGAATAATAGCATTACACTCTCTAATGTTTCCAAGAAATTGATTTCCTAAACCTTCCCCTTTACTTGCTCCTTTTACCAAACCTGCAATGTCAACGATATCTACAGTTGCCATTTGCACGCGTTCTGGTTTTACCAATTCTTCTAACTTGTTAATTCTTGGATCGGGAACGTTTACCACACCAATATTTGGTTCGATGGTACAAAAAGGAAAGTTAGCGCTTTGCGCTTTTGCGTTTGACAAACAATTGAACAAAGTTGATTTTCCAACATTAGGTAACCCTACAATTCCTGCTTTCATGTGTAAATACTTTTTCTATGATAAAGAGACTTGCCACTTGTTTCGGGCAATGCCATTAATTGATTTTACTCTTTTAGACCACGTTACAAAAATAAAGAAGGTGGCTTGTTGCTAAAAGTTGGCAAATATACCATTTTAAAATAGGTTTTCAATACGCAATAGAAGGCTTAAAACATTAAGAACTGTTAAAATCGAAAAAAAATCAAAATTTGATACTAATGTTTTGTTAAAAGATATATATCTTGCAACCAAATTCTAATCCAACCAAAAAAATCACAACGTATTATGAAAAAATTCGCATTTTTATTAATTCTATTAAACATCTCCTTTGCCTTTGCACAGAAGCAGGTTTCGGGAGTTGTAAAAGACAACAGTGGCAACACACTCCCAGGAGTAAACATTGTTGAAAAAGGAACACAAAACGGAGTAGCAACAGATAACGATGGTTCTTACAAGATCAAAGTGAAAGATGGCGCAACCCTAGTATTTAGTTACGTGGGCTTTAATAAAGTAGAAAGAGCCGCTACTGAAACTACAATCAATGTGGTTATGTCTGAAGAAGGTGGACAAAACTTAAATGAAGTTGTAGTAACGGGAACCAGAACAGCTCCTCGAAGCAACACTACTTCAGCATTACCTATTGATGTATTATCTGCAAAAGACTTAACCTCAACAGGACAAGCTACTTTTGACAAGGCTTTACAGTACAAAATACCGTCATTTAACACGGTACAAACTCCTGTAAATGATGCAACTTCTTTACTTGATCCATACGAGATTAGAAATATGGGACCAAGTAGAACCTTGATCTTAATTAACGGTAAAAGAAAAAACTTAAGTTCATTATTATATGTACAGACCTCACCTGGTCGTGGAGAAACAGGATCTGACATATCAGCAATTCCTACTGACGCCATCGAAAAAGTAGAGATCTTACGTGATGGTGCTTCTGCGCAGTACGGCTCTGATGCAATTGCAGGTGTAATGAACATCATCTTAAAGAAAAACACAAATGGCCCGTCGGTAACTATGAGAAGTGGAATGACTTCCGAAGGTGATGGAGAAATGATCGGTATTAGTTTAAATAACGGTTCTGAGGTAGGTGAAAAAGGATTCATCAACTATACAGTAGATTTTTCTAAAGTAAACCTTGCTAACAGACCAGGTAAGGTAGATGCGGCTGGAGAAGCAGCTGATTTTGGAGCATCACTAGCAGATGTGCAATCGTTTTTAGCATTAAAACCAGATGCAGGAAATATCAATGGATCACCTGAAACCGCTGCTGCTAAATTTTTAGTAAATGGTGGATTTGGATTATCTGACGATACTTCATTGTACTATAATGCAGCTTATGTTTACAAAAAAGTAAATTCATTTGCCAACTACAGAACGCCATATTGGAGAACTTTGGCTGATTATCCTTTCTTAGCTGATTTCTTCGGAAACGGAACTGCAGCTTCTTACAAAGGTTACGTACCTACTTTCACGGGAGATTTGAACGATTACAACGCAACACTAGGTTACAAAGCCGTGAAAGATGGTTGGAATACTGACGCAAGTATTACTGTTGGAGGAAACTCTCAGACGTACAGTGTAGAAAATTCATTTAACCGCTCTGACATTCAAGATGAGGATGGTAACAATGTTTACTTAGAGAATAGCCCTATCACATTCAAGCCTGGAGGAACTTCTTTCAATCATATTGTGGGTAACTTAGATATTTCTAAAAACTTATCTGACCAAGTTAGTATTGGTTTTGGATCAGAAATTAGAACAGAAACTTTTGAAGTAACAGAAGGTGACAAAGCTTCATGGGACGGAATTGGAGCTGACTCATTTGCAGGAAACAGACCTGAAAACTCTGGAAAATGGAACCGTTACAATTTAGGAGCTTATTTTGATCTAGCTTATGACGTTACCGAAGATTTCTTAATTAATGGAACACTTCGTTACGAAGATTATAGCGATTTTGGTGGAGCTACGGTTTGGAAAATTAGCTCTAGATATAAATTTTTAGATGACAAAATTACTTTTAGAGGATCTGTTTCTACTGGATTTAGAGCACCAACTTTGCACCAGATTTATACGCAAAAAGCACAATATTCTTTTGTAGCTGGTCAAGGAATTCAAGTAAGCGGTATCATTAATAACGTTTCACCACAAGCACGTATTTTGGGTGTACCACAACTAGATGCTGAAAAATCAACTAACATTACTATTGGTTTTGGCGCTAAACCTTCTAAAAACTTTAGCCTTACGGTAGACTACTACAATATTAAAGTTAAAGACAGAATTGTTTTAGGTGACAGACAAGATACTCAATTTGGTAACATCGCTTACTTCTCTAATTCATTTGATTCTAGAACAGCAGGTTTAGATGTTGTGACAAACTACAGTAACATTCTAATTGGAGAAGGAAAATTAGGATTTAATTTATCTGGTAACGTGACTTTCCAAAACGAAAGAATTTCTCCTGTAACAAACAATTCATTTGGAGCAACTTTAGATGCATTGATGTTCACTTCAAGACCAGAAACTAAATGGATTTTGGGAGCAAACTATGAAATTGGCAAATTTGGTTTTTCTTTGAATAACACCTATTTCGGAAAATCAACTTTCAAACAAGATGGTATGAATGCAAACTTAAGAACTGAGTTTACACCAAAAATTGTTACTGATTTAGGAGTTACGTTCTCTGCTACTGATAAATTGACGTTAGCTTTAAATGTAAATAACCTTCTGAATGTTTTACCAGAATGGAATTTCAAAGCTGAAAATGCAGCAGGTGTAGCGATCTTAAATGACCCAGCACAAGTTAAAACACAATCTAACTTGATCACATTTAACCAACGTTACTCTCAAATGACTTACGATGGATACCACTTTAGTCAATTAGGAACGATGTTCAATTTATCTTTGAACTACAAATTCTAATTTTAGAATATCCAAATAACAAAAAAGGACTGTCGCAAGATGGTCTTTTTTTTCTGCACATTCTCAAAATAGTAATCACAAAAAAACCTGAGAATATCTCAGGTTTTTTTTTGCTTTAAAATAAAAAGCTGTTATTCGTTATGTAAAAAAGCTTGTCTGTTTAACAATGTTTCTTCACTTTCTACGTGGTTATCATCAGGCACACAACAATCAACAGGACAAACTGCTGCACACTGTGGCTCATCATGAAATCCTTTACACTCAGTACATTTTCCAGGAACGATGTAGTACACCTCATCGGAGATTGGAGTTTGAGCCGCCTCGGCATCTACTTCAGTTCCATCAGGAAGAATAATTGTACCCGATAATTTAGTTCCGTCCTTGTACCTCCAATCATCTGCACCTTCGTAAATTGCTGTATTTGGGCACTCTGGTTCGCAGGCCCCACAATTGATGCACTCGTCTGTTATAATAATTGCCATGATATATAATTTTTAAAGTCTGACGGTCTGCTGGCAACGATCAATTTCTTTTGAACGCTAGACCTTTGACTTTAGACATATTTATGCTTATTTTTGTGCAAAATTACAATCAAAACAATTCATAAGCAAACATTATGACATTAGAAACAAAAAAAAGTATTTTTGTTGCATTAGGTGAATTTCTCGGACAATTTACAGCCAACAACACCTCAAAAAATGATGCAGTTTTGCATAACGATACTTTTTTTGACTCGTTTCATGATTTGATTCATTTGTCGCAAAGCCATAACGGCTGGTATACTCCCGAGAATGTGTACTATGCCATTAATTCATGGGCGCAAGCATTAACTCCTGAGAATTTAGATCAGTGGTTAAAATCCTATGAAATTGAGCAGCAACAACCGAAAACTATTGCCTTAATATTGGCAGGTAATATTCCGTTGGTTGGTTTTCATGATTTTTTATCAGTGTTAATTTGCGGTCATAATGTAGTTATTAAAACCTCTTCAAACGACCAACATTTATTACCCTTTTTAGCCAAATACCTCATTGCAATTGAGCCTGAATTTGCCACTAAAATTACTTTTGTAGAAGGCAAATTAGAAAATTTTGACGCTGTAATTGCCACCGGAAGTAACAATACAGCACGTTATTTTGAATATTATTTTAAAGACAAACCCGCTATCATTAGAAAAAGCCGCAACTCGGTAGCCGTATTAACCGGTAACGAAACTGCAGCACAACTCCATGCATTGGGTGAAGATATTTTTAGGTATTTTGGTTTGGGCTGCCGTAACGTTTCTAAACTGTTTGTTCCAAAGGACTACTCGTTTGTTCCGTTTTTTGAAGCGATTTTTGCCTATCAAGATGTGATTCATTACGAGAAGTATGCCAATAATTACGATTACAACAAAGCCGTTTTCTTGATGAGTAATTTTAAATTGCTTGACAATGGCTTTTTGACCATTAAAGAAGATGTGAGCCATGCCTCGCCAATTTCGAGTGTGTTTTATGAATATTACGACAACCTTGATGCCCTTAAAAATCGTCTAGAAAACGAAAAAGACCTACTACAGTGCATTGTATCAGATGATTTGATTGAAAACAGTATAGCCTTTGGCGAAACTCAAAATCCGCGATTGTGGAATTACGCAGATAACATCGATACAATTTCATTTTTAACAAGTTTGGCGTAGAAAAAAGTGTAATTATTCCGAATTAAATAGTCCTTATTAAGCAAGTATTGCCGAAATTTGCACTTTAATTTTTTGGATATAAACTACACCATGAAAAAACACAACTACAGCGCAGGACCTTGCATTTTACCGCAAGAAGTTTTCGAAAAATCAGCACAAGCCATCCTTAATTTTAACGACTCCGGACTATCACTATTAGAAATCTCACACCGAAGCAAAGACTTTGTAGCAGTGATGGACCAAGCAAGAGCCTTGGTTCTTGAATTGTTAGGCCTTGAAGGAAAAGGCTACCAAGCTTTATTTCTAGCAGGAGGAGCAAGTTTAGAATTTGTTATGGCTCCTTACAATTTAATGAAAGTAGGCGGAAAAGCTGCCTATTTAGATACGGGTACTTGGGCAGCAGGGGCAATCAAAGAAGCCAAACTATTTGGTGAAACCGTAGTGGTAGGATCATCAAAAAACGATAACTACAACCACATCCCAACCGGTTATAGCATTCCTACTGATGCCGATTATTTTCACTGCACGAGCAACAATACCATTTTTGGTACACAAATGAAAACTTTTCCAACTACTGAAGTGCCGGTAGTGTGCGATATGAGTTCGGATATTTTCTCGAGAGTATTAGACTTTTCTCAATTTGATTTGATTTATGCAGGCGCACAAAAAAACATGGGACCTGCTGGAACTACCCTTGTTGTTGTAAAAGAATCAATCCTAGGAAAAAGCGGACGCGAGATTCCAAGCATGTTGGATTACAGCAAACATATTAAAGCCGAAAGTATGTATAATACGCCACCTGTTTTCCCGGTGTACACTTCATTATTGACTTTGCAATGGTTAAAAAATTTAGGTGGAATTGCAGCTATTGAAAAGCAAAACAACGCTAAAGCAAATTTGTTGTATTCAGAAATTGATCGCAACCCATTGTTCAAAGGCGCCGCTGCAGTTGCTGATAGATCAGCAATGAATGCTACTTTTTTATTGAATGATGAGGCGCATGCCCCAATTTTTGATGAAATGTGGAAAGCAGCTGGTATCTCTGGACTTCCGGGTCACCGCAGTGTAGGTGGTTACCGTGCCTCTATGTACAATGCATTACCGCTTGAAAGCGTACAAGTTTTAGTTGATGTTATGAAAGCTTTAGAAACAAAAGTTTAGAAGCCAAGAAAAAACGAACTACAAAAGCAAAAGGCTCTAGCCCCGATTGTAATGGAAATCCTTTTATGTTTTTTCTTTAAAAACATAAAAGATTACAATGGAAAGCGGGAAATAGCTCCTTAAAAAATAAATAACTAGAGAATCGTTTAGAATTCTTAAAATATAAAAAAATGAAAGTATTAGCAAACGACGGAATTTCAAAAAGCGGAATTCTTGCCTTAGAACAAGGCGGATTTGAAGTAATTACAACCAAAGTAGCTCAAGAGCAAGTAGCGAATTTTGTCAATGAAAATAATGTGAGCGTTGTTTTGGTGCGTAGCGCAACCAAAGTTCGTAAGGATATTATTGATGCTTGTCCGGGACTAAAAATTATTGGTCGTGGTGGCGTAGGAATGGATAATATTGATGTGGATTATGCTAAAAGCAAAGGCATTCATGTGATAAATACACCAGCATCGTCATCAGAATCGGTTGCAGAATTAGTATTTGCACATTTATTTTCTGGAGTTCGTTTCTTGCATGACTCGAACAGAAATATGCCACTTGAGGGCGATACCAACTTTGATGGACTTAAAAAAGCATACGCAAATGGTATTGAACTTAGAGGCAAAACATTAGGAATTGTAGGTATTGGCCGCATTGGTCAAGCTACTGCAAAAATGGCTTTGGGCTTAGGCATGAAGGTTATTGCAGCTGATAGTTTTATTCCTCAAGTGGATGTTACTGTATCGTTTTTTGACGGTCAATCAATTACTACTACTATTGTATCTCAAAGTTTAGAAAGCGTATTTAAAGAAGCTGATTTCATTACCCTTCATGTACCTGCACAAGACGGATATATTATTGGTGAAAAAGAATTGAGCATCATGAAAAACGAAGTGGGCATTGTAAACTGCGCACGTGGCGGTGTCATTGATGAAGTAGCTTTGGTAAAAGCCTTGGATAGCGGCAAAGTATTGTTTGCAGGATTAGACGTTTTTGAAAGCGAACCAACTCCTGAAATGGCCATTTTAATGCACCCGAAAATTTCGTTAACACCGCATATTGGTGCAGCAACTGGCGAAGCACAAGACCGAATTGGTACTGAATTGGCACAACAAATCATCAGCCTTTTGGCATAACAAAAAGGATTTCAGGCTAAACTTAAAAAGGATTTATTTCAATGAAATAAATCCTTTTTTTATTTAGCTTTGGTATCTAAACAAAACCAAAAACCTATGTTAGACCAATTAACCCAATTAGCAAAACAGTTTGGACTAGAATCAGTTGTAAATAACAACGCAATTCCAAATGAACAAAACGATGCCGTAATTCAAGAAGCAAGCGGCTCTATTTTTGCTGGCTTACAAAAAATAGCTTCAGAAGGCGGCGTGGAACAATTAGCATCCTTATTTCAGGGTAACAATGCTCAAAACGCATCCAATCCTGTAGTTCAAAAACTAACCGAACAACTCACAGGAAGCTTGGGTCAAAAATTTGGAATTAATAGTGAAACCGCAGCTGGTGTAGCAGGAAACTTAATACCACAAATTTTAGGCTCGCTCGTGAACAAAGCTAAAGATCCAAACGATAGTAGTTTTCAAATTTCGGATATCATAGCTGCCATCTCAGGAGGCGGAGCGAATGGTTCTAGCATTATGGATGCAGTTTCTAAGTACGGTGGCCAATTTGGACTAGATCAAAATGCAGACGGAAAGGTAGATATCAGCGATGCCATGGCTGCTGTATCTGGTAAAGGTGGCGGCATTGGCAGTATACTTGGAAAGCTATTTGGCAAATAAAAACATTAAAAATCACTCAATTGGGTGATTTTTTTTTGTTAAATATTTAGTAGTAGGTGTTTTTATATTGTACTTTTAAAATAAAAATCATGACGATCAAAAACACCTCTTGGATTTTACTTGTATTTGCACTCGTTATTTTTAGCTGTACCGCTGTAAAGCCACATGATACGAGTTTTAAAAAGCTAACCGCAACAGTAGGCGATACCGTTCGTATTGCCAATGAAGAGTTAGAATACGAAGTGATCATCATTGAACCTGGTTTTAATACCTGGCTGACATCTGTAGCTCTGCCTCGAAATTACCATTCACAGTCGTTTTTAGAAAGCAAAAATTTTATGTATGTAACCGAATGGAATAACCGTGCCAGACAGCCCATGCGATACAATCCTAATTTATACGAAATGCCAATTAATTACGATCCAAATATTAACTACGGCTACGAAGTGAATTATCTTATTTACAATTACATGATTTATTTTCAAAACACATACAAACAGCAGCTCTATGGTTTTGTTCCAGTGAGATAATGTCAGTATATTTGTATCGATTTTTAAAGAAAAATGAATAAACTCAAACAGCGTTGGGGTGTTACTAGCAATTACCAACTAACGATAATTTTTATTGTTTTCGCTATCACGGGCTCTGCCTCTGCATGGCTTTCTAAGCCTCTGTGCGTGTGGATAGGCATTACCAAAGAAACCCTTGGCTGGGGTTATTATCCGCTAAGATTCTTGTTAGTATTTCCTATTTATCAGGTTTTGTTGGTATTAATAGGTTTTATATTCGGGCAATTCAAATTCTTTTGGACATTTGAAAAGAAAATGCTTCGCCGTATTGGCTTGGGATTTTTATTAAAGGAATAAAAAAAACGCCTTATTGGGCGTTTTCCTTTTTGATAACATATTTATAAAGCCAAGCTAGTGTAAAGGTGGGCACAAAATCAGAGAATGGCAATACCTCTTCGACAAATGCCAAAATACCACCAACTTTTCCTAATGTTCCTTTGTACATCCGAGTCATTAAAAAACCAGCGAATGGCGCCCAAATCACATCTGAAAACTCGCCAAGAAATGGAATTGTAAAAGACAACATTCCAATAGCATCAAATAAAATACTCAGAGCCAAAAGACGCATTTTGGACTGGGTTTCAGGAATAGCAACAGGGTTATTCATTTGTATTACTTTTTAATATTTCACAAAGAAGTTACAAATCTAATGCCAATTATTTTTTGAGCTTGTCTTTGTACATTTTTTGCAATTTCTCAATTTTAGGAGTAATTACATAACTGCAATAACCTTGCGTTTTGTTTTGATTGTAATAATTTTGATGATAATCTTCTGCAACATAGAATGCAGTAGCAGGAGAAATTTGAGTTACAATCGGTTTCCCAAAAGTATTTTCGCTAGTCATTAACGCAATATAATCAGTTACTAATTGCTTTTGAGCCTCATTGTGGTAAAAAACCTCGCTACGGTATTGGGTTCCTGAATCAGCACCCTGACGATTCAATGTTGTTGGATCGTGTGTGGCAAAAAATATTTCTAGCAATTCGCCATACGTTATTTTTTTTGGATCAAAAGTAATTTCAATCGCCTCGGCGTGACCTGTCATGCCGCCGCTTATTTCTTGATAAGTCGGATTCAATGTGCGTCCGCCAATGTATCCTGAAACTACTTTAGTTACGCCATCTAGCTGTAAAAATACCGCTTCGGTACACCAAAAACAGCCACCCGCAAATGTGGCAACATCCCAATCTTTTTGAATTTCCATATTATTTTTTTCTATACTTTTAGGTACTGTTACTATTTTTTCTTTGGCACAAAATGAAAAAGGAAGTAATGCCAAAAAAACACCTATCATTTTTTTCATAGTGTAATTTTTAAATCAAAGTTACAAGATATACATCAGTCTTGCCCTTGTCATTAACTAAAGTTTATCGTTTGTTAAACTAAAATTACGAAGGATCTTTTTAATTATACTTAAAATCTTTGTTTCTTTGTCAAAACAGTTTCAAAAAATGATTCAAGCTACCAATTTGCATAAATATTACGACCAATTACACGTTTTAAAAGGAGTCGATTTACATATCAAACAAGGTGAAATCGTCTCAATTGTCGGTGCATCAGGAGCCGGAAAAACCACTTTACTGCAACTATTAGGTACTTTAGACAAACCCACTGTTGCGGCAAGCAAGCATCATGTAGCGCCTGGCGAATCCTCATTACTTATCAACGGGCAGGATATCACGAAAATGAATGACACGACCTTGTCGCAATTCAGAAACCTCAACTTGGGTTTTATTTTTCAATTTCATCAACTTTTACCAGAGTTCACTGCTCTGGAGAATGTATGCATACCCGCTTTGATTGCCAAAAAATCAAAAAAAGAAACCGAGGGCGAAGCAATAAAACTCCTTACCTATCTTGGTTTAGCGCACCGCATTCATCATAAACCGAACGCACTTTCTGGCGGAGAGCAGCAGCGTGTGGCAGTCGCTAGAGCTTTAATCAACAAACCAGCTGTAATTTTTGCCGATGAGCCATCAGGAAATTTAGATACCGCCTCAGCCGAAAATTTGCACCAGCTATTTTTTAAATTACGTGACGAATTCGGACAGACTTTTGTCATCGTTACGCACAACGAGGAGCTCGCCAACATGGCCGACAGAAAATTAATTATGGTAGACGGGCAAATTAGTAATTAGGAGCTACTTCCAGCTATCCACTATATTCCCGATCAAAAAAACTACGGCCGAAAAAGCCTTGTTTTTTTAAAAATCGGGAGATGCCGTTCCTATCTGGGCTAGGAAAACTGCTCCAAACATGCGTAATTAATTTCATTAAGCTACCTCTTAAACATGACTTCAACTGAACTCAAAGATTTTTTAGACGAAAAAGTCATACAATACAACACTCTTGATTTTATTGACAGTGACCCCGTTCAAATTCCGCATCTTTTTTCACAAAAAGAAGACATTGAAATTGCAGGCTTTCTGAGTGCTACTATTGCATGGGGCAACCGCAAAATGATCATTCAAAATTCACATCGCATGCTCGATTTAATGGGCAATGCACCTTTTGATTTTGTAATGTCGCACAGCGAAAGCGATGTAGAACGCCTCAATAATTTTGTGCACCGCACCTTCAACGGGCAAGATTTCATGGGATTCATAAAATCATTGCAACACATTTATAAAAACCACGGTGGACTTGAAGCTGTTTTTGCGCAAAATCAAGAAGCACAATCCATGCAAAAAAGCATATCTGAATTCAAGAAAACGTTTTTCTCTATTCCGCATTTGCCACGCACGCAAAAACACATCTCTGATCCTTTGAATAATTCGGCAGCCAAGCGCATCAACATGTACCTTCGTTGGATGGTTCGACAAGACAATAAAGGAGTAGATTTAGGCATTTGGAAAAGCATTTCACCCGCTGCCCTATCCTGCCCTTTGGATGTACACTCTGGCAATGTAGCACGTAAATTGGGTATTTTAAATCGAAAACAAAATGATGGCAAAGCCTTAGCCGAGCTAGATGCCAAGCTAAGAGAATTTGATCCCAATGATCCTGTAAAATACGATTTTGCTTTGTTTGGGCTGGGTGTTTTTGAAGGCTTTTAATCCAAAACAAACTGCCTTTGCCACATTCCTTGTAAAAAGACTATCTTTGCACAAAATTTAAGCAAATGAGTACTTTCGAACAATTCAAACTCCCTAAATCTGTACAAAAAGCAATTGATGATTTAGGATTTACCACTCCAACTCCGATTCAGGAAAAAACTTTTTCTGTAATTATGTCAGGACGTGATATGATGGGAATTGCACAAACAGGTACTGGAAAAACATTTGCCTACTTATTACCACTACTAAAGTTGTATAAATTCACGCCCGGCCATACGCCAAAAATCGTGATTTTAGTTCCTACACGTGAACTGGTTGTACAAGTAGTTGAAGAAGTTGAAAAGCTAACCAAATACATGTCGGTTCGTACTATAGGTATTTTCGGTGGTGTTAACATCAATACCCAAAAAACTACTGTCTACCAAGGATGTGATATTCTTGTGGGTACTCCGGGACGTATCATGGACCTTACCTTGGACAATGTAATCCGATTTGAGGAAATGCAAAAATTAGTTATTGACGAGTTTGATGAAATGCTCAACTTGGGTTTCCGCACTCAACTAACTGCAATTTTGGCCATGATGCCTAAAAAACGTCAAAACATTCTCTTCTCGGCTACAATGACAGACGAGGTAGATGCTATTTTGAATGATTATTTTGATTATCCTGAAGAAGTTACTCTTTCAGCATCAGGAACACCACTTGAAAACATTACACAAATTACGTATCACGTACCAAATTTTAACACCAAAGTTAACTTACTAAAACACTTACTTTCGACAACGGAAGATATGAGTCGTTTGTTGGTATTTGTAAACAATAAAAAAATATCAGATCTCTTGCACGAGCGCATCGAGGAAGATTTTGAAGGTCAATTTGGGGTAATTCACTCTAATAAGTCTCAAAATTACCGTTTGAGCACTATGGCTTCTTTTCAAGAAGGCAATTTACGTGGCTTGATTACTACTGATATCATGGCAAGAGGACTTGACATTTCTAACATCACCCATGTTGTCAATTTTGAAATGCCTGAACTACCTGAATTGTACATGCACCGTATTGGTAGAACTGGTCGTGCCGATGCAACAGGTACAGCAATAAGTTTTATAGCTCCTCGCGAAGAAGAAAAGAAGATTGAAGTAGAATTATTGATGAATATGGAATTGGCTTTAGAACCTTTCCCAGAAGTAGTTGAGATTTCTAGCAAATTAATCGAACCTGAAAAAGATAGACAACCGATTAAGTTTTTGATGAAAAAACAAAAACTAGCCGGCGATGGTGCTTTTCAGGAAAAAAGCAAAAAGAACAAAAAGGTAAATCTTGGAGGTCCTGGTGTAACAAAGAAAAAAACACACGGATCAGTGAATAGAAACATGCTAAAAACGCGAGCTAAAAAGAAAAAAGACAGCAATAAATAATACGTTTATTAGTTTTCTACATACACCATAAAAAAGGCTAAAATGCAATTGTATTTTTAGCCTTTTTTGTTTCCTTAAATGTACTGCCGATTGGCATGAGTTGCGAAACGTCAACGTGCACTTTCCTCACAATTCGCAATTGTGCGAACGTCTGTTAGCGACTTTGTGTGATTATTTGCAAAAGTTCGATTTGAATTTGCCTGATTCGTATTCGTATAAAATTTCTCTAACGTCAAAAATATCTGAATCTAATTTCGACTCTTATATATCTTTATATTTTATTTTCAAATAGTTTTCATTTACAAAATTCTTCCAGATTTTTAGCTCTTCAAGTGTGGGATAATATACAATTCCAACATAAGTTCCATCGACTTTTTTCGGATAAACACCAGTCAGGCATGCAATTGAATTTGGCAATTTAATATTATATTCATATCCTTTTTCAATCTGTTCAATTTGAGATATAATCTCGTCTGATGCGTTCTTATGCTTCACATTCTGTGAGAGGCAAAATGTAGAAAAAATAAGTAACATGTAAATATAAATTCTATTCATTTTCAATGTTTTGTTAAGTTCTGCCGTCGCATTTCCGCCAACTATTTACTTCTTTGTAAAAACCAAACAAACTGGTGCGCATAAAGAGATCTTCTTACCCGTTGCTGTTAAACTTCCTGTTTTTTTATTTCGTTTAAAAACAACCACTTCATTCGTATATTGGTGTCCAACCAATAAAAAATTACCGCTTGGATCAATCACAAAGTTGCGAGGCCCTTTACCTAATGAACTTTGATGTTCTTGAACTTTTAACAAACCGTTTTTTTCGACTTTAAAAATCGAAATGGTATTGGCTTCTCCACGATTTGAGGCATACAAAAATTTTCCGTCAGGAGAAAAATGCAAGTCGGCTGCGCTAAAACTACCTTTAAAATCTGGAGAAAGTAATGAAGTTTCTTGAATTAATTTTAATTGACCGTTTCCATATTCAAAAACGGACAAAGCAGCAGTAAGTTCTTGTAATAAATAAATGTATTTCCCATCAGGACTAAAGGTTAAATGCCTTGGCCCGCTGCCCGATTTTATAGCAACAACAGCAGTTTGTGTTAAAACAATCTTTTCTGAATTAGGATTGTAAGCATATAGCGTCACGGTATCAGTACCTAAATCGGTTGCTAGCACATACTTTTTATCAGGAGAAAAATGCAACATATGTACATGAGGTCCCTCTTGTCGCTGTGCATTTGGCCCTTTGCCTTCATGAGAAATAATTTGATTGGCTGCGGAAAGACTTCCATCGGATTTCTTTTTAAAAACAGTAATACTACCACCACTATAATTGGCCACCATCACATTTGGACCATCTGTAATTATATGACAAGGATCAGCCCCTTCCGATGGCTGTGTATTAAGTAATTGCAACTGTGCAGAACTCTTATCGTAATTAAAAGCACTAACGCTACTTTTACTTCCAAATTCGTTTACCGCATAGACAAACTTGTTGTCATCGGAAACTGTCAAAAAACTCGGATTCACAGTTGGAGCCGAAGTGTTTTTCAATTTAAAATCACCTGTCTTGCTATCAAAATCGTAAACATAAATTCCCTTACTATCACAACCTTGTGTGTAGGTACCTATGAGTAAATTCAATTTGTTTTTTTGTGCATAAGTAGCCCCTAAAAACAGAAACGCAACGGTAAATAAAACTATTTTTTTCATGTTTGAAATGGTATTAAGTAGCTAAAATACACATTATATGTGTACGTTTAACACTTTGAATCAAGCACCGAAAAATAAAAGCGCAATACCATTAATCTGTTCACAAATTTGTATTTTTGATTCCGAAAAGTAAACAAATGCCCTTGCAATTGACTTGCAAAGCTTTAAACACCGCTTACTAATGCACTTTAAACATCCTGAATTTTTATATTTCCTGTTTTTGCTCCTCATACCCATCGTGGTGCATCTGTTTCAACTTAGACGATTTAAAAAAGAATATTTCACCAATGTTCGCTTTTTACAAGCACTTTCTATTCAATCCAGAAAAAGCTCCACCCTAAAAAAGTGGTTGCTCTTGGCTTGTCGTTGCTTGCTTTTAACAGCTTTAATTTTGGCTTTTGCCCAACCTTTTTTTGAATCCAAAGACAGTAAAAATGCTAATAACGAATTGTACATCGTGCTTGACAATTCTTATAGCATGCAAGCCAAAGGCAAAAAAGGAGAACTATTAAAACGAGCTGTGCAAGATTTATTGGAACATGCACCGGAGCAAACTACGTTTTCCTTACTCACAAATACAGAGAATTTTTGGAATACTGATATCAAAACAATTACGAACGCTTTACAAAATTTAGAGTATAGCGCAACACCTTTTAATGTTGAAGCTCTTTTATCACAAATCAAAGCCCGAAAATCAGCTTTCAAAAAAGATATTGTAATTATCAGCGATGCGGTAGATTTAGATGTAAAAGCACTTAAAAGCGTATCGAAAGACTTAACTCCATTGTTGATAATTCCGGAGGCAGAGCAAAAAACTAACGTATCTATTGATAGTGTTTTTATCAAAAAAGCGGTTTCCAATTTCTATGAAATTAGTGTTGAAATTTCAAACTATGGTTCAGACATGGATCGTATTCCGGTTGCTTTATACAACGAAAACAAATTGATAGCCAAAACATCGGTAACACTAAAAGGCAACAAACAATCCATTCCATTTACTATTCCCAAACAAGCTTTTCATGGTTATGCTTCTATCAGCGACGATGGTTTAGCTTATGACAATACCTACTATTTTAGTATTGCCGAAATGAAAAAAGTAAATGTATTGAGCATTGGAGATGAATCAAAGAGCGAATTTTTATCCCGCATTTACACCGCTCCAGAATTTAGTTTTCGCAATAGCGCACTTTCTGCTTTGGACTATAACAGCATCGAAGAACAAAATGCCATTGTCTTAAATGAAATTGATGCCATACCGCAAGCATTGAGTACTACATTACAATCATTTATTAACAAGGGAGGAAGTGTTATTCTTATTCCTGCAGCCAATACAAAGGATACAAATCCATTTTTAGCAAAAACGTCTAACATACAGTTGACCGATTGGGCTACGAATGAGAAACAAATTACCAAAATCAATTTTGACCATCCAGTTTTTTATGCTGTTTTTGAAGAAAAAATTACCAACTTCCAGTTTCCAAAAACCAAAGGCAACTTTAAGCTATCAAGTAACAATCCTTCGGCTTTATGGTATGAAGATCAATCGGCATTTTTAACAGCTATTATCAATCCAGTTGGTGCTTTAGCTGTATTTGCGGCACCTTTAAATACTGAAAATTCTAATTTTCAGCAATCGCCTTTAATTGTACCTACTTTTTACAAACTCGCTACTTTACAGCAATCAAATGGTAGCTTAGCTCAGACTATCGGAAACGATCAACCTCATATTACGCCCGTAACCTTATCAAAAGATGCTATTCTTGAAGTAAAAGGTCCCGGCGAACCCTTTATTCCGGTACAACAAATTTTGAGTAACAAAGTCAAAATGCGTTTTACAGAATATCCGCAACAAGCCGGAAATTTCAGGATTTACAATAAAAAACAGTGGATTGAAAACATCAGCTTTAATTACAACCGAAACGAAAGCGATCTGTCTCAAACTAATCAAAATGCTGCGTCGGATTTTGACACTGAATCGTCAATTGAATCCTTTTTTGATGCCCTACAAACCAACAGATCCGATAATCAAATATGGAAATGGTTTGCTATCTTTGCGCTATTGCTAGCACTGACTGAAATGGCGATAATTCGATTCGTAAAATAACAACACACACCTTGCTTAACTTTATCCAATCATGAAATTAATCATCAGAAATGCCAAGATTATCGATCCTACAAGTCCATTTCACAACCAGACTACTGATCTTTTAATCGTTGATGGTTGCCTGCAAAAAATAGAAAAAACATTACCAAATCCTGATAATGTTGAAGAACTGCAACTAGAAAATTTACACGTTTCTCAAGGTTGGTTTGACAGTAGTGTTTCGTTAGGTGAACCTGGTTTTGAAGAAAGAGAAACTTTAGCCAATGGGCTTTTGGTAGCAGCTAAAAGCGGATTCACAGCTGTAGCTTTGCAACCTAACACCAACCCTGTTATTGACAATCAGTCACAAATCAACTTTGTACTTTCAAAAGCTAAAAATGCAGCCACTGAACTCTACCCGATTGGTGCATTGAGTAAAGGAAGCGAAGGAATTGATATGGCTGAAATGTTCGATATGAAAAATGCGGGTGCAATTGCGTTTGGAGATTATAACAAAAGTATTTCGAATGCAAACTTGCTGAAAATCGCTTTGCAATACGTACAAGATTTTGATGGATTACTCATCGCTTTTTGCCAAGACAACACACTAAAAGGACATGGAGTAGTGCATGAAGGTATTGTTTCAACTCGTTTAGGTCTAAAGGGAATACCGAGTTTAGCTGAAGAATTGCAAGTAGCGCGAAATTTATATTTATTGGAATACACCAGTGGAAAGTTGCACATTCCTACCATTTCTACTCAAAAATCGGTTGAATTAATTAAAGAAGCTAAAGCAAAAGGATTGCAGGTTACTAGTAGCGTTGCTGTTCACAACTTAGTTTTGACCGATGAAAAGCTTGACGATTTTGATACCCGTTTTAAGGTTTTGCCTCCGCTGCGTAGCGAAACTGACCGACAAGCGCTTTTGGAAGGTATTCACGATGGGACCATTGACATGATTACATCTGACCATAATCCAATTGATATTGAACACAAAAAAATGGAATTTGATGGCGCAAAATATGGAACGATAGGTTTAGAAAGCGCTTTTTCAAGCTTACTAACTGTGCTTCCACTAGAGCTAGTTATTGAGAAATTAACCGCTGGAAAAGCTACTTTTAGCATCAAGTCGCACAGCATAACGGAAGGAGCAGCAGCTTCACTTAGCTTATTCAATCCTGATGGAGATGCTATCTTTCAAAAAGAAAACATACTATCAAAATCGAAGAATTCTGCTTTTTTAGGTAGCGCAATTAAAGGAAAAGCATACGGAATTGTAAACCAAGGACAATTAATTTTAAACAAATAATGACACCAACAAATCAGTCTAATTCAGGAAAAACAGCCGCAATTACAAGTTATATTTTAGGGATTGGCGTTTTTATTGCTATGTCAATGAACTCCGAAGATAAAAGTGCCTTTGCCTCATTTCACATCCGACAAGGACTTGGACTCACACTTACTTTCTTTTCACTTGGGCTTATCATTAGTAACTTTGATAGTATGATGATCTCCGCTCCAATGTGGATTTTCATTTTAGTTTTGTGGTCGTATGGGATTACATCTGCCATAAGAGGCGAAATGAAACCATTACCGCTCTTAGGTAACTTATATCAAAAATGGCTTTCTAATATTTCATAAACGAAGTTAGAAGCCACTATTTAACTGAAAAAACAAGATTTCAGTATTCCTTAAAAAACACATCATGAATTTATCTTTAGAATATAAAATTAGAGAGCCTAAAAAAATTGAAGCTCAAAATCCATTATTGTTATTATTGCACGGTTACGGTAGCAATGAAGCTGATTTATTCTCTTTTGCAGAAGAATTGCCAGACGAATATTATGTAGTTTCGGCAAGAGCTCCGTATGATTTGCAGTATGGTAGTTATGCTTGGTACGCCATCAACTTTGATGCAGACGAAAATAAATTTTCAGATGTTGGTCAAGGACAAGAATCTAGAGATCGTATCAAAAAATTTATTGAAGAGTTAATTGAAAATTATCCAATCAATAAGCATGATGTTTCTTTAATCGGTTTTAGCCAAGGAGCAATTTTAAGTTATGCCGTAGCTTTATCGTACCCAGAAACAGTGCAACGAATTGTTGCTATGAGTGGTTATGTAAATCTTGAAATGGCAACCGCTGATTACTTAAAAAACTGTTTTAACAACTTAAAAATATTTGCCTCACATGGCACGGTAGACCAAGTAATCCCTATTGATTGGGCCAGAAAAACACCTGCAATAATCGAAAAATATGGTATTCCTATAACCTACAAAGAATATGCTGTTGGCCATGGAGTAGCACCACAAAATTTTTATGACTTTAAAGCTTGGTTACAAGAATAAAAAAATAAAAAAATCGCAGTAGGAATTAAATTCTTTACTGCGATTTTTTTTGATTTTTACTTCTGATAAATAAACGACTGGTTTACTTCAAATGAAATACTGTCATCTTCATTGATAAAGTATTTCAAAAGAACTTCGCCCCAACGTTCGCCATCACTATAATCTGCAATAATCCATCGGTGGTTTAAAATTTTCACTTTATTAATCACAAATTTATTAGCTCCAATTTGATCCTGACCGGTGTAAGGATTCCCTTTTGGATTAGAGTTAAAGTCTAATAATTTTTCAGTAACCACAGGAATTAACTTTTCGTATTGAATGGTTTTATCAGGAAAACTAGCTTCTAAATAATTTTGAGCATTTTCATTTTTGTTTAACGAAAAATAATCAGCTTCTGCCAATTGATTAGTTACTAAAGTTAAACTATCACGTAATTTTTTAGTTGTTTTTTCGTAGCGCTTTTGCTCAAAATTTACTTGATTACTCAAAAACATATAAGTAAAAAGAGTTGATAAAACGGCCAAAATTGTAAGATAAAGCAAGAAAGAATTTTTCATTTTCTAATTTTTTAAATAGTAATTTCTAGGGTATCAAATGCCAAAAAAACATTAGGTGGTAATTTTTTTTGTACCTCCTCATGAAAGCCCATCACATGACTAATATGCGTTAAATAAGCCTGTTCTGGCTGTACCAAATTTATGAAATCTAAAGCTTCTTTCAAATTGAAATGTGTGTCATGTGGCTCTTCGCGCAAAGCATTCACCACCAATACTTTTACACCTTTTAACTTTTCAATTTCGGCTGCTTCAATCGTTTTTACGTCCGTTAAATATGCAAAATCATCCACTCTGTACCCAAAAACTTGTAAGTTTCCGTGTAGCACATTGATTGGAATAATTGATTTTCCGCCTAAAACAAATGGAACGTTATTTTGAACAGGAATAGTGCGCACCGAAGGAGCTCCGGGATATTTGTTTACAGTTTCAAAAACGTAAGCAAAACGCTCCTGCAAGTTATCTAAAACTCGCTGATGCGCATATACTGGAATTTCGCCCTGCTTGAAGTTAAAAGGGCGAATATCATCTAAACCTGAAGTATGGTCTGCATGTTCGTGAGTAAACAAAATACCATCTACTTTTTGGCAATTAGAACGCAACATTTGCTGCCTAAAATCGGGTCCGCAATCAATTACGAAAGAGTGCTGCTCCCATGCCAACCAAATAGACACGCGCAACCTTTTATCCTTACTATCAGTACTTTTACAAACAGGGTGATCGCTACCTATTACGGGAATGCCTTGTGAGGTGCCAGTTCCTAAAAAATTTACCTTCAACTTTATCGCTTTTTATTGCAAAAATAGGGTTAATTCTCTTTCTTTGATAACCTATTTCATTAACTTTGCAACATATTAGCCATAGTAAACAAAAATGGATACAGCAATTAAATTAAAAGGTGATAAAATCATCGAACAAATACCTTCGATTAAAGACAAAGCACTTCGTATCAATTTGAACGAAAATATATACGGAACTTTTGCTGAAATTGGTGCTGGACAAGAGACAGTGCGTCATTTTTTTAGAGCTGGTGGATCATCTGGAACTATTGCAAAAGCAATGTCAGCTTATGATAAAGACTTTAGTGATGCCGTTTATGGTGTAGAATCGGATGGGCGTTATGTAACCGAGAGTCGACTCAAAAAAATGTTAACCCACGAGGTCAATTTGATTGAAAAACGTTTAAGCAGAGAAAAGCATCCTAATAAAATGTTTTTTAGTTATGCCAACACTGTAGCTACTATCGATTTTGCGAAACAATTTAAAGGCCACGGTTGGGTAGGAATTAGTTACCAAATTGAACCTGACGAAGACTACAACGAAATTATACTGCATATCCGTTTTAAAGAAACCGATGTGCGTTTACAACAAGAAACTTTAGGTATTTTAGGTGTTAACTTAATTTATGGCGCCTTTTACAAATACAATGATCCAAAGCGTTTATTGCGTTATCTGTACGACCATTTAGACAAGGACCAACTCGAAATTGATACCATTAACTTTTCGGGACCGCGTTTTGCAGATGTAGATAACCGATTGATGAGTTTACAGTTGGTTAAAAACGGAATGACTGATGCGGTGATGTTTAATCCTGATGGGAAAAATATTTTACCTGCTGCCATTTTGTACAAGAAAAACATTTTGGCTTTTAGAGGAAGTTTTAGACCGGTTACCAAGGTAAATATGGACATGTATGAGAAATCATTAAAAATGTTCCTGAACGAAAACAAAGTAAATAAAGACAATACCTTGGTGGTTTTTGAAATAACACTTTCGAATTTGCGATCGGATGGTGAAATTGACGAACGAGATTTTATGGATCGTGCCGAATTACTTTGTTCTCTTGGACAAACGGTAATGATATCGAACTTTCAAGAATATTACAAAGTAGTTGAATATTTTGCTAATTATACCAAAGCCCGCATGGGATTGGCACTAGGTGTAAACAACTTGGTTGATATTTTTGACGAAAAATACTATCGCCATTTAAGTGGTGGAATATTGGAAGCCTTTGGTAAATTATTTTACCGCGATATGAAGGTATTTTTATATCCTATGATGGGCGAAGATGGTGTAATCATCAACTCTGACAACTTAAAAGTACATCCTAGAATGAAGGAGCTTTACAAGTTCTTTAAATTTAATGGTAAAGTAGTTGATATTGACGACTATGACCCTACAATTTTGGAGGTGTTTTCTCGTCAAGTATTGAATATGATTAACAATGGAAAACCGGGTTGGGAAAGTATGCTTCCTTCAGGTATTGCAGAAATTATCAAAGAACACCAATTGTTTGGTTACGACCCAAATAAAATTTTAAAAGAAGTCAATTAAAGATCCCCTTTTAACGATATAAAAAAACCTTGTTAGCATTTACTAACAAGGTTTTTTGTTTTCACCAAACGAAGCAATAGTTGAAGTTAACGGCTTTGCTGAAATGTATATGTAATTTTTATTTCAAA
Source organism: Flavobacterium turcicum (assembly GCF_011365745.1). Classification (GTDB taxonomy): domain Bacteria; phylum Bacteroidota; class Bacteroidia; order Flavobacteriales; family Flavobacteriaceae; genus Flavobacterium; species Flavobacterium turcicum. The sequence continues at coordinate 149,339 of NZ_JAAOBY010000006.1, read as the reverse complement.
ATTTGAGCAGCGTGCGCTTTAGTTTTTACATCTGCAATTACCTCATCGATAATTCCGTTTTCATCTATAATAAAGGTGGTACGGTGAATGCCATCGTACTCTTTACCCATGAATTTTTTAGGACCCCAAACTCCGAAAGCCTGAATTACAGATTTGTCTTCGTCAGCTAATAAAGGGAAAGGAAATTCATACTTGTCTTTGAACTTTGCTTGTGCTTTGGCCGAATCAGCGCTTACGCCTAATATGGCATAGTTATTTGCTTGAAAACGCTCAAAATTATCTCTTAAATCGCAAGCCTCAGCGGTACAACCTGGTGTACTAGCTTTTGGATAAAAGAAAACTACTAATTTTTTACCAGCATAATCAGCTAGTTGATGGGTATTTCCGTCTTGATCGGTTCCTGTAAACGCTGGAGCGACATCGCCTTTTTTTAATGTTGTCATGGATTGTGGATTTTACTTCTATTTGTGTTTTTTATTGAGGTATGCCCCAGATGGTAATGGAAAGCCCGGACTGAAAAACACTATTTTTTTCAGGATGCTAAAGAGCGACCGGCAGGAAGCTCCTTTAGCATTCTAGAAAAAAAGTGTTTTGAAGGAGGACTTGCAATGTACAGCTGGATTAGGCTCCTCTTAAAATTTTTGTTAATTTTACCTGAGTTAAAAGTACGAAAATGAACAAACAGGAACGTGTAACTTTTGTTATAAATACGTTAAAAGAATTATATCCTACCATACCGATTCCATTAGATCATAAGGATCCGTATACGCTATTGATTGCAGTTTTACTCTCGGCACAGTGCACCGATGTTAGGGTCAATCAAATAACACCCTTACTTTTTGCGAAGGCAGATAACCCGTTTGACATGGTGAAAATGACCGTTGACGAAATTAAAGAAATCATTCGACCTTGTGGCTTATCGCCAATGAAATCGAAGGGAATTCATGGTTTATCTCATATTTTAATTGACAAGTACAATGGCGAAGTACCGCAAAGTTTTGAAGCCTTGGAGGAATTGCCAGCTGTGGGACATAAAACTGCGAGTGTGGTGATGTCACAAGCTTTTGGCGTGCCTGCTTTTCCGGTTGATACGCACATTCACCGCTTGATGTACCGATGGAATTTAACGAATGGTAAAAATGTAGTTCAGACTGAAAAAGATGCCAAACGCCTTTTTCCTGAAGCTACTTGGAACGACTTGCACTTGCAAATTATTTGGTACGGACGCGAATATTCGCCGGCTCGTGGTTGGGACTTAGAGCGCGACATTATTACCAAAACTATTGGCAGAAAAACAGTTATTGATAGTTTTTACAAAGGGAAATAAGCATAAAAAAACCACTTTCATCAACTAGAAAGTGGTTTTTTTATACTTATTAAAAATCGATAGATTATTCAAACCATTTAATTGGCTATTATCAGAAATTTTTGATCTTTGATTTGCAATAAATGCAAGGCTTTTGAATAATTGAGTAAAAAAGAAATCGTTTCTTTTTTGGGTTTCATTACAGCACTTGTCTGCAATTTTTTAGAGTAAATTTTTGCCATAGAATACAAGATTTTGTTTCTATGATAACGCTTTACTTTCTCTATTATTGCTAAGCCGTTAAAACTATTTGATGTTTATCAATCACTTTACGTAAATTGAGTAAGGCATAGCGCATGCGCCCGAGAGCAGTATTGATACTAACCCCAGTAGTTTCGGCTATTTCTTTAAAGCTCATGTCCTGATACATGCGCATAATCAAAACCTCTTTTTGATCATCAGGTAGTTCTTCGATTAATTTTTTGATATCTAATTGCACTTGATCAGCAATAATTTGATTTTCTACCGTTAATGATTCATCAGTCATGATCGAAAAAATAGAGAATTCTTCGGTTTCTCTAAAAAGCGGCATTTTTTTAGATTTACGAAAATGATCAATGATTAAATTGTGAGCAATACGCATGACCCAAGGCAAAAATTTACCTTCTTCGTTATACGAATTAGACTTAAGGGTGTTGATGACTTTTATGAAAGTATCTTGAAAAATATCGTTGGTAACGTCGCGATCTGGGACTTTTGAATAAATAAAACCGTATATCTTAGATTCGTGTCTTTTGATGAGTTTTGCTAGTGCATCCTCGTTTCCATCGATATATTCTTTGATTAATGACGCGTCAGGAAGTTGTATACTAACCATAATAGTACTTTTTAGTGGTAATTTATTGAAATAATGTTCTAAAAAGTATTGTTCAGTTATAGGCAGTATGTTTTGCGTTAATTTATTAATCAAAAGTAGCTATTTTTTTTTTCAAGTTGCAACTAAAATCAAGAAAAGTTAACATTTTGATAGCAAAAAATGTTAATTTACAGAACTAGATTTAACTTTGTGTGCTTAAAAGATAAGATGTAAGACCTTGTATTTCATCTATTGAAGATCTTTTAATTTCTAAACTGTGTTCAAATAAAAAGCTGTTGCTCGTAAAACGAACAACAGCTTTAATAATGTGAAACTATTTTTAAAAAGAAAAGAAGCATTAACTCATTTCTTCAAAAATTTAAATTGGTTATTGATAAACTCTGATGTAATCGATCACAAATTCTTGTGGTAAGATGCTATCATCAACTGCAGGACCACCAAAATTGCCACCTATTGCCATATTTACAATAAGATAAAATGGTTGATTGTAAGGCCAAGTTGCCTCTGTTTTTTGTTCTGGTTGAAAGGTATACACCAATTGATCGTCTACGAAAAAATCCATTTTGTCCTTTGTCCATTCTACTGCATAGATGTGAAATCCCTTTTCAATATTTTCAAACTTTGTTTTTTTAGTATTGATCGTATTGCCATGACTTGCCTGCGTGTGTAATGAAGTGAAAACCATGTGAGGCTCTTTACCCACGTATTCAAGAATATCAATTTCACCGCAAAGTGGCCATCCTACTTGTTTGATATTAGAGCCTAACATCCAGAATGCTGGCCAAACTCCCTGTCCCACTGGCAATTTAGCTCGAGCTTCAAAACGTCCGTACTGGAATTCTTTTTTACCTTGCGTAGTGATGCGTGTGGAAGAATAGGTATTACCTTCTTTTTTGCCCACAATTGTCAATTGATTGTTAGCTACTTTATGGTTTGTTTTCGTGTACAATTGGCGTTCATTATTGCCCCAGCCACAGTTTGGACAACCATCACCGAGCTCAAAATTCCAATCTTTTTCATTCAAACTTGACCCGCTAAAATTCTCTTCCCAAACTAACTTTCGTTGCTGTTGTGCAAAACTATATTGCACAATCAATATCAAAAAAAGGATATATTTTTTCATCTTAACTTACTTTACAAATTGAAAACTACTTTCTAAAACCGTCGCGGAACTTCCGCCTACAAATACTTTAAAATCGCCCGCTTCGGCCTCCCATTTACGGTTAGCGGTAAAATATTCGATGGTTTTTTCATCAATAGTAAAAATTACTTTTTTCGATTCGTTAGCTTGAAGTTCAATCATTTCAAAACCTTTCAATTCTTTAATAGGACGTGTTGTACTACCAATTAAGTCGCGAATATACAATTGAACCACCTCTTTACCAGCTATTTTACTGTTGTTTTTCAAGGTAACTGACACTTCAATTTTTCCGTTTACACCAAAAGAATTAGCGCTTAGTTTTAAATCGGAATATTCAAATTTAGAATAGCTTAAACCATGTCCAAATGGATACAAAGGTGTATTTTTCTCATCAATAAAATGCGACCAAAACACACTTTCAGGTTCGTTCATTGTGGGTCTGCCAGTATTTTTAGCATTGTAATACAAAGGCAACTGCCCTACACTACGTGGAAAAGTCATTGGCAATTTACCACTTGGGTTATAGTCACCATAAAGTACTTGCGCAATGGCATTACCACTTTGCGTTCCCAGCTGCCAAGCCTCGACAATTGCTGGAATATTTTCATCTGCCCATGGTAGCGCTAGTGGGCGACCGTTGTTGAGTACCAAAACAACATTAGGGTTTGCTTTGTACACTTCTTCTAATAATTCTTGTTGTACTCCCGGTAAATCGATATTGGCCCTACTGCGTCCTTCCCCTGATTGCAAACCGTGCTCGCCTAAAACCATTACCACCACATCAGCTTTTTTTGCAGCAGCAACCGCCTCAGGAAAACCACTTTTGTCCGTCATGTTAATATTAGTTTCCCAAATAAACTGCGTTCTTCCCACAGCGACATCAGCACCTTTAACGTAGGTAATTTGATTTCCGGTATACTTTTGCATCCCTTCCACGACGGAAACTGCTGTGTTATCATCAGCAGCAATGCGCCAACTTCCTAGCGGACTTGTTTTATCTGCCGCAAGTGCGCCAATAATGGCAATTTTTTGACCTGATTTTTGTAAAGGCAACAAGTTTTTTTCATTTTTTAATAAAACGATAGACTTCTTAGCCACATCTAAAACGCCATCATGAAATTCTTGCTTTCCAACTGTTGTTTTCTCACGATTTTCATCACAATATTTGTACGGATCATCAAACAATCCCAATTCGAATTTTACTTTCAAAATTCGTCTTGCAGCATCGTTGATTGTCGCTTCTTTAACCTTACCTTCTTTAACTAATTGAACCAAATGATCCACGTATGCTGAAGATTCCATATCCATATCAGAACCTGCGTTGATAGCTAATTCAGCGGCATGTCTGCTGTCTTTTGCAAATCCGTGTGGAATCATTTCGTTAATAGAACCCCAATCAGAGACTACGAATCCGTCGAAATTCCAATCTTTTTTCAAAATTTCTCTTTGCAGGTAAGCACTTCCCGTTGCAGGCACACCATTTAACTCATTGAATGAATTCATGAAGGTACGCACGCCAGCATCAGCTGCAGCTTTGAACGGAGGAAAAATAGTGTTTTGCAAAACTGATTCGCTGATATCAACTGTATTATAATCGCGCCCTGATTCTGCGAAAGCATAACCTGCAAAATGTTTTGCACAGGCCAAAATTGTATTGGTCGCTGCCAAATCCATTCCTTGAAAACCTTGCACACGAGCTACTGCGATTTTACTTCCTAAAAACGGGTCTTCGCCAGCGCCTTCCATCACGCGACCCCAACGGGCATCTCGCGCTACATCAACCATTGGTGCAAAAGTCCAATTTAAACCTACTGCAGCAGCTTCTTCGGCTGCAATTGCCGCTGATTTTTTGATCGCTACTAAATCCCAACTAGCTGCTTCGGCTAACGGAATTGGGCTGATTGTTTTGTATCCATGAATGACGTCAAACCCAAAAATTAGGGGAATACCTAAACGAGTTTCTTCAACAGCAATTTTTTGCAAGGCACGTACATCCTTCACCCCTTTTACGTTGAGCATAGATCCTACCAAACCCTTTTTTAAATCGTCGTATTTTTTGGCTGCTTGACCTTCTTTTGGCGTAGGCCCAGTTATATCCCAAAAACCATTGTACTGATTGAGTTGACCTACTTTTTCAGACAGCGTCATTAAATTTAAAACAGAATCAACCTTACGGTCTAATAGATTGGTCGTTTTCATAGTTACTGGAGCTTGCAATGTTTGCTTACTACAAGCCACCGCAACGCTTACACAAACTGCCAGATATATAAATGAATGTTTCATTTTTAGTCTTTTTTAAAAAACAAAAGGCAGGTAATGACACCTACCTTTTATTGATTGATTTATAAATATACCGCTATTGGTAAACTCGAACGTAGTCCACCTCCATTGCTGATTGTACGAAAGCAGGATCAATTGCACCACCAAAAGTACCACCCATTGCCACATTCATTATCAAGAAAAAATCCTTATTGAATGGTAAACTACTTGTGTTATTTACGGAGTGTACCAAGGTATCATCAACATAAATTTGTACCGATGTAGGAGTCCAAAGAGTTTTGTAAATATGAAACTCTGTCGAAACATTAGGAATTGTTTTTTTTGCTGTATTCGCACTACCTCCAAAATTACCTGGATAATGGAAAGAACCATGAATTACATTTTGTTCGTTTCCTCTGTGTTCCATATAATCAATTTCACCACAGGCAGGCCAAGGATTGGTAGCATAATTTTCACCAAGGGACCAGATAGCAGGCCAAGTGCCACGCCCGATTGGTAATTTGGCTCTTACTTCAATTTTACCGTAAGTAAATTCAAATTTATTTTCTGTTTTGATACGAGCAGATGTATAACTTGAACCTACTTTTTTGGCAGTAATTTTCAAAGTTCCGTTTGACACCACAACGTTATCGGCTGCGCTTGTGTAACTTTGAGATTCGTTATTACCCCAACCGTTTGTACCAGTACCTAAATCGTAACCCCATTTTGTAGGGTCTGGAGCACCATCTACGTTAAATTCGTCTGAAAATTTTAACACAGTATAATCCGTTATAGGCGTTGGATTCACTACTGAACCCGCTGGCGATGTCGTAAAAGTATGGTACCAAGCTAGGAAAGGATTTCCTGATTGAATTACACGAACTGTCATACGATTGTCAGTAATACTTAAAATTTCGTAAGAGCTAGCTCCAACAAAATAACCCATGAAACCGCCATCAGCAATATTAATCACAGTTCCTCTTGTTTGTGTTTTCGCATCCGGATTTTTAGAAACAAAAGATTCTGATTTACTTAAAGTTACTGTTTTTAGACCACTTGTATTTAAAGGTGCGCAAACATCATCTCCGCCGCCTTTAAAAGCACCGTTATAGTATGTTTCACCTTTGTTATCCAATTCAAATTTCATTTGTTGACCAACAAGTGAGAATGTCATTACACTTTTGTACAAACATGTGGCAGATTTTTCATTGGCTGCTGCGCTATAGAAAGCTGGGTAGTAATTTTGCATACCAAAAGTAGGATCAGCCCAAGCTACGTTCGGTCCTACACCTAAGTGGCCTGGCTCGCTTTGTGCCCAATACCATTTTCTAGATGTACCACCTGTAAGACGTTGTACCGCAATTTCATCCTTAAAATCACTAAAAACAGTAACTTCAATAGTACTACTTGAACTAACTCCACCTGCTCCAGAGGCAATCACTGTTACTGTGTAAGTGTTGGTGCCCGGTGTTAAAAACGTATTTTCGAAAACGCCACTAGGAACATTTTTAGAAGTACCATCACTAAAAACATACTGGTATGAAATGGCATTATCAGCTTTGCTTATAAACTTTACTTTACCTGATCCATCACCGTTAGGCAAAGCAGCCGTTTTACCAACTAACTCTACAGTTACTTGTAGGCCTGAAGGCGCATCAATTTCGCCAAAACCTAGGTTATCCTCTTGACAATTGACCATCAATAGAAGGGCAAAAAGAGCAACAATGTTTGATATTAATTTTTTCATTTTCTTATTATTTTAAATCTGATTTCGATTTAGTTATGGAAATAAACATTATCAACATGAACGGTTGTATTTCCGGATGGAACTCCAACATAAATTAGTTGTGCAATATGAGCTCTCGTTGTTAAACCTGTAAACTGAGTCAATGGAATATCAAGGCTTACCCAAGTATTTTTTGCAGGTGATGTAATAGCTACTTCATGTTCAACATCGTCACCACCACCGAAAACACCATTAGCACCAAAATCTACTAACTTAATTTTGAATTGTGTAAAATCAGACGACCATACATCTGTATGAAAATGTGTCATATTAGTTGCATTGATTGGCGCACTAGTAGTTTCGATACCCACGAAATCAAGATTACTGTATTTTTTTGCAGCGTTGCCACTAATACTTACATCTGTTAATGTAGCGCTAGACCAAGAAGTTCTCCAAGTATCAACTGCTACATTGGTGTAAACATCACTAAACATAGAGATTACTTTGGATGCTGGTAAAGTAGGGTTTGGCGAAGCAGTAATTGATCCTGCTAAATTGTAAAAGAAGACATTATCAACATACACTGTATTATTTGAAGCTGGTGCTCCAACTAAAATCAATTGTGCAATATGACTACGCGTAGTTAAACCAATAAAATCACTCAAAGGTAGATCTAAACTTACCCATTGTTCTCTTTTTGGGTTGGCAATTGTAATTTCGTGTTCTCTATCATCACCTCCAGCAAAAACACCATTGGCACCAAAATCGACTAACTTCACTTTGAATTCAGTTAAATCAGCTGACCAAATATCGATATGGAAAAAAGTCATCGCTGATGCATTTATAGGAGAAGATGTAGTTTCGATTCCAACAAAATTCAACGCGCTGTATTTTTTAGTAGCATTACCACTAATATTAATATCCTCAAGGGTTGCTTGTGACCATGATGTTCTCCAAGTATCGACTGCAACATTTGTGTAGCTGTTGCTAAACATAGATATTACATTTGCAGCAGGAATGGTAGGAGCCGGAGCGGCAAATAAGTTAGTTACTGTAACACTTTCTGTTTTTTCAGCTTTTGCTGCACCACCGCTTAGTGCCACCACTCTCACTTGATAAGTACCTGCTGCTTTGTACGTATGAGAAACGACATCCCCTTGCATAAAGTCAACTGGTACTTCGTTAGCAACATCTCCAAAATAAACTTGAAAGAAGGTTTCTAATTCCGCTTCGGCAGAAACTGTAATTCCTAGATTACTTCCGATTCCTACTTTTGTAACTAAATTGCGTGGCGCCAAGAAAGAAACCATAACTTCTTGAGTAGTTTCTGTTCTTTTACCATTCAAAGTCACACCAACAATACGAGCATTGTATTTCCCCTCCTTGTATTTGTGTGTGTATGTCTCACCAGCTCTCAAAAACACTGGAGCTGTAGTTGTGTCGCCAAAATAAATTTCGAATTGCGTCACCCCATCACCTTTCGGCAAAAAGGTAACATTACCCGTATTGTCCTGCGTAATCGTTGTTAGTGCTGAGATATTAGATGGAGCAGCGATGCTGTCTAAATCAACATCGTTATTTTCCTCTGAGCACCCAAAAGCGAATGTCAGTACAAAAACACTTAGTATTAATTTTAACTTTTTCATATCTAAATAGTATTAGTTTTTAGTATCCTGGATTTTGTGCCCAATTTCCGTTAGCAAACTGAATTTCTTCGATTGGAATTGGAAACAATTCGTGCTTATTTGCTGTAAATCCTGTAATTTCTTGAGCCGCTTTTCCGGTACGAACTAAGTCAAAGAAACGATGACCCTCTCCTGCGAGTTCCACTCTTCTTTCCGCCCAAATAAAATCTGTTAAAGCCGCTCCCGAAGAAGAAATATCATGATTTAAATCGCCAAACGCACGACGACGTACTAGATTTAAATAGCCTCTTGCTTTGGCATCATCGATGTTTCCGCGATTTAAAGCCTCAGCAGCCATCAATAAAACATCAGCATAACGAATGGCTCTGTAATTGTTAGGGTTTGTTAAGTTCAAATCACCTTGTGCATTTGTACGTCTTTTTCTTGGAATGTACTTTCTGTTAAAAAATCCAGTGTGCTCATATCCTTTGCCAAAAGTAGCGCCTGTACTTGCTGCCCAAGCTTCAATATCTAAAATAGCAACTGCTTTTCTGTTATCACCCGCTTCAAAAGCGTTTACAATTTTTTGTGTAGGAACATTAAAACTAAATCCAGAGCTAAATAAATCACCTGTATAGTTACGTGGTCCGCTAAAACCAACAGCTACGTTTCCTTCACTACATTGCAAACAGCCAAAACCAGCACCTTCGGTATCGGTGTATTGAACTTCGAAAACTGATTCTACACCATTTTCACCAGCTTCTTCAAAAATAGAATTGTAATTAGCCACTAATGAGTATGCTGAAGAATTTATTACGCGCTCTAGAGCGGTAGCAGCAGGTGCAAATTTACTTTGATACAAATACGCTTTACCCAAAAGTGCTAATGCCGCACCACGAGTTACACGTCCTTTTTGGGTAGCTGTAACTGGTAAGTTTTCAGATGCAAAAATCAAATCTGCCTCAATAGATGCATACACTTCTGCTGGAGTCGATCTTTTGATTGATTTTTCATCACCTGGACTAAAGCGTGCATCACCTTTCATAGGGATTCCTCCAAACCATTTTACTAATTCAAAGTGAAAATAGGCTCTCAAAAAACGAGCTTCGGCAATCACTTGATTTTTTCCTGTAAAATCAGTTTTGTCTTTGAACTCTAGGATATAGTTGGCACGTTGTACTCCTGCAAACATGAAATCCCAAAGATTTTTCAAATTACTATTTACTGGCGTATGAATCATATCATCAATCTGCTGAAAACCAGGAGTATCTAATTGACTTTCTCCACCTGCTAAGGTATTATCCGAAGCAATTTCTCCTAATAAAACATTCAAGTAAGTTGACTGTAAAATATCATAGGTTGCAATTAATGCGTTGTCATAATCAGATTTTGAATTAAAATAATTCTCTGAATCGATTGAATACTGAACCGGTCTGTCTATAAATTCATCGCTACAAGAAACGATTAAAGTAGAGCTAACAGCAACCGAAAGTAAACTAATATAAATATACTTTTTCATTGGGTGTAGAATTAAAAATTAAGATTTAAACCTAACAAATAGGTTCTTGGAATAGGGTAAAAACCATTGTCAATACCTCCACCAATTGGAGCTCCATTTGAAGCACCTGGATCATAACCACGGTACTTTGTAAATGTATAAAGGTTGTTTACCGCTGCGTATAAACGTACTTTTGAAATACCCGCTTTTTCTACAAAACTCGGTTTTACTGAATAGCCTAACTGAATATTTTGAATTCGTGCATAAGATCCGTCTTCTACAAAATAGCTTGAGAAATTTGAATTTCCAGTAGCTCCAGTAGTTACTCTTGGAATCGAGTTTGTACTTCCTTCACCTGTCCAACGGCCTAAAACGTAGTTTAATCTATTGACATCTGTAAGGTTTCTTTCGTAGTTACGAACAATATCATTACCAACGGAAGCAAATGTATACATGGCAAAATCAAATTGCTTGTAATTCATTTGAATATTGAAACCCATTGTTGCTGTTGGAATAGGATCACCGATGTTGGTTCTGTCTTTGTCGTCTAAAGTACCATCACCATTAACATCTACAAATCGTAAATCTCCAGGACTAGCTTCAGCACCAAGTGCTAATTGAGATGGATGTGCATCGACCTCAGCTTGATTTTGGAAGATTCCATCCGTTTTATAACCATAAAAATATCCGATTGGCAAACCTACTTGCATTCTTGATGGTGCTTGTTGACCTACCCCGAAAGATCCGTTTGGTATAAATGGTACTCCATTTGTGCTTAGAACTTCATTTTTAATAAAAGTAACATTGTACCCTAAATTAACTGAAAAACTATCCGAGAATTTATTTTTATAATCAACAGCAAACTCAAATCCTGAATTTCTCACAGTACCTCCATTTATTGTTGGTGAAGACGCTCCTGGCGCTGCGGTTCCATTAATACCAGAAACTGGTATATTAGTGATCAATAAATCAGCTCTTGTGTCAATAAAATAATCAGCCACAATTGAAACTTTGTCATTTAGTAATCTCAAATCTAAACCAACATCAAATTTCCTAGCTTCTTCCCATTTTAAATTTGGATTAGGAATTTGTCCCGTAGCCAAACCGTTAATTAAAGTCCCATCAAAAACATAAGTTGCCTCACCAGTTAATTGAGAAATGTATCCATTATTTTGAATTTGGTCATTACCCAATGTTCCATAACTTCCTCTTAATTTCATAAAATTAACAAGTTTGTCTTTTCCAAAAAAACCTTCATCAGAAATTACCCAACCCGCAGTTAATGAAGGGAAATAACCCACTCTGTTACCCGGACCAAATTTTGTTGAAGCATCTCTTCGAATCATAGCGGAGAATAAATACTTTCCTTTATAATCATATTGTCCTCTTGCAAAGTAAGACAGTCTGCGCTCATCGTAAACATAAGACCCAACTGGAATCGTACCTTCCGGCGGAACACCTCTTGTTAGAGTAATATCAGCAAATTCCCATGAATTATAGGGCACATCATATCCTGTTGCAAACAAACCATTACCAAACGACTTGTAAATGGTGTTACCTATCGTTGCAGTTACATTATGATTTTCACCAAATTTGTTTGAGTAAGTTCCGAATAAATCGAAAGAATAATCGTTATCATTAATCGCATTTTGAGATACTGAACTACGCAATACATCAAAAACTTTACCACCGTAGGATACTTGCTTTGCAAAAGATTTTGCTTCACTGTTCGCTGTATTGAAACCAATGGTACTAGAAATCACAAAATTTTTAAATGCTTTGTACTCTAAACCAAAATTTCCGTTGATTTTTTTGAAATTGTAGTCATTGTAAGTATTAGCCATTTGCTCTAGAGGGTTGATAATTTCAAAACCCAAACCTGCTGGGCTTGGCACTTTGGTAAAATTGCCATTTGCATCATAAGGCGCAAGTGTTGCTGGTAAATTCAAGGCATTGAATAAAACTGAACCTAGTCCGTTTTCATTTAAAGATTTTCTATTAAAGTAAGTGTAAATTACATTGGTCTTCAATTTCAGTTTATCAGTAACATCTGCACTTAGTCCAATTCTGGCAGTATTTCTTAAAAAACCTGATTTTGCTCGACCGATAATTCCCTCTTGATCAATGTGTGAACCACTCACAGAATAAGTAATTTTATCAGAACCACCTGAAAAAGACAAATCATGGCTTATAACTGGGACATTGGTACTAAAAATCTCTTTTTGCCAATCAGTACCTTTACCTAAACCTGATACATTAGTAAAAGGAATGGCAGCACCACCATTAGCATAACTTTCATTTAAAAGTAAAGCATACTCAGTAGCATTTAATGTTGGTAGTGATCTTGATGTTTCTTGAAAACCAGTGTAAGTATTGTAACTTAATTTACCTTTGGAATTCTTTTTACCAGACTTTGTCGTAATTAAAATAATACCATTAGCACCAATTGTTCCATAAATGGCTGCTTGAGCATCCTTCAAGACAGTGATCGATTCAATGTCATTAGGATTTAATAAGCCCAACTCTCCTACATAACCGTCAATGATTGTAGTAGGTCTGTTCTCACCATTGGTAGCAATACCTCTAATTCTGATATCTAATGAAGCACCCGGAGCACCTGATGTAGTAGTTACATTCACTCCCGAAACGGTACCTTGAAGGGCTTGCTCAACACGAACGGGCTTTAATGTTTCAAGAGTTTTACTGTCCACTACTGAAACAGCACCAGTTACTTCACGCTTTTTTTGACTTCCGTAACCAATCACGACTACCTCGTCAAGTACTTTTGAATCCTCTTGCATCACAATATTCAATGCATTATCTATAGAGGTAACTTTAAATTCAAGGTTTTTGTATCCAACGTATGAAAACACTAAAGTTGCTCCTGCTGGCACGTTTTTAATAGAGAAACGTCCATCCATGTCTGTGGATGTTCCTGAGGTTGCATTTTTAACTTGAATGTTTACTCCTGGAATAGGTAAACCAGAACCTGCTTCTTTAACAACTCCTCCTATATCATTTCCTTGGGCAAAACCAAAGGAGGTCAGAAATAGAAAAAGAATGAGTAGATAGTTTGACTTCATAATTTGTGTTTTTTGTGAATGATAAAATTAGCAGTAACAACTAATAATAAATCAAAAAGAACCTCAACAAAAAACATACAATGCAAAAAAACATCTAATTAATTTAGAATCTCCAAACATACATTGAAAAGCGAGCCTTTTTACAGAAAAATATCCCCCACAAAAATGTTAAATCATCCAACAATAACGTTAATGTTGTGGTGATGTATAGGTAATATCCATTAAATTCGACTCACCTATACAGCTAAAATATACTCAACAAGTCCTTGTTCATGTGATAATCCCATCTTTTTACGCAAACGATATCTTTTAATTTCGACACTTCGAACAGAGATGTTTAACAATGGAGCAACTTCCTTAGACGAAAGATTCAATCGTAAGTAAGCGCACAATCGTAAATCGTTTGGAGTTAAATTTGGATGTGCGTCTTTTACTTTCTTCAAGAAATCTTTATCAGCATTATCAAAAGCTTCTTTAAAAACGCTCCAACTATCGCCTTCAGAAATGTTTTTATTGATTGTAGAAATAACAGATTTAATGCTTTTACTTCCCTCTTCGGAAGTTTTCTTTAAATCTTCTTTTATAAAAGCGAGCAATTCATTTTTACTGTTTAAACTCATGGTTGACACCGCTAGTTCTCTGTTTTTGGTATCTACATCGCGAGAAAGCTGTTCGTTGCGCACGCGCATGAGTTCTTGTTCATTTTCTAACTCTTTAATCTCCAACAAAAGATTATTTTCTTCAATTAACTTAAGCTCTTTTTCTTGATAATATTTTTTGTATGCTTTGTGGATGAATCTAGCTGAAATGACAAAGAGAACGAAATAAATCAGCAAAGCAAGGTTGGTTAAATACCAAGGTTTTTTTACCGTAAAACTATAACTTACACCCTCATCAAGCGTACCATTGGCATATTTGGCACGTACTTTTAGAACATAATCACCTGGTGGTAAATTTTTAAAATTAATAGACGTTTTAGAATTCCATTCGCTCCACTCTTCTTGAAAACCTGTCAACAGATATTGAAATTCTGTATTAATGTACTTATTGTACTCCGGAACGGTGTAATTTATCGTAATGTTGTTTTCATCATATTTAAAAAGACCTTTGCCCTGAATTTCTTGATTTTTATTAGCCTCGTTCTGTTTGTTGATTGTAACTGACGTAATAGCAACTTTGTAGTTTTTAAAAGTCAAATCATTCAGATTTAAAATGTAGTAACCGTCTGTTGTTCCTATTAAATAATTTGCATTAGAAATTTGAGTTATGTTTTCATATCCTAACATCGAATTGGTTAAAAATGCTGGAATTGGGATTACATTTTGTTTTAGTTGGCTACTTAATTTGCCAATTGAAAAATAGTGGATGTAATTTTTAGAAAAAAGCCAGATTTTGTTCGACTCGTCTACAATTAACTTACCTGAGGTGTATTCGTCTTTGGCAAATACATTACTTAACAAACTGTCTTTAGCAAATTGATTGGTTGCTACATTCAATTTATATATCCCTTGCTTGTTAGCGTAATAAATAGCATTATTAAATTGCGTTAAACTGGCATGTTTGCCTTTGCTCGGAGATTGATACGTGTATAAAGATGTAATTTTGCTCCAGTTAGCGTCCACGTTTAAGCGATAGACTCCTTTATATTCGTGGCTTATAAAAATTTGATTTTTCGCAGTAGCTTCAAAATATTTTGAAGAATTATTAAAACCGGCGATTTTGTTTTTAAAACGCCAACCAGAAGCAGTCTTTTGTAGGACTGAAATTCCGTAATAATTTCCTTGTAGCAAGAGTCCCTTTTGGTTAGGAACAGACTCAAATTTCCATGTTCCTGAGGCCGAAAAAATAGATTGTGCTACTCCTATATCAACAACAAAAGTACCCGAGTCATGGCCACAAAATAAAGTATTGTCAAAAGTGAATAACGACCATACTTGCCCCTTAGTTCCTGGAATGAACTTAAAAGAATCATTACCACCATATTTTTTGTAAAACAAACCTTGGTTGGTACCAATGTAAAGGATTCCTTTGTACAACTTTGAAGCGTAAACTGTTCCTAAAGTACCCGTATCGTCTACATAATTTTGAACAGGAGATTGCAAGTTGATACAATTGATACCGTTATCGAGGCCAACCCATAAATTTTTATCATCATCCTCAAATAATGAAAGTGCAGTATTGTTACTTAATCCTTTGTTTTGAGTGATATGATATTGGAATCGACCTGTAGAACTAATAATGTAAATTCCGTTAGACACTGTTCCCAGTGCAAAACTTCCATCAGAAAGCCGTTGACTACTATACACGCTACTGGCCGCCAATTCAGCATCTACTTCGGTGCTAAACTTAGTTACGGTATTTCCAACTAACTTGTAAAAACCATTTAGCTGCGTTTGAATCAGCAAACCATCCGCATCTGAAAAAAGATTTACAATTTTATTATTCTGTAAAATCGGACTGTTCGAAACCAAACGAGCTTTGCCATTCTCTATTTCAAACAAACCTTGATTAACTGTTTGAAAAAAGATGCCGTTCTTGGTCCAAAATGACTTCGTAATCGTATTTTTAGGACTAATAATCTTAAAACTATTTAATTTTGAGTCGTAAATATAAATCCTGTTTAACGATTGAAAAACAACCCAATGCTCGTATTGCAAGATGTTCCAAAACTGTTCGTCATCTAAAATTTTTGATTTTATCTTTTTACTTAACGAATTGTACTTCAATTTTCCGTTCGCTTGCCTTGACCAAAAGCCAAATTCCATGTAACAACCAGTGTAAACTTTATTGCCTATCACTTTAACCGAACGTAAAATTGTTTCGTTTGGCGAAGGATACAACTCCCAACTAGCGCCATTATATTCAAGTAAACCCTCATTGTTTGCAAAAAAAACAAAATGATTTTCATCTTGCGCAATCATCCAGTTTTGATTTCCCGCACCATAAGTTGCCGAGTTATACTTTACAATAGGTGGCAATTCCTGCGAAAATGCAACAGAATAACAAAATAGAATTAGGAAGTAAATAGGTGTTTTCAAGGTTCAAAAGTTTATTTTTTCAAAAGTAAATCTAAAAATAGTATTTATTACACATATCAGCCTCATAAAATTGGGATGACGTATTAAACCTGTCAGAATACCTGTTTTAAATATTATTTGTGAGTTGTTCACGCTCAAAACTCTGTTCAAAAATGCTTACTTTTGTAAAAATTATCATTTGTATGCAAATTGACCTTTCTCAGCTAGATCCAAAGAAAAATATTATTATCAAAGGAGCTCAAGTTCACAATTTAAAAAATGTGGATGTGGCCATACCGCGTAATAAATTAGTTGTAATAACGGGACTTTCAGGCTCAGGAAAATCTAGTTTGGCATTTGATACGCTTTATGCAGAAGGACAGCGCAGGTATGTAGAAAGTTTATCATCGTATGCACGTCAATTTCTCGGTCGTTTAGACAAACCAAAAGTAGAATATATCAAAGGTATAGCTCCTGCAATTGCGATTGAGCAAAAAGTGAATACTACAAACGCGAGATCAACAGTTGGTACATCAACCGAGATTTATGATTATATGAAATTGTTGTACGCTCGTATTGGTCGTACATTTTCACCAATTTCTGGTCAAGAGGTTAAAAAAAACACTGTTACTGATGTTGTAAACGAAGTAAAATCGCTTCCATTAGACAGTAAATGGCTACTCCTTGCCCCGATTCATCTCGAAGAAGGCAGACTTCTCAAAGACAAATTAAATGTACTCCTGCAGCAAGGTTTCGCAAGGATTTTGGTTGATAACGAAATGGTTCGACTTGATGAATTACCAGATAATTTAGATAAAAAAACGATCTTTTTAATTGTTGACCGAATTGTAGTCAAAGACGAAGAAGAATTCTTTAACCGATTGGCTGATGCAGTTCAGACTGCCTTTTTTGAAGGGAAAGGAATTTGTTATTTGCAAGACTTAACCGGCGATAAAAAGTACTCTTTCTCAAACAATTTTGAGTTAGATGGCATTGCTTTTTTAGAGCCCAATGTACATCTATTCAGCTTCAATAATCCATATGGAGCTTGTCCGGTGTGCGAAGGCTACGGAAACATTATTGGTGTAGATGCTGAATTAGTTGTGCCGAACACTACCTTATCCGTATTTGAAAACGCTATTTATCCGTGGCGAGGTGAAAGTATGGGATGGTACAGAGATGAATTGGTTAACAAAGCTTATAAATTTGATTTCCCTATTCACAAACCTTATTACCAATTGAGCGACGCACAAAAAGAGTTGTTGTGGACTGGAAATTCTTATTTTATTGGTTTGAATGCCTTTTTTAAAGAATTAGAAGAGAAAAATTACAAAATACAAAACCGAGTAATGCTGTCGCGTTACCGAGGTAAAACAAAATGTACGGCATGTAAAGGCAAACGCCTTCGTGTGGAGGCCTCTTACGTTAAAATTAACGGAAAAACTGTTTCTGACTTAGTTGACTTACCAATAAAACACTTGGTTACGTTTTTTAAAGACATTCAACTAGATACTTATGAGCAACAAATTGCCAAACGATTGCTAGTTGAAATCAATAACCGATTGTCATTTTTAACGCAAGTAGGACTCGATTATTTGACCTTAAACCGAAACTCCGCTACCTTATCAGGCGGTGAGTCGCAGCGAATCAATTTAGCAACTTCTCTTGGTAGTAGCTTGGTAGGATCCATGTATATCTTGGACGAACCTAGTATTGGTTTACACCCAAAAGATACCGAACGATTGATTCAGGTATTGCTTTCGTTACGTGATTTAGGAAATACCGTAATTGTAGTAGAACACGACGAGGACATCATGAAAGCGGCTGATATGATTATTGATATTGGTCCCGAAGCAGGAACATTAGGCGGAAATTTGGTGGCGCAAGGTACTTATCCAGAAATTCTGAAAGCCGATTCGCTTACAGCCAAATACCTGAACGGAGATTTAGCCATTGAAGTGCCTAAAAAAAGAAGGTTGTTTAAAAATCATATCGAAATAAAAGGAGCTAGAGAAAATAATTTACAAAATATAGATGTTACTTTTCCATTAGATGTCCTAACTGTTATTACTGGAGTTTCAGGAAGTGGAAAAAGTACCTTGATAAAAAAGATTCTGTTTCCTGCTATGCAAAAAAAGCTGGAAAATGTAGGAGACAAAGCAGGGCAGTTTAGTGAAATGACAGGCTCGTTTTCACAAATAAAACACATTGAATATGTAGATCAAAACCCGATTGGTCGGAGTTCGCGATCTAATCCTGTTACTTATATCAAAGCATACGACGATATCAGAGATTTGTATGCTCGAGAAAAACTCTCTAAACTGAGAGCATACCAAGCCAAACATTTCTCATTTAATGTAGATGGCGGACGCTGCGAAACATGCAAAGGAGAAGGTAGTATTAATGTAGAAATGGTCTTTATGGCCGATGTTCAATTACCTTGCGAAACTTGCCAAGGGAAACGCTTTAAAAAGGAAGTACTAGAAGTGACTTTTGAGGGCAAAAACATCCATGAAATATTGAGTTTAACCATAGATGATGCTCTTGCCTTTTTTGCCGCTCACAAACAAACTAAAATCACTCAAAAACTACAGCCATTACAGGATGTAGGTTTGGGTTATGTACAATTAGGACAGTCCTCTTCTACCCTTTCTGGTGGTGAGGCACAGCGAATCAAATTAGCTTCATTTTTAGTCAAAGGAGCCACAAAAGACAAAGCTTTGTTTGTGTTTGATGAACCTACAACAGGACTGCATTTTCACGATATTAAAAAACTCTTAGCTTCATTTGACGCGTTAATTGACAAAGGACATTCCATCATCGTAATTGAACACAATTTAGATTTGATTAAGTGCGCCGATTGGATTATTGATTTGGGTCCAGAAGGAGGCGAAAATGGCGGCCAATTACTCGCTGTTGGTACACCAGAACAAATTGTAAAAAATAAAAAATCGATTACTGCAAGTTATTTGAAAGCAGTTTTATAAAGGCCGATTTATAAAAGCAAAAAGCCGATTCCCTAAAAGAATCGGCTTTTTTTATTGATAAACTTTCTTTGCTTAAAATCGGTAACCTAAACTAATACCACTGCGTACACCGCCCCAAGGGCCGCTTACTTTAATGGTTGCTCCACGAGCAGTTACAGTTGAAGTCACATCAGATAAAGGTAACTCAATATCTTCTAATTGGTTGCGCAATTCATTTTGCTCAAAAGCATTCAAATCACGATCTGTAACACCCTGAAAATTTCCATCAGATGTACCGTAATGAGGTCCTACAATCCACCAATCTAAAATAAAATGTTTGCCTAAATTAAATTGTGCTCCCAATTGTAACCCGAATGAGTTGGCAGTTAATTTACCTCCAACAGCCAGATTTTCTTGTGTAGCTCCAACTTGACTTGTATCAAACGTAAAATTTATATTTGAAATATCATACTTTACATTTCTGTAAAAAGGAGCAATGTAAAATCCTTTTCCGTATCCTTTTCCAAGATAAAATCGAACCTCAGGAGTTATCGCTGTATAGCCTAAAGTAGCGTTTTCAAAAATCCCTTGTGTATCTTGATTATCAGATGCGAATTCATTAATTGTTTTTTGGAACGGTAAGGCACCTGAGGGAATAAAACTGTAACCTAATACTATTCCGATTCGTTTTGAAACGCTTCTTTCGTACTGAAGTTGAATGTTTTTGAATGCCAAACTTGTCAAACTAATTTTAAAATTGTTTTTCGGTATTACAATTGAGTCATTTTTTGTTTGTGCAACAACTGGCGCAATGGCCAAAAGTAGCAATGCTACTAAAAGGATACTTTTTTTCATAGGTTTGGGGTTGTTTATGGACCCAAAAATAGTATTTTTTACGCCATGTAGCAATTTTCTTCAAAAATATTACCGTCCTCATCAATCGCAATAATAATCTCCCGCGGCTTCGCGCTTACTCTTGCATGATACAGCCAAACAAATGACCATAACCCCAATGTAATACAACATAATACAAAATTAAATAAGTGATCAATTTGTTGTTTTTCTCTGCGTAGAACAATGTAAGGCAATTTGTCATTTTGTTCTAAAATAACAAAACCATCTGCAATCTTATTTTTTAAGGTAAAATAGAAATTCTTTTTTTGAACTTCTGAAACGTCTTGAAGTATAATTTCTGATTCCATACTTGGTTGTAATTTTTTTGATTTGCTAAAAATTAACTCCGCAAATTTACCTCCAAAATGCAGGACTGGCAATACCAACTTTAGGTGATATTTACACCACAAAAAGAAGTGCTTTATTACAAAACCGACTTTAGAACGAAAAACGTAATTATTTACCTGTACTAGGAACGAATTTTCAACTTAACTAGAACCATATCAATAGCATTGTTAATCTCGGGAGAAATAACTAGTTTATAGTTAACACCTATGTAAACAACTGTAATTAATATCGATTTTAACATGATGTTCAAAATTGGTACAAATGAAAAGTCCCAAAAATAAAACAACAAAAATAGTAAGAGCGTAATTCCTAAGGAATACACAGTTTGTTTTGTAAATGGATACAAATGCATTCGTTTGACAACAAAAAGTAATTTAGCCAAACTATATAAAGTTATAGATAAAAGCGTAGCGACTGCAGTTCCTGTAATTGCAAATCTTGGTATAAAAAACATATTTAACCCAACTGTCAAAAAAACAAGCAATAATCCTAAAAACAAGACCATGCGATAGTATTTTGAATTGAAAATAATCGCATTATTATTTCCCAAAATCAAATCAAAATATTTAGATATACCAATCAAAAATACCACAAGAATTCCACCGCCATATTCTTTTGGAACCATAACATAAAGCTGATTGATGTTAACAAAAATACACAGCATTACAAAACCACCAACCACTTGCAGATTAATAGAAGTCTTTTTATACAAATCATTTAATTCATCATGTTTATTCTCATGCATCAATTTAGCAGTTATTGGATAAGTGATCTGATGCATTGCACGACTGGGAACTGCAATCACAGAAGCAATGTAAGTAGCAACTGAATAATAGGCTATATTCTCAATTTTAATATATTGATTGAGCATTATCTTATCGATATCTAACAACATTACCGCAACACTACCTGACAAAATAATGAAAAAAGTATACACTAAAACATCTTTCACATTTTGCGGAATAGAGAACTGGAACACAGGTTTTTTTATACGGAAAGCATAAAGCATGGTAATAATAAAAGCCAGAAAATAAATAATAGCAGTGACATAAATAAATTCAACAACAGAAATCCATCCGTAATAAACTCCAATCAAAGCAAATAAAGAAAATAATCTTAGGCCAACCTCTTTAACAAAATTGCCAAAAACTGAATGCATGTGTACTCTAGCCCAAGCATAAAAAATCTCGAAGTAAGCCATACTGAGGCCGATAAATGGAATAAGCCACAAATAGTCTTTAACAACAGGGTTTTCTTTACTCAAGTATAGCGAAATGGGTTCAAAAAAGAACAATCCTATCAATCCTAACGGAACACACAACAATAGAGGAATTAAAACAGTAAAAGATAAAAAACGAGAGCGTTCCTCCTCTGTTTCATATTGCGTATAAAACTTTACTAAAGTGTTTTGCATCCCAAAGGCTAACAAAGGCATAATAATATTTGCCCAAGAAAGTATGTAATTAGTTAGAGCATAAAATACAGTTCCTAAAAAAAATGGATATAAATAAAGTGTATTAATTGCACCGATACCAAAACCTACATAGGTAATTATTGTATTTTTTAAAGATTGATTAAGAACTATTCCCATTGTGATTTTGTGCAAAGTGTTACTTACTTTGCTTTTATTTTTAGACTTTTTTTAATAAAATTGCTAGTTCTTGAGTTAAATTTTTACGCGAATATTGCTGTAAACCAACAGGATGTGATTGTAATTTCCCTTGTAAAAATTGGTTATAATGGTCCAAAATTACACTTTTCAGCTTCACTTTATCTGAGTACTCAAAAAATACGCCCGTATTAGTCTGAGTAATAATTTCGGCAAAATCAGAATCTTTCGGACCAATTGCGATTATTGGCCTGTTGGAAACCATATATTCAAATAATTTACCAGGAATAATACTTTTGGTGTCAACTGAATCTATTTCGATAAGCAGTAGTACTTGCGATTTGCGTTGGTGAGCAATAGCTTCTTTATGCGACACATAACCTAAGTTGTTCACGTAGGAATTCAAGCCAACTCGCTCTATAGTTCCTAAAACATCCTGACTTACAGCACCAATTAGCTTTATCTCCAAATCTGATTTGAATGTGGCGTGTTCTTCACATAATTCTACCAAACTTTCCCATAGTGCCAAAGGGTTACGTTCTGATAAAAATGAACCAATATGCGCCAATGAAAACTTACTATCCAAAACTTGCGCTGACACCTCTTCGCTGTCATAGCCATTGGTAATTACTGTGATTGGTTTTGATGTTATCGCTTCAAACTCAGCTTTCGTAGTTTTGCTGGTTACTAAAATCGAATCAGCAGCATTCAGAACTTGTTTTTCCAACTTTTTGTGAGTCGATGCGGCAAAATTACACAAGCGTAATGCCTTATGATAGCCAATAGTTGTCCAAGGATCTCTAAAATCAGCAATCCATTTTACAGCCAATCTTTTCTGTAATTCCAATCCAATAAGATGCAAACTGTGTGGCGGTCCGGATGTTACAATTGTATCAATTTGATTTTCTTTTATGTACTGTTGTAAAAAGTTCACAGACGGTTTTACCCAAAAAACGCGTGCATCTGGTATAAACAAATTACCTCGTATCCATAAAAAAGCTTTATCTAGAAATGATTGCTTTTTTTGGTTAGGAATAATTCCCGAATTCATCTTTTTCGTTTTATTCTTAGATAAAAACGATGCCAATTGATAAGGTTCAAAAATCTTATTTCGAATAATAACAATCTCATTAGAAACCTCTTGTGTCAATTGTTCATCAATGATAGGATACGTTGGGTTTTCAGGGATATAAACAATTGGTTGTACACCGAACTCAGGTAAATATTTGACAAATTTTAACCAACGTTGCACTCCTGGTCCTCCTGCCGGCGGCCAATAATACGTGATAATAAGTACCTTTTTTTGAGACAAAATGTGTTTTTTTTAAACTTTATACGCAACAACAAAATAAACAAGATTAGTTCAACAGTGTTATTGAAAATTCTAACGAAAATTTCGATTTATTGGTTTGCTGTTGCAATCTTTTTACGTTCAAAATAAATTCCTGCCACAATCAAAAGCAAGATTAAAATAGAACTGATAAGCGTTATGGTACTCCCGGTTTTTACCACTTGAGGTTCAAATTTAAACTCGATAATGTGATTTCCTTTTGGAACCATTAGCCCACGTAAGGTATAATCTACTCGCAAATGATCAACTAATTTATTATCAATGTAGGCATTCCAACCATCGGCATAATACATCTCTGAGAAAACAGCCAAGCCATCGTTTGCATTCACAGATTTATACTTTAATGCATTCGGATTATAACTCTCTAACGTAATACTAGCGCTACTATCTTTGGCGAAAGCCACTGTCGGAACTTGAAACTCCTTCTGGTTTACAACAGCAACTTCTTTAGAGTTTAAATTTGTCAACGCTTTCATTTCCTCATCAGGAGAATTTACTTTTTTAACTTGGCTCACAAACCAAGCATTTCCATTTGCATCTGGATTAGCAACTACAAAATCATTGTCTTTTTCATCCTTTTGAATCACGTAAACCACATTAAGCATATTGAGTACTTCAATATTATTTTTGGCTATTTGATAATCCAATAATTGCTGCATGCGTCTTGGTCGTACCGCACTATAACCTCCAATTGATTTGTGGAAATAAGAAGTACGCGAACCCATAACATTTGCTACTTCAAATACTCGGAAATTGGTAGTATCCTTTAAAATCTGGCTATCAACAGGCGTTTCTTGAAACGGTACTTCTACTTCGTATTTACTAACAAAATCCTTAGCTGAAACGTATTTTTTATCTACAAAAAACAAGTCGAAAACCATAAATAGCCCAACTAGAATAATTGCAGTACGTTGCACAAAAAAGTTTTTAATAAACAACCATAATACACCTGCAGCAACCAAAATAAAGAATCCAGATCGAAGCAAATCTGCAGTATACAAATTTATACGATCCTGCTTTAATGCAGTTATAAATTCAGGACCGAAATTTTTAACAAAAAGTGCATCAGATGGCCCTGAGAAATTAAACATTCCTTTGCTCAAAAATAAAATAATGAGAATACCTGCACCTAAAATTGTTGTCTCATAAAGTGCTTTCCATTGCGCTTTTTTATCTGCTAAAAAGAAGGCTTGCAACCCCATAATTGCCAAAACAGGGAAACATAATTCTAAAACCACTTGAATCGATGAAACAGCCCTAAATTTATCATACAAAGGAACGTAGGAGATAAAAAAGTCAGTGATTAGGCTAAAGTTCTTACCCCAAGAAAGAATTAATGCTACGGCAGCACCACATGCAAAAACGTATTTAATTTTTCGTTTATCAAGAAACAAAGCTAAAATGGCGAGAAAAAATACAATTGCGCCAATATAAGCTGGAGCAGCCACAATTGGTTGGTCGCCCCAATAGGTTGGCATGGCATCTACAAACTCTCGTACTTGATCTTCTCGAGCTCCTTGACCAATTAAATACTCGTAAACATTGCTATCTGTGCCTACTGCTTCACTATTTGATCCACCAAAAAGCCTTGGAGCAATTAAGTTAAAACTTTCTGTTATGCCGTAACTGTACTCCGTTATATACTCTGTTGACATAGCCGAAGTAGTTTCATTTTTACTGCCATCCGGATTATAAGTCAACTCGCTTTTACCACGAATACTGTAATCGGTATATTCTTTAGTAGCTAAAAGACTTGTAGCGTTGGCCCCAAGAGACAATATTCCAGCAATCAAAAGCACCCCAAAAGCGATACCTAAGCCTTTGTAATCTTTTGACTTGATAAATTGATAGGAATAAAAAGCAACTACGAATAATAACAAAAACAACAAATAATACGTCATTTGGAAATGGTTCGCATTGATCTCTAAAGCTGTAGCAATCAATGTTAATAATCCACCCAAGATGTACCTTTTTTGAAAAACTAGTATAAAACCAGCTACAACTAGCGGCATATAGGCAATGGCGTGCGCTTTTGCATTATGTCCAACACCAAGAATTACGATTAAATATGTAGACAAACCAAAAGCTAAAGCACCAAAAAATGCTTTAAGCGGATCTACCTTAAGCACTAACATCAATCCGTAAAAACCTAGGAAATATAAAAATAAATAATCGGCTGGACGCGGTAAAAAACGCAAAATATCATCTAAAACTCCCACGTAATCATGCGGATATTGCGCTCCCAATTGATAAGTTGGCATTCCGCCAAAAGCAGAATTAGTCCAATAAGGTTCTATATTTTCAGCCGCTCTGAAGTCGTTTTGCTCCTTTGCCATTCCGGTATATTGAACAATATCCGATTGAAATATTTGTTTACCTTGTAAAACAGGGTAAAAATAAAGAACAGAGACCAAAACGAATCCCAGTAAAGCAAGAGCGTGCGGATAGAACTTTTGTACTATTTTCAATGTAAAAAGAATTTGAATTAAATAAATCTAATGCTAAAAAGCGCAAATTTAGTCTATTTCTTCGTAATCCACATACTCTCCTACTTTTTTGGTCTCACGAGGTTTTTTCACATTTTCGGTATTGTATACAACATCCTCATTAGCGCGTGACTTATTCCAATTATTTTGTTGCTGGTATTGCTGTTGCTGCATATTTTGACCTGCTTTTTCAACTACTTTTTTCACAACAAGAGGTA
Organism: Flavobacterium turcicum; assembly: GCF_011365745.1. Taxonomy (GTDB): domain Bacteria; phylum Bacteroidota; class Bacteroidia; order Flavobacteriales; family Flavobacteriaceae; genus Flavobacterium; species Flavobacterium turcicum. The sequence goes on along the minus strand of NZ_JAAOBY010000006.1, from coordinate 122,935 downwards.
AAAATAATTTAGCTAAAAAACGAAAAATATAATAAAAAGCAATCATGTAAAAAATCGCTCTGATAAATCCAGAAAATGAAGCTGTTTGCATATTGGTATATTTTTTTTCAAAATTACTAAATCCAAAGTTCAAAAGTAAGTTATCAGTCTTAAATAAATAATAAAAAATAGTACATTTGAAGAGCCTTGTTAATTTTAAACTCAAAAAACAATGAAGCATTTAAAACTCTTTCTATCTTGCACAATGATGGCCTTTTGCAGCATCAATTACGCACAACATACTGATGAAATCAACTCAAATCGTCCTGGAGAAACTATGTCTGCTTTTTCAGTCGGTAAATCTGTTATTCAAGTAGAAACGGGAGTATACGGCATTCGTCAAAAGCATTCCATTTTAAATTATGAATCAAATGGCTTTGGCGTTGACGCTGTGTTGCGTTGGGGAGTTTTTTCAGAAAAATTAGAACTTATTGCCGATTTGCAGTATCAAAACGAAACAATCAATAGTTTATTTAGTTCAACAAAAATATCTAATTTAAAACAAACCGTACTTGGTGCTAAATACTTGATTTACGACCCGTTCAAAAATTATGAAAAAAAGGTAAATGTCTATAGCTGGAAGGCCAATAGAGCTTTTAATTGGAGACAATTAGTACCTGCAGTTTCCGTTTTTGCTGGCGCAAATGTTACTATGGCAGACAATCCCTATGCTTTTGATTTACAATCGAGTATTTCACCAAAAATCATGCTGATTACTCAAAACCATTTGGGTGATGGCAAATGGGTTTTTGTAACTAATATTATTGCTGATTATATTGGCACAGAATTCCCAAGTTATGGCTACGTACTTACTTTAACCAGAGGCATTACACAAAAATGGTCGGGGTTTGTAGAAAATCAAGGGTATAAAAGTGACTTTTACAGTGATGCCATTGTTCGAGGTGGTACCGCTTACTTACTAAATAAGGACATGCAAATTGACGCATCAATTAGTACGAGTTTAAAAAACACACCCTCTATTTTTTACGGAGGACTAGGTTTTTCTTGGAGATACGATGCTAATTACAAAGAGGTACGCATCAATATCGATAGTCCAAAATCGGGATCAAAAAAATCCAAAAACAACAACACATCCAAAACAGGATCAAAAAATTAACACTAGACTTTTTTTTCATAAAATGATTACAATACACGAAGCGATTACAAAAAAAGAATTAACTGATTTTATTAAGTTCCCTTTTACCATTTACAAAAACAACGAAAACTGGATTCCGCCACTAATTGCTGATGAATTAGAAGGTTTTGATAAAAAAAACAATCCAGCTTTTGAAAACGCTGAGGCGTATTTCTACGTTGCCAAAAGAAATCAAGAAATAGTAGGACGAATTGCTGCTATAATTAATTGGAGCGAAGTAAACGATCAAGACAAACGCAAAGTACGTTTTGGCTGGTTTGACGTAATTGATGATATCGAAGTTACAAAAGCACTATTAGAAAAGGTTTACGAATTAGGTAGAAAGCACCAAATGATCTATGCTGAAGGGCCGATGGGTTTTTCAAACCTTGACAAAGTAGGTGTTTTAACCGAAGGTTTTGATCAAATTGGCACGATGATTACTTGGTACAACCATCCCTATTATGCCAAGCATTTTGAACAATTAGGCTTTATCAAAGAAAAAGAATATATCGAAAGTACCTTTCCTTTTGTTAATGTAAAACTTGAGTTTTTTGAGAAAGCGAATGACTTGGTTCGCAAAAGATACCAACTTAGTCCACTTAATTTCAAAACTACTGCAGAGGTAATGCCTCATGTAGATAAAATGTTCGATTTATTTAACAAGTCTTACGCATCGTTATCGTCGTTTGTAGCTATTTCTGACACTCAAAAAGAATATTTCAAAAAGAAATACATTAGTTTTATAAATCCTGAGTACATCAAGTTTGTAGAGGACAAGGACCACAATATCGTTGCTTTTAGCATTGTTATGCCTGACTTTGCTCCTGCTTTAAAAAAGGCAAAAGGAAAGTTATTCCCATTTGGATTCATCCATCTTTTAAAAGCCAAAAAACAGAGCAAAAATGTCATTTTTTATCTAATTGGTGTTTTACCCGAATACCAAAACAAGGCAGTAACCGCCATCATCTTTAAGGAATATTATGAAACTTTTAAAAAGTTGAATATTCAAGATTGTTTTAGAACACCTGAACTTGCAGACAATGCGGCTAGTTTGAATTTATGGAAACATTTTGATCCAAAAATTCACAAACGCAGATGTACCTACAAAAAAGATTTGTAGAACTAGTGATGAAACTAATAGACGACACTATAAAAAAAGGAGTAAAACAATGTTTTACTCCTTTTTTTATTTATCGCCAAGAACTTAAAATAGTTAACTTCTGGAGATTATTATTTATAATTCACTACTGAATTATGCTTCCATATCTACAGTAGTGGTTGCTGCAATTTGTTTGTAAGTTCCGTTTACTAATTTTTCGCGGATAGCTTCAAAAGCTGCTAAAGTTTCATCGATATCGGCTAAAGTATGTGAAGCAGTTGGAATCATACGCAATAAAATAATTCCCTTTGGAATTACTGGATACACAACAATTGACAAGAAAATGCCATAGTTTTCTCTTAAGTCGTTTACCATCACCATTGCTTCAGGAATACTTCCTTCTAGGTAAACAGGAGTAATACAAGTGTTCGTATCTCCAATATTAAAGCCTTTCTCTTTTAATCCGTTTTGCAACGCATTAACATTCTCCCATAATTTATCTTTAATCGCAGAAGATTCACGCAATAATTGTAAACGTTTTAACGAACCAATGGTTTGAATCATTGGCAATGCTTTTGCAAACATTTGAGAACGCATGTTGTATTTCAAATAATCAATAATGTCTTTATCTGCTGCTAAAAAAGCACCAATATTAGCCATTGATTTTGCAAAAGTCGAAAAATACACATCAATTCCGTCTTGACAACCTTGTTCCTCACCTGCACCAGCACCGGTTTTACCTAAAGTTCCAAAACCATGCGCATCATCCACTAACAAACGGAAATTGTATTTTTCTTTTAACGCAACAATCTCTTTTAATTTACCTTGTTGACCACGCATTCCAAAAACACCTTCGGTAATGAACAAAATTCCGCCGCCAGTTTCAGTAGCCATTTTAGTAGCACGCTGAAGGTTTTTCTCCATACTCTCGATATCGTTATGCTTGTATGTAAAACGCTTACCACTGTGTAAACGTACACCATCGATGATACATGCGTGCGCATCAACATCATACACAATAATATCGTTTCTTGTTACAAGAGCATCAATTGCTGACATGATTCCTTGGTAACCAAAATTCAATAGATATGCTGATTCTTTCATTACAAAAGCAGCCAATTCTTGTTCTAATTGCTCGTGATATTTAGTGTGTCCACTCATCATACGCGCACCCATTGGGTAAGCAGCTCCAAATTGCACAGCGGCTTCAGTGTCTGCTTTACGTACTTCAGGGTGATTCGCTAGTCCTAGGTAGTCATTCAAACTCCAATTCAAAATATTTTTTCCACCAAACTGCATTCTTGGTCCTAATTCACCTTCTAATTTTGGAAAAACAAAATAACCTTCGGCTTGAGAAGCCCATTTCCCTAAAGGTCCTTTATTGTTTTGAATCCTTTCGAATAAATCTTTTACCATAATATATCAAGTAATAATTTTAATTTTAAGAAGTTGCAAAAATAATTATTTAATTTTACAAAGGACTTGAAAATAAATTTATTTTTTTTGGTTATAAATAGCTTAAAATCATTAGTAATTACAGTAAACAAGTAAAAACTTTACAAATTATGAAAGCAATTTTCGACCTATTAATAATAAGATAGATTACAATTTTCATAGTATCGGTGCCATTTAAACTTTGTATATTTGGCTGCAGCTTGTTAAAAAGTAATACATCATGTCACAAAACACTAAAGAATTAAAATTAGCCGTATTAATAGATGCCGACAATGTGCCTTACAGCAACGTAAAAGGTATGATGGAGGAAATTGCCAAATTTGGCACACCCACTACCAAACGCATTTATGCAGATTGGACCAAACCAAATGCGGCAGGTTGGAAAAGTGTTTTATTAGAGCACGCCATAACTCCTATTCAGCAATACAGCTATACGGTTGGTAAAAATTCATCCGATTCAGCAATGATTATTGATGCCATGGATTTATTATACTCTGATAAAGTGGATGGTTTTTGTATTGTATCCAGCGATTCTGACTTTACTCGCTTAGCCATTCGATTGCGTGAATCAGGCATGAAAGTAATTGGAATTGGCGAACAAAAAACACCAAATTCATTTATTGTGGCATGTGACCGATTTGTTTATATCGAAGTTTTGGATGGCGCAACTAAAAAAGTATCTCCTAAAAGAGCCAACACCGATACGAAAAAGACCGTAACCAAAAGCTTAAATAAAATTGATTTGCAAACCATTGAACTTATTGAAGCAACTATCGAAGATATTGGTGACGAAAGCGGTTGGGCTTTTCTTGGTGATGTAGGCAATTTAATCGTTAAGAAAAAACCTGAATTTGACCCCAGAAATTATGGATATACTAAACTCACACCCATGTTAAAATCTTTGACTGACATTTTAGAGATTGACGAACGTGACTCCGATAAAAAAGGAATCAAACATGTGTATGTACGCTTGCGTTTTAGCTAAGCAATCGCTGTACAATAGCAAATAAAGTTTCTTTTTTAATTGGTTTTGTAATGTAATCATTCATACCAATTTCTTTAACTCGATCTCTGGTAGTTTCCATTACATCCGCGGTAACGGCAACAATTGGCACATTGGTATTTTGCAATCCGGCATCACCTTTTCTAATAGCAATTGTAGCCTCGTAACCATCCATCACAGGCATTTGCAGGTCCATCAATATCAAATCATAAGTGGTTCCCAAAAGAAAATCTAGTGCCTCTTGCCCATTATTTGCGTATGTCACATTGGTATTTAGCCATTTTTTTGTGATCATTTTTATAACCATCTGATTAATAGGATTATCCTCTACAACCAAAATAGATTTACCTGATAAATCATATTCAATCGCGATTTTACTTGCTTCTACTATTTCAATAGCTTTTAAAATTGGAAAGTCAAGAGCAATAACGCAGGTTGTACCTACATCAACTTTGCTATCAATTTGAACCTGTCCTTTTTGCATATCAACCAAGGTTTTAACGATATACAAGCCCAAACCTAAGCCACCAAATTTTCGTTTATTATTGATATTATTTTGGGAAAAAGAATCAAAAATACTACCGATCTTTCTTTTTGAAATTCCAATCCCAGTGTCCGAAACATTCAATACAATATGAGCCTTGTCTCCCTCGGTAAGTTCACAACTTACAACAAATTTGACATGACCTCGACCTGTAAATTTTATAGCATTATTAAGCACATTATTTACAATTTGTACAAATCTATTTACATCTCCTTCCACACGATCCGGAAAAGTACCACTTTGTACAAACTCAAACTCAAGTCCTTTGTCTTTGGCCCGATAAATGGCATTGTTTTTTAAATTATTTAAGACTTCAAGGGGATTAAACGGACTTTTATCCAGTTTAAGTTCTCCTTTTTCAATTTTAGAAAAGTCTAAAATATCGTTTACAGAACTCAGTAAACTATGTGAAGAGTATTTGATAATTTGACAATTTTCTCGGATTTTGTCATCTTGAACCTCTGTTGAAATGTTTTCAATTAAATTTAAAATAGCATTCAAAGGAGTTCGCAATTCATGACTAATATTCGATAAGAAGTAAGATTTCAAATCATTCATTTCTTCAGAACGAACCAAAGCAAGACGATTCAATTCGTTTTTTTCGTTTTTCAGATTTCGAATTAGATTAGACATTGACAACGACAGAAAAATTACCTCAAGTGCAGTACCTAATTTAGAGCTGTTTTGTGTAAAAAAATTAATAGGTAACAATCCAAAATTGTATAAAATAAATACACCAAAACCTAAAATCAAAAACAAAATTCCAGTCGTAAAATAGGAATCAACAGGCTTTTTCGTGTAATACAAAAACCCTATCGAATAAACAATCAGCAAAAGAAAAACTAAAGTTAAAACATTAACTAATATGTAGGAAAACAACAATATGCTTGGCAAGAAAATTACTGAAAATAGGAGAAAAATTAACAAACCATACGCAACCTTAAAAAGTTGGTAAATTGTTTTACTATTTTCTTTAATTCTCAGGTATAACTGACTGTACATACCCGACATGAATACGGCGACAATTGCAATGAGTAAAATGGCATGTTTAGAAAACCAACTACCATCTGAAACTACTAGTTTATAAAAGAAACCATCCAAAGAAAACTGCAACAAACCCACAGAAGTTACATACAAACTGTAAAAAAGAAAAATTTTCTCTTTTAAAGCGAGATAAAAAAAGAAGTAAATTACCGCAACTATAAGAAGCATGCCGTAAAAGACACCAAAAAACAAATTTTCCTTAGACATCAGGGCAATGTAACTTTCAGTCGAATAAATAAGCATTGGGATTTTAACCACTTCGCCGTCGCTCTTCAAATGCAAATACAAATCGAACTGTGCTTTTGGAGGTAGAGTTAGCTCAAAAATTGATTTTCGACTGGTAAAATCACGATCCTCGAAAGGCTTAGCATCGCCACTAATTTTTTTGGTTATTTTACCCGTTGCACGATTAACAATAAACAACTCAACCACGTCAGTCATCGGTCTAGCTGTTTCCATATAATAGTGAAACTCTACATTTGTAGCATTTACTAAACCCGTTTTTGCCCAAAAATGATGTTGCGAAAAACCTAAATCGTCATTTTCAGATTTTAAGGGAACAGGTTTAAAACTATCAAAACCTTTGATTACTTGCTCAATTGTTAAAACACGATCCTGCATATCAATTATAGAGGTATGCTCGTGTAATGAAAATGTACTTAAAGAAGTATAATTTTTTACAATAAATTGTGCCCGGGAATTGACAGAAAATAAGATAACTAAAACCAAACCCAAAAAAGCGAAATTATTTTTTGTCTTTTTTTCTCCCATACTGCTATTCTACTTAAATTCCTGTATTCTTATCTACGTGCAGAGCGCACATTTGGTTTTACATCACAAGATAAAGTTAATCATAAAATGGAAGCAAAAATAAGATTTAATAAAAGGTTTTAGTAAAAAACACCATTTAAAAACAAAATGAAATTAATTTGTGAATACACTCACCTGATTTCAAAACAAGAAAGTTATTTACAAGTAAAGGCTATCGAAGCCTTCTTCAAATTATTATCTTTGTTTAAACGAAATATAACTCATGAAAATAGTTTTTGCCTCCAACAACCCAAATAAAATAGCCGAATTACAAAGCATAATGCCAGACAGCATTACCATAATGTCACTGGAAAGTATTGGCTGTCATGAAGAAATCCCCGAAACTGCATCCACAATTGAAGGCAATGCGATTTTAAAAGCGAATTACGTTACCCAAAACTACGGTTATGATTGTTTTGCCGATGACACAGGTCTTGAAGTAGCTGCATTGAATGGCGAACCAGGAGTTTATAGCGCCAGATATGCAGGCGAACAACGCAATGCTGATGATAATATGAACAAACTTTTAGGAGCACTTTCAACCAAAAATGATCGAAGTGCTCAGTTTAAAACAGTTATTGCACTTAACATTAACGGAGAACAGCATCTTTTTACAGGAATTGCAAAAGGAGAAATCACTCATGAAAAAACTGGAAATCAAGGTTTTGGCTATGACCCTATTTTTCAACCCGAAGGATATCAAGAAACGTTTGCTCAATTACCACTGAGCTTGAAAAACAAAATCAGCCACCGAGGTAAAGCTACACAGCAATTGCTTGATTTTCTTCATGAAAAAAGATAGCACCGCCAAAGCATAACATTTTTACAACAATTCTACACTAAACAAGTCATAATTTAACATACTAATTTTACAAAACTCATTAACCTTTTGAATAACAAAAGATAACTTTCTGATAATCAAATTGTAATAAAACCACAAATCTTCAGATTGCATTAGTTTATATGGATATTTTAGAGTAATTTTGCACCCTATTTTAAAAATACATATGAATAAATTTGAACAATTAGGATTGAGTGAATCGTTACTGAAGGCGGTTTTAGATCTAGGATTTGAAAATCCGAGCGAAGTACAGGAGAAAGCGATTCCCCTATTATTGGAAAAAGATACAGATATGGTTGCGTTGGCTCAGACAGGGACAGGGAAAACGGCAGCTTTTGGTTTTCCAGTTATCCAAAAAATTGATGCTAACAACAGAAACACACAAGCATTAATTTTATCTCCAACGCGCGAGTTGTGTTTGCAGATTACCAACGAACTTAAAAACTACTCTAAATACGAAAAAGGTATTAATGTGGTAGCAGTTTACGGTGGAGCTAGCATTACAGAACAAGCTAGAGAAATAAAGAGAGGCGCACAAATCATTGTGGCCACTCCAGGAAGAATGCAAGATATGATTAACAGAGGTTTAGTAAACATCACTGGAATCAACTACTGCATTTTAGATGAAGCAGATGAAATGCTAAACATGGGATTCTACGAAGACATTGTTAACATTTTATCTACAACTCCAGACGACAAAAACACTTGGTTATTCTCTGCAACTATGCCTGCTGAAGTAGCACGCATTGGAAAGCAATTTATGACCGATCCAGTTGAAGTGACTGTAGGTGCAAAAAACTCTGGTTCAAACACAGTATCACACGAATTTTACTTAGTTAACGCGCGTGATCGTTACGAAGCTTTAAAACGTTTAGCTGATGCAAATCCCGATATCTTTTCAGTTGTTTTTTGTCGTACCAAAAGAGACACACAAGCAGTTGCTGAAAAATTAATTGAAGACGGATACAGCGCCGCAGCATTGCACGGAGATTTATCTCAAGCACAACGTGATGGCGTTATGAAATCGTTCCGTGGTCGTCAAATTCAAATGCTTGTTGCTACTGACGTTGCCGCTCGTGGAATTGACGTTGATAACATTACACACGTAGTAAACTATCAATTACCTGACGAAATTGAAACTTATAACCACCGTTCTGGCCGTACAGGTCGTGCTGGTCGTTTAGGTACATCAATTGTTATTGTTACCAAAAGTGAATTGCGTAAAATTTCTTCTATTGAAAGAATTATCAAGCAAAAATTCGAAGAAAAAGTTATTCCATCAGGAATCGAAATCTGCGAAATTCAATTGTTGCACTTAGCTACAAAAATAAAAGATACTGAGGTTGATCACGAAATTGACAACTATTTACCAGCTATCAACAGTGTTCTTGAAGGTTTATCTAAAGAAGAGTTGATCAAGAAAATGGTTTCAGTTGAATTCAACCGTTTCATCAATTACTACAAGAAAACAAGAGACATTTCGTCACAATCTGGAGAAAGACGTGAAAGAAGCGACGACAGAGAACCGAGAGAAAACAACAATGGTGGAGCAACTCGTTATTTTGTAAATATCGGATCAAGAGATAACTTTGATTGGATGTCTTTGAAAGATTACTTGAAAGAAACATTAGACTTAGGTCGTGATGACGTTTTCAAAGTAGACGTAAAAGAAGGTTTCTCTTTCTTTAACACTGATCCAGAACACACTGATAAAGTAATGGAGATATTGAATAACGTACAATTAGAAGGACGTAGAATCAATGTTGAAATTTCTAAAAATGACGGTGGCGGAAGACGTGATCATAACGGAAGAAATTCTGGTGGTGGTTTTGGCGGAAGAAGTTCAGCTCCAAGAAGAGAAGGAAGTTTTGCACCAAGAAGAGAAGGTTCTGGCGGATTTAGAAGCGACAGAAGTGCTGCTCCAAGAGAAGGCGGATTTAAAAGTGATAGAGGCGGTTTTTCTTCAAGAAGAGAAGGTGGTTTTTCATCGGATAGATCAAGAAGCGAAGGCGGATCTGACAGAGCACCAAGACGTTCTGAAAGTTTTGGAGACGCTCCTAGACCAAGAAGACCAAGAAGAGACTAACGTTTAGTTAATTTTCTTATAATTATAAGAGAACTACAAAATATTTAATCTTGATTTATTACTTTTAAAGTCTTAAATCTAAGTATGAAATATTTTGTAGTTTTTCTATTTATAACACTTTCAATATCTGCTTTTTCGCAAGTTAGAGAGCCATCGCAAAGAGTAGAAGGAATCATCCTGAGTAACACGACCAAGCAACCGCTTTCGAGCGTAAACATCATCAACGTCAATAAAGTACGAGGAGCCACAACTGATGAGAGCGGCCATTTTGAACTGGATGTACAAGTAAATGACACTTTACACATTACTAGTCTAGGATTTCAATCCTTGCGCGTGCGCGTTACTAATGACTGGATCAAAAACAGAACTACTAAAATTCAATTGACAGAAAAGGCTATTGCATTGGAAGAAGTTGTTATTAGACCTTTCAATTTAACTGGATATTTAGAGGTAGACAGCAAGATAATCCCTGTAAAGGAAAACTACCGCTACAGTATTTCAGGCTTAACACAAGGCTATGAAGCTGGGCAATATTCTCCAAACGCATTTGGAAAAGTTTTAGGATCGATATTCAATCCCGCCGATTTACTCTATAATTTCTTTGGTAAAAATCCGAAGGAATTGAAGAAATTAAAGGAGATGAAAAAAGACGATACCGTGCGTAAACTACTAGAATCTAAGTTTGACCGAGAAACCATTGCCGTTTTGCTTGGTATAGATAAAAACGAAATTCCTGAAATATTACAACGTTGCAACTACTCTGAATCGTTCATTAAAACTGCCAACGACTTGCAAATTATGGATGCCATAAGCGCTTGTTACGAAGATTACAAAGTGCTAAAAAAGAAATAAAATAAAATTATTCAGCGATAAAATCCTCTTTTGATAAAACAAAAAGAGGATTTTTTATTTAAAAGAATTTCAAACAAAAAAAACACTCCTAAAAGAAGTGTTTTCAAAAAGATTTTATGACAATCTGCAGCTCCTAATTTCATCAAGAACTGCGGTCAAAAATTATTTTATTTAAGAGGAATATTAGCCAATATTTCAACGAAGAATTTCCAAAACTTTTGAGAAGATGAAATGCTCGCTCTTTCATCTGGCGAGTGTGCTCCATGAATCGTTGGCCCAAACGAAATCATATCCATATCTGGATAATTTGTTCCCAAAATACCACATTCTAAACCAGCATGACAAGCAACAACTCGTGGTTTTTCGCCATTTTGCTTTTCATAAAGCGGCACCAAAACATCTAAAATTTCAGATTTAGAATTCGGTGTCCAACCCGGATAAGAGCCTGAAAACTCCACCTCGCAGCCCATTAATTCAAATGCAGATCGCAAACCATTAGCCAAGTCAAACTTAGCTGTTTCAACAGATGAACGAGTTAAACACTGAACTGTAAGTTGCCCCTCTCCTAGCATCACTTTTGCAATGTTATTGGAAGTTTCAACTAAATTATCAAAGTCGGCACTCATACTGTACACGCCATTGTGTGCCGTGTACATAGCGCGCACAAAATAAAACTGCGCAATCGAAGGCATTACTTTAGCAGGAGTTGTTTCTAATTTTTCAAAAACAACTTCTAAATTAGGCTCGGTAGTTTTTAGTTCGGTTTTGATTTCGTTTACAATTTGCTGCATGTCAAAAACAAAAGCTTCATCGTAAACTTCGGCAATGATTACTTTAGCCACACTTTCTCTCGGAATAGCGTTGCGCAAGCTACCACCTTTTATTTCAGCAATTTGCAATCCAAAATTATCAAATCCGTCAAATAACAAACGATTCATAATTTTGTTAGCATTGCCTAATCCTTTGTGAATATCCATACCAGAGTGCCCACCATTCAAGCCTTTTACCGTAATACTGTAGCCTACTGATCCTTCAGTAGTATCCTCTTCGTCATATTCGGCAGTGGCCGTAACATCAATGCCACCAGCACAACCTATGTCAATTTCATCATCTTCTTCAGTATCTAAGTTCAATAAAATTTGACCTTGCAAAATACCGCCTTGCAGGTTTAACGCTCCCGTCATACCTGTCTCTTCATCAATGGTAAACAAAGCTTCAATAGCTGGATGCGCAATTGTAGTGCTCTCTAAAATAGCCATAATTGCTGCTACTCCTAAACCATTATCGGCACCTAAAGTGGTACCGCGCGCACGAACCCAGTCGCCATCAACATACATGTCAATACCTTGCGTATCAAAATCAAATGCGGTGTCTCCGTTTTTTTGATGCACCATATCCAAATGTCCTTGAAGCACAATTGGTTTGCGGTTTTCCATTCCGGCAGTAGCAGGTTTACGAATAATCACATTGCGAATTTCGTCTTCAAAAGTTTCCAAACCAAGGCTTTCGCCGAAGTTTTTCATGAAAGCAATTACACGATCTTCTTTTTTTGAAGGTCGAGGTACTGCATTCAAATCTGCAAATTTATTCCAAAGCGCTTTCGGCTCCAGGTTTCTTATTTCTTGACTCATGTCGTATATTTAGATGTTTACATTAATGAAAGTTCAAAGTTACAAAGTTTAAAATCGATTACGATAGAATTGATATTGTAATTATATTTACGGGAATAAAAAAAACACTCGTGCGCAAATCCTACTTCTTGTCCCTTTTACTATTTTTTCAAATTGTACTATTACAAATTTTGCCGTATTTCCCTGAAGAGGTCGAAACAAAGTACAGTCAAACGTTATACCCTATTCTTTCGCGATTTTTAAGAAGCAGTTTGGGAAAAATTCCTTTTTCAGTGGGAGATGTTCTCTATTTTATTTTGATATTGTTTTTAATACGATGGGTTTGGAATTTAAAAAAATCTTGGCTTTCCAATCGAAAGAAAACCATTCTGGGAATACTAAACTTTTGTTCGGTGCTTTATTTTTGTTTTCACTTTTTGTGGGGATACAATTATTACCGACAACCTTTGCACGAAAAACTACAGCTTCAAAAAGAATACACCAACGAAGAGTTACTGCTTTTCACAGAAAAATTAATCGTTAAAACCAACGCTATTCATCATCAAATTACGGGAGTAAAAAACAAAAAAGTGATGATACCTTATAGTGCGGCGGCTATTTTTAAAATGAATCAAAACGGTTACGACAACTTAGCAAAAGAATTTCCCTTCTTGAAATACGAAAAAGCGAGCATAAAAAAATCGCTTTGGAGTACACCCTTAACTTACATGGGTTTTGGTGGTTATTTGAATCCTTTTACGAATGAAGCTCAAGTAAACTCGCTTGGACCGCTGTACAGTTTTGCCATGACTACCAATCATGAAATGGCTCATCAGATAGGATATGCAAGCGAAAGCGAATGTAATTTTATTGGATTTATGGCTTCTACTAAAAACAGTAATCTTTACATCAAATATTCTGGCTACAGCCTTGCGCTGCGGTATTGCTTGGCTAATTGGCAGGCTCGTGATGGAAAACAGTACCAACTTTTACTAAAAAAAATAAATCCTGGAATCATTCAGAATTACAAAGAAAGTATTGCTTTTTGGGAACAATACGACACTTTTATTGACACCGCTTTTCACGCTTTTTATGATCAATTTTTAAAACTCAATCAGCAACAAGACGGCTTAAATAGCTACAGCAAATATGTTGATTTGATGGTGAACTTCTACAAAGACAAACCGCTGTAACAAAACAATAAATTCGGCACATTGAACAGAAAAACAAGCTACATTGGACTACAATTCATCAGTGGTAAAAGTGGTAAAACTTCTTTTTTTATAGGGTCTAATAATTAATCGGCCTTCACGATCAAATCGAATGTAGTTGTACACCCAATTCAAGAAAACAACGGCTCGGTTTTTAAAACCAATCAAGGCAAATAAATGCACAAACATCCAAACGAACCAAGCAAAAACACCATGAAAATGATATTTTGGCAAGTCTACTACCGCTTTGTTCCTTCCGATAGTTGCCATAGAACCTTTGTCATTGTATTCAAAAGCTTTCATGGGTTTGTTATGAATGAGTTGCACTAAGTTTTCGCCCAATAATTCTCCTTGCTGTAAAGCAGGCTGCGCCATCATAGGATGCCCTTGCGGAAACAAGTCTGACTCCATAGTAGCGATATCACCAATGGCAAAAACATTATTAAGTCCGCGAACTTGATTGAATTCGTTGACTCTAATTCTGGCTGCTTTATCTACCAATTCACTCCCTTTGATTCCGGCGAGTAAAGCACCTTGTACGCCCGCGGTCCAGATCACTGTAGCGGTTTCAAATTGCAGGTCAGAATTTGTAGTAATGGTTCGGCCATCATAATTGGTCACACGTACATTTTTCCAAATCACCACACCTAAGCTTTCCAGAAATTGGTGCGCCGCTGCAGATGATTCTTCGCTCATAGTATTTAAAATGCGATCACCACTTTGAATGAGATTAATTTGCATTTTGCCCATATCTAAATCGGGATAATCCTTTTGCAAAATGGCCTTTTTCATTTCGGCCAAAGCACCTGCTAATTCTACACCCGTTGGACCACCGCCTACAAGAACAAAGTTCATCAACGCTTTTTGCTCTGTAGGATCTTGTGTGAGCACCGCTTGTTCAAAATTTTCAAGAATCAAACTGCGAATATTAAGCGATTGCGGTATGGTTTTCATTGACATACTGTTGCGTTCAATTTCTTTATTACCAAAAAAATTGGTTTTAGAACCAGTGGCAATCACCAGATAATCATAGCTTAAATCACCAATTTCGGTACTAACTTTCTGGTTTTGCGTATCAATTTCTTGCACATTGGTTAACCTGAAATAAAAGTCGCGGTACTCCTGAATTACTTTTCGGATGGGATAAGCAATCGAGCCCGCCTCTAAACCTCCTGTAGCCACTTGATACAACAAAGGTTGAAACGTATGGTAGTTGTGTTTATCAAGCAAAACGACTTGCAAATTTTTGTTTTTGAGTTTTTTAGCAACTGCTAAACCAGCAAATCCGCCTCCAATGATAACAACGCGCGGCAAAGTAGATTTAGGAATATTCATAGTATTCAAAATGAAAATGGTGTAATCAAAGGTACATTTATTTTGTAAGTAGCAAGATCAAAGCAGTAAAAAGCCAAAATAAAATTATTAGTTTTATGAAAATTAATCGACTTTAGAGCCCCGATAGCAGCGGCATCCCTCGCCTTTTTTTGGGCGAGGATACAGCGGAAAGCGGGACTGGGCGACTTATAGAAAGGAAAAATTCCTGCTCCTAGAAAAAAACAGCAGTTTTGTAACAAAATCCAGAAGCGCAGTACTAACGTAAATATGAGTACACAATTAGAACAATCCTTTGTGCAGCAATTGCAAGAAAACCAGAATATAATCCACAAGATTTGTAGGTTGTATACCAATGGTGACGATGCGCATAAAGACTTGTTTCAAGAAATCACGATTCAATTATGGAAGGCGTATCCTAAATTTAGAGGAGATAGCAAGTTTAGCACTTGGGCCTACCGCGTGGCCTTAAACACAGCCATTACGCTTTACCGCAAAACCAAACGCTCAATAAATACCGTTGAATTTGAGGGAAGGCAGCATTTTTTAAATGAGGTGGAGTACAATTATGAGGAGGAAGAACAATTAAAATTAATGTATGCCGCAGTGTACCAGTTGAATGATATTGAAAAGGCGTTAATTTTTATGTATTTAGAAGATAAAGATTACCAAGAAATATCAGAAACATTGGGTATTAGCGAAGTTAACGCAAGGGTAAAAATGAACAGAATTAAAGGGAAATTAAAAAAAATATTAAATCCATTAGGATAATGAAAGAACTGGATTTACTAAAAAAAGACTGGCAAAGGAGTGAAAACTCTTTCGAACAAGTGAGCGCAGACGCTATCTACCAGATGATTCACAAAAAATCATCATCGGTAGTGAAATGGATATTGATTGTAAGTATACTGGAATTTGTACTATTGAATGGTCTATCGTTTTTCATGAACAGTAAAGAGTACGATGCTTTTGTGTTGGCACATCCGATTATCAAAACGATTGAGATCATCAATTACGTTGTAATTTTTGGTTTTATTGTATTGTTTTTCAGGAACTACAGATTAATATCCACCCTAACCTCGGCTAAAGAACTCATAAAACAAATTTTGACCACACGTAAAGTCGTTAAATTTTATATTTTGTGGAATATAGTGTTTGGTGGACTCACAGGTACCTATACAGCAATAGAAGGTTTCAATGAAGGGCAAAAAGCAGCAAATTCACAAGCAGAGCTTTTAGATAGCGAAAACATAATTGTAATATTGATTTTTGCAGTGATTATCATGGGTTTAATTTGGTGTTTTTACAAGCTCATTTACGGTAGTTTCTTGTCGAGATTATCAAAAAATTACACCGAATTGAAAAAAATTGACTTATAATATGAAGTTATGACCTCAATGAAATACAAACAGACAAAGTTTTTCATTATGGAGATTCACTTAAAAAATAAAAGTTCGTAAGCACGGAAAACGTTTTATAAAACCAAGGAACCAAAAAACAATCGCACTGTTTTTTGGTTCCTTTTTTTATGTGAAATTAGAGTATAATTAGTTTCAAATAAAATCTGATTTATATTTACTTCCACAATCGCATCATTTACTGAAACAAACCTAGGCCAACTATTGCTTGTGTTTTTGTAAAGGGCTATATTTGCAGTATAAAACTATCAAACAATGATTAAGATTACTTTGCCCGACGGGTCAATTAGAGAGTTTGCTCCAGGAGCGACTCCCATGGATGTTGCTAAAAGCATAAGCGAAGGATTTGCAAGAAATGTAATTTCGGCTTCTTTCAATGGTACCACTGTTGAAACCACCACTGCATTGACCACCGACGGAAGTCTAACATTGTACACTTGGAACGATGCAGAAGGAAAGAAAGCTTTTTGGCACTCGACTTCACACGTAATGGCTCAGGTTTTAGAAGAAATGTACCCAGGTATAAAGTTAACTCTAGGACCAGCTGTTTCTAATGGATTTTACTACGATGTAGACTTTGAAAATCACAAAATTACTGATGCTGATTTCAAAAAAATCGAAGACAGAGTTTTAGAAATATCAAGAGGAAAACACGAATTTAAATTACGTCCGGTAACAAAAGCGGAAGCACTTGAACTATACAAAGACAACGTTTACAAAACTGAGTTAATTACTAATCTGGAAGACGGAACGATTACCTTTTGTGATCACGATACTTTCACAGATTTATGCCGTGGTGGACATATTCCGAACACAGGAATTATCAAAGCCATGAAAATCATGAGTGTTGCCGGAGCTTACTGGCGTGGAGACGAGAAAAACAAACAGTTGACTCGTGTTTACGGTACCTCATTCCCAAAACAAAAAGACCTGACTGAATACTTAGAATTACTCGAAGAAGCGAAAAGACGCGACCACAGAAAACTAGGTAAAGAATTAGAATTATTTGCTTTTTCACAAAAAGTTGGACAAGGATTACCATTGTGGTTACCAAAAGGAGCTGCATTGAGAGACCGTTTGGAGCAATTTTTGAAAAAAGCGCAGAAAAAAGCGGGTTACGAGCAAGTAGTTACGCCACATATTGGTCAAAAAGAATTGTATGTAACATCAGGTCACTATGCAAAATACGGAGCTGATAGTTTTCAACCGATAAACACACCTGCTGAAGGAGAAGAGTTTTTATTAAAACCGATGAACTGTCCGCATCACTGTGAAATTTACAACGTTCGTCCTTGGTCATATAAAGATTTACCAAAGCGTTACGCTGAATTCGGAACTGTATATCGTTACGAACAAAGTGGAGAATTGCACGGTTTGACCCGAGTACGTGGATTTACTCAAGATGATGCACACATTTTTTGTACACCAGAACAATTAGACGAAGAATTCAAAAAAGTAATTGACTTGGTTCTTTACGTATTTGGATCACTTGGTTTCGAGAACTTTACCGCTCAAATATCATTACGCGATAAAGAGAACAGAGACAAATACATTGGTACAGATGAAAATTGGGAAAAAGCAGAAAATGCCATCATCAATGCCGCAGCAGATAAAGGTTTAAACACTGTTGTGGAGTACGGCGAAGCTGCGTTTTACGGACCAAAGTTAGATTTCATGGTGAAGGATGCTTTAGGAAGACAATGGCAGTTAGGGACCATCCAAGTAGATTACAACCTACCGGAGCGTTTTGACTTGACTTACAAGGGTTCTGATAATGAATTGCACCGTCCGGTAATGATTCATAGAGCACCATTTGGATCGATGGAACGTTTTATAGCTATTTTATTAGAACACACAGCAGGAAATTTCCCGCTTTGGTTAATGCCTGAACAAGCTATAATATTGTCTTTGAGCGAGAAATATGAAATATATGCGAAAAAAGTTTTAGATTTGCTAGAAAATCACGAAATTCGCGCCCTCATTGACAATAGAAATGAGACTATCGGTAAGAAAATTAGAGATGCCGAGATGCAAAAAACACCGTTCATGTTGATTGTAGGTGAAGAAGAAGAAAAGAACGGAACCATTTCAATTCGACGTCACGGACAAGAAGGAAAAGGTAATGTTACCGTTACAATAGAAGAATTTGCAGCTATTGTAAATGAGGAAATTAGCAAAACATTGAAAGTATTTACAGTTTAACTTAAATTATAAAGTCATAGCAATAAGAAGCAACAGAGGTTACCAACCTCGCGTAGAAAAAAAAGATGCACACAGAATAAATAATCTTATTCGTGGTGTACAAGAAGTGAGGCTTGTAGGAGAAAACATCGAACCAGGTGTTTTTAAACTAGCAGAAGCATTGCGTTTAGCCGATCAGTTTGAACTAGATTTAGTTGAGATCTCGCCAAATGCAGAGCCGCCAGTTTGTAAAATCATGGATTACAAGAAATTTGTTTACGAGCAAAAGAAACGTGACAAAGCGCTGAAAGCGAAATCTACACAAGTTGTGGTAAAAGAAATCCGTTTCGGACCTCAAACAGATGAGCATGATTATGAATTTAAAAGAAAAAATGCTGAAAAATTCCTAAAAGAAGGAGCTAAATTAAAAGCGTTTGTATTTTTCAAAGGACGTTCTATCATCTACAAAGACCAAGGTCAAATTTTGTTATTAAGATTAGCAACAGATTTAGAAGAATTTGGTAAGGTAGAAGCGATGCCGGTATTGGAAGGAAAGAGAATGATCATGTTCATTGCTCCTAAGAAGAAAAAGTAAGTCTCAAAGTCAAAAGTCTTAAAGTCAAAAGTAAACAACTTTAGGTTTTAAAACTTTAAAAAATTTGCGACTATTGCAATATAAGTAAGTAAGAATAAATTAAAAACACTAGGAAAAAATGCCTAAAATGAAAACCAAATCTAGCGCCAAGAAACGTTTTAAAGTTACTGGTTCTGGAAAGATTAAAAGAAAGCATGCTTTTAAAAGTCACATCTTGACTAAAAAATCTAAAAAACGTAAATTAGCTTTGACACACTCAGCGTTAGTTCACAAAACAGATATGAAAAGCATCAAACAACAATTAAGAATTATCTAATAAGTCCAAAGTTAGAAAGTCTTAAAGTCTAAAGTTCACACTTTCGATATTCGGCTTTTGACATTTGACTAAAGATTTCTTTAGGTTAAAACAATTTCAATAACCTTGGAGTATGGCCTTTAAGTTCTCTTGATTAAATTCGGGACGCCTGCTACAAAAAAAAATTAAAAATTATGCCAAGATCGGTAAATTCAGTTGCTAAAAGAGCAAGAAGAAAAAAAATAATGAAGCAAGCCAAAGGTTTCTTTGGTAGACGTAAAAACGTTTGGACAGTTGCAAAGAACGCAGTAGAGAAAGCAATGTGCTACGCTTACCGCGATAGAAAAGTGAATAAGAGAAATTTCCGTTCATTGTGGATTCAGCGTATTAACGCAGGAGCTAGATTAGAAGGAATGTCTTACTCACAGTTTATGGGTAAAGTAAAAGCTAACGGTATCGAATTGAACCGTAAAGTTCTTGCTGATTTAGCAATGAATCACCCAGAAGCCTTCAAAGCAGTACTTAATAAAGTAAAATAAACGTTTTATCAACTCAATTTAGATTACTTACTTATAAAAAAACCCCATCCACGTTCGTGAGATGGGGTTTTTTAATTGTTCTAAATGGAAGAATTAGAAGATTAAAATTGTTTTGATTTTAAAATAAAATAGGTATTTTCGTGATATGAAATACCACAAAATTTCCAACCTTTTTTTATTGTTTACAATTATATTTATCTCTTTTTCTTGCCAAAAAGAGAAAGTAGATCCTGCTTTTAAAAAGAAAAAACTAGCAAAGATTGAAAAACTATTTGAACGTGGATATTCTGTTTTCGATGAAGCCAAGCACGACAGTGCTTTTTACTATTTTAATAAAGCCAAAAACTTAGCCGAGCAAATTCAAGATACTTCTAGAATTGTTTATTCTTTGACTTGGATGGCGACAATAGAGCACAATCAAGGAGACTACGTCGGTAGCGAAGCTACAAGTACTGAAGCACTACCCTATTTAAGTGGACCAAGAAGATTCCCTTATGGAGAAACCAATATCTATGCTCACATTGGTTCAAATTACATCGCTACCCAAGATTATAAAAACGCTATTTACTATTTAAAAAAAGCAATTAACTATAAAACTGATGAATTATTTAAAGGAACGATTTACAACAATATTGCACTAGCTTACAAATATCAGGAGCTTTACAATCAAGCTGAGTCTATATTAAAACCTCTTTCTTCCAAAAAAATAATATATCAAGATTCATCCTTAGTAGCAACTATAAAAGATAATTTGGGCTTTGTGCAATACAAATTAAACAAACCCAATTCTCTTGTAAACATGATGGAATCCTTCAAAATAAGAGAAGCTATCAAAGATAATTACGGCTTACTTTCTAGTTACAATAATCTCTCTCTTTATCATGCTAATTCTGAACCTAAACTAGCAATAGCATATGCAAAAAAAGGATATCAAACAGCACTTAAAATTAGTCATCCTGATTCCGTTTTAGAGTTTTTAAAATTATTAATCAAAACTCAGCCAGGAGATGAGCTAATAAAATACACCAATGATTACATAAGGATTAATGACAGTCTTGTTGGAGCAAGACAAAAAGCCAAAAATACATTTGCAAGGATTAAATACGACTCCAAGCGTGAAAAAGATGAAAATTTACGTCTTAAAAACGAAAGTATTCAGCAAGCACAAAAAATACAAAAACGCAATATAACCATTGTCCTCACCATTGCGACAATGACCTTGATTGGATTTTTTATCATTAAGAAAATCCGACTTAATAGCAAAAAAGAAAAAGTAAATGCTGCGTACTCTACTGAAGTACGATTGTCACAAAAACTACATGACGAGTTGGCGAATGATTTATTTCAAACTATAGCATTTGCCGAAGGTCAAGATTTATCAACAAAAGAAAATAAGGAAACACTCATTGCTAATTTGGATATAATTTACAATCATACTCGAAATATTTCACGAGAAAATAATAGCATAGAGACTGAAGCGAGTTATTTACCCAATTTAAAAGGACTGTTTTTTGACTTTAATACGCAAAAACAGCATATTATTACC
This sequence comes from Flavobacterium turcicum, assembly GCF_011365745.1. Taxonomy (GTDB): domain Bacteria; phylum Bacteroidota; class Bacteroidia; order Flavobacteriales; family Flavobacteriaceae; genus Flavobacterium; species Flavobacterium turcicum. Next base: position 101,297 of record NZ_JAAOBY010000006.1, on the reverse strand, counting down.
GTTGGACTAGACATTATAAAATGGAACAGTATCGAAAACCATACAAAAATTACTATCTTTAGAATCGTGCAGGAATTATTAGTCAACATGAAAAAGCACAGCAATTGCTCTGTTGCTGTGTTTACTTTTGAAACCAATTCAAATCAATTATCACTCTCGTATAATGATAATGGAGTAGGATTACAAAATAAATCACTTCACCGAAAAAACGGATTATTAAACTTAGAGAACAGAATACAGAGCATTGATGGTACCGTTATTTTTGAAACGATGAATACCTCCGGTTTTAAAGTACAATTTCAAATTCCGATATAAATTACTTCTATGTTTAATAAAGTTTTAATTGCTGAAGATTTAGACACGATTGCTCTTTCACTCACAGCCGCTCTAAAAGAAATTGGAGTTCACGAGATTCAGTATACAAAGCATTGTGACGACGCCTATTTGCAAATTAAAAAAGCATTAAATGATAAGAAACCTTTTGAACTTCTTATCTGTGATTTATCATTTAAACCAGATCATCGAGAAATTAGAATTAAATCTGGAGAGGAATTACTCGTTGCTATTAAAAAACTTCAAAAAAACATCAAAACCATTGTCTTTTCAATAGAAGACAAGTCTTATCGCATACAATCATTATACAAAAACATTGGTATTAATGCCTACGTGCTTAAAGGTCGCGATAGTATACCTGAATTAAAGAGGGCAATTGAGCAACTTTATAACAACGCAACATATACCCCAACTAGTTTTGTATCCAACGCTTTACAAGAAAAATCTATTTTTGAAATCGAAGCGTACGATATTAAATTGTTAAAGGCACTTGCTGACGGTTGTACAATTGAAGAAATAGGGCTACTATTCAAACAATCAGATCTTACACCCAACGGGCATAGTAGCATTGAAAAAAGGATAAACAAACTAAAATTATCTTTTAAAGCCAACAATAATGTACAGTTAATAGCCATTACCAAAGATTTAGGCTTAATCTAATTTCGTTTTCAACCATTGTATTTTACTTTTGAACTGATATAATAAACCAATAATCGTTTTTTTAACAGTTTTTCTACCCATTTAGTCCAAAAAAAAGTGGCCCTTTACGGATTCCCGTAAACTTTTGTTTTACAAAGATGGTACGTTTGTACTCGAAAACTTTAAGACAACAAATAATGGCCCTTTTTACTACTAAAGATTTATCTTATTCAGGTTATTCACAATCAATTATAGATAGTACTCATCCTGATGCTATCAGTGTTTTGCAAGGTGAATATGTTGACAAATCAGAAGAAGCCGAGGTCGTTAATTTTTGCAATCAATTTCTTGAAAAATATAAAGTTCCAAAAACTAAAGCTAGTTTTCAAAAAGTAGAACATTTTTTACATCACGAAGCACTAGAAAACGAAATACATAGAAGTCAGTTACAAGATTGGATTGCTACCAATTGGATCAAACTTTAGAAGTTCTTTCAATGCTTCAGCCCTTCCTACTGTTATTACAATACTAATTTCTCCAGTTCCTGTTTTCTTTATGGATTGGTTACCAATTTAATGTTGTTTACAAACATAAAACAATAAACGAATTATTTTCAAGCATACTTTTGTTTCTTGTAAATCAAAAATTATCAACTAGACTGCTACAACCATAGAAAATGAAAAAAACACTTTGGATTTTGTGCTTAGTTTTAATTATTATCTTTTCATTACCTGCAAATCAAATACACATTGAAACACTAAAGTCCGATTATACAAACTCTAATACAATTTTGTTCAAGCAGCACTTCAAAGAAAATGATGATTTCAAATTACCCTCTGATGACATCAACAACGCAAATCGAACAAAAGGTGATCCAAAACATCGTACTCGACGTAAAAAAGGAAAGATTATTTTCGAGAATCCTGTACTTTTGCAATCGGAATCAAGAAATGATTTTAAAACCAAAAAATAGCCGAATGACTACTATTACAAAGGGCGTAAATCCCTTGTATTTGAAAATTATTTAACTGTAGCACCACTTACTAGTTTGAAAAGATTTATACCTCTATTGCTGCTATTTTTTATTTCATTTTACACTTTTGCTCAATTAAGAGTAGCCTCGTGGAATATTGAAAATCTTGGTAAGTCAAAATCTGCAAACGAAATCCTTTTCATAGTTAATACCGTAAAAGATTTTGATATTATTGCCATCCAGGAGGTCGTTGCTGGACCCGGAGGAGCCCAAGCTATCGCTCAACTAGTTGACAACCTCAATCGAAAGGGGAAGCAATGGGATTATGTTGTAAGCGATCCTACAAGTAGTAGTGCCTATAAAACCGAACGTTATGCTTTTATTTGGCAAGCATCAAAAGTTAAGAAGCTAGGAAATGCTTGGCTTGAAAAAAAATACAATAAAGAAATTGACCGAGAACCTTTTTACTGTACATTCAGATACGAGAATAAAACCTTTACTTTGGTAAATTTTCATGCCATAACCAAGCAACGTCAACCCGAAACAGAAATCAAATTTTTTAAATTATTACCCGAACAATACCCAAATTTAAACTTGGTATTCCTGGGCGATTTTAATTGTCCGCAATCTCACAGCGTATTTAATCCTTTAAAAAAAATGGGCTATGAACCAGTTTTTAAAGGCCAAAAAACTTCGTTAAAAAAGAAATGTGTAGCAGGAAATTGTTTAGCATCAGAATTTGACAACATTTTTTACAACAAAGCAAAGGTAAAAGTAGATCAAAAAGGCGTATTGCCTTTTTATACAAGTTTCACTACGTTACTTGAAGCAAGAAAAATTTCAGACCACATTCCTATTTGGTTTCAATTTTCTTTGCTCTAATTAAAAAAAAAATTCTTTACCTGTCTCAAACTCTTTATACAATATGATAAAGGATTAAGATTCTTAACCGAATTAATTTAGGTTTTTAACTTCTTTTTCTTTGCAGCAGGAAATAAAACATTGTTCAAAATTAATCTGAAACCAGGAGAATTAGGATGCAAATCTAGCACGGTTGGCGCATCACCCACTTGATGTTGGTAATCTTCAGGATCATGACCTCCGTAAAAAGTAAACATTCCTTTGCCTTTTTGCCCATGAATGTAACGTGCTTCGTTGTTGAGTTCACAGGATCCCATGACCAAAACATTAGACTTAATCAAACTAGAATCATAAGCAGTGGTTTGCCCCATAAAGCCTTTTACTAACTGCGTATGATTTTGACACAACATACTTGGAATAGGATCCCATTTTGCAGAAAATTCCATTAATGTAAAATAGTCTTTATCCATCGGAATACGACGTTTAGAAGTCATGTCAATATCAGAAAATTCATATTGTTCCGGTTTACGCTCTAAAGTAAAATCCTTGAAAGCGAAAGCGCCCGTGTAATTCAATTTTGATTGATAATTGGCCTCACTAGCATCGCCATCAAACATAGTTTCGCAAATGTCTAATCCATCAGCTGCCAATGCAATATCAAAACTGTCAGTTGCTGAGCACATAGCAAACATAAATCCTCCACCAATTACAAAATCTCTGATTTTTTTTGCCACAAAACCCTTTTCTTCAGAGACTTTTGCATAACCTAAAGAGGAGGCCAAAGTTTCGGCTTCTTTTTTTTGCTCAATGTACCAAGGCGTATTTTTATAAGCACCATAAAACTTGCCATATTGCCCCGTGAAATCTTCGTGATGTAAGTGCAACCAATCATATAAAAGCAATTGATCTGTCAAAACCTCAGAATCATATATGGCTGTAAAAGGAATTTCGGCATACGTAAGCACTAGCGTTACCGCATCATCCCAAGGTTGTTTGCCTTTTGGGGTATAAACCGCAATTTTTGGTGCTTTTTCGAGGATAACAGCTTCCATATTTTGCGACGGACTATTAATTTCATTTAAAATTGTTTGTTGCTCGTTATCTGAAATTACTTCAAAACTCACTCCACGAATTTGACATTCTTTTCTAATTTCATCAGCATCAGGCAGTAAAAAAGATCCACCACGGTAATTTAAAAGCCAGCTAGCTTTGTAACTTTTTTCTATACACCAAAAAGTGATTCCATAGGCTTTAAGATGATTTTTCTGCGAGCTTTCATCCATTGGCAACAAAATAAAAGAAGCTTTTGCCTGTATCGAAAGGAACACTACCACTAAAAAGAGAAGTCGCTGCATCATAGGATATTTTTTTTTTGATATTTCAAAGATAGAAACTAAGGAGAATAGTAAATCTAATTTTAACTATAAAATGACTCTGCACATAAAATTTACTTCAAAACACGTAAAAACACGTACAAATGGTTTACAGTCTAGTACTAAATTCGCAAGTAGTTAAAACCAAAACTATGCGAACCTTAGTAATGATGCCAAACCCAAACAACTCACCATTAAAAATGTTGACACTTTTAAAAAAAATAGGAATTATTGTGCTAATTGGGAGCATAGTGTTATTCTATATTTTGTGCTTCCAGTTTTTAAGCCAGTAACTAAATTTAATAAACACTTTTTCTTTTGAAAAATTACCACGTCAATATCGCCCAAGAAATGCTTTCTCTTGCTCAAAAAGGCGGCGATACCAGTGCGCATCGCAGACAACTATACTACATTCGAGCATCTAATCTTCAAAATAGTCTAACAACCGATTGTTTAAAAATTGTATTTTGGCTCAATTTATACAGTGCTTTTTGCCTACTACAACAAAATGAGGTTACAAAAAATAAGGATTATTATAAACTAAAAAAGATCAAAGTTGCTCGGTCATTACTTTCTTTACATGATATCGAACATGGCATTTTAAGAAAAACAAAACTAAATGTAGGTTTCGGGTATTTAAAAAATCCTTTTTACTCTCAGTTCATTAAAAATATGGCTGTTGATCAATTGAATTACAACGTGCATTTTGCATTACAACACATCAAAACAAACTCCAGCGCAACAATAATCTATGATGCAGAAAGCTTACAAACACAGCTAAAAAACATTGCCCTTACATTGTTACAAGAGCAAACGCAAGAAAACGCACAACACAATATACTCTTTACCCCTTCTTTTTTACGTCAATATGCAGGTGATTTTGGTGGATTTGGCAGTATCAAAAATATACTGCAATTAATTTTAAACAAGGATTTACAAAAACATCGGTTGCGATTTAAAAAATTCACGGTCTAAAAAACATCCCCTTCCTATAAGTCGTAGATCATTAAGTCATTTTGAACTGCAAAAACTACCAAGCCTGCACTATTTTTAGATTCTGTTTTTAAAAGTAAATTATTTCGATGTCCTTCAACAGTTCTAGGACTTATAAAAAGAATCTCAGCAATTTCTGCTGTACTTTTTTGTGCGCAAATTAATCTTAAAACTTCTAATTCACGAGTGGTCAAAAAATTTGCATCAAATACAGATTTTGTTTTTTTAGAATTAAAACCATCTTCTTGAATAATTTTTAACACATCGTCTGTGTAATAAAATCCTTTTTCAGCAACTTCATTTATTGTAAGTAAAAGTTCTTGCGGAGTAGCATTTTTGATTAAATAAGCCACGGCACCAACAGCAATCATATTTGCTATAAAAGATTTAGTGTGGTAACTTGTAAGCGCTATTATTTTTATATTTGGAAAAGTGCTATGAATAATTTTAGTTGCCTCGACCCCATTTATTTCAGGCATTTTAAGATCCATAATTATGACATCTGGCAGTTTTACATTTTGATCATGTAAGGCATCTAGTAGCTCTTGTCCGTTTGCCGCTTCAAAAACAACGTTGATATTTTCTTCGCGGTCTAATAAAAATAATATTCCCTTGCGAAATAAAATTTCATCATCTACAAGCGCAATTTTTACATCGTTTTTCATTTTTTAAAAATTAAAATTTACTTTTACTCCTTCATTAATTCCTGATTGCAATTGCAAATTTCCATTCAAAAAAGCGACACGGCTCTCGATGTTTTTCATTCCTAGTCCTTTTTGATTCTCAAATGACTTTTGATCGAAACCAACTCCATTGTCACTATAAAGACCATGTTTTTTTCCATTTTTTTCTTCTAACACAAGATTAATTTGAGTTGCTTTACCATGACGTAAAGAATTATTCATTAATTCTTGCAGAATTCTAAAAACATGTAAATGTCTATCAATTTCGGCAAGATCAAAACTAGTGTTGCAAGTAAAGTTTACTTTAACTGCTTTACTACTACTGAACTCCTCACAGAGTTCTTCGATTCCTGCTTGCAAACCAAATTTCTCCAAAACTGGAGGCAGTAAGTTATGAGCTATTTTTCGCGAATTATCAAGTGCTTTACCTGTTAAGTCAATAATGGTAGTTGTGATTTCCTTGACTTGCAATTCTGATAATTTTGGCGTGTTAAGCAAATGACTATTCAAGGAAACAATGTTCAATTTAGAACTAATATCATCATGTAAATCTTGTGCAATGCGTTTTCTTTCCTCTTCTTGAGTAAGAATTACAGCACTCAATAGTTCTTTTTGGTATTGAATTTCTAGATCTTTTTTTTCCAATTCTTTTTGAATGATCTTTTTTCTTGAAAAATAAAAAAACAAAACCAAAACAATTCCCATTAAGATAAATGTAATGCAACTATAGATAATAATCTCTATTATTTCATTTTCAGCAAGGGTGTTTGGTTTCATAATTCGTTCTTAATTTCGTTGTTTGAAAATCTTGTTTTCCAATCGATCAAAATAATTATTTGATACAACAGATACATAAAACTATTCAAAACCCATGGTATTTTATTAAATTCTGCACTCAAAGACGTCATTAAATTACCTACAAGAAATAAAATAGTACTTCCTAATAGATAAATTAGAATCCCTATGTTCATGTAATAAAATTCTTTTTTTTCATTTAACAAATTATAAAAATGAAAACTTGCCAACACAACTAATACAATTGAAGTAATTACAATTTCTAATAAATTGAACCTAAAAAACAAAGTGTTATCAGAAGCAAATTGTACGCCTAAAATCAACAAAACAACTACGAAACAAGCTATTACAATTTTATTTTGCATACCATCTTGTTTTAATATTTGCTTGTAAAACCCACTTAACAAGATGAATTGTCCTATAAAATAAAAATGGGAAAGGAATAAATTACTACTCTTTTGCAAAATTAAAAATTCAGCCCACACTTGAATAATAAAGGAGAGCGCGAGATAAATTGTAAAGATTTTATAGGCCTTGGTTTCTTTAAAAAATTGAGTAGAAAAAAGCATTAGATTAAGAAATAAAACAAAATATCCTGTGTATGCGAGAATTTTAATCATTTCTATTTTTGTAATAATGGACTACTTTCATCACATACAGTTGGACAGGGTCTGGTAAAATCATAAATATCGTCTTCGCCTTGACCAACACCATCAACGCCAACAGTAATCATGTCAACGTATGTATTTGTTGCTGCATTAAACTTAGTGCCTACAATCATTAATTTTTCTACATTATTATCATCAACTCCAATATAAGCCCTTACCGCATCAACACCCTCGGCCAAAACTTCAAGCAAGTCCTCTTTTGGAATTAAAAATGCATTTAATCGATGGTGCTTGTTATAATCACCTTCTTTTTTAGACCAACGTTTGGCCCATTTTTGAGCAGTTTTTAATGAAATTGAATTTGGTTTTTTACTCTTAATTCTTTCTTTTGAATTGGTTTCTTTATCCATTATTTTAAAATTAGGTGGTTTCTATTGGTTCGAGAAAAGATAGGCTAAACTAACGTTTTTTTATTATTTTAACAAAAACAGTATAATTTTACAACTTACTAAAAAAGCCTAAACTTTTTGAAATTTAGGCTTTTATATGATTCAAATATTTTTTTCGAACAATTTAATTAAAACGGAACATCACTATCGTCTTCATCATCATTAAAATTACTACCAAAAGCCTCATTTGCTGATGGTAAATTTTTTGTAATAAACGGATTATCATCTTGATTCATACTCGAAGGTAAATCATCATATCCTCCGCTGTAATCTTCCAAGTTATCAAATTTACCTAGATGTCCTAAGAATTTTAAACGAACGTTCTCGATACTACCATTACGGTGCTTGGCAATCATAATTTCGGCTTGACCTGCCGTTGGCGCTGCCTCGTCATCATCCCATTCATCAATTTTATAATATTCCGGACGGTACAGGAACGATACAATATCGGCATCTTGCTCAATCGCTCCAGATTCACGAAGGTCAGAAAGCAATGGTCTTTTACTTGAGCCACGAGTTTCAACAGCACGAGACAATTGCGAAAGTGCAATTACTGGTACATTTAATTCTTTTGCTAATGCCTTCAAGTTTCGAGAAATTGTCGAAATCTCTTGCTCTCGATTTCCTCCTCCTTTTCCGCTACCTCCAGCAGTCATTAATTGCAAATAATCGACAATGATAATTCGAATTCCATGCTGCGAAACCAAACGTCTGGCTTTGGCACGCAAATCAAAAATAGATAACGATGGAGTATCATCAATAAAAAGCGGTGCTTTCTCTAAATTTTTAACCTTGGTACTCAACTGCTCCCATTCGTGTTTTTCTAACTTTCCGGTACGTAATTTTTCTGAAGACAAACCTGTTTCTGACGATATCAAACGTGTAATCAATTGCACCGATGCCATCTCGAGCGAGAATAAAGCTACTGGCATTTTAAAATCGATTGCCATATTACGAGCCATAGACAATACGAATGCCGTTTTTCCCATCGCAGGTCTCGCAGCAATGATAATTAAATCACTAGGCTGCCAACCAGAAGTTACTTTATCTAATTTGTCAAAACCAGTGGCTACACCACTCAAGCCTTCTTGACCAGCAATTTCTTCGATTCGCTTTTTAGCTTGTAAAACCAAACTTTGTGCTGTTTCAGAACTACGTTTGATATTTCCTTGCGTAACTTCGTAGAGTTTAGATTCAGCTCTGTCTAATAAATCAAATACATCTGTAGTTTCATCGTAAGAGTCTTCGATAATTTCAGTTGAAATTCGAATCAAGCTACGCTGAATGAATTTTTGCAAAATGATTCGCGAGTGAAATTCAATGTGTGCCGAAGATGATATTTTTTGGGTCAGTTGAATTAAATATAAATCGCCACCAGCAAGTTCTAATTTGGCATTCTTTTTTAATTGTGCCGATACAGTCAACAAATCAATAGGTTGTGTATCAGTAAACAATTGCGTAATTGCTTCAAAAATATGCTTGTGCGCTTCTTTGTAAAAAGCATCAGGTTGCAGAATATCAATAACATCATCTACTCCTTTTTTATCAATCATCATGGCGCCAAGTACAGCCTCTTCTAATTCAATAACTTGAGGTTGTAATTTTCCTTTTTCTAGGCTTATAATTGTCGATTTATCAACCTTCACTGGATTGATGTTTCTGAAGTTTTCCATAGCACGAAAGTAACAAAATTATAAAAAAGATTAAGCCGGAGTTATTACAAATAAATGTTCATAAGTAACTATTTTTTGTTTATAACCCCAAAAAAAACCGTCTCATAGCAGTACGAGACGGTTAGGTAAATATAAGTTTGGAGTGCTTATTCCTTGTACTCTCCCATTTTGCTATATTTCTCCATTCTTTGCGCAATTAAATCAGCTGTTGATAAGTCTTTCAGCTCATTATAACCTTTCAAGATGTATTGTTCTACGGTTTTAAATGTAGTTTCTCTGTCGTAGTGCGCTCCTCCAAGAGGTTCTGGAATGATATCGTCAACTAATTTTTGTTTTTTCATATCAGCTGATGTCAATTTCAAAGCCTCTGCAGCTTGTTCTTTGTACTCCCAACTTTTCCATAATATAGACGAGCAAGATTCAGGTGAAATAACAGAGTACCAAGTGTTTTCCATCATGTAAACTCTATCTCCCACTCCTATTCCTAGTGCACCACCTGATGCTCCTTCACCCACAATGACAGTAATAATTGGCACTTTCAAGTTAACCATCTCAAAAATGTTTCTCGCGATAGCTTCTCCTTGTCCGCGCTCTTCAGCCTCAAGACCTGGATAAGCACCTGGAGTATCAATAAGAGTTACTACAGGGATACCAAATTTTTCAGCCATTTTCATCAAGCGCAATGCTTTGCGGTACCCTTCAGGATTTGCCATCCCGAAATTACGGAACTGACGCATTTTAGTATTGATCCCTTTTTGTTGACCAACAAACATAAATGATTGCCCGTTTATTTGGCCTAAACCACCTATCATGGCTTTATCATCTTTAAATGCTCTATCCCCAAAAAGTTCTAAAAATGTACCTTTTGTAAGATTAGTGATATGCTCTAAAACATAAGGTCTATTTGGGTGTCTCGAAAGCTGAACACGTTGCCAAGCCGTAAGATTTTTGTAGATATTTTTTTTAGTTTCTTCTAGTTTTTTATTGATTTGTTTACAGGTATTTGTAACGTCTACATCTGATTCTGCACCAATAACAAGACATTTTTCTAACTGCTCTTCTAACTCTTTTATAGGAAGCTCAAAATCTAAATATTCCATAGGATTTTTGCGTTTTTGTTTTTATTTCGAACCGCAAATATAAAATTTTAAATCGTTCGAAAAGGTAATTATTGTGTTAATGTGTATTTTTTTGAATGATTTGAATGGGTTTCTATTCCTTAATTTTTGCTTTTTGATAATGTTTGATTACCCCATTCAACAAGACGGTAAGCACAATAATGACAGCACCAACATAAAACTCGAAACTCATTTTTTCTTTTCCGCCCAAGATAAAATAGGCCAAGACAATTCCGTACACAGGCTCTAAGTTAGTGGTTAGCATAACCGTGTAAGGAGTAAGTTTTTGCATTACTTTGACCGACGCTGTAAAAGCATAGGCAGTACAAACTGAAGCCAAAACTAAAATTAGCACCCAATTTTTAGCGGTTAACGTAAAAAAGTCAGCTGTAAAAACGCCTTGATACATTAAATAAATTGAAATAAAGAAAACTCCAGCTACAAATTCATAAAAAGAAATTACAGCGGGATCGTGCTGAGCAATTAATTTCCCGTTACTAAGCGTAAATAAAACACCTAGCACTATCGAAGCTAAAGCAAACAACATTCCGTTGATGTAATTTACCTCAACTTGCATGATTAAAGCCAAACCAGCGATAATTATTAGTCCAAAAAACACCTCGTACCAGAGTACTTTACGTCCATAAAACAGTGGTTCTAGTAATGAGGCAAAAAAGGCTCCCAAAGAAAATACAGAAAGCGTGATGGACACGTTAGAAACTTTTATAGCTTGAAAAAAGAAAATCCAATGCAAGGCTATTAACAAGCCAACAAAAAGTAGTTTGAAGAAAGATCGTAAAGGTACCCGAAACGATTTTTTGGTAGCCACAATAAAAAGTGCCAAAAACAATCCGGCAAAAAACATTCTGAACCAAACCAAAGCATCCGATTGAATGGTAATCAATGCGCCTAAAATGGCCGTAAAACCCCAAATAAAAACAATTAAATGAAGGTTTAAGTAACTTTTTAAATTATCGTTTTGCATTTCGTAATAAGTAAATGGCTAAAATTCCGAAGGCAATATTTGGCAACCAAACGGCTAATAAAGGCGGTATACTCGATTTTTCGGCCAGTACACCAAATATTTTATCAAAGAACACAAAGGCAAATGCCAATGCAATACCTGTTGCCAAATTAGTTCCCATACCGCCTCTGCGTTTCATTGACGAAACTGCAACCGCTATAATAGTTAAGATAAAAGCTGAAACTGGAATACTGTATTTTTTGTACAACACCACCAAATACACATTGATATTTGAAGAACCACGTTCTCGTTCTTTGGCAATAAAAGCATTCAATTTGCCCAAATTTAAGGTCTCTGCAATATAAACAACAGGTGTCAAATCTTCTAAGTCAAAAGCAAAAGTGGCTTTTTTTTCAGGTAACTTCACAATAACATCACTTAATTTGCCTACCGTTCTTTTAGTATAATCGTATAATGTGTAGGTACTGTCTTTTGGGTTCCAAGTGATTCGAGTAGCAGTTATTTTCTGCTGCAACTTATTGTTTTTAAATTTCTCTAAAGTAAAACTATAGGCTGTTTTAGTTTCTGTATTAAAACTGTTTACGTAGATAAACTCATTGTCATTTAATTGGCGATAAACATCCGTATTGTCGCCACGCATGGCTTCTTTACCATTTCCTTTTAAATAAGTGTACCTAAAATTATTATAACCTTCACTTGCTGACGGCACTACGTAAAAACCCATCAACAAGACAAAAACCGATACAATCGAGGCACCAATCAAATACGGTCGTAAAAAACGAGTAAATGAAGTTCCGGAACTCAAAATAGCAATAATCTCTGTATCATTGGCCAATTTTGACGTAAACCAAATCACCGACAAAAACAAAAAGATAGGAAACAGCGAATTAGCAAAGTACACCGTAAAGTTGTAATAGTATAGGGCTATTTCTGAAAACGGAACCTTGTTTTCGAGTAACTTATTAATCTTTTCAGATACGTCAACCACGATTCCGATTGGGATAAACAACAATAACATGACCACAAAAGTGGCCAAATATCTTTTTAGGATGTACTTGTCTATTATTGTAAGCATTTTTTTGTTTAAAGTTTAAAGTTTCAGGTTTAAAGTCAGCGCTAGAACGTTAAACTTGAAACCTTAAACATTTTTTTACAAACGTTGACTCATGTTTTTTACCATCATTTCTTTCCATGGCTTGAAATCGCCAGCTAAAATATGCTTTCTAGCCTCACGAACCAACCACATATAAAAACCAAGGTTGTGTATTGTAGCAATTTGTTTACCCAAGTATTCATTAGCAGCAAACAAATGGCGCAAATACGCTTTGGTATACTCGGTATCCACGAAAGTGATTCCCATTTCGTCAAGTGGTGAAAAATCGGCTTCCCACTTTTTATTTTTAATATTGATGGTACCGTTCGCTGTAAACAACATTCCGTTTCTCGCGTTACGAGTAGGCATTACACAGTCAAACATATCAACACCTAACGCAATATTTTCTAGAATATTTATTGGCGTACCTACACCCATTAAGTAGCGAGGTTTGTCTTCGGGTAAAATTTCGCAAACCACCTCGGTCATGGCATACATTTCCTCGGCAGGTTCTCCTACTGATAAACCTCCAATGGCATTTCCTTGCTGATTTGAATTGGCAATATACTCTGCAGATTGCATACGCAAATCTTTGTACGTGCTACCTTGAACAATTGGGAAAAAAGTTTGTTCGTACCCGTATTTAAAAGGTAATTTATCCAAATGACTGATACATCTATCCAACCACCTGTGCGTCATTTTCATAGAGCGTTGCGCGTAGCGGTAATCACAAGGATAAGGCGTGCACTCATCAAAAGCCATGATAATATCAGCACCAATGGTACGCTGAATTTCCATTACATTCTCTGGTGTAAAAAAGTGGTACGAACCGTCAATATGCGATTTAAACTTTACCCCTTCTTCTTTAATTTTACGATTTGCTGAAAGTGAATAGACTTGGTATCCGCCTGAATCGGTCAAAATATTACGGTCCCAATTCATGAATTTATGCAATCCGCCTGCTTTTTCGAGAATTTCAGTTTGCGGACGCAAGTACAAGTGATAGGTATTTCCTAAGATAATATCTGGGTTGATATCGTTTTTTAATTCACGTTGATGCACTCCTTTTACAGAGGCTACAGTACCTACAGGCATAAAAATTGGGGTCTCAATCACCCCATGATCAGTAGTTATACTTCCCGCTCTAGCTTTCGATAGCGGATCTTTTTTTAATAAATCAAATTTCATCTGGTACTTCTATTTTTTCAGTCGCCTAAACCTTCCGCAAAGACTTTCTTTAACAAAATCAGCCTGCGTAACGCCTTTCGTGCGAACCTATTTCACCCGTTTGTTCGGCTGGCAAAGATAGGTTAAATAGAAATCCGCATCAAAAAAAATATTCCAAGCCGTATACATACTCATTTTGTGAACTACAGTAGCATCAAACACCTTATTTCTTTGGGCGCGACCCCATTTCACTAGCGTTACATTTGGGGTCGGGCTATTCGTTGCAATCTTTTTTAGTGCACAGCTAGTCGCTGTTCTCTAAAAAAGGATTTCCACTGCTATCCCTCGCGCAAAAAAACTGTCTTGCACAACCTAATTTGAATAGTAATTATACTAACTCTGCAAAATTATTTACAGTAAAACAAAAAATCCAATTACAAGCTAATTGCGATTTAATACCACAAAATAAACCGTAAACAATTTTTTAAAAACGCAATTTTAACAAAATAAAAACTGCAAAGTAAAATATTAAACAATTAATAGTAAATTTGGAAATAGTTTTGTGTTGTAACGCTATTATACATATCTATAATAAACAACTGAACAAAACAATATTTATTAAATATTCCATTGGATAACTTGAATTTATGAAGCAAGAAAACGATTTTTATATCGTAGGTGTAGGAGCATCTGCAGGAGGATTAGATGCTGTTCAGCATTTTTTTGACAACATACCACAAAGCGATAATGTAGCCTATATTATCATTCAGCATTTGTCTCCAGATTTTAAAAGTTTAATGCCTGAGTTGTTGGCTAAACATACTGGTTTAAACATTTACACTGCCGAAGATGGTCAAGAAATTAAACCCAACTGCATTTACCTAAATCAACGAAATAAAAATATTGGAATTGAAAATAATAAATTCATCCTGCTTGACAAAGCTCCTAAAAACCATTTGAATTTACCCATTGAAATTCTTTTTCATATGCTGGGTGAATCCTATCGAGAGAAAGCAATAGGTGTTATTTTATCTGGTACGGGATCAGACGGTTCGCGCGGCATTAAAACGATCAAAGAAGCTGGCGGAATCATATTAGTGCAAGAACCCGGATCTGCACAATTTGACGGAATGCCTAATTCGGCCATTCTAACTAATCTCGCTGATTTTATTTTGCCACCTCATGAATTAGCGCAAAAAGTAGTTCAATTTACCCAAAGCAATAAAATTGGTTCTATTCAAGAAGATATTTATGAAAAAAACGAAACCGTTTTTCAAGAAATACTCTCTGTTATTTACAAACACACCGGAGTAAATTTTAAAAAATACAAAGTCAATACCTTATTGCGTCGCTTAGAACGACGAATGAACTTACATAACCTAAGCTCATTTGAAGAGTACCTAAAGTTTCTTCGAGCAAATACCGAGGAAATAACCGCAATTAACCAAGAATTTTTAATAGGTGTCACTTGCTTTTTTAGAGATCGTGAAGCTTTTGAAATCTTAGAAAAATCCGTTATCCCTGCAATTTGCAATCGTACAAACCACCAAAATAATATCCGAATTTGGATTCCCGCTTGTTCTAGTGGCGAAGAAGTATATTCAATAGCCATATTGATTGAAGACTACATAAGAACCAACAAACTCACCATTGATTATAAAATTTTTGCAACAGACATAGACCGCAAAGCCCTACGGAGAGCCAGCATAGGGTCCTATTCAGTAAATAACAGTACTGAAATTAAAAAGGAGTACTTACAAGATTATTTTGTAAAAACAGGAGAAAAAATTCAAATTATAAAACGCATTCGAGAAAAAATTGTTTTCTCATATCACGATGTTATCAAAGATCCACCCTTCATTAAAGTAGATTTAATTTCATGTCGAAATTTGCTCATTTACTTTTCTACAACCACACAAAAAACCGTTTTATCTAGTTTTCAATTTGCATTGAATAAAGATGCTTTTTTATTCCTTGGCAGCAGTGAATCACTAGGAACCTTAAGTAATTTATTTGCGGTTCACGACCAAAAAAATAAAATTTTCCAGAGTATGTTCGAGAATAAAAGACTCACCCGTGAGGATAACGGTGATGAAAATTTATACAATATTAGCGCAGGAACTGCTCAATATTTGGTAAGCCAAAACAATCAAATTGTGACAAGTAAAAAGCAAAACGAACTTTTTTATTACAAATACCTCAGCAAAAAACATTCGCCAGTTACTGTATTTGTTGATAAAGAATTTAATGTTCAATTCATTTTAGGAGAATTTAAAAAATGGTTTCGTCAAACAGATGGACTATTTTCTAATAATCTTTTACAAATGGTAGAGCCTGAACTGGCTACTATCATTCGCAACGGAATTAGAAGAGTAATTGAAACAAATAATTCATTGAGTATTAAAAATTTGGTATATGACATTAAGGAAGACAAAATAACAACCGATTTGTATTTTGAATCTGTCAACAGCACCGATACAACAGACAATGTATATATGGTGCAATTTGATATGGGTGCTAATAATCAATCTGAAGAAAAGATTGTATTGTCTAATGAAGATGTCTCCAATTTTTCAAAACAACGCATTGAAGACTTGGAGCTTGATTTGAAAGAGAACAGAGCCCAATTGCAAAACGTTGTTGAAGAGCTAGAAACGAGTAATGAGGAGTTACAAAGTTCTAATGAAGAATTGATGTCCTCAAATGAAGAATTACAAAGTTCAAACGAAGAATTACAATCCGTAAACGAAGAATTATACACGGTTAACTCTGAATTTCAAGAGAAAAACAAAGAACTCGAAAACTTAAACAACGATATCAATAATTTGTTAAACAGCACTGATATTGGCACTCTTTTTCTTGACAATCAACTCAATATTAGAAAATTTACACCTGCGGTAAAACGTTTATTTCATTTAGAAGAAAGCGATATTGGTAGATCAGTTATGAGTTTTGCATCTGAGTTTGATACTGCCATTCAAAAATCAATTCTTACAGATGCGAAGGCAGCATTAGATAATTTAACCAATGTTGAAAAAGAAGTAAGAGATCTAAAAGGCAACTGGTATTTAAAACGAATTAGTCCTTTTATAACCTCTGATAAAAAAATTGATGGTGTGGTGATCACCTTCGTCGATATTAACAACTTGAAAAAAGTAAAATCAGAACTCAATGCAATTGAAGCTCGTTTAGAAACAGCTTTGGTAGCCGGAAACATGGCTTGGTGGGAATTGAAATCAACACCAAATGGATTATTTTTTTCTAAATCATGGGTTGAAATGCTTGGTTTAAATCCTAATGATGTTAAAAATCACGATGATTTACTAGCACTTATCCATCCCGATGATTATGCTAAAACTGTTCAAGCTTTTCAAAATCATTTGGCAGGTAAAACGCAAAGTTACGACTGCCAATACCGGATCAAAAATCATAATGGTGATTACCAATGGTTTCAAGATATTGGGAAAATTGTATTAAAAAATAATCATGAAACCATTATGTCAGGTATTGTAGTTGACATAAACATCAAAAAACAAATTGAGTTAGAACTTTTTAGCGCACTTCAAAATGCAGAAACTGCAAATATTTATAAAAACCAGTTTCTTGCCAATATGAGCCACGAAATACGAACACCAATTAACGGCTTAGTTGGTTTCGCCTCTTTATTAGGCAGTGAAGATTTAGATCAAGAAACCAAAAATCAATACGTTTCTATTGTTGAAAGTTGTTCGAACCAATTACTAAACTTAATAAACGATATAATTGATGTAGCAAAAATCGAAGCAGGTGAATTAAAAATAGAATTAGAAAATTGTGACATCAATAAAATTTTTAATGAACTAGAAATCACTTTTAATAATATTCAGCATCAAAAAGAAAAAAATGACATTAGGTTAATTAAAAAAGTTTTTAACCCTAACCAAGAATTAATAATCACTACTGATAGTGCTCGATTAAAACAAGTACTTACCAATTTGATTGGAAACGCACTCAAATTTACTAATGAAGGAAGTATTGAATTTGGTTACCAAATAAATGATCATTCCATTATATTTACTGTAGTAGATACAGGAATTGGAATGTCGCAAGATCAATTAGACCTTATTTTTGAACGTTTTCAGCAAGTAGAACATGACACCAAAATAAAGTATGACGGGACTGGTTTGGGTCTTACCATTTCAAAAGGAATTGTTCATTTATTAGGAGGAAAAATCGTGGTTACATCTCAATTTGGCAAAGGAAGTACTTTTGCTTTCGAAATTCCATACCGTCCTATAAAAAGTAATTCCAAGGCAAAAAACACCAACCTCGATTCCATAATCCCGATTTTTGAGGGTAAAAAAATATTAGTTGTAGAGGATGAAATTAACAACCAACTATATTTAAAAGCGATTCTTCAAGAGTTTCCGCTACAAGTACTCTGGGCTAAAAACGGACTAGAAGCAGTAACTATTTTCAAAAAAGAAAGCAATATTGCCATTGTTTTAATGGATATTAGAATGCCTCTTTTGGATGGTTATCAAGCTACCCGAATGTTACTTGACATTAAACCTGAAGCCAAAGTAATTGCACAAACCGCCAATGCAATGTCTGGAGACAAGGATAAATGCCTTGAAATCGGATTTGTAGATTACATACCAAAACCCATTACCAAAGAAAAATTAATTGAAACACTTGGGAAATGGATGGCTTAAAAAGACATTTACTTGTCAAATGAATTAATACTATTTAAAGAGGGTATATCAAACTATTTTGATGAACGCTCTTTTGAATTTTCTTCCATAAAACTAATCATTTCTTCAAATCTGGCGCTCCAAGGTTTAAAATATTGTACCACCATAGGAACATGCTTTTTCCTCAAACGAATGGTTTGTACCTCAGGCTGAAAAACTTTGATAGCCTTTTCAAAACGTTGGGTTCCCTCAATAATGGAGGGATAGGTTTTTGTACCAACATACAATAAAAATGGCGGTGTTTGGGCATTAACATAGTAAATTGGCGAAGCTACTTTCCATTGTTCAGGATTTGCAGTCCAAGTTGCTAAATAATCATCTTGATTAGTAGGAGGAAATTTCTCGAGATAGTTTTTCATATCGAGTCCAGCCGCATCGTTTAAAATAATTCCGGCAACACTCGCAGGTTGTACTCCATATTTAGGATTCATAACCGCCAAGGCACCGAGATGTCCGCCTGCTGAATGTCCAGTTACAAAAATTTGGTTCGCATTACCGTTGTATTGACCAATATTCTTTTTAGTCCACTCAATTACAGTTGCAATTTGCTGTGCCATGACATCATAATTTACCGCAGGACTCAAGCTATAATCTGGTATAACGGTAATAATTCCTCTTTTAGCAAAATTACGACCTAGTAAATTATAAGTTTCCTTACGCCCGCTATTCCAATTTCCACCATGAACAAAAATCAAAACTTTGGCACCTGCTTGATTTACTTTTCGAGGAACAAAAATATTTAGCTTGGGCGCTGTGCTTGCGTTTTCAACCGTAGTTGGTTGGTAAACGATATTAGTAGTCTTTTTGGAGGCACAACTCGTTATCAGAAAAACCGATATTAAAACAGTAGAGATTTTAAACAAACGCATCATGTATTTTTTTTTACGAATATACTATTTATAAAATTCATAGACATTAGCAAGTCTCTAAAATAGGCCTTTCGATTCAGAGTCATTTTTAGTTTTGGTAGATTTAAAACCCAAAAAAAACGGTCCATATCAAGGATACCAACCGTTTTTAATGACGCTTTTGATTAACAAATAATAATCAAATAAGAGGTATTTAGATTAATTAAATTGCGCTGTCACATATTCAACTAAACTTTGATCTGACATTTTATTCGAAGTACTTTCTGTAGCTACTACATTTTTGTACTGAGGTGTTTCACTCAAAAAATTTATGAATTGCTCCTGAGCAGTTCCTGTTCCTGTTACGTGTAATTCATCTACGTTTTGCATGTGAGCAGTAATATTCTTAAAAAGTTTTCGCAGCTGATCTCTCTCAGCATTATTAGCGGCATTTTCACTGGTATTGTAACCTTGTGCCTCAACGGTTTCATGACCTAGTACTAAAAAATCTCCGGAATCTACATTTTCTCTTCCTACAATGGTAGCGTGATGGGAATCCATCCACACTCCAAACTGCTTTTTGCTGTTCTGTGACATGATTGTTTGTTTAAGTTATAACACCTTTTGTACCAGCTATATTTTACTGACTATTAGTATTCTAATAAAGGTAGCCTATCTATTTTTAATAAAGTTGTATTTAACAAAGTCTTATGCTCTCTAAATAGTATTTGTGCGTTTCATAGGTTTATACAAACTAATTTAAAATTGATCAGAAACTTACAATGAACACACAAAAGCTTAAACAAAATTCACCAGAAAATTAGCAACAGGAGCATTAAATTAAGTTGAACATACAAAAGAATAAACACTACTTTTCTGTTTGAATAAAATGTTACCTATAAAGCTTTATTTTTGTACCATTAAAATCTAGATTCAAAACAAAAATAATCCCAATGGAAATAGCCCAAATTATTAAAGAAGAAAGAGGAACCTTAATTGACGTGCGCTCTTATGCAGAATTTACTGGAGGTCATGTTGCAGGATCTTTAAATATCCCGATTCAAGAAATACCACACAGAATACAGGAAATTCAAGAACTCAGAACACCTTTAATTTTATTTTGTGCCTCTGGAAACAGAAGCGGTCAAGCACAAGTATTCCTCACTGCTCAGGGAATTGAATGTTATAACGGAGGTTCTTGGCTGGATGTTAATTTTATGCAAGCACAAGCTGAGTAATATTTAAAATGATGATTATTTTCAATTGAAATAATAAAATGTAAAAGCCCGCTACTTGCGGGCTTTTGCATTTTATTGATTCGTCTAAATCAATTTTTTCAATAATCAAAAGACTTAGTCATTCAAAGCTGGATAATCGGTATATCCTTTTACAGTATCGGTGTAAAATGTAGTTGGATCAGGTGTGTTCAAAGGCGCATCCGTTTCATATCGTGCTACCAAATCAGGATTTGCAATAAAAGGAACGCCATAAGCTACCAAATCAGCATCACCATCTTCTAACACTTTCATTCCTGTTTCCTTATTGAAACCTTTGTTAATAATCAAAGTTCCTTTGTACAATGGTCTGAAATGTTTGGCTACTTGAGTTACTGCAAAAGGCACTTCAGAAACATCTGTAAAAGGTTCCGTTAAGTGAACATACGCTAATCCGTAATCGTTCAGTTTGTTAACAATATATTCGTAGGTCGGAATTGTTTCTTCATCCAACATCATCCCTTGCGCATTATGCAAGGATGGATTCAAACGTACTCCCACTTTTGAATAATCGATAACTTCTTTTAAAGCATCTAAAATCTCAAAAAGGATTTTTGATTTGTTTTCAATAGATCCGCCGTATGCATCGGTACGATGATTAGAATAACCGTTAAAAAATTGTTGCAACAAATAGCCATTAGCAGCATGCAATTCAACACCATCAAATCCTGCAGCAATTGCATTTTTCGCTCCATTTTTGAAATCTAAAACAGTTTGTTTGATATCTTCGATTGTCATTTCTTTTGGCACTACGGTATCTTGAAAACCATCTTTAGTATACGCTTGCGCAAAAGGATTCAATGCCGATGGTGCATGAGGCAATTCGCCGTTGTGCAAATCAGGGTGCGACATGCGACCTGTATGCCACAATTGTGCAAAAATAGTCCCGCCTTTTTCGTGTACCGCTTTGGTAACCAGCTTCCACCCTTCTGTTTGCGCTTCACTATAAATTCCTGGTACATTAATAAAACCTACTGCTTTCGTGCTTACAAAAGTTCCTTCAGAAACTATTAAACCTGCTGTTGCTCTTTGTGCATAATATTCTGCTGTAAGTGCTGTAGGAACGTTTCCTTCATTATTAGAACGGCTGCGAGTCATAGGCGCCATCACCATTCGATTTTTTAAAACACTGTTTCCTAAAGTGTAAGGCTGAAATAAAATTGATTTACTCATTTGATTTTTTTTAGATAATTAAAACCGCAACTACATAAATTCAAATTATGCTGTAAAACGGTCAGTAAGAGAAGAAAATAAACAGACACACATTATTTTCTTGATGCAAGTCAGTTCAGATACAAGTTCTATCTCCTTTCTTTATGGTACAAAGGTAAAGCAGAAACCAAACTCATTTCGTTGACCTAGGACAAGAAACGTGTTTGAAATAAAAAAATTTAACTGCTAATTTTTCTCCGAACCCTACTAAGTGTAGCCGGAGTACAACCCAAATAAGAAGCTATCATGTGTTGCGGAACTCTTTGAACAATATTTGGATAACGATGAAGCAATTGAACGTATTTCTCCTCTACTGTAGCAGTCAGCACACTGTTAATGCGCTCTTGATTGGCAACGTAGGCATTTTGCAAAAGCAAACGCTGGTATCTTTCAAATAAAGGCACTTGCTCCATTAAAGCCTCACGAGTGGCTGAAGTTAGTAATAATACCTCTGAATCCTCAAGCGCCTGAATCGTGTAAATAGAAGTGCTTTGGGTCAAAAAACTAGCTAAATCAGTAATCCACCAGCCTTCGACTGCAAATTGAATCGTATGTTCATTGCCTTTTTCATCGACATAAAAAGATCGAAGTACTCCTTTTTCAACAAAAATATTATACTGGCAAAGTCCGCCAGAAACTTGTAACATTTCTTTTTTTAACACCTTCTTAGGCACAAAATAAGTTTTACACAACTCGCGCTCTGCTTCACTCAAAGCTACCTTTTCTTGAATACTTTTAAACAATTGATCAAACATGTTTGCAAGTTACAAAATACTGTAAAAACAGTAGCGTAGCATTTACAACTAATAACAATTTAACCTTGATAACTAATGATAAATCTAAAAATGGAACCTTATATTAATCAAATTATCTGATTATATTTGCGGAGTCTAATTTAACACACAAATGAAACCAAACACACAACAATTAAAGGATTTAACAATCCAAGTTAGAAGAGATATTCTTCGCATGGTACACGCAGTCAACTCAGGACACCCAGGTGGTTCATTAGGTTGTGCTGAATTTCTTGTAGTATTGTACCAAAACATTATGGATCGCAAAGAAGGTTTTGAAATGGACGGAATAGGTGAAGATCTTTTCTTTCTTTCTAATGGTCATATTTCACCTGTATTGTACAGTGTATTGGCACGAAGCGGTTATTTTCCAGTTGCTGAATTAGCTACTTTCCGTTTGATCAACTCTAGATTACAAGGTCACCCAACTACACACGACCATCTTCCTGGTGTTCGTATTGCATCTGGTTCTTTAGGTCAAGGATTATCTGTAGGTATTGGTGCTGCCCAAGCTAAAAAATTGAATGGTGATAATCACATCATCTACACACTACATGGCGATGGTGAATTACAAGAAGGTCAAAACTGGGAGGCCATCATGTACGCATCTGCTAAAAAAGTAGATAACTTAATTGCAACAATCGATTTGAACGGGAAACAAATTGATGGAACTACTGACGAAGTTTTAGCTATGGGAAGTATCCGTGCTAAATTTGAAGCTTTTGATTGGGATGTTTTAGAAATTGAAAAAGGAAACGATATCGAGGCTATTATTGCCGGTATGAACGATGCTAAATCAAGAACTGGAAAAGGAAAACCAGTTTGCGTATTGTTGCACACAGAAATGGGTAACGGTGTCGATTTTATGATGTACAGTCATGCATGGCATGGTAAAGCACCTAACAACGATCAATTGGCTACTGCATTGAGTCAAAACGAAACTACCGGAGATAACTCAGATTATTAAGTATTAAAATTATGGAGTGCCAATTTCTGTCCGACGCAATGGCGAAATAGTTCAGAAATTTTAATCTTTCAATTTTTTAATCTTTCAATTTTAAAAAGCGATAATGAAAAAATATACAAATACAGGAAGTAAAGATACGCGCTCAGGTTTTGGAGCGGGAATGACTGAACTAGGTCAAAAAAACGAAAATGTGGTGGCGCTTTGTGCCGATTTAATTGGTTCTTTAAAATTTGACGATTTTAAGAAAAACCATCCAGAGCGTTTTTTCCAAATTGGAATCGCAGAGGCGAACATGATCGGAATTGCAGCAGGATTAACCGTAGGAGGAAAAATTCCTTTTACTGGAACTTTTGCTAACTTTTCTACAGGAAGAGTGTACGATCAAATTCGTCAATCAGTAGCTTACTCTGAGAAAAATGTAAAAATTTGCGCCTCACACGCTGGATTGACTTTAGGAGAAGACGGTGCTACACACCAAATCCTTGAAGATATCGGATTGATGAAAATGCTACCTGGAATGACCGTAATTAACACTTGTGATTACAACCAGACCAAAGCAGCAACATTAGCACTTGCAGATCATAACGGACCAGCTTATTTGCGTTTTGGTCGTCCGGTTGTGCCTAACTTTATGCCAGCTGACGAACCATTCGTAATTGGTAAAGCAATCACCTTAACTGAAGGATCTGATGTGACTATTGTGGCTACAGGACATTTGGTTTGGGAAGCGTTGCAAGCTGCTGAAGCTCTTGAAGAAAAAGGAATTTCTGCAGAGGTAATCAACATCCACACTATCAAGCCATTAGACGAAGAAGCAATTTTGAATTCTTTAGCAAAAACAAAATGTATTGTTACTGCTGAAGAACACAATATTTTAGGTGGTCTTGGCGAAAGCATCTCTAGAGTATTGGCTTTAAACAGTCCGGCTCCACAAGAATTTGTTGCGGTAAATGACAGCTTTGGTGAATCAGGAACTCCAGAACAATTAATGGAGAAATACAAACTGAACGATCAAGCCATTATCGAAGCAGTAGAAAGAGTAATGAAAAGAAAATAATCTTTTCGATTTATTCCATAAAAAAAACCAGACTGCCTTAGCAATCTGGTTTTTTTATGCCTTTTAATTTCTAGTTACATTTAACCAAATGCCTTTTTATTCTTGCTGGATTGGTGACATTACCATCACAACTAGGAATGTCAGCAAAAGGAATTAACTTGCCGTTAACTGTAATTTCAGTTCGTGTACTTACACCATCGCCATCATCATCAGTATCTAGGAAATTTGGAATTCCGTCTTTATCTGTATCATCTGCATATCGAATATTATCTGCTGGAGTAGTAGGATAATTAGTTGTATTAGCATAATTGTACATATAACCATCACCATCTAAGTCTTCTAAATAATTAGGAATACCGTCAAGATCGCTGTCAGTTCTATTAATTTCAAACAATTTGATACTAAAAATTAATGGTGCATAAGCAGGAATAGTATTTTGACCTTGTGAGTAATAACTTAAACCTGAAGGCAAGAACAAAATCCCGGCTCCGAAATCAGAATACGAAATCGTTCCATCAGGGTTTGATGAATAATTTCCTGTTTTAAATTCCGGAAAAGTCAATCCCCAACCCGAAATAGTAGTAGTTAAATTAAAAAAACTTTGAGGAGTGTTTGAAGCTTCAAAAAAAGTAGCCTCCAAGGTTTCTACATCTGCCACTTTTTTTCTAGACAAATATGATCCGCTATACGCAGCTAATACCTCATCAGTATTTGTTGGTCTTTGCCCTACTCCTTCACGCAATACCATGTAGTATACTTCATATTTTATATCGTGAAAGCTTATCTCTTTCATCAATAATTTAGGAAAGGAGGCATTATTTAAATAACTAAAAATGGATCTTTGTGTTCCACCAGAAGGAATTTTACTAATTTTAGTAACTACATCAGGATTCAAATCTTCGATATAATACGTTGTCAAGTATTCCTCAATATCTGCTTTTTCAGTCTTATACTGTGCAGCATACTCTCGTGGTGGTGTCAATGCCGCCGCTTCATCTTTTGAACATGAAAATAAAGAGACTGTTGTAATTAATAAAATAAAATAATACTTAAATTTGTTCATTATAGCTAAATTTTTTAAGTGCGCAAGATACAATATTGATTGATTTTTGTAAACAATTTAACGCTGATTTTAGAAAAATTATGAGAATAGATAAATATTTATGGTGTGTTCGTTATTATAAAACCAGAAACATGGTAACGGAGGCCTGTAAAAAAAACCATATTACCGTTAATGGCCAAGTAGCCAAAGCCTCCAAGGAAGTTTTCCCTACCGATAAAATTACCTTTAGAAAAGATCAAATAACGCAAATCATAACCGTTCTTGACATTCCTGAAAATCGTATAGGTGCGAAATTAGTCGATATGTACCGCCGCAACGACACGCCTGCCGAAGCTTTTCAGCATTTAGAATTGCTGAAATTATCCAAGGAACATTACCGTAAAAACGGAACTGGAAGACCAACCAAAAAAGACCGCCGTGACATTGATGAATTTGGGAACGAGATAATCACCGATGAAGAAGAGGATTAAACCATAATTTCTCATCAAATAAAAAAATCATTTTTACAACATAATACTGCAAAACAACAACTTTATATAATGAGCAAAAATATCATCTTGAACAATCAAGAAATAGAACATAAAATAAAACGAATTGCCTATCAAATCTACGAAACCTTTGTTGATGAGCAAGAAATTGTGATTGCTGGCATTGCAAGCAACGGTTTTACATTTGCTAAAAAAATTGCAGCAGTTCTAGAAACTATTTCGCCACTTACGGTTACGCTTTGCGAGGTACAAATTAACAAACAACATCCGCAGTCGCCTATTGAGACCTCGATAACGCAAGAACAATACGCTAATAAAGGACTAGTTTTAGTAGATGATGTTCTCAATTCAGGCACTACACTGATATATGCTGTAAAACACTTTATTGATGTACCACTGAAAAAATTCAAAACAGCGGTATTGGTAGATCGAAATCACAAAAAGTACCCTGTAAAAGCCGATTTCAAAGGTATCTCCCTTTCTACCTCACTTTTTGAGCATGTACAAGTTGTGTTTGACGAAAACGGCGACAACTACGCCTATTTAAGCTAATAGAGCAATAACTTCAGAAACCGTTTGTTCGATAGATTTCTCATCAACCACAATTTTATACTGTGCTTGATTATAGTAAAAACTTCTATCGAACAAATGTTTTGCTATAAATTCCCTCATTTCTTCTTCGTTTTTACTCGCTATAAGTGGTCGTTTGCTTTTATTTTGATGCAATCTTTGAAACAAAGTCTCAATTGAAGCTTTCAAATAGATCGAAAAAACGTTTTCTCCTTTAAAAAATTCATGATTATTGGCATAACAAGGCGTTCCTCCGCCCAAACCTATGACCATTTCTTCTGTTGATTGCATCAAATCGGCAAAAACTTCGTGTTCTATTTTACGAAAATAGATTTCTCCGTGCTTTTCAAAAATAGCATTTACAGATAAATTGAGCTTTTTTTCGATCATTTCATCTAAATCTACAAAAGGGACTTGAATACTTTTTGACAATTTTTTAGCAATAGTAGACTTCCCGCAGCCCATATAGCCTAATAATATGATTTTTTTCATCTTAATAAAACCTTACAAATTAAGGTGTTGTGTTTTTTTGTTTAAAAAAGACAAATTTATAATAAAAATGCTTGCAATAATCCGAAATTAGTTCTTATATTTGCACCCGCATTCAAGGAAAGAATATGACTCGATAGCTCAGTCGGTAGAGCACATCACTTTTAATGATGGGGTCCTGGGTTCGAGCCCCAGTCGGGTCACAAATTTAGTGATCAACACATAATTTCCTTGAAAGCAATGACTCGATAGCTCAGTCGGTAGAGCACATCACTTTTAATGATGGGGTCCTGGGTTCGAGCCCCAGTCGGGTCACAAA
>NZ_JAAOBY010000006.1:40269-73644 GCF_011365745.1 Flavobacterium turcicum | reverse complement strand
CAAAAGGTCGAGTAATTTATTACTTGGCCTTTTATTTTTTTAGGCCACGTGGAGAAACGGTAGACTTGCCATCTTGAGGGGGTGGTGCTCGTAAGGGCGTGTGGGTTCAAATCCCACCGTGGTCACAAATAAAACCCAACAACTTCTTTTAAAAAGAGGTTGTTGGGTTTGCTATTATCTTCTTCTTTTTTTCCAGGGGGCGTTGACTTCCCAATTTCCTGCCATGATGCAACCATAAGGAAGTACTTCATCTATCACGGTTCCTAAACCAAACTCCTCCATTTGATTTCTTACTGATGCTGCATTTTTATAGGCCGATGGCAGCTCGGTAATGTCAATTTCGTTCGAAAAAAATCGAATATCCAATCCTTGGGTTTCTTCTTCAAATACTTCTTGGATTGTTTTTTCTCCCTTGCTTTTTCGGTGTTGGGTTCTACTTATGTTTCTTCCAGCGCCGTGTGGAGCAAATCCTAAATTGGTTTCGGTTGTGGCACCTTCAACAATTAAAACGGATTCTGCCATATTCAACGGAATCAAACGCGGTCCTGTGCTATCAGGCATGAATTTCGGGTCTAATGGTGTGGCACCTTTGGCATGATAAAAAAGATCTCCCTCTTTGAAAACAAAATTATGCTCGTTCCAGTACCTATTTTCTTTTTCGATTCCCAATTTCTCTAAAGTAGCATCGTGCAGGCATTCGTGATTTAATTTTGTCCAAGAACGTATGATTTGCAACGCTTCCCAGTACACCTGTCCTTCCTTAGTATCAAACGGAATCCACGCATTTTGCGGCAAGGTTTCTGGCGATAGTGTTTTTCTAAACTTTTCGGCAAGATGCATTCCTTTTCTATATAAATTAGCCCCCACGCCTCTACTCCCGTGATGCGTTACCATCATGGTATTTCCTGTATTTTTTGAAATCCCCACAAACAAGAAATGGTTTCCATCGCCTTGCGTTCCTAAATGCGAACGAGCAGCACTTATCATTTTTTCATCGTTCAACAAATAATTGCTTTGAAATGCTTCTAACATTTCAGCTGGAAAACGGAATTGCGTTTCGCGACTTCTTCCGCCTCCACCAAAATGGGTAATGGCATGCGCTGCATCTAAAACTTCTTTTGGATTTGTTTTTCCAAAATCAGTCAGCATCACTGAGCAACAAATATCAGCACTATGCATTCCCGGATGAATTGCATTTTTAGCCACCGCAACTCCACCCACCGGAATGGTTCCGTCAGGACCTGTAGGGCAAGCATCCGGCATGATGACACCATTGACTAAAGTTGGCGTTCGCATCAAGGTTTTCATAGTTTGCACCACATCGGTGACATTTTTTTCTTCTAGCTCGTTTTCTGCCTTTATATTTTGGTGAAAAGTGATTTCTTGAGCATGTAACTCTATAGGATCAGGCAATTTGAATTGTTCCAAATAGGCTTCTATTTCCTCGTTTTCTAATTGATTGTCATTGATGTAGGCAAGTGCTTCTTTGAACCAAGCTCCTTGCCTAAATCCTAATTGAATAATATCAGCTCCTGTAAATTGTAATTTTTGTTCCATTTTATTCTGTTTTTATTTCTTCAACAAATATTCAAAACCTACTACGCAGTTATTTTGCGTAGTATAAAAAGAATTGTATTTTTGATTCAAACTCAGCGCAAATGCTTCAAAATAGATATACTGCTTTACTGCTCCAGATTGGTTTTAATGAAAATGCAATCCTGATAAATTGGCTTGATTTAGTAAAAGCCTATACTGCTAAAGGGAGACATTATCATAATTTAAATCATCTGGAAGAAATGATTGTTTTATTTGACCGCTATAAAGAGGCGTTGCAATTTCCTAATGAAGTTTTGTACGCTATTTTTTACCACGATATTATTTATAAAGTGACCCGAAAAGACAACGAGTTAAAAAGTGCTGAACTGGCTTTGTCTATTTTGCCTGAGAATACCACACTGGATAAACAATTGGTTTTTGACATGATTTGCGCAACTCAACTGCATCAACAAAACGACATAGAAGACATTAACTGGTTGATTGATTTTGATTTGAAAATACTGGCTAAAGACTGGAACGAGTACACCATTTATTGTGATCAAATTAGGAAAGAGTATAAAATTTATCCCACTCTTTTATACCAACCTGGTAGAAAGAAAGCATTGGAGCATTTTCTTGAAAACGAATTTATTTTTCAAACCGATGAATTTAGAACTAGGTTTGAAGCGCAAGCTAGAGAAAATATACAACGCGAAATTGAATTATTAAGCTGAAATTGAAAATAGTGTTGCTTTGCGTGAGGGGTAGTAGCGAAAATCCTTTTAGGGCTGTAGCGGTAGCGGAAGTGCTAAAAGATTGCAGCGCATGACCCGACCCGTAGTTTTTACGGAGGGGCACGCCCAAAAAAAAAGAAAATATGTCACAAAATAAAAATGCGCTTATCCGGTATAAAACGATTGATAAGTGTTTGCAAAATAAATACCGTACTTGGACGCTAGAGGACTTGATTGCGGCTTGTTCTGAGGCTTTGTTTGAATACGAAGGAAGGGAAAATACGGTAAGCAAGAGAACGGTTCAAATGGATATTCAGTTGATGCGTAGCGAAAAACTGGGCTACAATGCGCCCATTGTGGTGTATGACAAAAAGTATTATACATATGAAGACGAGGAATTTACGATTACGAATATTCCGCTGACGGAAACGGATATTAATGTACTCACAGAAACGGTTTCAATGCTGAAACAGTTTAAAGACTTTTCTTTGTTTAATGATGTGTCTGATATTTTGCAACGTTTAGAGGATAAGATCTATGCCGAAAAGTCTCAAACACAACCGGTGATTTACTTAGACAAAAACGAAAAACTGAAAGGCTTACCATTTTTAGAGGAAATTTACCAAGCCATTATTAAAAAAACAGTTTTGGTAATTACCTACAAGTCTTTCAAATCGCAAGAGGAAACGGTCTTTCATTTTCATGGATTTATACTGAAAGAGTTTAACAACAGATGGTTCTTGATAGGAAGAAGAAAGAAAAACCAGCCCATAACTAATTTGGCATTGGATAGGATCATTGCTATTGATTATGATTTTAATATGCCTCATTTAGAGGAAAATTTTAATGCGGACCTGTATTACAAAAATGTGGTGGGAGTGACTGTGAATACAGGCTTACGTCCCCATCGATTTGAACTCTGGATTGACTCTATTAATGCTCCTTATGTGCTTACTAAACCCTTACATAATTCACAACGATTGATCAAACAAAATGAAGATGGCAGCATTATTATTCACTTATTTGTGATTCCAAATTATGAATTAGCACGTATTTTTCTTGGTTTTGGCAGTGGTCTTGAGGTGATTCGACCCGACTATTTCCGCAATCAGATGAAAAGTGATATTCAAAAGTCTCTGGCGTATTATGCCAAATAATTGATTGGTTTGTGATGTTGTTGCTCCACTTTCAGGGCATACATTGGTGTTACTCTAAATACAAGATAATTTTAAATAGAACGTAAATCGTATTGTATAAAAGTAGTTCTATGGCCTTGGATTGGTGATAATTGCATCCTTTTGTAGACAACTAGAAATAAAGCCGTATATTTTTTTTAATAAAGCACTATGACACTAAGCACAATCGAACACAAAAAAATGTACTGACTTGAAATTTTCCTTCAGCATACACTTAAAAACATTTCAAACCTGAAAAAAAAAAAAAAAAAATCGTGAATTAAAACCCAAATACAGGTTCTAATTCACGATTTATAACTTTGAATCAATTTTATCTTAGCTGTGGGCACTACTCGAATTGCTACACAGTTTCAGTTTTTATTCTAACTCTTACTTCCACCCGCCGCCTAATTCACGGTATACGTGAACTACGGCATTAAGTTGGGCTTTTTTAGTTTCGATTAATTCGAGTTTTGACTCTAATGCGTCACGTTGTGTCATCAACACCTCAAAATAATCTACTCTGGCTGACTTGAATAAATCGCCAGCCACATCAATAGAGCGGTTTAACGCAGCTACTTGTTGGGATTTTAAATCATAGCTTTTTTCTAAGTTATTGATTTTAGACAACTGACTAGAAACTTCTAAATACGCATTTAAAATGGTACGTTCATAATTATACAACGCTTGTATTTGTCTCGCATTAGCAGAGCTATACTCGGCTTTGAGCGCATTTCTATTGATCAAAGGCGCGACTACATCTCCCACCAAAGAATAGAGCAAAGACTCTGGCATTTTAAATAAATAATTTGGTTTAAAAGCGTTAAAACCTAACGCAGCTGTAATATCTAAGGACGGATAAAACTCAGCGCGAGCCGTTTTTACATCCAGTTTAGCAGCTTCTAATTCTAATTCAGCTTGTTTAATATCCGGACGATTGGCAAGCAATTGAGCAGGAACACCAGCTTGAACTATGGCTGGCAAACCAGCATCAAAAACAACACTATCTCGTTTAATTTCCTGCGGATATTGTCCGAGTAAAAAGTTGATGGTATTTTCTGTTTCCTTGATTTTTTGAAGCAATTCAAATTCCATACTTCTAGAGGCCATGACTTCGGCTTGGAATTTCTGTACTGCTAATTCCGTACTTCTAGCGGCTTGTTTTTGAAATTTTACAATTTCTAGCGCATCAGATTGTAAAGCGATGGTTTGTTTTACAATTGCCAATTGATTGTCTAAAGCAACTAATTCATAATACGAATCAGCAACTTCAGCAATAAGACTGGTGATTACAAAATTCTTCCCTTCAACCGTGGCCAAATAGCGACTTACCGCCGCTTTTTTTGAATTGCGTAACTTTTTCCAGATGTCGACTTCCCAGTGTGCGTAGGCAGCAATTTTCAAATCACCTAGTGGATCTGGCATTTCTTTTCCGGGACTAATTTCGGTAGAAGCATCGCCAGCACCTTGACTGGTATAGCGACCTACTTTTTCGATTCCAGCACCAGCTCCTACACCTACTTGTGGCAATAAGGCTCCTTTGCGAACGCGAATGTCATTTTTGGCAATTTCAATTTCTTGCAATGTGATCAGTAACTCCTGATTGTTTTTCAGGGCCGTATCAATCAAATTGATCAAATTAGGATCTTTGAAATACGTTCGCCAAGGCGTAACGGCAATAGTATTCGTATCTGTACTTTTTTCAAATGATTCGGGAACCACTTTGCTTGCTGCTAATGGAGCTAGCTTAGGCGTACAACTTACCACCGCTAAGCACATGCCTAGCGGGATAAGATATTTATAAGACTTACTTTTAAGCATGATTGTTATCAATTTCTTCGGTTAATGGATTTTCGTTTTCATTTTTAACTAATTTGTATTTTTCTGCAATGCGACCAAAAACGTAGTACAATCCGGGAATAACAAATACTCCACAAATGGTACCCAAAAGCATTCCTCCAGCAGCAGCGGTACCAATGGTTTGGTTACCAATTTTTCCCGGACCACTTGCAAAAACTAGCGGAAGTAAACCCGCAATAAAGGCAAACGAAGTCATCAAGATAGGACGAAACCTTGCTTTTGCACCTTCCATTGCCGCTTCTAGCACTGTTTTACCAGCGGCGTGCCTTTGAATAGCAAATTCGACAATCAAAACGGCATTTTTACCAAGCAATCCAATAAGCATAACCATGGCTACTTGTGCATAAATATTGTTTTCTAAGCCTGTAAATTTTAGTAATAAGAAGGCTCCAAAAATACCTGGAGGTAAAGATAAAATCACCGATAAGGGTAAAATAAAACTTTCATACTGTGCAGCTAAAACCAAATACACAAAGCCCAAACAAATTAGAAAAACCCAAATGGCTTGATTGCCCTGCGCCACCTCATCAGCAGAGATACCGGCCCAATCAATTCCAAAACCACGAGGTAATTTTGCTTGTGCCACCTCTTGCACAGCTTTGATCGCAGCACCACTACTATACCCTGGAGCTGCTGCTCCACTAATTTCAGAGGAGTTGTACATATTGTGTCTTGTAATTTCCGACAGTCCGTACACTTTCTCTAATTTCATGAAAGCAGAGTAAGGAACCATTTCGTCCTTATTGTTTTTGACGTATAATTTTAAAATATCTTCGGGCAAAGCGCGGTATTCTGGAGCTGCTTGCACGATTACCTTATAGTTAAAACCGTATTTGATAAAACTGATTTCATAATTACTACCAACCAAGGTCGAAAGAGTATTCATCGCATTCTCAATCGAAACTCCTTTTTGTTGGGCTAAATCATTATCCACTTTCATCATAAATTGTGGGAAACTAGCACTGTAAAAAC
The DNA here is from genome assembly GCF_011365745.1 of Flavobacterium turcicum. GTDB lineage: Bacteria > Bacteroidota > Bacteroidia > Flavobacteriales > Flavobacteriaceae > Flavobacterium > Flavobacterium turcicum. The sequence continues at coordinate 67,367 of NZ_JAAOBY010000006.1, read as the reverse complement.
TAAAAACGGAAGCTAGCTCAGGTCGTTTGTTCAATTCCTTCACAAAATCAGCATTGACTGTTTCCATTTTTTTATAATCTCCAGAACCCGCTTTGTCAAGCAAACGAAGCTCAAAACCTCCTGCTGCTCCATAACCTGGCACCGCTGGTGGTTGAAAAAATTCGATATTAGCTCCGGGAATGTCTTTCGTTTTTTCCTCTAGTTCAAGCATAATTTCTTGTACAGAATGTTTACGCTCGCTCCAATCTTTCAAGTTGATCAAACAAGTTCCAGCATTGGCACCAGTACCTTCAGTCAAAATTTCATATCCTGCCAAAGCAGATACCGATTGCACACCATCTACCGTTTCGGCAATTTTTTGAAGCTTTTCAGCAACATTGTCTGTTCTTTCGAGAGAAGAACCCGGTGGCGTTTGAATAATTGCATAGAACATTCCTTGATCCTCATTAGGAATAAATCCAGAAGGAACCGTACTACTTACCAACCAAGTACCCACACAAAAGCCTACAAGTGCTACAAAGGTCACTACTCTTCTACTAACAATAGTTTTTAAAACTCTTTGATACTTGTCCGCAGTAGTATTAAATCTTGAATTAAAAGCATCTAAAAATCTGTTTACAGGAGTTCGTTTCTTAGCTTTTCCGTGATTATTTTTCAACATAATCGCACAAAGTGCCGGCGTAAGCGTTAAGGCTACGATACCAGAAAGTATAATAGCTGTTGCCATTGTTATGGAAAATTGGCGGTAAAAAATACCTACCGGTCCTGACATGAATGCCACAGGAATAAACACAGCTGCCATCAAGAAGGTAATCGCGATAATAGCTCCTGCAATTTCATGCATGGCTTTTTTAGTGGCTTTTAAGGGCGAAAGATGCTCTTCCTCCATCTTGGCATGCACCGCCTCGATGACTACAATGGCATCATCGACGACGACTCCAATGGCTAGTACTAAGGCGAAAAGCGTAATTAAGTTTAAAGTAATACCAAATAACTGCATGAACATAAATGTTCCTACTAACGAAACTGGTACGGCTATGGCTGGAATAATGGTTGATCGCCAATCGCCAAGAAAGATAAATACGACTAGACCTACTAAGATAAAAGCTTCGACTAAAGTGTGAACAACTTTCTCGATAGAAGCATCTAAGAATTTAGAAACGTCATAACTGATTTCATATTCCATTCCTTTCGGGAAAGAGTTTTTCTTAATTTCAGCTAATTTTAATTTGACATCCTTAATTACTTGACTGGCATTACTTCCGTAGGACTGCTTCAATACAATAGCTGCAGACGGTTTACCATTCAAATTAGAATAGATATCGTACATGGAACTACCAAATTCAACATTGGCAACATCCTTTAATCGTAAAATTTCGCCATCAGGATTCGATCTCAAAATAACATTTCCATATTGCTCTTTGGTCGTAAATCGTCCTGAATACTTAAGTACATATTCAAAAGCTTGAGTTCTTTTACCAGAACTTTCTCCCGTTTTTCCGGGTGAAGCTTCGAGACTCTGACTCGCTAGGGCCTCCATAACTTCATCTGTAGAAATTTTATAGGCTAACATTCTGTCAGGTTTCAACCAAATACGCATCGCATATTCACGATTCCCCAATACATCAGCAAATCCTACTCCATTTACCCTTTTCAATTCTGATAAAATATTGATTTCAGCAAAGTTGTATAAGAATTTTTGATCCGTATTTTTATCTGTACTGTATAAGTTCACATACATTAACATACTGGATTCTTCACGGGTAATCTTGACTCCTTCACGAACTACTAATGGTGGCAATTTGTTTACTACCGAAGCTACTCTGTTTTGTACATTGATCGCTGCTTGATTAGGATCTGTACCCAAATTAAATACAACTTGAATACTTGCTTCTCCGTCATTTCCAGCATCTGAAGTCATGTATTTCATTCCGGGTACACCATTCAAGGCTTTCTCTAAAGGAATAATTACCGATTTAATCATCAACTCTCCATTAGAGCCCGGAAAAGCTGCCGTAACATTCACCCGTGGCGGGGAAATAGAAGGGAATTGAGTCACTGGCAAATTCAGTAATGCCAATACTCCTAAAAAGACAATTATGAGCGATATCACTATCGACAGCACAGGTCTTTGAATAAATTTATTAAACATAATATGAGGTGTTTTTTAGGATAGAACCCAACTGAAATTGGATTCATCCCATGCATTTTAGTAAAAAAAGTTTTTTATCGCAGTATGCAATCTAGTAGAATACTTTATTCGGCTTTTAAGCGCAAATGAGTAATGACTTCTTTAGGCGAAACATAATTGTACTTAATTTTTTCGTCGTCCTTCACTTTTTGAACTCCTTCTAGTACAATTTTGTCATTCTCAGTAATACCGCTGGCAATTACAAACAAATCTGGAATTTCGCCTGTAACCTTAATCTCTTTAGACTCTAAAACATTGTTTTTATTGACTACAAAAACATATTTTTTATCTTGAATTTCGTAAGTAGCTTTTTGAGGAATTACAATTGCATTTCGCAGAGGAACCAACATTTGCACTGATCCTGTTTCGCCGTGTTTTAGCAACTTTTTTGTATTAGGAAATCGAGCACGAAAGGCAATATTTCCAGTCTCATTATTAAATTCACTTTCAATTACCTCAACATTTCCTTTGGATTGGTAAACCGTATTGTTCGCCAATAGCAAGCTCACATTTGTATTTGCACGGTCTTTGATATTGGTTTGATAATCTAAATATTCAGGCTCTGAAACATTGAAATAGGCAAACATTTGACTGTTATCTGAAAGACTAGTCAATAATTCTCCTTCTTCAATAAGACTTCCTAATTTTTTTGGAATTCGGTCAATAGTTCCGTCAAATGGAGCTCTAATTTCAGTAAACGATAAATGCAGTTGAGCCAAGGCTACTTCAGCTCTTGCTTGCTCTAATTTAGCAATTGCTAATGCTTGTTCATTTTTAGAGACAATATTTTTGTCTGCCAGCATTTTTGCATTTTGCAGTTCAATTTCAGCTCCTTTTGCTTCTGCCTTTGCTCGAAGTAGCTCCGCTTGGTACATTCCTGGCATAATTTTAAACAAGAGCTGGCCTTTTTTTACAAACTGACCTTCGTCAACATATATATTTTGCAGAAAACCTTTTTCTTGAGCACGAATTTCAATGTTTTGAATCGAGCGAATTTGAGAGACATATTGCTTGGTAAACGAAGTATCAATTTTTATCGGATTGGTAACCGTGAAAATTGCAGCTTCTTCTTTTTCTTCTTTTTTTGTGGTACAGCTTGTAAAGCATAAAACGGCGATTAAGCCTGTAAATACAAGAAATTTATTCATGATGTAAAATGGTAATTAAGCGATTAAATACTTGGAATTGAGAATTCCTAGGGACGTGAGAAGTCAACTGCTTACACAAAATTTGAACAAAAAAACATACCTGAAAAAAGTCAAAACTTGATCAGATTAGTATTTCATCAAAAACATAGAAACAGATTTTAGTATTAATCAAATACGCAATACCTGCAGAATAATGTATATGGGTTTGGATGGGCCGTAAAATGGCGCGAAGATTGTATTTTTTTTATCGCAGTGACATAATTCAGTGGCACAAGAATAACGATGATACCACGTTTGAGGTAGAAAATCATTAACGTACGAAACCCTACTACTTGGATTTTTGAAATTTTCATTGCTTGAGAGTTCTTCTTCTAAATCAAACTCAGCTGTTGTCAGCGACAGCGTATGAGAAATAGATTGAAAAAGATGAGCCTGTTTACTGCTTGATTCAAGAGATTGCATTGCACTGTTATTTTCATGCGAAAAAGCATGAACAACATTTCCAAAACCTAGCATTTGGAAAAACAGATACAGAAAAAAAAATTTTACTCTCATTTAGAGGTCAAAAGTAAACAAAGTAGCAACAGAAAAAAACAATTTAAATATTGTTTAACACGTAATGGCGCACTACATCGTTTTCTCCGGTACAAACCTGAAAATTTTCGATCGGCTTTATGTTTATTTGCTGTTCATTGTGTTTTTTTAAAAACGCCACAATTCGACCTTCTCAAAAATCAATTCTAGGTAATCCATTCAAAAACAGTGGTAAATCTTGAAATTGGCTAAAAAACAAAATCTTTGTTTTTTTTATGATGTAAACCTGGCAATAAAGAAGAGCTAATTTCGTTGTATATTTCTACAAAAAGTGATACTTTTATTTTTAGAAAAAAAACAAAAAACGCAATAAAAAAACCTTCCCTATTTAACAAAAAAACATGAAAAAAATATTTTTAATTGCCATTTTATTAAGTTCCTACGTAGGCTGGAGCCAAGATCCTGCTGCTTATGCCTTGTTTGACAAAGCCATCAAAAAAGCAGAAGCAGGAAATTCAAAAGGAGCCATTGATGATTATACAAAAGCCATCAAAATTGATCCTTTATTTGCCTCTGCTTATCTCAACAGAGCACTTTTAAAACAAAAATTAGGAGATATAAATGGAGCTTTGAGTGATGTAAACATAACTATAAAAATAGAACCACAACGTGCAGATGCCTTCACCACTCGTGCTGATATAAGCTATAAAGCAAAAGACTATAAAACTACCATTCAAGATTGCACTACGGCAATTAACATGAATGCGAAAGATTTTATTGCCTACAACCTACGCGGTTTGGCAAACTACCATTCTAAAAACAATAAAAACGCTTGCGCTGATTTTAGCAAAGCTATTCAGCTTGGTAGTCAAAGTGCAGTGAAAAACAAAAAAACCTTTTGTAAATAAACTTTCAAACGCTTCCTTTTAAAAATGACTTGCCTAATGGTAAGTCATTTTTTTTTTATTGAAAAATAAAAGGAAAGTATCTTTTTTAACTGATTCAATTTTCTATAATTCTAGCTTTTAAAATTTAACAATTGACTTTTTTTTTATTCTAAAGGAACAAGTACTTTTGCACCAATAAAATACCCACTTTGAAAAAGTTCAGTATCTACATACTTTCTTTTATTTTACTACTACCTACTTTCGGTAGCTCATTTACGTATTTTCAATTTAAACTACAGCAAGAAGAAATTGCAAAAACAATTTGTGTGCAACGTAAAATGGTTTTTAATAGTTGTAACGGACGATGCGAACTTCAAAAAAGTCTAAAACGCTATACTGATAATGAGAAAAGCATGCAAAATACCCTCAAAGAAAAAGTTGATGTGGTGTACGTGCAAGAGTTACTAAGTACTTCATACGAGTTGGTACAACCAATCGCTATTGCAACAAAAACTGAAACTGTTGTAAACCGCAAACCGATTTCATTTTCGGCTTACACCTTTCGCCCTCCAGCTTATTTCATTTAAAAAGATCAATCTGTTTGAGAACGAAAAGCACCTTATGTTGCCTTTTTCGTTATACAATATTGCGTAGACATTAACCGCGTCTTGATCTTTCGTGCTTTGTTTGCTTGCTTTTTAGCCTTGCGAACAATTTAAACTTTCACTGAAATAAGATTTTTACACCTTTCAAACAAAATGAAAAAATTGATTTTTGTAATGCTTTTGGCGTTACAATATACCTATGCACAAAAAACTGCTGCAGTAGATAGCAGCACCGTAGAAAACCTAAACGAAGTCGTAATTACTGCCAATCGTGGCAAGGCCAAACGAAGTGAGGTGCCAGTGGCAATTACTAAACTATCTACAAAACTCATTCAAGAAACTAAAGCAACTTCTGCTTTCGAAATTGTGAATAAAACACCAGGAGTCATGATGACGAATCTTGGCAACGAGCAGCACGGTATGTCCATCAGGCAACCTATGGGTTTGAGCCCTTACTATTTGTATCTCGAAGACGGTTTGCCTATTAGACCACTCGGCGTTTTCAACCATAATGCGTTACTTGAAATGAATCCGTTTAATTTACAAAATTTAGAAGTGATCAAAGGTCCCGCTTCATCACTTTACGGTCCTGAGGCTGTGGGCGGAACCATAAATTTTATTACTGTAAAACCAAGCCGCGATCCCGAATTTAAAGTAGGCATTCAAGCAGATCAATACGGCTACCGCAACCTGCAAGCCTTTGGGAGCGCTACCATCGGTAAATTTTCGTTTGCTATTGCGGGCGCAAGCACTGACCAAACTAACAGTTGGCTCACTTTTTCTGATTACAACAAGAACAATTTGAACGCTAAATTCCAATACAATTTTAGCAATAGTCTCCGTTTGATTAGCAGTACTTTTTATGGGCAATATTACTCGGACATGACGGGAAGTGTCAATGAGCAAGACTTTAACAATCGTTCGTACAAAAGTACAACCGATTTTACTTACCGAAAATCTGAGGCTTTACGTAGTCGTCTAACACTTGAAAAAGAGTGGACTGAGAACAGTCAAACTGTTGTAACAGTTTACCATCGAGACAATAAATTAGGACAAAACCCAAGCTACGGCATTCGATGGAATCCTACGTCATCAGCAACCAACGATCCTACAAAAGCAACTGGCGAAATCAATTCGAACGATTTTAAAAGTTACGGAATAGTAGCGCAGCATACGCAAGGATTTTCGTTTTTAAACTCTAAACTAATCGCCGGAACTACCTACGATAGGTCACCAAACGACTATTTTTCGCATCAAATTAAACTACAAGCCAACCGAAATCCGGATGGAAAGACGGTAAACAATTATCAAATTTTAGAAGTTCGACCTGATTTACGCATTTCAAATTACAATGCGACCATTTACAACAATTCGGGCTATGTGCAATACAACTTTCAAACCCTTTCAAAAGTAACAGTAACCACAGGGGCGCGCTACGACTACATAAAAATTGATTACATCAATAACATCAATGCTACTTCGGGAGCCAAAACCTACGATCAACTGACCTTTAAAGCGGGTATCAATTATAATCCGCTTACTACCCTTGGGTTTTATGCCAACTATTCTCAAGGATTCTCTCCACCTTCGGTGACCACTTTATTCCGTCCAAAACCTGGAATTACGCCCGTACAATTTTACACTGATCTCGATGCGGCAAATTTTTCAAACTACGAAATTGGTGGTTATAACAGTTTGCTAAAAAACAAATTGATACTAGATTTTGCCTTGTATCTACTTGATGGTCGCAATGAATTATTAAGCATTCGTCAACCTGACAATTCAACCGATACCCAATCAGCTGGAAAAACAAGCCACAGAGGAATTGAACTTGGGTTACAATACAATCCGTCCTCACAGCTTGCATTTCGCCTTGGCGGAACATACGCGCGCCACGAATTTATCGACTTTACCGTTTCCAGACGAAGCACCGATGCGGTTCAAAAACTCGACGGCTTTGACATGCCTAGCGCACCACGATGGATTGCTAATTCTGAGCTCAATTATTACCCAAAATGGTTCCCGAACTTCCGTGCAGCGCTAGAGTGCCAGAACGTATCAAGCTGGTTTCAAAACCAAATCAACACTGTTTCCTACGCTGGTTACACCCTTTTCAACGCTCGATTAGGCTACCGCTACAAGCAAGTTGAAATTTTTACCAATATCATGAACTTGACTGATAAATTGTATGCTACCAATGTTTCTCGGGGCAATGCCACAATTGATCAGGCTACGTATACCGCCGCCGCACCCCGCATTTTCATGATGGGATTGCAGTACAACTTATCATTAAAAAAATAATTATCAGGAGCTTATCCGGCTATCCGCTTTATCTTTTTTGAGGCCAAAAAAAGGCCTCAAAAAAGGATATCGCTCCTATCCGGGCTAAAAAACACACCAAATGAAAAAAGAAAATCAAAAGACATCTACACGAAAAAAAGATTCCAAATGGATCAAAAAAATCAAGCAGCACGTCTACTCGTGGCACCGAACTTTGGCTATTATTACCATTGTTCCGGTCATCTTTTGGACACTTTCAGGAATTATGCATCCGTTTATGGCGCATTTTTTTAAACCCGAAATCGCCAATCAAGAGCTACCACAAACCGCCATTAATCAGAGTCGATTGCCATTGCCGTTGAAAGAGGTTTTACAAAAAAACCAACTCAAAACGTTCAAAAACTTTCGCCTAGTCAGCCTGAACGATAAAACCTATTATCAAGTAAAAACCGAATCAGGAGCCCTACTCTATTTTGACGCAGCCACGGCTCAAAAACTTGAAAACGGTGATCAAAAATACGCCGAAGTTCTGGCGCGTTACTTTTTACAAGACAGCACCAGCAGCATTTCAAACAGCAAAGTCCTCACTGAATTTACAACACAATACAAGTACGTCAATCGCTACTTGCCCGTGTACCAACTGAGTTTTGATCGTGCCGATGAAATGCAAGTTTATGTAGAAACCGCCTCAAGCAAACTAGCGACTTTCAACCCGAAATCGCGTCAAATTTTTATTTGGTTTTTTGATACATTTCACAATTGGTCGTTTATTGATGCAATTTCTAATAACAGTTTGCGCATCATAATCATGATTGTTCTTTTGTCTGTGATTTCCTTTTCAGCAATAAGCGGACTCTTGATTTACGGGCTTTTCTGGAAACAATTCAAAAAAAGTGATGCACTCGCTCCCAAAAAAGGCATCCGCCGTTACCACCGTCAAATAGGGATTTGGATTTCATTATTTACCTTAACCTTCGCTTTTAGCGGTGCATACCACGCCACTACCAAATGGGATCCGTACACACTCTCGCAAATGGTGTACGAACCTAGCTTTAAAACCGAAGTACTTACAACTTCACTTTCTGATTTAAAATTAGATTGGAGTCGGTTTGAAAATGCCAGTGTAGTAGCTTTTCAAGACAGTTTGTACTACCGCTGCCAAATGCTTCCTAAGCAAGTAACAAAGACCAATACAGCCATCAGCGCACCCGAATCAAAATGGGCGAAGAAAGACAAACAACCACTAGAAATTGTTTACATCAACGCACAAACCAATCGCATTTCGGCCAATCTAGATGTGAAATATGCTGAATTTTTAGCCCATTATTTTACAGATGGTGCGCCAAAAGCCGCTTGTTGCGAAATGATTCCTGAAACTGATGAACCTGAAACTTCTTTAAAAAGCGCAAAATTGGTTGAAACTAAAATTATTAATGAGTTTGAAAGTCGCGAGTATGGCTTTGTGAACAAGCGACTTCCCGTTGTAAAACTTGCTTATGACACGCCCGAAAATACTACTTATTTTATAGAAACTGCCACCTCAAGATTAGCCGCAAAAGTAGAAAACGCAGATAAAAGAGAAGGTTATTCCTTTGCCATTTTCCACAAATTTTTATTTTTAGATTGGGCGGGCAAAAATATACGTGATGCTGCAATGGTTTTGACGGCACTTGCAATTTTAATAGTGAGTGTTTTAGGATTGATTTTGTTCCTGAAGAAAAAATAAAAGCCAAAAAAAAGCGTCATAAACAAGAGTTCATGACGCTTTACTTTTTTGTAGCACTAATTATCTCATCAATTGCTGTAAAGGTTTTAGCTGTTCCATATCTATTTTTGATTGTTGCAACACACTAAGCATAGTCATAATATCCGTCGGGTTCATGTCTTTGCCCAAAACACGTACAACTACAAAACCGTTTTCTTTTTTGTTACCGTACAAAATAAACTCATCGATGTGCTCGTCAGTACCCACAAAACTCAAGGAAGCACCTTCTTTTCCTGAACCAAACTTCATCAATTGCTGGTACTTTTTGTCTTTTAAAATCAAATCGACTTTAGCGCGTTCTGTTTCAAACTCGGCTTTGTTGGTCGCATTTGCCTTAAAGGCCAACACATTCATTTTGTCAAAAGATTTTAATGCTTCCGTTTGAGCGACTGATAACTTGCTCGCATCCAGATTTAAGATATCAGGCGAAACATCTAAGGCAACAAAGTTTTTATCTTCTGAATGTTCTACAAAATACTTCTGCAAAGAAGATTCATTGTTGCAACTCCATAAAAAGAGCGCCATTAGTACGGGAATTCCGAATCGCAATTTCATCTTACTTTCTAGCTTTACTTGCTTTTTTCAAATCATCGCCACCTGGAATACGCATTTTATCAGTCAACACTGAAATTTCATTCAAATCAAAGTTTCCAGTCAATGACATTAAAACAGTATCTTCGTTTTTGGCTCCTTCAATAAACATCAACAACTCACGTATCTGTGTATCTCCAGCACCTGATTTTACAAGAATTTTTACATTTCGACCGTTATCGTTTACACGCATTAACTCTTCAAGACCTGCAGTTTTAACATATTTTTCAGCTGCTAGTTTCATTTCGCTCTCTATACGAGTGCTTTTGGTTGTAAAAACCCTCAAGTTATCTAACTTTTTTATTAAAGCCAAATATCGCTGCGTATCTTTATCGGAGGCATCCATTTTAACTTTACTCATTAGGTCTAACATTTTTTTGTTGACAATAAAAGACTTTACTTCAACTTGATCTTCAAATTTATCAAACGCCGACTGTGCAAAAAGTGAACTTGTAGCCAAGAACAAGGCCAATGTGAACGCTATTTTACGAAACGATTTTTGAATTGAAACTCCATTTTTTACGTTAACTAACGCTTTTTGATTGATTGATTTCATGATATAATTGGGTATTTGTGATTACTTATTCTTAAATTATAATTCTTACTTAACTGCCTTGCTGTTTCGTTACAGGCTTCTTGAAAACTTTATTTTTTGCAATTTGATATTCTTCGATATACTGTACACTTTCTATGCCAACATTTACTTGAGTAGACAACATTGATAATGCCTTTTGTGTTGCTTCAAATGCTACTTTAGGATCTTCATAAGTCCCTAAATCTGATTGCTCAGATGCTGTTGTTTGTAAAAAAGCAAAAGTACTCCAACCTACAAGCACCACTATAGATGCCGCCGCTGACCACCACAGCATTCTATTACGAACTGGTTTTACAGTTCTAAAAATTGGCAATTGTTTAGGGCACTCCTCTAATTTTGCTTGATCGAAATAACCAAAAAGCGATTGGTATTGTTGCAAATGTGGCGCAGGAACTTGCGTGGAAAAATAATCACGCAGTTGCTGCTCTTCGTTCAAAGAAGTTTCTCCGTTAAAATATTTCTCTAAAAGACTATCTATCTCGTTCCATTCCATAATTGTGTGTTTTTATCATATTTTCTCGAATTGTTTTACGTGCTCTTGATAGCGCTACGCGAATGGCACTTTCGCTCATGTTCAAAATCTCGGCCATTTCGTCAAATTCATATTTTTCAATATCTCTCAATTGAATAATTACTCGTTGTTGCTCCGGCAACTGCAACATTATTTTGTTAACCCATTCTAGGCTATCACTATCTTCAACTGTTTGTTCAACTCTCGCTGCTCCGTCAGTATAATTGGTATGAACCAGTTGCATGTTGCCAGAACGCTTTGCTTTTAACTGATCTAAGCAATAATTTTTGGTCATGGTCATAGCTATCGCCTCTGTACTTTTGTAGGTTTGTAAGTTATCGCTCTTAGTCCACAACTTTACCAAAACTTCTTGTGTAGCATCTTCAGCTTCTTCGGTACTCACCAACAATCTTTTGGCCAATCGAAAGAGTTTGTCTTTGAAGGGTAAAACGACTGTTAAAAATTCATTTTGGTTCATACTAAGGGTGCTGTTTGACCGTTTATAAAAAGAAGACGATTCACATTTATTTTTGCAACAAAAAAATGTAAAATAAAACTAAAGGTATTATTTTTACGTTAATTAAAGAATTAAACCAAATTTATGAAAACCTACTTTAAACTATTACTCGTAGCTCTTGTTACAACTTTTTTTGTTCAAGGCTGTCAAGACAATGACGATATAGTACCACCAGCAACTCTTGAAATTCAAGATTTTATATGGAAAGGAATGAATCAGTACTATTTATGGACGGACGAAGTCGCTAATTTAGATGAGAATAGATTTCCAAATCAAGGTGCTTTGAATTCATTTCTACAAAACTACAATAAACCAGAAGATTTGTTCGCGGCTTTACGAGTAAGTTCAGATTTGGACAAATTCAGTTGGATTGTTGATGACTACTTGGAGCTTGAAGGACAATTTCAAGGGACAACCAACAACAACGGCGTTGAATTTGGTTTGGGCAGAATATCAGCTGGATCATCGGAAATTTTTGGTTTTGTAAGATATATTATTCCAGGATCAAATGCGTCAACTAAAGATATTAAACGTGGTGACATTTTTACGGGAGTAAACGGAACACCACTTACCATAAGCAACTATATTTCATTACTTTACGGAGCTAACAATGATTACACATTGAACATGGCTAATTTGGTAGGAAACACGCTAGTTGCAAATGGGAAAAATATTGCTTTAACTAAAACGGTTTTGACAGAGAATCCTATCTTAGTTAACAAAGTAATTACTGTTGGATCTCGCAAGATTGGTTATTTGATGTATAATGCTTTTACCGCCACATTTGACACCCAATTAAATAACGCTTTTGGAACTTTAAAAGCACAAGGGATTACTGAACTAGTTCTTGACTTGCGTTATAATGGCGGAGGATCAGTGCAAACTGCAACTCGATTGGCGAGTATGATTACAGGTCAATTTACAGGCAAAATATTTGCAAAACAGCAATGGAATAAAGCTATTAATGATTATTTCGAAGCTGAAGATCCAAACGCATTAAACAATTTTTTTACCGATAAAATTGAAAGTACTCCAATTAATAGTTTGAATTTAACCAAGGTTTATATACTTACCTCATCTAGCTCAGCATCAGCGAGTGAATTGGTAATTAATGGCTTGAAACCTCACATTACAGTTGTTCAAATTGGAGATGTAACTGTAGGTAAAAATGTGGGTTCCGTAACTTTATACGACTCACCTACTTTTGGTACTGAAAACAGAAATCCAAAACATCGTTATGCCATGCAACCAATTGTACTTAAAATTGTCAATTCTTTAAATTTTGGAGAGTATCAAAGCGGCTTAAGACCAGACGTTTCTGTAATAGAATCAATAGGGAATTTGGGCGTTTTAGGTGACGAAAATGAGCCATTATTGCGTGCTGCTATTTCACGAATTACAAATAATGCTCGATTGATACCGCAAAGTAAAGTCACGAACTTTCAAGCAGTAAGTAACCCTATGGAAAACAACGGCTTTAACCAAATGTATCTTGAAAAAGCGCCGGAAGGTTTATTGAAAGCTTTAGAGCAAAAATAAGTTTCAACCGCAAACAAATTTAAAATGCCACAACAAGAAAGGAAACATCCTTTTTTGTTGTGGCATTTTTGATTTTGAATAACTTGGAATTGAAAATTTTTAAAGTCGAAAAATAAAAATAATGATTCACGGTACAATAAATAATACTTTTTGTAAGTTTATAAATACTAACATCAAAAAAACATACCTATGAAAGAAGCAATTCCGTATTTTGTAGCTTTAACTGCATTACTAAGTGTAGGCTTTACGCAACCTAACTTCAATAACAACAAGCAAATTCACGTAGTTATTGATGCCGGGCATGGAGGAAGCGATTTTGGAGCAAGCTCTATTCTTTATAAAGAGAAGCAAATTGTTGCTGCTATATCCCAAAAAATAAAAGCATTAAACCAAAATCAAGACGTAATAATTCATTTTACAAGAGAAGAGGATGAATTTTTATCCTTAACAGATCGAGCCAAGATGATTAGTGACATCAAGCCTGATTTAGTGCTCTCACTTCACGTGAATCAAAGTGACAATATTGCGAAATCCGGAATGGAATTTTATGTGTCAAATACTTCAAAAGACAATGATGCAACGCACACTATTGCCCAAGCGCTGCAAGAAAAATTCAAAAAAGACAACACTATCAGCGCAACAGAAATCAAAAAAGCACCTTTTTTCATTTTAAAAAAGTCAGCAGCACCAGCCGTGTTAATCGAATTAGGATACCTTTCTAATACTGCAGACAGAGCAATGCTTACCGATGAAAAACAGCAAGAAAAAATTGCCTCCACGATTCTATCTTTCGTTTCAGAATTAAAATAAAAAAATAAAAAAGCGAGATCATCATTTCTGAGTCTCGCTTTTTCGTTTCCAATTCAAACAGAATCTATTTTATAATCTTAAAATAAGAAATTCAAACCTACTTTAAAGTTTCGACCTCTGGTAGAATACCCTCTAGTCTCAACAAAATCACGATCAAAAATATTATCAACGGCTCCAAAAACTTGAAGTCTATTTTTTAGTAAATCATAACGTGCATTAGCATGCACTAATTGGTAATCTTTCAAAATTTCTGAATTTAGCACCGGATCAAAAGTTGGCGCAGGATAAGTTGTGTATTCAAAAACCCTGTCCGAAACAAATTGATACACCATATTAAATGCTAATCTAGAAGAGGCTTGATAATCAAGAGTAGCGTTTACTTTGTGTTTTGGATTTAGAATTCGAGACTGTCTTTCTAATTCTGTGAAGGTATAGTTAGCAGCGGCTTTTAATTTATCTGAAAAAGCAAAAGAAACCATAGTCTCTAGTCCGCGCGCTTTGTTTTTACCAAGTACATTAAAATATTTATAATCGATTAAATCAAACCCGATAGCATCCTCCTCTTCACGTTGAAAAGCAACAGCATTAAGTACTAATTTTTTGTTTAAAATACTAGTTTCAAAACCCAATTCTGCAGTAGCATCTTTCTCTGGTGCTAAATCTAATTTTCCGTATTCAGAGTACAATTGGTACAAACTTGGAGTTACAAATGCCGTACTAAATGAAGCCAGAACTTTAAAATTTGAACTCACGTTGTAAGACGGATTAAAGTTGTAAACCAGATTATTGCCGTACTCATTATGCATGTTGTAACGCGCACCAGCATTTATGTTCAGTCCGAATTCAGCGTTATAAACCAAAGTAAAATAAGGATCAATCATGTTGAATTTTGCCAATTCAGTTGGAATTACAGCAAACTCACTTTCGTTTGACATTTCATGAAACTGAAATTGCACACCAGTTACCAAGAAAAATTCAGAGCTGAAATTGTATTTGTTGAATAAATCAGCATTGATATTTCTTGATTTGTAATTGCTTAAGCTCCCGAAATTAAAAATTCCTCTTTCAATCAAGCCTGCACTAGCATTCAAAACTAATTCGCCTTTAGCATATTTCAATTTCGGTGTAAACCCAACTCTGAACTGCTCAGAAACGCTAAAATTATCTTTATTGTCTGCAAATGAACCTGAATCAAAATCGCTTTTCAAACGATCATAATTAGAGAAAAAATCTAATGAAAATGCTTCATTTGCTTTAAAGCCTACTTTTACCACTGCATTAACGCGGGAAAAAGCATCATTTTCAAAAACCTCAGTATTCGATGCAGGACGTGCCTCGGAGATACCAGTTGTTTCAGTGCTGTTTAGCGCCGTGAAGTAACTGAATTTTTTAGAAGTACCATTTACTGCTATACCTTGATTAAAATCTTGCAAACTATAATCGACAATTTTAGCCGCCGTTTGCGAACCCATGTTGACGTAGGCATTTCCGGCGATTTCTTTTTTGGCTGCTTTTTTAAGTGTAATATTGATTACTCCTGTCGCAGCACCAGAACCGTACAAAGTACTTGAAGCTCCTTTTAAAATCTCGATACTTTCGATTTGCTCAACTGGTAGAAGGCGTAAATCATAAGACAAACTAATTCCAGAAGCATCCGTTACCGGAACTCCATCGATCATAATTAAAACTTGGTGGTTGCGTCCGCCGCGAATGTAAAGTCCTAAATCTTTACCCATTCGGCTTTGGTTTCCGTTGATTTCAACACCAGCAACAGTACTCAAAATAGCAGCTACTGACTGTCCCGCTCTTTTTTTAAGATCTTCGGCGGTGATTTTAACAATTACTTTTCCTGATTTTTCTTTAGCCAAAGCAAATTTTGAATCAGATACTACTACCTCATCTAAGTTTTGAGGCTCTTGTTCTTGTGCAAACGCACCCATTGCAAAAAATAATGCAAGCGCACTGAAGCGAATGAATTTTTTGTTCATTTTAGAAATGTAAAATTTTAATAACTGGGAGAAAAGCACAGAATTACCCATACCCAAACCTTTTTTCCCGAAAGTTTGATACTCGATGTAATGGGCAGGTCTCCTGGCTTGCGTCTTGTTGTTGACCTTCTCATCCGCCGCGACGGACAATGGTTTTGTAGATAACAACAAGCTTGGTAGCTTACAGTTGCGGGTACAGCTTAGGTTTTGAACCTAATTCCCTTTTAATGCTATTGGAACAAACTGAACTAATAGCAACCTCAATACGGGCGCAAATATAGAATTATAAAAGTTTACAATGCAAGACAAATTTGATTTTATATTTCAAGCCGAATAACTTGACCAAAATCGACCTTATTTTGAAAAGCATCTTTCAGCGGTAAATTGCTGTACGCACATAAAATACTTCGAATTACGCCAGCGTGAGCCACGATTACGATTGGTTTTTGCGATGATTGGGTTAATTCTGTTTCAATAAAAGACAAAACACGATCATGTAAATCAAGAAAAGATTCGCCATTAGGAACACGAACCGAAACAAAATCAGCCATCCAAGGTTGTAAAACGGCTTCATCAATCGCATTCCATGGTTGAAGTTCCCAATCGCCAAAATTCATTTCGAGCAATCGATCGTCGTGCTTTATTTGAGGGATTGCAGCCTGCTTTTGAATAAATGTTGCCAAAATACGGCAGCGTTGCAAGGGACTAGAAAACAACTCAAAATCAGGAGGCAATTGTTTTACTATTGATTCAAAAACGGTTTCGTAAGGCGTTTGAATTTCGACATCGGCTTGACCGTAGCACACTCCTTTTTCGCAAACAGTTTCGGTGTGGCGAACTAAATAAATTTCCATATTGCAATGCTTGAAAGATAAAAAACAACTTCACATACTTGTTGGGTAGCTCCTAAACAATCGCCTGTGTAACCATCAATCCATTTCTGGAAATAGCGTGCCATAAGAATTCGCGTTACCGTAACAGGAACAATAGCTAACAAAAATAGAGGTTGTTGGATGGTCAAAAAAACCAAAGGCAGCAATCCAAAAAAACTAGCGCCTACTACTTCACGCCAAGTAAAATTTTGCGCGATGGGTTTGCTTTTACTTGTGGCGTCATCTCGTGAATATTGGTGGGTAAATACAATTGAAATGGCCGCCAATCGACTCAAGGAATGACCGCAAATAAAAAACAAAGCAATCCAATAAAATGCAATGCTATTGACTGTAATGAGCTCGTGTAAAGCTAAGAATTTAAGTAAAAAAAGTAAGATCAACCCGATGGCTCCGTAGGCTCCAATAGCGCTATCTTTCATGATGAGTAAGATTTTTTCTTTGGTCCAACCGCCACCAAAACCATCACAAACATCAGCAAAACCATCTTCATGAAAAGCTCCTGTGATCAAAATGGAAGCAATCATAGACAAAACCAAAGCTATACTATCATTAAAAAGCTGGCTGCCCAAAAAATAAATTCCAAACGAACCACTACCAACTATCCAACCAATCAACGGGAAATAACGGGATGCTTTATTGAGGGAATCAGCGGCATGATCGATGTTTTTGGGACAAGGAATCCGAGTGTAAAACATCAAGGCTGTAAAAAACAGATGTATTTCTTTTTTCATTTTTTGTTTATTAAAATCAATTCCTCCTTACAGAAATTATTGAACAAGCATTAAATTTCTTTCGAGTTTACTCCGGCACTTTCAAAACTGGCCATTTCATTCAAAAAAGCTACAGCCGATTGTACCAAAGGAAATGCGAGCGCACAGCCCGTTCCTTCGCCCAAGCGTAAATCCAGTTGCAGCAAAGGACGAACTCCCAAGTACTGTATGATTTTTTGATGCCCTTGCTCAGCTGATAAGTGACAAAAAATCGCGTTGTGCAAAACAGCAGAATCTTTTTTATAGGCTACCAAAAAAGCAACTGTGGCTATAAAACCATCCACGAGTATCAACATATTTTGTGCTTTTGCCTCGAGCATGGCTCCCGCCATTTGCATGATTTCGAAACCTCCAAAGTAGGCCAATTGACTATCTAATGTTTCAGGACCGATGTAATTATTCAAAGCTTTTTTAGCAATTTCTAGTTTGAATTTGAGTTTTTCATTGGCAATTCCAGTTCCTAAACCGATACATTCTTCGATGGGGATTTGCAACAAAACACTCATCAAAACAGCTGCTGTTGTGGTGTTCCCAATTCCCATTTCGCCAAAACCAATACAATTGCAATTAGTTTGCGCTATGGTACGAACAATTTCGGATCCTTTTGATAAACACAATTGCAACTCGGTACTACTCATGGCTGGATCGTTCAAAAATGAAGCCGTTCCCTTCCCTATTTTAGCAGCAATTAAGGCTGTGTTTGTCGGGAAATCGTAGTTTACACCAGCATCAACTATCGAAAGTGCAATATTATTTTGTTTGCAAAAAACATTTATGGCGGCGCCACCATCCAAAAAGTTAGTCACCATTTGCCTAGTAACATCTTGCGGATAAGCGCTAACGCCATGGTTGGCAATGCCATGATCTGCGGCAAAAACAACCAAATGTGGCGCTATAATTTCAGGTGAATCAGTTTGAAAGACCACTGCTATTTGCTTCGCCAAAGTTTCCAAAATACCTAATGAGGCAGTAGGTTTTGTTTTTTGATCTATTTTGAACTGAATCGCTGCTTCAAAAGAGAGATTTTTTGATTGTTGTTGCGGAACAGCAGGATTAATTATATCCTCCAAAGGGTGTAAAAAGTCAATGGTTGTCACCTGCGCAGCAGATTGTTTTTCCCGCCATTCCAATTGTTGCAACATGGGTTGCTTGCCATAATCCGTAGCCGGTTTGCCAACACAAAAGTAGCCCAAAGGCTCAATATGTTCTGGTAATCCGAGTAGTTGTTTGAATTGATGGTAATTTAAAATCGACACCCATCCCATAGAAAAACCTTGCTCAGTAAGCGAAAGCCAAATATTTTGTGCTGCGCAAACTGCACTAAACTTGATTGACTCATTGCTGCCCACGGTACCAATGGTAAACGAATTTAGGACCGAACGATCATAGGCAATTACTAAGCCAACAGGCGCTTCCTCTATTGCTTCTAATTTCAAGGCTTTATAGGATTGCTCTTGTTCTAGATTGTCAGTTTGGGCAATGGCTTTCGCATCATAAGCCACAAAGAGTTTTTTTATTGCTTTTTTTACCTCAGCAGAATGAATGGTGTAATATCTTGTAGCATCTGTTAAACCTACAGATGGCGCATAGTTTCCTGCTTGTAAGGCTTTTGCCAAAACATCATCCGGAACAAGATCTGCGGTAAAATGACGGGTATCGCGACGCGATTGCATGATTTTATCTAATTGTGTCATTTTGCTTTTTTAATTTCAACCGGAATTCCTGAAACCATCAGCACAACGTTATCGGCTTTGCTCGCTATGTATTGATTCATCCAGCCCTGCAATTCGGTAAACTTGCGTCCAACCGCAGTTTCGGCGTGAAGTCCCATTCCGATTTCGTTTGTAACTATGATAATTGTAGCATTTTCTTGTTTTACTAGAGCATCAATTTCGGCTTTGGCTTGCTGCAAACATAATGGCACATCATTTTTAGTATCTACAAAAAAGTTAGTCAGCCAAAGTGTCACGCAATCAACCACTGCTACTTTACCAGAAAAATCAATCTCGCTCAAAAATTTCTCTTTTTCGATATTGATCCAACGTTCGTCTCTGTCTTTTTGATGTCGGTCAATACGCTCTTGAAAATTAGCATCCCACTTTCTAGCAGTTGCTACATATAAAGGTTTTTCTGCTAACTTTTTCGCGAGATTTTCGGCATAGGAACTTTTGCCTGAGCGCTCACCACCTGTAATTAAATACATCATTTGAAAATCATTTAGATGCCAGACTAAAAACTAAAAAGTACTATCGCCTGCATTTTTTTGAGGGGTAAAGATAGTGTTTGTTGATTTTTTTACTGCAAAAAATAAACAAGAAAATAGATTAATTTGGGCTACCTTTGCCGTGATTTTAAATTTACCTCATGAGAATTTCAGTACCAAATTTACTTATGCTCCTTGTTTTTGTTGTTTTAAGCTCTTGCAAAAACGAAGTAAAGTCGGATAAAAAAATCACCCCAAAAAGTCAGAATAGCGTTTTGTATGCCAGTGGTTTATCAATTGTATCCTATGATGGTTATGACGTAGTAACCGTATCTGATGCTTGGCCGCAAGCCAAAAAAGATTTTACTTATGTGCTAAAAGAAAACCAAGCTCAAATTCCAGATAGCCTGTCTGAATATGAAACTATAAATGTCCCATTGCAAAGTATCGTAGTTACCTCAACTACTTCGATTCCGTTTTTAGAAATGTTGGGTGTTGAAAAGAATTTAATTGGTTTTCCGCATACCGATTATGTTTCATCAGTTAAAACACGTCAACTTATCGATGCTGGAAAAGTGACTAATATAGGGCAAAATGAAAAGCTAAATATTGAACAATTAATTGCATTATCACCTGATGCCATAGTGACTTTTGGTATTGATAATTCAAACCCTGTTTTGGATAATTTACAAAAAAGCGGTTTAAAAGTATTGATCCAAGCCGATTGGATGGAACAAACTCCTCTTGGAAAAGCAGAATGGATTAAACTGTATGGCGCTCTGTTTGGAAAGAAAGAAGAAGCCAACACACTTTTCAATACTATTGTAAAAAATTATAAAGAAGCGCAACAAATGGTAGCTACCAAAAAATCCTCAAGCACCGTATTGTATGGGTCGATATACGCTGATACTTGGTATGTAGCCAAGGGAAACAGTTGGGTAGCACAATTCATGAAAGATGCAAAAGCCAATTACCTTTGGTCAGATGTGGCCGGCTCAGGAAGCTTGAATTTACCATTTGAAAAAGTTCTTGAAAAAGCTCAAAATGCAGATTATTGGATTGCAACGGGCGCGATCAAAAGCAAAGCTGAATTTGAAAAAAGTAATCCGCATTATGCTCAATTTACGGCTTTAAAAAGAAATAAAGTTTTTACTTTTGAGGCCAAATTAGGAGCTAAAGGCGGCACGATTTATTATGAAACAGCGGCCAGCAGACCTGATTTAGTTTTGAAAGATTATATTAAAATTTTTCATCCAGAGGTGCTGCCAAACTATAATTTTACCTTTGCGGAACAATTGCAATAATCGCAAAACATTTTATAAAACATAACTTTTCAAACAAAATCGCCCAAAAATAAATCTTCAAAAACATTGAATTCAAGCAAGAGAAATAGCTTTTTATTTGTAATACTAGCCATTGGCCTGGTGGTGTTGTTTTTCATAAACATTAGTTATGGCGCAATTCAAATTCCTGCAGCAGATATTTATCACAGTCTAACGGGAGGACATGCAAGCAAAACAACTTGGGAATATATCATCATCAACTACCGCTTACCAAAAGCCATCACGGCTATCTTGGTAGGTGCTGGATTATCAATTAGCGGTTTATTAATGCAAACCTTGTTTCGAAATCCGCTTGCAGGACCGTATGTTTTGGGTTTAAGCTCAGGAGCGAGTTTGGGAGTAGCCTTTGTAATTTTAGGGGCTGGTTTATTGCCTTCATTTTTAGGTACCCTCATCACCTCGCCTTACGGAATAGTATTAGCGTCGACCATTGGAAGTTCATTGGTTTTATTGGCCGTATTGGCCGTTTCACAAAAGCTGCGAGACACTATGACTATCTTAATTGTTGGATTAATGTTTGGTAGTTTTACAAGCGCTATTGTTGGTGTTTTAACTTATTTTAGTTCGGCAGAACAACTACAAAAATTCACCTTTTGGTCAATGGGAAATTTAGGAAACCTATCTTGGACTTCAATTGGACTGTTGACTTTTTGTGTGCTTTTGGGAATTTTTATTAGTATATTCAGCATCAAACCATTGAATGCGTTACTTTTAGGCGAAAATTACGCTCGCAGTATGGGTTTGAATTTTAAACGCACTCGAAACATAATCATTTTAGCCACCAGTATTTTGGCAGGAAGCATTACCGCATTCGCTGGTCCTATAGCCTTTGTTGGCTTAGCAGTGCCACACATCGCTAAATTGGTTTTTCAAACTAGTAATCATGCTGTTTTATTTTGGAGTACCCTACTATTTGGTGCAGCAATACTTTTATTATGTGATATTTTAACGCAACTTCCTGGCTTAGAAGTCATGCTCCCAATTAATGCTATTACCTCGATTATTGGTGCACCAATTGTAATTTGGTTATTGGTACGCAAACAAAAAATGATTGCCTAATGAATGCAAAAACACTTATATCAGCAACTGATATTAGCATAGGCTACACGCACAAAAAAACAACAATTACCGTTGCTTCAAAGGTGAACGTGCAACTTGAAACTGGCAAACTTGTTGCTCTTGTTGGTGCCAACGGAATTGGAAAATCTACATTGCTAAAAACGCTTACGGGAATACAAAAACCGCTGCAAGGAACTGTTTTTTTGGAGGATAAAAAAATCGATACCTACAACCCGTTGGAACTTGCGCAGAAATTAAGTTTAGTTTTAACCGAAAAATTACCACCAAGCAATCTTATTGTTTTCGAATTGATTGCATTGGGACGTCAACCTTACACCAATTGGATAGGCACATTGACCTCAAACGATATTACCAAAGTAAATGAAGCGATGGAGCTCACGCAAATTAGTCATTTGGCACACAAAAAACATTTTGAAATTAGCGACGGTCAACTTCAAAAAGTACTGATCGCAAGAGCATTGGCACAAGATACGGAGCTGATAATTCTCGACGAACCCAGTACACACCTCGACTTGTTGCATAAAGTGGCTCTTTTTAAATTGCTTAAAAAATTAACCTCGGAATTAGGCAAATGCATTTTATTATCAACACACGATATTGATATGGCCATACAATTGAGTGACGAAATGATCATCATGACGCCAGAAGCTTCTTTTCAGGACCAACCTTGTAATTTTATTTCGAAGGGGACCTTTAGCACACTTTTTAAAGATGACCACATCGCTTTCGATGCTGACAAAGGAAAATTTGTAATCACTTAAACGCAAATTAAAAAAGCTGTAGAAACTTATTTTGATTTCAAATAAAGCTGTCTTTTAGCCTCACCTACAACAAATGCTACGGAATTTGCAATATTAAAACTTCTGATTAAGGGCGACATTGGAATTTTTAATTGATTTTTCTTTTCGAATAAATCCAAAACTTCTTGGCTCAAACCAACGCTTTCTTTACCAAAAACCAACCAATCTTCGTCTTGATATTCGATATCTAAATACGAATTTTCAGCATGCGAGCTCATCAAAAAAACACGTGATTTATCAGGAACCTGATCGAGCCACTCGCTTACATTTTGATATTCGGTTACATCCAAGTGTACCCAATAGTCCAGTCCTGAACGTTTTAGATTTTTATCATTAATGACAAAACCAAAAGGATGAATTAAGTGCAAACGACTTTCGGTACCTACGGATAACCTGCCAATGTTTCCGGTATTATTTGGGATTTCCGGTTCAATTAAAACGATATTTAACATTTTATACTTTATTATAAGATTGGAAAATTAAAAGATTAAAAAACTAGTACTACCTTTTAAATTTCTATTTGAAAATTTTCTACTTCAATTACCTCTCCTGCCTGCAAATCGTTGAGATTTACATTTCCTATTCGCACACGAACCAATCGCAACGTAGGAAAACCAACCGCGGCAGTCATTTTACGCACTTGTCGAAATTTGCCTTCGTTGACGGTGATCGATGCCCATGAAGTGGGACCATGACGCTCGTCTCTAATTTTTTTTCCGCGCAGTCCGAAATCGGGTGCTATCTCAAGTGCATTCGCTTTGCAAGGCTTGGTTAGATATTTCGTACCATTAAACCCAATTTCAACACCTGCTTTTATTTTCTCGATAGCTTCCTGAGTGATTAGCCCATCAACCTGAACAAAATATTCCTTTTCTACTTTTTTACTTCTGATGCGTTCACTCTCTTTTCCGTCTGTGGTTAACAGTAATAAACCTTCAGAATCCTCATCTAAACGACCAATAGCCATAGTGCCTTCTGGAAAATCATACAATTCACCAAGTAAACGTTTCTTTCGCTTTAGCTCGTAAATAAACTGGCTTAAATAACCGTATGGCTTGTGAATGATGAAATGGCGGTGCATGAATTATTTTATTTTTTGGCAAATATAGTGGGTTAATGTGCCACTTTGAGATTTTTTTTAGCTAGTAAAATCACAATTAATTAACAAATTCAACAATAAAAACATATTTTTTTACGGATTTAGCATTGCTATAAACAAAATATAGCTAACTTAGACTCAGAAAATAACTATCAAAATTTTGCTAAATAGAATTGTAAAAAAAACGATACACATTTAAATTGAAAATATTAAAAAAATAAGTCACTGTAAAATAGCGCTTTACTAACAAAAAAAAGTGTAAAAAAAAAGAAAATAAAGTTCTGAAAAGTATTCTTGACGAAATTTACATGCTACTTAAAAAAAATATGTACCGTGTTTAGATTTTCACTGGTAAAATTTAATCGATAAGAGTAATCTTTACAGTTGTAAGATGTGAATAAACTTAAACAACAGATAGCATACCTATTTTATTTTTATAAAAGAACAGGTAATTATACGCAGTTTTGGGTTAGTTATTTCAAATAAATTTGCTACAAAAAAGACAAATTAAACAATAGTTAACAAAAATAAAATTATCAAAAAACCCTAAAAAACTAATATCAACATTTAAAACTAAAATTATGGAAGATGAATTAATGGGAACCATTAAACTTTTTGCAGGTAATTTTGCTCCTATGGGTTATTTTACTTGCGAAGGGCAAATATTAAAAATAAAAGAATACACTGCATTGTTTGCAATAATTGGAACCTATTATGGCGGAGATGGTATAAACACTTTTAAATTACCTGATTTGCGTGGCGCTTTTCCAACTCAATGTTCAAATATCTCAGGTGAACATCCAGGAGGCACTTATGTACTTGGGCAGACTGGTGGAGCGCAAGCTGCGACCATTACAACTTTAAATATGTCCACGCACACTCACTCAAAATTAGACGAATCTGCAACTAGTGTAACTGAAAATATAGCCGCAACCCCAGCATTACAAGCAAACAATAGTGATGGAACTAATTCTAATACCCCTGCGATCAATAATGCTTTAGGTAAAACAGTCGATACCATTAGCAAAAGTGACCCTACTGGTTTGCAACAGGCATCATGGGGATCTAACCAAGCTCCATTGCCAACGGTACCACCATTTGTTGCAATGCAATATATAATATGCTATCAGGGAATCTTCCCTTCAAGACCATAAAAAATTAAAAGACGGACTGTTTTTCAACAGTTTATTTTTTTTTTAAACACTTAATAATAAACACATTAAACTAATTATGATAAAAAAACTACTTTTCTTGGGATGTTTTCTAAGTTTGTTAACATCCTTAAACGCCCAAACCACTTTATCAGCAGGAGATATTGCTATTATAGGTACTAATTACGATGTTATCCCTTATGAAATGACTATCGTAAATCTTGTTCCTATTTCAGCAGGTACTGTTATTAGAATAACAGATTATGGATATGATGAAGCTACTGGTACTTTCGGAACCACTTCTGTAACAAATACTGCGGAAGGCTCGATTACTTGGACGCTAACCGCTGCAATGCCAGCTGGAACCGTAACTAAATTTTCAATTACTGGTGGAACAACGCCTAGCGTTTCTGGGTTACCAGGCATAGTTAACGTCATAGGCTGGACACTTACAAATCCTGCAAGTTGTCCAATTCCTGGTGGAGGAGATAACTGGTTTATTTTTCAAGGAAGTTCACCTACATCTGTAAGTCAATATGTATTTGGATTCATGAACACATTTGGTACCACTTTCAATGGTGTAAATCAACCTGCAGGACAATTTCTAGTAACTGGTTCTGGTCTACAACCCAACAATAGCAATTCGTATTTACCTCCATCTCTTACACTGGGATCAAGTGCTATTGCAATTAATAGAGATCCAAATTCTGGGGGATACCATGGTGACAATAATGTTTATACCGGTATAAGATCGGGTACAAAAGCAGCTATTCTTGCTGCAATTTGCTTAAATACCGGTGATCGTAATACGGATAATTGGCTTTCTGATGAAATCATAACATATGACATCAATCCAGGCGGAGCTTACTTCCCTGGTACTAATCCAATTTTTACTGTTATAGCACCTTGTGCTTTGAGTCTTACCGCTGCAGCACAAACTAATGTTTCTTGCTTTGGAGGTACTACGGGGTCTGCTTCGGTAAATACAGCTACAGGCGGAAGCGGAGATTATACTTATAACTGGACACCAGGAAACCCAATAGGTGACGGAACCGTTTCAGTTACTGGATTAAGTGCAGGAAATTGGACTTGTACCGTAACGGATAATATAAGCGGATGTACAACTACACGTGATTTTACAATTACTCAACCGACGGCACTTTCGCTTACTCCAGCATCTCAAACCAATGTTGCCTGCAACGGAGGTTCTAACGGAGCTGCAACTGTAAATTCAGCAACTGGTGGAGCAGGTGGATATACCTACAATTGGACACCAGGAACTCCAACCGGAGACGGTACAACTTCTGTAACTGGATTATCACCCGGAAGTTGGACGTGTACCGTAACCGATGGAAACGGGTGTACAGCAACTAGTACTTTTACAATTACACAGCCAACGGCTATAGTAGCAACTGCAGCATCTCAAGCAAATGTTTCTTGTTTCGGCGGTTCTAATGGAGCTGCCTCGATTAATATTCCAACAGGAGGAGCTGGTGGATACACCTATAATTGGACACCGGGTAACCCAACAGGTGACGGAACTACTTCTGTTACAGGTTTAACAGCTGGGACTTGGACCTGTACTGTGACCGATGCTAATGGTTGTACCAGAGCGCAAAATTTTACAGTGACACAACCACCTGCTATTTCAGTAACACCTGCTTCACAAACCAATGTATCTTGCTTTGGAGGTTCAAATGGTGCCGCTGCTATCAATACACCAACAGGAGGAGCTGGTGGATACACCTATAATTGGACACCGGGTAACCCAACAGGTGACGGAACTACTTCTGTTACA
>NZ_JAAOBY010000006.1:10485-40171 GCF_011365745.1 Flavobacterium turcicum | reverse complement strand
CAGGTTTAACAGCTGGGACTTGGACATGTACTGTGACCGATGCTAATGGTTGTACCAGAGCGCAAAATTTTACAGTGACACAACCACCTTTTATTTCAGTAACACCTGCTTCACAAACCAATGTATCTTGCTTTGGAGGCTCAAATGGTGCCGCTGCTATCAATACACCAATAGGAGGAGCTGGTGGATACACCTATAATTGGACACCGGGTAACCCAACAGGTGACGGAACTACCTCTGTTACAGGCTTGACAGCTGGAATTTGGACCTGTACTGTGACCGATGCTAATGGTTGTACCAGTGCGCAAAGTTTTACAGTGACACAATCACCTGCTATTTCAGTAACGCCTGCTTCTCAAACCAATGTATCTTGCTTTGGAGGTTCAAATGGTGCCGCTGCTATCAATACACCAACAGGAGGAGCTGGCGGTTACACCTACAATTGGACTCCGGGAACACCAACTGGTGACGGAACTACTTCTGTTACAGGTTTAACAGCAGGAACTTGGACATGTACTGTGACCGATGCTAATGGTTGTACCAGAACGCAAAATTTTACAGTGACACAACCAACTGCTATCAGTACAGCAACTGCTGCGCAAACAAATGTGTCGTGCAACGGTGGATCTAATGGTTCAGCTTCTGTAACTCCTTCTGGCGGAGCTGGTGGATATACTTACTCATGGTCTCCTGCTGGTGGAACAGCTGCAACAGCAACTGGGCTTTCTGCAGGAACTTATACAGTAACAGTAACAGATGCTAATTCTTGTACAGCTACTCGAAACTTTACAATTACACAACCAACTTCTATCAGCACGTCAACTGCTGCACAAACAAATGTGTCGTGCAACGGTGGATCTAATGGTTCAGCTTCTGTAACTCCTTCTGGTGGTGCTGGTGGATATACTTATTCATGGTCTCCTGCTGGTGGAACAGCTGCTACAGCAACTGGACTTGCTGCAGGAACTTATACCGTAACAGTAACAGATGCAAACGGTTGTACCGCAACTCGTAACTTTACCATCACACAGCCAACTGCTATCAGTACGGCAACTGCTGCACAAACAAACGTATCCTGCAACGGTGGATCTAATGGTTCGGCTTCGGTGACTCCTTCTGGTGGTGCTGGTGGGTATACTTATTCTTGGTCGCCTTCGGGTGGAACGGCTGCTACAGCTACTGGATTAAGTGCTGGAACGTATACCGTAACAGTAACCGATGCTAACGCATGTACAGCTACTAGAAACTTTACAATTACACAACCAACGGCTATAGTAGCAACTGCAGCTTCTCAAACCAATATTTCGTGCAACGGAGGTTCTAATGGTGCTGCCTCGATTAATATTCCAACAGGTGGAGCGGGTGGATATACCTACAACTGGACTCCAGGTACCCCAACAGGTGATGGAACAAGATCAGTAACAGGATTAAGCGCTGGAACTTGGTCTTGCACTATAATGGATGCAAACAGTTGTACTACTACTGTTAACTTTACAATCACGCAACCAACTGCTATCAGTACGGCAACTGCGGCGCAAACAAACGTATCTTGTAATGGAGGTTCTAATGGTTCTGCTTCAGTGACTCCTTCAGGAGGTGCTGGTGGATATACTTATTCTTGGTCTCCTTCAGGTGGAACAGCTGCTGCAGCTACCGGATTAAGTGCAGGAACATATACTGTAACTGTAACCGATGCAAATTCTTGTACAGCTACTCGTAACTTTACAATTACTCAACCAACAACAATTAGTACGGCAACTGCTGCGCAAACAAACGTTTCTTGCAACGGTGGATCTAATGGTTCGGCTTCCGTTACACCTTCTGGTGGTGCTGGTGGATATACTTACTCATGGGCACCTTCGGGTGGAACGGCTGCTACTGCAACCGGATTAAGTGCAGGAACATATACTGTAACGGTAACCGATGCTAACGCATGTACGGCAACTCGTAATTTTACCATCACACAACCAACAACAATTAGTACGGCAACTGCTGCACAAACAAACGTATCTTGTAATGGAGGATCTAACGGTTCGGCTTCGGTAACTCCTTCTGGTGGTGCTGGTGGATATACTTACTCGTGGGCGCCAGCTGGTGGAACAGCTGCAACTGCAACCGGATTAAGTGCTGGAACTTATACTGTTACGGTAACCGATGCTAACGGATGTACCGCTACTCGAAACTTTACAATTACCCAACCAACGGTTATCAGTACGGCAACTGCTGCACAGACAAATGTTTCTTGTAATGGAGGATCTAACGGTTCTGCTTCGGTGACTCCTTCTGGTGGTGCTGGTGGATATACTTATTCTTGGTCGCCTTCGGGTGGAACGGCTGCTACAGCTACTGGATTAAGTGCAGGAACATATACTGTAACGGTAACCGATGCTAAAGCATGTACGGCTACTAGAAACTTTACTATTACACAACCAACGACTATCAGTACGGCAACTGCGGCACAAACAAACGTGTCTTGTAACGGTGGATCTAATGGTTCGGCTTCAGTGACTCCTTCTGGTGGTGCTGGTGGATATACTTATTCTTGGTCGCCTTCGGGTGGAACGGCTGCTACAGCTACCGGATTAAGTGCAGGAACATATACTGTAACGGTAACCGATGCTAACGCATGTACGGCTACTAGAAACTTTACTATTACACAACCAACGACTATCAGTACGGCAACTGCGGCGCAAACAAACGTGTCTTGCAACGGTGGATCTAATGGTTCTGCTTCGGTGACTCCTTCTGGAGGTGCTGGTGGTTATACTTATTCTTGGTCTCCATCAGGTGGAACCGCTGCTACAGCAACCGGATTAAGTGCAGGAACATATACCGTAACAATAACCGATGCTAACTCTTGTACGGCTACTCGCAACTTTACAATTACCCAACCAACGGTTATCAGTACGGCAACCGCTGTGCAAACAAATGTTTCTTGTAACGGTGGCTCTAATGGTTCGGCTTCGGTAACTCCTTCGGGTGGTGCTGGTGGATATACATATTCTTGGTCTCCTTCAGGTGGAACAGCTGCAACTGCAACCGGATTAAGTGCAGGAACTTATACTGTAACGGTAACCGATGCTAACGGGTGTACCGCTACTCGAAACTTTACAATTACCCAACCAACGGTTATCAGTACGGCAACTGCTGCACAGACAAATGTTTCTTGTAATGGAGGATCTAACGGTTCTGCTTCGGTAACTGCTTCTGGTGGTGCTGGTGGATATACCTACTCATGGTCACCATCTGGTGGAACTGCTGCTACAGCAACGGGATTGAGTGCTGGACTCTACACCGTAACAGTAACAGACGCTAACGGATGTACGGCTACTCGTAACTTTACAATTACACAACCAACGACTATTAGTACCGCAACTGCTGCGCAAACAAATGTATCTTGTAATGGAGGATCTAATGGTTCTGCTTCGGTAACTCCTTCGGGTGGTGCTGGTGGATATAATTACTCATGGTCTCCTGCTGGTGGAACAGCTGCAACAGCAACTGGGCTTTCTGCAGGAACTTATACAGTAACAGTAACCGATGCTAACGGATGTGTCGCTACTCGAAACTTTACAATTACACAGCCAACATCAATCAATTTCACAACAACTATTTTGCCTGGTTATGATTACAATACTGGATATAGTCAGACTATAGTAGCTTCAGGAGGTACAGGTTTTAAAACGTACGCCGTTACAACGGGAAGTTTGCCTTCTGGTTTTTCATTATCAACAGCTGGACAATTAACAGGTATTTCAACTCAAATTACTGATAGTAATTTTACGGTTACTGCTACTGATGCTAATAATTGTACTGCTACATTTAATTATGTACTGAAATTAAATCAAATCCCAGTTACTGTAACTGCAACACCTTCTCAAACTAAAGTATATGGTGAAAGTGATCCTGTTTTAACTTATACAGTGTCACCAAGTTTGCTTTCAGGAGATTCATTTACTGGTTCTTTAACAAGAGTTAGTGGCGAAAATATTGGTACTTATGCTATCAACCAAGGTTCGCTTTCAGCTGGGTCTAAGTATTTAGTTAATTATGTTGGTACTGACTTTGCCATTGCCGCTAAACCAATTACAGTAACCGCAACAGCCGGACAAACGAAAGTTTATGGAGCAACAGATACAGTTTTTACTTATACAGTTTCACCAAGTTTAGTTGGTAGTGATTCCTTTACAGGAGCCTTAACAAGGGTTGCTGGGGAAAATACAGGAACTTATACTGTAAACCAAGGAAGTTTAAGTGCCGGAACTAATTACATCATAAGTTACGCAAGTTCTAATTTTACTATTACTGCAAAACCAGTTACTGTAACAGCAACTCCATCACAAACAAAAGTTTATGGAACAACAGATCCTACTTTTACTTATACAATTTCGCCAAGTCTTGTAGGTACTGATGCCTTTACAGGAACTTTAACTAGAGCTGCAGGAGAGAACATCGGAAACTATGCTATTACACAAGGAAACTTAAATGCAGGTTCTAATTATAACATTAATTATGTAAGTAGAGATTTTAATATTACGGCAAAACCGATCACAGTAACGGCAGACGCTTCACTAACTAAAGTATATGGAAATACGAATCCAGTTTACTCTTACACATTCTCACCAAGTTTAGTAAATGGCGATGCTTTCATAGGAGCTTTAACTAGAGCCGCTGGAGAGAATATCGGAAACTATGCAATCACAATAGGTAACCTAAGTGCAGGAGCTAACTACAACATTACTTATGTAAGTAGAGATTTTACTATTACAGCAAAACCGATCACAGTAACTGCAAATGCATTACAAACCAAGGTATATGGTACAACGGATCCAGTTTACTCTTACACTGTTTCACCAAATTTAGTAAGTGGCGACTCTTTCACTGGTGCCTTAACAAGAACTGCTGGAGAGAACGCTGGGACCTACCCTATTACACAAGGCACCTTAAGCGCTGGTGGAAATTATACCATTACTTATAACGGCTCTAATTTTACTATTACTAAGGCCGATCAGCTAATTACTTGGAATCAGACGTTAGGATTTGGTTGCAATGGAGAAACTAATGTTGTTTTAACTGCTGTTTCAAATAGTGGTTTAGCAGTAAATTATGCTTCTTCAAATGATAATATTGTTACCGTTTCAAATAATTCATTATTATTCCAAAATTATGGATCTGCAACTGTTACAGCATCTCAGCCGGGTAACTTGAATTACAATGCAGCTCCAACTGTAGCTTTACCAGTTGTAGTTAGTCAGCCTAACTTAATTAGAAAACAATTTGAAAATGTTATATTCTTTGACAACAGTTCGAAGAATTTCAAATCGTACATCTGGTATAAAAATGGAGTTTTAGTTCCTGGACAAACTTCACAGTATTTCAAAGAAAGTGGAGCTCTAAATGGAACTTATTATGCAGTTGCGACAAAACTAGACGGTACATTAATTACAAGCTGTCCGTTAACTCTCTCGCCAACTGTTGAAGAGGAATACATGAGAGTTGTTCCAAACCCAGTAAAAAGTAATGCAAGTTTTCAGTTAATAACCAACATTAGCGCGAGCAGAATACAAAACGCACGTGTTGAACTATTTAGCTTAACAGGAAACTTATTAACCACTGTCAATACAAGTCAAAACACTGTTGACTTGTTAGCTCCGAGTGCTGAGGGTATTTACATTGTAAAAATAACTTTAGCAAATGGTAAGTATTTTACTAAAAACCTTCTAGTAAAAAATTAAAATAATTTACAGAATAGGACATCCTCATTTTCACGAATGAGGATGGATTATTCAAATAAAAAAAGATGTATGCAATCGCCAATATCAACAATTTTACGAGAACAAAAACTTAAATATAAAAAGGCAACAACATACAAGACCACTAAAATAAATTTTACACCTATGAAATTCAATCTTAAAAACATAATTGGAACAACCGCTTTTTTGATTTCGCAAGGAATAGCCGCACAGGTTTATGTAGGAATACAGTCTGGAGTAGGTAATATCCAGAGTGATATCGCTGGCATAAAAACAGGTAATCGTCTTGGAGCAGCTATCAAAGCTGGTTACGTGTACTCTTTAAACTCGCATTTCGGAATTGGTACAGGGATTGAGTTCTCTCAATACAAACAAGAAGTTTCGTTTTCTCAGCCTACTGCAACGCTTTCAAATTTTGAAGTTGATATTTCAACTTCCGCCTTTGTTTATAACATCACTACAAACAATTATAGAGAAAAACAGACTTTACAAGCAGTACAAATTCCTCTTTTTGTGCAGTATAAAAAAAATATAAATACTGGCATTGATTTTAATTTTAGAGCTGGTGCTAAATATTTTTTACCTGTAAACTATAAAATTAATGCAACTGCTGATTATGCAAATGGTACTGCTTATTATCCAGATGTCAACCTTACCATTATTGACTTACCAGAATATGGTTTTGGTCAACAAAATAATTATTCCGCATCAGGAGAATACAAAACAAAAGGAATTATAATGAGCTCTTTTGAGTTAGGATTTACATTTGATATGGGAAAGAAGAGTTCTTTATACGCGGCCATGTTTCTTGAAAATGGATATGGTACCATCTTAGACCAAAATCAAAACGAAACCTATATTAGCTATAACCCTACATCAGTAACTGACAGAAAAACTAATGGTTTATACAGTACTGATAAAGATGCTGAAATTAAGCCGGTAGCTTTCGGATTAACACTCGGATGGAATTTTAAATAATTTCATTTTTTAAAATAATACCAAAGGTCTTGACTCATAATCAAGACCTTTTTTTATGAAAAAAAATCTCTTTCCCAAAAATTCGTTTAAACTGAATCTGCCTTGCTTGAGATGTTTACCCCGATTGGCCAATTTGATTTAACAAAGAGTAACATTTTCCACAATCTTTCAATGTAGAGTGGTTGTTCAAAGTTTATATGAAGTTGTGAATCATATTGACTACTATTTGATAATACGAGATCGATAACTAAAAAAATCAAATATTAATAAATAAAAATGATATCTATCGTTATTTTTGATAGAAATATCTTTTTAAAATAATCTCGTTACAGACTTATTCCAGTTCCCAAATTTATTACTTCCCCGAAAGATCCTTGTAAACCTCTTTTTACATAGAACTCCTCTCTACAAAATTTACGAACGTTTTGTCAATTTATAAACCTTTAATGCTATCATACCTATCTCACCAGAGTATTTTTGATATGCTTTATATCTCTTAACTCATTTGGATAACTTTCTTTTTCAAAGCTTTGTAAAAAATTTCGGAAGGTTATTCCCTAGATATAAAATTATTATTGTTAACGAAACTTTTACAGTCAAATAATTGGCAAATTCATCCCAGAATTTCTCAAAAAAGACAAATATAATATTGACTTAACCTTAGGAATTCTATTTTTGTGCCCAATTAATTAATTGTTACCCTATGAAACACAATTACGCATTTAAAACCTTAGCGTTTTTCTTATTAGTACTTCTGGCATTCAGCTGGAATATCTCGGCACAAGGTACACAGCCAACCCCTCAAGCCTTGCCGTTTTTACAAAATTTTAATGCTCTTGATGTTGCATCAACTACTTATCCAGACGGATTTCAAGGATGGACAGCCAGTACTTCACCTGGAAGCAGTTACAACACATCGGCAACTATAGTTGGTGACAGAGTTTTGACAGCAAGCAGTACTGCTGCAACAACTAGTGGAAATGTGCACAACTACAACGGTAAAATTGGTTTTTTGAACAGCAATTCATTAGACTTAACGATTGCTTTAGCCATAAAAACCACAGGTAAATCTGGAATTTTTGTAGAATATGATGCTATGG
Source organism: Flavobacterium turcicum (assembly GCF_011365745.1). Classification (GTDB taxonomy): domain Bacteria; phylum Bacteroidota; class Bacteroidia; order Flavobacteriales; family Flavobacteriaceae; genus Flavobacterium; species Flavobacterium turcicum. The sequence continues at coordinate 32,340 of NZ_JAAOBY010000006.1, read as the reverse complement.
TTATTCGTAACCCATATAACGGAACGAACAATATCCGAATCAACGATATGATTTTACAGTATCGCGTAGGAACCACAGATGCTTTTGTAAACTTACTTACCACTGCTTACGCAAATAATACTACTCCGCAATCAGCAGGAACAGCAGAGCAGAATTCACAAAAGATAAAAATACAATTACCCACCGATTGCGAAAACAAAGATATTGTGCAACTCAGATGGATTTCCAGACAAGTTTCTGGAAGCGGCTCTCGTCCTTCCTTTGCCATTGATAACATCAGTATTACAAACGATACAGAAGCCCCAAAATATGCAGATGGTTTTCCAAAAATAAACAATATTCTTTCAGAGGGATTTGACTTTGCTACACAACTTAATGAAAACGGAAAAACTTTTTTTGTCGTTTTACCAGCTGGAAGCCCTGCCCCTAGCGTTGCGCAAATTAAAGCAGGAACCGACTCTAATAATTCGGCTGCACTTAAAACAGGAATTCTTGTGATAGCCGATCCTGCCGTTGTTTACACTGCTGCGGTGAGCGGATTAACATTAGGAACAAGCTACAATGTTTACGCTGTATCTGAGGATACTTCAGGGAATTTACAAGCTTCAAGCACCTTACTAAATGTAACTACTTCGAATGTTGCAGTACCTTCAATTACTACCACTGTAAATGAATTGAACTTTAGTTTTGTGGAACAAAATACTTCAAGCTCAATTTTGAACTACGGTATTCAAGGACAAAATTTAACCCAGGCGGTTACAGTTACTGCTCCTTCAGAATTTTTAATTTCAAAAACAGAAAGCACTGGTTTTCAAAGTAGTTTAAGCTTTGAAGTTAGCGAATTCGCAAACAACGCTATTCCAAAAGTGTTTGTACAATTTAACCCAACAACAACTGGGGTAAAATCTGGAGTAATTACACTTGCAACTGCAGGTGGCTCATCAAAAACAGTAGCTGTTAATGGAGTAGGAATCAACCCGTACACTCAAGATTTTAACGATATAAATGTATTGACTAATAGCGGTTGGACCTCATACAGTGTAGCGGGAGATAAAGTAAAATGGAGCAGTACAACTTCTCGTTTTAATAGCTCACCTGCAGCAGTACAAATGAATGGATTTTCAGAAAATGGACCAAGTAAAGATTGGTTGATTTCGCCAGCAATGCGTTTAAATTCATTTGATAAATTCCCATTGTTATCTTTTTTCAGTAGAAAATTCTTTTCGGGAACTACTTTAAAATTAATGGTATCTACCAATTATGATGGAAAAAGCAATCCTGAAACAGCTACATGGACTGCTTTAAATGGTGATTTTCCAACTACAACAGGAACTTTCAAACAGTCGCAATTTATCAATCTTGAAGCCTATAAATCAAACAGCACTTATGTTGCATGGGTATATGAATCAGGTTTGAATGGAGCTACAGACAGTGCTGAGTGGACACTTGATGATGTAAAAATTACAAATGAAGCTGCTTTCATCGCAACAATACCAACTTTAAATTTTGGTGAAATCGCCCCAAATACAGTTTCTGCCAGTCAATCGTTTAGTTTCATGGCTGGAGGATACGGCGCAATAACTGTAACAGCACCCCTGTACTATCAATTGAGTTTGGATAATACTAACTTTCAAAACAACGTACAAGTAACTGCTGAACAAGCATTGGCTGGAATTACGCTTTATGCTCGTTTTGCTCCAACGACAAAAGAGTTAAATAGTGCTGGACCATTGCAATTAAATGGAACAGGATTGAACCAACAATTAGGTATGTTAAATGCTTCATCTTTAACTAAATCTGAAACTTTTGATATCGTTACTTACAATTTAGAGTTTTTTGGTACTGATGTAAAAGATACTAGCGGAGCTGAATTTGGCCCAACAGATGACGCACTACAAATAGATAATGTAGCAAAAGTAATGAACACTTTAAATGCTGATGTATACGCTGTACAAGAAGTATCTGATGATGCTGCTTTAGAGACTTTGATTACAAAAATAAATGTGAACGGAAAAACTTTTGCAAAAGCAGTTTCTCCTGTGTGGTCACGCTCTTACCAACCAGCCGATCCTAATTTTCCACCTCAAAAGTTAGTTGTCTTGTACAATACTCAAACTACTTCTGTTAAAAAGACACGTGTCATGTTTAGCAAATTGTACGATGATGTTCGTGCTGGGACAACTACTTTACCTAATTACCCAAGTACTGGTGAAAGCTTTTATTCATCTGGTCGTTTACCGTACATGGTAGAACTTGAAACTAATATTGGTGGTATTAAAAAAGACCTTAAAATAGTTAATTTACACGCTCGTGCTAATAGTGGTACCGACATTACGCGTTACAATATGCGTAAATATGATGCTGAATTACTAAAAGACAGTTTAGATACTCAATATCCAGATGCTAACATCATTTTGTTAGGTGATTTTAATGACGACGTAGATGTCTCTGTAATTGCTGGCAACCCTTCATCATACCAAAAATTGGTTGAAGATACCGCTCGTTACAATGCATTGACATTAGAAATTAGTAAAGCAGGTGCTTTTAGTTTCTTATCTTCTGGAGGATTTCTAGATCACATCTTAATCTCGAATGAGTTAAATGACGAGTACATCGCGAATTCTATTCAAGTGTACGACCCACGTCCTGAAATCACAAATTACGTTAACACCACTTCAGACCACGGACCGGTTATTGCTCGTTTTGAATTAAAAGCAGATACTACACTTGGATTATCTAATCCAGTAACCAATAGCACTGCTGTAAACGGTTATCCAAATCCAGTGAACGATATTTTTAATGTAAATGTAACTAGCACTGATAGTGAAAAAACTAGTGTACAATTCTACGATCTTCTTGGTCGTAAAGTAGGAAAACCAGCGGTTTTAAAAGCTACTTCAAATGGTAGTTCAGCTGCGATTAATGTAGACCAATTACCTACAGGCATTTACATTTATACCGTAACAAGCGGTGAAAAGGTAATTTACACTCAAAAAATAATTAAAAAATAAGCTTTAAAAGCAACGCTAAAAAGCCAGATTTCATCCTTCTGAAATCTGGCTTTTTTTATGGTGTAAAGCGATAAAACACGACACTAATTTGTTTGTCGTAATCAAAACCTACAATCTTTTCCTTACTTTTACCAACTGACAAATATTTAATTTATGACCAACCTACTCACATTCTTATTCGTTTTTATTGTAGCCCTAGGCATTGGAATTTTTATCGGGAAATTGCTTTTTACCGCTCAAGCAAAAGGCGAAAAAATAAGTTTGGAAGAAAAAATTCTTGCTCTTACGCAACAATATTCACAAGTAAAAGAGCAGGCAAGTATAGAAAAGCTGCAATTTGAAAAACGAATTGAAGTAACTAACGATGAGAAAGAACGCATCAGAAACGAGAAAGACAGCCTAGCTATTCAACTCTCCAAAAAAGAAGTCGACTTTGAAAATCTTTGGGAACGCAACAAGGAGCAAAAAGAAGAAGTGGAACAACTACAAGCTAAATTCACTAAAGAATTTGAAAATTTAGCCAATAAAATTCTCGAAGAAAAATCGAATAAATTCACCGAACAAAATAGAGAAAACATGAAAAATATCTTGTCACCGCTACAAGATAAAATTCAGTTGTTCGAAAAAAAGGTAGAAGATACCCACAAGGAAAGTATTGATTATCATGCCGCTTTACGCCAACAAATTTTAGGCTTACGTGAAATGAATATTCAAATGAGTAAAGAAACTATCAATCTAACCAAAGCTTTAAAGGGCGATAGCAAAATGCAAGGCAATTGGGGTGAATTAGTTCTGGAACGCGTTTTAGAAAAATCAGGACTCGAAAAAGGACGAGAATACGAAGTGCAACAAGCTTTTACAACCGAAGAAGGTAATCGTGTTTTTCCTGACGTAGTGATTAACTTACCTGATGGTAAGAAAATGATTGTCGATTCAAAAGTATCCTTAACTGCCTACGAAAAATACAGCAACGAAGAAGATGACACCATTAGATTAGGTTGGCTAAAAGAACATGTAAACTCGATAAAACGCCACGTAGAACAATTAGGAAACAAAAATTACCACGATCTATACCATATTGAAAGTCCTGATTTTGTACTGCTATTTATCCCTATTGAACCGGCATTTGCTGTTGCATTAAATGAAGACAACAGCCTCTACAATAAAGCTTTTGAAAAAAATATTGTCATCGTCACGCCTTCTACATTACTGGCTACCTTGCGCACCATCGATAGCATGTGGACCAACCAAAAACAACAAGAAAATGCCCTTGAAATTGCAAGACAAGCAGGCGCACTTTACGATAAATTTGAAGGATTTGTTAATGATTTGATCAAAATTGGCAAAAAAATTGATGAAAGTAAAACGGAATACGCAGCCGCAATGAACAAATTAGTGGAAGGAAAAGGAAACCTAATAACTAGTGTCGAAAAATTAAAGAAAATGGGCGCAAAAGCTAAAAAAGCATTACCCGAAAGTATCATAAATCGAGCAGAAAAAGACGAAAACAAACTATTAAACTAAGCACAAATGAGAAAATTTTTAATGATCACTTTAGCAGTAATCGTGTTAGGACTAGTTTCCTATTTCACTTTTTTATATAATGCCACTTACAGCGAGGGAGTGCGCTCTGGTGAATTAATTAAAGTGAGTAATAAAGGAGTTATTTTTAAAACTTGGGAAGGCGAAATCAGTCAAGGTATCTCTGGTGCACAAATATTTTCATTTTCTGTTTTAGACAGCGAAGCTGAAGTAATTACACAATTGCAAGAAATGGAAGGCCAATACGTTCAAGTAAATTATGTTGAAAAATACCGTACTTTCCCATGGTGGGGTGACACGCGTTACTTTATCACTTCAGTAAAAAAAGTAAATTCTCCTTTCAAAATCAAGTAGATGAAAACTTCGTATAAAACCGTGGCGAGTTCAGATATTAAAATTTCTGAATTGATGCTTCCATCCCATACCAATTTTAGCGGAAAAATACATGGCGGCTACATTTTATCCCTTTTAGATCAAATTGCTTTTGCATGTGCTTCTAAATTCTCAGGACATTATTGTGTTACGGCATCAGTAGATACAGTCAATTTTTTACGCCCCATTGAAGTGGGCGAATTAGTAACGATGAAAGCCAGCGTGAATTACGTAGGCAATAGCTCTATGATTGTAGGCATTCGTGTAGAATCAGAAAACATTCAAACAGGCGAAATCAAACACTGTAACTCCTCTTATTTTACAATGGTAGCCAAAGACAACAGCGGCAAAAGTATAGCCGTTCCTGGTTTGATTTTGTCTACAATGAATGATGTTCGACGTTGTTTTAATTGCATCAAACAAATTGCCCAAAAAAAGGAAAAGGACCTTCACGAAGAAATATTCGATTACAGTTCACCCGAAGCACTCGCCAGCTTAGATCAGCACAATATTAAATTAGACCTTCGTTAAGAATAGCTTTAGAAAATAAAAACTTCGAAGGAGTTCTTAATTTGTAAATAGAATACGTTCTAGAGTATAATTTGTGAAAGAATTACATTATTTACTTAAACAGTTACGCAAGGCTCCTTCAAGGTTTTTGAATTGAAAACGAAAACCAGCAGCTTCAATTTTTTGAGAAGAAACTCGGCGACCTGTTAGTACTATTTTAGACATTTCGCCCATTGCTAGCTTAATAACAAACTCGGGCACAGCTGGCAACCAGATCGAATAGCGATAGACACATGCTAGGGTTTTAGAAAAAATAGCATTATTGGTGTCATCCTGAACCGCTGCATTATAGGCACCTTGCATTTCATTATTTTCTAGTGCCATAGCATACATCTCACACAGATCATCTATATGAATCCATGGCATATATTGCTTACCGCTGCCAATGATAGCACCCAATCTGTACTTAAATAAGGGAGCCAATTTAGACAAAAAACCATCTCCTTTTCCTAGAACCAAACCAGTTCGGATTTTTACAGTTCGAATATTTCTGTTTTCAATAAAATCTAAAGAATCCTCCCATTTATGGCAAGTATAACCTAAAAAATCATTTGCAGGAAGCATTTCTTCGGTACAAATTTCAGGACCATTTACAGCGCCATAAATACCAATTGCTGAAGCAGATACAAAAGCCTCAAGCTTTTTATTTTGTTTTTTAATTATTGAATACAGCAAAACCGTTGATTGCTCTCTACTTTCAATAATTGCCGCTTTACGTTTTGCAGTCCAGCGTTTGTCAGCAATATTCTCACCAGCAAGATGTACAATAAAATCAGCCTTGGCAACAGCCTTTTCATCTACAGTTTGCTGAGCTATATCCCATTTAAAATAAAAAACATCTGGTTGATTTGGTTTTACACTCCTAGTTAAAATAGATACAGAATACCCTTTTTTTAACAATAAATCCGTTAGATGTTTTCCAACAAATCCAGTACCGCCGCTAATTAATACATTCTTTTTCATAATACTGTAAAGCTAGTGATTTTTTAATGGTATAAAATTATATTAAATTTTGTTTAACTTTATTAATATATAGTTAAACATTTACTACCTTTATACCTTAATTTGAAATACACACGAAATGGCTACTAAAAAAACAGCAATTACAAAAGATAAAATAGTTTCTATGTACATGGATCACGTACTAGAACACAGCGAAAAACCTAAATCAGTATACAATTTCACCAAAACTAACGGTTTCACCGAAACGGAATTTTATGCGTTTTTTGGAACTATTGAAAGTATTGAGAAAGAAATTTTTAGAATGTTCGTCGAAAAAACAATCGAACTTTTGCACAAAAACAGTGAATATGAGACGTACGACATGAAAAGCAAAATGTTGAGTTTCTATTTTACCTTCTTCGAAATTTTAACAGCTAATCGCAGTTATGTTGTTTTGGTTTTAAAGGAGCACAACAATCAACTGAAAAAATTAAGTTTACTAGCTGGTTTGCGTGAGCGCTTTAAAGAGTACTTGACAGAAGTGATTGAAGATGATTTTAGAACACAGCAAGAGCGCTTTCAAAATTTTCAAGAAAAAGCATTTCAAGAAACTTCATGGATTCAGTTGTTACTTACACTTAAATTCTGGTTAGATGATGCTTCACCCGCTTTTGAAAAAACAGATATTTATATCGAAAAATCAGTAAAAGCAACTTTTGAATTAATGAACATTGCTCCTATTGATAGCCTAATTGACTTTGGAAAATTCATTTTCAAAGAAAAAATATACAAAAAATAATGAAAACGATAGACTATATACCTACTTCAAAAATTGAAAGAGCATCAAAATTAGTGCAAACAGGCGCTAAAATTGGTGTGAATTATTTGAAGTACTACGGCGAAAAAATGGTCAACTCCGATTTGACTCGCGATAAATTAAACGAGGACAATGCTGAGGATATTTACGACGGATTAAAAAGCTTGAAAGGAAGTGCCTTGAAAGTAGCTCAAATGCTAAGTATGGACAAGAATTTCTTGCCTCAAGCTTATGTTGAGAAATTTTCGTTGTCTCAATTTTCGGTTCCGCCTTTATCTGCGCCATTGGTTTTAAAAACATTTAAAAATAATTTTGGTAAAACACCAACTGAAATTTTTGATGATTTTAATGCTAATTCGGTAAATGCTGCGAGTATTGGCCAAGTTCACGTGGCACACAAGGACGGGAAAAAATTAGCCGTGAAAATTCAATATCCTGGTGTTGCGAACAGTATTTCCTCTGACTTAGCGATGGTAAAACCAATTGCGATCCGCATGTTTAACCTTCAAGGAAAAGACTCTGATAAGTATTTCAAGGAAGTCGAAGACAAATTAATCGAAGAAACGAATTATCTACTAGAGTTAGAACAAAGTACCGAAGTAGTTAATGCTTGTTCTAAAATTGACAACTTGGTTTTCCCTAGTTATTACCCGGAATTTTCATCAGAAAAAATCATCACAATGGATTGGATGACAGGCAAACACTTGTCTGAATTCACTAAAATCAATACTGATCAAGAGGCTGCAGATAAAATAGGTCAAGCCCTTTGGGACTTTTACATGTACCAAATTCACGTGCTCAAGAAAGTACATGCCGATCCGCATCCTGGGAACTTTTTAGTAGATAGCAACAATAACTTAGTTGCACTTGATTTTGGTTGTATGAAAAAAATTCCAATGGACTTTTACATTCCTTACTTCGAACTCATCGACAAAAAAGTAATCAATGATGCCGCCTTATTTCACAATAAGTTATTAGAATTAGAAATTCTACGTCAAGACGATACTAAAGAAGAAATGGCTTATTTCACAAGTATGTTTCACGACTTATTATCATTGTTTACCAAGCCATTTCAGGAAAAAACATTCGACTTCTCAGACGAGAAATTCTTTCAAAGTATTGGCGAATTAGGAGAGCGTTTTTCAAAAGACACAAATCTCAAGAAAATGAATGGCAGCAGAGGTTCGAAACATTTTATTTATATGAACAGAACGTTCTTTGGTTTGTACAACTTGATGTTTGATTTGAAAGCCAAGATTGTAGTAAACGAATTTGAGAAATACACCTAGTGAAAAAAGAACATTTACCCACCAAAATGTGTTTGGTATGCGATAGGCCTTTTGCTTGGCGCAAAAAATGGGAAAAAGTTTGGGATGAAGTAAAATATTGTAGCGAAAAATGCAGAAGAAACAAAAAGGTCTAGTTTGGTTTAGAAACGATTTACGTGTTCATGATAATGAATCGCTTCATCTTGCAATTAAAGAAAACGAAGCGGTTGTGGCCGTTTACTGCTTTGATCCGAGACATTTTGCGAAAACAAAATACGGCTTCAAAAAGACAGAGAAGTTTAGATCGCAATTTTTAATTGAATCAGTTGCCAACCTTCGTAAAAATCTCAAAGAAGTGCACATTCCTTTGTTTGTGTATTTCCAAGAACCTGAAAATGTTGTGCCCGTCCTGATTGAAAACCAAAAGATAACAAAAGTTTATTATCAGGAAGAATGGACAACTGAAGAGCTGGCTGTAGCCAATGCTTTAAAAGCAAAAACTCCTGAAAACGTACAATACAAAGCCACCTACGGACAGTTTTTGTTTCATCCAAATGCAATTCCGTTTACTGTTGAATCGATTCCGAATGTATTTACGCAATTCAGAAATCAATGCGAAAAGAAAGCAAAAGTAAGTGCAGAATTTAAATTAGGTTCACTTTCAGCTGCTAATTACCAAGAAACGAATACGACGCTACCAACTTTACAAGAGCTAGGATTTGAAGCTTTTGAAAAAGATATGCGAACTGCATTTCCGTTTAAAGGTGGAGAGCAAGAAGCGTTACGCCGAATGGAAAATTACTTTTGGAATACTGAAAAACTAAGTTCTTACAAACTCACGCGCAACGGACTAGTTGGTACCGATTACAGTTCAAAATTTTCACCTTGGCTAGCTAATGGTTGTATTTCGGCAAAAAGAATTTATTGGGAAGTGGCTCAATATGAAAGAGAAGTAGAGAAAAACGAATCGACTTATTGGTTGCTTTTTGAGCTGATTTGGCGTGATTATTTCAAATACATTTCACTTCAAAATGGTACTACCATTTTTAAAATTGGAGGCATTTTGGAACGCGATTACGAATGGAAAAACAACAAATACGCCATCAACAAATGGATTAACGGCACTACCGAAGAACCTTTTGTAAATGCCAATATGATCGAATTACAGCAAACGGGATGGATGAGTAACCGAGGCCGACAAAACGTAGCTTCTTATTTTGCTAAAGAAATGTTGATGGATTGGCGCATTGGCGCTGCCTATTTTGAAGCCATGCTACTAGATTATGACGTACACTCTAACTATGGTAATTGGATGTACGTATCTGGCGTAGGCAACGATCCTCGAAACCGAAAATTCAACATCAAATTGCAAGCAAGCAATTACGATGGACAATCGAAGTTTCAAAACTTGTGGTTACAACAACAATTATTCTAAAAAAACATGACGACCAACAAACCAAAGATTAATGTAGTATGGCTCAAAAGAGACCTTCGTTTGCAAGATAACGAAGCGATTTTTAACGCCACAAGAACTGCTATTCCTACTTTGTTGCTGTACGTTTTTGAAAAATCGCTAGAGCAAGACGCACATTATAGCAGCAGACACTGGAACTTTATCAAACAGTCTATCGTTGACCTGAATATACAGCTAGCCCCTTGCAATACCAAAATTTTAGCCGTTTCATCTGAGGTGATTCACGTATTTAATATTCTTGAAGAAAGCTATAAGATCAATGCCGTATTCTCACACCAAGAAACTGGGCTTCGCATTACATACGAGCGCGACAAGGCATTCAAACGCTTTTGTAAAAACAACTTTATCACTTGGACAGAAAATATAAATAATGGCATTTTTAGAGCGTTAAAAGACCGTAGCAATTGGGTACAAAAATGGGAAGATTACATGAATCAACCACAATGCCAATTTGATTTTACACCATCAAAATACCTCAATTTAGAGGAGATTGCGGCTCTTGAAACCTCTTTAGACGTACAAGATTTAGAAACCCTACCGGATGCTATTTTCCAAAAAGGAGGATCAACTATGGGTTGGAAATACATGAATAGTTTTTTAAATGATCGCTATCACAATTATAGTGCGCACATTTCAAAACCTACTTTGGCTCGCAAAAGCTGCAGTCGTTTGTCGCCGTACATTGCGTGGGGTAATTTGTCCTCGAGACAAGTCTTGCAAAAAGCAGCGACCTTTCGATTGACTTGTAATAATCCAAAGCAAATCGATTCGTTTGTATCGCGTTTGACCTGGCAAGCGCATTTCATACAAAAATTTGAAATGGAAGACATCATGGAATTTGAAAGTGTGAACAAAGGCTTTCATTCTTTACAGAAAAAAGTAAACCAAAACTATATTGAAGCCTGGAAAACGGGTCAAACAGGTTTCCCGCTAATTGATGCGTGCATGCGATGCTTGAACGAAACGGGGTATCTAAACTTTAGAATGCGTGCCATGTTGGTATCGTTTTTTACCCATAATTTATGGCAACCTTGGCAGGAAGCCACACAGCATTTGTCACAAAAATTTTTAGATTTTGAACCTGGTATTCACTTTCCACAATTACAAATGCAAGCGGGTGAAACAGGAATTAATATGTTGCGTATTTACAACCCAATTAAAAACAGTTATGCGCACGACCCGCAAGGAGAATTTATTAAAAAATGGGTACCTGAATTAAGCAATTTGCCAACCAATTTTGTACATGAACCAAATAAAATGACCTATTTGGATCAAAAATTTAATGATTTTGAAGTTGGCGTTCATTACCCAAAACCCATAGTCAATATGGAACGTACCCGAAAGTTTGCAAGTGACTTTTTGTGGAAAATGAAAAAAAATCCGCTTGTAAAGGAAGAAAGCAACCGAATCCTGCGCCTCCACACCATGGCCGATATTGGTGATTCAGATGCCTAACATATTTTAGAAACCATTTACGAATATAATAACCGTTGACCGTGACTACAAAAAGAGAATTAACCGATCTTGAAAAAGACAGAATCATAGAGATGGCCTGGGAAGACCGTACTACTTTTGATGCGATCCTAAGACAATTTGGGCTTAAGGAACAAGAAGTGATTAACTTGATGCGTGCCGAAATGAAACCCTCAAGTTTCAGAATGTGGCGTGAGCGTGTACAAGGGCGCAAAACCAAACATGAAAAACTGCGCGAGTTCAGAGAAGGTCGCTTTAAATGCAGTATGCAAAGACAGATAAACAACAATAAGATTTCCAAACGATAAGCTCAAGAGCAGCAACTTATTTAATAACTGATTGAACAAAACACATGAAAAACATCGTAATCATTGGTGGCAGTAAAGGAATTGGAAGCGCCATTTTGTTGCAACAACTAGAGACAAATATAGTGTACAACATCAGCAGAAATGCACCTGAAATCACGCATCCCAACTTAAAACATTTTTCAGTAGATGTTTTGCAAGACGCACTTCCTGATCTGGAAGCTGTTGATACCTTAATTTATTGTCCGGGATCAATTAACTTGAAACCAATTGGCAGTTTGAGCATTGACGATTTCAGAAACGATTTCGAAATCAACGTGATTGGCGCTGTAAAAGCCATTCAAAAATACTTACCTATTTTACGCAAAGGGACAAATCCTTCTATCGTACTTTTTAGCACGGTAGCAGCAAAACTCGGAATGCCGTTTCACGCTAGTATCGCTACAGCAAAAGCTGGAATTGAAGGTTTAGTAAAATCACTTGGTGCTGAATTGGCATCAGTAATTCGCATCAATGCAATTGCACCAACAATTACCGAAACTACGCTTGCGGCAGGCATTTTGCGCAACGATCGCATGAAAGAAAACATGATCGAAAGACACCCAATGAAAGGGTATTTGAAACCAACAGAAGTAGCCAATATGGCCCATTTTTTAATATCAGATCAAGCAAAATCTATTTCAGGACAAATTTTTGAAATGGATTATGGCATTGTCTCTTTTAAAATCTAATACAATAAATTACATATATAGAAAACCGAAACCCATGATCAAAGAAATGAAAAGTTACGAGAAAATCGAACAATACGACACCGAAATTACTTCAGCATTAGCGGACAACTATAAAACCATAATTGACAATTTAGGTGAAGATGTGACTCGTGAAGGACTTGAAAAAACACCAGAGCGCGTGGCTAAAGCCATGCAATATTTGACTCACGGGTACGGATTGGATCCTTTAGAAATACTTAAATCAGCTATGTTTACTGAGGATCACCAGCAAATGATCGTTGTAAAAGATATCGAAGTGTACTCTATGTGCGAGCACCACATGTTACCGTTTTTTGGAAAAGCGCACGTGGCTTACATTCCAAACGGAAAAATTGTAGGTTTAAGTAAAATACCACGCGTAGTAGATGCATTTGCACGCAGAATGCAGGTACAAGAGCGTTTAACTGACCAAATTAAAAACTGTATTCAAGATGCTTTAAATCCGCTAGGTGTAGCCGTAGTAATTGAGGCACAGCACATGTGTATGCAAATGCGCGGGATTCAAAAACAAAATTCGGTTACTACAACCTCTTCTTTTACAGGTGCTTTTACAAAAGACAAAACAAGAAAAGAATTTATTAGCCTAGTTTCGAATAAATTAAGCTAACTTTATGTAGGTAATCCAACATTAATAATTGCCACGAAGGCGCAACAATACAAAGTCATACTCTCCTATTTTAGATTGTCACCTTTGCCATTGTTGCGCTTTTTGGTTTAAAACAGAGTTGCTATGAAAATTCTACTAACAGGAGCTACGGGATATATTGGCAAGCGACTTTTACCGATTTTGGTAAGTAATGGGCATGAGGTAGTTTGCTGCGTTCGGGACAAAAACCGATTTTACTGCCCTATCGATTTACAAGATAAAGTTCAAGTAGTTGAAGTAGATTTTCTTGATGAAGATTCATTAATAGCTATCCCTAAAGATATTGATGCTGCCTATTACCTCATCCATTCGATGTCTGGTTCAGCCTCTAATTTTGATGATTTAGAAAGCTTGTCTGCACATAATTTTGTCGAATATTTGAATACCTCACAAGTAAAACATGTTATTTATTTAAGCGGAATCGTAAATGACAGTGCACTCTCTAAACATTTATCATCACGACTTAATGTCGAAGAAATTTTAAGATCTGCCAATTTTGCAACCACTACCCTACGCGCCGGAATTATTGTAGGTTCAGGCAGTGCCTCTTTTGATATCATTCGGGATTTGGTAAATAAATTACCTGTAATGATTACTCCAAAATGGCTCAACACCCGTTGCCAACCGATTGCGATTCCTGATGTTTTAGATTTTTTATACAAATCCTTATGCAATCCGTTGACTTACAACCAAAGTTTTGATATCGGCGGACCCGATGTACTTACTTATAAAGAAATGCTTTTAGGGTTTGCCAAAGCTAAAAACTTGAAAAGATACATTTATACCGTTCCGGTGATGACTCCTAAATTATCATCGTATTGGTTGTATTTTGTAACGTCAACTTCGTACCGCTTGGCATCGGCATTAGTGAGCAGTATGAAGGTAGAAGTTGTGTGCCAGGATAATCGAATAAATGATTTATTGGGCGTACAACCCATGACCTATCAACAAGGTTTGTCACGCGCATTGATAAAAGTAGATGAAGATCAAGTGGCATCGAGTTGGAAAGATTCGTTAGTAAGCGGTCGCTTCAACCGTAATCTGTCACCGTATTTAAAAGTCCCGAAGAAAGATTGTTATATTGATCGACGTAAAATGGAAATTATTGATCGTGATTTCACCATTCGCCGCATTTGGTCAATTGGTGGCGAAACGGGCTGGTATTACGGCGACTGGCTCTGGGATTTACGCGGATTTATTGATAAACTATACGGCGGTGTTGGCTCACGTCGCGGACGCACCAACCGACATGACATACACGCAGGCGATGCTCTGGATTTTTGGCGTGTTTTGTACGCTAATAAACAAGAAGGAAAGTTGATTTTGTTTGCCGAAATGAAACTACCTGGCGAAGCTTGGCTCGAGTTTAAAATTATCAATAATACCTTGTACCAATCGGCTACGTTTAGACCGCGCGGCATTTGGGGCAAATTGTATTGGTACTCCGTTTTGCCTTTTCACGGATTTATTTTTAAAGGAATGCTCGAAAAATTAATTCGATAATTCCAATTCCCGTTAATTTCAAAAATGATCATGAATAAAAAGGCTCGAAACGAATTTCGAGCCTTTGCTTTTTTTTTGATATAAAAATGATTTTGGTCTATTTTAAAATACCCGCTTTGTAGGTCGCAATAGCGCGATCGCGGGCCATGGCGTGCTCCACCATTGGTTTTCCGTAACCTAAATTGAATTCTTTAATCCAAGTACGGATGTAAGCTCCTTTCTCATCGAATTTCTTCTGCTGAATATCCGGATTAAAAACTCTGAAATAAGGCGCTGCATCGCAACCTGTTCCTGCTGCCCATTGCCAATTGCCAACATTGGCTGACATGTCATAATCCAACAGTTTTTGAGCAAAATAGGCTTCGCCCCATTGCCATTCAATCAACAAATGCTTGCATAAAAAACTCGCTACCACCATACGCACGCGGTTGTGCATGTAACCAGTTTCGTTCAGCTGACGCATGCCTGCATCAACCATAGGATAGCCTGTTTTTCCTTCGCACCAGCGCTTAAAATCGTCTTCATTGTTACGCCATTGAATGCCGTCATACGCCGACTTAAAATTTTTATTAGCCACTTTAGGAAAGCTGAATAAAATTTGCATGAAAAACTCACGCCAAATTAACTCACTCAAAAAGACATCGTTTTTATGAAAAGCCCAATTGACCAATTTGCGTACACTTACTGTTCCGAAACGCAAATGTGGCGACAAGTACGAAGTTTTGTCCATTGCCGGAAAATCGCGTGTGTCGTGATAATTGGCTATAAACTTTAAATTATGCGGTTTTACTTTGATTGGACTTGGTTCAAAACCAATTGCTGAAAGTGTTAAAATTTCTCCCTGATGCGGGTACAACTTACTAAAATGTGCTGCCGTATCCCACTCTTGAACAGGCGCTAATGTTTTGTACTTTTCTAACCATTTGTTTTTAAATGGCGTGTACACTGTGTACGGCAAACCATCTGCTTTTACGATTTCTTTTTCTTCAAAAATAACTTGGTCTTTAAATGGAGAAACGCTAACTCCACGCCCTTGCAACAAAGTAGTAATTTGGGCATCGCGTTGCAGTGCATAAGGTTCGTAATCTTTGTTATAAAAAACTTCTTTCACATCAAACTCTTCCAAAAGCGATTCCCAAACATTGGTAATTGCTCCGTGGCAAACACACAACCCACTAGAATGCTGCTGTAATTGGGCATGCATTTGCTGCAGATTTTCATATATGAAACCCACTCGAGCATCGTTTTTTGGGAGTTTACTCAAAATGGATTCGTCAAAAATAAATATGGGAAGCACCGGATAATCCGACTGTAAGGCCTGGTACAAACCTACATTATCTTCAAGGCGTAAATCACGACGAAACCAAAAAATAGAAACAGCTGCTTTGCTCATTACTTCGAATTAAAAAGTTCGTCTACTTTTTGTACGCGGTATTCAAATATGGATTTCAATTTGTTTTTTACCACCAAAGCATTCATGATACGACCAATAAAACCAAGCGGCAATCCGTAATGAACAACATCAGTCATTTTAGTTCCGGTGGCGGTAGCTTCAAAAAAATGTTTGTGATGCCAAAAACTGTACGGACCAAATTTTTGCTCATCGATGAAATAACTATTTTCTTTTACTGCAGTAATTAAAGTCATCCAAGAAAGTGTTACCCCAAAAAGTGGTGTGACTTTATATTGAATAATTTGTCCGGGATACATTGATTTTTGATCAAAATCAGTGATTTGGAATCCCATGTCTTGAGGTGTTATTTTTTGAAGGTTTTTTGGATTTGAAAAAAAAGCCCAACATTCCTCTACCGTTGCATTGATGTGCTGAACGGTTTCTTGTTTGTATATTTTCATGGTATTTTATTTAGGGTATTTAGCAGCGGGCCGCGTGAGGGACAGTAGTGGAGCTCTTTTTTAGAGCCCTTTTTTTGGGCGATAAAAAAAGCGGGAACGGATTGCCCGACCCCGCTGTAACGCTAGTGAAAGCGGGGTCACGCCCCAAAAAACTTTACATTTTATAATATTTGAATGGTACGAAAAGCATTCCAAAACATTCTCCATCCTCTTTACCAAGGTGTTTATGGTGTACTTTATGTGCCTTACGAAGACCAATTAAGTATTTGTTGTTGGTGTGCTTGAACCACTTGAAACGCTGGTGAATTAACACATCATGAATCAAGAAATAACACAATCCGTAAAACATAATTCCAAGGCCGATAAAAAATTTGTAATTCAAGCCGCCCTCTACTCCGTAGTAAAATAAGGCGATGCTTGGCGCTGCAAAAATGACAAAAAAGATGTCGTTCCGCTCAAAGATATTGGCATATTTAGGTTGGTGATGATCGGCGTGGAAATACCACATAGAACCGTGCATCACGTATTTGTGTGTGCACCAAGTTATGCCTTCCATGGTCAGAAAAGTACCCAAAAAAATCAAAAAAAAGATCATTTTATTATAGATTTAAGTGAAAATTAAAGGAATGAATTAAACTAGTTTTAGCTTGTACGATACAAAAGATTTGGCCAAAAGACCTGCTTTGGTGTAATTAGAAACGCGAATACGGGCGCTTCCTATTTCGTGACAAGGTGTGTTCTCTAATTTTTTGAGTAGTTTGCGGTAGTACACATACGCCGTGTACACGCCAAACTTTGCTTCCATAGGTAGTTTTACAATACCTTCGTAGGCTACTCTAAAATCTTCTTCAATTTCGTTGATGATGGCTGTTTTGGCATTTTCATCGAATGAATTCAAGTCGACACCCGGGAAATAATTGCGGTTGAGTACTAAGTTATCATCTTTCAAATCGCGTAAAAAGTTTACTTTTTGAAAAGCTGATCCCAAACGCATGGCCTCGTCTTTGAGTTGCTCGTAACGTGCATTATCGCCAGCCACAAAAACTTTAAGACACATAAGCCCTACCACATCGGCCGAGCCATAAATATAGGCATCGTACTCTTCTTTGCTGTGATAATCGGATTTTATAAGATCTAATTTCATGCTTCGTAAGAAGGCCTGAATTAAATCGTCACCAATATTGTACTCTTTCACTGTTTGTTGGAACGAGTTCAAAATCGGGTTTAAACTAATACCCCGATCGTAGGCTTTGTAATACTCGTCTTCAAATTCGGTGATTAAAGTTTCTTTGTCGAAACCGTGAAAAGTGTCGACAATTTCGTCAGCAAAACGTACAAAACCGTAAATACTGTAAATTGCCTCGCGAATAGTTGGCGATAACATATACACCGCGAGTGAGAAAGATGTACTGTAATTTTTAGTAACTAACTTACTGCATTTAAAAGAGACATCGTCAAATAATTGCTTCATATTATTGTTCTGAAAATTGCTTATTAATTAATTCCGACACTAATTTTCCAGAAATCAGTGCAGGCGGTACTCCAGGTCCAGGAACGGTTAATTGTCCTGTGAAATATAAATTCTTTACTTTTTTGCTCTTTAGTTTTGGTCTTAAAAATGCGGTTTGCAATAAGGTATTGGCCATACCGTAAGCGTTCCCCTTGTACGAGTTGTACTCGGACACAAAATCATTTTTACAAAAAGATTCTTTAAATATAATATTATTTTTGACACTTTGCTGTGTTAAAGTTTCGAAACGGCTGATAATTTTTTCGAAGTACTCTTCACGCAATGCCTCGGTATCATTGATTCCAGGCGCTAATGGCACAAGGAAAAACCCAGATTCCATTCCTTCAGGAGCTGCAGTTGCATCAGTAACCGATGGAAAATTGGCGTAAAACAATGGTTCTTTTGGCCACTGTGGCTCATCATAAATGTCTTTGGCGTGTTGGTAAAAATCAACATCAAAAAACAAAGCATGATGCGAAATGTTATCTAATTTTCTGTCAAAACCTACATAAAACAACAAGGACGATGGTGCAAAAACACGAGAGTCCCAATATTTTTCAGAATAAGCGCGGTGCTCTTGGTCGAGTAAAGTTTCGGTATGATGGTAATCGGCACCGCTCAAAATCAAATCAGAAGCGACTATCTTTCCGTTTACTTGAATGGCAACCGCCGTTTTATTTTCGACAATGATTTTTTCAATATTTGCATTGGTTACAAATTGAACACCAAGTTCAGTTGCCAAGTTTTCCATGGCGCGCACCACATCGTGCATACCTGTTTTTGGATGCCAAGTTCCTAAACCAAAATCGGCGTAGTTCATAAAACTGTAAAAAGAAGGCGTGTCCGAAGGTTTTGCTCCAAGGAATAAAACAGGAAATTCTAAAATTTGAATCAAACGTTCGTTCTTGAATTTCTTGCGTACATCTTTGCTAATGTTAGAGAAAAACTCTCCTACTTTTAACGCCGTTTCAACAGTAATTAACTCAAGTGGCGAAACACCTGGGCGATAAACCAAATCCTTGATAGCAATATCATAATTGCTTTTGGCGTGACCCATAAAAGCTTGCAACTTGGCGCCACTTCCTTTTTCAATGGCCTCAAAAGCCGCAACAATTTCCGGGAGGTTATCTGCAATGGCTATAAAATCATCAATACCGTAATACACGCGGTAGGCTGGCGACAATTTAACTAGCTCATAATAGTCGGTTGTTTTTTTGCCAAAATCAGCAAAAAAGCGTTCAAAAACATCAGGCATCCAGTACCAACTTGGTCCCATATCAAAGGTAAAACCTTCGCGTACTAAGCGACGTGCGCGACCGCCAACAGCGCTGTTTTTTTCATAAACGGTAACTTGGTGACCGCTCTTAGCTAAATAAGCCGAAGCCGCTAAAGCAGAGAAACCCGATCCTATAATGGTAATATTTTTTACTTTCTTCATTTGTTTAGCAAATATACAAAATCTTTAAACAATTATTTTTAAATCCAATCGACTAATTCCGTGATAGAATTAAAAATGTTTATGCGCTCGGCTAGCTTTTCTCTATCGATGTGTTCGACCATTCGACCAATAAGCCAAAGCTCAGTTGTATCATCTAATAGTTGATCCGACATTTGCTGTACGTATTCGTCTAGGATACCTTTTTCAGGTTGAACCGTCATGTAAGAAACATATACGATTGAATCAAAATGTTTTTTAAGATCTCGTAGGTTTTCTATCGGCATGCTTTCGCCCAGATAGATGGTTTTGTAACCGTGTAAAAGTACTTCGTAGTTCAAATACATCAATCCCAATTCGTGAATTTCATTCAATGGCAATGACAGTACAAAAACTTTATCGGTCTTGGTTTGTTTTAAAATTTGCAATTTCTCAGTGTTGATGAGCAATTTTTGTTTGATCAAATAACTGATAAAGTGCTCGTGTGCTGGTGTAATGGTATCGGATTGCCATAATAATCCCAACTCATTCATTAACGGAATGAATACTTGATGGAAAATTTCTTTAAACGACTTTTCGGCGATTAACCAATTGTAGGTATTAAAAAAAAGTTCTTGATCAAAGTTCATCATTGCCATTTTAAACTCACTTATGGCGTGACTTTTGGCTGTTTTATTTGATATAATTTCGCGAACCAAAGACGGGATTTTCTCCTGTGGATAGGTAGCGATTTTAGATATTTTATAACCGTAATCGTGTAGTAATGTGATATTTAAAAGCTTTTGTAAACTCGGCAAATCATACAAACGAATGTTAGTATCGGTACGCATGGGCTGCAGAATATCGTAGCGTTTTTCCCAAATTCGTATCGTATGCGCTTTGATTCCTGAAAGGTTTTCAAGATCCTTGATACTGAATACATTTTTTACATTGTTCATCGTTTCTGAAAATTTATTGAACAAATGTAAAATAAATTTAGATATAAAACGACCTAAACCGTTGTAAAAACGCTATTTTTCTTTAAAATCGACTTTTTGATAACTGTTTAACAAATCTAAGTGTAAGATTGTCTTAGAGTTTGATTCATTTCGGGTGTACATCGAATCGAATTTAGCGCCATAAACCACTTCATCAAAAGTATAGGAAGTTCGTGTAGCCACTGTATTGCTAAACATATCGTCAAAAGCAGTCAGGTGAACAATAAACTCTCCATTGATGGAAGCAAAATCTTGGTTTGAAAGACCATACAACGGGCTTTCAGGAGTTATAGGGTGTACGAGTGTCCAACTCAAACTAAGTACATTTATGCGATCGAGTTCTAAATCTAAAGCAAAAAAGCGATTGGTCATGGCACCATTTTCGTTATCACTCCTGCGCATCGTAATTCTTGCGAAAGCATCGGTCAAGTCGGTATTTTTAAAAGGAGTCAATCGTAGCATTAAAGCCGTTCCCTCGCGGTAAGGCGAAATCAGGGCATTATCTGAAAATTTGATAAAAGCAGTAGGTTTACTAAAACGCCCAAAAAACAATCCGGTAGCAATGGCAAAACTGAGTAATCCTATTAAGGCCTCGGCGGCAGAAAGCGCACTGGCTAAAAAACCAACTGGACTTATATGCCCGTAGCCCACAGTGGTAAAGGTTTGCGCACTAAAAAAGTAAGCCTGCCCAAACTTACCCAATTCGGTGCCCGAAGGATCGATACCATTTAAATGTTCAATACCGATAGAAAAATATAAAAGCGCAAAAATGAAATTCATCCCTATGTAAAACAGCAATAGCGTCAATAAAAAACGCCACTGAGGCATGGCAATCATAGTGTGGTACCAACTTATACGACGCAGTAAAAACATGCCTCGTTTTTCTACATTGGCGCTGCCGTCTTTATTGATTAATCGGCCGCCGTAGTTGCTGGCATTGGTTCCAAAACCTGTATTTTCTTGTGATTTCCCTGCTGTGTTCATTTGTGCTTGGATTTAAAATTCAAAAATAAAACTATTATGGCAACGTAGCACTATTAATTCGATGAAGATGATTGTTTGGTTTCACAAGGTTCTCGATACACTTAGTTTTACATTGTATTGCAAACCAAGCACTCGAACTGACGAACTCTCCATACACAAATTTGTCATTCCGACAACGGAGGAATCCAAACCAATCGCTCAACAGACAAAGATGCTTCGTTCCTCAGCATGACAAAGCAACGCGGAAAAAACAATAAAACTGACGAGTTCTCGATACACTTTGTTCTCCATTACATTTCAAACAAAGCACTCGAACTGACGAACTCTCGATACACTTTGTTCTCCATTACATTTCAAACAAAGCACTCGAACTGACGAACTCTCGATACACTTTGTTCTCCA
>NZ_JAAOBY010000006.1:0-10387 GCF_011365745.1 Flavobacterium turcicum | reverse complement strand
CATTGCATTGCAAACAAAGCACTCGAACTGACGAACTGCAAAAAACTAGCCTGCTGAATGGCACGTCAGTTCGAGTGATAGACTTCCTATACTTCGGGAAGGCCATTGTATCGAGAACCAATTACTACAATCTTTTTTAGTATCTTAGTACCAACTAATTCAAAAAAATATGACCAAGATAACCAAAGAAGACATCAGCCAAGAGGTTTTTGACCTTTATGACGATTACGCACACAACAAAATTGACCGTCGCGCCTTTGTTGAAAAACTATCCCTATTTGCCGTGGGAACCTTGACCCTACCCTCGTTACTGAGTTTTATGTCACCCAATTATGTTGACACTTTACTAGTTTCACCCAACGATCCGCGACTGAAAACGGGTTTTATCACCTACGATTCGCCTAAAGGTGGCGGCGCTATCAAAGGTTTATTATCGCAACCAGTGGCTAGCAAAAAGAAACTTCCGGGAATTATTGTCGTTCACGAAAATCGTGGCCTCAACCCTTATATTGAAGATGTGGGCCGCCGAGCTGCTCTTGATGGTTTTATCACCTTGGCGCCGGATGCTTTGTCGCCATTAGGCGGTTATCCCGGCAACGATGATGCGGGTCGCGAACTACAAAAAAAACGCACTCGCGATGAAATGCTCGAAGATTTTATTGCAGCATACAACTACCTAAAAAATCACAAGGACTGTAACGGACAAATAGGTGTAGTTGGTTTTTGTTTTGGAGGTTGGATTGCCAATATGATGGCGGTTAAAATTCCAACTTTGCAAGCTGCCGTGCCATATTATGGAGGTCAACCCACTGCTGCTGAAGCAGAATTAATTAAAACCCCTATTATGGCCCAATACGCGAGATTAGACACTCGCGTGAACGAAGGCTGGCCTGCCTACGAAGCTATTTTACAAAAAAACAAGGTACCGCACACAGCACATTTTTACGAAGGCGTGAACCATGGTTTCCACAACAACACCACACCGCGTTACGACGAAAAAGCCGCTACCCTATCCTGGGAACGTACCATTGCTTTTTTTAAACAAGAACTCAAAAAGAAATAAGCGCATTGCAAAAAAGTAAGAAAGTGGAAATGAAGGTTTCCACTTTTTTTATATTAAATTTCCTAATTTGTGGATTCTCGCATAGTTTTGAAGATTGGATTTTGTAATATTATCAAATGAAAGAAAATAGCATCATAGACGTGACTTGCGCATTGATATTTTTGGAAAATAAAATACTTGTTACTCAAAGAAGCGAAAAAATGAAACTACCTTTAAAATGGGAGTTTCCGGGCGGTAAATTAGAAGAAAATGAAAGTGAAATAGATTGCATTAAAAGAGAAATATTAGAAGAAATTAATATTGAAATCGAAGTCGTAAAACAATTGTCAAATAGTGTATATGATTACGGAAGTTTTAAAATCAACTTGATTCCTTTTATCGCAAATTATGTTTCTGGAGAAATCATTTTATCCGAACATAAAGATTATAAATTATTAGATAAATCAGAACTACAAAATTTAGATTGGGCAGAAGCAGATTTACCTATCGTTGAAGAATTTTTAAAACTTGAATTATGAACCAAGGATTGTACGAAGAATTAGTAACCAAACTAATCAACTATAAATTAAATGAACTAGATAAAGATACTTTTCAAGTTAAAAAAACCTCAATTGACAAAGCAGAAGCAGCACAATTATTATCGCAGCATATTGGTAGAGTAAAATTTAGATAAGTAATACCAATATTACTTAAACCTTATTTGTAAGTTTAGCTTGAAATAATTTTTTCCATTTACGTTGTAAAGTTTTCCGAATTCATGCCTTGAACTACTTGCTGTTTCCAATTTTGTATTTTGAAATAAGTAATCTTCAAACTGATTTCGATTGTAAATATGATAACACAAAACATCTCCGTTTTCTTTTACAATTAAATACCCACCAGTTGCGTCATAAATTCCATTCCAAACTTTTGAAGGTGTCATTCCTAAGGCAACATCAGTCAAGAAGCGTTTAATTTTGTACTCATAAAATGTATGAGCAAATTGAATATCGTACTTTAATGGATTTGTTTTGTTTATATTTTCAGTCAAATCTTTAATTGAACTTAAGTTAGATGTGTAAAAAGTTTTTACAACTTCCGCTAAAATATTTGGTAACAAGCTATCAATTAAAACTAAATTATTTTTGAAAACGTCTTGCTCAAGCGAAACATAACTTATGTTCCCACCAAGTTGTTTTATGTTTTCAATTCTATCTTTAATTTTACTTTTTGTGTCAATTTCGTTTATGCTGTTTACTTGATCATCTGTTAGTTCAAAATCTGAAATTTGATAAATGAAGTTGGTAGTTTTTCCTGCGTTCAAAAGAGTTGCTTGTCCGCCTAGTTGTGATTTTATACTAAATCCTAATTCAGCTGTTTGATTTATTCTTTGGTCGTGAATAACGATTTGAATATCCGATTTGGAAGTTGATTTTGCTTTTAATGAACCACAATTTATTGAGTTCATAAAAGTTTCAATTTCTGGAATACTAAATGCTCCATTCGAACTTTTTATTATTGCTAATAACTTTACAGATTGTTCAGTAAAAGTTTTCACAGGAATTCTTAATTGTTCTTTTCCACCTGAAATAATTACTAAATCTCCGTTTATTTCATATTCAAAATTCCCACCAGTTTCATTACGAATAATCTTGATTATCGGATAAAATAATTCTTCAACTTTTTTTAAATCTGCGTCTCCTGCAAATAATTGTTTATCGCTTAGCAATTTAAACAGTGCGTAAATCTCACTCCATTCTCCTTTATTTCCTGATAGCATATTATTCAATTCCAATTAGTTCTAAAATTTTTTCAGCTGTTGCTTGAATTGCAGGAACTGCAACAGAATTACCAAATTGTTTATAAGCAGAAGCATCGGCAACTGGTATTATAAAATTATCCGGAAATCCTTGTAATCGAGCCCATTCTCTTGGTGTCATTTTACGGATTCCTTCCCTATTTACAGTACCTTTGATATGGGTTGTTGGAGTAAAATCTACAATTCTATGGTCTAAAACTAGATTTCTCTCCCTTCCCATTCCACCTACGACAATTGCATTTGCAATGCCCTCATCAGGAATTATTGCATAACCAAAACCATTTCCCTTGTTTGCATGTCTTTCCCTATGTTTAACTAACGTTTCTACATATTGAGTCGAAAGAAAGTATTTTGTTGGGGGTACTTTCTCTTCTTTTACATCTTCAAAAGTTGGATTTTTTTCGAAAGGTTTAGGATATTCAAAACTCGAAATGTTTAAATCTTGACGGAAGCCTACGATATAAATTCTCTCTCTATTTTGTGGAACACCGAAATTTTTTGCGTTGACAATTTCTGGTTCTGGTACAAAATAACCTAAATCATTTCTTAGTACATTCAAAATTGTTTCTAGAGTCTTTCCTTTGTCATGACTCCTCAATCCCTTCACATTCTCCAGAAAGATTGCTTTTGGTCTATGTTTTTTTATTATCTCAGCAACATCAAAAAACAAGGTTCCTCTCGTATCATCAAAACCACCTCTCTTGCCAGCTATAGAAAAAGCTTGACAAGGAAAACCAGCAGTTAGTAAGTCAAATTGATTAGGAATAAAATTTTTAGTTTGATATTTTGTTATATCTCCAAAAGGTACTTCTCCAAAATTTGCGCTATATGTTTTTTTAGCGCTGACATCCCACTCACTCGTAAAGACGCATTTGCCACCTAAATTTTGTAACGCCATTCTAAAACCTCCAATTCCTGCAAATAAATCTATAAATGTGAAAGTATAGTTGGTTGGTGTAGGGAATGGAACATCTTCTACTTCAAATAAAAGTTGTTGCAGAGCTACATCCGAAATAAGGTTTAAATTTTCCTCTTCGTTCTTGTATTCAATAATTTGTTTTAAATATTCTTCTGCTTTCTCTTGGAAGTGCTCATGTGCCTCGCTCCGATAATTCTGTAAATAATGTGTTATTACAGCTTTTTTATTTTCGTCGTCTTCACCAAATTTTAGCTTAAATTTTTTCTGATCAAATTCTTCTATCGATATCTTGTCAATCACCTTCATTTTTTAAACTCTTTATCATTAAAAAAAGTTTCAAAATCACTTTCTAATCCGTTAATTACTTTCTCCATTATTTCGATTGAAACATTTCTTTTACCTTTCTCAATGTCAGAAATATAATTTCTATCGACATTTGATATATTGGCCAAATTCTCAATGGAAAGACCTTTCGCCTCTCGCAGAATTTTCACTTTATGACCAAACTTTTCTTTAATATTCATAGTTGATAAAATTAGATTTACGCCTACAATTGACCCGCCTACAATTGTATGCGCAGAACAGTTACTTATAAACAATTTTGATAAAGCCTGATTAAATTATAAGGGGAAAATTTAGCGTTGAAAAGGCTTTTAAAATAATAAGATAGCTAAAGTATTTAGCTATAGAAATGCGGAAGATTAAGAAAAAAATTTCTTGCGACAGAAGATTATATCAACAAAAAAAGCCCCAAACGGGGCTTTTTCTATACAATTATGTTAGCTTTTATTTACTTAAGTACATTTTTCTGCGAGAGTACAATTCGTAGAACTGATCGTCTTTTAGGTCATCAATAAACAAGATGCTTTCACCGGTTGATTTCATTTCAGGTCCTAAGGCTTTGTTTACATTATGAAACTTACTGAACGAGAATACTGGCTGCTTGATGGCAAATCCTTTTAATTGTGGGTTAAATTCAAAGTCAGTTACTTTATTGTGTCCTAGCATAACTTTGGTAGCGTAGTTTACATACGGTTCGCCGTAAGCTTTAGCAATAAACGGCACCGTACGTGACGCACGTGGGTTGGCCTCAATAATGTACACGGTATCGTTCTTGATAGCAAACTGAATGTTAATCAAACCAACTGTTTTGAGTGCCAAGGCAATTTTTTTGGTGTGGTCTTTTATTTGTTGCATCACAAACTCACCCAAGTTAAATGGCGGCAAGGTAGCGTTACTATCGCCAGAGTGCACGCCACAAGGCTCAATGTGCTCCATGATCCCGATGATGTAAACGTTTTCGCCATCGCAAATTGCATCGGCTTCGGCTTCGATAGCACCATCTAAATAGTGATCTAAAAGCAATTTATTACCCGGAATGGTTTTTAATAAATTGATTACATGCTCCTCTAACTCTTGCTTGTTGATTACAATTTTCATTCCCTGACCACCCAGCACATACGAAGGACGAATTAACAATGGAAAATCCAATTGATCAGCCAAGGCAGCCGCTTCATCAGCTGTTTCGGCAATACCAAACTGCGGGAACGGAATTTCTAATTCGGTCAGCAAATCAGAAAAACGACCGCGGTCTTCGGCTAAATCGAGTGCATCAAAACTAGTTCCTATAATTTTTACTCCGTATTTAGATAACTTTTCAGCCAGTTTCAAAGCGGTTTGTCCGCCCAACTGCACAATTACACCTTCTGGTTTTTCGTGTTGGATGATGTCGTAAATATGCTCCCAATATACCGGCTCAAAGTACAATTTATCGGCCGTATCAAAGTCGGTCGAAACTGTTTCAGGATTACAATTGATCATGATTGTCTCGTAGCCACATTCTTTGGCAGCCAAAACTCCGTGCACGCAAGAGTAATCAAATTCGATTCCTTGACCAATTCTATTTGGCCCAGAGCCCAACACAATGATTTTCTTTTTATCGGTAACAATACTTTCGTTGTCTACGTAGCGCGTACCATCTGCTTTTTCGATTTCAGCTTCAAAAGTAGAATAGTAATAAGGTGTTTTTGCTTTAAATTCGGCCGCACAAGTGTCAACCAATTTAAACACACGATTAATGTTTTGCTCGGTACGTAGGCTGTGTACTTCGCTTTCTAAGCAGCCCATCATGTGCGCAATTTGTCTGTCGGCAAAGCCTTTTTGTTTGGCTTCAAGCAACAACTCTCTTGGCAAAGTAGCGATCGTGTATTTGGCAATTTCTTTCTCAAGTGTAAACAATTCCTCGTATTGTTTCAAGAACCACATGTCAATTTTAGTGATTTCGTGAATTCTACTCAACGGAATTCCAAGCGCAATGGCATCGTAAATAACAAACACACGATCCCAGCTGGCATAGGTTAATTTCTCTATAATTTGTTCGTAATTGGTGTAGCCTTTTCCGTCGGCACCCAATCCGTTTCTTTTAATTTCTAATGATTGTGTGGCTTTGTGTAAGGCCTCTTGAAACGAGCGTCCGATTCCCATAACCTCACCTACTGATTTCATTTGAAGACCTAATGTTCTATCAGCTCCTTCAAATTTATCAAAGTTCCAACGCGGAATTTTAACAATTACATAATCCAAAGTCGGTTCGAACAAAGCCGAAGTTGACTTGGTAATTTGGTTTTGCAACTCATCTAAATTGTAACCCAAAGCTAATTTTGAAGCAATTTTGGCAATAGGATAACCTGTAGCTTTTGATGCTAATGCTGAAGAGCGAGAAACACGAGGATTGATCTCGATGGCTACGATATCTTCTTTTTCATCTGGCGAAACGGCAAACTGCACGTTGCAACCTCCGGCGAAGTTACCAATAGAACGCATCATCAAAATGGCATAATCACGCATTTTTTGGAAAGTCGTATCCGATAAGGTCATTGCTGGCGCTACCGTAATCGAATCACCTGTGTGAATCCCCATTGGATCCATATTTTCGATAGAACAAATAATAACTACGTTGTCATTTTTGTCTCTCAGTAATTCTAATTCGTATTCTTTCCAACCCATCAAAGCTTTATCGATAAGTACCTCATGAATTGGAGACGCCTCTAAACCGCGAGTTAAGAGTTCGTTGAAATCTTCTTTTTTGTACACAATAGCCGCTCCTGTTCCTCCTAAGGTAAACGAAGGACGAATTACTAGCGGAAAACCAAATTCCTGCGCAATCTCTTTACCACGTAGGTACGAGGTACAAATTTCGGCTGGAGCAGTTGGTACATTAATTTTTTTAAGCAATGCTTTAAATTGATCTCTGTCTTCGGTAATGTTGATGGCATTAACGTCAACCCCAATCATTTTCACATCAAAATCTTTCCAAATTCCTTTCTCCTCAGCTTCCAAACACAAGTTCAAAGCGGTTTGTCCGCCCATAGTTGGTAAAACAGCATCAATTTGCGGATGCGCTTTTAGGATTTCGATAATCGATTTGGTAGTAAGCGGTTTTAAGTAAATATGGTCGGCCATTGAAGGATCGGTCATAATGGTAGCCGGATTGGAATTGATCAAGATTACCTCGATTCCTTCTTCACGAATAGAGCGTGCAGATTGCGAACCTGCGTAATCAAATTCGCAAGCTTGACCAATTACAATAGGACCTGAACCTATTATTAAAACCGATTTTATTGATGTGTCTTTGGGCATGTTGTAGTGTGTTGTGTAGTTATGTGTAAATGTAAAGGTACTGAAAGGATGACTTTTAGGTCGATTTACAGTGATTTTTTTACCGAAAAGGTATAAAAAAAGGCGATACTAAAAAAAGTAACGCCTTAAATATGTTTATTCAAACATTATTTTTTGTGTCTTGGTTCGCTAGAAACAGTCAATTTATGTCTTCCTTTAGCTCTTCTACGCGCAAGAACTTTTCTTCCATTAGCAGAAGCCATTCTGTCCATAAATCCGTGCTTATTTCTTCTTTTTCTTTTCGATGGTTGAAACGTTCTTTTGCTCATTGCTTTGTATCTTTAAAAACTTATTTATATGTCTATTTAATTCTCAATAGTGGTTGTTCGAAAACCGAGTGCAAATATACAAAGACTTTTTTTCCTCACAAGTAGTTTTGTAAAAATATTTTCAATTCCTTTTACTATATTTGTGCTCTTAAATTAAACACGCTATGTTTCACAAAAATATCAAATTTATTATTGCCGGACTTATTATTGCTGCTGGCATTTGGCAATTTACTGAGAGTAACATCGGTAACGGAATTTTCCTATTAGTATTAAGTGCCATTCCAATATTTTTATACTTTAGAAATGAATTTATTTTACTTGCTTTCTTAAAACTGAGAAAACAAGATTTTGAAGGAGCCAAAAAATGGTTGTCGCATATTAAAAACCCTGAAACTGCTTTAATTCAAAAACAACAAGGATATTTTAATTACCTACACGGAATCATGCTGGCGCAAACCAACATCAATCAAGCCGAAAAATATTTCAAAAAAGCAATTGATCTAGGTTTGTCCATGGACATGGATTTGGCTGTTGCCAAATTGAATTTGGCAGGTGTAGCAATGACACGTCGTCGTAAATTAGAAGCAACTGCTCTTTTGAACGAGGCTAAAAAATTAGACAAGCAAAACATGCTGAAAGAGCAAATTGCAATGATGAAAGAACAAATGAAAAAGATTTAATTGCTTTAATTTTATATAACAGAAAGGGTCAAATTTAATTTTGACCCTTTTTTGCTTTCAATTCAGATGTTCCTAAAATAAATGCAGGTAAATGCTCATTGAGCCATTTGTATTTATTTAAAATCATGATGTGTGTTCCGCCTTTTACTACGTGGCATTTGCTAATATTTTTAATAGGAAAGACATCATCTTGATCACCATGAATGTGCACTACATTTTCATCAATCACGGTTCGGTCCCACAAAATTACCTGCTCAACAGCCCAAGTTAAATACCCAATATCACGCACTGATAAAAATTTCTCGTACAACTGAATGCGCTTATTGATCTTTTCTCCAAACGAAAAACGCGCTAAACTTTCAATGTTTACAATCAAACTCATTGGAATAAGCTTATACGCCTTGGTGGTTTTGGCTAATTTGAATCGTAGCGGAAACTCAGCATTACTTTTTACACTCGAAATGATGATAACCTTGTGCGCATTTATGTGTTTTGCCATTTCTTGAACCAAAATACCACCAAATGAAACTCCCACCAAAACCGGATTTTCGGCTGTAATTTTATCCGCAATACGTTTTGCGTAAGCTACCAAAGTTTCTGCGGGTAGCGGGATTTCCCATTCTAAAAAATGCATATCAAAATCTGATTCGGCCAAACTAATACGTTCAAAAATACTTGTACTTGCCGCTAAACCTGGCATGAAATAAACCTGTAACTTACCCATAAATGCTTTTAACTTTATTATAACACCATTCCGAATTATATTCCCGAAATTTGTCTAAAAATAATGCTTTTTTCAGAAAAAGCGCTTCTTTACAATTACATATTACCATTAAATTATGACTTCGCAACTATACAAAGCAAATACAAGAGGTACTGCCGATTTTGGCTGGCTTCAGGCTAATTTTTCTTTTTCGTTTGGAAACTATTTCAATCCAGAACGCGTGCAATTTGGAATGTTGCGTGTACTAAATGACGATACCATTGCTGCAGGCGCTGGTTTTGGTACGCACGGTCACGCCAATATGGAAATCATCACGATTCCGCTCGAAGGTGGCTTGATGCACAAAGACAGCATGGGTAACGAAGGCGTTATTCGCTTTGGCGAAGTACAAGTAATGAGTGCCGGTAGCGGTGTGGAACACTCTGAAATGAATGCCAGCAAAACCGAACGCGCTAAAACGTTACAGTTATGGGTTTTTCCAGATACAGAAGAAGTAACACCGCGTTACGACCAAAAATCATTTGACCTAGAACAACACAAAAACACTTTCGTAAACGTAGTTTCACCAAAGGAGCACAACGATGGTAACGCGCTTTGGGTGCACCAAAAAACGTTTTTCAACCTAGGTATTTTTGACGAGAACACAACGGTAAACTACCCGATTCAAATTCCTAACAACGGAGTTTATTTGTTTTTAATAGAAGGTGAAATTGAAATAAACAACCAAATTCTGACTGCAAGAGATGCAATCGGAATAACCGCAACAACTGCAGTTGATATTAAAATTAATAGTAAGGCTAAAATACTTTTGATTGAAGTGCCAATGCAGCAGTAATCCTCCTTATTTTTATGGAAATTAAAGACAATACATTTTCGAGACAATTTGAAACCAATAGCCCACAAGGATTACTTACTGTTGAGTATTCTTTTCAGGAAAAGAAAATCTTTCTCACCAAAATTCACAAACCAGAAGGATTTGAAGATGAAGATTTTTTGAATGACTTTTTAAAAAGTATTTTAGAAAATGCCATCGAAAGAAAGTGGAAAGTAGTTCCTATTTTACCACGAATTGTGCAGTTTTTTAAAAAATTCCCACAATACAAAGAATTACTTCCTCCCGGAATTAGACTATAAAAAAAAGCGACTGCATTATTCCTGCAGTCGCTTTTTTATTTTAGATTGTCCCGTCCTAAAATAGCGATACACAAAAAGTATCCTTATGGAAAACCCTCAAGAATCACGCTACTTAAAGCGCA
>NZ_JAAOBY010000005.1 GCF_011365745.1 Flavobacterium turcicum | reverse complement strand
GCTTTTCGTGTGCCTCAAAGCGGGTGCAAAAGTAGAAATTTCTTTTTAACTATGCAAGAAAAATTTAAAGTTTTTTTCGAAAATGTTTTTCGAAAGTTTCTTTCCTTTTTCTCTCAATATGTAATAAGAACTCTGCTCTATTGCGGGGTGCAAAGGTAACATCTATTTTAACTCTGGCAAACTTTTTACAATCTTTTTTTAAAAATTGTTTCTTGGTTTGTTTCAGGTTTTTAGTAGAACGTTGCGCTGTTTGCGGGTGCAAAACTACAACCTTTATTCGCTTTTACAAGCCTTTTTTAAACTTAATTTAAAACTATTTTTTAATTGGCTTAAAATCAATAAGGTTAGATATGAAGTTTTTTTCATCGCTGTGATGATTGGGGCGGTTTTGCAGGATTGATAGGGGAATTGGGTGGTGATCGCAAGTATTTGTTCTTCTTTATATAGTCTTCACTATAGTTTTGTTTTCGTCTATATATATGTAGCTATTGAAAAATTCGTCTATCATACGTGAAACTCGCGTTAGGGATAGCAGCGGAAAGCCCACAGGCACGACCCTATTGAGGGAGTGGCGAGGACTTGCAGCGAATAGCCCGACGACTTTCTTGCTCTTGCCCTAACAAAAGGCAAGAGCAAGTAAGGCGGAACGCCAAAAATTTAGCTATTGATTTAATAATCCCAACGGCGGGTTTTATTAAGTTCTTCTTGCTCTTGAATAATTTCGGCAGGAATAACTTTAAGGAATGAAGGATGTTGTTCGATGGCGTACTCTACTTTCTCTACAATCTCTTCGATGGTATCGTTATCGTAATCTATTTCTAACGGCTCCTTAATAATGAAAGATTGTAAAATGCCCTTCTTCTTCATGCGAAGCCCTTTTTTGTCAAAAGAACGGCGGAAACCGTCAATCACTATAGGAACCACAATTGGTCTGTGTTGTTTTATGATGTGCGCAGTTCCTTTACGAACTGGCTTAAATGATTTGGTAGTACCTTGTGGAAAGGTAATTACCCAACCGTCATTGAGAGCGATCTTGATATTTTCGGTGTCATCAGGATTGATTTCTTTTTTCTCTTGAACATCGACTCCTTTTGCTCGCCACGTACGCTCAACCGATATTGCACCTGCATATGCCATAATGCGAGGCAGTAGTCCTGCTCTCATGGTTTCTTTTGCTGCTACATAATATATGTTCATTTTTGGCTGCCACAGATAACCGACATTTACAATATTGTTTTCGCGCCCGCTTAAGCTTGCGTTAAAAACATGAAACATAGCCACAACATCAGCAAAATAAGTTTGATGATTGGAAATAAAAAGTACGTTTTGGTCTGGTAGGTTGCGAATAATCTCGGAACCTTCTATTTGCAATTCGTTAAAACCTCTGTAACGGCGGTGCGTGACAGCGCCAAAAATACGAATTAACCATTTTTTGAGGAAGAGTATATGACCAAAAGGATTTCTTTTCAACAATCCCATAACTAGTATTTATTTAAATGATTTGAAAAGCAAACTTACAAAAATATATTTTGTTGCTGTTTTCAACTGCCTTTAACTACAATGTAAAGTGTTTTTATTTAATGTGTTTAATTAAAACATCTTTTAATTCACTGAGCATCATAGCCGTTGCTCCCCAAACCATATATCCTTCAACATTAAAAGCAGGAACGGTACTGTTTTTTACCGAAGAAGTGTCCAGATTTGTGGTCACGACAATAGCATCGTCTAAAAATACTTGTAATGGTAATTCGATTATGCCTGCTACTTCACTGGCTTGGGGCGCAAATACCAACTCTTGTTTGCTAATCCCCAAAAAAGGATGCACCAAAAAATTGCTTGGCGGAATGTACAAACTAGTAAAAGGTTTAACGATTTCAATATAATCCATGACTACTCCTATTTCCTCTTCTGTTTCGCGCAAGGCAGTAAAAGCAAAATCAGGATCATCCAATTCAAATTTGCCTCCCGGAAAAGCAATTTGAGAAGAATGAACTCCATTGTATGAATTTCTGAGGATCAAAACCAAATGAGTAATTCCGTCTTTTGGATACAAAAGCATCATGACCGCTGCCTGTTTTGGATTTATTTGTTGCGAAGACCACTCTGTTAAAGATGGAATGCGTTCAACAGGAGCCATTTTGATATGCGCATCGAACGCAGGCAATTCAGCTTGAGCTAATTGTGGAACAAATTGTAATAAATATTGAAAATCCATAATCAAATTCTATTTTTGTAGATTGAAAAATAAGCCTAAATGTAGTTCACAAATTAGAACTGCACAAGAAATAAAAGGGAACAAAAAACAATTGATATGTATAGTAAAGAAGAAACACAACGATTGAAGCGCGAATTTTGGGTAGCATTTGCAGAAAAATATCCAAGAAAATGGGTTTTGTACGATACTAAAATCAAAGATTTCTCTTTTAAATTTTACGTTGACAATAAAAAAGCCCAAGTTTTAATTGACATTGAACCCAGAAGTACTGAAAAACGTATTGCTTACTTTGAAAAACTAGAAGCCTTGAAATCAATTTTAGAGGATGAGTTTGTAAAAAATTTGGTCTATGAACGCGACTACACTTTAGAAAGCGGCAAAACCATCAGCAGAATTTGGGTTGAATTGACTGGCGTTGGCGTAAGCAACAGGAATAATTGGGACGCTATTTTTTCATTTTACTTTGAAAAAATGAACGCCCTTGAACTATTTTTTCAGGAATACGATGAATTTATAAAGGATATTGAAATTGTGTAATTGCTTTAATTGCTTCCTTACATATTAAAGATATTGTAAACAATGACGCGGTTATCGTAAGTAATATACAATTGCTTGCGGTTGTCTTGTTTTTTTCTGGTAATTATGGATAAGGTGCAATCTTCACCTTCGTTGTTTTTACACGTAAAGCCATACACCAAATCAGTTTCATTTTCTTCTGCGGGATGGTACTCTATGATTTCAAATAGTTGAATAATTTGCGAATAAACTACAATGCGGCTTTTGTTAGTGTCTAAAGTTACTAGTAAATTGGTTAGATTTAAATCAGACCATTTTCCCCATTTCCCTTTATCGTTTTTTTCGAGTACACTAAAACCAGAGGTTTTAAATTTGTAGGTTTGCGCAGAAGCGGTAGTAATGCCTGCGCCAAACATTCCCACGAGAGCTAGTAATTGTAATTTAGTCATTATTTAAAAATTTAGCTGAGCTACACGTTGTTTTGCTTTTTCAAAATCGGCAATCATTTCGTCAATTATTGCTGCAGCTGGTTTAATGTCATGAATAAGGCCTGCAATTTGACCAATTTCAAGTTCCCCTTCAATTAAATCACCTTCAAACATTCCTCTTTTAGCGCGGGCCCTACCTAAAAGTGTTTGTAATTCTTCTTTTGTTGGTGCTGTTTCGTACAAACGTTGTACATCATCAAAGAATTTATTTTTAATTAATCGCACTGGCGCTAATTCTTTTAGAGTTAACTGTGTTCCACCCTCCTTTGTTTCAACTACAGTGTTTTTAAAATCAATGTGCGCAGATGATTCTGTTGATGCTACAAACCTACTCCCTACCTGAACACCATCAGCACCCAAAGTCATAGCTGCAAGCATTCCAGCACCGGTAGCGATACCTCCGGCAGCAATGAGCGGAATCGTAATTTTCTCTTTCACCATCGGAATCAAGGTTAATGTTGTAGTTTCTTCGCGACCATTATGTCCGCCCGCTTCAAAACCTTCAGCAACTACTGCATCTACTCCTGCATCTTGTGCCTTTAGGGCAAAAACGGAACTACTCACAACGTGTACAACAGTTATACCATTTTGCTTTAAAAAGGAAGTCCATGTTTTGGGATTACCGGCCGAAGTGAATACAATTTTTACATTTTCCTCAATGATGATTTTCATAATCTCATCAATATTAGGATAGAGCATTGGGATGTTTACACCAAAAGGCTTTGAAGTTGCCAATTTGCATTTTTGAATATGTTCACGCAAAACCTCCGGATACATTGATCCCGCACCAATTAATCCTAAACCACCAGCATTACTAACCGCACTTGCTAATTTGTATCCACTGTTCCAGATCATTCCACCTTGAATGATTGGGTACTTTATATTGAAAAGAGAGGTAATCTTATTCATTTTTTAAATTAAAAATTATTGTTTTACTAATTTTCCTGATACAGAATAGTCTGCGGAAAGATATCTGTAGAAATAAATACCGTTGGTTATACTTTGAAGATTTATATCTGTGGTCGATTGCGAAATAGTCAGCTCAATCATTTTTTGTCCCAAAACATTATAAACACTAAACGACCCATTTATAGCACTTACAGGAATTTCTAAAGTGACAAAATCCGGAGTAGGATTGGGAAAAACCGTTATACTTTCCTGACTGAGGGACGCTATACCTAAATTGGTATTGAGAGCAGAGGCAAAATCAGGTACACCAAAACCGTATTGATTATCAGGAACTAGAAATCTATCAGCAGATCGAATGATAATATCTCGAATTTCTTTGTTTGTTTTTTGCGGGAGCGCTTGCCACAAGCAGGCTACTAAACCCGCCATTATTGGACTTGAGAACGAAGTACCATTAGCTGTTCTAGAATTACCAAATTCATCCGAAACTACTGCCGCTTGACCTTGCGCCATCACTTCTGGTTTAATCCGACCGTCAAAAGAAGGCCCGATTGAACTAAATGAAGTTCTAACTTCTGATGAATTTACCGCACCAATTGCAAGTACAGAAATAGCATCAGCTGGAACGGCGATAGTTGGACTAGACGAATTACCCGAATTTCCTGCCGAAGTTACAACCAACATCCCTTTATCAAAAGCAATATCAGCGGCGCGCGACATGAATGCGGTTCTTCCGTTCATTTCACTATAAGTATGGTTGTAAGCTGGATTATCAAAATCAAAATATCCCAATGAAGTATTGATTACATCAACTCCTAAACTATCTGCTTTTTCGGCCGCTTCAACCCAAAGCGATTCTTCGACGGGATTTTCTGAAGATTCATTTTCGGTAATAAAAAGATAATATGAAGCATCGGGAGCAGTACCAACAAGCACATTTTCAGTATAACCACCCATAGTAGATAAAACTGATGTACCGTGCGAGCCTCCTGAGTAAAAGTTAGGATTACGTTGCACGTAATTGTATCCACCTAAAATTTGATTATTATCGCGCAAACGTTTAAAAGGTAATGCTGTGTTGACTCCAGGAAAACCTGAATCCATAACAGCAATTATTTTTCCTGCACCAGTAAAGTTTTGTTGGTGCATGAGATCACCTTGTAACATTTTAATTTGGTTAGAAGAAGATCCGTAGGCATATTCGACTTTGGTTTTTTCAGTTTTCAGTGTTTTTTTAGAAGTCGCTAGTTTCTTGGCACCGGAATTTTGATTTAAAGATTTATCTGCAAAATCAATACTTGAAACAAATGCTAAATTTTTAAGTGCGTTGATATTGGCTTGCGAACCACGAACATGTAACGCATTCAACCACTTTGACTGAGCGAGAATGCTGATCCCAATTATATTTCGAACTTGCAATCTATAAGCATTTTCTAAAGGCACATCGCGCAAATCCAACGCTATTTTTTGAGTTGACCTCCTCTCCAATGAACGTGGGGAAAGCATCTTTGTTGGTGTTTCAAGAAAAGTTGCTGCACTTGGCTTGTCTTTAAAGTAAACCCATGCATCTTGTTGCGCAAGACACGACAGAGAGATTAGGAAAAAAAATAGTAGGTAGCGCTTTTTCATCTTTCTTATTTTTTATAAAGATACTATTCTTGCATCAAATGAAAAAGGCAATCGCTAGAATTTCATTATGAAATAACTCCTGAGCCTGTTAATTCATCGTCATGATACCAAGCTGCAAATTGACCTTCGGTAATGGCAGATTGAGGTTCTTCAAATAATAGATACAAACCGCTTTCTAATTGATGAAGTGTAGCTTTTTGCAATGGTTGACGGTATCTGATTCGAGCCATCACCTCCATTGTATCGCCATTTTTTAGCGCTAAATCTTCTCTAATCCAATGAATTTCTTCGGTGGCAATTCGGAGACCTTTTTTAAATAAACCAGGATGCTGACTAGTCAGTCCGGTGTAAATAGTATTTGTATCGACATCAGTGGCAATTACAAATAAAGGATCGGTAGTTCCGCCAACGTTCAAGCCTTTTCTTTGTCCGTTAGTAAAGTAATGAGCACCTTGGTGTTTTCCTACTACTTTTCCCATTTGCGGATTGTAGTTTCTTTTGGCAGCATGATATTGTAATTCTTGTTCTGTTGTCCTATCCGCTGGCAATTCGGTTTGGTAGATTGGATCATTTTTGTCAACTTGAACAATCAAACCTTCTTTAGGTTGTAATTTTTGTTGTAAAAATTCAGGCAAACGTACTTTACCGATAAAGCACAAACCTTGTGAATCTTTCTTTTCGGCAGTTACCAATTCCATTTCTGCAGCAATTTCGCGCACTTCTGGCTTGGTCAATTCTCCGATAGGAAATAACGACTTCGCTAATTGCTCTTGCGATAATTGGCATAAAAAATAAGACTGATCCTTGTTATTGTCGGCACCAGCTTTTAATTGGTAAATAACTTGACCGTCTTGTTCAAATTCTGTTTTTCTACAATAATGGCCCGTTGCAACATAATCTGCACCGAGACTTAATGCGATTTTCATGAAAACATCAAACTTTATTTCACGATTACAAAGTACATCAGGATTAGGAGTTCTTCCTTTTTCGTACTCATTAAACATGTAGTCAACGATTTTTTCTTGGTATTGTTCGCTCAAATCAACCGTTTGAAAAGGAATTCCAAGCTTTTCAGCAACCAACAAAGCGTCATTGCTATCTTCAAGCCATGGACATTCGTTTGAAATTGTTACCGAGTCGTCGTGCCAATTTTTCATAAAAAGCCCAATCACTTCATAGCCTTGCTTTTGTAATAAATACGCAGCAACACTTGAATCGACACCACCAGAAAGACCTACAACTACACGTTTCATTTTGGAAAAATTAAAATTTTACAAGGGTGCAAAGGTACAAAAACATTTAGTACTCCTATTGCTGAAAATGGTGTTAATTAGTTTTGACTTTTACTATTTTTGGAAGCGCACTCATATTGGTTTCTTTAACCAATTTGCCTTTCTCAAAAAACTGCCACATTCCAGCTTTTTTACCTTTAATGAACGTGCCTTGCGAAACTATATTTCCGAATACATCCCTAAAAATGGCTTGTCCCTCGTATTGGTCATTTTTATAATTTGATTCTTCTAAAACAACTCCACGCTCAGTATATTTCTTGTACAGCCCATTTTTTAAATTATTTGTAAAAGTGATTTCTTCAGCCAAAGCTCCACTGATAAAAAAAACTTTCCGAATACCTTCGAGCTTGCCTTTTTTGTAAAATTCTGTAGTCATGATGTTTTTTGAGTCTTTGTGGTAGTAAGTCCAAACCCCTTCAAAAAGTTTGTTCACTACATTGCCCTCGCTCACTTTATTTTTATTTTGATCAAAAAATGTAGTGTACGCTCCATTGTCTTTTGTATTAAACTCTCGGGTAGCAATGATTGATTTTGCTTTGGTGTCATCATAAAAATAAAAAACACCCACCTCTTTACCATGCTCAAAAATCCCCTCGTAACGAGGCCGTTTGGATTGCTCGTAAAAGCCTTTCCATAATCCGTGCTTTTTGCCCTGCGGATCCATTTTATTAAAATCCGCTTGAGAATGCGCTATGCCAAAGGTCATTAAAAAAATGAAAAACAAAAAAATATTACTTTTAGACTTAATCATATTTACTATTATTTACGCTGTGTATAACAACTCTAATCTTCCGAATTTAGTACTGCAAAATTAGAAATTTCACATTCTAAATTAAAACTTTGATCACATTTAACTGATTCCATTTTTGAAACATCAAGCAAAAGAAATAAAAAATCAATTCTAACTTTAACTTGCTTTGAATAAAAAATAAAAAAAACCTCAATAAAATATTGAGGTTTTAAATTTGAACTTTACTGTTTATTCTTTTTATCAAGTGCTTTTTGTGCTTCGGCTTGTTCCATCACTTCTTGCAGTTTGCGCTGGAATTTCCCTTGCTTTTTAGGCTCTTTTAATTTATTCTCTTGAATTTGAGCATGAATTTTGTCTCCATCAATAAAATACTTTTTGATTACGATCATGATTCCAATTGTGATCAAGTTTGAAATAAAGTTATATAAACTCAATCCTGCACCATAACTATTAAAGAATAACAACATCATGATTGGAGAAACATAAATCATGATTTTCATCATCTTAGCCATATCTGGCATTCCTTCTTGCTGTGGTGCCGCCATTTGCTGATCACCGCTTGTCATTTTCATGTAGAAGAAAATCGCGATAGCTGCAAAAATTGGAAACAAACTAATATGGTCACCGTACAACGGAATGTGAAATGGCAACTTAACTACTTCATCAAACGAAGATAAATCGTCAGCCCATAAAAAGCTTTTTTGTCTTAACTCAAAAGCGGATGGGAAAAACTGAAACGAAGCCATCAAGAACGGCATTTGAATCAAAGCAGGAATACATCCCGCCATTGGGTTCACGCCAGCTTTATTGTACAATTTCATTGTTTCCTGCTGCTTTTTCATTGGATCTTTCTTAAACTTTTCACCCAACTCAGCAATTTCAGGACGCAATACTTTCATTTTTGCCTGTGAAAGGAACGATTTAAAAGTAATCGGCGACATTGCTAATTTAATCAAGATTGTAAAAATGATAATTGCAATTCCGTATGCAATGTATGATCCTAAGAAACCAAAAAGTGGCACAAAAATAAATCTGTTAATCCAACCGATGATTCCCCAGCCAAGAGTAATAATTTTTTCAAGATTCAAATCATAGTTTGATAAAGTCTTGTAATCAGATGGTCCCATGTACCAATTCAACTTATAATCAATTTCACCATTGGTAAAAGCCAAAGGCAAATTAGCGTTGAATGATTTAGTAAATGTAGTATCAACTTCTTCGTTAATAACTAAATTTTTTGAACTTACAACTGCATTTTCAAAAGGTGTTTTAGAAACTAAAATTGAACTAAAAAAGTGCTGCTTGAAAGCAATGAAAGTTGGTTGTTCCAATTCTTCTTTTTCTTCAGCGCCCAAACCTGCGTAATCTACTTTGCCGTCTTTGTGTTCAAAATAGATTTCAGTGTATTTGTTTTCGTAAGAAATACTTTTTTCATTTCTGAATGCTTTTAAACTCCATTCTAAGTCTAAAGGTTTTGCAGTACTGATTACTTTGTTTAATCCTTGAGAACGAATATCAAAACCAATCATGTAATCTTTTGGTTTTAAAATGTATTTATACTCTAGAAATTCATTAGCACCTGCTTTCAATTTCATGGATAAAATTTGATCCTCACCAATTTTCGTTAAACTCGGCTCAAAATAAAGGTCTTTTGTATTGAGGGTACGATTGTCATTAGTCATCAACTGTACATTCAAACTTGCATTATTGTCCTTAATCAATTGAACAATCTCGCCTGAACCTTTTTTGTATTTTTCAAAACCTTTCAAGGTAGCTTCTACAATGTATCCTCCTTTATTTGCAACGGTAAGTTTTAAAACCTCATTTTCTAGGGTTGTAACTCCTCCTTTTGCAGACGGTAAAGTAGCAGAATAGGCAAAACTTCCTAATGATTTTTGTAATTGTGCCAATTGAGTTGAGTCGCCTGTTGTTGCTACAGCCATTGCTGCTTTTTCAACTGCTTTTATTTCAATTTCTTTTGCTTTTGCTTTTTGAATCAACAATTCCTTTTGTGCTTTTTCAGCAGCAACTACCTTTGGATCGGGTTGGTTGGTGTACGTGATGTAAGCCAAGATTCCAAAAATCAAGGCAAAACCAATAATCGAATTAAGGTCAAATTTCTTTTGTTCCATTATAATATTTAAAAGTGTTTACACTGTTAGTAGCAAGTTGCAAAATTTGTTTCAAAAGCAACCTACTATTTCTTTTTTGCTTGCACCGCAGCAGCAACAAAATTTACAAAAATTGGGTGCGGATTAGCAACTGTACTCTTGTATTCTGGGTGGTATTGTACACCAATGAAAAACGGATGATCTTTAATCTCTACGATCTCAACCAATCCCGTATCAGGATTTGTACCCGTGGCCAATAATCCGGCATTATGCAATTGCTCTATATAGCTACTGTTGTATTCGTAACGGTGACGGTGGCGTTCAGAAATCGAATCTGTTCCATAAATTTTGTATGCTAACGAATCCTTTTTAATGTCGCACTTCCAGGCGCCTAAACGCATTGTACCGCCTTTATCTGTCACTGTTTTTTGTTCTTCCATCAAATTCACCACAGGATGAGCTGTGTGTGCATTCATTTCGGTTGAATTGGCATCGGAATACCCCAAAACGTTACGAGCGTGCTCAATAACTGCCATTTGCATCCCAAGACAAATTCCGAAAAACGGAACCTTATTTTCACGTGCATATTGTACCGCAGCAATTTTTCCTTCGATACCGCGCTCACCAAAACCTGGCGCTACTAAAATAGCATCTAAATTGGCGAATTTTTCTTTGATAGTACTCGCATCAATATGCTCAGAGTGAATAGAAATTACATTTACTTTTGTCTCATTGGCAGCACCTGCATGTATGAAGGCCTCCAAAATCGACTTATAGCAATCTTGCATTTCTACGTATTTACCAACCAAACCAATATTTACGGTATGCTTTGGATTTTTTAAACGCTTTAAAAATATGTTCCAATTTTTAAGATCGGGAGCTGCTTTTTTAGGTAAATCTAATTTTTTCAAAGCCACTACGTCAAGCCCTTCTTCCAACATTAAATTAGGTACTTCGTAGATAGTAGAAGCATCAATCGACTGAATCACAGCTTCTCTTTTTACATTACAAAACAGTGCTAATTTGTTGCGCAACTCCTCCGTAATTTCGTGTTCTGTTCTGCATACCAAGATATCGGCTTTGATACCACTTTCCATCAAGGTTTTTACAGAGTGTTGTGTTGGTTTTGTTTTTAATTCTCCAGCTGCAGCCAAATATGGCACAAGCGTTAGGTGAATCACAATTCCGTTGTGCTCTCCTAATTCCCATACTAATTGACGTACGGATTCGATGTAAGGAAGAGACTCAATATCTCCTACAGTTCCTCCAATTTCAGTAATTACAATATCGTAATCGCCCGAATTGCCTAGCAACTGCATTCTATCTTTTATTTCGTTTGTGATGTGAGGTACAACTTGCACCGTTTTCCCTAAAAACTCACCACGTCTTTCTTTTTCAATAACCGATAAATAAATTCTACCTGTAGTTACGTTATTAGCTTGAGAGGTTGGAACATTTAAAAAACGCTCGTAGTGCCCCAAATCTAAGTCGGTTTCAGCACCATCATCCGTTACGTAACATTCTCCGTGTTCGTAAGGATTTAGCGTTCCTGGATCGACATTAATATACGGATCGAATTTTTGAATAGTAGTGCGGTAACCTCTTGCTTGTAATAATTTTGCTAATGAAGCAGCAATAATTCCCTTTCCTAAAGAAGAGGTCACACCGCCAGTAACAAAAATATATTTCGTTTGATTCATTGTATTGTGTTTTGTGTTGTGTTTAGTGTTGTAGTTGTGTAAAAAACTTGGCAAAAGTACAAATTTAATTGGACTATTGGAAGATATGTTTCTCAGTTTTTATTGTCTGAAAAACGAGTTCGTACAAGAGTATTCTGCCAATGATTTTGAAGTATAAAAGTACCGTTACGGCTTTGGATATTGCTTTTTAATATTGCGAATCAAATCTTCTAAACCGTTTAATTTCAATTCATAGACCAATTGTAATTGTGCTCCCAATTCGCCTTTTGGAAACCCTTTATTGTTGTACCAAACAATGTAATACTCTGGAATATCAATGAGAAA
Organism: Flavobacterium turcicum; assembly: GCF_011365745.1. Classification (GTDB taxonomy): domain Bacteria; phylum Bacteroidota; class Bacteroidia; order Flavobacteriales; family Flavobacteriaceae; genus Flavobacterium; species Flavobacterium turcicum. The sequence continues at coordinate 280,480 of NZ_JAAOBY010000005.1, read as the reverse complement.
CCAACCTTCGTATTTGCCGAAAGGCATTTTGGTATGCGCCAGTTTTATAAGCTGTTTTTGATTTTGATCCATAGTGTTATAAAAAAGAAGCAAGAACTTTCGGTACTTGCTTCTTTGTTTCATTCTTAATTTTTTTTAAATCCAATCGAAAGTAATTCGTTTTTCGATATCTGGATGCAAACTCAAAAAAACAGGACAGGTCATTGCTGCTCGTTCTAATATTGTTTTCTGCTTGCTGTCATCCGTTCCTTTGAGTACAAAAACAATCTCAATTGCTCCTATTCGTCTTGGTTCGGCATTCATAATTTTAGTTACTTCAGCTATTGACCCAGAAAGATCAACTTCTAAATCTCTTGCTTTTATTCCCATGATGGTCATCATACAAGAGGCTAGCGCATTGGCTACGGTATCTGTTGGTGAGAACGCCTCGCCTTTGCCATTGTTATCTAATGGTGCATCAGATATAATTTCTGTTCCCGATTGTAAATGAATCGATGCTGTTCTTAAATCTCCGAGATAGGTTACTTTGGATGTCATTATTTAGCTTCTTTTATTGTTAAATCACTTTCGTATTGCAAAATGTAAATTCCTTTATTGATGAAAGCCCCCTCGTTGTTTTTATAAAACTCAAATTTATTATCCATTTGTTCTGTAGCGGTACTACCAACGGTTTCTAAATAACTTTTATCTTGTGCCAAACGCATCATTGTATCAAAAGTTACATCAAATCCTCGGATGGCAAAAACGCTCGGATTACTTTTATTTTTTTTCTTGAACTCTTTTTCAAAAATGGCAGCTTGTTCAGAATAACTTTCACGCGTTACCGAAGGATACATCAGTTTTAGCTTCACCAAATTATTGAAGTTAATTTCGTCCGTATCTAGCGTTTCATTTGGCTCTAAAATAACTAGCTGCACTTTATACGTTGCCATGGCACTCATGAGGCTTGCTACAGTTGATTTGATCATTCCTGTATTAGCCGTTTCCATGATCACATAATTGATTTTATCTTTTTTCAACATGCCTTTGATACTTTCTGTTGTTATACCTCCGGCCGCTGTTAAAGGAGCGAATCGAACATCAGGATGTGTATCAGTAATGTATTTAATCACAGAACCTTTCTTTTTATCCACTACAGCAATTATGTTTCCGCCTTTACTTCGCATAAAATCGAAAACAGCATTTTTAACCGCAACAGGATCCGGAATAGATTGCACTAAATTAGGATATGAAACTCCCAAATCTTTAGATAAAGGCGACACTACAGGAACTTGATTAGCTGCTAAAATTTCGGCAGCTTTCTCGACATTGTTTTGATAAAATGGTCCTATCACAGCATCAAAACTTGATAAACCTTCCGATTTAATCAAAGCTGCAACGGCAGTACTATTTTTGGTTTCTTGCGAATCTAAAATTTTAATATCCATATTCAAGCCTAAAACTTTTGCTGAGTCAATAGCCATCATGGCACCCGCATAAAAATCTAAAGTCATGTTCAGGAACTTGTCTTTTTTAATACGAGAACTGATTGAATTAACCGTGTCGTTTTCAATTTTAGAAATATTGAATGGTAACAGCAAAGCTAATTTTTTCTTAGCATTGCTTTTTTTGGTGATTGTTGCGTAATCTTTTTTCGCTTCCGCAGAAGCTGATATTGCTGCTGTTTCAGGAATTTTGATTTCCATCCCTACCTCAACTCCGTTGGCCAAAGCTGGGTTTTGTTGCAACAACTCCTCTTGTGAAATCCCTGCCATTTTTGACAAACTATAAAGCGTTTCTTTTGGTTTTACCTCATAGCTCACATATTTCAATTTAGCTACAGTGGCAGCCGGTACTGGAGCAGCAACTTCTTTTTTAACTTCTGCAACTGCCGTAGGTTTTGTCGTTTTATTTGTATTCCCTTTGATGGTTAATTCATATCCAACAGGCAAATTAGCAACAATCTCAGGATTTTTTTTCTCTAACTCTTCAACAGTCAGTCCGTATTTTTTTGCTATCGAATACTTAGTTTCTTTAGCAAGTACGGTATGAAAAATAACTGGCTCCGTTTTTTGTTTAGCTACAGCTTTAATTTCTCCTGACCCAGGAATAGTAAGAACTTGCCCAATTTGCAATCCTTCTGATTCTAAAAACGGATTGGCGGCTTTCAGCGCTCCATCACTAATTCCGTATTTTTTTTCAATGCCATAAAGTGTCTCTTTGGGTTGCACTTCGTGAGAAGTTACTTTAGCTTTTGCAACAGCGGGAACAACTGCTTTTTTACTTGCTTTTGTTGGAATAATTAATACGCTATTGGGTTTTAAACCGCTTTGAGCATCTGGATTTAACTGGTAAATATCAAAAGGTGTCACTTGATACTTCTGCGCAATTTGATTAATTGTTTCTCCTTTTTCAACCTTGTGAGTACTTGATTTAGCTTGTGCTTGACCATTTTGGTGAAACATCAAAACCGATAGGCAAATTGCAAAAAAATATTTCATTGTATTTGTTTTCTAAATTATTCAAATCTATTAATGAAGCAACGGTATCAAATTTTATTCCAAAAATCTGATACCGTCACTTGTTGTATTTACCAAAGAGAACTCAATTTTAATTTAATTCCGCGTGAAATTAATCTGGAAAACTACGTTTTTTTGGTTGCTTATTCCCATTCTATAGTTGCTGGCGGCTTAGAGCTAATATCGTATACTACTCTATTTACCCCTTTCACTTTATTAATAATATCATTTGATATTTTCATTAAAAACTCATAAGGTAAGTGTACCCAGTCAGCTGTCATTCCGTCTGTCGATTCTACAGCACGTAATGCAATTACTTTCTCATAAGTACGCTCGTCACCCATTACTCCTACACTATTTACAGGAAGTAAAATGGCGCCTGCTTGCCAAACTTTATCGTACAATCCCCATGATTTTAAGCCATCAATAAAAACAGCATCAACATCTTGCAGAATTTGTACTTTTTCTGGTGTAATATCTCCTAAAATTCTGATCGATAAACCTGGACCTGGAAAAGGATGTCTGCCTAACAATTCTGGATCGATACCCAAGGAAGCTCCTACTCTTCGAACCTCATCTTTGAATAGCATTCGCAAAGGCTCCACAATTTTCAATTTCATATAATCAGGTAAGCCACCTACATTATGATGCGATTTAATGGTTGCTGATGGACCTTTAACAGATACCGACTCAATTACATCTGGATAAATTGTTCCTTGAGCCAGCCATTTTACATCTTCGATAATTTTTGATTCATCGTCAAAAACTTCAATAAAAACGCGGCCGATTGTTTTTCTTTTAGTTTCAGGATCACTGATACCTGCCAATTCTGACAAGAAACGATCTCCAGCATCAACGCCTTTTACGTTCAAACCCATTCCTTTGTATTGATCTAATACGTTTTGGAACTCATTTTTACGAAGCAAACCGTTATTTACAAAAATGCAATATAAATTCTTGCCGATAGCTTGGTTCAAAAGTACCGCAGCTACAGTCGAATCAACTCCGCCTGAAAGTCCTAATACTACTTTATCGTCTTGTAATTTTTCTTTTAACTCGGCAACCATATCCTGCACGAATGCATTTGGCGTAAAGGTTTGAGGAACCTCGGCTATTTTTACCAAAAAGTTTTCGAGCATTTTTGCTCCATCCGTCGAGTGGAAAACCTCAGGATGATATTGAATCGCATAGGTAGTCTCGCCTTCAATTTTATAAGCAGCAAACTCAACATCGTGAGTACTTGCCAGCTTAACTCCATTAGTTGGAAGCGCTTTTATACTGTCGCTATGACTCATCCAAACTTGGCTATTTTCAGCTACGCCATCAAAAAACACTTCATCTTGTTTGATGAACGATAAGTTGGCACGACCGTATTCGCGCGTGTTAGATGCAGCTACTTCGCCTCCGCTAAAGTGAGCCAAATATTGAGCTCCATAACACACGGCTAACAAAGGAAGCTTGCCTCTGATTTGCGATAAATCAGGATGAGGCGCATCTTCGGCGCGAACAGAAAAAGGAGAACCACCTAAAATGACTGCTTTATACGGCGATAAATCTGTTGGAAAATTATTGAATGGGAAAATTTCGCAGAATATATTTAATTCGCGAACTCTACGCGCAATAAGCTGTGTGTATTGCGATCCGAAATCTAAAATAAGTACGTTGTGTTGCATGCGCAAAAATACTTTTTATATTTTGATTTGAAAAACTGAATTTTGAAAAAAATCAATTTCTTTGAAAAGAGAGATAAAAAATAGTATCGCCGATTTTTTTTAAACCCAACTGCAAAAAATATCGTAAATGCCAAAACAATTTAAGTAAACACAAAAACAAATCTAAATGAAAAATTCCATTTTTACAGGACTAATAGCCCTATTTTTATGTTGTACTTCGTGCAATGTAATAGACGACTTATTAACTTTTAACATTGAAAATCAAACTAGTTTTAAAATCGAAAGTGCCTTTCCGGTTGGCTCTGCCTTGACGATCGTAACACCTGAAGTAACTACCAACTCTAGCAGCACTTTTGAAAACAATAATACCAAAGCTGATTTGGTGAAAGATGTTAAAATCACCCAATTAAAAGTGAGTATCACCAATCCTAGTGGGAAAAATTTCAGCTTTTTAAAATCGATTGTTTTATATATTTCAACCGATGCAAATGACGAAATAGAACTCGCACAACTAGATAACATTAACAGCACGACCAATACATTAGACTTAATTTGCACCACAGCAAAACTAGATAAATATGTAAAAGCCTCGTCTTATAAAATACGAACTCGAGCAGTGATTAAAGAAACAATCACGGAGGATATCACTGTAAATGCAGCAATGAAATTTAGAGTAACCGCTGATCCTTTCTAAAATAAAAGACATAAAAAAAGACTCTTGAAATCTAAATCAAGAGTCTTTTTTTTATCTAATACTAGGACTACTTAGTCTTTTACCAAAATGATAGTCGCCTTAAAACCGGTACCTAAATTCCACTGACTGGCTGATATTAGCGCTCCTTTGTCATCATAGACCTTGAACTCGGCCGTATTAGGACCTGAACTTCCTTGATTAATCGCTTCGAAATCAATTTTATTAAAACCTTTTTCGAGTACGATTTCAAAACCTTTGTAGTTTGAATCTAAATACACTTGATTCTGAATCACCTTATCGTTTAAATACACACGAATTAAATCACCATCAACATAAGCCGCGTCACGATACATTACTTTGGCTGATACTGAACCTGTGGGAAAACTGCCTAAATCTTGATTTCGTCGGTACACAACCCCTTCAGGATTAGGTTCTTTTTTGTTGAATTTATCTCGTACAACATCTCCTGGATTAATAAATTCGTTTTTAGGGATCAATGATATTTCCTTTTCTGGAAGGCTGGGCTCTGTAACTATCGGGTTTGGGCTAACCACCTTTGGCGTGTTTGGCGAGCTGATAGGCGGGATGTCAATTTTTGGTGGTGCTGTTTTCTTTATTTTAGGTGTATTGTTCTTTGGCGGAATGGCTTTAAATTTAGAACTAAACTCACTCTGTGCCTGTCCTGAGTAAGACCATCCTAAAAGTAAGAGTAAAAATAATATCCTTTTCATAATATGCTACTAAACGTTTTTAATATTTTTTCCGGCCTAAAAATAGAAAATGAAATGTGTAAAATAAGGCCAATTGCTATACTTTAACTTTCATTTATAACTATGCTTTTCTAGTTTTAGTACCTGCGCAAAAAAAATAGGTTTTTCGATTCTGCTTATTTAGAAAATCAAAAAGGTGTTGCTTTGACTATTTTTTTTTTAATTGGTACCAAAAAGTATGCCATTAGAAACAATCGCAAAACTTAAAAATAGAAGAGGAAAGGCTATTAAAAGTAAACCATATCCTATTTTAGAGGCGCGTCTTTATTGAGAAAGTAATACTTTTGTAAATAAAATGTCCCTCACCGTATGAATGTTGTCCCAGTATCACCAAAATTGATTGCAATAGCACAATGGCTATTACTTACTTTGCTTATAGGTGGTGCAGCAGGATCCGCATCAGCTTTTTTCTTGGTGAGTTTAGATTGGGTTACAAAACTTAGAGAACTACAACCTGAAATTATTTGGTTGTTACCAATAGGCGGCTTATTCATAGGTTTAGCTTACCACTATTACGGGCAAAGTGTAGTTGCTGGAAATAATTTAATCTTACAAGAATACGATCAGCCCAAAAATACGATTCCTTTAAAAATGGCGCCATTAGTTTTAATCGGAACTTTGATAACACATCTATTTGGAGGTTCAGCCGGTCGAGAAGGTACCGCAGTGCAAATGGGAGCAGCAATAGCTGATCAATTTACACACGTTTTTAAATTAGAGGCAATTGATCGTAAAACGATCTTGATTATGGGAATTAGTGGAGGTTTTGCGGCGGTTTTTGGTACTCCGCTTGCAGGTGCATTGTTTGCTTTAGAAGTTGTTTATTTTAGTGGTTTACAACCAAAAAGTATTATTTGGAGTTTTATCACTGCTTATGTAGCGCACTATACCGTACTACTTTGGTCCGTTTCACATACGCACTATCACATTCCACAAGTTCCCGAGATCAGCATGAGCGTAATTTTTTGGGTAGTAGGATGCAGTATTTTATTTGGATTTGCATCAATGCTATTCTCCAGAAGTACAAAATTTTGGTCGCTTATATTCAGTTTAGTTACTTATTCGCCATTACGCCCTTTTATTGGAGGAATCGTAATTGCAAGCGTAGTTTATGCAATTGACACTACAAAGTACATTGGCTTAGGAATACCAATGCTTACGGGAGCATTTGTACAAGCAAATGCCATACAAGATTTTGCCATAAAGATTCTATTTACCAGTTTTACTCTAGGCGCTGGCTTTAAAGGTGGCGAAGTGACTCCTTTATTTATTATCGGAGCAACTTTAGGAAGCGCCTTATCTGTGTTTGTGCCTTTACCACTTGCGTTATTGGCAGGAATGGGTTTTGTTGCTGTATTTTCAGGAGCAACTCACACGCCTATTGCTTGCTCTGTTATGGGCATTGAACTTTTTGGTATAGAAAGTGGCATGTATATTGCGCTGGCTTGCGCAGTTGCTTACCTGTTTTCGGGTTCCGTTGGAATCTATAAATCGCAAATTTTGGGCGGACCAAAAATGAAACTTTACCAATTGCTAAAACTCAAATTTTAGGCTAATTACTTACTTTCAAAAACTTTGTTAATTGTATAAATGATTTCAATAGTAGCGCAAAAAAATGTAATTTCGCAAACTATGAATACACAAGATATACAAGCGATAGAGTCGCTATTGGCTAGTCCAAAAAAAATTGCAATCATTCCGCACCGTGGCCCTGACGGCGATGCTATGGGTTCAACCTTAGGATTGTATCATTTTTTACTCAAAAACAATCATCAACCCACCGTTATATCACCAAATGAATTCCCTGATTTTTTAGCATGGATGCCGGGTTCAGATACTATCAAAATCTACGAAAAAGATAAAATCAATTGTACAGCGATATTACAAGAAGCAGACTTGATTTTTACACTCGATTTTAACGCTTTTCATCGCACGGGCGAAATGGAGCAAGTGTTACAAACACTTACCGCTCCTTTCGTAATGATTGATCATCACCAAAAACCTGACGATTATGCAACGGTAACTTTTAGCGATACCGCTTATGGATCAACCTGCGAAATGCTGTATCATTTTATATCCTATTTAGGAAAAAAAGAAGATATTGACACGACCATTGGAACCTGCATCTACACAGGTATTTTAACCGATTCTGGTTCATTTCGTTTTCCAAAAACCACTGGAACTACACACCGAATTGTTGCTGATTTAATAGATTTAGGGGTTGACAATACAGCTATTCCTAGTTTACTGTTTGATAATAGTTCATACAATAGATTACAACTATTAGGCAGAGCATTGCAAAACATGATCATTCATCCGCAATATAAAACAGCTTACATAACGTTGAGCCAGCAAGAATTAGACGAGTTTAATTATATAAAAGGTGATACCGAAGGAATAGTAAATTACGGATTAAGCATCAAGGGCATTGACTTCGCAGCAATTTTTATTGAAAATAAAGATGAAAACATTATCAAAATATCGTTTCGTTCCCAAGGTGATTTTGATGTGAATCAATTTGCTCGCGACCACTTTAACGGCGGTGGACATCGCAATGCGGCAGGTGGAAAATCAGACCTATCTTTACAAGAAACGCAACAAAAATTTGAAGCCTTACTAACCCAAATAAGCATCTAATTCTATGAAAAATAGCAAGCCTATTGCACTCGTGATTATTATGTTATTGCTCATAAGCAGCTGCAAGCAGTCGCAAGATGCACGTAGACCAATATCGCATTCTTCAGGTAGTTTTATGAAAAAATCAATTTTGAGGAACAAAAAATTGGTAGCTACTGAAGAATTGCAAATCCAAAACGTAATCAAAAACAATCCCAACATTGTTTATCTCGCATCCAAAAAAGGCTATTGGTACAGTTACGAGGCTCGAAATACAACTGATACCCTCACACCAATAAAGGGAGATGTTGCTTTATTTGATTACGAAATAAAGGATTTAGCCGGAACTGTAATTTATAGCCAGAGCGAATTGGCTCCTCAAACCTATTATGTCGATAAACAAAATATCTTGATGGGATTACGCGATGGTATCAAACTAATGCGTAAAAACGAAAAAGTCAACTTCCTTTTTCCATCAAATATGGCATACGGATATCGCGGCGACAACAAAAAAATTGGAACTAATCAACCATTGATTTGTTCAGTATTTTTACGTGATTTCATGCCTGAAAACAAGTACAAAATGGCGATTTCAAACCCATCATCTACGCAAATTGACACTGTTATTAAACCTAAAAAAACAAAAAAAATCAAAGTTGGTACTAAACTTGCTACCGACACTTTAAATTAAAACAGAACTACAACAATGAAAAAAAAGATTTTAATTGCCCTAGTAGCTATTGCTAGTTTATATTCGTGTAAAGAAGATCACAACAATTTACCAGACGGATTATACGCTAAAATTGAAACCAACAAAGGCGAAATTATAGTTCAATTAGACTTTGAAAAAGCACCAATCACTGTAGCCAATTATGTGGCTCTTGCCGAAGGAAAAAATGACTTTGTAACTAATGAAAATTTAAAGAACAAGCCCTTTTTTGATGGATTGAAATTTCACCGTGTAATCGCTGATTTTATGATTCAAACCGGTGATCCGTTGGGAACAGGTTCGGGAGACACTGGATATAAGTTCAAAGATGAATTTTCAGATTTACGTTTTGACAAAGGTGGTGTTTTAGCCATGGCCAATAACGGTCCTGCAACTAACAGCAGTCAATTTTTTATCACCCATTTGGCAACGCCTTGGTTAGATGGCAAACACACGATTTTTGGACATGTCGTCGAAAAAGGAATGGACGTAGTCAATACAATTGAGCAAGATGACTTTATCAAAACGGTTACTATAATTCGCAACGGCGAAAAAGCTAAAAAATTCAATGCGGTAAAAGTTTTTACAGATTATTTTGCTGTAGAATCGGAAAACCAAAAGAAAAAAGCAGCTCTTGACGCAGAGAGTAAACGCATTTATAACGAGAAATACAAAGTTGTTCGCGAAGCTAAATTAGCTGAATTTGCAACACTAAAAAGCAAAGCAACCATAACACCAAGCGGACTAAAATATAACATTACACGTAAAAGCGGAGGTAAAAAACCTGCGAATGGTGCAAGCGTTTTTATTCACTATGCAGGCTTCCTTGAAGATGGTGAATTGTTTGATACAAGCATTGACAACGTAGCTAAAACTTTTGGAAAATACGACGAAAATAGAGCTGCGCAAAACGGATACCAACCAATTCCGTTTACTGCTGGACAAAAAGAAGGCTTAATACCTGGTTTTATCGAAGGAATTGAACAATTGTCTTTTGGCGATAAAGCGGTAATTTTCATCCCTTCTCGTTTAGGGTATGGAGCTGCTGGCGCTGGTGGTGTTATTCCGCCAAATGCGAACATCATCTTCGAAATTGAACTTTTAGAAAAAATGCCACAATAATATTAACACGAACCATGAACACTATGAAAATTAAATTGCTTCTTGTATTTCTTTTTGGAATCGTAAGCCTTCAAGCACAATCGGTTAAAAAACCTGTTCCTGCCAAAAAACCTGCAACCACTACTGCCGCAAAAGCAAAAGTTACTCCAAAAGTAGCCGCTAAACCTGTTGCAAAAGCAGCCGTTAAACCTGCAATAACAGATGCTATTTATGCTACAATTGCAACTAACAAAGGTGATATTGTATTGGAACTCGCTTTTAAAAAAGCACCCGTTACTGTTGCCAATTTTATTGCACTTGCTGAAGGAAAGCATCCTTATGTTACCGTTGAAAGTTTAAAAGGAAAACCGTTTTATGATGGTTTAAAATTTCACCGTGTTATAAATGATTTTATGATTCAAGGTGGAGACCCATCTGGAAACGGATCAGGTGGTCCAGGGTACTCTTTCAAAGATGAAATTACCGATTTAAAACACAATAAAGCAGGAACATTGTCTATGGCTAACTCTGGTCCCGCTACTAATGGAAGTCAATTCTTTATCACTCACAAAGATACGCCTTGGTTAGATGGCAAACACACCGTTTTTGGCTATGTTACTGAGGGAATGCCAATTGTTAACGCTATTGTTGGAAACGACGTAATCACAAAAGTTACCATCACACGCAAAGGACCTTTGGCTGAAAAATTCGACGCACCAAAAGTTTTCTCTGATTACTTTAAAAATAAAGCGGAAGACCAAAAAAAGCAAGATGCCGCCAATGCTGAAGCAAAAGCAAAACAAATGGCCTTTTTAGAACAATCTAAAAAAGCATACAACGAAAAATATGGTGCTGTAATTGGAAATAAGAAATCCTATTTTGCCAATTTAAAAACCACTGCTACGACAACTCCATCTGGCTTGATGTATGTTATAACTGAAAAAGGAACGGGAGTAAAACCAGCAGCTGGAACAACCTTTTACTTTCATTACGCGGGCTTTTTCGAAGATGGAAATTTATTTGATAGCAGCATGGAAGAAGTGAACAAAACATTCGGAAAATACGATGCCAATCGCGCTGCTCAAAACGGCTACCGCCCTTTTCCATTCGAGGCTGGTAAAAAAGACGGAATGATTCCTGGTTTCATTGAAGGGCTTGAAAATATGGGCTTTGGTGACAAAGCAGTTGTTTTTATTCCTTCTAACCTCGCTTACGGCGAACGTGGCGCAGGTGGCGTGATTCCGCCAAATACAATGCTTATCTTTGAATTAGAAATGCGCGAAAAACAAGAGTAAATCTTTAATCAAAATCATAAAAAACCCGCTTTAACATTGCTAAAGCGGGTTTCTCTTTTCTAAACTATTTTAAGAAGATTACTTTTTACCAAATTTCCAGTCAAATTCATCTTTTTGATTGATTATGGCGCCAATTTCAAACTTAACCACTTCATCAAATTCAGTCTGAAAAATCATCCAATTTTCTTCATTGAAATAATTTTCAAAAGTATCAAATTCTTCCTGAGTGAACTTTGTAATTGATTTTGCAGTAAGATCTTTTTTTACATCGCTGATCTTTTTGTTGATTATTTTATTTCCAAAAAGAAGCAATTCCGGACTTGAAGCCACGATATATCCCATTTTTAAATCCTCTTCAACGTAAAATGTCAAACGCATTTTTAATTTGTTATAAGCAAAAATAACATTATTGTCTTCGTCTTTGTAATTGCGATCCGGTTTCCCGTAGGCTGACGTCACATCAGTTTGTTTCATTCCGAAAATGAGCTTATCAATTCCGATTTTTGGATTTATTTTCATGTTTTTAATTTAATTAAAATTATCAAGTGATCTCTTCATTAGAAAAATCACCAATTTAAGACCGCAAAGTTCGTAAAGATTTAAGCAACTTTCACTATTTACTTTACCAATTTTATCCCAACCAAATTAGTTATTTCTTATAATAAAAAAATTTGACAACCATTGAAAAGCAATAAAAGCTATGATATAAATAGCACTAAAAATAGAATACAGCTCGTTTGTAGCAACTACGACTGCAATTGAGGCAAATCCTAAAAGGGCTAAACCAATGGCATAACTTGTAAAAAACAGTCTTGGTTTTGCATACAACTTGCCCAACGGCAGCATCATCGAAAACCCAAATGCGATCAAAACGGTACCCAAATTCATGTTTACAAACAATACTCCTAGACCAATGAGCAACAAGAGTAAACTACCGCCTACCCAATTGGCACATTTTATTTCTGTGCTAGTAAGTAAATGCTTGCCATACGGATTTAAGCGAAATAACAAATTACTCAAAGGTCCAATTACCCATGTGGAGAAAGCAAAAATGGCTAACAATACAATTATTGGTGACAAATAAGTATCTAAAACTTCATTCGTATTTGCCAAAGCGCGCAATCCTTTGGTAGATAAGTAGAAACCTATGATAAAAACCCACTGATTTTTAGAGGTCATGTTTTGCATCCAAAAACTATAACGCAAAAACCAACGGTATAAAATGTATTTGGCTTTAAGCGCCTCTGCCATTCCCGCTTGTGCGTACTCGGAGTTAGGATTATTTTTAAGTGATTCTCTAAAATGAACCAGAGCCTTTTCATTTTGACCTTTTTCAAGTAAACCCCAGCCATAATTGGCATGCGTATTGGCATTGTTTGGATCTTGTTCTAAAGCTTCTTCAATAGTCGCAAATGAATCTTCTTTTCGGTTGAGTTTTAGCAAGGCCGTGCTGCGAACATTGAGTCCTAAAATATGCGAGGCATCAATTGCGAGTGCTTGATATGCCGCTTCTAGTGCTGCCGTAAAATTTTTTTTTATATTCAAAATAAAACCTTGAAGCGCGTAATAATCCGGTTCATAAGGATCTAAAATCAAGGCTTCATTCAATACTTGCAACGCAGCATCTGGCTGACCTTTTTCTAATAAAATGCGTGCTTTGGTATGGTATAACGGGTCAAAATCAGGATCCAAACCAATGGCATCATTTACTATTGAAAGCGCTTCTTCAATGCGATCACTATCAATTTTAATTTCGGCCAACATCAATAAACATTGTATATTACCTGGCTCAATTGCCAAAACTTCAAGTATGCTTTTCTCTGCTTCGACATATCGCTTTTGTTGAAAAAGAACGTAGGCTCTTTCCATTATTACATCCGTCATCGGTATTATTTTTTTATTTTTAAAAACTGTAAAATAGGATCATATAATCCCGACTCGTTGGCGTACAAAGCAAAATTCTTCGCCGTTTGAAACCACTCTTTGGTACTCGGTTTGTGTTTTTTTGATGCTTCAATTAAATCCTGATTCCCTAGCGGTTCGGGAATTCCAGTTTTAAAAGCAACTTCCAACTTTTTTTCGATGGCAATATCAATTACAGCACCAATGTCAGCCCCTGAAAAATCAGTGAGCGACTTCACTACTTTTTTGTAATCGATTTGTTGCAGTGGTTTGTCTTTCAATTTAATTTCCAAAATTGATTCTTTGGCAGCATCATCTGGTGGTGGCACAAAAATAATACGATCAAATCGGCCTGGACGTCTGAATGCATTATCCAAATGCCAAGGCGCGTTGGTTGCTCCCAAAATTAGCACGCCATCATTTGAGGTATCAACCCCATCTAACTCTTGCAAAAACTGATTAATCAATACTTTGCTACTGGAATGTTTCATATCATTTCGGCTGGCGCCAAGAGCATCAATCTCATCAAAAAATAAAACACAAGGCGTGTTTCGACGGGCATATTCAAAAACTTCATGCAAATTTTTCTCACTATTGCCCACCCACATATCCAAAATATCATTCAACCCAACCGTAATAAAATTGGCATTAATTTGACCAGCTGTAGCTTTAGCAATAAAAGTTTTTCCGCAACCCGGAGGACCGTATAATAAAATACCTCCACCCGTTTTTTTACCATACGATTTGTACAAATCAGCAAAATTCAAAGGATGGATAATTTTCATTTCGATTTCTTTTTTCACCTCTTCCATACCGCCCACATGTTCAAAATTGATAGAAGGTTTGGTCGTTATAAAAGCTTTTTCGACCGCTTCATTAGCATCTTCATCATTGGTACCGAATGGTTTTGCCTCAGTTAAAGTACTCCTTTTTAAAATAGCATCTAACTCTTCATCTTGAAATTGAGGTTGTATCGCTAGTATCTTTTGATAGCTTTCAATAGCTTCTGCAATCGAGTTTTCTTGAACCAACACGCGTGTGTACAAAAGCAATGCACTCACATTTGAAGGCTGCATACGCAAAACGTCTTCTAAAATAACGATACTTTTGGAGTAAGCTGCTTGCTGAAAATAGACAGACGACAAACCTAATTTGGCCTCAATGTGATTGGAATCTAAGTTTAAGATGGCCAAATAATGAGCCTCCGCCTCTGGAAAACGTATTTTTTTTGCTAAAGTGTTGGCAAGCAACAACCTCAAGGGAATATTATTGGGTGAAAACTGCAAGGCTTCTTCTAAGCTATCGATAGTATCCATTACGGGTATAATTTTAAATTTTGAATAACGAATTTAGGACTTCTTTTTCAATTCTGTCACAAATTACTTTTAAAAATCAATCTAAATCTTCTCCTCAGGCTTTTCAGTAAAAAAATAAAATGTATCAAAAAAATTCAAATTTTCAGCTTTTCAAAGTCCACTAAAAACCATTGATGAAACAAACTCCAACCACAATTATTTGAAAGTAAATTATTATATTTGAAAGTTATCATTTTACAGAGAAAACAAAATAAACTGACACCATTTTTACCTTCATGAAAACAATCTCACTTGCCTTAGATTGGACTCCCAACGTAAACCACATTGGGATTTTAGTCGCAAAAGAATTAGGATATTACACCGAATTAGGAATAGATTTAGAAATAGTAAGTCCGCTAACCGATAATTACCAACTCACACCGGGCAAGAAACTCGAATTGGAGCTCGCCACTTTTGTACTAGCGCCATTTGAAACCGTTATTAGTTTAAACAACAAAGCTAACAAAGTGGAGGCTCGCGCTATTTATGCTTTGCTACAAGAAGATTTAAGCAGCATAGCCTCTTTGTCAAGTTCTAAAATGACAAGTCCGCGACAATTAGATGGAAAAATTTACGCATCCTACCAAGCCCGATACGAAGACAAAATTGTGCAAGAACTCGTGAAAAAAGATGGAGGAACAGGTGATTTTGAGATTTCTTATCCCGCGAAATTAGGAATTTGGAATACCCTATTAGCCAAACAAGCAGATGCAACTTGGATTTTCAACAATTGGGAAGGTATTGAGGCAAAGAACCAAAACATTGCTCTCCAGTGCTGGTCTATGAAAGACTTTGGTATTCCGTATGGATATTCGCCGGTAGTAATTACTACACAAAAAACCATTGACGAACAAGCCGAACTTTGCGAAGCATTTGTAAAAGCAACCCAACGTGGTTATTTATTTGCTTCGCAACATAAAGAAAAAGCAGTTGCAATTTTGAGTCAATACGTCACTGCAGAAGACAAAGCTGCAATTGACCTTGCGCATGCGCTTGAAGCAACGATACCCTATATTGGAGAAGAAAACAAAATGGGATTGATGAAACCAGAACGTGTAGAATCGTTCTTGAAATGGCTAGTAACACATAGTTTAGAACAAGAGCAAATTTTAAATCAGACTTTATATAACAATACTTTTTGCGATAACTAATGCGCCAACGAAAAACACCTATCAAACTCAAAAATTTTACAAAAATAGCAATCAAATAAAAACTAAAAATATGAGCGGAACCATCATGCAATCCATATTCGAAAGATCCAGAGATACGAAAGAAATAATTTCTATTTGGCAATACAACAGCGACAAAGGTTCGCTAGTAGGCTACATCACTGAAATTAGCGAGGAATATATCGGGTTTCGTCATTTTACAAGATTTGGAAAAGCAGATGGTATTATTTTTATCAAAGTGGGAAATATTAAAAGTGTCGACTTTAACGATGATTTTACCAAGGTAATGGAATGTTTGATTGAATATTCCAATATCATAGATCAACCCTCACAGTTTAACCTCAATTTACAACTATCGGATTATTGGCAGCACCAAGCCATTTCGCAGTTGTTTGCAGCAACAGATCAAATTGCTAGTTACGAAATCAACGGAAATGAATATTTCACTGGCTTTGTTCACTCCTATTCTGAAGAAGATTTTATCTTGCGTTGCATTGCCAAAAACGGTGAGGATTTGGGAACTTCTTTATTCAAAATAGAAGATGTCACCGAAATTAGAGTAAATGATATTGACGATCGTAGGCGTTTGGTTTTGTACAAATGGCGAAAGGCAATTTTATAAAGACAAACACTGTTTGTATTTTAGCATCCTTAAAATTTATTTGACATGGAACGGAACCAATACCTCTCTAACCGCCTTCGCGAAGTTTTTTTAAACGGAACTTGGATTGCCAACACCAATTATCAAGACCAATTGAAACAAACAAACTGGGAAGAAGCCAATTTAAAAACAGGAAATTTGAATACAATTGGCAACCTGACTTTTCACATTAATTATTATTTAGAAGGTTTGTTGAGTGCTTTCAATACGGGCCAACTGACCATTAGAGATCAATTTAGTTATGACGATACGCCAGTAACTTCTGCTGAAGATTGGGACCAAAGAATCACTCAGTTCTTGAATAATGCCGAGGATTTTGCAGCAGCAGTCGCTCAATTTAATGATGCTGTATTTGATGAAGATTTTATAGATGCAAAATATGGAACTTACCTAAGAAATATTGAAGGAGTCATCGAGCACAGCTATTACCATTTGGGACAAATTGTTTTACTTAAAAAATTAGTTGCGTCAACAACTAAATAATTTCAAATATTAAGTTTTTCAACAGAGTATTGTCTTAAAATTATAGATTTATACGTACTTTTAACTACTCAAAAAACAACCAAAATCAACTCCATGAGATCATTTTACTTCTTGCTTACTGCTTGCTTAATCTTTGGTAGCGGTAGCAGTTTTGCTCAAAATCAAAAATCCTCCGAATTTAAAGTCGAGTTTGAAAAATTTACACTTCCTAACGGCTTACAGGTTATTTTACATGTTGACCGCTCCGATCCTGTTGTAGCTGTTGCGCTCACAAGTCACGTAGGATCTGCAAGAGAAAAAACAGGCCGTACCGGATTTGCCCATTTGTTTGAACATTTACTTTTTTTAGAATCTGAAAATTTAGGAAAAGGAGGATTGGATAAAATGAGTGCTCGCATTGGTGGCGAAGGCGCTAATGGCTCAACAAGTCGCGACAGAACAAATTATTTTCAAACCGTTCCGAAAGATGCTCTCGAAAAAATGATTTGGGCCGAAGCAGATAAACTCGGTTTTTTTATCAATACCGTTACGGAACCAGTTTTGGCTAAAGAAAAACAAGTTGTAAAAAACGAGAAACGTCAAAGCTATGACAACCGACCTTACGGACACAATTTTTCAGTAATATCAAAAAATCTTTATCCAGCATCGCACCCGTACAGCTGGGAAGTTATTGGTTCACTTGAAGATTTGCAAAACGCCACACTTGAGGATGTAAAAGCATTTTACAACCGTTGGTATGTACCCAACAATGTAACGTTGACTATTTCTGGCGACTTTGATGTGGCACAAACTAAAATTTGGGTCGAAAAATATTTTGGCGAAATCAAGCGCGGTGAAGCGATCCCAAAAATGGAAAAACAAGCCGTTACGCTAGCTACTACCAAAAAACTATTTTACGAAGATAATTTTGCCAAACTACCGCAACTTACCTTGACTTGGCCTTCTGTTTACGAGTACCATCCTGATAGTTACGCATTAGAGGTTTTGGCTAGTTATTTATCAAAAGGCAAAAAAGCACCTTTGTACAAAACGTTAGTCGAGCAAAAAAAACTAACTGATGGCGTTGATGTTTTTCAATACAATTCAGAAATAGCAGGTCAATACATGCTAACCGTTACTGCTTTTGACCAAACCAACCTTAACTTGGTACATGCAGGAATTGAAGAAGCTTTCAAAAATTTTGAAGCAGAAGGCATTTCAAAACAAGACTTAGACCGTATCAAAGCAGGCCAAGAAACCGCATTTTACACTACTTTATCGAGTGTTTTAGGAAAAGGTTTTCAGTTGGCGCAATATGAAATATTTGCAGGAACGCCAGAATACATAAACCAAGATGTCAAAAATATTTTAGCCGTAACGCGAGAAGATGTGATGCGCGTGTACCAAAAATATGTCAAAGGCAAAAATTTTGTAGCCACTAGCTTTGTTCCAAAAGGACAAAAAAACCTGATTCTTGACGGATCTATTTTGGCAGATGTAGTCGAAGAAAAAATCATTGAAGGGAAAGAGGAAGCATTTGATGCCAGCATAGCCGCTACTTATAAAAAAACACCTTCAAAATTTGATCGTAGCATTGAGCCTCCTTACGGCGCAAGTCCTGATGTGATTTTGCCAAGCGTTTGGAAAAACCAACTATCATCTGGGTTGAAAGTTTTTGGTATCGCCAATGAAGAGGTGCCACTGGTTCAATTTCAATTGCAGTTAAAAGGCGGAATGTTATTAGAAGCTAAAAATAAAACCGGCGTAGCAAGCATTTTAGCCGATTTAATGACCAAAGGAACCAAAAACAAAACGCCAGAACAGCTCGAAAATGCTATTGAAAGTCTCGGAGCTACCATTCGTGCTACTGCCACTGACGAGTCGATACTAATTTCAGGGACGAGTTTGGCCAAAAACTACAACGCAACGATGGCCTTGGTCTCTGAAATTATTTTGCAACCAAGGTGGGACGCAGCCGAATTTGAACTCATCAAACAAAGTACTTTGAGTCAAATTTTACAACAAAAAGCCGACCCAAACAGCATTGCCAGAAATGAGTACAAAAAATTAATTTATGGCGCCAATTCGGTTTTGGCCAACAATCGTGTGGGGACTGAAAGTAGTGTGAAAAGTATCACGCTAGAGGACGTAAAAAATTATTACTACCAAAATAGCACCCCAACATTGGTGCAATTACACATTGTAGGCGCTATTGCTACGAACGATGCGCTAACTGCACTTACTGATTTAAACAAAAAATGGGAACCAAAAAATGTTAGTATTCCTGCTGTAGCAACACCAAAAGAAATTACCGCATCGAAAATATATTTTTACGATGTACCCGGTGCAAAACAATCGGTTATTCGAATTGGGTATCCTGCTTTAGCGGCCACTGACGCTGATTTTTACCCAGCTCAAATTTTAAATTACCGTTTGGGTGGCGGCGGATTTGCATCGCAACTTACTCAAGAATTACGCGAAGGCAAAGGATATACGTACGGCATCAGCTCCTCGTTTAGTGGCAGCGCTAGCAAAGGTCCGTTCACCATTGCAAGTGGTGTGCGCTCCAACGTAACCTTTGAGGCCGTGCAACTTATCAAAGATATTGTGAGCAACTACGGCAAAAACTTTAATGAAAATGATTTAGAAGTTACCAAAGGATACCTCATCAAAAGTAACGCAAGAGCTTTTGAAACCTTGTCGTCAAAACTTGAAATGCTGTACGACATCAGCAATTACAATTACGCTGATGATTACGCCAAACAACAAGAAAACATCGTAAAAAACATTAGCATGGATGAGCTGAAACAATTCTCAGACTTGTACTTGAACGCTAATAAAATGATTTACCTCATTGTAGGTGATGCGGCCACACAATTGAATAAATTGGAGCAAATTGGTTTTGGTAAACCTGTTTTATTGAATCCTGCAACGACAAAATAAAGCGATTAGCATTTTTAGTAGCACAAGCGTATTGCATAGCACACAATTACTCCCGCTGTACGCTATATCTTGCTAGCCATCCCGAAGTATCGGGATTTGCCAGCAAGGATGCCGCTTCCATCGCGGCTAAACAAGGCGGTTAATTTTCAGCACAAAAAAAACAGAAGCAATCTTATAGAATGCTTCTGTTTTTTTTAAAATAGATATGATTAGTACGATGTCAACTTGAACACCTTAAACGTCATTACAGCAACAAACGCCAATAGCCCAGACCGAACTGAAAATCCCGGTTTTACAAAAAAATAAATTTTTCTAGTCCTGAAAGAGCGACCAACGGAAGCTCCTTGCAGGATGTAGAAAAATATTTTTTTTGAAAGCGGATTGTAAGAAAGGGCTGGAAATAGCTCCTAAAACAACTAGTCGCTCATTTCGTCGTAGCGCTGTGGCACTTGCGGATCGTACAACGGGCATTTGAATTCTTCGAGTGTATCAGCCAGTAAATTCATGGTTTTACCCTCGGTGCCGTAACAGTCAATTTGGATGCTTTGCGGTGTGGTTTTTACTTGAAAAGCACCTTTACCTTTGGTGTTTTTCCAACTATTTTCGTCTACTTTTTCCCAACTAGAAAAAACAGTCGCCAAGCGGTTTAAAATCACTTGCACTGGCAATTCCTCTAAACCTTCAACGGTTTGTTCCTCCAGCAGCGCCTCGTATACAAGCTGGTGATTGAGGTAGACTTCGTCCTCGTATTTCCAAAAAACTAGTTCGTACATGGGTAACAATTTATTTTTTATCGCAAAAAGCAGCTTTAAGCGTGCTTTTTGACTCTTTTATTAATATTCGAAAGTACCGTATTCACTAGAAATAGTGAGTTTTTTGGCCGATGCTTCCTCCACTCTACCAACAATTTGCGCCTCAACATTAAAAGATTGAGCAATGGCAATAATGTCTTGTGCAACAGCTTCGGGCACGTACAATTCCATACGGTGACCGCAATTGAACACTTGGTACATCTCTTTCCAATCGGTTTTAGACTGCTCCTGAATCAATTGAAACAAAGGTGGCACTGGAAACAAATTATCTTTGATGATGTGTAAGTTCTCTACAAAATGTAAAATTTTAGTTTGTGCACCACCGCTGCAATGCACCACTCCGTGAATTTCATTGGATGAATACTGGTCTAAAATTTTCTTGATAATTGGCGCATAGGTCCTAGTTGGCGATAATACCAACTGCCCTGCATCAATAGGTGAATTGGCTACAGCATCCGTAAGTTGCACTTGTCCACTATAAATAAGTTCATTGGGCACCGCTGCATCATAACTTTCTGGATATTTGTCTGCCAAATATTTAGCAAAAACATCATGACGAGCAGAGGTGAGTCCGTTGCTACCCATACCGCCGTTATAGCTTTTTTCGTAAGTAGCCTGACCAAATGAGGCCATACCTACAATTACATCTCCAGCTTGAATGTTGGCGTTGTCAATAACATCTTTGCGTTTCATGCGGGCTGTTACGGTCGAATCGACAATAATGGTACGCACAATATCACCCACATCGGCAGTTTCTCCGCCTGTAGAATGAATGGTTACCCCAAAGGTTTTGAGCTCTTGAATAAGTTCTTCGGTACCATTGATAATTGCTGAAATAACTTCGGCAGGAATTAAATTTTTGTTACGACCAATGGTTGATGACAGCAAAATATTATCGGTTGCACCTACGCAAAGTAGGTCGTCAATATTCATGATTAAAGCATCTTGTGCAATGCCTTTCCAAACCGAGATGTCGCCCGTTTCTTTCCAATACAAATACGCTAAAGACGATTTTGTTCCGGCGCCATCAGCGTGCATGATCAAGCAATGATCTGGATCGTTAGTTAAATAATCGGGTACAATTTTGCAAAATGCCTGCGGAAACAAACCTTTGTCAATGTTTTTGATTGCATTGTGCACATCTTCTTTTGATGCCGAAACACCGCGAAGTGCATACCTTTTTGAAGTATCTGAACTCATGTAATTTAGTTGTGAAGTCTGCTTTTAGGCAGCTAGTTGTTGGGCAAAGATACTAATTTGATTTAGGAATATAGAAACCCATTTTAGGATTTGTTGCACTATTTTTGGACAATGAGAATCTCTACTCTGCGATTGGCAGCGCGTTCTTTTTCATTTTTTTCAGGAAGTGTAAATAGCGGTTTATTGCTACCAAATCCTTTGTACGAGAGTCTTTGCTGCGAAATTCCGTTCGAAATAAGATAATCCCGAACCGCTTTGGCACGTCTTGCGGATAATTTAATATCGTTTGGATCGCTGTTGCAACAGATATGCCCTTGAATTTCAATCCTTAAATTAGGTTCTAGTTGCATAAAGCGCAGTAATTCTTTTAAAATTTTAGTTGCCGGATCAATCATCATCTCAGAGTTGAATTTAAAATTTACATTTTGTAAAATTATAAATTCACCCGCCTTCGCTTCTTGAAGTTGTGTAGTTAAGTTTTTCGAAGTCACTGTTACTTGCGCTTCTATGGGATTTACCGGATTTTTATTTTGTACCAATGACGGAATTATCAAATCAGACTTCCGAACTGTTTCTTGATAAAAAATAATTACTTTGCGATGAATGCCATGATGTGTTGCTCCTTTGAAATCTTCACCAAATGCAACAATAATTGAGGTAGAATCAACAAGAATTGTATTTTCTTCTAACCGTTTTTTGATGTGCTCTGCTCTTTTATATGCGAGTCGTTTATTATGTGAAAAACTAGCTGTACTATCGCAGTAGGCTTCAATGCGAGAAATTTTAATTTGCTGATTGTCTTGCAACCATTGTGTAAATTTTACTTCAGATGTACGTTTGAGAAAATCTTGATCAAGATCAAAATAAAAAGTAGCCTGTTCTTGCGACAAGATTATTCCGCTCCATAGTAGGCAAACAAAGAGTAAATACTTAGTCATCATTTTTAATTTCAATTAGAATAAAATCGAAAACTTCTGCCTCGTGTGTGAACTAAATCGGATCATTTTAAAAAACCTAATGCATTACTTAACTACTAGAACGAAAAAAGCATCCATTTCTTATAAAAGGATGCTTTTTTTGAAGTTTAGTATTTATATTTCTATTCCCAATCGGGCATACTTGCATTACCGAATAATATAGTTCGTGAAGCACCCGTATTATTTAGCGCTGGGGTAAACTTGACAATATTTTTTATCGATAGGCCATCATTTGAGGTGTTCATCATAATATATTCAGCTTCGTTTGGTGAGTATCTTACATCAATATCTATAGTACCAGAAGGTTTTTCAGTACTCATTTCTGTAACTGCACCTGAACTTAGCACCGCTTGAAAAACCCTGCTATCTAATTGTCTGTAGGTAGCATCTTCAAATCCGGAGACGTCACGTGTAAATAGCAAACGTTGCCCATTTATAGAAAAATTCAAACTTCCAATCGCTCCATCAAAACCAGACACAACTTGATTTAGAACAGCTCCAGAATTATTTATAACATATACCTCAGCATTATAACCCCCAGCATCATTTACTTTTAGAGCAATTTTGGAACCGTCATTACTCCAATCACATTCGGAGATAAATTTTCCATTTGGAGTTTGATACAATCTTATTAAACCGCTTCCGTCAGCATTAATGCGATACAACTTATCAAAGTAAGGATAGATGATTTGGCTGCCCGAAGTATTCCAGGAGAAAGTGAGGAAATCAGAATTAAATCCCGAAATAGGCACAGAATTAGTCACTTTTAAAACATTTGACCCGTCAAAATCCATCGTATAAATATGATTTTGCCCACCATTGGATCTAATAAATGCAATTTTCTTACTTTGATTATTTTTTCGGGGACGCCAACTATTTACTGCTGGACTTGTTAATTGTACCAGATTACCAGCATCATCACCAGAGTAAATCACATAATTATTGTTTTCTTTTTTGACAAATGAGAAGCGTGCATTTGGAAAAGCAGTAGTTGTAAAGGCTCTGATTGGACTTAAAACTGCTGGATTAATTCCATCGCTCACCGAAACTTGCCAGTAATATTTAGTACTGTAGGAAAGGTTTTTAAGTAACAAACTATTCTTACTCCCATTTTGATAAGTAACTACCTCTGTACTGTTTTCTTTCCTTAAAGTAATTTCAAACTTTAAACTGTCTTTTTCAACATCTGTAGCAGTCCAAGATAAATTCAATTCTATAGCTTGATTTGTAGCATTGTCTGCAGGCGAAACCAAACTTGGGGTTGTGGGTGGTTTATTATTTGACGTTGATAATTTCAGTTCAAAAACTAAATTTGTTGCTTTATTCGCATTGACAGTGGCTCCCTCAAATTTAGCAATATACCCGTCTTTTTGTGCCTCAAAAGAATAATCGCCAACTTTTACATCATTTATCACAAACTTACCTTGATCATCTGTAAACACGATACTACTACTAGGATTAGAAAACACCTTTACATTAGCAAGTGGCTTGAAATCAACAGCACTTACCACCTTACCTTCAATTGTACCGAACTCTTCGCCTGCAAATTTTTCTTCGGCACAAGAAACAAACAATAAAAGAAAAGCCGCGAAGACTATTTTAAAAATCAACTTTTCAGTCTTTCCATTTGCAGAACTGAAGATATATCCTTTTTTCATCATTTTTTTATGTTTGAAATCCCACCAGATTTTGGGTTTACTTTTTTGTTTGGAAAATAATAATTGAGTCCTAAGCCGAAACGGAAATAGTAATCATCACGAACTCCTCTTTCCAAATAATCAATTGTATCACTAAAATTGACGTTTTGTTCTGCAAAAACCTTAATACCAACCGTGTTACTAACCAGATATTCTAGTCCTGCTCCATATTGTACCTTTGCATGCACATTTTCAAAAACCTTATTGGCTCCAACACCAAAACCACCATATAAAAAAGGAGTAACTTTATCTTTAGGTAAAAGAATTAGCTCTGCATTACAATCAAAAGTACCATAGCCTACATCAAGTAAACCTTTGTTGGCCAATTTGAAAATTGACACCGATGTACTTAAATTAAAGCTTGGTGTGAAAAAATATTTGAATCCTGCTCTACCCATTGGTCGAAATGTGGGATTATAATAATCTCCATCCATCAAAGTTACTCCTGCAGCTGCTTCAAGACCAAAACGTCCTCTTTTTTCGGTTTTATCTCTTCCATGCAAAAAAGTTACTTCTGCTTCCTCTTTCTCATCAGAATAATTTGCAATATAATTATCCACTATTTCTTTGGATTCCGATGATTTCCAAATTCCCTCTTTTAAACCTTCTAAAACTAATGATTGAACAGCTTTTTCAATAGCTTCTGTAACAGCCATATGTACTGGCTCATTAGTAGTAAAACCTGTTTCAACCTCTAATAATCTTTTAAAATTAACATAACGAAACAAGCTTTGATCAATTGCTTGTGAAAGAATGGTCTTTGAAACGTAAACCGACTTTAAGATTTTACCATTAGCTGTAGAGATCATCCTTAAATAGATACTCACACGGTCTTGTCTGTACTTAACAGAACCTCCAGCGCCAAAGTAACGTGCCCCAAAACCTCCTGTTAAAATATTAGAATCATACGAAATTATTCCGCCTTCTAATAATACACCTGCATATAACAAAGGTGTAATTTGAACTTCATTTGGATTAGTACTTTTAGAATATTCCTGACGTGTTGAACGAATAAGATTTCGCTCTTGCAATAAATTCCCAATATTTTCTCTTTCAATTGGAACAAACCATTTCGAATCCTCTAATGCCTTAATCAATATTGAGGTTGCACCTTGAGTAACTGCGGTACTAAATGTAGTTCCAGTTTCTGCTTCTTTGTATTGTCCGGTTTGATCTCTAAATTTGTATATCCCAACAACCACTGGTTCTTGAGGTTTGGGTAGATTTTTCAATAATGAAGTGGCTGGCGTGCTCTCTCCTATTACGGCTTTTTGCACTCCAGTGGGTTGATTAAAATAAGCCCCACAACTCGTTAGCATAATGACAAAAGTCATTACTAAATATTTTTTACTTTTCATTCTATTTTTTTGGTATTAAAACAGTAGTTTGCTCCCCTGTATTAGTATCCAAAATAGTTACATTAAGTCCACCTTCTGAAGGATAAATATCTACAGATAAACTTCCGAAGGTGTAAGAACCTTCGGTAAGACCCGAAGTACCAAATTGTTGAGTAAAAAGAGATCTTGTAATTTGATTTAACAATTGAGAATTTAAACTCTCGGTAAACCTCTCAAGTTCCGTTTTTTCAACTCTTTCTTGAGATTTATCTTTAAATTTATTTTGATTTTCAGCAGAGCTCATTAACCACTGATAGTTAAAGGTATCACCGCCAAATGCGGGGTTTCTCGGTTTATAGACCAAACTTTGTGCATAAAAAGAAGTGCTGAATAAGCCAATAAAAAGTAGAAAAATTGGTTTCATGGTTATAAAATTAATATTGAATGAAATATTTGCTTTGTTTTTCTAGTTCTTTAAAAAAATGATAAGTTCCCTCAACCGATTCTTGTGCAACCGATTCTAAATATTCATCATCTGGACGAGCTAGAAACTCATACACTACTGAATTGTCTATACTTATCAAAATTTTTGTATTTCTTGCAAAAGTGAATTCTTCACTTATAACTACAATTTTCTTAGCATTTACTCCAATTTCATTATACTTGTAATAATATCGATCATAAAAATCTTGTCCAATTCGTGTCTTAGTTTCGTTGAGTACAACCCCACGCAACTCAAAACCATCAATAGGTATTTTTATTTCATCTTTTTTTTTTTGCTCACCAAGTACTACTCTATCCTTACTAATAATTTGTTTTTTTTCATCAAAAAAAACCAACATAACAATTATTTCATCACCACTCTCGATGTTTATTTGAGTAGAAGATAGTTTTTTAAACTCACCTGGATTCAAAGTAACCATACCTTCCTGAGCATTATTTGTTTGATTATTACTGATATTATTTTTTTTTATAACAGTTAGCTTATAGCTCGCGCTTTTTAAAACATCCGAATTATTTTCAGCAGTTCCAGTCAGAATAGTATTTCCTTCAACATATTTAGTTTCAATTTTAGCTTTAATCTCATCTTGCACTACTTGACTGTAGCTTGCGTTGAGAAAAATAAAAAAGAATAAAAAAAAGTTAAGTTTAAACATCGCACTATTTTAAATTGACTACTATAACTGTTGAACCATTACCACTTTGCGATATTTTCATGTCTTTTGAAATTGAATTTGTTCCAAAAGAATGAATACTTTGATTGTTCCCTTTTTGAATAAAATCCATGGAAACAGCATTATTAGAATAACCACCCAAATCAAAAATGGTGTTATTATAACCTTCTTGTACTATTCTTTGTTGTACCGAAATAGCTTCTTTTGAGACGGCAATACTATTACCATCGCCAAATTGATTAAAGTTAACTTCAGTTAGATTTGCTTTTATATTGGTGTTTACTGAATTAAAATTCCCAATTTGCTGTATATACACTCCATTATTATTACCAATACTGCCATTCTGTTTTTCATATTGATTTGACAATATTAATTTTGTTTCAGCTCTGGTATAATTCTCAGCTAATGCAAACTGTGATTGAGCATAACTATTAAACTGAAAAAGAAAAAATAATCCGGTAAGTACAATAAATTTTTTCATTTTGAGAAAATTTAAAAAAACTGGATGAATTGCACTAAACAATCCATCCAGTTAAGATTATTTTTAGTTAGACTGCAATACTAAAGCAGTATTTGAAGTTCCATTTTGAAAAGTAGCGCTAATATGTCCTGTCCCGCTTTGACCAGTTCCAGAAATATTTCCAGTTCCAATTTGTAACGTTCTTGAGAAATTACCATCACCAAATTGTCCTGTTAAAGATAAATTACTTTTACCATATTGAAAACTTTTGGTATCGTTGGCATTACCTTCTTGCCAGCTATAAGATTCATTTAATTGACCACCTTGACTTGCATAGGCTTTGTTATCATTTCCTAATTGCAATTGAGCCGCTAAGTTTGATCCGTGTGGCGCTGCAGGAACTGTAACACCACCTACAGCAGAAATGTTAATTGTTCCAAAATCAGCTGCAGCAGGCAAATCGTTTCCAGTAGTACCTTGATCTATGGCAGCATAATTTCCATTCCCTTGTTGTGCTTGATATGCTTGATCACTGCCTAGTGATCCTGGTTCATCTTGCCAAATTATAGCTTTATTACTATCTCCAACTTGTGCTTGAGCTGCAAGATTATTAAGATTTGATTGAGATACATAAGCGTCATTACCAGTACCTACTTGTAATTGATTTGATGTGTTATTATCACCACTTTGATTTGACAAAGCAACATTATTTAAACCCATCTGATCTTGAACTGCATCATGATTCGTTCCCATTTGATTTACAGTAGCGTTGTTACTACTTCCATCTTGTTTTTGCCATGAAGTATTATCATCGCCAGTTTGGGTAGCAGTTGCAGTATTTCCTGGAGATTGATTTGGACCTGAATTTTGATCTTGTGTCGCTTTATTACCATTACCCAATTGTGTTACAGTAGCAGTATTGTTGTCAAATCTTTGTGTTTGACTAGAAACATTCATGTCTCCTACTTGAGACGTAGTTGCCACATTGTCTTCTGCATTTCCAACTCCTTGATCGATTTTTGCTTTGTTCTTGTCTCCCAATTGAAAAACTGATCCTAAATTTCGATCCCCTGCTTGTTTAACATCAGATTTGTTTTTCTTTCCATTTTGCATTACTTGAGCATTGTTATTATGCCCTCCATCAATGAAATTAGAACCTAACTGATTAACTTTGGAATCATTTTGATTCCCACTTTGGTTTACAGCTGCATTGTTGCCTGTTCCAACAGAACTAACAGTACTTGAATTGGATTGCGAAAATCCAATCGCTGACACTAGCATCGCGGAGATGCTTAAAACTACTTTTTTCATAATAAATATATTTAATTGGTTGTTAATACAAGTTATTATGTAGGTTTAAAAAAGTGATTTGGGGAATCCTTCTTCATATTTCACAACAAAAAAATTAAATCTTTTTTTGTTTTCAACATTTCAAAGGTAGAAAAGACGAATCAAAAAAAGCACGTATAAATACCTGTTTTTCAATTTAGTAATCTATTATTCGATGAAAAGTAAACCTATATCGACAAACTACACTTTGGCAAAATAAAATAACACACTATTTTGTACTAAATTATAAAAAGTATTAAATGTTAACTTTTATATTACTAATTTATCATAAATACAAGTATTTATTTGATAATATATACTTAAACATTTCTTAATACTAAATGATAATTTTATGCCTGATAAGCCTTTAAAAACGGCACATTACCACAAATTATGAAACTAAAAAAAGCTCCTCTTAGCAGAGGAGCTTTCTAGTAAAAAAGTATTCTAAAATTATTTTGTAAATAGCAGTTCACGGTATTTGGTCAGTGTCCAAATTTCATTATCGACCAATAATTCTAATTTATCACAATGATTTCTGATGATTTCAAAGTAAGGCTTTACATTGTTACAATACGCCTCTGCCATTGCTTGGGCATCAGTCAATGTGTTTGCTGCTCGTCTCTCATTTGTCATCTCCTCAACTTTTGAATTGATTCCTTCAATATGACCTGAAATTTCCTTGATCAAGATAATTTGCTCTTTAGCGATGGTTTCAAATTCTGCTCCAAAAATATCTTTCAATCCTTTCACATTAGTTATTAATGTATTCTGATAACGAATTGCCGTTGGTATGACGTGGTTTTTAGAAATATCACCTAAAACTCTTCCTTCTATTTGAATTTTCTTAGTGTATTCTTCTAATTCGATCTCGTAGCGCGCTTCAACTTCAACATGGTTCATGATGTTTAACTCTGAGAACAAGTCGAGAGATTGCTTAGAAATTCTGGCTTTTAAAGCTTCGGGCGTAGTTTTAAAATTACTCAACCCACGTATTTTTGCTTCAACTTCCCACTCTTCGCTATAACCATCGCCTTCAAAAAGAACTTTTTTAGATTGCTTGATGTACTCGCGCAACACATTAAAAATCGCATCATCTTTTTTCATGTCTTTCGAATCGATTAGCGCATCAACCTCAACTTTAAAGTCGCGCAACTGCTTGGCAACAATAGCATTTAAGGTAGTCATTGCATTTGAACAATTGGCCATTGATCCTACTGCTCTAAATTCAAATTTATTTCCTGTGAAAGCAAACGGAGAAGTTCTGTTTCTGTCTGTGTTATCTAAAAGTACATCTGGGATTTTACCAACTACATTAAGTTTTAATTCTGTTTTTTCCTCTGGTGATAATTTACCTGCGGTAACACCCTCTAACTCGGCCAAAACTTTAGTCAATTGTTCGCCTATAAAAACCGAAATTATGGCTGGTGGAGCTTCATTAGCGCCAAGCCTATGATCATTACTAGCTGATGCAATAGCGGCTCTTAGCAAAGATTCGTTATCGTTAACCGCTTTTATTGTATTTATAAAAAAAGTTAAAAACTGTAGGTTACTCATTGGTGTTTTACTCGGACTCAATAAATTAACTCCTGTATCAGTAGCCAAAGACCAATTGTTATGTTTACCGGAACCGTTTACACCTTTGAATGGTTTTTCGTGGAACAACACCATCAAATCATGACGTTCAGCGACTTTTTGCATCACATCCATTAACAAACAGTTGTGGTCTACGGCAAGATTAGTTTCTTCAAAAATAGGAGCCAATTCAAAT
The DNA here is from genome assembly GCF_011365745.1 of Flavobacterium turcicum. Classification (GTDB taxonomy): domain Bacteria; phylum Bacteroidota; class Bacteroidia; order Flavobacteriales; family Flavobacteriaceae; genus Flavobacterium; species Flavobacterium turcicum. Next base: position 249,874 of record NZ_JAAOBY010000005.1, on the reverse strand, counting down.
TGATTAGGCGCTACTTCGTTATGTCTGGTTTTAACTGGAATACCGAGTAACATGCATTCTTGCTCCAAATCTCTCATATACGTAAGAGCTCGCGTTGGAATCGATCCAAAATAATGATCGTCTAGCTGCTGTCCTTTGGCAGATGTGTGACCTAAAAGTGTTCGTCCGGTCATAATCAAATCAGGACGCGAATTGGCTAATGCACGGTCAATAAGAAAATATTCTTGTTCCCAACCTAAAGTGGCAGTTACTTTTTTTACATTTTTATCAAAATATTTACAAACCTCAGTAGCAGCTTCATCCATAACCATAAGCGCACGAAGTAATGGCGTTTTATAATCTAGAGCTTCACCCGTATAAGAAATAAAAACAGTTGGAATACATAAGGTTGTTCCAAAAATAAACGCCGGAGAAGTAGGATCCCAAGCAGTATAGCCTCGCGCTTCAAAAGTATTTCGAATACCACCATTCGGAAAACTAGAAGCGTCAGGCTCTTGTTGAACCAATTGCGCACCACCAAATTTTTCTACCGGATCACTACCATCAAACGAAGTTTCAAAAAAAGCATCATGTTTTTCAGCAGTTGTTCCTGTCAAAGGCTGAAACCAATGCGTGTAATGTGTCACACCTTTTGAAAGCGCCCATTCTTTCATTCCCATGGCAATATAATCTGCTAGTTTGCGATCAATTTTAGTACCATGTTGCACTGCATTTTGTATTCCTTTTAAAGCGTCTGAGGTTAAAAATTGTCTCATGGCTTTGTCATTAAATACATTCGAACCAAAAATGACTGATTTCCTATCCGTCTCTTCAATGTGAATAGGCTTTCTAGTTGCTGCTTCTCTTAAAGCTTGAAAACGTAATGTTGGCATGTTGTTCTTATTTAAATTAGTATTCCTGATTTTGATAAAGGTCAAATATAAGCAATTTCGTTTAAAAATTAAATTCAGCATTTGTAGAATTCTATTTTTAACCCCTATAAAAATACCAATACACAGCATTACCCCTATCAAAAATTAGCATTTTAAAAAAATAACACATTAAATAACAAAAACAACCCCCTAAATTTTATGGTTAAAAAAATTATTTTACTTTTGTACTATTAATAATCACGAAGTAATTTAAATTGTCATGGCGAAAATAAAATTAGAGTACATTTGGTTAGACGGTTATGAACCAACACAGAATCTTAGAAGTAAAACAAAAGTTGAAGAGCATGAAAACTTTCAAGGAACTTTAGAAGAACTTGGAAATTGGTCTTTTGATGGTTCATCTACTAGACAAGCCGAAGGTGGTTCGTCTGATTGTTTACTAGTTCCAGTAGCAATTTATCCAGATCCTACTCGTATCAATGGTTATTTAGTAATGACAGAGGTTATGAATGCAGATGGAACTCCACATCCTTCAAACGGAAGAGCTACTATTGATGATGATGGTGATTTTTGGTTCGGATTTGAGCAAGAGTACTTTATTATGGATACCAAAACACTTTTACCTCTTGGTTTCCCAATTGGAGGTTATCCAGCACCACAAGGAATGTACTACTGTTCAGTTGGTGGAAAAAATACGCACGGAAGAAAATTAGTTGAAGAGCATGCTGATCTTTGTATTGCTGCAGGAATTAATTTTGAAGGAATCAACCAAGAAGTTGCTTGCGGACAATGGGAATTTCAATTATTTGCAAAAGGAGCTAAAAAAGCAGGTGACGAAATTTGGGTGGCGCGCTACTTACTAGATCGTTTGACTGAAAAATACGGATATTATATTGAATACCACCCAAAACCACTTGGAGATACTGATTGGAATGGTTCTGGTATGCATGCCAACTTCTCTAACGAAGTTTTAAGAACATGTGGGTCTCAAGAAACTTACGAAAAAATTTGTGAAGCTTTCAGACCTGTAACTGCAGAGCACATTGCGGTTTATGGAGCTTACAACGACCAACGTTTAACTGGAAAACACGAAACAGCTTCAATCAACGATTTCTCTTATGGAGTATCTGATAGAGGATGTTCAATCCGTATTCCTTTGATGACTGTTCAAAAAGGTTGGAAAGGATGGCTTGAAGATCGTAGACCAGCTTCAAACGGTGACCCATACAAAATTGCAGCTAGAATTATCAAAACAGTAAACTCTGCTTTATAATTTTGAACACTATATTTTTTTGAATTAAAATGCCTTCACGAGTGAAGGCATTTTTTTTACAACGTTAAAAATTTAGGAATTCAACTTTATCTTGAATACACTTCCTCTTTCAAGATTCTCGAGCTATCTTTGTACTACATTTTAAAATAAAACTTATGATTGTTTGGATCTCTTTTTTAGCTGCAGTTCTCGTTTTTCTAGCATTAGACTTGGGAGTATTTAATAAAAACCCACATATCATTAGCTCAAAAGAAGCTGGGAAATGGACTGGAATATGGGTTACCTTATCATTCCTTTTCTCTGGTGTTGTTTACTGGCTTTATACTACAAATTACATTGCCAATCCAGATGCACTCAAACCTAGTGCTGCTGCAATAAAATTTATCACAGGCTATTTAATCGAACTTTCGTTAAGTATTGACAACATTTTTGTGATAGCTATTATTTTTGCAGCTTTCAAAATTCCACAAAAATACCAACACCGTGTATTGTTTTGGGGCATACTTGGAGCCATTATTTTTAGAGGTTTAATGATCTTTTTTGGAGTAATGCTGATCAATAAGTTTTCATGGATGACCTACATATTTGGCGCATTCTTGATTTACACCGCAATGAAAATGTTGTTTAGCGGCGAGGACGAACAATTTCAACCCAAGAAATCATTCGTTTACAAGAGTCTTAAAAAAATAATACCTATTTCGAACCATATCGATCAGGAACATTTTTTTGTAAAAAGAAGACACATTACTGCTGCAACCCCACTTTTTGTAGCTCTGGTTGTCATAGAGGTGATGGATGTTGTTTTTGCAATTGATAGCGTACCGGCTATTTTAGCTATTACCAATGATCCTTTTTTAGTTTTTAGTTCAAATATCTTTGCTATTTTAGGATTACGTTCGATGTATTTCTTCCTAGCCAACATGCTAGCTAAATTTAGCTACTTAGAATACAGCTTAATTGCAATATTGAGTTTTGTGGGTGTTAAAATGATTGCACATGATTTTATAAAATTACCTGAATGGGTTTCGTTAGCTTTTATAGCAGTAGCTTTAGGCGTAGGGATAATTGTTTCGCTACAAAAAGCAAAACAATCAGAGTAACAACAAAAAAAGGAAATCGATAGATTTCCTTTTTTCTTATGACTGTAATATGAATTACAAATTGATCTTTTTAACATCGGCTTGCGACACCTTCAGAGCCGATAATACCGCACTCATATTATTTTTATCTATAGTTTTTGCAAACCCATCTGGAATAATTACAATTTTAAAAGTTTGATTTTGTGTCCAATCTGATGACAAAGTATTCAAATCAAAATTAGCTGTAAGGTAAATATCAACATAAGACCTAGTATACTCAACGTTAAAATCTAATTCATCTCCTCCAGAGAAATAATAGGTTTGCGCCATTAATTTCCAAACTTTTTGCCCATTTACTACGTCATACAAGTGATATACTAGAACAGAATCCGAAGAATATATTGGCGGATCAAAAACCACTCGTTTTTCGTAATTATTTAATCTGTTAAATGAAGTGTTTACTTCAAATACTTCTGTTCTTGGCGCATCAGTCTCATCATATATTTCTGTAACTTCGCAGCTTTGCAGTGTCATCATCCCGATGAAAACCAACAGTAAGGTAATTTTTTTCATGATTTATAAGTTTTTATTGTTAGTGTTTTAAAGGAGTATTCACGAACTATGCCAAACTTTTTTGTTTCAATTAAACCGCTTTAAAAAAATGGATACAAAACTCAAATTATATATGATTATGCTAGGCTGCAAGCCGGATGGACGATTTACGGAACAGCACGATATTTTTTTTGGAATAGGAACTTCACTCAAAGATTTAGTTCCTCAAATGAAAGCTTTTTGGCCTGAAGCTAAAGGCAAAATTCATATTGATGCTTGGCGCGAAGTGACTCAAGTAAATAATCACCACATTGAAATTGTGCCACGCGAACATAAAGATGAAAGTAGCACAGAAAAATTATTTTTTCTCAATTTGGGTGGTTACAAAGAAAATGACTTTGAAGAATACCATTACAAGATACTTGCAGTTTCCAAAACCTTAGGATTGGCAACACGAAAATCGAAAACCACCGCCTTTTTTAAACATTGCGGTTTTAAAGGTGCGGAATCACATATTGATGAAAAATATGGTGTTGATGTAGATGATCGTTATCGAGTAGATGATATGCTTCCTGCAGCAACCAAATTACTTTACGGTTTGAAAATAACAAAATCAGAAACTGTTATCGAAGATGATCAGTTACATATTGGTTATGTGAAAATTAGTGGTTTAAAGTAATACTTTTATAAACTTTCTTTTACTTGACTCCACAAAAAAGGTCTTTCAGTTATTTCTGAAAGACCTTTTTTATAGAACTAAATCACAGTAATTTATGGAACCAAAACTCCATTACTTTTTAAAACGCCTTGAAAAAACAACAAATGAGTTGGTAAAGCACTCTCCCAATATTCCCAAGTATGTGCTCCCGGGCGTTCGATATATTCGTGCGGTACTTTGGCGTATACTAATCTGCGGTGCAGTTCCCTATTTGTTTCAATTAAAAAATCATCTACCCCGCAATCAATTATGGTTGGTAGTTTATTCGTTTTGATTTTATCAACCATATTCATCACTGCATTGGCAGCATACACTTCTTGAGGAGCACCAGTTGGTCCAAATACAGGCTCTAACAATTTGGTCATTCTCTCTTTGCTTTCAGGCGTAACAATGCTACCCATATCAAGCGCACCGCTCATACTCCCTACAGCACTATACAATTCAGGATGTTTTGTTGAAAGATACATAGCGCCGTGTCCTCCCATTGACAAGCCAGAAATTACCCGACCTTTTTTATCTGCTACTGTTCTGTAAGTTTGATCTATTTTTTGAACTACTTCTTTGGTGATATAAGTTTCAAATTGACTTCCTTTATTAACTGGACTATCTAAGTAAAAACTAAAGGTTTCTCCTTCAGGCATAACGATGATAATGTTATACTTGTCGGCTAAATTATGCACTAGCATTTTATCTGGAGTTTTAGATAGCCAATCATTAAAATGTCCATAGGCACCGTGTAGCAAATACAAAACTGGGTAATTACTTTTGCTTTTTGCGTACGAATTAGGTAAAACTACAGCAGCCTTGTAGGTTTTACTCATAGCAACACTCGGAATTTGCAATGTATCTACTTTCGCGGCATACATATTCATTGTTCCTACTAACAAGCAGAAAACCAGTAATAATTGAGATTTTTTCATAGTTATAAAGTTTAATGTGTAAATATAACACATTACTTTTATTCGACTTAGATATCCACAAAACAAACAAAGGTCTTTCTGTGAAGAAAGACCTTTGAATTATTATTGCAATTAAGCTTGGCTTAAATTAAATTTTATTTGATAAAATACCACCCAAAAGCGGGATAAGCAACTCACACACTTTTTACTTTGCAAAAAGTGATTCTCTGCTTACATATTTCTGCGGTACTGTCCGCCCACTTCAAACAAAGCTGCTGTAATTTGCCCAAGTGAACATACTTTAGTTGCTTCCATCAAATGTTCAAATAAATTTTGGTTTTTAATGGCTGCTTCTTGAATGCTGTTCAATTGTTCATTTACTTTATCTTGATTTGATTGGTGAAGATTATTCAACATATCAATTTGATATTGTTTTTCTTCTTCAGTAGCACGAATTACTTCGGCAGGTATTACAGTCGGAGAACCTTTTGAACTCAAGAACGTATTTACTCCCACAATTGGGAATTCACCTGTATGTTTCAGGGTTTCGTAATACAAACTTTCTTCTTGAATTTTACTGCGTTGGTACATTGTTTCCATAGCACCAAGAACGCCTCCACGCTCTGTAATTCGGTCAAATTCTAACAATACTGCAGCCTCAACAAGATCAGTCAATTCTTCAATTATAAAAGCACCTTGAATAGGGTTTTCGTTTTTGGCTAAACCTAATTCTTTATTGATGATTAATTGAATAGCCATCGCACGACGCACTGATTCTTCTGTAGGTGTAGTAATCGCTTCGTCATACGCATTGGTATGCAATGAGTTACAATTATCATAAATCGCATACAAAGCTTGCAAGGTAGTACGAATATCGTTGAAATCAATTTCTTGTGCGTGCAATGAACGTCCTGAAGTTTGAATGTGGTATTTCAACATTTGTGCTCTCTCGTTCGCTCCGTATTTGTTTTTCATGGCTTTCGCCCAAATTTTACGCGCTACACGACCAATTACTGCATATTCTGGATCGACACCATTTGAGAAGAAAAACGATAAGTTTGGTCCAAAATCATTAATATTCATTCCGCGACTCAAGTAGTATTCTACGTAAGTGAATCCGTTAGACAAGGTAAATGCCAATTGCGTAATTGGATTTGCCCCAGCCTCAGCGATGTGATATCCTGAAATTGAAACCGAGTAAAAATTACGAACGTTTTTGGCAATAAAATATTCTTGAACATCACCCATTAATCGGAGTGCAAATTCAGTAGAGAAGATACAAGTGTTTTGTGCTTGATCTTCTTTCAAAATATCTGCTTGAACAGTTCCACGAACTTGTGATAAAGTTCTTGCTTTAATTTCGTTATACACATTTTGTGGTAAAACCTGATCACCAGTAACACCTAAAAGCATTAATCCCAAACCATCATTACCAACTGGCAATTCGCCTTGATATTTCGGTCTTGCTACACCTTTTTCTTTGTAAATCGCTTCAATTTTAGCAGTAACCTCAGCTTCTAAATCATTGGCTTTGATGTACAATTCACACTGCTGATCAATAGCTGCATTCATAAAAAACCCAAGCAACATAGGTGCTGGTCCGTTAATGGTCATACTTACTGATGTCATCGCATGAACCAAATCAAAACCAGAATATAATTTTTTAGCATCGTCAAGACAACAGATCGATACTCCTGCATTTCCAATTTTTCCGTAAATATCAGGACGCACATGAGGATCATTACCGTACAATGTCACACTATCAAAAGCAGTAGACAAACGTTTTGCAGGTAATCCCGCACTCACATAATGAAAACGCTTGTTGGTTCTTTCAGGTCCACCTTCTCCGGCAAACATACGCGATGGATCTTCGCCTTCACGTTTAAAAGGATACAATCCGGCAGCGAAAGGGAATTCACCTGGTACATTTTCTTGCAACGACCAACGCAAAATATCACCCCAAGCTTGGTACTTTGGCAAAGCAATTTTTGGTATTTGCGTGTGCGATAACGACTCTGTATGCGTAGCCATTTTAATTTCGCGGTCACGCACCTTAAAGGTATAAACGGGATTTTTGTATTTATCTACTTTCTCTTTCCATGTTAAAATGATTTCCCAGTTGTAAGGGTCTAAATTCATTTTTACACGATCAAATTCTTTCAATAACAACTGTAAAAACAATTGCGATTCTGGCTGACTGCTAAGAATAAATGAGTCGTCAATTCCGGCTTTGTTTAAAACTAAAGTCGTATTCGAAACTGACTCTACCGTTTTGTAAATACCGTATAATTTTTGAGCAACCTCTACTTGAGTAAGAGCAGTTTCGTCATATTTTCGGTTATTTTCGGCAATTTCAGAAAGGTAACGCGTACGATGTGGCGGAATTACGAAAATTTTCTCACTCATTTCGCGCGTAATCTGGAAGGTCGATTTTAAGTCTGAATTTGTTTTTTCGTCTACTTTGTCCATGATGGCTTTGTAGAGCGTATTCATTCCTGGATCATTAAATTGCGAAGCAATAGTTCCAAAAACTGGTAGCGAATCTAAATCCGCATCCCATAAATTATGGTTGCGCTGGTATTGTTTTTTAACATCGCGTAACGCATCAAGTGAACCTCGTTTGTCGAATTTATTGATTGCTACTAAATCAGCAAAATCAAGCATGTCAATTTTTTCTAATTGTGTAGCTGCACCAAATTCCGGTGTCATTACATATAAAGACACATCAGAGTGGTCCATGATTTCAGTATCAGACTGCCCGATTCCTGAAGTTTCTAAAATAATAATATCATAGTTGGCTGCTTTGATTACTTGAATCGCATCGGCAACGTATTTTGATAAAGCCAAATTAGATTGACGTGTAGCCAAAGAGCGCATGTACACACGAGGATTGTTTATGGCGTTCATACGGATACGATCGCCTAAAAGTGCACCACCTGTTTTTCTTTTTGATGGGTCAACAGAAATTAAACCGATTGTTTTTTCAGGAAAATCAATCAAGAAACGACGCACTAATTCATCAACCAAAGATGATTTACCAGCACCACCTGTACCAGTGATTCCTAAAACGGGAGTCGTACTATTTGCATTTTTTTCTTGAATTGCTTCTAAAGTTTTAGCGGCAACTTCAGGGAAATTTTCGGCTGCAGAGATAATACGCGCTAATGCTGTTGGGTTTTTAGACTCTAATTGTTCCAACTCATTAGTCAATTGATTTCCTGTTGGGAAATCAGCTTTTTGAACCAAATCATTAATCATTCCTTGTAATCCCATGGCACGCCCATCATCAGGTGCGTAAATACGAGTGATTCCGTAAGCTTGTAATTCTGCAATTTCAGAAGGCAGGATCACACCGCCACCACCACCAAATATTTTTATTTGACCCGCCCCTTTTTCTTGAAGTAAGTCATACATGTATTTAAAATACTCATTGTGACCACCTTGATAAGAGGTAATGGCAATAGCATTTGCATCTTCTTGAATGGCAGTATTCACCACCTCTTCAACACTGCGGTCGTGACCTAAGTGAATCACTTCGACACCGGTAGATTGGATAATTCGGCGCATGATATTGATTGCTGCATCATGGCCATCAAAAAGAGCTGCTGCCGTTACAATTCTTACTTTATTGTTAGGGATATATGGTATTTGTTGTTCCATTTTATGAATATGATAATTTAAGCCTGCAATTTACAATTTTATTTTAAAAAACTATTTGAAGTTGGATGATGTTATTCACAATCGAAGCAAAAAATAGCTATTCTAGCCCCGATTGCAGCGGCATCCCTCGCTTTTTTTGGGAGCGAGGATACAGCGGAAAGCGGGAGAAGCCGTGATTTGAAAACAAAAACGCCTGCTCCTTGTCAATAATTGGCTTTGTTTTTGCAATTGTTGTATTTTTACCAATGGCAGATGGCCAATTAATGTAACCGATTCTTTTTATGAAAAAAATTATAGTTTTAGCAGTCGCACTTTCTTTATCGAGTTGTGCCGAAATGCAGCAAGTGATGAGTCAATTTCCGCAAACACAAGGTATAGGCGGCGTGGATATTGCGGGCGGATTAAAAGAAGCGTTGAACAACGGAATTTCGAAACAAGTAAGCAAATTAACAGCAACTGACGGGTTTTATCGCAATGAGGCCGTGAAGATTTTACTACCTACTGAATTGAGAAAAGTAGATGCAGGCTTGCGCAAAATTGGATTAAGTTCCTTGGCTGATGAAGGTTTAAAAGTTTTGAATCGTGCAGCAGAAGATGCCGTGAAGCAAGCAACTCCAATTTTCGTAGACGCGGTGCGCAATATGAGTTTTGCCGATGCTAAAACTATTTTATTGGGCAACCAAATCGCAGCAACCACCTATTTACAGAACAGCACGAGTACGGCTTTGTATGGAAAATTCAATCCGGTTATTAAAAATTCATTTACCAAAGTAGGCGCTGATAAAGTTTGGGCTAATATTATCACAAAATACAACAGCATCCCGCTTGTGAACAAAGTGAATCCTGATTTGACAGATTATGTGACTAATCAAGCTTTGAATGGCGTATTTAAAATGGTGGCCGTTGAGGAGCAAAACATTAGAACCAACTTAAGTGCACGAACTTCTGTTTTGTTGCAGCGTGTATTTGCCATGCAAGACAAAAAATAACTAGTCCACTTTTTTAAAACATATTTGGTTGCCTCAGCGATTTTTTAAATGAATTGATTTGGTTATTTTTGATACAAATTACTGAATTCCAGTTATAACAACAATTCAAATGCAAAAAATTACCTTACTCATACATTGCAAAGACCAAAAAGGTATCATTGCTGCTGTAACCAATTACATTGCCAGTATTGACGGCAATATTGTGTACTTAGACCAACACGTAGACGAGGACGAAGATGTTTTTTTTATGCGCATTGAATGCGAGTTTAAAAATCCGAAAAATGATTTGAAGGCGCTAGAAGCAGATTTTGAGCAACAATTGGCAGCGCCTTTCGAAATGACTTGGCAATTGTTTACCCAAGAACAAAAACCGAAGATGGCAATTTTTGTCTCCAAATACGATCATTGTTTGTATGATGTTTTGGGTCGTTACCGAACTAATGAATTACCACTTGAGATTTGTGTAATAATCAGCAATCATAGGGATTTAGAACCCGTTGCGCAACAATTTGGGATTCCGTTTCACCATGTACCTTTTACCAAAGAAATAAAAGAACAAGGCGAACAGCAACAGCTAGCAATACTCCACAAATACGAGATTGATTTCATTGTTTTGGCGCGTTACATGCAAATAATAACTCCAAACTTGATTGCGCGTTACAAAAACAGAATTATCAATATACACCATTCATTTTTGCCTGCTTTTCCTGGTGCCAAGCCGTATCATTCTGCTTTTAAACGTGGTGTAAAAATCATAGGCGCTACAAGTCATTATGTGACCGAAGCCTTAGACGAAGGACCAATTATTGAGCAAGATATTGCACGCGTATCGCACAGCCATTCTATTGAAGATTTTATAACTAAAGGTCGTGATGTAGAGCGAATGGTATTAGCAAGAGCGATCAAACTTCATGCAGAGCACAAGACGATGGTGTACAATAATAAGACAGTTGTTTTTCTATAATTAAAAAACAAAACTCTGATAGTCAGTTTTTTAATCATTAAAAAAACTTAATCACAAAGCGTCTTAAAATCTTAACTTATGGTTCGCAAAGTAATAACAAAATCTTAACAACGATATCTCAACTTGTTGCCGACCTTTGTAGTGTAATAAACTGGTTATTTATTATTTTGGTTTTGGTTAGTTAAAGATTTGCTCGCACAACTTGTGCGGGCATTTTTTTTAGTGGGCTGTTTTAAGGAAAGAAAGCACCACCTCATTAAAAATATTGGGTTGCTCCACGTTTACGACATGTCCTGAATTTTGAACGACAAAAAGTTTAGAAGACTTGTAATGGCTTTGAACTACTTGACGAACGGAAGGTAAAAACATATAATCCTCCTCGCCCATTACGTAAAGCGTTGGGATATTCAATTCAACTTGACGGAACCATTTGAGTACCGGATTTATTTCGGCCGTTAGCTTGAACCATTTAATAAATTCTTTTTGATACAATTTTTTGGCCTCATTGATAAAAAGTAGTCGCGATTGTTTGTGACTTTTTTTCGGCATGATTACAAAGGCAAAAAATTGATACAAAACCAAATATGGTAGCACATATTTGAACATATTACCCAAGCGCATCAAAACTTGCGAACGAAAATTCATTTTTAAAATAGCGCCTCCTAAAATCATACTTTGTACACGTTCCGGATACATTTCGGCTAATTGTCTAATTAAAATAGTACCAAGCGATATGCCAACAAAATGTGATTTCTTGATTTGTAAATGGTCTAAGACTTCAAGTATGTCATTTGCCAGAGCAGAAAAGGTATACTTTTGTTTGAAGGCCGTTTTTAAAGTTGTTTTTGATTCTCCGTGTCCGCGAAGATCTAATAGTAAAACGTTGTACTGCTTTTTAAAATCTCTAATTTGTTTGAACCAAATAGACGAACTCCCTCCTGCACCATGTACAAAAGTAACCCACTGGTCAGTTGAAGCATTGCTATATATGGTGTAACTAATCACGTGTTTTTTTTGGTAAAAATAACACATTAAATCGAAATCTCAATCTTAACAAAAAATATTACGAATTTTATAAAAGTAAGCCTTAAATTTGCAAAAAAATTGCACCCATGAAAGGATTATTGAAAGAGAAGCGTGAAATAGAAAAACTCATTGAAGAATACCAGTTCTTAGCAACTGTAAATTTTGACCTCTCCAAAATTGAACTGGAATCAAGTATATACCACGAAGAATGTGAACTATAGATTTTGGTGTAACTTTATAAAATAATCAAACGCTTTAAGCAACCTGCTGCCGTACCAAGAAAACATCTCGCCATCTACAAATATTGTTTTGGCGTGGTGCGTATGTACGCCAATTTCAAAAGCATGTTGCTCTGTAAAAGGAAACGGCTCCGATGACAAAAACACGATGGCAGGATCGCCTTCTGCACGAATTTTACTGATTTCTACTTCGGGGTAACGACCTCTGCCTTCATAAATATTTTCAAAATGATTTAACTTTAATAATTCATTTATAAAGTTAGATCCACCGGCTACCATGTAAGGATCTTTCCAGATGAAGTAAGCCACCTTTTTGATTGGTTTATCAGCAATGAAATTTTTAAAGTTTGCCAAAGCAAATTTTAACTTATCGTTCCATTTTTGAGCTTCGGTACGGGCATTGAAAAGTTGCCCGAAATCAGTAATCATTTGCAAATTGTCCTCGATTGTGCAAATATCTGTAACCCAAACGGTGGCAATTTTCCGTAATTCGGTCACCATCTCTTCGGTATTTTCCTCTTTGTTACAAATAATAATATCGGGTTGCAAAAGTTTTATTTTTTCGAAATGAACTTTTTTTGTACCACCAACAATTTTTTTAGTTGATTTAAAATGATACGGATGCACGCAAAATTTGGTTATCCCAACAATTTTTTCCTCTAACCCCAACTCATACAATAATTCTGTTTGCGAGGGCACAAGTGAAATAATGCGCTGCGGAGCGGATTCAAAAGAATGTGTAATCCCGAGTTGGTCAGTGTATGTTTTCATTAAAAATCAAGAAAATAAAAAAATTAAAAGTGCAATTACTGCTTAGTTCGAAAATTTAGCTTCTAAAATCACTTGCATTTCTTTCTGCATTTTAAGCGCTTCTGCACGTGCTTTGTCTGCAAAATCAAGTTCGTTAGATGCATAAATAATCGCTCGAGAAGAATTTATTAGCAATCCTACTTGATCATTCATTCCGTGTGCGCACACTTCAGCTAGGTTGCCTCCTTGCGCACCTACTCCTGGAACCAATAAAAAACTATCAGGAACAATTTTTCGAATTTCTGAAAAATAAGTGGCCTTTGTAGCACCCACCACATACATTAGATTTTTGCTGTTGGTCCAATTCTTAGAAATTTCTAGAACTTGTTGGTACAATTCTGCTTCAGGAAGTTTTTCAGATTTAGATTTCAAAGTTTGAAAATCAAATGCACCCGTATTTGAAGTCAAGGCCAAAAGTATAGTATGCTTGTTTTCAAAAGCCAAAAAAGGCTCGACAGAGTCTTTACCCATATAAGGAGCCACGGTAACACTATCAAAATTTAAATCTTCAAAAAATGCCTTGGCATACATAGAAGAGGTATTTCCAATATCGCCCCGTTTAGCATCAGCAATGGTAAATAGATCCGGATAATTCTCGTTGATGTAATTGATTGTTTTTTGAAGTGAAATCCAACCCTTGATTCCGTAAGCTTCGTAAAAAGCCGTGTTTGGCTTGTAGGATACTGCCAAATCGTGGGTTGCATCAATAATAGCTTTGTTAAACTCAAAAATAGGATCTTCAAGTGCTAATATATGTTGCGGAATTTTAGTCAAATCGACATCTAAACCAACGCAAAGAAAGGATTTTTTGAGTTGAATTTGTTCAAATAATTGTTGTGTAGTCATGTTGTTGTAGTTGTGCTGCAAAACTACAAACAAAGGAGCAAAATTTGCTAGTGTAGGGTGATAAAAAACAAAGCTAGTCAAAAAACATTTTCCGGAAAGAATAAAATAATTCAAGGAGTTACAATCTAATGAAGTGAATCAGATAAAAAATAGTATTAACATTACAAAAAAAATAATAAAATTAACTATTGTTTATTCTTTAGGAAAATAAGTAAATCAAACATGTCCTAAAAAAACACACCTCTAATCATCTCATAATCAAAAACAAAATACAATATTGCAACTAAATTAGTTGTTATTACGAACCCTCTCTCAATGTGTACATACTAAGAACTTTTTTTTGTGTCGAACAACATTATTGTTAAAAGAACAGTTTTCATATCTTTACTACATTAAACAACAATTTTTATGAAAGTATATTTAAAATTCGATTATGTACAATTGACAAAAAAAATTGTTCAAGATAGACTGACTGAGCTGGGTTATAAATTTAATATTATCGGATTCGGAGAATTTAATTTTTTAGAAAAAGTACCTACCGCTAAAATGGACGAACTCACTAGCGTTTTTAGAGAATACGGTATTGATATTGTAGAAAATCAAAAAAGCGTTTTGGTTCAAAAGATTAAAGATGCCATTATTGAGATGGTGCACAGCGAAAAACCATTGCAAGTAAAAAGTTCGGTTTACATAGCTGATAAACTAAATTTGAGCTATGCCTATTTATCAAATGTTTTTTCGGAGGTTACGTATACTTCTATTGAAAACTTTATTATCATCCAAAAAATTGAATTGGCCAAACAGCTGATGATTAATACTCCTATGAATTTAACTGAAATTTCGATTCAACTGAATTATTCAAGTGTGGCTCACCTTAGTACGCAATTCAAACACACAACGGGCATGACACCCTCTGCCTTTCAAAAAATTATTCAAAAACGTAGAGCTTTAAGTACGAAAAACTCAATTTAAACAAAACAACGATGAATACTGACTTTATAAATATATGCCTTGCTGATGATGACGAAGACGACAGATTGTTTTTTACTGACGCATTCGAAGAACTCAAAATGAAAACCAATGTAATGACATTTAACGACGGTGTGGAGCTAATGGACTACTTGAATCACGGAGATTCTATTTTGCCAAATGTGTTGTTTTTAGATTTGAATATGCCCAAGAAAAACGGCGTAGAATGTTTACTTGAGATCAAGCAGAACGAAAAACTAAGTGATATCGCAATTGCAATTTACTCTACCTCATCATCCGAAGAGCATATCGAAGAGACTTTTGTAAATGGAGCCAATATCTATATCAAAAAACCGAGCGACTTTGAAGATCTTAAAAAAATTCTATCCGAAGTAGTAACAATAAATTGGCAATACCACACTTCAGGATTAAACAAGGACAATTTTTTAATGCGTCTATAAAATGAAATACATTCAAATTCATAAATCACCCCTATTTTTAAAAATAATTTTTATTGTTTCAGTAGCAGTAATTTTTTTTATTGGTGGTATTACTTTTAAGCACATCACTGTTTTAAAAAAATCATCCCACTTTGTTACTAATAGTCATGCGGTGAATACTGAATTAGAACGTTTAATGTCATACATGAAAGATGCCGAAACTGGGCAACGAGGATATTTATTATCTAAAGACACCGCATTTTTAACACCTTACAATAATTCGAAAGAACTGATTAAAAATTCATTCAACGAATTATCAAAACTCACCAAAAACAGTCGAACGCAACAAGCCAATTTAAAGAAACTTCTTTTTTACATCAATAAAAAACAAAATTACCTTTCGAAAAACATTTATATTACCCAGCAAAAAAACTACAAAGAAGCAGATTTAAGTTACAACTTAACCATAGGTAGACAAGCCATGGACTCTATTCGTAAAAAAATAGACGAAATGATTACTACTCAGAAAATCCTTTTAACCAATAGACAACAGGATTATGATTCAACAATGAGTTATACGCCATTGTTAATATATCTTACATTACTTGTTACCTTAGTTTTGATCACCATTGCTTTTGTTAAAATGAATCGTGACTTAGTATTACTTAAAAACACCATTAATACTTTGACCGTAGCCAATGAAGCCAGCAATTTAGCTGAAATTGTGGGCGGATTTGGTAGCTGGCAATATAACATTGATAGCGGTAAATTTGCTTTTTCTGATAATGAATACCGCCTTTTGGGTTGTGCACCACAATCTTTTGAAGCTAGCTCCGAGGAATTTTATAAATTTGTTCACCCAGAAGATTTACAATATGTAATTGAAAATTCTAAAAGCGTTCAAGAAAAAACTAATTTAAGTCCCTTTACCTATCGCGTCATTCGTAAGGATGGAGAAATTCGATATTTTAGAGCATCCGGACGTGTAGTTACTGTAGCATCCGGGGAGCGCACCCATATTGGTACTACTAGCGATGTTACGGAACAAGTATACGCACAAAATTTTATTGAAGAAAGAAACAGAGAACTTGAAAACAACAATAAAGAATTAACTGCTTTTAATTATATAGCAAGTCACGATTTACAAGAGCCACTGCGCAAAATAGAAACTTTCTTATCCCGACTGATAAGTAAGGACTACGAAAATTTGTCGAAATCAGGTCAACAATATGTAACTAGCATTCAAGCATCAGCAAAACGAATGCGCTTATTAATTGAAGATTTATTGCAATTTTCACGTACCAACAAAGCTGAAAAAATCTTTGAAGAAGCCAATTTAAATGACTTATTAGATCATGTAAAACAAGAATTAGCGCAAGTAATTGAAGAGAAAAAAGGAATAATTGAAAGCGAAACACTTCCTAGTTTACACGTTATTCCTTTTCAAATTCAACAATTATTCACCAACTTGATCAATAATTCCTTGAAATACAGTAAAACTGATGTGGCGCCTACAATCACAATTAAATCTAAGCTAGTCAGTGCTTTGGACGAGGAATTGTTACCTCACAATACATTAGTTAATTACCATAAAATAAAATTTATTGATAATGGTATTGGGTTTGAGCAAGAGTATGCCAAAAAGATATTCATCCTTTTCAACCGCTTACACAACAAAAACGAATACGATGGCACTGGCATTGGGCTAGCTATTTGTAAAAAAATTGCCGAAAATCACAAAGGTTATCTTTTTGCAAAAGGAGAGTTAGGTGTGGGAGCTACTTTTACCCTATTTTTACCCGCAGTGTAAATCAAAATTTACAATGTACAATCATAACAGCAGTTCGACTTTTTAAGTCTAGCTGCTGTTTTTTTTATGGCCTTACTTGACATTTTCAAAAATTAATACTGTTGCAAATAGTTATATTATGTAACACCTTTCATGAAAAAATTCTAGTTGGAGTGAAATCAAAAAAACAACAATAAAACATTAATATTGAACCACTTATAAACGAATTATCCGTCACAAAAAACTCTTAAATGAGTGTTTAATAAGATCGTTTATATTAATCCCATCAAGTACATCTGTAAATTCTATAACAAATCAATAAATTGATGTAACACGCAATTTGTGAAGTGATCGCATCTTTGTAAAAAGAAATTAACACTACAAATAACAAACGATATGAAAAACTTAAAAAACATTTTAGCGCTTGTTCTAGTTCTTGCAGGAGTATCGCAAATACAAGCACAAGAAAACAGCCCTTCTATAGGTATAAAAGGAGGTTACAACATGTCTAACCTTTACACGGAAGATGTAGATGATCAAAACCTATTGAGCGGATTCAATGTTGGTCTTTTTGCAACATTACCAATATCATCAAGTTTAGCGATTCAACCTGAATTAAACTACACCACAAAAGGAGCAGAATTACGATACGATAATTTATTTGCACAAGGAACAGCTAAGTTTAGATTGAACTATGTAGAAGTACCAGTTTTAGTTAAAGCCAATTTAACCAAAAATTTCAACGTGCATTTTGGTCCTTACGCAGCTTTCCTAATTGATTCTAAAATAACAAATGAAGGTCAAGATGGAAACATCAATTTTGAGGAATCAATTGACAAAGATGATTTAAATACTGTAGATATAGGAGTTGCTGCAGGTGTTGGTTTCGATTTTGACAAATTCGGAATTGGAGCACGATACAATTACGGATTAACTACCGTAGGTAAAGAGCGTAATTTTGCTGGAGGAACCTACACCTTTCCCGATTCAAAAAATAGCGTATTGAGCATTTACGCGGCAATAAAATTTTAAAAAAAAATTTAAAAACATACAGTTATGCAAAACTTATTATACGCAGCAGCAGTAGTATTGGTAATACTATGGGCATTAGGATTCTTCGTTTACAGCGCAGGAGGAATCATTCACATTTTATTAGTAATAGCACTAATCGCTATTTTACTAAGAGTAATCAAAGGATAATCAATTAAAACTAGAAAACATGAAAAATAGCAATTTAGCAGTAGGAATATTAGGTGGACTAGCAGTAGGAACTGTTTTAGGAATTTTATTCGCTCCAGCAAAAGGAAGTGAAACTAGAAAAAAAATCGCTGATAAAAGCACCGATTTGAAAGATAAAGTTGTTGAAACAACTGGGAAATTGTCAGATAAAATTTCACAAACTGTGCAAGATCTAAAAAGAGAATCACAAGAATTTTTAGGGCACACGACAGAAATCATCAAAGATGAAGTTCAAAATTTTAATCATCTTGCAGACATCAACAAACAAAAATAAAAGATCAATTCAGTACGATTCACACTATCACAAGTAGTGTGAATTTTGCTGTTTTACTAATTTTTAAATCTCACCAACTATTTCAAACTATTACACCAAAAAAACTCATAGATTATAAAAATTGTTCCAATTACCGAAAAAGATTTTATGATTCCACTTTAAATAAAATAAATGGGAATCATGAGACCCAAGAAAAATCAGTACAAGTAATGCTGATAATCTCTAAAAATAAATGAAAAATGAAAAATGCCTCAATACTTCTACTAATCCTCTTACTGAATATCTGCTTGCTATCTTGCCAAAGTGAAGCCGAAAAAAAAGTAGAAATCGTAACTAATGATTACGTGCGATTCGTAGATTCAGTTACTTCTAGAAATAAAGCAGACGCTAAAGCAAATTGGAATAAAATTGAAACGGCTTTTGAAAAAAAGACTACCGAACTCAATTTTAAAATGGACAATTTAGAAGATTCAAAAAACTTAGGCACCAAAATGGATTCGGCTAGTAAAAAATATAGATCCTTTAAGCAAGCACTATTTGGTCTTACCATTGAGTCAGATACTAGTTTCTTAGCTGAATAATAAAAAAAGTATTATTAATTCAAAAAAATACCGTGTCCCAAAGGCACGGTATTTTTTAATTTTGAAAAAGAAATCGAAATTTAAAAAACCTCGCTCGCTTCTTTTAATTTTTCCATATTGTTTACTAATTGCAACTCGTCAACAATTTTTTGAATGTCACCATTCATGATATTACCCAAATCATAAAGTGTTAAGCCCACACGGTGATCTGTAACACGTCCTTGCGCATAGTTATACGTTCTAATTTTAGCCGAACGGTCACCCGAACTTACTTGCGAAGTACGTTTAGAGGCATCTTCAGCTTGCTTTTTAGCTAATTCCTGCTCGTATAAACGAGAACGCAATACGCCAAAAGCTTTATCTTTATTCTTGTGTTGTGATTTTTGATCCTGACACTGAGCCACTAATCCAGTAGGAATGTGCGTTAAACGTACAGCCGATTTGGTCGTGTTTACCGATTGTCCTCCAGGTCCTGACGAACAAAAGAAATCAACACGAACATCGTTCATATCAATATGCACATCAAATTCCTCCGCTTCTGGCAAAACCATCACTGTCGCTGCCGATGTATGTACACGACCTTGCGTTTCCGTTTGTGGAACACGTTGTACACGGTGTACACCCGCTTCAAACTTCAAAGTACCGTACACATCCTCACCTGTAACTTCAAAGATCACCTCTTTAAATCCGCCCGAAGTCCCTTCGTTCATATCCACTACAGATGTTCTCCAACCATGGTTTTCGCAGTATTTAGTGTACATACGGAACAAATCACCTGCAAAAATACTGGCCTCGTCACCACCTGTACCGGCACGAATCTCCACCATCACGTTCTTAGCATCTTCCGGATCTTTTGGGATCAACATGAATTTGATCTCTTCTTCAAGCACTGGCAAACGTTCTTTGGCTTCCTCTAGTTGCATTTTGGCCATTTCGGTCATATCTGCATCACTATTATCAGCTATAATTTCGTTGGCTTCGTCAATATTAGCCATTAACAAAACGTATTCATCGCGTTTTTCGGCCAACGCCTTTAAACTTTTATACTCTTGATTCAATTGCACATAACGCTTTTGATCCGAGATTACATCCGGTTGAATAATCAAATCCGAAATCTCATCAAAACGCTGTTTTACTATTTGCAGTCTATCTAACATTTTCTTAGTCCTTTATTTAGGGTGCAAAATTACGAAAAAAGTATTCAGTTTGCAAGGCTCGTTTTTGGTGTCTTCTTAATCTACATAAATCTTTATCAGCACAAAGCCATCAACAATACAAACAGCCCTACGGTAGCAACTTTCAACAGTAAAATAGTACACAATCAAAGGTTTTTTTAGGAGCTATTCCTGCTGTCCGCTGTATTCCCGATCATAAAAACTACGGCTAAAAAGCCTTGTTTTTATAATCGGGAGATGCCGCTTCCATCAGGGCTATGGATTTTCGTTAAAAAAGACTTTTAAGGTTTTTCATAAAATTCATAAGAAAATAGATTACTATTATAGAAGTACGTTTTTATCAGCTTTTTCGGAAATAAATTATATATTTGAATGACATACAAAATTGATACAAACTGCCGATTATCAAACCGAATATAGGGAGATTGGAGCAATAGAGTAGGATATATAAACAAGTTGTGTGCTATTTGTACAGAACAGAATTGCTAATTTAACAGGTAAAAACAAAAAAATATATACTAAATGCACTTAAAAAAAATTATCTTTTTAACATTTTTAATTTGTATTTTCTCGTGTGATAAAAGCGAAAATAAAAATGAAAGAATTTTTACAGAAAATTATTCAATAGAAGCTCCTTCAGATTTTGAAAGAACTGATGAAATGAATGAATTAGCTAAAGTTCAGTTTCGAAAATCCGAAGAAGATTTGCATTTTATCGTGTTAGAAGAAACAAAAGAAGGTTTTCAAAATGGAATAAAAATGGGCGTTCATAAAGTTTCTCCGAGCTTGTTTGGGTATTACAAAGTGATAACTAATCATTTCAATGAAATTACAGCAGATTTCAAAACCTCCGATTATGGTGTTACCAAAATTAACTCTTGTAATGCTATTTTTTTCTCAATGAGCGGTAAGGATTTAGAAAATGGAAAAGGAGTTTATTACAGATACGCAATTCTGGAAGACGAGAAAAACCTTTATCAAATAATGTCGTGGACAAACATAGGTTACAAAGATAAACTTGTAGGTCGAATGGAACCAATAATCAATTCATTCAAATCAAATTCAATTTCAAAATAAAAACAGCACATAGCACACGCTACAAGCAATTGTGGTATTAGGCTTAATTTAAATATGGTTCTGTGTTTGGGAGATTTGGCTAATCCGAATAATGAGCTTGATATAGTCCCAAACTGCTTACAGCGCGAGAACACTATCCTTAATTACACCTAAGACACTCAAAACAAACAAGATATAAAGAAAATTAAAAGATATTATGATAACTTCTCTCTTCTTAAGACATTTTAAAATTTATAAAGGAATTAGCTTCATTCCAATTTCAGAAGGAAATGGTTTTTCAAGTCTTATTGGAGAAAATGGAGTTGGAAAGAGTTCAATACTTGAAGCTTTGGATTGCGCCATAAACAAAAAAAATAATCAAGAATGGCCAATAAATAACGAAGCAAAAAACGAAGGCGGTCTTGGTGGCGCAAATATTCCATTTATAGCGCCAGTTTTTATAATAAAAAAGGACGTTTTAAAAAAAAGTAAAAAAGAGGATTTAGAAAACTTTGAGAAAGCAGTAAAACTTTCAAATTTTCTATGGAACACAAAAATAAAAACAAAATCAAAATCACTTGATGAATTTTATAATCATAGAGAAGAATTAAAAGCAGTTTATGATAATCAAGAATACTTGCTTATTCTTATTGGCAAAAAGTTCAATGAAAGCGGAATTTATTTTGGTTCTTATCATAACTATTTAGATTTTATTAATGAAAATCCACTAATTCAGCACGAAGAAGACGAATTACAAAAATATTTTAAAGGATTTTATGACTATATAATTTCTCATTATTCTTACATATATATTCCTGTAGAAACAGATGTTTACACATATACAAAGTTAGAAACCCAAGATATGCAAAAACTGATGGATAGAAATATTCAATCAGAGATTGAAAAAGCAATCAAACCAGCAACACTAAAACAAATTAATAAGGATTTAGATACATTTGTAAAAGACATCGAAGGCGTTTTGGAAATATATGAATATAAAGGGCATTTCAAAAATAGTTTAACAATGCCAGATTTAGTATCGAAAATTATAGAGGCATATTTTTCAATAAAAGTACTTAACAAAAAATCAGAAAACGATACAAAAAGAATTCCAGTAAGCGAATTAAGTTCGGGTGAAAAAAGGAAAGCATTAATTGATGTTGCTTATTCGTTTTTACTAAAAAATAGTGATCGAGATAGTAATATAATTCTAGCAATTGATGAACCAGAGGCATCATTACACATTTCAAGTTGTTATGGACAATTTGAAAAACTAATTGGCATTAGTAAACAAAATCATCAAATAATAATTTCAACTCATTGGTATGGCTATCTTCCTGTAGTTACAAAAGGAAGTGCTACATCAATTAGAAAGAATAGTAAAAATGAAATTACAGTAGATTACTTCAACCTATATAATTATCGCGAAACAATTACTCAATCAAGGAAAAAAATTAAAGGACAGTTACCTATTGATTACAACATAAAAAGTTACAATGATTTAGTTCAATCAATTGTCTTTTCTTTATTACAAGAGAATAATTATAATTGGATTATTTGCGAAGGATTATCTGAAAAAATTTACTTTGAAGAAATTTTTAAAGCAGAAATTAAAAATAATAATTTAAGAATTCTTCCTATGGGAAGTTATAAAGAGGTACGCAAAATTTATATGTATCTTTTATCTCCAATAAAAGACCCAGATTATAGTATTAAAGGAAAAGTTTTCTGCTTAATTGATACCGACAACGAAAAGGTCGACGTTCCTTACGAAACAAATAAAAATTTATTTTTTGAAAGATTAATAAATAAAGAAGAAGGCACAGTGCTAATTGATATAAACAATAATTTGACAAATCCACCAACTGAAATCGAAGATTGTTTAAATGCAATTTTATATTATCAAGCCTTAATGGAATTTTCAGAGGAAGATCAAAAAATCAAAAAAATATTCCTTGAAAACAAACTTTTAGAGAATGCTAAAAACTCAAGTGAATTTTTAGATTTGAAAACTAGTGAAAAGAAAAGTATCAAAGACTTTTTTGATGGAAATGAAGGTTATAATAAAATACGATTTGCAAAAAAATATATAGAAATATCCAAACAACCTTTTTTTAATGAAATAGAAGATATGACGTGGATCAAAAACATCAAAAAACGAATAAAATAACTACGCACAACAGCCGTAGTTGTTGCGCAACCACTGCTAGGCGAAGTCTCCTGACTTCGCCTTTTTATTTACTGATTTGTTAGGAGGAAAAGTGTCTTCAACAACACAAAAGCAGCTTGTTATTGAGCTGCTTTTGTACTTTATCAAAACCGCCACTCGCCTTCTGAAATAGCGCAACGACTGCTAAGCCCCGATAGCAGTGAAAATCCTTTGCTGCCGGAGTTCGGCAGTAAAGATTGTAACGGATAGCGGGAATGTGCGTGTTATGAAAACAAAACGACTGCTACCTAAAAAACAAAGCTAAAAATTGAGGACAGCTTAAAAATGCCCTGTTTGGTGAAGTTCTCCGCCTTCGACGTCATTTGTACTATTTTGGCTAAATCGTTTACCAATTTTATACTAAAACTAAAAAATAGCACTGCCAAACTCAAAATAAAGTAGATACTTGTATTTAATTAATCAGACGATAATTCATTTACAAACAATAATGTTCCACTTTATAAAATACCGATAGTAGTTTAGCATCATTAGTTAGTCTATCTTTGCCTTTCAATTTTATAAAAGCAAATAATATAATGGTGCAAAAAGAGGATATGGAAGCAAATGACGAGCAAGCACTATTAAAAGAAACGAACCATAATTTAGCGCAGCAAATTATGGAAACAGAGCAGCAAAAGCGCGAATTACAAACACTCAATGACTTACTAAAAAAGCAAAGCGTCGAGAATGCCGAATTAGCCCATCAACTCCAAATTGCCAACCAAGAGCTTATTAATCAAAATATTGAAAAAGAAAAAAGAGCGCAGGAATTACTAATTGCTAATAAAGAACTGGCTTATCAAAATCAAGAAAAAGAAAAAAGAGCGCAAGAATTACTCATAGCCAATAAAGAACTGGCGTATCAAAATCAAGAAAAACAAAACAGAGCAAACGAATTGGCGCTTGCGAATATCGAACTCCAATATCAAAACCAGGAAAAGCAAAAACGAGCCGAAGAGCTTGCTGTTGCTAATACCGAATTGGAATTTCAAAATCAAGAAAAGGAAAAAAGAGCCAATGAACTCCTGTTGGCTAACAAAGAAATTGAATCGTTTACCTATATTTCTAGTCATGATTTGCAGGAACCGCTGCGTAAAATTCAATCTTTTTCGGGACGTATTTTTGTTGAAGAATATGACAATTTATCAGCCATGGGCAAATATTACGTAGAGCGAACCAAACTTTCGGCCCTACACATGCAGACTTTAATTAATGACCTACTTGCCTACTCTAGAACAAGCACCACACAACGCAAGTTTGTGTCTTGCAACCTGAAGGAAATTGTAGAAGAAGCAATGGCCATGCTCAAAGAAGATTTAGCTGAAAAGAAAGCAGTAATTGAAATTGCTAATGCAGAAAACATAACTATCATACCGTTTCAATTCCGTCAACTTTTACAAAATATCATAAGTAATTCGTTAAAATTTTGTCCTTCATCAAGAACTCCAATTGTAAAAATCGATAGTAAACTAATCACTTTCGATGCGACTCAGCCTGACAAAATGATATTGAATACTAATTACCATATAATAACCATAACTGATAATGGCATTGGTTTTGAAAAACAATACAAGGATAAAATTTTTGAAATTTTTCAACGCCTTCATGATCGCAAAGAATACGAAGGAACAGGCATTGGCTTGACCATTGCTCGCAAAATCGTTGAAAATCATGGCGGAAAAATCACTGCCGAATCTGAAATAAATGAAGGATCTACTTTTCATATTTACTTACCCGAACTGCAATAGCATTCTCCTGATGTATTCCTAATTCTTTTTCTAAAAATTGTCGTTCATAATTACTGCTGAATTAATTTCAAGACCTATTTGTAAATTCCTAGATTTGCGCCATCAAAAAAAATAGTAAAAAATGAAGGTTTGCATTGCCGAAAAACCAAGTGTAGCGCGTGAAATAGCAGCTGTTTTGGGTGCTAATACCAAGCACGATGGCTATTTTGAAGGCAATGGCTACGCGGTTACATACACCTTTGGGCATTTGTGTACCTTGAAAGAACCCAACGATTACAAACCGCATTGGAAAAGCTGGGATTTGAATAATTTACCTATGCTACCCGAGAAATTTGAAACGAAAATAGTAGCGAATTCGGGGATTCAGAAGCAATTTAAAATCATTAAAAAATTATTTGACCAAGCTGAATTGGTTATCAATTGTGGCGATGCTGGGCAAGAGGGAGAGCTGATTCAGCGCTGGGTAATGACCGAAGCCAATTACAAAGGCAAAGTGCAACGGTTGTGGATTTCATCCTTAACGACCGAAGCCATAAAAGAGGGTTTCCAGAACCTAAAACCTGCTTCAAACTACGATAATTTATACTACGCCGGATTTTCAAGAGCCATTGGCGATTGGCTTTTGGGCATGAATGCAACACGCTTGTACACTGTAAAACACGGCGGATACAAACAAGTACTTTCAATTGGTCGAGTGCAAACTCCAACCTTGGCAATGGTAGTGGACCGTTTCAAGGAAATCGAAAATTTTAAACCGCAACCCTATTGGGAATTGCAAACCTTGTACAGAGATACGCTTTTTAGCTATGAAGATGGTCGCTTTTTAAATAAAGAAGATGGAGAACTTTTGGCCAACAAAGTAAAAGAAAGCGAGTTTGAAATTGTTTCGATCGATAAAAAAAACGGAAACGAATACGCTCCAAAACTGTTTGACTTAACGGGCTTACAGGTGTATTGCAATACAAAATTTGGTTTTTCGGCAGACGAGACTTTAAAAATTGTTCAAACACTGTACGAACAAAAAGTGGTCACCTACCCTAGAGTGGACACTACTTTTTTGCCGAGCGATATTTACCCTAAAGTGCCAGGTATTTTGCAA
Organism: Flavobacterium turcicum; assembly: GCF_011365745.1. Classification (GTDB taxonomy): domain Bacteria; phylum Bacteroidota; class Bacteroidia; order Flavobacteriales; family Flavobacteriaceae; genus Flavobacterium; species Flavobacterium turcicum. The sequence continues at coordinate 223,368 of NZ_JAAOBY010000005.1, read as the reverse complement.
AAATTAACCAATTATGCGGCGTTGACGCAACCGCTTTTGGAAAAAAAAATTAAAAAATCGCCTAAGGTTTTCAACGATAAAAAAGTAACCGATCACCATGCTATAATTCCGACCGGGGTACAAAACAATTTGCAATACAATCAACAACAGGTCTATGACATAATTACCAAACGCTTTATTGCCGTTTTTTATGATGATTGTTTGGTTGCCAATACCACTGTTGTAGGCAAAGCAGCCGAAGTATTATTTAAAACTACGGGTAAAGAAATTCTGAAAAAAGGTTTTCGTAGCGTTTTCGAAGCTTCGACAAGGCCTGTCTTGAGCGAAGCCGAAAGGCTCAGCTCAAACGCCAAGGAAAAAGAAGCTGATATTTTACCCCGTTTTGTTGTTGGCGAAAAAGGACCACACCAACCTTCCTTTTTAGAAAAAGAAACCAAAGCTCCCAACCAATTTACCGAAGCTACTTTGTTACGCGCCATGGAAACAGCAGGAAAACAAATTGACGATGAAGACTTGCGCGAATTGATGAAAGAAAATGGTATTGGTAGACCGTCAACACGAGCGAATATTATTGAAACACTTTTTAGGAGACAATACATCGTTCGAAATAAAAAACAAGTTTTACCTACTACAACCGGCATTCAATTGATAGACACGATTCAGAACGAATTGGTGAAATCAGCAGAGTTAACCGGAACTTGGGAAAAACAATTAAAAGATATTGAAAAAGGAACTTTTACAGCTGGCTCGTTCATCAAAAACATGAAAATGATGGTGGCCACTTTGGTTGACGAAGTGCGCAGCGAAAGCAGGCGCGCCAACATTTCGCAGGTTGCCACCAGCCCAAAATTAGTTGCAAAAACAGAAAAAAAGAAAGCTGTGGGGATTTTGACCGAAACCTGTCCGAAATGCAAAACAGGAACCTTACTGAAAGGAAAAGCTGCTTACGGTTGTACCAATTATAAAACGGGTTGTAATTTTAAATTGCTATTTATTTTTAGTGATAAAAAAATATCCGAAAATCAATTTATAAGATTACTTCAAAAAGGATCAACGGTGAACTTGAAGGATTTTAAAACCGAAACTGGAACAGTTGAAGGACTGCTGCGTTTTGACGAAAATTTCCAACTTGTTTTGGAAACAAAAAAGACAGTTGCAAAAGCTGTTCCTGACGAATTAGCATGTCCGCAATGCAAAAAAGGAACCGTTTTAAAAGGAAAAACAGCTTACGGTTGTAGTCATTACAAATCCGGATGTACCTTTAAAGTAACTTTTGAACAGGTTCGTACGCAATTGCAAGAGCAAAAACCAACAAAAGAATTGGTGTATGCTATTTTGAAATCGAACATTTAAAAGCATAAATTTATTTCAAACCATATCAGACATATCAGGTCATTGAAGTTGGATTAAGAGAGAAAAGACTTGAGTGAGAAATTCTTCAAAAATGTATTCGTAGTGCAATTAAGGCTAAGTTTTTGAGGTTTGATTAAATTTCAATCTCAAAATATCCTAGCTGCTTTGGTCAAATTACGATTAAGATAAAACTCGATTAATTTTCAAGAATTCAAACTTTAAAAAAGCCAAACCAATACCTTTTTTTTATACTTTAGCTTGTTAAAAATAACCTTCTAATTTTAAGCTTATGTTTCAGAAAACAACCTCGTTACTACTTCTGCTTGCTTTGGTTGCTTGTAAAAATCAAGAAACAACCGAGAAAGAAAAAATAAAAGCGGCCACTTGGCTTCTAGGAAATTGGGAGAGCAAATCAGCTGAAGGAAGTTTAAAAGAAAATTGGAAGCAAGAAAACGATAGTACCTTTTCGGCTACCTCTTATTTTATCAATACCAAAGATACCGTGCATTTTGAAACAATTAATTTGCAACAAATAGGACAACAACTCACCTACACTGCAACGATCAAAGGACAAAACAACGACAAGCCAGTTGCATTCCCTTTATTATCTCAAACCGAAAAGCAAGTCATTTTTGAAAACCTAAAAAACGATTTTCCACAAAAAATAACCTATACCAAAGTCAATTCTGATAGTATTGTAGCTCAAATTTCGGGAAAACTGCTTGGCAAGCCGAGCTCCGAACAATTTGGATTAAAAAAAATCAAATAGAAGTTTTAACTACTTTTAATATAACTCACTCATTTGCAGTGAGTTTTTTTTATGTCAAAAATCAAACAATTTAGTGTACTTACTTTTAATAAAACCTCTATTTCATTGCAACTTTTAAAGCAACTTTCTTATTGATGATAAATGTTTGCCAAAGATTAATTTAAAAAAACACAAAGAAAGGCATTGCAAGTCAGACTGTATGCGATTAAACCTTTTCTTGTTTTTAACATCCAAATAGGCAAATAAATAAGGTAAACGAAAGCTTGAATTATTTAGCTAACAAATCTTAATTTTTTGTGATAATTGCCACAATTATTGCCGAAGATATTAATTTAATTTTTACATTTGTATTATTTTTATTTAATCTAAATAATCAATACAACAGAACATACTTAAGCATCATAAATCTTATGAAAAAAAATCTCATACTAGCACTTACCCTTTGCACCACCGCATGGATGAATGCACAACAAAAAAACAGTCTTTTAGAGCAAGCCTTCTGGAAAACCGCTCCAGATGTGGCTACTGTACAAGCTGAAATTGCAAAAGGAAATAATCCAGCGGCATCTACTTCAAACGCATTTGATGCAACCGTAATGGCCATCAATAATGATGCACCTTTAGCTACTATTCAGTTCTTGATAGACCAACCCGGAAATGAAGTAACTAAAATTACGCACGACAGCCGTATTTATCTGCATTGGGCTGCCAACAAAGGAAATGTAGCGTTAGTTGAATACCTCATCAAAAAAGGATCAGACATAAATCTTGAAGACAGTAAGGGTGAAACTCCTTTAACATTCGCAGCCATCGGTGGACAAAATAATCCAGCACTTTATGAAGCTTTTTTTAAAGCCGGTGCCGACCCAAAGAAAAAATACAAAGATGGAGTGACGCTGCTACTCATGTCGATTGCAGCCGATAAAAACTTAAGTCTTGCTACTTATTTCACCTCAAAAGGATTATCACTAAAAGACACTGATACTGCAGGAAACACCGCATTTGACTATGCTGCCAAATCAGGCAATACCGCTCTTTTACAATCGCTTTTAGACAAAGGCGTAAAATACAGCAACAACGCTTTATTGTTTGCCGCACAAGGTACACGCCGTGAAACTACTTCATTGGAAACTTTTAAATATTTAGTCGAAACTTTAAAAATAAAAGCCACAGCTACCAATAAATCAGGCGAAAATGTGTTGCGTTATTTAGCCAATAAACCCAACCAAACGGCTATCATCAACTACTTTCTTTCGCAAGGTGTAGATGCCAATGCAGCAACTATTGACGGCACGACACCTTTAATGATTGCCGCAACTGCTCGTGACAATGCCGCTTTAGACATATTTTTAGGAGTGGTAAAAAATAGCAATGCTAAAAACAACAAAGGCGAATCCGCGCTAACAATGGCAGTTAAATCAGGAACTCCAGAAGCAATTACCGCACTTTTAAACAAAGGTGCTGACGTAAATGTACTTGATAAAGACAATAATAATTTGGGATTCTATCTCGTACAATCCTACCGACCTGCACCTCGTGGAGCCACTACTGCTGATCCGTTTGAAATAAAAATTAAACTTTTGCAGGACAAAGGCCTAAATTTGGCTACTCCCCAAAAAGATGGCAACACTTTACTGCATTTTGCCGTAGTTAAAAACGACCTTTCTCTGTTGCAAAAATTAGCCACATTAAACATCGATCCAAATGCTAAAAACAAAGATGGCTTAACTGCATTACACAAAGCAGCTCTTATTGCAAAAGACGATACGATCTTGAAATACCTTATTTCTATCGGTGCCAAAAAAGACATTTTAACCGACTTTGATGAAAGTCCGTATGCCTTAGCACAAGAAAACGAGTCGTTAATTCAAAACAAAATTTCTTTAGACTTTTTAAAATAAAAAATAGCATCAACACATGAAATCAATCTTAAAAATCAGCCTTTCCATAGCCTTTTTATTCCTCGTATCTGCGTCGTCTACAGCCCAAACAAGCAAATACAAATGCATGTTGCAAATGTCTAACTACATGGGCGAGGGCGCATATATCGTAGTGTCGTTGGTCAATGCCAAAGGCGAATACGTAAAAACCTTATACGTTATGGGCGACGATAAAAAATGGTACAAAACCATTAAAGAATGGCATAAATTTTATTCGAAAAAACCAGAGAACATCAGTGCTAAAACGGGCGCATCGGTAACGGGCGGTGATCGTAGTATTACCACCATCGAAATCGAAGATGCTAAAATCAACAAAGGTTTTAAATTGCGTTTTGAAACATCGGTAGAAGATCAAAAATACCACACTGCCGATCTTGAAATTCCTTTAACAACGGAGGGAATTGCCGCAAAAACCGAAGGCAAAAACTACATTCGCTACGTGCGTTTGAACAAAATTTAAAAAACAAAACAACGTTTTTTTTGGGGCGTGACCCTCTTTAAAAAAAGTCGGGTCGGGTCTTCCGTTCCCGCTTTTTTTATAAAGGCAAAAAAAGCCTTTATAAAAAAGAGCTCCACTGCAACCCCTCACGCAAAACCACCTGAAACACAAATCTGCGTTGATCAAGCAGTAACTTTTTAATATCCCGCTCCTTTTCTCGAACCGACTTTTGGAGTCCTGAAAATACCTTTTCAACATGACACTTTCTTTTTGGCGTTCCGCACACTTAACTTTAGCCATTTTTTCTACTGCATTCTTAGTATTGGCATCGGTTACGGGAGTAATCCTTGCCGTTGATGCCATTCAAGAAAAAACGCCGCCCTACAAGATTGCTAATTTTGATGCCATCAGCCTTGACCAAACCTTTCCTGTTTTACGAAAAACATATCCTGAAATCACTGAACTCACAGTAGATCACAATCAATTTGTAACCCTACAAGGTATCGATCAAAAAGGCAATGATGTAAATGCGTATGTTGATGCAAAAACAGCCAAAATTTTAGGAACACCAGAGCAAAAAAGTGAATTCATACAATGGACAACCGCCTTGCATCGCTCCCTTTTTCTTAAAGAAACGGGACGATTTATTGTAGGTTTTGTTTCTTTTTTATTGCTTTTGATTGCTATTTCAGGTTTTGCCTTATTGCTCAACCGCCAAAAAGGTTTCAAAGCGTTGTACTCCAAAATCATAAAGGAGAATTTTGCGCAATATTATCATGTGTATTTGGGTCGCTTATCATTGATTCCTATAATTTTACTTTCCGTTTCTGGAACGTATTTAACTTTAGAAAAATTTAATTTTTTCCTAGAAAAAAAGACTAGTGAACCAACCAATCAAACCGTTTCTCCTGCAAAAGCGACTACTAATTTCTTTTCGACAACTCTTTTAAGCGAGGTTAAAAAAATTGAATTCCCATTCTCTGACGATCCCGAAGATTTTTACATCATCACACTACACGACCGTGAAATTGAAGTGAACCAACAAACGGGTGCCATCATGAGCGAAACTCTTTTTCCGTTGCAAACCATTGCAACCGAATGGAATTTAGATTTGCACACGGGTCGCACGAGCATTTTATGGGCAATAGTTTTGGCGCTGGCTAGCATCAATATTTTATTTTTCATTTACTCTGGTTTTGCCATGACGCTCAAACGCAGAGCAAGCCGAATCAAAAACATGTTTAAAGCTGTCGAAAGTGAAATTATTTTACTAGTAGGATCAGAAAACGGAAGTACGCTGGCATTTGCAAATGCTATTCAGAAACAGTTAGTAACGCAAGGCAAAAAAACGTTTTTGGGCGAACTAAATTCGTACACAAACTACCCAAAAGCGCAACAACTGATTGTTTTTACTTCAACCCATGGCTTGGGCGATGCACCTGCGAATGCCATTAACTTTTTAGCACGCTTACAAAAAATGGCCCAACAGCAACCCATTCAGTTTTCGGTGGTGGGGTTTGGATCATTAGCCTATCCTGATTTTTGTGCCTTTGCCAATGATGTTGATAAAGCTTTAGCACAGCAAAAATGGGCGAATCGTATATTGGAAATGCAAACAGTCAACGACAAATCGGCTACCGAATTTGTTGCATGGATTAACTTATGGAACGCCCAAACTGGCGTAAACCTATCTACTACTCCATCACTTTATAATGAAGTCCCAAAAGGTCTTGAAAAAATAAAGGTACTCGACAAAACATTGATTTCAGCCACCGAACATACTTTTCTGTTGACATTACAAACCAATACTTTTTCTAGATATACCTCAGGCGATTTACTCGCTGTGTATCCGGCAAATGATAATCAAGAGCGCCTCTACTCTATTGGAAAAGTGAATGGAAAAATGCAATTGGTAGTCAAACTACATCCATCAGGTTTGGGCTCGAACTACCTATATGATTTAGAGAAAGGAAGCGTTTTTAAAGGAAGGATAATTTCAAACAAATCGTTTCATTTACCTAAAAAAGTAACTCAAGTAGCGATGATATCTAACGGAACGGGTATTGCACCATTTTTGGGAATGATTTCACAAAATCAGAAGAAAATAGCAACCCATTTGTATTGTGGTTTTCGTCAGCAAACCGCAACAGTAATGGGTTACCAACAATTTGCTAACGACATGCTGGCAAAGCAACAATTGAGCAGTTTTAATCTGGCACTATCTCGTGAAGGTAAGCAAGAATATGTGATGGATTTGATTCAGCGTGACGCCTTGTTTTTTGGAAAACTATTGCAAGATGGCGGTACGATTTTGATTTGTGGGTCGCTCGCGATGCAAAAAGACGTTGAAAAAGTACTTGATACGATTTGTTTACAGCAATCCAGCAAGAGTATTGCTTTTTATAAAGAAAACGGACAAATACTCATTGATTGTTATTAAAAGGCTGAACTACGTTTTTACAACTCGTGTCATTTGTAGCACTTTGTCCGCGTGAGTGATGGCAGCGGAGCTCTTTTTTAGACTGCCCTTTTTCGGGCAGACTAAAAAAAGCGGGAGCGTACAGCACGACCCGAAGTTTTTACGGAGGGGCACGCCCAAATAATTCTATTGACGAAAAATTCCTTTTTTGAAAACGGACAGCAAATAGTACCTTTACCTTTTACAATTGAAACTGAACCCCATGACTCAAAAAAGTAGTGTTCCCTTAAAAGAAATTGCAGGCCTTTTTTTGAAATTGGGCATCATTGGTTTTGGCGGTCCTCCAGCTCATATTGCGATGATGCAGGACGAGGTGGTTGCCAAAAGAAAATGGTTCAGCGAACAACATTTTTTAGACTTGATAGGCGCTACCAACTTGATTCCTGGTCCAAATAGCACAGAAATGGCCATACATATTGGGTATGAAAAAGGCGGCTGGAAAGGATTATTGATCGCCGGACTTTGCTTTATCTCGCCAGCGGTTTTGATTACTGCTTTTTTGGCTTGGAGCTACAAAGAATATGGACAAACTCCTGCCGTACAACCTTTTTTGTACGGAATTAAACCCGCGATTATTGCTATAATTATTGCAGCGGTTTTTCCGTTGGCCAAAAAATCATTGAAAACGGTGACTTTAGCCCTCATTGGCTTGCTAGTTTTACTGGGTTCATTGCTGCATTATTATGAAATTTATTTGCTATTTGGGGCTGGTTTTGTGGGTCTTTTTTTGAAGTATTGGAATTCGAATGGTGCCTTTAGAAGTAATTGTATGCTACCTTTAGTTGCTTTACCCACAACCACAGGAACACTTTTGGCTAGTACTAATGCAAAGTTATTTTGGATTTTTTTAAAAATTGGCGCTATACTGTACGGTAGTGGCTATGTTTTATTTGCTTTTTTAGACACGGAGTTAGTTGCTACCGGACTTTTAACGCGCCAACAATTAATTGATGCGATTGCGATTGGGCAATTTACGCCCGGACCCGTTTTCTCATCGGTAACGTTTATTGGCTATCAAATAAACGAATGGACGGGCGCGATTGTTGCTACTGTCGGTATTTTTTTGCCTTCGTTTGTATTTGTTGCGTTGCTCAATCCTTTGGTCAGTAAAATGCGAAACTCAGTACTTTTTGCTGCTTTTCTGGATGCTGTAAATGTGGCTTCGGTTGCTATTATTGTGTCGGTTTGCTGGTCAATGGGAGCAGAAAGCATCCTAGATTGGAAAACACTATTGATTGCAGTGCTGAGTATGCTTATTTTGTTAGTCTACAAAAAACTTAACAGCGCCTTGGTGGTTGTTGGAAGTTCACTTTTGGGATATTTACTGAGCTTACTCTAGTCCGAATAATTGATTGACTTGTCCCGCTTAATAGTTTTTGGTAAAAAATAAATTATGAAAACAAAATCGATTACCACTTTTTTCCTTTTGATAGCGCTTGTTGTACATTTTACGGCTAATGCTCAAGTATTGCGTAAACGAACCACTTTATTGATGGGCGGTCGCTTTGACATTACAATTGTAGCGCAAGATTCGCTTACCGCAGAAAAAAATATTGATGTTGTTATTGGAGAAATTAGCCGAATTGAAAATTTAATTTCAGACTGGAAGTCAGACTCCCAAATATCAGAAGTGAATAGAAATGCGGGCGTTCAACCTGTGAAAGTAGACCGAGAAGTTTTTGAATTAACGCAGCGTGCGATACGGTTTTCGGAAGTTACAAACGGCGGTTTTGATATTAGCTTTGCCGCAATGGACAGAATTTGGAAATTTGATGGCTCGATGACTGAAATGCCTTCTGAAGAAGCTATTAAAAAATCAGTTGAAAAAGTAGGCTACAAAAACATTGTTTTGGATAGCGCCAATACAACCATTTTTTTGAAACTGAAAGGTATGAAAATTGGTTTTGGTGCGCTCGGCGAAGGCTACGCAACTGATAAATGTCGCCAAATGATGATCGATAAAGGCATTGAAGCCGGAATCATAAACGGCTCCGGAGACATGAGTACTTGGGGCAAACAACCCAATGGCAAAGCTTGGAATATAGGCATTACAAATCCTTTTCGTCCTGAAAAATTATTGGCTGTAGTGCCTTTAACACAAGAGGCAGTAACCACATCGGGCAGTTATGAAAAATTTGTAGTTTTGGATGGCAAACGCTATTCGCACATTATCAATCCTGCGACAGGTTACCCCGCAACAGGCTTATGCAGCGTTACTGTTTTTGGCCCTGATGCCGAAACAGCGAATGGTTTGAGTACCTCGCTGATGGTTTTAGGCACGGACGCAGGCTTACAATTACTGCAGCAATTCCCAGATTACAGCTGTATCATGATTACCGATACTGGTAAGGTCATTCGATCAAAAAACTTCCGAATCAAAAAATTCAAAAACAAAGTCAAGTAAAAAGTATTTTTCACTGAAAGGTAGATCCGATTAACTCAATGCCGCCGACTTGCTAAGTAATACTTTTCAATTAGTCGCTCATTGTGGGGACTTATGAAATCTACAAACCTTATTTCTCAAGTTAATTTCATTTTATTGGTGTAGAATTCTATTTTTTTAATCCTATTTTACTGTAAAAAAAGGGTCGTGATAAAGATATTTAAAAAAATAATGAATCTAACTAACATTAAAACAATACCTTAACTTTCCTTTTAAATCCTTATTCATATTTAATCTAAATAAATTTTGTTAATTCAAAAGAGGACTCTATCTTTGCGCTGTTATTTTTAATTATTCTAAATAAACAGTCATGAAATACCTATTATTTGCAGCCTCAACGTTACTTTTTAGTACGAACATATTTGCTCAAGAGCCTATACATGCAACAAGCAGCGAACAAAAAGACACTCCTTTTGAAAAAGCATTAAATGATACCATTAAAAACAAAAAAGGTGAAATTTTAAAAGAAGTAATCATAAACAATAATAGAGAGAAAAAACCAGTATCAGTCTTGCGTTCTGGTTTAAAACCTATGGATACTCCGCAAAGTGTTCAAGTTATAGGAGCAGAAATAATTGCCCAACAACAATCAATTAGATTGAGTGATGTCATAAAAAATGCTAACGGAATTTATGTGGGTTCAGCAAGAGGTGGTGCACAGGAATCATTCTTCTCAAGAGGGTATGACATGTCTGGAAATAACATGTTTAAAAATGGCTTTCGTTATAACGGAGGATCAATACCTGAAGTTTCTGGTTTAGAAAAAGTCGAATTTTTAAAGGGAGGATCGGCATTGCTATATGGAAATGTGGCTCCTGGAGGAATTTTGAATTTGGTAACAAAAACGCCAAAGTTTACAGCGGGAGGCGAATTATCTATGCAATTAGGAAGTTTTTCGTATTATAAACCGTCAATAGATTTCTATGGCCCTTTGAATAAAAATATTGCTTATCGTGTGAATGCTTCTTATGAAAAATCAGAAAGTTTTAGAGACTTTGTGAAAAACGATAGAATTTATATCAACCCCTCATTATTGATTAATGTAACCGATAAAACACAAATTACTCTCCAAGGTGATTATTTAAGCGCCGACTGGACACCTGATTTTGGAACAGGAATTGTTGGTAAAGAAATACTCAATACGCCTCGAAACATTAATTTTGGGGCATTATGGTCAAAAGGAAATACAAAATCATCAAGTGCTTCCCTATTATTACACCATGATTTTAATGAGAACTGGAAATTAGGCTTTAATACTTCTTTTCAATCGTACAATAGAACACAAAAATCAACGGCGCAATTATCGAATTTAGCATATACAACTACTAATGGTGTTCAACAAATAAACTGGAAAAGAGGTTTAACACAAGCAGATGGTGCCGAAAAAATTTTCGCCAACCAGTTAAGCTTACAAGGAACATTTACAACTGGTAAAATAAAGCATGATTTATTTACAGGAATTGATTACGAAGATTCTTCGGCTCCAAGCTATACTTTTGGTTTTTTTGCCCCAACAAGACCAGCTGATCTTGTTACCACCGAAACGACAGCCATAAACTTGTTAAACTACAATTACAATACGCAAAGTCTTGATGTGCCATTTCCTAGCAGAATAACGCAACTTGCAACTACAAATACACAGCGTTTTGGAATATTTGCGCAAGATTTAATTTCGATAAATGAATATTTCAAGATTCTTGCAGGGCTTAGATGGTCATGGCAGCAAAATGATGCAACGACTACAAGAGAAGTTATTGAACGCATCAACAATGTAAATAACATTACTACTACTTATGAAAATGCAAAACCTATTACCTCTGCAAAAACAGTTAATAGAGCGTTCTCTCCAAAAGCAGGTATAGTTTTTCAACCTAATAAAGAAGTTTCGTTTTTTGCGAGCTATTCTAACTCATTTACTCCCAATACAGGGACAACGGTAGACTTAAAACCACTTGATCCATCAATTATTGACCAATACGAAGTTGGTGTCAAAAAAGATTTTTGGAAAGGAATTTTAAGTACAAACCTTACTGTTTATCAGATAGAAAACAATAATCTAGCACAAACAGCTCAATTTGGTGCAGATGGCGTTACCCCAAATGTAGATACTAATAGACGAGATTTAGTAGGAGCTACCAAAGGAAAAGGTCTAGAAATAGACATCATTGCTAGGCCAATAGAAGGATTAAATATCAATGCTGGATACAGTTTTAATGAAACTAAAATTTCAAAATCATCTGGTACAAGTGGTAGTTTTGTTGTAGGTGATTTATTTGTAAGAACTCCAAAAAATACAGCAAACTTAAGTTTCTTTTACAAAGTGCCTTCAGGAAAATTAAAGGGATTCACCATAGGTGCCATGGCAAATTATATAGGAAACCGATTAGGAGGATGGAACGACCGTTATGTTTGGACCGAGGTTGCACCTGCTACAACACCTAAAACTTACACAGTACGAATTGAGGACCGGGACATCCCACTAAAAGGTTACACAACGGTAGATGCATCGCTAGGATACGAATGGAATAAAATATCTCTCCTATGCAAACTTTCAAACATAACAAATGAACTAAACTATACTGTTCACGAAAATTACAGCACAAATCCAATTGCTCCAAGACAAGTAATGGCCATTTTAAAGTATAAATTGTAATCTTCAAACAAATAAAATAACAAGGCCCAAAATACACTTATTTTAGGCCTTGTTATTTTATCAATATTTTATTTTTAGTGCATTTCGATTCCGTTCACTTCTAAAAGATCGTTAAGCAAAACATTAACATGAGGTTCGTATTTTTCAATGCCACTAAGGTACCACTCTGAGATTAATGAAAGTTGATAAGGAGTATAACCCTCATCATCGATTGGTAACCCGAGCAAACCTGCAATTAAAAAATCTTCTAGTATTTTATCGGTAACTATTCTCTCTGGGATGCCGTTGCTAATAGAACCATTAAGACGCTCAAACTCGATACGACCGGCAATAAATCCAGCAATGATTGCTTCATTTTTCATGGCATCATTAAACTCTAGATAAGGGTCTAAACCAATTGCAAGTCCTCTGTAATAATTTTGCCTGTATAAATCGTTTAATATCCTTTTCATAGAAAGATCATTTGTGGTATTTGAAATTCATTACAAACTTACTTATATTGCATAATACAAAAAACTATAATCGTTGAACGGGCTATTTACTCTGTTAATTACAAGGCGCTTGCAGTTAATCGATATAATCATAATGTTGAAACATAATACGCAAATGCAACAGTTCTAGCATTTACGGTTGCTATCACACTATACCAATATAAAATTTTCTTTTTTAGACTACTTATCACACTACCAAAACAAAAAAATCCCACTTTAGAACCAATTCTAAAATGGGATTTTTTCATTCTATCTTAGTATAGTTTATTGTAAACCAGCTAAGCTATTTTTCAGTGTCTCGATTTTTGCTAATGCATCGGCTTCTTTTTGTTTTTCGTTAGCCAATACTTTTTCTGGTGCACCAGCAACAAATTTCTCATTAGCTAATTTACTTTGAACCGACTTTAAAAAACCTTCTGTATAACTCAATTCTGAAGTAAGTTTTGCAATTTCTGCAGCAACATCAATATTACCAGTAATTGGAATAAAATATTCATTTGATTTTACACGAAATGATAATGCTCCATCTACTTTATCAGAAACATACTCTAAGTTACTAATGTTGCCTAATTTAGAAACAACGGTGTCGAAATAATCTGATGACTTATCATTATTAACAATCTTTAATTCGATTGTATCTTTGAACGGTATATTTTTGTCTTTTCGAATCGTTCTAATTCCAGAAATTACCTCGATTGTTGCATCAAAATCAGCAATCAAACTCGCATTAAACGGTTTCATTTCTGGCCAAGTAGCTACAATTAAAGCTTCATCTGGAGTACGTTCTGCGATAAACTGCCAAATTTCCTCAGTTAAAAATGGCATAAACGGATGCAATAATTTCAAATTGTTCTCAAGCATTTCTATTGCTTTGGCAAAAGTTACGCTGTCAATTGGCTGCTGGTAACCCGGTTTAATCATCTCTAGAAACCAAGAACAAAAATCATCCCAAACCAATTTATAAATAGCCATTAAAGCATCCGAAATTCTGTATTTTTCAAAATTATCCTCGATTTCTGCTAGCGTTTGTTGCAATTTTGCTTCGTACCATTCAATTGCTACTTTAGAAGATTCTGGTTGTGGAATAGCCTCTGAAACTTCCCAGCCTTTGATCAACTTAAAAGCATTCCAAATCTTATTAGTAAACGCTTTGCCCTGATTACACAATTCCTCATCAAACATAATATCATTTCCAGCTGATGCACTCAATAGCAAGCCAACACGAACACCATCTGCCCCGAATTTATCAATCAAATCTAACGGATCTGGTGAATTTCCTAACGATTTAGACATTTTACGACGTTGCTTATCACGCACCAATCCCGTTAAATACACATTTGTAAATGGCTTTTTACCGGTATACTCATAGCCTGCAATAATCATACGAGCCACCCAGAAAAACAAAATATCTGGACCTGTCACCAAGTCATTTGTAGGATAGTAATATTTAAAATCAGCGCTTTCAGGATCCATAATCCCTCCAAAAACTGACATTGGCCATAGCCATGACGAGAACCAAGTATCAAGCGCGTCAACATCTTGCTTTAAGTCAGTAGACGAAAGTTCTAGGTTTTCAGTCTTTTCTTTCGCCAACTTTAAAGCATCTTCAATATTTTCTGCTACAACAAAATCTTCTTTTCCATCACCATAAAAATAGGCAGGAATTTGTTGTCCCCACCATAATTGACGGGAGATATTCCAATCTCTAATATTGTTTAACCAATGTGCGTAAGTATTATTGAAACGAGCTGGGTGCAATTTAATATCACCATCTTCAAGAACCGATTTGATAGCCGGTTTTACCAACTCCTCCATTTTAAGAAACCATTGGTCTGACAAACGAGGCTCAATGACTGCTTTGGTTCTTTCAGATGTTCCTACTTTATTTAAGTGCGACTCTGTTTTTAACAAAGCACCAATTTTTTCTAATTCGATTGCAATTTCGGCGCGAACCACAAAACGATCTTTCCCTTGGTAGTGCAATCCGAAAGAATTGAGAGAAGCATCTTCATTAAGAATATCGATAATTTCTAAATTGTGCTTTTCGCCCAAAGTTTTGTCGTTCATATCGTGAGCAGGCGTTACTTTTAAGCAACCTGTTCCAAACTCCATATCTACGTACTCATCTTCAATAATAGGAATTACTCGACCGCAAATTGGCACAATTGCTTTTTTACCACGTAAATGGGCAAAACGTTCATCATTAGGATTGATACAAATAGCAGTATCTCCAAAAATTGTTTCAGGTCGTGTAGTAGCAATCGTTAAAAAGTCTTCGCTGCCTTCGATTTTGTATTTTAAAAAGAATAATTTTCCTTGTTGCTCTTCGTAAATTACTTCTTCGTCAGAAAGTGTAGTTTTCGCCTCTGGATCCCAATTCACCATACGATACCCTCTGTAAATCATTCCTTTATTATACAAATCAACAAATGAACGTATTACAGATGCTGACATATCTGGATCCATCGTAAACTTTGTACGTTCCCAATCGCAGGAAGCACCTAGTTTTTTGAGTTGTTCTAGAATTACGCCACCGTATTTATCTGTCCATTCCCACGCATGCGCTAAGAATTCTTCACGAGTTAAATCGTTTTTATTGATCCCTTCTGCTTTTAGCTTAGCAACAACTTTTGCCTCGGTTGCAATTGATGCGTGATCCGTACCAGGAACCCAACAAGCATTAAAGCCTTTCAATCGAGCACGTCTAATTAAAACGTCTTGAATAGTATTGTTTAACATGTGTCCCATGTGCAAAACTCCAGTCACATTGGGCGGTGGAATTACAATTGTATATGGTGTTCTGTGATCTGGCTCCGAATGAAAATAATTATTTTTCATCCAGTAGTCATACCACTTATTCTCAATAGTTTTCGCGTCAAATTGGGCAGGAATTGTCATAAAAAGCAACTGTTAAAACCAAAAATAAGATTTGGTCTGATATTTGTAAATCTAATATTAAACAAAAGTAAATAATAAAGTACACTATAAAAAGCGAAATAAAAATTTGTACGTTATTTAAAAGAAAGTAACTTTACTAAACGAATTTAAACCTTTGATAATGAAAAAAAGTATCGCCTTATTCGCATTTGCCTTAATCAGTACAATTGGTTTTGCGCAGAATGGTCCAAAGATCGAATTTTCGGCAAAGAATAACACTATCGATTACGGGCGAGTTAAAAGTACCGATAACGGTAGCAGAGATTTCATTTTTACTAATACGGGGAATGCTCCTTTATTGATTACCAACGTACTTTCTACTTGCGGCTGTACGATTCCTACAAAACCAGATGCTCCAATAATGCCTGGAAAAACAGGAAAAATAACCGTAAAATACAATATGGCAACAGGACCAATCCGAAAAACACTTACAGTAGAATCGAATGCGATTAACTACGAAAGCGGTCGGATTGCCCTTAAAATTCGTGGTGAAGTAGTAGAAAATTAAATTTTAAAACACTGTAAACTAACATTTTTTACTTCAGAAAAATGTTAGTTTTTTTTTATAATTTATTCTCTAACTGAAAGGAGAATGTTAACAATTGACTTTTCCTTTCAATTTCTAAAGTGATCCATTTATCCTCCTCTGATTTGAAAAGTTGGTTGATCTGCTCTAACGAATATTGATAAGGCACTCGGTTGTTAATCCGAACCAAAACATCACCTTTTTGCAACCCAGCCAATGCTGCGGGAGAATCTTGTCGAATATGTGCAATATCGTATACTGGTTTTAACTTGAACTTGTATTTAAAATCATTCATATATACCGACTTTCCTCCGCCTAAACCGTATCCTGACTCCGGAACCGTTTCCATTTGCACCGTTTCTTGCACCCATTGCAAACCGTGGTGTTGAATTTCAATTCCGCTTTTATTATAAGAAAACGGCTCGTAATAAGCTTTATTTTTTCGCAAGAACATTTGCTGCGAAGAGTAATCGAATAAAACCTTAAATCGTTTCATAATCTCACCACCTACTGACCCCATTCGATCAGGAACCATCGTCACATTTTTGATCGAAATTGAATCGGGAAAAGCACTAATAACTTCATCAAAGGTATAATCTGCCAATTTAAACTTTTTGACTTTTGCTCTTTGACCTTCAACATCCCCACTAAATCCGCGACCCAAAAAATCATTAAAGTTTTTTTTAGGAACATTTACCAATGAATTGCGATTATGAAAAAGCCACACTGCATCGCTATTGCCAATATCAACCAACAATTTTACGGGAATGTCTTGCTTTTCAAGATCTACTTTAGCAATAACATATGGCTTGTTACCATCTATCTGCAATGGTATTATTGATGTTTTAAAAGTATATTTTTTCCTGTTTTGAGGTGTGTCTTTCAACACAACTATTTTTTTTCGTCGGTAATCCAACTGAATCAAATTGTTTTTAAAAAAGTGGTATCCAATAATGCCATTGACAGGAATCCCGATGTGAGAGGACAAATTAAATTCAGGATCTAGTACGATGTACAAAAAATGTCCTTTGTACTGTAAGCGACCAAAATCTAAAATATTGTTAGCCGACTTCAAGCCTTCAACAGCAGTTTGATTTCCTAAACCTTTTAGCATAACCCGCTCAGCATCAAAAAAACGGACTTCCTTTTTTTCCTCAAGGCTAAACAAAATAGTCTCAGAAACCCCAGTATCGAGTAAAAAATTCAACTCGACACCGTTAACTTTGATAGGCACAAAGACTAAATTATTGATCAACTTAAAAGGAACAGTTACTTTTGTTTCACTACCTTTAAATTCAAATCCCTGCTGTGCGACCAAAATTGGGCTACACAACATTACAAATAGGATAAGAATACAATTTTTCATAAATTAACTTTCCTTTAAAATTAAGAAATAAAAGCATGATAAATACAGATTTAACAATTGATAGAGCATTTATTTGGATTTAGTTCGGAAAAAAAATCGCAAATTTGCAATTCAACAAAAAAAGACTATGCCAACAATATCAAAAAAAGGCACACAAATGCCTGAATCTCCTATTCGAAAATTAGTTCCTTTTGCTGAAATCGCAAAGAAAAAAGGGAACAAAGTATTTCATTTAAACATTGGCCAACCGGACATAAAAACTCCAGAAGTTGCCATGGAAGCGGTGAAAAACATCGACTTGACTATTTTAGAATATAGTCACTCAGCTGGTAACGAAAGTTACAGAACTAAATTGAGCGCATCTTATATCAAACAAGGTGTTTCAGTAAACAAAGAAGACATCATCATTACAACCGGTGGTTCAGAAGCTTTGTTATTTACTATTGGTAGCACTATGGATCAAGGTGATGAAATTATTATTCCAGAACCATTTTACGCTAATTACAACGGATTTTCAACTGCATCAGGAGTGACTGTTGTACCTGTAATTTCAACTATAGATACCGGATTTTCTTTGCCAGCTGTAGCTGATTTTGAAAAATTGATTACTCCAAAAACCAAAGCAATTTTGATTTGTAATCCAGGAAATCCAACGGGTTACTTGTATTCAAAGGAAGAAATTATGCAATTGGCTGAGTTGGTTCAAAAACACGATTTGTTTTTGATTTCTGACGAGGTGTACCGTGAATTCACCTATGATGGTGATGTACATTATTCAGTGATGAACATCCCTGGATTAGAGCAACATGCTATTATGATTGATTCTGTGTCAAAAAGATACAGCATGTGCGGCGCACGAATTGGTGCCATGGTTTCAAAAAACAAAGAAGTAATGAACGCGGCCATGAAATTTGCACAAGCAAGATTGAGTCCGCCAACAATTGAACAAATTGCAGCCGAAGCCGCTTTAGACACCCCACAAAGCTATTTTGACGAAGTGATTGCTGAGTACAGAGAGCGTCGCGATACATTGATTGAGGAGTTAAGCCAAATTGAAGGCGTAATTATCAGTAAGCCAAAAGGAGCTTTTTACTGTATTGCACAACTACCAATTGACAATGCAGATGCTTTTGCACAATGGTTACTTGAAAGTTACGACCTAAACGGCGAAACTGTTATGGTTGCTCCTGCCGCCGGATTCTACTCGACTCCAGGCGTAGGTTTAAATCAAGTTCGAATTGCTTATGTTTTGAAAAAAGACGATTTGATAAGTGCGGTTCGCATTTTAAAAGCAGCAATTCCTGCCTACCAAGCTCTGGTTCAAAAAAAATAAATAGTTAAAAACTAATGATTTCAAAAAGGCAATAGCAACACGCTATTGCCTTTTTTTATTTTATACAAATAAAATACTACAGTTGCAAAGCGATAAAGAAGTCTTAAATAGTGTACGCTATAGAAATTCTTAAATTTTTATTATTTATCTTTACCGCTCAAATAAATACACCCACTATAATAGTTGCATTTAATGATAAAAAACGAAGAATTTCAAGACGAAATAGGCGATAATCACGTAAGCTTATCAGCTAAAAACCCAATAAGAGAGGATGCCTTTGCACTTTCTGATGATGATAAAATTGAAAAGATTAAAAAAGATGTCGAAAACATTCTACAAACTTTAGGAATGGATTTGACAGATGATAGTTTAAAAGGCACGCCTAATCGCGTGGCAAAGATGTTTGTAAAGGAAATTTTTGGAGGTTTAAATCCAAATAAAAAACCAAAAGCATCTACTTTTGACAACAACTACAAATACGGTGAAATGCTGGTAGAAAAAAACATTATTGTTTACTCTACTTGTGAGCATCATTTATTGCCAATTATCGGTAGAGCTCATGTGGCATACATTTCAAATGGTACCGTAATTGGATTATCTAAAATGAATCGTATTGTTGAGTATTATGCAAAAAGACCACAAGTTCAAGAGCGTTTAACGATGCAAATAGTACAAGAGTTGCAACAAGCTTTGGGTACCGAAGACGTTGCTTGTGTGATTGATGCTAAACACCTATGTGTAAACTCAAGAGGAATTAGTGATATCGAGAGTAGCACAGTAACCTCTGAATTTGGTGGGAAATTTAAAGATACAGTAACGCGTAGAGAATTTTTAGATTACATCAAATTAGAAACAAAATTCTAAATTAGTTAGGTCGTAATTAGACTGCTAAACCATAGCCCTGATTGTAGTGGAAATCCTTTATATTTTTTCTTAAAAATATAAAGATTGAAACGAAAAGCAGGAAACAGCTCCTAAAAAAAACAAAATGCCTTTATACGAAACGCAAGCTATTAAAATATACAATTCTCTTTCAGGAGAAAAAGAAACATTTACACCTATCACCGAAGGAAATGTAGGAATGTATGTGTGCGGTCCTACGGTGTACAGCAATGTGCATTTAGGAAACGTGCGTACCTTTATGTCGTTTGATATCATTTTTAGGTATTTTCAGCATTTAGAGTACAAAGTGCGCTATGTTCGAAATATTACAGATGTTGGTCATATTGTTGATGATGTAGATGAGGGCGAAGATAAAATTGCCAAAAAAGCTCGTTTGGAACAATTGGAACCAATGGAAGTAGTGCAACGCTACACCGTTGATTTTCATGATATTTTAAGCGCTTTTAACTTTTTGCCACCAAGCATTGAGCCAACGGCAACCGGGCATATTATCGAGCAGATAGAAATTATTAAGACTATCATTGCAAATGGAATTGGATATGAAGCAAATGGCTCGGTGTATTTTGATGTTGTAAAATTCAATGAAACCAATCATTACGGTAGGTTGAGCGGTCGAAATATTGAAGACATGCTTGCCAATACTCGTGATCTTGACGGACAAAGGGACAAGCGCAACCCACAAGATTTTGCACTTTGGAAAAAAGCAGAACCACAGCACATTATGAGATGGCCTTCGCCTTGGAGCGATGGTTTTCCAGGATGGCACCTTGAATGTACTGCTATGAGCACTAAATATTTGGGAAATCATTTTGACATACACGGTGGCGGAATGGATTTGAAATTCCCACATCATGAATGCGAAATAGCACAAAACGAAGCTTGTACCGGACAAACGCCCGTGAATTATTGGATGCACGCAAACATGCTTACGTTGAATGGTAAAAAAATGGCCAAATCTACTGGAAATAATATTTTGCCAAGAGAAATTTTGACTGGCGAAAATACGATTTTAAGTAAAGCTTTCTCTGCAGCAGTAGCACGCTTTTTTATGCTACAAGCGCATTACCGTAGTATTTTAGATTTCTCAGATGATGCTATTGTTGCGGCTGAAAAAGGATACAAAAGATTGATGGAAGCCATGAGTGCATTAGCAACACTTTCTGCAAGCAATACAAGTTCATTAGCTATTGCCGAATGGAAACAATCGTGCTACGATGCAATGAATGACGACTTTAATACGCCAATTTTAATCGCACATTTATTTGAAGGAGTACGCTTTATCAATTTATTGAAAGATGGAAAAGAAATTTTAAACGCAGCTGATTTAGAAACTTTGAAGCAAACTATGAATGCCTTCGTATACGATGTGCTTGGTTTAGAGGATGAAAAAGTTTCTGATAGCAAGAACGATAAGTTAGAGGGAACAATTTCGCTACTAATTGAAATGCGTAAGCAAGCCAGAGAGAATAAAAACTTTGCTCTATCAGACCAAATTAGAGATAAATTATTGGCTTTAGGAATTCAGTTGAAAGACGGGAAAGAAGGAACAACTTTTAGCATTTAAAGGAATTGCTTTTATTTGCTAAAGCGTTACAATCAAAAGAAAGGATCACTATGGTATCTAAAATATTGATTTTACCATTTGTATTATTGGTGCGATTTTATCAAACCGCGATATCTCCTTTTACGCCTGCTGCTTGTCGTTTTGAACCTACTTGCAGTTCGTACATGATTCAATCTTTGCAAAAACACGGCTTGTTTTATGGTGGTTTTTTAGGATTAAAACGAATTTCACGCTGTAATCCTTGGGGACCAACAGGCTATGATCCTGTTCCTGAAAGCCAACCAAAAAAATAAAAAGAATAATAGATAACAAATAAACTCTATTTAACAGAATACAAAAACACTATGACACACGCTTTAACCATTGTTTGGAATCCTTCAGAGGGAATCGATTTAGGATTTTTCACCATACGCTTTTACAGCTTAATGTTTGTAATTGCATTTGGTTTAGGTTGGTACATCATGAAACATATATTTGTTCGTGAAGGAGAATCAATTGAAAAACTAGATTCACTTTTCATCTGGACAGTACTTGCTACTTTGGCTGGAGCTCGTTTGGGTCATGTGTTTTTCTATGATTGGGAATACTACCGCAACCATTTACCTGAAATTATACTACCATTCCGCTTAAGTCCAAGCTTTGAGTTTACAGGCTACCAAGGATTAGCGAGTCACGGTGCGGCAATTTCAATCATAATAGCCATGTACTTTTATAGCAAAAATATTTTGAAGCGACCTCAACTTTGGATTTTAGATCGTGTTGTTATTCCAGTGGCTAGTGGTGCTATCTTTGTACGTTTGGGTAATTTTTTTAACTCTGAAATTATTGGTAACGCAACTGATTCTGCATTCGGAATTAAATTCATAAAAGACCATTTTAGTCCACAAGATGCGGTTAATAACACACAAATTGCAAATCCTAAAGAAGCTTATACAGCTATTGCCACGGATCCTAAATTCGCAAATTTATTAGAGCAAGTACCAAGCAGCCATCCTACACAACTGTACGAAGCATTTAGTTACATATTTGTATTTGCCATTTTATTTTTCTTGTATTGGAAAACTGACAAACGCAAATACACTGGCTATTTGTTCGGAATGTTTTTGGTATTATTGTTCTCGGTACGTTTTGTAGTGGAGTCGGTAAAAGAAAGCCAAGGTGGATTTGAAAGTGCTCTCGGCTTATTTTCAACAGGACAGTGGTTAAGTATTCCTTTTGTACTGATTGGTTTGTATTTTGTAATCACCGCTCAAAGAGAACTTAAATAAAATAAATTACAAAAAATTTAAAGCGCTAATCCCTCACAAAAGGATTAGCGCTTTTTTTTGACTACAATTGAAAAGCACAACTCAACTCTATATTTTTGATGTTATAGCCTGCATTTGGAGCACCAAGACCCGCATTTGACTGATGTTGTACACTTGGTCGAAGATCAACAGTAACGGACTTTATTTTATACGAAAATCCAATAGCCAAAACATCTGAAAAGGCGAAACCCTTGGATAGACGTTCCGTATGCGTATTGGTATACATTGGCCCTACACTCAACAAAACATAACAACTTGCTGAGGAAGATAATTGTTTCCTGAGTAATCCGCCTACATTTAAAATATAACTATTAACTGTCCTATTTTGACTGTAAAGCGCTCGTAAATCCTCATAATTGGGCGTTTCTGGTTTAACAAAAAAGATGTTCAGCATTTGATGTTTAGCGTTATTAAATTCGGGTTGAATTAACAACTCTAATCCGATAGATTTTTTACTCATAAGCGGATACAACAACTCCAACTTTACAAACTCAGCGCTATGACTGTAATTCCGATTTTTAAACTCAGAACCTGTACCAACAGCAAACCCAATTGAAGCGGGACGAAAAACTGATTGACTACGAACAACCGAACCAGAGAATATACAGATGCAAATAACAAGTACGATTCGATAAGATTTTTGACCTAGCATAGATTATCTTGTAAAAATTAAATATAGTAAAATTAAAATCAAAGCATAAAAAAAGGTTCAACTCTCGTTGAACCTTTTTACTATTAATTACTTGCGCAAACTATGCAGCAGCGTGTTCTTTTTCAATAGCATCTTTATCCTCTTTTGTGAAAGTATCAACAACTACTGGAGTTGCAATAAATAAAGAAGAATAAGTACCTACGATAATACCCACTAACATTGCAAAGATAAATCCTCTGATTGACTCACCTCCAAAAAGGAACATTGTCAACAATACCAAGATCATCGTTAATGAAGTATTTAAAGTTCTTGACAACGTAGTGTTAATCGAAGCGTTTACAATACTATCAAAAGTACCTTTACGTTTTCCTAAGATAAACTCACGAATTCTATCAAATACAATTACAGTATCATTCATAGAGTATCCAATAACAGTTAAGATAGCTGCAATGAAGTGCTGGTCCATTTCCATGTGGAAAGGCATAAATTTGTAACATAAAGAGTAAATTCCTAATACGAAGATAACGTCATGCGCAACTGCTGCAATCGCACCTAATGAATATTGCCATTTACGGAAAGAAATCATTAGATATAAAAAGATTACTGCTAATGCACCAAGTACAGCCCAATATGAATTGGTTTTGATATCCTCAGAGATAGAAGCACCAACTTTTGAAGCTTGCAATACCCCTACTTTTTTACCATCAAATGTATTCGTAAATTTATCGTAAGATGTATTTGGATAATACTTAGCTAAAGCTTTGTATAATTTCTCATTCACTTCTTTATCAACCGCAATACCATCCTCTTGAATTTTATATTTAGTTGTAATTTTCAACTGATCGTCATCACCTAATACTTTAGCTTCTACAGGAGTTCCAAATGCAGCTGATAATTCTTCAGAAACAACAGCTGCGTCAACTGGTTTTTCAAATTTTACTTGGAAAGTTCTACCTCCAACAAAATCTACACCTTGATCTAAACCGTTAACGAAGAAGATAGAAATCAAACTTACCACTACTACTAATGAAGAGAAAACATAAGTAAACTTTTTAATTTTGATGAAATCGTAATTAAAGTTAGTGAACCAGTTTTTAGTCATGTTAGTACAGAAAGTTAAATCAGCCTTTCCTGCAATGTTTTTATCAATAAAGATTCTTGCAATGAAAATAGAAGTAAACAATGAAGTTGCAATACCAATAAGTAACGTTAAAGCAAATCCTTTGATTGGTCCTGTTCCAAAGATGAACAAAATTGCACCAGTTAACACGTGAGTAACGTTTGCATCAATGATAGAACGCATTGCACCATGCCATCCGTAAGCCGAAACTACTGCTTCTGATAAAGTTTTACCATCACGCAATTCTTCCTTAGCTCTTTCGTAGATAATGATATTCGCATCAACTGCTGTTCCTAATGTTAAAACGATACCTGCAATACCTGGCAATGTCAATACAAAACCAAAACTTGCCATAATTCCAAATAAGAACAACAAGTTCAATAGCAAAGCTAAATTAGCGTACCAACCTGCTTTTCCGTAATAGAAAACCATCCAGAAACAAACTAATAAAAATCCGATTATAGATGAAATTAATCCCGCATCAATAGACGCTTGTCCTAATGAAGGCCCTACTACAGTAGATTGTACGATATCAGCAGAAGCTGGTAATTTACCTGCATTTAAAACGTTAGCTAAATCTTTAGTTTCAGTAACATCAAAAGCACCTGAAATTTCAGATCTTCCTCCAGCAATTGGACCACTAGAAACACCCGGAGCAGAATAAACTACGTTATCTAAAACAATTGCAATGTTGCTTTTTTGAGTAAAAGCTCTTCCTGTTAATTCTTCCCAACCTTTAGCTCCTTGTGCATTCATTTGCATAGAAACAGCTGGTTTACCCAATTGATCAAAAGTATCTTTTGCATCAGTAACTACAGCACCTAACATTGCTGGCGCATTGTCTCTGTTCCCTTTAAGAGCATACAATTCAACTACTTCAACTTGTTTTTGTTTGTCGTCAGTAATTTTTAATGGTTTTCCCCAAACAAACTTAGCGTAAGTTAAAGCCGCTGGTAAAAGAATTTTAATATCTTGTCTCTTGAAATACGCGTTGATTGTAGCTGTATCTTTTGGAGCAAATAAACCTAAAACTGGTCCACCGCCTTGACCAACAATTTTGTCAAATAATGGATTGTTTCCTTTTTTAGTTGCAGCTGAATCTTTTGTATCAGTCAACAAAGCACTCAATGAATCTTTAACAATTGGTTTTGCTTCCGTTTTAGCAACCTCTGTTTTTTTCAATGCTTCGTTAGCAGCCACTAAAAAGTTTCCAACTTCTTGAACATTGTAGGTTTCCCAAAATTCAAGTTGTGCTTTACCACCTAATAATTTTTTAATTCTATCTACATCTTTAGCACCAGGAAGTTCTACAAGAATTCTTCCTGTTTCTCCTAATTTTTGGATGTTTGGTTGTGTCACACCAAATTTGTCAATACGCTCTCTTAATACTTTAAAAGCACTTTCGATAGACTCATCTACTTTTCTTTTGATTACTTTTTGAACATCAGAATCTGACATTTGAAAACTAACACCACCTTCACCTTGCAATGATCTGTTTGCGAAGATATCTGGAGAAGCTAATTTTACAGTTCCCTTAGAGTTTGCTTCGAAAGCTTCAAAAAACTTATCTAAATAAGTTTTGTTTCCTTCTTTATTTGCAGTAGCATCTGCCAAAGACTTATTAAAAACTGGGTTTTTTGAGTTATTAGATAAACCTTTCAAAACGTCTTTAATAGAAATTTGAAGAATTACGTTAATTCCTCCTTCTAAGTCAAGTCCTTTGTTGATTTGCTTGTTTTTAATTTCATCATAAGTGAAATCAGTAAAACCAAGATCCAATATCTTCTCTTTACCAATAGAATCTAAATATTTCAACTCTTTATCAGGATTGTCTCCCGCAAAAACTTTAGCATCACCTTTGATGTTATTGGCCACAAAAGTGAAAGAAAGTTGGTAAATACTTACCAGTGCAAATAGAATTGCAAAAAATTTAATCAGTCCTTTATTCTGCATTATTACTAAAAATTAATTATTTTAAATTTGTTTATTGATGATTTGCTTCGACTCCTGCTGCACTTTTTCTATTTCACAAACAATAAAAAAGAAACAATTGCGTTTGGCTATTTTTTTTAAACCGAGCAAATATATAATTAAGGTTAAGATTAACCAATTTATTTATTAATTAATCTCAAGAAAAAGACTGCCCTTAAGCAGTCTTCCTTAATTATTTGTAATTTTATTAGGCTAAAATCGATTTTAAAGCGTCGTTCATCTGTCTGACAGCAGCTGCGCTCTTTTCAAACAAGCCTTTTTCAGTTTCGTTCAATTGAATATCTACAATTTCCTCAACACCGTTTTTACCTATTATACAAGGTACACCTATGCAAATATCATCTTGACCATATTCGCCTTCTACAAATACAGAGCAAGCTATCATTTTCTTTTGATCGTTTAAAATACTATCTACTAAAAATGCCACTGAAGCACCCGGCGCATACCAAGCTGATGTACCCAAAAGTCCAGTAAGTGTAGCACCACCTACCATTGTATCAGCAGCTACTTTTTGCAATTGCTCTTCAGATAAAAATTGAGAAACTGGAATACCATTGTAAGAAGCTAAACGAGTAAGCGGAATCATTGTGGTATCACCATGACCACCAATTACCATTGCCGAAATATCATTAGCAGGTTTGTCTAAAGCTAAAGATAAATACGTTCTAAAACGAGAACTATCCAAAGCACCACCCATACCAATGATTCTGTTTTTTGGCAAACCAGTAGATTTTAATGCCAAATAAGTCATTGTATCCATTGGGTTCGAAACTACAACAATGATAGTTTCAGGCGAATATTGTAACACATTTTCAGTCACTGTCTTTACAATTCCTGCGTTGATACCAATTAGCTCCTCGCGCGTCATACCCGGTTTTCTCGGAATTCCTGATGTAATAACTACCACATCACTTCCTGATGTTTTAGAATAATCATTAGTTACTCCTGTCACTTTGGTATTAAATCCTGTATTGGTAGCACATTGCATGATATCAAGCGCTTTCCCTTCAGCAAAACCCTCTTTTATATCTAGCAAAACCACTTCGCTTGCAATTCCTCTGTATGAAATCACATCTGCACAAGTCGCTCCAACATTTCCTGCTCCTACGATGGTCACTTTCATCTTTTATAGTTTATTCGGTTAATTGTTTATTTGGTTTATTATTATTGAGCTTTTCAAAAAAATTGATTAAGCATCGATGTTTGCGTAAACTGCATTTTTCTCGATAAATTCTCTACGAGGTGGCACTTCGTCACCCATTAACATAGAGAACACTCTATCCGCCTCTGCCAAACTATCAATAGTTACTTGACGTAAGGTTCTAAAGTTAGGATCCATGGTAGTTTCCCATAATTGCTCCGCGTTCATTTCTCCAAGACCTTTGTAACGCTGGATTGCTGCACTTCCGCCCATGCGCTCATTGGCTTGATCGCGTTGTACATCATTCCATGCATACTCTTTTTTGTTTCCTTTTTTAACAAGATACAATGGTGGAGCTGCAATATACACGTGCCCTTCTTCAATTAATTCTTTCATGAATCGGAAAAAGAACGTCAAAATTAAAGTAGAAATGTGGCTACCATCGACATCGGCATCACACATAATAATTACTTTGTGGTAACGTAATTTTTCAATATTTAAAGCTTTACTATCTTCGGCAGTACCAATAGTTACACCTAATGCAGTGAAAATATTTCGAATCTCTTCGTTTTCAAAAACCTTGTGGTGCATGGCTTTTTCTACGTTTAAGATTTTACCACGTAATGGCAAAATTGCTTGAAACGCACGATCACGACCTTGTTTTGCTGTACCACCCGCCGAGTCACCCTCGACAAGATAAACTTCACATTTTGCTGGATCTTGCTCAGAACAATCAGAAAGTTTTCCTGGTAATCCACCGCCACCCATTACGGTTTTGCGTTGTACCATTTCACGTGCTTTTTTTGCAGCGTGACGCGCTTGTGCAGCCAAAATTACTTTTTGAACAATGATTCGTGCATCATTTGGATTTTCCTCCAAATAATTTTCTACCATCTCACTCACTGCTTGACTAACAGGAGAAACAACTTCTCTGTTACCCAATTTAGTTTTTGTTTGACCTTCAAATTGAGGTTCAGCAACTTTTACCGAAATAATAGCCGTTAAACCTTCACGGAAATCATCTCCAGAAATATCAAATTTTAATTTATCTAACATTCCAGAAGCATCTGCATACTTTTTCAAGGAACGAGTTAATCCCGTTCTAAATCCTTGCAAGTGCGTTCCTCCTTCGTGCGTATTGATGTTATTTACATAAGAAAAGATGTTCTCAGAATAACTCGTATTATAAATCAAAGCTACCTCAACTGGAATATCACCTTTTTCGTGGTCCATAGAAATTACGTGTCCAATAATTGGCTCACGGTTTCCGTCTAGATAACGAATGTATTCTTTCAAACCTTCAGTAGAATGAAACACTTCTGACAAGAAATTCCCATCTTTATCAACTTCTCTTTTATCAGTGAACGTAATTGTGATTCCTTTGTTTAAGAAAGAAAGTTCACGCATACGTGCCGAAAGTGTGTCGTATGAGTACTCTGTTGTTTGTGTAAAAATGGTTGGATCTGGATAAAAAGTTACGATGGTACCTCTTTTGCTTGTATCTCCAATTTGTTTTACTGGATATAAAGCTTTTCCTTTCTCGTATTCTTGTTGGTACACTTTTCCATCGCTACTGTGAACAGTAGCAATCAGATGGTTTGACAATGCATTCACACACGAAACACCTACACCGTGTAAACCTCCAGAAACTTTATAAGAATCTTTATCAAATTTTCCTCCGGCACCAATTTTGGTCATTACAACTTCTAGTGCAGAAACACCTTCTTTTTTATGAATTCCAACCGGAATACCACGACCGTTATCTTCAACTGTAATCGAACCATCTTCATTAATTGCAACCGAAATCGTATCACAGTGTCCTCCCATTGCTTCATCAATAGAGTTGTCGACAACTTCATAAACCAAATGGTGCAGTCCTCGAACTCCAACATCGCCTATATACATCGAAGGACGCATTCTTACGTGCTCCATTCCCTCTAATGCCTGAATACTATCGGCTGAATAATTCCCTTTATTGATTTCTTCGCTCATATTGTTTTAATCTAAAAAATGTAATTTTTTGTATAACACGCAAATATATAAAAACGCAAATTATATAACCGTTAAAATCACTTTTAAAGGCTTTAAGTTATTAACATTTGTTTAAAAAATTAAGCTATTTGAACTGCTAAAACCAATAAAAAGCAGGCTTGTATTGAAATACAAAAATCATCCTAAATAAAAAACAGATTTTTAGTAGCAAACTGAACAGTTTTACCCTAAAAATCTGTTTTTTTTTATCAAAATTTATATCTGATTTTAGTGGCACGACAAGCACTAAAAGTATTACTGTATCATTCAGTCTTTCCCGACAATGCTGACTTGACATGGGCAGCATTGGCTCTTCCGCTTGGGTCTTGGTTTTCTTGCCATTTTGGAATCCATTTGCGAACCGTTTGCGCCGCACTTAACTGCGGATAATGTTTATGAAAAATTTGACGATACAAATACGCTTCTTTCGTTGTAGGTGAATTGTACGGATATTCTTGAGCAGCTCCAGCCAATTGCTCATCCGAAATTTGCTTGGCGCAAAAGTCAATCAGTTGGTCTACCCACGAATAACCAACACCATCCGAAAATTGTTCTTTTTGTCTCCACAAAACTTCTTCTGGCAAATACGGATTTTCAGGCGTATCAAATGCTTTACGCAAAATAAATTTCTCTTTCCCATCGTGATTTCGAGGCATTTTTTCATCCGGTTGAATACCAAAAGCCACGTTTAAAAATTCTGCATCCAAAAATGGAACTCTTGCTTCTACGCCGTGCGCCATTGTGGCTTTGTCAGTACGCAATAAATCAGCTGTAAATAATTTCTGTACTCTTTCGATTGTTTCTTTTTGAAAATCTTCGGCAGATGGCGCATTCGCAAAATACAAATAGCCACCAAAAATTTCATCGGCACCTTCGCCAGAAAGAATTACTTTAATACCCGCCTGCTGAATTGCATTTGCAACAAAATACATTGGAACGCTAGCTCGCACGGTAATCACATCATAAGTTTCTATTTGTTTGATTAACGTATCTAAAATTTCAAGTCCTTGATCTACGTTAAAAAACACCTCTGTATGCTCTGTATTTAAAAACTGAGCAACTTTTCGAGCCGCGACAACATCTGGTGCTTCACTATCTAAACCAATAGCAAATGACTTTAGTTTTTGCCCTTTTTCTTTGAAAAATCTGCTGGCGATAGCTGTAATAAGTGACGAATCCAATCCACCAGACAACAAGACACCAACAGGAACATCAGCTATCATTCTTTTTTGGGTAGCTTTTGTCAAGGTTTCTCGTATTAGCACCAAATCAGACTCCTGTGTAGCCGTTTGATAATCCTCAAATTCTGGTCTGAAGTACTTCACAAAACCTGTTTTTGGGGTATAATAATGTCCTGGCGGAAAAGTAGAACATGTTTTGCATTGGTCAATTATCGCTTTCATTTCTGAGGCAAAAAACATTCTACCGCGCTCATCCAAACCATAATACAGTGGCTTTACACCCAACGGATCACGGGCTGCCATATAATCATCGCCATCAATAATAACAAAAGCAAAATCACCGTCCAATTGCGTACAAAAATCGTAACCCAATAGTTCATACAAGTGCACAATTACCTCTGAATCACTCTTGGTTCGAAAAGTTCGTCCATCTAGAATTCCGTTTCGCAATTCCTGATGGTTATAGATTTCGCCATTATGCACCATATACACTGACTCAGAACCTTGGATAGGTTGTTTACCCGAATACAAATCGATGACAGCGAGACGTTCGTGAGCTAGGAAATGTCCTTTTTCGGTTTGAAATAAATCATTTTCGTCAGGACCACGATGCGCCATCCGCGCCGAAAGGTCTCGCACCAACTGTTCGTCTTTTCCTTTTCCTATAATGGCTAATAATCCGCACATAGCATATAATTTAACTGTTGAGCAAGTTGGCAAATATGAGCTACTCGCTTATAAGTGCAAACACAACTTTACTTTCTACTTTCGTTTTTGAAGTAAAATATAAGATTTGAATTCAAAATGTAATCAGAATATACCGAAGCATTTCAAATTAAAATGACATTAATCTGAGAGTATCAAATGAAATTACTTCACCTTTTGCCCTTTCAGGTACGTTCCTGCAGGTTTAATTTTTACAATTTGATTTTCTGGCACTTTCATCAAATCTTGATCATAAAGCACAAAATCAGCCCATTTACCAACTTCTAAACTACCTTTTTCTTTTTCTTCGAAATTCGAAAATGCTGCCCACAAAGTCATACCTCGTAGAGTCTCAGCACGAGACAATGCATTTTCAATCTGAAATCCACCTTTAGGATATTCTTTGCTGTCTTTTCGCGCAACGGCAGCGTGAAACGTCAACATCGGATTTACTTCTTCAACTGGAAAATCTGTTCCTAAAGCAATAGTTCCTGCTTTTTGCAATAATTTTTTGTACGCATAAGCATTTTTTAAACGTTCCTTACCAAGGCGTTCGCCTGCCCAATACATATCAGAAGTAGCATGCGTTGGTTGAACCGATGGAATGATTCCGAATTTAAAATAATCAAAATCAGCTTCACGTAGTACTTGAGCGTGTTCAATTTTCCAACGACGATCTTTGGTACCCGCTAAAACTTCTTTGTAAATTTTAAGGATTACCGTGTTTGCGCTATCGCCAATGGCATGTGTATTTAGCTGAAAATCTGAAGGAGCTAGTTGTTTTGCAACATCTTTTAGGCCTACAATTGGCGCTAGCAAAGCCCCAAATTGTCCTGGCTTATCAGAATAGGCTTTGTGCATGCATGCACCGCGAGAACCTAATGCTCCGTCGCCATACATTTTAAAAGAACGTACATTGATTTGATCCGTTTTATACACTCCTTTTTTTAAGTACAAATCAATATTTTTTTGATTGGCAGTAATCATAGCGTAAACATTCAATTTTAATAATTTGGCTTTTTGCAAACTATCAATTAAATGAATTACATCAGGATCTAAACCTGCATCGTTAACTGTTGTTAAACCGTGTTCGAACATTACTTTTTCGGCGTCTAACAAGGCTGCTATTTGAACTTTACGTGTTGGTTTTGGAATAATTTTAAAAACCAATTCCATCGGATTATCAACTAAAATTCCTGTTGGTTCGCCGTTTGCGAGTTCAATTTGACCGCCGTCTGCATTCGTATCTTTTGTAATTCCTGCTAATTGCAAGGCTTTACTATTTACAATTATAGCATGCCCATCAACACGATTTAATACTACCGGAATATCTGGGAAAGCTTTGTCTAAATCGGCTTTTGTTGGATATTTTTTCACTGCCCAATCATTTTGGTCCCAACCATTACCCACAATAAAAGTAGGATTTTTTTTCTTTTGAAAAGCTTGCAAACGACTCACGATTTCATTCATACTTTTGGTTCCTCGTAAATCAACTTCTTGCAAGGTCAACCCAAAATTATAAAAGTGGCAATGTGCATCATACAAGCCCGGATAAATAAATTTTCCTTCAGCTTCAACAGTGTTTTTAGATTCGTATTTTCCTGTAATTTCACCATCTGAGCCAATGGCGACAATTTTTCCATTGTCGATGGCCATGGCTGTGGCGGTAGCAAAAGCTTCGTTTACGGTATAAATAGTAGCATCGGTTACAATGGTATCTACCTCAATTTTGCTTTTATCGGAGCAGGACATTAATAATAACGATGCGAAAAAGAAAGTATAAAATTTCATAGTTGTTTTTTTAGGAATGCTAATATAAAAAACTCTCCCTAAATAACTGACCGCTTGAACGATTATATTTTTTGTCTCACCAAACTTGAAAATATTTCACAAAAAAAGCGTCCCCAAAGGAAACGCTTTTAAAGAAATCCAAAATGGCAAAAATGGATTTGATATCAAAATATTATACTTTTTCATAAGCATCATCATGCACACTCGCCACCGCTCTACCGGATGGATCGTTCATGTTTTTAAAGGCCTCATCCCACTCTAGTGCAATTTTGGTACTACAAGCCACGCTAGCTTCTTGTGGTACGCAAAGCGCCGCCGCATCACTCGGAAAGTGCTCATGAAAAATAGAACGATAATAGTACTCTTCTTTCGAAGTTGGGGTTTGTAATGGGAATTTATATTTGGCATTAGCCAATTGTTCATCGGTAATTTCAACTGCAACAGTAGCTTTCAGCGTATCAATCCAGCCGTATCCTACGCCATCACTGAATTGCTCTTTTTGTCTCCACGCTACACTTTGTGGAAGCATATCTTCAAAAGCCTTACGAACAACCCATTTTTCCATAGGATGCTCTTTGTTGATCATTTTATCTTGTGGATTGATGCGCATGGCCACATCCATAAACTCTTTATCTAAAAATGGAACACGACCTTCAATTCCCCAAGCCGCTAAACTTTTGTTGGCACGCAAACAATCATACATGTGTAATTTACCTAATTTACGAACGTTCTCTTCGTGAAATTCTCTTGCATTTGGCGCTTTATGAAAGTACAGATAACCACCAAAAAGTTCATCGGCACCTTCGCCAGACAATACCATTTTTATGCCCATTGACTTAATCACACGAGCCATAAGCCACATTGGTGTTGATGCTCTAATCGTAGTAACATCATAAGTTTCTAAATTGTAAATCACATCACGTACGGCATCCAAACCTTCTTGAATCGTGAATTTGATTTCGTGATGAATAGTGCCAATATGATCGGCTACAATTTGAGCTGCTGCCAAATCTGGCGAACCTTCCAATCCTACTGAAAAAGAGTGCAATTGTGGGTACCAAGCATCGGCAACATCTCCTGATTCGATACGTTTTTGAGCATATTTTTTGGCTACAGCCGAAGTGATAGAAGAATCTAAACCTCCAGAAAGCAAAACTCCGTAAGGTACATCACTCATTAACTGTCTGTGCACGGCGGCTTCTAAAGCTGTTTTTATAGCACTGATGTCGGTTTCATTGTCTTTTACAGCATCAAATTCGGTCCAATCTCTTTTGTACCATTGTACAAATTCACCATCTGTACTTGTCATGTAATGCCCTGGAGGAAACAATTGAATTTTGGTGCAAAATCCTTCCAACGCTTTCAATTCTGACGCTACGTAAAAAGTACCGTGCTGATCCCAACCGATGTACAAAGGAATAATTCCCATGTGATCACGAGCTACGAAATACTCATCTTTTTCGACATCATAAATAGCAAACCCGAAAATACCATTCATTTCATCAATAAAATGTGGCCCTTTTTCTTGGTACAAAGCCAAAATAACTTCGCAATCGCTCTCTGTTTGAAATTGGTATTTCCCTTCGAATTGTTTGCGTAAAACTCTGTGATTGTAAATCTCACCATTCGCTGCCAAAACCAATTGTTTATCGGCACTCAACAAAGGTTGTTTTCCTGAGGCAGGATCAACGATTGCCAAACGTTCGTGTGATAAAATGGCTTTATCATTGCTAAAAATTCCGCTCCAGTCTGGACCACGGTGACGAATTATTTTAGACATTTCTAGAACTTGAGGCCTTAAAACCTCAGCTTTTTGTTTCAAATCGAAGGCACATACAATTCCGCACATATTGCTATATTTTTGATATTATTATTTATTTTGATAAGGCAAAGATGTGATTATGCTTCTAATTTAAAAACACAAAAGCCTTTTTTAGTTTAAATAATAAACCAAAAAACAACAATAACATTGAATATGTAATTATAGATTGAAAAAATTAGTACTTCTAATTACAAACTGTAAAATTGTTGTTGCAATCTAATTCAGATGGAAAGAATTAATTGATTTCTTCGATCAAATATTTGGTGGTGTTTATCTCAAACGAAAAGCCTACTTGTTGACCCATCAGCTTTGAGCCAAGAGGCGATTGAGGCGAAAGCGCAATTACATTAACTTCATCGACTGCAATCTTTGGAAGTGCAGCACACATATACAAAAGAATACCATTGGCTTTGACCAAACTACCCAAAATAATTGTAGACGCCACAGTTGAAGGATCAATTTTATCAAGAATGGCCTTTTGAGCCAAAACTTCCTTGAGCTTATGATTGAGTTTTTCTTGCTCCAAATGCATCATCGAAAGTGCTGTTTCGTGCTTGTCACCGGCAGAACCTTTGGCATCGTTTTTTGAATCTTCTGTCAAAGCTACAATCATGTCTTTGAATACATCAATTCGGTCTTGCACCAGTTGTGCGTAGTGTTTGTGTATTTTTTGTTTAAAAGTCATATTTATGAAATAATACTAAAATCAATAAAGCAGCTAAGAATTGCATGTAGCAAATTCAATAAGCTGCCTTTTGTTAATTGTTCTGAATTTTATTTTTCTTACTTAAAAATCGAATTTATAATTGGCTCCTACAACAAGTTGCAAACCTTGCACGGGTAAATTCAACCACTTTTGATAGGAATTATTGGCTAAGTTGTTTCCGTTTAAAAATGCAGTCAAACGGTCACTGTATTTGTATCCAATTTTTGCATTTACATCAAAATAGCCATCCAAAGTTATTGGAGAACTATTGGTAACAAGGGAGGTATTTTCTTGAAAGTCTTTTCGTTCTCCGACATAATAAACGTGTGCAGCAGCAAACCATTTTGGAGAAAAAGTAACATCTAAATTGGCATTTACTTGCAGCGTTGGAAGGTTCCAAGCTTCTTGTTGGAAAGCCGTTTTGTAAGTACTTACCGTTCCATTTACACCAAAACTAACCGCTTTTGAAAAATCAGCTTTTAACTCTCCATAAAAACTAGCAGTCTTCACATCATCGTAAACCACCTGAAAAGAATTACCAAAACCATAATCTGGATTCGTATTGTTTTCACTGTAATTATTAGCACGAAACAAAAATTTATTACGTTCGTTTAAGTACGATCCACGTACATTATAGCTAACTGAATTAGATAATTTACCTTTTAAACCTGCATAAATATCAAATTGTTGGTCTGTAGGACGCATCAAATTGGTAGGTGACAAAAACGGATTTTGTCCTACCAAGCTTTCGTAACTGTTTTGTTTTAAATCGCCTTGAGCACCAGCATAAAAAAGCATCAAATCACCTACAACTTTGTATGATGCGGTTACTTT
The DNA here is from genome assembly GCF_011365745.1 of Flavobacterium turcicum. Lineage (GTDB taxonomy): Bacteria > Bacteroidota > Bacteroidia > Flavobacteriales > Flavobacteriaceae > Flavobacterium > Flavobacterium turcicum. Next base: position 186,890 of record NZ_JAAOBY010000005.1, on the reverse strand, counting down.
CGGATAGATAAAAAACGAGTTTTTACTGTTTTGACTGTCCATACTGTAAAATAATGCTGCTCCAAGATTCAGTGTCCAATCATCTCTTTGCATCTCAAAACTTGGTGCCAAACCTAAATTTGTAAAACCGTATTTTAAAGCTTCGACATTGGTATTACTAAAATTATTTTTCAAACTTCCAGACAGATAATCAACCGTCAATTCAGTTTTAATAGCTGTATCATTGGTATTAAACACAAAGCTTGGTTTTACTGCGAAGTGATTTTCTGCTGAATCATACTTGTCAAAAAAGTGCGTAAATTTAACCGTTGCGTCCTGCAAGAAACTTTCAGAAACCACAACATTTCCGTCTAAAGAGAGCGTAGTGTATGCCTGAAGTGGGTCAATACCACTAATAAGTTGAGCATTAGCTTGCGGTGTGTTTCCTGCTCCAAAACTAGCTGGTAAACCGTACCAATTGTAAACTTGATTTTGATAGCCTGCATTTAGATTATACGACAATCCTTTTTGATTAGAACCGTACATTACATCGAGAGCAGTATCGTAAAAATTATCATCTAAAACTACCTCATTAATTCCTCCTTGCGAAGAATGATGACGGAACATTCCTCCTACATAATCCGTGTTATTGAGTTCGTGGTTTACAAATAATTCTCCAATCAAAGTACCATAATTCCCTACGCCCAAAGTGGCATAATTTTGAAAAACGTGTGCTTGTTTTTCTTTGGTTACACCTTCTGCTTTTCCTTTTGATGGTGTGAAGGTCGAAGCTACTGGGAAAGAGAAAATAGCATACTTGATACGTTCCTTTTTCTCATTGCCTTCATCGTCTAAATCTGGGTTTTCTTTGGCTTTGGATGCATCCGAAATTTTAGGAGTATAAGCCTTTACAACATTAACTGTTTCATTGCCTATTTGTTCTTTCTTTTGTGCCAACGAAATTTGAGAAACCAACAAAAACAGCAAACTTACCGCAGTGGTTTTTGTGTTCAAAAAAGCAAATTGCTTCGCCTGAGAGGCTTTTATTGTATGTACGATCGATTTTATAACTACCATTTTGTACTGTTTTATACGTGTGTTTGTTTGTGAAAAAGAAGATAATCTTACACTTCCCATTCGCCTTTTGCTACATATTGTGTTTTGCCTCCAATTTTTATTTCAAAATGTTCGGCTTCTTTTTTCCCTTCAAAGTAAATTCGCGAAGGACGGTTCATATAATCGCCTTGGTGATTGGTTATTTGAATTTCTTGCTGGTAATACTTTAGTAAAAAAGCTTGCAAACAAGTACTAGCACTTCCGGTAGCGGCATCTTCTTTGAGTTGATTGTCTTCTATGCAAAGCATGCGCGATTCCAGTTTATTCCCTTCTAAAGTAAAAAAGTAAAAAGCGCGGTGCGCCGTACCACAATTTGCTACCAACCACTCGTGCGCCTTTTGCTTATCGAGTTGCAAACGTTGCAATGCCTCTGCTGATTTCAAAGGAATTATTACGAAAGCGCTACCTGTTGTTACCTCTTGAATGTTAAAATTTGTATCAAAATCAGCTGCATTTAAGTTACTGAAATTCTCAAAATCAGTTGCCGAAAAACTATTTAAAAAGGAAGGCTGCGCAGCTTGAAGCCAAACTAAATCGCCTTTTTGTTGTACAGGAATTGCTCCTACAGGAACCTCAAGCGTAATAGCATCGAAGTTTTTCTGAAAAATTTTATGCATCAAAATCCACGATGTTCCGATTATAGGATGACCTGCAAATTTCATTTCTTGATCAGGTGTAAAAATACGTACCGAAGCAGTTCCCGTGTCCTGATTTAAGGCAGTGATAAAAGTACTTTCGGCAAAATTAATTTCTCTTGCTATTTGTTGCATTTGCTTAGTAGAGAGTGATTGCGCATCAGTAAAAACAGCCAACTGATTGCCAGCATATTTTTGTTCTGCAAAAACATCTACTATATAAAAAGGTAAAGTCATATTTTAAAATATCTAAAAGAGTGCTGCAAAAATTCTCAAAGCACCTTTACTGATTCATTAATTCAATTTATTTGGTAATACTAGAATTGGTTTTTGCCTCTTCGGTTTTTATTCGATCCAATTCTTTCTTTGCATCTTCAACGACATCTTTATAGTCTGTGAAATTCTGAATTACATTTTCAAGAATATAAGTTGCCTGAAAACTATCTTTCAAATTGTAAAAATTAGTCGCCATGAGCACCAAACCTTTGGCTCCGTAATATTTGTAACCCGCATAATTTTTGGCTAGTTTTTGCACAGCCACATTCGAAGCTTCAAACTTTCCTTCTTTTGTTTTAAAATAAGCGTCATAGTATAAAGCCTCGGCTGCAAGTTCCCCTTTGGCGATTAGCTGTACATTGGCGTAAGCCGTTTTGGCTTTGACCTCGTCACCTAGTGCAATTGCCGCACGAGCAATAGTAATTTGCGCATCACTTTTTAAAGCATCATCGGCTTTTGGGTTTTGCAATACCTTCTCAGCAAAACGAACAGCGTTATCATTGTCTTTTATAAGCTGGTACAGTCGCATTAAATTGGCTTGTGCAAAAGTTTTGTTTTGTGCCACTTCGGCTTCGTTTTCTAATCGAAGTAAAACCAAAATAGCTTGCTCGCTATTATCTTTTTTGATGAAAATTTGTGCCAAGCGCGACAAAGATTGCTCCGTATATTCGTTATTAGCTTGTGCAATTACATATTGATACGAAGGCACAGCTTGATCGAAAGACTCTTGTGCAAAATACAATTGTGCTAAAAAGTAATTGGCTTTTAGTGCGTGAATCCCTTTTGGAAATTGACTCACGTAACTGCTGAATCCGGCAATGGCTTGTTTGGTATTGTTTTGCTGGTATTGACGCTCAGCTGCTTCGTATGAATCGTTATCAAGCTCTGCATCAGTTACGGCAACAAAATCTAAAGTACGCACCCAAGTTGCATACTCATCTACCCTACCATTATCAACATAAATCAAACGAGCTGTTGCTACGGCCTCAAGTGCCTCGGGAGTTCTTGGGAATTCAGCAGCAACTTTTTTGAATTTCTGCAAAGCCAAGTCGTCTTTATCAGTATTGTAGTACACCAAGCCTTGACGTAAAATAGCTTTTGACCCAAAAGAACCTTTTTTAAATTCGGTTATCAATCGGTCGTATGTTTTAACAGCCAAATCGTTTTTATTGTCAGCTGCATAGGTATTTGCCAATTCAAAAAGTGCATCATCTCGCCAATCCGACTTTAAATACAATTGTAAAAAGGAGTTCAGTTCTGCAATTTTTTTGTCATTTTTACTTAAAAAACCTTGTGAGATGGCACGTTGAAAATAGGCATAATCTGCATCAGAACTTTTGGCATCGATGGCTTTGGTGTAGCCTTCAATGGCTTGACTGTATTTTGAAGTCACAAAACGACAATCGGCCATGCGCAAATACGAATCGTACAAACGAACCTTATCTGTTGGCGCTTGTTCTATTTGATTCTGGAAAAAAGTAGCCGCCTGATCGTACTCTTTTAGTTTAAAATAAGTGTAGGCAATATTGTAATTGTGATTTTTAAACTCAGGTGTTGTACTCGCTTTTGCCGCAGTACTAAACTGTTTAAAACTTAATACGGCTTCTTTGTAATCTTCTGAAACATACTCCGTTTCGGCTTTCCAAAAAGTAGCTCGTGCTGTAATATATGGATCTTTAGCTTCGTTCAAAGATTTAGATAGCATTGATAAAGCTTCGGTGTATTTTGTATCGGTATACAACTCTAAACCTCTGTAAAATAAAACCTTTTGATAAGCCAACTTATTTTCAGGCGATTTGTTGCGCTCTAACAAAACCAAAGCCTCTTTGTTATTTTTAGATGAAATATAGGAGTCGATTAATAATTTTTCGACCTCAACTCTACTGGCATTTTTAGGATACTTTTTCAAAAAAGCTTGCAATACTGCAGGAACACTTTCGTAAGAATTCCCTAATTCGTAACTTAGTTTGGCGTAATTCAAAGCAGCATCTTCTTGAATGGCAAGATCAAAATCCATTTCAGAAGCATTTTTAAAAGCGTTGAGCGCTTGTTGCTTTTTGTCAGTATTCAAATAGCTTTCGCCTAAATGATAGTAGGCATTTTGAGCTACAAAATCTTTTCCACCAATAATTTTGTTGAATTGTGAGATCGCATTTTCAAAATCTTTTTGTTTGTAGTACGCGTAACCCAATTGGTAAAAATCAGTATTATTCCATTTACCCTTAGTGCCTTTGTATGCTACCAAGTACGGAATAGCTTGGTCGTATTGCTTTAAATTAAAATAACTTTCGCCAATAATTTTATTGAGCTCTGATTTTTCCAAAGCCGAAGAATTAGGCATGGCTTTTTTACCCAAATCAATTGCTTTTTGAAAATTACCCAGCTTAAAATTCATGTCTGCTTGGTAGTACGACAGTTTTTCTTTGTATTTCTCCTCGCCTGAAACCGCATCAAAATATTTGGTAGCTTCTTTATAATCATCGCCTTCGTAAGCCATAAAACCCAGATAATATTTTGCTTGAGAGCCGTATTCTGATGAGTTGACTACTTTATTCAAATAGGCAGTTGCTTGCTTTTTATTTTTTGCAGCAAAATAACTGTACCCTTTTTGAAAGTTATATTTTTCTTGATCTGCTCTAGTGCCTGCATTTTCCTCTACTTTTTCAAACCACTGCAAAGCTTGCGGATAATTGCCTTGTGCAAAATGAAACTGAGCTACTTCGGCGTAAGCTTGATTTTGTTTTACACTTGTAGGATAGGTATCCACAAACTGCTCCATCAACTCATCAGCATTCGACTGATTGGTTTTAATTGCACAAAAAGCTGCGAAATACGCGCAATCCGATTGTAATTCTTCTGTTGATGCAGTGGCTTTTACTCGGTTGAACAAATGTTGTGCAGAGGTATATTGCCCGTCCTTAAACATGGCTACAGCAGTATTAAAATCCTTTGAATCATGGGTATAAATAGTAGATTTTTGTGCCCAAATACTGGTTGACATTCCAAAAAGGATGCAGAGCGTACTCCAAGAAAGTTTATGCATTGTGATTTTATTTTTATAATTCAAATGTATTGTATTCTGCAATGGATAACGAATCCGTTACCGTTTTTATTATCCTTTTTTATGAAAGCTAGTGCTGTGGCAACAACTTTCGTAACATAAAGCCTTACCTTTTTCGTTTGGCATCTTTAAACGTGACCAAATTACAAAATTTGAGTTCCAAGCCAATAATTTATTTGTAATACCAGCGTTATCTTAGTACTTTTACCGCACAAACAAATACAAATTATGTCACAAACCGTACTGTCTTTAAAAAACGTATCCATATATCAAGAAGGAAAATCTATTTTAAGTGAAGTAAATTTAGAAGTTAACCACGGGGAATTTCTATACATAATAGGTAAAACTGGTTCTGGAAAAAGTAGTTTAATGAAAACCTTATACGCTGATTTACCTTTGACAGAAGGAGAAGGCCACGTGGTAGAATTCGATTTAGCTACATTAAAAGAGGATAACATTCCGTTTTTAAGACGCAAGATTGGTATTGTTTTTCAAGACTTTAAATTGCTTCCGGACCGTTCTATCAATGACAATATGCTGTTTGTTTTGAAAGCTACTGGCTGGACGAATCCTGGTGAAATGGATGCAAAAATTGATGAAGTATTGCACAAAGTAGGCATGAGAGATTTTGGTAAAAAAATGCCACATCAACTTTCTGGTGGTGAGCAACAACGCGTAGCAATTGCTCGTGCCTTGCTGAACGACCCTGAATTAATCTTGGCCGATGAACCTACAGGAAATTTAGATCCACAAACTAGTGCTGAAGTTTTAGATTTATTGAAAAAAATCAACGCTAACGGTAAAACAATCATTATGGCAACGCATGATTACGCTTTGTTAATGAAATTCCCATCAAAAACTTTGAAGTGCGAAGATTCTAAAATATTTGAAGTAATACAACAACGTACGGCATAATGCTCTCAATCCTTGTTCCTGTATACAACTACAACGTACTTCCGTTGGTAGAAGCCTTACACGAACAATGCGTAACTTGTGGTATTGATTTTGAAATTTTGTGTCAAGATGATGCTTCTGGATCTGTTTTCAATACCGAAAACGAAAAAATTAACACACTTGCAAATTGCCAATTTACGGCCTTAACAGAAAATTTAGGCCATCGAGAAAACCGGAATTCACTTGCTGCCCAAGCCCAACATAAGTATTTGTTATTTATTGATGGTGATTCAGAATGCATCAATACTCATTTTATAGCAACCTACTTAGAGTATCTGGAAGAATACGATGTGGTTTATGGTGGGCGTGTTCACCCAGAATCTTGTCTATCAAACGATCAAAAACTAAGGTGGAAATACGGCAAATTTACAGAAGACCAAACGGCAACACAGCGACAAAAAAGAAAATACCAAGCTTTACTGTTTAACAACACGGTGATAAAAAAATCGTTTTTTGATCAAATAAAATTTGAACCCTACAAAAAACAATACGGCCACGAAGATACGCAACTCGCTTATCAATTAAGTCTAATTAACGCTAGCATTCAGCATATTGACAACCCAATTTTACATGCTGATGTTGACTCTAATTCAATGTACCTTTTAAAAACCAAAGAAGCATTGGATAGTGCTTTAAGTTTATACACAGACCAAAAAATAGCCGCTTCTTTTATAAAAATTATTCAAGTTTTACTGTCGTTGCAAAAGTTAAAACTAGTTCGTTTTACTTCATTTTTATACCTTCGAAATAAAAAATGGATTGAAAAAAACTTAACTGGTAAAAATCCACGATTATGGATTTTCAAATGTTTTAAACTTGGTTATTTGTGTACTTTGGCACAAAAAAGCAAAGCTTTTAGATAGCTCTCAAAAAAGTATTCCACTGCTCCATAATGTGATCAATACTTTGTTGAACGACCTTTTCTTTACCTTTTTTTCCCATTTCAAGACGTAAGTTTTCATCAGCTAGCAATTGTTTTAAATGGGAAACAAACAATTCTTGGTTGCCATTTGGAATCAAAAACCCAGTCTCTCCAGATTCAATTATAGCTGCAGGACCGCAGGGACAATCATAAGCAATACATGGCAATCCACTAGCCATGGCTTCTAACAAAACCATCGGATAACAATCAAAACGGGAACTTAAAACAAAGACTGATGCATTAGCATATACAACATCAATTGCGGTGACCGATTGCTGCAAACACACACTATCAGAGATGTCCAAAAGATCAACTTGCGCTTGTAACTGCGCTACTTGATCTCCGATTATATGGAGTTTCCAATCCGGATGTTCATTTGTGACCGCTGACCAAATAGGCAAAAGTCGGTCAAGGCCCTTTTCGTAACAATTGCGTGCTATTGCCAAAACTATCTTTCGTTTATCCTCACCAACTGCAACATTTTCTATCCAAACTGGGTTGGGCAAAATGACGCCATTTATATTGTTCCACTCCTTTTTACTATTTTCAGACAAATACACTATTTGAGAAAAGTGCTTGGCGCAAAAGTTTTTATATCTGTATTTCATCCATCGAAATCCTTGATGTAAAAAATGTCGAGCAGGGCGCTCTTCAATAAATTTAGAACTATGAATTTCTAAAATTAATGGCATTTTTACACCAAGAAAAAAAGGCAATAAAAAAGCTTTCAAACCATTATCACAAACCAAAACTACATCGGGCTGAACGGTATTGATGATTTTTTTTAGTTTGGTAATATAATCGAAAACAAAGCCTACTGAGTTTTTTTTCAGGGCAATATCATGTATTGCAATAGCAGTATCAAACTCATAAAAAAGCGGTGTGTGTCCTTGATTCTGCGTCACAATATGCACTTCATATTGCCAATTTCGAATCAAGTAATTGGCTTTTAGCGCCAAAACACGCGCTACGCCTCCGTCATTATTAATGCTGGGAACTACATACAAGATTTTCATTGTACCGATTGTAAAAAGACATCAAAATCCCGAATGTAATCGGCTTCATCAAAAACTTCGGAAGCCAAGACGATACAAACAGCTCCTGACGAAAAATTCTCTAATTCACGCCAAGTATTATTTCGCAACAGCAAACCTTTATCAGGCTTGTTTAATGTTATTGTTTTTTGACTTTTACCATCATTTAGCACCACATCAAAACTTCCTGAAATAGCAATTAAAACCTGCTGTAATTTTTTATGTGAATGACCGCCCCGCTTGGATGTACTTGGAATATCATACAGGTAATACACGCGCTTGATTTCAAAAGGAATTACCTCATTTTCGATAACAGCGATATTGCCCAAAACATTTTCAATCTTAGGGATATCAATAATTTCTATTTGCATGAATGGGAATTTAAGTTTAAAAAATGGAGCCATTGCTGACCAATGTGTTCCAGCTCAAAATGAGTTATGCTGCCTGCTGCGTTGCGCTTGCATTTTTGATACAAATCAGTATCCTCGATCATTCTATTTATGGCTTTTGTCAGTGCTTGTTGATTTTGATTTGGCACTAGTAAACCATTTTTTTCATGATCGATAATTTCGTTCGGACCAGCAAAACAATCAAACGAAACTACGGGAGTACCAACTGCAAGACTTTCAATTAATACATTTGAAAGTCCTTCATACTGACTACTAACCACTGTAAAAAGTGCCTTTTTTAAGTATTTAAAAGGATTTTGTTGCTGACCTGCAAAAACTACTGAATCTTGTACACCGCAATTTAGTGCGACTTTTTTCCACTCCTCTTCTAAAGCACCAGATCCGATTAACAATAACTGCACGCCTTGCTGTGGCAATATCGATTCAGCGAAAGCCTGAATTAAAACATCAAATTGTTTTACTCGTTCGTTCATTCGCCCCACTGCTATGATATACGGATATTCGATTTCAACTTCGACTTTTGCCAATTCCTGAATTTCCTGAATACAAACTGGATTGTAAATAGAAGTTACCTCTTTCTTGTAACGCTTTGCCACTGCAGATGCAACCGCTTTACTTACAGCTACCCAACTATCCTTCCTATAGATAAGTCGCGCTAAAAAACGACTTTCAGGAATATAACTCGTGTACATACTACTATGTATGGTATAAACAACAGGTTTTTTATATACCCAATGAGCCATTAGGTATTCGTTAAAAACATTTACACGAAACCTAAAATCGATAATAATATCAAAATTATGCTCGGCTAAATAGGTCTTGATCTTTTTTAAACGCTTTAGTTTATCAAGGTTTGATTCGGCTTTTTGCTTGCCAAGATTGTACAACTCTCCGGCATAATCATAGGAGGTGTCATTAACAAAAATAATGTGGTGTACGTTAATGCCTTTACTTTCAAAAAAAATAGACAAAAGTGCTTGTACTTTCTCAGCACCGCCTCCGCCAAGGGAATCGCCCACCAATGCTATTTTAGTTTTACGAGTACTCATGCAATAAATTACTATTTTAGCACCAAATATAAACACTTTGCTGTACAAATGAATGACAAACCGCTAGTTTCCATAATATGTCTTTGCTACAATCACGGCCAATACGTGCAAGAAGCATTGCAGTCGGTCAAAAATCAAAGCTACAGTAATATTGAACTTATTGTGGTAGATGATTGCAGCACCGATGACTCTGTGGAAGCAATAACGACTTGGTTGAAAAAAGAACCCAACATAGTATTCATTAAAAATGAACACAATTTAGGAAACACCAAATCATTCAACAAAGCATTTGCACAAAGCAACGGAAGTTATATAGTTGACTTGGCGGCAGATGATGTATTGGCCCACAACTGTGTAGAACTTCAATTAGAAGCTTTTGCAAAAAGCCAATTTTCAAATATTGGAATTGTTTATGGCAATGCAGAATTAGTTTTTGAAGACGACACTCATTTTTATTACTTTTTTGAAGTCGATGAAAACAAAAAAAGAATTAAACCACAAGCTGTAGGCGATATATATTTGAGTCTGTTGCGACTTGAAAATAATGTATGTTCTGTTTCGGCCATGGCAAGAAGAGCAGTTTACGATCGTTTTCAGGGATTTAATGAAAATTTACAATTTGAAGATTATGATTTTTGGATTAAAACAGCGCGTTTCTATCAATTTGATTTTATTGATAGTATTTTAATCAAAAAGAGAGAACTCCGTAATTCCTTAAGCTCGCGCCGTTTTAAACGTTTGAACAGAAAAACAAGATTATACAACCGCAGCACCTACCAAATTGTGCGCAACGCCTTGCAGCTCAATACAACCAAGGAAGAAAACCGAGCCGTCTTGCAAATGATACATTTTGAAATGCAAATAGCGCTGCGAACTATTGATCCTATCTTATTGTTCAAATACTTGAAACTACATTTGAAAATTAGTTTTTCATTGCTATTTAAAAAAGATTTTGTCCGTTTGTAAGTAGCAAAATTAGTGTACTAGTTGTATAAATTAAGGATTCCTTCACAGTTGTTTTTTTCGGGTTTTGAAAGGCTTTAGTATCTTTGTTACAGAAAAATTTTCACTTAGAAATTCATATCCCTTGAAAAATAAAGGAGAGTTTCTGCCACCGAACCTCACAATTTATGGAGAACGACACCTTTATTTTTTGCCTTGAAGCCGTTGCTGACATTGAAGAAGTTACTACTACCGAAGTGGTACAACACCTAGAACGATTGGCTTTTGACAAAGGAATCAGCAGCATACATACCACCTGCGACTCGATAGAAGGGTTAGAGGAGCGCTTACATAGTTTACTGTATGATGATCATAACTTCACCAATTATGAAATCATTTACTTGGTCATGCAAGGCGAAGCCAACACCATTTGTTTGAACAATTATTTTTATACCCTAGAAGAAATTGCAGAGTTATTCGAAGGAAAAATGAGAGGTAAAATCATTCATTTTGCCAGCACCAAAGCATTAGATTTGACTCCAGATGAATCGCAGTACTTTTTAGACATTACTTGTGCTAAAGCCATCTCCGGTTACGGTTCACCGCATGCGGCAGTAAGCAGCACCGCATTGGATCAACTGTTTTTTAGTTTGTTTGAGGCTGATGACTCAATTTTTAATGTAGTTGAAGAATTGCATCAAAAGCAATATGATTTGTGTAAATTTCTAGATTTTAGAATGTATTACTAATTGTATCGCAAATACTTTTTTCAAAAAACTAAGCCTCACTTATTTTGTTTTGATAACGATAACGCCGTTGGTCCCTTGTGCACCATAGGTTGCAGCAGCTGCATCTTTCAGTACAGTAATATCTTTTATATTGTTTGGAGACAAATAATCTAAACTGGTAACAATCATTCCGTCAACTACAAAAAGAGGTTCTCCTGCATTACGAATAGAACTAATTCCTCTGATAGATATTTTGTTATTCCTGGACACAACAACAGATGAAACGCGACCACGTAGCAAATCATAAATATTAGAGAACACACCTTGATATTTGTCGTTTTGCACATTCACATTTTTAGTAGAATTTATTTTGTATTCATTATCAACGGCAGAATAAGTCAAAGGCAACTGCTCTCCTTTTTGCAAACGAATTTTATTGTTTTTTGCCGATTCTAAATATTTAAAACTCATGCGATCCTCGTTATTATATTTTGAAGATAACAGGCCGTATGCTTTAGTGTAAACATTGATAAAACCAACTTTTTGCGGCAACACCAATTCAAATTCGCCTTCGCTGTTTGTCACGCAACTCACGTCAATAGAGTCTAGGTAAATTCGAGCCTCAGCAATGGGTTTATTTTTAAAATCAGTAACCTTGCCCGTCAGCTTACCTTGGGCCTGACCAAAAAAACAACTTAGTAAAAAAGCGACGACATAAAAGGATTTCATTTTCATAAGAATAATTTATAAGGTAAAAATAAGCATTAAATAAATGCAAAACACATTTTTGTGCCTGAATAAGAACCAGATACACAAACAATACGTAAATCAATCGACCCGATTTTTCTTGAAGAGAAAAAAGCTATTGAATACTATTATTAACAAAAAAGGTGAAATTTTAATTAAAAATTAACAATTCAACGAAATCGATTGTAATTACTATTTTTTTAACATATTTTTGAACCTCCAAATCCAAATTTTATGAAGAAAAATTACTTCCTACTAACATTATTAGTATTGCTATTGAACCAAATGTCATTTGGTCAAAGCACCCCTCCAGCAAAAAGAATAACAATAATCAAACCAACAAGTAAACAATTACTTAAAATTAAAGAAATTGGAATTGACTTAAGTTGTGGTGCTGTTTTTATAGATAACAATTTAACTCTTGAACTAGATGCACAAGAATTAAACGCTCTAGATGCAAATAGTATCAAGTACAAAGTCAACATAAATGACTTAAAGGCACATTACGAAAAATTAACCCTAACAGAACTCCCAAAAGCGAAAATGGAACTTGAGAATCTCAAGACCATTTCAAGAAACTCGCAAAAGTCATTGAGTACGAAAACTACCACTGTGAATAACTTTATCCAATATGAAGGAAGCACAGAAATTGATTGGGCAACACCACAAAATTTTCAATTAGGAAGTATGGCAGGCTGTCTAACCTATGCGCAAGTATTAGAGCAGTTAGATCTCATGCGAACCAAATACCCTAACTTAATTTCTGCAAAAACAGATGCATCACCTACTAATCAAAAGACTCATGGTAATGCATTTACCAACGGTGGAGTTTACCAAACTTGGCCTGGACAAACCATCTACTTTGTAAGAATTTCAGATAATCCGGATGTTGTTGAAGCCAACGAACCAGAATCAATGTATTCCGGAATGACCCACTCTCGTGAGGTAAGTAGTTTAATGAATTTAATGTACTATATGTGGTACGTTTTAGAAAACTACAGTACCGACCCTGGCATTAAAAACCTTGTGGACAATCATCAAATGTATTTTATACCCGTTGTAAATCCTGACGGATTGAAATGGAATGAGCAAATTGCGCCAAGCGGCGGTGGATTACAAAGAAAAAATTTGAACCCCACTGCTAATCCAGGAAACAATAACGCTCGCGGAGTAGATTTGAACAGAAACTTCAATTACTTCTGGGGAGGTGATGCAAGATATGCTGGGGGATCGTCTCCTACACAGTCTGATCAAACCTACAGAGGTATTGCCGCTGCCTCGGAACCTGAAACAAAAATAATTTCTGCTTTTGCCTTGAGTAGAAATTTCAAAACAGCAATTAATCACCATGCTTTTCAAAATAATATCCCTCATGCTTATAACGGCTATCCGGCAGCACCATCATCAGGAAGAGAAAATGAATACGCCAAATTCTGCCAAGATCTTACTCGTTTTAATAGATATATATACGGTGAAGCACCAGATATCCTAACCATTGCAAACGGAGACCTAAGTGACTGGTTGCTTGGTGGTGTAGCAGATGTGAACGGCTCTACAGGCTCAGGAAAACAAGTTTTGGCATTAGCTCCAGAGAATGGCGCCGCTACTGGCGAAGGAGATTTTTGGCCATCTCCATCTTTAATTCCAACTATTGCCAAAAGAGCGATGCGCATGAATTTTGTCAATGCCTACTACAGCGGTAAATTTGCCCAATTACACGATCTGAATACTTCTGACATCACTACTACAAGCGGAGACTTAAAATTCGGGTTAGAATATTTGGGACAAACACTAGGAAACTTAACTTTGACGGTGACACCGGTTTCTGCCAACATTACTTCTATTACATCTCCTCCAGTTCAAACAGGATGGACCAAACTAGCACAAAGAACACTTACTGCTGCTTTTGAACTAGATCCAAATATCAAAGATAATGAGGTGATAGAATTTAAGGTTTCATTAAGCAATGACGATGGCTACGTTATGTACGAAACTACTATTGTTAAAAATTACAACCCAACCGTTATTTTTGCAAACAACCCGGACGCAACTAACATAGCAGCATGGACTAGCACTCCAGCTTCGTCATGGGGAACAACCAGCGATGCGTTTTCAGGAACAACTGCCCTGACAGATTCTCCAGCAGGCGCTTACACGAATAATTTATCCAAAACATTACGTTTAACGAATTCTGTTAACTTATCTGGTGCAGCTGCTGCTGTGGTTCAGTTTTACGCAAAATGGGATTTAGAGCGAAATTTTGATTATGTACAATTGCAAGGCTCTACAGATGGTACAAATTGGGTGCCACTGAATGGTAAATACACTAAACCAGGAGCTTCACCGAGTACAACTCCTTACAATAGTGCCGCAAGCACAAACACTTCAACTGGTAAAACAGCTACTGACAGAGATAATCAACCTGATGGACAGCCTGTTTACGAAGCAGACACAATGGATAAATGGGTAATGGAAGAAATTTATATCAGCCCAACCGAAAATAGCTTTTTACACAATAGTAGTACTGCACGTTTTAGATTTTTGTTTGATTCGGACAATTCAAATCGTCGAGACGGTTATTCGACAACATTTGACGGCTTTGTATTTGATGATTTCAAAGTAGTTAAAATTCCATCTGCACCACCAGTTGCAATTTGCAAAACTGCCACTGTAGGTTTAGACTCTAGCGGTAATGCGACTTTATTACCTGCAGCAGTCAATAATAACTCAACTGATGATGTAGCAATAACAACAATTACTGTATCACCGAACACCTTCAACTGTACTCATATTGGCACTCCGCAAACAGTAACACTATCAGTTACTGATGCTGACGGTCAAACAAGGACTTGCACCACAACAGTAACTATTGTTGACAATCTTAATCCTGTACCAACGGTAACCACGTTAACAACCTTAACTGCTCAGTGCTCAATGACGCCTACTGCTCCAACTGCTCTAGACAACTGCTCTGGAACAATAACTGGTACTACCACAACTAGCTTCCCAATAACAAACCAAGGGACCACAGTAGTAACTTGGACTTATACAGACGCAAATGGTAACAGTAGCAATCAAACACAAAACGTGACTATTGACGATACCATCGCACCTGCAGTACCAACCTTAGCGTCTATTAGCGGTCAATGTTCGGTAACACCAACTGCACCTACTACAACTGATAATTGCGCTGGAACCATTACAGGAACTACAACAACTACGTTCCCGATTACAGAAACAACAGCAATAACATGGACTTTTAATGATGGTAATGGCCAGCAAGTAACTGCCAATCAAACTGTAACTATTGGTTCTACAACATGGAACGGAACAAACTGGTCTGCTGGAATACCTGTAGCTGGAACTAACGCAATCATAAATGGCAATTTAACGATTACAGAAAATATTACCGCTTGTAATTTAACGGTTAATAACACAGCTGTAGTATTAGTTAAAAGCGGATTCAACCTTAATATTTTTGGTAATGTGACTGTAGCTAGCGGCGCAACGCTTACATTTGAAAACAATGCTAACTTAATTCAAAGTAAGAACACGAATGGAAACACTGGTAATATCATTGTAAACAGAAAAACAAGTCCTTTGATGCTTTTAGATTATGTTTTATGGTCTTCGCCAGTTGCTAGCCAACAATTACAAGCCTTTTCGCCAGCTACTTTAAGTAACCGTTTTTATACCTATAATCCTGCTACAAATTTGTATAATGCAATTGCATCGACTAATCCTTTTTCTACCGGAAAAGCTTATCTAATCCGAATGCCAAACACGCATCCTACCACTCCAACCATTTGGGATGGGCAATTTAGAGGAGTACCAAACAACGGTACATACACAATATCAGTTAGCGCAAATGCTTTTAATGCAATAGGTAACCCTTACCCATCTACGGTAAATGCTAACACCTTTATCAGTACCAACAATTTAACTGAACCTCTATATTTTTGGAGAAAGACCAACAATTCAGCAACGACCTCATACGCTACTTATACAACCGCAGGTGGAACGGCTAATGCTGGAGGAGCTAGTAGCATCATTCCAAATGGGATCATTCAAGTGGGACAAGGGTTTATCGTAAAATCCCCAACAAGTGCTATTACTTTCAATAATGGTATGCGCTTATTAAATAATGACGATCAATTTTTAAGAACAAATAATTCATCAACACACCGTATCTGGTTGAATTTGAATAAAGAAAATACAGCCATAAACCAGATGATGATCGCTTATTTACCAAAAGCAACTACTGGCATCGACGCCACTATTGACGGAAGATATATTAATGATAATTCTACTGCGTTAAACTCGTTGATTAACAATGAAGAATTTGTAATTCAAGGAAGAGGCATTCCATTCGAAAATACAGATACCGTACCATTGAGCTTTAAGACAAGTGCTGCCGGAGATTTTTCAATTGCTATCGATCATGTAGATGGATTGTTTTTAGGTGACCAAGCCATCTATATTAACGACAAAGTAACTGGACTAACCCACGATTTAAAGAAAAGTGCCTATACTTTCTCTGCTACAGCTGGTATATTTAATGATCGTTTTAATATTGTGTATAAGACAGATGCTACATTAGGATTACCTGAAAACGTAGCAGCGAACGACATTATCGTATATAACGAAAACGGCGTTATTAACATTAAATCTAGTAAAACAGCAATTAAAAGTATTAAAGTTTTTGATATTCGCGGACGAATGCTATTCGAAAAAAATGGCATTAACAATACATCGACTAGTTTAGCAAGATTTACGGCTGCCAACCAAACTTTAATAATTCAAATCACTTCTGAGCACAACCAATCTGTAAGCAAGAAGTTAATCTATTAAAAATAAATTGCAAACTGTTTCATAGGAACAGCTTGTTCTAAAGATAAAAAAATGAAAAAATATACATTCAAATTAATATACACATTTTACTTTGCATTGATAGGTTGTTGCTCTTTATTAGCTCAAATTCCTGGAGATGAGAATGACACTGGAAACTTAGAAGGAACTGATACTCCAAGTGCACCTATTGACAATTTGCTACTAATACTAGCGTTGGCTGGAATAGTGTTTGCTTTTTATCACTTTAGAAAAAATAAAAAAGCAATTCAATAGCTTTTTAATCTATTCTACAGCTTTAATAAAGCCCTGTATTAGTAAGGAGGAATAAAATTAATATTAAAAAAGGATGTTTAATCAACTTGATTAGACATCCTTTTTTTATGCTTGCACTTTTTGCTAAAAACAACTCCAAAGTGACCTGCTTGTAAAATAGCTATAAGACAAATACTTAAAGAAAACATTTTACAATAAATGTGTTTTTTATCGGATTTTAATGCTTTTCATCGATGTGTAAAATTGAGATTCACACTTTTTTTTTATATATTTACGTACCAAACCAAATCACTATGAAAAAAACTACTTTACTTTTTTTACTCTTATTGGGAGCTATTACAACTGGACACACGCAAACCCCAAAATCCAGAACAGAAAATACTAAAAGTCAACAAGAACAGCAGTTGCACCAGCGCGTACAAATTCCTAAAACGCAGACTAATGTGGAGCAAAAAATGGTCGATTTGGGTATCGATATGGACTGTGGCGTTATCAATACAAAAGCTTATCTGCAATTAGAACTCTCAGCATATGAACTAAAAAAGTTAAAAGATGCAGGAATCTCATATAAAACTGTTGTTACTGACTTAACCAAACATTATTCTGAAAGAGCTCAAAAAGACATGTCTCAAGCTCAACTCAATTTAACTCGTGAAAAACGCCAATCACAAACTAACAAATCGTTTAGCGTACAAAATGTAATTATTGGAAATATTGGACAACAAAATGATTGCAGCGAAATCAATTTTACAACACCTTCTAATTTTAAAATACCAACTACGTTTGGCGGAAGCTTAACAAATAGTGGTGTAAATGCTGAGTTAGATAAAATGAGACAATTGTATCCAAACTTAATTTCTGTCAAGAGCAATATATCACCGACAAATCAACTTACACATCAAGGACGACCTATTTATTATGTAAAAATTTCGGATAACCCTGCATCGACTGAGGCTGAGCCTCAAGTTTTATACACCGGAATGACCCACTCAAGAGAAGTAAGCAGTATGATGAACACCATCTATTACATGTGGTATTTACTTGAAAATTATAACACCGATCCCTTTATAAAAAGCATTGTTGACAACACCGAATTATTTTTCATCCCAGTTGCAAACCCAGATGGCCTAGCTTGGAACGAAACCATTGCCCCAAATGGCGGTGGAATGCAACGTAAAAACTTAAGACCTACAATTTGTGACGCTGGAACAACAGCTAGTACCAATAATACAAGAGGTGTAGATCTTAACAGAAATTATGGATATTATTACGGCTTAGTTGGATCATCTGCAGTAGCTTGTGACAATACATACCGTGGTACAGCTGCCTTCTCTGAACCTGAGACCCAAATGATGCGTGACTTTGTACTCACCAAAAATTTTAAAACAGCTTTAAATCACCACGCCTACAGCAACCTTGTTCCGCATCCGGTGAATGGAAAATCTGGTGTACCAACTGGTCGAGAGCGTGAATTTGCAAAACTGAGCCATGACATGACGCAATACAACCGTTACGTATATGGTCCAGCACCCGGTATTTTGTATGCAGCAAGTGGCGACGCAAGTGACTGGATGACCGGTGGCGTGAATGATGGTACCGGGTCAGTAGGTTCTGGCAAAAACACTCTTTCCTTATCTCCTGAAAATGGTAGCCTTGCTGAAGGTGGTTTTTGGCCTAGCCCATTAAGCATTACTGCCATTGCAAAAAGAGCGCTACGCATGAATCTTATAGCTGCCTATTACGCCGGAAAATATGCCAAATTACACGATCTAACACAAAGCAACATCAGTGCACTTAATAGCAACATTACTCTTGGAGTAGAAAGATTGGGGCAAACAGCGTCCACTTATACCCTAACCATCACTCCTATTTCATCAAATATCACCTCGATAACATCTCCTACTACACTAAGTAATATGTCTATTTTGGAACAACGAAATGTTACTGCAGCTTTGCAATTGTCTCCAAACATCAAAGCAAATAGTAAAATAGAATACAATGTCAAACTCAGTAATGGAGATTACGTGCTTTACGATGCAAATTTTGTAAAATATTACCAACCTGCTGTTGTTTTTAATGACAATCCTGACACGAACTTATTGTCAAATTGGACACAAGCTGGAGGAACATGGGTCAACGCATCTTCTGGTTTTACAGGCACTAGATCAATCACAGATGCGTCTACAGTAGCCTATGCTAACAATATCAACAAAACCTTAACTACAGCTACAACCTCAAATTTAACAGCTGCCACAAGAGTTTTAATACAGTACTATGCCAAATGGGATCTTGAACGAAATTTCGATTTAGTACAAATACAAGGATCAACCAACGGCACCAATTGGACACCGCTCTGCGGAAATTATACAAAATCTACTTCAACAACAGAGACCAATCCGCATGCAACAAAAGCATCTACCAACAATTTTCAAAATACAGCCGGAGCTGGCGGTGTAGTCTATGACGGGGATCAAATGGGAAAATGGATAATGGAAGAAATAGTAATTGATGCCAACAATAATAGTTTTTTGGTAGGAGCAACAGCTGCACGTTTCCGTTTTTACATGCGATCTGATAGCTCAAACAACACCGATGGATACACCACAACATTTGACGGCTTTTATGTTGACGACTTTAAAGTGATTAAAATCATCGAAAAATCAGCAGCCCCAATCGCTAACTGTAAAAATGCAACACTATTCTTGAACAGCAGCGGAACTTTGACTGTAACACCTGCCGATATTAACAACGGATCAACAGATGATGTTGCAATAACAAGCACAAGTGTATCACCAAATACATTTACGTGTGCGCAAGTAAATACCAATCAAAATGTAACCTTGACCGTAACTGATGATCAAGGCCAAACATCTACTTGCATCGCAGTTGTAACGATTAAAGATGCTTTAGCTCCGGTTGCACCAACTTTATCCGCAATAACTAGCAAACAAGCCGTAACACCTACAGCGCCCACGGCAACAGACAATTGTAGCAGTACAATAACTGGAACTACTGCAACTACTTTCCCTATTACAACTCAAGGTACTACAGTAGTTACCTGGACTTTTACAGATGCAGAGGGCAATAGTAGTACTACTACTCAAAATGTAATTATTGATAGCACTGCTCCTACTGCACCACAAGACTTGTTGACTAGTAGCACTACAGCTACAAGCACCAATTTGTCTTGGACTGCCGCAACAGATAATAACCAAGTTACAGCCTACGAAGTGTATCAAAACGGAGTGCTACGCGCCACAGTAACAGGCACAACCTACACCGTAACTGGATTAATGGCTGCTACAAACTACACTTTTACGGTGCGTGCCAAAGATGCCGCAGGAAACCTGTCTGCAAACAGCAACAACTTAAGTGTAACTACAACAGCGGTAGCGGTTACCTATTGCAATTCGCAAGGAAACAATACCACTCGCGAACGCATAAGCAGAGTAACATTCAACACAATAAATAATTCAAGCACAAGCAGCGCAGGCTATGAAAACTACACCAATATCAGTACAACAGTTCTCCGAAACTCAGCATACACGCTAAGCATTTCACCTGTCTGGGCAAGCACAAGGTACAACGAAGGTTACGCAGTTTGGATAGATTATAATGGAGATGGAGATTTTATTGATGCAGGCGAGCGGATCCTTGGTAGAGCTGCTACAACGGCCTCACCAATAAGTGCTACCATAACCATTCCAACAACTGCTCGTTTGGGCGCAACACGTATGCGAGTGTCTATGAAATTTAACGCCACACCAACATCCTGTGAAGTATTTACGTACGGTCAAGTAGAAGATTACACTATTAACATAGGCACGACTACAGAACGAATGAATACTGTAAAGGTTACAAAAGAAAGCAGTAGTATAGTTTTATACCCAAATCCAGTGAGTGATTTTATCTATTTAAGTATGGTACCAGAGAAAACCCAATATAAGATATATACTATTTTAGGACAATTGGTAGCTAAAGGCAAGTTAACCCAACCTGAAATTGACGTAGCACAGCTTAGCCAAGGAACATATATTTTAGAAATAGAAAATGAAGGTCAACTTACTAACAAAAAATTTGTTAAAAACTAAAGCTAAGAAACATCATAAAAAATCAAAAAGCTATCGTATTCTGGTAGCTTTTTTGTTTCTCTAAAATTTCAGTATTTTTAGATAAAAATAAAACAAATCTTAAAATATTGAATTTAAGCGGCATAAAATGCTTTTTATCGATAAAAATAGATTTGAATTAAAAATAAATACTGTACTTTTGAAAATTATTTTTCATTAAGTTTAGTCAGAAAACGACACCTTAAAAACCAAATTAGAATACTTTACGTAAATACCACAAATATAAATTGTCAAAAACTTAGCTTATGAATAAAGTTTTACTTAAAAAATTGAACAAAATTTTCAATGTGTTTTTTATTTTAAATTGTTCCGTTTTGTTTGCTCAGCAAATTGATGTTTATGGAAAAGGCATATTGATTAGTAACAATGATACTACCCCGAACGTTGCTGATCAAACAAATTTTGGTTCTACAAATGAAACTTCTGGAGTAATTACAAAAGTTTTTACCATTCAAAATAACGCGCTTCTTGCAACACTTAATCCTGGAGCTATCACCTTTACTGGACCAAATGCAACTGACTTTTTCGTTGTAAGACCACCACAAACGACCCCAGCATTAGGAGGGACCACAACATTTGAAATAGGTTTTAATCCCTCAGCTTTAGGGACTAGAAATGCAACATTATCTTTTTCAACAAATGTGAGTGGCAAAAACCCTTATACTTTCAGTATCAGCGGTACAGGAACTAGTTTCCCTACTCAAAGCTACACGCTATACTATGAAAATTTTGATGCAAACAATGGAGGGTGGACTGCGGTTAGTACCGGCGGAAGTAACTGGCAATATGGTTCTACACCTTTCCTTGCAGAAGGAAATTATTGGAGACTGGGAAACAACTATGCCAACAATACACAAGCTACATTAACTTCACCGAATATAAGTACCGCTAACTACACAAACATTAGAATTCATGTTGATTTGCGGGAAGACATCCCTGATTCTAACGATGGAATGCAAATTCAGTATAGCATTAACAACGGAGTTACCTGGAACGTCCTGGGAGCATATATTAATTCTGAGTCTTGGTATAAAGTAAGCAATACAAACGCCCTATCTAGTTCCCTTGGCAGTACTTTAGGTTTTGGTGAATTGCAACCCGCACTAATTCCTGGAGTTAATAATTTTGTGGAGCGCAGCACTCAAAGTAACATACTAGACAATCAATCAAATTTGAGATTTAGAGTGGTTTTTAATTCAAACGGCAGCACTGTCGGTAGAGGGGTTGCAGTAGATAATTTCTTTGTAAAAGGAGATCCAATAACTCCATTTGCCAACAAACCATTAACACCAGGGAATTCACCAAATAATTTACAATTATGGTTAAAAGCCAATAATGGCACAAGTACTACCGCAGATGGAGTTGCATTAAGTACCTGGAGCGACCAAGCAAATAACAATGATGCAGTAGGTATTGGGGCATCTAGACCTATTTTTAGAGATGGTGCAAGAAACATTAATTACAACCCGATTGTAGATTTTACTGATGCAGGAGCTACATCGATGAGAGGTAAAGGTGGTTTTTACTCTCAAGATTATTTTATAGTTGTTAAGACAAATAATACCGTAAGTAGTACGTCAGTATTAAGTCAAGCACCGATATCTGGTAGAACCTCTGTAAGTTCTTTTCATCTTGATGGTACCGCATTTGCAGTAGGTCCCTTTACTGCCAGATACAAAAACGAAATTGTCTCACACAGTATAGGATCTGTACCGCAATCTCCATCAACTAATTCTTATGGTAGAGCCTACGCATCTACAACAGATACTTACGTTCAAGAAACAACTATTTATAACGTAAAAACAAATGCAGCAGGTACAGCTACAGAAATTTATAAAAATGGCGTTCGTATCGACAATTACGCAGGAGAATCTGTTGCAACGGATCAGATTACAGTTACCGGTACTTTAAATTTTTCGGAATTCAACAACCTTCAATACAATCTTGGTGTGGGTAGATTTTCACTAAATGGTAATGATGCGGACTCCTATTTAGACGGAAAAATATCCGAAATTATTTCCTACTCTAGCCCAAAATCTGCTGTAGATAAAAAGAAAATAGAATCTTACCTAGCCATCAAAAATGGAATAACACTGCATGCTACTAATAGCACAACGGCAACAAATTTAGGTGATACGGATTACTTAGATTCAAATGGAAATACAATTTGGAATACAGTAGCCAATAATGGCTTTAATTATAATATTGCAGGAATTGGACGTGATGATAGTAGTGCATTAAACCAAAAACAATCAAAAAGTGAAAATGCAGGTACAGTTTTAACAATTGGCCTTGGCGATGTACTCGCAACCAATAATGCCAATACCAATACTTTCCCCACTGATAGAAACTTTTTAATCTGGGGCTCTGACAATGGTAGCATGATAGATTCTGGTGTTGATTTACCTATCTCACTTGGACCAACTACCATCACAACAATTACAGAAGTTGTTAATCGCAAATGGAAGGTAAATGAAGTAAACGGTGATGTACCTACAACTAGGGTTGCTATTCCAACTGCATCTTTTGTAAGTGGTTTGCCTGCGCTGGGACCGACAGATGCTTATGTGATGGTTGTAGCTACTAATGCTGCATTTACGACAGGTTTAGAGACCGTATTTATGTCAACAACAGGAGGCAATCAAACATGTCTGTATGATTTTGATGGCACCAAGTACATCACTTTTGGTGTTGCACACAGAGCTACAAACCCGTTACACATTACCTTAGACGGTTTTGACGATTATGTTCGAGTAGATGCTACGAATGATTTACCTGCCTCATTTACGGTAATGACTTGGATACGTCCAAATGGCGCTAATACGTCAGGTACCGAAAGAACTATTTTATCTAAAAAATCTGCAGCTGGAAATGGCTATCAAATAGTTTTACAAAACGACAATAGAGTTCGCTTTGAATTTTATAATGGTACTACATTACGAAGTACTGTATCAAATACTGCGTTTCCAGATGCAAAATGGCACAACATAGCATTTACCTATACTGGTAGTACATTAAGCATATACATAGATGGTGTTTTCGAAAAATCAGTGACAACGATGACTGGTCCAATTACTCCATCAACAGGAATCTTTAGTATTGGTGGTCAATACTTAAGTAAAACTTCTATTAACAACTTGTTCAAAGGAGATATAGACGAACTTAGAATGTGGGATCGTGTACTAACAGCAACTGAAATTCAATTCATCATGAATCAAGAAATACTGGAGAGCGGTACGGGTACAATAGGAACAATCATTCCATCAACAATTACTAAAAATGATGTTAGTGCATTACTTTGGAATAATTTATTTGCATACTACTCAATGAACTCTTACATAGGAACACACCTTGATGATGATTCAAAAAACGTGAACCGAGGAAGTTTAGTAATTCCTGATAAAATATCTATAAATGTTCAAACAGCACCTTTGCCCTATGAATCTTCAGTAGATGGAGATTGGGAAGATAATGCAGTGTGGGCTTTCGGTTCCATTCAAGATGTTCCTCACAGCCTGTCAATTATAAATATAATACCTAAACCTTCAATAGACTGGAATATTGTAAGAACAAAAAATAATATTAGATCAAGAGGCAACAAAACAATACTAGGTTTGTTTGTCAATACCAATACGGTAACAGCAAATTCACTTTCAGGGACACAAACTGATGGAACAAAAATGGAAGTAACCCATTATTTAAAATTAGATGGAACAATTGACTTAGTAGGTCGTTCACAATTGGTACAAAAGACTGGTAGTGATTTAGCTGTCACAATAACTGGAAAAATAGAACGCGATCAACAAGGACAAGCTAATTTTTACAACTACAACTATTGGGGATCACCTGTTGGACCGATTAGCAATCCACTCAATAATTCCGATTATACAGTAGCAGGGGTACTTCGCGATGGTACCAATCCAGCTAGTCCTGCTGCTTTTCAATGGACGTCTAGCTTAAATGCAAACAATGCCACAACACCAAGAACTTTGTCTAATTATTGGATTAATAAATTTGATAATTTATCTAATAATTACGCAAACTGGAGTAGAATTAACGAGAATGCAACTTTACGTGCAGGTCAAGGATTTACCTTAAAAGGTAGTGGAGCTGCAACGGCTACACAAAATTTAGTGTTTATTGGTAAACCAAATAACGGAACAATTAACAATACTGTAGGAAAAAATCAACTGTTATTAGTTGGTAACCCATATCCATCAGCTTTAAATGCTACACAGTTCATCAATGACAATGTTGGTGTTATAACTGGTAACTTATACTTTTGGGAACATTATAGCGCCAATAATTCACACTTTTTAAAAGATTATTTAGGGGGTTATGCTATCAGAAATAATTCAGGAGGAACACTACCTAGTTCAATGGGAGTGAATTTCATTAACCCTTCAGGTACTTCTACCAGAGTAGCACCAAACCAATATATTCCAGTAGGGCAAGGCTTCTTTGTGATTGGTACTACAAGTGGTGGTGGTACGACCTTGCAATTCAACAACGGACAAAGAGACTTTTTTAAAGAAACCAATCCAGACGGATCCGCAAACACATCATCTCAAACAATGTATCGCACAACATCAAGTAAAGCACCGGTACAAGACCATTGGACCGACAATAGCGATACGATGTTAGAGCCCGGCTCTAATAAAAAAATCCATATCGGATTTAATATATTGAGTAACAATTTCCACCGTCAAGTGCTTTTAGCATTTATGGATGAACAAGCCAATAACGACATCAATCCTGGTTATGATGCACCAAACATTGATGGGTCACCGAGCGATATGTATTTATTGAACAAAGATCAAATGTTGAGCATTCAAGGTGAAGGATACTTTAATAAAGAAGCCTCGTACCCGATTGCAGTAAAAATGGCTGAGGAAGGTAAAGTATCATTTGTAATTGATAACCTTGAAAACTTTGATGCTGATCAAAACTACTTTATTTACGATGCTCAAACCGATACCTATAATAGCATCAAAAAAGGACCGTTTGAAGTACTTGTTGCCAAAGGTGAAGACAAAACTCGTTTCGCATTACACTTTACAGATAAAAAAGCAGTAACTGCTATTGAGCAACCAACCACTGACAATAACAGTATTGAAGCGGTATTCACAAGATACAACAACACCTTAAACATTACAAACGGTGTTAAAGATGCCACTATCGAAACAGTACAATTGTATAATATTCAAGGGGCATGTATCAAAACTTGGGACATAAAAGATAAAACACAATTTTATCATAAATTGCCAATCACTGAAAACAGCTCTGAGTTTTACATTGTAAAAATTAAAACTTCAAAAGGCATTATGACACAAAAAATTATTGTCAAGTAACTTTAATTTTTTACACTTAAAAAAAGAGACTTCTCCACCAGAGAGGTCTCTTTTTTTTTACAATTTAATTATCGCATTAAAAATCAAACCATTAAAAATATTAATAAACAAAAAATAAAATTTAAAAATTATTCTTACAAAATAAGAATAAAAGTGCATTTCAACGATTATTTTATACTTTTAAACGTTTTTTTTATAAAAGTAAGTATTTTTATTAGATAAAAAACTTCTCTAAAAAACACCAGAACAAGAGAAAGAAACTAAATACCATAAATTAATAATTAAACAATATTAAATTATGAATAAAACTCTACCTCTATTCACGTTAATAAGTACTATTTGTCTATTTGTAACCTTACAATATACTGCTTTAGCACAAACGTTTTCCTTTACTACAGCAGGACTTCATACTTTTTCTGTTCCATCAGGAGTAACTACTATACAGGCAGAAGCATGGGGCGGCGGAGGTAAAGGCGGCAGTAAAACCTCAGGCAACAGCACTTATGCCGGAGGCGGCGGAGGAGCTTATGCCCGCAAAACCATAGCCGTTTCAAATGGTACTACTTACAACTTATCGGTAGGAGCTGGAAGCAGCAGTGCTACGTCACCGGGCGGAGATTCGTGGGTAATTAACAACAGTACGCTTTTAGCCAAAGGAGGAAATACAGTTCCTAATAATGGAACGACTGGAGCAACTGGAGGCAGCAGTGTAACCAGTATTGGTGACTTAACTCTTTCGGGCGGAAATGGAGCCAATGGAGGAACTAATGGTGGCGGTGGAGGTTCATCAGCAGGAACCTTACTTCAGGGCACAACCGCGCTTTTACAATCTGGAGCAATCGCCCCAAGTGGTGGCGGCAATGGTGGTAACGGTGCTGCAGCCGGAATCGCGACGGCGGGAGTTAATCCGGGTGGCGGAGGCGGCGGAGGAAAAAACAATGATAACGGCGCTTTTGGTGCTTCAGGAAAAGTAGCTTTAACATGGCTTTGTCCTACCTATTTACTACTTTCTACCACAGCAGGGCTTCCAATTTGCGCAGGAGCAAGCAGCACAATTAACGTACTCGGTCTCGCATTAAACTTACCTTCGGGTAATTACACAGTAACTTATAACTTATCAGGAGCCAACACGGCTACAGGACTTACGGCCACTATGGCAGTTAACCTACTAGGCAGCGGAAGTTTTTCTACTACGGCACTAAACAATGCGGGAGCTACTACTTTAACCATTACAAACCTTTCAAGTGGGGTGTCACCAACTATTTGCAGTGCAACTCTTTCATTAAACAACGTTGCAAACATTACTGTGAATGCAGTACCGACCATTTCTGGCACAACTACCGGCAGCACAATAGGACCTGGCTTAGTAACGCTTTCAGCAATTGCATCAGCAGGCACTATCTCGTGGTTTAGCGCTCCTAGTGGCGGCTTAGCCCTAGGTGCAGGCCCAACTTTTATTACACCACTTATCAACACAACAACCACCTATTATGTTGAAACAAGCACTTTATCTTGTACTTCACCCACCCGAGTGGCTGTGACTGCAACAGTTGCTGAACCCGAAATTTCAATAACAGGTAATTCCTTAGCAATAAGTGATGGTGACCTCACTCCTACAACAGCCGATTGGACCAGCTTTGGATCTATGGAAATCAGCACAGGAATTATCACAAAAACGTTTACAATTTTAAATACCGGAAACGCACCACTACTTATTGGAGCCATCAGTTTTAGCGGACCCAATGCTGCTGATTTTAGTGTAAATACGTCTCCTACTTTAATAATTGCTATTGGTGCATCAAGCACATTCTCTATAAGTTTTAATCCGAGTACTGTAGGACTTAAAAATGCGACACTATCTATAGCTAACAATGATAGCAACGAAAACCCATTCGATTTCGCAATACAAGGAACAGGAATTCAAAGTTTTTTTGATAGTGATGGTGATGGTGTTTTTGACAATTTTGATATTGATGATGATAACGATGGCATTACCGACATCACCGAAGAAAATAATTGCAACAGTTCAAATGGCAGTAAAGTTGATTATAAATTTTTGAACGAAACTTTTGGTACAGGCGCACGTACCTCTAACTTTACAGCAACTTACAATGCAACTACCACTTATTGCTATGAGGATGGAATTGTAGGAACCAACACAACCGATTGCCCGTTTCAAACTTCAAAGATTTTAGATGATGGTGAATATACCGTTGTGTCAAAAATAACAGGAACAACCGCTAGCGATCCTGAAAATATCCATGGAGATTTAGCTTGGTACAATGGTGAAGATCATACACCAGGAGATACAAACGGAAGAATGGCTGTATTTAATGCAAGTTTTACTCCAGGCACTTTTTATGAAACTACTATAACTGGAGTATTGTCTAATTTACCTATAACCTACAGTTTTTGGGCGCTCAATATCATGGCAGCTAATACCTATCCCGGTTCAATTTTACCCAATATTACGGTTGAATTTTATGACCTATCTAACAATTTATTGAATACGTTTAATACTGGAGATATCGGTCGTTGTTCCAGTAATGTACTTGACAATTCTTGTACACAAGGTCAATGGATGCAGTTTTCTACTAGTGTCAATCTCGGCAATGTCAATGCTTTTACCATTCGGTTCAAAAATAATGCACCAGGCGGCGGAGGTAATGACTTGGCTTTGGATGACATCCTGATATCGCAAACATTATGCGATCGTGATGGCGATAGCGTTGCTGATCTGTTTGATTTGGACTCCGATAATGACGGAATAGAAGATGTAATTGAAATTGGATTGGGTAGCTTGAGTAATGGAAAAGGTAAAGTTGATGCCGCTTGGGTAGATATAAATTCAAATGGTTTACATGACTTGGCCGAGGCGATAGCAGCCTTACCAACCTTAGACACTGATGGCGATGGCGTTCCTAATTATTTGGATCTAGACAGCGACAACGACAGTATATTTGATGTAGATGAATCAGGTGCTGGTAATATCAATGCACTTTTAGGTTTCGAAAATGGCGATGGAGATATTAACGGAGATGGTGTGGGTGACGGTCTAGAGACAGAATCTTTTAGAAACAAAGACATGAACGGCGATGGAAATACCGAAGGATTTGGGGACGGAATTTTGGATATTTATGACTATGGAACCGGAGCTAACCAATACGGGAATTTGGGTCAAGGCAGTTTACTTGCACCCTTTTTAGACTTTTTATTAGATACAAATGGAAATGGAATTCCCAATTATTTAGACATAAAGTCAAATGGAATTACTTTCGATTTGTCACACACAGCAACTTTATATCCAAATAAAATATTAGATGCTAATAATGACGGAATTATTGATGGCGGAGCAGATATTGACAAAGATGGTATTCTAGATGCATTTGATACTAATACTACTGTTTTTGGTTCTCCAAGAGACATCAATACCAAACTATTTTTAAACTTTGACGGCCGAAATGATTTTATTCAAAGTAGCTCGCTTCTTGGCGGATTGGGTGGTGCAACACTCATGTGTTGGATTGACATCAACCCCTCGTTTTCAGCTGAAGGAATACTTTTGGGTCAAGATCAATTCCATCTCAAAATTGATGCAAGTCGTAAACTTGTAGTGACTCTAAACGGTCAAAGCATTCAAACAAGCGTTAGCTTGAATACCGCACAATGGTATCATGTAGGAGCTGTTTTTAATGGCAACTCGTTAAAGCTGTTTCTGAACGGAAATGTAGTTGGCGTACTATCCATCAGTGGTAGTATTGCTCCTGATTTATCCATCTTCACTGTGGGTAAAAATCCTTTGTTAAACTCGCAGTTCTTCAGAGGTAAAATAGATGAAATACGCGTTTTTGGTAAGGCACTTACGGATACGCAACTGCAAAGAATGGTTTATCAAGAAATTCAATCTGTTGGATCACAAATTCAGGGAACTGTAATTCCAAAAAATATTGCCAGCGGATCTGATTTGCTCTCCATCACTGACATGCTTCATTATTTCAGAATGGACACCTACAAAGACGATGTTATTGATGACTTAACTACAGTTGGCATCGATTTGATAGGCGCTAAATTATTCAATTTTAAAAACATGAATGTGCAAGAAGCTCCAATGCCCTTTATCACAGAGCGTGATGGCGATTTTTCGCTTGCGGCTAACAGTCCGACCAAAGAAGTTCGTGGTCAAGATATTATGGACCAAGACTGGTCTATTGTACATGTTAGACACAACATAACAGAATCAGCCAATACAATCGACCTTGGAATGTTTGTTGACGCGGGAAAAACAGTAACAGTTACCAATGATTCTAAATTACAAAACGATTGGTACTTGGCCCTAAACGGCAAAATTGATTTGGTAGGTATGTCA
Organism: Flavobacterium turcicum; assembly: GCF_011365745.1. Lineage (GTDB taxonomy): Bacteria > Bacteroidota > Bacteroidia > Flavobacteriales > Flavobacteriaceae > Flavobacterium > Flavobacterium turcicum. The sequence continues at coordinate 156,066 of NZ_JAAOBY010000005.1, read as the reverse complement.
CAATTAGTACAAACAGCCGAAAGCGACCTTGCTCCTACTAGTACCGGATTTATTGAGCGTGACCAACAAGGTCAAACTAACTTGTTCAATTATAATTATTGGAGTTCGCCTGTAAGCCCAATAAATGCCACGACTAATAATACAGATTACAGTGTAAAAAGTGTTTTTAAAGATGGAACTAACCCCGCAAACCCTGTTGACATTAACTGGATAGACGGATTAAATAGTTCGGCTACTGCTCCACTTAGTGTAACCCGCTATTGGCTTTACAAATTTGAAAATAATGCCAGCGCCTATGCCAATTGGATTAAAATTACTGAAAACAGTTCGCTACGTGTGGGACAAGGCTTTACCCTAAAAGGTTCAGGAGCAGGCACTGCTTTACAAAATTATACTTTTGTAGGCAAACCCAATAACGGAACTATCACAACCAATACCGTAAGTGCCAATCAACTTTTACTTACGGGAAACCCTTACCCATCTGCATTAAATGCCGTTCAATTCATTACAGATAATTTAGCTACAATTGACAATTTTGAAAACACCGGAATCAATGGTACTTTATACTTTTGGGAACACGCTTCGAATAATAACACCCATTATTTAAAAGACTATCAAGGTGGTTATGCCGTTTTTAATTTATCAGGTGGTTTGCCTCCAGTAGTACCAGAGTTAATTGCAGGCGTAGGCTTAAGTAACAAAGTACCGAAACAATTTATTCCGGTGGGTCAAGGATTTTTTGTTTATGGCAAAAGTGGCGGTGGCGGAAGTGTCAATTTTAATAATGGGCAGCGTGCTTTTCAAAAAGAAACTGCTGCAGTATCGACTACATTGTTTAAGACTAAAAACGACTCAAAAAACGCTGTCGCAAAACCTAATAATGACAATGATAGCGTACTCGCAGATACTTTTAAAAGAGTGCGCTTGGGTATCAATTCAGCAAGTGGATACCACAGGCAATTACTATTAGCTTTTATGGAAGACAAAGCAACAGACGGATTTGATTTTGGTTATGATGGTATGACAATGGATAACTTACCTGCGGATATGTATTATTTACAAGGAACAAATCCTTTAGTAATTCAAGGAGTTGGACGTTTTGATACCACTGCAAGTTATCCTTTGGGTATAAAAACAGATCGCGAAGGCCCAGTGACTTTTCTAATTGATGGAACTGAAAATTTTGATAATCAGCAAATGATGTTTATTCATGACATGAGTAACAATACCTATCATAACATTCACAATGGAAGTTTTACGGTTAATTTGCCTTTAGGGAAAATCGAAAACCGTTTTGCGTTGACATTCGCCGATAAAACTTTAGGAACTAACGACCAAGAAATTGACAATAACCAAATTACAGTAACCCATTCTCGAAGCAAAAGTCAGCTTGAAATTACGAATACCACAATAGATAATAGTGTAGAAACTGTAAAAATGTATTCCATCTTGGGTCAAATAATAGCAGAATGGGATGCAAAAGACAATGGAGTACAGCAAGGAATTTTACCAATAAAATCAGTGACTTCAGGCGTTTATATTGTTTCAGTAAAAACAACTAAAGGACAAATAAACAAAAAAATTATTATCCCGTAAAAGGAAAAAATAAACACCAATTTTAACCACTATGCTTATTATTAAATCTATCTTTTGAGGATTTAGTAATAAGCATAGTGGTTTATTTTATTTTACGCGCACGCTCCATTCAAAATCCATTTCGGATACTTGAACCCCTTTTTCGTCAATGCCAATTGATTTCATCCAGAAGGTTTGCCCCTCGCCTGTTGCAATTGTTTCTGAAATGGCTTTGGCAATTAAATGACCATCTTGGCAAGTAAAAGTAATGCGACCAGTTGCTTTTTTGGTGAAATTGCCCTTATTATTAGCTACCAACATGGATATTTTGCGGCCACTTTTTTGAATTTGAAACATGACTAAAGCACCCGTAGCAAGCTCGGCAGCCATGGCTTGCACAGCAAAATACATCGAATTAAATGGATTTTGATTGATCCAACGGTGTTTTACCGATACCACACAAGCAGATTCGTTTATACTTTGTACTCGCACTCCGCATATAAAAGCAGAAGGCAATTTAAACATCAAAAATTTATTCAGTTTTGAGGCAGTTAGAGTCATAATAACTAATTTTTAAAAATTTGTATCGAAAATATTGCAGCCATTTTACTTTACGTAAAAAGTGAACTCTTATTAGCTGCAAGATGCGTATTACTTGGTTTTTTGGCTAATATACAACAATTTACTATGCGTGCCTACTATTTTATTTTGTTAATTTTATGTTAATTTTAGGTACTATGCGAAGCAAGATACTGTCTTTTGAACATATATTTGCATAAGAAATTACTAGGTAACCTAATTTAAAAACGAAAGCCGAGTTTCAATCATCATCAAAAAAAATCAAAACATGGAAACATCATCAGAAAAAAACATTGCCACATTTACTCACTTGAGTAGTTTAACACAGTACTTTATTCCGTTTGGGAATTATATTTTCCCGATTGTTTTGTGGAGTACAAAAAAAGAGGAATCGACTTTTGTAGATCACCACGGAAAACAAGTACTTAATTTTCAATTGAGTTTGTTATTGTACTCGTTGCTATTGCTTGTAATTGCGGTACCTGCTTTTATCATTTCGGTGTTTCAAGATATGCCTTTGAGCACTTTGGTGCGCGAAAATCATTATACTATTGAGAATTTCAATTTTGAAAATCACATTGTAGCCTTAACAACAGGATTTGTTTGTATTGCTTTACTGGCAGTTTTAAAAGTTTCGGAGTTTTTCTTAATTATTTACGCTTCTATCAAAGCATCTAGCGGAGAAAAATACAAATACCCAATTACTATTCCGTTTATAAAATAAGTTTTAGAACGGGATTTTAGAAAGTAAGGATTTGGCCCCTAGCCCCGATTGCAATGGAAATCCTTTTTTAAAGTACGAAGCGCAAAGCAGCGAGCTACTTAAAAAAGATTGTAATGAAAAGCGGGAAACAGCTCCTGATAAAAAACATCAAAAATAAATCATCAATCATCAATCAAAAAATGAATCGTTTAATCAACAAAAAATCAAAAAAAAGTACTTATGAACATTGAAAACACAAAAGCACAGATGCGTAAAGGTGTTCTCGAGTTTTGCATCCTATCTGTTTTAAAAGAGCAAGATGCCTACACATCGGAAATATTAGACACTTTGAAAAACGCAAAATTACTGGTGGTAGAAGGAACCATTTATCCGCTATTGACCCGCTTGAAAAACGATGGTTTACTGAACTATCGCTGGGAGGAATCAACCTCAGGACCACCCAGAAAATATTACGGTTTAACCGAAATAGGACACACATTTTTAAAAGAACTAAGTGGCACTTGGACCGAACTTTCAGATGCCGTAACCTTAATAACCAACCAAAAACAATAGTCATGAACAAAACAGTAAATATTAACTTAGGCGGAATGTTTTTTCATATTGATGAAGATGCATACCAAAAATTAACTCGATATTTTGATGCAATTAAACGCTCTTTATCAAATTCGTCAGGACATGATGAAATTATTAAAGACATTGAAATGCGTATTTCTGAGTTGTTGAATGAAAAACAAGTGAGTGACAAACACGTGGTTGGTTTAAAAGATGTAGATGCCGTGATTGCTGTAATGGGTCAGCCAGAAGACTATGTTATTGAGGACGAAAACACTAATACTCAGCACACCTTCAATTACAATACATCTGGAAGGAAATCTAAGAAATTATATCTCGACATCGATAAAAATATGATTGGTGGTGTTGCAGCTGGATTGAGCCATTACTTCGGGATTGATGTAGTATGGATCAGAGCAATATTTGTGTTTTTGGTATTAGCTGGATTTGGAACAGGAGTACTTATTTACATAATCTTATGGATTATAGCACCTGAAGCTAAAACTACTTCTGAAAAACTTGAAATGACAGGAGAGCCAGTAAATATATCAAACATTGAAAAAAAAGTAAGAGAAGAATTTGAGAACGTTTCTGGCAAGCTAAAAAATGTAGATTATGACAAATACGGCAATCAAATAAGAACTGGAGCAAACAAAATAGGAAACTCGTTTGGAGATTTTATCATGACTATTTTTAAAATATTTGCTAAGTTTTTAGGTATCATTTTAATCCTGACTGGTGTTTCAACCTTGATCTTTTTATTAATTGGGATTTTCACAATAGGTTCAGGAGCTTTTATTGATTTTCCTTGGCAAGACTTTATAGAGGCGGGCAATTATACAGATTATCCTGTTTGGTCTTTCGGATTATTAATGTTTTTTGCAGTAGGAATTCCGTTCTTTTTCCTATCATTACTAGGTTTTAAATTGTTGGCTCCAAACATGAAATCGATTGGATCTATAGCAAAATATACCTTACTAGCTTTGTGGATTATTGCTGTTTCATTGGCCATTTCGATTGGTATTAAACAAGCAAGTGCCTTTGCAGTTGACGGACGTGTGGTTAAAAAAGAAAATTTAGCTTTACAACCAAACGATACGCTTTTCATTCAATTCAAACACAATGATTACTTTGCTAAAAATATAGACGATCGTAATGATTTTATTGTAACACAGGATTCTACAGGTACAGACATCATTTACTCAACAGAAGTGAGCATTCGAATTGAAAAAACAAACGAGAAAGTGGCTTATGTACAAATTGAGAAAGAAGCCAGAGGTAAATCGTTATCAGAAGCAAAAAACAGAGCTGAGGCAATTAAATACAACTATACCATTAACGGTAATCGCTTGGTGTTTAACAACTACTTATTAACAGAGTTAAAAAATAAATACCGCGACCAAGAAGTAGAAATCACTTTGTTTGTTCCTCAAGGCACGATGATCAAGCCAGATGCAAGCATGCAAAACTATGACAGATCTGACGATGAATTTTTTAACCTGCACTACAGTTCAGATAATTATGTATACAAAATTGGAGAAAACCAAGCCAAATGTTTGAATTGCCCAGCTGATGAGAACGAATATAACGATGTGGATACCGAAAACATATCAATCGATGTATCAAATAATGAAACTGAAAACGATAGCATTACTACTACCACTGTTCGCGTAAATGGAGAAATTATTAATGTTACCGAAAAAGGGAATCAAAAATCAGCTGGAAAAGGATTGACAATAAGTAAAGATGGTATAATCGAAAAAAGAAACTAATCATGTTAAAACTAATCACCATAATAACCAAATTTATTGCAGTAGTATTAACAGCATTGTTACTAGGCTCTTGCAATCACAACATCAACTTCAACTCGATTGAAGGAAGCGGAAATGTTACTACACAAAAACGTAACATCAGCAGTAGTTTTACTAGTATTGAGGTAAACAATTCAATTGAAGTTGTATTAGAGCAAGCTGATAAAATAGAAGTTGTGGTTGAAACCGATGACAATTTACAAGAGCACTTGACTACAACGGTTGAAAATGGAACTTTAGTGATCACGCTCGATAAAATTTCTATAAGCGACGCTAGCAAGTTAAGAGTAACAGTTAAAATGCCAACTATCGATGAATTAGAAGCTACAAGTACAGCATCAATAGAAAGCGCTAGTTTATTAATAGGTGAAAATGTACGCTTAAACACTTCGAGCGCCGGCAGTATCAATATCGAAATTGAATCGGATATGTTGTCCTGTGATAGTAGTAGCGGAAGTAACATTACTGTGCAAGGAAAAGCATTGCAAATAAAAACTAGCGCCTCAAGTGGTAGCGAAATTAAAGCCAATGAATTACTCGCCAATGAGGTAATAGCAGATGTGTCGAGCGGTGCTAGTACAAGTGTTCGCCCAATAGTATCCTTATCAGCAGAGGCCTCAAGCGGTGGTTCGATAACGTATTACAAAACTCCAAAGCGTATTCAAAAAAACACAAGCTCCGGCGGAAGCATTAGCCTTCAAGAGTAACAAATCACAAAAAGAAATGAAATCATCCATCACAAGTGGATGATTTTTTTATATTTGTTACATACCTAATTCGTTTATACTATGAAAAAATATGCCGCCCTACTTTTACTGCTTTGCTTCACAATTGCAACCGCTCAAAAAAAAGAAAAAATAAAAGGTAGTAAAATAGTCACTGTCGAAAATAGATCTATCGCTGATTTTGAACGTTTAGAAATTGAGGACAACCTAGAAATCAACCTAGAACGTGGCGAAAAAGCAGATTTGAAAATTGAAGCTGATGAGAATTTACAAGATGGAATTAAAGTAGAAGAACGCGACGGAACCTTACGAATTTACACCACCAAAAATGCCACCTCGTATAAAAAACTTTTGGTGCGCCTCAGCTATACGGGAGCCTTAAGACAAATTACGGCTAAAGGTGAAGCAAAAGTTACTGCAATACAAGAATTGTTGTTGCCTTCAATAAAATTGGATGCTACAGATAATGTTGCCCTCTTCATGAACATTAACGCAAGTAATTTTGAATACAAAGCCAATGACAAGGTTAAGGCTGAACTAAATATTAAATCTGAAAATTGTCGTTTGGAATTAAGTAAAAATGCAACTGTCAAAGCATTAATAAATGCAACTGATTTACAAATTGATCAGTACCAAAAATCAGAAGCAAAAATTGAAGGAGACGCAACTACAGCAACTATTCGCCTTGACAACAACGCTACATTGACAGCCAACAAACTTACTTTGAAAAATGTAACTTTGGTAGCTGAAGGTTACACTACAAGTTCAGTAAATGCTAGCAGCACAATAACAATTTCAGCCTCAACAAAAGCTGAAGTACAACTTATTGGCAATCCAAAAATTGAATTAAAACAATTTAGTGATGAAGCCAAATTGATTAAAAAACTAAAATAAATTCAGTGCTAAAACGCAGTTTTACAAAAAAGTCCCATTTGCTGAAGCAAATGGGACTTTTTTATTTAAAATTAACTCTTTTACTCTTGTGCAGCCAAATATCTCTCTGCATCTAGCGCAGCCATACATCCTGTTCCAGCAGCAGTAATTGCTTGACGGTAAACGTGATCAGCGGCATCACCTGCTACAAAAACACCTTCCACATTAGTTTTAGAACTTCCTGGAGTGTTAACAATGTAACCCGTTTCGTCTAAAGTGATATATTCCTTAAAGATATCTGTATTTGGCTTGTGACCAATGGCTACAAAAAATCCAGTTGCAGGAATATCGTATGTTTCGTTAGTAGATTTATTCAAAACCTTGATAGCCTCTACCACTTGACCGTCACCTAATACTTCAACAGTATCATGGTTTAGTAAAATTTCAATATTTTCCGTTTTGCGAACGCGAGCTTCCATAATTTTAGAGGCTCTAAATTTTTCGCTACGAACTAGCATAGTTACTTTTTTACAAAGTTTAGATAAATAATGCGCTTCTTCACAAGCAGAATCTCCTGCACCAACAATTACAACCTCTTGATTTCTATAGAAAAAACCATCACAAACAGCACATGCCGAAACGCCACCGCCCATTTGTAAATAATGCTGCTCTGAAGGCAAACCTAAATATTTAGCAGATGCTCCTGTTGAAATGATTACGGTTTCACAGTGTAGCTCTTTGGTTTCATTGATCCAAACTTTATGAATTGGTCCTGAAAAGTCTACTTTGGTTGCCCAACCGTCACGCACATCAGTACCAAAACGTTGTGCTTGCGCTTGAAGGCCCACCATCATTTCTGGTCCTGTAATTCCTTCTGGATTTCCTGGCCAGTTTTCTACTTCATTTGTAGTGGTCAATTGTCCACCAGGCTGCATTCCTTGATATACCACTGGATTCATATTAGCTCTAGCAGCATAAATAGCTGCTGTGTAACCTGCTGGTCCTGATCCTATGATAAGACATTTTATTTTTTCGATTGAATCTGACATAATACTTGCGATTTAATTTTGTAACAGCACAAAAGTAAGTTTTTATTATTGTAAAAAACAGAGGCTGGAATCAGTTTTTATTATCTGATTATAGAGGAATAAAAAAAAGCCGAACAAGATTGTTCGGCTTTTGTCGGGGTGGCAGGATTCGAACCTGCGGCCTCCTGCTCCCAAAGCAGGCGCGATAACCGAGCTACGCTACACCCCGAAAGCGGGTGCAAATATACAACTCTTTTTGGCTTGCGCAAGTATTTTGTTTAATATCGACTAGAAATATTTTTTATTACTATTTCAGTTAAGCCTGATTAAATTTAAAGTCGGCAGTTTTCCCTAGCCCAGATGGCAACGAAAAGCGTTGCGCAGGTTGTATGCTACTTTTTTAGACCTAAAAGAGCGACAAAAGGAAGCTCCTTTTGGGGCTTTTAAAAAGTAAATACGACTACGAAACCTTGAAGTGCACAGCTGGAATAGCTTTAAAATAAAAAAAGTAAAGACAAAAAAGAACAGTTGATGTACTACTTTTAAATCGTGGTTAATCGATTGTTAACAAAATAGATTTTCATGAACCATAAAAAATTGTATTTTTACGGTTCAAAATTCAGAAAAATAAATGGGCAAAATCATCGCGATTGCTAATCAAAAAGGAGGCGTTGGAAAGACTACTACATCGGTCAATCTTGCTGCTTCATTAGGCGTTTTAGAAAAAAAAGTATTACTAATAGATGCTGATCCGCAGGCCAATGCTTCGTCAGGATTGGGTATTGATGTAGAATCAGTTGAGATCGGTACGTATCAAATATTGGAGCACAGTCACACTCCAAAAGAAGCTGTTGTTACCTGTTCAGCTCCCAATGTGGATGTTATTCCTGCGCATATTGACCTTGTTGCTATAGAAATTGAGTTGGTTGACAAGGAAAATCGTGAATACATGCTTAAAAAAGCGCTAGAAAGTGTTCGCGAAGAGTACGATTATATTATCATAGACTGCGCACCATCGTTAGGTTTATTAACTTTGAATGCTTTGACAGCGGCAGATTCAGTAGTTATTCCTATTCAATGTGAATACTTTGCGTTAGAAGGTCTGGGAAAATTATTGAATACTATTAAAAGTATCCAAAAAATTCACAATCCAAACTTAGACATTGAAGGATTATTGCTGACTATGTTTGACTCGCGCTTGCGTTTGTCTAACCAAGTTGTTGAAGAGGTTCAAAAGCACTTTAACGATATGGTTTTTGAAACCATCATTCAACGCAATGTAAAACTAAGCGAAGCACCAAGTTTTGGTGAAAGCATTATTAACTATGATGCTACAAGTAAAGGAGCTGTAAATTACTTGCACCTTGCACAAGAGATAATAAAGAAAAACAGTAAATAATTTTATGGCACAAGCAATTAAAAAACAAGCCTTAGGAAGAGGATTATCAGCATTGTTAAAAGATCCTGAAAACGATATCAAATCCGTTGATGATAAAAATGCCGATAAGGTTGTAGGTAATATTATTGAGCTTGAAATTGCAGCAATTGAAATTAACCCGTTCCAGCCAAGAAGTAATTTTAATGAGGAATCATTACGTGAATTGGCAACTTCGATCAAGGAACTCGGGGTTATTCAACCTATTACTGTACGTAAATTAGATTTCAATAAATTTCAATTAATATCAGGGGAACGTCGTTTGCGTGCCTCTACACTTGTAGGCTTAACTACTGTACCTGCTTACATCCGAATTGCTAACGATAACGAGTCGCTGGTAATGGCCTTGGTAGAAAACATTCAGCGCCATGACCTTGATCCTATCGAAATTGCACTTTCATACCAACGTTTGATGGATGAAATTCAGTTGACGCAGGAGCAAATGAGCGAGCGTGTGGGTAAAAAAAGATCTACGATTGCCAATTATTTACGTCTGTTAAAATTAGATCCAATCATTCAAACCGGAATACGTGATGGTTTTATAAGCATGGGTCACGGTCGTGCTATCATTAATATTGAGAACCAAGATGCTCAAGCTGATATTTACCAAAAAATCGTAAGTCAAAATTTATCGGTACGCGAAACAGAAACTTTGGTAAAAAACTACCAAGAAAGTTTGAAACCAAAAGCAGCCGGTAAACCAAAAGCAGCCTCATTTGAGATTGCCGAAGATCATAAAAATGATTTTGCCTCCTATTTTGGAACCAAAGTAGATGTTAAAGTGGCTGGTAACGGAAAAGGAAAAATTACTATTCCTTTTCACTCTGAGGAAGATTTTAATAGAATTATTAAACTAATTAAAACCTAGTGTTTAAATCGTCAATCCTTGTATTGTTTCTGTTTTTACTAACGAGCGTTTCTGTTTTTGCACAAAAGAAAAACGCTACCATTTTAGTTGCAAAAGATTCTGTACAATCTAACAATATCGACCCATTAACCCCTGCCAAAGCAGCCTTTTATTCGGCTGTTTTGCCTGGTTTAGGGCAAGCCTACAACAAAAAATATTGGAAAATTCCGCTAGTCTATGGGGCTATTGGAACAAGTGTTTACTTTTATGTTGACAGCAACAAAAGGTACCGTCAGTATCGCACTGCTTACAAAGCACGACTAGAAGGCGTAGTAACTGAAGATTTAGCATTTTTAGATAACAACCGTTTGATTGCTGGTCAAAAATTTTACCAACGTAACCGCGATTTATCTGCTTTATTTATTGCAGCTTTTTATGCTTTAAATATAATTGATGCCAATGTTGATGCGGCTTTATTGCAGTTTAATGTTGATGAAAACTTATCGCTAAAACCAGTTCTTTATCCAAATGATGTAACAATGCGCACTAATGTTGGACTAACATTAAATTATCGCTTTTAAAAATTACATCGCTATGGCATTACTAGCAAATACAACTCGAAACCAATACCTGCTGCTAATAACCGCTTTGCTGGTCATAACAGTTGTAAATTATTCTGAAATCAGTCTTTTTGCACCGATTAAAATGAATGATTTTTCTTCAGGGTTTTTCTTGGGAGCGTTGATAAGCTTGGCTCCAATTGGTCTCTATTATAAAAAATTTAAAAAATAAAAAATGAAAATTGCGCTTTTAGGATACGGAAAAATGGGACAAGTTATAGAGCGAATTGCTCTTGAAAGGGGCCATGAAATCGTTTTAAAAAAAGATCAAAATAATAGCTTTGATGGACTAGAACAAGCTGATGTAGCAATTGATTTTAGTGTACCAAGCGCTGCAGCCAACAACATCAGTAGCTGTTTTCATGCCAATGTACCTGTTGTATCAGGCACGACAGGCTGGTTAGACCAATATGAAACTGTTGCTGCACTTTGCACAGAAAAAAAAGGTGCTTTTATATCGAGCTCTAATTTCAGTTTAGGAGTAAATATCTTTTTTGAGTTGAATGAATACCTAGCTAAAATGATGGCTAAATTTAATAGTTATGGCGTAAGCATGGAAGAAATTCACCATACACAAAAATTAGACGCTCCAAGTGGTACCGCCATTTCATTAGCGAAAGGAATTATTGAAAACAGCAATTACAATAATTGGACATTGGAAAATGCCGTGGCAAATGAAATCCACATTGAAGCCAAACGAATAGGAAACGTTCCTGGAACGCATACAGTGACGTACGACTCTACTGTTGATGCCATCGAAATAAAACACACGGCACACAATCGTGAAGGTTTTGCATTAGGCGCAGTTATTGCCGCTGAATGGATTGTAGGCAAAACAGGAATATTTACAATGCGCGACGTTCTAGAACTATAATCAATAAAATAACTTAAATAAAAGTAGTATCATAAAATACAGCTCTTTTACTAAAATAAATATATCATGACAGCATATCAATGGTTCGTTTTTTTCTTGATAGTACAGTTGATCCACTTTTTAGGAACCTGGAAATTGTATGTTGCCGCTGGGCGCAAAAGCTGGGAAGCAGCTATTCCGGTATACAATGCCATTGTTTTAATGAAAATAATTGGTCGACCAACTTGGTGGACCGTGTTGCTTTTTATTCCAATTATCAATTTAATTTTGTTTCCAGTAATTTGGGTTGAAACCTTACGCAGTTTTGGAAAAAAAAGTTCTTTGGATACCTTTTTAGGAATTGTAACTTTAGGATTGTACATCTACTACATCAATTACACTCAAAAATTGACGTACATAGAAGATAGAAATTTGACACCACAAACCAAAGCTGCTGATACAATTAGTTCATTATTGTTTGCCATTGTGGTGGCAACAATCGTTCATACGTATTTTATTCAACCTTACACAATCCCGACATCATCACTTGAAAAATCATTGTTAGTTGGTGACTTTTTGTTTGTAAGTAAGGTGAATTATGGCGCAAGAGTACCTATGACCACTGTTGCATTGCCAATGGTACACGATTCTATACCATTAACGCACAAAAAATCATACTTAAAATGGCCTCAATTGCCGTACATGCGCATGCCTGGCACTCAAAAAATAGAACGTACTGATATCGTGGTTTTCAACTGGCCTGTTGATACCGTTTACAGATTTTTTGACACTTCAAAACGAAGAGCTGACAAACCAATTGACAAAAAATCGAATTATGTAAAAAGATGTGTTGGTATTCCTGGTGATTCATTATCGATTAAAGATGGTTACGTATATATTGACGGCAAATTATTAACGTTGCCAGAACGCGCAAAACCGCAATTCTCATACAAAGTTGCACTTGATGGTAAAACGCCTATTGATTTAGAATATCTTTTTAAAGAACTTGATATTACTGATCGCGCTTTTTATACTAATGAAACAACAAAAGATACCATCTTCATGAGCGCTTTAACCGAAGCATCTGCAGAGGTTTTAAAAAATACTCCTGGAGTAACAGCAGTAGTTAGACAAATTGCTAAAGATGTTGATCAGGCTAACTTTGGTAAAGGTGTTTTCCCTCATGTACAAAAGTGGAATAGTGATAACTACGGACCAATTTACATTCCTGAAGCTGGGAAAACGGTAGCTTTGAACAGCGCTACGTTGCCTTTTTACAAAACGATCATTAGCGATTATGAGCAAAATGACTTAAAAGTTACAGGAGATGAAATCCGCATCAACGGAAAAGTAGCTACTACTTACACTTTTAAACAAAATTACTATTGGATGATGGGTGACAACCGCCACAACTCTGAAGATAGCCGTTATTGGGGTTTTGTACCCGAAAATCATATTGTAGGGAAACCAATTTTTATTTGGTTGAGCATTGATCCAAACGGAAAAGGATTGAATAAAATTCGTTGGGAACGCGTGTTTACCACAGTAAGTGGCGAGGGACAACCACAATCGTACCTACAATTATTTTTGATTGGATTAGTCGTTTTTTTCGTAGGAGATTATTTCTGGAAAAAGAGAAAAGCTTCAAAAGTTTAAAACTCAAATACTCAAATAAAATTCATAAAGGAAAGCAGTAGATTTCCTTTATGAATTTTTGTTTTTTATTACTCATTTTATTTCAAACGATCATGAATATTATTTTACACCCTACCTACTTCCCATCCATCAGTCAATTTGCTGCTATTGCACAAGCGGATCAAGTAAGCTTTGAAGTAGAAGATAATTTCCAAAAACAAACTAGCCGTAACCGTACTTATATTTACAGTCCAAACGGAATTCAGCTTTTAAATATTCCTATAAAACATTCAAAAGAGAACCGCCAGAAAACAAAAGACATTCGCATTGAGACCGAATTTGGATGGCAAAAACAGCACTTTAAATCTTTGGAAGCTGCCTATAGAAGTTCACCATTCTTTGAATTTTTTGAGGACGATATCAGACCTTTGTTCGAAAAACAGCATGAGTTTTTATTAGACTTAAATTTTGAAGCGCTTGAAATCGTTTTGAAATGCCTGCGATTGAAACTCGATTATAGCACAACAACAGTCTACACGCCCGAAATTACAGATGGTCAAACTATAGATTTTAGACATTTAGCAAACGGAAAAAAAGACACATCCGTTTTTGAGCCTTACACACAAGTATTTGATGATAAGTTTGGATTCTTAAACAACTTAAGTACGTTGGATTTGCTTTTTAATGAAGGAAAATTTGCGTTGGATTATCTTAAGAAACAAGCGCTACTGGACCTTTAATAAATTTTATTCGTAGGAAAGACGAGCCATAATTGGAAAATGATCCGAATTGATGAACTTTGGAAAACTCTCGAAGTCTTTCACCTTCATTTTTTCATCGGCAAAAATGTAATCAATACGTGCCGGATAGTATCTAAATTTATACGTTTCTCCGAAACCTGAACCTGCTTCTTCAAAGCTGTCTTTCATTTTACCTTTAATATTGCGATACACATACGAAAATGCACTATTGTTCATATCACCACAAATGATGATAGGATACGTGCATTGCGCTTTGTGCTCGCTAAATAAAGCAGCTTGTTGCTGTTGTTGTTTGAACGCTTTGCTTATTCTAAAAAACAGTTTCTGCGATTTGCTCTGGTTGATGGCATCAATGTTCTCATCAATTTCATTTACGTCAGGCGAAATTTTGATCGATTGCAAGTGCATGTTGTACACTCTGATAATATCTTTTCCTCGCTTAATATCAGCATAGATCACATTATTACTTGAGTTTGGAAAAACGATATCGCCGCGATCAATAATAGGAAATTTAGAAAAAATAGCTTGACCAGATTTGATTTGATCTCCCGAAGTATGAATGTAACGATGCGGATACACTTTTAAATCGATTCCGGCACTAGCAGAATATTCTTGAATACACAGAATATCTGGATTTTTTTCGTTGACGAAGTCAAGAATATCTGCTGGCACATCATCGCGATCAATCCACTTGAAAACGTTCAGCAAACGCACATTGTAACTCATTACCGTAAAATCTTTTTCTTCAACTGGAAAATTTGGATGCGAAAACTTATAAAATTTATTGATAAAAGTGATTCCGATTAACAAAACCAAACCCGAAACCACCAATTGTTTTTTAAATTGAAGCGTCCAATACACAAAAAATAAGGCGTTAAAAATAAAAAAAACAGGCATAAAAAGCGTGAGCACCGAAAGTATCGGAAACGATTTTGGTGCCAAAAAAGGCAACAAATAAGCGATAAATGTTACTAGAGTCAACAGGATATTCAACAAGAACATTCCTTTATTAAACCAAGAAAGATTTTTCATGCCAACTAATTTAAACCATTATTTGCGCTTTGCAAAATAATGAACTACTTCCCTACTTTGAACAAAAATTCTTTTTCTTCTTTAGATAAACTATCATAACCTGATTGACTAATTTTATCTAAAATAGCATCAATTTGTTGCTGAGATTCATCTTTAATAACAATACGAGAACTTGTGTTTGCCACAGGTTTTTGATACGTTTTATGAACTGCCTTGAACGGTGTTCCTTGTTTCCTCTTCAATCCGTTTACAAAAAAGTTTATTAATTGAGTAACACCTTTTGATAAATCAGTACCATTTTGTAAACACTTCATAAAAATGTAACCAAACAATGCTCCGCCTAAATGCGACAAATGGCCTCCCATGTTAGCAGAGCGGAATTGCATCAAGACCAAAATTAAAATTACAGCCGTAATATGCCATAATTTTACATTACCAATGATTAATAATCGTAAATCCATCAAAGGATTATAAGTAGTTACTGCTACTAAAATAGCCATGATAGCAGCTGAGGCGCCAATAATGGGCATGCTTACACCCAATAAATAAAACACCAAACAGTACACCAAACCAGCAAAAATGGCACTGAGAACGTACAAACCAAATAATTGTTTGCCTGTAAAATAGGTTAAAAATAATCGTCCTGAAAAGTTAAGTACCAATAAATTGAACAAAATGTGCATGAAATCATTATGGAAGAAGGCATACGTGAGTAATGACCACGGCTTCCAAAGCAAATCAGAAGCATCTGAAGACAAGCTTACATAATGCAAATAATCAATTTGTACACCAGCCAAAGAAAGTATTGAAAACAAAAGCCAAGGCAAAACAAAACAAGCGATGTTCCAAAAAATGAGTCGGATCACGATGCCACCCATTTTGTATTGTAATTTTAAATCATCAATAATCCCCATACGATTTCAGCTATTAAATAAATCGGCATTTAAAAATAATTAATTTCAGGCAAAATGAAGCGTTAGTTCCAACGATTTTTATTGAATTGATTTTTTTTCCAGTACCACATCATAAAAAAACCAACAAGCGCTCCGCCTATGTGCGCAAAATGCCCAATTCCACTGCCACCGCCCAAAACTGATTTGCCGACTATTCCTGAATACAAATCCAAAAGTAAAACGGCTGTTACGAAATACTTGGCTTTGATAGGAATTGGCACTAACATCATCAACATTTCTACATTTGGAAACATAAAAGCAAAAGCGACCATCACGCCATAAGTAGCACCTGAAGCACCAAAAGCAGTACCACTATAAGCCGAAACAAAATTATAGAAAGCAGTTGGAGACATTGCCTCTTCCCATTTTGAATTAACCTGCCCTTGCTGCAACAATTGCAGCACCTCTGCTTTTGTAAAACCATTCGAAGCCAAAGCATCAATTCCAGATTGGAAGAAATAATAATTCACTCCTGTATGCAACAAAGCAGCACCTAAACCACAAGAAATATAAAAAAACAAAAACTTGTTACTGCCCCATCGTTGTTCAAGAGTAGTTCCAAAAGAATACAGCGCAAACATATTGAAAAAAATATGCATAAAACCACCATGCATAAACATGTGCGACAGTGGTTGCCACACTTTAAAATGGGTGTTTTCAGGAAAATATAAAGACAATATTTTATACACAGGCTCGCCAAGTAGATACGTTCCTGCAAAAAACAAAAAATTAATAATAATTAGTTGCTTTACGGTCTCGGTCATATTTCTCATACTGCAAATTTTTTATCAAGATCCTCTACACGCATGGTGATAAAGGTCGGTTTTTGAAATGGGGAAACATTAGGCTCCTTGCAAGCAAACAAGCCGTTTACTAAATTTTCTTGCTCTTTTTCAGAGAGATGTGTACCAGTTTTAACGGCTAAACTTTTGGCCATTGACTTGGCAATAGTATCATTTTGACTGAAACTACTATCTGGAATTCCGTCTTGTAAATCACTTAACAATTGCTCTAAAACTATCGAAACCTCACTCTCAGTAACATTAACGGGAATACCCGAAATAACAATATGATCATTCGCATTGTCATCAAATACAAAACCTGTATGAACCAATGCTTGTTGCAACTCTTTGATCAACTCCATCTCAGTTGTCGAATAAAATAAATTGAGAGGAAAAAGCAATTGTTGACTAGCCGCTTGATTTACTGTCATGTTAACCAAAAATTGCTCGTATAAAACTCTTTGGTGCGCACGCTGCTGATCTACAATCACCATTCCAGATTTTATGGACGAGACAATGTATTTTTTATGAATTTGATACGTTTTATGAACGGCTTGCTCCACCTCATCATCGCCAAACAATGACGATGTTACCTCTTCATTTTCAAAATTCATCTGCCCTACCTCAAAAGTATCTTGCTTAAGACCTACATACAAACTTTCCCAACTAGCAGTAGGCTCTGTTTTTTTATACGAAGAAAAAGACGCTTTTGGTTTTTGTTCGGCAAAAGGATTAAAATTACCATCCACTTGAATGGTTGGTGTTTCGCCTGTCAAATCCTTGTAATGATAAGGTGTATCTAAATTGGCATCTCTGTCAAAATCTAAAACTGGAGCAACATTAAACTGACCCAAACTGTGTTTGATAGCCGCACGAAGAATAGCATACAAAGCATGTTCATCATCAAACTTGATTTCAGTTTTGGTAGGATGAATATTGATATCTATGGTATTTGGCGGCACTTGAAGGTATAAAAAATAACTTGGCTGTGCACCGTCTTTTAAAATCCCGTCGTAAGCAGACATAACTGCATGATGCAAATAGCCGCTTTTGATGTAGCGATCGTTTACGAAGAAAAATTGTTCTCCTCGGCTTTTTTTAGCAAATTCGGGCTTGCTCACAAATCCTTGAATGGTAACAATATCTGTTTCTTCCTGCACAGGAACTAATTTCTCGTTGGTTTTTCCGGAAAAAATACCTACAATACGTTGCCTAAAACTGGCTGGAGGCAAATTAAACATTTCGCTACCATTGTGGTAAAAAGTAAAATAAATAGATGGGTGTGCCAATGCTACGCGCTGAAATTCATCGACAACATGACGAAATTCGACCACATCCGATTTTAAGAAATTTCGGCGCGCCGGAATATTAAAAAATAAGTTTTTGATTGCAAACGACGTCCCTTTTGGAAGCACCGCCATTTCTTGTGAAACGAACTTACTTCCTTCAATTATAATATGATGTCCTAACTCCTCTTGATCTTGTTTGGTTTTCAGCTCTACATGTGCAATTGCTGCAATAGAAGCTAACGCTTCACCACGAAATCCTTTTGTATGTAGCGAAAACAAATCTTCGGCCAAACGGATTTTTGAAGTTGCATGACGCTCAAAACACAAGCGCGCATCTGTTACACTCATTCCTTGCCCGTTATCAATAACTTGCACAAGCGCTTTACCAGCATCTTTAATAATTAATTTGATATCAGTGGCTTTCGCATCAACCGCATTTTCCAGCAATTCCTTCACTACTGATGCTGGTCTTTGAACAACTTCACCGGCAGCAATCTGGTTAGCAACATGATCAGGAAGCAATTGAATAATACTCGACATTAAAAAAATAGATTTAAAAGTTGGTGGTTTATTTTTTTAAACCAAGAGGCACAAATTTAAGGAAATTATAGCTGCAAAGGACTACTTTACACTCTTAAATAAAACAAAAAACCCATACTGTTTTTGCAACAATATGGGCTTCTGGGAACTTATAAAATAATTTTATTCTTCTAGTTTTAGCGTTCCATCTTCAATTTTCAAAGCGGCAGCGGCTAATTTTGGCTGATGATTGAATTGGTGTTGTAAACTAGCTTGCTGACGAATGTAGGCCATTTTAATCGCTGCAATAGCTGCTTCGGTACCTTTGTTTCCATGTACACCACCACTTCTATCAAGAGACTGCTGCATGGTATTATCGGTTAAAACACAAAATATAACCGGAATATCAGTTTGAATATTCAAATCTTTAATACCTTGAGTAACGCCTTCACAAACAAAATCAAAGTGTTTTGTTTGACCTTGAATGACGCAACCAATAGCGATAACAGCATCAACATTTTGAGTTTGCAACATTTTTTTAGAACCATAAATAAGTTCAAAACTTCCGGGAACATTCCAACGCACAATATTGGATTGAGGAACTTCATTTTCGATCAATGCTTGATATGCACCATTGAACAAGCCTTCGGTAATTACTTCGTTCCATTCAGCAACCACAATTCCAAATCGAAAATTGCTTGCATCAGGAATTGCACTTTTGTCGTAATCAGATAAATTTTTATTTTCAGTAGCCATAAAGGTTAATTTTATTGTATGATTTAAAAGTTAAAGATACGAGAGAAGGTTAGAAGTTACAAGGATTAAGAAGAAAATCTTAAAGCCAATGCAACCACTAACCTTCGCTATGTAATGTAAGTAAAACTTACTGAGACAATCCGATCAATACATCAACAGATGCTGCCTCTGGAGTTGCTTCGTAGTTTTCTTTAATATCTGTAAAATACTTCAAGGCATCCGCTTTGTTACCAAGAGCCAATGCTACTTTACCCGCTTTTAGCAAAAAGCGTGGTGTAGTAAAGTCGTTTTTATTCATTTCAGCTGCTTTGATATAATACTCTAAAGCCTCTTTTTGTTGATTTTTTTGTGAATAAGCATCTCCAATTGCTCCTTTAGCCAAAGCTGAAAGCACAATATCTTCTGATGAAAATTTGTTTAAATAATCAATAGCTTCTGTGTACTTTCCAGTGTTCAAGTAAGCGATACCTGCGTAGTAGTTCGCTAAATTTCCGGCAGCTGTACCAGAATACTCATCCGCTAATTTTACAAATCCAAATTTTCCTTCAGATCCGTTTAAAGCTAATTTGTATAATGAGTCGCTCGCTACACCATCGGTAGCTTTTTGAAAGTTTTGTTGTGCAACAAACATTTCGTTAGCAGCTTCATCCTCTTTCGGAGCAGCAATAAATCGTTGGTAAGCCAAGTAACCAATAGTTACGATAGCTGCGGCAGCAACAAATCCTAGAATAACTTTCTGATTTTTAGCAACAAAATCTTCTGTTTTGGATGCAGTCTCATCTAATTTAGAAAATACTTCGGCAGTTGTACTGTCTTTATCATCAATAACCACTGCTTCTACTGCTTCTTCCTTAACTTCTTTTTCTTTTGGTACTTTATATCCTCTCTTATTGTAAGTTGCCATTTCAATTTAATTTAGTGAGTGGCAAAAATAAAATTTTTATTCAAACCCACACAAAAAAATAGGTTTTATATTAAAAAATTTTAGAATGTACTGAAACAGCCTCAAAACCTTGCATTATTTCCGCTTCAAACACCAATAAAAAGAAAGTTATATCGATAATTTTCGATAATTTGCACCCGTTTTCAAAGCCACAAAAATACTCTTGAAAGCAAACAATACCAGCACAAGCACCACTCATGTATTTAAAAAAGATTTCCTTATTCAATTATAAAAATTTCTCTGAAGTCAGTTTTAGTTTCGACCATAAAATCAATTGTTTTGTGGGTAAAAACGGAATTGGCAAAACCAATGTATTAGATGCTATTTACCATTTGGCCTATGGCAAGAGTTATTTTAATCCGCTTGCGGTACAAAATATCAAGCATGGTGAGGATTTTTTTGTGATTGATGCCGAATTTGAGAAAAACGATCGCACCGAGCAAATTGTTTGCAGTTTAAAAAAAGGCCAAAAAAAAGTTTTAAAACGCAATGGCAAGGCTTACGACAAATTTTCGGATCATATCGGTTTTATTCCGCTTGTGATTATTTCTCCAGCAGACCGAGATTTAATTGTTGAGGGCAGTGAAACCCGCCGTAAGTTTATGGATAGTGTAATCTCTCAATTGGATGCGCAGTACTTGCAACAATTAATTCATTATCAAAAAGTAATCAGTCAGCGTAATGCTTTGTTGAAATATTTTGCCTTGAATCATGTTTTTGATGCAGATACCTTGTCAATATATAATGAGCAACTGGAGCAGTATGGCAGTTCCATTTTCGAAAAAAGAAAAGCTTTCATAGACCAGTTTGTTCCTATTTTCAACAAACACCACCAAGCAATAACAGGATCACAAGAAACCGTTCAATTAAAATACGAAAGCCATTTAGAAACTAAAAATTTGCTGCAACTTTTGGCTGAAAATCTTGGAAAAGACCGTGCGCTACAATACACTTCTGTTGGTATTCACAAAGATGATTTGTCATTTTGTATTGACGAGCATCCAATTAAAAAATTTGGGTCACAGGGTCAGCAAAAATCATATTTAATTGCTTTAAAGCTGGCTCAATTTGAATTTTTAAAAAAGCAAAGCGGCGTAAAACCACTGCTCTTGTTTGATGATATTTTTGATAAATTAGATGAAACTCGTGTTGGAAAAATAATAGAAATGGTCAACAGCGACACATTTGGCCAATTATTTATTTCAGATACACATCCGGAACGCACGGAGGCAATTGTGAAATCGACCTTACAATCGTATTCTATTTTTAATTTATAATACTTCACAATTAAACCTAACAGACCAATAAGATAATTTAGAAATTCCGTATTTTAGCCTAAATAAATAGCAACCATGAATTACAAGTCATTCCTTTTACTACTAGTTTTCACATTTATTTCTTGCACCGGTCAAACTTCTAAAAACGCTAAAAAAGTAGCCGCTGCAGAATTTTCAGAAAAATTAGCTGCAACACCAAATGCACAGCTTATAGATGTTCGTACACCTTCTGAGTTCGCTGCAGACCATCTTGACAATGCCAAAAACATCAACTGGATGGGAACCGATTTTACATCTAAAGTAGCAACACTTGACAAGTCAAAACCTGTTTTTGTGTATTGCAAAAGCGGAGGCCGAAGCGAAAGCGCAGCTGAAAAACTAGAGCAATTAGGATTTACCACCATATACGAACTTCAAGGAGGTATTTTAAAATGGGATGCCGCAGGATTATCAAAACCTTCTGGTAAAATAATGGGGATGACCCAAGACCAATACAAGCAACTTTTGCAATCTAACCAAAAAGTATTAATCAATTTTTACGCAGAGTGGTGCGCTCCATGCAAAAAAATGGCACCCTATGTTACGGCTATGCAAAAAGAAAAAGGAGCCACAACAATCATAAGACTTGATGCCGATGCAAACAAAACACTTATGACCGAACTTAAAATTAGCGAATTACCTACCTTATTATTTTATGACAACCAAGCTTTAGTTTGGAGACAATCAGGTTTTGTGAGTGAGGAAGATTTAAGAAAACAAATACAATAAGGCAATGCTTTCAAAAAATACGCTTGCTTTTTTAGATGATTTAAAAGCAAACAACAACAGAGATTGGTTTTTAGACCATAAAAAACAATACGAAGCTTTCAAAAAAGATTATCAAAACATGGTAGCCACTTTGCTGGATGTCATGAAACCTTTGGATCCTACCTTAGAAATGCTGGAAGTTAAAAATTGTACATTCCGCATCAATCGTGACATCCGATTTTCAAAAGATAAAACACCATACAAATCGCATTTAGGCATTTGGCTTTCATCTGGAGGAAAAGGTATCACTCGTTCCGGATATTACATTCACTTGGAAAACGGTGCAAGTTTTATTGCTGGCGGCTTGTATTGTCCTGAAGCCGAAGATTTAAAAAAAATGCGCAAGGAAATCGCTTTTTTCTATGACGACCTTGAAGCTATATTGCAAGAAAAAAACTTCAAAAAAGAATTTGGAGATTTTGATCGCGACGAAAAAAACACCTTGAAAAATCCACCTCGCGGTTACGAAAAAGAGCATCCAGCTATTGAATTTTTAAAATTAAAAAGTTTTGAAACCTCACAAAAAATAGATTTTCAAGCAGCTGCAAAACCTGACTTTGTAACAACCGTTGCTCAAAAATTAATTCTTTTAAAACCTTTGAACGATTTTATAAATAGAGCTTTAACCTCCGAATAGTGCGAAATGGCTAAAAGAAAAATACTTTTTCTTGGAGAATCTTACAGAGCCGATGCTATAACTTGGATCAAGGGGCTAGAAGAATTTGGAGATTTTGAAATGATAACTTGGGAGCTAAAAACCCCAAGCAATACAGTACGCAACAGAGTTTTACGAATTTTAGAATACAAATTAGCTATTTTTAAAATTAAAAAATTAATTCGAGCGGAACAGCCTGATATGATCATTGCTGAACGCACTACAAGTTATGGTTTTCTAGCTGCGCTAACCAATTTAAAACCAATAGCTATTGCACAACAAGGCAGAACCGATTTGTGGCCAGAAAACTCAATTCTTTTGCCCTTAAAAAAAGTGATCCAAAACTATGCTTTTAAAAAAGCAGATTTAATTCATGCGTGGGGTCCCGTAATGACACATTCAATGATTGCTGCAAAAGTTGATATGAACAAGGTTCTGGTACTACCTAAAGGAATCGATTTACAAAATTTTAGCAATAACAACACCGCCAATCCACAAAAAATACAAGCCATTGTTACGCGCTCACTGTTGCCAGAATACCGTCATGATATTATCTTAAAAGCTTTTGCTATTATCAACCAAAAGGGTTTCGATTTCGTACTTACCATTATAGGAGATGGCACCCAACTCGAAAAATTAAAAAATCTAGCTAAACAATTAAATATAGATACGAAAGTTCATTTTACAGGACGCATACATAATTCACAATTGCCACAACTGTTGCAACAGTCAAATTTTTATATCAGCATGCCTATCACAGAGGGCGTTTCGGCTTCTTTATTTGAAGCTATGGCAAGCCAATGTTACCCAATTGTAACTGATTTACCAGGCAATCAAAGTTGGATTACACATCGAAAAAACGGACAATTAATACCTGTTGATGATTATATAAGTCTCGCCAACGAACTTATTTGGGCCTTTGAACAGCCTGAATATCGTACGCAGGCGGTTTTGCAAAACAGATTGTTTTTGGAACAAAATGCAAATTATGCCACGAACATGAAAATTATTGCAAAAAAATACCACGAACTAATAAACACAAATAGCCCCAAGTAAAATGTGCGGAATTAACGGAATTTATCATTTACATCCACAAAAAAAAGTAGATGAATATGTCCTTACAAAAATGCGAGATACTCTCGAACACAGAGGCCCTGACGACAAAGGATTATATATCAATCAAAACATAGGATTAGCGCACAGACGCCTCTCTATTCTCGATACTTCTGTTGCCGGTCACCAACCTTTTCGATCTGATGACGGCCGTTACAGCATGGTTTATAATGGTGAAATTTATAATTTTAAAAGCTTTTATCCAGAACTAAAAACCAACGGATTCTCGATAAAAACCAGTTCTGACACAGAAGTTTTATTGAAATTATTTGAATTGTACGGCCTACAAATGTTACCCAAACTGAACGGGATGTTTGCCATTGCAATTTGGGACAATCATTTAAAAAAACTAACCCTTATTCGTGACCGAATGGGTGTAAAACCTTTGTACTACAGTTTTTTTAATGATACAGTTTATTTTGCTTCAGAGCAAAAAGCGTTATTTGTAGCTGGCGTACCCTTAAAATTGGATCAAGATGGTTTAGAAGAATATGTCTTTAATCGATTTGTAGCTGGCGCAAATACTTTGTATCAAAATGTACACAAAGTGCTACCTGGTCATGTTCTGACTTTTGAAGAAGGTGGCAAAACAACTGTTGAGCGCTGGTGGAATTTAAAATCAGAAATAGAAAATCAATCGCCAATTAAAAATCCTGAAGAATGGTTTACAAACACTTTTGATGATGCTATAAAACTGCGTATGGTAAGTGACGTGCCTGTGGGCGTTATGCTTAGTGGCGGATTAGATTCGTCCTCCATTTTGGCCTCGTTACACCACCAAGGGTTTAAAGACATTCAAACCTTTAACATCGGATTCAAAGAAAAAGAACATAATGAATCACATCTTGCCAAAGCATTTGCGGCCCAATTAGAATATGGTTTTCACAGCAGACAACTCGAAGATCAAAACTTATACGATCAAATGATTCAGGCCACTTACTACCAAGACGAGCCGTTGATGCACTTGAGTGAACCTCACCTCCTGGCAGTATCGCAAATGGCAAAACCAAAAGTAAAAGTATTATTATCAGGTGAAGGTGCAGACGAATTAATGGGAGGCTATGTGCGGTATAAAGCATTACAATATCCTACTATTTTACAATCAATTAGTACCATTAGTTCATTTGATGTTTTTTCAAAAAATCCGCGTTACGACAAATTGGCGCGCTACTCTAAAATCGAAAAAAAGTCGGATTTAATTTTATTCAACGGATCAAATATTTATCCTGACGACATTGCTGACACGTATGGCATTAACAACCAACCCAAAAACGAATACCGCAAACTTATTTACAAAGAAGCGAAAGAACTTTATCCTGGTAACCTCCGCCGTCAAGCTTTGTATTTTGACCAACACACTTATTTATGTAGTTTGCTAGACCGCAACGATCGCTGTACAATGGGAGCCTCGATTGAATGTCGAGAACCATTTTTAGACCCACGATTAATTGTAGGGCTTGGTACCTTAGACGATAATTGGCTTTTTACTGGTAAAAAATGGAAATACATTCTCAAAAAATCAATGCAGCAACGGTTACCAAGCTCTATTCTAGATTTTAAAAAAGTAGGTTTAAGTGCTCCCTGGGGCGATTACATTACCAAAAGTCCCGCCTTTAAAGAGGAATTACAGGCATTTTCAAAAAGTGATTTATTTCAAATGCCCTATTTTGAAAATATTAAAATTGAAAAATTAGTTCAACAATTAGAAAATGGGAATACTAACATGACACCGTACATTATGCCGCTGTTTATGATGCATATCTGGTTGAAAACGTATACAAGTAAATTTTAATCCTTACTTTTGAACCATACAAAACGATTCAAAAAACGCAGTCCCATTCATGGAAATACAGTCTAATTTTTCATTAAAAAAACACAACACGTTTGGCATTGACGCTAATGCCAAAGAGTTTGTTGCTATCCAAAACATCAGTACTTTACAGCAGGTTTTACAATCATATAGCGATAAACCGAAATTTATTTTAGGAGGTGGCAGCAATATGTTACTCACAAAAAACATCGATGCACTTGTACTTCATATTGATATAAAAGGAAAGAAAATCATTCAGGAAAACGACGATTTTGTTTGGGTCGAAAGCCAAGCAGGCGAAAATTGGCACGAATTTGTACTTTGGACAATCGAACACAATTTTGGAGGCCTAGAAAACATGTCGCTCATACCCGGAAATGTAGGAACAACTCCAGTACAAAACATCGGCGCTTATGGTACCGAGATCAAAGATACTTTTGAGTCTTGTACCGCAATGACAATTGCTACTCAAGAAATGAGGACATTTACAAAAGAAGAATGCCAGTTTGGTTACCGTGAAAGCATTTTTAAAAATGAGGCAAAAAACCAGTACATCATTACCTCTGTAGTTTTTAAATTAACCAAAAACAAACACAATATCAACATTTCATACGGAGATATTAAAGCAGAATTGGCCAAAAAAAACATTGAAACTCCATCGTTAAAAGAGGTAAGCGAGGCTGTAATTGCCATTCGTCAAAGTAAATTACCTGATCCTAAAGAGTTAGGAAATAGCGGTAGTTTTTTTAAAAATCCGATTTTAAAGAAAACTGATTTTGAACCCATTCATCAAAAGTTTCCAGAAATGAAATATTTTGATATTTCCGCTACCGAGGTAAAAGTTCCTGCTGGATGGCTTATAGAACAAGCTGGTTTGAAAGGAAAACGCTTTGGCGATGCTGGAATTCACAAAAATCAAGCGTTGGTTTTAGTAAATTACGGCTCGGCTACTGGCAAAGAAATTCTAGAAGTTTCTCAAATTGTTCAAGATACCGTTTTTAAAACCTTTGGCATTGCCATAGAGGCCGAAGTCAATATTATTTAAAATTGTAATTCGTAAAAATGGCGCTGTAAAAACTACCAAATATGTACATACCTGAAATTTACAAAAACGAGAATAAAGCGGAAATTCAAAAATTTCTACAAGAAAATAGTTTTGGTATTTTAATAAATCAAACCCAAGGTCGTTTGTGCGCTACTCACATTCCGTTAGAATTAGAAACAAAGCCAGATGGTACCGAAATTTTATACGGGCACTTATCAAAAGCCAACCCGCAATGGCAAGGATTTTTAGAGAACGATCAAGTTTTGGCAGTGTTTTCAGGGCCGCATAGCTACATTTCTTCATCCTGGTACGATCACGAAAACGTACCTACTTGGAACTATATCGCGGTACAAATTCATGGTAAGATAAAAATTGTAACGGGCGATGCTGTAATTGATTCCCTAAAAAAATTAGTTGACAAATACGAAAAAGACCAGCAAAATCCGGTTCGTATCGAGGATTTATCAGATGAAACCATGCAGCAAGCCAACGGAATTATAGCTTTTGAAATTGAAATCACTGAACTACATGCTACTCGTAAAATGTCGCAAAACAGAGATCAAAAAAACTATCAAAATATCATTTCAGAATTAGAGAAAATCAATTCTTACCAATCAATAGATACGGCACAGGAAATGAAAAAATGTCCGATTTAAAATCTTTCGAAATTTTAAAATAGTAGTTAACATTTCGCAATTGAATTCATACCTTTGCAGCCCACAAAACATCGGTTTTAAAACTCACTAAATTCAAATGCTTATTATCCTATTTTACTTTTTTATTTTTATTGTTTTCGTTCAAATTGCTTACTATTTGGGCGTTTTTAGAACCTTTGCTTTTGCGAAACCGCAAAAAATTACATCTAAGCGCATCCCAATTTCGGTAATTGTTTGTGCCAAAAACGAAGAAGAAAATGTATCCAAATTCATCCCTATTTTGGCTGCACAGGATTATCCTGATTTTGAAATTGTACTGATTGATGATGCTTCCAGCGACCGTACACTAGATATTTTTGAGGAATACGAAAAACAATACTCTAACATTCGATTAGTAAAAGTAGCCAATAACGAAGCATTTTGGGGGAACAAAAAATACGCTCTTACGTTGGGTATAAAAGCCGCTAAAAAAGAATACTTATTATTTACTGATGCTGATTGTTACCCAACCTCGAAAGATTGGATTACCGCAATGAGTTCTCAGTTTACCATGCAAAAAACAATTGTTTTGGGATTCGGTAAATACGAACGAATTTCAGGATCATTTTTAAACAAACTGATTCGATTTGAAACCTTATTGACTGCAGTACAATATTTTTCATGGGCAAAAATGGGTCGCCCGTACATGGGAGTTGGTCGCAACTTAGCCTACAAACGCGAAGAATTTTTTAATGTAAACGGTTTCATCGAGCATATGAAAATACGTTCAGGAGATGATGATCTTTTTGTTAATCAAGCGGCTACCAAAAAAAATACAACTATTGTATTTGCACCTGAAAGTTTCACACAATCAATTGCAAAAACAACATTTTCGGATTGGTTATCCCAAAAACGCCGACACATTGCTACAGCAAGTTATTATAAATTCACAGATCAGTTGCAACTAGGCACTTTTTACAGCTCACAATTGTTGTTTTTTATTCTTCCAATTCCAATTTTAATATTCCAATTTCAATGGATTGCAGTAGTAAGTTTAATTGCAGTTCGTTATCTTGTGGCATGGATTATGATTGGTTATTCAGCAGGAAAACTTCAAGAAAAAGATATTAAATTATGGTTTCCTATTGTTGAATTGGTGTTAGTTTTTACACAATTCAATATTTTCATTGTTAACCTATTCTCAAAACCAGCCTCGTGGAAATAATACATCAAATAGAAAAAGCAAAATTAGGCGACCAAATAGCCTTCACCTTTCTATTGGATTATTACTGGAATGAGGTATATGGTTTTATGCTCAAGCGTACCGAAAACGAAACTACCGCTGAAGATATTACCATCGAAACGTTCTCAAAAGCATTCGATAAATTAAGTAGTTATAATCCTGAATTTCAATTCAACACCTGGCTAATTGCTATTGCCAAAAATGTACATATTGATTTACTGCGCAAAAAAAGAACCAATCTATTTATTGAAATTACTGACGAGGAAGACCAGCAAGCATATAATATTGCCGATACTACACCATCAGCCGAAGACGAGTTAATCACCGAGCAGAACTTATCGCAATTGTTGCAATTCATCAAAGAGTTAAAACCCATTTATCAAGAAGTAATTCAATTGCGCTACTTTCAAGAATTGAGCTACCAAGAAATAGCTGATAAAACTGGTGATCCTTTGCCCAATGTAAAGGTTAGACTATTGCGAGCTAAAAAACTGCTTGCGGCTATCATTCAAGGTAAATCCACAAAGTAAACAATTCCGATTTGGCAATTAATTAAAATCTATAAGCGTATCTCACAAGATGCGTTTTTTTTGCATAAAATACATCACAACAAAAAAGTTAAATACTTAAGATTTTCTTACACAATTTAAAAATAAATTAGTAAATTTAGATAATAAAATTCCTATCACTACGTTATTGATAATAAAAACACTTGGCTTATGATTTAATTGTACTTAACCACTAAATCTAATTATCATGTCAAAACTAAGCATTTACGAAACCGGTTGGATTGATTTTGTTTTTCAAGACAGAAACAAAGAGTATGGCGCCTATCAATTGCGTCAAGAGAGTACAAAAACAACTCTGAGAGCATTGTTTTTTGGTGTGAGCGTTTTGGTAACCGCAATAAGCGTTCCTGCTATTGTTCGTGCCATCAACCCGAGTGAAATCACAAAACCCTTGCTACCAGAAATTATAGAAACAACGATCAATGTGACTGATATTGTTCGAGTTGAAGAACCTATTCAACGCGCTTTGCCTCCTGTTAAAAATCAAGTAGCAAATCCGGTAGAGAATGTTCCATTTGTAAACCCTGTGGTAGTAGCTACAGATCAAGCTACTCAAGATATTCCAACAACTGCTGCTATCATTGAAAATACTCCTACCGCAAGTGAAGGCTCAGGAACAATTGGAGTAAATTCTAGCACAAGCACAGGTGCAACAACAGGAACACTTCCTAGCACTGACGCAGGAAACACGGCAGTAGTAAGCGCTGCATTAGATAAATTACCAGAATTTCCGGGAGGAATTAACAAATTTTATACCTATGTGGGAAACAATTTCGAAAAACAAGAAATTGATGGTAGTGGTATCATTAAAATATATGTAGCATTTGTTATCGAACGAGATGGCAGCATGACCGACATTACCGTTAAAAGAGATCCCGGACACGGTTTAGGTCGGGAGGCTATCAGAGTACTTAAATCATTACGTACAAAATGGGCACCAGGAATGATAGATGGCAAACCGGTACGAACCGCATATAGCTTACCAATTGTAGTGCAATTAAATTAAAAAATCTAAAGTCTTGACATAAAAAAAGCAGAACCAATGTTCTGCTTTTTTTTATGATTATATACCAGAAAACTATTTTTTCTTTTTTGCTACCGGCTTTTTCACCACAGGCTTTTTAACAACTGGTTTTTGCTGTACATAAGGCTTGAACAAACCATCTATCTCAGCTCTAAGTCTAGCATTTTCAGCACGCTCTTTGGGATCTGGATGCGAACTCATCATTTTATCTAGAAATGATGCTTGCGATCCTTCGCTCATTTTAGCTAAAATCGAAAAAGCAGAAGCTACTGCATTCACATTGTAACCGTTACTTTTCATAAAGTTATATGAAAACTCATCCGCCTCAGACTCTTGCTTACGACTGTGTTTACTATCAATCATACTGCTTCCAATTTTACCCAATTGACTATCGGTGATAGCGGCAACCTTTTCTGATTGTGAAGCAGCCAAACCTATTAAAGCCTCTTTTCTGTATGAAGCCTTAATTGCATCTTTTGTGTCACTATTGGCAACGTGACCAATTTCATGACCAATTACAGCCAAAAGTTCATTATCATCCATAATATCCATTAAACCAGAATATACACGAACACTACCATCTGCTGTTGCAAATGCATTTACTTCATTCAACTTGTAGACCTTGTAGTTTAAAGTATAGCCTTCGCTTTTAGTGTGTTTACCAAAAACCCTATTCAAGCGCACAGTATAAGGATCTGTAGGTCCAGCCACAGTATTTTCAGCGTCCATTTTAGTTACAGCAGCTTTTGACAATTGTGCCGCATCAGCATCGCTAAAAGTAAAACCAGCTACACCTTTACTCAAAGCTCCCAAGGCTCCTTCTTTTAAATTAATTTGCGCCTGAGAAGATAGACACATCATGAAAGTTCCTAAAACTAAACTAGTTTTCAAATTATTTTTCATTTGCTAAATTTATTGTTGATTGTGACTTCAAAGATACATTTTTATCCAAATCACAAACAAAATGCTCTGCAATAAGTCTAACTTTCAAATCATTTTTACCTTTGAAAGGAATATTTCCAATACCAAGGAAACGAACAATTGTTAAATCTATCTTTAGGAAGGTTAATACAAGGTAGAACGACCACTAAAAGGCATTTTACATTAGGATATCTTCAAACAAGATTCGCTATCTTTGTACTTTGAAAAAATAAAATATGGAAACTGTTTTAGATACTGCTTTGCCAACTGGAAAACCGAAATGGTTGAAAGTAAAACTACCAATAGGTCAAAAATATACTGAACTAAGAGGTTTAGTTGATAAATATAGCTTAAATACAATTTGTACATCAGGAAGTTGCCCAAATATGGGTGAATGTTGGGGCGAAGGCACCGCTACTTTTATGATTTTAGGAAATGTATGCACACGTTCTTGCGGATTTTGTGGTGTTAAAACTGGCCGACCAGAAACCGTAGATTGGGATGAACCAGAAAAAGTTGCTCGTTCTATCAAAATCATGAATATCAAACACGCAGTAATTACAAGTGTAGATCGAGATGATTTAAAGGATGGAGGATCAATCATTTGGATTGAAACGGTAAAAGCAATCCGTAGAATGAACCCAAACACAACACTTGAGACTTTGATTCCAGATTTTCAAGGTATAGAAAGAAATATCGATAGAATTGTAGAAGCTAACCCTGAAGTAGTTTCACACAATGTTGAAACAGTTCGTCGACTTACGCGCGAAGTTCGAATTCAAGCAAAATACGATCGTACCCTTGAAGTATTACGCTACCTAAAAGAAAAAGGTATCAATCGTACCAAGTCAGGTATAATGCTTGGTTTAGGAGAACAAGAAGAAGAGGTTTTTCAAACCTTGCGAGACCTAAGAGCTGCCAATGTAGACGTTGTAACAATTGGTCAATATTTACAACCTAGTAAAAAACACCTTCCGGTAAAAGAGTTCATCACGCCAGAACAATTTGCAAAATATGAGCAATACGGATTGGAACTTGGTTTTCGTCATGTAGAGAGCGGCCCATTAGTTCGTTCGTCATACAAAGCACAAAAACACATTTTGTAAACCGCAAAACACAAATACAAAATGTGTGCGGCATCTTTAGAATTTTACACTTATGATTAGAATTGCTATAAACGGTTTTGGAAGAATCGGTAGAAATTTATTCCGATTACTCCTTAATCACCCAACCATTGAAGTTGTGGCTATCAATGATATTGCCGACAAAAAAACAATGGCACATCTTGTTAAATACGATAGTATACACGGTGTTTTATCCGAAACTGTAAGCCATGATGACATAGGTATATCTGTTGGAGGTAAAAAAGTACTTTTTTTTCACGAAAAAAACATAGCGAACTTAAACTGGAAAGATTGTAACATCGATTACGTTATTGAATCAACTGGTAAGTTCAAAACCTACGAAGAACTATTCCAACACATTGAAGCAGGTGCAAAAAAGGTGATTCTTTCTGCTCCATCAGAAGTGGACACCATCAAAACTGTAGTACTAGGAGTAAATGAACACATTTTAGATGGTTCTGAAATTATAATATCAAATGCGAGTTGTACCACAAATAATGCCGCTCCAATGATACAGGTCATCAATGAGCTTTGTGGTATTGAACAGGCATACATTACCACCATACACTCGTACACTACTGATCAAAGTTTACATGATCAACCACACAAAGATTTGCGAAGAGCGCGCGGCGCTAGTCAATCAATAGTTCCCACTACCACGGGTGCTGCAAAGGCTTTAACCAAAATTTTTCCAGAATTTGAAGGCAAAATTGGAGGATGTGGAATTCGCGTTCCTGTTCCTGACGGTTCACTTACAGACATTACTTTTAATGTCAAAAAAGCAGTGAGTATTGAAGACATAAACATGGCCTTTAGAAATGCAGCAGCAACCAGTTTAAAAGGAATTTTAGATTACACCGAAGATCCAATTGTATCAGTTGATGTTATAGGAAACAAAAATTCATGTATATTTGACGCTCAACTTACTTCGGTTATTGATAAAATGGTAAAAGTTGTAGGTTGGTATGACAATGAAATTGGATATTCATCTCGAATAATTGATTTGATCCTATTGACATCTCAATAAAAAATTAACCCTATTAAACTGCGCATGAAATACTCTTTTTTGTTTATTTTAATGCTAACGCAATTGCTTTTCTCTCAAAAGAAAGAGCAGAAAGATAGCATATTGCTATACAGTCAGCAATCTGAAGCCGCAGTTCAAAAAAACAACTACAAGAACGCCTTAAATCTTACTCAAAAAGCCATCCAATTGGCCAGCAACGCTAATGACGTTTCTTCATTAGCATTACAACATTTTAATTTAGGAAAGCTTTTTTTTGACCTAAAAAAATATAAAGATGCACGAGAGTCGTTAGAAAGAAGTTACCGGTTCTTTAATGCGGTCCCACCTACTTTGGCTGCTGCCAAAATGCATTTTTATTTAGCTACAACTTATCAAGAATTATCCGATTATAAAAACGCTGCTGCCCATTTAGATAAAGCAAATAAGCTACATCAAACTTTAAAATATACCGATAAAAGCGAGAGAGTACTACTTCAAAAAGGTTTACTCTTAGCAGCCAAAAAGAAAAACGCAGAGGCAGCAATTGTTTTTGGTAAAATCATTGCACAAAATGATGCAATCGAATTATTACCTGCAAAAGCTACTGCCTTGTACCAAGTAGGAAACTTTGAAATCGAACAAAAGCACTATAATTTAGCGATCAATTATTTAGAGAAAGCCTTAGAACTAACTCAAAAAACAGATGATTTAGAACTTAAAACAGCGGTTTTACTTGCTTTGAGTATTGCTCACGATAAAATTTTAGACAAGAACAATGCCTACACCTATTTGAAGTTGCACCTCAACCTAAAAGAACGATTGGCAATAATTACAAACGAAAGATTAGGCATTGACGATTACACTCAATTCAAAGAATCTGAAAAACTTAAAGAAATTAAGGCGCTCAACAACGAAACTCGCGAGCAACAAAAAGCTAATAAATTTTCAAAGCTCATTAGCATTTTGGCAATTGCCTTAATTTCAATTTTATCATTATTGAGTCTTTCTCTTTACAAAAACAACATCATTAGAAATCAATCTAATTTATTGTTGAAAGAAAAAAACAACGAATTAGAGCTCGCCAAAAACAAAGCTGAAAAAGCATCGCAAGCCAGAGCAGAATTCTTATCTACAGTTAGTCATGAACTTCGTACTCCTCTGAATGCCATCAACGGTATCACGCATTTACTTTTACAGGAAAATCCAAAAAAATCACAAATTGACTACTTGAGTTCATTAAAGTTTTCTGGTGATTACCTGACGAAATTTATTAATGAAATTTTAGAGATCAACAAAATTGAATCACAAAAACTAGAAATTGAGCAGATTCCTTTTAACTTAAAACAACTTTTGAGCAATATAAAACATTCTTTAAAAGAATTAGCAATCGTCAACAATAATGAATTCAGTCTAGAAATTGACGATACTATTCCGGATTACCTTGTTGGCGACCCTACAAAGTTATCTCAAATTGTTTTGAACTTGATCAACAACGCATTAAAATTTACCAAAAATGGAGTGGTTTACGTGCGTGCAAAATTAGAAAAAAACGAAAATGAAACTGCTTTCATATACTTTGAAATCACAGATACCGGAATTGGTATTCCTGCTGATAAGTTAGAAAGTGTTTTTGATAGTTTTTCTCAAGGATCAATTGAAGTAAATCGCAAATATGGTGGAACTGGTTTGGGATTAACCATTGTAAAAAAGTTGATCAAAATTCTTGGAGGTGAAATTCAATTAAGCAGTATAGTAAACAAAGGGTCTACTTTTTCTTTTACTCTCGGATTTCAAATTGGCGAAAAACCCGCAACCGTAATACTCTTGGACAATGCTGTTGACAATAAATTTTTGGCCAACAAAAAAATCTTATTGGTTGAGGACAATAAAATCAATCAGATGATCACAAAAAAGATGCTCCACAACAAGAAAATTGTTTGCGAGGTTATCGATAATGGTGAAGAAGCTATTGAGAGGATGCGCAAATCAAGCTTTGATATGGTTTTAATGGATGTGCATTTACCGGGAATAAACGGCACTATTGCTACTCAAACTATTAGAAATTTTAACAAAACCACACCAATAATTGCTTTAACTGCCATTTCTCTTCACGAAAATCGTGACATGCTTCTTTCTTTTGGTATGAATGATGTGATTACAAAACCATTTATTCCTGATGAATTTTACAAAATAATTGCTCAACATATTTAAAGCAGTGGTGTACTTTTAAATCACAAAGAATTTAAAGTTGTTTTTTGACCATCCTGGCAATACTCAAAATAACAATATTTATTGCAATACGATCTAGTATTAATAATTCAAGATCAATTCTTTAATTAAACTACGCACTTTAGGTTCAGCTGCTTTAGCTGCTTCTAATACTTCGTCATGAGA
Source organism: Flavobacterium turcicum (assembly GCF_011365745.1). Lineage (GTDB taxonomy): Bacteria > Bacteroidota > Bacteroidia > Flavobacteriales > Flavobacteriaceae > Flavobacterium > Flavobacterium turcicum. Next base: position 120,151 of record NZ_JAAOBY010000005.1, on the reverse strand, counting down.
GATGGTATCAATACTTTCCGCATTTCCCATATCTGTAATTACAGAAATTCCAAAAGTTTCTACATCCATATGGCGGGCCACTATCACCTCTGGCACAGTTGACATACCAACGCAATCGGCTCCAAGAATCTGAACCATTTTATATTCTGCCAAGGTTTCAAATGTAGGACCTTGTAAACCAAGATAAATTCCTCTCTGAACGTCAATATTTAAATTTTCAGCAATTTCCGTACCTTTTGCAATCATTTTTCGAGAATACGGCTCACTCATATTTACAAATCGAGGACCGAATCGCTCATCATTTTTCCCTCTTAGCGGATGTTCAGGCGTCATGTTGATATGATCTGTAATCATAACAATAGATCCTACTTGATAATTCGGATTTACTCCGCCTGATGCGTTAGACACGACTAATTTATCAATTCCTAAAAACTTCATCACGCGTACCGGAAACGTAACTTCGGTCATTGAGTAGCCCTCATAATAATGAAAACGACCTTGCATGGCTACCACTTTTTTGGTGCCAATTGTACCAAACACCAAAGCTCCTTGATGCCCTTCGACAGTAGAAACGGGAAAATTAGGTATTTCATGATAAGGCAAAGTATGCAAAACCTCCATATCAGTTGTAAAACTGCCCAAACCAGAACCTAAAATAACACCGTATTCTGGCGTAAAATTGATTTTATCTTGAATGTAACTAACTGTTTCTTGTACTTGTTCCCACATAATTTAAAATTGTTTGATCAAAATCATTTCCTGATAAGGTTGCATTTGGTAAAAATACAGTTTGAATCGGCAGATAAAATAATTGGTCAACTGCCAACCTACCTTGCAAACGAACATAATCTTTTTCAGTAGTAATAATGATTTTGTTTTGAGCTATTTTTTTAATTTCTTCTATTTCTTTTTCACTAAAATTATGATGGTCCGGAAACGACAAACAAACATCATTGGTGTTTTTTAAATGATTAAAAAAAGGTTCCGGTTTTGCAATACCAGCTATCAATACCTTTTCAGTTTTTAAAATTGCAGCAACTGAATAAGTACTTGCTTCACCATAGACTTCATCATCGTAACCAATTGCAGTAAAATACAATTGTTGATTATCTCCTAATTTTAATTTCTTTTCTATCTCCTTTTGTTCCTGAGAACTCAAATCAGGAGGACATTTGGTTACCATTACCACTGCCGCTCGGTCTGCTCCACCCCTACTTTCGCGTAAGTTTCCAGTTGGTAACATCCAATCTGTCGCATACAAATCGCCATAAGCTGTGAGCAGCACATACATACCTGCTTTTACTTTGCGGTGTTGGTAGGCATCGTCTAACAAAATGACCTTCGGAATTTCGGCCTGCGAAAGTAATTGATTTATTCCATTATTACGGTCACTATCTACTGCAACTTGTATGTTTTTAAATTTTCTAAAAAACTGATACGGTTCATCTCCTAACAAACTGGCTGTCGCATTTGCTTTTGCCAAAACAAAACCTTGAGACTCCCGTTTGTATCCGCGACTCAACGTTGCCACTTTATATTTTGAAGATAATAACCGAATTAAATACTCAATCTGTGGAGATTTTCCGGTTCCGCCTACGCTCAAGTTCCCAACAGCAATCACTGGCAACTTAAATGAATACGATTGTAAAATTCCTTTATCAAAAAGAAAATTCCGAATACCCGTAACAGCGCCGTACAAAACAGCAAACGGAAAAAGTAGTTTTCGAAGTAAATTCATTTTACGAAAGTAGAATATTTTATTTTAATGTTCTTTTCTTTATTCGTTATTTTGTTCTTCACAAAACGCTCTACCTTTCAATTGAAACATTTATGAAAATCAAAGATATTATCCGTGTTCTCGAAGAAATGGCACCACTAGCCTATGCCGAAGATTTTGACAACGTAGGTTTACTTGTGGGCGACCAAAATGTTGAGGCCACGGGCGTACTAGTGTGTCATGATGCGCTAGAACATATTATTGAGGAAGCCATCACTAAAAAATGCAACATGATTGTGTGTTTTCATCCTATATTATTTGCAGGATTAAAAAAAATAACTGGAAAAACATACGTAGAGCGCGCCATCATCAAAGCCATAAAAAATGACATTGCCATTTATGCAGTACACACCGCTTTAGACAACCACCAAGACGGAGTAAACAAAATATTTTGTGATGCTTTACAACTAATCAATACCAAAATACTAATTCCGAAAGATCAATACATTCGCAAACTCACCAGTTTTGTACCACCCGAAAATGCAAATGTAGTACTCGAAGCACTATTTGCCGCAGGCGCAGGAACAATTGGCAATTATGAAAATTGTAGTTTTAGTTCCAATGGCATCGGAACATTTAGAGGAAATGCAAAAAGCAATCCGGTTCTTGGCGAGCGTTTTGAATTGGTAAAAGCCAACGAAATTAAAATTGAAGTAACCTACGAAAAACATCTTGAAGGCAAAATTTTAAAAGCTTTGCTAGAAAGTCATCCTTACGAAGAAGTTGCTCACGAAATATACACACTACAAAACAAGCATCAAAATATAGGTTTGGGTCAAATAGGAGAATTACCTGAACCGATGAGCGAAACCGATTTTTTACTTTTTGTAAAAGACAAAATGCAATGCGGTGGCATCAGGCATTCAGCCTTTACAGGAAAACCGATCAAAAAAGTAGCTGTTTTGGGAGGTGCAGGAAGTTTCGCGATTGCAAACGCGATTCGAGCAGGAGCCGATGCGTATTTAACCGCTGATTTAAAGTACCATCAGTTTTATGAAGCCGAAAACCAACTTCTTTTAGCCGATATTGGACATTTTGAAAGCGAACGCTATACAAAAAATTATATTGTAGAGTATCTTCGAAAAAAAATCCTTAATTTTGCCGTTATTTTATCAGAAGAAAATTCAAATCCAGTTAAGTACTTATAGAATATGGCGAATACGAAAGAATTAAGTGTTGAGGACAAGTTAAGAGCAATTTACGATTTACAGCTAATTGACTCGAGAATTGACGAAATCAGAAACGTAAGAGGTGAATTGCCTTTAGAAGTTGAAGATTTAGAAGATGAAGTGGCCGGTTTAAGCACACGTTCAGAAAAATTAAAAGGGGAACTTGAAGTAATTGAAGACCTTATTAAAGCTAAAAAAATTGCAATTGAGGAGCACAAAGAATCCATCAAAAAATATACAAAACAACAGGAAACTGTTCGTAACAATAGAGAATTCAACTCTTTAACTAAAGAAGTAGAGTTTCAAGAACTTGAAATTCAATTGGCTGAAAAGCAAATTAAAGAAATGAAAGCTTCTATCGAGCACAAAAAAGAAGTGATTGCTAATTCTAAAGAAAAATTAGAAGCAAAAAGCAACCACTTAAAACACAAAAAATCAGAGTTGGACGCTATCATGGCCGAAACTGCAAAGGAAGAAGAATTCTTATCTCAAAAATCAATTGAGTTCCAAGGACAAATTGAAGAGCGTTTATTAAATGCTTACAAAAGAATTAGAAGCAGCGTTCGCAACGGTTTGGCAGTAGTTTCAATTGAAAGAGGCGCATCTGCAGGATCTTTCTTTACCATTCCACCGCAAACTCAAGTAGAAATTGCTTCAAGAAAAAAAATCATCACTGATGAACATTCTGGAAGAATTCTTGTTGACAGCGTTCTTGCTGAAGAAGAAAAAGAAAAAATGGAACAAATGTTCGCTAAAATATAATACCTTTAAAGTCCCGATGATATCGGGACTTTTTTTTATGATCAAGCAGATAGTCTATAAAATATTTACCAAGTCAGTAGGTGCCTACATTAACCTACTCAGTTACCTTGCTCCAACAAAAGCCGTGCAACTCGCCTACAACTTGTTTAGCAAACCTCGTGATGGAAAGTTACAGTTTGACCAATTACCCACCGTACTGCAACAAGCCCAAACGCAAACACTTTCGTTTCAAGATCAAAAAATACAAACCTATACCTGGCCTGGCAACAGTCATGTGATTTTATTGGTACACGGTTGGGAGAGCAACGCCTCGCGCTGGGAAAAACTCTTGCCTTACCTCACTAAAACCGGCAGCACCGTTGTAGCTCTTGACGGACCTGCGCACGGACTCTCTAGCGGAACAACCTTCAATATTCCGCATTACGCCGAATTTTTACACCAAGTGGTACAGCATTTTCAACCACAAACTTTAATCGGACACTCGCTAGGTGGCAAAACCTGTTTGTACTACCAATCCGTTTACCAAAGCGATAACTTAAAAAAAATGGTTATACTTGGCGCTCCGAGCGATTTCAAGATAATTTTAGACAATTACATCGCACTATTAAGTCTCAATTTTAGAGTTTTAACCGGCCTAAAAAAATATTACCAAGATGTTTTTCAACTCAATACAGATGAGTTTGCAGGACAACATTTTGCGAAAAATATTTTAACCCAAGGACTTTTAGCCCATGATGAGCAAGACCAAGTAGTACTCATTCACGAAGGAAAGAAAATCGCAACCTCTTGGAAAAACGCTACTTTTATTACCACAACTGGTCTCGGACACAGTATGCACGATCACAATTTATACGAAAAAATTAGTCAGTTCATCCAAAATTAGGGCGTGCCGCCGCGGCGACCAGGCTATTCACTACAATCTTTTTTGGGCAAAAAAAGCCCCAAAAAAGGATTTCCGCTGCTATCCTTCACGCAAATCCGTCGTAAAATTGACACCTCAGATCTACAACCAATCTCACAATCAATAGCTATTTTAAATTGCAAATTCATTACTTTTGCAGCATGGAAGATCAATTAAAACGCCTCAATAAATTCATTGGAGAAACCGGTTTTTGCAGCCGCCGCGAAGCGGATAAAATCATCGAAGAAGGTCGTGTTACCATCAATGGTGTTGTACCCGAATTAGGGACCAAAGTTGGTCCTCATGACGAAGTACGTATTGACGGCAAATTAATTCGTGAAAAAACAGAAAAATCAGTATATCTTGCCTTCAACAAACCAGTAGGCATAGAGTGTACCACAAACCTAGATGTACACAACAATATTGTAGATTACATCAATTATCCAAAGCGTATCTTCCCAATTGGGCGTTTAGACAAAGCCAGTGAAGGATTGATTTTCATGACAAACGATGGCGACATTGTAAATAAAATATTGCGTGCGCGTAACAATCACGAAAAAGAATATACCGTTACCGTAAACAAACCCATCACTGATCGTTTCATTGAAAGAATGGGCAATGGAGTTCCAATTTTAGACACCGTTACCAGAAAATGTAAGGTAGAACAAATTAGTAAATTTACTTTCAAAATCATCTTAACCCAAGGTTTGAACCGTCAAATCCGAAGAATGACCGAATATCTTGGCTATGACGTAACTGCCTTAAAACGCATTCGAATTATCAATATTTCACTCGATGTTCCTGTGGGGCGCTACCGTGATTTGACCGATTCCGAGATAAAAGAACTCAACGCCCTTATCGAGCCATCCAGCAAAACAGAAGAAGCTAGTTTACCAAAAGTAGAAACGCCAAGAAAGCGCACCGAATTTATAAAAAGAGACGATCCTAGGTTTAAGAAACGTGGGGATTATTAAATTACTTTTTTTAATAAACCTCAATTGATTACCCGTAACAAAATAGTGTTTTTAAACATATCATTTTTTAAAACCAAAAAGCCAAATCTTGTTTGAATAAGATTTGGCTTTTTTTTGTTACTTAGACTGCAATGTTTCGTAATACAACACTTTCGATAAGAATGACTGTTCTTGACACTCTTTAATTTCATCTTCGCGATACATTTCAGGCTGTTGACCATCTAACTGATTTTCTTGTAAATAGTCTCTCCTACTTGAGTCATTAAACTCTAAACGACTTATAAAAACCGGATCTACTCCTTTATTTACAGCTAAATTATAGCTAGTTATTAATTGTCCCCAGTTCACAAAACTGCACAATAAAAGTACCCCATACACATACCAAACCATATGATTAAATAAGTACGCATTGGTTTTTTGTAAACTAATTTTCAACCACGTATATAATAAACTGATAAATACTAAAATCAGAAAGGCAAAAACGCCCAATCGCTTATAGGTTAAACCAAACTGCTGCACATATTCCATATTTTTTAAAGCGGCAGACAAAACAAGTACCGCATTCAATACCACCCAAATTTTAGCTAGTACTTTCAGTTTATTCGTTGTTGCATCAAAAGTAAACCTAGCTCGAAAGTACAGTAAAATAAGTCCCACAGCCATTAAAACCGAAACAATAACGGCGTTAACACGTTCGTGAGTTGCCGCACTTAACTGCGTACGATTTTGAATTTCAAAAAACTGTTCGTAATTGTACGTCACGATAAAAAACAGCAATAAAATATTCAACAAAACAAAAGTAATTTCACCGCTTTTCCTTTGAAAGTCAAAATCAAGCCATGAAAACGAAGTATCACTTTCATCGTACGAGTTGCTTTCAAATTCATTTTCTAATTGGGAATTAAAACTGATACAAAAATCAGGAACCCAAAAATTCCAAAAGCTAAACGACACATAAAGCCCGAGTACAGCGATAACAATCAATTGAAATACATTAACATCTAGCGTATAGTCATTAAACACAGAAGAAAATAAATCACTACCAAAAGCATATACTCCAAAAAACAATCCGATAAAAAGAAGTGGAATTAAAACAAATGCAACCAATTTCTTTGCAAAATCACCTTGTACCTCTTGTTTAGGAAGCCATTGACTAAACATCAAAATACGTCCTAGCGAAGCAAAACTATTGACAATAATAACTACAAAAACTTGAATGATTTTAAGTTTTGCATGTTGCGTTTTATACTGCAATGACAATAATGAAAGTGAAAGTGCTAAGAAAGAAGGAAAATCACCATACCAAGCAAATGCCAAACACGATAATATTGACGTGATAAGTAAAGCTTTAGTAGTCAATGAATTCAATGACTCCCGATAATTATACACTAATAAAGAAATAAGCAAAAGCCCAAAAAGTGCCAGATTGAGGCCTAAATTTTGGTCATAAAAAAGGATTGTAAAAATGGCAGAACTCACAAAAATTAAATGATGTTTTTTCATAATAATAAATATAAAGCACTTTGTATTTCAAAGTGAGTGGTTAAAAAAAAGTTTATTTAGGTTTCCATAATTTTTCTAAACTACTCAGGTGCGCCGTAAATGCAGCACGCCCAATGTTGGTCACTCGATACGAGGTTTTTGGTTTTTTACCTACAAATTCTTTCTTGATTTCGATATAACCCACCTTTTCTAATGTAGCCGAATGGCTGGCCAAATTTCCATCTGTTGTATTTAAGAGCGCTTTCATCTCTGTAAAATCGATCCAATCGTTTACCATCAATACGGACATTAACCCTAAACGGATCCTGCTTTCGAAATTTTTATTTAACTGGTCGATTATACCCATGATTAGTCGTACTTTTTAAACATAATAGTTCCGTAAACTATATGTAAAACTCCAAAACCAAGGGTCCAAAAAATCAATCCATATCCTAGAAAAAATAAAGAAAGACTACCAAGAAATAATTGAAAGTAACCTAAATACTGAATATCTGAGTACGTATACTTACCCGCATTGACCAATGCTAGTCCGTAAAAAAGTAAAGTAGCAGGCGCTAAAAAGACAAAAAGACCATGATAAACTAATGCCAAACAAAACACGCCACCAACTACTAAAGGAATTGCCAATTGCAAAAGCATCATTTTGGTGGTAGAAGTCCAAATTGGTAAATTGTTTTTCTTGCTCTTTTTATAAGTGAATAGAAATCCTGAAAAAAGGGCTAGTACTAAAACTAAAATCGCCAATACGATAAGTCTGTAAATCAAATCATCAGTGTACACCTTTTCCAGTCCATCAAAATAAGACATCTCATTTGACTCAAATAAAAAAGCTGCATAACCCGCACCAAGTAGCGCAAATACTCCTGCGAAAACACCTGACAATCCGCTTAAGGAAATAAACCTTGAAGAACGTTCCATCATGGAACGAATGTGAACTAAATCTTCTTGCATATTGTGACTCATAATAAAAGTACTTTGAACTACAAAGTTATTGTTTTTAATGTATAATCCAAGAAAAGAAAGAAGAAAAAATAATCTTTTTTAAATAATGCTTTTTAAAACCATCTTTTCTTTTTGAACAAAAATACTCCAAAGCACGAAAGCATAATAGATACGGCAATTACAATCCAGATGCCATAGCGGTTGTTCTCTAAATCGTTGGGAACATTCATGCCGTATAAACTGGCAATCAAGGTGGGAATCATCAAAATAATCGAAATTGAAGTCATTTGCTTCATAATCGTATTCATATTATTTGATATCACAGAGGCGTATGCATCCATTGTACCGGTTAAGATGTCACTATAAATATTGGTGGTTTCTTGGGCTTGGCGCAATTCTATTTCCACATCTTCTAATAATTCTAAATCAAAATGCTCTTTTTGAGATTTGATATTTTTGATGCGATGCAGCAAAATATCATTGCCTTTCAAGGAAGTCATAAAGAAAACCAAACATTTTTCTATTTGGAGTAAAGCTTGTAATTCTTCGTTTTTGATTGATTTTTCTAGATTATCCTCGGCTAATTTTATCTTTTGATTGACTTGTTTCAAGTATTTCAAAAACCAAACACTAGAGGATAACAATAGCTTGAGCACCAAATCAAAGTTGTCCTTAATATCGATTTTTTTACGTTGGGTGTAAATCACAAAATCAGAAAGCATTTCTGTTTTATGAAAACTAATGGTGATACAAACTTCACTTTTGAAAACAACACCAACAGGAATCGTATGAAAAGGCAACTTTACATCGTTGCTTTTCACAGGAATTCGCATGATAATCAGCGTCCAACCATTTTCAATTTCTATCCTTGGTCTCTCGTCAATATCTTCAATGTCGTTATAAAATGCTTCGGGAATTTGTAATTCTTCAAGTAAGTATTTTTTTTCTGCTTGGGTAGGGCATTCGATATTGATCCAGCAGTTTGGAGTCCAATTAGTAGTGGCACTTAATCCGTTGTTGTTTTTGTAAAAAGCTCTCATTTCAAAATTCTATAGGTTTATGTATAGCCTCCTGAAAATAGTTCAAGTGCTACATTAGTTTAACATTTCCGAATAATAATCGTCCATTACCATTTATTTTTTAGTGGTGCAAAAGTATTCTTTAAATTTAGATTACAAGCTTTTGCTAGGTTTATTTTAAGGTCTTCTTAAGACAAAAAAAAGCCTCAAAAATAAATTTGAGGCTTTCTATGTAAAATTTTTTATTTATTTCTCTTCATTTCCCTTGCCAAGAGTGTGTTTTTTAGCAACATGGCAATAGTCATAGGTCCTACTCCACCTGGAACTGGGGTGATGAATGATGCTTTTTTGCTTACTTGATCAAAATCGACATCACCAGTAATAACATAACCTTTTTCGTGGTTATCGTCAGGAACGCGCGTAATCCCTACGTCAATAACTACAGCGCCAGGTTTTACCATATCCGCTTTTAAATAATTAGGAACACCCAAAGCTGTGATAATAATATCGGCCTGAATAGTAATTTCTTCTATATTTTTGGTGTAACTATGTGTAAGTGTAACTGTTGAGTTACCGGGAAAACCTTTGCGCCCCATCAAAATACTCATTGGCCTCCCTACAATATGGCTACGCCCAATAACAACAGTATGCTTTCCTTTTGTTTCAACTCCGTAGCGATCTAGCAATTCTAGAATACCAAATGGTGTTGCAGGAATAAAAGTGGTCATGTCAAGCGCCATTTTCCCGAAGTTCTCCGGATGAAAACCATCAACATCTTTACTTGGGTCAACTGCCATTAAGACTTTTTGCTCGTCAATTTGTTTTGGTAAAGGCAATTGCACAATGAACCCGTCAATTTGCTCGTCTTCGTTTAATTCTTTGATCTTTTTAAGCAATTCAATTTCTGTAGTGGTGTTTGGCATTTTTACCAAAGTAGACTCAAATCCTACTCTTTCACAGGCTTTTACTTTACTTCCTACGTAAGTTAAGCTTGCGCCATCATTCCCTACAATAAGTGCTGCCAAGTGAGGAACTTTCTCACCATTGGCTTTCATTTTTTGTACTTCAACAGCAATTTCGCTTTTGATGTCTTCTGCTGTTTTTTTTCCGTCTAGTAGTTGCATTGTTGTGTTGTTTAATATAGTAAAGACAAAAGTCTTAAAATCATGACGACTTTAAGACTTTCTAAATTTTATTTCATTCCCGGCATTCCTGGCATTCCGCCTTTCATACCGCCCATCATTTTCATTAGGTTTTTTCCGCCCGGACCTTGCATCATTTTCATCATTTTGCTCATTTGGTCGAACTGCTTCATCAACTGATTGACTTGCTCGATTTTAGTTCCAGATCCTTTTGCAATTCGCGCTTTTCTTTTCACGTCAATTACAGCGGGCTTACTTCTTTCTAATGGAGTCATCGAGTGGATGATGGCCTCAATATGTTTGAAGGCATCGTCCTCTATTTGCACATCTTTCATGGCTTTTGAAGCACCTGGTATCATTCCTACCAAATCCTTCATATTACCCATTTTCTTTACTTGCTGAATTTGAGATAAGAAATCATCAAAACCAAATTCATTTTTGGCAATTTTCTTTTGAATTTTGCGCGCTTCCTCTTCGTCAAACTGCTCTTGTGCACGCTCAACAAGGGAAACTACGTCACCCATACCCAAAATTCTCTCGGCCATACGCACAGGATAGAAAACATCAATTGCTTCCATTTTTTCACCTGTACCTACAAATTTGATTGGCTTGTTTACAATTGTCTTGATAGAAAGCGCTGCTCCACCACGAGTATCACCATCTAATTTTGTTAAAATAACACCATCAAAATTCAATCTGTCGTTGAAGGCTTTGGCAGTATTTACGGCATCTTGACCCGTCATAGCATCAACAACGAACAAAGTTTCTTGTGGTTGAATGGCTTTGTGTACGCGCTCAATTTCGTTCATCATCTCTTCATCCACAGCCAAACGACCAGCGGTATCGACAATGACAACATTAAACCCATTTGCTTTCGCATGTTTTATTGCGTTTTGAGCAATTTCAACGGGGTTTTTATTTTCTGGTTCTGAATATACCTCAACACCGATAGAATCCCCAACAACATACAATTGCTGAATCGCCGCAGGACGGTAAATATCACAGGCAACCAAAAGTGGTTTTTTATTCTTTTTAGTTAAAAGGTAATTGGCTAATTTTCCAGAAAAAGTAGTTTTTCCAGATCCTTGCAAACCTGACATCAAAATAACAGATGGATTACCTGACAAATTAATTCCGGCTACATCGCCACCCATTAATTCGGTTAATTCATCTTTAACCAATTTCACCAATAATTGACCTGGTTGCAACGTAGTTAATACATCTTGACCAATAGCTTTTTCTTTTACTTTGGTGGTAAAATCCTTTGCAATTTTAAAATTGACATCGGCATCAAGTAACGCACGGCGCACTTCTTTCAAAGTGTCGGCTACGTTTACTTCGGTAATTTTTCCGTGACCTTTAAGTATGTGAAAGGCTTTATCTAGTTTATCGCTTAAATTATCGAACATAGTATTGATTTATTTTGAAATGCAAAGATAAACTAATTAGGAAATTAGGCAATTAGAACTTTACATTATTAGTAAGGCTTTTTACGCTTTTTGAAAACAAAAAAACGACCGCAGAAAGCAGTCGTTTTGGATCTTTATTTTACATTCTCTCAGGAACATTAATCCCCAGTAATTTAAAAGATGCCGCAATAGTATCGGCCACTTTTTTAGACAGTTGTACTCTAAATTTTTTCTTTTCTAAATCTTCTTCACCTAAAATAGGCACTGCTTGGTAGAACGAATTGTACTCGCGAACTAAGTCATAAGTATAATTGGCTAACAATGCCGGACTGTGATGCTGAGCCGCATTTTGTATCACTTCAGGAAACAACTCCAATTGTTTTACCAATTCTTTTTCTTTTTCATGCAATGAATCTAATGAAACTTTATTTGAATAATCAAAGGTCGCTTTACGAATAATCGATTGAATACGAGCATAAGTATATTGAATAAACGGTCCTGTGTTTCCAGCAAAATCAACAGACTCTTCTGGATTAAAAAGAATTCGTTTCTTTGGATCAACTTTTAAAATATAGTATTTCAAAGCACCTAAACCAATGGTGCTATACAATTTCGCTTTTTCCTCGTCAGAATAGGCTTCTAATTTCCCTAAATCTTCAGCAATTTTTTGCGCGGTGTTTGTCATTTCTTGCATCAAATCATCGGCATCGACAACAGTTCCCTCACGAGATTTCATCTTTCCTGATGGTAAATCTACCATTCCATATGACAAATGATATAAATTTTTAGCCCATTCAAAGCCTAATTTTTTCAAAATCAAAAACAACACCTTAAAATGGTAATCTTGCTCATTCCCTACAGTGTAAACCATTCCGCCTACATCTTGCATGTCTTTCACACGTTGAATTGCAGTACCAATATCCTGAGTCATATACACAGCAGTACCATCTGAACGCAACACAATTTTACGATCGAGACCTTCATCTGTTAAGTCAATCCACACAGAACCATCAGGATCTTTTTCGAAAATTCCTTTTTCAAGTCCAATTTGAACTACATCTTTCCCTAATAAATAGGTATCACTTTCATAATAGTAACGATCAAAATCAACTCCTAGATTTTTGTATGTAATGGCAAAACCATCATAAACCCATTGATTCATTTTAGCCCAAAGTGCCTTCACCTCAGCATCACCAGCTTCCCATTTTTGAAGCATTTCTTGAGCTTCGAGCATAATTGGCGCTTGTTTTTTGGCTTCTTCTTCGGTTTTACCCGCGTTCATTAGTTGCGCTATTTCTTCTTTGTACGCTTTATCAAAAGCAACGTAATAGTTTCCAACTAATTTATCTCCTTTTAAACCAGTTGATTCAGGAGTTTGATCATTACCAAATTTTTGCCAAGCAATCATCGATTTACAGATATGAATTCCTCTGTCGTTGATGATTTGGGTTTTGTAAACTTTTTTACCAGATGCTTTAATGATTTCGGCTACAGAATATCCTAACAAATTATTACGAACGTGCCCTAAATGTAAAGGTTTGTTAGTGTTTGGCGACGAATATTCAACCATTACTGCAGTCGCATCAGCAGTTGGAGAGACAAAACCATAAGATGGATTGTCTTTGATACTGCTGAAAAAATCAAGATAGTAATTATCCGAAATCACAATATTCAAGAAGCCTGACACTACATTAAAACCGCTTACTTCTGGCAGATTTTCTACAAGATAATCACCTATTTTTGTTCCTAATTCTACGGGATTAGAAGCGCCTGGAGCACCTTTTAAAACTTTTAGTAAAGGAAAAATAACCATTGTAATATCGCCTTCAAATTCTTTCCGAGTACTTTGAAATTCAACTTTATCGATTGTAACTTCAAATAAAGCTTGGACAGCTTTTTGTATAGACGGCGTAAGAATTTGTTGTAATGACATTTTAAGTGTTTATTTAAGTGTGCAAAGATAGGTATAATGCCGGAAACTCGAAATTGCTTGATGATATATTTATAGGAATTGTAAGTCTGAAAAATAGTTTACAGAAACCAGCCTACGAACAAAACCAATTGAAAAGAGGTTAATTCAGCTAATTTGATTATTTTTGAGTAACAAACACAACAAACTTAGATATGAAAAAATTACTTATTTTCATTTCGCTCTTGTCAACCTACCAGCTTTATTGTCAATCCGTTAGTATTAATACAACTACCTACAGTACAGAACAATTAGTTAACCAAGTGCTAATCAACTCTCCTTGTGTTACCGGAACTAATATCCAATTCCGTACCGGAACTTCATTTGGATCGAGCAATGGTATTGGTTATTTCGAGAACAGCAATCCCAATTTCCCATTTGCGAGTGGTGTAGTTTTATCAACGGGAGATGTCAACAGAATTCCTGGACCCAATAACACCATTTTGAGCGATGGCACTACCGCATGGGCTGGTGATACTAGTCTTGAATCAATTCTTCTTTCCCAATCAGGAGTTTCCATAAACTCAATCAATGCGAGTTTTATTCAATTCGATTTTCAACCAAAAACAAGTAATTTCAATTTTTCATTTTTATTTGCCTCCGAAGAATACGGAACTTCACAATGCAACTTTTCGGATGCATTTGCGTTTTTGCTCGAGGATCTTACTGCTAGTGGCGCTGCGCAAAACTTGGCAGTAATTCCTAATACCACTATTCCTGTATCTGTCGAAACTATCAGAGACATGACATATAACCCCAATTGTCCTTCAGCAAATGCTAACTATTTTGGTGCATTTAACGGTAGTGGCTTTGGACCAGCAATAAACTTTAACGGCCAAACCATCCCTATGCTTGCATCTGCAACAGCACTGGATATTAATCACGTTTACCGTATTAAAATTGTCATTGCAGATGGCGGGGCCAACACGGGTTACGACTCAGCTATCTTTTTACAAGCCAATAGTTTTAATATTGGTCAAGATGTTTTAGGATTAGATTATACTATTGCCAATAATAGAGCATTTTGTCCAGGAAGTACTTTGCCTATTTTGTCTGCAGCAGGTTTGGCAGCAGGTACCACATTTTCGTGGAGCAAAGAAGGTGTAGCAATTTCACCTGCGCAAACGGCAGAGACACTTGACCTCAATGATTTAAATCCGCTTATCGGACCGGGAATACATCGTTATACTGTCACCTACCAAGAGCCTGGTTGTGTGGCTGTGACCGATGATATTCTGGTAGAAATTTATCCGCAAGTTGGAATTTTACCTGTTTTGCCAAATCTATACAGCTGCGATACCGGTGCAAGTAATTATACTTTTGACTTGACACAAATGAGTAACATAATCCTAGCAGGAATGAATCAAGAAAACAGCGCATCCGGAGCCAGCGATGACTTGCCTGCATCAACCATCATCTCTTATCACTCATCACAAGCTGACGCGGAGGCCAACATAGGAGGACTTACTACAAGTCAAACTATTACAAGCTCGCAAAATGGAATAACATTTTATGCACGTGTACAAAACCCAACAACGCTATGCTTTGAGGTGAGATCGTTTCAACTTCAAGTCGTAGATTCTCCTCAAATTACTGCACAACCTGTTTCATTAAACTTGTGTGCTAGAAATTCATTCGAATCTCCATTGAGCGCTATATTCGATTTATCAGCTGCGATTTCAGACATCATCGGTACACAAGATACAACGTATAATCGAATCAGTTTTCATTCCTCATCAACAGGAGCCAACAACAATACAGATATAATTGTTCTAGAAACAGGTAATCAACTTTTGAGTACAACAGCCACTATTTGGGTGCGATTACAAAACATTTCCGAAAATAACTGCTTTGTCACAACCAGTTTTCAACTAGTTGTAGATCCTTTACCATCAATCGATATTCTACCTGATGTTATTGTTTGTACTGCATACGCATTACCCAATTTGAGCAGTCCCGGGGCACAATATTGGACAGGGCCCAACGGAACCGGTACTCAACTTTTTCCAGGAAACACAATTACCACCACAACGAGAAATTTATACGTTTACAATCAGTCGGCACTTTGTACCAATCAAGACCCTTTTAATGTTACAATAGCCGATTTGGATGATATTACCCCACCTTCAGGCACTTATTGCACACAATACCAATTGCCTGAATTACCTTATGCTAGTTATTATACGCTAAGTGGAGGACCAACCACCGCTGGAAATGTAAATTTACCTGGAGGAACTATCATCAATAATGGAGGAAACAATACAATTTACGTTTGGTTCGAAGATACAATCAGTACCCCTAATTGCACTGTGGAACGACAATTCACAATAACAATTATTCCTTTTACACCATTGCCTACCTATGCCAACCAATTTGCCTGCTCAAGCTACATCATGCCTATTGATACTAATGGAGCTACATATTATACCGGAAGCAACAAAACAGGTTTTATAGTTTTGCCTGGCACAATCATTACAAGTACCACTCGGATATACGCGTACAAAGAAAGTTTAACCTTACCAGTAAACTGCGTCTCAGAAGAATCGTTTGAAATTTTTATTGGCCTTCCGAGCATTAGCCCTCCTACAGATGTTGACTCATGTTCTTCCTACCTTCTTCCAGCACTAACAGTAGGCGAATATAGAACAGCCGCTGCAGGAAACGGATCAGTAATCCCTGCAGGTACTCTAATTAATACGACAACTACTTTATGGTTCTATGTTCCCGGACAAAATTGTACCGATAATTTAAATTTCACTATCACAATTAATATCGAACCATTACCAAATTTCCCAGATACTGCGCCGCAATGTGATGTTTATTTTTTACCTGCCGTGCCGCATGCTGGAAACTACTACACAGGCTCATTAGGAACTGGACAATTACTTGCTGTTGGATCACCAATTATCACATCACAACGAATCTATTTTTATGACAGGGCTCCAAGTGGAACTTGTTTTGTCGAAGAAGATTTTTTTGTAACAATAAACAGTTCGCCTCCTGTTGATGCAAAACCAACTGAAGTAATTCGCTGTGGACAACCTTACATTCTAGACGATCTAACAAACGGGGAATACTATGCCTTTTCTGGCGGACCATCAAGCACTAACCCAGTGTTGCCAGCTGGTACAGTTATCGATTCTTCTCGTACGATTTATGTTTATGCATCAGCAATCAGTCCTAATACTTGCGTTTCTGAATACAGCATTGATATTTTAGTGACTTTTGTTAACGAAATTGACGATCAATTTGCATGTAACAGTTATAATTTGCCACCAATAGGAGGTATGGGAAGTTATTACACAGCACCCAACGGTCCGAATGGTACAGGCGTTCTACTGACACCTCCTTACAATCCTGTCACCACCACGAGTACATTTTATGTTTTTGTTGAAAATAACAATCGAGTAAATTGTACAGACGAAGATGCTTTTACAGTTACAATTTACAACACACCTGCAATTGCCCCGATTTCTCCGGTTACCCGCTGTGAATCGTATGCATTACCCGCGTATCCTGCTCAGGTGACGCGATATTTTCGCAATTCAGGTGGACCAAGTACAACAAATACTGAATTTTTCCCCAGAGATGTAATTACTAGCTCAACAACAATTTATGCCTATGGCGAATCAGGTACCACAGCAACTGTGCTATGCCCTGCGGAACAACCATTTGCAATTACAATAACAGATAGCCCGCGACCTACTTTAACAGTACCATCAATATGCATCGATACTGCAAACGGAACCACTACCAATGCCGTAATAGAAAGTGGCTTTTCGGCACCTCAATATGACTTTGAATGGCGCGACGAAACTGGAACCCTTGTAGGTACATCTTCCAGCTTTAGCACAAACCGCCCAGGAAATTACACGTTAAATGTAATCAATCTTGCTATTTTTGGGTGTTCGTCAGGACCTGTGCCTTTTGAAGTTGTTGCCTCTGCGTTACCAACGGCTATCACCTACACAACTAGTAGTTGGTTTACTGATAATCAAACATTAACAATTATCCCGAGCATATTAGTTGGAAGTGAAAGTGTTTTTTCATATTCGCTTGACGGCGGACCTTATCAAGATAGCCCTGTTTTTACCAATGTACCAAGTGGCCGACATGAAATTACAATTTTAGAAAACAATTGTGGCTTGGTTACCGCTCCTATTTTTATCAGATTAATTTCTAGTCCAAAGTTCTTTACACCGAATAACGACGGTTATAACGACACCTGGAACATCAGCGGAATACCAAGAGAAGGAATTCTAAATCTTTATATTTTTGATCGCTACGGAAAACTTTTAAAAACACTCGACCCTAATGGCAACGGTTGGGACGGTACTTACAACGGAAATCCAATGCCAGCCGATGACTATTGGTTTACAATTTCTTATATTGAAGATAACGTCCAAAAAGAATACAAATCTCATTTTTCATTGAAAAGGTAAATGCTAACTTCAACGAAGCAAAAAATAAAAATCAAATAAAAGTTGACATAATGTGTAACAAACCCATCAACAAGTAGTCTTATATCTAATATGTAATTATAAAGTTACGTCCACATTATTAAAAAAAACTGGCTTTACAATTATAACAAATGCAGTTTCATAACGAATTAGCATTGATTTTAGTAGTTAATTATCAAAAAGAAAACCCGGAGTTTGCCAACTTCGGGTTTTTGATTTTATGATTTTTCAAGGAGCACTTAAACCGTTTCAAGCTAACTCTCATTTTTATTTTTCAGATTACTTTAAAAAATAAGGCGGATCAATCAAACGGTTTCCAGTAGCGTCATGCACGGCGTAATTAAAACCGCCTTGCAAACAATAACTACCATATTCTCCTTTTTTATTTAAGGCAATAAAACCTACTTGAATATCTTTTAAATCTTTGTTGCGCTTTTTACTCAAATTTACAATGCGCGCAACTGCCTCTTCGCAAGCTTTTTGCGGAGACTTTCCTTGACGCATCAACTCAACCACCAAGTGTGAGCCTGTAATACGAATTACCTCTTCTCCATGACCTGTTGCCGTTGCCGCTCCAATTTCATTGTCCACATATAAACCAGCTCCAATGATTGGTGAATCTCCCAAACGGCCGTGCATTTTAAAAGCCATTCCGCTTGTTGTGCAAGCGCCGGACAAATCGCCATTTGCGTCAAGCGCTATCATCCCAATCGTATCGTGATTTTCAATATTGGCAATAGGTTTGTACTCACTTGTTTTAAGCCATTCTTTCCATTCCCGCTCTGAATCGGCAACCAATAAATTTTCTTTTTTGAATCCTTGCGATAAGGCAAATTGAAGGGCGCCATCGCCAACAAGCATCACATGAGGCGATTTTTCCATTACGGCACGTGCTACAGAAATAGGATGCTTGATGTGTTCGAGGCAACCAACTGAACCAATATTCGAATTTTCATCCATGATACAAGCATCAAGCGTCACACGACCATCACGATCGGGTCTTCCACCATAACCTACACTGCGCTCGGTTGGATCGCCTTCTGGGATTTTCACACCTGCTTCAACGGCATCAAGCGCTTTGCCATTATTTTTTAGCACTTCCCAAGCAGCAACATTGGCTTGCAAACCAAAATTCCAGGTAGAAAGTACAATAGGTTTTGTTCCTTTTGTTGAAAACGACTCTTTTTGAGATACAATTTCATCAGCTAAAGAAGGCAAAGCAGCCGCTGCAGTAGCCATAGCAGCCGTTTTCAAAAAGTCTCGACGATTAGCCATAAAATGCTTTTTTTGGTGTTAGATCTAAAAGTAAAGATATAGTTTCGGTTGATTAAAAAAAAACGCAACACAAAATTAATTGGCTCATCAATCTTTACAAAAAATCATGCTTGGGGCTACTCACCAATTCAAAATCAAACCTAATAAAACGTTAACAAAAATTCAGCTTATGCTAAAATTTATATTTTTGCCAAGTGTTAGAATCCATCAGAAATATAAAAGGACTACGGTTTTTTTGTGCTTTTATAGCGCTTTACCTTCTCAATTGTAGCGTTGATAGCAACGACAACACACCTATTTATGTAGCAGAAAATCTAGCAATCAATGATCAAGAAAGTATAATCGAACTTGTTATTGAAAAAGTTTTGGGATATGAAAATGCCATTCCTGAAAATGAAGATACTGATGAGGATAATGCTAGTCATTTCAAAAAAAGAATTTCAATTACTTTTTATGTTTTACCACATACTTCTCAAAAAATCAACACCATTAACCGTTTAAGTGAACTGATTTTTTTTGGATTTAAGATGAAGAATATCGGCCAGCCATTATTCGAAATTCATTCTCCTCCACCCGAAGTTTAATTTGTTTTTATAAGTATCAAACTACTTTGTTTTTCAAAAAAAGAAAGACAAAGCAACTGTATGCATAACCAATTTTACAAATTAAATGAAAAACACATTTTTAAAACCTGCTATTTTAGGGTTTATCACCATACTACTGCATAGCATCAACTCCAAAGCACAATCAACAAGGGACCAACAAAACACCCTAAACGATAGCCTTTATATTCAAGAAGTTCAGGATAAAAAAGAACCTTTAAAAATTTTACATGCCGAACCTTTATACATTGATTTGATTCGTGATTTAGGAGCTCGAAAAGGCGAAAAGGAATGGAATTTTGGTTTAGGAATCACCGACAAAAACAAATACGACGAATATTTAGCATTAGTTGAATACGAATGGGCACCGCTGAATAGATTGGGATTTGAAGTAGAGTTGCCGTTTACTATTTATCCATCAAATCAAAACGGAAACACACCACAAAGCAAATTGAACGGTTTAAAATTAGCCACTCAATATTCCTTTTTTGTATCTGAGAACTACAAAACATCTATGGCAATAGGATACATTCACGAGTTTGAACTCACTCCCTTTTCTAGCTTTGGGAATAGTAAATTGTTTACTGGAAATATCTATAGTCCGTTTTTTGTTGCAGCAAAACGTTGGGGCAGTAATTTTCATACGCTATTGTACACAGGTCCTATCTTTCAACAGCATTTAAATCCTAGCAGTGTTCAAACCTCATGGCAAATTAACAGTAACTTTCATTACATGATTCCCGGTACTCGAAATTTTATAGGGATTGAAGTAAACAAAGAGTTACAAAAAAACGATTTTGATATGACTGTACGACCGCAAATGAGAGTAGAAGTTACGCACCAACTCTTAGTAGGTATCGTTACCGGAATTCCTATCGGCAGAGAGAATGAGAGATTTAGTTCCTTCCTTCGGCTAATTTACGAACCCAAGCATTAAAAACAAAACCCCAATCCTGAATCAAGATTGGGGTTATTATTTTTGTAAAAATATAATTTAGATGTGTTCTCCTACCATTTAATAATCGCACTGGCCCAAGTAAATCCACTACCAAATGCTGCTAAAACCACAGTGTCACCTGATTTGATTTTTCCTTTTTCCCATGCTTCAGTTAAAGCAATCGGAATAGAGGCTGCAGTAGTATTTCCGTATTTTTGAATGTTATTGTACACTTGATCGTCTGTTAAGTCAAATTTCTTTTGGATGAATTGACTAATTCTCAAGTTAGCTTGGTGCGGAATCAACATATCAATATCTGAAACTTGCAAATTATTTGCTTGCAATCCTTCATTAATCACTTCGCTAAAACGAACTACAGCATTTTTAAATACAAATTGTCCGTTCATGTACGGGAAATAACTTTCGTCATCTGGATCGTTGGCTTCTAAAATATCAGTTACCCAACGGCCACCCATTCCTGGTGCTTTTACAATTAATTCTTCGGCATGTTGCCCTTCTGAATGCAAGTGCGTTGATAAAATTCCTTTGGTAATATCTTCCTCTCTACTCAAAACAGCAGCTCCTGCTCCATCACCAAAAATTACCGAAACGCCACGTCCACGTGTAGTCATGTCTAAACCTGTAGAATGTACCTCTGAACCAATAACCAGAATGTTTTTATACATACCCGTTTTGATGTATTGATCAGCTACTGATAAAGCGTAAACAAAACCAGAACATTGGTTGCGCACATCTAATGCACCTACGGTTCTTAATCCCAAATCTCTTTGTACCAAAACTCCAGGTCCTGGAAAATAGTAATCAGGGCTTAACGTAGCAAATACTACAAAGTCAATATCTTCTTTGGCAACACCCGCGCGTTCAATTGCAATTTCGGCTGCTTTTACACCCATTGAGGTTGTTGTATCTTCTCCTCTGATGATGTGGCGGCGTTCTTGAATTCCAGTTCGCTCTTGAATCCACTCATCATTGGTATCCATGATTTTGGATAAATCGTCATTTGTTACTACATTTTCGGGAACGTAATAACCCAATCCTGCTATTTTTGAATGATACATATAATTGTTATTTTATTAAAATCAGTTTGCAAATTTAAAACATACCTTAAAACTAGGGCTACTAAATTACTACTTTTTTACCAAATAACCAGTTTCTAGCTATTTACGGGACTTTACAAGTCTTCATCAAGGAAAAAAAACGATGCTATAATCCAATTTGGAGCTAAAATGGGTATCCTGAGTAGGTTGCAAAAAGTTAAAAGTGTTTTAATTTTTTCAAATGTAACAAGTTTGCGATATTTTAGACTTGTAATACAACAAGACTAACTCTAATTTAAAATGATTATCAAGTATGAAATTTAAAATCTCGCTATTTATTGCGCTTGGCCTGAGCATATCTGCTTTTGCGCAAGAAAATCTTAGCTATCAAAAACCATCGGCATCGATACTCGAATTGGCCGATTACGAACGCGCTCCATCCGTATCGATGGATACCAAAAAAGAATACCTACTCCTTTCGTACCGCAGCACCTACAAAACGCTAGATGATTTGAATAAAGATGAACTGCGTTTGGGCGGTTTGCGTATCAATCCGGTGACGAATATTTCAAGCTCAGTTACTTACGTGAACAACTTAAAACTGCGAAAAGTAAAAGATAGCAACGAAATGCAAGTAGCAGGTTTACCAGCAAATGCTAAAATTAGTAACATATCTTGGTCGCCAAACGATAGTAAAATTTCGTTTTCAAATACCACAGCAACAGGTGTTGAACTTTGGGTTATTGATGTTGCTACGGCAAAAGCGACTCGACTTACTGAAGCTCGTGTCAATGCCAATTTAGGTAATCCGTTTAGCTGGTTAAAAGACAATGCCACTATTTTGGTTAAAATGTTACCTCAAAACAGACCGGCACTTTTGGATGCAAAGAAGGACTTGCCTGCTGGTCCTATTATTTCTAATGCTGATGGATCTAAATCTCAAAACAGAACCTATCCTGACATGTTGAAAAACGCCAATGATGAGATCAATTTTGAGAACATCATGACCTCTGAGTTGTACAAAGTTAGTTTAGATGGAACGGCAACTTTGTTCAAAAAAGCAGCTATGTACGCCGGAGAAAGCTTTTCGCCTGATGGCAATTACTTGATGCTTACTACCATTCAAAAACCGTTTTCATATATTGTTCCGTTAAGTCGTTTTCCAAGTAAATCAGTGGTGTTTGACAAAGACGGTAACGAGGTAAAAACAGTAAACGAAGTTCCTTTGACTGAAATTATTCCGAAAGGTTTTATGGCCGTCCGCAAAGGCAAACGCAACATGACATGGAGAGCCGATCAAGCTGCTACGCTGATGTATGTTGAAGCACTTGATGCTGGTGATCCTGCCAACAAAGTGGAATTTAGAGATGAGGTATTTACGTGGAATGCACCTTTTACAGCCCCTGCAAAATCGCTTGTAAAAACACCTCAACGTTTTAGCGGCATCATGTGGGGTAATGAAAACGTTGCTATTTTAATGGACGAATGGTACGATACGCGTAATACTAAAACTTATCTTTTTAACCCATCTCAGCCAGAGCAAGCACCAAAAGTAATTTTTGACCGCAATTCGCAAGACGTGTATGCTGATCCAGGAAATTTTGAAACGCGCAAAAATGAATTCAACAGATATGTACTTGCTTTAGAAAACAACAAAGCGTTCTTAATTGGTGCTGGTTTTACGAAGAACGGACAATTTCCTTTTATTAGTGAGTTCGATTTAAAAACATTGCAAAGCAAGCGCTTGTACACATCGACTTACATGGATAAAAAAGAAGATGTTATCGAAATTGAAGATTTCAAGAAAGGAACCGTTTTGGTACAAATTCAGTCTAAAAACGAGTATCCGAACTATTACTTGCGCAACATTTACCAAAAAAACAAACTGACACCAATTACATCATTCAAAAATCCGTTTGAAAGTATCAAAAACGTAAGTAAAGAAGTCATTAAATACAAGCGTAAAGATGGCGTGGAACTATCAGGAACTTTATACTTGCCAGTAGGTTACGACAAGGCTAAAAAAGAAAAAATGCCATTGTTGATTTGGGCTTATCCAGCAGAATACAAAGACAAAAATTCAGCGGGACAAAGCACGCAAAACCCAAATGAATTCACTTTCCCAAGTTACGGCTCGTTTGTGTACTGGGTAACCAAAGGTTATGTTGTACTTGACGATGCGGCCTTCCCAATTATTGGTGAAGGAACTACAGAACCAAATGATAATTTTATCACACAATTGGTTGACAATGCTGAGGCTGCTATTAATGCAGTTGATGCTTTAGGTTACATTGACCGTAAAAAAGTAGGTGTTGGCGGACACTCATACGGAGCTTTTATGACGGCCAACTTGCTTACCCATTCTAATTTATTTGCGTGTGGAATTGCCCGCAGTGGTGCTTACAACAGAACTTTAACTCCGTTTGGTTTTCAGAGTGAGCAACGCAATTACTGGGAAAGTCCAGAAGTGTACACAGCGATGTCTCCTTTTATGAATGCTGGAAAAATGAAAACGCCTATGTTATTGGTACACGGTGAAGCGGATAATAATCCGGGAACGTTTACCTTACAAACAGAGCGTTACTTTCAAGCCTTAAAAGGATTGGGTGGCCCAGCACGTATGGTGATTTTACCAAAAGAAGCGCACGGATATGTAGCCAAAGAAAATATTTTGCACCTGCTTTGGGAACAAGATCAGTTTTTAGATAAACATTTGAAAAACTAAAAGCTTTTCTGCAGAAGAGCTAACAACAATAAACCAGCCCGGGATCAATCTGATTTCGGGCTTGTTTTTTTGTGAAAACAGAACTTCCGTCACTTCGAGTGATTTTGAATCGTAATGCGACAGCTTTACGGTTCAAAATTGTATCGAGAAGTTTTGGTTTTTAAAGAGTTCTCGATACTTCGTAGTAATTTTCCAGCGCAAATTGCTACTCAACTCGAACTGACGAATTTCTTAACTTGACGATTCGTAATGAACCACAAAAAAAACTGATAAATTTTAAGGAATTTCAAACGTCACTTCGAGTGATTTTGAATTGTAATGCGACAGCTTTACGAGTCAAAATTGTATCGAGAAGTTTTTGGTTTTAAAGAGTTCTCGATACTTCTTATCAATTTTCTAGCGCAAATTGCTACTCAACTCGAACTGACGAATTTCTTAACTTGACGATTCGGACTGAACTGTTTATTTGAATGGTGTTGCAAACCTCACTTCGAGTTATTTTGAATTGTAATGCGACAGCTTTACGGTTCAAAATTGTATCGAGAAGTTTTGGTTTTTAAAGAGTTCTCGATACTTCGTAGCAATTTTCTAGCGCAAATTGCTACTCAACTCGAACTGACGAATTTCTTAACTTGACGATTCGGACTGAACAGTTTATTTGAATGGTGTTGCAAACGTCACTTCGAGTTATTTTGAATGGTAATGCGACAGCTTTACGATTAAAAATTGTATCGAGAAGTTTTTGGTGGTCAAGTTCTGAAAACAAAACGTTCTCTCGAGCCCCGATGGAAGTGGCATCCTTGCTGGGCAAATCCCGAAACATCGGGATTGCCAGCAAGATATAACGGACAGCGGGACCAGTCGTGTGCGAGGCAATAAACTACTGCTCCCTAAAAAAACACCAACAAACATCTATCTTACCTAAAACGAATCCGTCTGGCTTTTCTGCATAAAAAATGCCCCAAATAGCGCTTGACTTTTTGGGGCATTTTTTATATTTTCGATCATGATTTTTTAGGCTAGCATCAAGCGCACTTCTTGATTAAAGTCTAACTCGGTGTCGTGCTCAAAGAAAATAGCTCTTCGATCAAAGGCTGCTTTTACTAAAAAATGGCCGCCGCGGTAGTAACATTGTTTGACGATGGCTGTCATTTTTGAATTATCAACAACTTTTAATTGGTGCGGATAGAGCAGTAAATACTCGTCGTCCGCGGGGTCAATGTCGATAATTTGCGAGAGCATGAACTCATTGACTTCGCCAAAAAGTGAGGCTACATATTTGGTTGGCGGCACTTCATAAACTGCTCTTGAAGGTCCTTTTACCACTACTTCGCCTTTTTGCAATACGATGGTTTCATCAGCAAATGACAAGGCATCTACGCTATCGTGCGTGGCAATGATGCAGGTAATCTTTTTTTTCTTTAAGTAGGCAAACAAGTTGCGGCGTAAGGCATTTTTCCTGAAATTATCAATGTGACTGAACGGCTCGTCAAGCAATAAAATTTCAGGCTCGAGGGCCAACGCTTTTGCTAATGCCACACGTTGTTGCTGACCACCACTTAGGTCTTTGGCTTTTACTTTGGCAAATTCAGTCATTTCGACCATTTCAAGCAGTTCTTGAATACGAAGTCTTTTTAGGGGTAAAAAAGCGCTCGACAAAAACTTACCTACATTTTCCTCAACGGTGGTGTACGGCATTAAGTCGAAATCTTGTGCCAAGTATTTAATGTAATCTACTCCCGGAATAAGGTTGTATTTAGGGCCAAGAATAGGTTTTTCATCGTTGCTAATACTGCCTTCGTTGAGGTCAAGTAAGCCGTAGATGAGTTTCAGTAAAGTACTTTTTCCGCAACCACTTTCGCCAATAATGGCTATATTTTGTCCTTTCTCTACCGTGAAACTGATGTTTTTGATCACCGGAGTGTCACTATAGGAAAAGTGTATGTTTTTTATTTCTAGCATCATCAAAAATTAAAGCGCAAATTTACAATCTTTAAAACAATTTTAAACACAAAAAAAGCTGCTTCTAGAAAGAAACAGCTCTTGTTATTAATGTAGTTTTAGCTTATTTTTTAACTTCAGCTTCAGCGTCTTTAATCATTTTTTCGTTGGCTGTGATTGCAAACTCTACACGACGGTTTTGGCTTCTGCCCTCTGCCGTTTCGTTAGAAGCTATTGGATCAGCAATACCCAAACCAGTTACTTGGAAACGAGAAGACGATACTCCTTTACTTGCCAAATAATTACGTACGGCCGCTGCTCTATCGCCTGAAAGTTTCAAGTTATAATCTGCTGGACCTGTACTGTCTGTGTAACCATAAATTGTAATGTTTGTGTCTGGATATTCTCCAAAAACAGGAACTAATTTATCAAGGTTTGCTTTTGCCGCAGCAGTCAAAGTAGATTTGTTGGTATCAAAACGCACTGCATTTTCATTCAATACTAATTTAATTCCTTCTCCTACACGCACTACCTCAGCACCTGGAAGCACAGCATCAATTTCGCGGGCTTGTTTATCCATTTTGTTACCGATAGCACCACCGGCAACTCCACCAATAACACCACCTAAAACAGCACCCATTGCGCCTTTTCCACCTTTACCTAGATTGTTACCCAAAACACCACCAATTACGGCTCCTGCTACGGCACCAATACCTGCACCACGTTGTTTTTGATTGGTATTTTTTACAGCCTCACAGCTTGTAAATATTGAACCTATAACCATTATTGTTGCTATAGCAACTACTGAAATCTTTTTCATATTTTTATTTTTTTAGTTTGCTTTTTGAAATTGGTACACTACGTCAGTCATTTTTCCTGCTATATCAATTCTATCTACCAATTGAAATGAAGTTTCGGTTTGATTAGCAAGTCCTAAAATATAACCGTCTCTAACTTTCTTTGCTTTAATACCAGCATCTAAAACTTTTAAAACAAACTGACCTTGATCGTTTACAAACCAAGTAATTGGTGAACTAAAGGCAACACAATTTGCTTTTGTCAAAGCCATAGTTCCTTTGTTATTGTTCGAAACAAATTTCCAAGTACTTCCCACAAAACACTCTGAGTCTGCTAATTGAAAAGAGTTCACTTTTACATATTGAGATCCCGGATAGGTTACAGAACTAATAACCCAGTCACCTTTAATGGCTACTTGTGATTTTCTATCGGTTTTTGTACTTGTGGCTGAAGTTGATTTACATGCAAACATCAAAACAGACAGTAAGCATATCGAAATAATTTTTTTCATTTTAAATATTTTGATGGATTAATACTCGTACAAAGATAAGAAGCAATGCCTGTAATATGTTTCAGAATTTCTAATTTTTGTATCATAATTCCCAAGTCCGACATTTTGTCACTCTCTTTACAATTGGTATTCTATTTGAAAGCTATTTGATACAAAATTTAATTTTAAACTTTAAAAAATATGACAACAGGTAAAATTAATGTTTCAGTAGAAAACATCTTTCCCTTAATCAAGAAATTTTTATACAGCGACCACGAAATTTTCTTGAGAGAATTAATTTCGAATGGTACCGATGCCACTTTAAAATTAAAGCATCTGATCAGTATTGGCGAAGCCAAAGTAGAATATGGCAACCCAATGATCGAGGTAAAAATTGACAAAGAAGGAAAGAAAATACACATCATCGATCAAGGTTTAGGAATGACTGCTGATGAGGTTGAAAAATACATCAATCAAGTTGCTTTTTCAGGAGCCGAAGAGTTCTTAGACAAGTACAAAGATTCTGCTAAAGATTCTGGAATTATAGGACATTTTGGTCTTGGTTTTTACTCTGCTTTTATGGTAGCCGAGAAAGTAGAAATCATAACCAAATCATTCAAAGACGAGCCTGCTGCACACTGGACTTGTGATGGTAGCCCAGAATTCACATTAGAACCAGCTGATAAAACTACACGCGGTACTGAAATTATTTTGCACGTTGCTGAAGATTCTTTAGAATTTTTAGAAGACGCCAAAATCAAAGAATTGTTGAACAAGTACAACAAATTCATGCCTATTCCAATTAAATTTGGAACCAAAACACAAACTCTTCCAAAAGCAGAAGACGCTCCAGAAGATGCCGTTGCCGAAACGATTACTGTAGACAACATCATCAACAACCCAAATCCAGCTTGGACCAAACAACCAACAGAATTGGCTGCTGAGGATTACAAAACCTTCTACCACGAGTTGTACCCAATGCAGTTTGACGAGCCGTTATTCCACATTCATTTAAATGTAGATTATCCATTCAACTTAACTGGTATTTTGTATTTCCCAAAACTAGGATCTGATTTGCAAATCCAAAAAGATAAAATTCAGTTGTACCAAAACCAAGTGTATGTTACCGATAACGTAGAAGGAATTGTACCTGAATTTTTAATGATGTTAAAAGGTGTGGTAGACTCGCCAGACATTCCATTGAACGTGTCTCGTTCTGGATTGCAAGCTGATGCTGCCGTTAAAAAAATCTCTAATTACATCACACGTAAAGTTGCTGATAAATTAAAATCATTGTTCACAGAAAACCGTGAAGATTTTGAGCAAAAATGGAACGACATTAAAATTGTTTTAGAATACGGAATGTTATCCGAAGACAAGTTTTACGAAAAAGCAGGTGCCTTTGTACTTTACCCAACCGTAGATGGCAAATTCCACACGCTTGAAGAATTAAAAGAAAAACTAGCTGCCACACAAACCGATAAAGATGGCAAACTGGTAATCTTGTACGCAGGAAACAAAGATGCGCAGCACTCTTACATTGCTACCGCCAAAGACAAAGGATACGAAGTATTGTTGCTAGACTCTCCAATTATCTCGCACTTAATCCAGAAAATTGAAGGCGACAACAGCAACCTGACTTTTGTACGTGTAGACTCGGATCATATTGACAACTTGATCAAGAAAGACGAAACTACCATTTCAAAACTTTCAGATGAGGAACAAACCAGCCTAAAAACCGTTCTAGAAACCATTGTACCAAAACAAACGTACAGCGTACAACTAGAAGCGCTAGACAGCAACTCGGCACCATTTATCATCACACAGCCAGAATTCATGCGCCGTATGAAAGAAATGAGCCAAACCGGCGGTGGCGGAATGTTCGGGATGGGAAACATGCCAGAAATGTACAATTTAGTAGTAAACACGAACTCTGAATTGGCCAGCAGCATCCTAAACAACAAAGACAAAGACGCTCAAGAAAGCCTAGTAAAACAAGCGCTAGACTTAGCCAAACTATCTCAAAACTTGCTAAAAGGCGAAGCCTTAACCGCATTTGTAAAAAGAAGTTTCGAGCTAATTAAATAAGCCGCCAACCCATTTTATAACCTAAAATGACGTGAAGCGCTTATTCCGAACTTGCTTCGGAATCTTACCTCACAAAAGCTGTCCCAATTGGGGCGGCTTTTTTTTTGGGGAGCAGATCAGCCATTTTCAGCAGGCGCGTACTCCCGCTTTACGCTATAATCTTTGCTTTTGGCTGCCGCCACCGCAAAGGATTTCCGCTGCTATCGGGGCTATTTGAGACGGATAACTTTTACAAAGTCGTTTTTTAAAATCCCAATTTGTAAGATAATTTTAATATATTTGAGGGATGAATATGGTGAAAATATAATTCTCTAAGCCAGGTTGATTGGTTGGTCCTAGGAATGTTTTTGGTACCAATGAAAAAGTTTTACCTAATACTTAAACACGAAAGTGCAATAAATAAAACATATGAAAACAAGATTTGTAGACCCATTTTTTCCAAATAGACCTGTCCAAAATCCAGAATATTTTGAAGGACGTAAAGACCAAGTAGAGGAAGCAGTAGATGCTCTATATCAAACAATGAATAATAACCCTAAACACTTTATAATTTCTGGAGATAGAGGAATTGGAAAATCATCTTTACTCCTCCAAGTTAAATTATTATGCCAAGGAAATAATTCGTTGACTGATAAGCTTGAAATAGATAAAGGTTGTGATAGGTTTGATTATCTTGTCAGTTGGGTAGATGCTGTTGAAAATCAGAGCTTAGAAAATCTCGTTGTTAATATTTTAAACGAATTACAATCAACTATTGGGAGTTTTTTGAGCGCTTTAAAATTTGAGTTTGACCTAGCTGGTTTTGTTCAAATAAGTAAAAAAGAAGCTGCTGATAAATCGATTGCTGATGTTGTAAACGAATTTTGTAAACAAATCAAAAATGCACATGAAAAACTTGATAAAAAAGGAAAACACGGGATTATCATTTTTATTGATGAACTTGATAAAATGAACCCACAATCTGGAATAGCTTCGTTTTTAAAATTATCAACAGAAAAATTGAATAGAGAAAGAATAACAAACATTGCTTTCGCATGTTCTGGAATTACAGGTGCTATTCAGAAATTGGAAACTGAGCATGCATCAATATTTCGAACATTAAGAGATATACCACTACAAAGATTTACCGAAAAAGAATCTGAAGAAATTCTGTCAAATGGTTTTTTAAAAGCAGGCTTTACTTATGACAAAAAAGTGGTGGCAGAAATATTTAATTTAGCTGGTGGCTTTCCTGAGCCACTTCATATAATTGGCAGTGAGATCTTATCAGTTGGGGACGACATGCATTTGACCATTGAAGACTTCACCCTAGCAAAGGAAAAAGTAATTAAAGACGTACGAAAAAATAAACTTGGAGATTTACTTAAACGAGCCGGTTATGGTAAATATCAATTAATTTTAGAAGCAATGTCAACTCATGCCTCTCAGAATGTTCCTCTTGAAGTTATTACAAAACATTTAAACGTCGAATCTAATCAAATAAGCACTAATATTGGAACATTAATAGACAAAGAAATTATAACAAGAGTGGATAGAAGCGTATACTCATTCGTTGACCCTTTATTAAAAGAATATATAAAATCATTTGGGGTAATAAAACTAAAAGATAATGACGAAGATTAAGTACTGTGTTCTCACCCCGCTACCGCACGAATCCTTTCGTGTGGTGCGTGATTAAAGAAGCATGCTGCTCGAAGTATTTTAAAAAAACGTTCATATAACTCAAGGCTGCTTTGCGAATGCACTTAGATATATGACCATAATGATAAAACATCCGCATAACAGGTAAACCAAGTATACTGTTTTGAAATGACAAAAATTAATTATTTAGTATGTCGAGCTAGTTCTGCTTTAGTGGATTTGCTTGTATTTGCTATTTGCTGCAAACTTTTAGAGCCAATTTTAGGAGAAAAAAATCTTGATGGCACCTATTCTTTTGACAGTGGTTTGGTCCTTATTTTATTTTATTCTTTTTACTTAATTCAAGATATTTTTTTCAAAAAAACAATTGGGAAATATTTACTAAAACTAGAATTAAACTTTGAAAAACCATCCCATTTAAATGGGCATCGCAGGTATTTAAGAATAGTGTTAAGAAGGCTTTTTGACTTGATAGAGTTAGTTTGCCCTTTGATTTATATTTTATTTATAATTTCCACAAAAAACAATCAAAAATTGGGAGATTTAATTTCTAAAATTACTGTAAGGCCTGTAAAAATAGCTGCTCGAAATGTTTAAGAAAACGTTCTTAGAACTTTGGGCTGCTGTGCTAATGCATTTAGCTTTACGCTAAAATTGCGATGTGAAGTCAGAGACATTCGCACAGCAGCTAGTTCTGACAACATTTTTGTTCTAAAAAAGAAGACTTCGAGGAGCAAGCGGAAAATTTTTATATTTTTCAAAAAAATAATTTAATCAACTTGATATTTATAAATGAAACAATTATTTAACAAGCCATTACTAAAAACACCTTTAAAATATTCTTTTATCTATGTTTTTTTTGCTACTTTTTTACCTAAAATGTATTACGCTATCTTTATTGAGGATACAATTAAAAGCACTTTTTTAAACAAAATTATTAGTGTACTCTTTATTGATCCTTTTCCATTTATGTCCATTTTATTTACTTTATTAATCGTTTTACTATTATTTGAATTTAGTAAGACAGCATATGTAAATTTTGTTGGGGTCATAAAAATTTGTATCATCTTTTTATTTTTTTGTTTTACTCTAACATATATTTGCTCGAACTTATTTTTTTATCTTTTTTCCGATAAATTCCTTTCCATCCACAGTGGTTCACAAGAAGAGATTTTACTTTCATTTATAAATCCCTTCTCAGCTCTTAGCTTCGACCCAATAAGTTTTTATTTTTCAGGACCAAAAAATTATTTCATCATATGTTATAACAGTGGAAATACTATCAATTTAATCGTAGCTATATTATCTAGTCATGTGTTTTTATTGTGCATGACGTTTTATTATTTCTCTTTATACAGAATATTTAAAGCAAATAGTAAGAACGGCTTACAGTCTTTGATACCCATTTTAAATAATATTAAACTTTTAGAGATAGTTAAAAAGCCAAGGTTTTGGATTATTTTTTTATGTGTTCCTTTTGTACGACTCATTCCAAAGTATTTTATAAATAAAGAACTTTGTTTACAGTACAACAAATCAAATACAGTAGCAATTGCAATGACTACTTTTCCATGGATTTTTTATGGTGTAATTGCCTTTGATAAAAAAAACAAAATAGTTGATGGTAATTAAGATTAAATATAATTGCCGCAGCTGCATGATCTTTTCTTTAAAAAAAAGTTCTTGAACTGAAGGCTTTTATTTGAACTCAAAGACATTCAAGCAGTAACAAGTTCATAAATAACTAAACTATCAAATTGTTGAATTAAACTTTGTAGCAAAATATGAAATACAAACTAGAAATACCCAAACCATGCCACGCAGATTGGAATTCGATGAGTGCTACAAATCAAGGTAAATTTTGCGAAAGTTGTAAAAAAGAAGTTATCAATTTTGAGTTATTGACCAATGCTCAAATTTTGAGTAAAGTTTCGAATAACACATCCGTTTGCGGTAGATTATCTAAAAATCAAATTAATTCAGAGTTTACAAATTCAAATCCCACACCGGCGCCTTTTTGGGGAGTCCTTTTTAGTTTTACGTCTCTTTTGACCGCAGTGCCTGTATTGGCTCAAAAAGAAAAAGCGAAAATAGAAATTATTGAGTCGAAATCTAGCTCTGCTACTGCAGAACAAACAGAAACCTCTTTTGTAACCGTATCAGGTATGGTTTTAGAAAAATTAACTATTGATGCTAAAACAAGCACTCCACTTCCCGGAGCAGTGATTGAGCATAAACAATCTAAAACAAGCGTAACCACAGATTTCAGCGGGAAATTTACAATTAAGATACCATTCAAAGATTATTCAAAATCGAAGTGGCTACATGTTCATTACATCGGAATGGAAAGTAAAGAAACTGAAGTACTGAAAACAACAAACAATCTTAAAATAGAAATGATTCCAACTGAAATGCTACTAGGAGAAGTTGTTATTGTCCGTAAGCGAAATATCTTTGATAGAATTAGAAGTCTATTTCGTTAAATTTTAGTGAATTATGGTACAGCAACCGATATTGATAAAGCATCAAAACATTGTACCTAAAGTACTTCATGGAAATAGAAATCAATCAATCTTAAAAAAAAAAATGAGAGTTTATTTAGCGAGCAATTTCGATCGGAACGCTTGCGGTGATCAAAACTATAACATTAACCAAAAACTAAATAATCAGCATATGAAGAAAATTATCTCAACATTTTTCCTCCTTTTAACTTTCTCTATTTATTCGCAAAATAGATATGAACTTGTTGACGAAGGCAATGACAAATTGTTTCTATCAGATTCTATCTCAAAGATGGCTATAAAAAGTTTAATTACAGACAAACCAATAGTTGTAGTTGATGGCATACCTTTTCGTTATCAAGATTTAGAAAATCAAAAATTACAGTTATCAAAATCTGAAATCGCAAAGATTATAGCAATAGACAAACAAAAAGGCATTAGTATTTTTGGAAACTTTGGAGAAGCAGGCGTTGTAATTATCACAACTAATAGACCAAAAAAGGTAAATTAAATTGAAAGTTTATTATCGCTCTATGTCATAAAAAACATTCAAGGTTTTTACGCTGTATAGCCTTGCAGGAATTAAAAAAAACAGATAAATCAATTCGTCATCCAGCCGTTAAATTACTTTCAACAACAATGAAAACACGTAACACCATAATCTTGATGCTGTTTTTTAATTCGATAGCATTCGGTCAAGTTTCAAATGAAACCCACAAAAAACAGATTGAAAAACTAGTACTCGAATCGTTTGATGAAATTTGGTCCAAACTAGAACCTAAAAACATTGAGAAATACTACACCAAAGATTTCCTGCTATTGGAACACGGCGAAGTTTGGAATAACGATACCATTGCAAAGTATTTAAATAAAGGTAAACTCAAATTACCCATGCCAAAACGAGTAAACACAATTGAAATTATTGATATCAAAGTGACCAACAAAACGGCTTGGGTGGCCTACCACAACTATGCAACCATTTCTGTTGATGATAAAGTTATTAGAAAAGCACATTGGCTAGAAAGCGCCACGGCCATTTTAACCGATAAAGGCTGGAAGTTTGACATGTTGCATTCTACTAGGGTGAAAAGTGAATGAAACATAAACCAGAGTTAAAAAATCCACTCCTTGCATACTTTTTCAAATCTCAATAAACATACAAATCCTGTAACAAAACAGTATTTTAAGCTACTAAATGAAGAACTAAACTCTAATAAACTATGAACTTAAAATCTTCATTATACTGTGGCTTGTTGTTGATAGCAAGCTCAGTATCATTCGCACAAGATGCCCTCTGGTTGCGCCATCCCGCGCTTTCTCCTGATGGTAAAAACATTGCTTTTGGTTATAAAGGCGATATTTATGTAGTCAATGCCAAAGGTGGTACTGCAGTTCCTATTACCATTCATGAAGGACACGACATGATGCCTGTGTGGAGTAAAGACGGAAAGCAAATTGCTTTTGCAAGTGACCGTTACGGTAATTTTGACGTATTTACACTACCCGTAACTGGAGGAACTCCTACCCGACTTACCTTTAACTCCGCCGCTGATTATCCGTATGATTTTTCACCTGATAGTAAAAATGTGTTATTTGGTTCTAGCCGTCAAACGAGCAACAACAACATCCATTTTTATTCGCCGCGTTTGTTCCAAAACCTTTATACAGTTGCAGCAACTGGCGGAAAACCGGTGTTGGTTACTGAGGGCGGAATAGAATATGCGCGCTACAATGCAGCAGGGAATCAAATTGTTTTTCAAGACCGCAAAGGCTACGAAGACCCATTACGTAAACACCACACCAGCAGTGTAACGCGTGATATTTGGGTATTTGATGTTAACAAAAAAACCTACACCCAATTAAGCACTTACGAAGGCGAAGACCGCGAGCCGGTATACAGCAATGACAACCAAAATATTTTCTTTTTGAGCGAAGCCGATGGCAGCAATCAAAATATTTTCAAGCAAAATCTAGGCGCTAAAACAGCAACAGCCTTAACTACTTTCAAAAACAATCCGGTGCGTCATTTAAGCGTAGCACAAGACAATACTTTATGCTTTTCGCAAGACGGTGAAATTTACACTTTGAAAGAAGGCAAAAGTCCACAAAAAGTAAAAATCACTATTCAAAATGATGGTAAAGGCAATGTGGAGAAAAACGTGCCTATTGCAGGTTCTATTTCAGAGTTTGTGCCAAGCCCGAACGGAAAAGAAATTGCAATTGTTTCTAGAGGTGAAATTTTTGTGACCAATGCCGACGGTGGAAGTACCAAAAGAATTACCAACACACCGGAGCAAGAGCGCCATGTGCAATGGTCTACTGACAGTAAAACCCTTATTTACGCCTCAGAACGTGGTGACAGTTGGGATTTATTTACGGCAATAGTAGAACGAAAAGAAGAAGCTTATTTTTACGCAGCTACTCTAATCAAGGAGGAGAAATTAATTGCGTCTAACAAAGAGGAGTTCTTACCTAAATTCAGCCCAGACGGAAAAGAAATTGCTTTTGTTGAAGAGCGCAATATTGTTCGTGTGTATAATTTAGCCAGCAAAACTTCACGAACCATTTTACCAGAAGGTAGAAATCACAGTTATTCTGATGGCGATTTTGGTTTCAACTGGAGCGATGATAGCAAATGGCTTTTTGTAGATGATAGCATGGGTAATTTTAATGCAACGCATACCGCGATGATCAAAGCCGACGGCTCTGAAACTAAATACCCAATTATGAGTGGTTTTGGCGAAGATGCAGCCAAACAACAAATGAAAGGCAAAGCATTAGCGTGGCTGAGCAGCAAAGAAGGTCGTAAATCATTGGCCAATCAAGGCAGCAGAGAACTTGACGTGTACGCCGTATTTTTCGATAAAAAAGACTTTGAAAATTTTAAATTATCCAAAGAAGAAGCGGCTCTTGCAAAAGAAATAAAAGACAAAGAAAAAGAAGCCGAAGACAAAAAAACGGCTGCAAGCACAGATAAAAACAAGAAAGAGACTCCTAAAAAAGAGGAAGCAGTAGTTTGGAATCCAGATTTGACTGACCTTGAAACTAGAAAAGTTCGTGTTACCATCAACAGTTCATCTATTGCGGATTTTGTATTTAATGATGAAGGCAGTAAATTGTTCTATTTAGCTTCTTTTGAAAAAGGATTCGACCTTTGGGTAACTGATACCAAAACCAAAGAAACTAAGATTTTAGCCAAACTAGGATCATCGCCAAGTACTTTATTCTTAAGCAAAGACAATAAAACATTGTTTGTTCGAAACGACGGAAGCTTGTCTAAAATTGATACCGAAAGCGGAAAAATCACAGGAGTTAACGTTTCGGCTGAAATGGTTTTAAATACCGAAGCGGAACGTAACTACATTTTCAATCACATGTGGAGACAAACCGCTAAGAAGTTTTACGACCCAAAATTACATGGCGTAGATTGGAAAATGTATAAAGATACTTATGCTAAATTTTTACCACACATCAATAACAACTATGATTTCCAAGAATTGTTGAGTGAAATTTTAGGAGAACTCAACGCTTCGCACACAGGAGGTCGCTATAGTTTTACACCTCCAAACATGGATGCTACAGCTTGCCTGGGTTTATTGTACGATGAAAAAAATGCCGCTGATGGTTTAAAAGTTACTGAAGTAATTGTAGGCGGGCCTTTTGACAAAACGAATTCAAAGTTAAAAGCAGGTGCTACTATCAATAAAATTGACAACGAAGCAATTACTGCTACTACAGATTGGGCTAAATTTCTAAACAGAAAAACAGGTAAACTAATCCTAATTTCAGGTGTAGATGCTAATGGTGTAGCGTTTCAAGAGTCTGTAAAACCGATTTCATTTGGTGAAGAATCGGGTTTAATGTACAACCGTTGGATTCGCAAGATGAATCAGATTACTGAAAAATTGAGTAATGGAAAAGTAGGCTACGTTCACGTACAAGGTATGAATGACGGCAGTTTTAGAGAAGTTTTTGACCAAGTGATGGGTAAAAATTTCGAAAAAGAAGCTTTGATTGTTGATACTCGTTTTAATGGTGGTGGCTGGTTACACGATGATTTGAATACCTTATTGAGTGGCAAACGTTACCTTGAATTTTCACCACAAGGCAACCGCTTGAAAGATGCAGAACCATTAGGAAGATGGACCAAACCAAGCTGTGTATTAATGGGCGAAGGCAATTATTCAGACGCTTTCATTTTCCCATACGTGTACAAGCAAAACGGAATCGGAAAATTAATAGGAATGGGCGTTCCAGGAACAGGAACGGCTGTTTGGTGGGAAACTCAAATTGATCCTACTTTAGTTTTCGGAATTCCAATGGTAGCTACTATCGGAAAAGAAAACAGACCTACTGAAAACTTGCAAGTAAATCCAGATATTCCCGTTGCTATGAAATACGAAGATTATTTGAATGGACAAGACAAACAATTAGAAAGAGCTGTTGAAGAAATGCTGAAAACGATTAGATAATTATTCTATTCTTAGAAAATTAATTTTCATTAAAAAAGAGGTAGTCCAAAAGCTACCTCTTTTTTAATTAATAATCGCGACTGCGGGTGGGATCAACACTGTACTATCGCAAAATATATTGGCATCCCGAAAGTAATATTGAACGGAAAGGTCACCGCCAAAGCCATCGGTAAAAAGATTCCGGGGTTTGCCTTGGGAACTGCAATTTTCATGGCAGCAGGCACAGCAATATACGAGGCACTTGCCGCCAGTACTGCAAATATGAATCGGTTTCCAATATCAGCAGTAACCCATCCGCTTAAAATAGCTACCACTACACCATTCAATAATGGGAATAGAATTGCAAACAAAATACTAAACCAACCGCTCTTAAAAAAATCGCCTAATTTTCGGCCGCTGACAATCCCCATATCCAATAAAAATAGTGCTAAAAATCCTTTAAAAATATCAGTGGTAAAAGGTTTAATTCCCAATGCTTGCTGTTCACTGGCCAAAAAACCTATAAGCAAGCTACCAATAATAAGCAATACACTTCCGTTGGTAAACGAGTGTTTAAAAACAGAAGACAGCTTTGTTTTCGTATCTGTATTCTTTGCATTAAGCCTTATCAAAATAACACCTACAATAATTGCTGGAGCTTCCATTAAGGCCATAACTGCTACCATATGACCGCTGAAAGTAGAATTTTGTAACTCTAAAAATGAAATAGCTGTAACAAAAGTAACCGCACTTACAGATCCGTAGGCAGCGGCAATTGCTCCTGAATCTTCAATACTGTAAATTCGTTTTAAAATAAAAAACAAGTAAAACGGAATCACAATTGCAATTCCAATTCCGAAAACGATAGACCAAATAATGCCCCAATCAAAATGACTATGAGCCAATTCTTGACCACCTTTAAAACCGATAGAAAAAAGTAAATAAAGGGAAATAAACTTCGAGCTGCCCTCTGGAATTTGCAAATCACTTTTAACTAAAACGGCAATAATTCCGAGGACAAAAAAAAGTAAAGCGGGATTGGTAAGGTTTTCAATTAATAAATTCAAATTCATGATTAAGTTTTTTTATTTTCAATTGCACGATGTGCTTGTCAATTGTTTTGATATGTAAAGTTTAAAAATACCAGTCTTTTATTTTTTAGCTGCGCGTTTTAGTCTGTCATTAATAGTTTTGCCCAATCCAATATCTGGAAAACGCTCGACTAAAATCAAATCTAATTCTTGGCTATCCAAGCGGTGTAATGCAGCGTATAAACGAGAGCTTGCTTCTGCTAATGAGCCTGATTTTGAAAGCACCTCCTGCGCAACAATACAGTCACTTTGATAATTGGTGCTAAAAGACAACACGCCAACTCGCAATTTCAAATTTTGGTCTAAATCCAAACTCATAGCAGTAGTCAACTGCGTAGTTGTAGCGGGCGCATAATGGCGGGCTAACATTCCTGGAGCTGGCGGTGCTTTTTCATTGTAATTATGTACCGCTACAGGCCCAACTACCGCCTCAATGTCCTCAAGCGCGAGAGAACCTAAACGATATAAAACAGGTTCGTCGTTTTCAAAACCTATAATGGTCGACTCGATGCCTTTTTGACAGCTTCCACCATCTAAAATTAAGGGAACCTCTTCTTGAAAATACTGCGCTACATGACTGGCTTGTGTTGGACTAATAGACCCAAACGGGTTGGCACTTGGAGCAGCCAAAGGAAAATCGAGCTGTTCTAAAAGTGCCAAAGTAAGCTCATGATTTGGCACACGCACTGCAACGGTATCTTTACCAGCTGTGACCAAATCTGGTACATTGGACTGCTTTTTTAAAACCATCGTCAAGGGACCAGGCCAAAAAGTAGCAGCCAATTGCGCAGCTTTAATTGGAATTTCTCGTGCAACTTGCGGCAAACTTTCAACTGATTTTAAGTGTACGATTAAAGGATTGAACGTTGGTCGTTTTTTGATGCTAAAAATAGAAGCAATAGCTTTGGGGCTAAAGATGTTTCCTGCTAACCCATAAACAGTCTCTGTAGGAATGGCAATAACTTCTTCTTGATTTAATAATGCAATTGCCTCTGGGATAGATTTTGATATAGAATTCATTACTTAAGGGTTACAATAATCACAATACATGGGATCTTCGGTTGTTTTTTGATACGGAAATGGAACTTCGAGTGTATGTTGGCATTTTTTACAATTATAAACATGGCTTAAAGTAGAACGTGTAGGCGATTTGCACCACTCACAAGGCAAACCAACTTTAGCTTCAGTAACTACAAATCCTGGCGTGTTGCACTCCGGACAAACAGATTGAACGGCTTGAAGCAACTTTTGAGCCGCTACTTCAATAACTCTCATGCGTGTAGGGTTGTTATGCGCTCTCATATCGATCTCGGCATAAACAGAGCCGTATATTTTTTGCAAATGCTCAAAACAACTTTGTAATTGCGGCATGTTGTCAATTCCTTTTAGAATTGATTCGTTATTTTTGGGACCGCTGCGCAAAATAATAGCATGAGAAGGAAAGTGAATTCTCTCTGCAAAATCCAATAAATCTTGCCAAGTGTCTATTGCTATTCCATAGAAATTAGTGTCTAAACTGATTTCTCTTACCACAATCTCGATTTCGTTTTTTTTATCGATTAAAATCAAAAATTCTTCATCCGCTTGCGCAAAAAATAAACTGGGATGCGCACCAAACGAACCTTCACTTGCTATGGCTAAATCACAATCAAAGGCAGTCATCGCAGAAAGACATTTTTCGCGAACAGTTTGTAAAGCAGTTGATTTCCTATCGATCTCACCAGCAAAAGTGCCAAAAATATCGGTATCGAAAACAGTAGGAACAAAACAGCTTACACTAAGCCCTTTTTCAAAAATGGGTGCAATTACCCGCTCTTTCTGATGTTTGGTTGCGATCAGTAACTTTCTGTCTTTAAATAGCTCCATCTGTTTTGGCTTTAGGCCTTACCTCAATTTGAATGATGCCGTTGATGAGCAATTCTAAATCTTTTTCCTCAGCCTCTTTAATCAAAATTCTAATATAATCAGATGCCTCTATTAAAGTTTCTTGTCGTCGTTTTGAATGCTGAAAATCTCTATTAAACCTAAATTCACTGCCGTATTTTTCCAAACTGTGGTAATTTACTTTGGTGTTGATCAGCGAATACAAAACTTTTCCTGCCTCAAGAGGTTCAAATTTTCCCTCGATTAATTTAAATTGAAATTGCTTTTTCATGCTTTCTTTTTTGGTGTCAAAGTGAAATAGAACATAAAAAATTAATATTGCTAAAGCGAATATCAAATGATATTTTCGATCATTTCGATTGCTCTTTAAGCCCAAATAAAAAACAAAAACTAAAGTTAAAAACGCCTTTTTTGCTTTTAGTTTATTTCATATTGGGGCTTTTGTGTTTCATAGTGCAAAAGTACAATAGGCTAATCATTAATTTTTATTTATATTTATAATGATAGTCATAAACAATTTTAATATATCACGATAAAATTAAAAATACCAACTAAAGATCAAACACATACGCAAAAAAAGACAAGGTAAAACAATTAAAAAAAATCTTGAAACGATTGTTAGCTAATGATTAAACCAAATGCGACTATCATAAGAAGCTTTTAGAAAGTAATAATTTTAATACTTCAATAAAAGTAGAGGCTAGCAGTTGATTTTT
Source organism: Flavobacterium turcicum (assembly GCF_011365745.1). Taxonomy (GTDB): domain Bacteria; phylum Bacteroidota; class Bacteroidia; order Flavobacteriales; family Flavobacteriaceae; genus Flavobacterium; species Flavobacterium turcicum. The sequence continues at coordinate 77,926 of NZ_JAAOBY010000005.1, read as the reverse complement.
AAATGCGAGAGAATTGCATTTTATTTGTATTCAAACACCATAGGAAAATGAGAGCTATTTTGTAAAGTTTTAACCACAAAATTAAATTAAATATGGAACTATCGCATTTTTTACAGCATTACATTAGCTTGCATACTGACGCAAATAGTGCAAAGCTTGTTGTTGCGCTACAGCAATCACCTCATTTTGAGGCACAAACTCATTTTCGTAAAAAGACAGTATTCCCGCACGATCAATGGAAGCAATTTGTTGTTTCGCTTTGGTTTTAAAATGAAGCAGCTCATTTTCAATAGTAATCAATTTTTCTTTAGAAATTTTTAAAGCTCCCGTTTGATAATTTTCCAAATTATAAAGTGTACTCAACTCCATTTCCTCTACTTGTTGTATTAAAACCTTTAAATGAAAAGGATTTTCTACCAAAGGAATTATGGATCGAATGGCTCTCAGAATTCTTTTTACAACCGTTGGATCCTCTTTTCCCCATTGAAAAATTTGATCAAAACAAAAATCGATGAACTCTTCAAAATCAAACTCATTGACCTGAATTTTAGCAGTACTCAAAGCTCTTGCATCAGTTGAAGGAAAAGATTTCAAAGCCAATTCCTTAGCAATTTCTCCTATTTGATCAATACAATTCAAGCAAGTTGTAGGATCATTTACCGCAGGAGATATCGCTTTGATAGCAATATCAACTAATTTACGTACCCCAAAATTGATGTCTTGCGTATGACTCCTGAATTGCTCGACTTTAAAGGCACTTTTAACCACAACGCCAACCCTACGTTGCACCACTTGCGCTTGCGTTGCCGTTAAAGGTTGATTAAAAACCAAAGTCACCAAAGTAGTAGTTTCTTTCATGATGAACTCGCCAATGATGGGTTTTTGATACGCATTTTCAAAACAATCTCCAAGGTCGGAATCCGTGAGTACATCAACAATAGTCTTGAGTTTTACATAATTGACACTATCTAAATATCCAGAATCAAACGGACTTAAAATTTGTATTTTGTATTTATCTGAATTGATTAAAGCCCTTTTGTACAACAAACTACTTCCTTTTTTCCAATTTTCTTGGTAGAGTAAATTAATCTCCGCCATCATATCTACTTTGATGCTGTTGGTAATACTAGACACATTCATATTGATGCTTAAATAGGTAATCATGTTGGGATACGACCACGATAATCCGTAAAAAGCCAACAATGTGCCCAATGATAAAGTAACTAAAAACGGAGTTTCAGGAAAAAAGACCGTCACTAATTGCGGCAAGATACACAACGAAATACTGCCTACAATAAGGCCGATGAATTTCTGCATTTTAAAGTCGGTTATCAAAAAATGCCTCAAAATTCGCGGAGAAAACTGTGACGAAGCCAACTGCATGACTACAAAAATAACCGAAAAAGTAGTCAATGAAATACCAATCAAAATAGAAACTAAAATATTGGTTACAGAGAGCAAACTCTCATAAGTAGCTCGAATATCTAAATGAAAGATTTGCCCAAAATCAACAGTTTTTTCGAGTAACATCACCGCCGAGCCAATCACCACGACGTATAAAACACCTAAAAAGGTACCAACATCTTTTAACTGATGAATAAAAATATTCTTTAAGCGGTATTTCATATTATGGTACATCATTTCGGTTTTGGTATAAAAGTATTGTAATTAAATCTGGTTATGAAAAAAAATGGAAATCCTATTGGTACAAATTTGTTTTGTGAAAAAAGTTCTCGTTCAATGCCAAGTCTTTATTACCATTGACTCTTTGAAAATTATTTACTCGAAAAAAAATCTTTTTGTAACAAGATTGGCAAATCAAAAATAATAAAATTGAAAGATGAAAGTTGCAAATGCAGCATTTTAATTTCAGGTGAGCAAGCCGCATTCGCGAAAGCGCAATTTTGTTTTAGTACCTTTGCTTGACACCGATAAACAGTAACAATTTACATCGGCTACAGCCTAACCATAATGGTTGAACCTACTTTATAAAACAGCAAACATGAATTTACAAATTGAAACTCCTGCCCTACTTTTTGGCGCTACCTCCTTAATTTTGTTAGCATACACCAACCGATTTTTAACCATAGCAACCATTGTTCGCGGTTTAAAAAAAACATATAAGGAAAAAGAAAGCGCGCTCATTTTGCTAGAAATAAAAAATCTGAACCTGCGCCTAACGCTTATTCGCAATATGCAAATGGCAGGTGTTTTGAGCTTGTTTTTGAGTGTTTTTGCTATGCTTTTACTTTTTTTAGAACAAGCAACGGCAGGTATCTATTTGTTTGGAGGAAGTTTGTTTTTCCTCCTGCTTTCCCTCGGCCTATCGTTTTGGGAAAAATCAATATCTGTTAATGCCTTGCGCTTGCACCTGAGCGATTTGGTACAAAATGAAAAATAAAAAAATGCTCCTAAACAGATTTGTTAGGAGCATTTTTATTTTAGCAGATGATGACAATTATTGGTTTAGCAAACCACCTTCTTCTTTTTTATCGGTGTTTAACAAACTCGGACTTTCTTTAGCCAATTTGTTTCGTGTTGGAATTTTATAATTCAAACTAAAACCAAAACGTCTCGTATCTTGCTTGTTGCTGATAAAAATTGGTGTTTCGAAAGCATTGAACGCATTGCGGTTTTTATCTAAAACATCATCTACATACACAGACAAAGTCAATTGATCTTTTAAAAACTTTTTTGAAAAAGTCAAATCAAGCGAATTGCGGATGGGAGCCACGGCAATAAAATAGAAGTAATTTCCCTTTGGTACGATATAATTGTAATTGGCAACAAACTTGATTTTTTGTGGCAACACCAACTGCGACATGAAATTTAAAACCCAAAAACCTTTGGTATCAACTCTAGGAATATCGTGCAATTGGTATCCAGCATACACGTATAAAAAATTCATGGTATCTGGATTTACGTTCATTTTCATGGTCTCTGCTAATCCTTTCGTAAAAAGCATGTACGGAATTGGCATCCCGATATTGAAGTTGTGAATTTTTACTTCTGGAATATTTTCGTTGGTATTGGCAACAACAGTGCCGTCAACCATTACCCTTTGAATAACTTGATTTTTAGCCGAACTCAAATTATAACTGATAAAAGCATAATCAAAAGCACTCAGTTTTACTTCGTAATTATCAAAAATAGTTGGTTGTAGGTTCGGGTTTCCTGAGTATTCTATATTTGGGTTTTGATAGTTCGTATTGTTTGGGTTTAATGCTGATGTACTTGGCAAGGTAATTTTCTTGTTGTAATTTACATTAAAATTGATGGCATTGGTAAAATTGTACTGCGCACTTGCATTAGGAAAAAATCTAAATTGTTTAAAAGTGCTCAAAGCAGCCACATCCGTGTTACCTGTGATATTGTAATCTTCGGCACGACCTCCAACAATGAAATTCAATTTATCAAATTTGGTTTGTACTTCAAAGTAGCTCGCGGCTGTTCTTCGTTTGTACTCTAAATTGGTAATACCTCTGTTGGAAGTATCAAAAAGTAATTCTTCGTACAAAGCTCCAATGCTCAATTTACCTTCGTCAGAAAAATCAAAAGGCTGCGAAAAATCTACTTTTCCGTTGTAAACTTTCTGATGCGAAGTATTATCCAAGGTAGGCGTTGTATTGCCAGTTGGACGCAATAAGAAATCGTTAGTGTTCGAATTATAATTGAATTTGAATTCTAATTTCTTGGCGGCATTATCAAATTTTTTCTGGTACGTAACCACAGCATCCTGACGCAAACCATCGCTTACCGAAGTATCGTCAGTGTTAAATCCAGGACCTGAACCCAAGGTATTACTGTTGTTATCGTTTTTTGTAAAGTCATAATTCAACAGCAATCGATCCTTTCCGATATCGAATGTCAAAGCCGATTTTACAAAATTAGTGCGCCCTAATCTGTCCGCATCGGTTTGTGACAATACCGTCGTCATTTCATTTTCTTTGCGCTCCAAAGCCGTCCAAACTGCAGACTCGCGGTAGTTTTGACCAAAATTAAGCTGCCATCCAAAATATTTGTTTTTAGCACTCAATAACAAACTGTTGTTCATTCGCAAACGAACATCATCATAATCTGTAATGCTGGTACTGTTGGTATACGTTGCACTCAAATAGTTTTTCGCATTCCTGTTGGTAATAATGTTAAGGATTGCACCTCCGGAAGTAGCAGGAAACTCGGCTCCTGGTTGGGTAATAATTTCGATTTTTTCGATAGCGTTGGCTGGCATTCCCTCCAAAAAAGCGTTTAATTCATTAGTAGAAATATTCAGCGGACGCCCGTCCATAAAAACATCCAATTGCTTACCTTGATACATCATCCCGGCAATATCCGAAGCGATTAAACCGGGTAATTTTTTGATTCCCTCTAAAACGGAACCGGTATTGAGATTGGCCTGTTCCGAAAAGTTAAAAATAGTCCGATCGGCTTTTTGTTCGATGGCCTTTTTATTTTTAACGATTGTTACTTCTTTTAGTTCGTTCGTTTTTTCAGTTTCGACTTCTGTTTTTTGTTCTGGGGCCGTTTGTGCAGAGGCTGTGTAAAAATGAAACATACTTACTACTGCTAGGCTAATGATTTTTTTCATGATTGATGTGATTGATGCCCATAAGTAGCAATTGTAGAGAATATGTTACAGTGGCACGGTTCATGAAATTGTTTTTATTGATGGTAAATGTTAAGAATTAGCTTCATCCTTAAACCTTTCACAACTCAAGCCATCTAATAATAAAGCAATTACCGATATGAAATCATCTGTATTATGGTCCTTACGACTCGGATTTTCGGCCAAACAAGCCGATTTTATTGAAAAAAATGGCGTGAATGATTTTCTAGAAAAATCTTTTGCTACCCCAATTGATGACCAATTACCCGATTATTTGGCAAAAAGCCCAAAAACTTTAGCCGAATTTAAAGAGTTAAGACAAACGCTGAAAGATGCAAACTCAGATCAAGCCAAAGCCATCCGAAAGCAAGAAGCACAAACGGCACTGGAAATGAAAATGGCTTGGATCGAAAAAATGCAGCAAGATGCTTTTCCGCTTCGTGAAAAAATGACCTGCTTTTGGCACAACCATTTTGTATCGACCATTCAAAAAGTAAAAGTCAATTATTGGATTTACCAACACAACCAAATCCTAAGAACACATGCTTTTGGCAATTTCAAAACGCTTACCAAATTAATCGTTCAAAGCAATGCCATGGTGCGTTACCTCGATAATGTTGACAATCGAAAAGGAAAATGGAACGAAAACCTAAGTCGAGAATTATTAGAACTTTTTACTCTAGGCATTGGGAATTACACCGAAATAGATATCAAAAACGGAGCAAAAGGACTCGCAGGTTTGGGTATTGGCGAGGATAAAGCGCAGTACAGAAAGTTTCTTGAAGATAATGAGCCTTTTACTTATTTGGGCAAAAAAGGGAATTTAAAAGCCGATCAACTCATTGACGCTATTTTTGAACAAAAGGCCATACCTTATTTAATTACTCGAAAAATACTTCAATGGTTTATTTACGACGATCCTTCCGAAGATTTGGTGCTGTACTACGGTGATTATTTCCGAAAGGTAAACTTTGAAATACAACCGCTTTTGGTAAAAATGATAACTGAAGAATATGATAAAAAAACGGCAGGTTCGAAGATTAAAAATCCACTTGAATTCAGTCTGCAATTATTAGATGAATTACAGATAAAAAACCCAAATACGCGAGGTTTGGTGCTATTCATGAAAGAACAAGGCATGGATTTATTCAATCAACCCAATGTAAAAGGTTGGTATGGCGGCAACTCGTGGTTGAGTTCTCAAATGTACTTGCAGCGCAACAATGTAGCCGATTTACTTTGTAACGGAAAAGGAAATTTTAGGAACCAAAATGCGAACAAAACGATGATTGACAAGCCAATTCGCCAAATTCCGGTACAACTTAAGTGGGATAAAAACGCATCCCACAAAAAAATAATTGCCCAATTGGCTGACCGTTTGCTATTTCAAGTAGAAGCCAACACGCAAGCCGACTTTGAAAAAATAATAAAATATGATTTTGACAGCAATGCCATTGGCGCTGATTATGCCGTTTTGCGATTGTTTAATTATATGGTAAAATCGCCCGAGTTTCAACTCATTTAAATCCCACAGTTATGAACAGAAGACACTTTTTAACACTAACAGGAACGCTAACTGGTGGCGCATTGCTGCTTCCTGACTTTCTATATTCTTATGGTTCACAAAGTAATTTGGTAGTTGGTGAACAATGTGTTGTATTTGTACAACTCAATGGCGGTAATGATGGTTTGAATACTTTTATTCCGTTTTCAGATCCTTTGTATTACGAACTCCGCCCAAAAATCGCCATTAGTAAAGGTGATGTTGCTTCGGCCACAAATGGTATGGCCTTTCATCCTGCTTTAAGTGGCTTTGCGCAAATGCAACAAAACGGCGATTTGAGTGTTTTGCAAAATGTAGGTTACCCAAATCCAGTTCGCTCCCATTTTCGCAGTCAAGAAATTTGGCAAACAGCACCAAAAGACCAAGAATATTTGAATGATGGCTGGCTAGGTCGCTATTTAGATTTGCAATGCAAAGAGCACCAACCAACTGCTGGAGTAAATATTGACACCATTGATAATTTGGCATTGAAAGGAGATGCTCCCAATTCTATTACAGTAAAAGATCCGAGCCGATTTGTGGTGAAAAGAAATTCCGAAGCTCCCGTTCAGCTTTCAACTAATCCGCAATTGGATTTTGTTCGAAAAATTGCTAGTTCAGTAGTTGAAGGAGCAGATGACATTCAAAACGCCATTAGCAAAGCTGCAGCCTCAGAGATTACTTATCCAAAAACAGGATTAGCCAAAAATTTAGAGTGGATTGCCAAACTTATCAAGGGAAACTTGAACTCAAAAGTGTATTACACATCGCTAAACGGTTTTGATACCCATGACAATCAACTAGCCATTCATAAAAACAAATTAACTGAATTGAATGATGCTGTTTTTAGTTTTTACCAAGATTTAAAAAAATCACAACAACTGCAGCAAGTAACAATCGTCGTTTTTTCTGAATTTGGGCGCCGTGTAAAAGACAATGGTAGTGGTACCGATCATGGCACTGCAGCTCCTATGTTTATCATTGGCGGAAGCAACAAAGGAAAGGTTATTGGAGCCAACCCAAATTTAGCTGATTTAGATCAAGGCGATTTAAAACACCAACTGGATTTTAGGAGTGTGTACGCGTCCTTGCTACAAAACAAACTACAATTTGACCCTAAAAAAATCGGACTTATGAATGATCCCGTGAAAGGGCTTTTTTAATCACTTTAAAAAACTATCTTTGCCCGCTTTTAAAATTTGAAACAAAGATGATAAATAATAGTGTACTTAAAGGAGTTTTTTTAGTTGGATTGGGCGCTACAAGCTACGGAATGCTGGCAACTTTTGTAAGAATGGCTTATGATGAAAATTATACAACTGCAGAAGTGACTGTTTCACAATTTGTTTTTGGAATTATTGGAATTTTATTAATCAATGCATTTCAAAGAAACCGCAACAACAATACAGCGGTTAAAGCATCTAAAAAAAACAAATCACAATTAATGCTTGCTGGAACTTCAACTGGACTAACGAGCGTTTTTTATTATTTAGCGGTAAAATTTGACATTCCTGTTTCAATTGCTATTGTTCTTTTAATGCAAACAGTTTGGATTGGCGTGCTATTAGAATGGTTTTTAGACAAAAAAGCTCCTTCTAAAGTCAAAACTATATCTGTAATTATTGTTTTAATTGGTACTGTTTTAGCAACTAACTTACTGAATGCAGATGTGAAATTAAATCCATTAGGAATCTTTTTTGGATTATTAGCAGCAACTTCATTTACCACAACCATGTTTACTGCAAACAGAATTGCAACCGAAATTTCATCGGCGCAAAGAAGTCTTTACATGCTTTTTGGTGGCGGAATAATGGTTTTAATTTTCGCACTAATGACGCAAATAATTCCAAATCAATTTCCAGCAATAGCTGATGCATTAGGAGTTTTTTCTACGGCAAAAGATTTTAATTTTACTATTTTCCTTAAATGGGGAATTATACTTTCTCTATTTGGAACAATTATCCCGCCAATGCTTTTAAACGCAGGGTTTCCTTTAACAGGAATTGGTTTGGGGAGTATTGTTTCGGCTCTGGAACTTCCCGTATCAGTATTGATGGCGTATTTTCTTTTGAACGAAAAAGTAATTTTGCTTCAATGGATTGGAATTGTTTTAATCATCTTGGCAATTGTGATTATGAATGTGAATTTTAAGAAAAAAGCTTAATTTCTATTTAAAACATTTATGCTAATTTCATTTATATTTTTATAAATTCGTGACAAATCTATTTATCATGAATTTACCTTGGCATTTGTACGGGATGGCTTTTATTTATTTCATTGCGGGAATCAATCATTTTCGAAATCCTAGATTGTATTTAAAAATCATTCCGCCTTACATTCCAAACCACAAGCTGATGAATTATGCAAGTGGTGTTGCCGAAATTATTTTAGGAATCGCATTGTGTATACCTGTGCTTTCTGCTTATGCTGCATGGGGCGTCATTGCTTTGTTGATCGCTATTTTTCCAACGCATTTGTACATGTATTTTGACCCAAAAGCACATATGGGTTTGCCTAAATGGTTGCTACTTTTGCGAATGCCATTGCAGTTCGCCTTAATGTTTTGGGCGTACCAATACACCTAAGACCCATGAACTCCTTATTTGACAATTCTGCGGAATCGTTTTTGCTTCAGCTTCCTGATGCAGACATTCAATACTTCCCTCAGTTTTTTTCAAAAGAAGAAGCCGATCGTATTTTTACTGATTTGCTTCAAAATATCCCGTGGCAACAAGACGACATTCGTGTTTTTGGCAAAGTGTATCCGCAGCCACGCCTTACCGCTTTGTTTGGCAACGAGGGTAAATCCTATTCGTATTCTAATATCACAATGCAGCCGCATCCTTGGTCGCCACTTTTACTTCAGCTGAAGGAGAAAGTCGAAGCTGTGGCGCAAACGCATTTTAGCACTGTGCTACTCAATCAATACCGCGACGGAAGAGACAGCAACGGCTGGCATGCTGATAACGAAAAAGAATTAGGTGTTAATCCAGTAATTGCATCACTTAGTTTTGGCGCCGAAAGACAATTTCAACTCAAGCACAACGAGATTACCGATTTAAAGAAAAGTATAACCCTGGAGCACGGAAGTTTTTTACTCATGCAAGGAACCACGCAACATTGCTGGAAACATCAAATTCCGAAAACCGCAAAACCAGTTGGCAACCGCATCAATTTAACATTTAGAATCATAAAATAACCGTCTTAAAAACCAATTTGAAATGCGTAATTTTTAAAATAAAAGATCTCAAAAGCCTCCTTTCAAGAAAAAAAAAGTTAGAACGTAAAAAAAACAAGGATTTGATAAAAACTAATTATTTTTTTTCTTAATATTGATATCAAATAGAAATGTAATTTATTAATCATTAACAACTTATTTGAATTAATTTTCACGTGATGAAAAAGAGTAACCGAAAAGAATTAAACTGGGAGCAAACAGAAAAACTTGTTACTATGGCTTTAGAAGAAAAAAATCCTTTTGAAATCATAAAAAAAGAATTTGGTCTGGCAGAAAAAGAGATTCTCGAAATCATGAAAAAGAAAATGCCCGTTGAAAAATTCGAGATGTGGAAAAAGAAAGCAATTGCAAATAAACCAAAACCAAAACCCGTCAAAATTGATGATTTTGATGAAGACTTAGACGGTAAATATTACATAAAAAATAAATTAGACTAATACAGAAAACTCCTGAAATTATCAGGAGTTTTTTTGTTTTAAACCACCAAAAAACATGGTTCACGTTATTAAAAAAGATGATTCTTTACTATTTGAAATTCAAGGATGGCATAAATTATGGGCTTTTCAAAATCAAATTAGGGTTAGCCAAAATCAAATTACCAAAGCTTATCAGGATGAAACTGAAATTAAATTCTGGAAAGGTTTTAGATGTCCTGGTACTGAAATTCCCGGAATTATTGCAGCAGGAACCTATTACCAAAACGGTAAAAACTTTTGGGATGTGTGCGACAAATCGAATAGTATTATTGTAGAATTACAAAATCATACTTTCAAAAAATTATTCATTGAAGTACCCAATACTGAAGAAACACTGGCTTTACTCCATGAGTTCCAATATCAAACATAGTATTCCAATTGTAAAACGATAAAAGCCAAATTCTTTTACTTTTTTAAAAACTACAATTGTAACAAATGGTGCTTTACACCGACCAATAAGCAAAATTAAAGATACACAATGAAAAGAATACTTTATTCCTTAGCGCTTGCAAGCATACTATGGAGTTGTAAAACAACAAATACCGTAACATCGGCAAAAGCCAAAGAACAAATTAATGTAAACATTAACTTAACGGATGTAAAAGACGACAAGGTCTTGGTTACCGTTGCTGCTCCAAAAATAAATGCTGATGAAACAACATATAGTATCCCAAAGATAATTCCAGGAACCTACTCTGTTGATGATTACGGCAAATACATCGAAGACTTTAAAGCATTTGACAGTAAAGGAAATTTACTAAGCAATAGCAAAGCAGATGAAAATACTTGGGTGATCAAAAACGCAAAAACATTAGCGAAAATTACATATTTGGTAAATGATACTTTTGACACCGAAAAAGGTAATGGTTTTGGCAATAACGATGTGTTTTCACCAGCAGGAACAAATATTGATGCAGGAACTAATTTCATGTTGAACATGCATGGCTTTGTAGGTTTTTTTAAAGACAAAAACGACTTACCATATACCGTAAACATTGCCCATCCTGCAAACTTATGGGGAGCTACCTCAATGACTGATCAAGATGCAAGTCAAACCAATGACGTATTTAGCATGCCTCGTTATGCTGAATTGATCGAAAATCCGGTGATGTATGCCAAACCTGACTATACGACCTTTACTGTTGATGGAATGGAAATTTTGATTGGAGTATTTTCGCCTGGCGGCAAAATAACTGCAGAAAGCATCACTCCTGAAATGAAAACAATGATGATTGCTCAAAAAACATTTATGGGCAAAATCAATGCTACTAAAAAATACACGGTATTATTGTATTTATCAAGCATGAAACCTAATGATGCTAAGGGTTTTGGCGCTTTAGAACACCCTACAGCTACAACGGTTGTAATGCCTGAATTATTACCAAAAGACGAATTAGTAAAAAACATGAAAGATGTAGTTTCGCATGAGTTTTTTCATATTGTAACTCCACTTACCATCCACTCGAAAGAGATCCATTACTTTGATTACAATACACCAAAAATGTCAAAACACTTATGGATGTACGAAGGGGTAACTGAGTATTTTGCTAACTTATTCCAAATTAATCAAGGCCTAATCACCGAAGAAGATTTTTACACTCGAATGGCTCAAAAGATCGAACACGCATCTAAAATGAATGACACCATGCCATTTACAACCATGAGCGCTAATGTTCTGACAGAGCCTTACAAAGCACAATACCTAAACGTTTACGAAAAAGGAGCTCTGATAGGAATGTGTTTGGATATAATTATTCGCGAAAAAAGTAATGGCGAAAGAGGAATCTTAGACTTAATGCAAAAATTATCTGTTGAATACGGCGCTTCAAAACCATTTAATGACGAAGAGTTGTTTGCTAAAATTACTTCATTTACTTATCCCGAAGTTGGCGATTTCTTGAACACCTATGTTGCAGGACCTACTCCAATACCTTATGCTGATTTCTTAGCAAAAGTGGGGGTGTCTAAAACAACTACGAAATCACCAGGAAATGTATTTTTAAAAGGACAAACACCTTACATCACAGTGAACCAAGCTACAAAAGAAATTTTGGTTTTACCTAATAATGAATTGAACGTCTTTTTCACTTCATTAGGTTTAAAAGGTGATGATGTACTACTTTCTTTTAATAACAAAGCTTACAGCTTGGAAAACATTTACGACTTGATTACCGATAGTCAAAAATGGAAAGAAGACGAAACAATTGCGATAAAAATAAAACGTAATGGCAAAGAACAAGTGATTACAGGTAAAGTAAAACTACCTTACGAAGAAGTAGAAAGCCTTAACGCTTCAGATTCGACTAAAAAAACACTGAAAGATGCTTGGTTGAAAGGCTAAAAAGAGAGTACGCAGTATAAAAGTCCTAATTTAGAAATGAATTAGGATTTTTTTTGTCAAAATATGAAACTAGCATCCCTTCATTCCAACAATTTTCTTTATTTTGCGCGAAAATAACAAATTCAAACTTGCGGTCATTGCTGGATAAAAATTCTAGCAACAACACAAAAATGAATTATCAAAAACAATCAAACTCAAATGAAAAAATCAATTTTGGCAGTGCTTGGAGTACTTGTTCTAGCAGCATGTTCTAAAACAGAATCAAAAGGCAATGTGCATATCACCGGAAACATCAAGGGATTAAAAAACGGAACTTTATACCTACAACGCTTTGTTGACACCTCGTTAGTAATTCTTGATTCGATTAAAATTGATGGCAAATCTACTTTTGAAAGTCACTTCACACTTGAATCACCTGAAATGTTGTATCTGTCATTAGACCGTGGAGTAACCAATTCATTAGATAATAACTTATCGTTTTTTGCAGAACCAGGAAATCTAACCATCGAAACCTCATTAGATAATTACTTAGCCGATGCTGTTGTAACAGGATCAAAAAACAATGATGTATTTGAAGAGTATAAAAAAATAAAAAGCCGTTTCACAGATGAAAATTTAACCTTGGTTGAAAAAAAATTCAAAGCGATCAAAAGACAAAACAATGCTGTAGTTGATAGTTTATCAGCCAAACAAGACTCTAACCTTAAACGCAGATATTTGTTCGCAACTAATTTTGCTTTGAACAACAGAGATCTTGAAGTAGCACCCTATATTGCCTTATCTGAGATTTACGACATCAATATAAAATATTTAGATACCATTCAAAAGGCGATGTCTCCAAAAGTAGCACAATCGTTATATGGTAAAAAACTAACTAAATTTGTTACTGGCGCAAAGCAGTAAACAATTGCAAAAATTTGCCCCATCATAAAAACCATTTCCTTTCAAGGAGGTGGTTTTTTTTTTGCTTGGTGCGCAACTAAAATTAAAGAACACAACTATAGTTTAAAAAATATTTTAATCGCTTAACAGTCGTTAAAAACAACAATGCAGTATTAATAAATAATAAAAAGGAATTACACATAGTGAATTATAAAGCTACTCAAATAGAAAACTAGACAATTAACAGCGCACATAGCTCCTTGGATATAGTTCAAAAAAAACCACCTAACAAAAGTTAGATGGTTTATCGAAGAGCCGGCGGAGGGACTCGAACCCACGACCTGCTGATTACAAATCAGCTGCTCTAGCCAACTGAGCTACGCTGGCGACTCATTACGGGTGCAAATATACAGCGGTTTTTGAATAATACAAATGTTTTTTAAAAGAAATTTTCATTAAAATTCAAAGCCATTGCAACTGAACAACTTAAGTATAAAACAAAAAAAAAACCACCTAAAAAGGTGGTTTTTACAATGAGCCGGCGGAGGGACTCGAACCCACGACCTGCTGATTACAAATCAGCTGCTCTAGCCAACTGAGCTACGCTGGCGTCTCATTTCCGGTGCAAATATAAGGATGAATTTGACTTCTCCAAAATAATTTTACACTTTTTTTATCGGTTTTTTCGACTACAATTCGTTGATTTTAGCAATCAATTGATTTGCAGTTTGTTCCAATTCAACATTGATTTGCTTGAAGTGTGCTTTTTTATTTTCAACGTTTTTAGCGTTTACTTTTGTGATCAAAACATCAAAAGCAGCAATAGCCTCGTCAATTAAGTTGTTAGTTTCAGTAGTTGGTTTTCCTGTAGTTGAAATCTCGAACAAGTAAACTGCCTCAATAATATCTCCTAAAACGTAGTTGATGTCTTTCTTTAAATTTTTAACGTTTGCCATTTCTATTTATTTAAAATTTGAATTTTAATTTGCGTTTGCAAAAGTACACATAATCTTTCTATTAGCTGCTATGATTTGTAAATTTCTAAAATAGAAGCTTTTCCGTTAAGTATGAAGTACTTTAGGACCTAAAATCATCACTTGCTCAAAAATAATCTTCGCAACCGCTACTCTATTTTTTACAATCGGCGCACAACGGTTCGTGTAAATAAAAACGTAATCTATTTAGATGTCAACTTTTGAGTGGCTTGTAAAGCTTTTGGAATGTGTTTAGTCGCCATCATACTGTCAAAAATCATTTGAATCACACCATTTTTATCAGTCACATAGGTTACTCTTCCCGGCATTAATCCGAACAAACCCGTTGGTACTCCAAAAAGTTTACGAATGGCTTTGTTACTATCTGATAACAAAATAAAAGGCAACTTAAATTGCTTGGCAAATTTTTGGTGCGAGCTAGTACTATCTCCGCTTATTCCAATTACTTCAGCACCCAATTCCTTAAAATCCTCGTATTGATCTCTGAAACTACAAGCCTGTGCGGTACAACCCGGCGTGTTGTCTTTTGGATAAAAATAAATTACAAGAGGCTTTTGACCTAAAACAGTTTTACTGTCAAACAAATTCCCTTCGGTATCTATTGCTGAGAAATGCGGAATCACATCACCTACTTTTAGCTCTTTCATTCTCCTCGGTAGGTTACAAAGTTACGCGGCGTTTCGTATAAAACTACTTCTAAATCGAACTCAGGCTTTATTCTCTTTCTGATTTTATCCCAAATTACGACTACAATATTTTCGGCAGTAGGATTCAAATCTTTAAACTCTGGCACATCCAAATTCAAGTTTTTGTGATCAAATTGATTTTCAACCTCTTCTTTTATAATATCGCTCAAAAACTTCACATCCATTACATAACCTGTCTCAGGATCAATAGCCCCCGTTACGCTAACCGTCATGTCGTAATTATGACCGTGAAAATTAGGATTATTGCATTTGCCAAAAATGGCATCGTTTTGTTCAAAGGTCCAATCCTTTCGGTACAGACGGTGCGCCGCATTAAAGTGGGCTTTTCTCGAAATAGTAACTCTCATATTGATAGTATTAAGGTAAGCGTTTAGGGCGCTAATGGACTTTTATGTTCTTCTAAATAATGGTAAAACTCATCAAAGATAATTTTAAACCACACCGTGTATAGTTCAGGATGCTGAAGCATATCGGTTTTTACATCTTCAATTTTCATCCATTTCCACGCTTCCACTTCTTCAGGATTAATATTCGGTTCGTCATTAGAGTAACCAATCATCACATGATCAAGCTCATGCTCTGTTAATCCATTATCAAAAGGGGCTTTGTAAATAAAATGAAAAAGTTCTTTTAACGGCGTCTTGAAACCCATTTCCTCAAAAAGTCGGCGACTTCCTGCCTCAATATTAGTTTCGCCCTCTCGTTGGTGGCTGCAGCACGTATTGGTCCATAACAAAGGAGAATGGTATTTATGATGTGCCCGTTGCTGCAACATAATTTCGTTGTTGGTGTTTAAAACAAAAACGGAAAAAGCACGATGCAAAACTGCTTTTTGATGTGCTTCTAATTTAGGCATTAAACCTATTTGCTCATCGTTTTCATTTACTAAAATTACATTTTCTTCTACCATTTTACTTTATTATGTTTCCAAAAGTACAAAAAAATAATTTGCCCCTTAGTCTTTAACATTCCGTTTTGAATCGTTTATGATGATTCAAATTTGTTCTGTATACCTTAAGCAAAAATCAACTATTTCTATTGCAAAATAGTATTGTTTTGACAAAAATTATCAGCTGTAAATCTGAAAGAAAATCTTTTAAAAAACTAAAATTGTGCTTTTAAAACCATCTTGCACATTGAAAAAAGGATTTTACATCACACAAAACTGACTCACAAGATGAAAATCTTTTTTGATATTAAAAAAGGGCTGGAAATTCAAGTTCAATTACACGAATCTTTAAAGCTGTATCAATCCAAAGACAATTTTTAACCGTAAATGTTATTATAAAACTCGCTTAAACAAGTATTAATTTGTCCTTTAGGCGACGCTTTAATTGTAAAAAGCAATTTACATTTGTATTGAAATTAAAAAAATAAAATCATGAAAACAGCTCAACGAATTCTTTGTCAATTGTTTATTGTACCGCTATTCATGCTAACTGCGTGTGCACAAACTTCAAAAAAACAAGCCGCGCCTGTCGTTGAAAGTGCTGCAAACACCATCTCGAAACCAGGAAATCCATATTATTCTAATACTGACCAAACCAAGTTAAAGGTTAGCGATGCAGAATGGAAAAAAGTTTTACCCGAAGATGTATACGAAGTTTCACGTAATGCCGATACCGAAAGACCCTTTACAGGAAAGTATTGGAATACCGATGAAAAAGGAACCTATTATTGTGCTGCTTGTGGAAATAAACTTTTTCGATCAGGCGCCAAGTTTGCAAGTAATTGCGGATGGCCAAGCTTTTTTGAACAAGACAATAAAAACAGTGTGGTTTATAAAAATGATAATTCTTTAGGAATGGAGCGCATCGAAGCGCTTTGCGGAAGATGCGACGGACATCTTGGCCACTTATTTGATGACGGTCCGGAGCCTACTGGAAAAAGATACTGTATGAACTCCATTGCTTTAGATTTTATACCTGATACCAAATAATATGAAAAAGATACTTTTTACCCTCCTACTTTTAACAACGGGATTATTTGCTCAAAACAAGTCGAAACCAAATTTAGAAACCATCACATTAGCTGGCGGTTGTTACTGGTGTGTTGAGGCAGTTTACGAAAATTTGGTTGGTGTTCAAAGCGCCGTATCTGGATATGCAGGCGGAAAAACGAGCAACCCTACTTATGAGGACGTTTCCACTGGTCAGTCAGGCTATGCAGAGGTAGTGCAACTTACTTACGATAAGAATGTTACTAATTTAGATGAGATTTTTAAAGTGTTTTTTACCGTTCACGATCCAACAACACTCAACAGACAAGGCGCTGATGTTGGAACACAATACCGCTCCGCTATTTTTTACAAGAACGAGAATGAGAAAAAAATTTCACAAGCTTTGATCAAAGATTTAAGCAAAGCCAAGGTATACGATAGCCCAATAGTGACAACCTTAGAGCCTTTGACTACATTTTACAAAGCCGAGTCGTATCATCAAAATTATTACAAAAACAATAGTTCACAGCCTTATTGTAAGATGGTCATTCAACCGAAATTAGAAAAATTTGAAAAATTATTCAAAAACAGATTGAAAAAAAAGTAATACTACTACAACGCCTTGTCACTAAGACCGAGGCGTTTTTTTTATGCAATGGTTGAAGTTCGAGTACTAGCTTCTTAGCTATTAGAAATTCGTTATATTTGTCTGATAACCTTTCCTTTGAAAACATAAAATTAAAATCACAGGAAATTTTAACTTGCAACAAATAACCAAAAACCATGAAAAAATATTTTCCTTTATTAGGATTACTCGCCGTGAGTAGCATAAGCTCTGGGCAAACTGGATCATTAAAAGCAAAAATTGACCAAAAAGCAACCGCATTAGAATCTCAAGTTATTTCTTGGAGAAGGGATTTTCATCAAAACCCTGAATTAGGCAACCGAGAATTTAAAACATCCGAAAAAATAGCAACTCATTTACGAAGTTTAGGACTAGAAGTGCAAACGGGCGTAGCAAAAACAGGCGTTGTAGGTATTTTAAAAGGCGGTAAACCCGGGCCTGTAGTTGCGTTAAGAGCGGATATTGATGCACTGCCCGTAAAAGAAAGAGTTGAAATTCCTTTTGCATCCAAAGCAGAGGGTGAATATAATGGGAAAGCAGTTTCAGTGATGCACGCCTGCGGACACGATACGCACATTGCTATATTGATGGGAACTGCTGAAATCCTTGCATCAATAAAGAAAGATTTAAAAGGAACCGTGAAATTCATTTTTCAACCCGCCGAAGAAGGTCCACCAGAAGGTGAAGAAGGTGGCGCCAAATTAATGGTACAAGAAGGCGTTTTACAAAATCCGAAGGTTGATGTTATTTTTGGACTTCATATTAACGCGCAAACTGAAGTTGGACAAATTAAATACCGTTCGAAAGGTACAATGGCTGCTTCGGACTGGTTTACCATCAAGTTAAAGGGCAAACAAACGCACGGAGCCTATCCTTGGTTGGGCGTAGATCCTATTGCTACCGCAGCACAGATGATTATGGGCATTCAAACTATTGTGAGCCGAAACGTTAACCTTTCAGAATCGGCTGCAGTTATCAGCGTAGGCCAAATCAATGCAGGTGTTCGCTCTAATGTGATTCCCGAAGAATTAATTATGACGGGAACCATCAGATCACTTGACAAAGAGGTGCAAAAACTGCTACACAATCGATTAAACCAAGTAGTAAAGGGAATCGCAGAAAGCGCAGGTGTAACAGCAGATGTAAAAATCACTAATCAAACACTAATTACATACAACGATCCTGAACTAACTGAAAAAATGGTTCCCACACTCGAAGCCACAGCTGGAAAAAATAAAGTTTCAATAACTCCCGCTGTAACAGGCGCCGAAGATTTCTCGTATTTTCAAGAAAAAGTTCCGGGTTTGTATTTCTTTCTTGGTGGTGCGCCAAAAGGAAAACCCATTGCTGAGACAGCGCCGCATCACACCCCAGATTTTTATATCGACGAGAGTGGATTTGTGTTGGGTATGAAAGCCTTATCAAATTTAACCATTGATTATATGGAAATGAACTCCAAAAAATAAAAAGTAATGCCGTTGCTCCTGCTTCAAAAAGCAAAAAACAACGGCATTTAATTTTAAAACTTACGAAAGTCATGATTTCGGTTGAGATAAAAACTATTTGTTTTTTAATACAGTTGCAATCATCTGAGCGCATTTTTCACCATCAATTGCAGCTGAAATAATTCCGCCAGCATAACCTGCACCTTCTCCGCAAGGATACAAACCTTTAATTTGAACATGCTCATAAGTGTACACGTCTCTAGGAATACGAACCGGTGATGAAGTTCGTGATTCTGGTGCGTGAAGAATTGCTTCATTAGTTAAATAACCGCGCATTGATTTTCCAAATTCTTTAAAACCTTCCCTTAAAATCTGCGTTAAGAAACCAGGAAAAACTTGTCCCATTTCTACCGAAGTTGTCCCAGGCACATAGGATGTTTTTGGAATATCGCTTGAAACTTTACTTTGTGTAAAATCAATCATTCGCTGTGCAGGAGCCTTTTGGGTTTCTCCCGCAAGATGCCAAGCTTTTTGCTCAATACTTTTTTGAAATTCCATTCCAGCAAGCGCTCCAAACTTAGCAAATGGTTTAAAATCTGCCAATTGCAACTCAATTACAATTCCAGAATTAGCGGTAGCTTGATCTCTCTTTGAAGGCGACCAACCGTTGGTTACCACCTCTCCAGGACTTGTTGCGCAAGGAGCAATTACGCCTCCCGGACACATGCAAAAAGAGTACATTCCTCTACCTCCTACTTGTTTGACAATGCTGTAAGGCGCTGGTGGCAAGTGTTCGCCTCTATAATCACAACTGTACTGAATGCTATCAATCAAGGTTTGCGGATGCTCTGCACGCACGCCTAAAGCAAAAGGCTTAGCTTCTATAAAAATCTTTTTTCTATCTAATAGTTCAAAAATATCTCGAGCTGAATGACCAGTTGCTAAAATAATTTTTTGAGCTAAAATGGTATCGCCATTTTGGGTTACAATCCCTTCAACCTCATTATTTTTCACCAAAATATCCGTAACACGGGTTTCAAATAAAACCTGACCGCCGCATTCGATAATTTTTTCACGCATGTCTTGGATAATCTGTGGCAACTTATTAGTACCAATATGTGGATGCGCATCGACCAAAATATCAGATGACGCTCCAAAAGCAACAAACAATTCTAAAACTCGAGTTACATCGCCTCGTTTTTTAGAGCGAGTGTATAATTTACCGTCAGAATACGTTCCTGCACCACCTTCACCAAAACAATAATTAGAATCTTCATCGACAATATGGTCTCGATTTATGGCTTTTAAATCTCTACGTCGTCCGCGAACATCCTTGCCTCTTTCAATTACAATTGGCTTTAAACCCAATTCAATCAATTGCAAAGCAGCAAAAAGACCTGCCGGGCCTGCACCAACCACAATAACCTCTTGAGCAGAAGTGACATTGGGATAGTCTGGAAGTTGTACCTTTTGCTCTTGAAAAAGCTCACCTTTTAAAAAAATTGACAATTTAAGGTTTATTTTGATGGCCTTTTGGCGCGCATCAATTGACCTTTTTAAAACTACAACATGATCAATATCTTGAACAGCAACTTTGATTTGTTTTGACAAATGAGTTTTTAACAGCGACTCACTTGCTGCGGTTTCGGGAGAGACTTGTAATAAGAGTTCTTGCGGCATTTTTTTAACGTATTGGATTCTTTAAATTCCTAAATAGTATTTTTCAACACGGAATTAGTGTGCAAAAGTACTATTTTGAACCGACATCTAGTAGCGCTCCAATAAAGGCTCTTGAAAATAAGGAAAGACTCCCTTTTTAAAATAGTCTTTGTACCTTTGGCACTCGAATAATATCAAGCACCAAAACGATACAAAATGGCAAGAAAAATAAAATTAATTTGGGATTTCCGCGGACCGGCAGCAGCCAAAACAGCTGAACACCACGAAATCCATTTAAAAGAATACATTCAAATCGAAAAGCTCCCCTTATCCATTACCGGATTCACGGTACAAGGCGAAATGCAAGCCCTTGCCTTTATGGTTGTAACCGATGAGCACATGATTGCCGTTCGTGATGCACTAAAACCTCATCGTGGTGAATTGTACTAGGGATAAAATTATCCTAAACTGTTAATCACGTCAACAAATAATTGGCTTAATTTTTCATCGGCCTTGCCAGCTATTGCAATAATTTCGGCTATATCAACAGGTTTTAAATTATCTGGATCGCACTCGTCAGTAATTACACTCACGGCAGCGCACGGTAATTTTAACTGATTGGCTACAATTACTTCTGGCGTAGTACTCATTCCTACCATGTCAGCACCAATTCGACCCAAAAAACGGTATTCCGCACGGGTTTCAAGTTGCGGTCCGTAAACAGAAGCATACACTCCCTTTTTTAATTCAAAAGCTGATTTTTCAGCTATTTGTTGAAACCTCTTATTCAGAAAGCCATCATAAGGCGCGCTCATATCTGGAAAAATTCCTCCGTATTCAAAACTATTTAAACCAGAAAGCGGGCTACCTCCTTGCAAATTGATGTGATCATCTAGTAAAATTAAATCGCCTTTTTTAAAAGCACTATTTATTCCGCCGGCAGCATTGCTTAATAACAAATGCTTTACTCCCAATTGATGCAATACTCGGATAGGGAAAGTAACTTGCTGCAAAGAATATCCCTCGTAAAGATGGAATCGGCCTTGCATGGCAATTACTTTTTTGTCACCTATTGTTCCTATTACTAATTTGCCTTTGTGAAATTCAACAGTTGAAACTGGAAAGTGAGGAATATCAGCATAATCAATGGTCTGCTCAACTACCAGATGGTCTAAAAATTTTCCTAAACCTGTTCCTAAAACCACTGCAATTGATGGACTTGCTATTCCTTTTGAAACTAAAAATTCTGTTGATTCTAAAATCTGTTGTAAATATGTCATATTATAAAACTATTATTGGTAAATCTCGTAAATAATAATAAATTTACGAAAACAATGCTATGAAAAATATAATATTTATCCTTTGTTTTGTTCAAGTCGCATTGGCGCAGCCGAAAAATTATGTGAAAATTTCGCAAGATTTTATTGAAGCTGCTAAATATGGTGACACTACTACTGTTTCTTTAATCGAGGCTATTGCAAAAGCAGATGAAAAAGAATTACTCGCTCAACTGGGTTCAGATGATCTTAAGAAAGCCTTCTTTATCAACCTTTATAATGGGTTTACTAATTATGCTTTAAAAAAAGATTCTGAAAAATACAAAAGTCGCAACTCCTTTTTTAAATCGAAGCAATTTGTAGTTGCTGGAAACAAATTGAGTTTAGACATGATTGAACACGGTTTTTTAAGAAGATCAAGCATTAAATTGAGTTTAGGAAAACTTTCGAAGTTGTTTCCGACCCAATTAGAGAAAAAATACCGTGTAGAAAAGGTGGATTATAGAATTCATTTTAGCCTGAATTGTGGGGCAAAAAGTTGTCCACCAATTTTCTCTTACGATCCCGCTAAAATAAACGAGCAACTTGACATAGCTACTAAAAGTTATTTGAGCAATGACGCGCGCTATGACAAGGATAAAAATACTTTGCACCTACCTATATTAATGAGTTGGTTTCGAGGAGACTTTGGAAACAAAAAAGGCATTTTAAAAAT
This sequence comes from Flavobacterium turcicum, assembly GCF_011365745.1. Taxonomy (GTDB): domain Bacteria; phylum Bacteroidota; class Bacteroidia; order Flavobacteriales; family Flavobacteriaceae; genus Flavobacterium; species Flavobacterium turcicum. The sequence goes on along the minus strand of NZ_JAAOBY010000005.1, from coordinate 55,478 downwards.
TTGTGAAGATTTAAAAATCATTCCCAAAGGCACAAAACCAAAACTAAAATATAACGATTACGATTGGAGTTTATTTCTAGAAAATTTTAAATACTAAAAACTGAGATGGATAAAAATTATTACAACGCAGATGACCTCAAAAAATTTGGCAACATCGTTGAATTTCAAAAAGAAATGGGCGAAAAATTCTTTGGTTATTACGGAGAAGTTTTTAAAGAAGGTGCTCTTACAGCACGAGAAAAATCATTAATTGCACTTGCAGTTGCCCATGCTGTGCAATGCCCGTATTGCATTGATGCTTACAGCTCTGATGCCTACGAAAAAGGATACAGCGAAAGCCAAATGATGGAAGCCGTACATGTTGCTGCAGCCATTCGTGGGGGAGCTAGTTTGGTTCATGGTGTTCAAATGATGAATAAAGTCAAGAAAATAAGTTTATGAGCGAATTTGTAAAAATTAAATTAAAATCACTTAAAGCTACAGCTAACTCCTTATCAAAAGCAGAGCATCAACTGGCAGTTTTGGAACAAAATCCTACACGATTTACACCATTTCATACCCAACTAAATACAATTGGTTTGCGTCCTCTTCGTCCTACTGCTCTTGAAGTTTTTCAAATCAATTTGGGCAAAATGTGCAATCAAGTTTGTACGCATTGCCATGTCGACGCAGGTCCTGATCGAAAGGAAATCATGACCAAAGAAACAATGGAAACAATCATTGAAGTTCTCAAAGCCAATCCTACTTTTAAAATTGTAGACATGACTGGTGGCGCTCCTGAAATGAATCCGCACTTTAGATGGTTTGTTGAAGAAGTAAGTAAACTAGGTATTCAAATGTACGTTCGCTGCAATTTGACTATCATTACTGCCAACAAAAAATACAACGACCTACCTGAGTTTTTCAAAAAACACAAAATTGAAGTCATTTCATCTTTGCCGTTTTATTCGAAAAATAGAACTGACAAACAACGCGGTGATGGTGTTTTTGAAAGTTCTATCAAAGCTTTGCAAATGCTAAACGAGGTGGGCTATGGCAAAGAAGACTCCGGATTAAAATTAAATTTAGTTTACAATCCTGCTGGAGCCTTTTTACCGCCAGATCAAAGTGCACTTGAAAAAGAATACAAAACGGCTCTTGCTAATGATTTTGGAATTAGTTTTAACAACTTATTTGCCATTACCAATTTGCCTGTAAGTCGCTATCTTGATTATTTGATCACATCTGAAAATTACGAAGATTATATGACCAAATTAATCGATGCCTTTAACCCAACAGCCGCAGAAAATGTAATGTGTAGAAACACCATTTCAATAGGTTGGGACGGCTATATTTACGACTGTGATTTTAATCAAATGTTAGAACTAAAAGTGAGTAATCCAACAACACAGCACATTAGCACTTTTAATGCAAATGCGTTGCAAGATCGCTCTATCATTGTAAACAACCACTGTTACGGTTGTACAGCAGGTTCTGGAAGTAGTTGTGGAGGAGCTGTTGCATAGCGCAACGTTTCTTAAAAGGATTCTTTGAAACGAAAATTAAAACTTAAAATTAATAATAAGAAGAAATACAATCGAATGGAAAATTATTTAGACGCTACCGTCAACCTTTACCGCGATGCCGCCTTAACTCCTGATGTAGGATTGTGCTGCACGACTACACCAATTTGGAAATTCCCTGGTTTGGAAATTCCAAAAATTATGCAAGAAATGAATTACGGCTGCGGAAGCACCATCTCTGCACAAGATTTGATCAACAATCCAAAGATTTTATATGTTGGCGTGGGTGGCGGAATGGAATTACTGCAATTTGCTTATTTTTCTCGTCAAAAAGGTGGTGTAGTTGGTGTAGATGTAGTCGATGAAATGCTAGAAGCTTCTCGTCAGAATTTTATTGTTGCTGAACAAGAAAACGATTGGTTCAAAAGTGAATTTGTCGAACTAAAAAAAGGAGATGCTTTAAACCTACCAATTGAAAATGAAAGTATCGATATTGCTGCACAAAACTGCTTGTTTAATATTTTCAAAACAGATGATTTGAAAAAAGCGCTACAAGAAATGTATCGTGTGCTAAAGCCAGGTGGCCGATTGGTTATGAGCGATCCTACGTGCGAGCAAGAAATGAACGAAACTCTGCGTAATGATGACCACTTAAGAGCTTTATGCCTTAGCGGAAGTATTCCGATTAAAGAATACATCAAAATGTTAACTGATGTAGGTTTTGGAACCATCGAAATTAGGGGAAGAAGACCGTACCGCATTTTAGATCCTGCAAATTATGCGACAGACGAACTAATCTTTATTGAAAGTATCGAAGTTTGCGCCATAAAAGATCCGATGCCAAGTGATGGACCGTGCGTATTTACTGGAAAAGCGGCGATTTATTACGGTACAGAAGCTTATTTTGACGATAAAAAAGGGCATACTTTATTGAAAAATCAGCCTCTTGCGGTATGCGATAAAACAGCTCAAGCACTAACAGACCTCAACAGAAGTGATATTTACATCAGCGAGTCGACCTTTCATTATAACGGAGGCGGTTGTTGTTAACCCAAACAAGCTGCAGTTCTAATCAACTGCAGCTTTTTAATTTAAAATTATGCAGCAAAAAAATGCAATCATTTTATTTACTAAGAATCCTGAATTAGGCAAAGTAAAAACTCGCTTGGCTAAAACAATTGGGAATGAAAAAGCTTTAGAAATTTATAAAAAACTATTGCACCATACTCAGGCAATTGTCAGCCCAGTTCCTGCTGATAAATTCCTTTTTTATTCTGATGCAATTGTACAAAAGGATCAATGGCCGGAGACCGAATTTCATAAGAAAGTGCAACATGGTTCGGATTTAGGAGAGCGAATGAATGCCGCTTTTCAAGAAGTTTTTATCTTGGGTTATACCTCGGTTTGTATCATTGGTAGCGATTGCTATGAACTGACCTCCACAATTATCGAAGAAGCCTTTACTCAACTTGAAACATACGACACAGTGATTGGTCCTACTTTTGACGGTGGCTATTATTTGTTGGGTATGAAAAAGTTGCATGAATTTGTTTTTTTAAATAAAACTTGGAGCACTGAAACGGTATACTCTGACACGATTGCTGACATTCAAGAAAGCAATCTAACTTTTTTTGACCTTCCAAAATTAACAGATATCGACGAGGAGAAAGACTTACCGCTTATTTGGAAATAACTGTCTATGTATTATTTTTTTAAACTAGCAGCTTCTGTGGCTTTGCAATTGTACACCAAAAAAACGATAGCGCGTTTTCACGAGCCTTTTGTAGCCAACCAACCTACCATTTTAGCGAGTAATCATCCAAATTCTTTTTTTGACGCTATCGTAATCGCTGTGCACTACCCGCAACCCATTTATTTTTTAGCAAGAGGCGATGCGTTCAAAAAACCATTAGTAGCACAATTTTTAAAAGCCTTGCATTTAATTCCAATTTACCGATTAAGTGAAGGAAAAGAGAATTTGAGTAAAAACGATGATACGTTTCAAACTTGTATCAATTTACTCCAACAGAATCAAACGATTTTAATTTTCTCCGAAGGAATTTGTAAAAACGAATGGCAACTACGCCTGTTAAAAAAAGGAACTGCTCGACTGGCGCTTATGGCAGCTGAAGCAGGATTAAAAAACCTACGAATTCAACCCACTGCGATCAATTATTCTTCCTTTCGCAAGAACCCGAAAGAAGTTGAGATACATTTTAATCCAACCTTTTCGATTGATAGAAATGTACAAGAGAACGAAGCTGTTTTTTTCAATGAATTCAACAAACAATTAAAAACAGGTATTACCACTAATTTGTTGGTAAAAAGTGACACCAAGGATATTGAAATATTTCCAAAGCAAGTAATCTTACAAGCAAAATTTATAAAGTACATTGTTGCGACACCAGCCTTCGTAGGTTTTTTGGCTAATTATGGAATTTATTACTCGGTTAAAAAAATAGCCTTGCAAAAAACTAAGAATACTGTTTTTTACGACTCCGTGTTGTTTGGTATACTGTTGCTATTTTATCCTATTTTGGTAGCTTTTCTGGCTATTATTACAGGAGTAATTTTTAATTGGACTATAGCGTTGGTGCTTTTTCTATGCATGCCTTTAAGCGCCTGGTTTTACAAAACTTATAAAAGTTTGTAATTACTTTACCTTACTTAAAGCTAGCATTTTAATCATCCATCTCGGTAAAGGTTTTTCTTGATTTCTTTTGCGAAGGTCTAAATACCAACCAATTTTTTTTAGGATAGGAACTTTATGTGTTTCTACCAATTCAATTAAGGTGCCATCTGGATCCTCGATATAACAAAATCTACCCGAGGCATTATCCATCGCAAAGGTATTGTTGCTATCTACTGTAAACTCTAATCCGTGTGTAGCTGCATGATTTTTAAGAGCATCCATAGCAATAACATCAAAACAAAGATGAATAAAACCACAATCGCCCCAAAACCTATTTTCGTAAATTTTAGGTTGTTTTTGATCTAAATTTTGCAGCAATTCAACAGTTACATTTCCTAGCAAGGTATTGAATGCTCCCTTACCTGTTGCCGCTTTAAAAAGTCCTACTTTTCTAAAATTATGACCATTTTCAGTGTAGAAATCATCGTATGTGATAGTATCAAGTCCTAAAATAGTTTGGTAAAATGCAATTGATTTTTCCATATCGCTTACACCAATAACCGCTCCTACAACGCCACCCAAATCAAAATCATTATTTTGAAACCAATCGGTAGAGGGAATTATTTTAAAATGATTTGAGTCTGTATCGGTTACATAAAAATAAGGTTGACTATCAGGTCCTGATGCAATTGCACTCACAACCAAACCTTGTATTGCAGAAAGACGTTGGTGCGATTGTTTTAAATTTCGAGATTTTAAAATAGCCGCATTAATCCCTAATTGACCTAAGACAACTTGAGCACCTTGAGTTGGAGATCTGTCTTTAAATTGCCAAATTTCTAAACCGCCACCGCCTTGCAAATTCATGGTCAAAATAGCACGTCGGCTGTATACAACTCCACCAGTATATTGCGTCATTAAACTAGCTTTAGCCTCATCATCAAAAATCAAAACATCCATTCCGAAAAGATGTTTGTAGGTATGCATGGCTTTTGTCGCTTGACTAACTCCAATTCCTACTTGTTGAATTCCTGATAAATACTGATGCATAGACTGTTTATATATTAATTTTGTAAACCTTTTTTATGAGCAATTTTATAATACAAAGCGGGACAAAACCACCATAGCCACAGCAAAATACGTTCAGCTTTGACAATTACGATTGCTTTTTTACCTTTTTGAATACCTTTAATAATTTTTTGAGCGCAAATTTTTACGTCCATTCCCACTTCGTTATTCGCATCGGTTGTGCCGTACTGTTGTCCGTTGCCTTGCAGGGCATTTTTCGAGATCGGAGTATCAATCCTTCCTGGATATACGATAGAATGCAGTACTTTGGTTTCAAGTAATTCACATTGTACCGTTTCAACATAACCTTTAATAGCATGTTTTGAGGCGGCATACCCAGATCGCAAAGGAAATCCCATTAATCCAGCTACGCTGCTAATTATAACGCTATGGCCCGAGTTTTTCGCAACAAAATGAGGCAGCAAAGCCTGATTGATTGCAACTGGAGCAAAATAATTAATAGCCATTAATTTTTCATAAACTGCCATATCCGTTTCGGTAGCTTGAGCACGCTGACTAATCCCAGCACTTTGAATCACAAAATCAATACGCCCGTAACAAGACAAAGCCTCGTCAACCAATCCCGGAATTCCTTTTATGTCTAATAAATTGTAAACTAGTATTTTTGATTTTTGTAACTGTAGCTGCAATTCACTCAACAAACTTTGATTAGAAGATGTTAAAATCAAAATTGCTCCTAACGCATCCAACTGCAAAGCAAGTTCCTTTCCTATCCCTGAAGATGCGCCGGTAATCCAGACTACTTTGTCTTTAAAATGCATTTTTACGATAGTTTAAAAGATGTTTGTACGTGGTCACCATATCAATTTGAGAGGCTCCTTTTTTATACATGCGTACAATTTTCAAATTAGCCAACTGCACGGTTAACCATGTATTATCAGTATATTTTCGAGCAGAAACCATGGTCGCTTTAGGAATTAATTTGAATTTTCCTTGTTCCCAAATTCGAGCAATGAAGTCGTAATCCTCCATGATAAACATCTCTTCTTTGTAAGAACCGACACGTTCCCAAAGTGCTTTGGTTAAAAAAATTCCCTGATCACCACCTCTAAAAAATAAATAATTGAAGCGTGTAAAAAAGGCATTAACTTTTAACAGAAAACTATCGGAATCAAATTTCGTGCGGAAACTTCCACAATTATACCCTTGAGCAAAGGCTTTCTGTAGTGATAGATAACAATCTGCAGGAGGTAAACTATCGGCATGCAAGAAAAAATACACTTCTCCTGATGCATTTTGCACGCCAAAATTCATTTGCCCAGCGCGTCCTTTTACAGGCGAAAGGACTGCTACTACACCTAATTTTTCAGCAATTTGTAACGTGTCATCCGTGCTACCGCCATCAGAAATAATGATTTCACAATTCGAAGGCGGTATAATTTTTTGCAAATGCAAGATTGTATTTTCTATTATGAGCGCTTCATTGTAAGTTGGAATAATTATGCTGATGACCATACATTTGGGGTAGAAAAAAATTCTTGAACTCGTTATTAATTGGCAACCTCGCTAATAAATTTGATTCGCATAAGTCGCAACTCATCTAAATCGTAATCACCATCAAATTCTTTCAAAGCTTTTTCGATACTATCTGTTTCTGATTCCATGAAATACTCATGAATTTCTTCTTGCTGATCATCATCGAGCATTTCGTCAATCCAATATTTGATATTAAGTTTGGTTCCGGAGTACACAATTTGTTCCATTTCTTTAATCAAAGCATCCATATTCAAACCTTTTGCCGATGCAATATCGTCAAGAGATAGTTTTCTGTCTATGTTTTGAATAATATATAATTTGTTGGCAGAATTTACTCCAGTAGATTTCACCACTAAATCATCCGGTCGGACAATATCGTTGTCTTGTACGTACCTACTAATTAAGGCTACAAATTCATTACCATATTTCTTTGCTTTACCTTCTCCAACACCATGAATATTGATTAATTCAGCTGCTGAAATTGGATATTTGAGAGCCATATCTTCCAGCGAAGGATCTTGAAAAACAACAAATGGAGGAACGCCAATTTTCTTAGCCACTTTTTTACGCAAATCACGAAGCATTCCCATCAAAACCTCATCAGCAACACCTGTTGATTTGGCTGCAGTAACAATAGCCTCATCTACTGATTCATTGTATTCATGATCTTCTGACATGAGGAACGATTCCGGATTAGCTATAAAATCAGCTCCTTTTGGAGTCAGTTTTACAATTCCATATGTTTCAATGTCTTTTGACAAATAGCCTGCAACTAACACTTGACGCAATAAAGCCATCCAGTATTTTTCATCATGAGTTGCTCCACATCCAAAAAAGGATTGCGAATCAGTACGATGCGCTTTGATTACCGCATTGACACGTCCAATTAGTGTAAAAACAATTTCTTTTGATTTGTATAAGTGTTTGGTGTCACGCACTACTTCTAGCAATTGCACCACTTCTTTTTGTGCTTCTACTTTTACTTTTGGGTTGCGAACGTTATCATCCATATCAGCGCCTTCACCAGTTGCTTCGTCAAACTCTTCACCAAAATAATGCAGGATAAACTTTCGTCGAGACATTGATGTTTCAGCATAAGCCACTACTTCTTGCAATAATGCAAATCCTATTTCTTGTTCGGCTACTGGTTTGCCAGACATGAACTTTTCTAACTTCTCAACGTCTTTATAGGAGTAGTAGGCCAAACAATGTCCCTCGCCGCCATCTCTACCTGCTCTACCCGTTTCTTGGTAATAACTTTCGAGTGATTTAGGAATGTCATGGTGAATTACAAATCGCACATCTGGCTTGTCGATTCCCATACCAAAGGCAATGGTAGCAACAACTACCTCAACATCTTCCATCAAAAACATATCTTGATGTTTAGCTCTAGTTTTGGCATCTAAACCAGCGTGGTACGGCACTGCAGAAATTCCGTTTACTTGTAAAACTTCGGCAATAGCTTCCACTTTTTTGCGACTCAAACAGTAGATGATTCCTGATTTACCTTTATTTTGTTTGATAAATCGAATGATATCCGATTCAATATTTTTTGTTTTCGTGCGTACTTCGTAGTACAAATTAGGTCTGTTAAACGATGCCTTGAATGTGGTAGCATCAGACATATCTAAGTTTTTCAAGATATCTTCCTGCACCTTTGGCGTTGCCGTTGCCGTAAGTCCTATAATTGGCACATCGCCCAACTGTTTGATGATGTGCTTTAAATTACGGTATTCCGGTCTAAAATCATGACCCCATTCTGAAATACAATGCGCCTCATCTATGGCTACAAATGAAATAGGCACGCTTCTTAAAAAAGTAACATACTCTTCTTTGGTTAACGATTCTGGCGCTACATACAACAGTTTAGTCAAACCCGAACTAATATCTGCTTTCACCTGTGTAATTTCAGTTTTGGTCAACGAGGAGTTTAAAACATGAGCAATTCCATTTTCTGAAGATAAGCTACGAATAGCATCTACTTGATTTTTCATCAAGGCAATTAAAGGCGAAACTACAATTGCAGTCCCCTCTTGAATCAAAGCGGGTAATTGATAACAAAGTGACTTTCCTCCACCTGTAGGCATAATCACAAAAGTATTATTTTGACTCAAAATACTTTTAATGACTTGTTCCTGCAATCCCTTAAATTGGCTAAAGCCAAAATACTTCTTTAATTCTTTGTGTATGTCAATTTCGTTTGAATTCATTCTTTATTACGTGGTATTTTGTATAAATTTGCAATACCTAAAGGTACAAATTTCTTTTACACATACAAATTTTAATCATTCTGTTTTGATCACTAAAGAAAATATACTGGCCAGCGCCAAAAAAACCATTCTTTCCGAAAGCCAATCAATTGCTAAACTAACTGACTATCTGGACGAAAACTTCAGCAGAGCCGTTACTGCCATTTTCCAATCTAAAGGACGATTGGTTGTTACCGGTATTGGCAAGAGCGCCATAATAGCCCAAAAAATGGTAGCCTCGTTCAACTCAACAGGTACACCATCGTTGTTTTTGCATGCCTCAGAGGCTATTCATGGTGATTTAGGAATGGTTCAAAACGAAGATATAATTATATGTATTTCCAAAAGCGGCAACAGTCCTGAAATTAAAGTTTTGGTTCCGTTATTGAAGCGATTTGGCAATACCTTAATTGCTATCACCGGAAACATGACTTCATTTTTAGCAAAAGGATCCGACTATGTTTTAAACACAACAGTTGATACCGAAGCATGTCCTAATAATTTGGCTCCAACCAACAGTACTACTGCACAACTGGTCATGGGCGATGCTATAGCGGTTTGCCTCATGGAAATGCGCGGTTTCAAAGCAGAAGATTTTGCCATATACCATCCGGGTGGTGCTTTGGGTAAAAAGTTACTCATGCGTGTACAAGACTTGTTGGAGCATAGTTTAAAACCAATGGTTAGCCCAGACGCTCCAATTAAAAAAGTGATATTTGAAATTTCAGAAAAAAGACTTGGCGTAACAGCTGTAGTTGAAAACGAGCAAGTAATTGGAATTATTACTGATGGTGATATCCGTAGAATGCTAAACGAAACCGATACCTTTGCTACGCTTACCGCAAAAGATATCATGACCAAAAACCCCAAAGTCACTAGCTCAGCAAATCGCCTTGAAGACGCACTTAATCTAATGGAGGATTTTTCGATTACGCAGCTCATTGTAGTCGATGAAGGAAAGTACAAAGGTGTATTGCATTTACATGACATATTAAAAGAAGGAATTGTATAATGGCAAAAAAGAATTTAAACGAGATGTCGTTTTTGGATCATCTTGAAGAATTAAGATGGTTGTTAGTGCGCAGTACCATTGCTATTTTAGTATTGGCTACCATCACTTTTTTTATTAGTGATTACATTTTTGACGATGTTATTTTTGGCCCAACAAAACCTAGTTTTGTAACCTATCGCTTTTTCTGTGATTTGTCCTATCAATTGGGTTTTGCTGAAACTATTTGCGTTACTGAGATGCCATTTATCATCCAAAACACCAATATGGAAGGCCAAATCAATGTTTTGATTTGGACGTGTATCACGGCAGGATTCATTCTTGGTTTCCCTTTTATTTTGTGGGAATTATGGAAATTTATTAGCCCTGCTTTGTATGATTCTGAAAAAAAACACGCCAAACTTTTCATTTTTTCTTCGTCTATGTTGTTTTTCTTAGGCGTATTGTTTGGCTATTTTGTAATCGTTCCTATGTCGGTAAATTTCTTTGCCACTTTCACAATAAGTGATGTGGTGAAAAATCAGTTTAGCATTGACTCCTACATCAGTTTAATCAAAACCAGTGTCATCGCTTGTGGGTTATTCTTTGAATTACCAATAATTATATATTTCCTGACCAAGCTTGGTTTAGTAACACCTGTATTTTTACGAAAATATTGGAAATACGCTGTAATTATAATTTTAATTGTAGCGGCAATTGTAACTCCGCCAGATGTGGTTAGTCAAATTATTGTTACCATTCCGATGCTAATCATCTATGAAGCAAGTATCTTAATATCAAAAATAGTAGTAAAAAATCAACAAAAAATCAATGGCTGATATCATTCAAGAATTCAACGACTACCGTTCAAAAATGAACGAAAAATTATTGGCAGACAATAATAAAATTGTAAAACGTATTTTCAATTTAGACACAAACGCTTATGCTGAAGGGGCTTTAGATGTAAAAACTAAGGAGCTCCTTGGATTAGTAGCATCGGCTGTTTTACGTTGTGATGACTGTGTAAAATACCATTTAGAAACAAGCCACAAAGAAGGTGTAACTAAAGAGGAAATGATGGAAGCAATGGGAATTGCAACCCTAGTTGGCGGTACTATTGTGGTGCCACATTTGCGTCGTGCATACGAATTTTGGGAAGCGCTAGAAGAAAACGCAACCAAATAAATTGTTAAAGGAGGCTTTAGTTTTTAGTTTTAGTTGTTCATTTGAACCCTGAAACTAAAAACTAAAGTTTTCAAAACCACTATATCATTAAAATAAAAACAAGAAGTAATGCAATTAAGAGCTGAGAATTTGATCAAAACCTACAAAGGTCGTAGTGTTGTAAAAGGCATTTCGGTAGAGGTAAACCAAGGCGAAATCGTAGGTTTATTGGGACCAAATGGTGCTGGTAAAACTACCTCTTTTTACATGATTGTTGGTTTGGTTAAACCCAATTCTGGCAACATTTTTTTGGATGATTTGAATATTACTGATTATCCAATGTACAAAAGAGCGCAGCAAGGAATTGGTTACTTAGCGCAAGAGGCTTCTGTTTTTAGAAAATTAAGTATCGAAGATAACATTTTGAGTGTGCTGCAATTGACCAACTTAACAAAAGCAGAACAAGTTGCCAAAATGGAAAGTTTGATTGCCGAATTCAGTTTAGAACACATACGTACCAATCGTGGTGATTTGTTGTCGGGTGGAGAGCGTCGTCGTACCGAGATTGCACGCTGCTTAGCTACCGACCCGAAGTTTATTTTATTAGACGAACCTTTTGCGGGAGTAGACCCTGTTGCCGTGGAAGATATTCAACGTATTGTGGCGCAACTTAAAAATAAAAACATCGGTATTTTGATCACTGACCACAACGTTCAAGAAACTCTTGCTATTACGGATAAAACCTATTTGATGTTTGAAGGTGGTATTTTAAAAGCGGGAATACCCGAAGAATTAGTAGAAGACGAAATGGTTCGAAGAGTATACTTAGGTCAAAACTTTGAATTGCGTAAAAAGAAAATTGAGTTCTAATTGAGAACTCTTTTTTTTTGCGAAAGCATTTCCGTTCTCAAAAACAATAAGGAAAAATTATCAACCAACTATTCAATCGTAATAAAACGCAATTGCTGCACATCGCCATTGTAAATATTTACGTCTACATTTTCATCAATACCTGGCACCGTTGCTTTTTCAGTAAACTGCCAAAACAACCAATCAGAGTCGATCGATTCACGATAAAAATTATAATTGGCAATCCAAAAAAGGTAGTCACTAAATTCGTCTTTCAAAAAATCATCATAATACCGCTCTCCTGAATAGATAATGGGACGCACTCCATAATGCTTTTCAACGGCTTCCAACCAGCGTCGCAAACCTATTTTCAAATTAGCAATTGATTGATTTTTAGGTAATTTTTCAATGTCTAAAACAGGAGGTAAATCGCCTTTTTGCAAACGTACTGTTTCAATAAAAAGCTTGGCTTGTTCTAAAGAATTTTCGTTAGGACGGTAATAATGATAAGCACCTCTAATCATTTTGTTCTTTTTGGCACCAAGCCAGTTTTGTTCGAATTTTCGATCCTTTCGATCTCTCCCAACAGTTGCTCTGATAAAAACAAAGTCAATAGGATATTTTTGTTCTAAAGTGTCTACGTAAGACCAACTAACTTCTCCTTGGTATTCAGAAACATCGATCCCAACGCTTTTACCTTCATGTTTTGCAAGTACTTGTATATTTCTAACGTCTGAAAGTTTTTTGGATAATGCGCTTTCAGTGTTTGATTTATCACTTTTAAAACTAAAATAATAAGCTAAACCATTACGGTAATAATACGCCAGAGCTAGCAGTAAACAAACAACTAAAAAACCGATTAGATATTTTGAAAACAAAAAGCGACGCCAATAGCTGTTCTGTTTGGGTTTTCGAACGGTACGCGTTTTTCTAACTATTTTTTGTCTGGCCATTTCGACAAATTTACTTTTGCAACATTTTATTGTTTACCACAGAAAGTAAAACATAAAAAAGAATCACCAACGGAATTCCTAAATATTGGAAAAATACTAATAACAATACTGAAATCAAAAGAAAAACGATTTGCAAACGGTTGACTGCCCAACTTAACTTTTTAATTTTCAAAGAAAACAACGGGATTTCAGCATTCAACATATAGGCGCTCAATAAAGTAATGAGCAATAAAAAGTAATCTGTTGTAAGCAATTCAATTGCAATTAATGAATCGGTGTATTTTAAAACTAAAGGCAAACTCAAGATAAATAATGCATTGGCAGGAGTTGGCAAACCAATAAATGAATCCGTTTGACGCGTATCAATATTAAAATTAGCCAAACGGTAACACGATCCTAAAGTAATTATAAAACCCAAGTACGGGAGAATTTGCAAATGAGGCGCAGGAGCAGTAGAAGCATAACTTACCAACATGTGGTACATCACCACGCCGGGCACTACGCCACTAGTTACCATATCAGCCAACGAATCTAATTGCAAGCCTAGTGAACTAGAAACCTGAAACATACGTGCGAAAAACCCATCAAAAAAATCCAGAAAAATACCCAAACACACAAAATAAAAAGCCATTTCAAAATCTTGCTGAAATGCAAAAACAAGAGCGATACATCCTGAAAAAAGATTAAGTAAGGTAATAGAATTAGGAAGATGTTTTACAAACGACATAGACTTGTGATTTAAAGTATAAGTGCGCAAATTTAGTACAATATGCCAATGAAAAATACGTTTTTAAGATAGTTTTTAGGAGCAGTAGTGGTTTTTAAGTTTATCTTTCTTAATGCGCGTATTTAAATTGTAGTTGTAACTATTTTAGAAACGTTGTCTAGCAATAGTTTTAGACCCTATCACATCAAAAGAATTCAGCAGGAAATGAAAGTCAGCTGAATAAAAAATTCTATTTTTGATAAAAATTAAACAATCCCCCCTTGTTTGTAAAAATGACACCCTTACACAAAAGCCTTTTCTTTGTCTTCGCATTGCTTTCCATGAGCACCTTTGCACAAACAGTTAGGAAGTATTCTAACGAGTTTATGAACATCGGTGTTGATGCAGCTGCTTTAGGAAGATCCAATACGGCAGTAGCCTCCACAAAAGATGTTAATTCAGGCTATTGGAACCCGGCAGGATTGGTTCAACTAGAGGATCACGAAGTGTCATTCATGCATGCCAATTATTTTGCAAATATTGCGCAGTACGATTATTTGGCCTATGCCAGCCCAATTGACGAGCGCAGTGCTTACGGAATATCACTTATCCGCTTTGGAGTAGATGACATTTTGAATACCACTGAATTAATTGACAGCGAAGGCAATATTGATTACAACAGGATAAGTTTATTCTCAACGGCTGACTATGGTTTTACGTTTTCATACGCTCGAAAGTTACCCGTTCCTGGTTTTCAATATGGATTGAATGCTAAAGTTATCCGAAGAGTTATTGGAAAGTTTGCCGATGCTTGGGGATTTGGTTTTGATGCAGGAATACAGTTTGAACGCAACAGTTGGTCTTTTGGGATAATGGTGCGCGACATTACCACAACTTATAACGTTTGGAATATTGACGAACAAGAGTATCAAAAAATTGCCAATGCCATTCCGGGACAAAATCAAGAATTACCAGAAAGTACGGAAATTACAGCTCCAAAAGCACAATTGGGACTGGCTAAAAAATTTATCATCCGATACGATTACAGCATTGAAGCAGCGGCCAACTTGAACATGCGCTTTACAAAAACCAATGACCTCATTGCTACTGATTTTGTTAGTATTGATCCAGCAGTGGGTTTTGAATTTGGTTATACCGATCTAGTATTTCTTCGTGCAGGAATGGGAAATTTCCAGAACGTACAACAATTAGACGGTACCGACAAAGTAGGATTTCAACCCAACATAGGTCTCGGATTCAAATACAAAGGTATTCAAATTGACTATGCACTGACGGATATTGGCGATCAAAGCACTGCCTTGTACTCAAATATTTTTTCAGTCAAAGTTGATTTAGGTCTTTTTCGAAGGTAACCCAATAACAATTAGTTGTACAGTTTTTTTATTTTCGTAAATGAAAAAGAAACAATATTGCAGCTATTGAGTAACATTAAACAAATAAATTTCATGGAGAAATTTTCAATTTACAAAACCTTTATTGTCATCTTAATCGCAATATGTAGCATTGCTATTGATGCCCAACCGCTATCGTTATCACCACAAAGCAAAGTTAGTGTACTTACATGTGGCACAGGTAACGAGTCGTACTCTTTGTTTGGCCATACAGCGGTTCGAGTTCAAGATGCAACAACTGGCTTTGATGCTGTGTACAATTATGGGGCCTTCGATTTTAAAACGCCCAACTTCGTGATGAAATTTGCCAAAGGCGATTTACAGTATTTTGCCGTTGCCCATTCGTATACAGATTTCATCGGTCAATACCAATACGAACAAAGAGCGGTTTATGAGCAAGAATTAATGCTCCCACTTGATGCCAAACAACGACTTTTTGAACAACTACAGCACGATATTACCTCAGCAGATAGTCATTATACATACAAATTCATTGATAAAAACTGTACTACTATGGTAGTCGATGCCATCAATAAAGCAGTTGACACCAACCTAATTACAAAAAAAGAGGCTACTAACAACAGCTATCGCGATGTATTACTGCCTTATTTTGATGGTCATTTTTACGAAAAACTCGGTACAAGCATCATCTTCGGCTCCAAAGTAGACCAAACTGCCAACCGCATTTTTTTACCAATTGATTTGTTAGAAAGCCTAAAGAAAGTACAGTTTAATAAATCAGCTCTATCAAAAGAGACGATAACGGTATTGCCCTACAACCAACCTACTCCTTTTTCGTGGTGGAATAATCCGTATAGCTACATTTTAATTTTATTTGCTATCGTGGGTTTCAACAAAAAAGGACTTTCATTATTCTTCATGACAGTTTTAGGACTTATTGGAGTATTATTTGCAACAGCTTGGAGCTTTTCTTTACACGCAGAATTAGCTAATAATTATAACCTTCTGGTGTTTAATCCTCTATTGCTATTATTATTGTGGGCTTATGGGATGAAAAACAAAAAAATAATTTGCTACTTGGCTACAATTAATTTAATTGCTTTGGCTATTTATACCGCTTATTGTCTCAACAAACCGCATTTAATTTTAGTGCTACCAATTGTAATTACGAGTGCTGCACTATCAATTAGGATGTTAATTCAAAACAAAAAACCAATTCCTATTATTATTTAGTTTGTGAATGGTGAGTAGTAAATGGTGAGTAGTGAATTGTGAGTAGTGAATTGTGAGTAGTGAATTATGAGTGGTAAATCGTGAGTGGTGAGTATTAAGTATTAAGGACTCAGAACTAAAGGACTAGGGACTACGAACAAAGCACAAATAAAAAAACAAAATCAAATAACCTTATTGCCCTCTATAAAAAAGAACAGTGGTAATGGTTTTAAAAGCGATGTTTAGATCCAAATAAATAGAACGGTGCTTGATGTAATACAAGTCGTATTGCAATTTTATCAAGCTATCTTGAAGTGTTTCTCCGTACGAATAATTGACTTGCGCCCAACCCGTCAACCCCGGTTTGATAATGTGTCGCGTTTCATAAAATGGCATACTTGCTGCTATTTCTTTCACAAAAACAGGACGCTCAGGTCTTGGACCAATTACTGCCATATCTCCTTTAAGAATATTGATAAACTGTGGAAACTCATCTACTCTAGTTTTTCGCATGAACTTACCGAAAGCAGTCACTCGGCAATCGTTAGCCTTTGTAAAAACAGCACCATTTTCCTCCGCATTTTTAACCATCGTTCTGAATTTAAGGATAGAAAAAACAGCCCCATCCTTACCCACACGTTCTTGTGTATAAAATAAAGAACCACGGTTAGCCAAAGCATTTCCTAACAAAATCAAAGGCAATAAAGCCAAACCCACTAATAAACCCGCAACGGCAACTGAAACGTCAAAGCCACGTAGGGTAACTAAATATAATTTATTTTGATTGGAGCGGCTGAAAGGAAAAAACCGATAAAAATCACGAGACATGTGTTGCAGTGGAATACGCTGCGTTTTACTTTCATAAACTTGTGTATATTCTCTAATAATTATTCCCGATTCTAATGCTTTAAGTAATTGCTGATACAAACTAGTAGTCATTCCCGTAGTTATTTGCGAAGCAATCACTAACTCTGAAACTCCATGTTTTTTCACAAACGAGAGCATTGCCTCTCCATCAAGTTCCTTTACATAGGGATAGACTTCTTGTTGCGATTCGAAATCCAAAGGAACAAATCCAATAATTTTGTAGTGCGGATCAATATTTTCTAAACCTTTAATTAATTCTTCTACTTGCACCCGATCACAGAGCAGTACTGCTTTTTGAAAAAATCTATTGGAAGCTAAAAAGCTTACATAAAGCATTCTCCAAGCAAATAAACTCAGAAATACAACTATAAAAAACAAGGCGATTTGAAGTCGATTGTTAGGTAAAGTAGGCGAAAAATAGGGGGTTAACAAATAGATCAGTACCGTGGTAGAGGCTGTAATTAAAGTACTTTTAAGCACCTGAAACTGATTGCTTGCCACTTGTAAATTGTACATTTCGAAGATTGTTCCGAATAAATTAAGATAAACGGCCAATAAAATCGCTCGGTGGTAGGTTCCAGCCTCAACTGCAAAATAATTAAAAGCTTTTACATAAGTCAATAAATACAAAGCAGTTAAAACAAAAAAAACATCAAAAAGCCGAAGTAACATCTTTCGCTCTGAAATTTCAAAATGCATTTTATCAACTGCAAACATGTGTGGTATTTTGATTGGGTTTGCAATTTAGTATATTTTAACTGAATTCAATTTGGTTCAAAGTTGTTTTTTTTAACAAATCTTTAATAAAAGCAACGTAGTTAGTTTTCGTTCTATTTGCCTTTTAACGCTGTATACTTTGCCAAACTAACACTATCAATCAAAGTTTCAATCATTTTCTAATCGCTTTTTTTGGGGTAATCCTAATTGCACATTCAACAAAGAAAGTGAATAGACAAATGCGGGAGCGGCAGTACGCATAGCGGCATGATTAATAGTCAAAAACCAAAAAGCAACAAAACACAACAAGTACATGTTGAATTTGTTCTCTAAATACAAAACTAAGGGAGTAAAAAACAGCAACACCAAGCCTACAACACCTAATGAGCCATGTTCTGCTAACATACGGGTAATTTCGTCGTGCGACAACACAATAGTTCCAGTTTCCTTTTTTCGTATCTCTGCTCCTACTCCTACTCCTACTCCTAAAATAGGGTTTTTTAAAAAGGTATTAATTTCATTTTGAGCTACATCTTCCCTACCTGTGAACTGACTTTCTTTAGTTCGCCCTGCAGCATCTTGATTGGCATATCTTTTTTCTATCAAGCCACCTGTTTGCAAAGAAGTATAGCTCCAAGTGGCTGATCCTGCAAGAGCCAAAATAATTAAAATATAACTCAGCTTAACTTTACCTTTTGTGTTGGATTTAAAATACAAGAACACTAACAACAGGATGATCATTAAAAAACCAGTTATCATTCCCCCTCTCGAAAAAGTCACCATACCTCGATAAGTTATATTTAAGACTAAAATCGTATTAATTATTATATGTAACGTAGTTTTACTCTCTAAAATAATTCTTGATACAAACACGAACATTCCAAATCCTAATATAGTTGCCACTTGATTAGGCCCATAGCCACCTGAGGTTTGAAAATTAGATTCTGTACTTGTGATTACATCTTTAATACTTGGGGTATAAAAGGCTAAATATACCATGCATGAAATAATTGGCAAACCCAACCACAGTAGAATTCGGTTCATTTCGGTGATACTTATTTTTCTGCGAAAGGTATACAAGGATGCAACCCCCAAACAAACCGGTCCCGACATATTAAAAGCAATTGCTTTCCGCATATCCGTATCAAAATTCAAATTAACTGTTGCCAAAATAATTCCGGGTACTAATAATAATAAGAAAATCCAATAGGGTGCCGCTCCTTTTGAGAAACCGCTATAATACATTCCAACTAAAATAAATACCATCACGGCATATTTTGAGATTTCATACAACGGATTTCCATCGGTCATTCGTAAAAAAACCTCACTACCCACAATATAAGCCGCTGCTAAAAGAGCTTCATTATTTCTATTCTGATTTTTAATTACATAATAAATTCCATATAAAAATATCCCATAGCCATATATTTTTGCTGTAAATGGGATTGCATATCCCATAAATCCAATTAGGACATGAAGCAATATAATCATTAAGTAGGATTGATCCTCTTTTCTCATTTTAATATATTTTTCAACCAGTTCAAATAGTTGGTCATCACCGATTTTTCAGCGTATTGATCTTGCACAGTATCATAAAGGGCTTGTCCTAAATAATCTCGCAGCGTACTATTTTCAATCAATTGTACTATCGCGTCATAAAATAATTGCACTTCTTGGGCAGGCATTACTAAACCATTTAAACCATTTTGTACAACAGCTTGCACTTCGCCAACGTTTGTAACTACCACTGCTTTTTTATGTGCACCATACTCTAAAAGAGCTACCGGTAAACCCTCTGATTTAGAAGTTAAAATTGCAATATCTACCTGCTGGATAATTGCAGCCACATCGGTTTTACTGCCGTAAAGAAACACATTTTTTTCTAGTTTTAAGTCGGAATGCATCTTCTTAATTGTTGCAGCATACTCATCTTCAAAATCTTTTCCTACAAGATGAAAAGTCCACTCTGGATGAGAATAACGTAATTTATTTGCTACTTCAAGCAAAAGTTGCTGGTCTTTTTGTGGTCGTAAATTAGCCAAGCACAAGATGCGTTTTCCTGGCAGACCCAGCAGTTTAGTTTTCAGTTCAGTATTTTTTTCTTGTATAGTAAAATTAGGTAAATACAATACATGAGGTACTTTTAAAACACTTTCGCACCAATTTTTAAGTTTCTGATTAACAGTAATGACGCCACTAAAAAACGGCGCAGTATATTTTAAAACAGTTGCTGGTCTTTGTTTCAAAAATTCACTATCGCCATAATGATCGTGCCATATTATTTGAAGAGATGGCAAGCAATATTTAAGCAAAACCGCTGTGAAAAATGAAGTGCTGTGTGCCTGCAGGACTTGAATTCGGTTCTTTTTAACAAAGCCTTTCAAGCGCCAAACTGCCTTAAGATCGATACTCCTTTTTTTTCTTAAAAAGAAATACGGCACTGCTGCATCCAATTGGTCTTGTAAAGGGCCTTCTTTCCGAGTTACCACCAAAGCAGAGTAGTCAGTTAGTTTTGATAAAGCATTCGCATAGCTTACGGCCATTCGCTCTGCTCCACCTGCTTCTAAAGAATCAATTAATTGCATGATTCGAATTGGCACTTTTTCATCGCTATTTAAAGCTTTACTAAAATGATTTTTGCGGTGATCGTTTGGAGTTGAAAGTAGTCCCTGAATGGCTTTTGCAAAAGAATCAGTCGTATAATTTCTAGACCACGCCATAGCCCTCATTTGCAACTCAAAATATTGTTTTTCATTTTTAAGTAGGCTGGCAATTTTTCTACTATCGGCATCGGCATCCAGTTCCAATAATACCCCTCTTTGACCGTGATCTAACATAGTAGGCACGCAGGAAACCGCCGTACCCATTGGCACACAACCCCAAAACATCCCTTCAGCAAGCGCTTTGGGCCAACCTTCGGATTGTGATGGCAAAATTACAAAATGACTATTCTGATAAGCCTGTTGTACAGTCGCTTTGTTTTGATTACCGTATAAAACAACGCTCCCTTTTAAATCATTTTTATCAATATAATGTTCCAAATTAGATCGCTCTGGACCTTCGCCATAGAATTTTAATTGTACCGCAAAGCCTAGACGCGCTACCTCCTGAACCAACTTTATAGCATAAAGCGGATTTTTACCTTTGACTAAGGCTCCAACAAAAATAAAGGAAATACCATCATCGGGTGACTTCGGTTCCACATCAACTGCAGCAGCAGCCGCATAGGAGGCGGTAAAAAAAGACTTGATATTGGTAGAGCTACCGGGCCATTCTCCATAAACCAGCACTTGCATGTGGCGAGTAAGAAAGGTATTGGACAAAATCCATTTTTGTAAACGATAAGACCAAGGTTGTTTTGCGGTTGGATCCCAATTGCCCGCATATTTGGCTGTTTTGGGTTTTGAAGGAAAAGCCATTTGAACAATACTTCCTAACAAGCCCATATTTCCGGGGCAGCGTAGGTGAATGTGATCTGCTTGATTCATCGATTTTGCAATGCGCCAAAGCAACAACGGCAGCATTACCATTACTTTAAAAACTGACAGGATGGATAACAAATTGATTGCAGGAACGGCTGTAAACTTAACATCTGGGTGTTGATACTCTTTATCTATGGCAGTAGGTTCCGCTTTTGAGCAAGGTGCCACAACGGTAATATGGGATACAAATTGACCCCAAATATTCATTTCATCAATGTAGGGTGCGTAAGAATAATAGTGCCCGTTTTTTTGTACATGTGGGACCTGTGTGACAATAAGCAATTTCATAACCCTCGTTTAAATAAGATTCCACCAGCGCCTGCGATAAAATCTATAGTACAGTAATTAGCATACAAATTGTAAATATAATTAATAAAGAGGGATTGGCAACGAATCTATCAAATACCGGCAACGGAATTCCAACGCTTTAGGTCACTAAGAGGCATGTTGTACTTTGGATCGGGACAAAACAGCAACCACTTCTTGATAATCAAAACCATAGTAGGTGCAATATTCTTTAATAGTCACTTTTTGATGTTGTTCTTTTTGTAAAGCCTTCTTCAAATTTTGTATTTCCTTACGCGCGTAGCTCTCACTTTTATCGGTGAGTAAGACAATATCGCTTGGGTATAATACAATTCTATTCATATGGTTTTGAGCTATCTACAGTTATTACATTTACAAACATAAGAAACATTTTTTATAGGTACTCACGAACTTATTGACAGGTTTCCTTACAGGTTAATCTCTTACAGTAAAGTAATTAAGTCTAAATCACATATAATCGACCAAAGGAATTATTTATCAGTTGAAATACTAAAAAAAAATATTTTAACAATATTTATACATTGTTTTATTGTTAATAAAAAAATTTCTAAAATTTTAAATTATTATAAATTATAAGAATTTTACGAACTAATACTGCGTCGTTATTTTATCATATGGATTACTTTACAACCACCACTCACCCGTTAAAGAGTTCTACACGAGATAAAAAAGACAGCTTTTTAAATTTTTCGGCAAGCAAAATATCTATCTAAAAATGACATATTTATTTACGTCATAACAATTCTTTTAAAGTTGCAATCATGTATGCATTATGTATAGGGTATGTACCGAGTATGTATGGAGTATGTCCCTAGTTAAAATTGAATTATTAACTGTATGGAAATAACACTCTTTAACTATTAAAAGTCCTTTTTTAAAATATGTTTTCGGTAAAAAGTGAACAAAACGGTATTTATGCACTTATTTTATCGTTTTTAGTCTACTGTATTCGTTTCTGTTCTTTATGCTATGTCTAAGACAAAACAAGCTTTTTACACTATTGCGCCAACAATTATAACAAACGCCAAACCCAGCACCAAGTTGTTGGCTATCAAACAAAACCGCTGTAGTTTTGATCATTATTAACCCTTAAACAAACAACAATGGGAAAATTATCAGGAATTATTAAATTGGAAGGAACATTAGACGGACTAACGTTCTACAAAAGTAAAGACGGTCATTTAGTTCGAACCAAAGGGGGTGTCAACAAGAAAAGAATAATGACGGATCCTGCCTTTGCGCGTACTCGTGAAAATTTGAGCGAGTTTGGTCAGAATGCAAAAGCGGGTAAGCTCATTCGCGACGCGGTTGGTTTGATACTGAACAACGCCAAAGATTCAAAATTATCGAGCCGTATGTTACAACTCATGAACAGCATCAAAAACTTAGATGCCACCTCCGAGCGAGGCAAGCGCAAAGTGCAAGTAGGCCTGAGCAGTATCGAGGGAAAACAACGACTTAAAGGATTTGACTTTAACATACAAGCACCAATGGCTTCTGTTTTGCATGCTAACTACACGCTCGATCCAGCAACTGGCACGGTAACTATGAGTGATTTTGTTCCCGAAGAACAATTGAGCAAACCAGCAACTGCGACGCATTTTAGTATGCGAACTGCATTTGTAGTAGTTGATTTGGCTACTGGCCAATATACAAAAAGCTATAGTCCACGTAACAGCTACCCCATTCAATCCACCGAGGTAACTTTTGACATGATTCCAGAAGCAGTGCCTACTGGATCTGGTATTCATTTACATCTACTTTTGATTGAATTTTTTCAGGAAGTAAACGGAGTGTCATACTCCTTAAAAAGTGGCTCTTACAATACGTTGAATATCGTTGAAGTGCTTTAAAATTTTCGATTCCAATTTAGAAAAACACCCAATAGCCGGGTGTTTTTTTTGTTTTTAACATTAAATAACTAGCTACTTATCGTATAAAAAAAAGTAAGCAAAGCTGTGCTTCTCGATACATTTTTGCTCCTTTTCTCTGCGCAAAAACACTCGAAGTGACGGGAATAGGGTTACGACAGTTCGACTTCTTTTTAAAATAATGGATAAGCTTTATTTTTAAAAGTGTATCGAGAACTTCTTTCGTTACGCTACACAAAAGCACTCGAAGTGACGTGGCAGTTGTCATCCTTATTACGCTACAATAAATAAAAAGTACTCGTAGTGGGGAATACAGTTGCTAAGTGTCAGCCGTCAGTTCGACTTCTTGATACACTTTTGTTTCGCTGTGCTGCACAAAAGCACTCGAAGTGACGTGGCAGTTGTCATCGTAATTGCACGACAATAAATAAAAAGCACTCGTGGTGGAGAATACACTTGCTAAGGTTCAGCCGTCAGTTCGAGTGTTTTTTAAAATAATGCGATAGCTTTATTTTAAAAAATGTATCGAGAACAGCTCTGCAAACAAAACGACTTCTTGATACACTTTTGTTTCGCTGCGCTGCATAAAAGCACCCGAAGTGACGTGGCAGTTGTCATCGTTATTGCGCTACAATTAATAAAAAGCACTTGTAGTGGAGAATACAGTTGCTAAGTGTCAGCCGTCAGTTCGAGTGTTTTTTAAAATAATGCGATAGCTTTATTTTAAAAAATGTATCGAGAACAGTATTGCAAGCAAGACGACTTCTCCATACATTTTTGCTCCGTTTCTGTGCGCAAAAACACTCGAAGTGACGTGGCAGTTGTCATCGTTATTGCGCTACAATAAATAAAAAGCACACCAAGTGAGGGGAATACAGTTGCTCGGTGGTAGCCGTCAGTTCGAATGCTTTTTAAAATAATACGTAAGCTTTATTTTAAAAGTGTAGCGCGAACTTTATTAATGATCTACCCAAAAAATACGATAGTAGTCTTTTTTTTAAGCTAATGCTAATTGGTCCGCTATGTATTGAATTTGTGCTTTTGGGGTACAATAGGTTTCAAAATACTTTTTACCAGCTTGCGCAATTACTTCATGATATTGCGAATCAATCAAAATAGTATTCAGCACCACTTCAAATGCAGTTATATTTTCAACATAACATAGGAACTCGTCTTTGGTAGTAATTTGAGGCAATTCTATTTTGAATGGAAATGACAACACAAATAAACCTTGATTTAGATACTCTGCCAAACGCCAACTTACTGCGCCACAAACAGCTGGATTATTCAAAGCAATTTTAGATTGCGCACTCCATTTTGAAAATTCTTTAGGGCTATATTTCTTGGTATTCAGTACATCCTCAAAACCTTGATTATTTCCATCAGACCGAGGTATAAAACCACCTTCAAAACGAATTCGTGAATCTGCTTTACAAAAACGAATAAACGCAGCTCTTATCTAATTTGTTTCAGGTTCTTTTTTCCAAATATTAGATGAAAAAAAAACAAAATTGTCTTTTGAAAATTGGGGTACAAACGATTTGTAAAAAGGTCTTTTACTTAAAATATAAAGTTGCCTCAATACTTCTTTTAAAGGTAATTTTTTTAACAACTCTAGACCAAAAACCCGAGTGTACAAGCCTGCTGCATTTATAGGATAATGCGGAAATAAGGGCCTAATTTTAGCTTGACTGTATATAGCACTATCTTTGAGTTTGTTGGTAACAAAGTATAAAGTCGCTTGATTATATAATTCTTGATCAATTCCTGATGGATCATCATTATCAATTACAACAATTTTCCCTCCAATCTGTAAATGAGTAACGGTTTGTTATTATACTTCCGAAACAACTCACTTTGCTCTACCACTAGATCATAATGTTCTTTCAATCCTAATAAGTAATAAGAGGAATAATAATTCGGTATGTTTAGTATTTGTATTTTTTTCATAAAATTGTATCCAAATTAGCTCGAAGAATTATTAAATTTTCATTTCTTTATTTAGGTTTATTGATTAACAAACTCCACCATCCCACTGTTCTTCCTATTGCTTCGGTTAAAGCTTCTTTTCGTTTTGACGTGGTCACTACATTCGTGTATCGAATTAAAGTAAGTAACAAAGTTATAGCATTCCATTTGTACCGGTGTAGAAAAGTAGGATTTGGATTTTTTACACGCCATACGTACCAGCCGTTCCGCACCACCATTTTCCCATAATGGTACTGATTGGGCCTGCCTGCTGCATCGTGATAATGAAACAACTGTGCAGCAGTGTTCAGATACAGATTTCCTAATTTTGAAACGCGCAAACTAAAATCGGCATCTTCATACAAACCATAGCCTTCAAAATAAGTTGAAAATTGCAACTGCTCAAAAACTTCTTTTTTAAAGGAGGCTACACCACCCATGAGCATTTCAACAGGATACGTTTTTCCGCTCAAAGGCAAAAAACCCACACTTCGTCCATGCGAATATAATGAGGAATAACCCGGAGGGCAATCGCTATCCAAACCTATTTTTTTGCGGAGCACGAACCTACTGCCATCCATTTGTTTGTACCCATCAAAATAAAATTCTGACAGCTTTGGTTGATAATCATAGCCTACAAATTCAAATTTGTCTTCGTTACAAATGGCTCCCCCCACACCCAAAGCATCAGGAAATTCATTATATGTCTTAAGTAATTGGTCAAAATAGTCTTTTTTTAAAACAATATCATCGTCTAAAAAGCAAACTACCTCCATCTCTTGACTGACGCGAGCAATACCATAATTGCGCTGTTTGGTCAAGCCGCGATCTTGAGCCGAAACCATAAAGTAACTCAATTGTTTTAGCTCGTTTTGCTGCAATGCTTGCTGTGTTTGGTCATTGAGTGACCCGTCAACAATAATAATTTCAGTAGGTACTACAGTTTGCTCTGCTACTGATTGAAGCAATTGCAAAAGAGCTTTAGGCCGCATGTAGGTACAAATGATAAGTGCAAATTTCATAAATGTATTTTTAATTTATTAGCCCAATAAACACTCTGTTGCCATTGCTTACTAAAAACTAGCAAATATCGAAAAGGATTCCTAATTTTTTGATGTTTATAAAACTTAAAAAACAAAACAGTTTTATATCCCAAGATTTGTTGTTTGGTGTTATGCGTAATTAAATACAGCATCACCGTAGGCGACGGCTTTGGTTGAATGACTTCATGATGCCACTTTAATATTGGTTTTGTTCTAAAGCCTCCAACTGGCGCTTTTAAATGCATTATGGAAGGTTGGGGCAAAAATAAAACATCATACCCTTGATTTCGCAACTGCATTCCAAAATCAATGTCTTCCCCATAACCAAATTCATAGCCAAGATTAAAATGGCAGTTTTTTAAAACATCGCTGGCGACAACACTACAACCAGAACCGAAACTTCCCCATTGAAAAACATTATTAAAAGTGGGCTTTTCATTTTTCTGCAAACAACAAAATGAAACTGCTTTTATTCCAAATTTTTCAATATATTTCAAACTTTTTTCTAAAAAATCCTCACTAATTCTGATATCATCATCGGCAAAGAATACCCATTCACTTTTAGTTTGACTCAGGGCCACATTTCTGGCATTACAAGCTCCCGCTTGATGGGTAAAAATATGTTTAATTTGAAAAGGCCACTTTTCATTTATTAAGTAATCTAGTTCGCTTTTACTAGATGGCTCTGGATTTTGTTCTACGATAATTATCTTCTGAGGTAAAACACTTTGCTTTCCAAAATCTTTTAGCACATCATATAAATAGGCCTTTCTCCCAATTGTTGGAATTATAACATCTAAAGTTCCATTATCTTTGGTTATGCTTGATGACTTAACGACGATTTCATTTAAATTTACACTATTATTGAGCCTTCTTTTAAAGAAAAATGCAGCTACAAAAGGTAACAACACAATTTTACGTTCGTAAATAAGTAAATTCAATGCTAATAAAAATACCCATCGCGTTTTATAATGTTGCTTTACAAAACGGAAAAGCTTAACATTTGATGTCTGAATTAGTGAATCGACATGTACTTCCCGCTTTAATAACTGTGGCTCGGAATAACAAAGTAAACCTAATGGCATGCATAATTTAGCTAGTGAACTCAAATAATAATCCAAATCGATATCGAAAGCTATTTTATCACCAATCGCATTTAAAACAGACGCATGAATAACTCCAACAGAACTACTCATCTGCCAAGTAGGATAGGACACCTTTTTGTTCACGTTAATGAATAAAGATTCTTCTGCATATCCAATAGAATGCTCAAAAAAATTACCTGAATTCGGTCGAAAAGAAAGCATCATTTTATTGTGATGATGAAGCGTATTAATCTTTTCAATAGCAAGATGTTCCCTGTAAGATGAATGACACCATACTATTTTCTCATCAGGAAATACAGCCGCTAACTGAACTAAGCCTCCCGAAATTGTACCTGTACAATCAAATTTAATTTTTTGATTATCCATGCTTACTACATCGGTAATTTTATTATCAAAATGATAGACTACAATCAAAAGTTACTGAATTAAAGATTGATAAAAAACTAAACTCTGTTGTGCCACTTTTTTGATACTGAATTTGTCGCTAACTTTCTTTTTTGCCGCTAATCCAAATTCTTTTTGTAAATCACCATCTTCCATCAAATGAATAATTTTAGCAGCATAGTTTAAATGATCTTTTGGATGTACTAAAAAACCATTGACACCATCATCAATAACTTCCAGTGCCCATCCAATATTCGAGGCTACGATAGATTTTTCCAATGCCATGGCTTCAATCCAGGAAACGGGTAAGGCTTCAGCAAAAGTAGGAAATACACAAACGGTCGCTCTGCTAATTTGATTTTTTATTTCACCATACGGCACAGCCCCTAAATAAGTCACATTCAATAAGGCATCTTGAGAAAATAAACCTTGCATCATCTGCCATGTCGAAGAATGCCCCGAAATAATATCCGGAACATCTTTCCCTACCAAAATTAATTTCGCTTCTGGATTTTCATCAACAACCGCATTAAAAATAAATGGCAGTTCCAATAATCCTTTCTTTCGGATTAAACTTCCAAAATACAGAATGGTGTTTGTTTTATTATGAATATTATCATTGCTATTGCTAAAGGCATCCATATTAATAGAATTAGGAATAATCGAAAAAATTTTATCCAAACCAAACACTGCATTGGTCATATCAGCGGTAAACTGACTTACAGAAAGCAAACCATCAGCATATTTCAATGCTCGTTTTTCATGAAACCGATTGACCCATTTTACACGGCGCTGATCCAAATGACAAAAATAAGTATCAGACCCATTTAATCGAATCACAACCGGACATTTTTCAGGAGATATAAATGACGTAATTCCTGTCCAGTCAGGAGCTTCTACCACATCAATTTCTTTATTATCATGTAAAGTATTAATAATGTTTTCCAGTTTTTTTCGAGTAAGATACCAGGACAAGCCCTTAAATTTCACGTTTTTGATTTGCTGAATGCAAATGCCATTATCAAAAAATATTCCCTCTTCTTTTTGAGCATAAACTAAAACACGAACAGCGCATCCTTCAGCCAACAGTCCCGTTGCCAGATTTTTGATACTGGTACCTATTCCTCCCGAACTTCCGGTTTTTTGATGTGGATATTCTGGCGTTAAAAAAGCTATTCTCATAGTTATCAATTAAAAAAATCTTGAATAATTACTTTGGTAAATTGACGCGCTCCTGCATCATTCAAATGCCCGCAAGAAGAAAAATAACGATCTTCAATAACGGCATTTTCATAATTGTAAATCTCAGGATACAACTTCTTAACTTTATCAAAATAATTTAGGCCTTTTGTATTTTCGCACATCGGCGTCATCAAAACAATTAAATTGATGTCATTTGCTTTACAAAGATGCTTAATTTCTTCGTAGTATTTATTCCGCAAGGGTTTCAGATTGGTAATATTGTTTTTCATATTAGCATTTGGCTTTTTTCCTAATGGATAATAGCCTAGATTGTTTAAAGCATTAGTCGGCATTTTTAATGCGCTTTGATACATCTCTCTAAATCCTATTTGAGAATCTGCGATAATATACCTGTAAAAAGGCAAATAATATTTAGCATTAAAACCTTGCTGCTCTTCAAAATGAGTTGCAATAACAGTAGATTCATGTAAGTAAGGCAAAAAACGGGCCGCTACTGTTTCGGACTCTTTTTCGTTAGACAAATTCAAGTCGGCTTCAAGTATGATATTCGTGATTTTATAGTTTCGCTCCATCATCAGTTTCAGCATCAAAGAGGCTTCAAACAAATGACCACCACTCATACCATAATTAAACGCTTTCAATCCCTGAGCCTCAAACATTGGAGTTACAAAATGATTGTTTGCCCGCGACGATCCCAATACAAGTACATCATACTGCTTGTCTTTTGAATTGACTATATATCCAATTTTTCCTCGATTAGTAGATTGCAAATACACTTTCGTATAAGCTATATCCAAGATAACAAGTAACAAAAATGTTACTAGAACTATTTTTATGATAAAAATTAAAAAATGTTTCATTTACAATTTTACTATTAATTGTGTTTTAAAAATTATTGGCCTTCATTAAATTTAAACCATTAATCTCGACGAGCCTGTCCTTAGCGTAGTCGAAGGACTGGATTTGACAAAAGTTACTCTCACTGTCACGTCGAGCGCAGTCGAGACGCTTTAATACAAAAATAAACAAAACTGTGAATCTCGACTGCGCTCGATTTGACAAAAGTAACCTTCCATTAACTTCCAGGAAGGACTCGATTCAACAATTACAATACTCGCTGTCATGTCGACCGCAATCGAGACGCTTTAAGACAAAAATAAACAAAACTGTCAATCTCGACTGCGCTCGATTTGACAAAAGTAATCTTGCATTAACTTCCAGGAAGGACTCGATTCAACAATTACAATACTCGCTGTCACGTCGAGCGCAGTCGAGACGCTTTAAGACAAAAATAAACAAACCTGTGAATCTCGACTGCGCTCGATTTGACAAAAGTAACCTTCCATTAACTTCCAGGAAGGACTCGATTCAACAATTACAATACTCGCTGTCATATCGAGCGCAGTCGAGACGCTTTAACCTTAGACAAAATAGACATACCAATCTCGATGAGCCTGTCCTTAGCGCAGACGAAGGACTCGATTTGACATAATTAACACTCGCTGTCACGTCGAGCGCAGTCGAGACGCTCAAAGTTACTATTTCTCCGCATCTTCGATATCTGATTTATATTGATGGTGCGTAGCATTTCTGCATTCTGATAAATTTTGTAAATGATCATAATTACCTTCAATCAATGCTTGTTTTTTTGATCGACTCCATTTTTTTAATTTTTTCTCGAATTCAATAGCTTGGTTTGGATCTGTGAATTCTTGATAAAAAACCAAAACAACAGGTCTTCTACTATGTGTATAAGCTTGCGGATATTTTCCAGCATTGTGTTCCATAACTCTCCTTTCAATATCAGATGTTACACCGACATAAAGCGAATTATCATTACAATTAAGAATATACACGTAATAAAATTTCATATCCTTGACTTTTAATTTAACAAATATAGATTAGATTACAATAAGTCAATCTCGACTAGCCTGTCGTGAGCGTAGTCGAAGGGCTTGATGTAACAAAAGGCACTCTCACTGTCACGTCGAGCGCAGTCGAGACGCTTTAATCTTAGACAAAATAGACAAACCGATCTCGACTGCGCTCGATTAGACAAAAATCACACTCAGTGTCACGTCGAGCGCAATCAAGACGCTTTAATCTTCAAATAATAGACTTTTCAATCTCTAGAAGGCTGCTTTGAACCGATCTCGACTGCGCTCGATCTGATAACTCGATGCAGCAAGTACTATCCTTTCTGTCACGTCGAGCGCAGTCGAGACGCTTTGATCTGCAAATAACAGACTTTTCAATCTCTATAAGGCTGCTTTGAACCGATCTCGACTTCGCCCGATCTGACAACTCGATGCAGCAAATACTATCCTTTCTGTCACGTCGAGCGCAGTCGAGACGCTTTAACCTGCAAAAATAAACAAAACTGTCAATCTCGATGAGCTTGTCTTGAGCGCAGACGAAGGACTCGATCTGACAACAAGACCGCACTCAGTTTGACAATTAGAAAACAAAGAGTAAAGCAACTCTTAAAACTGAAAATAGATAAACTCTTTATAATCCGAATACGTTCCTAAAGCGATAATGGCGAGCAAGCAACCCGCTAGTTTGAGCCAAGAATATTTCCCAGAAATAGGCTCTACTTTGGTACGACTGTACCATTCTACGAGTACAAAAACACCTAGCAAAAGCAAAATTTCGTAGTTGTATCGCTCGTTTTCTAAATATTGCGAAGC
The DNA here is from genome assembly GCF_011365745.1 of Flavobacterium turcicum. GTDB lineage: Bacteria > Bacteroidota > Bacteroidia > Flavobacteriales > Flavobacteriaceae > Flavobacterium > Flavobacterium turcicum. Next base: position 23,627 of record NZ_JAAOBY010000005.1, on the reverse strand, counting down.
GAAAGTACCTTCCGTAAAAAGGCGAACGATGTAGCTTACTGCTGCCTCAATACTTGGTGCTCTGAAAAAAATCCAAGCCAAACAACTTAAGGCAAATGTGAGAAGCATTTGAAAAAACACGCTAACCGATTGCCATTTCCACTGTAGAGCGACAGTACCCATATTCGATCTGTTGCGGTTCAAAAGCAATAAGGGTAAAAAATAAACCGCATTGATCGCGCCCCAAGCAATAAATGTCCAATTGGCACCATGCCAAAATCCACTGATTAAAAAAATAACAAATGTATTTCGAACTTTCATGCCCATGCCGCCACTGCTTCCACCAAGCGGAATGTACACATAATCTCGAAACCATGAGGACAACGAAATATGCCACCTGCGCCAAAACTCGGCTATGTCTCTTGAAAAATAGGGATAGTTAAAATTTCGAAGTAAGTCGATTCCAAATAATTTTGACATACCCAAAGCCATATCTGAGTATCCTGAAAAATCACCATAAATTTGGAAAGCAAAATAAACAGCACCTAAAATTAGTGACGCTGAATTCATATTCTCATGATGATCAAAAATAGCATTAGCATAAGTAGCGCAGGTATCTGCAATGACTACTTTTTTTACCAAACCCCAAATAAACTGATACACTCCTTGCTTGGCTTTTTCAAAATCAAAATTGCGCTTTACCTTTACTTGTGGCAGTAAATGTGTGGCGCGCTCAATAGGTCCGGCCACTAGCAAAGGAAAGTAACTCACAAACAACGAATAATCGACAAAATTACGTTCGGCTTTAATTCGTTTTAAATAAATATCAATCACATACGATAGCCCGTGAAAAGTATAAAAGGAAATTCCAACCGGAAGCACCACATCTAACAACAACGGACTACTTTGTATGCCCCAACCATTTAACAAAGTGGCAAAAGAACTGGCAAAAAAATTATAATATTTAAAAACTCCGAGAAAACCCAAATTGACTCCCACACTCAACCAAAACCAAAACTTTCTAGCCGACTCTTTTTTGGCTTTTTCAATTTGAATACCGGTGTAATAATCTAAAAATGTAGAGAAAACCAACAGAAATAAAAATCTCCAATCCCAACAAGAATAAAAATAATAGCTTGCTATAATTAGTAAGGTGTTTTGAGTGGTTTTATTTTTATTGCAAACAAACCAATACAAAACAAAAACTATAGGAAGAAAAATCGCAAAGGACAAGGAATTAAAAAACATACTATTTACAGCTATTATGGATGTAGAAAGAGGACAAATCTTTATTGATTGTGGTAGTTTTACCACTCAATACCGTATGATAATCCGGTACATCTTCTGTAACCACCGCATTTGCACCAATAGTAACATGATTTCCTATTTTTATTGCTCCAAAAATACAAGCACCTGGCCCTACAAAAACGTTATTACCAATCTTTGGAACTCCAATATGAGAACCTGAATTACTAACTCCAAAAGTAATTCCTTGTGAAATATTGCAATTATCACCTATTTTAGTGTCTCCATGAATAACAACATTTCCGAAATGTCCAATATAAAAACCCTCCCCAATTTGCGTTCTATAGGAAATATCAAATCCATACTTCACTTTTAGGTTGCGCAACCAAAGAAAGAAAAAGTAAAAAATAAGTCTATTTCTTTTTCTAAAATACTGAGTCAGCCTAAAAATAGTCAAGAATTTCAGTCCCGGATTAGGCATAAACATGAAGGTCTTGAGCAGCACCCAAAAACTCACCTTATGTATTCCACATCGCTTGTAATCCGATTTTATAGTTTGTCTTACCATTTTTATTTTCTACAAATTTTGGCGATACCTTCCCAAATACGTTGAGAGGCTTGGTCTGCGGGATATTGATTAATTTTTTTAAACCATTCTTGAGCATTTGCAATGATTTTTTGCGCATCATCACTCAACATCAATTCAATTTTAGCTGCAATTTCGTCCGGTGAGTTGAACCAAACTACTGCATCATCGGGCATGGAACGAAAGTGAACATAATTATATATCTTGTCAACAGACCAATTCTTGTTTGATATTTCAGGATTATAATTCATGAAAGCACATGGTTTTGTATGTGCAGCATAATCAAAAACCATAGAGGAACCCAAATTGACAACGAGTTCCGTGTGCACAACAATATTTAATTGTAAAATAGAATCTGCTTTAGTAGGCAAAATTGTATTCCAACCTTCGCCCGCTTTGTCCCATTTAGGCACAATCGCAGTGACTATATCTTTATTTGCCTCTAAAATTGTATCAAATCGATTTGAAAAATCTACCGGACATCTTCGAAAAATAATTCCTAATTGCTTCCCGATTTCGTTTAATTTTCGAACTGCTTTAATTAAATCTAATAAATAATTAGGATCATAAGGTGAAGTAGTTTCGTCATCTCCTGAATAGCAAATGTATTTTTTTTCAATGTCTAACCCATTCTGCTTAAAAAATAGCTCTTTGTCCATTACATTTTCTACTTGAAAATGATTTTCAAATTGTGGCGTTCCAGTTATTATGATTTGATCATCATTAATATACGGATAGTAATATAAAAGTTCTTGTTTCATATGTGAACTCCAAACAAAATAGTAATCCGTTTCTACTACCATAGTTCCTTTAGGAAGATTATCCCATGAAAAAATAAAAGTTGCAGTTGGGATTTCTAAATCTTGCGCAGCTAATAAAGGTGCTATAGCTAAACTGATCCTTTGATTGGTACAAAAAACAAATGCTGGTTTTTCGACCTTTAAAAGTTCAGAACATTCCATGTAGAAATCTGTTTTTCGTTCTGCATTTTTTATTAGAGTTCTTACCTTTTCTAACCCTTTTTCTGAATCAAATAATTGAATCACAAAACGAGTTACAGTACTTTTTACAGCTGATTTCAGAGTCTTATAAGAAAATGGAAATCGATAGGAATCATAAACGACATCTTTCGATTTTTTAATATTACAATTGAGTTCGATTTCTTTTCGAGCATTTTTTAAAATCTCTAATAAAAAGCCCGATTGCTTTTTTTTGAGTTTAATTTCTTCAAAACCAATTTGAGCCAAATCAAATGGAGTTGTATTCCAAATAACTAAATCCATCGCTTTTGCCATTCCTTTATTGTAAAAGTCTGTAAAAGCAAAATTACGCAGTCCTACACCATCGGGTAATAAAATTAAAATTTTTTTATTTGACATTAATTATCTCTAAACTGTTTCTGATGATTTATTTGCCAAATATCGTTGTTTTGAATGGAGTTGAGAAATAAAGCGGTACTATTTCCTTGTCCAAAATCAGTAGCAGTAATTTGCCTTTTATGATTGTCAATATTTTTTAATGCCATATTTATACTTTGAGGTTTATAATCTACATTTATAATATCTGCATCAATAACTCTATTCTGTTGCCGCGTTCCAATATTGATAATTGGAATTCCATAATAGGGAGCCTCTCTAATTCCTGCACTACTATTCCCTATGATGAATTGTGAACTTTTTAACAATGTCAAAAAATATTCAAACCGTAGGGAAGGAAAAACTCTGAAACGCGGGTTATTTTGTAAACGCTGATACTCTTTTATAATACAACTGCTACCTAAATCATTGTTAGGATATATCACCACATAATTATGTGTATCCTGCAAAAGACTATCTACGAAATCCTTAGCATAATGTTGCATTTCAGCAGATTCAGTGGTCACTGGATGAAACATAACTATAGCAAACTCATCAAAATTGATTTCATAATAGTGTTTTACAACTTCTAAACTTGGAAGTGAATCAGAAAACATAATATCAATATCCGGAGAACCTATATTAAAAATTGAGGTTTCCATTTCGCCCATTTGTAACAATCGCTTGGCTGCATCATCATTTGAAACAAAATGAATATGGCTTAATTTACTCACACTATGCCGAATTAATTCATCGACTGTCCCTGATAATTCGCCGCCTTCAATATGAGCCACCAATATATTATTTAAAGAACCTACTATTGCGCCCGCCAGGGTTTCAACACGGTCACCGTGAATCACAATTAAATCCGGATTTACTTTTTTGCAGTATCCGGATAATCCTTCAATGGTTTTAGCCAGAGTCAAATCCATTGTCGTTTCATGGGTATGATTTTCAAACGTATGTATATTTTTAAAATTACAACGTTCAATTTCTAAAAGCGTATAACCGTAATCCCGTAGTAAATGCATTCCTGTTACAAAAACAAAAACTTCAAACTCTAAATCATCATCAAGAATTGAAATCAACGATTTTATTTTGCCAAAGTCTGCTCTAGTTCCGGTCAGAAAAAGTATTTTTTTCATTAACAAAAAGTCAGAATTAAATTTATGGTAGCAAACATATTAATAAGTTTAAAATTTTTCAGGTTTATTATTTATGAACTTTAAAAGAAAAAAGAACCTTCTAAAAGCATAGTAAACACTGCTAATAAAAACTTTAAAAGCATTTATAGTCGACCCTACTAACATTTTCAAAGCGGTTATGATATTATATTCAGTATGCCATAATTGATAACTTCCAATGACCTCATTTTTATATCTAAAAAAAAGTTGCTCTTCATTTCGTTTTATAGTGTAGCAAAAAATAGAGGGCACAAATTCAATATCATATCCTTTATCCAAAACTCTTTTAGTCCATTCCTTATCTTCCATCGTCTGAATATCTTCCTTAAACGGAAGCAATTTCCAAACTTTTTTATTAAATGCAGAACCACAAAAAATAACTCCTGCACCATTCGGATTTTCTTTGGCCGTCACACCGTTACTATAATGAACATAATCATTATGATTATGCAAACATCTTAAACCAGCTAAATTATTGTTTTGTTGAAACTTTAATTGAATCAATTTAAAGAAATCATGACTTATCGGAAATGCGTGTGCGCTAAAAATAACCACAATATCATTGGAGGCACTTTCTGCTGCAATATTTGCACTACCTCCATAAGAGAAAACGTCTATATTGACTTTTTTTACTCCATACTTTTGTATTACAAAGGAACTAGTATCCGTTGACATATTATCTAAAACAATGATTTCATCAATATCCTCAGAATATCTTTTTTTTAGGATACCCAATAAGAAATCCAAAGAATGCTCTTGGTTTTTATTGCGTATGACTACCGATATTTTTTCACTCATAGTCATTTAACTCTAATTGTTCGTCAATAGCTATCGATCGTGTAGCCACCTTTCCAATAATAGATTCATATTGATCTGCCAGAATAGCTCCAGTTCCTGGACGCTTTACCCAGATATTTTCATTTGTAAATAAATCTCCTTTTTTTATCGGAGCAATTGTGCAAACCGTTGCAAAAGCAAAATCAATGGTCACTTGTTCTTCTAACGCAGGCTTTTTGGTTCCACCACGCATCTGCCAAATTTCATTGGAACATGTAATCAAATCGGCACAAGCTTGCTCATCCATACTGCACACAATATCTGGACCGGTTCGCTCCATGGTATCTGTAAAATGACGTTCCAAAATGCTAGCACCAAGAGCAACAGCACCCAAACAGGCATTATTATTTAACGTATGATCAGACAAACCGAAAACTTTGTCCGTAAAAGCTTCATGCATTTCCATCATAGCCCCAAAACGGACTAAATGAATGGGAGTTGGATATAAATTAGTGGTGTGCAACAGCGCTACAGGTACGTTGTGCTTCTCAAAAATAGCCACAGCTTTTTTAATGCTTTCAATAGTATTCATACCGGTACTTAAAATCACAGGCTTGCCAAAAGTTGCAATATGCTCTAGCAAAGGATAATTATTACATTCTCCAGATCCTATTTTATAAGCGGGAATATCAAATTGTTTTAATCGTTCTGCAGCCGCTCTAGAAAAAGGGGTAGAGATAAAAATCATTCCTTTACTTTCTACATAATTTTTCAATTCTAGCTCATCGGCTTCGTTCAGCGAACAACGTTCCATAATTTCATATATCGAAACTGTAGCATTGCCTGGAATTACTTTTTTGGCAGCACCACTCATTTCATCTTCCACGATATGGGTTTGGTGCTTGACAACCTCAACACCGGCTCTGTGGGCAGCATCCACCATTTCCTTAGCGATCTGCAAAGAACCTTCGTGATTAATCCCTATTTCAGCAATCACCAATGGTGGATAATCGGGACCTATTTTTCTTCCTGCAATTTCAATAAATGGGTTTATCATGGTAATGAATGGTTGTGGATAAGTTTTAAAATAAATATTTAAATTAAGCTAGACTGAACTTACTTGGACCGATTTCTGCAACAAAGAATCTCGACTGCGCTCGATTTGACAACAAAATGCTCAGTTCTCAACAACTGTCACTTCGAGCGTAGTCGAGACGATTTTTTAATTAAATACGCTGCATAATTCAAATCATCTTGTGTATCAATATCTACTGTCGCAAAAATATGATTTACTTCAAAAGGGATGCTATTTTCAGAAAATATTTTGCCCTCCCGTATCAAATTTGCTTTAGTAATGTACAACAATCCATTTTCATAATAAAGTGGTTCTAAATCCTGACTGCGTTGCCCTATCGTATAATTAAAAGGTTCAAAACAATTATTTTCTATCTTACCCAGTTTTTGATGATTCCGTGTAACGGTGAATAAACTGTCAGCATCAGTACAGTGATATCTTTCAAAAGCTTCTTGCAGTAGCTTTTCTGGTCGCAACGGATTAGTGGGTTGCAATAACACAACCGATTCTACAGCATCAAGAATACTCTCTAAAACATGTTGGACACAACTTATCGTTGGCTCAAAATCACCCGATAAAGTATCAGGTCTGTCAATCACCCTTGCGCCATAATGCAGTGCAACTTTTTTTATGGCTGCATTATCAGTCGTCACGTAGATATCATCAACAATAGACTGGTTTCTTTGTGCAAATAAAATACTATGAGCCAATAATGGAATTCCTCCTAAAAGCAATAAATTCTTATTTGGCAAACGTTTAGAGTTCCCTCGAGCAGGAATAATAGCAATAGTTTTCATGTGTACAATTATATCCTTGTAAAAATACTTATTTTTTCTAGTTTCAAATACACTCTGAGATTTATTACTGTTTTTAGCATAAATACTTGACGGATAACTCCAAATGTTTTTAATTTATCTGTTACGCTTATAACTTTAACCTACAAATTCATTTAACCCGTCTGATACCAATTTACATATATTTAATAAAAAATAGGAGAGGCTAATTCCTGCTTTTTCTTAATAACTAATTTTGAGACAGGTTTTCTATATTGTAGAACTTTTGGTATTTGTACTATTATAATACCAATAGTTTTAAAATAGCTTTTAAAAAAAGTTCTGTCTTCTAAAGCGTATTTTGTGAAATTATGCCAAAGCATTTTCATTATTTTAAAACTTGGATTTTTATGGTACACTACAAAATAAAAAACGGTGTTTTTCAATTGCTTTTCGAATCTAAAATAATTCATTCCACTATTTAATCTCGCTTGCATATTTACACGATGATTTACTGAAATCCTATTGGTATAGAGTATATCTTTATTATTAGCTATCACTTCAATTGCAACACAGGATTCCTCTCCGTAAATATCTATCCATAACGGAAACCCATTTGTAGCCAAATAAACATTTTTAGTGATGGCAAAACCGCAACCTACAAATTCATTACATAAATATTCAACCTTTTTATTTGGCTTTAGTGACAAAGCTTCTTCGTCATTTTTAAAAACACCTTTAATTTCTTGGAAAGCTATAATTCCCAAATTATTATTTTGTTCAAATATAGATTCAACAATTGTGATAAAATCATCTTGCAGTGGGTGTGCATCATCATCAAATCCAATAAAAATAGTACCTGTAGCTTTTTTGTAAAGGAAATTCCTTGCACTTGATGCTCCAATACTATCCTTTAAAACTGTCCAATCAACCCAATCAAATTGAATGGCTAAGTCCTCAGAACCATCAGTACATCCATCCAGTAAAACCATTATTTCATGTATAGAAATATCCACCATACTTTTTAATCTACTTAAAGTAAAAGCTAGCTCTTCCTTTCTGTTTTTTGATATAATCAGTATAGAAACTTTCATTTGGGAACAATATTATTGAAATTATGCAACATTGATTTTGGCAAATTTTTCCACCGATAGAAAAATTTTGAAATTGAGTCATTAAATAAAAAGGCAGTGAACAGCTTATTCTTAAATAAAACCACTAATGAATTCAGACGTTTATTTTCTTTAAAGCCCGAATCAATAGCACTTCTTTTATTTTCAACATGTGTGGTTGCGAACATCCAATCTTCAATAACATTCCCCATGTGATAGGCATGATTATCATAAGTAGTTACTCTCCAATAATCATATTGCAACGGTAAAGTGTCCAAGTAATTTTCCGAATTCCCGCCTAATTTGTAATTCAGGTGCGATTTCATTTCCTGAAACATTTGCTTTTTATAAGTAGCTACAAAATGTCCGGAACCTACATACATTTTAACCCCATTATGTTCTAACCCTAAACCATATTTGAGATAATCTTTATTATAACTCTTGTCCCAACCAATACTGTCATAAAAACGCATCAACCCTTCAGATGATTGGATAGGAATAAATTTTAATTTTTCACTAAAAAGAGTATCAAAGAGAATATTGCCACACTTATTTTTAAACATATTAAATTGAGGTACGATACCTACTACACCAGCTTTTGGTAGCGTTTTAAATATTTTTGTAGTCTCAAATTGCCAATTATCTAAAAACAATACATCGGCATCTGCAATAGTAACGAGTTCTATGTTGTTTCCGGCAAGACCTTTTAGCACTGCATTGAGTTTCCCTATATTTTCCGTATGAATAAGTTCTTGGATCAGACTCTCATGATACAATTGGTCTAAATAATCCATAACTACTTTACAGCTTCCATTGTTAACAACCGTAATATATGTTTTGCTGTGAACCGTTTTCAACAAGGATTGTAAACATAATTGAAGAATTTCCAAACTGTCTTTGAAATAGCCCTCTTGATGAGGTATATATACAGGAATAACTACCTGATGCAGGTAGTCTGATTGCAATATTGCTTTATCTTTGTGAGGGTTGTAGCCTATTCGCACGAATTATATTTTATTTTTGAATAAATGAATTTATAGCGTGATTACCTTTTAAAAATATATAATCTCCACTACAATCGAAATTAGACACTTCAATTATATTTTTGTCGTTTTCAATTTTAAAAGCTTTATTGAAATTAAAGCTTTTTAAAAGAACAAATATTTCATTACAAGTTTGTATTGAATTAATTTCCGAGATTAATTCAATAATGACAACAATATTTTCAATTTGATTTAATAGCAATTTAGCTCCATCTAATACTTCTTTCTCAAACCCTTCAACATCAATTTTCAAAAGTAAATATTGTGAATCAACATAATTCCTAAAAGAATCAAGTTGTGTTATTGGAATAGAAACTTTTTTATTACTACCTACAAAATTTACTTTCATTGAATGCTTTCCTTTATTCCACCCCTCATTTATATTTAAATAAACAATACTTACTATACTTCCAATACCCATTCTAAAAGGAATTATATTATCAAATTCATTTAAAATAATATTTTTTAAAAAACAATTATAGTTATTAATCTCCGGTTCAAAAGAATATACAGTAATTTTCGAATTAGTTGCTGCAGCGGTTAATGAATGAATACCAATATTTGCCCCAACATCAAAAAAATGATAATTTAAAGATGAATATTTTACTATAAGTTTTAAAACCTCAACTTCATTATAAGTATCAAAAAAGATATTTGCTTCAATTGCCGATTTAATACCACTATTAATTTTAAATTTATTAAAAAGAATGACAATTTTCTTACTGCCCATTAAATATTTAATGCGATTCCTTAAAAAATTACTCTTTACAAAATTCTTGTAAGTAAAAAGTAATTGCCTAATTAATATTTCTCTCATTATGATTATGATTATTTATGAAGTTATTATTAGAATAAAATAATTTAGTAAATCTTTTTAAATCAACACTTCATCTAATTTCTCTTTAAAAAAGTCATTCCCAAAATAATCCCCAAAGCAATTAACATTCTCATTAGAAACCAACCTTTTTTCAATAAGTGCTTTTAATTTTACTTTTACATCTGCTAAATTTCCTCCATTTGCAATCAATTCAGGATCTTCGATAATTTGTTTTAATTCACTACGCTCCGGTGATACACAAAAAACAGGTTTATGCAGCGAAGCTAAAAAAGGCGCTTTACCTACTAAAATATTACAATACATAGGTCCGTTCTCTAAGATGACATTTATATCGGCAATATGTGTTTGTTCGTAAGCTGAATTAGAAAAATTCAACGTAGGCAAAATCGCTATGTTATCACAATCCTTATAGTTATCCCGCAACGCATTTACATCTCCGCCTCCTAACCGTAACACAAGTTCTGTTTTTTCTTTGATGATTACATTTTCAGTAACTAATGCTGAGTACGCATCCAAAAGCGTGTTGATTTTGCGTCCAAACTGTATCGAACCATGGTAGGCAATTGTCAGCTTCTTTTGTTTCGGTCTTACCTTCTGGATATCTGTTAAATCAAAAACTGATGGAGAAAATTGATGTGGTATAGTGGAGAATTTTTTTCGGGAACCATATAAAAATTCTAAATCATTAGACATTAATTGCGCTGTACTAATGCAAGCTTTGGCCTGCTGAACAACTTTATACATCGTTTTGAGTCGAAATAATTCTACACCAGACAGCTCATGATGAGAGCCTTGGTACCAAAAAAAGGGATAGGGATCGTGAAAATTAATAATAGCTTTTTTAAGAATGGGTAAATCTCTGGCGCCTAACAGCGTTTCATGATTCAAGCCTGAACTCCTGATAAAAACATGATCGTACTGCTCATGTTTTATTTTTGAAATATAAGAACCATACAACTTATGTACAAATCGGTCGTATAGCGATATATGAAAAAGTCTCCAAGAAATACGGTTGAGCCACTTAGTTACAAAAGGTGGTTTCAAATTTAAAACATGAGATTGGATGGAATCAATAGGCAGTAGGTCCAATTGGTCTTCACTGGAGTGGTTTTTTAAATACAGTACATCAATGACCGATTCCGGATATGCCATGCGCAACTTTGCCAGAAAAGAGCGGGAAACAATTCCTTCACTTGCCCCTGATACCTTTAAGTTTTGCGCGATTACTAGAAATTTCATTTTAATGACTATAATTTTTTAACTTTTAACCAAATCCCATAAAAAAACAACCTGAATGGCAAATGAATATAAAATAATCTCCACTTCAGTTCTTCTATTTTTGGTAAATCTAAAGTATTTATAATTCTTTCGAACAAGTTGAATTCTTTATATTGCAAAGACACTTGAATAAAATAACGTAGTATCTCGCTAGACAACATTTTTTTTTCTTTTAAATTGGCTATAACTAACTGTATTGCGTCAGTGTAGGATGACAAACTATTTAAATTTCTATTACCAAAATCCCCAGTGATGGACACATCGTGTTTTCTACCATAATAAAGGGTTTTGTTAATTGATATCCCTCTATTTACAGAAGTTATGATTCGTGCATAAACCTCCCATTCTTCTGCGTACTTTAAATGCTCTATGTATCTATGCCTTGTATAACATTCTTTTGTCCACATGACTGCACAAGAATTGAATTGCAGTTCATTCCTCAATATTTTATTGATATCACTACTATCAATATGAAAAGAAGTGTATTCTTTTGAGTAATCAAAATCATAAACAAAATTACCTCTAAAAACATCCCTGATGTATCGACAAAAAGAAAGTTCAGCATTCGATAGTTCTGCTACACACAATTCTAAATTTTGTGGATGAGCAATATCGTCATCATCAAAAAATATAATGTAATCTCCTTTAGCAAGGTCTAAACCATAGTTTCTACTTCCTGGTAATCCCTTTTGATACTTAGGAGTTCGCATAAAATATTGAAACCGGGTATCCTGTTTTAAAATAGGAGCTAAAATTTCCTGTGTATTGTCTGAACCGCCATCATCAATTATTAAACATTCCCAATCTGTGAAGGTTTGTTGTTGAATTGAGTATAAGGATTCTAAAATATATTCCGCCCTATTGTATGTGGCTAATATTATGGAAACAGTAGGTGTTATCATATTTTAAAATTATTTATATTTTAAGAAATCAAGACTTATATGCTCAGCTTGAATAAAAATTTTATTTAATTTTGAATTCACTATCTTCTGTACAATCGAGGAAGGACTTAAATAAAATTTATAATAATCAATCACGTTTGTTCTTAACTGTACTATTTGCCCATTTGTCATCAAAAAACATTGTTCCACTGCATTATCAAAATCATTTATATCTCTGTAAATTATTGCTGTATGATTATGTATTAGCGGAGGTCTAAATAAATTGGCGTAAGTTTGATGAAGAATCGGTATACAACCACAACTCAATGCTTCTATTAAATTGTGAGATTGAGGAATAATGACTCCTGGCAAAGCAATAAAAAAGTTAAATTTCTCTAATTTCTGTAGCAACTCAGAAAGAGAAAGACTAAAATCGTATTTTGTATCAATCAACAATAAAACCTTTTCCTCCTCACTAGCAATAAAATCATCTAATTCTTGCTTATTATTGAGTCTCTTGTAGTAATTTTGAGCATAAATATGCTCCATTATTTCTCTCCGATTTAGGATGTCAAAATATTTATTTTTAGAAATTTCTTCATATTTATTTTTGTCAAAATTACCTGCCATAAATCCCACATTTTTTCGCGTAGATATGAAATCATGTCGTATGTGTAAATTTTCATCTTTATACATCTGTGGATATTTACTCATTGGAACATGGTAATATAAAGCATCATTCTCATATTTTGAATTAAAAAAATCATTGCTAAGTTGCTCTTTATTAATGAAAAAAACATCAGTTTTATGTTGAGGTTTTCCTATTTTAATATTTTCGTTTAAAATCCATGATGCATATTTAAACTCTCCATTATTTAAACTCAATTTGGCTATGAGTTTTCTATTATATGGTATGTATACAGTATAACCCTCAATAGTAAAGAATTTAATAAAATTATATAAATACCTATTTAATTGTATCTCACTAATATCGATGTAAATTTTTTTCGATTTTGATTTTGACAAGGTCGAGATTGATAAAATTTTTAATAAAAAATAATAATTTACAGCCTCATTTTTGAAGAACTTTCTAATAGAATATAAAATCATTTAAAAATAGATTTAAAAAAGTGTTTCACTATTCGTGCTGGATATAAGATTAAATAACCAATTCTATATTCTTTCTCGATTAAGAGCTTTTTCTGTTGCTTTTCTTCAAATGCAATTTTATTTAAAAGATGATGCACAAAACCTTCGAAATTATTCATGTAAAGTGCCTTGTGTTTAGTATAAATGTAAGTCAACAATTCATACTTCTTACTATTTGCAATACTTGTTGTCGAATTATTTCTTCTTCTATAATTGTAAAGAGGCTCTTGGATGACCTGTGTGAACCCACCGTCTTTTAGAATGCGGATAAAGAATTCCCAATCTTCAAATCCATTTCGCATTTCTTCATCGTATCCCTTAAATTGACGCCAATCTTCTTTTTTGAACATCGAAGTCCCTAAAGCATCATTAGCATATATAAAATTAGAAATTGTACCTCCAGCAGGTATAAATATATTCTTATCACCATTCTCATACCAACGAGTAGCTTGACAAGTAACTATTTTCACATCTTTATTATTTAAAAATATGGGTATCGCTTTTTCACAAAAAGTTACCTCAAAATAATCATCACTATCTAAGGTCAAAATATATTCTCCTGTAGCTTCTCTAATACCGTTATTTCTAGCCGTACTTTGTCCTTTGTTTTCTTGCGTAATTAATCGTGCTATTTTAGGTTGTAATTTTTTAAGCACTTTTTTTGTTCTTAAATCAGAACCATCATCTACTACAATAACTTCTATATTTCTATAAGTTTGATTCAAAGCAGAATTTACTGCTTGTTCAATATATTGCCAATCATTATAGCAAGGAACTATGATCGAAACTAATGGCGTGTTTTCCAAATTTATATATTTTTATTCAATTGCTCTTTGACTTTTTTTACAGCCTCCAGCCAACCTAATCCGTATTTTGCATCAGGTTCTAAGTGATTCCCTTCTGCCCATTCATTCCAAGATTTTATAATCACAAATGGTGGATTATTTGGATTTTTTAATAATTCATCAACGGCTATTTGTAAATGTTGTTGCCAATATTTAGGATTGGCATTTTTAAAAATCAATGATTTTTTACCACTCCGGGCTGAATTATCCCAATTAGGAAAAACGCAAGAAATATATTTTGTATTAGGAAATTTTATATTAAAATGAGAAACCCCTTTTTTATAATTAAAAATTAACGGTTTCTTCCTTACACCTATCTTATAAGAAGCACTAAATTTTTCTATCCATTTATTTTCAATTTTGTTTAGCAAACTTTTTTCTTTAAAGAAAGGCTTTCTGCCGTATCGCATTTTAAAAAAAACATCCATTCCTATTTGGCCGTAAACGGAGGAATTATTCAACATAACATCTAAATGTGACACCACAGTAGCTATAAAATAAATACCCGAAAAACCTTGATTTATAGCCAAGTCATTAAATATTTTAATAAATAAATCTAAGTCCGGAATGTCCTCGATTCTGTAAATATGAAACATGGGCTTGTTATCAACTTTTATATAGCGTTCATCTCTAAAAAAAGGTAGCAAATAATTAAAGTAATTTTTATAATCTTGCTCCCCATTATAAGTTTGCTCAATCAAAATGTTAGGATTATCTAATCCATGCCAAATTCCTTTCCAAGTTTCATTTGCCCAGCAAAAACAAAAAGGCAAATTAGTTTGTACATCTTGTAGCATTTTTTCTGCAGGTTTTTCTAATAACATCTTGCCATCACCAAACCAATATTGATAGTAAATAAAACCATCTATCCCATATTCGTTTGCTAAATCAGCTTGTGCTTTTCGAACCTCGGGAACCCGTAAATCGTAAAAGCCTAACTCACCGGGTAATATCGGTTGTTCATGCCTTTTAAACAATGGCTTAGCTTTTGCAGTATTAGTCCACTCCGTAAAACCTTTACCCCACCACGCATCATTTTCAGGAATGGGATGAAACTGTGGTAAGTAATATGCTAAAAATTTTATTTTATCTTCGGGCATCTCAATTGGATTAAAATAATAATTAATTATTCTTTGGTTTTCTATATTTCCCAAAAATAGAAAACCCAAAAAATACGGAGCAAAAAACATCAATAGCAAACTTTTCGCTCGTTAATTTATATTCATATTCATTTGTGATTTGTATCACTTCCTGTTTCATTTTTTTAAAAGACCCATAATGCTTAACAAAAAAATCTGCATGTTTAATACTTAAATAATTGCTTAAATAATTTGCATTTTTATAATTGATAGAATCCAACATTGATTTTGATTTAATTCTATAATAAAAACCTACTTCTTCAATTCTTTTAACATTTCCACCATTCTTTAACATTGCAATCCAAAACTCCCAGTCCTCCCAACCATAAATCATTTTACTATCGTAGCCCCCGATTAATTCCCAATCCTTTTTTTTATAGACAGCCGAACAAAAAATTAAATTATTTTGACTCAGATTATATAAGTTAAAATCAGGAAGTTGCCATAACCCAGACTCCTCGCCAAATTTTTCTGCCAAACAATACACTAATTTCAGAGAAGAATCATTTTCAAACTCTATTATAGCATTCGCTAAATAAGTTGAACTTATTTTATCATCCGCATCGAGGGGCAGAATAAACTCTCCTACTGCATTGCTTATCCCTAAATTTCGGGCACTACACAATCCTTGGTTTTCTTGAAACAAATATCTAAAACGTATATCTTTTTCTAACCATTCTAAGGCAACTTTTTCAGTATGATCTTGACTACCATCATTGACAATAATACATTCCCAATCAGAGTAGGTTTGATTCAAAACCGAAATTAAACATTCGTTCAAATACTTTACTTGGTTATAACATGGAACAATAACGGAAATTTTTTTATGACTCATTGCGTTTTAAAATTGTATTTAAACACCTTTTTAATATTTTTTTAAAATCATGATATTTCAGCCATTTAAAATAGTAAACAAATAAAAAAAACCATTCTAAAACGGTTAGTTTTCTGATTTTAAGAATATCATTCTCATATCTCCTTAAAAAAAGTAAACGCTGATTGTATTCATAATAATGAAGTTTTTCTTTAATAATTTTTTTACCAAATAAGATTTGAGACTTAATTTTTAATAAAAAATTATCTGTTTTCCCAGAAATATTTGAACTTGATAAACGAACATAGACCAGAGAATCATTTATTGTAAAAATTGGCTTGTTATCGGAGAAATCAAGCCATGCTTGATCATCGCTATTCCATGCTAAAGGATAATTATAAAAATGATACTTATCATACGTTTTTCTAGAAAAAATATATTCTGATAAAGAACTACGAGTCAAATGATTGAACTTTCTTAAATAAGCATCCGTTGCTTTTTCCCATATCGGATGTTCAAAACTATTTGAAATTTCATTTTTGTCTTGCATTGCCATTTTACTTGCAAAACGAATCACTTCCGATTTTTTGTCAAACAAATGATAATTTTCATACCAAGAAGCAACTACTTTATCATCTAAGTAATCATCATCACCCAAAATCATTATCCATTCTTCATTTTCACTCAAATTAATACACCTTTCCCATTGCTTTGCAAGTGAAACACCCCCTAAGTTTTCTTTGAATCGATGATAAACAATATCAAATTTATCTTCGAAACTATTAATAAGAGCCAAAGGATTTTCAGGACTGCTATCATCTCCTATATAAACCTTGAATCTCTTATCTGTTTGATTGGAAAGGGATTGCAATGTATCATTAAAAAAAATAAGTTTATAATATGGGATAATTATAGCTAGCATCTAAATAGTTTTAAAAATTAGTTTCCATTAATCTTAAAAAACTCAATACCAATAATTTTCTTAGTTAAACAGTTTATTATAAATTTTTCGCTTTGCAAATTAATATTGTTTTGCTCTTTAACTTGTTCTAATAGAGTAACTTTTTCACAATATTTTTCATAATAGTATGCACTATATTTTTTTACAATGTAATTTCTATTTAATGTTGCCATTTGATTTGTAAAAGAATGAATCATAGATGTACTTGAGACAAAATATTTAAATGTAACTATATTCATGTGATAAAAAGTAACATTCAGCATCCCTAAAGCGATCCAGAACTCCCAATCCTCATGACCTTGAAAAGGCATGTTTTCATCATAACCGCCAACTTTAGTCCACAACTCTTTTCGAAAAATAGCACAAGCATCAATATAATTGTCAATTACAATTTTTTCTAAATTAAATTTACTTATTTCCCAAATCCCTGTTCTTTCACCAAAATATTCAGCATGACCATGTACTACTCCAATACTTGAATCTTGTTCAAAGACACGGATTGCCCGGGAAACGAAATCGTCTTTTATTAGATTATCAGAGTCTAAAGGTAATATATAAAATCCATTAGCTCTTGTTATACCATAATTCCTTGACTTTCCTAAGCCTTCATTTTGTTTTGAAAAGTAGCTAAATCGATTATCTTTTTTAACCCATTTCAAAGCGATTTCTTCCGTCCTATCAATTGAACCATCGTTAATTATTATGGCTTCCCAATTTTGAAAATCTTGACTAATCACAGACTCCAAAGTAGTTTGCAAAGTAGACTCGGAATTGTAACAAGGAATTATTATTGATATAATTGGGTTCATACTTATTTTATTATCTTTGATTTAATACGAAACAAATAACTTATTTAGTTACAAAACCGTATAACCCTGAAAACAATTGACCATTCTTAAAAAAATCTCTTTTGATATCTTTTTTCATCAATTTTTTAAGCACAAAAGACAAAAATGGTTTAATCAATTTTCTTTTGTTAATTGATAAATTATTGTCATACCATAAGGCTAATGATACTGCTAAATGGTAATCAAATCCACCTAAAGGCTTTACTTGCCAATTTGAAAATTCTGTTCTTTTAAAATTCTCTTCCAAAGTAAAAGGAGAAAACCGATGGTAATCATATGGAGCTTCATGTAAAGGCCAAATTGATGGCACAGTAAAAAAAAAGATTCCTCCCGGTTTCAAAACCCTTTTTATCTCTTGCAGAATTGAGGCGGTATCAAAATAATGTTCTAAAAATTCGGTAGCTATAACAAAATCAACAGAATTATCTTCAATTGAAATAGTCTTACCATCCCAAATAATATCTGGTTTTACATGATGATGGTATTCGGTGGGCTCAAGATCCATTCCAATATATTCTGTAATTTTTTGATTTAGTAAATATTCTTTGTAAGGCATTACTCCACAAGCTAAATCTAAAACTTTTCCATGCAAAATAGGCTTCAATTCGTTAACAGCTTCTAACAACGATTTTCTGATTATGTATTCTGAAAAGGATAATTTTTTCGACTTGAGGTTTATGAAGTAATCATTTATGTATTGCTCAACATTATATATCATGGTTCATTTTTTTGATCATCTCATTTAGCAAGATTGTTGTAGGATTACTTAAAACATCTTTATATTTTTTTAAAGCTTGAAAATCCATTTCCCACCACTTTATTTTTAATAAAAGCTCAATTACTTTACTGTCAAATCTTTTTCTTATGAATTTTGCTGGTACGCCAGCTACAATATCATAATCATCTACATCTTTTAAAACAACAGCTCCGGCACCAATTATTGCACCATTTCCTATTTTGACACCATTTTTGATATAAACATTAGCCCCAATCCAAACGTCATTCATGATTTTCACTTTATTAAAGTGCGAAATTAAGATTGATGCAGTTTCATTTTCATCAAATAACAAACTATTTAAATAAATATGCGGTGAAGTTGATATCATATTTGTAGGATGGTCACCATAACCAATAACTACATTGGGACCAATTGAACAATAATCACCTATATCTGCATGATAGACAATAGAGTTATAGGAAACATAACTATTTTTTCCAATACTAATATTACGGACTTTATTATTCCCATGAAAATTATTTACCTTACCCAATTCCACTTTCTCTTCAAAGCTTAACTTAAGCTCTTTTTGCGTTCTATTAAAAATCCTTTGAAGCAAAAATTTTTTAATTTTTTCTATAAAATTTCCCATTGGCATGCGACTCTTAATGGACCTATTTTTTCATTAACCTGATAATACAAATCTGACCCTCTGTCAATTACATCAAATTCACATATACTCTCGACATAACTAAAAACAACCCCACCTTTTTGAAAGATAGCTACATCGAAAGAATATACTCCTTGATTTAATATATCTTTAGGTATTTTGCATCGTAATTTACCAGCTATTTCTCTTGACTGTGAAAAATCAAAGTGATTTGTAAACAACTTATTTTTTTGTAAATCTAAAAGAGCTATACCAACTGTAAAAGTAACTATTGGAATACGATTACTATATTCTATATCAAGTACAATTTCTTCATCATGATAAAACCTAATACAAGGCGAATATAAATCATTAACACTAAGTAATTTAACATTTTTTATAAATGGATTATCTGCTGTAATATTTGATAAATATATTCCACTCCTTATTTTTGACTCTTCATTTAAATTAAAATAATAATCAATTCCGTCGTCAGTATTTCCTTCAAAAACAACAGTACCATGTTCTAAAATAATTGTCTTAGTACACAACTGTTTAACCGCCGCCATATTATGACTCACAAACAAAACTGTTCGGCCACCAGTTTTGGAAATATCCTGCATTTTGCCAATTGCTTTTTTCTGGAACTCAGAATCGCCTACTGCTAAAACTTCGTCAATAATTAAAATTTCAGGTTCTAAAAATGCAGCTACGGCAAAAGCCAAACGCACATACATTCCGCTACTGTATCGTTTTACAGGAGTATCAATGTAGCGCTGGCAGCCTGAAAATTCGATTATTTCATCGAGTTTGGAGGTAATTTCTTTTTTGGTCATACCCAAAATAGCGCCATTCAAATAGATGTTTTCACGTCCTGTCATTTCGCCATTAAAACCAGTACCTACCTCAAGCAACGAGGCAACCCGACCACCAAACTTAATGCTTCCAGTTGTAGGAGCCGTAACACGTGATAAAATTTTCAATAAGGTCGATTTACCAGCTCCATTCTTCCCAATTATCCCAATAACTTCACCGCGACCAATTTCAAAATTGATATCCTGAAGTGCCCAAACATAATCACTATCGCCTTTAGTAGAACGATCGTTGGTTTCGCCAATTTTTAAGTACGGATCTTCTTTCCCCCGTATTTGATGCCACCAACGGTTAAGGTCATGTGCCATAGTACCTGTACCAACTTGACCTAGTCGGTATTGTTTGGAAATATTTTCGGCTTTTAAGATGATATCTTTACCCATTTATTATTTAAATACTAAAACTATTGATTATTAAAACCTGTACACTTACCACTAAATCGTATCAATAAAACTCTTCTCCGTTCTGTTAAATATTAAAACTCCCACTAAAAATACCATAATAGTCACTAAGAAAGTATATCCCAAACCGTAAATGGAGATTTGACCAACATTAAGCAACATGTATCTCGTCGTTTCGATAATATAAGCTAAGGGATTGTATTCCACAATCCAACCGTAAGTAGGTAACTTTTCTTTAATCAAAGCCATTGGATACATCACTGCCGATAAATACATCAATAACTGTACACCAAAACCAACTAAATTACTGAAATCTCTGTATTTAGTAACTAAGGAGGAAATAAACATCCCCAATCCAAGTCCTAAAACACCCATCATAACAATTAGAAATGGAAATAATACAATAGTGATATTCATACTTATTGAAGTATCTTGCAAATAGTAATATCCGTAAAAACAAAGAAATATAAAAAACTGGATTCCAAACTTCAATAAGTTAGAAACAACAATTGAAAGAGGTACAATTATACGTGGAAAATAAACTTTCCCAAATATCCCTGCATTAGCTCCAAACGTATTCGAAGTTCCGGTTAGACAAGCCGTAAAATAATTCCAGACTGTGATTCCAGCCAAATTAAACAAAAAAGGAGGTACTGTACCAGTATTGATACCCGCGACATTATTAAAAATAATTGTAAAAGTTACTGAAGTAAATAATGGCTGAATCAAGTACCAAAGCGGTCCGAGAACAGTTTGTTTGTAAACCGTAACAATATCACGTTTTACAAACAAAAATAACAAGTCACGGTATTGCCATACTTCCTTTAAATTGAGTGAAAAGAATTTATTCTTAGGTGTTATTTGAAACAGCCACGTGGTATTGGTTTGTTCGTTGTGGGTCATAGTTTTTGGATTGAACTTTATAAGCCTAACCTACAAAGATGCTTGGGCAAATAAAGTAAACAAATATAACAATTTTAGGATGGTTTTAACAAATGCAAAAACAACCACTTATTGATTTTCCGACTAAAATATCCGCTCAAATAGCAATGGCAATAAAATAAAGTTGATACTTAGGTTGCCGTTTATCAATTTTCCGAAGCGCCACAACAAAATCACTATGAATAAGTAAAAATGCAGTTAAAAGCGAAGTTTAAAATAATTATCTTAGCATTTTATGCACTAAAAGCCACTACATCAAACAATAAAAACAAAAAGATAATCAACTCAAAAGCAAACCAAAATGTTGACACAAATTCATCCTAAACTTCCAATGCGCAATAAAGCTGTAACCAAAGCTTATTACACACAGCAACTCGGATTTGATGATGTGAGCGCCCACGATTATGAAGGCTATTTGATAGTAAAACGAGACCAAGTAGAAATTCACTTTTTTGAATTTAAAGAATTAGACTCGTTAGAAAACTACTCAGGTACGTACATCAGGACCAACGAAATAGAAAATTTTTACAAAGAATTGATTGACAAAGGAACATCCATACACCCAAATGCACCATTACACATCAAACCATGGGGACAGAAGGAATTTGCGTTACTTGATCCGGATCACAACTTACTCACATTTGGTCAAGCAGTAGAATAAAATGAATTGATTTACTCGACAGTACTTCTCGATACACTTTTGCTACGCTGCGCTACTCAAAAGCACTCGAAGTGACGGTGAAATAAACTTTTGTAACTGCGCTACAAAAACCACTCACAATACCGATAGTTAGACCGTCAGTTCGAGTGCTTTTTACAGTAATGCGATAGCTTTATTGTTAAAAGTTTATCGAGAACAGTATTGCAAACAAGACGACTTCTCGATACACTTTTGTTATGCTTCGCTACACAAAAGCATTCACAATACCGATAGCTCGGCCGTCAGTTCGAGTGCTTCTTACAATAATGCAATAGCTTTATTGTAAAAAGTGTATCGATAACAATGCTGCAAACAAGACGACTTCTCGATACCCTTTTGTTTCGCTACGCTACACAAAAGCACTCGAAGTGACGGTGAAATAAACTTTGATAAGCTGCGTTACACAAAACCACTCACAATACCGATAGCTAGGCCGTCAGTTCGAGTGCTTTTAACAATAATGCCATAGCTTTATTGTTAAAAGTTTATCGAGAACAGTATTGCAAACAAGACGACTTCTCGATACACTTTTGTTATGCTTCGCTACACAAAAGCACTCGAAGTGACGGAAGCATTTTAATTTTGCTACGCTACAAAAAAAGCAATCGTCTTGAGAATAGAACAAATTAAATAAACTCTTGACCTTAGAATAGCATTTATTTAAAAAACTAACAAACCGTTATTATGTGATTTTAAAATCATTCACATGCAACCTTGTCGAATTTAAACTTAACAGAATCAAAATCAATAGGTTCTCCTTTTACGAAATAGGTAGCACCCATAGTAGTCTGCATTTTACCATTCCCTAAAATCAGCTGCTCTCCACGTTTTAAAAAAGCCATAGGATTCTTGAAAGTTATTTTTTCATTACTACCTTCAATAAAGGTATAACTAACAAATAAGGTATCACCACTAAATTTACCTGCAATTGCACCTTTTTTTATCGGCATTTTATCAAATTGCATTTGCATATTGCCTCCAATCTTACCACCATTGAATTTCTCAACTTGTAAATTTATTGTATCACGTTCATATATAGCTTTGTAACATTGCACAGTCAATGGCTTTTCAGCATTTTGTTTCTTTGAAGTTCCTTCAATATCTTGTTTCTTGTCTTGGCAGGATGTGATGGCTAAAATAGAAGCCGTAATAAGAAATAAATTTGTTTTTGTTTTCATTTTGATAAAAGATTGATGGTTAAATAGAATAGAATAACGTAAGATACTAAGAAAATATTTTCTTTTGCGTTCCAAACAAATAAAATAAAATTTAAAAAATCATCAAATAAAACAAAGACAATATGTAAATGCTAATTACCATATACAAGGAGATAAATATCACACTAACCTCGGTAAATAAAAAACCCTCCCACACATTAGTGTTGAAGGGTTTTTATCTGTACTCAGAGCGGGACTTGAACCCGCACGAACATTGCTGTTCACTGGATTTTAAGTCCAGCGTG
>NZ_JAAOBY010000004.1:3734-296180 GCF_011365745.1 Flavobacterium turcicum | reverse complement strand
CTCTCAATATGTAATAAGAACTCTGCTCTATTGCGGGGTGCAAAGGTAACATCTATTTTAACTCTGGCAAACTTTTTGCAATCTTTTTTTAAAAATTGTTTTCTCGTTTGTTTTCAGTTTTTATTAGAACGTTGCCGTGATTGCGGGTGCAAAACTACAACCTTTATTCGCTTTTACAAGGATTTTTTAAACTTAATTTAAAACTATTTTTTAAGTAACTTAAAATCAATAAGGTTAGATATGAAGTTTTTTTCATCGCTGTGATGATTGGAGTCATTTTGCAGGTTTGATGGGGAAATTTAACGGTTATCCATGATAATTCGGCGGATGTTCTACCTTATATACTATGAAATATAGCTATGATTTACTCTACCCGTCGAGTGAAATTAGCAAAAACGGTTCTCGATACGCGTCACTTCGAGTAGCGCAGCGTATCGAGAAGTTTTGCACCGTTTTACTGCGCAAAAAACACTCGAACTGACGTTTTTAAAAATTATAGTCTACGAGTTTTACTCTATATAATATGTAGCTGTCACAAAATTCGTCTATAATACCTGCAGCTCGCGTTAGGGATAGCAGCGTAAAGCCCACAGGCACGACACTATTGAGGGAGTGGCGAGGACTTGCAGCGAATAGCCCGACGCCTATCTTGCTCTTGCCCTAAACAAAAGGCAAGAGCAAGAAAGACGGAACGCACAAAAAAAAGTGTTAATCGTAACGAATTGCTTTGACCGGTGAAATTTTCGTGATAATATAAGATGGAATTACTAAAACCAGTAAACACACCACTACGGTTAAAACATTTATTAATAGAATAGCAGGGATACTGATTGATACCGGCGCCTGATTGACATAGTAATTTTCTGGATTTAGCTTTACAATACCAAATTGATCTTGCAGAAGCAACAACGAAATCGCTATGCCGTTGCCCCAAAGTAGACCTCGACCTATAAGATGACCTGCATTATAAAGGAATATTTTTCGAACTGACCAATTATTGGCACCTAATGCTTTTAAGATGCCTATCATTTGTGTTCGCTCGAGAATAAGCACCAACAATGCTACGACCATGTTGATGGTTGCCACCAGAATCATTACTATTAAAATGACAATGATGTTGATATCGAACAATTGTAGCCATTCGAAAATATAACTGTATTTTTCGATTATCGTTTTACTATCTAATGTCGATGCGGTTTCAGCATAAACCTGCTCACCAATTGCTTGAATGGCCGTGAAGTCCCGAACAAAAACTTCGAAAGCACCAATTTGGTCAGGGCTCCACTTGTTCATTCGCTGCACGTGACGGATATCACCTAAAATGAAGGACGCATCAAATTCTTGAAAACCGGAATTAAAAATACCTACAATTTTAAAATTTCTTAAGTTGTAGCCCTGATCCTTCATGAAAAAGGTATTGAAACTATCTCCCAACTTTAAACTGAGACGATTTGCAATGAACTGCGAAATCACCACCTCTTCATTGAGGTTGGTTGCAGTGTTAGGAATTCGACCGTCAACTAGGTACTCCTGAATATTGTTCCACTTGTAGTCGTTGCCTACTCCTTTAAAAACGATTCCTTCAAAAGCCGTTGGCGTTCTTATAATTCCCGCTTTACTAGCCACAGCTTGAATATGATTGACGCCAGGAACAGACGAAAACTTTGGGTAAAAGGTTTGTTTTTTAGAAATTGGAGCCAATGTTACATCAGACTGATTGCTATCATAATTTGTAATTTCAATATGACCATTGAAAGCAGCAACTTTTTCTCGGATTTTTTGTTGCAACCCAACACCTGTTGCCACAGAGACAATCATCATAATTATACCAATTGCAATGGCACCCACCGCAATTTTAATAATTGGCGACGAAATAGTGCTTTTATGCTCCTTGGCTTTAATTAGCTTTTTGGCAATAAAATATTCTAAATTCAAAATCTTATTTTTTAATCAATGGTTATTGAATGGATATATTAGCAACTTTATCATCTGACAAAGTACTACCAAAAGTAACTTACAGAGGCAACTTTTTCTTCATCGCCTCAACTATATTAAATGCTGCAGGACAAATTGCAACATTACTCAAAGTAAGGTCCGTAATTTGCTGAAACTTTTTACGATCAGTATGTGGAAACTCTCTACATGCTTTTGGTCGAACATCATAAATAAAGCAAGCATTTTCATTATCTAAAAAAGTACAAGGAACCGATTGTAAAACATAATCTTGATCTTCATCAATACGTAAATACTGTTGTATAAATTGCTGTGGTTTTTGTTTAAGATGTTTTGAAATCCTTTCAATATCAGCTAAAGTAAACAAAGGACCTGTTGTTTTACAACAATTAGCACATTGCAAACAATCCGTTTTTTTGAATTCAGCATCATGCAAATCCTGCATTACATAATCGAGATTCTTAGGTGTCTTCTTTTTCAGCTTATCAAAATACTTTTTATTTTCGATATGCTTATCTTTGGCCTCTTTAGGAAGGTTATTTAAAATCTGTTTCAAGTGTCCTTTTTAAAGTTTGAGATACAAAAGTAAACAACTTCTAGAGTAATAACGATTACAACGTACACCAATTTACATGAAAGATCTTTTTGGAAAAGCAATGCTCGATTACCAAACCAACAATTCACCTGAAAATATACTAACCGAAACCACAATATCAGAAGAGGACGAAATGTCGGTAGCTTATTTATTTCGTTCTTTTCAGGAAATGCCATTACTGGAGCAAGTTGCTTTACAAATGTCGACAGGTAAGGTTTTG
Organism: Flavobacterium turcicum; assembly: GCF_011365745.1. Taxonomy (GTDB): domain Bacteria; phylum Bacteroidota; class Bacteroidia; order Flavobacteriales; family Flavobacteriaceae; genus Flavobacterium; species Flavobacterium turcicum. The sequence continues at coordinate 293,412 of NZ_JAAOBY010000004.1, read as the reverse complement.
GATGTAGGATGTGGAGCAGGAAGTCACAGCTTGTATTTACAAAACGAAAAAAAACTGAATATTCACGCGATTGACATCTCTGCAAATGCGATTAAAACCTGTTTACTACGTGGTGTGCAAAACGCAGCGGTTCAAAATATTCTAGACACCAACAAAGACGAAAATCAATATGACACTATTTTACTCTTGATGAATGGTACCGGAATATTTGGGACCTTGGCAAAGACACCAAAGTATTTACAACATCTTAAAACCTTGCTTTCACCAAAAGGCCAAATATTAATTGATTCATCAGACCTTATTTATATGTTCGACAACGATGAAGATGGTGGAAAATGGATTCCTTCTGATGGATATTATGGAGAACTTAAGTTTAGTATAAAGTACAAAAACGAAAAAGAAGAAGATTTTCCTTGGTTATATCTTGATTACAATACACTTCAAAATGCAGCACATGATGTAGGTTTGCAATGTGAACTTATTAAAGAGGGAGATCATTTTGATTACTTAGCTCGACTGTCACTTTAAAAAATAAACCCAAAAAAACCTCGATCATTATTAATGTCGAGGTTTTGTATTTAAGGGATATTCAAATATTTATGTGTTTGTAACGAAACGCGCCATTTGGGATTATTCATGACATAGTCAACTATTAGTGGTGTCATCTCTTCTTTTTTACTCCACTCCGGTTGCAAGAACAAAATAGCATTATCATTAACGAGTTCTGCTTGCTCTTCGGCAAAAATAAAGTCATGTTTATTATGAATAATTACCTTCAACTCGTGAGCACTATCGTATACGGTTGTTGTAGGCAATTTGTTTTTTTTTGGCGAAAGACAAATCCAATCCCATTGACCAGATAACGGATAAGCACCCGAGGTCTCGATATGTACTTTACGGTTATTGCTTTTTAACTTAGTAGTTAAAAGTTCCATATCCCACATTAAAGGTTCGCCGCCAGTAACCACAACAGTTTCGGAATATTGACTTGCATTATGCACAATAGTATCGACAGCTGTTGGCGGATGCAATTCGGCATTCCAACTCTCTTTCACATCGCACCAGTGGCAACCCACGTCACAACCTCCAATTCTTATAAAATAAGCTGCGGTTCCGGTGTGATAGCCTTCACCTTGAATGGTATAAAACTCCTCCATCAACGGAAGCATCGCACCTTTATTAACCTCTAACTGAATTTCTTTTGATAACATTATTGTAAATTAAAATGCAAAGATACACATTTTGAAAGTAGAAGATTGTAGAAACACCACAAACACAATAATAGAAAGAGGAAAAGATATAATAATCAATGATTTTGTAATTTATAAAAATAAAAAAACCGGTAACTAAAAGCTACCGGCTCATTTCTTATGAAAGATTTAATTACTTTAAAATCTTGATTGATTCTGCAGCATAATTGTTTGCAGGATCTAATGCTAAAGTTTTATTGAAAAACTCAATTGCTTTTGCTTTATCAGAATTGGCAAAACTTGCAGCCATATTGTTGTAAGCTTCAATAAACTTCGCTTTTACAGCAGGTTTAGCAACTTCTGCTTCACCTAAAGCAGAAATTTTTGAAACATACTCTTGATAATTCTGAACCATCACATCGTCTTTTTCTAATAATCTATTAGCACGCGCTCTGTAAAGGTAAGCTTCGTTGTATGTTGGACTTGCAACAAGAATTCTCTCAAACGCAGCATCAGCTTTAGCCATACCCTCTTTATCTACTTTACCGTCTTTAGCTTTATTAGCATTAGCATAGTAATGTGATAAACCAAAATACACATTATCATCAAGGAAGCTAGTTGACTCTTTGGTATTTGCACCAAATTCGAAAATAGCAGCAGCTTCATTATAAAGTTTTTGAGTAAACAATTTTTTACCAACTTCGCTTAAAGCTTGAACGGCCAATGGCTCCATATCAATTGCTCTCTTAATATCAGCAACACCAGCAGTAAATGCAGCATTGTCAATTGAAGCACCATCAGCGGCAGTCCCTTTCTTAATTCTACTTAAACCTAAATTCAAATAATCTAAGGCGATTACTTTGTTGCCAGGAGTATTAATGAAATTTTCAAGAGATTTAATAGCTACATCAGTATTACCATTTTTATAGGCTGCATAACCTAAGTAACGATAAATTCTAGGATTTACTTTATCTAACTCAATCATTTTATTTGCCTCAACCTCCAATGCAGCATAATCTTCTATCAAGATTAAAAAGTCAGCACGACGCATTCTAGACTGAATAGAATAATCTGTAAATGACATGTATTTGTCATAATTCTCTAAAGCAATCTTGTAATTTGCAGCAGCTGTTGAAGGTTTATTACGTGCAATTTTGTAATATGTTTCAGCCAATTCTCTGTAAACAGGTCCATAACTTGGATTAATAGCAATAACTTCATTGTACGCTTTCAAAGCCTCATCATAAGACTTAGCACCTTTTAATAATACACCTAGTTGCATTTTGGCTTTCAATAAAGAACTGTCTAATTGAAAAGCACTTCTATAGGCAACATACGCCTCGTTTTGTTTACCATCTCCATAATATGCATCACCTAAAGCCAATTGCAATTGTGCATCTTGATTGTTCTTGATAGCAGGATTTGTCAAGGTTGCAATGGCCGCTTTATAATCTGGTTTCTCAGCATTCATATACGCTCTTGCAACATATACAAATTCTTGCACATCCTTTTTCTTCATGTCTTTTAACGCCAAGGCGAATTTTGCTTGAGCAGCAGCAATATCCTTTTTGTCTAAATCCATCTGACCTAAACCGATATTGTTTAATCTACCGTCTTCAGATGCAACAAGACCTTTATCAAAAGTAATCTTAGCAGAATCTTGAATACTTTGTGTTAGATAAATATTACCTAACGTGAAATAAGCATTACCATTTGAAGGTTTAGATTTTATGATCGATTTTAATATAGACTTCGCACTTTCGTATTGCTCAGCATCTATTGCTTTTTTGGCTTGTGCTATATCCTGGGCTTGTGCCGATAAAGCTGTAGCTAAAAAGGCAACGCTGAATGTTGTTAATTTGTTCATTTTAATAGTAGTTAATTTATTTATCATCATTTTGATTATTTGTGATTGTAAACTTTCTAGTAGGTATCCTAATAGGCAACAATCCCGATTTTAATACAATTCGTTGTCCAATATCTCCTCCTACAAACGAGGCAAAGCCCATTCCTAAACCAGAGTATCCTTGACAATTGATTATATACAAATCGCGTGCCAAAGGATATTTCTTTTCGGCTATATCATTTTGCGATGGCAAATAATAACCATTCCCTTTAAGACCTTTAACACGTAAGGTAACTAAATTATCAATAAACTGTTTCATAGCAGGTTTAGGCTGTGACAACCAATTAACACCAACCACTCCTATTAAACCGTCATTGTCAGAAACGTGCTTAATTACTTCATCATTAGTCTTGAAAGAAAAAATTCCTTTTTGTGGAATATCTTTCAACCCCGCCAACTCTCGCAAATACCTAACAGTACTGGAATTAAGATTGTCAAAAACCAAACCTTTGATACCAGCAACCTCTTGACCTTTCATGAAAGATATTACATCTTGCAAAGCAACTAGTGTATCTTTACTATTTCTATTTACGACAAATGCAATAGCATCAGTAGCGAAAGGAGTAACCTTAGGACTAATTTTTCTTTGCTTGAAAATTTTTAGTTCATCGGCTGTTAAATCTCTTGCTAAAATTGCAATACCGCCCTTTGCGTTTACTAAAGAAACAACTGTTTCTGCTTCTGACTGCGATTGTAGTTTTATCTTAGCTTGGTATTCACTTTCAAAAACAGCAACCTGATCTTCAACAATTGGTGTAATAGTTTCATCAACAAACACTGTTGCTTGACCTTTCAAAATTGTTTCAGGCGAATCAGCACTTTTGTTTTGATTGCATGAAAATAGCACTAAAAACAAAGAAACACAAAGAACAGCGAATAGTTTAACAAAATTTTTCATCTCTTAAGTATTGTTATCATTAATAATCCTGAAGAATCGGAAGGAAGCATAAGCAATTAAAATCGCACCAAAGGCGACTCTTGCGATCGGCGGCATGTCTAGCGGAAAGTTCTTCATGAATATTATAAAACTGCCTAAAACGACATACAATACCAAAAACAAAATTCCTAAAACAAGAAGAAATCGCTCTCTAAGCGATTTCTTCTTAATATTATTATATATGTTATTCAACATTATTCTTGTGCTTGAATCACAATTGGAATAGAATAAAGAACACGAACTGGTTTACCATTTTGAATACCAGGAGACCATTTTGGAGATTTTTTCAAAACTCGAATAGCTTCTTTACCAGTACCATAACCTACGTCTCTAGCTACTTTAACATCCGTTAAAGATCCATCTTTCTCAACTACGAAAGTAACATACACTTTACCACTTGGAGCATCTTCAGGAGTTGTATAATTATCACCAATAAATTTGTAAAACTTATTGATTCCACCAGGAAAATCTGGTTTTACCTCGATACCTGCCGTGTTATAAATTGTATTATCTGGAGCTTCTTCAACTACTGCAGCAGTTCCTGTACCAACTGGTTCTACAGTTAAAACTGCATCTGGATCTCCTTTAATAGTTTCAGCACCTAACTTTTTATCTTTCAACTCTACCATCTTAGGTGGTTCTTCAGTCACCTCTTCTGCTTTTGCAACAACAGGTTTCACGAATTTTACTTGATCCACCTTAGGCGGAGGCGGTGGAGGTGGTGGAATATTTTTCTTAACTTCTTCTTTTTTAGGAGGTAACTTAATACTAACAATTTTAGTATCTAAAGCTGCCTCATCTTCAGAAGAATCAGGAAGTAAGCCTAGTATTAAAGGCATACTTATAGCAACAGCAAATACAATGGCCCCAAAGATCATAGCCTTCGTTGTTGTTTTATTATTCGACTTTCTAAGTTCGTAAGCGCCATACGCTTTATTTCGACCTTCGAATACAATGTCAAGCCATCGGTTTGTAAATATGTCTAATTTCATCTTTGTTCATTTTTTGGTTATCAATAAGTAATTTGATTACTTATCTCCTATCAATTTTAATTCCTCCGGTGTAATATCATTTACAATAGCATTTGTTGGGACACCAACGATAGCCATTTCATCAAGAATATCAACAAGGTTACGGTAATTTGATTTTTTACCTGGCTTGATAATAACAATCAAACCTTTGTCTTTATTACCTGTGTATTCAACTACAGATGCTTTTCTTTTTAAAAGTTCGGCACGAATTCCTTCTTTGCCGTAAGCGATTTCTTTTGGACCAGCTATCGGAGTAGCTAATAAGCCCATGTAGTAAACCATTTTATCATTATCTCCCAATAAAACAGTTAACGTACGATTTTCATCAACCTTGATATCCTTGTTTTTGGTATCATCTTCATCTTTATCTGGCAAACCCAAAGGCATGGATTGAGGTTTAGACAAAGTTGTCGTAAGCATGAAGAATGTAATTAATAAAAACGCTAGATCCACCATTGCAGTTAAATCTACTTTCGAGTTTGATTTTTTACTTCTTACTTTACCACCTTTTTTGCCACCACCGTCGCCGGTATTTAATTCAGCCATTTTAGTGTGTTTTTAAAATTATTTGGTAGTTGCTCTAAGACCGGTTACCAAATTAAAGTTATTGATTTTTTGCTCTTGTAATATATCCATCACCTTTTTAATAGCTGGATACTCTTCTTTTGAGTCACCTTTGATTGCGACTTGCAATTCTTTGTCATTTACGTCAATATTTGCTTGACGTGAAGTGTAAATCCAATCTTTTAATTGATTGTCCAAAGAATCTTTAGGCACACCTGGCTGAACACCTGGTTTGTTTCTGTCAGCAGTCTTCATCGCAATCAATTGTTTTAGGCTAGTAATTGGAACACCAATTCCCTCCATCAAAGCAAAAGTTTCAGATTCAGTTTCTGTAAACTGTACACCATACTTTTCACCCATCAATTCAAGTGCTTTTTTTCTAACTTCTCTACCTTTTAAATCATAGAAAACTTTTCCTTTTCCGATTGTAATAGTAGCTAAATTATCTTCTGGCAACTTAGACTGAACTGTCGACGCAGGAGTATCAACTGGCAAGGCTTCAGGTATTTTTGCAGTTGCTGTCATTACGAAGAAAGACAACAAAAGAAAAGCTACGTCACACATTGCAGTCATGTCCGTAGACCCTGCTTTTTTCTTCATTTTTATAGCCATCAATATATATTTTAATTTTTACAAAAAGGTAACCTACACAGGGTTACCTTCCTGCAAAATACATTATTAATTATTTTTGAGCACTTCTGAAGTGTCTGTAAGTATTTACAATTGTATTACCTGCCTCGTCAATAGAGTAAGTTAATGTATCAATTTTAGATGTAAAGAAGTTGTAAGCGATAATTGCTAAAGCAGAAGTAGAGATACCTGTTGCAGTGTTGATCAATGCCTCAGAGATACCATTTGCAAGAGCTGCTTGGTCAGGAGTACCTGCTGCAGATAACGCACTAAATGCTTTAATCATACCTGTTACTGTTCCTAATAATCCTGCAAGAGTCCCTAAAGATACCATTGTAGAAAGTACAGTCATGTGCTTCTCTAACATTGGCATTTCTAATGAAGTAACTTCTTCAATTTCTTTGTGAATAGTTTCAGCTGCTGCTTCACTATCTAAACCTTCTCTTTTTACTTCTTGGTATTTCAATAAAGCAGATTTGATTGGGTTAGCAACAGAACCTTTTTGTTTGTCACAAGCTGCAATTGCACCTTCGATGTTTCCAGATTTGATATCTTTTTGCAAGTTAATCATGAAAGTATCTAAATTTCCTGTTCCAGCTGCTTTTGAAATTACAGCAAAACGCTCAAATGAGAATACAACTACCATTAACAACAATCCTAACAATACTGGTACAATTGGACCTCCTTTGTAAACCATTGCCAACATATTACCTGGTAGTGGGTGACCTGTATTAACTCCACCTTCGAAATTAGCACCATTACCCATTATGAAATTCCAAATCAACCATCCAACAAAAATACATGCTACAATAATGATTCCTGAGATCATTCCTCCTCCGTTTGCCGCTTTTTCTTTTTTAACGTTTGCCATTTTTTTTTTAATTTTAATAGTTTTAAATAAATTATCTTAGTTATATTAAACTTGTAGTTAGGCAAATTTATATTTTTAGTTCAAATAAAAAAACTTTTTTTTATTTAATTGTCATTAAATTTATTTCAAAAACACAATTATCAGAGCCACGCCTTGATTTTCATCAATATCATGACGTGTAATCGTATTCTAGATATATAAATGTCATTTATTTATGATTATTTTTTATAATTCATCAAAAACAAAGCAATTAAGAAGAAAACTACAAATTCATCAATTTAGCAACAATTAAACAGTAACACTGCAGGAAAAGCGGGAATTGGTAATATTCTAAAAATACAATACCTTGCAAAAGCATAAAAACAAAGTCCAACTATGAGTACAACATTAGATTTTAAGACACATATTACATCTGGTTACAGCCATAAAGGCGGAAGCATTACATTGGGCGGAGGGATTTTAAACGGTATTCCCGTTCCCGATACCTTTGTTACTATTCCGCTCAAAACAATGAATAGACACGGCCTAATTGCAGGAGCAACGGGAACCGGTAAAACAAAAACAATACAAGTGCTATCAGAGCAACTCTCACAAGCTGGCGTTCCAGTGTTGATGATGGATATAAAAGGAGACTTTAGCGGAATTGCAAAAGAAGGAGAAGTTAAAGACTTTATACAAGAGCGTCACGCAAAAATCAATATTCCATATAGTAATGCAAGTTTTCCTGTTGAACTTTTGACCTTATCGGAGCAAACCGGTGTTCGTTTGCGTGCTACCATATCAGAGTTTGGACCAGTATTATTTTCTAGAATTCTAAACTTAAATGATACTCAGGCTGGAGTAGTTTCGGTTATTTTTAAATACTGTGACGATAATGCTATGCCATTGCTTGATTTAAAAGACATCAAAAAAGTAATCAACTATATTACTGAGGAAGGTAAAGAAGAAATCGAAGAATTATACGGAAAAATTTCTACTTCGACTACGGGAACTATTTTGAGAAAAATAATTGAACTCGAGCAACAAGGTGCTGATTTGTTTTTTGGAGAATTATCATTTGATATCAACGATTTGATGCGCATCAATGAGGAAGGAAAAGGCTACGTCAATATCCTGCGATTAACAGACATTCAGGATAAACCAAAGCTGTTTTCGACCTTCATGCTAAGTATGCTTTCTGAAATTTACCAGCAGATGCCTGAAAAAGGTGATGCTGAACAACCGGAATTGGTAATTTTTATAGATGAAGCCCACTTAATATTTAGCGAAGCTAGTAAAGTTTTGCTTGAACAAATCGAAACTATTGTCAAATTAATTCGTTCCAAGGGCATTGGTATTTATTTCATTACTCAAAACCCGATGGATATTCCAAGTGGAGTGCTTGCCCAGCTAGGTTTAAAAATTCAGCATGCTTTAAGAGCCTTCACAGCAAATGACAGAAAAGCTATCAAACAAACCGCAGACAACTACCCAACATCAGAATTTTATCAAACAGACGAAATTTTGACCAGTTTAGGAATTGGAGAGGCGCTTGTAACTGCATTGAATGAAAAAGGAATCCCGACTCCACTTGTGGCTACCATGATGCGAGCTCCAATGAGCAGAATGGATATTTTAACCGAAACTGAAATTCAAGAGATCAATCAAAAGTCAAAGCTCGTTAAAAAATACAGTGAACTTATTGATCGCGAAAGCGCTTACGAAATTTTGAATCAAAAAATTGAGGCTGCAACAAAAGAAGCTTCTGAGAATACAACTTCTGAAACCGAAGAAACCGTAAAAACAGAAAAACAAGGACCAAGTACTGCAGAAGTTGTTGGTAAATCAGTACTCAAAGTTATTACTAGTGCCACCTTCATACGAGGTGTATTTGGAGTTTTAAGTAAAGTTTTCAAAAAATAACAATCGACCATAATTAAAAATGAAAAAATATTTTATTCAAACTGCCCCTTTTATTGTTCCAACTACTGACGGAAAATTAATTGAAGAGCACCATGGTTTAGCAACCACACAAAACAACGAAATATCAATTGCTCACATGGTAGCGCCACCAGGGTGGAGCGAACCTTTTCAAACTCCAGAGTTTGATGAATACACCTATATTATTAGTGGTAAAAAACAATTTATTATTGATGATGAAACCATTATTTTAGAGGCCGGACAATCCATAAAAATTGAGCGCAATACGCGAGTACAATATTCAAATCCTTTTGATGCTCCTTGCGAATACATTGCCATTTGTACACCTGCCTTCTCTATAGAAAATGTTAATAGAGAAGAGTAAAACTATTTAAATTCGTAACTTGGGGTCGACAAGAACAACAACTATGACTACTAAAAAAAGAATCATCATTATAGGTGCCGGATTTGCTGGATTACGTTTGGCACAGGATTTAGAAAACACGGATTACGATGTTCTGCTAATCGACAGGAACAATTACCATCAGTTTCAGCCATTAATGTATCAAGTGGCAACAGCAAGATTGGAACCTGCCAGTATTTCTTTTCCGTTAAGAAAAGTATTTCAACACTCTAAAAATGTAAGAATACGGATTGCAGAGGTTCAAAAAGTGGAAACAGAGCAACAAATTGTACAAACTAGTATTGGAGCATTTGAATACGATCATTTAGTAATTGCTTTTGGATGTACTACCAACTATTTTGGCAACCCGTCAATAGAGAAATTTGCTTTCCCGATGAAATCGGTACCTGAAGCAATTCAGCTTCGTAACCAAATTTTGCAAACTTTTGAAGATACCTTAATTGCCTCAGCTGATGACTTGCCTGCTTTACTCAATTTTGTTGTGGTGGGCGGTGGACCAACGGGTGTGGAACTTGCGGGCGCTTTGGCGGAAATGAAAAAAAACATTTTGCCGAAGGATTATCCAGATAAAGACTTCTCGAAACTGACTATTTATTTACTCGAAGGATCGCCAGCCATTTTAGGTCCAATGAGTCCCGACTCGCAAAAGATGTCACGTATATACTTAGAGCAATTAGGTGTAATTGTAAAAACCGATACTATTGTGAGCCAATATGACGGTACCAATGTTCAGCTACAAAGTGGCGCCATTATTCCGTCAAAAAATGTGATTTGGGCAGCAGGAATTATAGGGAACACATTGAATGGAATACCAGAAAGTACGATAACACGAGGAAACCGTTATGTTGTGAACCGAAAAAGCAATATTATCGGTCTAAACAATATTTATGCATTGGGCGATGTTGCTTATATGGAAACACCAAAATATCCAAAAGGTCATCCTCAAGTAGCTAGTGTTGCTATTGAACAAGCTAAAATACTGGCAAATAATTTTAAAAATCTATTGAAAGGACGTGCTTTGATCGATTACGAATATCATGATAAAGGAAGTATGGCAACAATTGGTAAACGAAAAGCAGTTGTTGACTTGCCTAAATTTAGTTTTCAAGGCCGATTAGCATGGTTAACATGGATGTTTATTCACTTAATGCTTATTTTGAGCGTAAAAAACAAGCTTTCCATATTTGTCAATTGGATGTTTAGCTATTTCAATAACGACAGTACATTACGGGTTTTGCTAAAACCAGCAGTAAAAAAATAAAAACGGACTCCTAATTGGAGTCCGTTTTTGTTATTGGAGTAAAGCAATAATTTTCTGTTCGACTAAATCTGAGTTCCAAATTTCTTGGATATTATCCATTTTTAAAACTTCTTGCATAATTTCATTTTGGTAATCTCCCACCGCCAAGGCTTCGGCATACGGTTGCAAACTAAAGGTAACTCTACTATACAATGGCATCCATTTATCAGGATGTTTATCAGAGAACCATTTTTCTATTTTCTTTTGAAGTAGAAAGTTTTCATCAGCTGTTTTGGCGCTCATTTCTATAAAATTACGCTCGGCTAGTTCGGCAATTGCATCGGCGTTAGGTTTTCTTGATTTCTGGTATTCTGAAAAAATGCGGCTCCAATCATCTCCATACTCCTGCATTAATTCACTTAAAACCGTGATATCTTCAAAACCAGCATTCATCCCTTGTCCATAAAACGGTACTATAGCGTGAGCTGCATCACCAATAAGGGCTAACTTGTCTTCAAATGTCCAAGGATAGCATTTCATTTTCACCAAATAGCTCGTTGGGTTTTTGAAAAAATCAACCACTAAATCTGGAATCACTTCTTTGGTATCAGGAAAATACTTTGCAAAAAACGCTACTAAATGCGCCTCATCTTTGAGTTGTTCAAATGAATTTTCGCCCTCAAAAGGCATAAATAAAGTACAAGTAAAACTACCGTCAAGGTTTGACAAGCCCATTAACATGAAATTGCCTCTAGGCCAAATGTGCAACGAATTTTTGTCAATTTTATGAGAACCATCTGGATTGGCCGGAATGTGCAATTCTTTATAGCCAATTTTCATGAACTCTTGCGAATAATCAAACATAGATTGTCGTTGCATACGATGACGAATTCTTGAAAATGCACCATCAGCGCCAAAAACTTTATCAAATTTGATTTCCGTCCACTCGCCACGCTCGGTTTCACCAACATGAAGTGATGCATCGGTTAGTGTTACATCCCAAATTTTTTGATTGAAAAAGAACTCAACACCTTCCTTTTCAGCTAAATCAATCATTTTACGATTAAGAATCCCCCTTGAAAGTGAAAAAATAGCTTCACCTTCTTTGCCGTAATTTTGTGTAATGTAGCTACCGTCCTGCATGTGAATTCCACGTTTATCAACCGGAATACCAATAGCTCGAATTTCGTCATCGAGACCAATATCACTTAATGTTTTCCATCCTCGATCAGACATTACCAAATTAATGGAGCGTCCTGAAAACTGAATATTTCGAATATCAGGACTTCTATCGTACACGTGCACCGTATGACCTGCTTTCTTTAAGTATATCGCCAAGAGCGTTCCTACGAGACCTGAACCTACTACCGCAATTTTTTGAGGAGTTTGCATTGTATTTTTAAATCAAAAGTTAAGCAAAATTACTGATTAAAAACGTCAGCCTTTCTAAAAAAGCAATTATTTACTGACTTTAAACACTAATTTTGAAGAAGTACGAACAATTTCCTCTTTGTTAAGGATCATTCTTCTGAATTTGCCGGTGTTATACAATTCAGCTTGATCGCTGTAATGACTACTCAGCACATTTCCTGATTGTCCGGTTGGTAATACGCTCCAACTATTTTCGATATCCGAAAAATCAATAACCCTACGCGTAGAAGGACCTCCTTTTACGAGATAGTTCCCATCGGCTGTGTAATCAAAAAATAAGTTGTTGATTACTTCATTAGAACCCGAAACTTCAAATGGACCTACGTTGAAAATATTACGTAAAGCAGCCACCTTCCCGAGCGGATGTTGATGCTCAACCGTATGCACTTTGTTCCAAGTCCAAGTCTTGACATCATGACCAAACTGTAATTCTAAAGCAGCTATCGCTTGCGCAAAAGATAAACTCAAAATATCTTTTCTGGATTCTTTTTTATTTTTTGTAGCGCTATTGTCCCACCAGATGGAATTTTCGGTTGCCAATTGTCTAGCCACGACTTGTTTCATTATGTGTGTTCCTAGAAAAGACTTGAATCGATCAGTACCTAATTCATCCTCGAAGGTGTTTTTCAAATAGCAAAACAAAAACTTGTTGTAAATGGTAGGCGCCACATCGTTCAGGTTGTGCGATCCTTTCCAAGTTTTTAAAATTGAAAGCGCTTCTTTTTGAATAGTTGTTGCTTTTTCATTTCCTAAAATGGGTAGTAAATTTTTAACCAAGCTGGGGGCAGTTGCTGATGTATTGTCAAAAATCATACTTCCGACACTTGCCTTGTCCCAATCAGATTTTGGATCTAGTAATAGAGTGATGCGCTTGGCTCTATCTTCGGGCAAATAATAACCGGGATAGCTAAAACCATCTACTGCCTCCGGTTGGTTGTTGGCAGAATAAACGTAGTTCCATCTTGGGTTTACAGCAGACGGATTTTTGGAAAAGTCAAGATAACTAGCAATATCGTTTTTACCACTTGCTCCATCTAAAATAAAGTTAGGATTCACTCCCGCTTGGTGCTTGTACAATTTTCCGGTAGCCCACCATGCCACATTACCTTTGGCATCGCCATACATAACATTTAAGCCTGGTGCCGCAATTAAGGAAACGCCTTTTTGAAAATCAGCTTTATTTTTTGCGTGCGACAAAATATACACAGCATCTAAAATTTGAATGGGTTGCTGAGTATAAATCCACGACATCGCGATAGGATTTTTTGACGGAAGACCTTCAATTAAATCATTTATCACAGGACCGTGTCTTGAAATTTTCACATTTAAACTTACCGATGTAGAGTCTTTTACTAGAATTGTCTTCTTTCTAACATCATATTTGCGATAGCCTGAAGGTGTTACGTAAGAATTAGCATCAGTAGGATGATTTTTTTCTTCATACAAATCAACGTCATCATTTTCAAACATCGTTAAACCGTATGCGTAGTCTCTGTTGTGACCCAGCAAAGGATAAGGAGTTCCTGCTAAATACGAACCATAAAGCTCAAATTCAGGCGTTACCAAATGCGCTTCATACCACGTTCCAGGTTGCGAAAATCCAATATGCGGATCATTTGCAAAAATAACTTTCCCATTTTTCGTTTTTTTGGGACCAATAACCCAACTATTACTTCCGATAAAAGGAGCAACAGGAGAGCGCTCTAACAGTTGCGCAACAGCTTTAGAAATAGCGGCATATTCTTGTGGCCTATCTTTGGCATTTCGAATTTTGGTGGTATTGAAAGCACCGTCTAAACCGAAATCTTTCAAATAAGCAGCACCTAAATTATCACGAATATCAGTCATCAAGGGATCTGATTTTTGCGCCATTGCAAAACTAAAAGACATGTACCCAAATATATTGTACACATCCTTCATGCTAAATTTTTGTTTTTTGATCCCCAACAAACTAAACTCAACTGGCGCAAAACCTTCATCAAGATATTGATTAACGCCATCAAGATAGGCTTGCGCAAGTTGGTAACTGGCGCTATTTGTATCTAAATCAGCTATCGCTTTTGCAGAAGCTTCTTCGATGCCTAAACCTGCAAAAAACAAATCATTTTTGAGTGCCACTGAACCAAAAATCTCAGATAAACGGCCGGGTGCAATGCGTCGCATTAATTCCATTTGCCAAAGACGGTCTTGCGCATGCACGTAACCCAAAGCAGTCATAGCATCTTTTGAACTATTGGAATAAATATGAGGAACACCAAACTCATCAAAATAAACGGTAGTCTCATTTTGAATATTTTTCAAAGCCACTTCGCCCTCGTATTTTGGTTTCAGATAAAAACCATAAAGCAACACAGAGCAAACCAGAATAAGGACAACGCCTAATACAACAATAGATAATTTACGGAGTTTAGTCATTTTTAATAAAAATTGGAAAACAAATATATAGGTTTTGAAAGGATATTAAAACAGAATTACCTTCTCTCCTATTTAATAAAACGACAAAGCTAGCACTATTTTATTTTTGTTTAATATTTTTTATTTTTTATTAAACAAAAAAGTATCTTTGTTTAAAAAACAAGACAATATGAAGCACGTTACCAAAGATACCATCGCACAAATGGAAAAAGTAGCCCGATTGAATTTAATCAATTCATGCACGGGATATAAATCAGCTAACTTAATAGCTACCAAATCAGCAGACGGAATTTCGAATGTGGCTATTTTTAGCAGCGTTACCCATTTAGGAAGTCATCCGGCGATGATTGGTTTTATTATGCGACCTACAACAGTTCCGCGAGATACCTATAAAAACATTAAAGAGACGGGCTATTTCACCGTAAATCATATCACAGAATCAATGATTGCTGACGCACACCACACCTCAGCGAACTATGAATATGGTATTTCTGAATTTGAGAAAACCAATTTGACTGAAGAGTATAAAGACGATTTAGAAATTCCTTTTGTACAAGGAAGCCCGGTGCAATTGTACTGCAAATACCTGAATGAATATTTTATTGCCGAAAATGATACTATTCACATCATCGCGTCAATTGAACATTTGTTTTATAACGACGAATTAGAGCATCCTGCTAATTGGTTGCAACTCGATAAAGCCGGTGTTGTGGCTATCAATGGTTTAGATGGGTATTGTTTACCCACTTTACTTGACCGTTACCAATATGCGCGTAAGGAACAACCAACTACTTCTTTTTTCAAAAAATAATAGATGAAAAAATTACGGTTACTATTGGGCGATCAGCTAAATGAAGCACATTCTTGGTTCGAGGAAGTCAATGATGATACGTTTTATCTTTTGGCCGAAATGAGGCAAGAAACCGACTATGTCAAACACCACATCCAAAAAGTTGTGGCGTTTTTTATGTCGATGCGTAATTTTTCTACAACATTACAAGCCAAAGGACATCGTGTATTGTACTTTGAAATCGACGCCAAAAACAATCCTCAAAATTTAGAAAAATTAATTAAAAATTGTATTCAGGAAAGCGGAATTGAAAAATTCGAATACCAACTTCCTGACGAATACCGCTTGGATCAGCAGTTGCAAAATATTTGTAGTAACTTACAAATTGCAACTGAAGCTTTTGACACGGAACATTTTTACACGAGCAGAACTGAATTAAGTACTTTTTTTGAAGGTAAAAAGTTACTGCTGATGGAAAATTTTTACCGCAACATGCGTAAAAAACATCATGTACTAATGCAAGGCGCAACACCTGTGGGAAATCAATGGAATTTTGATGCTGATAATAGAAAAAAATACAAAGGTGAAGTTCCGGTACCTGCGGAGAAAAATTTCCATGCAGATGTTACAGTAGTTTTGCAACAAATTCAAAATGCTGGCATTACCACATTTGGAGCCATCAACCCCACAGACTTTAGCTGGCCAACTTCACGAGCGGCTTGTTTAGAAGTGCTAGATTATTTTTGTAGAAAGTTGCTGCCGTATTTTGGCGACTATGAAGATGCCATGCACACTGACGAAAAATTTCTTTTCCACAGTCGTTTGTCATTTGCAATGAATAGTAAAATGCTTTCGCCAAAAGAAGTCATCGATACCGTTGTTGCACATTACTGGGCTAATGAAAATACTATTAGTATATCGCAAGTTGAAGGTTTTGTACGCCAAATATTAGGCTGGCGAGAATACATCCGTGGGATTTACTGGAAAGAAATGCCCAATTATAGCCAAATGAATGCCCTAAATAATAGCAACTCACTACCTGATTTTTTCTGGACTGGAAAAACCAAAATGAATTGTATGCAACATGCCATTCAACAAAGTTTAGATGAAGCGTATGCTCATCACATACAGCGTTTGATGGTGATTGGGAATTTCACTTTGTTGACGCAAATACATCCTGACGAAGTAGACGCCTGGTATCTTGGTGTATATATTGACGCTATTGAATGGGTTGAAATGCCCAACACCAGAGGAATGTCACAATATGCTGATGGCGGAATTATTGCCACCAAACCATATGTTTCTTCAGGAAGTTACATCAATAAAATGAGTAATAATTGTGTCAAATGCCATTACAATGTGAAAGACAAATTTGGAGACAAAGCTTGTCCGTTTAATAGTTTGTATTGGAACTTTTTGGATGAGAAAAAGAAATATTTTAAAGGCAATCAACGTATGGCGATGATGCTTAATTTATTAAAAAAAATCGATCCAGAAGAATTGTACCGAATTAAGCTCAAAGCAAACGAAATCATTAGCAACATGGATGCATATTAAACAGAAAAGGTTCCTTCTCAATTGAAAAGGAACCTTTTTTTATTTATATAAAACTAATTAGTTTTTCTTACTACCGTCGATGATAGCTCCTGTTCCAGCGCCAACTCCTGCTCCTGCAACACCACCGATAATAGCTCCTTGAACTTTTTTCTTACTGATGATCGCTCCAGTTGCTGCACCTACACCAGCACCAATTACAGCACCTTTGGCAGTGCTACTCCAACCCTTTTTTTGCGTTGTGGTTGTGGTTGTTGTAGTGTTTGGCGCTTGCTGGTTAACAACAATAACCTCTTTTTTAGTTTCTAATTTTTCTTCCTCCATTTTAACCATAACTTGTTGCATCGAGTCGATTACTCTTTGCTTTTCCATGGCTACTTTCATTGAGTCTACAGTTGCAGCTTTAGCTTTTGCTACATCGGCTTTTGTTTGATTCTGACATGAAACTACTGCTAAGGCAAGTAGCATAAAGTATACTATTTTCATAATGATATGTTTTTTAAATTTCTATGTTACAAAGATATATTAGGTTTGAAACATTTATGTTATGGAATTCTTTTTGTGATTTATATAATTCAATGATTTTACTTGCCTAGAATTCCCTTTTTCAAAATCTGACCAAATTCAAACATATCCTCAAATGAAGTATATAAAGGAACTGGAGCCAGACGAATTACGTTGGGTTCTCTCCAATCTGTAATCACGCCGTTTTTCATTAAATACTCAAATAGGCTACGACCTTCGCCATGCAGGAAAACTGATAATTGTGAAGCGCGCTCCTCAGGATCACTTGGTGTGATGATTTCAAAAGTACTATCTACTTCGCTGTCGATTTCATGCAAAACGAATTCTAGATAAGCGGTGATGAGATCGCGTTTTTCAAGGAGCGCATCCATGCCAACCTCGGCAAACATATCAACAGAGGCGAGATAGGGTGCTAAAGACAAAATGGGTAAATTACTTATTTGCCAACCATCCGCACCGTGAACAGGATCAAAATTAGGTTCCATTTTAAAACGACGTTCTTTATTGTGTCCCCACCAACCGGCAAAGCGAGGCAACTGCGAATTGTTGTGGTGTTTTTCATGAATAAAACAACCAGATGCATTACCAGGTCCTGAATTCATGTATTTATAACTGCACCACGCTGCAAAATCAACATTCCAGTCGTGGAGTTCTAATTTTACATTTCCAGCAGCATGCGCCAAGTCCCAACCTACAAAGGCTCCAACTTTATGACCCGCCGCGGTGATGGTTTTCATGTCAAAAACTTGACCTGTATAATAATTAACGCCACCAATAAGTACAAGCGCCAATTCATCGCCTACCTCTTCAATTTTTGCTAAAACATCTTCTAGGCGAATGTTATGCTCGCCTTCACGTCTTTTGATTTCAACCAAAGCCTCTTGTTTATCAAAACCAACGGCACGGGAATGAAAATCAACTTGGCTTTGAAACATGTATTGATCGGATGGAAATGCTTTTTCCTCGCAAATGATTTTGTAACGCGTTGGAGTTGGCTGGTAAAACGAAACCATTAGCAAGTGCAGGTTCACAGTGAGCGTGTTCATTACCGTAACTTCAGTTGGCAAAGCACCAACGATTTTACTTAAAGGCTCCGCAAAGCGTTCGTGATAATCCCACCAAGGCTTGTCACTGTAAAAATGACCTTCGACAGCGAGATTTGCCCAATCGTTCATAACCTCATCAACATAAGTTTTGGTACGTTTGGGTTGTAAGCCGAGTGAATTTCCGGTGAAGTAAATGACTTTTTTATCGTTTACTTTTGGAAAAATAAATTCGGATTGGTATTTATTAAGAGGATCTTGTGCGTCGAGTTGCCTTGCGAATTCAAGGGTATTTTGAAATTTCATATACAATTATTTGAAACGTAAAAGTACAAAAATCAAGCTAGTGTAACAAATGAATGTTTGAATTAGCACTACTTGAATTGAAGAAAAAAATTCTCAAAAATGCGTACTCATAACAAGTATAACTGTTTTAAAGTACACGAGAATTTACCGCTATTTGGTGTGAGGGATGGCAGCGGCATCCTTTATTTTCTTTTTTCTTTAAAAAGAAAATAAAGATAAAGCGAACAGCCCGACCCGACCTTTTTTTTGGGAGGGACACACGCAAAAAAAATCTCGCCATTGCTGACGAGATTCTTTAGATATATTAGGTATTGAATTACAAAATCAACATGGCATCGCCATAAGAGTAGAATTTGTATTTTTCTTCGATAGCCTCAGCGTAAGCTCTTTTCATTAAATCGTGACCACAAAAAGCAGAAATCATCATTAAAAGCGTTGATTTTGGAGTATGAAAATTGGTGATCATACACGTAGGCACTGCAAAATCGTGAGGAGGAAAAATGAATTTATTTGTCCAACCATCATACGGATTTAAAGTGTTTTGTGACGAAACGGAGCTTTCTACGGCGCGCATAGAAGTGGTACCTACGCAGCAAATACGTTTTCTTTTGGCTTTTGCTTCATTTACGATATCGCAAGCCTCTTGCGTGATTTTTAACTCTTCAGAGTCCATTTTGTGCTTAGACAAATCCTCTACCTCAACTGGGTTGAATGTTCCTAAACCAACGTGTAAGGTTACTTCGGCAAAATTCACGCCTTTGATTTCAAGTCTTTTTAGTAAATGCTTAGAGAAGTGTAAACCTGCTGTAGGAGCAGCTACAGAGCCTTCTTCTTTGGCATAAATGGTTTGGTAACGCTCTGCATCTTCTGGAGTTACATCTCTAGAAATGTATTTTGGAATTGGAGTTTCTCCAAGTTCAGTCAATTTATTACGGAATTCTTCGTAAGAGCCATCGTATAGAAAACGTAAAGTTCTACCACGAGACGTAGTATTATCGATTACCTCAGCAACAAGTGAATCATCGTCACCGAAATACAATTTATTACCAATTCTGATTTTACGAGCTGGATCAACTAACACGTCCCATAATCTTTGCTCTGCATTCAATTCTCTTAGCAAAAAAACTTCGATTCTAGCGCCCGTTTTTTCTTTGTTACCGTACAAACGAGCAGGGAAAACTTTAGTGTTATTTAGAATTAAAACATCACCTTCGTCAAAATATTCGATGATATCTTTGAACATTTTGTGCTCTATAGTTTGTTTTTTACGGTCAATAACCATAAGACGAGCCTCGTCTCTATTTTCGGCTGGATACTCCGCAAGAAGTTCTTTTGGTAAATCAAATTGAAAATGGGATAACTTCATTTATTTTTTTATTTAAAAGTTTAAGATTTTAAGCAGTTACTCACATTGTAGTAACTTAAAAATCTTTCGGGTGCAAATATACGATTGTGAGATAGGCGTTGTCAAGTGTTTTGGCTTTTATTTTCAAAAACAACTGATAACGTTGCATTTAAAGCTTATAAATGCGCTACTTGAAAGCCGATCGACTCCATGTCTTTCCAGAAATCAGGGTATGATTTGGAAACTACACCAGCATCCGCAATGTGCAAGGGCACTTTAATAGCCAAAGGAGCAAAAGCCATAGCCATACGATGGTCATTATACGTTGCAATAGTCACCTCTTTGTTTAGAGTAGCTGATGGCTCTAGGGTTAGACTATCATTAGTAACTGTGATGGCTGCGCCTAGTTTGGTGAGTTCGACTCTAAGTGCTTCTAGCCTATCAGTTTCTTTGATTTTTAAAGTGTGAAGACCTGTTAGGTGACAACCAATTCCTAAACCTAAACAAGTAACCACGATGGTTTGCGCAATATCAGGCGTATTGTTTAAATCGAAAGAGAGCTGTGTTGCTGGAACAAAATTAACATCCTTAGTTAATGTCATTTGGTTACCGTTAAACTCAGTACGCACACCTAATTGTTCATAGATGCTAACCAAAGCGGCATCGCCTTGAAGACTGGTTTGTTTGTAACTATTTAAAACGATTGTAGCGTGATCAGCAAGCGCTACAATACTAAAAAAATAAGATGCTGAACTCCAGTCAGACTCTACCGTCATTACTTTATTTTCAGATTCTTTTTGAGGAGCTACTGTAATGGTGTTGCCTTCAAAGCGAGTTGTAATCCCCAAATCGTTAAGTAAGGCCAAGGTCATTTTGATGTACGGAACGGAGGTAATTTCACCCACTAAAGTGATTTCGATACCATTTTCGAGTTTAGGAGCAACCAATAGCAAGGCTGAAATGTACTGACTACTCACGTTGGCGGGAATCGACACTTTAGATGCTGTAATTTTTTGCCCTTCGATTTTGATAGGCGGATAACCCGCATTCTTTTCATAAGTGATTTTAGCACCCAACTGCTCCAATGCTTCAACCAAAACTTGTATTGGGCGCTCAGTCATTCGTTGCGAACCGGTAAGTGCAACTGATGCTCCGAGCGTTACTGCAAAATAAGCTGTTAAGAAACGCATAGCGGTTCCCGCATGGTGAATGTCGACCACTTGTGGCTGCCCACTAGCTGCTGCAACTTGTTTTAATGCCTTAGCCATAACCTCACTATCATCTGAATTGGAGGTATTAGCTAAAGTAATGTTTGGGAATAGCGCTTGTAACAGTAGTAATCTATTGGTTTCACTTTTAGAACCTGTTATATCGAGCTGCGAATTGTGAATTGTAAATTGTGAATTAGTGCTTAGTCTTAAATTCATGCGTGTATTTGTAAGTTGTGAATTGCGAGTTATAAATTAAATACCCTAGCTGTGCAATTTACCACTACTCGTTCATAATTCATAATTTACAATTGACAAATTATTTCAGTTTTTCATTGTTTTTGTGACGATCTTTGTCTCTAACCGATTTCAGATCCATTTTTTTGTCGAAAGCTGCTTGCAAATCGATTCCTGTTTGGTTGGCCAAACACAAGACCACAAAAACCACATCAGCTAATTCTTCGCCAAGGTCTTTGTTTTTATCACTTTCTTTTTCAGACTGTTCTCCATAACGGCGGGCAATAATACGGGCTACTTCGCCTACCTCTTCGGTAAGTTGTGCCATATTGGTTAATTCGTTAAAATAGCGTACACCGTGTTCTTTGATCCAAGTGTCTACGTCGAGTTGTGCGTTTTTTATGTTCATTTTTATATTTTGCTTAAGATAATTTTTTCGTTTTGTTTTTCGATTACTTTTTGATAAAAAGACTTTAGTTCCGGGTAAAATTCTGCTACAAAAATAGCTCCATTTATCTCTTCATTAATAACAATTTGAATTGTATTACCTACCAATACACTATTTATTGAAAACACTACTTCTTTTCCTTGAGTTGAAATCCTGATTGCATTTGGGATTGATTCCACAGCATACCCTGCAGGGATTTCAAGGTTAAAATTATATTTTCTACTTTTTGGGTATGCAAAATATATAGGCATGTCACGCTTTTCTTGAACAAAAGGATTTATGGAACTAGTTAAAAACAACATTGGATAAATGTATAGTTTACCAGCAATAATTTCGCAGTGATTCACAGTTGAAAAATCAAATTTTTCGGTAATAGGCTGAGTAGTGATTGTTTTATTTTCTTCGATTCCGTACTCGGATATTTCAAGACCATTCCATTTATTTTCTAATCTTTCGAGATAAGTATTTTGATCCTGATTAGCCTGTTTTTCACGAAATAGAAATGACTCCGTAGTAGTATAATACATTTTTATTTTTCCTTCGATTTTTCCGTTTGGATTTATTCTTGCAAACAAATTGTGATTTATAGCCGAAGGCTTTTTGGGTACTAGATTTATTTCCTCCGAGGACCCACCTTTTCGAATCAATCTTCCTTGCCAGTTTAATAATTTTAGAGGTAAAACATCTGGCACAGCATACTTATTGGTTGCATCTAGGAGTATATTTTTGCCATCAATTGTTGCCGCTGCGATGACATAATTAAATCCTGTTCTATTTGGATATGCTGGAACTCCATGATCTACAGTACTTACCAAAACAGGGTTGGCATCAACTCCTGCTATGCGTAACATATTGATAAGAATAAAGTTGATTTCGGCGGCATTACCCGTACTATTACTGTATGCCTCTTTGACTCCTTTATCCGTATAATACCCATTTTCATTATTCCAATTCATTCTTTGCTGCACATATGAAAAAATACGCTGCATTTTGGTCTCTGTTGTGAGTTCAGTGTTGGAATCGTTTTTTATAATTTCTTTTACATGATCTAAAAAGAAAAGACCAGATTCTAACTGTTGACCAAATTCTTTTTCGCTAAAAATTGAAGTAGTAACCCCTTCCCAAGTTGATGAAAAGTCTTTTTCAGCTTCTTCATAAAACTGTGTTTTTTCTAATTCGTGTTTCAAACTAGCTCTATAATTTTGTAAATTATCTACATACGGCTCTGGCTTTAAAGCAGGAATATCAACCGCAGTATAAGTGCTAATTACTTGCTCAAAATTAACATAATCTGATCTGGTGCGGTCATATTTATTAGGGAAACTAAAAGAGCCCCCAGATACTTTCTGTACTGTTTTGATTGGTACAAACCCAGTAACAAGTGCCTTGTAAACAAAAAAACCAGGTATTGCAGTGGTAAATTGAGCGAAATTTACTGGTATTTCATATTGAAAATAAAAACTTGGAAATTTGATTATGTTTTCTGATTTCAGAAAATATTTAAACTCAATTATAGAACCTACTTTAACATTAGGTAACGTAATGGACGCTTCTTTCCAGTACTCATTGATTTTTGTTATGAAATTACCCTCACTTTTAAGTTTTGATTTTTCAACAATGCCGTTCACTAAATTATAGGTAACTGCATCAGAAAATTGAACGGACTCATCATTTTTCTCTTCATAGCCAATGTAAAATGGCACCTTAAAAGTAGCCCAATTTAGTCCTTCTTTTTTATAGATTTTTACGCGAACCTGAAACTCAGTACCAATTGAAAATCCATCCTTTAAATTGTATTTAAAAGTAGTTTTAGCTTTACTAAATATGATTGCTGCTACAGCGCTCGTATCCTTGGGGTGCTGTTTTAACTTAAGTTCTTCAATAGAAACTTTACCCAATTCAAGATCTTGTGCGTTTAATTGCAGTCCAATACATGCAAGTAAAACAATAAACCATTTTTTGATCATTCTTAATTTATGATTTAACGAGGATAATTTTTTCGTTTTGCTTATCAATCATCTTTTGATAAAACTCCTTTATTGTTTGATAATAATCAGCCGAGATAATTGGCGTGTTAATTTGAGACGAAATTGAAATTTGAATCGTGTCGCCTGAAACACTTGCCAAATATTTGAACATACCGATATCATCTTGCATGGCAAGATTAGAAGTTTCGGGCACAGACTCTACTTTGTAACCCGCAGGGATTTTAACATTAATGCTGTATTTATTCATAAAAGGATATGCGAAATCAATGGGGTAAAACCTATCTTCTTGCTGGAAAGGATTTGAACTTTGACCAAAAATCAGCAATGGCTTTACATACAATTTACCTCCTATACTTTCTACAAGATTATTACTTTTAAAAGATAGTGTCTCTGTTAGTGGAGCTCCCAAATTCCTTTCGTTGGTTCTTGAATAATCTGTAACTTCTATATTATTATGTTCAGTTTCAAAATTTTCTATATAATCTTGTTCTTTGCTACTCAGGAAATTTGTTCTAAAAACCAATGCATTATGGCCGGATTGCTGGCGTCGTACTTTTGCATCTACTTGCCCTGAAGCTTCTACATTGAATTGCATGGTAACAATATCATTTGCCACTTGATTGGGCATTAAATCAACCTCTATTGATGTTCCGTCTTTACGTAATAACCTGCCCAACCAATTCAAATCTCTTATTGGTAAAGTATTTGGAGCAGCATTCAAATCAGTTGCATCTAATAAAATTAATCCTTTTTCATCCTCAATGGCTGCAATAACATAATTAAAAGCAGTTCTATTCGGGAACAAGGCAATACCGTTAGAGCGCGTACTTAACAATACAGGATGTGCAGAAAAACCAGCAAATCGTAACATTGCAGTCAGCATCAAATTGATTTCGGCGATATTTCCTGTCTTATTTTTATAAGCCTGTCTTACTCCATCATCGCAAGAATAACCATAAAAACCATTCCATTTCACAGCTCCTTTGACAAAATTAAAAATTGTAACTATTTTTTGCTCAGGAGTTTCTATACCAGCCAGCGCTTTCTTTAAATCTTCTTCAAAATAACCACTACGATTGAGTTCTGCACCAAAATCTTCCATATCAAATATTGACTTGGCTACTGCTTTCCAATCTGTTGCGAACTTTTTTAATGGCTCGCCGGGGTATTTGGTCATAGAAAGCTCTTGCACTAAACCAGAGGTGTAATTTTCTATATTGCCTACAAAAGCTTCATCATTTAAAGCCGGAATATTTTCAGCTTTGTATATAGTTCGCTTTTCTTCGTAATCTACTTTATCTACAGCATAGCTAGCAGACTGCCCTCTTTGGAAACCCGCTCCTGCAGAATTACTCATACCACTAAAAGTTAATGCTTTTCTGCCAATGGTCACCGATACCGTAGGCTGGAAATAGCCTTTTAAATTTTCATTATAAACAAAGAACTCAGGAATACTATTTTTATACTCTGAATAATTGACAGGAATTGTTTTTTGAAAATACCAATCCCTAGGGCTACCCACTCTTGGTGTCCTGATTTTATAGGAGTACTCAATAACGGAACCCACTTTAACATTAGGCATCGTTATTTTTTTCTGTCTCCAAAATTTATTAACAAACTCATCAAACTCACCATCACTCTTTAGTTTAGTTTTTTCTATTTTTCCATCAACCATATTGTAGGTTATAGCATCTGAGAAAGTAACAGTCTCTTTCACTTCGTTTGAACTGTAATACTCAACAATTTTGGTAGCCCAATCATACCCTTCTTTTTTATAGATTTTGAGTCTGACTTGCACCTCAGTTACCATATAAAACCCTTGCGATTGCGAATACTCAAATACATTTCGGCCTTTTTCGAAAAGTACGGCTGCCGACGCAGTACTATCGATAGGATGTGCTTTTTGCTGAAGTTCAGCTATGGATACTTTACCCAACTCTGAATCCTGAGCAAAAGAAAAAAAATGAACTAAGAGTAAAACTAGTAGTGTGAAATGTTGGCGCATATTATATTTTTAAATTTTCTTTAAAACAATTTTTTCGTTTTGTTTGTCAATCATTTTTTGAAAGAACTCTTTTAGGGCTGAATAATAGTCAGCTGGTATTATTGGAACATTTATTTGACATGAAACTAATATTTGAACAGTATTATCTGTTAAACTAGTTAAAAATTTAAAGGTAGCTAACCCATCTTCCATGGAGATAACTGCTGTTTCTGGATAAGACTCTATTTTATATCCGTTTGGAACTTGCACATTTACGACATATTTATCCATGAAGGGAAAAGCGAAATCAATTGGATATTCTCTAATTTCTTGTTTGAAAGGATTTACATTTGTGGAAAAAGATAATAAAGGTTTGATGTAAATGGCATCTCCTACTTTTTCACTAAAATTAGCCCCTTTAAAAGAAAGTGTTTCAATAACAGGTAATTTAAGAGCGACTTCGTTTATTCTTTCATATCCACTAACTTCAATGTTATTGTTGTCATTTTCAAATTTTTCTAAGTAAGCATCTTCTTTGGTACCCGTCACTGCAGATCGAAAAAGCATTGCATGATGATCTGTTCTTTGTCGTCTCAACTTTCCTAAAACTTCCCCTTGATCATCGACGCTGTAATTCATCGAAATAACATCATTTGCAGTTTGCTTTGGCATCAAATCTACTTCTATTGAACTTCCATCTTTTCGAATTAGTCTACCAAACCAGTTTAAATCTCGAACAGGTAAAATATTTGGAGCGGAAAAAGCATCTGTAGCATCTAAAAGAATTAGGTTTTGACCATCTTCGACGGCAGCAATAACATAATTAAAAGCGGTTCTATTAGGAAATAAGGCTATCCCATTTGAACGCGTACTAATTAAAACAGGATTAGCTGTTAAACCAGCATGTCGCAACATTGCTGTTAACATTAAGTTTATTTCGGCAACATTACCCGATTTTTTATTATAAGCTTGCCTTACACCGTCGTTACATGAATAACCGTAATAATCGTTCCATTTCACTGTAGCTTTAACAAACTGCAAAATGGCAGTAATTTTATCCTCGGTAGAGCTTAATCCTGCTATTACTTTTTGTAAATCTTGTTCAAAATAACCTGTTTTATTTAGTTCTGGTCCAAATTCATCATAGTTATAAATCGTCTTTGCAACCGAATTCCAATCTGTAGCAAAAGTTTGCATCAACTCTCCAGGGTATTTCGTCATTGCTAATTCTTGAACTAAGGTCCCTGTATAATTACCCATATTATTAACAAAAGGCTCCTCCTTCATGGCTGGCAAATTTTCAGCTATATAAGTCTTTTTTGTTTCAACATATTCTATTTTCTCATCATTAAAAGAAGTTTGTGTAACGCGGTTTACAGTGGTTCGTTGTTTTGAAGTAAGAGTTATTGAATTACTTTTTTTCTCTACAGTAACATTTGGCTTAATGAATCCCTTGATGTTTACATTGTAGACAAAATACTCTGGAACAGTGTTGGCGTATTCAGAATAATTTACAGGAATACTATTTTGAAAATACCACTCCCTGGCGCTACTTACTCTTGGGGAATTAATTGTGTATTTGAATTCAATTACAGAACCTTCTTTTACATTAGGCATTGTGATTTTTTTTTCTCCCCAGTATTTATTTACAACCTCATTAAATTCACCATCACTTTTAAGTTTTGTTTTCTCAATTTTACCATCGACTAGATTATAGGTAATCGCATCGGAAAAAGAAACTTTTTCCCTAGCTTCATTATCGGAATAGAAACGGATACTTTTACTCGCCCATTCATATCCTTCTTTTTTATAGATTTTGATACGAGTTTTAATTTCTGTCACCATCACAAACCCTTTCTCAGGTGAATATACAAAGGTGTTTTTTCCCTTTTCAAAAAGGATTGCAGCAGTTGCACTAGAGTCCTTAGGATGTACTTTTTCTTGCAATTCAAGAATTGAAACTTTTCCTAAATCAAAATTTTGACCATTTATGATAATAGCCATAAAAAGGCAAGGAACTAAAAAAAATATTTGTTTGAATGACATAATTTATTGGTTTTTGGTAAGTATAATTTTAGCATTGTCATTTTTGGCAATCTGTTCCATAAACAATCGATAGCTATCATAATCAGAATTGGCGTAGATTCCTTTTTTGATTAAAATAGTTCTTTTGTATACTAGATTGCTATTGTCTTTTTTGATGATTTCGGTTTTATAATCTCCATATTTAGTTTTTAACTCGAAGTTTGCAGGTAAAAATTCAATTTGAAATCCTGATGGTAGCACTATTGCTATTTCATCAGTATCAAGATAACCGCGTGGAATTTCGAAGGGGTTTTTACGATTGCGTATGCGTTTAATTGTTCCTGAAAATTGGTTGTATGCGTTTATTGCAAGCATCATTTTACCTCCTGAATTAGAAGCATAGTTATCTGCACTCAGAGTAATGTTTTCAATAAATTCTATTTTATCTTTGTCATTTTGTAAATTAATTTTAGCAATTTTCAAATTGTTAATATTGGTCCAATATTGTTTGTAATGCGCATCTTTTTCGGTTGGCTGAAGCTTTTCAGTTGAAGCTTTTGAACTGTATTGAGACCCTGTTGAAACAATTTTAATTGCGCCTGTTAAATTCCCCTGTGCATCTAAACTATAGGTCCCAGTTGAAATTTGACCATTATCCTTATCGTGGTATTTTTTAGTATGAATGATTTCTCCACCCTCAGGCTTCATGACCACAACGTCACGGTCATCAGTAAAATTAGCTTGAAAACCAAAGGGATCATCCTGGCTGGTACACTCCAAAAATATACTGTCATCTGCATTTGGGACACATAAAATGACATGATTCCCTTGAACAGAGAAAAAATCTGCTTCGATGTTGCGGATGTCCCGGTCACCAAACAATTCTGTGTAATACGAAGGGACACCAACAACCTCTAGTAATGCTCTTGTGTAGTTAGAAAGAGCCTTACAGTCTCCATAACCCAATCTATCAACATCGGAAGCCAACATGGGTTTGAAACCGCCAATACCCACTTGAACACTTACATATCTTGATTTTTCTTGAACAAATTTGTAAACAATTTTAGCTTTTTTGATCGGATCAGTTTCAGTACCCACCAAAGTTTTAATTTTAGCTTTTGCCTCATCGCTTAAATTAGTTGTTCCGATGAGAATGTTTTCTGAAAACCATTTCCCATACTCTTTCCAATTCTTTGCAGTTCCGTCAACTCCTTCTAAATTAAAATTTTCTAGACCCATCATTACTCTAGGAAACACCTTAGCAGCTGGTGTATAATCCTCGTATTTTTCGGCAACAATATTTAGCGCTTCGTACTGCAATTGCGTTGGAGAATCAAATATAGTTTTGATCTTAAAATTGGCGAAATTGAATTCTTTTTTTCTAAAACCCAATGCTTGAGGCACATTGACACTGACAATGCTTTTTTCAATACTTACATTATATTCTGAAAGCAACGACCAAGTGGGAATAAACGCAGTATTAGAGGTTTCAATTTCACTTTCGTAAACAATAGTAAAAGGGTATTGTGTAGGGGTATACTCAAGATAAATAAAGCGCCCATCTGAAAAAAGTGTACTGCCGCCTGATGCACTTTGTTCTTTAAAATCTTTTCTTTTTATCTTTTTGATTTCGTTACCAAAGACATCATATACAACAGCTTCAATGTTTTTAACCGAACGTCTTTTATCAAAATTTTCGACAGCATCTATTGCTTTTAATCCCAATTCATTCAAGACGGTGACAACTCTTTTAGTTTTGATGTTCATACTCCTTTGCGACGCAATTGAGATATCCAATTGATTGAGTCTGACAACTGCATTGGCATTGTTTTTTAGACTATCTGCAATGTTAATTGCTGTGTAATTAATTTTTTGAGCGTTCAAATTAGTTGCAAAAATTGCAGCAAAAAGAACAACAAGAGTTGTAATTCTCATTTGATAGAAAATAAAGATAATGAATGATGAACCCAAGTGGGTTGTAGAAAATTACGCATTTCAAAGAAAAGCGCATTGATTGCTTGTTAAGGATTTCCTAATTCGTGGTGTTCAAAAATAGCATAAATCTCACAATGTGAACCTATTTTTATTCTTTATTTTTACTATCCATCACAATAGTTACTGGGCCATCATTTAGGAGTTGTACCTTCATGTCAGCGCCAAAAACTCCGGTTTGTACTTTTTTACCGAGATCTTGTTCAATTTGGGCGACAAATTTGTCATACAAAGGAACGGCTATTTCTGGCTTTGATGCCTTAATATACGATGGCCTATTGCCTTTTTTAGTTAAGGCATGAAGGGTAAATTGAGAGACTACAATAATATCACCACTGATATCTTTTATGGAAAGATTCATAACATCGTTTTCATCTCCAAAAATACGGAGATTGACAATTTTAGAACTTAGCCAACTGCTATCTTCTTGCGTATCCGCATCTTCAATACCAACCAATACCAACAATCCTCTTTGAATATTGGCTACAATTTGATTGTCAATTGTTACTGATGCTTGAGAAACTCTTTGGATTACTACTTTCATTAATCAGTCTTAAAGTTACAAAGTCTTAAAGTCGAAAGTAAAAAAATCTAAATCTTTCCTTAATTATGACTTTTAAAAATACTACTCTCTCGTTTTATCGCTTATGATTCTATCCTCGTTATGAATGTCAGTTCGATAATGTTCATCGTCACCTTCTAAAATTTTAAGGTAACTGTTGTAGCGTGACCAAGCAATTTCGTCTCTATCCAAAGCGTCTTTTACAGCACACTTCGGTTCTTCTTTATGCAAACAATTGTTAAATTTACACTGATCTTTTAGTTTGAAAAATTCCGGAAAATATCCGCTTATTTCTGCAGGCTCCATATCAACCATCCCAAATCCTTTGATTCCAGGTGTGTCAATAATACTTGCCCCAAAAGACAAATCAAACATTTCTGCAAAAGTTGTAGTGTGCTGCCCTTGTTTACTTGCCTCCGAAATAGTTTTAGTACGCAAATGCAATGATGGCTCCATGGCATTTACTAAAGTAGACTTTCCAACACCTGAATGACCAGAAAACATACTTACTTTACCAATCATCATTGCTTTCAATTCCTCAACACCTTTCATTTCAGTTGAGGATACGCGCAAACATTGATATCCAATTTGCTGGTATACATGCTGCATGTACAATTGCTCATCAACAGTAGCATCATCAAAAGTGTCTATTTTATTAAAAACCAACACAGTTTCAATTCCATATGCCTCTGCCGTTACTAAAAAACGGTCGATAAAATTAAAAGTAGTTGGCGGATTATTAACCGTAATCAATAAAAAAACGCGATCAATATTAGAGGCAATAATGTGCATTTGATGCGATAAATTGACCGACTTTCGGACGATGTAATTTTTACGATCGTGAATTCCGTGAATTGTACCCGTTACGGCATCTGAGGTTTCCTCTAATTCATAATCAACTACATCACCTACAGCAATGGGGTTGGTACTTTTAATGCCTTTGATTCTGAATTTTCCTTTGATCCTACATTCAATAAACTGCCCAGATTCCGTTTTTACGGTGTACCAGCTTCCTGTAGATTTGTAAACGAGTCCTGTCATGAGGCAAAGGTAAAATTTTGTTTGAAGTTTAAAGTTTAAAGTGTAGAGTTTTTTTAGAAACAAGTTCAAACAAAAAGACCGTCTGTAAAAGACGGCCTTTCATTTTATAAAATATTTGAAAAACTAGTATTTGTATCCAATTCCTTTTTTGATTGCTTGAGAACCACCTAATTGATTTGAACTTGCCCCAACAGTAGTTTTATCAGCAGTCATTAAAATAAATGGATAACCTCCTGCAGCTGCCTCTTTTTTCAATTTCATTTCTGCTTTTTTATCCGCTGTATTACCAGTATGGTAGTTAATCAAGCCTGTTTTTCCTCTTACTTCACCACCTTTTATCAAACCAGCAATATAAGACTTATCCTCTAGTATCACTACCTTTTCCCAGTCGGCATCGCTAGCTACTACAATTTTTTCAGTAACATTTTCAACACGACCGCTTTTA
This sequence comes from Flavobacterium turcicum, assembly GCF_011365745.1. Lineage (GTDB taxonomy): Bacteria > Bacteroidota > Bacteroidia > Flavobacteriales > Flavobacteriaceae > Flavobacterium > Flavobacterium turcicum. The sequence goes on along the minus strand of NZ_JAAOBY010000004.1, from coordinate 261,381 downwards.
CCATAAACAATTTTTTCAATTGCATATTTGCTCATTGTGTTTTCGGCATCTTCTCCGTCGTACTTGTAGATTACTGTAAATTCTTCCAGTTTTACAACTTTCCCTTTTACAGTTTCTCCGTTGTGCTTGGTAATTACATCAACTTGAGCATTTGCTGTTGCCATACCAAGTGTAAGTGCTAATGCTAAAATAATTTTTTTCATTTGTTTGTTTGTTTGTTATTGATTACTAATTTTTGGCAATATTACAGAAATAAAGCACAATTATAAATTTTTTATAAAATAAAATCGTACTAAAAGTAAAAATTTAATATGCAGAAAACTTAGAGCTAAAAAAAACCTCCAAAACTTCAAACTCGAAGCAGTGGAGGATTTTAACATGACTTAAAAAAAATTAAGCATTCAACACCTTATCTTGATGGCTGATACTTTCTTGGTGAATGGCCTTGAATAATTTTAAAACAAACTCTTCTGAAAGTCCTTTGGTTTCTCCATCCAAAATCATTTTACCTAAAATTTCGTTCCAACGGTTATTTTGTAGTACTGCTACGTTGGCTGCTTTTTTAACCAAACCAATTTCGTCAGCTACTTTCATACGTTTGCCTAAAAGCTCTAGCAAAGTGGCATCTAATACATCAATGTTAGCTCTTAATTTTTTCATTTTCTGAGTAAAATCATCTGATACATCGTCAATTTTACGCACTTTTAAATCAATAAAAATTTGTTTCAACGCATCGGGTGTTACTTGCTGAGCCGCATCACTCCAAGCATTATCTGGATCAATGTGCGTTTCAATAATCATCCCATCGTAATTCAAATCTAAAGCTTCTTGCGTAACCTCTAAGATCATTTTGCGATCACCAGTAATGTGCGAAGGATCTATAATCAAAGGCAAATCAGGGAATTTATTTTGCAATTCAATAGCAATTTGCCACTCTGGAATGTTGCGGTATTTGGTTTTCTCATACGTAGAAAATCCTCTGTGAATCACTCCTAATTTTTCGATTCCGGCATTGTACAAACGCTCTACTCCACCTAACCACAAAGATAAATCTGGGTTTACAGGGTTTTTCACCAAAACAATTTTATCTGTTCCCGCTAATGCATCAGCAATTTCCTGAACCGCAAAAGGATTTACCGTTGTTCTAGCACCTATCCACAATACATCAATGTCATATTCTAAAGCTAATTTTACGTGAGCAGCATTCGCTACCTCAGTTCCCATTAGCAATCCTGTTTCTTCTTTGGCTTTCTTCAACCATTTCAAACCTATTTCCCCCACGCCCTCAAATCCTCCTGGACGCGTTCTTGGTTTCCAGATTCCTGCTCTAAAAACACTTACATCCGAATCTTTCAACTCATGAGCAATTTTTAATACTTGATCTTCGGTTTCAGCGCTACATGGCCCTGCTATTACTAATGGGTGGGTCAAATTAAATGCCTCCAACCAGTTTCTCATTTCTTTCTTATTTTCCATCTTTTCTAAATTTTATTTTCTAAGTTTCGTTTTTTTTATATGTTTTCTTATGAACACTGCTAGCTGTTAACTGTGACTGAAAACTGTCAACTGTTTACTTCTTAACATTCATCCCGTTTAATATCTCTTTAATCTTATTCACACTTTCCATTTCATTGTAAATCGCCTCGTAATCCTCATTCTCTAAAAGCTCCTTAAATTTAGATAAATTCAAGATATATTCATTCAAAGTTTTTACGACTTGCTTTCTATTTTGTTTAAAAATGGGTGTCCACATCGCGGGTGAACTTTTAGCAAGACGCACGGTACTTTCAAAACCAGAACCTGCCATATCAAAGATGTCCTGTTCGTGTTTTTCCTTGTCAATGACTGTTTTTCCTAACATAAAAGCGCTGATGTGGGACAAATGCGAAACATACGCAATGTGCTTATCGTGTGATTTTGGATCCATATACCGAATGCGCATTCCCATTTCTTGAAACAATGCCAAGGCGCGTTCTTGCAATTTAAAAGTCGTTTTCTCCACCTCACAAATAATGTTTGTTTTGCCTTGAAACAACCCTTTTATCGCTGCCGATGGTCCCGAAAATTCAGTTCCAGCAATAGGATGCGTAGCTATAAAATTTCTCCTTTTGGCATGATTGGCAATACCTTCACAAATAGGTAATTTTGTAGAACCCACCTCAAAAACAATCGTTTGGTCACCTATTACCTCCAAAACTTGGGGTACAACCGTGAGCGCTACATCTACAGGAACCGAAACAATCACAAAATCAGCATGCATTAAGTCTGCAAATGTTGCCATTTCATCAATAACGCCCAACTTAATTGCCTGATCTAGATGTTTTTCATTGGTGTCAATCCCATAAATCGTGGCGTTCGGATACAAATCTTTAATATCCAACACCATCGAACCACCTATCAAACCTATGCCTATTACAAATACTTTCATTTTTTTGTTTTTTATCCGAAGCTTATCCTGCTATCCGTTGCAATCTTTCTTGCCGAACGCCGGCAGCAAAGGATTTCCACTACTATCAGGGCTAGGGAATCTCGTTATATAGAAATTTATTCTTTCATTAAACAAATTCATTTAATCATGAATAATAACTTATCACAATAAATCTCTCTGCTATTTCATTCCCCCTTTGGGGGGTCAGGGGGCTAAAATCGACTGATTGCTTCCCTAATTTTTTCTTCTTCAACACACAAAGCAAATCGAATGTACCCTTCTCCATTACTCCCAAAAATAGTTCCCGGTGTAATAAAAATTGATTTCTCATGCAAGATTCTATCAATAAACGCCTCTGCTGATGTAACTCCCTCGGGTAATTTTGCCCAAACAAACAAACCAACACCTTCTTTATACACTTTACAACCCAGTTTTTCAGCGAGTTCCTCTGTTACAATTCGTCTTTTTCTATAGATTTCATTCATTGCATCAAACCAAGATTTATCACTTTTCAGCGCTGCAACAGCTCCTTTTTGAATTCCGTAAAACATGCCGCTATCCATATTGCTTTTTACTTTCAAAACCGCATCAATAGCATTGGCGTTTCCTAAAACCATTCCTACTCTCCAGCCCGCCATGTTAAAAGTTTTACTCAAAGAATTCAATTCTAAAGCCACCTCCTTTGCTCCTTCTACCTGCAACAAACTCATCGGATTGTCATTCAAAACAAAACTATAGGGATTGTCGTTCACCAATAAAATTTCATGTTTTGCCGCAAAAGCGACTAATTTTTCAAACAACTCCAAACTACCTCGAGCTCCCGTAGGCATATGCGGATACCCAATCCACATGATCTTTACCTTGGATAAATCCAATTGCTCCAAAGCTTCAAAATCCGGCTCCCATTGGTTTCCTTCTTTTAAATCATAATACACAGGCACAGCTCCTACTAAATTGGTCACTGATGTGTACGTAGGATAACCTGGATTCGGAATCAAAACATGATCGCCTTCATTTAAAAAAGCCAGCGAAATGTGCATAATTCCTTCCTTGGAACCCATCAAAGGCAAAATTTCTGTTACAGGGTTGAGAGCTACACCATAATTTTTGGCATAAAAATCAGCCATACCTTCGCGCAACTCTGGTAAACCTTGATAACTCTGGTATTGATGCGCATTTTCATCTTGCATCGCAGCTACAATTGCAGCTACAATTGCAGGCGCCGGTTGCAAATCTGGACTCCCAATTCCCATATTAATGATGGGTTTGCCTTCGGCTGCCAGTTGCCTTACTTCTCTCAATTTGGAGGAGAAATAGTATTCTTCAATAATATGGAGACGTTTTGCTGTGGTAATCATTTGTAATTTTTTAAATCTGTATAACTTGGTAACTCGAGGCTGTTTATATTTTAGTATTCTTGTATTCTCCCAAGACTTTAAAGTATTCGGCCATAATATTCAATAATGATTTTGCTTTAGCATAATCTTCGTATTTCTCAAAAGTGACATCCACAAAAAAGGAATATTTCCAAGGAGTTTCAATTTTGGGCAAAGATTGAATCTTAGTTAAATTCAATTTACAATCGCTCATCACGTTTAAAACTGCTGCTAAACTCCCGCGTTTGTGATCTAGTTCAAATTTTATCGATGCTCTGTTGATTTCACTTTCGGGAACAAATGAGTTTTCTTTTTTGATAATAACAAAGCGCGTCATGTTGTTCTTAATCGTCTGTATTTCTGGCGCAATAATTTCCAAATCATACATTTCCGAAGCTGTTTTACTTGCAATTGCCGCTATTCCTTTCAGTTGATTTTCCTGAATTCTTCGCGCTGTTTCAGCAGTGTCTTTGTCTTCAACCAATTTGATATTGGGATATTTTTTCAAGAAATCCATACATTGTAATAACGCCATCGGATGCGAATGTACTTCCTGAATATCTTCAATTTTTTGACCTTTTAAAGCCATTAAATTTTGATGAATACTCAAATAATGCTCTCCAATTATGTGTAAATTATTCTTGTCAATTAGCGCGTAATTCGGAATAATTGGACCTGCAATAGAGTTTTCTATGGCCATCACAGCTTGATCTGACTTACCTGATAACAAGCTGTCTACCAATTCCTCAAAAGACAAACACTCGTCAAGAACAAATTCATGATTGAAATATTCTTGAGCCACTTGATGATGAAACGAGCCCGTAATGCCTTGTATTCCTATTATTGTATTCATTTTACACACTTTTAAGCAAAAAAAAATCCCGATTTGCATCGGGATTGTATATTTATAGTATCAATTTAATTTTTGAATTAAATAACCATGCAACAATCCCTTTCTACCTTCCAGAAGAAATAATAAGAGTTGCTAAAATAAAATCGGTTACTCAACATGTTGTTGTCTTTTTTGTATTGATTACTCTGCGAATGTATACATAATTTTTAACTGAACCCAAAAAAAAGTTGATTTTATGACACAAAAAAGAGATTCGCTAAAAAGTTGGTTATTAATTATGTAATGTTTAAAAAAAGGCTCTAAAAATACCATTCATACAACAGCAATTTCTGTGTTGTCAAGAAAAAACAAGACTTAGTTATCTTGTAACACACAATATTGAAAGTGATTTATACTAGTACTTTTTCAGAAAGCCATTTTTTTCCTTCTGCAATTCTTGCTACTAACATTGCCGAAATCAAATCTCCATTAGCATTTAACAAAGTTGCCATTGGATCCACCAAAGTTCCAATAATCATTGCCGCTGGCAAGGCTTGTTCCATGGGGAAACCATAAACTGTTATGGCAAGGATTTCGCCTATGTAACCGCCATTAGGAATTCCGCCCTCAACAACAGAAACCACAACTGTGATTCCTAAAGCGGTGAGAATCGTAATTGGATCCGTAAAATCCTTACCAAACATCGCAAAAATAACGGCTATCTTGATAATGGATGACATACTCGAACCGTCTTTATGCAAAGGTGCACCCAATGGAATAACGACATTCCTAATGTGAGCAGGAATATTCATTTTTTCGGCACCGTCAAGATTGGCAGGAATGGTAGCAATACTGCTGCAGGTCCCAATAGCTGTTAACGAAGGCGTTATATTATTTTTCCAAAACACTTTAAATCCTAATTTCCCACCTGCCATGTAGGCATACAAACTAAAAAACACTATGAAGTAAAAGGCACAAACAGCATAATAAAGTCCTAACGGCTTGGCATAAGCACCAAACAATTGTGGACCAAAAATACCCACCTGATAAGCAAAATAAGCACCTAAGCCTACGGGCGCTGTTTGCATAATAATGTGTAGCAATTGTTTCATTACTTCGTTACCAGATTGTAAAAACCTACTGAAATCATTGCCTTTTTCACCAGATTGCAAGCTGGCAAACCCCACTAAAAAGGAAAAAAGAATGAGCGCCAACATGTTTTTTCGGGATAACAATTCATAAAAATCACCCGCAGTAAGCAATTGGGTTATCTCAGAGCCAGTGCTACTTTCGGCTACAATTTCTAACGGAATTTTAGAAATGATAATATCTTGATGGATTGGAAAAATCAAAACTCCTACTACCATAAGAATTGCAGAAACCAAGACCGTAAACAAAAAGACTCCTATTACGATTAAGAATAACTTTCCAAGTTTTTCGGTTTTTTCTAAAGTAGCAATTGATGCCGATATGGTAAAAAACACTAACGGAATTATCGCAGTAAACAACAAATTTAGAAAAATGTCTCCCAAAGGTTTCAAAACCTCCACTTCTTTACCAAAAACCAAACCTAATATACTTCCTGCAAGGATACCTCCAAGAAGTAACATAATGCTTTTGTAATTTTTCAAGAAACCTCCTGATCCTATATCTTTCATGTGTCTTTTTAACTATTTTAAGTAAATATAGAAATCTAAATGATAGCGGTGCAATCACGGTGCTACTTTTTTATCATTTCGAATAGAAGTACTCGCCACTATTCGTGAAAAAATTATTCGTGAATTAGTGGGCAATCGAACAACAAATCCATTCATTTTCTGTTTACTTTTGCAATAAATAATTCATCATGTCAATAGCAGTAAATAACATTTCCAAAAGCTACGGTGCTCAAAAAGCATTAGATAACATTTCATTTTCAATTAACAAAGGAGAAATTGTTGGTTTTTTAGGTCCAAATGGAGCTGGAAAATCGACTTTGATGAAAATTTTAACTACCTACATAACCGCTGATGAAGGAACTGCCACGGTAAACGGGCAGGATGTAAACACCAATCCAAAAGCCGTACAACTTTCTATTGGGTACTTGCCGGAGCACAATCCGTTGTATTTGGATTTGTATGTTCGTGAATATTTAGCCTTTAATGCTGATGTGTACAAAGTTGCCAAATCTCGTATCGAAGAGGTAATTCAACTGACTGGTTTAAGTACCGAAAGCCACAAAAAAATAGGCCAACTCTCTAAAGGATACCGCCAGCGTGTAGGATTGGCCAATGCGCTACTGCACAATCCTGATGTTTTAATTTTGGATGAGCCTACCACTGGTTTAGATCCAAACCAGTTGATGGAGATTAGAAACGTAATTAAAAACGTGGGGAAAGACAAGACTGTTTTTCTTTCTACACACATTATGCAAGAGGTTGAGGCAATTTGTGATCGCGTAATCATCATCAACAATGGAAAAATTGTAACCGATAAAAAACTGGATAACTTAATTTCTGAAGATAAGGAACAGGTAATTGAAGTTGAATTTGATTTTCAAGTCGAAGAACAATTGATTTCTAAAATTGAAAATCTTGTTTCGTATGTTAACGTTCATGATATGATGTGGGAACTGACTTTTAAATCAGATAAAGACATGCGTTCTGTTGTCTTTGATTTTGCTCAAAACAATGGTTTAAAAACCTTACAACTCAATCAAAAGAATAAAAACTTAGAAGCGGTGTTTAGAGAGATAACGAAATAGTTGGCAGAAATTTAAAATCAAAAAAATATGAAAAGAACATTACTATTTATCATAATAATATTTATTCCAAATTTTATTATTGGACAAAAAACACTTTTTGACTCATTAAAAGTAGACAACTCAACAAAAATTGTTGGAAGAAATCCTCATTATGACAAAGATAAAACTTACGAAAAATATAATTTCATAATTGAAGACTCAATTAAAATTGTTGACTTTATAAAAAATATAAAATTAGGTGATGAAGTTAGAAATTCATTAGAAAATCGAAATTTTAAACTTACAATTGTAAAAAACAAAAAAGAAATCGGTTCTTGGACAATAAATCCTACACAAAAAAGTGCAATGACTCATGATGGTAAGACTTATAAATTTGATCTAAATCAGATAACGAGTTTCAACCAAACTTCTCCTCTAAAATATTATCATGAAGTAAAAGTGTTTTCTTCTAAAAAAGATTATGAAAATTATCTAATCGAACAGAAAAAAAATCCAAACTTTTTATTTGATTACTCTCCACAATTTAAATATGAAGGAAGTTTTGAAATTGAATTTAAAAAATCTTCGAAATTTTCAAGCCCAAAAGTTATAAGCGAATATTTAACTCCATACATAGAAAAGATTGTTAAAAAGGATGAATATAGTTTAAGTTATGTATTAAATGATAAAAACAGAAATAATACTGACCAATTCACAATGACAATTCGTGGCTCAAAAAATATATTTGAAGAGCTAAAAATTAAATCCTTGAAAAATGAAAATTGGGAAGAAACAGTTGAAGATGGTTATTTCTTTTATAAACAATAAACTTTTGCTAATAGGCGTTTGGCAACATTTCGAATTTTGTCGTAAATTCACGTTTATTTCTCGCAAGAATTTTTTTCTTTGATAGAAAATAATCGGTTCCGAAATTCGCAACCTCGCCAAGCGCCGGAACTTTGACAGTTTTGAGTTATATTCTCGAATAAAACACAAATTATAAAAAAAGCTTCCAGTTCTCCAAGGCGAACTGGAAGCTTTTGAAATATAAAAGATAAATTACTAAAAAAGTTGACTCGCAATTTGACGGATATTTTCTGATTTACCCATCGAATAATAATGTAAAACAGGAACTCCAGCTGCCTTTAATTCGCGGGATTGCTGAATAGCCCATTCAATTCCCACTTGTTTTACATCTGCATTTGTTTTGCATTTGTCTACTGCATCAATTAAATCTTCTGGCAAATCAATTCGGAAAATTTGCGGTAAAATTTGCAAATGTCTTTGCACCGCCAATGGCTTGATACCAGGAATAATAGGCACTGTGATTCCCATTTCTCTGGCTTTGGCAACAAATTCAAAATATTTTGCATTGTCAAAAAACATTTGTGTCACCACATAATCAGCACCTGCGTCCACTTTTTCTTTTAACCTTTTCAAATCGGACAGTAACGATGGAGATTCCAAATGTTTTTCAGGATATCCTGCCACTCCAATACAAAAATCAGCCTTATTATCAGCATGAATGACGTCATGTAAATATTTGCCTTCATTCAACAATTTGATTTGCTTAACCAAATCAATCGCAAAATGATTACCACCCGCTTTTGGCACAAAGGATTGTTCGTCCTTCATCGCATCACCACGCAACGCCATTACATTATTGATGCCTAGATAATGACAATCAACCAATAAATATTCTGTTTCTTCTTTGGTAAAACCACCGCAAAGCACGTGTGGCACCGTATCAACATTATATTTGTGTTTGATAGAAGCGCAAATCCCTAAAGTCCCCGGACGCATTCTGGTTAGCTTTTTATCCAATAAACCATTGCCTTTATCCACATAAATAAACTCCTCGCGTGAGGTTGTCACATCAATAAATGGCGGTTTGAATTCCATCAAAGGGTCAATGTTGTCATACAATTCTTGAATACTTTTCCCTTTTTGAGGCGGAATAATTTCAAATGAAAACAAAGTTTCACCTTTGGCTTTTTCTATATGTTGTGTTACTTTCATTTTATTTTTTGTTTCATGTTCCAAGTTTAAAGTTTAAAGTTCTGTCGAGTAACTTGAAACCTTAAACTTGAAACAAAATTCCTAATCGGCTATATTCGGGTTCAACCATTTCATGGCTACATCAGTGGAAACATTTCTTCTTTTGGCGTAGTCAATTACTTGATCTTCTTTAATTTTTCCGAGTCCAAAATACTTACTTTCTGGATTCCCAAAGTAGTACCCAGATACAGATGATGCTGGCCACATAGCCATACTTTCGGTTAAGGTTACTCCAATTTCTTCTGCAACATTTAATAATTTCCAAATAGTCGGCTTCTCTAAATGATCCGGACAAGCTGGATATCCTGGCGCTGGTCGAATTCCTTTATACACCTCATCAATCATATCTTCGGTAGATAAATCTTCGTCTGCGGCATAACCCCAAAATTCTTTACGCACTTTTTCGTGCAAATATTCAGCAAAAGCTTCAGCGAAACGATCAGCAAGCGCTTTCACCATAATCGAATTATAATCATCTAAATCCTTTTCGAATTCAGCCGCCCATTCGTCCACACCAAAACCAGTAGTCACACAAAAGGCTCCCATATAATCTACTTTCCCACTTTCTTTTGGAGCAATAAAATCAGCCAGAGCGATGTTTGGCGCTCCTTTTGTTTTTTGAGATTGTTGGCGCAGACTCAAAAATGTTTGTAATTGTTTTCCGTTTTCATCCGTCAGTTCAATATCATCATCATTGATTTGATTCGCCGGAAAAATTCCATAAACACCTTTTGCTGTTAACTTTTTCTCCTCCAAAATCACTTTCAACATCGCTTGTGCATCTGCAAAAACCGAAGTCGCTTGTTCGCCAACTACCTCATCAGTTAAAATAGCTGGATATTTTCCAAACAATTCCCAAGTTCTAAAAAACGGCGTCCAATCGATATAAGGTACCAAAGTTTCTAAATCAACTTCTATGATTTGCTTGCCAATAACTTTAGGTTTCACCGGCGTGAAATTATCCCAATCCAATTGCAATTTATTTTTACGGGCTTGCTCAATGGTCAAGAAATTCTTATCGCGGGAACGATTCAAAAACGTTTCTCTAAACGCATCGTATTCTGCACGAATATCACTCGCATATATTTTTCGGTTGTGATCCAATAAATTCCCCGCAACCGTTACCGCTCTCGAGGCATCGTTAACGTGAATGACAGTCGAATTGTATTGTGGTGCAATTTTCACGGCTGTATGCGCGCGCGAAGTTGTTGCACCACCAATCATTACTGGAATTTTCAGTCCTCTTTTATCCAATTCCTTAGCGAGATACACCATTTCGTCAAGCGATGGCGTAATCAATCCGCTCAATCCAATAATATCTACTTCATGTTCAATAGCTGCTGCGATGATTTTTTCTGGAGGCACCATCACACCTAAATCGACAATCTCATAATTATTACAAGCCAACACCACCGAAACTATATTTTTACCAATATCATGAACATCACCTTTTACCGTGGCCATCAAGATTTTTCCGTTACCTGATTTGTCGCCAACTTGCTTTGCCGCTTCAATGAAAGGCAAAAGATAAGCCACCGCTCTTTTCATTACACGTGCCGACTTTACCACTTGAGGCAAAAACATTTTACCCGAACCAAACAAATCACCTACGACATTCATTCCCGCCATTAAGTTGATTTCAATTACTTCAATGGGTTTTGTGGCAGCCAAACGCGCTTCCTCTACATCAATTTCTATAAACGCATCAATTCCTTTTACTAACGAGTGTGTAATTCTTTCTTGAACGGTTCCATTTCGCCATTCTTGAACTACTGCTTCATTGGTTTTTGTACCATCTCCTTTTACATTCTCGGCAAAATCAAGCAAACGTTCTGTCGCATCGTCGCGACGGTCCAGAATAACATCTTCAACATGCTCTAATAAATCTTTCGGAATCTCATCATATATCGACAACATTTCTGGGTTTACAATCCCCATTGTCATTCCGTTTTGAATGGCATGGTACAAGAAAACCGAGTGCATCGCCTCACGAACCGTGTCGTTTCCTCTAAATGAAAACGAAACGTTACTCACCCCACCGCTGATGTGAGCGTGTGGTAAATTTTCGCGAACCCACTTGGTTCCTCTAAAGAAATCCAACGCATTCAAGCGGTGCTCTTCCATACCTGTTGCTACTGGAAAAATATTCAAATCGAAGATGATGTCTTGTGGCGGAAATCCAATTCCCACCAAAATATCATACGAACGCTTGCAAATTTCGATACGTCTTTCGTAATTATCGGCCTGACCCACTTCGTCAAAAGCCATCACAATTACCGCTGCTCCGTAACGCTTTATCAATTTAGCATGATGAATAAAAGCTTCTTCGCCTTCTTTCAACGAAATCGAATTCACAACACATTTCCCTTGTACGACTTTCAAACCCGCCTCAATGATTTCCCATTTCGAACTGTCAATCATAATCGGAACGCGTGAAATATCCGGTTCGGCCGCAATCAAATTCAGGAATTTTGTCATCGCATATGCGCCATCGAGCATTCCCTCATCCATATTGATATCGATGATTTGTGCACCGCCTTCTACTTGCTGGCGTGCAATATCAAGCGCCTCATCGTATTTTTCTTCCTTAATCAATCGAAGAAATTTTCTCGAACCCGTCACATTGGTTCGTTCCCCTACATTCACAAATACACTTTCCGGCGTAATGATTAAGGGTTCTAATCCTGATAATACTAGGTTTCTTCTTTTTTCTGCCATTTCTTTATTTTGAGTTACTCCGTTACTAAGAAACTTAGACTGAGTTTTTATTTTTTTATTTATTGCAAAGTTTTCGAAACCTTACCATTTTATTTCAATTCATTTTTGGGCGTGTCCCTCCAAAAAAAGTCGGGTCGGGCTATTCGTTTCAAGTCCTCAATCAATTCCGTTAGCACTCCATTGACCAGCGGGCTTTCCACTACTATCCCTCACGCGGGCATTATGCTAACAACACACTTCTTTTTTATATTGATTCTTCCGTTTCTTTATTCTTCATTTTTTTATATTCTTCATTTTTGTCATTCTGAGGAACGAAGAATCTAAACAAGTCGCTCACATAATAAAGATTATTCATTCAGTTCGCTATCACTTGGGCGTTCGTTCCTCAAAATTGCAAGCTGTACTTTAAATAAGTTTTATCGCTGAATAAAACTATTTTACTTACCTATACTTCCTTTGACTTGCGTAATAGATGCATTGGAATAAAATATCATAATCGCTATCACTGCCATTTTGATTTTTCTAGATATCGACTAGTTACATTTCCATCGTATACATAATATTTAGTCCAAGTAAAACCATTTTTAACAAGAGTAAGGGAATCGGGCTTCAATTCTTTATCTAAAAAAATATAATTCCCTTTCGGATTATTTAAATCATACTTCACTTTGTAAAACTTATTTAAAATTTCATCTCCTCCCATCGTATTTCTCTGAGAGATAAACTTACCATCCACATAAAAGCAATAGATTAATAATCTTTGTCTACCGACCTTTTTAAACTTCGTTGTTAAACCAATTGCTTCGCCCTTAAATGTTTCTTTGTAGGTATCAAACTTTGTTTTTCTCGAGATATCAAATAAAATATATATTATTGCCAAGGTAAGAGAACATAGCAGTATCCATTTCAAATTCTTAAAATTATCAATAGTCTTTTCCTCCATTTTTTAATAAACTAAATTATCTTAACATTACATCACCGCGGTCGAAACCCTCGGTTTGTATTCCTTGGTGATATCGGCAATTAATTTGATGTGTGCTGGTGTTGTTCCGCAACAACCGCCTATAATGTTGACCAAATTATCATCGAGATATTCTTTGATAAAAGCTTGCATCTGTTCTGGTGTTTCGTCGTATTCTCCAAAGGCATTAGGTAAACCTGCATTAGGATGCGCCGATACGTTGAACGACGTATTTTGTGATAAGGTTTGTAAATAGGGTTTCAATAAATCGGCGCCAAGTGCGCAATTGAATCCTACACTCAACAAAGGTATATGCGACACCGAAATTAAGAAAGCCTCAACGGTTTGTCCCGAAAGTGTTCTTCCAGATGCATCTGTAATGGTTCCTGAAACCATTATTGGAATATCAAGATTGCGTTCGTCTTTTACTTCTTCAATGGCAAAAAGTGCTGCTTTGGCATTTAAGGTATCAAAAATAGTTTCTACCAAAAGTAAATCGCAACCACCATCCATAAGCGCTTCTACTTGTTGCTTGTAAGCAATGCGCAAATCATCAAAAGTTACGGCTCTGTAACCGGGATCGTTTACATCTGGTGACATGCTTGCTGTTCTGTTCGTGGGTCCAATGGAACCTGCTACAAAACGAGGTTTGTCTGGATTCTTGGCGGTGTATTCATCGGCTACTTCGCGGGCTATTTTTGCCGACTCATAGTTCAATTCATACACATATTCTTCCAGATAGTAATCGGCCATACCGATGGTGGTTCCTGAGAAGGTATTGGTTTCAACAATATCAGCTCCAGCTTCAAAATAAGCGGCGTGAACGTCTTTTATGGCTTGTGGCTGAGTGAGCGACAATAAATCATTATTTCCTTTTAATGGATGTGGAAAATCCTTGAAACGTTCTCCTCTAAAATCTTCTTCGGAGAAATTATAACGTTGCAACATGGTTCCCATAGCTCCATCAAGGATGAGTATGTTTTTTTTAATGGCTTCGTGAATGCTTGACATAACTTTTTATTTCTTGTAAATCACAATTTGAAATGGTGATTTTTACTTTTGATTAGTATTTCCAAAAGTTCCCAATTTTTCTTTATAGCCCTGATGGCAGCGGCATCCTTTTTATTCGCCTTTTTTCGGCGAATAAAAAGATATAGCGAACAGCAGGAACGATCATGGCTGAAAAGCGCCATTAATCTGCTCTAAAAAATTCGATATGTTGTCAAGAAAAGGTTTGAGAAATACTGTAGAAGTATTCTTGTGTTATCTATCTTTGATACTGGTTGTATAAAGTAGAATGTAGCACCTTCTTTAAAAATAAAGGGTTGCTAAGGTTTCATTGGGTCTTTTCCCTCCGCCTTTCGTGATAACTTTCAATAAATATAGGAACAGTGCAAAGGAACGACATAGCGCTAACAATTGCAAGTATTTTTTTTAAAGATTGTAGCTTAGTTTGTTGCAAAACTTTAAAATAAAAAAGGTTCTGAATTACTAAGATTTTAACCGATCTTAGCAACTCAGAACCTTTGTGACGCTGCAACTTTATTTACACGATTGCTTTTACAACCGCTTTTGGAGCTTCTTTACGAGTTCCATCAAAACCATCTACGCCTGAAACGGTAGTGTATTTTAACACATAGCGCTTGCCTGGATTAATGATTTGGTAGGCCGCTTGACACATTAAAGTGGCTTCGTGGAATCCGCACAAAATCAATTTTAATTTTCCTGGATAGGTATTTACGTCACCAATAGCGAAAATTCCCGGAATATTGGTTTGGTAATCTAAGGCGTTATTTACTTTGATGGCGTTTTTTTCGATTTCTAATCCCCAGTCGCCGATAGGACCTAACTTTGGAGTAAGACCAAAAAGCGGAATAAAATAATCGGTTTCGATGGTGCGTTGTGCACCGTTTTCCTCGACTACAACTGCCTCCAGATGCTCATCTCCTTTTAAACCTACTACTTCACCTGGCGTAATCATTTTTATTTTGCCAGAAGTCTTTAGTTCTTGTACTTTTTCTACAGAGTCTAAAGCACCACGAAACTCGTTGCGACGGTGAATCAAAGTCACTTCTGAAGCTACATTTGCCAAGAATATACTCCAATCTAGCGCCGAATCTCCACCTCCAGCGATAACTACGCGCTTGTCACGGAATTTCTCTGGATTTTTAATGAAGTATTTAATTCCTTTGTCTTCGTAAAATTCGATATCCTCAATCAATGGTTTTCTTGGTTCAAAACTACCTAATCCGCCAGCAATAGCAATAACTGGCGCATGGAATTTCTTGCCTTTGTTTGAAGTCACAATAAAGGTTCCGTCTTCTTGTTTTTCGATGGTTTCAGCACGTTCACCCAAGGTAAAACCTGGTTCGAACTGCTTGATCTGCTCCATTAAATTATCTACTAAATCACCAGCTAATACTTCTGGAAATCCAGGAATATCATAAATAGGCTTTTTAGGATATAACTCTGATAACTGCCCACCCGCTTGTGGCAACGCATCTAATATATGACATTTTAATTTTAATAATCCTGCTTCAAAAACTGCAAATAAACCTGTTGGCCCTGCGCCAATAATGAGTATGTCTGTTTTAATCATTTTGATTTAATTTAGTATCCTATGTTTTGCCTTCAGTTGTAATTGTCGGCTGTTATGGAAATTGTTAATTGTGTTTCTATGTGTTATCGTATTGAACCTAGGAGCTCAATACTTTTATTTTGAATTGAGTACAAATATCACCATTCTGTTTAGTTAAAAAAACAGAAACTGATTATTAAGAACTATTACATCTTAGCTTTTTTCTATGAACTTAAGATTGTGTCTTGTGCTTACTTTGCTTTGAGCGTCTCTGTGATTTCATTCATTTTTTGAACTTTTTCCTCAAAATTACCTTTCAGTGTTTTTCGATATTCATTGAGGTTTTCGACCATTTTATTGATATCGTCTGGAATTATTTCTTCAAAAAACTCTCGCAATCGTTTGGCTGTAGTGGGTGATTTCCCGTTGGTTGAAATGGCAATTTTCACATTCCCTTTGGTTACAATTCCGCCCAAATAATAATCACACAAAGGCGGTGTATCAGCAATATTACAAATCAAATATCTTTTTCGGGACAAATCATAAATCCTCTTGTTCACCTTCAAATCATCGGTGCAGGCAATCACCATGTGGCGTTTACGGAGCATCCAGCGATTGAATTTTTTATAGGTCAACTTCACTGTTGGGTGACTTGCCGCCAAGGTTTCTAACTCTGGCAAAAACCAAGGTGCCACTACCTCAACATTGGCATTGGGACTGGATTTCAACAGAAACGATAGTTTTTCTAAACCCACATTTCCGCCGCCCACAATGAGCACATTGAGGTTGTGTAATTTTAAAAAAATAGGATATAATTCGTTTCTTTCCACTTTTATTTTAATTCTTTGGCTATAAATTCTTCGTAAAAGCCTTTTAATTTATTGCTTTCTTTAACCACCTCGCCAATGACGATAATGGCAGGCGAACTTAATTGCTGTTTCACCACCACTTGCTCAATGGTGTTAATGGTTCCAACTCCAATTTTCTCCTGAGCGGTAGTTCCGTTTTGAATAATGGCAACCGGTGTTTCACCTTTAGATTCTTTTTGGAACAAATCGATAATCTGAGTGAGTTTGCTCATTCCCATTAAAATAACCACCGTTGCTGATGATTGTGCAGCCAAAGCCACATCATTTGATAATTTTCGATAAGAAGTTGTACCTGTAATTACCCAAAAACTTTCAGAAACGCCTCTTTTGGTCAATGAAATCCCTTGATAAGCCGGAACAGCAATCGAGGATGAAATTCCAGGCACCACCGATGTAGGTATACCAAAACTTTCTATAAAATCAATTTCTTCACTTCCGCGTCCAAAAATAAAAGGATCGCCTCCTTTTAGTCGAACCACATGCCCGTACGTTAAGGCATTGTCTACAATCAATTGGTTGATTTGATCTTGCGAATATTCATGACAGCCTTTGCGTTTCCCTACAAAAATCTTAATCGCTTTTTTGGGAGCATACGTAAAAATCTCCTCGTTGGCTAGGGCGTCGTACAATACCACATCCGCTTCTGCTAATGCTTTGGCACCTTTGATCGTCAGTAAATCCGGATCTCCAGGACCCGCACCAACTAGTGTTACGATGGGTTGTTTCTTTTTAAGCATTAGCTAAGTCTTTATTTCTATACGCTTCGATGGCATCAAAAAACACGATGGCATCTTGAATGTACTTTTTAGCAAATTCAGCAGAAGGTTCATTTTGATTGATTTGATATACAAGTTCTCGTAAAGAAGATTGCAATTGAATGCTATTTGTAGCCACAAAAACAGTATCAAACAAATCGATAATTCCCGCTTGGTGGTTTGTTTTTTGGTTTTCAGCAAGTAATAATGCTTTGGCTCCATTGACAAATCCAGCGTAAGCCAAATAAATTGCATCGGACCATTTTGCATCTTCAAAAGCTTCTTGTGCAAAAGTCAATTTTTCTTTCGCTTCAAATAATAAGGTTGCAACCAAGTCAATTACAACTCCCGCACATTCTCCAACCCCAACTGCTTTTACATAATTATCTGCATTTCCCCAGTCAATAAAATCAGCTTCGGTTAGATTGGTTACATCGGCTAATGGTTTCAAAAATTCGTAAAAATATTTTTCGCCTTGAGCGTCATAATAATTCAAGAACGATTGTCCGTTTGCATTGGCTTCGAAATCATTTAAAATCAATCGCAAAGCATCTGGTCCTCTTCGGCTCGGGATTTTGATTACTTTATCAGAGAATCTTCCGTTTCCATTTCCTAAATTTCCTCCTCCTAATAAAACTTGCAAGGCTGGGGCTACTAATTTACCCGCATTGATTGACATTCCTTGAAAACCAATTTCGGCCATATTGTGTTGCCCGCAAGCATTCATACAACCACTAATTTTAATAGTAATTTCACGGTTGTTGCTGTACTGCGGATATTCAGTAGTTAAAACACGTTCTAACTCTACCGCAATTCCGGTACTGCTCGCAATTCCTAAGTTACACGTATCCGTACCCGGACAAGCTGTAATATCAGCAATCGTGTTGTAGCCTGTGGTTACAAAATCTAATTTGGCTAATTCTTGGTAAAAGAAAGGAAGGTTTTCCTCTTTTACGTGACGAATTAAAATATCTTGACGCAACGTAAAACGCAATTCGTTTGCTGCATAATTTTTGATCAAATGCGCTAATGCCCTCGCTTTATCTTTATAAAAATCGCCTAATTGTACTTTGATTCCGACGGCCACATAACCCGCTTGTTTTTGCGGAATTACATTTGTTTTTTTCCAAGCTTCAAAAGCTGCTACATCTTCAATTTCGACTTTTGGCACTTCTAATAATGGCACTGCAATAAGGCCCTCAAAAGCAGTAGTATCGATTTCAACAGTTTGGTGAGACAAGGCTTTTTTCTCTTCGTCTACCAATCGTAAAAATTCGTCTTTCCCTATTTCCTTCAACAAAAATTTCAAACGTGCTTTTAAACGTTTGGCTCTTTCGCCGTAGCGGTCAAAAATTCTTAAAATCCCTTCGGTTGTTGGAATGATTTGATTGGCCGGAATAAACTCTGTCAGCAATTCAGCATGACTCGGTTGCGAACCTAAACCTCCGCCTAACATTACTTTGAAACCTTTTATACCGTCTACAATTTTTGGAATAAATCCTAAATCATGTAAATAACTCAAACCCGTATCTTTATCTGATGACGAAAACGACATTTTGAACTTACGTCCCATTTCTTGACAAACCGGATTTCTCAAGAAAAACTGAAACATCGCATGCGCATACGGAGACACATCAAAAGGTTCCTCTGGATCAATTCCTGCAGTTTCACTAGCGGTAATATTTCGAACTGTGTTTCCACAAGCTTCTCTTAGGGTAACATCGTCTTTTTCTAACTCGGCCCAAAGTTGCGGTGTTCTATCTAAACTCACATAATGAATTTGGATATCCTGACGTGTTGTAATGTGCAAACGCCCTGTTGAATACTCATCAGAAACTTTTGTGATGCGCACGAGTTGCTCGCTAGTTACTTTACCAAAAGGCAACTTGATACGAATCATTTGCACGCCTTCTTGACGCTGCCCGTAAACACCACGTGCTAATCGCAGACTACGAAAACGCTCGTCATCAATTTTTCCGTCACGGAATAAAGCAATTTTTCTTTCTAAATCGATTATATCTTTTTGAACAATCGGATCTTCAATTTCGGTTCTAAAACTTTCCATTTGTTATAAGCTATTCGCTATTAGCTTTGGGCTGTTAGCTGTTTATGAAATTCATTTTACATTTTTGCTGAAGGCTTAAAGCCAATAGCTAAAGGTTATTTTATAAATCCTACTCCTGCTGTTGTGTTGGTTGTTGCGTCAATTAAGATGAAAGCTCCGTTTGATTTATTATCGTTGTATGCATCAAAATAAATGGCTTTACTCAACTTAATGTTTACTTCGCCAATTTCGTTGATGGCAAGTTGAGAGGCTTCTGTAGTGCCGGAGAAATCAGTTGCAATCACATTTTTCACACTGTCAATCTTAGCTAAAACTCTGTTAGTATTGTGTTGAACATAATATTTAGCACCAGGAACTAGCTTTTTAGTGTCCATCCAGCATACGGTGGTGTTGATATCTTTCTCTACTTTTGGCAATTCAGATGATTTTACAATCATGTCGCCTCTGGTCACATTGATATCATTTCCTAATTCGATGGTGATTGAAGAGCCCACAGTTGCTTCCTCAAATTGCTTGTCAAAAAAGTGAATATTTGTCACCACTGATTCTGTTAAAGAAGGCAGCACCGTTACCGTATCACCCACTTTGATATTATTGCCATACAATTTTCCGGCATAGCCTCTAAAATCGTGGTATTCTTCTGTTTTTGGTCGGATTACGGTTTGAACAGGGAAACGCGCTTTTCCTTTTTCATAAACATCAGCTGGTTCTAAAGCCTCTAGATGCTCCAGAATGGTTTGCCCTTGGTACCAAGGCATTCCTCCTAATGATTCTACTACATTATCACCTGTCAAAGCACTTAACGGAATGTAACTCACGTTTTGTTCTTTGAAAGTACTTTTAGCATTTAAAGCTTCAAAATCCGCTTTGATTTTATTAAAAACTTCTTCCGAATAATCCACCAAATCCATTTTATTGATCGCCACAATGACCTCTTTTACTCTCAATAAATTATTGATGAAAAAGTGGCGGTAGGTTTGCTCAATTACACCTTTACGAGCATCAATTAAAATGATTGATACTTGCGAAGTAGAAGCTCCTGTAACCATGTTTCGCGTATACTCAACGTGACCAGGAGTATCAGCAATGATATAACTTTTTTTAGCTGTCGAAAAATAAATATGCGCCACATCAATGGTAATTCCTTGTTCTCTTTCGGCCACTAAACCGTCTGTAGCCAAAGAAAAATCTAAATAATCATATCCTTTTTGCTTGCTGCTTTTTTCTATTGCTTCTAATTTATCTGTTGTCAACGATTGCGTATCATACAATAACCTCCCAATTAAGGTACTCTTACCGTCATCTACACTTCCTGCTGTTGCTATTTTTAAAACTTCCATTCTACTATTTTTGTTTCAGGTTTAAAGTTTCAAGTTTTAAAAACTCCTTACCTTAAATCTTTTAATTTTTAAATCCTTAAATCTTTCAATTGGTATTCTAAAAGTATCCTTGTTGTTTTCTTTTTTCCATCGCTGCTTCTGAACGTTTGTCGTCAATTCTAGCGCCTCTTTCTGAAATTGTTGAAGATCTAATTTCGCCCACTACTTCAGAGATTGTTGCTGCGTAAGAATCAACTGCTGCGGTACAACTCATGTCACCTACCGTTCTAAAACGAACAATACGTTCCACGATTTCTTCGTTTTCTTCTTGGTAAACAAATGGAGAGTGAGACCAAATCATTCCATCACGTAAGAATACTTTACGCTTGTGCGAAAAATAAATCGATGGAATTTCAATTTGCTCTTGTTCGATATAACTCCACACGTCTAGCTCGGTCCAGTTCGAAATTGGAAAAACGCGTACGTTTTGACCGTTCTCTATTTTTCCGTTTAACAAATCGAATAATTCAGGACGCTGATTTTTTTCGTCCCATTGACCAAAATCATCACGCACCGAAAATATACGCTCTTTGGCTCTGGCTTTTTCCTCGTCACGACGTGCTCCACCAATACACGCATCAAATTTAAATTCTTCGATAGCATCTAAAAGTGTTGTGGTTTGCAAGCTATTTCTGCTAGAATATTTTCCGGTTTCTTCAACCACTTTTCCTTGATCAATGGCGTCTTGTACATTGCGAACGATTAATTCTAATCCTAGTTCTGCCACCAATTTGTCTCTGAATTCAATGGTTTCCGGAAAATTATGACCTGTGTCTACGTGCAACAACGGGAACGGAATTTTAGCCGGAAAAAAAGCTTTTTGCGCCAAGCGAACTAAGGTAATCGAATCTTTTCCGCCCGAAAAAAGCAAAACCGGTTTGTCAAACTGAGAAATTACCTCTCTGAAAATGTATATCGCTTCGCTTTCTAAAGCGTTTGTTTTTAATACTGAACTCATTATTTTTAGTTTAAGAGTTTAAAGTTTAAAGTTGAAGGTTGTTGTGACCTCGACGAAAATCTTACCACTATTATTTTTTTTTCTATTCTCTTTATTCTACTTTCTTTATTCTATTTTTGGTGCAATCCGCATTCTTTATGACTGGATTCCCACCACCATCGTCCGGCTCTGATGTCTTCATCGGGAGTGATGGCTCTTGTACAAGGTGCACAACCTATGCTTACAAATCCTTTTTTGTGTAATGCATTTTGTGGTACATTATTTTTTTCTAAATACTCTTCTACTTCTTTCAAAGTCCATTTTAAGAGTGGATTGAATTTGATAATTTCAAAATGTGCATCGTATTCAAATAGTGCTAAATCATTTCTGTTTTCGGATTGCTCTGCTCTCAAACCAGTGATCCATATTGAATTTCCTTTTAAAGCTTTGCGCAAAGGCACTACTTTTCGAATGGAGCAACATTCTTTTCTATTCTCAACCGATTCGTAAAAACTATTAGGTCCTTTAGTTTCCAGTAAATTTTCTACTGCTGCTGCCTCGGGAAAAAATACTTTGATATGTTGGTTGTATTTCTTTTGAGTTTTATGAAAAACATCATACGTTTCTTGAAATAATCGACCGGTATCCAATGTGAAAATTTGAATTTCAGCACCACTATTGGCAATCATTGCTGTAACTACTTGGTCTTCTTGACCAAAAGAAGTTGATAAAACAACTTTATCTTTATATTCGGCAGCTAAATAAACAAAGGTTTCCTCTAAACTAAGGTCCTTTGTATACTCTGCTAATGCCACTACTAATTCTTTACTCATAATCTTATTTCGTTTTACAGCAGTTTTGATAAGGTTTTTAAACTCAAAAGAATAATTAAAACACCTACTAATATCATCATTGATTTCCTTGGAATCTTATTCACTAAAAATGCGGCTAATGGAGCTGCCATTACGCCTCCTAAAATCAATCCAATAATTACTTGCCATCCTTGAATACCTCCAAAAAGCATAAATGTTACCCCACTTGAAAAAGCTACTGCAAATTCTGCCGCGTTAACTGAGCCAATTGTATATCTTGGATTTCGCCCGTTTCCTAATAAAGTAGAAGTCACAATTGGTCCCCAACCTCCACCTCCTACAGCATCCATAAAACCTCCAAAAGTTGCCAGAATACCTAATTTTTTAGTTTTCTTTTTTACCAGATTCTTTTTTAATGCTTTCCTAATAATGATTACTGCCAAACCAATCATGTACAAAGCGATGAATGGTTTTATCACTTCTCCATCAATCACATCCGACAACAAATACGCTCCTGTAATAGAACCCAAAACACCTGGAATTAACAAATGCCTTACTAGCTTTTTGTTGATATTTCCAAAACGATGATGTGAAATGGCTGACGCTCCTGTTGTAAACATTTCAGCCACGTGAACACCTGTACTACTGATGGCAGGCGGAATTCCGTACGCTAATAAAAAAGAAGTTGAAGTTGCTCCATAACCCATTCCTAACGTTCCATCTACTAATTGCGCAAATACACCAATACAGAAAAAAATTAAAAACTCTTGATCAAAACCAGCTATCAAGCCATCCACTGAAAATTCATCATGGTGGTTGTACACTAATGTTGCCAATAATCCTATCAACAAAATTGCAGGAACGAGCACCCATAAACGCTCTACAAAACTTGTTGCAGGGCTTTCGGTATTATTATTCACTTTTAATTCTTTATTCATTCCTTTCAATTCAACAAAATTTAATTTAAAAACTTTTACCCTATCGGGTTACTAGATTATTGTGCAAAAATAATATATTTACTTTAATTACGAAACATTATTTCTAATTAAAACTTAAAATGCAATATCAGCTAAACTATTATTTTCCAAAACCATAAGCGTATTATCACGCACTTCGGTCATTAATTTACGAACGGCGCAAGTGGCTTCATCAGTACAATCGTCACAAGGCTCGTAAAAATTATGACTGGCACACGGCAATAAGGCGATTGGCCCTTCCAGAATGCGATATACTTTAGCCATGCTAATGTCCTTCGGTTCTTTTATCAAATAATAACCGCCGCCTTTTCCTTTTTTGGCTCCCAGAAAACCAGAATGGCGCAACAACAATAAAATACTCTCTAAAAATTTGAGTGAGATATTTTCAGATTTGGCAATATCTGCAATCGCAACAGGAGTTTGATCTTCTCGGCGCGCCAAAAAGGTCAATGCTTTTATACCGTATTTTGTTTTTTTTGAGAGCATTTTACTGTTTTAGAATTGTATTAAAAAGATTCGCAATTATGAAACATTGCATTGTTTGAACCAAAACTACAATCTAAAATCGTTAATCCCAAATCTATCAGTTACGAAAGCGCTTGCTCCAAATCGGCAATTACATCAGTTACGGTTTCTAAACCTACAGAAACACGCACTAATCCATCGGTAATACTTACCGCCAAACGTTCTTCGACAGATAATTTACTATGCGTTGTTGAAGCTGGATGCGTAACAATAGTTCTGGTATCTCCTAAATTTGGCGAAAGCGAACACAATTTAATTTTATCTAGGAAAGTTCTTCCAGCTTCTAATCCTCCTTTAATTTCAAAAGCAACAATATTGCCACCCAACTTCATTTGCTTTTGTGCAATTTCATATTGAGGATGCGATTTCAGAAAAGGATATTTCACTTTATTCACCTGAGGATGATTCTCTAAAAACTCCGCTACTTTTAAGGCATTTTCGCAATGTCTGTCCAATCGAATGGCTAATGTTTCTAAACTTTTTGATAACACCCACGCATTAAAAGGCGATAAAGAAGGTCCTGTAAGTCGGGAAAACAAATAGATTTTCTGAATCAAGTCGGCATCGCCAACGGTTATTCCGCCCAAAACGCGACCTTGACCGTCCATTAATTTAGTAGCAGAATGCACCACTAAATGCGCTCCCCATTTGATTGGTTGCTGCAAATAAGGCGTTGCAAAACAGTTGTCAATAATTAAAATTAAATTATGCTTTTTGGCAATATTTCCTAGCAATTCCAAATCAATAATATCAACAGCAGGATTGGTTGGTGACTCTGCAAAAAGAATTTTTGTGTCAGGCGTAATCAAACCTTCAATAGTCTCGGGTTGATTGATGTCAAAATACGAGGTTTGTATGTTCCATTTTGGAAAATAATTAATAAACAGTGAATGCGTGGCACCAAAAACACTGCTCGAAGAAACAATGTGATCCCCTGAACTTAATAGAGCAGCCATAGTAGAATACACCGCGGCCATACCAGATGAAAAGGCAAAACCAGCTGCTGCTCCTTCCATAGCGCAAACTTTGCTAATAAATTCGTTGTTATTTGGGTTGCTGTAACGACTGTAAATATTCCTGTCTTTTTCTTCTGCAAAAGAGGCACGCATGTCTTCGGCATCTTCAAATACAAAACTAGACGTGAGGTACAAAGGCACCGAATGTTCTAAATATTGTGTTCTTTCTAACTGATTGCGTATGGCTTGGGTTTCGAAACCAAATTCTTGATCGTTCATTTATTTTTATTTTTTAACACGAATTGCACCAATTTGCACCAATTCATATTGTTTTAAATTTCAAAATCAAATTGACAAATCTGTGTAAATCTTTGCAATCTGTGTTTTTTTATTGGATAATTTATAATGGCAGTCCGTTCAAAACTACTTTGTAATGTATGGTAGCTGTTGGTTCTAATGTTTTGGAAACCGAACAGTATTTTTCAAATGAAAGTTGTGCAGCTTTTGCGGCTTTGTCCTCCTTGATATCACCTTCTAAATAAAACACCACATGGATGTTTTTAAATGGTTTTGCTTCTCCTACCTGAACTCTTTCGCCTTCAACCTCAGCTTTGAAAGATGTGATTTCTTGACGTTGTTTTTTCAAAATCGAAATCATATCAATGGCGCTACAGCCTGCAACTCCCATCAAAACTAATTCCATCGGACTAGCGCCCATATCATTTCCTCCATATTCAGGACGGCTATCTACGTTTACCAAATGCCCTCTTTCGTTTTTTAATTCGAAATGGAAATTGTCGTTTACTCTGTTTAATGTTATTTTCATATTATTATAAATTTTACTTATCCTCAACTCCCCCTTTTACAAAAGGAATAAAACATAAGAATTATTATCATTTCTTATTTTTCAATTGCATGAAAATTAACTTTTTCCAGGACAACTACACTACTTTCCATATCAATATTCGTAGCGCCTGACAATAATAAATAAATACCTCCCAACCAGATTAAAATCAGAAGTACTTGAATGTATTTTTTAATATTTTCATACAGTAATGTTAAAAGTGAACCTATCATTGTAGCATTCCATAAAATTGAAAATATCAGAACAAAAACTATAGAGCCATTTATATTAGGTATTATAACAGACTCATTCTTGTCATTAGGATTAACGTAAACCATAATTTTTTTACTTTCTTGTAGTTTCCTAAATAAATCCTGATGATCTTCAAAATTATTCATACTATAGCCAAAGGCTAAATTCCCACCTGAATATTTTTTTGAATTTATAATGTAGGTGTACTTTATAATAAGTTCATGTGATTCCGATCCTTTTGAATTTTTCCTCGAATCAATACTAACTTGCTCAACATTTGCAGCTGTTTGAGTCCAATCTTTAGCTTCTTGGATTTTGATTATATTTTTTAAACTAAAAAACAAAGCCATGAGACCAATGCCTAAAAATGGAATTATCAACCAAGATTTCCAACCATTTTTTACTACAAGCTCTTTAATTCTCATTATTCTGATTTACAATTAAATCCTTATATTTTTTTGTGATTTTTCAAAATCAATCAACTTAACCTTTATCAGACAATCTTAAAATATCACCAAAAACACCTCTTGCCGTTACTGCTGATCCTGCGCCAGCACCTTGAATTACAATTGGTCGGTCTCCGTAAGATTCAGTGTAAATTTCGAAGAAAGAATCAGAACCTTTCAATCCGCCCAATGCCGTATCTAATGGAACCGAAACCAATTTTACCTCGAGATTTCCTTTGTCATTTTGCAAATCACCTGACAATTCGCCTATGTAACGCAACACGTGATTTGGCTTTTGATCGGCTTTTATTTTTGCATAAATAGGATCAAACTCCGTCAATTTATTCAAAAACTCTCCCACATCTCCACTACGCAAATGTTCTGGAATTAAATTTTGAATATTAATTTCTTCAAACTCATTTTGCAAGTCTAATTCTCTAGCCAAAATCAACAATTTTCGCCCTACATCATTTCCGCATAAATCCTCTCTTGGATCTGGCTCGGTATATCCATTATCGATGGCTTCTTTTAAAATCTCGCTAAACGGTACGTCTTTGGCCGAAAAATTATTGAACAAATAACTCAATGTTCCTGAGAAAACTCCTTTAATCTTTGTGATGTTTTCGCCAGAAAGATGCAACAATTTAATAGTATCAATCAACGGTAATCCTGCTCCAACATTGGTTTCATAAAGATACGTCTTTTGGTTTTCTGCCAGAACTTTTCGTAATTTTTTATAAAAACTATAACTCAACGTATTGGCTACTTTGTTTGACGAAATCAAATCGAAACTATTTTCTACTAACGAAATATAATTCGTAACAAAATCAGCACTTGCCGTGTTATCGATCGCTATCAAATTCTCTAAATGGTGCTCATTTGCGTAGGCAATCACATCATCAATAGTATATGAGAATCCGTTGGTTTGAATTTCGTTTTTCCAGTTAGGTGTCACGCCGTTTTTATTCAAAAGTACATTTTTAGAATTTGCAATGGCAAATACATTCAACTTAATGTCTTTTCTTTTTTCGATGGCTGCAGCCGATTCTAAAATTTGATTAATCAAGGTACCGCCCACCAAACCGTGACCGAAAACAGCAATATTTATTTTCTTGGCTACACCAAAAATCTCTCCGTGAATTACATTCAAGGCTTTGTGAAGTTGTGATTTTTTAACAACCAAACTCACATTCTTGCCCGTCACCGTATTGTTGAAAAGAATCGGAACAATTTTATTCTTGATTAATGCGGTGTAAGGTTTGTGAAACGTGCTTAAATCTTGTCCGATAATAGAGATGACAGCTACATCATCAGCCACGGTTATTTTATTGACATCTTTCGAATAGAAATCATTTTCGAATTCCTTTTCCAATTCAATCATGGCAGTAGTAGCTTTGTCAGCAGCCACAACCAAACCTATTCCACGCTCTGATGAACCTTGCGAAATGATACTCACACTGATATTGTTGTCGCCCATTACTCTAAAAATTCGAGCATCGACACCTGTTTTACCAAGCAAACCTCTTCCTTCCAAATTGACCAAAGCCACATTTTCAAGAACCGAAAGCGTTTTAATTCCCTCCTTGTTAGAGTTGGAAGTAATTAAAGTCCCTTTGTTTTCATGATTGAAAGTATTTAAAATTCGGAGCGGAATGTTTTTTTCTAATAACGGAATGATAGTTTTGGCGTGCAAAATAGTAGCTCCAAAATTAGCAATCTCATTCGCCTCATTAAACGATAGATGATCAATTTTCTTCGCATCGACAACTAAATCTGGATTGGCAGTATAAATTCCGTCAACGTGTGTGTAATTTTGTAATTCTTCGGCATTTAAATAATTCGCAATCAACGAAGCAGTATAATTACTACCGTTTCTTCCTAGAGTTGTAGTATCATTGTTGGTCGTAGAACCAATAAAACCTGTGATTACACTTACTGTATTTTCAGTATTTTGCTTAAAAAAAGCAACCACATTTTTCTTCGAAAGTTGTTCTAAGGGTTGTGCATCACCAAATTTAGCATCGGTTTTTATCAATTCACGCGTATCGGTAAAACGAGCATGAATTCCTTTTTCTATCAAGATTGCCGTTAGTAATTTTGCCGAAAGCAATTCGCCTTTAGACAAAATTTGGTCTTTGATTTTTTTACTATAATCGCCAATCAGACTTACACCTTCAAACAATTTTTCTAAAATGGTAAACTCCTCAGACAAATCAACAGCATCATAAACGTCTTGCTGGTATTTTTTAAAATCTTCAAAAATTGGTTTGTAATCTCCGTTTTGAGAAGCAATGGTTAAAATTTGCTCCAATTCATCTGTAGCGTTACCGCGTGCCGAAACCACAATTGCAATTTTCTCGCCCTGATTTACTTTGTCTGTTATTATGGCAATAACTTTATTTAATCCGTCACCATTTGATAACGACTTACCTCCAAATTTTAATATTTTCATTGTGTTGTTTGTTTGTAGCTTAGAATAAATCCTGAAGCAAATTGTGTAATTGTTTGTATTCTATCAAAAAAGCATCGTGTCCGTGAATGGAAACTATTTCTTGATAACTGACTTTTTTATTTAATTTTTGAAGTTGCTCAAAAGTGGCTTTATTTTCACTGGCTGTAAAAAACAAATCCGAATTGATGGCTATGATGTGAATTTCTGCCGTTACAGCTTCGATTGTATCTTCAAATGATGACCGATTGCGAGTGACATCAATGGTTTTCAATAATTGATTCATCATTTTATAGGATGCCAATTGAAAACGCTGTTGCAATTTTTCGCCGTGATGCAACAACCAACTTTCAACATTAAAAATGGCTAACTCCTCATTAGTGGTTCGCTGAAATTTTGCCGCAAATGATTCTGGAGTTCGGTAACATAACATCGCGTGTGCGCGGGCATCCTGAATGGGTTTAGATGAGTTATTCAGAATTTGTTCTTGCAAAAAACAATTGGCAATAAGCCAGTCTGTAGCTTTCCAATCGGTCGCAATAGGAATTAATTTTTGGGTTATTATTGGTTCTAATGCAACCATTTCCCAAGCAATTCCACCACCTACAGAACCTCCGATAATCGCGTAAAGATTTGTAACCTCAAGCAATTGAAGGCCTTCAATAAAAATCCTGGCAATATCTCTAGTAGTGAAATCCGAATAATTTTCAATTACAGCTCCATCAAATCCATTTCCGGGAACGTTAAAAGCAAGTACGGTATATTTGGTAGTATCGATAGTTTTGTTGGCGCCAATTAGGTCATTCCACCAACCGTTAGCGCCCACAACCTGTGAGTTACCGGTTAGCGCATGATTGACCAAAACGATAGGAGCTGTATGTAATGGCAACCCAAAAACTTGATAACTTAAGTTGAGATTGGCATAAATTGCACCCGACTCCGTGGTGAAATTGTGTAATGTAATTGTTGTTGGTTTATTTTCCAATTTCAAATCTGTTATAATTAGGACTTGTGTTTGGAAATATTAGAAAGAAAGCTAGGTGTTATCTAGACAAATTCTTAGTGTTATCTTTCCACGATGGGCGTGGTAGAATGCAGCACCTTCT
The DNA here is from genome assembly GCF_011365745.1 of Flavobacterium turcicum. Classification (GTDB taxonomy): domain Bacteria; phylum Bacteroidota; class Bacteroidia; order Flavobacteriales; family Flavobacteriaceae; genus Flavobacterium; species Flavobacterium turcicum. Next base: position 231,336 of record NZ_JAAOBY010000004.1, on the reverse strand, counting down.
TCGATAAATCGAAGGGTTGCTAAGGCTTCATCGGGTCTAATCCCTCTGCCTTTCTTTATAACATTTCAATACTGTTGAGAACTTTCTGAGTGCAAATTAAAGATTAATTTTGGTAACCACCAAATTTAAATACGCAATCGATTTTTCTGTTTCGCAAAGTAAGTGACTTTGGTACAGACATAAAAACATAGGAAGTCCTGACAAGGTAACATAGAACAAAACCATTTTTTTACCTTGCCAAAACAACCTTTTTACCTACTGTGTTAGCTATTTTCTTAACCTGAATAGTCATTGCATTAGATAAATAACTCTTCATTCTCTTGAGAATACATTAAAAAAAGCAATGAATTTGGAACTAACTTTTGAGCAATTGAATCATTAGTTGCAAACTCAAAACGTGGGTGAATTAAAACATTCACAGCTTCAACTGCTTTAATTTTTTTGTTTCGAAAATTGAACTTTCGTAAAAAACGAAACGGATCTGATAAACTTCTTTTTGTTTTCATACTATTGGTTGTTAAAATGTTACTATTGTTTTTCTGTTAATAAATTTCATAAAGCAAAAAACCCTTTTAGATGCAAATCCAAAAGGGTTTTAAGTAGTTTGTACTTATTATTATCCTTGGGATTCACGAATAGGGAGCGCCAAATGCGGCTTTTGCAACGCAATGCATCGAAATTTGGACTGACTGTTTTTTGTAATTATTTAAAATGTATTGAATCATGTATTTTTTGTATGGTGTTCGAATTTCTCAAAAAAAAAGCTTCCTTGTTCAGGAAGCTTTCATATATAATTTTAAATTAAAATTATGCTATAAGCATCCCTCAGGAATTTTCCTGTGCGACTTTATGCGAAAAGCGGATTGAAATTTTCATTTTGTTTTGATTTGAAATTCAAATATGCAACTTATTTTTTAAATATCCTAATCCGTCACATTAATTTTTGTAACCTAAAAACTAACCTCAAGTAGAAGAGAAAAAACAATACGCTAAATTAGTTTGAAAACAATAATTCTCTAGATCGCGAATGAATAGTCTGGTAAAACAAAACACTTATGACTCCTAGCAATACAAAGACAACAATCAAATATGGGTTTGAAAAAAAAGAAAGTGCCACATAACTAGCAACAGCAATTCTTACGAATTCTAAATGGAAAATCCATTTCTTTTGTTCGAGCATCGCGCCAGTTATTATTACACTAAGAATGATAAATCCTGTCATTACAAACAGTGCTACACCCATTAAATACTCCGAAAATAGAATTGTGAAAAACAAAACTGTGACTGTTACAATTGTTTGTGACACGACCGCTCGAATTAGTTTCTGTGAGTACTGAATGTCTGGCGCTTTTTGAGAATACTTTCTTTCTAGTAGTTGCCGAATTCTACCGTCAATATCGCTTGGTCCGCCAAAAATTACTTTTACTTTTTGACGAAAAGTTTTTGCCATTCTAAAAGCAACTACTAATTCCAAAACGTAATGAAAATGTTGCCATAAAAAACTATAACTGCCCAACGATTTGGTCAACCCAAAATGAGGTTCTGTGATTTCTTCGGCATACGTTCCAAAAATTTTATCCCAAATAATTAACATGTCACCATAATTTTTATCCAGGTATTCTGGGTTGCTACTGTGATGCACTCTATGATGAGAAGGTGTGACGATGATATATTCTAACCATCCTAATTTCCCGATCAGCTGCGTGTGTGTAAAAAAAGGATATGTACCGTGAATCAATAACAAAATGGTGATCATTTCTGGACTAAAGCCTATGATTGGCAAAGCACACCAAAACAAACCTCGAGCAACCGCTTGAAAAACCGTAATCCTTGCCGCTACCGTATAATTAAAATCGTCACTTTGATGGTGCACAATATGAGATGCCCAAAAAAGATTAACGGTATGACCAATTCTATGATACCAATACCAAAGTAAATCAGTTGCTAAAAACAACAAGACCCAAGTTGTAGGAGTCGATTTTATCGAGAAAATGGAATAATTTGCGTTCAGCCACGTAAAGATAAAGAAAAAACTTCCTGTTGTTAAAAGATCTGCTATACGTTCTGCTATACCGACATTAAGATTTGCTACACTTTCATTAAACTGATGCAGTTTTTTGCTTTTGTTTTTACTTATAAAGTATTCCAAAAGCATGAATGATACAAAAAATGGAATTGCGAATGCAATAAAATTTACTTTCATCTGATTTAATTGTTTGTTCTAAAGCCAAATTGTTTCTTTTGTTTTTATTTTTTCGGAAACTTTAAGAATATCGCTAAGTAAACCTCTAGCAATGGTTTCTGCTTTTTTTCCTGAATGATCACCATTAACTACAATTGGTAAATCTCCGCGAGCTTCTGTATAAATTTCGAACACGGTTGAAGCTCCCTTTAATTGTCCAATAGCTGAGTAAATGGTTTCCGAAATCAATTTGACTTCCAATTTATTATCTGGAATCGAAATTTCTCCAATATATCGAAGCACTTCATACTGCTTTTGATCGTTTTTTTTCTCACGAAAGACCCCGTCAACTGCTTCCAAATCAAATGGGAATTTTGATTTAGCGGCCGCTCTCTCTGAACAAAATTGTAAAAGAGGATTTATTTTTACATCAGAAAGATTGACATTACAGCCTAACTCTCTGGCTAATAACAATACTTTTTTTGCAACGCTAACACCTGAAAACTCCTCTTTGCTCTCTTTTGGTAATAAACCATTTTTTTTAGCTTCTTGAACTATGGTCGAAAAAGAAACTTCTTCGGATCCAAACCTATTTAAAATATAGCTTAAGGATTCTGAAAAGACACCTTTAATTTTTGTGATTTTTTCTCCTGAATAATACAGGTCGTTTACTATTTGTAGAGCTGGAATAGCTGCTTCAAAATTCGTTTCGTACAAAAACGATTTATCAAATTTCTTTAGGTTTCTTCTAATTTCTCTGTAAAAATCTATATGCGCTATGTTTGCGTTTTTATTAGCCGCTACAATATCAAATCCATTCTGAATGATAGGGATATACTGCCTTACCAAATCAGCACTTGCGGTTGCGTCTACCACAATCACGTTTTCTAACTGTTTGCGCTTAGCATAATCAATGATATCATCGATTGTAAAAGGAATTGCTAATTGGTCAAAATTAGATTCCCAAGCGTTTTTTACTCCCTCTTTTTCAAAAAAAGCTAAAGACGAGTTCGTAATTATAGGAAAACGCAAATCAATGTTCTTTTTTTCTTGAAAGAATTGCTGACTTTCAAAAATCTGATTAATCAAAGCACTCCCGACGTTACCAATTCCAAAAAGGATTAAATTTATTCTAAGCGTTGACATATTTTTTCTCAGTTTGGTAGTTAAAAATAGGTTTCAAAATATCCGATAATTGATTGAACTCAACTAAATAGGCATCATGCCCATGAATGGATTGAATTTGATGATAAAAAACATTTTGTTTCTTGTTTATTAATTCTCGGTACGTTTTACGAGTTTCTTCTGCAACAAAAAAATAATCAGTATCAACAGTTACAAGATGGATATTAGCTTGAATTTCGCCTGTAACAGTCAAAAAATCTTTTCTATTTCTAGTAATATCATTCGTTTTCAGCAAATAATTCATCAATTTATAAGATGCTAAACGATACCTTTCTTTTAACTTGAAACCATGATTAAGTAACCAATTTTCGATTTGCATAATAGAAGTATCGTCCAATTTATTTCTTTGGAACCTTTTATTAACGTATTCAGGAGTTCGATACAATAATGTAGCATGTAAACGTGCATCAACAATTGGATCATCGGAATTATTAAGTATTTGGTCTTGAATCAAAACATTTGCAATTACCCAATCAGTAGCTTTCCAATCGGTAGCAATAGGTATCAAATTATCAATTTTATCTCCCTGCAAAACAGCCATCTCCCAAGCGATTGCGCCGCCAAGGCTACCTCCAATAACTGCGAATACGTGATCAACTTTTAAAAAAAATAAGCCTTCCCAAAAAATTCTCGCAATATCGCGAATACTGTAATCGCGGTAATTATCGAGGCGGTTAACCGATACGTCTTCAAATCCATTACCGGGGATGTTAAAAGCGATAATCGTAAAACAATCCGTATCAACAGGCTTATGTTCTCCAACTACTCCACTCCACCAACCATTTTCTCCAGTAACCGTTGAATTCCCTGTCAAGGAATGATTGACAACCACCACGGGAGCTGTACCCAGTGGCTGACCAAACACTTGATAATACAAGGGTAGATAAGCCTTTTGTTTCCCTATTTCCAAATCAAAATTAAAGAGATCTATTTTTTCTAAATTTTTCATTTTGAATACTTTTATACCGTTAATTTTTAAAAAAACTACCTCAGAAAAAAAATACAACTAAGGTAGTTTTATAGTCAAAAAACAACAAATTGTTAAGCTAGATGCGGCGCTTTAATGGTTTCAAAGACAGCTTTCAAATCAGCTTTCAAATCAATTATATCTTCTAAGCCTACAGAGAGTCGAATTAAATCTTTAGAAACTCCTGTAGCAATTTGCTCCTCTTCAGATAATTGCTGGTGTGTTGTACTTGCCGGATGAATAATTAATGATTTGGTGTCGCCAATATTAGCAAGAAGAGAGAATATTTTAGTTTCATCAGCTACTTTTTTAGCCGCTTCAAATCCTCCTTTTAAACCAAAAGTAACCACGCCACTCTGCCCCTTTGGTAAGTATTCCTGGGCTAAGAGATAGTACTTACTAGATTTTAATCCAGGATAATTCACCCAAGCTACTTCCTCTTGCTGCTCTAACCACTGGGCTAATTCTAAGGCATTTTGACTGTGTCTTGTGATTCGGATTTCTAAAGTTTCTAATCCTTGAATAATTTGAAAGGCATTAAACGGACTCAAAGCCGCCCCAAAATCGCGCAATCCTTCAATTCGAGCTTTGGCAATAAAAGCGGCATTCCCAAATGCTTCATGATATATTAGACCATGGTAACCTGCAGATGGTTCTGTAAATTCAGGGAATTTGCCATTACTCCAATCAAATTTTCCTGCATCGATGATAACTCCTCCTAAAGATGTTCCATTACCTGAAATATACTTTGTTAAGGAGTGGATTACAATATCTGCTCCATGTTCGATTGGATTTAACAAATAAGGTGACGCTACAGTGTTATCAACAATTAACGGCACTTTAAATGATTTGGCCTCTTTAGAAATTGCTTTAAGATTCAATACATCTAACTTTGGATTACCCAAACTTTCTACAAAAAAAGCTCTTGTATTCTCTTGAGCAGCGCTAGTAAAATTTTCGGGATTTGTGGGGTCTATGAAAGTTGTAGTAATACCTAGTCTTGGGAGAGTTACTTTCAATAAATTGTAAGTTCCACCATACAAACTATTCGATGCTACAATATGATCACCTGCTTTTAATAAGACCAACAAAGCTGTTGAAATCGCTGAGGCTCCTGAGGCCGTAACAACCGCTCCAATTCCTCCCTCTAAAGTTGCCAATCGTTGTTCCAAAATAGCATTCGTAGGATTGTTTAATCGAGTATAAATGTATCCCGCTTCAGAAAGTCCAAATAAATTGGCAGCATGGTCTGAATTATTAAAAACATAAGAACTTGTTTGATAAATAGGAACTGCTCTGGTTCCTGCGGTTGTTGTTACGTCGTGCCCTGCGTGTAGTGCATTAGTTGCAAATTTTTGTGTGCTCATAGTTTTAGTTTTTAAAGGTTGAAGTTTTGTTTTACTATTTTGATTTGTGATTTGACTGTATTTTTTTGGAATAAAAAAACCCTTTTGGATTCGTTTCCAAAAGGGTTCATAGTCAAACTATAATAAAGATTAAATCTTTTTCTTTTGGGAATAACGAAACTCGACGCACATACGCATCATACAACAAACCAACATTATATTTTCCAAACTTCGCATCTCTTAATTATTTATAACCCAAAAACAGTAATCGATCCAGCTTGTAATTTAAAGGAGCTATAAAACCCTTGTTTACAAGCGATTCAATTCAGTTAATTACTTTTTGACGAGGCAAAAGTGCAAACTATTTTTTAAACTACAAAGCAAAAATCAATTTATTTATATAAATTCTATAGAATTAGTAGAGTTAGTTAAAAACGTCATAATAAATTTAAAAAAAACAAAAGTTTAATTTGCAATTCAAAATGGTTTCATACCTTTGCACCCAAATACAAGAGGAAAAATTTGAACTGATTGCAACCTCTTCATAATGAAATCAATTCATTGTGAATACTGAATAATTTTCAGTAAAAAAATGCTAAAGCAGGAACTCTCCTTTAGACCTTTTCAGCAATTATTTTTTCTCGCTTAATTTTATAAAATAATAAAACTTATGGCCTATTTATTTACGTCAGAATCTGTGAGCGAAGGACATCCAGACAAAATTGCAGATCAAATTTCAGACGCATTAATTGATAACTTTCTAGCATTTGATGCTGAATCAAAAGTAGCTTGTGAAACTTTAGTAACTACTGGTCAAGTTATTTTGGCTGGAGAAGTTAAATCAAATACATACTTAGACGTGCAAAATATTGCACGCGAAGTCATTCGAAAAATTGGTTACACAAAAAGTGAGTACATGTTTGAAGCTAATTCATGCGGTATTCTTTCGGCTATTCATGAACAATCTGCTGATATCAATCAAGGTGTTGACAGAGCAAGCAAAGAAGAGCAAGGCGCTGGTGACCAAGGAATGATGTTTGGTTACGCAACAAACGAGACTGAAAATTACATGCCATTGGCACTTGATTTATCTCATAAATTATTGCAAGAATTAGCTGTTTTACGTCGTGAGAATAACGAAATAACGTATTTACGTCCTGATGCTAAATCACAAGTAACTTTAGAATACAGCGACGATAACAAACCAACTCGTATTGATGCGATTGTTATTTCGACACAACACGATGATTTTGATGAAGAAGCTGCTATGCTTGCTAAAATCAAAAAAGATATTATCGAGATATTGATCCCAAGAATCATTGCTAAAAATCCTGAGCATGCTCATTTGTTTAACGATGCTATTCAGTATCACATTAACCCAACAGGCAAATTCGTAATTGGAGGACCTCACGGAGATACTGGACTTACAGGAAGAAAAATCATTGTGGATACTTACGGAGGAAAAGGAGCTCACGGTGGTGGTGCTTTCTCTGGAAAAGATCCAAGTAAAGTAGACCGTTCTGCTGCTTATGCAACACGTCATATTGCTAAAAATTTAGTTGCAGCGGGTGTTGCTGATGAGATTTTGGTACAAGTATCATACGCAATTGGTGTAGCTAAACCAATGGGTATTTTTATTGATACTTATGGAACTTCAAAAGTGAATATGACCAATGGTGAAATCGCTAAAAAAGTAGAAGCTATTTTTGATATGCGTCCGTACTTCATCGAACAACGATTGAAATTAAGAAACCCAATTTACAGCGAGACTGCTGCATACGGACACATGGGACGTACTCCTGAAACCGTAACTAAGACTTTCTCTGCTCCTGGTGGATTAACAAAAACAGTTGAAGTAGAATTGTTTACTTGGGAAAAATTAGATTTTGTAGATCAAGTAAAAGCTGCTTTTGGTTTGTAAAAAAACAAAACATAGTTTATAAAAAAAGGGGATTTAGCTACAACTAAATCCCCTTTGCTTTTTAAGTTAAATGAAGCTTACAAATTGTACTTCACTATGAAAGTTACAAATCGAGGTAGGATGATATTTTCATTGGCATTAAAACCGTTTACACTAAATGAGTTGTTCAATCTTGAACGGGTGTTCAAAAGATTATTCGCCTGAATGCGGTATTCAAACTTTGCATCTTTCTTGATGTAGTTCAAACTAGCAGTCATGATTTTAAAATCGTTTGATACACCATTAGTTTCATTTTTAAATCGGTTAAAGGCATAATCCCAATTAACATTCAAACCATTCAAGAAATAATAATTCAGTTTTACGGTCGGTGTTTGAGTGGTGAATTTATTGGCTGCTTGCTCTGAAAAATTCACGCGGTAACCCAAATCTACGTTTGGATATTTTTTGAACTGCGTTGCAAAAGCCAAGTTGTAAGAGTGATTTACATTTTCGATTCCTTGAATGAATTCTTGAGTCACTCCACCTTGAACTCTTCTGTTTAAAACAAAATTGCGATTCCAACCTGCATTGGCTCCAGCAGTAACTTTGTAATACTTTTTGAAGCTTTTAGAGTAAAACAAATTTCCGTTTAAATTTTCGTTTTCAGCATCTAAATTCAAACGGTCAGAGGTTGAATAAATACTTTGGAAAGAAACTCCATTAACGACTGGATCTTTGGTAGTTGTATAACTGATGTTTGCAAAAATCGTAGTAAAATTATACAAGTTGTACTTTGAATAATTCAAACGGTGGCTTGTCACTAATGAATTTTCTAATTGCGCATTTCCTCGTGACAAGCTGTTAAAATTGGTAAAAATAAATCCTTCAACCAAAGCATTTACATCATTAAAGCCGTTACGCATGTTGAAATTGTAGGTTACATTTTCTGACTTCTTCAAGTCCCAACGTGCAAACATATCAGGCAATAATCTAGTGAAATTAAGTTTGAATGGCGATGCAAATTGCTCGTTTGAAGTATTGTATTGGTGCAAAGAAAAACCAGGATTGAAAGTAAACTTGCCTCTGATAAACTTATAATGCAAACCTATAAAAGCATCGTTAAATAAGTAACGCACATCATTATTATAAGCTGCTTGCTCTACCGGATTTACTGAATTATCTTGAAGAATTTGCAAAATACTCGAGTTGTACGATTGGTAAGCATTCGTATTTCCTGCAGTTACATTCAAGATACTTTTGTTCGAGATTTGATAAAAATAGTCAACTTTGGCATCAAGTTTATTGGTTTTTACGAAACGAGATTGCTGTATGTTTAGGGCATTTTCATTTACAAAAACTGCACTTGGATCGTTCGGGTTTGTTGAATTTGCATTTTGGTATGGATTTACCGAAAGCTGCGGATTGTAAAAAGGATCTTCATCCTCGTATTGATGTTGCATTTCTAATACCCAAGTCGATTTTGGATTTTGGGTATAAAACATATTCAAACTCTGATTGAACGATGCTGGCGCTTGTTTTTGAAAAGCAATTACGGTATTGTTATTAGTTACCGTATTCCCGTTTGAAGTAGAAGTGAAATTAGTTTGACTATTATCTACATCTTGCTGATCATTTTTTCTAAAAAAAGCATCATAATCCAATTGAAAGTTCTCGTTGGCTTTGTATTTTGAACCAAATTTAGAGATGAAGGCATTGTTACGAGACTCGGTATTGTTTTTTCTGTTTTCTAAAGTCGCAATATTGGTGGTGTTCGGTTCAAAAATTCCGCGTTCTGAATTGGTAATAGACTGGTTGAACGTTGCTGAATAAGCCGCAAAACCAGACAATGTCCATTTTTTAGAAACCGAATGATTAATATTGATAGTCCCAAATTTATCACTCGCTTTGGCCACATTATCACCACCTGACAAACCAAAAAAGTTTCGATTAAGAGTTAATGAAGTACCGTTACGACCAATCGTGTTTCGTGCGCCTCCATTTATTCTGAAAAAATCAGCCGAAGTCAATGAAACTTCGCCAATGTTATTAAGGTTTACAATAGAGTTGATGCTTGTTTTTGGCGAATAATAAAACAATTTTGGGTTAAAAATATATCCTTTATCATTAGCCAAACCGCCACTTACGTCACCAAACCAAAATTTATCTTTACCTTTTTTAAGTTTGATATTAATAGCAATGTCGTCATTATTATTTTCAAGGCCTTTCATTTGCGAAACCTCGTTAAAATTACGAAGTACTTGCACTTTATCGACTGCATCAGATGGAATATTTTTTGAACCCAGTTTCGTGTCCCCTTCCATAAAAGGTTTTCCGTCTACAAAAAGTTTGGTCACTTTTTTTCCCTCTACTTGCACTTGACCGTCACCCGTTACTTCAAAACCTGGTAATTTTTTAAAAACGTCTTCTAGCTTACGTTCTTCTCCGGTTTTAAACGAATCAGTATTGTACACAATAGTATCCCCTTTTATAGAAACTGGCATTTCGCGGACAATTTCTACACCATCAAGTTCGATGCCACCCGATTCCATGGTGATATTTTGCACCATATTTTGAGCAAGTGTAGCAATGGTGACTTCCTTATTTTGCATACCCAGATAACTTAGTTTTAAAACATAAGTCGTGTTAGCTTTTAAGTTTAAAATAAACTTGCCTTTATCGGTTGTAATGGCATAAGCATCCATTGCTTTGGTAGTTTGATTCACGGCCATTACGTTGGCCATTTCTAAAGGCCCCGATTTAGAATCAGTTACGAGACCTTCTAATTTAACTGATTGAGCAAAAGAAATTGAGCTAACAAAAAATATTAAAAAAAGAAAAAATTGTTTCATGGGTAAAGTGTGTGGAATGTAAAACTTAATTTATTAATTACGTTGGATTATAACAGCCTCGCCATCGCCTTTCATGCTATCTATTTTTTCTTTTTCTAGAACATCAAATTGTGCTTGCGTGACTTTTTTCCCTGTGTTTGGTTTTTTAATTTCAGCTACTTCTTTGTTACTCAATGTAACTTTAGAGCAGAGCATAATCAAATCCCCCTCGTTTACCTCTAAAATTAATCCTGGTAAACCCCAGTAGTTTTTTGGTCCAAGACTTACAGGTATTTCTGGAGTGTACCATGCAGTAACAACCTTGTCTTTAGGCTCCTGCATAGGGAAAAGACTAGTTTTATTTTCTTGCTTCTTTAAGAAATCTTTATAGTCACTTTTTTGTTTCTCAGTTACTGGAATAACCACTTCTGCTTTGTAACAAGTATAATCACCAATTTTTTTTGTCTCATCTACCAACTTCCATTCTGGTTTTGTAAGTGCATCAACAATTAAAAATTTTTTACCAAAAATTTCATCTTCAACAATTTTTATTTTTCCTTTTGTATCTATATATGATTTCCCATCGCCCGAAAATGAGAAACTCACTACCATACCTGTACTTGGCGCTTTAGGTTTATCCAACGTTTGTATTTCTTCATAAAGACACTCTTGTTTATTAAAAGTGAGCAAGTACTTTTTTTCACTTGCCGATTTCATTAATTCTTTAAATGACACTGAAAAAGCTGCATCTTTAGCAGAGGCTTTGTCAGCACTCTCCGATGATTTTTTTAAAATAATTTTAGACAAGTATTCTGCCTTACCTTGAAATCCTTGCGCTTGTGAATAAAGTCCGATAAACAAACAAACTAAACTGATGATTGAAATTCTCATATTTTTAATTCAATTAATTTCCGAAACGCATTTGCATACCACCATTTCCTCCGCGACCTTGATTCATCTCTCTCCACTCTTCCATTTTTTTCATCACAGCATCGTCATACTCCTTTTGAGAAACTACTTTTCCTTTGGTAATGGCTTTAATCTCTACTTTATCTTTAGGGTTTAAAACTACTTTTGAACACAAAATAGTGGTGCGTCCGTCATTAACCTCCAAGATTAATCCTGGCAAACCCCAATAACCCTCAGGTCCTTGGCTCACTGGAATTTCGGGAGTATACCAAGCGGTAACCACAATTTCTTTTGGTACCTCAACGGCATCCAAGAAATTGGTTTTTTTCTCCTCAGTAGGTTTTGCTCCTTCTTTCTTTTCACCATCATCTTTACGAGGACGCATGTTTCTAAAATCAGTAGCACTTGGTTTTTTGATAGCGGTTGCTTTGTAACAAGTATAGCCACCAATCACACGAGTTTCTGCCTCCATTTTCCAATTCAAACTAGTTAAGGAATCTTTCACCATAAATTCTTTTCCCATGAATTCTTTGTCGTTGCTGTATTGTTTGTCTTTTACGTTTTTGTAATACGTTCCGCCACCACCGGCAAAACTTGACATCATACGAAAACCACCACCTTGAGCCGAAGCCTCAAGTTTTTCTTCTTCTTTATAAATAGAAGCCGTCTTGTTAAAATTGAGAATAAATGTTTTCTCGAACATTTTTTTCATGCGTTCTTCAATCATTTTTTGCATATCAGGCGTCATATTTTTGTTGCCTTCCAAACGAGTCTTCATTTCTGAAGTGCTGGTTTTACTCTCGTACACAGCCATTCCTTGAAACTCCTGCGCTTGCAACCCCAAGAAAGAGGCGATAGCGATTACTACAGTGTAAATTAATTTTTGCATTTTGATGGTTTTTAATAGATAAGAGTGAAAAATACTATTTTTGTTACAATGATAATGTTAAATAAATACTAAGACAATTAATACCAACTTTGGTTTAATCGTACTTTTACCTTTATGAAAAAATTAGTTTTTTTGATCCTATTTTGCTGGGCTACAATTGGTTTTTGCCAAAATCAAAATCCAACAATCAACAAATTGAACACTGTTGAATTGGATGCTGATGAATTTCTAGGATACGATTCTCTAGGTTACCTATATTACATAAAAAACAATGTGCTTTCTAAAAAAAAGAAAGCTGAATATTACAATTACAGCAATATTGCGCTGGGAAAAATTAGTGATGTCGATTTGCAAAATCCATTGAAATTAGTACTGTTTTACGAAGACTTCAATACGGTTGTTACTTTAGACAATCAGTTGAATGAAACTCAAAAAATTAACTTCTCCGAAAACGTCTTCCCTATTGTAACAACTGCTGCGGGTCTTGCAGCACAAAATCAGCTTTGGGTTTTTGATAGCAATACGCAGCAATTGGGCTTGTTTGATTATTTAAAAAACACTTTTAAAACACTCGCGGTGCCATTTGTGGATCGTATTAAATTTTACAGCTCGGACTTTAATACTTTTTATTGGCTGGATACCAAAAATAATTGGTTCAGTTGTGATTTGTTTGGAGCCGTTACATCAATAGGAATCATACCTGATTTTGATTATCTCGCGTTAATAAATTCATACCAATATATTTATGCCAAAGATGGCAAAGTAATATTTACTGATTTAAAAAAACAGCAAAACACAACCCTAGAAATTTCTGAAAAAACGTTTGTAAAAATATATTACAAGGACCAAATTTTATCTATTTTTACAACATCAGGAATTAGCAATTATAAAATCATAATACCATAATGCACATAGCAATAGCAGGAAATATAGGCTCAGGAAAAACAACCTTAACACGATTACTGGCCAAACAATTTAAGTGGGAACCTCATTTTGAAGATGTAGTTGACAATCCGTACTTAGATGATTTTTACCATCAAATGGAACGTTGGTCGTTTAATTTACAAATCTATTTCTTGAACAGTCGTTTTCGTCAAGTAATGCAAATTCGCGAAAGCGGTAAAAAAATTATTCAGGACAGAACCATTTATGAGGATGCTCACATTTTTGCACCCAATTTATATGCCATGGGTTTGATGACCAATCGTGATTTTCAAAACTATACTTCTTTATTTGAATTGATGGAATCAACGGTAAAGGCGCCTGATTTATTGATCTATTTGCGTAGCTCCATTCCAAATTTAGTGGGACAAATTCACAAACGAGGTCGTGAATACGAAAATTCAATTTCTATAGAATATTTGAGTCGCTTGAACGAACGCTACGAAGGCTGGATTCAAACGTATGATAAAGGAAACTTATTAATTATTGATGTAGACAACATCAACTTTGTAGACAATCCCGAAGATTTAGGAAACATCTTCAACAGAATTGATGCAGAATTAAATGGGTTATTCTAAAAATAAAAGCGCCGCTTCTAATTCAAGAAGCGGCGCTTTGTCAACCAAACCAAACCAATTTTTTATTTTTACTTTAGTTCTTCATTGTACCATTTGGTAATTTGCTCTTTGGTTTGCCCAATTTTTTGTTGCAAACGGCCAAACAATTCGTCTTCTTTACCTTCTTCGTACAACAAGTCGTCATCTGTAAGATCAGCGTATTTTTGTTTTAATTTTCCTTTTAACTCGTTCCAATTTCCTTTTAGCTCTGTAGTGTTCATAGTGTTATAGTTTTGAATTAATAATAGTGTTCTAGTTAATGTACTTGCGCAACATCCAAGATTTATCTTCGTGCTTTTGCAAAAGACCTATTACAAAATCAGCAGTACCAAAATCATCCGTTTCATCAAGACTTTTGATGAATTTTCGCAATTGTTTCAATACGGTTTCATGATCAATTAGCAATTCTTTAAGCATGTCTTTTTGCTGCAAATCAGTACTATTTTCTTTAAGAACAGATTGCTCAATAAACTCTTTCATCGTTCCGATTGCTCTGCCTCCTAGTTTACTGATACGTTCTGCAGTTGCATCAATTTCTTGTTCGAGAGCAGTATATTGCGCTTCAAAAAGTTTGTGTAATTCCATGAAACTGTTTCCAGAAACGTTCCAGTGAAATTGTCTTGTTTTGGTATAAAGCACCATCTGATTGGCCAATATAGTAGTTAGATAAGAGATGCTTTCGTCTAATTCTTTTTTTGTAATTCCGATTTTTGGTTCCATAGTACACGTTTTTTTTAGTTGACCTACAAGTCTTTTACAAAGATAAAGCGGTACTTCAAAGAATGCATTACACCATTTTTTAGGATTGTTACACAATTAAAGGATTTAGTAATTGAGGCTTAAAAACAGTACTTCTATAACGCAAAAAATGCCTTTCGATGGAAAGGCATTTCTTTATTTAATAGTATTCCTATTATTTTAAAGAATCAATTTTGGCTTGTACCTCGGCATCGGTGCCTTCAAAAGTTTGTTTTGTCGTTTTGCCATTCTCGGTCATTGTGACGGTCGCTTTAGTCTTTCCATTTTCATTAGATAGCTCTATGAGCAAATCTTTTGATGATGTCATTGAAACTGTTTTCGTACCACCGCCAGTGTACTTTCCAGCTGCATCATACATTGATAAGCATTTTTGAGTACATTCTTCTGAGCAACCATTCTTTTTACACATGGCTGCACATTCGTCTTTAGTCATGTTCGCCATTTTTTCGGGATCGCATTTGCCCATCTTGCAAACCATTTCTGTTGTATCCATTTTAGCACAACAAGAAGCCGCTGCACTATCGGAATGACCATTTCCTAAAATTGGAGCAATCACCAAACCTATTAAACAAGTCAATTTAATCAAAATATTCATAGAAGGTCCCGAAGTGTCTTTGAAAGGATCACCAACAGTATCACCGGTAACCGCTGCTTTGTGCGCATCAGAACCTTTATAAGTCATTTCGCCATTAATCATCACACCCGCTTCGAATGACTTTTTAGCATTATCCCAAGCGCCACCAGCATTGTTTTGGAAAACAGCCCACAACACACCCGAAACTGTAACTCCAGCCATGTATCCTCCTAGCATTTCGGCAATGAGTTGGTTGTTGTCCGCATAAACCAACTTACCAAGTAAAACAATCGCAATTGGGAAACCAATAGTCAAAATTCCTGGCAACATCATTTCGCGCAAAGCGGCCTTTGTCGAAATATCAACACATTTCGCATATTCCGGTTTTGCAGTTCCTTCCATAATTCCAGGAATTTCTCTGAACTGACGACGTACTTCATACACCATATCCATAGCAGCTTTCCCCACTGAATTCATAGCTAGCGCAGAGAAGACAACAGGAATCATTCCACCAACAAACAACATGGCCAATACTGGCGCTTTAAAAATATTGATTCCGTCGATTCCTGTAAAGGTTACATAAGCTGCAAATAATGCTAGTGATGTCAATGCTGCCGAAGCAATGGCAAATCCTTTCCCAGTTGCTGCTGTTGTATTCCCTACAGAATCTAAAATGTCGGTTCTAGTGCGCACTTCTTTAGGTAGTTCACTCATTTCTGCAATTCCACCCGCATTATCAGATATAGGTCCAAAAGCATCTATTGCTAATTGCATCGCTGTGGTTGCCATCATTGCTGATGCTGCCAAAGCCACTCCATAAAATCCTGCTAAAGCATAAGAAGTCCAAATCGCTGCTGCAAATAATAAAACTGTAGGGAAAGTTGAAATCATTCCCGTTGCTAATCCAGCAATTACGTTTGTACCCGCTCCCGTACTTGATTTTTGTACAATAGCCATAACCGGTTTTGTACCCAATCCCGTATAATATTCAGTAACCGATGATATAAACGCACCTACAACCAAACCTACAATTGTTGCGTAAAAAACACGCATAGATGAAATTTCTTTTGTTCCTTCTCCGAAGAAATCCATTTTCATGGTTTCAGGTAACATGTATTTTACGAGAAAGTAACAAGCTACTAAAGTCAAACCTATCGAAACCCAATTACCAATATTCAAGGCCTTTTGTACTTGTGCTTCTTTTGCATTGTCATCGGTGATTTTCACTAACATGGTTCCGATTATCGAAAATAAAATTCCAAAACCGGCAATTGCCATTGGTAATAAAATAGGTCCAATTCCGCCAAAAGCATCTTGAATACTTCCGCCCATATCTTTGATTACATAATTCCCAAGAACCATTGCTGCCAAAACCGTGGCTACATACGAACCAAATAAATCCGCTCCCATACCGGCAACATCACCTACATTGTCTCCTACGTTATCTGCAATTGTAGCTGGATTTCGAGGATCATCTTCTGGAATACCAGCTTCTACCTTGCCTACTAAATCAGCACCTACATCAGCCGCTTTGGTATAAATTCCGCCACCAACTCTTGCAAATAATGCTATTGATTCTGCACCAAGAGAAAAACCTGCTAAAGTTTCTAAAACAATAGTCATGTCTTCGGTCGTAGTCCAAACGCCGTTCATAAAAAAGTGAAAGAAAAATATAAAAAAGGTAGTCAAACCTAAAACTGCAAGACCTGCAACACCAAGTCCCATTACAGTCCCACCACCAAAAGAAACTTTTAAAGCTTGCGGCAAACTCGTACGAGCAGCCTGCGTGGTTCTAACATTGGTTTTGGTGGCTATTTTCATTCCCATATTTCCCGCAAGGGCTGAAAAAAAAGCACCAAAAATAAAAGCTACTACAATTAAGATGTGCGTAGTAGGAACAATAAACGAAACACCTGCCAAAACAATACTAGCTCCAATAACAAAAAAACTAAGTAAGCGATATTCCGCTTTGAGAAAGGCCAAAGCACCTTCGTAAATGTAATCTGAAATCTCCTTCATCTTTCCGTCGCCGGGGTCTTGTTTTAAAACCCATGCTCTTTTTGTAATCATAAACGCCAGTCCAATAAATGCCATGGCAATTGGCAAGTAAATCATAATTGTATTCATAATTCTGGTTTGGTTTTAGTTAATAATTATGGTGTAACCAAACGAATTTAAGCAAAAAAGCAATACTCCAAACGGAATATTGCTTTTTTTACAATTATTATGCTAAATTATTACTTAATACTAAATAAACCTTCTGGTTTGTTTTCGATAGCATTAAAGCGTTCTGTACATTCTTTGATGATTGCGTATGCTTCATTTACATCTCCCCAACCTTCAACATCTACTTTTTTGTTTTCAAGATCTTTGTACACTTGAAAGAAGTGCTCGATTTCTTTTAATAAGTGAGGATTGATATCAGAAAGGTTTTCTAATGAATTCCAGATTGGATCAGAAACCGGTACACAAATTACTTTTTCGTCTGGTCCTTTGTCATCCGCCATATGAAAAACTCCAATTGGCTTTACTTCCATTACGCAACCAGGAAAAGTTGGCTCGTTTACCAAAACCAATACATCTAATGGGTCACCATCTAATGCTAAAGTTTCAGGAATAAATCCGTAATCAGCAGGATACATCATTGAAGAGAACAACATTCTATCAAAACGCATTCTTTTTATTTCGAAATCATATTCGTATTTATTTCTACTTCCTCTTGGTATTTCGATTAAAACATCGAAAGTCGTTACTTTGTCTGCAGTCATTTTATTTTTCTTATCTATAAATTATGGTGCAAAAGTAATCAAACGCTGCGTTTTTGCAATAAAAAAACCTAGCTAACTGTAAATTAAACGCATAAAAAATTTAATACTGATAGGTAATTGTTCGGTTGCGCTTGTTTAGGTAGTAATGCCAGAGCAAATAGGTAGCAAAAGAGCGATAAGGACTCCATTGCGTAGCCAATTCTACCATTTCTTCTTTGCGCTCCAACTGCCATAATTCTTGAATGGTTCGCACTACGGCAACATCACCCAAGGGCAATAAATCCGGGGCTTGCAAGCAAAACATCAGGTAAATATCAGTGGTCCAATTACCAATTCCTTTTACTTTAAGTAATTCGTGGCGTACTTGCTCTGCACTTTTATGAGGTAATGTTTCAAGTTGCAACTCTTGGTTTTCAATGGCTGTGGCCAAAGCCTTGATGTAACTAGCTTTTTGTCGGCTTACGCCCAAAGCTCGGTATTGCTCCTCAGAAATGGGAATTAAAATACTGGGGTGAAATTGCCCTACGTGTTCGCGCAGACGCAAAAAAGTAGCTTTGGCAGATGCAATTGACACTTGTTGTTCTAATAACAATAACACCAAAGTCTCAAAACCTTGAGGTCTTGATGGCCGTTCAGGCAAACCGTATTTATCAATTATGGATTGAAAAATAGGATCTTTTTGTGTTAGAAATTCAAATGCTGTTTTCATTGTACTCGCGTTCTAGCCCGGATGGAAATGGCATCCTTTTTTGTGGGCTTTTTTTGCCCACAAAAAAGATATAATGTACAGCCGGATTAGCTCCTAAAAGTTAAAACCGAAAGCGCCTTTAATGGTAAATCGGTTGGTATCTGGCGTATTGAGATAATTACCCCGCCATGCAAAATCGATGCGGAATACCTTGAAAATATTTCCAATTCCAGCACTATATTCCCAATAGCCTCGTTCTGGAGCGTTGTAAACCAAGCCCGAAGCATTGATAGCTCTGTTTTGATCAGAAACCGAACCGTAAACTCCACGAACGGCGATAATTTCTCTCCAGTTGAGTTTTCGCATGAACGGAATTCTGGCAAAAATACGTCCGTTAAAGTTGTGATTCCATTGCAAAGTCATGTACTCATCTGAAACAAACTCGTAAAAATTAAGGTTGCTAAAAGTATTTTCAATGGTGAAATAGGTTTGGTTTCCTGGAATTACACTGAGTAAGCCGAGTGGCACTTTACCAAAAGTTTTACCGACTTCCATGATTAAATTGGTGCGCCCCAATGGCCCGATCACAATAGGCTGCTTGAAGTACAATTGCAATTTATCGTATTGAAAATCGCTATCCAACAAGCCTTTGAAACCATGGCTGTAATTGACAAAGAAACGGCTGTACGGACTATCAACTACATCTCGCTCTACCCCAAAACCAATTGTTTTACGTTTTGGTGAAAACTCAATTTGAAGATTGGCTTCGGATTGTTTGACGTCACTTTTGGTAATTTGGTTGGCAGCATCTGTAAAATAATCCAAACTAAAAGTTGGCGAAGCCGACTCTAATGTTCGGTACGAAACACCTGCTTGAAAAACTAAATTCTTAACCGGCTCTATCTCTACAGCGAGGTTCGTTAAGTTAATATTGGTCAACTTACCATTACTTCCTGAAGAAAAAACAGCCGATGACGCAAAACTTCTACCCAAAACATCATTGGTTGTAGTTAAACTGGCGCCTATTTGTTCAATATCGCGACGATTTCCACCGGATATAATTAAACGATTTTTTTTGTCGACCATCCATTTTCCTGATAAACCGTATTTTACTTTGTTATCATCAAAACCATAGGCAGTATACGCCTGCAAGCGCCATGGATCGTTAGGACCAAAATACGTTCGACCACCAGCACGCAAGCGCACGCCTTCGACTTCATTGTACCCGAAACTAGAAAATACTGGACCAAAATCGAAGTTCTTGAACTCGACATAGCCACTACCTAATATGGATACTAAACTGTAGAGTCGTCTGAATTTCTTGACGGTTTGCAAAGTGTCGAGCATTTTGTAAACACCCAACTCGTCTTTACTTAAATTCTCGAAGCGGTTTTCATCCCAATATTCATCGGATTTGTTATAAACTTCGTCATCCCGATAATTAACCTCCTCTTTATAGAAAGTTTGGGGCAGTTGTTTATTAAATTGATGGTTCCTGAAATAGGTAGTTCGTTTGCCATAAACCCCTTTGGAATTTTCTTTTTTGTTGAGCGCAAAGTCCGACATCAAATAATCCTTCGTAAGTAGAAAAACCGAGTCGCTCACTACTTCAAACTCTTGCTCTAAATAAATATCTTTTACCCAGTTGATGTTGGCGCTTTTGGTCACTGCCATATTGATTTTTTTAATGGCATACGTAGAATCGTTTACCCAAAAATCACCTTTAAAAGTAAGTTCGTTTTTACGACGCGGGTAAAAAACAATATTAAAACACCATTTTTTGTCAATGTACGCACTGTCTTTCAGCACATAGTTGTACACATCAATACCCGTGCGTGAAAGTGGACTTGTAAAACTCTTATCAAAAAAAGTGAGGTAGTTGTTGTAAATATTATAATCAGAATACAAATCCTTAACGAAAGACAAAATTTGCTGATTGCCATTAAAACCAGAAGTTTTATTAGCCTTCATTTTTTCTTTGACTTTTTTGATTGTATTGTCTCCGTACACATCAGCCAATGACTCGTTTATAAAAATTGGAAGATAGGTTTTTCCTGTAACGCGAGAAGTATCTACTTGGTTGAAGATAAACTCCATGCCTTTGAAAATTTTACTTTTCATGAAAGCACTATCAATAGAATTCATGTCAAATTCTACTTTTTCATACTTCTCCATTTGGTACTGATCAAATTGGTACAAACCATTCTTGCGTTTGCGTTCCCAAATTTTGCGTAAAATATCGAGTGCCGGGTTGTTCTTTTTCGAGGTTTTACCAGTAAAAACAACCACTTCATTTAAACTTTCGGCTTCTTTAAGTTGAATAACAAAATTGTAAGTAACTGCTTTTTCTAGTGTTATTTCTTTTTCAGAAAATCCCACCGACGATATTACAATTAAAGAATAATTCGATGCCGACTCTAAATAAAACTTCCCATCTTCATTCGTTACGATACCTTCACTTGAGCCTTTGAAAACTACATTAGCAAACGGAATAGGTTGATTTTGCTTATCAACTACTACACCACTCACTTTGGTTTGCGACCAAGACACGGCTGAAAAAGCCATAAAAACCAATACCAACAATAAAATCTTTTTCATACTCAATCAAAAAAAAACTTCACCAACTTAAACAATTGATGAAGTTTCAAATATAGTTAATTTAAGCCTTTAGCAGCGAAGACATTACCCAAAGCCATGTTAAAGTTTATAGGCAAATCCCGTTAGTAATAGCTTATTTTTTGTACATAACTTTTTTAACTGCTTTCACAACATCTGCAGCATTAGGCAACCATTCTTTTAATAAAACCGGAGAGTAAGGCGCAGGAGTATCAGCCGTTGTGATACGTTGAATAGGTGCGTCTAAGAAATCAAAAGCGCGCTCTTGAACAATATATGTAATCTCCGATGCTACACTTGCAAAAGGCCAAGCCTCTTCAAGAACCACCAAACGATTTGTTTTTTTAACCGAAGTTAAAATCGTCTCGTAATCCATCGGACGTACTGTTCTTAAATCTATAATCTCACAAGAAATTCCTTCTTTAGCCAATTCGTCAGCAGCAATATGAGCTTCTTTGATAATTTTTCCAAAAGAAACAATCGTTACATCAGTACCTTCACGCTTGATATCAGCAACTCCCAACGGAATAACATATTCACCATCTGGCACTTCACCTTTGTCACCATACATCTGCTCTGACTCCATAAAAATAACTGGGTCATTATCACGAATAGCCGCTTTCAACAAACCTTTTGCATCATAAACAGTAGATGGAACTACTACTTTTAATCCAGGTGTATTAGCAAACCAGTTTTCTAAAGCTTGAGAGTGTGTCGCTCCTAGTTGACCTGCCGAAGCTGTTGGTCCACGAAAAACGATTGGCACATTAAATTGCCCGCCACTCATTTGACGCATTTTTGCGGCGTTATTGATAATTTGATCAATACCTACCAAACAAAAGTTAAACGTCATGTATTCTACAATTGGTCTACAGCCGTTCATTGCTGATCCAACTGCAATTCCTGAAAATCCTAACTCAGCAATAGGAGTATCAATTACTCTTTTTTCACCAAACTCAGCAAGCATTCCTTTAGACGCTTTGTAAGCACCATTATATTCAGCAACTTCCTCGCCCATTAAGTAAATCGACTCGTCGTGACGCATTTCTTCGCTCATCGCCTCGCAAATCGCCTCTCTAAATTGTATCGTTCTCATATTATATGTTGTATGTGTCTAATTTTCGAAAGCAAAAATAAATATTTTATATCACTTAAAAGCATAAAATAAACTAAATTAATTCAAGATCTACGGGGTAATTTCTAGGAGCTTTTTCCGGCTATCCGCTGTATCTTCCTGTGCCTAAAGGCAGCACAGGA
Organism: Flavobacterium turcicum; assembly: GCF_011365745.1. GTDB lineage: Bacteria > Bacteroidota > Bacteroidia > Flavobacteriales > Flavobacteriaceae > Flavobacterium > Flavobacterium turcicum. The sequence continues at coordinate 208,909 of NZ_JAAOBY010000004.1, read as the reverse complement.
AGGATGCCGCTACTATCCGGGCTACGAAATCGATGTAAATTTGAAAAAATATTATGCACGCATAGTATATTATTCGAATTTATATTTTAAATTTGTAAAAGAAATTAAGAATACTTAAATACATACTTATGAAAATATTAGTTTGCATCAGTCACGTGCCTGATACTACATCAAAAATTAACTTTGTCAATGGCGATTCAGAGTTTGACACAAACGGTGTTCAATATGTAATTAACCCAAATGACGAATTTGGTTTAACACGTGCTATTTGGTTTCAAGAACAACAAGGAGCTAATGTAACTGTGGTAAACGTAGGTGGTCCAGATACTGAGCCTACTCTACGTAAAGCACTTGCAATAGGAGCAAACGAAGCAATTCGTGTAAACGCTACTCCTACTGACGGATTTTTTGTAGCAAAACAATTAGCCGAAGTAATTAAAAACGGCGCTTACGATCTAGTAATTGCCGGAAAAGAATCATTAGATTACAACGGCGGAATGGTGCCAGGAATGATCGCTGGAATTTTAGGATACAACTTCTTGAACTCTTGCGTTAGCCTTACAGTTGAAGGAACAGGTGTAAAAGCTGTTCGTGAAATTGACGGAGGTAAAGAAACAGTAGCTACTAGCCTACCATTAATTATTGGTGGACAAAAAGGTTTGGTTGAAGAAAAAGACCTTCGTATTCCAAACATGAGAGGAATTATGACAGCTCGTACTAAAGCTTTAACTATCCTTGAGCCAGTTGACGCTAACGTAAACACTACAGCTGTTAAATTTGAAAAACCAGCTCCAAAATCAGCAGTAAAATTAGTAGCTGCAGATAATTTAGATGAGTTAATCAATTTATTACACAACGAAGCAAAAGTAATCTAGTAATCAGTTTACAGTCACAGTTTACAGTTGCTCAACTTTAAACTTCAAACTTTAAACTTTAAACAAAAATAATATGTCAATATTAATATACGCGGAATACGCAGAAGGAAAATTTAAAAAAGTAGCTTTTGAGCTTGCTTCATACGCAAAAAAAGTAGCTGAGTCTCTTGGTACAACCGTAACTGCTGTTACTATCAATGCTGGTGATGTATCAGAATTAGCGCAATACGGAGTAGATAAAGTATTAAAAGTAACCAATGACAAACTTGCAGGATTTACTGCTAAAGCTTATGCTGATGTAATCAAACAAGCTGCTGCACAAGAAAATGCAAAATTGGTACTTTTATCATCTACAACAGATAGTATTTACTTATCATCATTAGTAGCAGTTGCATTGGAGGCAGGTTATGCTTCAAACGTGGTTGGTTTACCAATATCAACAGCTCCATTTCAAGTAAAGAGAACTGCTTTTTCAAACAAAGCATTCAACATAACAGAAATCAGTACAGATGTAAAAGTGATTGGCTTAGCTAAAAACTCATACGGAATTTACGAATCAGCTGTTGCTTTAACTCAAGAAGACTTCAATCCTACAATAGGAGATAACGACTTTGGTGTAAAAGTAGAATCAGTAGAAAAAGCATCTGGAAAAGTTTCAATTGCCGATGCTGATATCGTAGTTTCAGCTGGTAGAGGATTAAAAGGTCCAGAAAACTGGGGCATGGTAGAAGAATTAGCTACAACTCTAGGAGCAGCAACTGCTTGTTCTAAACCAGTTTCTGACTTAGGATGGAGACCTCACGGTGAACACGTAGGACAAACAGGAAAACCAGTTGCAACCAATTTATACATTGCTATCGGGATTTCAGGAGCTATTCAGCACATTGCAGGAATCAACTCTTCAAAAGTAAAAGTAGTAATCAATAGCGATCCAGAAGCTCCTTTCTTTAAAGTGGCAGACTACGGAATCGTAGGTGATGCTTTTGAAATTGTACCACAATTGATTGAAAAATTCAAAGCTTTCAAAGCGCAGAATTAAAAAGATTCCACAATCATACATTCATTTTAATGCTACTTAAAACAAGATATTTGTATCTTTGCTTTTGAGTAGCATTTTTGTTTTTACAGAAATGAACTCGGAAATTTATTAAAAAGAAGTACTCGTACTTTTCCAGACCCACAAATATGAGTTTAGTTAAATTATCGATTAAAGGAATTTCATACAGCCAAACCCAAAACGGAGCGTACGCATTGATCTTAAATGAGGTTGATGGAGAACGAAAATTACCTATTGTTATCGGTGCTTTCGAAGCCCAATCTATCGCCATTGCTTTAGAAAAAGAGATCAAACCACCGCGCCCTTTGACACACGATTTGTTTAAAAATTTTGCAGAGCGATTTGATATAGTGGTAAAACAAGTAATCATTCATAAATTGGTTGACGGTGTTTTTTACTCGAGTATCATTTGCGAAAGAGATAAAATTGAAGAAATTATTGATGCGCGTACTTCGGATGCAATCGCATTGGCTCTCCGATTCAAAGCACCTATTTTTACGTACAAAAACATTTTAGATAAAGCAGGTATCCACTTAAAAACGAATCCAAATGACGGGACTAAAGACCCGCAGGATTTAGACGAAGTATTATCGAACCCTGAAACATTTGGACATACTGAAGAAAGTAATACTGCAGGCGAAACGTACTCAAAACACAGTATTCAAGAACTGAATGAACTTTTAGAGCAAGCAGTTTCTGATGAAAATTATGAAAAAGCAGCCAAAATAAGAGACGAAATATCCAAACGTTAAATTTACCAACGTTTTAAAATACCTTAAATGAAGACACCTATACCGATTAGTAAGTTTAGGTTCTTCATTTTTTTATATCTTTGGTTTTAAGCATGAACCAAATCATTAAACCATGAAAATCAAATTACACTTTTATATTGCTACGCTGCTTTTGAGTGCATCAGCATTTGCACAAGATTACTACCTGCATTGCGGTAAAATCCTGAACACTCAAACTGGAAAAGAATCGAGCAACCAAACTATTGTCGTATCCAAAAATAAGATAGTCAAAATTCAAGATGGCTTTCAACCCAAAGCAAAATCTACTGATATTGAAGTTGACTTAAGAAACAAATACATCTTACCAGGATTAATCGACCTACACGTTCATATTGAAGGAGAGCACGACACCAAAAGTTACCTATCCAAATATCTAGAAAACGAAGCCGACGTAGCTTTTGAAGCCGTTCGCTGTGCCGAAGTTACGCTATTGGCAGGCTTCACTACTGTTCGTGACTTAGGCGGAACAGGGGTAAATATCTCTGTTCGAAACGCAATTAACAAAGGAGTGGTAAAAGGTCCTCGTATTTTCACAGCAGGAAAAGCCATAGCAACCACTGGTGGCCACGCCGACCCTACAAATGGTAGCAACCGCAAACTAGTTGGTGATCCTGGTCCACACGAGGGTGTAATCAACTCACCTGAAGAAGCAGTAAAAGCTGTACGTGAACGTTACAAAGAAGGTGCGGATGTAATTAAAATTACTGCAACAGGAGGCGTATTGAGCGTAGCGAAAAATGGTAAAAACCCACAATTCACTTTAGAAGAAGTAAAAGCCATCACGGCAACCGCTAAAGATTACGGGATGCTAACCGCAGCTCATGCTCATGGTGACGAAGGAATGCAACGCGCTATTTTGGGCGGCATTAAAACCATTGAACACGGCACTTTCATGAGTGAAGAGACTATGGAGCTCATGAAAAAATACGACAGTTACCTAGTTCCAACTCTCAGCGCTGGAAGAGAAGTAGAAAAAAATGCTGAAATTAGCGGTTATTATCCTGAAGTAGTAGTCCCAAAAGCAAAAGAAGTAGGACCGCAACTAAAAACTACATTTGCCAAAGCGTATAAAAAAGGCGTAAAAATTGCCTTCGGAACCGATGCCGGTGTTTTTGCACATGGCAACAATGCCAAAGAATTTGGATACATGGTTGACGCTGGAATGCCAGCGCTAGCTTCGATCCAATCGGCTACAATTACCAACTCATTATTGTTGGGCATGGATACCGAACTTGGTCAAATTAAAGAATCATTTCTAGCCGATATCATTGCAGTTGATGAAAGTCCGCTAACGAATATAAAAACTCTAGAAAAAGTAGTCTTTGTTATGAAAGACGGTAAAATTTATAAAAAATAATTACATTCAGAGCACTCACCAATGAAACAATATACAGACCTAGTGCGACACGTATTGGAAAACGGTTGTCAAAAAGGAGATCGAACAGGAACAGGAACCAAAAGTGTTTTTGGTTACCAAATGCGATTTGATTTGAACGAAGGATTCCCAATGGTGACTACCAAAAAACTGCACCTAAAATCAATTATTCATGAATTATTGTGGTTTTTAAAAGGCGACACCAATATCAAATACCTACAAGAACATGGTGTTAAAATATGGGACGCTTGGGCAGATAGCAACGGAGATCTTGGTCCTGTTTACGGACACCAATGGCGCAATTGGAATAGTGAAGAAATTGACCAAATTGCTGATCTAATTCAGGAGTTAAAAACAAATCCAAATAGCCGTAGAATGTTGGTATCCGCTTGGAACCCATCAGTTTTACCAGATACCAAAACATCTTTTGAAGAAAATGTAGCCAATAACAAAGCTGCATTGCCTCCTTGCCATGCCTTTTTTCAGTTTTATGTTGCCGATGGCAAATTATCCTGTCAACTGTACCAGCGTAGTGCCGATATTTTCTTAGGAGTGCCGTTTAACATTGCATCTTACGCCTTACTAACAATGATGATTGCTCAAGTTTGCGACTTAGCACCGGGAGAATTCATTCATACTTTTGGCGATGCACATATTTACAACAATCATTTCGAACAACTCGAATTACAGTTGTCTCGCGAGCCGAGACCGCTACCAAAAATGATTCTAAACCCTGCCATCAAAAATATTTTTGATTTCAGTTACGACGATTTTACTTTAGAGGGTTATGACCCGCACCCAACCATTAAAGGAAGCGTGGCGGTTTAACCAAATAAAAAATGGTGTTTTAGATTAAACTACTAAAACACCATTTTCATTTCCTGCAAAAGCATTCCATCTAAAAGAATCTGCTTCCGGTTCATTAATATATTCTCCGTCGATTATATATTTAAACTCGTATACAGCATCTTTATTCAAATCGAGTACCGTTTTGAAGGTTCCGTTTTTTAACTTATTCATTGTACCTTCTTCTACATCCCAATTATTAAAGTCTCCTACAACTGCAACTTGTTCAGCCTCCTTCGCAGCTACTGAAAATGTTACTTTACAAACCGGTTTTGTTTTTACAAATTGTTTTTTAATGGCCATAACTATTTCATTTATAAATTACTATCACAAAGTAAGCAAAACAAAACGAGCAAACCACAGCAAGACATCGATTTAGCAACTTAAACAAAACACTCCCACTTTATAATTAATTATGTAATTTTAATTGCTTTAAATTTTTAAATCAAAATCAGAAATCGTTTTCATTACCAAGAATCCTGAGTCAAGAATAGTGACTTTGCAAAATAAATTTTACCTTTATAATCTAAAAGTAGCGCAATGGAAAAAGAAATACACGAACAATACGAATATGCAAGACGCCGAATTAAACAAAAAAAACGTCTCTATTTTCATTTTGTAGTTTTTGTTTTAGGGAGTTTACTCTTGTTTATAACCAGCCTATTATCTGAAAATCCGCTAATTCAAAATTCGTACCTCTATGTAATAACGCTATGGCTATTTTTATTCATTTTGCATTTTATTAAAGTGTTTATAACTGATCGTTTCATGAATAAAAATTGGGAACGAGACCAAATTGAACGTCTAGTTGCCTTACAGCAAAAAAAAATAAAGGAACTCGAGACGAAAGTAGCTAACGACGAATTAAAATAAGCCCACACCTGACATGATTATAATGATAGCGGCTGTTGCCGAAAACAATGCACTAGGTAAAAACAATGATTTATTATGGCACTTACCCCATGATTTTAAACGTTTTAAAGCCATCACTACGGGACACCACATCATTATGGGAAGAAAAACATTTGAAAGTTTTCCTAAACCACTTCCCAATAGAACACATGTAATTATTACTCGCCAAAAAGATTATAAAGCAACCGATTGCATTGTAGTGTCAAGCCTTGAAGAAGCGCTATGCGTATGTCCTATTAATGAAGATGTGTTTATTATTGGTGGTGGCGAAATTTATAATTTGGCATTGCCAATTGCCGATAAACTGGACTTAACTAAAGTACATCACACCTTTGAAGCGGATGCCTATTTCCCTGAGATAGACCCAAAACAATGGAAACTTAAGAACAGTGAACATCACAGCAAGGATGAAAAACACCAATATGATTATAGTTTTGAGAGCTACGAAAGAATAGAGTAAAAAAAAAACATCCCAATGAGGATGTTTTTTTTTAAGAAAGAGAGGTGAGCTACTCTTGAAAGAGTATTTGATAACATAAAATAAAAATTACAAGCACTAACAAACCACCAGAAATGGTAAGTATCATGTTTGAAGATCTTCGAGAATACATCTCAAAGAAGCCCTTAATACCAAATACCACGAAGGCACTAAAGACAAAAAAAATTAAAATTTCCAAAAACAAATTTAATCCTAAGAACGTATGTTGCGTTTGTACATGCAAACTGTTTTTTAGAGTCGCATGCTCAAAACCACTAACAAGAACAAATGAAATAAGAAACGCAATAATTATCCATTTGATTTGGCCCACCCACTCTTTTGTAATCATTTAATATAGATTCTTTCTTGAAATACAAATTTGTACATAATATACAAGAGAAACAATACCCACTTTTAGTGATATTTCAAAAAATTTTCACTGCACGTTTTTAGTTAAAAAAACTAACATTTCATAAATAAAAACCATTTCAAATAAGTAAAGCGCACTGTAAATCTGCTGGTTTATCATATCTTTGTACAAATTAAAAACATGTCACAAAAGATCACTCCCTATAAAGACTCTGCTTTAGGCAAGAAAGAGCAAGTAGCTCAAATGTTCGATACCATTTCTGGAAATTACGATAATTTAAACCGCGTTATTTCATTTGGAATCGATATTAAATGGCGCAAAAAGGTGTTGCAATTGGTAGCGCAATCCAATCCTGAAATTATTTTAGACATTGCTACTGGCACAGGCGATCTTGCAATATTGATGGCGCAAACAAGTGCAAAAAAAATCATTGGTCTTGATATCTCAGCCGGTATGCTTGAGGTAGGCGTAAAAAAAATCGCTGAAAAAAAACTATCTAACACCATAGAGATGGTATTAGGAGACTCTGAGAAAATGCCTTTTGAGGACAATTATTTTGATGCTATAACTGTAGCATTTGGCGTTCGTAATTTTGAAAATCTAGAAAAAGGTTTGGCTGAAATTTTACGTGTTTTAAAACCAAATGGCGTTTTTGTAATATTAGAAACTTCAGTTCCAGACAAAACACCTTACAAACAAGGCTATCAATTTTATAGTAAAAACATTTTGCCGTTAGTAGGTAAACTGTTTTCTAAAGACAATGCAGCATACGGTTATCTCTCTGAATCGGCAGCGGCATTTCCTTATGGCGAAGCTTTGAACAATATTTTACGAAAAACAGGGTTTATAGATGTTAAAGCCATGCCACAAACTTTTGGTGTAGCTACCATTTATTCTGCTTCTAAAAAGTAATATGAAAAAAGTATTTGCTATTCTGTTTTTTATTGGTATCGGTTCACTGAGCTATAGTCAGAAATCTCAAGGTATTTTTGGGAAGGATCCTATAGTCAACCTTGAAAATTTTCAACAAAAAAAAATCTACTACGGGTTTTATTTGGGGTTTAATAATTTCGATTTTAAAATTGATTACAAGAGCCTGACGCAAGATATTCTCGTAAAAAAATCAACTGGGTTTAATGTTGGTATTATTGGTGATCTTCGATTACAGGAGTACATCAACTTGCGCTTTGAGCCGGGGTTGTATTATACCAAAAGAGATTTATATTATCCGCCAAATAGTGCTTTTGACTCACCAAGCGATGCGTTGCGTGAAGTGAATAGCACCTATATTCATTTTCCTCTGTTACTAAAATTCTCATCGCTACGTACAGGTAATGTGAGACCTTATGCATTAGGAGGATTATCTGCTACTTTAAATTTGTCAAGTAATGCCAAACTAGCTGATGACAATTTCCAGCAGCGTTTTCGGGTAAAATCTTGGACAACTAATTATGAGCTTGGATTTGGTATCGATATTTTTTCGGAGTATTTTATTTTCTCTCCTTCGATTCGCGGCGTATTTGGCATCGGCGATGAACTCATCCGTGACAACGACCCCAGTAGTCCCTGGACAGGAAATATTGATTCTTTAAAATCTAGAGCTGTTTTAATCAACTTTAGTTTCCACTAAGGTAATTTAAAACCTAAACTTTTCTGTTTAGAATCTTAACTTCTTCTAAATTCGCTTAAAATAATTGCAGTTGCAGTTGCTACGTTTAGGCTTTCTGTTTTTTGCAAGTCACCAAAACGAGGAATTGCCAAACGTTGCGTCACACTATTTTCAATAATTGAAGAAATTCCATTAGCCTCGTTACCCATAACGATAATACCGCTTTGAGGCAAGGATGTTTTATAGATTGAATCACCATCCATGAAAGTACCAAAAATTGGCAAATCAGTTCCTTTAATAAATTCATTCAAGTCTAAATAACTACAATTCACCCTGCCTAGTGAACCCATTGTAGCTTGCACCACCTTTGGATTGTAGCTGTCCACCGTTTCAGGAGAGCAAATAAGTTGGGTAATTCCGAACCAATCACACAAGCGGATAATTGTACCCAAATTTCCAGGATCTCTGATTGCATCTAGTGCAACAATAAGACCTTGATCTAAAATAGGTCTTGGTTTTGGTATTTTAAACAGCGCCAAACAAGAGTTAGGCGTTGCTAGAGCGGTCATTTTTTTTAAATCGGCACTATTAATTTGAGTTCTTTTATCAGCAGAAATTTTTTCAAAATCATCTTGTGTAGTATACAAATGCTCCAATTCAAAGTTAGAATCCAGAAGTTCTTGAATGCCTTTTACGCCTTCGGCAAAAAATAATTGGTGAGCTATTCTATATTTTTTTTGCTGCAAACTCGTTATAAGCTTTAATTGGTTTTTACTAACCATAAAAAAATGTACTTTTGAATTAAATATTGGAAACTCTTGAAAAAAATTTCTACAAAAATAACTGCATTTATTCTAATTGCAATACTAATTTGCGCATGTAACGCCGTAAAAAGAGTTCCAGACGGAAATTTACTGCTGACCAAAAACGAAATCATGGTGAACAATTCGCTTGTTCGTGATGAAAACGTATCCAATCAACTGTACCAAAAACCCAACAGCACACTATTGGGCTACCGATTGCGACTCAACTTATACAATTTAGCCAACTTAAACCCTGACTCCACTTATCAAGCCAAGTTTACTGCTAATCCAGGTAAATTGGAGCGTAAATCAAAATGGTTATCAGAAAAACAAGTCAACCGATTGGGAAAATCCTTTTGGTACCATGGCATTCATGATTTTTTAAAAAAAACTGGTGAACCGCCGGTAATTTTAGACAAAGAACGAGCCGATAAATCGCTTATTCGATTGAAATATTATTACTTTAACAAAGGTTTTTTTAATGTAAATGCCAGTTATTCAATTGATACTTTACCATCAAAAAAAGCACGTCTTGCCTATCAAATTGACACCGGAAAAGGATATTATCTTGACACTTTAAGCAAAACCATTTCGACTCCTAAACTTGATTCACTTTACAATCTAACAGTCAACAATAGTTTTATCAAATCCGGGAACCAATATGCAACAGAAGATTTTGAAAATGAAAAAAATCGAATAACTACTAATTTCCGCAACAATGGTGCTTATTATTTTCAGCCAAATTATGTCACTTTTGCAGTAGACACGATCAAGAAAGTCAATAAAGCAAACATTAACTTATTGATTAATAATTATTCGTATCAAGACGGAGACTCTACCAAAACAGAACCTTTTAAATTGTATACCATAAGCGATGTAAATATTTACACCGATTATAAAGCGAATAGCAACAAACAAATATTTAAAGACAGTACAACTTTTAATAATTTCAATTTATACAGTCAAGACAAATTAAAATACAAACCCAAAGCCATTACCAATGCCATTTTCATCAATAAAGGCGGGCTCTATGCGGATTATAAAACAGTCCTAACCACAAGATATTTGAATAACTTAAAAATTTTCAACTATCCCTCTATTCAATATGAACTTGACCCACGCGACAGTACGGCACAATCATTAATAGCAAAAGTATATCTCACTCCTCGAAAAAAATATAGTTTTGGTACTACCTTAGACCTTACTCATTCTAACATTCAAGACTTTGGTATTGGTTTGAGTATCTCTGAAACGATTAGAAACATCTTTAATGGAGCAGAAACTTTCGAAATTGCAGCACGAGGAAACATCGGATCGTCGCGCGATTTGGCCAATCCCAGAAATAATTTCTTCAACGTGTCTGAATATGGTGTCGATTTAAAACTTAACATCCCACGTATTTTCATGCCTTTTAAAACCGAAAAAATCATTCCTAAAAGCATGATTCCTTCTACGTTAATCACACTAGGTTTTGCCAAACAACAAAATATTGGTTTGGATAAAGAAAATTTCACAACAGGACTAACTTATAATTGGACTCCTAAACGAAACTACACCGCACGATTTGACTTGATCAATACGCAATATGTCCGAAACTTAAATCCTCAAAACTATTTTAATGTTTATGGATCATCGTACAATGCTTTAAACGCAATAAGCAAAAAGTACAACACCAACACGACCTATTACAATAATCCCATAGATCAAAATTTATTGGTAGAACGCGGTACAAAAGGCTTTACAAATGATGTATTGACTGGAAATGCTACTTTTTTGCGCCCGCTTGAACAAACTGATCTTGAGGCTGTGCGCAGTATTGAAGAACGCCGTTTGCGACTAACGGAAAATGACTTTATTTTGGCAACCAATTTTACGTTCTCTAAAACAACTAAAAAAGATTTAACTGACAACAATTTCTATCTTTTTAAAACCAAGCTAGAATCGGCAGGCACACTATTATCAGCTTTTGCATCAGCATCAGGGCAACGTAAGAATGCTACCGGTAATTATGAGATTTTTAATTTAGAATATTCAGAGTACGTTAAAACTGAATTCGATTTTATCAAACATTGGGACTTAACTAAGGAGAAAATTTTCGCATTTCGATCATTTTTTGGAATTGCCATACCGTTTGGAAACTCCGATTATATCCCGTTCTCACGAAGTTACTTTTCGGGTGGATCAAATGATAACCGGGCTTGGCAACCTTACGCTTTGGGACCTGGCAGCAGTGGCGCATTAGATGATTTTAATGAAGCCAACATGAAAATTGCAATAAGCGGAGAATACCGTTTTAAAGTTTTAGGTAGTCTAAAAGGCGCATTATTTGCAGATGCGGGAAATATATGGAACGTACTGGATAATGTCACAGATGAAAAATCAACTTTTACAAGCTTTAGTGATTTAAAAGATATCGCATTAGGTACCGGCTTTGGCTTGCGATACGATTTGAGTTTCTTTGTAATCCGATTTGATTTGGGATTCAAAACCTATAATCCAGCGAATGAAAGCAGCAAAAGATGGTTCAATGAATACAACTTTGCCAACTCAGTTTTAAATTTTGGAATAAATTATCCATTCTAATGCTAATTAATTCTTATTTTTGCAGAACTAAAAACTAAAAAAACAACTAAAAAAAGTACCATGGCACACAACATAAAACCGGGCGTAGCTACAGGAGATCAAGTCCAAGAAATTTTTAACTATGCTAAGGAAAAAGGATTTGCACTTCCGGCAGTAAACGTTACTGGTTCTAGCACAATTAATGGTGTTCTGGAAACAGCAGCAAAACTAAACGCACCAGTTATCATACAATTCTCAAACGGAGGAGCGCAATTTAATGCTGGAAAAGGATTGTCAAATGCAGGTGAAAAAGCAGCTATTGCTGGTGGAGTTGCCGGAGCATTACACATACACACGCTTGCAGAGGCTTACGGAGCAACTGTAATTTTGCATACCGACCACTGCGCGAAAAAATTATTGCCTTGGATTGACGGTTTGTTAGATGCCTCTGAAGCACATTTTGCTAAAACAGGAAAACCATTATTCTCTTCGCACATGATTGACTTATCAGAAGAGCCAATTGAGGAAAACATCGAAATTTGCAAAACGTACTTAGAGCGTATGAGCAAAATGGGAATGACACTTGAAATCGAATTAGGAATTACTGGTGGTGAAGAAGACGGTGTTGACAACTCTGATGTTGACAGTTCAAAATTATACACACAACCTGAGGAGGTAGCTTACGCTTACGAAGAGTTATCAAAAGTGAGTCCAAAGTTTACAATCGCTGCAGCTTTTGGAAACGTACACGGAGTTTACAAACCAGGAAACGTAAAGTTAACTCCAAAAATCTTGAAAAACTCACAAGATTTTGTACAAAACAAATTCAGCACCGGACACAATCCAGTTGATTTCGTTTTCCACGGAGGATCAGGATCTACTCTAGAAGAAATTAGAGAAGGAATTAGCTATGGTGTTGTAAAAATGAACATTGATACTGATTTACAATTTGCCTACACAGAAGGAATTCGTGACTATATGGTAAACAATTTAGAGTATTTAAAATCTCAAATTGGAAACCCTGAAGGCGCTGATGTACCAAATAAAAAATATTATGACCCAAGAAAATGGGTACGTGAAAGTGAAATCACTTTTAACGCAAGGTTAGAGCAAGCTTTTGCTGACTTAAACAACGTGAATACATTATAATTAAAAGTTTATAGTTTCAGGTTGAGGATATTAAAACTTTAAACCTGAAACAACAAAAACAATAAATATGGCTTGGTTTAAAAGAAAAGAAAAAGGGATTACTACTGCTACCGAAGACAAAATGGATATTCCAAAAGGGCTTTGGTACAAATCTCCAACAGGAAAAATTATTGATGCTGATGAATTGGCTCGCAACTTATTTGTAAGTCCAGAAGATGGTTTTCATGTTAGAATAGGAAGCGCTGAATATTTTCAAATTTTGTTTGACAACAATGAATTTGTAGAGTTAGACAAAAACATGACATCAAAAGACCCTTTGCATTTTGTTGATACAAAAAAATATGCAGATCGTTTGAAAGATGTAATGGATAAAACCAAACTAAAAGATGCCGTACGCACTGGTGTAGGAAAGTCTAAAGGAAAAGATTTAGTAATTTGCTGTATGGATTTTGCCTTTATTGGTGGATCTATGGGAGCAGTTGTAGGTGAAAAAATTGCAAGAGGAATTGACCACGCTATCAAAAACAAGATGCCATTTGTAATGATTTCAAAATCAGGTGGTGCACGTATGATGGAAGCGGCTTACTCTTTGATGCAATTAGCAAAAACATCTGTAAAATTAGCACAGCTTGCTGAAGCTAAATTGCCATACATTTCATTATGTACTGACCCAACTACAGGAGGAACCACTGCTTCTTACGCCATGTTAGGGGACATTAATATTTCTGAGCCAGGCGCATTAATCGGATTTGCTGGACCTCGTGTAGTAAGAGACACTACCGGTAAAGATTTACCAGAAGGTTTTCAAACAGCAGAATTTTTATTAGAACATGGTTTCTTAGATTTTATTACTCCAAGAAAGGAATTGAAAGATAAAATCAACTTATACATCGATTTGATCCAAAATAATGAAATTAGACAATAATTAAAGGTCTAAAAACTAGAAAGCCTGTTCATTACGAACAGGCTTTTTTATTGGTATATGTTAGAAAGTATATTGCAAACCTCCGTAAAAATTGCGACCGGGAGCATTAATTCCTGATGAAAAGGTTCGGTATTGCGTGTCTAAAATATTTTCGACACCGGTATAAACAATCGCCCCTTCAAACAATTTATAGCTTGATTTGAGTGAGTACGATTCCCACGCAGGCATACCATTAGCAGGTGCGTATTGCAAGTTATCTTCACCGCTGTTAGAATAATCTTTTAATGCCTTTTTACCATTGTACAACATGTAACCTTCAATCATACCTTTTTTGTAGGTGTAAGCGATTCCAACTTTTCCAAAATAAGGCGAAATATGATCCAGCGGCAGTAACTTTTGTTCAGATACAATGCGGCCCAAGTTATAATTGAACGATGCATTCATTTGTACAGCAGTAACAAGTTCCGCTTGAAGCGAAGTAGAAATTCCCGTAACAAATGCTTTTCCGCTGTTTTGATTAGCAAATATTTGGCTCAACGCACCATCATAAATCAAGGAAGATTGGCCATTATATAAAAACGGACTCGTTACAATGGCATCAAACATTTTGGTATAAAAATAGGTTTGTTCTAGTTTCCATCTTTTCGAAGTGGATTGAAAGACAAAACCCAAATCAGCAGTAACTGTTTTTTCAGGTTTTAAATCTTCATTAGGAACAATCAAAACACCACGCACTGTCTCAAAAATCTTTGCTAAATCATCGATATTTGGAACCCGATATCCTGTTGATAAATTCGATTTAAGTGAGACATTGCTCGACACATTTCGCACCACTCCAACATTAGCGCTGTAAGTGAAATTTTGCTGTTTAATTTTTGAAAAAGGCAATGGAAAGAAAGAATTATCCGCAATAGAACTATTCAAACCACTATAACCCAAACGCAAACCTGCATTCAAAAAAGTTTTCGAATCCCACTCTTGATTGTAAGAAGCATAGGCATCATAACGCCACATTGCATTTGCTCCATTCGGGTAACGGGTACTAATATTTTTTCGCTCCTTAGTATTTATATTAGAACTAAAAGCGGTAGAATTTAGAGTTTCATAATAGGACTCCAACCCGTACAACAAAGTCGCTGTTTTCCATTTTTTAGTTAAATCAACCGATAAACCGTATACATTAACATTCTCCAAACGGTTTTGCAGAACGTAATCTCCAAAACGTCGGTTGTGCCTACTCTCTTTTACATTTTGATAAGAAAAATTAGTACGCATATCAGCATTCCAAAATAGCTTCTTTTTGCTTAACGAATAGACTGCCAACAAACGCTCTTGTGGACCGTAATACCATTCTGCATGGCGTAAACCTGCTTTCCCACTTGGTTCCGTTAATCGATCATAGCGAGGAATATCAGAGCTGGTAGACCATTGAAAATTTATATCATGCATAAAACCATTTTCGGTTTTATAGGCTATTTTTTGCATTAAATTGTATTGCTTGTAGCCAGAATTTCTTTGTACAAACTTGTTATCATTAGGCTGAATAACATCAACTCCATTGGTAGTGGCAACAAAAAAAGGTCTTTCGCCAAAAAAATCACCATTATGATTTTTTTGTTTTCCCATTTTTAAATCTCCGAAGTCGTTAAAAGAAAAAGCAGTTAAGGAAGCCCAATTATTGGTTGCATAATTAATCTGCAAAGCAACTGATTTTTCTTGGTTGGCACTGCTATATCGTGAGGCTATATTTCCAGAAAAAGCATTAGCAACTTCTGATTTGAACTTAGCATTTTTAGTATTCATGGCTACGGTTCCGCCCAAAGCATCACTACCAAATAAAGTAGAAGTTGGCCCGTAAACAATGGCAGCATTGTCTAAAAAACTTTCGTCAACGGTAATTACGTTTTGCAAATGCCCTGCCCGAAAAATTAAATTATTCATTCGGACACCATCAACAACAAGTAACACTCTACTTGCCTCAAAACCGCGGATAGAAGGACTACCGCCACCTTGCTGTGATTTTTGTACAAATAGCGCCCCTGAATTAGAAAGCATCTCTGCCGTGGTTTGGAAATTTTGAAAATCAATATCAGCAGCAGTTATAAAATCAACCTGATAGGGCGACTTCAAGATTTGCTTCGGTATCTTTTGAATAAGCACTACATCGTCCAATTTTGTAGTGTCTTTTTTCATTTGCGCCAAGCCAACAAAAGTGCACAGTAACACTACAACGGAGAAAAAATTTTTCATTAAAAAACAACTAAGGAGGTGATTAATTGGGAAGTCATCAACTTCAATATGTTTTTACATTCCAGTACGAATAGCTTCAACTGGATCAAGTTTAGACGCCGAAATAGCAGGCAAAATTCCAGATATGAGTCCGATTATTGCAGCCAAAGAAGTTCCTAAAATCACATTGCCCATACCAAGAACAAATTCAAAATCGAACGCTTGGGTAACTATAAATGAAATAATCCAAACCAAAAACAAACCAATTAATCCACCAAAGACAGAAAGTATAATTGCTTCAAATAAAAACTGAAACAAAATAAACCTGTTTTTTGCGCCAAGCGATTTTTGAATACCAATTAAATTGGTTCTTTCCTTTACAGATACGAACATGATATTCGCAATACCAAAACCACCAACAAGCAATGAAAAGCCACTAATAATCCAACCAACTACGTTCATTTGACCAATAATACCATCTATTAAATCAGTAAAACCACTAAAAACATTGATAAAAAAGTTATCAATTTCTCCAGCTTTCAAGCCTCTATAATTGCGTAATTTTTGCGTTAACTCGCCTTTAAAAGCATCCATATCTACACCACTTTCTGGTTTGATCAAAATAGCATTGGTTAGCGATTCATTGTTATCACCATACAATTGGCGAACAAAATTAACTGGAATGTATGCTGTTGTATCGTTACTGTCTCCAAAAAGTCCAGCACCTTCCTTCTTTAAAACTCCAATAACCGTAAAACGTTTGCCATACAAGCGGATATTTTTCCCAATAGGATCAACACCTTCAAACAATGAATTAGCGATTTCATTTCCGATTACAATAACAGAGGCACCTGAATTGGCTTCGGAATCGTTATAAAAACGGCCTTTGTCAAACTCTAAACCTTGAATATCGATAAACTCTTGCGAAGAAGGAACAATATTTACATCGCTTACCGTTTTCGCATCATATTTTAACGATTCACGACGTGTAAAAATTTGAAAAGCAATAGCTTCAGCATTATTTAGTGAATTTTTCAAATAAGTATACTCATCGTATTTGATGTTTGGAAATTGCTCGCGTTTCCATTGCGGAATGTCAGATGGACCAAATGAAAACTTGATTAAGTAAATCGTATTTTTATCCAAACTACTAAGATCTTTAGTGATTTTACGATCTAAAGAATCAACAGCGGCAAGTACCGCAATGATTGAAAAAATACCAATGGTCACGCCTAACAACGAGAGTAAAGTTCTCAATTTATTATTGCTTAAGGCATTCATAGCAAAACCAAAACTTTCTTTTAATAATCGAAGGTAAACTAACATATATCTTGTTTTGTATTTAAAATGATTTAATCAAAAAGCCCAAAAAAGACTTTTCAGTATTGACACGCTTAGGATTTAAAAGCGTCGTAAAATAGAAGTGTCTTATTTGCAAATATCTCAATTTCGAATGCTTTAATTTCGACTTTAAAAACTATTTTTGCACCTTAAAAACACTAACTACATAATGAACACAACTAAAACAATCCAATCGGCATTAATCTCTGTCTTCTCAAAAGAAGGACTTGAACCGATAGTAAGACAACTAAACAGTCAAAATGTTACAATTTATTCTACTGGTGGTACCGAAGATTTCATAAAAAATTTAGGAATTCCTGTTGTACCCGTTGAAGATGTTACTTCATACCCTTCAATTTTAGGTGGAAGAGTAAAAACTTTGCACCCAAAAGTTTTCGGCGGAATCTTAAACCGTCAAGATAACAAAAGTGATGTACAGCAAATGAAGGAGTTTGATATTCCTCAAATTGACTTGGTAATTGTTGACTTATACCCATTTGAAAAAACCGTTGCATCTGGCGCAAGCGAAGCTGATATTATTGAAAAAATTGATATTGGTGGCATTTCTCTAATTCGTGCAGCAGCAAAGAATTTTAAAGATACGGTAATCGTTTCATCGATGGAGCAATACGGATTATTTTTAGAAACCATCATTAAACAAAACGGAGCAACTACTTTAGAGGACAGAAAATTGTTTGCCACAAAAGCATTTCATGTGTCATCACACTATGACGGAGCAATTTTTAACTATTTCAACACTGATGAAACTATTTACAAAGAAAGCATAGCCGATGGTCAAGTACTTCGCTATGGAGAAAACCCACACCAAAAAGGATTTTTCTTTGGAGATTTTGATGCCATGTTCAACAAAATTCACGGAAAAGAACTTTCATACAACAATTTACTAGACGTAGATGCCGCGGTTAATTTAATTCAAGAATTTAAAAACGACGGTCCTACATTTGCTATTCTCAAACACAACAACGCTTGCGGTTTAGCTACAAGACCAACAATCAGTGAAGCTTATTTAGCAGCTTTGGCTTGCGATCCTACTTCTGCTTTTGGAGGAGTATTAATTGCTAACACAACCGTTGATGTAGCTACAGCACAAGAAATAAACGCTTTATTTTGCGAAGTAGTAATTGCTCCAGCTTTTGATGCAGAGGCGCTTAGCATTTTACAGGAAAAGAAAAACAGAATCATTCTTGTTCAAAATGAAGTTGAATTACCTCAAAAACAAGTACGCACATGCTTAAACGGACTTTTAGTTCAAGACAGAAATAATAGTACCGATACTAAAGAGGACCTAAAAACCGTTACACTAACAGCGCCTACAGAGCAAGAGATAGAAGATTTAATTTTTGCCTCAAAAATTTGCAAAAACACAAAATCAAATACGATTGTTTTTGCTAAAAACGGTACGCTTATTGCTTCAGGTACGGGACAAACTTCAAGAGTTGACGCGTTAATGCAAGCTGTAGAAAAAGCGAAAAATTTCGGATTTGATTTACAAGGAGCTTCAATGGCTAGTGATGCTTTTTTTCCATTTCCTGATTGTGTAGAACTTGCCAAAAAAGCAGGAATCACAGCAGTAATTCAGCCGGGAGGATCGATCAAAGATGAATTAAGCATCAATTACTGTAACGAAAATAATCTTGCAATGGTATTTACAGGAACGCGTCATTTTAAACATTAATTTGTTTAACTTTGTCCGTCACAAATTTTTAACTTTTAACCCTTAAAAAACTTATGGGATTTTTTGATTTCATGACCGAGGATATTGCGATAGACCTTGGTACCGCTAATACTTTAATCATACACAATGATAAAGTCGTAATAGACAGCCCTTCGATAGTTGCACGCGATAGGATTTCTGGCAAAATCATTGCTGTTGGTAAAGAAGCCAACATGATGCAAGGAAAGACACATGAAAACATAAAGACAATAAGACCTTTGAAAGATGGTGTAATTGCAGATTTTGATGCATCTGAAAAAATGATCAGTATGTTTATCAAAAGCATACCTGCATTAAAAAAACGAATGTTCACTCCTGCATTGCGCATGGTAGTTTGTATTCCATCTGGAATTACCGAAGTTGAAATGCGTGCTGTAAAAGAGTCATGTGAGCGTGTAAATGGTAAAGAAGTTTACTTAATTCACGAACCAATGGCAGCAGCAATTGGTATTGGTATTGATATCATGCAACCAAAAGGAAACATGATTGTAGATATTGGTGGTGGTACTACTGAAATTGCGGTTATTGCTTTAGGTGGAATCGTATGTGACAAATCAGTTAAAATTGCAGGTGACGTTTTTACCAATGATATTGTTTACTACATGCGTACCCAGCACAATTTATTTGTGGGAGAAAGTACTGCTGAAAAAATAAAAATCCAAATTGGAGCTGCTATCGAAGATCTTGAAACTCCTCCAGAAGATATGTCTGTACAAGGTAGAGATTTGTTAACGGGTAAACCAAAACAAGTAGAAGTTTCATACCGTGAAATTGCTAAAGCTCTTGACAAATCAATTCAACGAATTGAAGATGCTGTCATGGAAACGCTTTCTCAAACTCCGCCTGAATTAGCAGCAGATATTTACAATACTGGTATTTACTTAGCAGGTGGTGGATCTATGTTGAGAGGTTTAGACAAAAGAATTTCTCAAAAAACAGACTTGCCTGTTTATATTGCTGAAGATCCTTTACGTGCGGTTGTGCGTGGAACTGGAATGGCACTAAAAAACATCGTAAAATTTAAAAGTATATTAATTAAATAATAGAGATTTACAACTCCAATACCTTTCAAACAGTATTGGAGTTTACCTCTTTTACATTAACTTATTTGACCTCTATAACCGAATACAATGCAGCAAATATTTAATTTTATTTTTAAAAACAGTAACAGAATACTGTTTTTGCTGCTTTTAAGCATTTCCTTAGCGCTTACAGTTCAATCTCACTCTTTTCACCGCAGCAAGATTATCAGCTCTGCCAATTTCTTAAGTGGTGGCGTTTACGAAAAACTGAACAACTTTGATGAATATTTGAATTTAAAGACAGAGAATGAAGCGCTAGCACAAGAAAACGCTCTACTTCGTAATGCTTTATTCAAAATTGAAGACACTGCGACTGTTAAACAAATTGACAGTGTTAAAGGAGTAAAACCAACCGATATCATTGTTTCAAAAGTAATCAGAAACTCCTATAATGTGTATGAAAACTACCTTACACTAAACTCAGGTGCTATAGATGGTGTAAAACCAGACATGGGCGTGGTTAACAGCTTGGGTATTGTAGGAATCATTGAAAATACATCAACCAATTACTCTACTGTAATTAGCATATTGAACAAACGTTCTCAAATTAATGCTAAAATTAAAAAATCAAATCATTTTGGTTCTTTGAACTGGGATGGTAAAAGTACTGGTTTTGTTCAGCTAACCGATTTACCAAGGTTAGCAATGATTAAAATTGGAGACACAATTGTAACTGGTGGACAATCAGTAATTTTTCCAGAAAACATCAACATTGGAACTATCTCAAAAATTTACAGAGACACAAAAACCAATTTTTATACATTGCGCGTAAAACTCTTTAATGACATGACTAACTTAGGTCACGTATACATCATCAAGAGAAAAGACAGACAAGAAATCATTAATTTAGAAAAAAGAGAAAAAGATGAATAGCACCTTGTTAGTCAATATTCTCCGTTTCATTTTGCTGTTAGCGCTCCAAATCATTGTTTTTAACAATATGAATTTCTTGGGCTACATTAGTCCGTTTCCTTATATTTTGTTTATCATTTTATACCCTGTAAATGGTAATAAAGCTGGACTTATTGCTGCGAGTTTTGCAATGGGTATTATTATGGATCTTTTTAGTAACTCTGGAGGAACACATGCAACAGCCTCGCTAATGCTTGCTTACCTAAGACCTTACTTGTTCAAGTTTGCTTTTGGACTAAGTTACGAATACCAAACCATTCGCTTAAATGATGTTTTGACACCTCAACGGTTTACATTTATTTTGCTCTCTGTAGTAATTCATCATTTTACCTTGTTTTTGTTAGAAGCGTTTCAATTGAGTTTTCTACTTGACACCTTAATTACCACGCTTTTAAGCACTGTATTTACGATATTAATTTGCATCATAATCATCTACCTTATTAAGCCAAACAAACGATGAGAAAAGCCTTGTTGCCCTCTTTGATCATAATCGCTACTTTACTGCTGGTAACCCGTATTTTTTATTTACAAATTGTAGACGAAACTTCAAAATTAGAGTCCGAAAACAACGCTATCAAAAAACAATACGAATATCCAGAACGAGGCTATATTTTTGACCGTTATGGTAAATTGCTTGTAGCCAACCAAGCATCGTATGATATCATGGTTATTCCGAGAGAAGTAAAAGAAACGGATACTACCGAGTTTTGTCAACTTTTGAATATCACCAAAGATGATTTTATCAAAAAAATCGAAAAAGCTAAGGTGTATAGCCCTAGACTTCCATCGGTATTCTTATCACAATTGAATAAAGCTGAGTTTGCAGCATTTCAAGAAAAATTACGAAAATACAAAGGATTCTATTTCCAAAAGCGTTCATTACGTGATTATGAAGTAAACTTTGGCGCGAATATTTTTGGATTTATCACCCAAGTAAACGAAAAATTGGTTGCAAAAAACCCCTATTACAACAGTGGTGATTTAATTGGCCGCCAAGGAGTTGAAGAAAGCTACGAAAATTTACTTCGAGGAGTTAAGGGTGTGAAATACATTCAAAAAGATAAATTCAACAGAGAAATAGGCTCCTATAAAAATGGCAAATACGACACGATTGCCGTTCAAGGAGAAGACATCAACCTAACGCTGGATGCCGAAATCCAAAAATATGGTGAAGAACTGATGATTAATAAGCGTGGCGGAATTGTTGCGATAGAACCAAAAACTGGTGAAATATTAGCATTAGTAACCGCTCCATCTTATGATCCCGGGATTTTAGTTGGTCGACAACGCTCTAAAAACTACACCGCTTTATACCGAGATTCTATCGCAAAACCTTTGTATGATCGTGGTTTATTAGCCGAATATCCGCCTGGATCACCTTTTAAAATTTTAACTGGACTAGTTGGTTTACAAGAAGGTGTTATTGATGAAAACACTACTGTATTCTGCCGTCATGGTTTTAGCTATGCGCGTGGCCGTTTTATGGGATGCCACTGCCACGGTGGAGCCTTACAATTGCATCGAGGTATTTATGAATCTTGTAATTCCTACTTTGCTACCGCCTACATGCGAACCATTAACAAATATGTAAAACCCTCTTATGCGGTTGATGTTTGGAGTAAGCATTTAAAGAGTTTTGGATTGGGAGAATTTATGGGCTATGATTTACCTACTGGAAAAAGAGGATTAGTACCAACATCTAAAACCTACAAACGCATGTACCCAAATGGAGGATGGCGCAGTACAGCAATTGTTTCAAACGCCATCGGTCAAGGAGAGGTTTTAATGACACCTATTCAATTAGCTAATATGATGGCGACAGTAGCCAATGAAGGTTATTACTACACACCTCATATTATCAAACGAATTGAAGGACACAAGATTGATGAAAAATTCACAACAAAACACGTTACTTCAATTGACAAACATTTTTTTAAGCCTATCATTAGTGGCTTGTTTGATGTATACAATTTAGGAACTGCAAGAGGTTTACGAGTAGAAGGAATTAACATTTGTGGAAAAACT
Organism: Flavobacterium turcicum; assembly: GCF_011365745.1. Classification (GTDB taxonomy): domain Bacteria; phylum Bacteroidota; class Bacteroidia; order Flavobacteriales; family Flavobacteriaceae; genus Flavobacterium; species Flavobacterium turcicum. Next base: position 185,833 of record NZ_JAAOBY010000004.1, on the reverse strand, counting down.
GGTACTGCTGAAAACTCCGCAAGAATTGGTGGCGTAAAAGTAAAGATGGAAGACCATTCGATATTTGTAGCCTTTGCCCCGATGGAAAACCCAAAAATAGCAATCGCTGTTATGGTCGAAAACGGAGGATATGGAGCGACTATTGCAGGTCCTATTGCTAGTTTGATGATCGAAAAGTACCTTCGTAAAAAAATAACTAGAACTGACTTAGAAAAACGAATTTTAGAAACTAGCTTGCAATCTCGTTATGCTAAATTAGGAGGACTTTCAGATATTGTCAAAGCCCAACTGCGCGCTGCCGATTCTATTAAAAAATTGAAATCGCAACCTGCACAAAAAGTAAAAGTAGACACTACAAAAGCTAAAAAACAAGTTATAGCAGCAAAATGAAAAACCAAAGCATCACCAACAATATCGACTGGATAAGCATAATCATTTATGCTGTATTAGTTATTTTAGGGTGGCTCAACATCTACTCTTCCTCATTATCATCGATGGAAGGCACCTCTGATAAGCAGTTGATTTTTATTGTATTAACCATACCTTTAATTTTTACAGTAGTCTCAATTGACGGCAAATTTTATGAAAAATATGCCAGTATTATTTTTGGAGTTTCCCTATTGTCATTAATGGGTTTATTCTTATTCGGGAAAACTATTGCTGGACAACGTTGTTGGTACGCCATAGGTAGTTTTACCTTACAGCCATCTGAATTTGCAAAAGCAGCAACATCATTGGCATTAGCTAAATTTTTGAGTGACACACAAATTAATTTAAAAGAAACAAACAGGCAAATCCAAGCCTTAGCTATAATTCTATTTCCTGTATTACTTATATTGCCACAACCCGATCCTGGAAGTGCTTTGATTTACAGTATTTTTATAATCGTTTTGTACCGAGAAGGACTTCCTGCGTGGTACGTTTGGACAGGTTTCATTACAATTTTACTGTTTGTTATGACCTTAGTTTTTGAACCACAATACATCATTCTAGCCGCGCTAGCTGTTTTATTGTTCGTACATTTTAAATCACGATTGGCCGATCGAAATGCCATTATGAGTACGATTCTTCTCGTTTTAATTACTGGTTTTGTATTTTCTGTAGATTACATCTTTGATAATGTTTTTAAACAACACCACCGAGATCGATTTAATATTTTGCTAGGTAAATCCGTAGATATGAACGGAACAGGCTACAATACCAATCAATCTGAAATTGCAATTGGATCAGGTGGATGGCTCGGAAAAGGTTTTCTGGAAGGAACTCAAACTAAAGGTGGATTTGTACCCGAACAACACACCGATTATATTTTTACAACAGTAGGCGAAGAATGGGGCTTTGCTGGATCATTGCTGGTACTTGGTTTATTTGCTGGTTTACTTTTAAGAATTATTTACTTAGCTGAGAGACAAAAAACAAAGTTTAGTAGAGTTTATGGTTATTGCGTAGCTGGAATTTTGTTTACCCACTTTTTTGTCAATATCGCGATGGTATCTGGTATCTTCCCTACTATTGGTGTTCCGTTACCATTTTTCTCGTACGGAGGTTCAGGATTATGGGGTTTTACCATTTTGCTTTTTATTTTTATCAAAATGGACGCTAACAAAGTCAATGAATGGTAGTAAGCACCAACGTCCTGCCGCTACACGAGGTTTGATATTAAAGATGCGATATTTTTCCATTATCCACAAGTTTTCCTGAAACGAAACCAACTTTTTATTAAGCCAAATACCCAAATCTCGTGTAACGGCTGTTAGTTGCAGTTCGTGTTTTCAATTAAGTCATTCTTCAATTTGCAATTTGAGAATTACATTTTTGTTTCCATTGTTAAAATAACTAATTTTTACAAAAGCATTTGATTTAATTAGACCTCCTTTAACTAGTGACTTGTTATATCCATAATCACTTTCGTTATAATCTGAATATTCAAATTTAATATTGTTTACATCAAATCTTTCTGTATCATGACCACCAGCTGGCATTGGATGAAAATTCTGGACTTTACCTTCAACAGTTTTATATTTTTTCAGTTCGTAAAAACTTTTTGCCATGAAGTATTGATGAAGTTGAGACGAAATTGTTATTGTGGCTAAAATAGTTGCGAAAGAAGCATACATGATGCTAAAAATCATTTTATACTTTCTTTCATTAAAACCTAATGCAGTGTATTTTTTTGGGTCAGAATAATTTTTAGAATAATAATAAGTAACAATTCCAATAACAACAAAAATTAAGGGAGAAAGCATAAGTGGAATTTTCAGAGATTTTTCGGCAAAATCGTAAACTGTAATAAAGTTTTTCATTTAATGATATATTTCTACGTAATATTGGAAATTGCAACTAACTAATAGCTAGTATCTTTTATCCTCTAAAAAACGCCAAGACCGTATATTTGATTCGCTTTCGAGTTGGTTTTCTAGCGCATCTGTTAACTTAGGAAAAAAATCGATACGCGTTATTTTTTCGATAGCATCAACAGTCACTACATAATCTTCAAGAGGTAAATCGCTCGCTCGATTAGGAATCATAAAAGCTATCATCTTTGGCTTTTTCGCATTTCTGACGAATACAATTTTATAAAAATAGTCCGGCACAGCAACTTTTTCGCGACCAATTGTTTTTAAATTTGAGTTTAAAATACCTGCTGTAACCACCATAACCTTATCGTATTCCTTTGCCCAAAAGCGTACATTTTGCTCCAAAGAATTCCATATTCCTCCGTTAAAATCTTTCTCTTGAGGTGATATATTACTTGTCAAAAAAGTACTAGTGTAAGCGTCATAGTCAAATTCCATATCAGCAGCTGGACACAAATGTCCTTTGTCGTAATTTGTATTTTTATAATTTCTCCAGTCAGCGGAGCGAGTTTCTACTTTGTCATCTTCAATAAAAAAAGGCCTTTTAAAATCTCTATTCACTACATTTTCCTTTTTTAACTCATAGGCAACCCATTCTGCTTGCTCAAATTCTTCTAGATAACTTAGGATATAATATTGATGTTCAATGACTTCAGCAGTCGTTGATGTTGGAAGAAGTGTTTTCCAATTGTCAGTTTCATATATTGCGGAAGTATCCGTTTGTGCGGAATCATTAGCTTTATTTTGCACTTGCTCCTGAGAGGTATCCATTTCAGAACGTGTTTGTTCTTGCTTGCAAGACATTAACAAGCAAACTGTCGTTAAAGCCATTAAAAAAAACGATATTGGAGTGCTATTGCGAGGAAAAGTAAACATAGTAGTATGATTTGGTATCTTAATCCAAATATAGGTAAATATACAGCTATAAATTACACATTATTCGCTACTCAAAATAGAGCGTATAAAAAAACGCGCAAGGTACTTATCGTATCCTGCGCGCTTTATTAAATTTATCTTATATCAGATTATGACTTTGCTAGTTTGTCTTTTTTAATTTTAACAGGCATTGTCTTTTTTGCAACTGATTTACCTTGCAAATCATCTAAAACATTCAAAGCTTCCTCTACATAAATATCTTTTGCTAAAGCTTCGTGCCAGCGTTCTCTTTTTTCTTTTAGAGTTAAATCTTTACTCATAGCATCTTTCTCATACGGAAGGGAAGTAAACAACAAGTCGTTTTTATAATCAGTAATTGGCTTGTATTTTTTAGCTTTTTCCTCAATTTCAGTTTGTGCCACCTTAAATTTATCGATGTTTAAGCTGTATACATTTTCCTCGCTTCGGCTATCAATCCATTTTGCATTTTCCTCTATTAATTGGAACTGAGCATTGCTACTGATTCTAGATTTACTATTGGAAATAGCTTGGTTAAAATTGGCATTTTTGTTCCAAACTTGATAATCAGCCTGATCAATTTTATCCCATGGCATGGCATTGTCAACATCACGCTCTCCCATTTTTAAATAAGCATAACGGTCTGGCATAACAATATCACTAGACACACCTTCTAACTGAGTAGAACCACCATTAATTCTATAAAATTTTTGAGTTGTAGTTTTAATGGCTCCTAAATCACCTACTGAATTACTACGTACAAATTGATTCAAATCGATCACATTTTGCACTGTTCCTTTCCCGTAGGTTTGTTTACTACCAATAATCACACCGCGTTTATAATCTTGAATTGCAGCTGCTAAAATCTCAGATGCTGATGCTGAAAAACTATTCACCATAATTACAAGCGGACCATCCCACTCTATTTTTTTATCACGATCGTACAGAACTTCTTTTTTTCTACCTGCTGATTTAATTTGTACGATTGGTCCTTGCTCAATGAAAAGACCCGCTATATCAACTACTGTTGACAAAGATCCACCACCATCATCACGAACATCTAACACGATACCGTTTACACCTTCTTTTTTTAATCGATCTACTTCTAAAGCAATATCTTTTCCAGCATCACGTCCTTGAGGATTTTCAAAATCTATATAAAACTTTGGTAAATAAATTACGCCATATTTAGAATCGCCCTTTTGTACGATACTTGACTTTGCGTAAGTTTCTTCAATTTCTACAATATCACGAATAATTGATACTATTTTGATAGTTCCATCTACTTTTTTCACTGTCAATCGAACCTCTGAACCTTTTGGTCCTTTGATTTTTTTAACCACATCATCTAAACGCATTCCAACCACATCAACAGCTTCACCGTTACCTTGTGCCACTTTCATCACAACATCGCCAGCTTCTATTTGCTTTCCTCGCCATGCTGGACCTCCAGAAATCAATTCTGAAATTTCAGTCAAATCATTTTTCTTTTGCAAACGAGCGCCAATTCCTTCTAATTTACCACTCATACTCACATCAAAACGTTCCTTTTCTTCAGGAGCAAAATAATTCGTGTGCGGATCAAAACGTGCTGTAATTGAATTAATGTAAACTGAAAACCAATCGTTTCTATTCAATTCTTTAATAAAACCGAAATATTCATCAAGCGATTTTTCGGAAGTAGCTCTCGTTTCTTTTTCTAAATCTGTAAACGATTTTATTGTATACGAAGCATCATTCTTTTTCTTGTCTTCCTCTAACTTTTGTTTGTCAACCAATGAAGAAAGCGTTGAAAGTTTGATTTGCTTGCGCCATTTATCATTAAGTTCTTTAACCGAAGCACTGTAAGGCGCTTTTTCATAATCGATATTGAAACTTTCGTCAACAGTAAAATCAAATGGTTTTTTTAGAACTTCTTTATAAATTTTGGTGCTTTCTTCCATACGCTTCATCAATCTATTGTAAGTAAGATCGAAAAACGTTAAGTCTTTGTTCATAATTTGATCGTCTAGCTGCAACTCGTATTTTGCAAACTCGTCAATATCTGATTGTAAAAAGAAACGTTTTGAGGGATCTAAAGCCTCAATATAATCTTTATACACTCCTTTAGAAAAGTTGTCGTCTATGGTTGCAGGACTGTAATGCCCTTTTTCAATCACAAAAGTGAGTAACTCTAAAAGCAACTTATCCTTCTCAGGATCATTAGCCTTGGAGTTATTCATTTTAAAGGCAAACAATGTTATCGAAATACATGCGACAACAAGAATAATTTTATAATTTCTTTTCATAAAGTGAAGAATAGTATTCATGAATTTTTTATTCTAAGTTACGGTAAAAACTATGCCAGCGATGGCGCGGCTCCCATAAATTTTTGTTAAAGATATAAAATTGTTTTTTTTAAAACTTCAAAATAAATTTCAATAACAAATTTTTATCTTTTGTTCATTTTATCCCATTTGGAGTGAGTACATTTGTTGTATTTTTAAATATATTTCCTTTTTTTGAACTATTTGCCATGGATAAAAAAACACCCTTAATTTTAATTACAAACGATGATGGTATAAGCGCTCCTGGTATCAGAACACTAATTTCGGTTATGACACAATTGGGCGATGTTGTGGTAGTGGCGCCAGACAAACCACAAAGCGCTATGGGTCATGCTATAACCATAAACAGTACCTTATATTTAAACAAAATATCAAAAGACGGTGATGCTGTTACGGAATACAGTTGTTCTGGAACACCCGTGGATTGTGTAAAACTTGCCGTAAACGAAATTTTGAAACGCAAACCCGATCTTTGCGTGTCTGGAATCAATCATGGCTCTAACTCCTCTATCAATGTTATTTATTCAGGAACAATGAGTGCTGCCATGGAAGCTGGTATTGAGGGTATTCCTGCAATTGGTTTTTCATTAAGTGATTACAATTGGGATGCGGATTTTGAACCGACTAAAACATTCATAAAACAAATTGTTTCCCAAGTCTTACAGCAAGGCCTACCTGATGGCGTACTCTTGAATGTTAATTTCCCTAAATTAAAACAAGACGAAATAAAAGGTATAAAAATAGCGCGTCAGGCCAAAGCAATGTGGCAGGAGCGTTTTGATAAACGCCAAACACCGCATGGCAAAGATTATTATTGGCTTACCGGAGAATTCGTTAATCAAGACCACGGGCAAGATACAGATGAATGGGCATTGGCTAACGGATATATCTCAGTAGTTCCAGTACAATTTGACTTAACCGCGCATCATGCTATTCAACAACTTAACACTTGGAACTGGAATGAATAAAAAAGACTTACTACTTGGGTTTCTAATTGGGTTTGCAACCACTCTGTTCGGTAGTTATCTATTTGTAATTATCATGACAGAATATGATTTTATATCGGGAATACAAATCATAAAATCACAAGGCAATCTCGGAAAAATAATTACTCTTGGCTGCATTGCGACATTAGCCGCTTTTGGACTCGCATTAAAATTTAACAAAGAACTAATGGCCAGAGGTATGGTACTCGCTGTAATGGTTATTGCTTTGTTAACCTTGTTTATATAAAGCTATCTTTGCAAACATCTTGTACTTCAAATTAAAAATCGAATTCTACAAAAAATGAAATATTACATCATTGCAGGAGAGGCATCAGGTGATTTGCACGGTGCTAACTTAATGAAAGAGTTGCTACAAAAAGATCCACAAGCTGAAATCCGTTTTTGGGGTGGCGATTTGATGCAAGCCGTTGGCGGAACTTTGGTAAAACACTATAGGGAACTTGCTTTCATGGGTTTTGTTGAAGTACTTTTTAATTTGAGAACAATATTAAAAAATATTACAATTTGCAAAAAAGACATTCTTGCTTTTCAACCTGATGCGATCATCTTTATCGATTATCCTGGTTTTAATTTGCGTATTGCTAAATGGGCAAAAAAACTAGGTATTGCAACACATTATTATATTTCACCTCAAATATGGGCGTGGAAGGAAAGTCGAATTAAAGATATTAAACGCGACATTGACCACATGTATGTTATTTTGCCTTTTGAAAAAACATTTTATGAGGACAAGCACCATTATCCGGTTAGCTTTGTTGGGCACCCGCTTATTGATGCCATTCAACAGCAATCTCACACTGATAAACAATTGTTTCGCACCAACAACCAATTGAATGAGAAACCCATTATAGCTTTACTTCCTGGAAGTCGCAAACAGGAAATTACTAAAATGCTCGAGGTCATGCTTAGTGTGGTGCCAAAATTTCCTGAATATCAATTTGTCATAGCAGGAGCACCAAGCCAAGACTATTCTTTTTATCAACCCTTTATTACGCAGGAAAACGTTAAATTTATTTCTAATAAAACCTACGAGCTTTTGCAAAACGCAACTGCCGCATTGGTAACTTCCGGTACTGCAACGCTTGAAACAGCTTTGTTTAAAGTTCCCGAAGTTGTGTGCTACAAAGGCAGTTGGGTATCCTACCAAATTGCTAAAAGAATCATTACATTAAAATATATTTCGCTTGTAAATTTGATTATGGATCAAGAAGTGGTTACTGAACTGATTCAGGACGATTGTACCACCGAAACAATTACAAGAGAACTTCAATCCTTATTAGATCCTAAAAATCGAGATACGATACTTGAAAAATATGCGTTGTTAGAACAGCGCCTTGGCGGAGTAGGCGCCAGTTCTAAAACAGCGGCACAAATCGTGCAACACATCCGCTCATAAATTCTGTAATCTATTTTTTGCTTATATGCGCTTACAATCATTTTTGTTACCTTTTGTCCTGGCACTATTGATTGTCTCATGTAAAGGTACTTCACCAATAATCAATTCAAAAAACGAAGCAAACAAAAGCAAGTTTTCAAAGAACGAAAAACGAAAAACGGCGCAACTTATTGACGAATTGATTACTACTGCTGAAGAAAATATTGGAGTAAAATACAAATATGCAGGAACTTCTAAAGCTGGCTATGATTGCTCTGGCTTGATATATACCGTTTTTAAATCGCAAGATATTGTATTACCACGCAACTCCTACGAGCAAGCAAAAGTAGGGCAAGCAATAAATCTTAAAAAAGATCAGGCACAAAAGGGCGACCTCATTTTTTTTACTACTAATTCTAGCAGGCAAATCAATCATGTGGGTTTGGTTACTGAGGTTACAGATCAAGGAATCTCCTTTATACACTCCTCTACTTCTAAAGGTGTAATCATATCATCTACAAAAGAACCCTATTACAAACGAACCTTGATTCAAGTTAATCGTATTTTTTAAACAGATACAATCGATGGTGAATAAATCTTTTTAAAACAGTAATTTAGTTTACAATTAGATTCGTTTGTTACTTAAAATGTGTACTTTAGATTTATGAAAGTGCTACATTTCCCACTTACAAAACTAACCGTAGGATTTATTTTTGGCTTATTGCTAGCGCATTTATATGTCTTTTCGCCAACTATTATTGGGATTAGCTTGACCGTTTTGTTGTTACTCTTATGTTGCATAAATAGTTTTACTATTGGCAAACAGCAGCCCACTTTTTTCGGACTGGTCAGTTTACTGATAATGATTTTGATTGGAATTTATACAACAATTATTCACAACGATTCCTTTGACTCCAAACATTACAGCCATAACAAATCCGCATTTGCGAAACCAACTTTAATTACCCTAACTGTTCGAGAAAAATTAAAGAATTCATCATTTACCAGCAGGTATGTGGCCCAAATTACGCAGATAAAAAACCAACGCCAAAACGGTTCTATCATCTTAAATATCGCAACAGATAGCCTACCTATAACAATGCCTATTGGAAGTAAATTAAAAATCAACGGAATATTGATTGCTAATAAAACTGCTAGCAATCCAAACCAATTTGATTTTGGCAAATACCTTCTAAACAAGCAAATTTATGCGCAATTATACAGCAATCCTGAGGACCTATCTATTAGTACTTCCTGCGAGAAAGACATTTGGTATTACACGGCTCGCTTTCGCGAAAATCTAATTTCAAATTTAAAAGCCAACCAGTTCTCCAATCGAGAACTACAGGTGGCGATAGCATTAATTTTAGGTCAACAACAAGAAATTGATCCGGCTATCATTAGAGATTATCAATATGCAGGCGCCGTACATATTTTATCCGTATCAGGTTTACACATTGGGTTTATAATGCTTTTCATGACTTTTTTATTACGTCCTATACCAAACAACAAAAGAGGTTCTGCTTTGAAGCTAGTAATAATTCTGTTGAGCTTGTGGTTGTTTGGAATACTAGCAGGACTAGCGCCATCTGTAGTTCGTTCTGTTACCATGTTTTCATTTGTTGCAATTGGTAATCACCTGAGCCGAAATACATCTATTTATCACACTTTAATAGCATCAATCTTTATAATTTTACTTTTTGAACCTTCATTTTTATTCGATGTAGGTTTTCAATTAAGTTATATTGCCTTATTTTTCATTGTGTGGCTGCAGCCGCTGCTAGGAACTTTATGGAGTCCAAAATACAAATTAGTGCGCTATTTTTGGGACATTCTTACAGTTTCATTTGCTGCACAAATTGGGACTTTGCCACTCAGCATTTACTATTTCCATCAGTTCCCTGGATTGTTTTTTATTACCAATTTGATAATTATTCCATTACTTTTATTCATCATGGCGATAGGAATTATAGTCATGAGTTGGGCTGCTTTCACCGAAGTACCACGCGCGCTTTCACAAATTTTAGAATGGGGTATTTGGATTATTAATTGGATAATAAGTAAAATTGCATCGGTTGAGCAATTTATTTTGAAAGACATACCGCTACATTTTTATCTTTTGTTGTGCAGCTATTGCATCATTGTAACAGTAGTTTTATGGTGCAAAAAACCAAGTTTTTACAAATTACTGGCAGTATTGGTGAGTATAATTGTCACACAAAGTACGTATTTAGTATTGAAAAACCAGTTTGAACAGCAAGCTGAGATGATCGTCTTTAATACTCAAAAAAACACTTTAATCAGCAAGCGGAATGGAAATTTCATCCTTGCTTATTCTAGAAGCGACGTAAAAAATAACTCTTCATTAAACACTTTGAAATCGTACGAACTAGCTAATTTTAGCAAAATCAATTCTATAAAACCGCTTAAAAATGTACTTTTTTACAAAGGCAAAAAGATATTAATCTTGGATAGTTTAGCAGTTTGGTCACCTAAAGTAAAGCCAGACATTTTGCTTTTAACTCAATCTACTAGGGTAAATCTTGATCGCGTTTTAATACAATTGCATCCAAAAACAGTAATTGCAGATGGCAGCAATTTTAAAAAAGCAAGATGGAAATGGGAACAAAGTTGCCAAAAACAAAATATCCCTTTTCATGCCACTGCCGAAAAGGGATATTTTAAACTAAATTGATTGTATTATTTTTTTAGAAAACCATCTGCAACTGCCAACCAAGCTGTTGGTCCTCCTGGAACGTAACCAGTACTTCCAATACCTTCAAAATTAACTTTACCATCAACATCCTTTACGTTCGCAAATACAACCGTCGGGAAACCTTGTATTTGGAAAGCCATTTGCAACTCACTATTTTGTTTTTTAATTTCTTCTGTTTGTGGTGCTCGTCTTGGGTAATCTAATTCTACCAAAACAACATTATCTTTAGCCCATGTAGCAAATTCTGGCGTTTTTAAAACCTCTTTTTGCAAACGAATACACCAGCCACACCAATCGCTGCCTGTAAAAAACATTAGTAATGGTTTTTTAGTTGTTTTAGAAACCTCAATTGCTTTATTCACATTTGTTTCCCAAACTAATTCTTGCGCTTGAATAGCAAAGGAACCCATAACCAACATCAGCGCTAAAAATATTTTTTTCATATTTGAATTTTTTATTTTGTAAATCAAAAATAATACCTAATCATCACTTATTTCACATCTTGCATTAATTTTTTTACTAAAGGCGAAATAACAATTAATATTACACCTGCAGCCAACGCGTAATAACTCAACTGCAAGTATCCATCAGCATATACGTTTAATTTGACCAAGTTGGTTTCATTGGATGACGCTTCCGCAATATTCGCACCTAATAAACCAGCAAAATACTGACCATAAGCACTAGCTAAAAACCACATTCCCATAATAACAGCTTGTGTTTTTTGGGGCGAAAGTTTAGTCATAGCCGACATACCGATAGGAGACAAACACAACTCTCCAAAAGTAATGACCAACCATCCCATTGTAAAAATTCCTAAAGAAGTTTTTCCGTTAAAATCAGCAAAGAATTTAGTGTAATAAAAAATCCAGAAACCACCAGCCAGAAATAAAAATGCCAAGCCAAACTTGATAACCGTATTGGGCTCAATTTTGCGCTTTGCCATCCATAGCCAAACCAAACCTACTATTGCTGCAAAACCGATTACAAAAAAGGAATTGGCTGAATTATTGACTCCATTTGGACTCAATGTTACTCCTGCTATTTCGTTATTTAAATTATTGGCAGCAAACAAACTTAACGATCCGCCACTCTGCTCAAAAAATGCCCAGAAAAAAATAGAAAAAATTATAAAAACCAATGCTGCAATCAGCTTTTTGTTTTCGACAACAGTAAAATTCTCCATCTCATAAAACAAATACAAAACTGAAGCCGGCCCAATAAACAGCATAAAATAATCTGTGTAGCGTGTATTAGCAACCATTATAATAATTAACGGAACTACAGCCAGAGACGCTAGATAAGTAAGCATTTCTAAATTCCGCTTTTTAGTTCCCGTGAAGTGAGTAAGGGGCGAAAGACCAATTGGGCCTAATGTTTTTTGAGTTTGCGTGAATGTAAGTAGACTAACAATCATAACAACGGCTGCAAAACCGAAACCTACATTCCAGCGCAAATGTTCAGGAACAAGCGATTGCCACATGGAACCTTCGGCCACAGCAATACAAATATAACCACCTATTAACGCACCCAAATTCACACCCATATAAAAAAATGAAAATCCAGCATCACGTCTCGGGTCATTATTGGCGTACAACTGCCCTACCATTGAAGAGATATTGGGCTTAAAAAAACCCGTACCTACAATTGTGAATCCCAACCCGATAAAGAAGAAATTTTTAGGATCAAATGCCAGAATTGCACTTCCAATAATCATTAGAATTCCTCCCCAAAAGAGTGACTTGCGCAAGCCTAAAATTTTATCAGCAAACAAACCTCCGATAAAGGTAAAAGCATACACCCACGCCTGTGTGGCACCGTATTGTAAATTGGCTACCGTTTCGTTCATGGCCAAATGATTCACCATAAAAACTACGAGCATACCGCGCATTCCATAGAAACAAAACCGTTCCCACATTTCACTAAAAAACAAATACCACAATTGTTTTGGGTATTTGCCTTTAAAATTTTGAATTTGTTCTAAACTTTGCATCTGAGCCATACTTAATTTATTCCGTGATCTTTCATCACTTTATTTAGGTTTTTGACCAAGGCAAACATTAGCGCTGTTGCAAACATGAGCAAGCCAAAATTCAGCCAAAAGAAATTGGCCTTATCCTCGTAAGAATCCCACATACTAGCTAAAACTCCAGATAGTTTATTCCCAATTGAAGTGGCTAAAAACCATCCACCCATCATTAAAGCGGTAATGTTTTTTGGTGATAATTTAGATACAATTGACAATCCCATTGGACTTAAGAATAATTCTCCAATCGTGATTACACCATAATTTGCAACCAACCACCAAACTGATACTTTTTCAGTTCCGTTGTTACCTATATGCACAGCAGCAACCATTACCAAAACGGACAAGGCAGATAATAATAGTCCAAAAGCTATTTTGGTTGGTGTAGAAGGTTCTTTTTTTCTGCTTCGTAAAAATGTAAAAAAGGCAACTACTAGCGGAGTTAATAAAATAACCCATCCCGGATTTATGGATTGACTCAAATTAGCCGACCAAGTATAAATTTTACTTTCTTCTTCAGGTAATTTTTCTTTGGCTACATTCCGAAAATAAAGCGGATAATCAACCACTTTTACCACCTTGCCGTCTTCTTTTTGAATTCGGAACGCAGCATCGTAAAGCGCAACAGAATCTTTTTTATAAGTTAAAGTGTCTATTAAGAAAAGTTGTGAACCTACTTTTTGCGGAACGCCTACCAACTCACGATCTGTATATTTATCACCCCAATTGTTTAATGCTGAACCATTCAATTTGAATACGGCCCAAAACAAAATAACCACTGCAAAAATAGATAGCAACGCACCAATCGGACGCTTTTCAGCGGGCTTGGCTTTAAAATACAAACTGCTATAAAACCATACAATCGGGATACATGCAAAAATAAAGGCATCGGTACTATCTGACCCAAATATAGAGCTATCAGCATTAGTTGCTGTAGTAACTCCTTTGATAAACCAACCAATTACACCAAAAATAACCGATGGTACCAAAATGTACATTACAATTTTAGAGAACGGCATATCGCCTTCTTGAATTCCTTTCTTCTCCGTTTTGTCACCATAATGCTTGGTCCCTAACATGAACACTAGCACACCAATAAACATCCCTACACCCGCAGCCATAAAAGCCTCTTGCCAGCCGAAAAGAATTTTTAGTGCGGCTCCAAAAAAGTTACAAATGAAAGCACCTACATTGATTCCCATATAAAAAATGTTGTAACCCTCATCCTTTTTGTCTTTGTATTCCTCATCGTTATAGAAATTACCCAACAAAGTTGAAATGTTTGGTTTGAAAAATCCGTTACCAATTATAACAAGCGTCATGGCAACATACAGCATTGTTAAATTCGGGATTCCCATCATCATGTAACCCACAGCCATCATCAAACCACCAATAACAATTGATTTTTTGTAGCCCAAATAACGATCAGCAATTAAACCACCAATAAAAGGTGTTAAAAACACCAAGGCAATGAAAGTTCCGTACAAATCAGACGATTCTTTTTCGGTCATTGAAAACCCCGACTCAACATCTTTAAGGTACAACGTAAAAATTCCGATCATTAAATAATAACCGAAACGTTCCCACATTTCGGACAAAAACAAATAAGGCAAGGCTTTAGGATGACTTTTCCACATAATAATTCAATTTAAAAAAAACAAACCTACAAGTTCACAGTGGCGAATTGCAGGTTTGAAAAGTGTACAACTATTTTCATTTGACAAACTAGCCTAAGCCGTTCATCATTTTCTTTAATCTAGGAGAAATTACTGCAAGGATTACAGCAGCGATTCCACATAGAATAACAAAAACCATAAAGAACTCATATAAGTTATGAATTTCAAATCCTGCAAATGTGTTATTTGCCAGAGGTAATTGTTCTTTATTAAACAAGGCTACTTGCTCTGGAGTTAAAGTGATTTTTTTATCAAGAACATCCTGTAAATTGATTCCTAATTTTTCTGCCTTTTGGAATTTATCTCCTGTTGCTGGGATAATGGCTCCTAATGACCCTGCAAGAGCGTAACCTGCGGCATTCGATATAAAAAACACACCGTACAACAAAGAAGCAAATCGTTTAGGGGCCAATTTACCTACTAGCGACAATCCAATAGGAGACAGACAAAGCTCACCCATAGTTTGAATGAAATACAACAATACTAACCATTTAATAGCCAATAGTCCTGAGTTGCCTAGATCTTTAACATTGTATGCAATTATTAAATAACTCAAGGCAATCAACCCTAAACCTATGGCTTGTTTCATTGGCGATACAGGCTCTTTTCCTTGTGCACGAAGCTTATCCCACATTAGACTGAATGGAACTGCAAGGATTACAACAAAAAGTCCGTTGAAAATTTGAACCATCGAAGCTGGCATATCCCAACCAAATAAGAATGTTCTATCCGTCTGATTTGAGGCAATAAAAGTTAAAGAGGATCCCGCTTGTTCAAATGCAGCCCAAAAGAAGATAATAAAAAATGAGACAATGTAAATTACCCAAATTCTCTCTCTTTCAATTTTATTCTCCGCAGAGCTCATGATTAAAAACGCTAGAGAAATTCCAGCTCCATAAATAATCGGGTAAATAATTCCTTTTACCAAAGTACCGATTTCGAAATTTGAAAATCCAATTTCAGAAACCAAGAAATATCTAAAGGCAAAAAACAAAATCACAAATAAAACCGCTGCTAATCCAATTGACTTACTTGAAAATTTAGCTTGCTCTTCTACTTCTCCAACAGAAACATCTTTGTTTGGTTTTGCCCCAATTGGTAATCCTTCAGGCGAAATAACATATTTATCTTTCAAAAAGTAGAAAACCAATGTTCCTAAAACCATAGCCACACCAGCCATCAAATAACCCCACTTAAAAACGGTTGGATCTTGAACACCATCAACTTTAACATCTGCAAAAAGAGGAACAAAATATTGACTCAACAAAGCTCCAACATTAATTCCCATGTAGAAAATGGTGAATGCCGAATCTAATTTACTTTTTTCTTGGGGTGGATATAAACTGCCCACCATTGACGAAATGTTCGGTTTAAAAAATCCGTTTCCAAAAATTATTACAAATAGACCTAACCAAAACATTCCTTTTGATAAATCTAAACTGCTATCATAAATAGTTGCACTGTAGAATAATGAAAACTGACCGATGGCCATTAAAGTTCCACCCAACATAATGCAACTTCTATTTCCAAGATATTTATCAGAAATAAAGCCACCTAAAAGAGGCGTTAAATAACAAAGAGCTAAGAAACCACCGTAGATAATTGATGCATTTGATTCACCAAGCATTAAGGCGTTAACCATGAACAAAGTCAAAATAGCACGCATGCCATAAAAATTGAATCGTTCCCACATTTCGGTTCCAAATAATACCCAAAGTCCTTTTGGATGTCCTGATTTTGCTACTGATTCACTCATGTTATTTAATTTGGTTTGTTTTAATTAGTGTTATTATAAATTTTCTTTAATAAAATTGGTCATTTTGGTATACAACTGTACTCTTGTTTTACCTCCATAAATCCCGTGATTGTTGTCTGGATAAATTTGAGAGTCAAATTGTTTGTTCGCTTGAATTAAAGCTTCCATCATTTGCATTGTATTCTGAACATGTACATTATCATCTCCTGACCCGTGAATCAACAAATACTTTCCTTTTAATTTATTCACGTGATTTATTGGAGAGTTATCATCATAGCCACTTGCATTTTCTTGTGGGGTTTGCATGTAACGCTCTGTGTACACGCTATCGTAAAAACGCCAGTTAGTTACTGGAGCAACCGCAATAGCCATTTTGAACACATCATTCCCTTTCAAAATACAATTAGAAGCCATAAATCCACCAAACGACCAGCCAAATATACCAATTCTGTTTTTATCCACAAATGCATAGTCACCTATTACTTTAGCAGCATCAATTTGATCCTCCACTTCGTACTTCCCTAATTGCAACTGCGTCACTTTTTTGAAATCAGCACCTTTAAAACCGGTTCCACGTCCGTCAACACAGGCTACAATATAACCTTGTTGTGACAACATCATGAACCAATAATCATCTGTGCCATTCCAATCATTGTTTACTTGTTGTGAACCTGGACCAGAGTACTGGTACATAAATACTGGATATTTTTTTGCAGGATCAAAATCTTTTGGCTTGATCATCCAAGCATTCAACTCATTACCTTTAGCTGTTTTTAGAACAAAAAATTCTTTGGTAGGTAATTTGTACGCTTCTAGACGTTTTGAAAGTCCTTCGTTACTTTGAATTACTTGAATTTCTTTACCCACTTTTGACTCGTTCAAAGTGTATTTTGTTGGTATTGTTGCGCTTGAAAAAGTACTGATGAAGTATTGAAAGTTTGGACTAAAAGTAGCTCTTGTAGTACCTGTTGCTTGTGATAAACGTACTTTATTTTTACCATCCAAGCCAATACGGTAAACATCTCTATTAATAGAACCATTCTCTACCGATTGATAAAAAATAGTTTTTGTTTTTTCATCAAGGCCATAGTAGCTCGTTACTTCCCAATTTCCTTTAGTCACTTGATTTTTTAATTTTCCGTTTTTATCGTACCAGTAAATATGATTGAATCCGTCTTTCTCTGAGGTCCAAATAAAACTATTGTCTTTTAAGAAAGTTAAATTATCTGTTACATCAACATACGCTTTGTCTTTTTCGTTTAAAGCTACTTTTACGGAACCTGTATTTCCGTCAATAAAAAGTAAATCTAGATTATCTTGATGACGGTTTAAAACTTGTGCTGATAAAACATTGGCATCTGTTGACCATTTCAAACGAGCTATATAAAAATCTTTGTAATTTTTTAAGTCGATATCTTTTTTAGCTTTTGTAGCAACGTCATACACGTGCAAAGATACAGTTGCATTTTTCTCTCCTGCTTTTGGGTATTTGAAAGTTTGCATGAACGGATACAACTCTTTACCGAACATTGACATTGAAAATTCAGGAACTGCGCTTTCATCAAAACGAATAAACGCTACTTTTTTGCTATCGGCGCTCCAATCAAAAGCTCTTACAAAAGCAAATTCTTCTTCGTAGACCCAGTCGGTAATCCCATTGATAACACTATTCTTTACACCATCAGTAGTTATTGCTGTACTTGTCGCAGTCGCAACATCGTAAACAAATAAATTATTGTCACGAGCGTACGCTATTTTTTTTCCGTCAGGCGAAAAAGTAGGCTCTTGTACCTGAAAATCAAAAAGAGTAGTTAGCTTTTTAGTAGTTGTATCGTATAAAAAATAATCTGCTGTGAATGAATGACGAAAAATTGCATTGCTATTACAAGCCAAAAGAATCAATTTTTCACTTGCGTCAAAAGTATAACTGTCAATACCATTTGCTAATTCTTTGTACCCTTTGGTATCAATAAGTGTAGATACTTTTTTGAGTGTTGCAAAATCATATAGATCAATTTGCATGCTTCGGCTAGCCCTGTCTGCATTCAAAACGGTATATTGATTGGTATTTTTTAGGGACTGCAATTCGTCCATTCCTTGAGTTCGAAAAGTTCCGTTGTAAATTTCATCGATGGTAATTTTTTGTTGTGCAACAAGGTTCAAACACACGAACAAAAACAACACCATAATTTTTTTAGAATACATAATATATATTTAAAGATAAAAACCGTCAATTTTAGTGAAAAAATTACAAATATGAGCCATTTTATATGTTAAATGTAAAAAACAATCTCAAAA
Organism: Flavobacterium turcicum; assembly: GCF_011365745.1. GTDB lineage: Bacteria > Bacteroidota > Bacteroidia > Flavobacteriales > Flavobacteriaceae > Flavobacterium > Flavobacterium turcicum. The sequence continues at coordinate 167,401 of NZ_JAAOBY010000004.1, read as the reverse complement.
ATAAAGCACGATTAGGATTCATTTAGTTGCTTTTTAAAACTGTCAAAAATGTATCTTTGTAGACATCATATTATAATCAATTGAGAATGAACAAGGCCATAAGTGGATTTTCGAAATTATCCAAAGAAGAAAAAATAAAATGGATTGCCGACACCTATTTTTCAACACCAAACGAGGCCATCGCTTTGTTGAAAAATTACTGGAACACAGACGAAAAAGTACAACAACTGCATGATGAATTTATAGAAAACACCATAACCAATTTTTATATTCCTCTTGGTGTGGCGCCAAATTTCCTCATAAACGATAAGTACACCACTATTCCAATGGCTATTGAAGAAAGTTCAGTAGTAGCAGCAGCCTCAAAAGCAGCCAAATTTTGGGCAACTCGAGGCGGCTTTAAAACCACTATTATTGATACTGAAAAAATTGGCCAAGTTCACTTTTTGTACCAAGGCGAAGTATCTAAACTCAATTTGTTTTTCGCTCAAATCAAAGAACAATTTTATACTTCCACAGCTTCAATCACCGCCAACATGCAAAAACGCGGTGGCGGAATAAGAAGTATTGAACTAAGAGACAAAACCGATTTGCTACCCAATTATTTTCAATTGCATGCCACCTTTGATACTAAAGACAGCATGGGAGCCAATTTTATCAATTCGTGCCTGGAACAATTTGCAAAAACTTTACAAGCAGAAGCCAAGAATTACAGCCTTTTTAATGAAACTGAGAGTGAAATTGAGGTTGTAATGAGTATTTTATCGAATTATGTACCTAATTGTTTGGTTCGTGCCGAAGTATCGTGCCCGATTGAAGATTTGATGGATAAAGAAATCCCGAATCCGCAAGAATTTTCTACTAAGTTTGTACAAGCCGTTCAAATTGCCGAGGTTGAGCCTTACCGAGCAGTAACACACAACAAAGGAATTATGAATGGTATTGATGCAGTCGTGCTTGCAACAGGAAACGATTTTCGCGCTGTAGAAGCAGGTGTACACGCCTATGCTTCACGAAAAGGTCAATATAGCAGTTTGTCACACGCAAAAATAGAGAACGGAATATTCACTTTTTGGCTTGATGTACCTTTGGCATTAGGCACTGTGGGCGGACTTACCTCTTTGCATCCTGTGGTAAAATTATCATTAGAAATGCTCGAAAAACCATCAGCTCCTGAACTGATGCAAATTGTGGCCGTGGCAGGTTTGGCACAAAATTTTGCTGCCTTGCGATCTTTAACCACAACAGGAATTCAAGAAGGACACATGAAGATGCATTTGAATAACATCTTGAATCAGCTAGAAGCAACGAAAGAAGAGCGTATTGCTATTCAAAAACATTTTGAAAACAACACCGTATCACATAATGCCGTAGTAGCTTTCACCGAAAGTTTACGCCAATAAGCACACTATTACGCCAATAAAAAAAGCGATAATATTAAGTACATGAAAAAGACATTTTATAGCAATGGCAAACTATTGATTACAGGCGAATACCTTGTCCTTGATGGCGCTCAAGCTTTTGCACTACCCACCAAACAAGGGCAAAATTTAATCATTGAAGAAGGTAATCAAAACCAAATTCATTGGAAAAGCATTGACTTTGATGGAACAATTTGGTTTGAAGACACATTATTATTTGAAGAAATAAAATCTGGTAAAACATCCGATACTTCATCTGTAAAAAGCACATTGATTGAGATTTTGCATGAAGGCTATAAAATGAATCCCAATTTTTTAAATGCGGAGCAAGGATACAAGGTGCGTACTGAACTTACTTTTCCTAAAAACTGGGGTTTAGGCACATCATCAACCTTGATCAACAACATTGCGCAGTGGTTGCAAATTGATGCCTTCACACTCTTAAAAAATAGCTTTGGTGGCAGCGGCTATGATATTGCTTGCGCTCAAAACAACTGTGCAATTGTATTTGAAATAAAAGCAGGACAACCAACAGTAAAGCCAATTGAATTTCATCCTGAATTCACCAAAGACCTTTATTTTGTATACCTGAATAAAAAGCAGAATAGCAAAACCGCTATTGAAGCTTATCAAAAAAATAAAAAAACGAACTTAGCAGAAATAATAACTGCTACAAACAATTTGACAATAGCAGCTTATCAAGCCAAAACGCTAGCTGACTTTGAAACTGTTTTAAGAGAACACGAAAACAATTTAAGTGCGATATTAGAAACTCCAACTGTGCAAAAACAATTGTTTCCCGACTTTGAAGGAACAATAAAAAGTTTAGGAGCTTGGGGTGGCGATTTTGTTTTAGCGGCCTCTACAACAAACCCGACAGCTTATTTTAATGCCAAAGGATTTGATATAGTAATTCCCTTTGAAGAAATGATTAAATAAAGAAAAAACCGTTTAAGTTTTTGACTTAAACGGTTTTTTCTTTATTTGAATAATTTTAAAAAGTATAACCAACTCTAATATGCAAATCAGCGGCAGTCTCCCATTCCTCTACATCAAAATAGTACTTTTTACCTAAGCCAATTCCCAATTCATAATTAAAATTACTTTTAGCTATTGCCCTTCTAATCCCCCATTTTGGAATTATAGTCATCTGATTTGGTACACTAACATTATCTCTATTCGCAATAACAAACCAATCTGGATAATAATTAAATCCTATTGTTAAAAAATTAGAACTATTATTTTTAGTATATTTTTTATTTCCCTCTCTTTTCAAAATATTGTAATACCACCTCGGTTCGATACTTAATTTTGGTGTGAGAGCAAAAATTGTTTTTCCAACGAAATCACCTCCCCGATAACCTAAATCTAATCCAACTTCGGTTCTAAGAGCTAATTGATTAGATAACTTAGTTTCACGATTTACCCAAACTCCGAGCAAACCAGTTTGTATATTATAATTAGAATTTTCAACACCCTTATTCTGAGCAAAAAGCAGCTGACAAAAAAAGAGTAAAATCAATAAAAAGGATTTGTTTAATTCCATAATTTTTATTTTAAAACTTAAACTAAAATAAGATATATTCTTACATACTTAAAAAGCTAATTTAAAACTTATTAACAATATAAAGTTTATAAAACGAATCATTATTAAAATCATCATCGTTTTCCTTACCAACTATAAACAAAAAACCCGATACTCAAAAAGTATCGGGTTTTTATATTCGGTAAGATTGAACTAGTAGTTAAATTCTAATCTGTTATCTTCAATTTTAGCGTTAGCTTTTAGAGCAGGAACTACTCTGTTTGCATCTCCAGCACTTTGTGCTTTTAACTTTGTAACGTAAGCAGCGTAGTTTTTAAGAGCTGGTGCTTTTACAGTACTCGTGTTCTTAACAACGTAAACACCTGTATTCGCTTCAATAGGAGCAGATACTTTATTTGCAGCTAGAGCAAATGCATTACCTACTACTTTTGGTTCTGGTCCTACATTAGGCAACATAGCATTTTCTAGGGTAATACCAGTAGCTTGTTGCACCGTTCCGCCAACTGCTTTTGCAATAGCTTCAAGAGACGAACCTGTCATTTTAGCTTTGATCAACTCGGCTTTCTTTTTGTTTTTCAAGATAGACTCTACATAAGGTCTTGCTACAGAAACAGCAACTAAACCAGAATTATCAATATTTTTCAATTTAGCAATTACGTGACCTACATTTGGAACTTCAAAACGTTTTACATCACCAACTTTTACTCCTTTTTCAAAAGCCCATCTTACAATAGTTCTTTGGTTTCCTAATGGTCCAAAGTTTTCGTCCATTGCTTTTACACTTGCAGCAGGTGCAACTGTAAGACCTAAACCATTAGCTACTTTAGCTAAATCTTGTCCTGCAGCGTCCATTTCTAATTTAGTAGCTTGTGTGAAAACTTTATCAGAAGTAGCTTCAGATGGCTCAATTTTTTGAGCTACTGTTGCCAAACGAATTCCGTCTTGCTTATCAGTTACTTTGATGATATGAAAACCAAACTGCGTTTCTACCAAACCTATTTTTCCAATTGGATTTGCGAAAACAAAATCATTGAATGGTTTTACCATTTGGCCAGGACCAAAAGTTCCTAAATCACCACCTTGTTGTGCTGAAGAATCATCTGAGTTAGTAAAAGCCAACATCATGAAACTTTCAGGATTTGCCTGAACTTGAGCTAAAAGAGCTTCTGCTTTTTCTTTTGCATCCTCTTTTGTTCTTTTTTCTTTTTGGCTAGGAGTTTGAGAACCTTCGTAACCAATTAAAATATGACTTGCTTTTGCATTTACTCCTGCTTTCATCCCTAAAGATTTAGAAATGCAATAGTATTTACCAAAAGTATAAGGCCCGTAAACTGCACCTGGAGCTAGGTTAAATAATTTATCAGCATCTACAGCAGGTAAATCTTTCTTAGCGATATAAGTTGAGTCGTAAGGAACATCAGAATTTGAGTTTACAAAATCAACTACATTTTTAGTAGTTCTGAAACCCGCAACAGTATCATTTTTACCAGTAGTTTGGTTGTACACCACGCTACCTGATAACAACGCATTAATTTTAGATTTCACTTCTGCTTCATCAGCTGCAGATGGCTTGTCTTCTATTAAAACATAATCCACTTCGCGAGACTCATCCGCTTTGTATTTCTTCTTGTTTTTCGCCATGAAATCTTGAATTTCGGCGTCAGTGATTTTTACATCACTATCTTTAATGGTAGAGTACAAACCTGCTACATATGCAAAGTTTACTTTATTTGACTCCATTTCGTATTTCAACTTTGCTTCGCTCTCAGTTGTGTACACAGCAGCTTTGATCATTGTGTTGTACATTTGAAACTTTGCGTTCAAATCAGCATCTTTCTCTCTATCTTTTAAGAATTGAGCTTGTTCTGGATTTGACTTGAAATATTGTTTGAATTTAGCAACATCAAAAACTCCAGCAGCATTCAAGAACAATGGGTTTCCACCGATGTTTTGATCTGCTTTTAACACCTCTAACAAATGTTTTTCACCTACTCTTAAACCCAACTTTTCGAATTCAGAAGTCAATAAAGCAATAGACACTTCTTGCTCCCAAACTCTATTCGCAGCTTGAGTAGACGTAATACCTTGGCCGCTTTTTTCTACGTTGCTTACTTTCACTCTGAAATCTTCGAATGAAATATCTTTTCCATCAATGCTTCCTACATCTTTTGATGTACTACTGAAACCACCACTATTGAATATATCACCTATGATAAATGCTAATAAACAAAACCCGATAACAAGTATCAAGAGAAGTGAACGTTGTCTAATTTTTTGTAAAACTGCCATTTTATTGTTGTTAATTTTTATATTCAGTTTGCGAAAATACAATTATCTAATTAATAATTATACTAGTAGCGTTTTATTTTACAAGAATTTTTGTTTTGCTAATAAAAATCAGTCTTGGGCATTCATTTTAATGATTTCTATTTTCTTATTTGATGCTGCAACAATGGTAAATTGAAACTTATCGATGGCAATAACAGTGTTTTTTAAGGGTGTTTCCTTTACAAAATCGACCAGATATCCACTAAGGGTTTCGTAAGCTTCCGACTCTGGAATTTGTAATTTATACGTTTGATTCAAATAACTCACTTCTAATCTTGCCGAGAAGACATATTCTCCCTTTCCTAAATCCTGCTCAATGAGGAGTTCATCAAGATCGTGTTCGTCTTCAATTTCGCCAAAAAGCTCTTCCACAATATCCTCAATGGTAAGTACTCCTGCGGTACCGCCGTATTCATCAAGTACAACTGCCATACTTTTACGTTTTTTTGTCAATAAGCTCAGCACATCTTTAATCAACATCGTTTCAGGAACAAACTCCGCTTTAATCATTACCGATTCAACTGACTCTGGTTTTTTAAACATTTCAAATGAATGGACGTAACCTAAGCAATTATCTAGTGAATCATCAAAAACCATGATTTTAGAATACCCAGTTTTAATAAAAGTATCCAATAACTTTAACACATCATCGGTGATCTCTACCGCAACAATTTCTGTTCTTGGCGTCATGACTTCTCGTGCTTTGACCCCCGAGAACTCTAAAGCATTTTGAAAAATTACTATTTCAGTGTCTATTTCAGTATCCTCATCAATCGAATTCATTTGCTCTGTGATATAGTCTCCTAATTCTATTTTGGTAAAAAATAAAGGACTACCATCGTGCGTATTTCTAAAAACCAACTTAGAAATAGCATCAGAAAAATAAATTAAAAGAAAAGCTATTGGCGAAAATAACAAGTAGAAAACATAGGCAGGAACAGCAAAAAACTTGATCAATGCGTTGGCGTATATTTGAAAAAAGACCTTCGGCAACCAACCAGCGGTGCAACCGTAAACCAAAACAGCTAAAACAATTTGAAGCCCAAAAAGAACTACCGCTGGCAAATTAAATTGTTGCTCTTCACAATACAATCGAATTGCATGACTAAACTGAATACCAAATATAACAATTGCAATGGCATTACCTGTTAGCATTGCCACGAGAAAACGAGATGGTTTTTCAGTAAGTTTATTTAGTATGGTAGAGAAGAAATTATCTTGCTTTTTTTCGATTTCAAGATAAATTTTATTAGAGGAAACAAAAGCAGCTTCCATACCGGTAAAAAAAGCGCTTAGTATTAAACACGATATGATAATACCAAACTCCACTTTTTAGACTTTTTTATTTCTATCCTCGAATTTACGAGCAAATTTTCTGCGGAAGAAAAACATAAACACTGCAAGAGCTGCAATCATAAAACTCAACCATGGCGAGCCTAGAGAGGGCTCATTTACTTTAGTAATACCATCATAAATTAAATAGGCAGCAAAAAAAAGATATACGTATTGAGTAAATTGTAAATATTTCATGATAGTTGGTTTTATTCGTTAGATTCTAATTCGCCAGTGATTTTTTGAGAGTTGATCACTTTAAAATCCTTACTGAAATCAATTCCTTGTCCGTTAGAAACGCCTTTAGGATCTGATAATTTAAATTTGCGTTCGGTAAAAAACCATTCGTTTTTTTGATCAAAATACAACTGCTCTGTTTCAAGCATTTGTCCTAGCTCGGTATAAATTTTTACTTTACCTTGTAAATCAATAATGTTGGTTCGTTTATACGAAACCGCATAATCTGCCTTGATAAAAGTTTTCTTTTGATTTTTATCAAACAAAGTTACATCAATACCCTTTGGAAACTCAGAAAAAGGAAAATCAACACTAGAGTAATCTAACATTTGTTTACTTACCAAAACAGCCGTTATTCGTCCCGAGTCAGTGTATTTTAAATCCACCATATCAGCATCGCTATTGGGAACAAATTCTGAAAAGTTGATTTTTTGAACTTCTTTAAAATTACTTTCACAACCAAAAATAACGAGTATAGCAGCACTCATCAACACCCATTTGCTACTATTTTTAAAAAATAAGTTCATAAGATAAGCTGCACCATTGGGCACAGTAGTTTATTAGTCGAATTTACGTCTTTGGAACCAACGGTCGTTTAATGAAAAACTGATGCTAACGTTAGCATAATTTTCTTGTACCAAGTTTGATTTAGTTGTACCACGTTGACCAAACTCTAAGCCAATATTAATATTAGAAAGCGTTCCGCCTAAAGGCATTCCTACTCCTAATGTTAAAGCCGCATCATTAACCGCTTGCGAATTAATTACCAAACCTGTGTTTTCGTATCTGAAACCACCTCTGTAAACAATACGTTTTGCGTAGCTTGAAAACGAATTGTAATCCGGAATAAAGTAACCACCTACTGTATATTTCGAAGCTTTTTCATAAGATACATTGGCAAGTGCATTGTAACTATTAGCTAACGATCCCGCATTTTGCATTGTGTATCCAACTCCAAAAAGCCATTTTCTAGCTTGACCAATACCAACTTGTGCAACGTACTTGCTTGGTATTTTTAATTTTCGTTCGGAAACTTCTTCATCTAAAACATCAACAATCGCTAAATCAAAGTTAGAGTTGTATAAAGCAGTAGCAATGTTTCGTGTATTTTGAGCTGTTAATGTACTCTCTAAACTATAGGTCACGCTACTAAAAAGAGACAATTTCTTATTTAACTTACGTTGATACATAAGCCCTGCATTAAAATTAACGCCTGACAAATCAACAGTATTCAACTCTCGAGTCCCAATAGCGACATCATTTACGTACTCAAAATTATTAGATTCAATTTTCCCGAAATTATAATTCACATCAGCACCAATGCTAAATGTTGGCGTAATTTTGTACCCTAAACCAAAAAAAACTTTATTCATTCCGCCTTTACCATCAAAACGACGACTATTAACAGCTGGATCTGTAGACTCCGAATTAATTTTATACCCTACAGAAGAGTACGGAATCAAACCAAAACCTACACCAAATTTACCCATAGGCAAACCTACAGCCAAGTAATCTAGTGCCGTTCTTCGGGCGCTCGCTGAGTTGCTATCCGACTTTAGTTTAGTTGTGTATTGTGTACCACCTAATGTAAAAGTGGTTAATCTTAAATGTGCATAACTTGCTGGATTTTGCAAATTCATATGAATACTGTCCTGCTCGACGGCAATTTCACCCATAGAACGAAATTCTAAAGTTCCTCTAAATCGCACATCCCCTATTCCATAAAACGAATATGGAGAAGAAGTTCCCTCTTGAGCCAATGAAACTAGAGACACTAGCAGACAGAAACTAACTAAAATTTTTTTGATCATTTTTTGATTTTATAATGAAATTGTTGGTTCAAACTTTCCAGCAGGAAATATGAATTGGCAAATATGGTATTTTTTAATCGTTTAGCCAAAAAATCTGTATCGCCACCCGTTAAAATTATTATAAAATTGGAATACCGTTTTTTATAGGCATCAATTGTACCATCAATTTCGGCAATCATACCATTGACAACTCCCGAATGAATGGCTTCATGCGTTGAACCACCAATTAAATCTTTTGGCTCTTCGGTGGGCAACAATGGTAACTTTGCCGTATAATGATGCAAAGACTCATAACGTAAACGCAATCCGGGCGCAATTGCACCTCCTAAATAACAATTAGCTGCATCAATAAAATCATACGTAATACAAGTACCCGCATCAATAACCAATCTGTTTTGCGCAGGGTACATTAAAACCGCACCTGTCGCCAACACCATTCTGTCTAAACCTAGAGTCTGAGGAGTTTCATAATTATTTTGAAAAGGAAAACCGTCCTCGCGTGAAATATAGTGTACGTTTATTCGATCTTGGAAGGTCAAAAAAAATTCTTTTTCGAGATCTGAGACTGAAGAAACCACCAAATCTTGCAGATTCTTGAATTTATTTAAAATATTTTCAAAATTTATTTTTGCTTCATTTTTCGAAAAGACAAAAAACTCTAAAATCGTAGCTCCCTCAAAAACAGCTGCTTTGATTCTCGAATTCCCCACATCAACCACTAGTATCATTTTGTGAAATTTAGAATGCCAAAGGTACGAATAGATTTTTTTTAAAAAATGTTTTGGAGAAACTAAAAAAGCTTCTATATTTGCACCCGCAATAGCGAGGTACCTTAGCTCAGATGGTAGAGCAATGGACTGAAAATCCATGTGTCCCTGGTTCGATCCCTGGAGGTACCACAAAACCCGAATAGAAATATTCGGGTTTTTTGTTTTTAATACTTTTTTAAAAAAACACTTCCGTAAAAACTTTCCTCTTCAAAGCATTCCATTTTTTATCGCAAACCGAAAGATTAAATTTCATTTGAAGTGAAATACTCTTCTTATCTGGAGTAACCACTACTTAATGCCGAGTGTATATTTCAACCTCAATTTTACTTATTACACAAGAAAAAACCAATAAAAATACAGTGTGTATAAATTTTTAGATTATTTTTTAGAGAATTCTAATTTACAATCATGCTAATTTGCTATATTTATGCAAATTTTATATACATGGAACTACTAGCCTGTCCAAAATGTCAAGGAAATCAGATAACAAAGAGCGGAATTGTAAACCAAAAGCAACGCTATTTATGCAAAAAATGCGCTTATTTTTTTACCGTCAACAAGCTAGGCAAGAAGATTGACGACTATTATGTTACCAAGGCGCTACAACTTTACTTGGAAGGATTGAGCTATAGAGAAATCGAACGAATCATAGGTGTATCACACGTTACGATAAGCAATTGGGTGAAATCATTTAATATCAAAAAACCTTCACACGCTAATTACCACCCTACTTATAAAATTTTAAGTCATTTAGAACTAATTGAATACCTAAAAAACAAAGAGTTATTATCTGGCGCAGGAATGATTATTACTGAATTAGGAGATAAGTTCATGCTCATAAAATGGGAACGTTTTAAAGATTAACTATACTACTTTACACGTATATATATTAAAATTTTTTTTAATGAGAAAAAATTAGAATTTGGTACTCAGTTAACAAACCATTTACTAACCAACCTTCTCATTATGAAAAAAATATTTTTTTCAGCCGCAGTACTCTTACTATCGCTAAAAGGTTTTTCTCAAGGCTCAACAGAATACGGAAGTGGTCTGAAATTCAATCTGAACGAAGACGGTTCTAAATTCATGCGAGTGATTGCTTGGAACCAAATTTGGATGCGCTCCTCTGAGATGAATCCAGGAACCATGATCAATGGCGAACCAACCTCAACTGCTACCGATATCGGAAATCGAAGACTTCGTTTTTTGGCTTACGCACAAATCTCAAAGCGCTACATGATTTTAACCCATTTTGGTATTAACAATCAAACTTTTACTAATGGTGGCGCAGCAGGTAGTTCTGGAACTGGAGCTTACGGCGCTGGTAAAAAACCAGGTCTTTTTTTTCACGATGCTTGGAATGAATACGCAGTTGTACTTCCTGAAAAAGATAAAAAATTCAGTATGTCATTAGGTGCTGGACTTCATTATTATATGGGCCTTTCTAGAATGACGATGGGATCTACACTCAACTTCCTTACTATTGATGCTCCTATTTTCAACTGGCCTTTAATTGAAAACTCAGATCAATTTGCACGACAAGTAGGTCTATTTGCCAAAGGTAAGTACGGAAAACTTGAGTACCGCTTAAGTTACAACAAGCCTTATGCAACCAACCTTGCGCCTGTAAACACAACAAATGCTGCAAATGCAGTTGCGGTAGACAATAGCGGCATAACCAAATGGTCTAAAGCAGGATACTTGGAGTATCAATTTTTAGATCAAGAAGCTAATGTATTACCATTTAAAGTAGGAAGTTATTTGGGTACCAAAAAAGTATTTAACTTGGGTGCAGGTTTTTATACCGCTCCTGATGCTACAAGAACTTCTGTAAATAACACCATCAACAAGCACGACATTACGCTATTATCTGCGGATGCGTTTATGGATTTACCTGTTGGAAAAAAAGAAAAGAAAATGGCGGTTACTGCCTACAGCGTTTTATACGATTACGATTTTGGACCAAATTACCTTCGTAACGTAGGAATCATGAACATTGGAAGTGTTGATCCTAATTTTACAGGAAATAGAGCCATTGCTGGAGCTGGCACCGCACAACCTACTATTGGATCTGGTACCATTTGGTACACACAAGCTGGTTTTTTATTACCAAACAAAGAGGTAAAACCAAAAGTAAGAATTCAACCTTTTGGGGCAGTTACGTACAAAGATTTTGACGCATTAGCACAGTCAAGCACACAATTTGACATTGGGTCTAACTTTTTCTTAGACGGACACCACGCCAAAATTACTGCTCAATATTCTACTAGACCTGTATATACTTCACTTATCAATCGATCAGGATCTTTAGGTGACTTTGTAGTACAACTTCAAATTTATTTATAAATCATCTTTAATACACATCATATGAGTACAAAATCAACAAAAGGAATTTGGAAAGTCATTTCCGCTTCTTCAATGGGAACCATGATCGAATGGTACGACTTTTATATTTTTGGGAGTTTAGCTGTAGTCTTGTCTACAAAATTCTTTCCATCGGATAATCCAACTGCAGCTTTCTTATCCACTTTAGCCACTTTTGCTGCTGGTTTTGTGGTGCGTCCCTTCGGAGCTTTATTTTTCGGTAGATTAGGAGATTTAATCGGAAGGAAATATACCTTCATGGTCACGCTAATGTTAATGGGTGGCGCTACTTTTGTAATTGGATGTATTCCGAGTTATGAAACTATTGGTTATGCCGCACCAATTTTAGTGCTAATATTACGTTTATTACAAGGTTTAGCCTTGGGTGGTGAATATGGTGGAGCTGCAACTTATGTAGCCGAACATGCTCCTGCTGGCGAAAAAGGCTATTGGACCTCGTGGATTCAAACCACTGCAACTGTAGGCTTATTCATCTCATTAATGGTAATTTTAATTACAAAAAGTGCACTTTCCAAAGAAGCTTTTGATGATTGGGGTTGGAGAGTACCATTTTGGGTTTCTATTTTAATGGTTTTCGTATCGTACTTAATTCGTAAAAACATGGACGAATCACCTGTTTTTGCTAAGACAAAAGCGGAAGGAAAAACATCAACAAATCCATTAAAAGAAAGTTTTGGTAATCGATACAATTTAAAATTTGTTCTTCTTGCTTTATTTGGAGCCACTATGGGACAAGGGGTTGTTTGGTACACCGGTCAGTTTTACGCTATGAACTTCTTGAAAACTGTACAATTTATCGATTCTTCTCAAGTAGATATGTTGCTGGGAATTGCGTTAATTTTAGGAACACCATTTTTCGTGTTCTTTGGTTGGTTGAGTGATAAAGTAGGTCGAAAATACATTATGATGGGAGGAATGTTAATTGCTCTTTTAGCTTACAGACCAATTTACAAACAAATGTATACCACAACAGACTTAACTTTAAAAACAGAAGTTGTTGCAAATACAAAAGTAGTTCCAACGATAAAAGAAGTAGATGCTACAAAAATGGATTCTATTTATACCACTACCAAAACGTTTACAGATGGCACAGCGGTAGAAGAAATTAAAACCAAACACTTCGAGGCTGGAAAACTAATGGTTGATGACAAAGGAAAAGATAAAATTGAAACCAAAATCACCAAAACAATTAATGAAAGCGATAAATGGATGTTAGTTTTTCTAGTTTTCATTCAAGTTATCTTTGTTACGATGGTTTACGGACCAATTGCAGCTTTCCTTGTTGAAATGTTCCCAGTAAAAATTCGATACACGTCAATGTCATTGCCTTACCATGTTGGAAACGGTATTTTCGGTGGACTACTACCAGCCATTTCTACTTATTTCGTAACTTCCGCAAAAGATGGTGGTAATCCTGAATTTTATCTAGAAGGTTTATGGTATCCAATAGGCATTGCAGCAGTTTGTTTCGTAATAGGAATGATTTACATCGACAGAAAAAATAATACACTTCACGACTAAAACAGAGTACTATGAATTCAATTAAAAAAATATTAGGTTTCGTTTGGATATTATTAGCATTGGCTACAGCATATTATTGTGTTGATATCTTTGGAGGAAAACTATCATCGGGTAAGCAAGACGATTTAGTTTTTGGAATTATCATCTTCTTTATTTTATTGCCTCTTATCGTTGCCGGATTAGTTACATTTGGGTATTACTCGATTATGGGTGATTATGACGATCAAAAGAATTAAGTGAATTTTTTGCAAAAACTTGCAATCTCTACATCTTCATGTGGAGATTGCTTGTTTTATACTTTGAACGGTCAAGTTACCTTACCAACACGGCAAATAAACCTTTCAAAACCAAAGCTATAACACCAAGTCAAAATGAAAAAAAGACACGAACAAAAATTGGTCATCCTCTCTATGCTGATATTAGCGGCATTGAATATTCCTTTGTTGTTATTGTTTGATAGCTCCAAAGCCTTATTTGGATTTCCTATTATCTACATTTACATTTTTTCAGTTTGGCTATTCTCAATTGCTATTTCATTTTTAATTATCAAAAGGTATTATGAATAGCATTGGACTTTTACTGATACTAGCGCTCTATTTGTCAATTCTTTTTTTTATTGCCTATTGGTCAGAGAAAAGGAACCATTCAAAATGGACCAATAATCCTTACGTTTACTCCTTTTCATTAGCTGTTTATTGTACCGCATGGACCTACTATGGCAGCATTGGCGTAGCAGCCGAATCAGGATTAGGTTATTTACCAATATATGTTGGTCCTATACTTGTGGTTCCAACTTGGATTATCATACTAAAAAAAATTATCCGCATATCTAGAGTCAATAAAATATCGAGTATTGCCGATTTTATTTCATTGCGATATGGCAACAGCCGCTTTTTGGGTGCTTTAGTAACTGTAATTTGTATCGTGGGTATTTTACCTTACATCTCTTTACAGTTAAAATCTATTTCAGATACTTTTCATATTGTTACCCAAACCGCTGCAACCGACAATATTTTTACGGATACCACCACTTATGTGTGCCTTGCCTTAGCCTTATTTGCTTCGTATTATGGAACAAAATATGTAGATGCCTCTGAAAAAAGACGCGGTATGATTACTGCCGTTGCGATGGAATCAATTTTGAAACTCGTTTTTTTCTTAGTCGTTGGTTTGTATGTAACTTATTTCGTGTTTGATGGCTTTGACGATATTTATACCAAAGCCGCAGTACTCAAAGACTTTGATAAAAAGAATACCATTGGCGGTATTACCAATGGTATCAATTGGTTTTTTCTATGTACTTTATCCATGTTTGCTATCTTTTTATTGCCGCGTCAATTTCACAGTGCTATTGTTGAAAACAACAAAGAAAGTCATGTTCGAACAGCAGTATGGCTCTTTCCGCTGTACTTGTTACTTTTTAACATTTTTGTATTCCCGATAGCTTGGGGAGGTAACATACTTTTTGAGGGACAAGGCCTGAACTCTGATACGTATTCATTGTTAATTCCGCAATTTTTTGACAACACCACTTTAACCGTTATGGTTTTTTTAGGTGGTTTCTCGGCTGCAATATCCATGATTATCGTTTCGTCAATTGCCCTAGCTACGATGTTAAGTAACAATTTGTTAATTCCGTACGGTTTTATCGGCTCACTAGAAAATGCTTCACAGCAAAAAAACAACAAACGCATTGTCAACAGTCGAAAAATAGGCATCTTTATGCTGATCATTTTGGCGTATGCCATTTATCGCATCTTCATTCTAGACTATTCATTGGTTTCCATTGGTCTTGTTGCTTTCGTAGTGATTGCGCAGCTGGCACCTTCCTTTTTTGGAGCTATTTTCTGGAAAAGAGGATCTAAAAACGGTGCTGTAACAGGAATTGTATTGGGTTTTCTGACTTGTTTTTATACCTTACTTATTCCTTACGCAATTGGCATTACAAAATCGACTAGTCTTTTTATTCAAGCAGGTCCGTGGGGAATTACGCTTTTAAAACCATTTCAACTTTTTGGATTGGATTATTTGGACCCAATTCCACATGCTTTTTTCTGGAGTTTACTAATTAATATTTTGAGTTACGCCGCAGTATCTGTAAGTTTTAAAGGCAATTACCGAGAACGCAATTATGCCGAAATGTTTGTAGATATTGACAAATACATTACCAATCACGAAAATGCATTTGTTTGGAAAGGAACCGCATACATCACCGATATTCAAAAAGTATTGCAACGATTCCTCGGCGAAGACCGAACCAAACGTGCCTTAACTATTTTTAACTTAAAGTACAATATCGATAAAGATGTAACCACTGCCGATGCCCGTTTTATCAAATTTGCCGAAAATTTACTTACCGGACACATCGGAACAGCGTCTGCCAAAATACTAATTTCTAGTGTGGTTAAAGAAGATAAAATCAGCTTACCCGAAGTTTTACGCATCCTCGAAGAGTCAAAAGAAAACATCATTATCAATAAAAAACTAACTGACACATCCAATGAACTAAAAATCATTTCGGAACAACTTAAAACGGCCAATCAAGAACTCGTAAACAAAGACATTCAAAAAGATGAGTTTTTAGATACCGTAACACACGAATTGCGTACGCCAATTACTGCTATTCGTGCTGCTAGCGAAATTTTGCATGACGATGACGAACTTCCGGAAGAATTACGTAAGCAATTTTTACAAAATATCATCTCGGAGTCGGATAGATTAAACCGATTGATCGACAAAATATTAGATTTAGAAAAGTTCGAAACCGGCAAGCAAAAAATCTATTTGTCAAAAAACAACTTATCCAAAACCATTTCAAAAACCATTAACTCGGTCAATCAGTTACTTAAAAACAAAAATATTCTCATTGAATTTAATGCTGCTGACTCAGAGATAAAGGCTTTTTACGATGAGGAACGCATTGTACAAGTAGTACATAATTTATTATCGAATGCCATTAAATTTTGTGCTACCACCAATGGTAAAATAACCATTTCGATAGAAGAAAAAGAGGAACATGTTGAAGTAAAAATGCACAACAATGGCAAATCGATTGCTGCTGAAGATGCCGATGCAATATTTGACAAATTTTATCAATCGCGAAATCAGAATATTAAGAAACCAATTGGTAGTGGATTAGGATTAGCTATTTGCAAACAAATTATCGAACACCATAAAGGAACTATTTGGGCCGAAAAGGAGCAGCAAGAAGGAGCGACTTTCGTTTTCACCCTACCCAATTACCACACCACCGAAAAAAATTAAAAGATGAAGAAGATTTTAATTGTAGACGACGAACCCAATATTGTAATGGCACTTGAATATACTTTCAAGAAAAATAATTTTGAAGTTTTTATTGCCCGAGATGGCCAAGAAGCATTGGATATTTTAAGCATTCAATTGCCGGATGTGATCATTTTAGATGTTATGATGCCCATGGTAGATGGTTTTGCTACGCTGGAACAAATAAAAAAAGACGAGCGACTCCAGAATTGTAAAGTCATATTTCTGTCGGCAAAAAACAAAGATAAAGATATCGAAAAAGGTCTTGCTCTTGGAGCCAATCTATATGTAGTAAAGCCTTTCTCCGTCAAAAAACTAGTAGAACAAGTTCATGAATTAATAGATTAATTACGCCTTATAAACCATGAAATACAACGAAATTTACAACCACAGCATAACCGAACCAGAAGCATTTTGGGCTGCACAGGCCGAAAAAATCGATTGGCTCAAAAAACCACAAACTATTTTATCCCAAGACAAAAATGGTTATCCGCAATGGTATCAAGATGGCGAATTAAATATTTGTTATCTCGCATTAGACAAGCATATTGCCGATGGATTTGGTGATCAAACAGCATTCATCTATGACTCGCCGGTAACACAAACCATACAAAAATTTACTTATTCAGAGGTTCATTCGGAAGTTGCCCGCCTAGCAGGAGGATTGTTGTCTTTAGGATTAAAAAAAGGAGACACAGCCATTATTTACATGCCCATGATTCCGCAAACGGCCTTTGCTATGCTAGCTTGTGCTCGTATTGGCGTGATACATTCTGTTGTATTTGGTGGTTTTGCGCCTCATGAATTGGCCATTAGAATAGACGATTGCAAACCTAGAGCCATCATTACAGCTTCATCGGGAATTGAAATCGACCGATTAATTGCATACAAACCATTGGTGGACGAAGCCATTGAACTCGCCAACCACCGTCCTAAAAAAGTAATTGTTTTTAATCGAAAACTTGGAGCAAGAATTCCCTTTAAAAAGTACGATGTTGATTATGATGCCTTAGTGTATGGCTCTAACGAAACACCTTGCGTGGCCTTACCTTCTAATCATCCGTTATACATTTTGTATACTTCAGGAACAACGGGTAAACCTAAAGGAATTGTGCGCGATACAGGAGGTTATGCAGTGGCTTTAACTTTTTCAATGAAACACATTTACAATGTGGAGCAGGATGAAACGTTTTGGGCAGCATCTGATATGGGTTGGGCCGTAGGACACAGTTATATTTTGTACGGACCTCTCTTAAACCGCAATACGACAATCATTTTTGAAGGAAAACCAATAAAAACTCCCGATGCCAGTACTTTTTGGCGCATTATTTCAGAGCATAAAGTAGGCACCATGTTTACGGCTCCAACTGCCATTAGAGCCATCAAAAAAGAAGATCCAGATGGAATTTTCATCAAACAATACGATTTAAGCTGTCTTAAAAATCAGTTTTTAGCAGGAGAACGTTGCGACCAAGCTACAATTGAATGGTACCAAAAACACATTTCAATTCCAGTAATTGATCATTGGTGGCAAACCGAATCTGGTTGGCCAATGATTGCAAATTCAATAGGAATTGAAGCACTTCCTGTTAAACCGGGCTCAGCAACAAAAGCAGTTTGTGGGTATGATATTAAAATTTTTGACGAAAACGGAAAAGAATTAGAAGCTAACGAAGAAGGCCTTGTAGTAATCAAATTGCCTTTGCCACCCGGAAATTTACTAGGAATTTGGGAAAATCAGAACCGCTTTCAAGCCAGTTATTTTAGCAAGTTTGACGGTTATTATTTGTCTGGTGACGGCGGTTACAAAGATGAAGATGGTTATCTGTTTATTACGGGTCGTACCGATGACGTAATTAACGTGGCAGGACATCGCTTATCAACTGCCGAAATGGAAGAAGTTGTTGCCTCACATACCAATGTAGCCGAATGTGCTGTAATTGGCATTCATGACGACTTAAAAGGCCAAGTACCGCTAGCACTAATTGTAGCCAAATCGGGAAGTACAATCGAGCAATTTCAGTTAGAATATGAAATTGTAAATCTGGTTAGAAAGCAAATTGGTGCTGTTGCTTCATTGCGAAGAGTATTACTTGTAGATCGATTGCCCAAAACAAGATCTGGTAAAATTTTACGCAAGATGATGCGCAGTATTGCTGATGGCGCCGAGTTTAGTACTCCATCTACCATCGATGACGAAGCCATAATTGACGAAATAAAAAACGCATTACAACAACATAAAATAGGAATATACAACACATAAAATACCTTACTAATCATGAGTTACTATCAAATAAACAACTTAGAAGAATACTTTAAGCACTACAAAAAATCTATTCGTGAACCCAAAAAATTCTGGGATAAAATTGCTGCCGAAAATTTTACTTGGTACCAGCAATGGGACAAAGTAGTCGACTTTAACATGGCTGAAGCCGAAATAAAATGGTTTACCGGTGCCAAAGTAAACATAACCAAAAACTGTATCGACAGGCATCTTGCTAAAAAAGGTGACAAAACAGCTATCATTTTTGAACCAAACGATCCTAATGAAGAAGCCTTGCATATTTCGTACAACGAATTGTACGAGCGCGTAAGCAAAATGGCCAACGTTCTTCGTGATCAAGGGATTGAAAAAGGAGATCGTGTGTGTATTTATTTGCCAATGATTCCGGAATTAGCCATTGCAACTTTAGCGTGTGCCCGTATCGGAGCAATTCACTCTGTTGTCTTTGCAGGTTTTTCGGCATCAGCAGTGGCAGCTCGAATTAATGATAGCGCTTGTAAAATGGTCATCACTTCAGATGGTGGTTACCGCGGTAATAAAACAATAGACTTAAAAGGCATTGTTGACGAGGCTTTGACAACTTGCCCAAGTGTTGAAAAAGTTTTGGTTGCTAAGAGAATTCACAGCGAAATTGATATGAAAGAAGGCCGCGATCAATGGCTACAACCTTTATTAGATGAAGCCATTGATAATAATGTGGCTGAAATCATGGATGCCGAAGATCCCTTATTTATTTTGTACACATCTGGCTCTACCGGAAAACCAAAAGGAATGGTACACACCACAGCGGGCTATATGGTCTACTCTGCGTATACGTTCAAAAATGTTTTTAATTACCAAGACAATGATATTTTTTGGTGCACCGCTGATATCGGATGGATCACAGGACATTCCTATATTTTGTACGGGCCATTGTTAAACGGAGCTACCACAGTTATTTTCGAAGGCGTTCCCTCCTATCCTGATTTTAGTAGATTTTGGCAAACCATCGAAAAGCATAAAGTAACGCAGTTTTACACCGCTCCAACAGCTATTAGAGCTTTGGCTAAAGAGAGTATCGAATATGTTCAAAGATACCAATTGACCTCCTTAAAAGTAATAGGATCTGTAGGTGAGCCAATCAATGAAGAGGCTTGGCACTGGTACAACAACCACGTGGGTGATAAAAAATGTCCTGTTGTTGATACGTGGTGGCAAACCGAAACTGGCGGTATTATGATTTCGCCAATTGCGTTTGTGACCCCAACAAAACCAACCTACGCCTCCTTACCATTACCAGGAATTCAACCTGTATTAATGGATCCAAAGCGAAATGAAATCGAAGGCAACCAAGTAACAGGTAGTTTGTGTATTAAATTTCCGTGGCCGGGAATTGCACGTACCATTTGGGGTGATCATCAAAGGTATAAAGAAACCTATTTTTCAACCTTTCCTGGGAAATATTTTACTGGTGATGGTGCTTTGCGAGACGAAGTTGGATACTACAGAATCACTGGCCGTGTTGATGATGTAGTCATTGTTTCAGGACATAATTTGGGAACCGCACCAATTGAAGATGCGATTAATGAACATCCAGCAGTAGCCGAATCAGCTATCGTTGGTTTCCCTCATGACATTAAAGGAAATGCTTTGTATGGTTTTGTGATTTTAAAAGAAACTGGAGAATATCGCGATAGAGACAACCTAAGCAAAGAGATAAACCAACACATATCCGATCATATAGGACCTATTGCCAAATTAGATAAAATTCAGTTTGTATCTGGGTTACCAAAAACCCGTTCTGGAAAAATCATGCGTCGAATTTTGCGCAAAATTGCCGAAGGAGATGATACCAATTTTGGTGACATTACCACTTTGCTAAATCCTGAAATCGTAGACGAAATCAGGCAAGGAAAACTATAACAGAAAACAAAAAAAGGCTGCTTTACAATTAAAGCAGCCTTTTTAAATTATAGCAAATAGGTTTAGTTTTTAAGTAACTTCAACACTTTTTCTGCATTATTTTCATTTGTAGCCTTTACGATATAAAGCCCTTGATTCAAATCGCTTACTGAGAAAGATTGTCCCACAGTTCCAGTCCCTTTGAAGCTTTTAACTAATTGACCCGTAATTGAATATATCTCTACTTTTACAATTGATTCATTCAATGTAAAAAACGAAGCTACTGGATTAGGATACAAAACCAAAGTTTCTGCTTTTTCATAGTCAGCAATAGCTAAAGTAGCCGTTTTATTACCAAAAATTTTGAATTCGCCAGGTTGCAAAGTAATGGTTTGCGTGGTACTAATTACTGTAAGTGGCGTATTGTCCATTAAATTATACCAAGTACCCGTATACGGAAAACCAGAAGGTACATTTTGAGCAATAACATTAAAGTTTGCCACAATCAACACATCTTTTAATTGAGTTGACGCAAGATCGTTATTGGTGATTTTAATATTTGGGAATAATGAACTACTGTTGTTAATAGTCGCCGTTCCTAAAAACACAGGCTCCATGGTTTTCAAAGTAATCATTTTAGCCCAATCATCGTAAATTTTACTTCTGTTGGTATCACCTAACCAATTGCCTGTCCATTGTGGTTGTGGTTTAGTGTCTAATTTACAATCTCCAGAAGTAGTGTCTGACGGAGAGTTTACAGTACCATTGTTACAAGAAAAGATTGATTTTTCCCATCCTAATTCGCCAAACTGCCAAATCATTTTTGGTCCTGGAACCAAAAGAGAAACTGCTCCTAGTGCTGACATTCTTGACAAGGCTATATTTAAATTCTTTACATCATGGTTTGCATTACTTGAGTTACCCGATTGTAGATTATTGTACATCAAACGTTCCTCATCGTGACTCTCCGCATAACCCATCAAACGGTGTGCGTTAAAACCACGGCTAGAAGCATTCATCCTAAAGATGTTTCCAGAGTTACCTTTTGAAAGATTGTTGTAATCAAAAGTCATAATTCCCCACATCATTACTCCTTTGCTAGGAGTTTCGTTCAAACGATAATTAGCCCATTGTTGCTCTTCATCATTACCTCCTAAATGTTCGAAAATAACGTAATGTGTAGGATCTAGATTCCAAGAATAATCAGCATACTTACGCAATACATCTACGCGATCTTGTTGTCTGTTTCCAGTACAATTTTCTTGACCACCAGCCACATTAGCAGGACAATTTTGTGTGAAACCTTTAGTTAAATCCCAACGGAAACCATCAATTTTATATTCTTCGACCCATTGTTTAATAACGCGTTGCACATAATTTTGAGTTCTTGGTTGTTGGTGATTAAAATCTTCACCTACACTATAACTATGCATTGCTGTGGTATTAAAATATGGATTCTCTGTAGATGGAGAACCCCAGCCATCACCATCAGGATCATTCATCCACATGCGAAGCATTGGATTTCTACCAAAAGCGTGATTCAAAGCCACATCTAAAATTACGGCGATTCCGTTTTGATGGCACAGGTCGATAAATTCTTTCAACTTATCTGATGTACCATAAAACTTATCCAATGCCATATGGAAAGAAGTATTGTAGCCCCAGCTTTCGTTACCTTCATACTCCATTACGGGCATTAACTCGATTGCATTAATTTTTAAATTCTTAAAATAATCTATTTTATTAATCAAATCTTGATAACTGCGGTTGGCATCAAAATCACGAACTAACAATTCATAAACTACCAATTTTTCTTTGGCGGGTTTAACAAAATTGGTTGTTGCTGCGCTCCAAGCATACGGTGTCTTGCCAGTTTGCAATACTGTTACCTCACGATCCTGACCCGCAGGATAAACAGGCATATTTGGATATTTTGCAGCAGGAATACCACCATCATCAAAAGGAGACAAAACTAAAGTAGAATAAGGATCAGCCGTTTTTACTAAAGATGGGGTTCCTGAAATTGGCGTTTGATCAACTACCCAATACTGATAGGTATAATTCACACCAGATGTTAAACCTGTCAATTCTAACCAAAATTTAGTAGAATTGGGATCTTTTTTCATGGCATAGGCTGTGGTTGGTTGCCAATTATTAAAACTTCCTGCTACATACACAAAGTCTTTAAAAGGAGCATCTAAAACCAATGTCGCTTTAGTTGCATCACTTGAATTGTAATTAATACCATCTACTAAACCCGCTGGAATTGCTTCACTCACTGCATTAGGATTTACAATAGCACTGAATTTTTTAATTATAACAGTGCTTCCTTGCGTTACTTGAAGTTCGTAATTTTGATTACCAGTGATATTGGTATGACTAAAAGTATAATTAGCAGTGGCAGT
The DNA here is from genome assembly GCF_011365745.1 of Flavobacterium turcicum. GTDB lineage: Bacteria > Bacteroidota > Bacteroidia > Flavobacteriales > Flavobacteriaceae > Flavobacterium > Flavobacterium turcicum. The sequence goes on along the minus strand of NZ_JAAOBY010000004.1, from coordinate 144,198 downwards.
ATTCGTATGAAGTGTTGCTCCATTTGCTTTAAGCACATAACTTGCAGTACCTCCGCTATTGTTGGCTGCAATATTTAGGCTCCCACCCGAGGCAATGATAGTAGAACTATTTTCAGAAGGACTAGTTAAGTTGACCTGAAAAGCACCTACATCAACTAAGTTATCTTGCGATTTTTTGTCGCCAGTTCCGTCTTTGGCCTTAACCAAAAATCCAATTCTACCAATTGATGCTCTGTTATAAAAAACAGTTGGTGTAAAAGTTATTGCGTAGGTATCAGTAGCTGAATTGTAGTTAAATCGGTTGGCTTCGTTAGAGGCGGTCCAAGAACCATTGGTAGGACAGTCTTGCAAATTGGCTCTATTGATATCGAAAGACCAAGACCAAAGATACAAAGCGTTTCCTGTGACACCCCATGCAGCCTCATTTACTGAAGAACCATTGATTGTAATGGTTATAGATGTAGTCGCTTCAAAAGAAGCTGGAGTAATTACATAAGGTATGTTTTGTTGTTGTGCTGAGACAGTAACTCCGAGGCACAAAAACAAAAAGAGTAGTATTTTTTTCATAGTTATAAATATTTGTGTAAGAAAGAAAAGGGCTATCAATTGACAGCCCTTTCTTAATAACAATTTATTTTTGATTTGGAATCATCAAGTAACTACCGTCTAAATCATTGAAGAAAATTTTATATTTAGACTTGGCAACTGGAATATCTCCTCCACTAGTACCATTGTTTGGGAAAGCTGAAAAAGCAGTATTACCACCCCAGTTTACATCCCAAGCATTGTTAGCTCTAAATTTAGCTTTTCCATCAACTAGTGCCAACACATCTATAGTCCAGATATGAGGATCAAATGTCGATTTAGTCATTGGAGTTGAAGCGTCCCATCCTAATGGTGTACTGTTTCCAATAATCCCCACTGTTGGGAAAGTTGCAGCTGTAGGAGCGTTGTAAGCAACTAAAGTATATTTAAGAGTTTCAATATTAACAGAGAAAGTATAGTAACCATCAGCAGCGATATCAAAAGTTGATGGATCTGCATCAGCCTCAGTTGGTCTAGCTACAATTGAACCATTATCACCTCTACCATACATTGGAGCCCATTGTCCAGGAGTTGAAATCAATTTAAATGCACCAGCTTTAAAGAAACCTGTATATTGGTATACTTTTGTATTAGTTCCACTTCTAAAAAGAGGTTGATTTTTATTGTTGTTGTTCCATCCAGAAGTTGTAGCATCACCAACAAAATACCAGTCTGTAAATGCATAAGGAACCAATCCTGTGTAAGCATTTACAATAATTGTAAGTGGTTTTTCAGACATCATTTTTTGAATACCAGCAATACTAGATACCACTTTTACATCATAAGAACCCAATGTTTCAGGAATTCCTCCTAATTGGATTACTGCTTGATTTAAAGTTTTCACACTTACCTCTGCTTGAGTTGAACCTGATGTACCACCTATTTCAACAGCTTTAGTAAAATCGCCACCTTTAACGTCAATTAAAAGTTTGTACCCAATTTCAACTGCACCATCGTAGTTTGCTTCTGTCCAAACGAAACGCTCTGCAACGTTGTTTGCATTATTTTCAAGTAAAACGTATGATTTATCATTTTCTGGAGCAACCATTTCTGGAGTGTCAATACCCTCAATTACTGGTCTGTCCTCTACATCTTCTACGTTACAAGACAAAGCAAGTACCGCAAATAAAGCAATTACTGATTTAGTTATATTTTTCATTTTGTTATAATTAATTGATTATTAATATCCTGGGTTTTGTTTTAGTTTAGAGTTTGATGCCAAGGCTATGGCAGGAATTGGAAATAAGTTTCTAAAAGCTTGAGTTGGTGCGCCACCTGCTACATTTCCTTTCCATGGCCATACGTACGTACCGCCTGTAAATCTGCCGAAACGAATTAAATCGGTTCTTCTGTGACCTTCCCAGTGTAATTCTCTTGCTCTTTCATCTAAAATCAAGGTAGCACCAGTAGCATCAGCGTTTAAAGATGCAACAGTTCCAGCATTAGCTCTAGTGCGTAAAGCATTCACATAACCTCTAGCAGTTGCTAAATCACCTACTCTACCAACAACAGCGCACTCTGCATACATTAAATAAGCATCCGCTAGACGAAACATTGGGAAATCAGAATCAGAAAAATCACCTGACTTATCGGAACCTTGAACACCATTTACATCAATATTTCTAAATTTTTGAATCGCATAACCCTCCGTGAAATTACCAATATCTTTGATTTCTTTAGTTTGACCATTTGTATAAAATTGGCCTCTGGCATCTGTAGTATTAGCATCAAACTTATCAACAAAAGCTGAAGTAGTTCTGATACCAGCCCATCCACCGTTGATCCCAAACTCTGCGGCATTCATTGAACCACCAACAGGTGCGTGTGTCAAGAAAGTTGTTCCTCCGTAAGTTTGTGTTCTTAAACCATCAAAAGCAATAGCAAAAATAAATTCGTTTTGAGCTCCGTTCTTGTCATTATCAGCATAAAACAATTGGTTGTAATTGTTGTGCAATCTGTATCCTGAAGCGATAACTTTATTGATTAATGGCAAAGCTCCTGCATAATTATCTGTACCAACATACACTTTTGCATTCATGTACAATTTAGCTTGCAACATCCAAGCTGCTGCTTGGTCAACGCGATATGCCTCGTTTGATTTTGGAGCTTTTAATTCTGGTGTAATTGCTGTTAACTCTTCGTCAACAAATTTATACAATTCAGCTCTCGTAGCATATTCTGGATAAAAGAAAGAAGTTGGAGAATTCTCTGTTACTAATGACCCTCCACCAAACATATCAATTAAGTGCCAATAAGTGATAGCTCTTAAAAAACGGGCCTCAGCTCTATAAGTTTTGATTTCTGTTAATAAAGCAGGATCAGTAACGCCTCTAGCAGCAAGTTTTTCATCAGTTGTTTGTCTTAAAAACTCGTTGCAGTTCACTACTTGAAAAGAGAATCGCGCGAAAGTAGCAGTAATAAAACGGTCTAATGAAGTCCAAGTCTGCGAATGTAAGTCTTTAATTGTACCATCATTCCAAGCGATAACTGCTTCATCAGTAGTCAACTCCTGCATTAACCAAAAACCTCTAATGTACTGGCTTTCACCTTCATCAATTCCAGAAATATCTGGTGAGCCTGCTGCAGACTGACCTGATGTAGCAAATCCAGCATACAATTTTGCTAAAAATTGCTTGTAGGATTGTGGCGAATTAAAAAATTCATCACCTGGAATGGCGGTATTTCCCTCTGGAGACTGTTCAAGATCATTGGTACATGAGGGGAATAACATCACCATCAGTAACAAAGAAACACCCAATAATTTGATTTGTATCTTTTTCATTTTTCTTATTTTTTGTATTAGAAATTAACGTTTAAACCTAACGTAAAAGTAATTGGTCTTGGATATAAGTTACTATCAATACCTCCACCAATTTCTGGATCTAAACCTTCGTATTTAGTAAGCACTAATACATTTTGTGCAGACAAAGTCATTTTTACCAATGAGGTTGATCTTTTGTTTTGATTAAAAGTGTAACCAACACTCACGTTATCTAGACGAATGAAGGACGCATCTTGAATGTAGTAATCTGATTCGAAACGTTTAGTATCATTTGATCTAAAATCAGTTTCTAACAAGTTTTCTACTCCGTTTGCTAAATCCGTATTACGTATGAGGATATTACTTGAAACTCCTTTACTGGAGTCTACGTTGTTGTAATTGTAGTTACCCCAAGATCCTCTCCAAGTCATACCAAAATCAATGTTTTTGTAGGTCAAGCTAGTATTGAAACCATAAAACACATCAGCTGCTGGTTTTTGAAAACGGTATTTATCTTCCTGGTTCACAATTCCATCTTCGTTGCGATCAATAAATACGCCGTCTAAAGGTTTACCATCAGCACCATAAGCTTGCTCATATACGAAGAAAGAATTTGGTGCAAATCCTACTTGGTGGTTTTGAATAGTATTACCCGTAGCTCCTTCATAACCACCCACACTGATACCTGGTGTATTTGGCAAAGTGGTACTTAATTTAGTAATTTTTGAATTTTGGAACGTTACGTTTCCTCCTACTCTCCACTCCCAATTGTCATTACGTACCGGAATTACTTCTGCCATAACCTCTAAACCTTTATTGTCGATAGATCCAACATTGTAGTTATCAGCATTAGAGAATCCGAAAAAAGATGGGTTTGGAGTAAATAACAAAAGATCATTAGTTGTTCTTTGATAAGCATCCACACTACCAGTAATTCTGTTATTGAATAAACCAAAATCAATACCTGCGTTTAATGTCGTAGTTTCCTCCCACTTTAAATTACTATTGTAAGGCAATGGTCTGTATGTGGTGAAAAAATCGCTTCCAAATTGGTACTGAGCAGCAGTATTCGAAGCCAAGTATAATGGAATAGATGGATAAACAGTACTTGCTATTTCTTGTTGACCAGTAATACCCCAACCTCCACGAAGTTTTAATGTCGAAATAGTCTTGACATTTTTCAAGAAGTTTTCATCATTTAATTTCCATCCTATTGCTACAGCAGGGAAATTTGCAGTACGGAAATTTTCTCTAAATCTTGAAGAGCGATCGCTTCTAATTGATAAGGTAACAAGGTATTTATCAGCTATAGATATGTTCGTTCTAGCAAACAAAGACTGCAAATTAAGTATTGAAGGGTAATTTGGCGGATTTGTAGTATTGTTACTTTGAAAATTAAAGTTTGTTGAAAAATAATTCTCTCTAAACTCTTGGTAATTATAACCAACTGTAACATCTACTTGCGTATTGATTGATTCGAATTTTTTATTGTAGTTCAAGTACAAATCCATTACTTTATTAAAACGAGACTGAGTTCTCAAATAAGTATTGTTATACCCTGATCCTGGAAGTCCGTTTAAATAATTAGCATCAGTATTCCCAAATGATCTTCCTGATAATTGATCGTATCCAAAGTTCGCTACCGCTTTCAATTCAGGTAAAAAATGCAATTTATACTCTGCTTGGATGTTACCAATGCTTCTGTATGATCTTCCAAAGTTATTTTGCTGCTCAATTAATGAAAGTGGATTTCTACCAGCTAACTGGTTAATTTCTGTTGGAGAAGTATACCACTGAAAAAGACTTCCATCAGCATTTCTAACAGATTGAGTTGGATCAAAACGAATAGCCGCACCAATTGCACCACGGTTACTATAGTCACTCTCTAATGCAGAAGTATTGTTATTCAACTCTATCTTTAAATGATTATCAAAAAAGTTACCCGTTACGCCCGCGGAGAAAGTAGTTCTTTGTAGATTATCTCTCTTTAAAATACCGTTTAAGTTAGCATATCCTAATGACGCTCTATATACGATATTATCTGTTCCACCACTTACAGCCACGTTATGATCAGTACCAACTGCCGTTCTGTAAATTTCTTTCTGCCAGTCAGTATCGGCTGTACCCATCAAAGCGATTTGAGCTGCTGATCCGTTTGCATTTACATAATCTCTAAATTGAGTTGCTGACAAAGCATCAACTTGATTTGTTACTTCAGACACTTGTAAATTAGCACTGTAGTTTACTTGCAAATCACCTGCTTTTCCTTTTTTGGTTGTGATAATGATTACACCATTAGAAGCACGTGAACCATAAATAGCGGTTGCAGAAGCATCTTTTAAAACCGTAACCGACTCAATATTATTTTGGTTGATTGTTGCTAATGGATTCCTGCTTCCTTCGACACCTCCATTAGAAACTGGAACTCCATCAATTACGAATAAAGGATCATTACTCGCAGATAACGAAGACCCGCTTCGGATACGAATACTGGCTCCTTCACCTGGTGAACCTCCACCGTTAATAATTTGCAAACCAGCTACTTTACCTTGAATCATTTGATCTGCAGAGGTTACTGGCCCTTTGTTAAAATCTTTTGAAGAGATAACGGTAACAGCACCTGTTGCATCTTTTTTCTTAACAGTACCGTAACCTACTTGAATAACTACTTCTTTTAACTGATTCGCATCCTCTTGTAAAGTTACATTAACCACTTTTTGAGCTACATAATCAATTACTGTGTTGGCATATCCAATGTATGAAAAGACAAGTTTATCGCCTTTTTTTACATTCCCAATTTGATATTTACCATCAAAATCGGTAGAAACACCATTGGCAGCACCCTGCACATTTACGTTTACTCCTGGAATAGGCTGTCCGGAAACTTTGTCCAAAACAGTCCCACTTACAGTACTCTGTGCAAGAACACTAAAAGGGAGTAGCAGTACTAAAATTAACAACTTTTTATAAATTGTTTTCATACTTTTTGTTTAATTTAATTTAATTTTTTGGTTGAGTTTTCACCCTTAACTATTACTTCGAATGTTAAATCTATGTAAAATTTATGATTCACAATACCCCTCCAATTTAATACAGTTACGAAAACGTAATAGTGTTGAAAACTTTCTGATTTATTGAAATTTTCAGTGCTTTATTTACCATTTGTAAAATTAAATTTTACCTTTATTACGAATTAAATTATCACACAACTCAAAGCATGAAAAGGAAGATAACGCTTAAACAAATCGCAAAGGAATTAGACGTATCTATCTCGACCGTTTCTAAGTCATTAAGAAACAGTCTCGAAATAGGCGAAGAAACCAGACTTAAAGTGCAAGCTTTCGCTAAATTTTACAATTACAAACCAAACAATATTGCCCTAAGCCTAAAGAACAGGAAAACCAAGGCAATTGGAATTATTATTCCTGAAATCGTACACTATTTTTTCTCTACCGTAATTAATGGTATCGAACAAGTTGCCAATGAGCACGGCTATAGTGTTATCATTTGCCTTTCGGACGATTCGTTTGACAAAGAAGTCCTTAATATGGAGATGCTTGCCAATGGTAGCATTGACGGTTTTATCATGTCATTATCAAAAGAAACACAATTTAGAGGCGATTTTCATCATATTACCGAAGTAATCAATCAAGGCATGCCAGTTGTCATGTTTGACCGTGTGACTAACGACATTTTGTGTGACAAAGTAATTATTGATGATCAATCAGCAGCCTATGAAGCCGTTCAAAGTTTAATAGACAAAGGCCGAAAAAAAATCGCTCTTGTTACCACCGTAGACTATGTTAGTGTCGGCAAGCTCCGTACCGATGGCTACACAAAAGCATTGCTCGACAACGACATCCCTTTTGATGAAAATCTAATTATCAAAATTGAAGATGTAGATACCTGCGAAATTACGATTGGTAAGTTACTTGAAGACAAAGCTATTGATGCCGTGTTTGCCGTTAATGAATTATTCGCAGTTACTATCATCAAAACAGCAAGTAAAATTGGTCTGAATGTACCTCGAGATTTAGCCGTGATTGCCTTTACTGATGGAATCATTTCTAAATACTCTACTCCTACTATAACAACTGTAAGTCAGAGTGGTATAAAAATGGGAAACAAAGCTGCAAAAATGTTAATTGACCGCCTTGAAGCCGATGAAGATGAAGAAGACGAAAATTATAAAACCGAAGTAATTGAGACTCATTTGATAGAAAGAGAATCAACTAATTAGCTTTTAAATGTTAAATTTTACGCAACTACAACCTTGTAGTTAAAAAAGTTCACTGGTATTCGAATCTGAAAAATAAAAGTTTGAAATATCTTTCTATATTTACCCCTCAAAACTTTAACTTTTACTTCGAAAATTAAGATAAGTTTTGATAAGCATAGCGCTTATCGTATTAATTTTTAAATTACGATAATGGAAAAGCGTAGATTAAGTTTCTGGCAAATTTGGAACATGAGTTTCGGATTTCTGGGAATTCAAATGGGTTTTGCTCTGCAAAATTCAAATGTTAGCAGGATATTTCAAACTCTCGGTGCTAACATTGATGACATTCCTATTTTATGGGTTGCCGCTCCAATGACTGGATTAATAATTCAGCCAATTATCGGATATTTTTCTGATAAAACATGGACTAAATTGGGAAGAAGAAAACCTTATTTTCTTGCTGGTGCCATTTTAGCCTCGGCCGCGTTATTCATAATGCCAAATTCTCCTCTATTATGGTTTGCTGCAGGTATGCTATGGATTATGGATGCTTCCATAAATGTTTCAATGGAACCTTTTCGTGCATTTGTAGGTGACAATCTACCAGATTCACAAAGAACCACAGGTTTTGCCATGCAAAGCTTTTTTATTGGAATCGGAGCTTATTTTGCCTCTAAACTTCCATTAATTTTTACGCATTTTGGAGTAAGCAATACCGCTCCCCTAGGTGTGATTCCTGATTCTGTTAAATATTCATTTTACCTTGGCGGAATAGCTTTCCTGCTAACAGTATTATGGACAGTTTTAACTTCTAAAGAATACTCACCAGAAGAATTAGAAGCTTTTGAAAACCACAACAAAGAAACTTATCAAAAAGAAACACATTCAAAAGAATGGTTTTTAGCAAATGGTAAATCTCATCTAAGTAAAGGATTATTATTCTTAGTAGTAAGTGCTGTATTCTCATTTGTAATTTATAATTATGATCTGAAAAAAGATTTATACGTTCTTTCTATCGGATTAATTGGTCTTGGTGGAATAGCAATGCTGATTTCTGGTTTAATGCAAAAAGCCAATAATACGGAGAATGGTTTTGTAACTATAATGAATGATTTTCAGTTTATGCCCAAAATAATGAAACAATTGGCTTGGGTACAATTCTTTTCTTGGTTTGCACTTTTTTCAATGTGGATTTACACTACACTTGCAGTTACACAACACATTTACAAAACAACAGACACAACTTCTGAAGCCTACAATATTGGCGCAAATCAAGTGGGTGAAATGTTTGCCAACTACAATTTAATTGCAGCTATAGCAGCATTTCTTTTGCCAGTATTAGCCAAATACACTAGCAGAAAATTTACTCATTTCGTGGCTTTAGTTTGTGGAGGATTAGGTTTAATTTCTGTTTATTTTATTTCTGAACCAACGGTTTTCACAATGGAATGGCTTCCGATGATTGGAGTTGGAATTGCATGGGCGAGTATTTTATCAATCCCTTATGCAATGCTTTCAGGTTCATTACCATCAAGCAAAATGGGATATTACATGGGAGTTTTTAACTTTTTTATTGTAATTCCTCAGTTAGTAGCAGCTTCTATTTTAGGGTTTTTAGTTTCTCAATTTTTCAATAGTGAACCTATTTATGCTTTACTAATTGGTGGAGCATCTATGATTCTTGCCGGACTAATAGCTTTAACCATTAATGACAAATCGAAAATTAATTTAAATGAATAACATTAAAGCATTTATATTCGACCTTGACGGCGTAATTGTAGATACAGCTAAATACCATTATTTGGCTTGGAAAAAAATTGCCAATTCACTTGATATCGATTTTACACACGAGCACAATGAATTATTAAAAGGAGTAAGCCGCGTGCGCTCTTTGGATATTATTTTAGATTTAGGAAAAGTTGATGCCACGCAAGAACAAAAAGACCAATGGCTTTTTCAAAAAAACGAAGACTACCTCTCCTTTTTAGTTGACATGGATGCCAGCGAAATTTTACCGGGAGTAGTTCCTGTTCTAGAATTTTTAAAAGAAAAAGGTCAAAAGATTGCCTTAGGATCAGCCAGTAAAAATGCAAGACCCATTTTAGAAAAAACCGGAATCGCTTCTTTTTTTGATGCCATCGTTGACGGAAATGATGTAAGCAATGCCAAGCCTGATCCTGAAGTGTTTTTAACCGCAGCCCGACTCGTAAATGCAGCTCCTGAAAACGCTATTGTTTTTGAAGACTCCGTAGCAGGAATTCAAGCCGCAAACATTGCCAACATGATTAGCGTTGGAATTGGTGATGCTGCAACCTTGCACGGGGCAAAATACATTTTTACCGATTTTACAGCAATGGATGAAAATTTCCTTGCCCAATTAATAGAATAAATAGAAAAAATATTTTTAAAGTTTTCGAGACTACTTGAAACCTTAGCCGAAGCGAAACCAAATTGTACGTAACGCAGCGGAACAAAACTTTAAACAGAAATTACAATGAATCAAGATTATATAAAAGCAGACAATTGGTCCATCATTGAAGAAGGATTTGATGTAGAGCGCGTAAAGTCATCCGAAAGCTTATTCAGTATCGGTAATGGCGCGATGGGACAAAGAGCTAACTTTGAAGAGCAGTATTCAGGCCACAGTTTTCAAGGAAGCTATATTGCCGGAATTTATTATCCTGATAAAACTAAAGTGGGTTGGTGGAAAAACGGCTACCCTGAATATTTTGCAAAAGTATTAAACGCTCCCAACTGGATTGGTATTGATATTGAAATCAATGACGAGAAACTGGACTTGAACACCTGTACATCTGTAAGCAACTTTCGTCGTGAATTAAATATGAAAGAAGGTTGGTACCACCGCTCTTTTGAAGCTACATTAAAAAATGGAACTCAAATTGCAGTTGAAATTCGTCGTTTTTTATCGTTAACTTTAGATGAAGTTGGAGTTATTAATTACCAAATTACTCCCTTAAATAAAGATGCTAAAATCATTTACAAACCTTATGTAGATGCAGGCGTGACCAATGAAGATGCCAACTGGGAAGAGAAATTCTGGGAAGTTTTAGATGTAAAAAAGAGTGCTAATGACGCCTTTGTAACGGCTCAAACCTTTAAAACGCACTTTAAAGCTACCACCTTCATGCACAACACCATTTTAACCAATGGTGAAAAAACAGCTATTTCACCTTCGCACATTGATGCTACTGCCGAAAAAATTCAGTTCAGCTACGATGTTATTGTTGGTCAAGGTCAAAAATCTTCTATTCAAAAAATTGGTGGTTACACGGTTTCTTTAAACCATGAAAACACTATTACTGCTGCCGAAAAAGCTATTCAAGCTGCCTTAGCATTGGGCTACGAGCAATTATTACAAGACCAAATTACTGCTTGGGCAAAAATTTGGGAAATGTCAGACATCACAATCGATGGCGATGTAAAGGCACAACAAGGAATTCGTTTCAATATTTTTCAGCTAAACCAAACGTATTTAGGAAAAGATTCTCGTTTAAATATTGGACCAAAAGGTTTCACTGGCGAAAAATATGGTGGTTCTACCTATTGGGATACTGAGGCGTATTGCATTCCGTTTTATATGGCGACCAAAGATCAAGAAGTAGCGCGCAACTTGTTAACCTACCGCTACAATCAGCTAGATAAAGCTATTGAAAACGCCGCTAAATTAGGATTTACAAACGGTGCTGCTTTGTACCCGATGGTAACTATGAACGGTGAAGAATGCCACAACGAATGGGAAATTACCTTTGAAGAAATTCATAGAAATGGAGCCATTGCTTTTGCTATTTATAATTTTTACCGCTACACAGGCGATTACAGTTACATTCCTGAAAAAGGATTGGAAGTCTTGATCGGAATTGCACGTTTTTGGCACCAAAGAGCTAATTTCTCTACCAAATTAAACCAATACGTAATCCTTGGCGTTACCGGTCCAAATGAATACGAGAACAACGTAAACAATAATTTCTACACTAATTATATTGCTAAATGGTGTTTGGATTATACCTATGAGCAAATTCAAAAAGTATCACTTGAATATCCTGCAGACCACAAACGTGTCACTGAAAAAGTGAATATTACTGATACCGAATTACAAGCTTGGAAAAAAGTGGCTGACAATATGTACTTCCCATTTTCAGAAGAGCACAATGTTTACTTGCAACAAGATGGTTTCTTAGATAAAGAATTGGTTCGCGTAGCTGACTTAGATAAAAGTCAAAGACCGATCAATCAAAAATGGTCTTGGGATCGTATTTTGCGCTCGCCTTACATCAAACAAGCCGATGTTTTACAATGTTTTTATTTCTTTGAGGATCATTTTACAACCGAGCAATTAAAGAACAATTTCGAGTTTTACGAATCGTTTACTGTTCATGAAAGTTCACTTTCTCCATGCGTACACTCTATTCAAGCAGCAGTTTTGGATAAAATGGACATGGCCTACACTTTCTATTTAAGAACATCTCGTTTGGATCTTGATGATTACAACAAAGAAGTTGAGGAAGGTTGTCATATCACCTCTATGGCTGGAACTTGGATGAGTATTGTAGAAGGTTTTGGAGGAATGCGCGTGAAAGAAAATGTGCTTCATTTTTCTCCAAAAATCCCAAAAGAATGGACGGCTTACTCTTTTAAAATCAATTTCAGAAATCAAATTTTAACGGTAAACATCAACCACGATCAAACCACTTTCTCAGTTGATGGCGACACGACTCTGGCGATTATGGTAAATGGTAATCCTGTTACTGTACAAAATTCAAACTTGGCCACTGCGTAGTAGAATAGTTCTATTTTACAGCAGCAAGAGTCAAAATGCTATACTAACAATCCCAATTTTAATTGGGATTGTTTACTTAAAACAGTTTTGAAAAGTGAATAAATTTCAAAACTAACGCTTACTAACTACTCGTTTCATTGAATAACTAGGTTTCAAGTACATTTTCAAAATAAAAGCTTAATGAAAAAATTAATCGTATTCCTTCTATTTATGACTAGTATCGCAAATGCACAAATTGAAAAAGTTGAACCGCCATGTTGGTATGCCGGTATGCAACACAGTGCGGTACAAATTTTATTTTACGGAAAAGACATCAACCAATATCAAGTTTCAGCCTCGAACAATATTGCGATAACCGATATTAAAAAAACTGAAAATCCAAACTACTTATTTGTCACTATCGACACCAAACAAGTAGCTGCCACTGATTTTGTTTTTACATTCAAACAAAAAGGCAAAAAAACACTGCAACAACCCTACAGCTTAAAAAACAGAAAAGCACAATCAGCAGAGCGCAAAGGTTTCGACTCTTCGGATGTAATGTATTTATTGATGCCAGACCGTTTTGCTAATGGCAATAAAAACAATGACAGTACATCAGATACCAAAGAAAAGTACAACAGAGAATTACCCGGCGGAAGACACGGTGGCGATATCGAAGGGATCATTAAAAACCTAGATTACATTGCTGCAACAGGCGCTACAACCGTATGGAGCACTCCGCTTTGCGAAGACAATGATGCTAAATTCTCGTACCATACTTATGGACAATCTGATGTGTATAAAATTGATCCGCGTTATGGCACAAATCAAGATTATGCTCGTCTAGCAGCGGAACTGCACAAACGCAAAATGAAATTGGTGATGGATTATGTCACTAACCATTGGGGAATTGAACATTGGATGATCAAAGATTTACCGACCAAAGATTGGATCAACCAATTTGAAAAATACACTCAAACCAATCACAAACGCACCGTTATTCATGACATCAACGCTTCTGAAATTGATAAAAAAGTAGCTATTGACGGTTGGTTTGTTCCATCGATGCCGGATTTGAATTTAAAAAATCCGCTTACTTTAAATTACTTGATTCAGAATGCTATTTGGTGGATAGAATTCGCAGATTTAGATGGATTGCGCGTAGACACTTATAACTATTCTGATCCAGCTGGAATTGCCACTTGGACAAAAGCAATCACCAATGAATACCCAAATTTTAATATTGTTGGCGAAGTTTGGATGCAAAGTCAAGCGCAGATGGCCTTTTGGCAAAAAGACAGTAAAATTGCAGCAATTCAAAACTACGATTCAAACTTGCCAAGTGTCATGGATTTTACACTTTACGAAGCCACGACAAAGGCATTCAATGAAGACGATACAGGATGGGACAAAGGCGTAATGCGGTTTTACGATAATTTCGCAAATGATTTCTTATATCCAAACCCAAACAATATTTTAGTCTTTGCCGAAAATCACGATACCAATCGCATCAACGAAACCTACAAAAACGACTTACGTAAATACAAAATGGCCATGAGCATTTTAGCGACTGTACGCGGTATTCCGCAAATTTACTACGGAAGCGAAATTGGTATGGCAGGTAACAAAGATAAAGGCGATGCAGCTATTCGTCAAGATTTCCCTGGCGGATGGGAAGGCGACACCAACAATGCTTTTACAAATGCAGGACGAACTGCTGAACAAAAGCAATATTTCGATTTTACGGCTAAATTATTTAATTGGAGGAAAACACAAACAGCCATTCATACTGGTAATATGACGCATTACATTCCAGAAAATAACATATACGTTTACTTCAGATATAATGCAGACGATACAGTGATGGTGCTTATGAACAACAGCAATGACAAAAAAACAATCGGAACTGATCGCTTTAAAGAAAATATCAAGAATTTTAAATCAGGAAAAGAAGTTATTACAGAACAAACTTTTGATATCACCAAAGAGGTAACGCTTGAACCAAAATCAGTTTTAATTCTGGAGCTGAGATAATATGAACCATATAAGTCATTTAAGAAACTCTAAAGCAACTTAATTGACTTATTTGTTTCAAAAAAACAATCATTTAATTCTAAAAAAATGAAAAAATACTCACTTTTACTATTGACTATAATAACTTTAAACAGTTGTTCCACTGCACAAACGGTTGTAAAAAACAACCAAACTCCATTTGTTTGGGAAGGTGCTAATGTGTACTTTTTGATGACGGATCGTTTTAATAATGGCGATAAATCCAACGACTTAAACTTTGACAGAAATAAAACCACGGGAAAACTGCGCGGATTTGAAGGTGGCGACATCAAAGGGATCTCTCAAAAAATTGACGAAGGCTATTTTGACAAACTCGGCATTAATGCTATTTGGTTTACTCCAGTGGTGGAACAAATTCACGATGGCGTTGACGAAGGCACCGGTTTGAGTTATGGCTTTCACGGCTATTGGGCGAAAGATTGGACGGCGTTAGACCCAAACTTTGGAACGAAAGAAGATTTAGCGGCATTGGTTCAAAAGGCTCATGCACACGGCATCCGAATTATTCTTGACGGTGTAATCAATCACACCGGGCCGGTTACTCTTATTGATACGGTTTGGCCGCAAGATTGGGTTCGAACAGGACCAACTTGCGATTACAAATCATTTGAAAACACAACCGCCTGCACGCTAGTAGCCAACTTACCTGATGTTAAAACAGAAAGCAATCAAGCAGTAGCTTTACCTCCTTATTTAATCGAAAAATGGAAAAAAGAAGGCCGTTACGAACAAGAAATGAAAGAACTCGATGCGTTTTTTGCCCGTACCGGATATCCAAGAGCACCAAAATATTACATCATCAAATGGTTGACAGATTATATTACGGAATACGGAATTGATGGATACCGCGGTGACACCGTAAAACATACTGATGAAACCGTTTGGGCCGATTTTAAAACCCAATGTGATTACGCATTTGAAACTTGGAAGAAAAATAATCCAACAAAAGTATTGGATAACAACTCCTTTTACACCATTGCCGAAGTCTATAATTATGGAATCAGCGGCGGTCAAGATTTTGATTTTGGCGATAAAAAAGTAAACTATTTTAAAAATGGTTTCAACAACATGATCAATTTCGAATTCAAATGGGATGCTCAAAAAGATTATGAATTCATTTTCTCTAAATATTCGACTAAACTGAACATTGACTTGAAAGGCTTTAGTGTTTTGAATTATATGTCATCACACGACGATGGTGCACCGTTTGATGCGAAACGAACTAAAAATAAGGAAACGGCAACCAAGTTATTACTTTCGCCTGGAGTTTCGCAAGTGTATTACGGTGACGAAAGCGCTCGTTCGTTAGCAATTGAAGGAACACAAGGTGATGCAACTTTACGTTCTTTTATGAATTGGGATGCCATAAAATCGAATCCTGAAACTCAGAAAACGTTGTTACATTGGCAAAAATTAGGTCAATTCAGAAAAAATCATCCATCAGTTGGAGCAGGAATTCACAAACAAATTTCAGCTCAACCCTATACTTTTTCTAGAACTTTCTCAAAAGAAGATTATACAGATAAAGTAGTAGTTGGCTTGGATTTAAAAAGTGGAACTAAAGAACTTTCAGTAGGAACAATTTTCGCTGACGGAACCAAAGTGAAAGATTTGTATTCAGGAAAAGAATCGGTAGTTGCTAATGGAAAAGTGACAATCGATACTGACTTTGACATTGTTTTATTAGAATTAAAAAAATAAGTCTAAAATAATTACACTAGAACGCCTTTAGAAATGAAGGCGTTTTTTTTATGTTTACCTTTGCCTCAAAACCGAAAACAATGCTCAAAATTGGACATCGCGGCGCAAAAGGATACGAACCCGAAAACACTTTGGTTTCCTTTCAAAAAGCATTGGACCTGCAAGCAGATGGCATTGAACTCGATGTGCATTTGAGTGCAGATGGTGAAATAATCGTAATTCACGACGAAACTATTGACCGAACAACAAACGGAAAAGGTTTTGTAAACGGATTATCTTTGCAGGAATTGAAGGCTTTTTTAATAGATGAAAAACACGAAATCCCCACGCTCGAGGAAGTTTTTGATCTAGTAAATCAAAAGTGTTTCATCAATATAGAACTCAAAAGTCATGATACAACTGATAAAGTAGTTACGCTAATTGAAAAATACGTGAACAAAAGAAGTTGGAAATACGACCATTTTTTAATTTCAAGTTTTGATTGGATTGCGTTGCAACAAGTGACATCGTTAAATGATAAAATTGGCGTTGGCGTTTTAACAGAAACCGATTTAGACTTGGCTTTGGCTTTCGCCGAAACGATTCAGGCAAAATCCATACACCCGTATTTTCATTTGATAACTCAAGAAAGTACAGCACTAATTCAGTCACACGGTTTTCAAGTTTTCCCTTGGACCATCAATGAATTAGAAGACATTCAAAAAATAAAAACATACAACGTAAACGGAATCATAACCGATTTCCCTGATAGAATATGAATCAAAATTTCGATATAATAATTGTAGGTGGTGGCGCAGCAGGATTTTTTACAGCGATTAATATCGTAGAAAAAAATCCAAAACTGAAAGTCGCAATTTTAGAACGCGGTGCAGAAGTATTGCAAAAAGTACGTATTTCCGGTGGTGGACGTTGTAACGTAACGCACGCATGTTTTGAACCAAATGAATTGGTAAAATTTTACCCTCGTGGCGAAAAAGAATTGCGCGGTCCTTTTCATCAATTTTGCTCTGGTGATACGATTGAATGGTTCGAGAAACATGGTGTTGAATTAAAAATCGAAGCTGACGGACGGATGTTTCCCGTTTCGAATTCCTCACAAACCATTATTGATTGTTTCTTGAAAGCAACGCAAAAACTCGGAATCGCAGTACTTACAGGACAAAGTGTACAATCTATTTACAAAAAAGAACACGTTTGGAAGATAGAAACACAAACCGAGAATTATCTTGTCGAAAAGTTAATTTTGGCTACAGGTAGCAATCCAAAAGTTTGGGAAATGCTACAAAATTTTGGTCACGCAGTTGTCAGCCCAGTTCCTTCCCTATTCACATTCAACATTAAAGATTCCAGAATAAAAGAATTACCTGGCGTTGCAGCACAAGTTACCGTAACCGTAAAAGACACTAAACTTTCATCCACAGGTCCTTTATTAATTACACATTGGGGAATGAGTGGTCCGGCAATTTTGAAACTCTCCGCCTGGGGAGCTCGAATCTTGCATGACAAAAATTATCAATTTACCATTTTCGTAAATTGGTTGAATGATGAAGACACAACGGATGTCGAAAAAAAGCTAAAAGACTTAAAACAAGAACACGCAAAAAAATCAGTTTCAAAAAAATCACCTTTTGAACTGACCAACAGGTTATGGGAAAGTTTGGTACTTGCTTCAGGAATTGAAGAAGAGACCAAATGGGCTGATTTATCGAAAACACAATTGCAAAATCTAGCCAATCAATTGACGAAAGGAACTTTTCAAGTTAATGGAAAAAGTACTTTTAAAGAAGAATTTGTAACAGCTGGCGGAATTGATTTAAAAGAAATCAACTTCAAAACTATGGAAAGTAAGTTGCATCAAAACCTCTATTTTGCTGGTGAAATTGTGAATATTGATGCTATTACAGGCGGTTTCAATTTTCAAAATGCTTGGACAAGTGGGTTTATTGTAGCTAACTCTATTTGATTTTAATTAACAAGAGTTTAAAACTTCAGTAAGTTTTATTTAAGATGATTCTGATACCTTTACTAGTCTATTATCAAAACTTTATGAAAACAAAATTACTCGCTTTACTTCTATTTGTGCTTTATCAAACTGGATTTTCACAAGTTACAGAACGCATTCAAGGGCAAATAGTTTTTGATAAAACTGTGGCAAACAAGGTCGAGGTTATCAATGCGACAAGTAAAAATGTCTCCTTAACAGATACCGAAGGTAAATTTACCATTACAGTTGAAGCCAAGGATCAATTGGTTTTTGTAGCCAAAAATCATGAAATAAAAGAATTGAAAGTTACAGCTGCAATTTTAAAACAAGGTTTCATCAACATAACTTTGGTCGCTAAAGTGGAAGAACTAAAAGAAGTAGTGGTACAAAACACTCCTTCAATCAAATTAAGTAAAGATGCCAAATGGGAACAAGCCAAACTGGATCAATACACATTAGAAAAAAATGCTAGCAAACTAAAAAATCCTGGGGTTTATGATGGCACTATTGAAAACGGCATGGATATAATGAGGATTGGCGGAATGGTTGCCAAGCTGTTCAAAAAGAAAAATACCGACCTTGAGACAAAAGGACCTGTATTACCGTTCATAGAGGCAGCAAAAACACAAATCGCAACAGAATTTTATACCGACACTTTACAACTTCGTCAAGAAGAAATTGCAACTTTTCTTGACTTTTGCAACAAAGACCCAAAGTCGAAAATAATTGCTGCGCAGCAAAATATACTTTCACTACAAGAATTCATGAGTAGTAAAATATTACATTTTAAAAGCTTATAAACTTTAAATTATTAAACAGACTGCTAACTGAGACTGACAACTGAGACTGAAAACCGTCAACTATCTATTCAACCACCAAATACTTCCGTTCAAAACCGCAGCAAAACTCACCCAAGCCAAATAAGGAATAAACAAATACCCAGCAATCTTGTTAATCTTTGAAAACTGAACATAGGTTTCGTAAATTATTAACCACAGCACAATAATTTCTAATCCTGCGAGCATTGGGTTATGCAAACCAAAAAACAAGTACGACCACAAAGCATTTAGACCGAGTTGTATCAAAAAGAAAATTAAGGCTTTTTTCACGACCTCTTCATTGCTTTTAATTTCGTTCCACACCAATCCTGCAGCCACACCCATCATAGCATACAAGGTACTCCATACCGGTGCAAAAATCCAATTGGGCGGATTAAAACTAGGTTTGATCAATGTAGGATACCAAGTTGTAATAGATGAGCGAGTCACCATTCCTGATGTATATCCAATAGCAAGACAAGCTGCGACCGCTATGATTATTTTGAGAAATTTGTTCATGAGACTTTTATTTTAACATCCAAAAGTACTCAAAACTTTGCAACTAATTGCGTACTAAACCAAGATACAAATACAGTAAAAAAAGTATCTTTGCGTAAATTTCTAATTTTATGATTGCAGCAAACGATTTTATTCCATCATCATATACCAATACTGTTGAAAGCGGTAATTTTCAATGGAGCGCACCCAGTAATATTGCACTTGTAAAATACTGGGGAAAAAAAGAGAATCAAATTCCAGCGAATCCATCGGTGAGTTTTACGTTGAATAATTGCAAAACGATTACCAAATTGGCTTTCGCCAAAAAAGACATTTCGACTGCGCTCAATGTGACGGATAATAATTTCTCTTTTGATTTGCTTTTTGAAGGGCAACCTAAAGAAGATTTCAAACCGAAAATTCAAAAGTTTTTGGAGCGAATAGAAATCTATTTGCCGTTTTTAAAAGACTATCATTTTACAATTGATACCGAAAATACCTTTCCGCACAGTTCCGGAATTGCGTCATCAGCATCAGGAATGGCTGCTTTGGCCATGAACTTGATGAGTTTAGAAAAAGCGTTAAACCCAGCCATGTCTGAAGATTATTTTTATCAAAAAGCGTCTGTACTTGCCCGTTTGGGTTCCGGAAGTGCTTGTCGAAGTGTAAAAGGACAAGTCGTGGTTTGGGGCAATCAGGCGAACATTCCTGGAAGTTCAGACTTATTTGGAGTGGAATTTCCGCATGCGATCCATCCTAATTTTTCGAATTTTCAAGATACAATTTTACTGGTTGATAAAGGTGAAAAACAAGTCTCGAGCACCGTTGGTCATGACTTGATGCACAACCATCCTTTTGCCGAAAGGCGATTTGCACAAGCGCACGAGAATTTAGATGCACTGATTACTATTTTTGAAAGTGGCGATTTAGACGCGTTTATCAAAATTGTAGAAAGCGAAGCCTTGACCTTGCACGCTATGATGATGACCTCTATGCCGTATTTTATCTTAATGAAACCAAATACATTACAAATCATTAATGCCATTTGGAAATTCAGGACTGAGACCAAAATACCTGTTTGTTTCACGCTAGATGCAGGTGCCAATGTACACGTTTTGTATCCCGAAAACGTTAGCGAAAAAGTTTTACAATTTATTAAGGACGAATTAGTTGGCTATTGTCAAAATGGGCAGTACATTTGTGATCAAATAGGAAACGGAGCAGCGCTTGTTTAATCTTTTTTTGTGTATCTTTAAACATTCTTAAAAAAAGAAGTTGATGGATATTCAATCAGAAAAAATAGAATTGATCAAAATGTTACTCGCAACTACTGATGCATCTTTATTAGTAGCAGTTAGAAACGTTTTTGAAAAACAACAACAAACTGTTTGGACGGAATTGTCACCTGAAGAGCAAGAACAAATTGAAATTAAAATCCAAGAAGACAATCGAGGCGATCAATTGGAGATATAAAATATAAATACATTATAATTACCAACCCCAAATTGTTAATTTAAAAATACATATGAAAGGACCACTATTTTACTCAAAAATATTACTATTTGGAGAATACGGAATCATTCGTGACTCAAAAGGGCTTTCTATTCCTTATAACTTTTACAACGGCGCTTTAAAAAGAGATGAAAATCCATCTGATGAGGCTATTAAATCAAACGGTCATTTAAAACGATTTGTAAGTTATCTAGAAACTTTGCAAACAGAGCAACCGGATTTGGTGACGTTTGACCTTGACTTATTAAAAGAAGATGTTAATACGGGAATGTATTTTGACTCTAGCATTCCACAAGGTTACGGCGTAGGTAGTAGTGGCGCTTTAGTTGCAGCTATTTATGACAAGTATGCGCACAATAAAATCACGGTTTTAGAAAATCTGACGCGTGAAAAATTATTGCAGTTAAAAAATATATTTTCTCAAATGGAGAGTTTTTTCCACGGGAAAAGTTCTGGTTTAGACCCTTTGAATAGTTACTTGAGTATTCCAATTTTGATTAATTCGAAAGATAACATCGAGGCAACAGGAATTCCTACTCAAAGTTTTGATGGCAAGGGCGCTGTATTTTTGTTAGATTCAGGTATTGTGGGTGAAACCGCTCCGATGGTCAACATTTTTATGGAAAACTTGAAAGACAAAGGTTTTAGAACCATGTTGAAAAATCAATTTGTAAAATACACTGATGCTTGCGTTGAAAATTTCTTAGGCGGAGACATGAAATCACTCTTCATGAACACTAAGAAACTTTCAAAAGTAGTCTTAAATAACTTTAAACCAATGATTCCTGAGCAATTTCACGGCATTTGGCAACAAGGTATTGACAGTAATGACTATTACCTGAAACTTTGTGGATCAGGTGGAGGTGGCTACATTCTTGGTTTTACCGAAGACTTAGAAAAAGCAAAAGCTTCTCTTAAAGATTACAAACTAGAAGTAGTTTATCAGTTTTAAAAAATACAAACTCCCTGACTTGTTAGTCAGGGAGTTTCTTAATACACTCATTTGTACCACGTACTTAAATACTCTTTAACCAAATTAAAATGTTAAGCAGACCAAACAAACTTCTTATAATGAAAATTGCAAGTTTGTTCTCTGTAGTGCGAGGATACAACATTCCTGTTATTATCATTGCGCAATATTTATCTGCTATTTTTATATTGGCTCCAGAAAAAAGAGCACTTGATCTTTTATTTCATCTCAACCTTTTTTTATTAGTTTTTGCATCGTCATTGACGATTGCTTCGGGTTACATCATCAATAATTTTTACGACAGTCAAAAGGATTTAATCAACAGACCGACCAAGTCAATGTTGGATCGTTTGGTGAGTCAAAAAACCAAATTGCAAGTCTATTTTACACTAAACTTTATCGTAGCTTTGATGGCACTTTTTGTTTCGTGGCGTGTTTTTTTATTCTTTTCAGGATATATTTTCTTCATCTGGTTGTACTCTCACAAACTAAAAAAACAGACCGTCATTGGTAATTTAACCGCAGCAGTTTTGGCGGTGATGCCGTTTTTTGCTATCCTACTATATTTTTACACACGCATCCCTTTTGAGGATATCGAAAATTACAAACAACAATTAGGTGTTATTTTTGCCCATGCTTCCTTTTTATTTTTGCTATTATTGGTCCGTGAAATGATCAAAGATTTAGAAAACCTACAAGGAGATTTAGCCAATGACTACCCTACTATTCCTGTGGTTTACGGTGAAAAAGCAGCTAAAAAAGTAATTAGTTTTTTGACATTTTTATCTATTCTACCCGTTTACATTTTAATTGACGTGTACGATGTGGGCTACATGGCGATATACTTTTACAGCAGCTGCATTGTCCTCATCTTTTTTGTATTGTACTTATGGAAATCATCAGTAAAAAAAGACTATTTGGCCTTGCATAATGTCTTGAAATTTTTAATTGTTGCAGGCGTATTTTGTATTGTCTTAATTAATCCTGCCGTTTTGTGGCATGGAAAAAAGCTATTAATGACTATTTAGTTTCTTTCTTGTTTTAACATTTCAAAAGATATTTAAATAGACAAGCAGACTTCCGATTGTCTAAATAGATATAACGGTAATTACTTCTTTCAGCAGATTTTTGCCAACTTTGTTCGTATTGGATTTTTTCTACCAAAAAGTAAAAGATGCAACCTATAGCGGCATATCGACAATTCAGCACAGCCAAACAGCTTCTAAAAAAACAACCCACTGATAGCAAGAACGCTAGCAATGAGTCGCTTGGTGTTTTTATAATTATCGGTTATTGATTGTCAAGTATATAAATAGTATCTTTGCACGCACTAGGTCGCAAAGATGGGACTGAAGAAGTAAATTATTGGAATATTATGAATAACAAGGAAGGCAATAATAAGAAAAGTGGTGGAAGAGCAAACAGCTCAAGACCCAATTCAAATAAGCCAAAACCTGCCATGCAGAAGCGCGCTCAAGGGCCTAAAAAAGTAAAAGTAACCACTAAAGTTGCCGATATTGCTGCTGAAAGAGTAGAGAAAAAACCAAATCAAGCGCCTAAAAGACCGAAAGTTAAAGACGAAATTCGTTTGAACAAATACATTGCAAACTCTGGAGCTTGTTCTAGACGTGATGCAGATATTTACATCCAATCTGGGACGGTAAAAGTAAACGGAATTCCGGTAACCGAAATGGGCTACATGGTAAAACCGGGTGATGTTGTAAATTTTGATGGAGCTACTTTAACTCCAGAGAAAAAAGTGTACATCTTGTTGAACAAACCGAAAAACTTTACGACAGCATTAGACGAAGGACAAGAATTTCGTAATGTTTTAGAATTAGTAAAAGGTTCAACTACCGCCAAAATTGGTCCGGTAGGAAGAATGGATAAAAATACAACAGGTTTGTTGTTGTTTACTAATGATACCGACATGATTCGTAAGTTTACCTTACCAAGTCAAAAATCATCTAAAATTTATCAGGTTTCTTTAGATAAAAATTTAAAGTTTGAAGATTTAGAAAAAATCCAAAAAGGATTAACACTAGATGGTCACCGTGTTTTTGTTGAAGAAGTTAGCTACATTGAAGGTGAAGCAAAAAGCGAAATCGGTTTGAAATTACGTTCTTCAAATGTGAAAGTAGTTCGTTCTATTTTCGAAAATTTTGATTACGATGTATTGCGTATTGACCGTGTGGCTTTTGCAGGATTGACTAAAAAGAATTTACCAAGAGGAAACTGGAGATTACTTACTGAACAAGAAATCATCAACTTGAAAAACGTTTAGTTTTTTATAGCTCTTAAAAATACAAAGCCCTCCAAAATTAATTTTGGAGGGCTTTTTGTTTGGAGAATGTTTTTATACTATCCTCTTATTTTTTTAACTGGCTCTGTTTTTTTGTCCAGACCACGTTTTCTTAAAAGTGGTTCAATGCTAGGCTCAGCACCTCTAAATCTTTTGTACAAAACCATCGGATCTTCAGTTCCGCCTTTTTCAAGTACATGAGTACGGAATAACTTAGCTTTTTCTGGATTGAATAATGAAGTCGACTTAAATGCTTCGAAAGCATCGGTATCCAAAACTCCTGACCAAATATAACTGTAGTACCCAGAAGAATAGCCGCCCGAAAAAATATGACTAAAATAGGTACTACGGTATCTTGGAATAATTGATGGAATTAAACCAATTTTTGTCATGGCTGCTTTTTCAAAAGCGTTGGCATCAACTGTAATGTCTTTGGTTTGCGAGTGATATTCTAAATCCAATAGCGAAGCTGCTAGGTATTCAGTAGTAGTAAAACCTTGATCAAAAGTTCCCGCTTTCTTCAATTTATTAACTAGCGTTTCTGGGATTACTTCGCCCGTTTTGTAGTGCTTCGCGTAAATTTTCAAAACCTCAGGCTCTGCTGCCCAATTTTCCATAATTTGTGATGGAAGCTCAACAAAATCTCTTGGAACGCTCGTTCCTGCCAAACTTCTGTAAGTTACATTAGACAATAAACCGTGTAAAGCGTGACCGAATTCATGAAAAAAGGTAGATACTTCATCAAAAGTTAACAAGGCAGGAGTTGTAGCAGTAGGTTTTGTGAAATTACAAACGATAGAAACTACAGGAGCAACACGCTTGCCATCAACCATTTTTTGGCTGCGGTAAGATGTCATCCAAGCACCTCCACGTTTCGACTCACGCGGGTGAAAATCCATGTACAAAACTCCTAAGTGCGTCCCATCTTTTTCGGTTACTTCCCAAGCAGTTACATCTTCGTGGTATGTTGGCACGTTGCTTAATGGTTTAATTTGAATACCGTATAAATTTTCAGTAACCTGAAAAACACCTTTACGAACTTGGTCTAAACTAAAATATGGTTTTAGCTCTTCCTCATCAAGATCAAAACGCTCTTTTCTGATTTTTTCGGTGTAATAACGCCAATCGTATGGTTGAACCGCACCTTTAATTCCATCTTTAACCATCATTTTTTGAATGTCGGCCGCTTCATTTTTAGCCATTTCAAGAGCTGGTTTCCACAAATCATTTAATAATTTGTTTACGTTTTCAGGCTTTTTAGCCATCGACTCTTCTAAGACATAAGTTGCATGTGAAGTATACCCCAACAACCGCGCTTTTTGACCTCTTAAATTAGCCAATTCTACCGCGTTTTTTTTGTTATCGGCTGCGTCATCGTGATTC
Source organism: Flavobacterium turcicum (assembly GCF_011365745.1). Taxonomy (GTDB): domain Bacteria; phylum Bacteroidota; class Bacteroidia; order Flavobacteriales; family Flavobacteriaceae; genus Flavobacterium; species Flavobacterium turcicum. The sequence continues at coordinate 118,612 of NZ_JAAOBY010000004.1, read as the reverse complement.
GCTCTAGTTTGGTAGGCATTCCAAATCTGTTTGCGCAATTCTCTATTTGAACTATATTGCAAAAACGGCATCACACTCGAATTAGAAAGTGTAAAAACCCATTTGCCGTCTTTGCCCTTTGCTTTCGCATCTGCGGCAGCGGCATCAACAATTCCTTTTGGTAAACCTGCTAAATCTTTTTTATCTGCAATAACTAATTCATAACCGTTGGTTTCAGAAAGTATATTTTGTCCGTACTTTAAGCTCGTAAGCGATAAAGTTCCGTTGATTTTTCGCAAGGTTTCTTTATCTGCCGGAGACAAATTAGCACCACTTCTAACAAAATCTTTATAGGCATTGTCTAAAATTTTAGCTTGCTCTAAATTCAAACCCAAACTTTCTTTTTTATTCCAAAGCGACTTTACTCTAGAAAATAACTTTTCGTTCAAATAAATGTTATCGCGGTGTGCCGATAAATTGGGTGCTGTTTCTTTTGCAATATTTTGAATTTCCTTATTGGTATTCGCAGAGTTCAAATTAGAAAAAACCGTATTCACATCCGATAATAATTCGCCTGCGTTTTCCATTGCTAAAATGGTATTATCAAAAGTAGCAGGCTGCGTATTATTTGCAATAGCATCAATTTCAGCTTGATGTTTCGCAATTCCTTCTAAAATAGCAGGTTTAAAATGCTCGTTCTTGATTTTGTCAAACGGCGGAACATTGAAAGGCGTGTTGTAAGCCTGAAAAAATGGGTTCAAAGTAGTGTTTTCTTTTTTTTCTTGTGCTTGGATGGTGAGCATATTTCCGATGACTAGCATCAGAAAAAGGGATTTCTTTCTCATTTTAATTTGTTAATTAGTAAGGTAAATTTAACCTAAATCCTTTTCATAAACCAATCGACGCTTTGCCTTAACTTAATTTTATGATTAGGAAAACGGACTTGATAGAAAGGATTTTACGTTCACAATTTAAGTATTGAAATAAAATCAATACATTAGCTATTTAAATCACAAACCGAAATTATGAAAAAAATAACCGTTCTACTTTTTACAGTAACAACTGCCCTGCTATTGGTAAACTGTAAATCTGAAGATAAAAAGCAAGATTTTACTAGCTTAACCAAAAGCTATTTTGACGATAAAAACGCGCTAGATCCATTGAGTGCAACCCAAAGTGGTCAAAACCAGTACAACGATCAGCTGCAATTTGAAATGACGGATAGTTACAGAAAAACGCAAGCTGCTTTTTTTGACAAATACCAAACAGCATTGCAAAATATTAATGTAGCCGATTTATCTGAAGAAGAAAAAAACAGTTACAAAATCATCAAATGGGAAATTGAAGTTGGAAAAGAAGTGCTAGAACAGCCAACTAATTTAATCCCAGTTCATCAATTTTGGGGAACACACTTGACTATGGGTCAGTTTGCAGGTGGAACTGGTGCACAGCCTTTTAAAACAGAACAAGATTATACCAACTTTTTAAAACGAATGGACAAATATGCCGTTTGGATTGATTCGGCAATGGTGTACATGAAAAAAGGGTTAGACAAAGGAGTGGTTTTACCAAAAGCATTGACCGTAAAACTGATTCCACAATTTGCAGACATGGAAACTCCAAATATCGAAGACAATTTATTTTATTCGTCGATAAAATTAATGCCAGCATCGTTTCCTGAAAGCATCAAGAAAGACTTAACGGCAAAATACACGGAAACAATCACCACTAAATTGATTCCGAAGTACAAGAAAATGGCTGATTTTCTTAATAAAGAATACCTTCCAGCTTCTAGAAAAACGAGCGGAATAGGAAGTTTACCTTTTGGAAAAAAACTATACGCCGCTTATGTAAAACAATGGACTACCACCGATAAAACTCCTGAGGAAATTCATGAATTGGGATTGAAAGAAGTAGCGCGACTGACTGCCGAAATGGAAAAAGTAAAAGCACAAGTTGGTTTCAAAGGTACTTTGATTGAGTTTTTTGAAGAAGTGAGAAACAAGAAAGAATTAAAACCTTTTACCAAACCAGAAGAGGTCATCGCCAACTTTAACAGCATTTACACCCGAATTAAACCTAATGTTGACAAGCTATTTGCTTTGCAGCCAAAAACAAAATTCGAGGTAAGACGCACCGAAGCTTTTAGAGAGCAAACTGCAAGCGCCGAGTACAATCAAGGAACGGCAGATGGAACGCGTCCTGGCATTTTTTATGTTCCGATTCCGAATGTAAAAGAATACAACATGTATGGTGACGAAGATTTATTTTTGCACGAAGCCATTCCGGGACATCACTTTCAAATTTCATTACAGCAAGAAAACCAAAGTCTTCCAGATTTTAGAAAATTCAATTGGTTTGGTGCTTATGGTGAAGGTTGGGCTTTATACACCGAAAGTTTAGGTAAAGAGCTAGGTTTGTACCAAGATCCGTATCAATATTTTGGGATGTTGGGTAACGAAATGCACCGTGCGGTACGTTTAGTAGTTGATACTGGTTTACATTCGAAAGGCTGGACGAGAGAACAAGCTATTAAATATTCCTTAGCTAACGAAGCCGAAAGTGAAGCGAGTATTATTCCTGAAATAGAGCGTTACATGGCTATTCCTGGACAAGCATTGTCTTATAAAATTGGACAATTGAAAATAATGGAGCTTCGCAAAAAAGCCGAAACTAAAATGGGCAGCAAATTTGACATTAAAAAATTCCATGAAAAAGTATTGGAGTCAGGAGTGATGCCTTTGGCTTTATTAGAACAAAAAATTAATGAGTGGATAAATGAATCTAAACAATAAACATCGACAAATCATGAAAAAAAATCCAAGTTTCATCTTCCTATTACTAATCATAATTAGCTTTAACGGCTATTCGCAATTTATTATTGATAAAGTTGACCCATCAAATAGTGGTGCGTTGTTTAGAAATCCACTATTGAACAATTCTGATTCAGCTATAATTGAAGGCTCTCAATACATTAACAAAGAATTTAATTTAGCTGAGATTTCAGGAACTAGTCAAAAACTTTTGGTACGCTACAATGCATTTACTGATATGATAGAAGTTCAAAATGAAAAAAAAGAACTTTTCTCACTACCAAAAAACGACCCTTTCAATATCATAACTATTGCTCCTTTTTCTAATAAAATCAAACTTTTAAAGTACAAGACTAAAGAAAGAGTAGAAAATGGGTACTTAGTAGAATTATATAATCAAAACCAATTTTCCTTATATAGAAGAGATAGAGTTATCTTTCAAAAGGAAAAAGAGGCTAGTAGTTCGTATTCAGTTGCTATACCTGCAAGGTATGTTGAAGCAAGTGACGAGTATTATTTGAGTTTAAAAAACGAAACGGCTGTCATGATGCCAAAAAACAAAAAAGAAATGCTGCTTTTATTTCCAGAAAAAGCTGATGAGATTACAAATTATCTTAAGAAAAACGATTTCTCAATAAAAGACGAAACAAGCGTACTCAACATGGTTCGCTTTTTAGCTGGATCTTAAAAAAAAAGCTTCTCGTGGTGAGAAGCTTTTTTTATTGGTTTGAATAAAGCAAAATCAAAACACAAAAAAAGCCCAAACTTTCGTTTGGGCTTTTCGTGCGGATAATAGGACTCGAACCTACACGCCTTGCGGCACCAGATCCTAAGTCTGGCATGTCTACCAATTTCACCATATCCGCGTGCAATTGTGGGTGCAAAGATACACTTAACTTCGAATATTCAAAACAATTTTGACAAAAAATATTCATACTCTTTTTTGTACTTTTGAAAATATAAACAACATTCAACTAATGGAAAACATAAAAGCATACGTTCAAGAACACAAAGAACGCTTTATCAATGAGTTAATCGAATTATTAAAAATTCCGTCCGTAAGTGCTGATACTGCCTATTCGCACGATGTTTTTGAAACTGCCGATACCGTAAAAGCCAGTTTAGAAAAAGCCGGCTGCGATTTTGTCGAAATTTGCGACACACCAGGCTACCCAATCGTGTATGGCGAGAAAATCATCGACCCTAATTTACCCACCGTTTTAGTATACGGACACTATGATGTGCAACCACCAGACCCAATGGAGTTGTGGACGTCTCCTCCATTTGAACCCGTAATTAAAAAAACAGATATCCATCCCGAAGGAGCCATTTTTGCGCGTGGAGCCTGTGATGACAAAGGCCAAATGTACATGCACGTAAAAGCACTGGAATACATGGTACAATCAAACACTTTGCCTTGCAACGTCAAATTTATGATTGAAGGCGAAGAAGAAATTGGTTCCAAAAGCTTGAGCTGGTTTGTAGAACGCAACCAAGAAAAACTTAAAAACGATGTAATTTTAATTTCTGATACAGGAATGATCTCTAACCAGCAACCGTCTATCACAACAGGATTGCGAGGCTTGAGTTATGTAGAAGTTGAAGTTACAGGTCCTAACCGCGACTTGCATTCTGGATTGTACGGTGGTGCAGTAGCAAACCCAATCAACGTGTTGGCTAAAATGATTGCTTCGCTTCACGACGAGAACAACCACATCACCATTCCAGGTTTTTATGACAATGTTGAGGAATTATCACTTGAAGAAAGAGCCGAAATGGCCAAAGCGCCTTTCAGCTTAGAAAAATACAAAAACGCCTTGCAACTCAACGATGTGTACGGCGAAAAAGGCTATGTAACCAACGAAAGAAACTCCATCCGACCTACGCTAGACGTAAACGGAATTTGGGGCGGCTACACTGGCGAAGGTGCCAAAACAGTAATTGCCAGCAAGGCTTTCGCTAAAATCTCTATGCGTTTGGTACCTAATCAAGACTGGGAAGAAATCACGGAATTATTCACTAAACATTTCAACAGCATTGCCCCTGCAGGTGTAACCGTTTTGGTAAAACCACATCACGGCGGGCAAGGCTACGTAACCCCAATAGACAGCATTGGCTACAAAGCCGCAAATATGGCCTATGCCGAAACCTTTGGCGTACCAGCCATTCCCGTGCGTTCCGGAGGCAGCATCCCTATTGTAGCTTTGTTCGAAAAAGAACTGAAATCAAAAACCATCCTCATGGGATTTGGTCTCGACAGCGATGCCATTCACTCGCCAAACGAACACTTCGGGATCTTCAATTACCTCAAAGGAATCGAAACCATACCGTTGTTTTACAAGTATTTTGTAGAATTGTCAAAATAAATGCTGTCAAAACCCACATCATCCGCTCTCCACAGGGCGGATTTTTTTTTGGGCGTTCCCTTGTTGCACAAAATCCTTCTTGAAAAACACCATTAGTCAAGCAAAAAGGTCAGGCTGTACGTTCTCAATCTTTTTAGCCGCCGAAAAATGGCGCCTAAAAAGGATTTCCACTTCCATCCTTAACGCAAACCCTCGGTGATTTTCTAACCCATCCAATCAAGAAAATCTGCGAATTTGCGGTGAATTATATAGCGTCAAGCCAACTTCAACCACGATTCCAAAAACCTCTCCTGTTTTAGTGCGGCACGTTAGAAACGCTACGAATTGTTTTATGAAGCTATGTAGGCACTCGTTGCAAACGAGCGCCAGTAGGAAAATCAACTAACCCATAATTATTTTTTCTCAAAAAACTTGTTTGTTTAAAATTTTATTCTACATTTGTAGAGCAATGTTTTAATTTGTAGAACAAAAACGTAAGCCATGCGACATATTTATATTTTACTAGTTGTTGTACTTGCTGTTGTAAGTTGCAAAACCAATCAAACTAAGAACAAGTTGCGCGAAGGTCGTTGGATAGAGCATTACACGCAAGACAGCGCCAAATACAAATCAATTGGTACCTATCGCAAAGGTGATCCGGTAAAAAAATGGCGCTATTACCTTGACGGTAAAATTATAAAACGTGAAAAATACAAAGGAGCCATTTGCAAAACCGTTATCTATCATCAAAACGGTCAAATACAATCAAAAGGAATTTCAAAAATTGATATAACTGAAAAATATGCACATTGGTACTACAGCGGCAAATGGCTGTATTATGACGAAAATGGAAAATTAACCACCATTAGAACTTACGATAAGGGAGAATTACTATCAGACATACCACAAAATTAATATACGATGCAATTAACAAACTCAGAAGAACAACTCATGGAACACCTTTGGCAACTTGAAAAAGCCTTCATGAAAGATTTACTCGAAGCCTATCCAGAACCAAAACCCGCTACCACAACAGTTGCCACTTTGCTCAAACGCATGATCGACAAGCAATTTGTAGCCTATCGCGAATATGGAAACTCAAGAGAATATTATCCTTTGGTCAAAAAAACCGACTATTTCTCGAAACACGTCAACGGATTGATTAGTAATTTTTTCAACAATTCGGCATCACAATTTGCTTCTTTCTTTACCAAAGAAACCAATTTGTCGCAAACGGAACTCGAGGAACTCAAGAAAATAATTGACAGTGAAATTCTAAAAAAGAAAAAATGACCGACTTTCTAATCAAATCAACCCTCAGCCTTGTTGTGCTTTTAGGAGTGTATCACTTGCTGTTAGAAAAGGAAAAAATGCACCGTTTCAATAGGTTTTACTTGTTGTTTGCTTTGGTTTTTTCGATGGTGATTCCGTTTATAACTATTGAAGTTGTTCAGGAAATTACGCAACCCACAGTTACACCCGGAAATATCCAAATCCTACCAGTAACTGCCGTTGTAGTTGAAGAAACGAACTATGTGCCAATAGCGCTTTGGGGTTTGTATGGGCTAGTTACATTCGTTTTGGGGTTTCGATTCATGTGTAATTTGATGCAGATTTCAAAAAAAATGAAGTCCAATACTCCCATTGCATATCAAAATGCTCAATTGGTTTTGGTTCCCGAAAAAACGTTACCGCATACGTTTTTGAATACCATTTTCATCAACGAAACAGAATACAACAACCGCCAAGTTGAGGCCGAATTGTACACGCACGAGCTTACGCATGTGACTCAAAAACATACTTTAGACATTTTGTTTATCGAAGTATTGAAAACTATTTTTTGGTTCAACCCCGTTTTTATTTTTTATAAAAAAGCCATACAACTCAACCACGAATTTCTCGCCGATGAGAAAGTAGTGGATTCCTATAACGATGTTCCGTTTTACCAATCTTTGTTGCTTTCAAAGGCAAACGCGAACCCAACTTTTTACTTGGCCAGTAATTTGAACTATTTAATAACTAAAAAACGATTACTTATGATGACTAAAACCACATCAAGCTCAAAATCAATTGCGAAGAAAATGATTTTGATACCTGTTCTATCTGGACTATTTTTCCTGTTTTGTTTCAAAACTATTGCTCAAGTAAAAAATAATGCACAAGTTACCACCAAAACTAAACTTATAGCAACCAACGATTCCCGAAAAGATGAATACTTTGCCGGAGTAAGAGTGGTCATTCACGACCTTGTAAAAAACAAGAAAATTGACAGCAAATATGAAGATCTAAGTGAAGAGTACAAGAAAAAAGATTTATTCTATGTGCCAACTGCCTTTGAAAAAAAATCACCAACAACTCAAGAATTAGAAAACTTTAAAGATCCTAAAAAATACGCCATTTGGATAGATGGGGTTCACCAATCCAATAAATCACTAAACAATTTTAAACCTAGTGAAATTGCTTTTTTTCAAGGTAGTAGTGTTTCAAAAAATGCAAGAAGCAAGAAATACCCACAGCCTTACCAATATAATTTTTACACACATAATTATTTCGATAAAAATTTAAAAAACTCGCACAAGAAATTCGATGGAGAAAAATTAGAAATAACTATTTGTAAAGATAAAAATACGAGACCTATTAGAACAAAATAGTGGACAAGAACATAGACTAAAAAAAACTTCTATCTCCTTTCTGAATAAACCTTTATACTTATTTCTTTACCAAAGAAACCAATTTGTCGCAAACGGAACTGGAAGAACTCAAGAAAATAATTGACAGTGAAATTCTAAAAAAGAAAAAATGACCGACTTTCTAATCAAATCGACCCTCAGCCTCGTGGTGCTTTTAGGAGTGTATCACTTGCTGTTAGAAAAGGAAAAAATGCACCATTTCAATAGGTTTTACTTGTTGTTTGCTTTGGTTTTTTCAATGGTGATTCCGTTTATAACAATTGAGGTTGTTCAAGAAATTACACAACCCACGGTTGCACCTAGAAATATCCAAATCCTACCAACAACTGCCGTTGTAGTGGAAGAGACAAACTATTTTGCCATAGCGCTTTGGGGTTTGTATGGATTGGTCACTCTTGTTTTGGGGTTTCGATTTCTGCGTAATGTGGTGCAGATTTCAAAAAAGATGAAGTCCACTAAATCCATTGTATACCAGAATGCTCAATTGGTTTTGGTTCCCGAAAAAACGTTACCGCACACGTTCTTGAATACCATTTTCATCAACGAAACAGAATACAACAACCGTGAAGTTGAGGCCGAATTGTACACACACGAGCTTACGCATGTGACTCAAAAACACACTTTGGATATTTTGTTTATCGAAGTTTTGAAAACTATTTTTTGGTTTAACCCTATTTTCATTTTTTATAAAAAAGCCATACAACTCAACCACGAATTTTTCGCCGATGAGAAAGTAGTGCATTCTTATAACAATGTTCCGTTTTACCAATCTTTGTTGCTCTCAAAAGCAAACGCGAACCCAACTTTTTACTTGGCCAGTAATTTGAACTATTTAATAACTAAAAAACGATTACTTATGATGACTAAAACCACATCAAAAAGAAAAGCCATTACCAAGCAAGCCTTGCTCTTGCCTGCGATAACAGCGCTACTATTTTCATTATGCACTAAGGTTGTAGCGCAACAAACAGCTACCAAACAAAATGCGCAAACTAACAAATCAGAAGGTTTGTTTAAAACCTACTACGATAAAACGACATTTAAGGTAAAAGATGAAAAAGGAAAAATTGCCGCAGAAAAAAAGTACAATGACTTAACTCCTGCCGAAAAAAATGCGATCCCTTCGATAATTTCAAAAGAAGAAAAACTCCCAACCAACGAGGAACTTTTAGCTAAAATAAACAAAGGTGCTCCTGAGACAATCGAAATAGATGTGTTTAGCGCCGAGAAAAAAATCGTGAAAAAAGGAGAAAACGACATTTATAATACCGCAGAAATAAGCGAAAAACCAGATTTCCCTGGTGGAATGATGGAATTTTACAAATTTGTAGGTCAAAATTACAAAACTCCGGATCAACCCAATTTAAAAGGAAGAGTTTACATCACTTTCATTATTGAAAAAGACGGTAGTGTTAACGAAGTAAAAAGCGTTCGTGATATTGGTTACGGCACTGGTGAAGAGGCAATACGAGTAATGAACATTTGCCCAAAATGGACTCCTGGAAAGGTAAAAGGCGAAGCCGTGCGAGTACTGTACAGCTTACCACTAACGATACAATCAGCGAAACCGTAATTGAACAGAAAACCGCTTCAAGTCTAGACCTGAAGCGGATTTTTTATAGTAAAATCAGTTACTTTTTGCTGCTAACCCACTAAGGATTCGGTATATTTCAAGAACAAGTGATTTTTGTTTTGTACCAGCGCTACCAATGGATCAAAGGTGTTTTCGGCTGCATCGTATAATTGAGCTAAGTCGGCACTCAAATCTTGAACTGCAATTGGTTCTAAATTTTCGCTTCTGATAAATCCTAAAAAGGAAGCACCAATACCAAAGAGTTCGTAACCGTATTTTTCAAACAAATGTTTTGCCAAAGCGTAATTTTCAAAAGGATCTAAATCACTATGAAAATAACCGTTAGGAAAACCACAAATCCCCTCGTAGGATTGCGTTACCGGAATAATTTTAAGAACAATTTCTTTATCTAAAAACTCAAAAGGTGATTGATTGATTTTTTTTAGGATCTCCATTTCTTGATCATCAATCGTCAGACCTTTATCGCAAGCTTCCGCAAAATCGACATTTTCTGTATGTTTTAAGAAATTCTTCTTAATTACAAAAAATTCTTCCGGCGTAGAAAGATAACCTAAATGTTCCCCGTTTTCAAAACAAGCGGCGTCAAGACCAGACAAATCATATCCTTCTGTATCCTCGAGATCATTAGAATTCACTGCATGTGTGCTAGTATATTCTGCCTGACCTAAATCATCAAGCGTCACTATGATGGTTTTTTGGGGATTATTGTTCTTGTAGGTCTGATAAATATCCATCAGCTCTTCGAATGAATTTAAATTTTTGATAATAAAACTTTCAAACAAATTCTCACCTGCACTGTATGCTGAGATCGAAGCTTTTTTTTCCATAATTCTAAAATTGTCTAAATGACATTGTTTCTTTTGAAGCAATCTCAATTACTAGCAATATGTATGTTTACACAAAGTGAAAATTCCAGACGTTCAAGTTTGCTGCTTATGTCAATAGCGAACTTCGTGAACGAGTATTTGCCTTTAAAGAAAATGTTTCTTGCGGAAAATACACTTGAATTTATCACAATTTTTATCATTTCGTCAAACCCTTATTCTAGATTTAGTTGCTCATTTATCATCTTATTTTCACTTTTTCTCTCTGATTTTCTCCTTTCAGACTTTTGCTTTTGTACATACTTACAAATGTTTCCAAGAGCCATTTCGTATTCAGCCATAAACGAACCTTGTTTAATCATTATACCATTCATAGGACACGTTTCGTATCCACAATTATGTTTTGAATATTTTCCGAAATTTTGATGTCTTATTCGTTTTTGCTTTAATATTCTCTGTTGATTTTCACGTATTTTTCTCCACAATTCTTCCTTATCTCCATTTGTCAATTCCATTCCTAAAGTTTGTACTTTAAGATAAGTCCAAGGATCTTTTAATTGAAGAAAATCAAATGTTTTCTGAAATATTTTATTTGCGTAATCCCGAATAAAAATTTGTTCTTCGATGTTGATATTATTATTTTCACAAATAGAACGATAAAGCCCTAATGTATTAAAATCTGTATAATTTTTATGATTCTCAATGAAGAATTTATACTCTTCAAAATTTAGTTCGTTAAATTGCCTATTGATTTTCATAGTTTCTTTTTTACAGAAAGTTCAAAATAAGTTAGTGGTTAACGTCTCGATTCTACAAAGTTCTGAAACTAAATTAAGCCCTATTTTCGGATTTCTCTAATAATTCCACAAACAAAACCAACTTTCCATTAAGCTAATTGCCCAAATTGCTTGTAGCGTGCGTTGTACTTAGTTTTTTTCAATGTGTTCTATGTCTAATACATCGCTCAATTTATTTAGACTAGATTTCGAAAATCTTCGGAATGCAAATTCTATAAACAGGTATCTGATCATTAATATTTGCAGTAGAACAACAAGTACAAATATTATTGAGAACTCTTCTTTATTGGTAAAAAATTGAGCGATTAAACCAATGAAAGGAAAGCATAATAAAACGCTTAACAAAATTCGGAAAGCTTTGTTTATTTCAACATTCACCTGTCCGTTTTGATTGTTAATTTCACCACTTAAAACACAAAATGATCCTTTTCCAATTTCTGATGATATAATCCTAAATGTATTGTCTTTAATTATTCCACGAAATGATTTGTCAGTTATATTTGAAATGAAGCTTTCAGACAGTTCTGTTCTTCTTTTTAAACGTTCAATAGTTTCTGTTTCTTCTCCAATTATTTTGAAAGTATAATCGCTTTTTGGAAATATGCTCATTAGGTATTTCGTCTTTTAAAATTAGGTACAACGTTCCGCCGCTTGGCGAGGTTGGGGACTAAATTAAGATTTATTTATCGGTTAAGCACAAAATTTCCAAATACAAGACCAACTTTAAATTAAGCCTAAAACCCCAATCTTGCCAAACGCCTGTTAGCGGTTCGTTGTTATTTTTATACTTTTATTTTTAGTCAAAATCCTATTTTCTATTTTCACTTTTGAGTTATTGTGGTTACTGTTTTACTCCCTAATTTTAAAAATCTAAAAACAGTGTAGTTTTTCATTTAATGGATAAAATTTGGGTCTTAATAATTAAAAGAAACTACGAATTGTTATAAACGTACAAATAGTCAATGCTAAGATGCTAACTAATGTTAAGAAATTTTTTTTGTTTTTTATTAAAAATATTATTCCGATGATTAAAAAGACTATTTGTGCAAGTAAAAATGGTATTGTCAGTAATTCTCTAAAAACACCTATTAAAAGAAAGTCTATTTTATAAAAGTTAATAAAGTAAATAAGGATGAAATAGAATACAATTCCAAAATTTATAATTGTCAAATTTCTGTTGGTTATTAATTTATTCATATTTTCTTTTTTAGTTGTTTTTGTTACAATGATCACTAACTTGTAAATAAGCGAAAAAACACTTCATATCCACAACCAAACATGTGGAAATATTCTAAAGTTTGTTTCACTTTGAGTCTTCCAAATATATTAAAATTATCTTACAAATTATTAGAAAATCAGCAACTAAAAATCGGACTCGCGTGAAGGATGGCAGCGAAAATCCTTTGTGTTTTTTCTTTAAAAACACAAAGATTGCAGCGTACAGCCTGACCCGAAGTTTTTCACGGAGGGGCACGCCCTAACTTTGGCTGCGCTCAGTAGTAATAAAGGATTTTAAAAAACAAATCCGCTGCCTATACAAGGAACGGATTCATCAAACTAAAAATCTAAAAAAAACTAACTGAACTCTTTATCGGGGTTGTAACCCAAGTACGGCATGGCGGTTTCGTGAAACAGTACGCCGTAGGATTCTAACTCTTTTAGGATGGGTTGGTACACCTCTTTACGGATGGGCAATTGTACACCGGGCGTGGTGATTTTTCCGTTTAATATTAGCAAAGTAGCCATGGCTACCGGTAAACCAACGGTTTTGGCCATAGCGGTATGGGTTTGATCATCGCCGAGGCACACCATTTTGGAATCGATTTGTTCTTTTTTGCCGTTTAAAATGTATCCAAATTTATGGTACATGACAATCATGTCTTTATCGTCGGGCTGTAAAGTCCAGCTATCGGTTAAAATTTTTTCTAAAATTTGGGCTGGCGTGGCGTTTTTGAGTCCGACTTTTTTGTTGGGATTGAACAAATCGAGTTCTAACAACTTGTCCCACATGATATCGTCTTGGTCAATTTTGAGAATCAAACGCGTCTTAATTTCAACAGAATCGGTAGGATGATACGGCAGAAACGAGTTGACAAATTCGCGGTAGCTCATGTTCTCTGAGTTTTCCATGATGTAACTATCATCGGTCATGCCGAGTTGCACAAACATGTTCCAAGCTTTAGAAAAACCTACTCTACGGATAGTGCCGCGGTACAAGGTGAGTACATCATCAAGGCCATAAACAGAGCGGTATTTTAGGGAATCTCTGTTTGAATAGGCTTCAAAACGACCATATCCTTCTACTTGCAAAAACTCGGTTCTACGAAACAAATTGCAATAGGGTATGTACTTGTAGGTACCTTCTTGAATGAATTTAGCAGCGCCACCTTGACCTGCCAACACCACATTGCGCGGCGCCCAAGTGAATTTATAATTCCACAAATTCGTATCTGATTCTGGAGCGACTAATCCGCCACAAAAAGACTCAAACAAGATCATTTCGCCGCCTTTCTCCTTCACTTCATCAATTACCTTCATAGCACTCATGTGATCAATTCCGGGATCGAGGCCAATTTCGTTCATGAAAATAAGGTTGTTTGCTTTTGCCTCAGCATCTAATTCTTGCATGGCATCGCTCACATACGAGGCCGTTACCAAATGTTTTTTGTAGGTGATACAATCTTTGGCTACTTGAATGTGCAAGTGTGCGGGCAACATAGAGATTACAATGGTAGCATTTTGAATGGCCTGCTGACGCTGTTGCGCATCAAATATATCTAGCGCAATGGCTGTAGCATTGGGATGGTTGTTGGTTTTTTTTTGGGCCAAAGCCAATGACAAATCACCAATAACGAGATGCAACTGTTCTTCATCGGATTTTTCAAGTAAATACCGAATTAAAGACGAAGCCGACCTTCCTGCACCGATGATTAAAATTGTTCTCATTTTATATATTTATAACACAAACATACATAATTGTTGTATTTATAACAAATAAAACCTATTTATTTTGAACAGTTGCAGCAACTATTTGCAAAATCAATGGTGCGAAATCCACAGTAAACTAAAGTGAGAATGGTTTGTAAATAAACCTTAGATGAAATACTTTTGTACAAAACACCATGCCACTCATGAAAACAACATACATCAAAGCCGCAGCCGTTTTAGGAATGATTGCTATTATTTTAGGAGCTTTTGGCGCACATGCCTTGAAAAAAGTTTTATCTGTAGATCAATTGGCAACTTTTGAAACAGGAGTGCGTTACCAAATGTACCACGCCCTATTTTTATTACTAGTTGGGCAACTGGAAATGCTTTCACAAAAAGCAAGCAAAGCCATATATTACTTAGTTTTAAGCGGAGTTGCTTTATTTTCAGGATCGATATACCTTTTGGCAACGAATTCACTCACCTCATTCGATTTTAAAATTATCGGATTCGTAACACCAATAGGCGGTCTCTTACTAATTATTGCTTGGTTCGTATTATTAGCATCAATTTTTGATAAAAAATCACAAAATCATCAGAATTAAGAAGTAACTGAAATAATATTTCTATTTTTGCAGTCTATAAAAAGAAACTATAAACACAAAATTTATGGACAACAGCACGCTTTTCTCGCAATCGATTTCGTTAAAAGACCTAGGAATTGAAAATGCAAAAATTCAGTACCAGTTATCTCCTGAAGAATTACACGATATTACAATAAAAACAGCCCAAGGAATAGAAAGTTCAACTGGCGCACTAGCTGTAAACACAGGTGAATATACTGGACGCTCTCCACAAGACCGTTTTATCGTACGTGACGCTATCACCGAAGATAAAGTATGGTGGGGCAAAGTAAACATTCCGTTTGAGCCTGCTGCTTTCGAAAAGCTATACAATAAAGTTACTGCTTACTTATCAAATAAAGAAGTTTTCGTTCGCGATGCCTACGTATGTTCTGACCCAAACTACAGATTAAATGTTCGTGTAGTAACCGAAACGCCTTGGGCAAATTTGTTTTGCTACAACATGTTCTTGCGTCCTGAAGCATCAGAATTAGAAAATTTTACACCAGAATGGACTGTATTATGTGTACCAAGTTTTATGGCTGATCCTGCTGTAGATGGAACACGCCAAAGTAATTTTGCTATTTTAGATTTTACTAAAAAAGTAGCTTTAATTGGTGGAACAGGTTATACCGGCGAAATGAAAAAAGGAATTTTTTCTGCATTAAATTTCATTTTACCAGTTGACAAAAACACTTTGCCAATGCACTGTAGTGCGAATGTTGGAAAAAACGGTGATACTGCTATCTTTTTTGGTTTATCAGGAACAGGTAAAACTACTTTATCCGCTGATCCAGAGCGCAAATTAATTGGTGATGACGAGCATGGTTGGACAAATGAAAATACTGTTTTCAACTTTGAAGGCGGATGCTACGCAAAAGTAATCAACCTAACAGAAGAGAACGAACCAGACATTTTTAGAGCGATTAAAAAAGGTGCCATTCTTGAGAACGTAGTTTTTAAAGAAGGAACCAACGAAGTTGATTTTGAAGATGTTTCGATCACTCAAAACACACGTGTAAGTTACCCAATCTCGCACATTGATAATATTCAACCAGGGTCAATTGGTAACAACCCAAAAAATATATTCTTTTTAACAGCGGATTCATTTGGTATTTTGCCTCCAATTTCAAAATTAACTCCAGGTCAAGCAGCGTACCACTTCATTTCAGGTTACACCGCTAAAGTGGCAGGAACAGAAGCAGGAGTAACAGAACCTCAACCTAATTTTTCAGCTTGTTTTGGAGCACCTTTCATGCCGTTGCACCCAACGAAATATGCTGAAATGTTGAGCAAAAAAATGAAAGACGCTAACGTTACCGTATGGTTAATCAACACAGGTTGGACCGGTGGAGCTTACGGTGTAGGTAGCCGCATGAAATTAAAATACACAAGAGCTATGATTACTGCTGCGCTTAATGGCGAGTTAGATAACGTAGCTTACGAAGATCATAAAGTTTTTGGTATTGCTAAACCACAATCTTGTCCTAATGTTCCTAGTGAAATTTTAAATCCTAGAAACACTTGGGAAGACAAAGATTTATACGATCAAAAAGCAGTAGAGTTGGCGCAAAAGTTCAAAGAAAATTTTGCCAAATTCGAAGAGTTCGCTAATCCAGAGATCTTAGCGGGCGCACCAAACGCTTAAGTTAATATTAATTCAACAATTCTCCAGAGCCGTTCATTTTGAACGGCTCTTTTTTTTAGCATTTCTCTAAGTAAAAAGAAATCAACTATTTACAACAGAATTAAAAATTTGGCCTTAAATTTGCCATATCAATCACAATCAAAAATCACCAATCATGTTCAAACCCTTTTTTATCTTATGTTCAGGCGCCGATAGCGAGCTCCTAGACGGTTGTTCCCAAGGCGAACAAACCAAATATGTAGGCATTGGCGCTACAGTTTTTTTTACTGCTGTTATGGCTTTTCTGGCCAGTGCTTATGCCCTATTTACCGTATTCGACAGCATTTATCCTGCTATTGCTTTTGGCGTTGTTTGGGCCTTGCTTATTTTTAATTTAGATCGCTTTATTGTTTCTACTATCCGAAAAAGAGATCAGTTTGGCGCCGAATTTTTACAAGCTACACCAAGGATTATTCTAGCCATAATTATTGCTGTTGTAATCTCAAAACCCTTAGAAATTAAAATTTTCGAGAAGGAAATCAATACCGTTTTATTGAAAGAAAAAAACGCTATGGCTTTGGCCAATAAAAAAGAAGTAGCTACCTATTTCAAAAATGATTTAGACAAAAACAAAGCTGAAATTGACAAGCTGAAGTTAGAAATAGCAACTAAAGAAAAAGAGGTTAACACCTTATACGAAACCTATATAAAAGAGGCAGAAGGTACAGCAGGAACGAAAAAGCTAGGAAAAGGTCCTGTTTTTAAAGAAAAAATTGCCAAGCATGATCTTGCTAAACAAGAATTAGACACTTTGCAAAAAACCAACTTGGCTAAAATTGCTGAGATGGAAAAAAACACAAAAACGTTACAAGCTGATTTAGACAAAAAAGTAACCGAAACCCAACCAATTATTGACGGCTTTGACGGTTTAATGGCCCGAATCAATGCCTTAAACAAGTTGCCTTGGTTGCCATCGTTTTTTATCATGTTGCTATTTTTAGCGATTGAAACCTCACCAATTATTGCAAAAATTTTGGCTCCAAAAGGCGAATACGATTTTAAATTAGAGGATTTAGACACTGCCTTAAAAGCAACGATTGAGCAAGACAAATACCAGCGCTCACTGCTAGTAAAAACAAGTGAAGCCATGCATAACAAAGTATATGCTGACATCGCCGATGATAAAAAACTCTATGACTTACAGCGTAAAAACGCTATTGATTTACTAGAATTACAGTCTAATAATTTTGTAGAAAAACAGAAAAAAACATTGTAAAAAAGAAATTAGTAAGCATAAAAAAGTCCTAAAATCAAAAGTAAATTATCTTTTGATTTTAGGACTTTTGACTTTAAGACTCCAACATTATTTACATGTGACTCAAGATTTCTTTCTTGAAGGCATCGTATTCGCCTTGTAAAATTAAGCCGTTATCGAGTAGTTTTTTATAATTCTGTAGTTTTTCAAACAATTCGTCTTGAGATAAACCGGCAAGTCCTGCTTCCTTACTTGGTTCTGGAACTGATTGCGCTTGTTCATTTTCATAATTATAAACTGGTGGCTGTACTGCAGGCATGATTTCGGCAAAACTGGTTACTTCTTCGGTTTCCATTTCTTCTATAAATTCAACTTCTGGGGCAGTAGTAATTGCATCCGAATCATTAATGGTAGAGGTATTTCCCGCTTTTAAAATATCGAGTTGTTCTTTTGCGTAGGTAAAGATTTTACGCGCCTGTATTTTCGGAATATAATCAATCGATACTTCCATGTTGGTTCTTGTTGTAAATGAAAACTCTGAACCCAAAATATTTTCTTTCACGAAGGTTCCCACAATTTCATCCCACGTATAATCGATAAAATTCATAGAAAGTCCTAAGTTTTTCGGCTGGCAAATGATAATTCGTTTGTTAGTCATAACGATACTATCTGGCAAAACAGTCAAAGCTGGTTTTTTTTGAACAGCGATATAGCCTATCTCTTCGTTTTTCATTAATAAATCACTCAATTTAGAAGCGATTTTTTCTATGGCTTTTGGATCTTGTTCCTCGTTTAAAAATTTTTTAAATTGTTCTTTCATAAGTTGGGCAAATTATATTTCAGTGCTACTTTGTAATTTTTATTTTACTTTTAAACAACAAAAGTAATGCCTAAGTTACTACTATTATGGAAAGAAAAAAAATTACTACTGAAACGCTAAAGTAAAACTGCGCCAAAAGCCCCTTCAAAAATGAAATTCTACAGAAGATAAGGTTGTGCTCTTTGTTTAATTTCCTCTTGAAAATTTGAGTCAACTCTAAACGGACTTTGAAATACCTCTTTGACAATTTCGCTCGAAAAAATGGAAGTTTCAATTTTGTCTTGCTGAAAATAACCAAATTGTTTAATCAAATTACAAGGGATTCCCATAAAAAGCTTTTGAAAAATTTTATGAAAAAAACTAGAATCACTTACTATTGTAGTACCAATGTGGCTGTATTTACAATCCATTTGTAAAGCAATCTCAATTGCATCTTTGATGCCTACTTGGCTGTTCAAACAATAGGTATTACGCAATACAATAAAATCAAACTGATGTTTTTGTTCTAAATACAACACACCCAAACGAATCGCTTCTGCCTTTGTAACTGCTTGCTTAAAATTTAAAACTGTAATTCTTTTATTCATACTATTAAATTTTTCCAACTGATTGCAGTCGCAGTCGTGTCCCAAATTGTAATTGACCAAACAAATATGGTAGTTCAAATTTTGATTTACAAATTGGCTCCACTCCTCAACCCACACATCACCTGTTTTATAATTAAAGGGTATCACTATACCTATGCATGACTTTTGGATCATTCCAATTGCAGTTTTGTGTGCTTTACGTCGTTTTGCACTTCCTATTAACTTTTCGACGCGTGTACCAATTTCATTTAAACTAAGAGGCTTTACCATGTATTCATTGGCTCCCAAGGAAAATGCATTTGCAATCATATCCGCATTCTTGTTACCAGACAAAACCATAATAGGAATAGTACTTTTTTTTATCAATCTGATGTACTTTATGATTTCTAAACCCGATTTCTTTTTGATAAAATCTAATGTTTTATATTCGAAAGTTGAGTTAGGAATTACCGGCATATCGATATCTGTAATGACCAAGTCTGGTTCATAAGAATCGTAAACTTGAATACCATCGGCCATGTTATTGACAGATTGCACCAAATAACCTAGATCCTTTAATAACTTTTCAATGGTCAGTAACACTAATTCCTGATCATCTATAAGAAGCACTTTCATGATTTTTAATTTAGTTCTATAAAATTAAAAACGTATAATGAAGCCCTTTTGAATTTTCGCTGGAAGGTTAAAAAGTAACGGTAAATGGTTAGTTTCATTGGCTTTTATAAACCCACAAGTTAACACTGAAAGGCAAAAGCACTTTATGATTGGTGTGTTACCACTATAGGAGATTTAATCTTTTCATTAGCTCCGGTTTATTTGCTCTACTAACAGGAATGACCTCTTTGCCAATTAAAATACTATTATCTTCAATGTCAATTATTTTGCTAGTATTGATCACAAAAGAACGATGCACTTTCAAAAAAAATTGTGGAGGTAATTTATCTTCGATTTTCTTTAAAGTAGAATGTACAATGTAGTTTTTTGCATCCGTTTTGATATGAATATAGTCTCCTTTGGCTTCAACGATTATTATTGAATCGGTGTCAATCTTGATTAACCTTCGATCAATATTAATGTAAAAAACCTTTGCATCGTCTTCTACTACCTTTTTTACATCAGCTATGACAGGTGTTTTTGAATGAGAAGCTGCTTTTTGGATAGCCTTTTTAAATCGTTCTTCTGTTATTGGTTTGACTAGATAATCAACAATACAATCGTACTCGAAAGCTTCGATCGCGAAATTTTTATCACCTGTAACTAATATTACTTTGGGAGGATTTTTTAAAGTTTGAATAAAATCAAAGCCTGTAAAATCTGGCATATGAATATCTAAAAATATCAAATCTACCGCAATGCTATTTAAAAACTTAATTGCACCAAGTGCATTGGGAAAATCTTGAATAAATTTTACCCCTGGTGATACAGCAATCATTTGAGTTAGGATCGCTCTAGCTGTTTCTTCGTCATCAATAACAATACAATTCATATCAAAAAATTATTATAAGCAAGCTACAAACTCTTGCATGGATTTCAGAATAATTTCAAACTCAGGTTGCAAAATTTTGCTATTTAGCACCAAATTATCTTCATGATTTTCAGCAAGATAGTAACTTTCCTCTAATCCTAACATTGAAATTTTGTGCTTTAATTTATGTACTATTTGTGCAGCAGCTTCTATATTACCTGCTTCTATTTCCAATTTATAAGCATTAATTTCTTCAGGCAACTCTCTTTTTAAAATAGCGATTAGTTTATTTCTAAACTCATAATTCGCACCAGATAATTGGTCTATGTAATTGGTATTAGGCTTTTCCATCGTGCTTTGCTATTGTAAAATAAAATGTGGTTCCCGCCTCGAGTTGGCTTTCTAGCCAAATTGTTCCTTCATAAAATTCTACAATTTTTTTCACAATTGATAATCCAATTCCAGAAGAGGAATTATTGTTTTCTAATTTGAAAAAAATATCAAATATTTTCGATTGGTATTTATCAGGGATTCCAACTCCGTTATCTTTTATGTAAAAGTGGTGAAAATTAACCTCTTCTGTATGGCCAATTGTAATATTTATTTGTTTTTTATTGTTGTACTTGATGGCATTTTGAATGAGATTTTGAAACAATTGCATAAACCTTGTGTCATTACCCCAAACCTTTGGCAAAACAGTATCAAAATTAATGCTGATGTGTTCTTCGCTGTATAAACGACTAGTATCTTCTAAAATCAAATTTAAATCAATCCATCTGTCTAAACTGTCTTTGTTTTGTACTTCGGAATAATTTAAAATTCCTTTTATCAACAAATCCATTTTTTCAACATTAGAAAGCATTAATTGCATCGATTTTAAATTGCTCTCATTCATCATCTCCTTGTTGTCTTCAATAAACCAATTTATAAGAGCATCAATGTTCCGCAAAGGCGCTTTCAAATCATGCGAAACCATATGCGCATACTCGTTTAATATGGTATTTTGATTTTCGAGGTGCGCCACTAACTCTTCTCTTTGTTTGTTAATTTTTAAAATTTCTATTGATTGCTTTTTTATATATTCTGTAGAATTAAATGATCCTGCAGTATCAATTTGAGCCACATCCAAACTCATAGATTGCAAAATAAACTCTAAGTTTTTATTGATTTCTTTCAAACTTTCAGCCTCATCGCGAAGTTTTTGATTGGCTTTAAAAAGTTCATCAGAACTAATTTTCATTGCACGTTGAAGCAAGCTTATTTGACTCTCAAAATTTTCGTAAGACTCATTTACAGCCGCAAGAAAAATATCCAAATCATTTAACCCACCCCGCAGTTTTTTATCTATTTGTCTTTTCAATAAAGAATTCATTACTCACTTATTAAGGTTAAAGTCATGGTTTGATTGTGTAGTTCGCAAGTGGCACTACCATTAAATGGCGCTAATTCTCCGTAAGAGTAAAAACCTGTTATGGGCACTCGTTCGCCTATTACTTCACGTACTTGGTCTAGTTCCTCTTCTACTCTTTGGTCCATCACCAATTTGCGACCCACGCAACTAATAGCAAGTACGAACTCTGGTTTTGTTTTTCGGTTTTTCATACCAAATTCAGCGGCTTGTAAGGCTCCATCTGCAATATTATCTACGGAGGCCATCATGAGTTGTACTTTTGAATCTGTAGGAACATCGCCTGCTAAAATCATTGACGAGTTCGCATTATCAATATTCAAAATGGTTCGAACTACTGGCTCATTTCGGTCCTGTGGCGTTACATTTAAGGGGTAAAACAAAGAAGCTTTGGGTAACTCGCTTGCTTTGTCACCCAAATAATTTTTATAAAGATCAAGTGCTGGCTGACCATCAATTTCAAATAATACATTGCCTTGGGAACGGGTTACAATACGCTCTGGCCCAAAAGGGATCCAACCTCCAAAACTAGCAAAACTAATCTCTAAGGATGCTCCATAAAATCCAATTAGCACGACTTCTCCCTCTTTTGGGTTCTCTTTATAGGAGGCAATTGTTTTTTCAAAACGCGAATCATCTCCACACATTCCGCCGGTAATTCTAACTTGAGATTCTAAAGCACTTTCGAGGCCTTTGATAAGTGAACTTCCGTTTACAAAACTCCCTTCAGAAAGAACGAAAAGGTGTTTTAAGTCTTGCTTTGGGATTTTTTGATATAATACTTCACCCAAATCTTGTGCGTTTTTTTGATAATCTAAAATATTAGCTCGTTCTACGACAAAGGAACTATTCTCAAATTCGATGGCAGTTACAGTGATTGAATTATCATAAACATTACAACACAGAATTTCTCCTGCAGTAGACCCAAATACAAGATGTTCATATGGAAATTCTGCACGGATAGCATCAATTACTTGTTCATCTTCTAATAAAAATCGATTCCCAAAAACTAAAACCAACGGGTTATTGAGTTGTTTTTTTTCTTGAAAATAATTCCAATCTTGGTTTCCGACATTACTTGCTTGTATAACTTTCATGCTATTATTTTTTTATTTTGATAAAAAAGGTCGACCCAATACCCAATTCACTCTCTAACCAAATTTCACCCTTTTCAGCTTCAATTATTTTTTTTACAATGGCTAATCCAAGTCCAGTTGAGTTTTTATTTTGCGAAAAAGATTGAAAAGTATTAAATACCTTGTCATAATTTTCTTTATAGATTCCTATTCCGTTATCCTTAATCGAAAAAACAACACTATCTTGATATTCTTTAGCTTCAATTACTATTTTACCGAATTCTTTATCTATGTAATTAACGGCGTTAACAATTACATTTTGAAACAATTGCTGGATTCGATAACGGTTAACCAACAAAACTGGTAATTCTTTTTTTACATGAATGGTAATGTGTTTTGGAACATGAATTATCTCTATAATTGATTGAATTAATTCTTGTATGCTCACTTTCTCTTGCACGGAATCATCCTTGCCAATACGGGAATACGTCAAAATTCCATCTATGAGATGATCCATTTTTTCTACTTTATTTTCAATTAATTCAAAATATTGTAAAGTTTGGGCTGTAAATGCTACATCATTGTCCTCTTTTATCCATGCTAATAGAGAGTGAATACTATGCAATGGCGATTTCAAATCATGCGATACCATTTGCGCATAATGCTCTAATTCTTTATTGGTTTTTGCTAAACTTTCGACCAACTGCTCTTGTTGATTTTCGAGTTTTTTTTGATTAGTAATATTTTCCTGAATAGCAAAATACCTGACAATTTCATTTTTTTTATTGTAAAGAGCTTGACCTTGTACTCTAACCCAATATTTTTCTTTGGATTTAGTGTAATTTAGAATTTCACAATTAAAAGGATGACCTCTCCTAATTTGGTTTCGGATGTAGTTAATAGTTTCCGGTTTTGACTCAGGCCCTTGCAATACTTTTCCAGGAGTAAAGCCAATTAACTCTTTCTTGGTATAGCCTGACATGAGCTCAAAACTAGAATTTACCCATTCTATTTTACCGTGATTATCGCAAATTACTACCGAGTTGATATTTTTTTCAGCAATTAATGACAATAGATACAACTCTTCCTCTTGCGCTTTTTGATCTGTAATGTCTAAATGAATTCCTATCGAACCAATCATTTTACCACTCACATCATAATTAGGCGCGGCACTAATTAGCCAAGAACGTTCTTGTTGTTCTTTATTTTTAACTAAAATTTCATAGGAATCACTTATTCCTTCAGTACGCAATTTCATCTTAGCAGCTACCAGCGATTGGTTTTCATCAGTTTGAAAAAGGCCATTCACTTCAGCTCCCATTAATTCATCTATCTCGTAACCACTCATTTGACTAAAACTATGATTTGCAAACGTAATTTTATCTTTCATATTAACTTCAATCAAACCGAGATTCATATTAGCTATGATATTACTGTATTTTTCCTTTTCATTTTTTAAGCTATTTTCATATTTCTTTTTAATAGTAACATCAACATACGAGGTTAAATTACCCGAATAACGATCATCTAGAATGATAGGTACGAAGCTGCGTTCTATAATTCTTCCATCAGTAAGTTCTAATTCTTCATTTAAAACGGGCTCTTGATTATGTAATATTTCATCTAATCTTTCCAGATAAGATGTTGGCTCTACAAAATAATGTTTGGTTTGCTTCATAATTTGTAACGCATTATTTCCTATCAATGAATCAGAATTAGCATCAAAACCAAACATGGTTGAAAATTTTTTGTTTGCTAATAGAATTTGTCTGTTTTCATTTTCTACAATGATTCCTGTCTGTAAGTTTTTAATCAAAAAAGTCAATCTATTTTCGGACTCAATAAGCTTCAAATCAGATGCATTCTTTTCTGTAATATCTTCAATTACTGCAAAATATTGCGATGGCTGACCCTCGTGATCGCAAACAGGCTGTGCTTTAATTTTGGCCCAAAATGGTTTATCATTTTTACGAGCATAAGGCACCTCAACTTCAAACTTTTCTTTTTTAAAGAAAGGGTCTACGAGCTTTTTTAAATCCGTAATAGTCATTTGATCACACGAACCAATTTGCGCTGCTGTTTTACCAATGATCTCCTCTTTAGCACGACCTGTTAATTGCAAATAGGCAGCGTTGCACCAAAAAATTACTCCATTAAGATCTGTAAAAAAAACTCCATTTTCATTAGTACTTGCTACTAATGACAGTCTATTTAATGCTTCTTGATCTTTTTTTAATTTCTTCTTTTGATCATTAATTTTGACCAACAAAACTTTTAAATCCTCGTTGGTTATTTCTTGTACTTTTAAAACATGTAATAAATCTAATGAGGGATCATGAAAAGCAAAGTCATGAAGAGTTAAATTATTATGAACGACCTCTTCCATTGAAACAAACCATGGCGTGCCCACAAATAGTAAATAATTTTCATATGGTTGTAGTTGGCCACGAAGTTGAACTCCGTTTAACTGGGCCTCAATTACAATTAATTGGTTTGAAATGTTTTTTAAATTCTCAAAGTTCTGCTCTATCAAGAAGGGTCTTTTAATACTAAACTTCTGCAAAAAATTCTCGTTCAAATTAGTATCCGGAAAAATTTTCATTAAGCTCTTACCTATTCCTTTTATTGAAAGGCCATCATCAATAAGGATATAAAAGGGAAAGAGTTTATTGAAACTATTTTCATCAAAATTAAAATTGATTTTTTCCATTTTGACTTACCATGAGATGTTAAAAATTTCGTGAGTACTCCCGTGGTCACGAGCTTGAAGTAAAGTAATAACTACTGCTTTTTTGTAAATAATTCCTAAGCCTTGAATGAGTCCTCGAACAAAGTCTTGGAGACCCTCGCGCTTTGAAAAATAATGCAGTTGCAAACTATTTTCGGTGATTTGAGAAACTTTAAATTCAGGTGGAGTTAGTTTAGGGTAAATTAGCATCACCCGATTGTGAAATTGTGGTAAATTAATTAAAAATTCACGTAAATCTCTTCCGCCGGCTTCCATTAAACCACCATACTTGACCTTTGTGGTATTGACCACCCACCATTCGCCAAAACTTATTAAAACATTAGATAAAGTAGTATTAGTTTCCTCTGCAATTGCTCGAGCCAATGCGTAAGTCAAATCGTCATCATAAGGCTCGTTACTGATAAAGTAATCAACATCAACTCCACTTCGGGATTTCACGCGTTCCCAGCAATCTTCACCAAAATTAGCAAGAACTAAGTCCTCTATTGCTTTATTGACAATTCCATACATATTATTGAGATATTAGTTCGTTGCAACTCCAATACTCAATTAACTTATGAACGCGATTTTTATAGTCTTCATATTTTAGAGGCTTTAACAAATAACCAGCAATGCCAATTTTGTAGCACTCTAAAATATCTTTTCGACTGTTCGAAGTTGTTAATATGATGGCAGGAATATACTTGTACGCTTCCTTACTCTTAAGCTCCCGCAAAAACTCAATGCCATTAATTTTTGGCATATTCAAATCTAAAATTATAATATTGGGGATGAATGCCGCTTTCGCAATAATATTCAACGCTTCCTCACCGTTGTGGGCCTCAACAATTTTTTTTGGCACATTTATCTCATTCACAACCCTATTGAATTTCATTATTTCAATAGCATCATCTTCAATCAACAAAACATTTAAAACTTTCATTTCCATTACCTTATAATTTATCTAAATATACCTACCCTTTAAAATTATTTGATTTTATTTCGTTCAATAATCAATTTCCTTCGTTGAATGGTACTTTACGATAGATAAATGGAAATAGCTCTACAATTCTGATCTCTTTATTTTAGACAAACTATTGAAAACCAAATCATAGGAGTGATCTATTAGCTCCTTCAAAAGATCAGTTGGCAGTATATTGTTTATTGAAACGGTATTCCAATGCGTTTTACTCATATGAAAACCAGGCTGGATTGCATCGTACTCGGCGCGCAACTCCAAAGCTCGCTCTGGGTCACATTTCAAATTTACTGATGGCTCGCCTTTTTCCCATTGGCTCAGAGACGACAGCGCAAACATTTTTCCTCCTACTTTAAAAACCAAAGTATCTTGATCAAACGGAAAATGCTCCGTAACGCCTTTTTTAGACAGACAATATTCGTAGTAAGTTTCTAAATTCATAGCTATTGAATTTGATATAAAATAGGTTTACTTGGGCTGGCATCATTCTCAAAAGAAGCGATCTGTAAATTTAGTAAATAACCACCATCCATAATTTCATCAGCTACATAAATCATTTCCGTAATGGTACAATTCAATCGTGCATCACTATTGAGGTTATTGACATCAGTAACATTCCAAAAGGCTTTGTGAGCAAGCAATTTGCCTTCATCATGTTCTTTATCTACACTCGGTAAATCAATGAGTAAATGTTGAATTCCGCTTTCGCAAATGAAACGCGCAGCATCTTCAGCTAAATAAGGCGGATTGGTATTTGAATATTTTAAATGCTTTTTGGTTTTTAAATTGGGTATTGTTCTAATAACAATTGCCTCAGTAGTTTTCCCCATCAAAGCTTTTTCAATTTGATTTTTAGTAATCACCAAATCACCATCAATTGTTTCCGGGCGCACCGAAATAAGCTCGACCAAAAAGAAAAACTGTTTCAAACATTGATTAATGCTGTAAAAGTCACGCGTGATATGTCCCAAGCACTCCGTGTGTGTTCCGTGTCCGTGCGGATTGAAGAAAATATTGTTAAAGTTCGTCGATGATTTCCCCTCTGAAACTTTCCCGATCCAATCGCCAAAAACAACTGGTTCAATAACAGGTTTTTCAATATACCATGCAATTGGATTTTCATCGGTATTAGTCAGCGGAATCGAAATATCAATGGGTTTTGATAAGTCAACTTCAAAGTTGTTGATTTTTGCTTTCATAGTTTTTTAAACACTAAGTTCACAAAGAAGGCACTAAGGACACAAAAGATTAGTGAACTTTGCGAACCTTGCGGTTTAATAGTTATTCCAAATTTAAGTAAAATAAGTCTGAAGCAATTCCATCCGTCAAAAACTTTCCTTTGGGTGTTGGTTTCAACACATTATTTTCAATAAACACCAAATCATCATCGAGGAATTTTTGGGTTTGTTTTTTCAAATAGCTTAAATATTCGCTGCCAAATTCATTTTCAATTATTGTTAATGAAACACCCCAAATAGTTCGCAATCCCGTCATAATATATTCATTATAACGATCGGCAATAGATAAAACTTCGATTTCATTGGGCAAGGCATCCTCCTGAATCCCTTTCAAATACAGGGCATTATTGGCTATATTCCAACTACGGGAAACACCATCATAACTGTGTGCTGAAGGGCCAATTCCGAAGTATTTTTTCCCTAACCAATACGCCGAATTATTTTTAGAAAAATAGTCTGGTTTGCCAAAATTTGACAATTCATAATGCACAAAACCATTTGCCTCAAGCTTGTCAACCAAAATCATAAAATGCGCCTCGGCAACTTCATCTTTTGGAGCAGCAATGGCGCCGGTTTGTATTAGTTTTTTCAAAGCTGTTTTTGGCTCGACCGTTAAGGCATAACTGGAAATATGAGGAATGCCAAAACTCAAGGCTGTATCGATATTTTGCTCCCATTTTTCATTGCTCATAGCAGGAATTCCGTAAATCAAATCAAGAGAAATATTGTCAAAATATTGGCTGGCTATTTGTAAACATTTTTTGGCTTCCGCCGAATTATGAGCTCGATTCATTAACTGCAAATCTTCTTCAAAAAAAGACTGAATCCCAATACTCAAACGGTTGATTTTACTTTTTGATAATTCAATAATGCGCTCCTCAGACAAGTCGTCTGGATTGGCCTCCAAAGTAATCTCGGGATTTTCAACTACTTTAAAATTAGCGTATACCTCATTGATCAAAAAATTAATTTCGTCAGAAGTTAGCACACTTGGCGTTCCTCCACCAAAATAAATTGTTTCCACACTATCATTTTGAAACTCCGTTTTTCGCATTAGAATTTCTTTGGCCAAAGCCAAAACCATTGCATCTTTCTTCTTCATGGAAGTCGAAAAATGAAAATCGCAATAATGACACGATTGCTTGCAAAAAGGTATATGTATGTAAATTCCGCTCATTTCTACAGTATTCAGTTACAGTCGCAATTTACAGTTGCTGCGACTGAAAACTATTTCTTAACTCGTTCTTCATTTTGTTTCACAAAAGCGTCCCAACCGGTATAACTTTTTTCGCCAACGGTTTTACCCGAATTAAAAAAATGGCACACCGCGGCCGCCAAACCATCTGTAGAATCGAGATTTTTGGGCAATTCTTTCAATCCTAAAAGTTGCTGTAACATTTTAGCAACCTGCTCTTTTGAGGCATTCCCGTTTCCGGTAATCGCCATTTTTATTTTTTTGGGTTCGTATTCGGTAATCGGGATATCTCTGGAAAGTCCTGCAGCCATCGCCACACCTTGGGCACGACCCAACTTCAGCATCGACTGAACGTTTTTGCCAAAAAAAGGCGCTTCAATTGCAATTTCGTCGGGATTATGCGTATCGATTAACTCAATCGTTCGTTCGAAAATGATTTTCAGTTTTTGATAATGATTGTCGTATTTAGACAATTCCAATTCGTTTAATTGCAAAAAATGCATTTTTTTATTGACAATTTTGATCAACCCAAAACCCATAATCGTGGTTCCAGGGTCAATTCCTAATATGATGCGTTCGTTTGACATTATTGTTTTAAAAATTTCATTTCCATATCTATCATTTCTTTTTCTAGAGCCGAAATTTTATTTCGAATTACCTCGTTCTTGTTATTTATTACAAAAAAGCGCTCTTTTTTTTGGACATAAAACTCATTTACAATTTTATTTGGATAATTTGATGGGGAACAAATCATCTCATATTCAAATGGAATAACTAGTCTATTTTGTAGTGTTACAACTCCATATTTCCCATTCTTCAACAAAATAACACTTTGATCAGTAAGATAATATAACTTATCATAAACAGCCGGAATTACAACTTTTCCTTCTTTTGTAATCAATCCAAACTTCTCGTTTTTTGTAACAAAATGATAATTAGAACCAGGCCCGTACTCGACCCAGTTTGACATTTCACTATATTCAAAAGGAATAATAACTTTTCCCATTCTGTTAATTACACCGTATTTATCTTTTAACTTCACTATAAAGCGATTATCATGATCATAAGTACAAGGTGAAATATCCTGATAAATAAAATCAAAAAGAATTTTAAAGTTATAATCTACAATCCCAACCTTTTCCTTTTTCTTTATGATATAATATTTCTCATCCTTATATGAGTTAACATATTCATTGTCTATTGGCAAAACAATTTTATTCTTGGAATCTATCAATCCGTATTTTCCATTGTTTTTTACGACTGTTTTATTTAAACCTTCAAAACGCTCTATTTCTTGATACTTTAAAGGGATCAAAATGTTACCTCGATCATCAATTACTCCCGAAAGTCCGTCCATCCCTTGAACTTGATAGATAACTTTGATTTTATTATCTATCTTAACATGATCTTTAAAATAATCTCTTACCCTATCAATCAACATATTACCTTTTTCATCAAACAATGTAAGACTGTTTTTTTTGAACCCCACGTAACTATCTGACTCACTATACTCTTCTTGCAAATAACCTATAGAGTCAAATTGTGCTCTAATTACTTGACTGTCTTTCAAATTTATGAGTCCATAACGGTTGTTTACAGATACAATTGCTAAATCATTTTTATTAAAATTTGTAGCAAATTTATATTTACCAAATGGAATTTTTACCGCTAAATTAGAATCTAAAAACCCTAATTTGCTTTCCTTTCTCACTAAAACCAAACTGCTATTAGTGAACTTAATTTCATCGTATTCAAAACTCGACATTGGTTTTCCTGAAATGGAATAAAATGCCCATTTATTATTTTTACATACAGCAATTAACTTAACCGATTCTAAAACAATAATTTCTTGAAAATTGAAAGGAACAATAGTTTTTCCTTTTTTATTGATCAGTCCATAGTTAAATTTTTTTTTAACTAAAGCTAAACCTAAAGAATTAAAATCATCTGCTTGGTCAAACTTGAAAGGTATAACTTCTTTTCCTGTTCTATCTAAAAAACCATACTTACCCTTAATTTTTGCAGCAGCCAGCCCTTCTGAATACAAATCTAATTCATCATATATAATCGGAACAATTTCATTTTGATGAATATCTATGTAGCCCTTTTTATTTCCTTTAGTAGCATAAATCATATCATGATCGTCTATTGGATTCAAAAAAGCATATTTTCCTAAGGGTATTACAACATTACCTTTTGAGTCATTAAATCCCCATGAACCATCTACATTAACTCTCACATAAACAACTTGTTTGTCAACGATAATTTCTTTTTTACAAGAAAAAAACATCGCAGCTATCAGTAATACTATCAAAAAACGTTTTGCCAAAAGATTTGTTTAAAGTTTAAAGTTCAAAGTTCAAAGATTTTGTTACTTTGTACCAATGATTTCAATACCACACAAAACTAAGCAATTCCTTGTACTTCTTATCAAACTATTCATAGTTGGTGGTGCGTTTTATTTTATTTACAATCAACTAGCCAATAATGACAAACTAGACTGGCAAAAGTTCCTTGTTTTGTTTCAAAAAAACCAATCTGTTGGCGGAATTGCATTTATTTTATTGTTGAGTGTTTTGAATCGTTTTTTCGAGATATTGAAATGGCAAAACTTAGTACGATGTATCCATCCCATTTCACTTGGCGATGCTACAAAGCAAGTCCTTGGCGCACTTACCGCAGGACTTTTTACACCAAACGGCGTGGGCGAATATGCCGGAAAAGCGTTGTTTTTTCCTAAAACGGAAGCAAAAAAAGTAGTGTTTTTAAACTTGATTTGCAACGGAATCCAGATGCTATTGACCGTGCTTTTCGGGATTGCAGGTTTTTTGTATTTTAACATGCAATACCACATTGTCAGTAATCAAACTATGTTGCTAGCTTTAGGTGTTTTACTCTTACTCGGAATCGTTTTGTTTTTGGTAAAAAGAATAAAGATAAAAGGCTACTCTCTTGATAAATTACTCCAAAAAATCAATGAAATTCCAAAAGCCATTCATCAAAAAAATATTTTCCTTGGTTTGTGTCGATACTTAGTTTTCTCTCACCAATATTACTTTTTGTTTCTCGCCTTTGATGTCGATTTGCCTTACGGAATCCTGATAGCTGCTGTTACGAGTGTGTACTTTTTAGCTTCTTCATTGCCTACGTTTCAGTTTTTAGACTTTGCCGTAAAAGGTAGTGTGGCGGTTTATTTCTTTAGCCTTTTGGGTGTAAATGAATGGATTGTTATCTTTATTTCGACATTGATGTGGTTCCTTAATGTCGTTATTCCTGTTGTGATTGGTAGTTATTTTGTGTTGAATTTTAAAATTGTTGCTCCCGTACCAACAAACGAAAACCATCTAAATTAAACCCAGATGATCACAGCACTATTACTCTATTTGATTCTGCTGATTTATGCATTAGCCATCATGGCACTGATTTATGGTTTTACCAAAATTAAAACTACCAAGCATTTTTCAGGATTAACCAAAACATCATTTACCATTATTGTCCCGTTTAGGAATGAAGCACATAACCTTCCGATATTGTTGGATAGTTTTGCAAAATTAGAATATCCACCACATTTATTTGAAGTCCTTTTGATTGATGATAACTCAACGGATGGATTTGAATTGCACGATTTGCCTTTTAAAGCAACAGTACTTCAGAATCATAGAGCTTCGAATTCCCCCAAAAAAGATGCTATTACTGCTGCCATGAAAAGGGTATCTACAAATTGGGTAATCACCACTGATGCTGATTGTACCGTACCCACAAAATGGCTTACAACTTTAGACCAATATATACAAAATCACAATGTAAGCATGGTTGCCGGGGCAGTAACCTATACTGTTAACCATTCGTTTTTACATCACTTTCAACAGTTGGATTTAACAAGCTTACAAGGCGCTACAATAGGAAGTTTT
Source organism: Flavobacterium turcicum (assembly GCF_011365745.1). Taxonomy (GTDB): domain Bacteria; phylum Bacteroidota; class Bacteroidia; order Flavobacteriales; family Flavobacteriaceae; genus Flavobacterium; species Flavobacterium turcicum. Next base: position 85,730 of record NZ_JAAOBY010000004.1, on the reverse strand, counting down.
GGTCTGGGAAAAGGATTTATGTGTAATGGTGCTAATTTGGCCTACACCAAAGCTATTTTTGAAGAACTCAATGGCTTTGAAGGGAATAATTTAATTGCTAGTGGCGATGATGTTTTTCTGCTTCAAAAAGCCATTGCACGCCATCCAGAGAAAGTACACTACCTTAAATCATCAAATAATATTGTTAAAACGCAAGCTGTGATTAGTTGGAAAGCTTTGTTTTATCAAAGAGTACGATGGGCCAGTAAAACGAGTTCGTACCAAAGTAGTTTTGGAAAAGCACTTGCCGTAATTGTTTTTCTAGGAAATTTAAATTTTATTTCCGTTTTGTTTCTAACTGTATTTAGCAGCCTGTCAATAGTGCATTTATTGATTGTATGCGTAGCAAAATTTATTGTTGATACCATTTTGATTTACCGAACTAACAATTTTTTGACCAAAACCAAAATTCGTTACTTGCTAGCTAGTAGTTTGCTTTATCCTCTTTTTAGCACGTTTGTAGCTTTGTATTCTATGTTTGGGAAATACGAATGGAAAGGCAGAAAGTTCTAGGAATTGCTATTGCCCTAGCGCAGAGGGTAGCGGCATCTCCCGATTTTAAAAAATAAGACTCTTTCGGCCCTAGTTTTTTTGATCGGGAATATAGCATATAGCTGGACATCGAAGTTTTAGCAAAGCTAAATAGCTCCTTAAAACTACTCTACTTTTAAAATCACAGGAAGAATAAATTGGGTTTTTACGGGGATTCCGCGTTTGATAGCTGGATTTATCTTGGGGAAATTCACCAAACGTACTTTTAAAATACTATCGATTTTAATTTTGTCATACGCCACAGAGTCTTTTGGAAACTGTGGTTCAAATTGCATCGTGCTATTAGGAAAAACGGTAACCTTTACCTCGATGGTATCGAGTTCCGGATAAAGAATTGAAAGCGTATCAATGCTTAACTTTTCTTGAATAAGTTGCGTTAAAACTTCAAAAAAACATTGTTGGCGTTGTTTTTTGTCATTGATTTGCTCACAATCAATAACCGACGGATATTCGTCAACTTCTTTCCAGTTGATTGCTTTGAGTTCTTTTTGCAATAATTCCTTTTCCGAAGGGACCTGCTTATCAACATATTGACAAGAATTGAGGAGAAGAAAGGCAAAAAAGAGAAAATACTGCTTCAAGGTTTTGTTTTTGAATTATACGAATACGCCATAAAAATACAATTATTTTTTTGGAGAGGCTTTTGAAAGCAAATAATCTTCGTAGTTTTCATCAAACCACTTTTGTTTGTTCTGAGCGGCAACTTCTTTTTGGTCGGGGTACAAAGTAGCCAAACGTTCCGAGAAAACGGCAATTTGCATGGTGTAGTTGTAAAACTCTTCTTTGGTTAAAATGAGTTTTGAGTCTGATTTTTTATCAGAGAATTCAAAGAAAAGCGCATCAAATTGTTTCAATGAAAAATTTAATACTTTTACTCTGTTCTTGTTATAAATGGATTCTTTGAGCAACTGATCCGCTGCGGATACTGTTTTATTTTGAGCATGCGCGCCTAAACCGCACAGTAAAAAAAGAAATAAAATAGAAAAAGACGCAAGTGTTTGAATTCGTTTCATAACCAAAGGAAGTTGCTTTTATTGAAAATCAAATTTACTAAAAAATTTATTATGGATGTGTTGCTTTTACTTTTGGGACTACTGAGCATTCTTTTGGGCATTGCTGGAAGTTTTTTACCTGTTTTACCGGGTGCAATACTAAGTTGGTTAGGACTTTTATTGCTCTATCTCATCGGTGCTGTTCCCATGAACTACTGGGTTGTAGGCATCACTTTTCTAATTACAATCGTTCTTTCAGTTTTAGATTATGTAATTCCGGCACAAGGTACCAAAAAATTTGGCGGTAGTAGTTACGGTATTTGGGGCACCAATATTGGGTTGGTTGTTGGCTTACTAGCACCAATACCATTTGGGTTTATAATTGGGCCATTTATAGGTGCGTTGGTAGGTGAATTACTTTACGACTCCAAAAACCAACAAAGAGCCGTAAAAGCCGCAGTGGGTTCATTGGTAGGTTTTTTGGCATCTAGTTTCATTCAGTTTGTTTTTGGCTGTATGTGCTTAAGTATATACCTGTGGTTGGTATGGGAAAACAGAGTGGCACTTTTTTAAAATTATATAAAGTACAAAATGCTGTAAAACAAAAAAAGTCTTTCTTTCGAAAGACTTTTTTGTACTGGCGGTCTGGACGGGACTCGAACCCGCGACCCCATGCGTGACAGGCATGTATTCTAACCAACTGAACTACCAAACCAGTATTGTAAGCTGTAACTTCTTGTTCTACAAATAGAACTGTATGCAGAAGTTTATATCAAGAGTACCCTCATTTTAATCAAAAAAGCTATTCGCCGAGGCGAAAAGCTTTTCATTGGTCTAACTACTAAACCCGCTACGAGTTACAAATTCGTAGCAAACAACACAACTAACGTTAAAAACCTTAAAGGGGCAAAAAAGCCTTTCTGTTACGAAAGGCTTTTCCCAATATTGCGGTCTGGACGGGACTCGAACCCGCGACCCCATGCGTGACAGGCATGTATTCTAACCAACTGAACTACCAAACCTCTGCGTTATTGCGGTGGCAAAGATACAACAGATTTCCGTTTACACAAGCGTTTTTGGTAAAAAAAATCAAAAAAAATATACACTTTTAGCCAAAGTTTTGTTTTTCAACTAAATAAGTAGTCATTATTTTTTCAAAATTTTCATCAACACGTACCGGAACATACTTAATTCTGTTCTGCGAGCAGGTCAATGCTATCTTTTTAAAGTACAATTGCATTTGTTTTTCGTATTCTTCTTTTACATTATCTGCAAAAAGCACTACTTCTTCACCTGTTTCTACATCAATAAATTGTCGTGGTCCGTTATCAAAATCAAAATTCAACTCCGTTTTAGCATCTATTACATGAAAAACAACAACTTTGTGCTTGTTGTGTTTTAAATGTTGCAACGCATTGAATAAAGCCTCCTCATCTACCGAATTAGGTCCTGACTGAAACATATCAGTAAACAAAACAATCATCGAGCGACGGTGCATCTTTTCGGCTATCTGATGCAAGTAGGTGACCGTATCGGTTTTCTTTTGAGTCATTGGCTTTGTCAACAATCCTTCGAGTGTACTCAAAATCATTCTGTGGTGGCGATCGCTTCCTTTTTCAGGCGCATAATACTCGTACGTATCCGAGAAAACACTCAATCCCACAGCATCACGCTGCTTTTTGAGCAAATTCATCAATACAGCCGATGCCAAGACTGAAAAACCAATCTTATTCTCGTAAAAATTTTGATCGCTACGCAAATTAGGATAATGCATTGACGACGAATTATCAATAACAATATGACACCGCAAATTGGTTTCCTCTTCATACCTTTTGGTGTACAAGCGATCGGTTTTGGCATACAGCTTCCAATCGATATGTTTGGTACTTTCGCCAGCATTATACACTTTATGCTCAGCAAATTCAGCCGAAAAGCCATGAAACGGACTCTTGTGCATTCCGGATATAAAACCTTCTACGACTTGATTCGCTAACAATTCCAGATGCTGAAAACGAGCTATTTGTTCTATTTGTGATTCCATCTTCATCTACCAAATATATTAAAAGATTGAAAGATTTAAAAATTAAAAAAGTACCCAAGCAAAACTTAATCAAGTGCCTAAAATCAATTCAGCTTAAACAAAAAAAGGCTTGACTTGCGTCAAACCTTTTTAATGAACCGCAATTGGCTCTATTTTAATTATAATCTATAGATTACAACAATGCGTCTAAACTATCAGCGTAAGTTTGCTTAGGAGCTACTCCTACTTGCTTTCCTACTACTTCTCCGTTATGAAAAACAAGAACAGTTGGAATGTTTCTCACTCCGTATTTTGCAGCAAATTCTTGATTTGCATCAACATCTACTTTTCCTACTACTACTTTTCCTTCATATTCATTACTAAGCTCGTCAATGATTGGACCTACCATTCTACAAGGTCCGCACCATGCTGCCCAAAAATCAACCATAACTGGTTTGTCTGACTTCAAAACTACCTCTTCAAAAGTAGCATCTGTTATTGCTAATGCCATAATATATATTTTAAGTTATCATTTGAAATTTTATCATTCAAACTAGATTACAAATTTAGAAATTAAAAACAAATCAACCACTATTCGCAAATTAGTTTTCCCTATTAATCCATTATCAACGCCTATATGCCAAAAGTATTTCTTTTTAGCTTAATTTTTTTGAAGCTATTTCCTGCTGTACGCTTTATCTTTTGGATTCCCTTCGTTCCTGCGGGAACCCAAAAGGATGCCGCTGCCATCAGGGCTAGGTGTGTCGATTTCAGTAGCACTTATCCAGCATAAAAAAAGGGATACCAAACAATGACATCCCTTGGTATTTTAATTATGATGGAACTACATACTGTATTTCAAACCTAAAGTCAAACCTAAACCACTGATCCCTACATAAGAGCTCAACTCATCCATTGGCTTGCTTGCGTCTAAACCATTAGGATTTGTTGCCGCATTGTTTGAATTTACATTCAAACGATCTACATAATTGGTATTAATTTGAGCGTTTGTTCTTGTTGATAGAGCGTTTTGACCATTTCTTTCGTACACAATCGTCTCCTTTGATTTACCATGAACTGTAAAGTTGCGGTATTCTAACTCCGCAAAAACAGCAAGTTTATTTCCCAAAGCGTAAGTAGTTCCTAAACTAGCCATAAAACCTACTGTAGGATTTTGCTTGATACGATCAACACTTTTCACCGCCACAGTGGCTGGACTTGCAACGCCTGTTGGAGCAATGGCATTAGTCGTAATCTCTAAATCTCCATGAATAGGAAGTAACAATCCCACTTTTGAATAGGGTTCAAAACCTTTCGATTCTCCTAGAAACAACACCAAAGCTGGCGCCAAATCAAATGCGGAAATTTGTCCCACCGATTTAAAATTGAATATCGGCCTACCTCCAGACATAAAAATTTGATCGGTAGTAGTTTGAGCCATGGTTTTATCAGTACTTGAATAATAATTCAAACCAAGTTCAAAACCAACACGAGCATTAAAGCGACGCCCTAATGTGACACCTGATCTAAAACCCTCACCAAAAGACCCAGTTATGCTTTCTTCTGCTACTAACTTACCTCCTACGTAGGTTTTATTTAAGGCTGCATTACCACCCACAGTAGGAAATTCTGTTGCCGCAGTTTGCATAAAATACGAACCGCCTGCTTTTAAATACCAACTCCCATTTTGTTTTGATTGCCCGATAATTAGCATCGAACTCAACATAAAACCAACTAAAAATAACTTCTTTTTCATAATATCTCTTATTAACGTAAAAGCAAAAATACGCCATAAAAGATAAAAATAATACATAAAAATGCCTCAAAACGATAACCGAATTACATAATATCTAACAATCAAGGTATTAGCACATAACTAAAAATGAGATTTTTTTCAATAATTTTGAATTGTACAAACCAATAAATTACTAAGAACAAGAATGCCAATTTGAACAACGATTGACTAATTCAGTTTGAAATTTATCTGCATTTTTTCTAATTCAACTAACAACTCATGAGAAATCTTGATTTTTAATTTCCTACTTGGCATGCTCAGTTTAGTCACCACCTTAACCTCTTCAATCTCTTCCATTTTTGCAGCAGCAGTTGAGGCTAATCCATCTGGACCAGAGTCGTCACTATCTTCTTGTTCGTCAACAAACGACTCATCATCCGCCTCGATAGTAATTGGCGCTACGGCAACTAAACGTTTGGTTTTTTCTATTTCCATTACTTCAAAGCTGACGGTATTGTCTCCTTTATTTTCTAGAAAAAGCCGACTCAAATTATGAATCACTTCTGTTTGTATGTCTTTAATATTCAGATATAATATTAGTTTTTTAGCAAATGTAGCCAGTACATCTTGCAGTTGTTTTACCTCAACAAATTGCATTCGAGGCTCGCTCTTTTTACCCGTATCTTGATTCACCCAACCTTCTTTAATTAAGATTTTCAAAAACACAAATTGGTTGTTGTATAAGAAATGGTAAAATTTGAGATACTCCTCGCCAAATATTTTAAATTCGAAACTTTCGTCGAAACCTTCTAAAGTAAAAATGGCCCAGTCTTTACCGTTTTTAGCCGTGCGCCTTTGGAAATTAGTTACAATACCAGCAAAAGTTAAATTTTTACCCACATATTGTTCCATACTGCGCAAGGCCTCTAATTTGGCGTTGCAGAAATATTTCATTTCATATCTAAAATCGTCTAGCGGATGTCCTGAAATATAAATCCCAACCACTTCCTTTTCGCGAGACAATTTTTCCATCGTACTCCAATCCTCGCAAGGCGGCACCACAGGTTCAGCAATTTGCACTTCGCTGGTATCACCAAACAAACTCACTTGCGAGCTGTTTTCGTTCTCTTGAAACTTGGCTCCGTAACGAATGGCTTTTTCGTAAAATGTGATTCCGTCGCCATCATCGTGAAAATATTGCGCACGGCTTGTTCCTTCAAAAGAATCAAATCCACCAGCTAATGCTAAATTTTCAAGCGCCTTTTTATTGGCTGCACGCAAATCAATACGCTTGGTCAAATCAAAAATCGACTTGTATTTGCCATCTTTTCTGTTTTCAACAATGGTAGCCACGGCTCCAGAACCCACACCTTTAATAGCACCCATACCAAAACGTACAGCATAGTCATCGTTAACGGTGAATTTATAAAAGGATTCGTTAACATCCGGACCTAGTACACGCAATCCCATACGCTTACATTCTTCCATAAAAAACGATACTTGTTTGATATCGCTCATGTTGTTAGAAAGTACCGCCGCCATATATTCGGCAGGGTAATGCGCTTTTAAATAAGCAGTTTGGTAGGCAATCCAGGCGTAACAAGTAGAGTGCGACTTGTTAAAGGCATAACTCGCAAACGCCTCCCAGTCTTTCCAGATTTTCTCTAAAATTTTGGCATCATGTCCTTTTGCAGCAGCTTGCTCAACAAATTTCGGTTTCATTTTATCCAAAACGTCCTTTTGTTTCTTACCCATTGCTTTACGAAGTACATCGGCCTCACCTTTTGTAAAATCAGCTAATGACTGTGACAAAAGCATCACCTGCTCTTGGTAAACGGTAATTCCGTAAGTTTCTCCAAGGTATTCTTCGCAAGCATCCAAATCGTATTTAATTTCTTCCTCACCGTTTTTACGACGAACGAAAGAAGGAATATACTCTAACGGTCCAGGACGATACAAGGCGTTCATGGCAATCAAATCACCAAATACAGTTGGCTTCAAATCCTTCATGTATTTTTGCATTCCAGGCGATTCGTATTGAAAAATCCCCACTGTTTCTCCGCGCTGGAACAACTCGTAGGTCTTGACATCATCAATAGGAAACTCATCTGGATTAAGATCGATGTTATTGCGGTATTTCACCAGCTTCACCGTATCTTTTATAAGTGTAAGGGTCTTCAAACCCAAGAAGTCCATCTTCAATAAACCTGCACTTTCTGCAACCGAGTTATCAAACTGGGTTACGTACAAATCAGAATCTTTCGCAGTTGTTACCGGTACAAAATTGGTAATGTCTGATGGGGTAATAATTACACCACAGGCATGAATACCAGTATTTCGCATCGAACCCTCTAAAATCTTAGCTTGCTGAATTGTCTCACCCGCTAATTCATCTGAATTGGCAATGGCGATTAACTCCTTTACATTATCAAATTCATCAGAGCGCAATGCTTTTTTGACATCCTCTTCCTTCTCTGAAATAAATCGAGCCAAATTCCATTTTGAAGGCATCATCCCCGGAATCAACTTGGCTATTCTATCCGCCTCAAACAGTGGTAAATCAAGCACACGTGCGGTATCACGAATGGCCGATTTGGTTGCCATTTTACCATAAGTGATAATTTGAGCTACCTGATTGGACCCGTATTTTTTAATTACATAATCCATAACTCGACCACGACCTTCGTCATCAAAGTCGATATCAATATCGGGCATGGATACACGGTCAGGATTCAAGAAACGCTCAAAAAGCAAATCGTACTTAATGGGGTCAATATTGGTAATTTTCAAACAATAAGCCACCGCTGACCCTGCTGCCGATCCACGTCCTGGACCAACCGAAACATCCATTTCACGTGCCTTGGCAATAAAATCTTGAACAATCAAAAAGTAACCCGGATAACCTGAATTGGATATCGTGAGCAACTCAAAATCCAATCGTTCTTGAATGGCTGGTGTAATTTCGTTGTAACGTTTTTTCGCTCCCTCCATTGTTAGATAACGCAAATAAGCATTTTCGCCTCGTACGCCATTATCTTGTTCATCTAATGGATCAACAAATTCTTGCGGAATATCGTACTTAGGCAATAATACGTCTCGATAGAGTGAGTAAATTTCGACCTTATCAACAATTTCTTGGATGTTGATAATAGCATCTGGCAAATCAGCAAAAAGTTGCTTCATCTCGTCACCAGACTTATAATAGTACTCTTGATTTGGCAAACCATAACGGTAACCACGACCACGACCAATTGGTGTAGCTTGCTTTTCGCCATCTTTTACACACAATAAAATATCATGCGCATTGGCATCTTGCTTGTTTAAATAATAGGTATTGTTGGTAGCAATGAGTTTTACTTGGTGTTTTTGCGCAAATTCTATCAAGGTTTTATTGACCCTGTTTTCATCCTCTTGATTGTGGCGCATAATCTCAAGATAGAAATCGTCACCAAACTGCGCTTTCCACCATAACAAGGCCTCTTCGGCTTGGTTTTCGCCAACATTTAAAATTTTACCCGGAATTTCACCATATAAATTTCCAGATAAAACCATAATATCTTCCTTGTACTGCTCGACAATACTGCGGTCAATACGAGGTACATAATAAAATCCGTTGATGTTGGCTATAGACGCCATCTTTGCTAAATTATGATACCCATTTTTATTTTTGGCCAACAGCACTACTTGGTAGCCATTGTCTTTCTTTGTTTTATCTAAATGGTTATCGCAAATATTAAACTCGCAACCCACGATAGGCTTCATTTCGGTTTCGGTTGGCTCCTCGCCGCTCTCCACCAACGCCTTATTTTTAGCGGAAGCCGATTTATTATGATTCATCACAGCGCTCACAAAATGAAACGCTCCCATCATGTTCGCTGTATCAGTCATGGCAACTGCAGGAAAACCATTTTTGGCGGTTGCAGCAACCAACGGTCCAATCCCAATTGTAGATTGCAGCACCGAAAACTGTGTATGATTGTGCAAATGCGCAAACTTAGCCTCAGCAAGTACTTTTTTATTTTCTAAAAGTTCACCTTTCGATTTTCCCGCTCCTTGCTTATCGCCAAATTGTTGACGAATTACGTCCGAAGCTTGCTTAAGATTGATATGCTTGAGTCCAATGAGCTGAATTTCTCTTGGATTTTTGGCTTGAAAATCTTTAAAATATGACGCTGGAACATCTAATTCTTCTTTCGTGAAAATTTCCTTTCTAACTAGCTCAAGAAAGCAACGCGTAGTTGCCTCCACATCGGCAGTTGCGTTGTGCGCTTCAGAAAAAGGCACGTTAAATAAATAACTGTGTAACTCCGTTAATGTTGGCAATTTGAATTTACCACCACGTCCTCCGGGCAGTTTGAGTAAACTTGCAGTCACCTCTGTACAAGTATCTAAAACGGGTAGACTTGCCACAGTAGACTCTACACCTAACCGATGAAACTCTGCCCCCATAATATTGACATCAAAACCTAAATTCTGACCGACAATAAACTTGGTTTTACCCAAGGCTGTATTGAATTTTTCGAGAACCTCAGCCAGCGGGATTCCGTTTTGCTGCGCTAATTCGGTCGATATCCCGTGAATACGCTCGGCATCATACGGAATATTAAAACCATCGGGCTGTACCAAATAATCTTGATGCTCGATCAATTTTCCCATATCATCATGCAACTGCCACGCAATTTGAATGCAACGAGGCCAGTTGTCCGAATCAGTAATAGGCGCATCCCAGCGTTTCGGTAATCCTGTAGTTTCGGTATCGAATATTAAGTACATAAGCTAAAGTAACAAAGATTAAAAATGTAAAAATGCAATTTAAAAAACACCGCAAAACATTGGTTTACTGATATCTAAAAAGCATCAAACATAACAATTGTGGAAGTTCAAATTTAGATGATTTTCAAGTAGAAACATAGTGAAGTTATCAACAATACCAGATGATTTTTACCCAATTTAAAATCAAATACAGATTGCTTTTCAATAACAATAACTAAATCAAATTATTAAAAAAACAACTTCTTACAATTGCAATGAAGAGTGAATTTAAATAGAAAAAAACCTAAAAATTCAACTTTGAACGTCGTAGTATTTCATGGTAAAGCAACTCGTAGAAACATCTAAAACAAGCATATTTCACAATCAAATCTGCAGTAGAATTAAAATTTAAAACAGTAACCCAACTCTCACTACTCTATGAAAAACAACAAATTCAGCACAATAAAATATTGATTTTACAAAAAAAATATCTTATACCGCCTCCAAAATATCAAATTGATAAAAATTAAAAAATACTGAATGACATTTAAAAACAATTATCCACTTACGAACTACACGAACATACAAAAAGCCAAAAAGTCAAAACAACAACTGCAATACCTTCGTTTTTAATTTGGGCATCGTATAAAATCAAATTAGGTACAATTAAAATCGCAAGTAGCTACTTAGTTTTGCCCTTTTAATGATCATCCTAGCACAAAGTTGCTGCAAAATAAAAATTTTAAAATGAATAAGACATTATTTGACAAAGTATGGGACGCCCATGTGATACGTAAAATTGAAGATGGACCAGATGTGTTTTTTATTGACCGTCATTTCATTCACGAAGTAACGAGCCCTGTTGCTTTTTTGGGTTTAAAATCAAGAAACATTCCTGTTTTATATCCTGAGCGTACCTTTGCAACCGCTGATCATAATACTCCAACAATTAATCAGCACTTACCTGTACAAGATGCTTTATCTGCGAATCAATTAAAAGCCTTGGCAGATAATGCTGCCGAGTACGGAATTTCGCATTGGGGTTTAGGACACGCACAAAACGGAATTGTACATGTTGTAGGTCCTGAAAACGGAATCACTTTACCTGGAGCTACTATTGTTTGTGGCGACTCGCATACCTCAACTCATGGTGCTTTTGGAGCTATAGCTTTTGGAATTGGAACTTCAGAGGTTGAAATGGTTTTGGCCACCCAATGCATCATGCAACCTAAACCTAAAAAAATGCGCATCAATGTTAATGGCACTCTTGGCAAAGGTGTAGGCCCGAAAGATGTGGCATTATACATTATTTCGCAATTAACTACTTCCGGAGGAACGGGCTATTTTGTAGAATATGCTGGAAATGTATTCGAAGAAATGTCTATGGAAGGCCGAATGACAGTTTGTAATTTAAGTATCGAAATGGGAGCTCGCGGCGGAATGATTGCGCCCGACCAAAAGACATTTGATTTCCTTGAAGGAAGATTATACACCCCAAAAGGTGAAGCTTGGGACAAAGCTGTGGCCTACTGGAAAACCTTAAAAACCGATACTGACGCCGTTTTTGATGCTGAACTAAATATCGACGCAGCAGCTATTGAACCTATGATTACTTATGGAACTAATCCTGGAATGGGCATCAGTATTTCATCAAAAATTCCTACAGCTAATCAAGTAGAAGGTGGAGCAGAAACATACAAAAAATCGCTTGCGTACATGGGCTTTGACGAAGCAGATGTGATGATTGGCAAACCAATTGACTTTGTTTTCTTGGGCAGTTGCACCAATGGCCGTATTGAAGATTTTAGGGCTTTCGCCGAAATTGTGAAAGGACGTAAAAAAGCAGACAACGTTACTGCTTGGTTGGTTCCTGGATCGCATGTAGTTGAAGCTCAAATTAAAGAAGAAGGGATTTTAGATGTTTTAACCGAAGCTGGATTTGTCCTGCGTCAACCGGGATGCTCGGCTTGTTTGGCAATGAACGACGATAAAGTACCCGCAGGAAAATATGCAGTAAGTACATCCAATAGAAATTTTGAAGGCCGCCAAGGACCAGGTTCAAGAACGCTACTTGCTAGTCCGATTATGGCAGCAGCGGCAGCCGTTACCGGAGTTTTGACAGACCCAAGAAATTTGTTCTAGTTGAATGTCAATTTCAATGGCAATATTTAAAGAGAATTAAAAATAAAAAGGTTTTAGTTTTTTAAAAGTTAATTTTTCAAAAGGAAAGTCTGAAATCTAAAATCATAAATCATAAATCACAATGGCATACGATAAATTCAATATACTAACGAGCAGTGCGGTACCGCTACCGATAGAGAACGTTGATACAGACCAAATAATTCCCGCACGTTTCTTAAAAGCAACAGAGCGAGTGGGCTTTGGCGATAACCTTTTTAGAGATTGGCGTTACAACAACGACGATTCACCTAAAACCGATTTTGTGCTAAACAATCCCGTTTTTAGTGGCAAAATATTAGTTGGTGGTAAAAACTTTGGTTCGGGATCTTCTCGCGAGCACGCCGCTTGGGCTGTCTATGACTACGGGTTTCGCGCTGTAGTTTCCTCTTTTTTTGCAGATATTTTTAAAGGAAATTGCTTAAACATAGGTGTATTGCCGGTACAGGTAAGCCCTGAATTTTCAGATAAAATTTTCAAAGCAATCGAAGCCGATCCTAAAACAACTTTAGAAATCAATCTTCCTGAGCAAACCATCACTTTAGTTGCTACCGGCGAAGAAGAATCCTTTGACATCAACGGCTATAAAAAGAACAACATGCTAAACGGTTTTGATGACATTGATTACCTCCAAAATATCAAACAAGAAATTGTAGGTTTTGCTAGCGCACTGCCTTACTAAATGAACAAATCTTTAACGGCTAAAAATCTAGTCGCCCTTTACAATAATGAAACGTTTTTGGAACAATCGGAATCCAGACAGTTGAGTATAATCTAAAAAATGAAAAAAAGGAAAATTGAAATCATGGACACCACACTTCGCGATGGAGAACAAACATCGGGAGTGTCGTTTTCGGCCGCAGAAAAACTTACAATAGCACAACTTTTACTAGAAGAACTTCATATCGATCGCATCGAAATTGCTTCTGCACGTGTAAGCGAAGGTGAATTTCAAGGAGTAAAAGGAATTATGGCTTGGGCCAATGAAAAAAACTATACCCACCGCATCGAAGTGTTGACGTTTGTTGATGGTGGCCTTTCTATTGATTGGATGTTAAACGCTGGTGCAAAAGTTCAAAATTTATTAACCAAAGGCTCATTAAATCATTTAGTTCATCAATTAAAAAAAACTCCCGAACAACATTTTGAAGAAATTGCGCAAACCATCAATTTGGCCCGTCAAGAAGGCATCGAAACCAATGTATATCTCGAAGATTGGTCAAACGGCATGCGAAATTCGCCAGAATATGTATTTGAATTTTTAGATTTTTTAACCCAACAAAACGTAAAGCGCATTTTGTTACCTGATACGTTGGGCGTTTTAATTCCGTCTGAAACCGCGACTTTTATTGCACAAATCATACAAAAATATCCCAATACTCATTTTGATTTTCATGCACATAACGACTATGATTTAAGTGTAGCCAACGTACTCGAAGCCGTCAAAGAGGGTATTCACGGCTTACATGTTACCGTAAACGGAATGGGAGAACGCGCTGGCAATGCACCTCTAGAAAGCACGGTTGCGGTCATCAACGATTTTTTACCCGAAATTGAAATCGGAGTTAAGGAATCTTCCTTGTATTCTGTTAGCAAACTAGTCGAAACTTTTACTGGCTACCGTATTCCTGCCAATAAACCAATTGTTGGCGATAATGTTTTTACCCAAACTGCCGGAATTCATGCCGATGGTGACAATAAAAACAATTTATACTTTAACGATTTACTACCGGAACGCTTCGGGCGCCAACGCAAATATGCCTTAGGAAAAACTTCAGGCAAAGCCAATATTGAAAAAAACTTGCAAGAACTTGGTCTCCAGTTGAATCCAGAAGATTTAAAACTAGTCACGCAACGCATCATTGAATTAGGCGACAAAAAAGAAACGGTCACAAAGGAAGATTTACCCTATATTATTTCAGACGTTCTTGACAGTCATTCGTACCAAGAACGCATAGTGGTCGAATCGTATATTTTATCGCACGCCAAAGGTTTGCGCCCTTCCACTACCCTATCATTAAAAATAAATGGTGAAATCATTGAAGAGCATGCGCAAGGCGACGGGCAATTTGATGCTTTTATGAATGCTTTGGCAAAAATTTACAAAAGTAAAAACTGGACTTTGCCTACCTTAATTGATTATGCAGTGCGCATTCCACCCGGAAGTAGCTCTGATGCTCTATGTGAAACAATTATCACTTGGGTAAATAACGGAAAAGAATTTAAAACACGAGGATTAGATTCTGATCAAACCGTAGCCGCAATCATTGCTACTCAGAAAATGCTGAATGTAATATCTGAAGAAAGATGCAAAGGATCAGTGAAGCAAAGGATCAAAATTTTTTCTTTATTGTTGTGACTCTGAACCTTTGAACCTATGAACCTTTGCAACTTTGCAACTTTAAACCTTAAAACAATAAATGCTTAAAACATGAAATTAAATATAGCCCTTTTAGCCGGAGACGGAATTGGTCCCGAAGTAATAAACGAAGCAGTAAAAGTGTCCGACGCGATTGCTAAAAAATTCAATCATGAGATCACTTGGACACCCGCACTGACAGGCGCCTGCGCTATTGACGCTGTAGGTGTTCCTTACCCTGACGAAACTCATGAAATTTGTATGGCTGCCGATGCCGTTTTATTTGGCGCAATTGGACATCCCAAATACGACAACGATCCCACGGCAAAAGTACGTCCAGAGCAAGGTTTGTTGTTGATGCGTAAAAAATTAGGATTGTTCGCTAATGTACGACCTACCTTTACTTTCCCTTCGCTCATTGACAATTCACCATTAAAAAGAGAACGTATTGAAGGAACCGACTTGGTTTTTTTAAGAGAGTTAACCGGTGGTATTTACTTTGGAGAAAAAGGTCGCAAAGATGACGGAGAAACTGCTTATGACAATTGTGTTTATACCAGAGCCGAAGTTAAACGTTTGGCAAAAAAAGGATTTGAGTTAGCCATGACCCGATCAAAAAAACTATGCTGTGTTGACAAAGCCAATGTTTTAGAAACATCGCGTTTGTGGAGAGAAACCGTTCAAGCCATGGAGAAAGACTATCCAGAAGTGGAAGTTTCGTACGAATTTGTGGATGCTGTTGCAATGCGATTGGTACAATGGCCGAACTCATACGATGTATTGATTACCGAAAATTTATTTGGAGACATTTTAACGGACGAAGCATCTGTAATTTCTGGATCAATGGGGTTAATGCCATCTGCATCAGTGGGCGAACATACTTCGTTGTACGAGCCAATACACGGATCTTACCCTCAAGCTACAGGTTTGAATATTGCAAATCCGTTAGCAACTATATTATCTGCCGCAATGATGTTTGAAGATGCTTTTGGTTTAACCGAAGAAGCAGAAGCCATTCGTGCTGTAGTGAACAAATCACTTGAAGAAGGAATCGTAACAGAAGATTTGGCTGCAAAAGGAACTAAAACCTATAAAACCAGCGAGGTTGGCGATTGGCTAGTAGCCAATTTATAACAATTAAAAAAGAGAGTGCTAGCAATACTAAACTTCAAAACAACACTTTTACAGCTAGCACTTATTTCTTTTTTCAACAAATTAACCGCAACAAAAAAGGTGCTCATTTTCATGAACACCTTTTTTTATATGATTGAAAAAAATATTAATATCTTCCTCTGTCTCCACCACGGCTATCTCCACCACGGTTGTTTCCGTAACCACCGCGTGAATCACCACCACGGTTGTTGTTAAAACTTCTTCTTTCACCTTCTGGTTTAGGCTCAGATTTGTTTACAACAATTGCACGTCCTTGAACAGTAGCTCCGTTCAATTCGTCAATAGCTTTTTGAGCATCGTCATCATTTGGCATCTCAACAAAACCGAATCCTTTACTTCTTCCTGTAAATTTATCTGAGATAATTTTAACTGAATCTACTGCTCCGTAAGCCTCGAAAGACTCTCTTAAATCTGCTTCCTCAATACTGAATGGAAGGCTTCCAACAAAAATGTTCATATGTACTTATTTAAATAATACAACAAATGTAGTGCTAATTTTCTCTAATCTACTACATATTAGCTTATTTGTGATTTTATTTTAATACGTTCAACAAAACAGTTCTCATAAAGCTCACTCGAAGTACTTAAAAAACACTTTACCTTTTCGCTTTATAGCGTTACTTATTTAATTGGTATTTTATAAAAAACACCTTCTCTGAAAACCACGGTGTTTCCCACCAGAAGACTTCCGCTTGCACTTTCAACGCTGCAACGAAATGTCCCAGAAACAGTTTTAGCAGCTGTGTCATACTCGGTAATTACAATTTGACCACTTGCAGCATTAGTTCCTGTTTCATATTCAAATTGACCTTCAGTAGCTATAATTTTGTAAGTCACATTACTTGCATTTCCCTCCCCTAAAACATAACGTTTTATAGCAGTCTCAGCCGTTTGCAATTGAAAGACTTCGTCTCTTGTTTGTCCCTCAATTAACAAGGAACCATCGGCTTGAACAGTAGCTGTTGTATTCAACGCTCGCCAAAAAACATTGTCTTTTAAAGCCTGCATCGAAGGATTATTAAAACGAATATCCTCTTCACAACTAGATAAAGCTAATACAAGAAACAGTAGAACCGAAAATTTTTTCATTTTTAAATGCTTTTGAAAAACAAAAATAAAACAATACTGTATTAAAAAGCATAAAACAACTGGTCTTTTTATAAAATCGCTACGCCAACCAACTCAACTTCATAAAATTATTAGCAACAGTAGTATATATCTAGAAAAAATGTATCTTTGCACCCTTAATTAATCGAGGTCGAGTACCTCAAAATTTAATCACACGATTATGTCAGTAAAAATTAGATTACAAAGACACGGTAAAAAACAAAAACCTTTTTACTGGGTTGTAGCTGCAGATGCACGCTCAAAAAGAGATGGTAAATACCTTGAAAAAATTGGTACTTACAATCCAAACACAAACCCTGCAACTATCGAATTAAACTTGGATAGCGCTGTAAAATGGTTGCACAATGGTGCACAGCCAACTGACACTGCTAGAGCAATCCTTTCTTACAAAGGAGCTTTATTGAAGCACCACCTTGATGGAGGTATTCGTAAAGGAGCTTTAACTCAAGAACAAGCTGATGCTAAATTAGCTGCTTGGTTAGAGGCAAAAGCTGGTAAAGTTGATGCTAAAAAAGAAGGTTTGACAAAAGCACAAGCTGATGTTAAAGCAAAAGCATTAAAAGCAGAACAAGAAGTTAACGCTAAACGTTTAGCTGCTGCTGCACAAGCAGAGGCTGACGCAATTGCTGCTGCAACTCCTGCAACTGAAGAAGTTGAAGCTGAAGAAGCTCCAGCAACTGAAGAAAACAACGAAACTACTGAAGCATAATTTTAGCTAGCGACGATGCGTAAAGAAGATTGTTTCTACTTAGGTAAAATCGCTAAAAAATTTAGTTTCAAAGGGGAAGTTCTTGCCTATTTAGACACGGACGAACCCGAGTTATACGAAAATCTGGAATCAGTGTTTGTTGAATGCAACAAACACTTGGTTCCTTTTTTTATTGAAAGCAGTTCGCTGCACAAAAATGACTTTCTTCGCATTCGTTTTGAAGATGTCAATACTGAGGAAGACGCCGATGCTATTGTTGGCAACGACTTATATTTGCCTCTAAAAATGTTACCAAAACTTAGCGGTAACAAATTCTATTTTCACGAAGTAATTGGTTTTGAAGTTGAAGACAAACGCCTTGGCGTTGTTGGAAAAATCGAATCAATCAACGACACTACCGCACAACCTCTATTTGAAGTGCTCAACAAAGGAACTGAAATCTTAATCCCTATGATTGACCATTTTTTGGTTAAGATAGATCGTGAAAACAAAAAAGTGATCATGGATTTACCAGAAGGATTAATTGAAATGTACCTTTAATTTATTTTTTTGAACCATTAAGAAATTAAGGTTCATTAAGTTTTTCTCTCAATTCCCTTAATTTCTTAATGGTTTAATTTATCTTATTTTCATGTCTAATTTCCAATTCAAACAATTTGCTGTTGAACAAGACCGATGTGCTATGAAAATTGGCACTGATGGAGTTCTTCTTGGCGCTTGGACTCCAATAAGTAATAATCCTTTTAGTATTTTGGATATTGGTGCCGGAACTGGAATCATTGCATTGATGCTTGCGCAAAGAAGCAACGCTGAACAAATTGATGCTTTAGAGATTGACGAGGATGCGTATGAGCAAGCAACAGATAATTTCGAAAATTCGCCTTGGAGCGATCGCTTATTTTGTTATCATGCTGGTCTAGACGAATTTGTTGAAGAACCCGAAGACGAGTACGATGTAATTGTTTCTAACCCACCATTTTATACCGAGGACTACAAAACAGAAAATGAGCAGCGTGATTTGGCCCGTTTTGCTGATGCTATGCCTTTTGAAGAATTAATTGAGGCGGCCGATTTATTACTTTCTGAAAACGGAATATTCTCCGTAATCATTCCTTACAAAGAAGAAGGTAACTTTATTGCTTTGGCCAATGAATACGAGTTATATCCCTTAAAAATTACTCGTGTAAAAGGAACACCAACCACTGAAATCAAACGTAGTTTACTCGCATTTACTCGAAAAGAAACTATTGATTATACAGTTGACGAATTAATTATCGAAACTGAAAGACACATTTACACTCCAGAATATATTGCCTTGACAAAGGATTTTTATTTGAAGATGTAAAAAACTTCGTTTAAACAAATCCCAAATTTTCAAATTGCGCAATGTATTTGACTCATTGTTTGTACTTTTAAACTTCAAATTAGCCTCAAATTATAAAAATATAACAATTGTTAATGGTTTTGTTATATTTCTTTATGTAAATTTGTAGCTATAAAAAGTACTAAACCATGAAACCAGACTTATTTCAATCACCAGATTATTATAACTTAGACGATTTACTAACCGAAGAACACAAACTTGTGCGCGATTCTGCACGTGCTTGGGTAAAAAAAGAGGTATCGCCTATCATTGAAGACTATGCACAGCGTGCTGAATTCCCGAAACAAATTATAAAAGGTTTGGGTGAAATTGGTGGTTTTGGTCCATACATCCCTGTTGAATATGGCGGTGCTGGTTTAGACCAAATCTCATACGGTTTAATCATGCAAGAAATTGAGCGCGGAGACTCTGGTGTTCGTTCAACTTCATCTGTTCAATCATCGTTAGTAATGTATCCTATTTGGAAATACGGTAACGAAGAGCAACGTATGAGATATTTACCAAAATTAGCTACCGGAGAATACATGGGTTGTTTTGGCTTGACCGAACCTGATCATGGATCAAATCCTGGCGGAATGACAACCAACTTTAAAGATATGGGCGACCATTACCTTTTAAATGGTGCCAAAATGTGGATATCAAATGCTCCATTTGCTGATATTGCCGTAGTTTGGGCTAAAAATGAAGAAGGCAGAATTCACGGTTTGATTGTAGAGCGTGGCATGGAAGGTTTCACCACTCCAGAAACGCACAACAAATGGTCGCTTCGTGCTTCGTCTACAGGAGAATTAATTTTTGACAACGTAAAGGTTCCAAAAGAAAACCTTTTACCAAATAAATCAGGTCTTGGCGCACCACTTGGTTGCTTAGACTCGGCTCGTTACGGAATTGCTTGGGGCGCTATTGGTGCTGCTATGGATTGCTACGATACTGCTTTGCGTTATGCTAAAGAAAGAATTCAGTTTGACAAACCGATTGCGGGAACACAATTACAACAAAAGAAATTGGCTGAAATGATAACCGAAATCACCAAAGCACAATTACTAACTTGGAGACTTGGTGTTTTAAGAAACGAAGGAAGAGCTACTACAGCACAAATTTCAATGGCCAAAAGAAACAACGTTGAGATGGCAATCAATATAGCTCGTGAAGCCAGACAAATTCTAGGCGGAATGGGAATTACAGGTGAATACTCTATCATGCGCCACATGATGAACTTAGAATCCGTAATTACATACGAAGGAACACACGATATTCACTTACTTATTACAGGTATGGACATCACCGATATTCCAGCTTTTAAGTAGTAATAAACGTTTATTAAAGTATACTTAAAAATGATAATAGAAGCTTCTTGGAAACAAGAAGCTTTTTTATCTTTACAAAAAAAATCCTGCACATGAATATTGCTACCATCAACAATAGTATTCAGCCCCAAAAAGAACTATTGTTACAACATTCGCTCTATAATAAAGTAAAAACAATTGCTGATTTACAATGTTTTCTAGAAAACCATGTTTACGCAGTTTGGGACTTTATGTCGCTTTTAAAGGCATTACAATCTAAATTGACTTGTACCTCTACTCCTTGGTTTGCCACACCAAATCCGGAGACGAGATATTTAATCAATGAAATCGTGTTGGCGGAAGAGTCTGATTTGACTTTAGACGGAAAGCGTTCTAGCCATTACGAAATGTATATCGAAGCAATGGAAGCGTGCCAAGCAGACACCAATGGCATCAAAGCTTTTTTACAAGAAGTAGATTCGTTAAAAAACATTTTTGTTGCGATTAAAACAAGTAATCTTCACCCCAACATAAAAGCATTTTTAGACTTTACTTTCCGAGTTATTGAAGAAGGAAAAGCACATGAAATTGCAGCAGCTTTTACTTTCGGAAGAGAAGATTTGATTCCGAGTATGTTTACTGAAATCCTGAGAAATTTTCAAGCTAATTTCCCTGAAACCGACTTGAGTAAACTTATCTATTATTTTGAAAGACATATTGAACTTGATGCCGACGAACACGGACCAATGGCCATGACAATGATCACTGAATTGTGTGGTAATGATGCTCAAAAATGGTCAGATGTTGAAGAAGTATCGAAGCAAGCATTAGAAAAACGCATCGGGCTTTGGGATGCTATAGAAGAGCAATTACAAGTCGAACACTTGATGACAACTTAAAAAAAACGCAAAAAGTCCTGATATTTCAGGACTTTTTTTTGTCTCACAATTATTTAGATTTCCAGATAAATCCGTCTAAGAGATAATGGGTAAATTGAGGAACTGTCAATAAAGGAACGATTATAATTTGCCATTGTGCCATATCCAAACTAGGACTTGAAAAATGTTCCTGCCAAACTAAAACTTCCCATAAATATTCTTCTGAAAAGGCTATCAATACCAAAACTCCGATAAAAACAAGCCAACCTTTACCACCTTTGGCAAAAGCTACAATTCCAGACCCGCGGCTTTGCTTAAGATGTATTTCGTTAAGATAAATCAGCGCCATATAAGGAATTCCGTGCGCTACTACATTAAGCAAAGTAAAAATAAGATCGTTGTTGTAATACACAATTCCTAAATACCAAGATAAAAATGTACCTACAATAATTGCATTTTTTGGAAGATTAAAAAACTTTTGTTGGTAGGTTTGAAAAGCCGTTCGAAGCACATAAAACAAGAGAACAAAGCCATAAATCCATCCCAAAACTTCGAGCGTAAATCTATTTTCGACTCTAAAAAAATCATGTTCAGTAAACCATGTAAAAGCACGTGGACTGGATAAAAACCAGTACAACATCGGATACACAGTTGCCGAATAAATAAACAAATTATCAAAAAACACAGTCCACTTTGTTTTCGTTTCTAAACGCGAAAACAGTCGCATGAAACCATACTGTTGTCTGATAAAATGAAACACCGCGATGTAGGCCAAACACGACCAAAAAACAGTACTACCAAAACTAAAAAGCAGCATCCCAATCAAAAAACACACTAATGGCAAAACCAGCAGCAACGTACGTCGTGCTTTGAAAGCGTCAGGTACAAAATACGTTTTAAAAAGTGTAGCATAAACGTGCGCTACATCTATAAAAACAATCAAAAAAAGCCAGGTATAAAAAGAATATTGGTCCTCAATAACTCGAAAAGTATCATGAAAAATAATGACCAACAACGATACAAAAAAAGCTGGAGCCAATATAAAAACGCCATCTGTGAGTGGCTTATGTATCCAAGGTTGACGCATCGAGTATTTGATTTACGGCATGAATGCCTTGGTGAAACGCTTCTTCAAAAATAGAAATTCCGGCCAGATCAGAGTGAGCAAAGAAAATACGATTAGCTATAGCTTTGGCTGCTTCTGCTTTGGCTTTGCCAAAAATAAAACCCGGAACCGGACTAATCATTCCGTGACCTAACAAGTGTACATTAATTTCCTCTGTTTTCGATTCTATATCCGGATGAGCCAGACGCAAATCATCAAAAACTAATTTCTTCCAATGTTCCTTATTTTTATAATACAACTCCTTTCGGCTTTTGGCGCAATTATCACTTGAAAAACTGTAGTAATAAGTAATCACTTTTTTAGCATGCACTTGCTGAACAGATTGTTGTTGGTCGTAAATATACCCCAAGCCTTTGGCACCTTGAATAACATTATCCCAACACAAAGGATAACTGCCATTATCACCCAAATCAGTCACGACCAAAGTGGCCAACAACCAGGGTGCATAATGAAACTCTTGAGCCAATTGTTTGCGTTCAGAAAGCAAGTACTGATTAACAAATTGCGGACAAGCCATAATGACTTTTTCTGCAGTAATTTGAATCGATTTATTGTTCAAAGCATCAAAAACCTTTACTTCAACGCCATTATTATCAGTAGTTATTTCGTATACCAAATGCGATTGTAAACTTTTGCCTTTTACATATTTTTTCAAGTGTTGCGCTAATCGGGCATTGCCTTCGGGCCAAGTCAAAACAGTATCAGCGCCCTTGGGAGTACTGTCGTGTTTTCGCCCTGCGAAGTAATGAATTCCCGCCCAAGCAGAAACAAACTCGATACCCAAACCAAAATCGTCTCGGCAACAATAATTAATACATTCTAAAAGCAAAGGTGAAGTAAACTCATGTTGACAGCACCACTCAGCCATCGTCATTTGGTCAAGCGCACGTGTTTTGCTATCAGTCGAGGATTTCACCAAAGGGATATCAAAAAGAAATTTCCCATCTGCACCTTTAGCGAGTCGAAACTTTTCCATTTGCTCAAAAAAACGCTGCATTTGCGCTTCATCCTCGGGTGTATTCCCAATTCGAGGTAGCAATCCTTCTTGCCAACTGTTACGGTAAAATAAACGTTCGCTCGGGGCAAAAGTCAACTGAGCCTCATCAAAAACAGGGAAACTTTGGGAGTCATAACCTTGAATAATATTTTCTTCCTGCAAAAACTGCAGTAATTTAGTATCTGATTTATTAGGCAAAGGCAAATAATGCGCTCCCAAAGGAAATTTTGAATATTGATTTTCGCCGTTTGATGAATTGCCTCCTATTCCTTTTTCAAGTTCAACGAGTAAAAAATCAGTTTCGCCTCGTTTGCTGAATTCTCGCGCGGCACTCAAACCAGAAATTCCCCCTCCAACAATCAGGTATTTTACTTTTAATTGTTCACTTACCTTTGGAAAATTCTTGGTGCGTAAGCGGTGTCCTAGAATATGATTGGTACCTGTGATTCGAAATATAATTGACAATGCCTTCTCTTTACACGCTTGCAAAAAGGGAGTAATCAACACTGCTGCCGCAGCTGATTTTAGAAAAAATCGCCTCGAGAACTTATAATTTTCCCCACTCTTCATCAAAATAGCGTACTAAGATTTGGTTGTCTAAACGATTAATTTCGACTTCATTCGAAATCATGTCTTTAGCAAAATAATTGAATTGGTCGAACTGGTAATTGTAAAAACGCAGCTTATCAGCTCGCCTGTTTACGGTATTAAAAGTAGTTTCGAAACTGTTTATTGCAATCGAAAATCCCCATTCGCCAAACGAAGGAACATACGCATGGTAAGCATCAACCTGCGGAAAAGTTTCAGCCAAGGTTTTGTTGATACACCAAAAAGACTTCGGGGCAAAAAACGGAGAGGTAGTTTGCACTACGATTACCGCATCTTTAGCCAAAATCGATTTTATAGTGTTGTAAAAGTTCAAAGAATACAACTTGCCCAAGCTATAATTAGACGGATCCGGGAAATCAATCACCACCACATCAAACTTTGATTGGGTACTTTTGGCCCAGACAAAAGCGTCTTGATTCAGGACCTGTACCTTCGGATCGTTTAGTGCATTTTCATTAAAACCAGTCAAAATAGAATTGGTTTTAAATAATTTAGTCATGCCCTCATCTAAATCTACCAGCGTAATTTTTTGAACTTCGGGGTATTTCAAAATTTCGCGTACCGCAAGTCCGTCGCCACCACCCAGAACTAAAATATTTTTGGCGTTTTTTGCCATTGCCATTGCAGGATGCACCAAGGCTTCATGATAACGGTACTCATCTTTAGAACTGAATTGTAAATTGTTGTTCAAATACAAGCGGTAATCACTTTTATTATGGGTTAGCACAATGCGTTGGTAAGGCGTTGTGTTGGAGTAAATGATATTTTCGCCGTACAAATTGCCTTCTGTGTAGGACAAAATCGAATCAGAAAAAAAAGCGACTACAACTAAAGTTACAAAAGCACCAATAGCTTTAAATCGCAATAGGTACACATTTTTAAGCTCTTTTTTTAAACTAAAGCACAATACAATAGCAATACTGATATTGATCATTCCAAAGAACAAAGACGTGCCCATTATTCCCAATTTAGGAACCAAAACCAACGGAAATAAAATAGAAGCCAACAGCGCTCCGATGTAATCAAAAGTAAAAACATTGGATACTAAATCTCTAAAGGCTACTTTATCTTTAAGAATATTCATCAAAAGCGGAATTTCGAGCCCAACCAAACAACCCGTGATAAAAACCAACAAGTACAAAATGAGCTGAAAAGAATATACACTTTCGAACAATAAAAAAAGCACTACCGAGCTCAAACTACCAATAAGACCTACGAGAATTTCGATTTCAACGAAGGTATTGAGCATGTTTTTGGTTAAAAACTTCGCAAAATAAGAACCTACTCCCATTGCAAATAAGTACACCCCAATAATGAACGAGAATTGTTTTACCGAATCACCAAGCAAATAACTCGCCAAAGTACCGGCCACAAGTTCATAAACCAGTCCGCAGGTTGCGATGGTAAAAACTGCAAAAAGAAGTAAATATTCAAATTTTAAAAATTTTTTACCCATGAATTGCGGCACTAATAATCATAGAAAAACCAATAATAAGTGCACCAAATACAATGGCAACGGCTGTATTATTCTTTTCGGTGATTTCTTTCCAAGTATTTTCAGGAGTTAGTTTCTCGATGATAAAATAAGCAATCAAAAGAATTACAATTCCTAAAAGAGAAAATACCAAAGAGTTTAAAATAGGTTTTGATGTAAGAAAGTCCATAGGTTGAGATTTTAAAAATTATTTATGATAAAAACGGTTAATGCTACCGCGTGCATTTGACTCGGGTTTGTATTTTTCGGTTGTTTCGCAATCGCACAACTGATTTCCTGATGTATTGTAATACACAAACAAGAGGTAAAAAAACAAACCAATACCCAATGACAAGTAGTTATTTTTAATGTAGTTTAGTATATTTTCCATGCTTTAAGAGTTGTATTCAGAGTAACTGCTATCGGCCCAGCGGCGTTCTTCGAAATTGCGTTCTAAGTAAAATAAACCTACCAAAACCACAATCATGCAAATTAAAACAATCCAGATGTTGCGTGATGAAGGTTCGCTCCAAACTGCTTTCACTTTGATAAAATCGCTGGTTACATCCTCAGGAGCTTTCATCGAGCTGATTGTTAAATGGTATTGACCAGCAGGCACACCACACAAATTAAAACTCTCGCTATTTGAACCTTCGGACCAGGACTCGCCTTCGGTATAACCAGAATAGTATTCAATGTCTTTGCTGGCATAAACCTCATCGCCTGTTTTTTCGTTTACCAAAGCCACTTGTACATTCACCCACGAATTACTAACGGGTGCATACAATTCGACCGAGAGTGGCGCCGCACTACCTTGAAGGGTAAAACTTGGACTTACAAAATCTTTAGTTGTAGCGCTAGCTAATGGCAACTGCGTATCGAGGACATTGGCTGCCACTCTATCCTTATTGAAGTACCAATTGGAGATGATAATTAAAAGCGCTACTACACAAAAAGTGATCGCCAATTGACGCAAATCAATCAGGAAAGGTTGCACCAAACCTACACCTGCTTTATTAGGTAAAGTTGGGTTATCAAAAGCTTTTTTGACTACTGATTTTTTGATGTGCTCGCCTTTGTAGGCAGTTTGTACATTTGATTTTCGTTCAAAGGACAAAAGAAAAGGAGGATTAATATACTCAATCAACTCAGCCTTTTCGAAGATATCAAAATCAAAAAAACCACGAGCGGCTCTCAGTTTTGGATACGAATACGAATAACAAGTGTAACTTAAGTCTTCGTGATCAACCGTTTTTGGATGGTTGCCAACCTTTTTATCAAACTGAATTTCTTCAAGCCAAATCCAATGACCTGCAGCTTCAGATAAATAAGCAAAATCATCTTTGCTTTGCAACTGGTACTCTGCCCAAGCAAAACCGTCGTATTCTTTAATGAGTAAACCCGTAACGGTGTACTCTTTATCATTAAAAACACCTATTTGACCTACCTCCAAGTGTTCATCAAAAACAAAAGGTCTAAGTTGGTCTCTAAATCGCAAACCATCTCGATCTTGATATACGTATACGCAATTAGTACATGCGTAAATATTGACATCAAAATTCAAATCCAACTTAGTGGTATGGTTGCAATTGCTACAAGTAACCTCCATACTATTATCTATTAATTTCGAAGTCTTTTAAAACAATTCCTTGAAAATATTCCACATACTGCGCCATTACTGCTTTGACTTTTTCGGTATTATCCTGTAAATAATTACACAAATACACATCAAGAGTAAGTTGATTGAATTCGGGCCAAGTATGAATGCAAATGTGAGATTCTTTGAGGCAAACGGCTATGGTGAAACTATCGTTCTCGAAATCATGCACCACAGCACCTACTTTTTCGAGGGCGTGTTGTTGCAAAACAGCATCAGTAAAAGCCATGAAACCGGCGCTATTAGTGAGCTTGGATGAGTCAGGAACGCTTAAGGTGACTAGTTTATGCAATCCTGGCGAATAAGAAGTAAGCTCCATAGCACTTATTAGTAATTGAAAATCAAAAAAATATTGTACGAATATATCTCTTTCAATTGAATAAAAAAAGCCTCAAAATATTTTTACATATTTTGAGGCTCTACCTTTAATTTTGATTGCTTTTAATATTCTGGTGCCAATTCGAGTTCTAATCCTTCTAAGTCCTCCGTGATTGGAATTTGACAACCCAAACGGCTGTTTGACTTTACATAAAACGCTTCGGATAACATGGCTTCTTCATCATCGCCCATTTCTGGCAGAGGCACTTCGTTCAAAACGTAGCACTGACAAGAGGCACACATGGCCATACCACCGCAAGTTCCTTCAACTGGCAATTCGTAGGCTTTACAAAGCTCCATGATATTCATTGCCATATCCGTTGGTGCTTGTAGTTCGTGAACAACTCCTTCTCTGTCTTTGATTTTGATTAATACGTCCATGTTATTGGTTTTGTGAGTGTTTTACAAATTTTGATTGGTATTGGGGTTCGCGTAAAGGATGGCAGCGGCATCCTTTTATGGAGCCTGCGGAATAAAAGATACAGCGAACAGCCTGACCGTTTTATAAAAATAGGCCCTTCAGTACTACTACCGTTGGCCTATTTTTATAAAAGGGTTACGCCCAAATGCCTCTATAAAATATTGACAACTGTTTCTATTTGCGGTGCAAATTTTTTGATTGTAGTTTCAACGCCGGCGCGCAAAGTCATTTGATTGACGCTGCATGCGGTACAAGCACCTTCAAGACGGACTTTTACGTGCTTGTCATCTTCGATAGAAATAAGTGTAATATCGCCACCATCGGAATTTAAAAAAGGTCTAATTTCCTCGAGCGCTTTTTGAACTTCAATTGTTAATTCTTCTGTTGTCATTTTCTTTATTTAAAGATTGTAAGATTAGAAAATTGAAAGATTGAAAATCATTTTCAAAAGTTTCTAATTTTATTTTTTTACAGCAGAACAACCTGCCATTGTTGTAATTTTTACTGCCTCAGTTGGTGGTAAACTTTCGTTTCTTGCCACAACTTCGCGCACTACATTACGAGTCACTTCGTCAAAAATGTTTTCAACCGGTGAAGCGATTTGCATGGCCGCTGGGCGTCCGTAATCACCAGCTTCACGAATGGATTGCACGATTGGGATTTCACCTAAAAATGGTACTCCTAAATCGTCAGCTAGGTTTTTAGCTCCTTCTTGACCAAAAATATAATATTTGTTATCTGGTAATTCAGCTGGTGTGAAATACGCCATGTTTTCAATAATTCCTAAAACCGGTACATTGATCGCTTCTGACAAGAACATCGAAACTCCTTTTTTAGCATCGGCTAAAGCTACTGCTTGCGGAGTACTCACGACTACTGCTCCTGTAATCGGCAACGATTGTACGATAGAAAGGTGGATATCACCCGTTCCTGGAGGTAAATCAAGTAACATAAAGTCTAATTCGCCCCAATCAGCATCAAAAATCATTTGGTTTAATGCTTTGGAAGCCATTGGTCCTCTCCAGATTACGGCTTGACTTGGAGAAGTAAAGAATCCAATAGAAAGAATTTTTACTTCATAACTTTCGATTGGTTTCATTTTTGATTTTCCATCAACCGTTACTGAAACTGGTTTTTCACTTTCGACATCAAACATAATTGGCATCGATGGTCCGTAGATATCAGCATCAAGAACACCTACTGAAAAGCCCATTTTTGCAAGCGTTACAGCCAAGTTTGCGGTTACAGTAGATTTTCCTACTCCACCTTTTCCTGAGGCTACTGCGATAATATTTTTGATTCCAGGAATCGATTTTCCCTTAATTTCTGGCTTATCAGCAACCTCAACTTTGGTGTTGATTTTAACTTTAGCTTCGGGCGAAACTTTTTCTAGGATTGTTTTTTTAATATCGTCTTCGGCTCTTTTTTTGATGTGCATTGCAGGCGTGTGCAATACTAAATCAACAACAACCTCATCTCCAAAAGTGATAACATTGGTAATAGCACCACTTTCAACCATATTTTTACCTTCGCCGGCAATGGTAATGGTCTCTAACGCTTTAAGAATTTCTTTTCTATCTAATTTCATTTCTAATTCGCTGTTTTCTATTGGCATTTGCATACCAGAACATTATCTTTATTTAAACTGATTTCAGATTGCAAATATAGCATGAAAAGTTCTTATTTTAAAGGATTTGTATCGCATTTATTGATGCGTACATTAGTGCGTGCTATGAGGGAGTTATGCTAGAAATTATTCTTCTGTTGGGATTGTTGGCGTCCAGAAATGAGCCTCAAAATCAACAATTTGGTTGTCGCGTACTTCAATACCTTCGTTTTCTAACAATTGTTGCATTAAGTTAGATCCGTCAAAATGCATTTTGCCAGTAAGCAAACCGTTTCTGTTCACTACACGATGCGCAGGCACATCTTCAAGCGTATGCGAAGCATTCATGGCCCAGCCTACCATTCGGGATGATTGTGCCGAACCTAAGGCTCTAGCAATGGCGCCGTAGGAAGTCACTTTTCCGTATGGAATTTGCCGAACTAGGTCGTAAACTCTTTCAAAAAAATTTTCGTTTGCCATGCTTTTGATTGCTAAAAAAACAGTTTAACCAAAGTAATACCGAACTATATTCACGAGAGTAAAAAGCGCTATTAAACCTGTGATTGTACCGATGATTCCGTTCATGTTGCGCATCAAGAAGTCTGTCTTGTTTTGGATTTTTTGAAAAAAAGTAATGTAAAAATAAAACACCAAAAAAGAACCAGAAACAACACCCGCCACAAAAGTAAAAACATGAGTAGCCTCAAAGTAAAAAAGATTGTAAGATGCCAGTGTAATACTAACAAAAACGTAATACGGAATAGGAAAAAAATTGAGCGCCGAAAGTAGCATACCGAGAAAAAAGCGAGTGGAAGTACTTCTTTTTTTGATGCTTCCCATTTTTTTGACTGGCTTTTTGGCAATGAACAAAAAATAAACCGTAAGCACAGCAAAAATCCCGAAACCTACTTCGCGCAATAGCACGACCACATCTGGGCGTTCTTTGATAAATCGTGCAAAGAAAATAGCTAAAGATGCCTGAAAAAAAATGATGATCACCGCGCCAAGAACAAACCAATAAGCGCTACTTTTTCCTTCTTTCAGGTTCACTTTTGCCGCCGTCATGTTGATTAAACCGGGAGGAGTAATACCTACGAAAGCGGTTATAAAACCCAAAAATAAGGAAGTGATTAAATTCATAGGCACAAAAAGAGATTCAAAATCGAAGTCAAACATAAGACTATTCTTTGATTCTGAATCGAATATAGGTAATTGCTTTATTAATTTCTAAGTATTGTTTCTCGTAAAAGGTCTGAAAAGCAGTAACTTCTTCCGGACTACCTTCATTTCTGTACACATTGTGATTTGCATATAAAACCTCGTGACCTTCGCCGTGCAGTAATCCTAAGGTGTACCCGTGCATGAATTCACTATCGGTTTTTAAGTTTACTACTCCGTCTTTTTTGAGGATTTTTTTATACAATTGTAAGAACTGTGAATTTGTCATTCTGTGTTTAGTACGCTTGTATTTGATTTGTGGGTCTGGAAAAGTAATCCAAATTTCATCGACTTCGTTTTCGGCAAAAATATGATTGATCAACTCAATTTGAGTTCGGATGAATGCAACATTATACAAACCTGTTTCAACAGCTGTTTTGGCACCACGCCAAAAACGCGCGCCTTTGATATCAATTCCGATGAAATTTTTATTTGGGTAACGTTCAGCCAAGCCAACAGAGTACTCTCCTTTTCCGCACCCTAATTCGAGTACCAAAGGATTATCGTTTTTGAAAAAGTCGGTATTCCATTTTCCTTTCAACGGAAATAAATCGCCTACTACTTCTTCTCTAGTTGGTTGAAAAACATTGTTGAATGTTTCGTTTTCCTTAAATCTCTTTAATTTATTTTTGCTTCCCACTTTTCTTAAAATATTTATGCTTCGTACCGTTCGATTTGACGGTTTCAGCTGGCAAAATTAAGGAAATATATATGAACTATTTGCCTTTTTTGGATTGAAGTGTTTTCAAAAGAGCATCTTCGGTAGCTGATTTGGCTTGAATTACCGTGTTCGAATGTTCATTTGGTACCGTCATTGACAAAACGTATTGTTTTATTTTCCATTGTCCATCCACTTTGACCAGAACTCCTGAACCTCTGCAAATTTTCATTTGGGTGTTTAACAATTCGTCAAACCAAGCTAGATTTCCGCTGGCATCAAAAAAAACATGACGCTCCACAGCGCTAAAACTCCACGCCTTTCCTTTGTCAAAATGTGGTTTGGCATAGGCTTGAAAATCTTTTTTGTTCCAATTTTCAGTTGCATCAGTACCAATAAAAACCGCATCCTCGGCTAGAGCATCAAAATATTCCGTAAAGTTGGCTTTAGCGGCTGCTTGATGCCAATTGTCTAAAACTTGGTTGACCTCAGTCGTTGCATTTTTTGAAGATGAAATATTGGTTTTACATCCCAAAACCATCAATAACAGTACAGGTAATAGTAATTTAAAGCGCATCTGATTGTATTTTTATTCGTGATTTTTATTCCATTTAATTTTAATTTTCCCATCAACATCTTGTGCCAAAAGGTGTAAAACCAAACCTTTGTAACGTTTAGCTAAACGTTTTTCCTCATCGGAAATTAGCGTGTCTTTTCTAGGATTTCGAAGCGGAATGGTCATGGCCAAATTGGTTCCGCGTTGAAACGAATATACGCCATTTACATCAAAATTTAAAACGTTTGAACTCACTTTTAATTTTTTGATTCCCACCCGACCATCATTAATTTTAAAATCGCCAACCAAATCACTTAACACAATATTGTTGACATTTCGAAACGGAAAAGCAAATTTTGCTACAGCGGTTATGGGTTTAAAATTGATCAAAGCCCCGTCGGACAATTTGAAATTAACATTACCAGCAAGCGTTTCCGTTTGTAATGCACCTCCGGCAATCATCAATCCTTTGACGTAAGCAGTGGCATTTAGTGTTCCCTCGACATTTGCTGGTTGAAAAGATTTGATTCCAAAATTATCCATAGCCGTTAAAAACTGAGTTACGTTGATGCTACTTAATTTTACATTAGAAGCTACTTTAAAATTCTTGCTTTCGCGACTCATCTTTCCGACAACCTCAATACGACCACCGCAAGTTTCGAGCTTGGCTTTTTGCACAATAAACGAATCATTAATCAATGCTACTGAAGCCAACACTCGGGATGCGTTCCATTTACCATAGTTAATTTTATCGGCCTTAACATCCATTATTACTTGCGATTTATGGATAGCATCGTATAATTTTGCCGAAAAAGGATCTGCTACAGCAACCGCCTTCGCTTGCTTTGGATTATCAGTTGTTATGGCGCCTACAAATTGTTTCACATCTAAATACGGAGCGTATACTTGCCAATTAACAATCATTTTTTGGGGACTGTCGTAATACAAAGTCATGAAATTGTCTATTTTACCCTCCATAAAAACAGCACTTTTTGCATTTTTAAAAGTAATGTTTTTGAGCAATAATGCTTTGTCTGTAAAATCGAGCTCTATATTGGTTTTTAGGAAAGCAAAATTCTTTGGACCGTAGTTCAGCAGTGCCTCTTTTACAAAAACACGGCCTTTGAATTGGGGTTTCTTAATTTTTAGACTCGCCACATCAAACTTAAACTCTAATTTGACGGTAGCATCTCCGCCCGTAAAATACAATATTTCTTTGTCGATTAATTTATTGAGGCGTTGCATTTTAAAATTAGCGCGAAAATTTCCGGTAGCAATAGTTTTTTCAAAATTAGCAATTACACCTTGAGGAATTCGGAAAGGAATGGTTTTGTATTGGCCTGCAAAATTGGTGAGGCGTATTGCTGAATTAATATCGTTACAACCCAAACCTTTTTTGAAGTTATTGGTAAATTGACCCGTAAACGAACAATTTGTGATAATTCCATCAGGAATAGTTAGCCTATCATTTTTCACGCGCGCCAGCACCACAATTTCAGGATCGCCCATTGTATTCAAATCGCCAATAATCGAACAACGCACTTGTAATGGCTTTTGGAGATCGAACTGATCCAAACGTTTTTTGATATTTCCACTCAAAATAGCGGCTGCATTGCGCCATAAAATATTGGTTTGAATGCTAATATCAAACGGAGCTTGGTCTTCTTGAATTCCGAAATGCGCTTGAACGGCAAACACATCGGCACCTATGAAAAGCTCATCAGCCTTTACAGAAATCTTTTTACTTAATTCATCGTAATTCGCTTCCAATACTGCCTGAATTACTTTGTTCTGAACAAAACTTCCTCTTTGTGTATTAAAAGCCATACTATTAGCCTTTGTTTTTATGGCAACCTTTGACTGCCAATTGTAACCGTCAAAAGTAAAATTGCCTTTGAGGTATTCTACATCAAAATCGAATAATTTTTTTCCTTTTTGGTTTTCAGAAATCAAGCGGACATTTTTAAAAATAATTTCTTTGACCGCTGTATCAGTGGAACTTTTAGATTGGGTTTTGTCTTTTTTACTTTTAAAAATAGAAGTATTTACCACACCATTTTTTGATTTGAAAACATGCAAATTCGCATTTTGAACCTCTATTTTATCAATAAACAATTCGTTACCCAACAACTTTAAAACATTTACGCGCAACTTAATACGCTCTGCTTGCAGCAAGGTACGCTTGTGTAATGGCCATAAACTATCTTTGACTTGTACTTGGTTTAATGCCAAAGTCATGTTGGGAAAACCTTGAAAAAACGCATAATTAACATCCTTTATCACGACTGAACCCGAACAATTTTCGTTGATTTGTTCATTAATTTGCTGTACTATTTGCGCTTTGTTGCTGTCAAAATAAACCGAAAAACCAACACAAAGCAGCAACACAAAAGCTACAAAAGCCAATGCCAAAACACCCAAACTTTTGAGGATTTTTGAAGGGGTCAAACGGTCTAAAAAATTTCGAATGGGTGACCAAATAGTAGGCATAGGCATTTTATTCTGATTTAAAAAAGGCGACTTTGGAGTGGATTACTTAAGAGATATTATACCAACATATCTTGAACAATTCCTAATTTTTAAACCCTATTTTTAATAAAAAACCTGGTTTATATTTTTTGTAAAATTACGCTAGCTAAGCCGGATCAACTTTACATGTGAATACAACAATTGTTGTATAATTCACAGATTTAAGCTTGTTAAATATACTCTTAAATTTGTTTTTAAAAAATAAAACGAATACAAATCTCTTATTATCAATAATTTATTATTTTTATTACGCCTTTATGAGCTTATGATTTTTTAACACTTGAGCGCTCGACAAATACCGAACGCTTAAAGTGGAAGACTTGAAAGCATCTTTTTGATGTATTTTTGTGTTGACATAAACCACTAGAATTTCAAAACCAAATACAATGAGAAAATTATACGCTGCTTTTTTGATTCTCATCTCGTTAACAATTGTTTCTTGTAAAAAAGATAAAAGCAAAGCCATTTCCCAACTCAAAAATACTACTACTAACTATTTAGAAGTGTCCTTTGATAGCACACAGATTGCTCCATTTTTCGAATCGTATCCCGACCTGAAAGCCTATCAAACAAAAGTGGAGGAATTGTATCGAAAGCGCCAATTCCATTA
The DNA here is from genome assembly GCF_011365745.1 of Flavobacterium turcicum. GTDB lineage: Bacteria > Bacteroidota > Bacteroidia > Flavobacteriales > Flavobacteriaceae > Flavobacterium > Flavobacterium turcicum. The sequence continues at coordinate 50,706 of NZ_JAAOBY010000004.1, read as the reverse complement.
TATTTGGTTTGACAAAGATGGTATAAATGAGTTTGCTGGCGTTTTGTACAATAAAGTAAACACCATCAATCAAGAAGGTGTAGAAGCCAAAATACCTTATCAAGAAAAATTTGATGCTATTTTTAAAGATCCTAAAAAATACAAAAAAGCGAGTGTTGAAACTGAATTGCTTAACTCAGCACTATTTTTCTTTTATGTTGACAAAGTTTATGATGGAATAGCACCCGAAAAAACCAGAGATTTAGGATGGTTTTTGCCTAGAAAAAAACAATCGTATGATGCCTATTTGGATTCGCTTTTGATCAATCCATCTTTAATTCACAAGGAAGAAAAAGGCTTACTCAAACAATATTTTTTACTCAAAAAAGCATTGGCTAATTATAGAACAATCGAAACAAAAGGCGGTTGGTCAAAAATAACGGTAGATTCTCTTGTAAAAAAATACCAACCGGGTGATAGCGCACAAGTGATCGCCCAAATTAGAACCCGACTTTTTACGACCAACGATTTAGAGCAAGATTCTAAAAGCGCTATTTATGATGAGGAGCTAGAAAAAGGCGTTTTAAATTACAAAAAAAGACACGGAAATGCATGGAATAAAAGCATCCTGCCTGAACACATAAAGAGCATGAATGTTCCCGTGCAAGAACGCATCAAAACCATTATGCTCAACATGGAACGTTGCAGATGGGTGTCAAACGACATTACCAAATCAAAAGAATTGGTGGTGGTTAATATTCCGGCCTATGAACTCACCTTTTTTAGAAACGGGCTAGCGGAACTAAAGTCGAAAGTTGTGGTAGGAAAAGCATTGAACAAGACAGTTATTTTTAGTGCACCCATGCGTTATATTGTTTTTCGCCCGTACTGGAATGTACCAACAAGTATACTTAAAAACGAAATTTTGCCCGCCATAGAAAAAGACCCGAACTATTTAGCAAAACACAACATGGAATGGAACAATGGCTCCGTCAGACAAAAACCGGGAGCATCAAACTCTTTGGGATTGGTAAAGTTTTTATTTCCAAATTCGAATGCTATTTATTTGCATGATACGCCCTCGAAAGGGTTGTTTACTCGCGAATCAAGAGCATTCAGTCATGGTTGTATTAGAGTAGCAAAGCCCAAACAACTAGCCGAAGCCTTGATGAAAAACGACCCGAAATGGAATATGGAGAAAATTGAGGAAAAAATGGCTGCTGGTGATGAATATTGGTACACTTTGCCTGAAAAAATTCCAGTTTACATTGGTTATTTCACCTCTTGGGTTGATGCTGATGGCAACTTGTCTTTTTATGAAGATGTATACGAGAGAGATCCTGCTTTGGCGGCTTTGCTTTTTAAATAAATCCTTTGAATTGTAGTTTTCTAAAAAATGACACACTAGTTGATAAGACAAAAAAAGACACTTTTCTCAAAGTGTCTTTTTTTTATCCTACGCAAATAAAATTAGTGTGTTTTCATTTTATCAAAAGTAGTCCCCAGTACTTTTTTTATTTTATCTAAAGCCCCGTGAAATGCTTTTTCAGTGGTTTCTGCATGATGCGTTACCGCTAGTGGTTGGCTGTTTACTGGTCGGGCTTCAATGAGACATCTTTTATCGTTAACTCCTGATTTATCGCTATTTTCGTCTCCAAGATGTACTTCTAGTCGGGTTACTTTATCCTCAAAACGGGCCAAAGCTGTAGCTACCTCATCCTGAATATACAATTTTAGGCGTGCATGTCCTTCTACATTATTGTCTGTGTTGATTTGTACTGTCATGATGTTTTAAATTTTAAGGTTGTTTCTCAAATTTACGAAAGCCCCTTCATAAATACGAGTGCATTAGTAAAACATTATGAAAATAAAACCACCGAAAATAAGCGCCATACTTGATTTTATCCTAATTTTTTGAAACAAAAAAAACGCTATTCTTTCGAATAGCGTTTCAAATATTTATCGATAAGTGCACCAAATCAAAAGATTACTAATCTAACTCGGGCAATAAAACAACACCCATATTAAACAAAGTAAACGCTTGTATATCTACATTTTCTTGAATAGTAGCTGCTACTGATTTTCCAGCTCCATGCCCTGCATTAATATCAATTCGAATTAGAGTTGGGTTACTTCCGGTTTGTTTTTCTTGCAATTCAGCTGCAAATTTAAAACTATGAGCAGGCACTACGCGGTCATCGTGATCACCAGTTGTTACCATAGTTGCAGGATACTGAATACCTTTTTTTACGTTGTGAACAGGAGAATACCCTTTAATATAATTGAACATTTCTTTGCTGTCTTGTGACGTACCGTAATCATACGCCCAACCTGCACCTGCTGTAAAAGTATGGTAACGCAACATATCCATTACACCTACCGCTGGCAAAGCTACTTTCATTAACTCTGGGCGCTGTGTCATAGTTGCGCCTACTAACAATCCTCCGTTTGATCCTCCGCGAATAGCTAAATAATTCGGAGAAGTATACTTTTGCGCAATTAAATATTCGGCTGCTGCAATAAAATCGTCAAATACATTTTGTTTTTGCATTTTGGTTCCTGCATCGTGCCATTTTTTGCCGTATTCGCCACCACCGCGTAAATTAGGAACTGCGTAAATACCTCCGTTTTCCATCCAAACCGCATTCGCAATGCTAAAACTTGGCGTTAAGCTCACATTAAAACCACCATAACCGTACAACATAGTTGGATTGGTTCCGTCTAGTTTTAAACCTTTTTTATGCGTAATGATCATCGGGATTTTTGTACCATCTTTTGAAGTATAAAACACTTGTTTTGACTCGTACAAATCACTGTTGAAATCTACTTTTGGTTTTTCGTAAACTTGCGACACTCCTGTTGCTACATCATACGAAAAAGTTGAACCTGGTGTGATGTAATTAGTGAAAGAATAATATAGTTTTTGTTCTGATTTTTTACCACCAAAACCACCTGCTGTTCCTACGCCTGGCAATTCAATTTGACGAACTAGCTTACCATTGTAATCGTATTGTTTTACTACAGAAACTGCATCTTGCATATAATTGGCAAAAAAGTAACCACCGCCAGTTGACGGAGACAAAACGTTTTCAGTTTCGGCAATAAAGTTTTTCCAATTTGCAGGAACCGGATTGCTTACATCAACAGTTACGATACGCTTGTTTGGCGCATTTAAATCGGTTTCAATGAACAACTTCGAACCTTCATTCTCGATGATATTATTATCGGTTTTAAAATTATCAACAATAGTTAAAATAGCACTTTTAGGCTTGCTTAAATCTTTGATATACAATTCATTTCCGTAGGTCGAATTAGCTGCAGTTATTACCAAATAACGATCGTCCTCGGTAACGTACCCTCCTACATAACGGCGTTTTGTATTAGCACCAAAAATCACTAAATCGCTTTTTTGAGCGGTACCTAATTTATGGAAATACAATTTGTGCTGATCTGTTTTGGCAGATAACTCGCTTCCAGTTGGTTTGTCATAACTAGAATAATAAAACCCTTCGTTTCCTAACCACGAAACGCCACTAAACTTTACATCGACAATTGTATCGCCAATAATTTTTTGCGTCTCGGCGTCCATAACTACAACTTTACGCCAATCACTTCCACCTTCTGAAATGGCATAAGCTACTTTAGACCCGTCTTTAGAAAAATTTAATCCACCTAAAGAACTTGTACCATCTTTAGAAAAAGTATTTGGATCTAAAAAAACCGATTCCTTTCCTTGAGCATCTTTGCGATATAAAACCGATTGATTTTGTAATCCGTTGTTTTTATAGTAATAGGTATGTGCACCTTCTTTGAACGGAGCTCCTATTTTTTCATAGTTCCAAAGTTTTTCCATACGTGCTTTAATCACGTTACGAAATGGAATTTGCCCCAAATAATCATAAGTTACCTCGTTTTGAGCTTTTACCCAAGCTCCCGTTTCAGCTGATTTGTCATCCTCTAACCAACGGTACGGATCGGCCAATTTAGTATCAAAATATACATCTACTGTTTCGCCTTTGTTAGTCTTTGGATACTGCAGTTTTTTAGGCGTATTATTTTGCCCAAAAGATGCTACCGCTGATGATATAGCCATTATTAAAAAAGTTTTTTTCATTAGTTAAATTTTAAGGTTGTTACAAAAATAGCAATAAGTTTGTCTAAGCCTTGCGAATAGTTCTTAAATAAAACAAAAAAACGCTACCAATAGGATAGCGTTTTGTCTTTGATAAAATAATCGATTGAGACTTATTTTAACGTTACCGGATATGTAATCAACGCATCAGTTGCTCCACCAGCATTCGTAATTGAACCTGTAGCAACACCATCAGCTGTTTTTACTGGTTCATGTCTTAAAGTTACCGTGATTGAGCCTGTTGTAGCAGTCGCTCCTGTTTTTAAAGTAAATTTTAAACCAATTGGCTTTCCATTAGCATCTGCATCTGCATAAGTAAAAGCACCTACTGCCGCTGGTGCCTGAAAAAATAACTGGTGCTCAACTCCTTCTTCTAAAATTTCTGCTGTAATATTATCAGCAGGAGTTACTGATTCATTTAAAAAACTAACTGCTCCTGTATAAGTAGTATTTAATGCTAGTTCACCTGAAACAGTAATCACAGGCATATTAGGACCATCACCATCAAGATCTTTTGAAGTTAATGTAATTGTTTGGTTTCCTGCAGTTAATGTGGTTGTTACTGTAGTAATCAATTCTTCTTCATTAACCGCAATTGGATCGTCGTTATTACAAGATGAAAAGCTTACTAATGTGATTAATGCAAAGGCTAAAATTTTAAAATTTTTCATTTTTTTTTTTGTGTTTACTTTTAATAATTAAATTTGATTTGTAGTTGTATGTTTCTACCCATTTCGTCAGCAAAAAGCCGCTGTCTATTCAGGTAATCACGATACGAAGTGTTTGCTATATTTTGAACAGAAAATGCTACCGTAGTACTCGTTTTTCCAAATGTTTTGAATGTCATTTCAGAATAAAAATGCAACAAATGATAACCTGCTGGCGGAGTGCTAATATCTACCACAACGGGAACCAACTCATTATTTTCGATAATATTGGTGGTGAAGTTATAGTTTGGAAATTGCTTTTGACGCAACATCAACTCGCTTTTTAATTCCAGTTTTAAATCGTGCCAAGCCGATTTTGTGAACTGAATTTTATTGCTCAAACCCAATGGAGGCATATCAATAAGAGCCGTGCGGTTGCTAACATCCCTACCGTTTACATAAGAAACCATTAGTCCGTGTTGCCATTCTTGATTAATTTTCCATTGTGTTTGCAAGTCAGCTCCAAACAATCTGGCTTGTTTTTGCTGGTAATCATATACAGGGAAAGCACCACGAATCGTAGTTTCAAAACCAACTGGTCGTAGAAACATAAAGTTGCGAATGCTGTTCAAGTACGGATTGAATTCCACCGAAAAACGATTCCATTTTTTTTGTAAAGTAGTCGATAATTTAACGGCTTGCTCTTGGTCTAAAGCCAAATCTCCCAACTCAATAACTCCTGTAGAATGATGCAAACCATCACTAAAAAATTCAGACGGATTCGGATTTCTAGCAGCTAAACTTACATTGCCATACCAGTGCAAATCGTTTTCAAATTCGCGGTGAAAGCCTAAACTTGCCGATACGTTGTGAAAGTTAAACGATGGTTTTGTAAGCCACTGATTGCCCTGTTCGCCAACGATAAAGTTTGAAAATTCAGGATCGTAACCACGCTCATCCCATCTTGATTTCAAATAAAACTTGGTAGCATTGGTTTGCGAAAAATCATAACGTACTCCAGCATCTACCGAAAAATGATCTGAAAAATCGTAATTAAAAATGCCGTAAGTAGCCAATTCAAAACGATCGAAGGTTGGTATCAAAGGTTTTATACCCGTTGCTGGATTGGCAAAATTGCTTTGCAATGAACTACTAACACCTGATTTGAAAGTCCAATCATGAAGTGTTTTTTTATAATCAACTTGCATGGCGTGTGTGGCCAACTCCAAATCTAAAGCGGCGCGCGAACTGAAATCACCTCTGCGGACATCAAACTCTAATCTTTTGTTGAATTGAAAAGAATATTGCGCTGCGATTGATGCCGTTTCGTCTAGCAAGTAATTAAAATTCACCTTAGCTAAATGATGTTGCACCTCTTGCTTTGGGTTTCGAATGGCATATGTAAAATCATTAACAACCGATGGCCTTTTGTTGGTTATCGAATTGTACAAATCATTAACATTACCAATATGCGACGCACTCAAAATTCCGATAGTAGTGTTGTAATAGCTGTAATACGCACCAATGTCGTATTTTTTCGCAGTATACTTCACATCACCTGAAAAATTGGCCTCGCGATTTCCGGTATTTGAAAGAACATAGGTTGGTGTTTCGCGATCGCCCATATACTTAAATGTACCTAACGCATTCCAACTCCATCCTTTATCATTGCCTTTGTGCAAACTCGAACTAATCGAACCACCGCGACCATTGGAAACCATATTTAAAATAGTTTTTCCAAAAAGTGTGTCTTTTTTTACGGTTAGCGGCTCAATGACAACCAAACCACCAACGGCATCTCCGCCGTATTGCAATCCGGATGCACCTTTGATTACCGTTATTTTTCCTGCGGCATTCAAATCAAAATTAGGAGCGTGTTCCGTTCCCCATTGCTGGTCTTCGAGTCGCACATTATTATTGATTATCGGCACTCTGCTCCCAAACAATCCGTTGATAATTGGTTTTACGACAGTGCTACCTGTTTTTAGACTAGAAACACCATTCACCTCCCTTAGCACTTCGCCCAAGGTTTGATTACTGAACCTTTCAATAGTCTCTGTTTTGATTTTTTGCTCCAGCAAAGATTTGTTGAGCGTATTGTTTTTTTGACGCACGACCACTTCTTGAAGCTTATCTGCTTTTTCTTTTAAAACAAAATCAAAAACAAGATCCTCTGATATGTTTACCAAAGTATCTACCGACTGAAAACCAATGTACGAAACGTGTATTTTTTGGCTTCCTGAAGGGAGTTTTTTAAGCAAATAATTCCCATCAGCATCAGCTGAAACTGTTTTTTTACCAATATGAATGTGACTTCCCACAAGCGGAGTTCCGGCCTGAGAGGTTATTTTTCCGCGTACAGTGCTTTGTGCAAATGTGATAGTGCAAAAAAGACTGAGACAGAAAAAAAGATAGCTTTTTTTGTGCATGTTCTTTGTTCAAGAGATAGAAACGATTAATACATTTTCTAAATTCGAAAATGTATGATAATAAATATTCGTTCTAGGACAAAGGTGGTGCTCGAAGCGCAAAAAGGCTCCCTTTATAGAAACTGTTGATTTCAGTGGAAATAACAACGGTTTTTTGTGTTACTAAATCAAAGTTTTCAATTGAAATTTTAGATGGAAATAAAAAAGTAAAAGTACTTACTTTAAAAGCGCAAATACCGCAAAAGTCATAACCATCATGTTGGTGTGTGATTTCAGTAGCTGATTTTTTTTCATGTGTACAATGAACTTCCGCAAGTTGTGTAGCTATATGCTCGTATTTGTGCACAGATTGAAACAGCATTGAGCACAATACTGTCACGGTGAGCACGAGACTTACGATAGAAAACTTGTTTTTCATGGTGGGCAAATATAACAATCCTAAAACAGAAATCCATTTGTTTTCACAAAATATAAACTTTGTTTCAACAAATGGATTCTAAAATCGCAAAAAAAAGAGACACATTTAACAATTTTGCTAATCAAATGTGATCAATTTGTGTTTTATACTAATTTATTGGCAACTAAATATTCAGCAATTTGAATGGTATTTGTAGCAGCACCTTTACGCAAGTTATCAGCAACTATCCACATGTTTAAGGTGTTTTCTTGGCTTTCGTCACGACGAATTCTACCTACAAAAACAGCATCTTTACCTTCGGCATACAACGGCATTGGATAAGTAAACGCATCGATATTATCTTGAAGTACCACACCATCTGTGTGGTGCAAAATAGAACGTACTTCGCTCAAATCAAAATCATTTGAAAACTCTACATTTACCGCCTCACTGTGTCCACCTACAACAGGAACACGCACGGCGGTAGCCGTTACAGCAATCGTATTATCACTTAAAATCTTTTTGGTTTCGCGCACCAATTTCATTTCTTCTTTAGTGTAACCGTTCTCTTCGAAAGAGTCACATTGTGGAATAGCGTTTCTGTGAATTGGATATTTGTAAGCCATATCGCCTTGCACTCCTGCGTACTCGTTCTCTAATTGTTGCACCGCTTTTACTCCCGTTCCAGTGATCGATTGGTAAGTAGAAACAATGACACGTTTGATATTGTATTTACGGTGCAATGGCGCTAACACCAACACCATTTGAATAGTAGAGCAATTTGGATTCGCGATGATTTTGTCATCAGCCGTAAGTTGGTCAGCGTTGATTTCAGGTACAATCAATTTTTTAGTTGGATCCATTCTCCAAGCAGAAGAGTTATCAATTACGGTAGTTCCTGCTGCTGCAAATTTTGGAGCCCACTCTAAAGAAGTTTCTCCTCCAGCCGAAAACAAAGCAATATCCGCTTTCAAATCGACTGCAGTTTGCAAACCAACTACTGAATAATTTTTTCCGTTAAAAGCAATTTCTTTCCCTACAGAACGTTCAGAAGCCACAAGAATTAATTCGTCTGTTGCTCCAATAAAATTGCGCTCTGCAAGCACTTTTAACATCACTTCACCAACCATTCCGGTGGCACCAACAACTGCTATTTTCATAGTATATTTTTGATTGAGTATTACATTTAAAGGACAAAAGTAAACATTATTGACTGTACCACAATTGCATTCACAAAAAATAACAAAATGTTTAATTTGTAACAATTCAGACTTAATCACTATTTGTCAATCAACAAAACTAAAGTTATTGAAAAACAATCTTTAATAATGGAGCAACAAACAATACATTTAAAATTTCTTGAAACATTAAGAAAAATAAATATATCAAGGAATTTAAATAGCGAGAAAGATATATGATCGCAATCAATCGAATTTTGCCACAGATTAAAAGGATTAAAAAGATTTCTAAAATTACATAACCAACTAATCTGTGAAATCTGTGGCGGAGAAAATTTGACATTAAATTTTTTGCTTTTATTTGAGCCGGTAGACATTTACCTAAAATTATTAAAAAGAGTTTTGCCACAGATTAAAAGGATGAAAAAGATTTCTAAAATTACACAACAAGCTAATCTGTGTTAATCAGTGAAATCTGTGGCGGAGAAAATTTGACATTAAATTTTTTGCTTTTATTTGATCCGGTAGACATTTACCTAAATTATTATAAAGAGTTTTGCCACTGATTAAAAGGATGAAAAAGATTTCTAAAATTACACAACAAGCTAATCTGTGTTAATCAGTGAAATCTGTGGCGGAGAAAATTTGACATTAAATTTTTTGCTTTTATTTGAGTCGGTAGCCATTTACCTAAATTATTAAAAAGAGTTTTGCCAAAGATTAAAAGGATGAAAAAGATTTCTAAAATTACACAACAAGCTAATCTGTGTTAATCAGTGAAATCTGTGGCGGAGAAAATTTGACATTAAATTTTTTGCTTTTATTTGATCCGGTAGACATTTACCTAAATTATTATAAAGAGTTTTGCCACTGATTAAAAGGATGAAAAAGATTTCTAAAATTACACAACAAGCTAATCTGTGTTAATCAGTGTTAATCAGTGAAATCTGTGGTAAAGAAGAATAATTACTTATTTAAAATGCGACTTTTTGACCGAGTGTTGCGTTAGGGATTGAAGTGGAAATCCTTTTTGAGGCTTTTTAGCCGAAAAAAGATTGCAGCGAAAAGCCCGACCCGCCGCGGCGGGAAACGTCATACAAAGAAAAACTATTGACTTTTTGGTACATATGACTGGAGAAAAATTTAGTTGGTTTTTCTAGTCAATATAGCGCAAAGAAAAACCGCCACAATTACGTGGCGGTTTAGTTAGAATATATAATGTAGCGGAAATTACTTTTTTAACAAGTCTCTAATTTGCATTAACAATTCTTCTTGCGTTGGTCCAGCAGGAGCAGCAGGAGCTGGCACCTCTTTTTTCTTCATGCTGTTTATTGCTTTTACAATTAGAAAAATTACAAATGCAATTACTAGAAAACTAATAACAGCTGCAAGGAATTTACCGTATAAAATTCCGCCATCTGTTTTTAGTTCAGCTAAATTTTCAACTTGTGCAGCTTTTAATGCTGGATTTAATAATGCAGGCGTAATTACGTCAGCTACTAATGAATTTACAATGGCGCTGAAAGCAGCTCCAATGATCACTCCGACTGCTAAATCCATTACATTACCTTTTGCAATAAATTCTTTAAATTCTGAAATCATTCCCATACGTTTCTATTTTAGGTTAAGTTTATTTGTGAGACGAACTTAGTTAAAATTTTAACATAAGCCTAAAAATTTTAACAAAAAAATAACTAAACACGATAAAACACTCTTTTTACGCGCTGTGAAATGGCCGTAAGCACTTCGTAAGCAATCGTATGTAAACGATTTGCAATGTAAGTCACTGATAAATTTTCGCCAAAAACAACCACAATATCGCCTTCTGAGCAGTCAATATCGGTTACGTTTACCATTAGCATATCCATACAAACACTGCCAATGATTGGTGCTTTTTTGTTTTTAATCAAAACATGGCCTACTTCATTACCCCATGCTCTGGAGATTCCGTCGGCATATCCTATTGGGATGGTGGCAATCTTTGTAGGCACTTCAGCCATGAATCGTCTGCCATAACCTACGCTCTCACCTGCTGAAATCGTTCTAATTTGTGAAATAATAGACTTTAATGTTCCTACATTTTCTAATTTTTTTTGTTCTTCGGGATCATTTGAGACACCATACAAACCAATTCCTAAGCGAACCATATCAAACTGCGCATTTGGAAAATTACTAATTCCCGAAGTATTCAAAATATGCCGAAATGGTTTTATTTTTAACTCATTGCAAATTTGAGTTGACAATTCGTCAAAAAGTGAAATTTGTTGCTGCACAAAATCAAAGTGTTTGGCATCATCACTCGTGGCTAAATGGGATAAAATGCTTTTAACAGTCACGTGCTCGTTGTCGTGCAAAGCAGCTATTAAATCAGGTATTGTGTCTTTCTCAAAACCCAAGCGATGCATTCCGGTATCGATCTTGATGTGAATTGGAAAACGGCTTAAGTCTTTTTGTTTGGCTAATTTTAAAAATGCCTGTAGTCCTTTTAAAGAATAAATCTCGGGCTCAATGCCATGCTGAATAATCGCTGAAAAGCTAGTACTCTCTGGATTTAAAACCATAATTGGCACTTTAATCCCCCCATTTTTAAGCACTATTCCCTCATCGGCGAAGGCCACACCTAGGTAATTCACCTTATTGAATTCTAATAATTTGGCAATTTCAAGACCTCCGTTTCCGTAGCCAAAAGCCTTAACCATCACCATTACTTTAACATCAGCTTGTAACTTTGATTTAAAAAAGTTCAAATTGTGCGTGATGGCATTCAAATTAATTTCGAGTACGGTTTCATGGGTTTTCTCTTCGAGCAATTGTACAATTTGTTCAAAGGCAAAAGAGCGTGCTCCTTTTATCAAAATGGTTTCGTTCGAAAAATCAAGTTGTTCAAAATCGGCAATAAAAGAGGCTGTATCTGGATAAACAGTGGCTTGGCTAAACTGATTTTGAAACTGCGAAATGGTTGTTCCAATACCAATTACCCGATCTATTTTATTGGCCACAATTAACTTGGCCACTTTTTCATAAAGTTCCTCTTGCGGCAATCCGCTTTGGAAAATATCTGATAAAATGATGGTTTTCTTTTGGTATTGCTTTTGACTTTCTAAAAAATCCAAAGCAATTTTCAACGACTGATAATCAGAGCTGTAACTATCATCAATCAAACTGCAGTTGTTGATTCCGTTTTTTACTTTCAAACGCATTTCAACTGGATACAGCATGGCCATTCGTTGTTGTATAGTTGCTGCATCATACTTTAAATGCAATAAAACCATCAAGGCTGAAACTGCATTTTCGATAGAAGCTTCGTCTTGAAAAGGGATCTCCACTTCAAACTGAATTGCTTCATAAGTCACAAGGAGTTGCGTACCGTTGTCAATCTCCTTTTTTGACAAAAATACAGTGGCAGTGGTATCTTTAAAACTCCACGAAAGTGCTTTTATGTTTTTTGGAAGATACAAATCAACAACTGAATTTTTGTTGTAAATAATTACCTCAGCATTTTTAAAAAGTTGTAGTTTTTCAATAATTTTTTGTTCACGACTCGTAAATCCCTCATCATGAGCCGAGCCAATATTCGTGAGAACGCCAATAGTAGGTTGCACAATTTGCTGCAATTGTTGCATTTCATTTATGGTAGAAATCCCGGCTTCAAAAATTCCCAGATTATGTTTTTCGTTAATCCCTAATACCGAAAGTGGGACTCCAATTTGCGAGTTATAACTCTTTGGGCTTCGAATAACATTAAAATCAGGGCTCAATAAAAAATTCAGCCATTCCTTAACGATTGTTTTTCCGTTGCTTCCCGTAATACCAATAATAGGAAAATGAAAAAGCTCGCGATACTGCGCTGCCACTTCTTGCAAAGCTTTTCGCGTGTCCTGCACGACATAAAAGTGAGCTGAATTTTGATACTCAGGCGATATATGCTGAACTACAAAATGCTGTACCCCTTGCTGAATCAAATCTGGAATGTATTGATGCGCATCATTATTACTCCCTGCCAATGCAAAGAAAAGCGTTTGCTTGCCATTTTGAAGTGATCTACTATCAATTGAAATGTGATCTAACAACGAACCATCAGCAGTAACAATACCTTTTTTGGTTATTTCAAAAGCAATGGGTAAAGAATTTGAATTCATGAGTACGGACGGATTATAAAAATCTAAGTTAACGGGCGAAAAAGCCAATTAAAATATAGTCAAAAATACCATTCTTTTTAGGATTAAATGAATCAGCACCTTTAAAAAAAATAGTTTACTTATTGTTAAACTGATTCGAGGTGAGCTGCCAATCATTTGACTTTTGTTATATTTGTTTTTTGACCAAAATGACTTTAAAAAAAATACTTCCACTATTTTCCTATATTTTTCATCCGATATTTATACCGGCAATGGCTGCGTTGTTCTATTTTTTCGGGACTGACATTGATTTTTCTACAACTCAAAGACTATTTGTTTTTGGACAAGTGCTTGTAACCACAGTTTTACTGCCAATAGTTGCCTACTATTTACTGCGCGCTACTGGACAGATAAAAACCATTATGGCAAAAAACATTGGAGAAAGGAAAATTCCACTTGTTTTACATTGTTTTTTATTGCTGTTACTGATCAAAAAAAACATTACCATTATTGATTATCCTGAATTCCACTTTTTTTTATTGGGCGGACTTTTGAGTAGTTTGATCGCGCTTTTGTTACTTTTTATACGCGTAAAAGCCAGTTTACACCTGATAGGAATCAGTTCATTGACTGTTTTTGTAATTGGATGCAGTATGCATTTTCAAATACCGTACATTTTTTTGATCGCCTTACTTATTGTTACGAATGGCTTGGTAGCATCTTCTCGCTTAGAGATGAACGCGCATACGTACAAAGAGTTGTTGATTGGGTTTTTTATAGGATCAATTCCGCAGTTATTACTACTGAATCTCTGGTTATAAAATATAAAAAATGACTCCAAAATTGAGAGCCTGTAATGCAAAAGACTCTGCCGTGGTGGTTCGCGCCTCCAATAAAGGATTCAAGCCATAATAAACATACAAGTTGATCGTATTGTAACCCGCGCTTAGGTACGCTCCGTATTGTAGTTTGTTAAAATCTTTATTCCCAGAAATTTTAGTTTTACCTGCAGCTCCATCAAAAATAGCGTTATCCACTAGTAAATAACTAAATTTTAATCCGCTGTAAATACGCCAAAACTTATGACTTTCGTACGTTGAAGTGCGCCATCTGAACTCCAAAGGCACATCAATAGTTAAAGTTGAAATTTTATTTTTATCAAAAGCTGTGTTTGCACCGATTACTTCATAAGATGGATTTTGTGCACTGCCTGATACGGCTAAATTTTGATTATAATTATTGTACGTAAAACCTAAACCTGTAGCAACAGCAACTTGTCTGTTTTTTGAAATAGGCATATCACGCAAAAAACCAAAAGAAATTCCAGATGAAAATTTACTTTGACTCACCCCATTTGGTTTTTTAGAAAGCGTATTATAAGTCAGGCTAAAATAAAATTGATCTTCACGGTATAAAGAATCCACCTTGACCACAAGGCTATCTTGAGCCACTCCTTCGGCCTGTGAGTAGAGTTTACAAAACGACAAAAGCAAAAAACCAAGGATAGTGAAACGCATATTGCTATTAATTTGAAGTGAGAATCGAAAAATAGGTTAGATTAATTCCGTTTAAAACTAGTACAGAACAAAGATAGCACTAGATTCCTAAAAATATCTTTCAAGACATACAAATAAAAATCAAACTCCTTAACGAGTAGCCAGACATTTGTTAGTAACTAAAAATCTTGATCGCCCAATCTACTCAACACTACTTTTAACAAACTCAACTATACTAAACTGTTATTCAACGAATAACAAATTATTTTATGGAACATCAAATTAACTTTGACTCAATAAACCCATAAAACCTATTACTATGAAAAATTTTAATCTACTATTGTTAAGTGTTGCTGGATTATTTGCAGCACAAGTAAATGCGCAAGACAACACTGATGTAAACACTGCGACACACCTTTTAAATGTGAGCGTACCAGAAATTGCCCTGATAGACATTTATGACAGTAACACCGGAACAGAAGCTGCAACCGTTGTATTCAACATGGCGAATGCTACACAATCTGGTGTCAATCGTGAAGCAGGTTTGTATGCATTTTCTGCCTTGAGTTACACAAATTTATATTTGAATTACACTAGTGTTGTAGCTACAGCAACAAACTCTAACGGATACGACTTAACCCGTCAGATCAATGTTCAGTTAGAAGCAGGTAGTACATTTCCAGCTAGTTTAGATTTAAGAATTACACCTGTAGCTCCGTCAATTATTGCTAATGGGGGTACAACAGATTCTGCAGGAACAGTAACTGCTGCAGGAGTAGCTCTAGGAGTGACCAATGCAATTGGTGTAGATGCGCTATTAGTAACAAGTATTGAAAGTGTATACACCGGTGATTTAGCTAGAGGTGTAAGATTAACCTATACTTTAGAACAAAATGGAAACTTTGCGGCTTACCGTGCTGGAGATTATAGTGCAACTATTAAATATACTTTGACTGATATTTAATGCACTACACCTCTACTTACAACCTACAGTTAAAGGTTCTTTACATGATGTAAAGAACCTTTATTTTTTGGTAATCAGGATGCTGATTAGGTAATCACAAATGGTTAATAAGAAATCTTAATTTTTACCATTAAAATAAGCCCACATTATTTACAGCAAGGCTTTTAAAAGATCTTATTCATCTATACTTCAATGCAGTATAACGAAAAACCAAACCTAGCAACAATCTTAGGTTGTAATTTTGAAATATATTAATAATCAAAAAACCCATATTATGAAAAATGTTAACCTACTATTCGTAGCCGTTGCCGCCCTATTTGCTAGCAACGCAAATGCTCAAGACAACACTGATGTAAACACAGCTACACACCTCTTAAATGTGAGCGTACCAGAAATTGCCCTGATAGATATTTATGACAGTAATACCGGAACAGAGGCTGCAACCGTTGTATTCAACATGGCTAATGCTACACAATCTGGTGTCAACCGTGAAGCAGGTTTGTATGCTTTTTCAGCCTTGAGTTACACAAATTTATATTTGAATTACACTAGTGTTGTAGCTACAGCAACAAACTCTAACGGATACGACCTTACCCGTCAGATCAATGTTCAGTTAGAGGCAGGTAGTACATTTCCAGCGAGTTTAGATTTAAAAATTACACCTGTAGCTCCAATCAATTATTGCTAATGGCGGTACAACAGATTCTGCTGGAACGGTAACTGCTGCAGGAGTACGTTTAGGAGTGACCAATGCAATTGGTGTTGATGCACTATTAGTAACAAGTATTGAAAGTGTATACACTGGCGATTTGGCTAGAGGTGTAAGATTAACCTACACATTAGAACAAAATGGAAACTTTGCATTGTATCGTGCTGGAGATTATAGTGCAACTCTTAAATATACTTTGACTGATATTTAATGCACTACATTTCTTTTTTACCATTACCAAGAGAGGTTCTTTACACAGTGTATAGAACCTCTCTTTTTTAGGATTGATTCTAAAAACACCCTTAGCAGCAACTCAGCAGGCTTATTTATAAAACGTAGTCAATAAAAAATAGACCACATCAGTATCGTGCTGACTTATCTAAATAGTTCGTAGACTAAATAATACCGTTTAACTACAGTAACAAGCTAGCTATCGAAAATCACCATCAATTTCCCAACTTAGAAGTTAACTTTATTATGGAATAAGAAATCTCTATCTCAATTATTTTCTCAATAACCATAAAAATGAAAAAAATATACTTAATTATCGCATTATTTTTATTCGTGAATTTGACCTACTCCAGTGTTGTTGTAACAAACGGGTTAACACATATTTATTCTGGAATCTCTGGCACTCAAATCCAGGGCGAAGTTATTCTACTCAATAGTTCAGATGATCAGCAAACAGTCTCCTTTAGTTTACAAGAAGCTATTTTTTCTTGCATGGGAGATCGAACATTTTCAACAACACAATCCCACTTAAAATCGTCTTTAAACTGGTTTGATGGTAGTTTAATGGATAAGGTACTGAATCCAAAAGAACAATATAGCTATCGATTTACAATCAACATCCCAAAAGACCAAGCAATAAGAGGTACCTTCTGGAACATGTTAATGATTGACATAGACAAACCTATTAAAAAAGAAAAACTTGCTCACAACATAGGTCTGAATACAAAAATGAGATATGCTATTGCATTAATCACAAACGTAAATAGCCTTGATGAAGTAAGCTTAGATTTTCAAAAAGTTGACATTGACAAGACTACAGATAACAAAAACTTAGTAGTTAAAATTGCTAATCAAAATTTATTTATCGAAGGCGTAAAATTGTCTTTAGAGATTTATGATTCAGAAGGAAAAAACATCTTTCAAAAAACAACAATTAGAGGCTTAGTATTCCCTGGTTTTTGCAAAGATTACACCATCAACATTTCTGAACTACCAAAAGGAAATTACACCTGTCTTTTGGTCGCTGATTCAAGAGAAAAATTTGTAGGTACTAACGTTAGTCTTGCTATAGACTAAAGCTTAGGATTTCGCTCCATTAATTATAATCCACTACTATGAAAACTGTATATAAACTCATCTATCTACTTCTACCTCTCTACATAGGATGTGGGATGGGAGTGCAGTCTGAAGATTTGGATACAGTAAGTGTGAGTTCTACCTCAACACCTAAAACCACACCAATTCAATATGAAGATAATGACTCATCGAATTACTATAAGAAACAGGGAAGTGAGAGATCAAATGCTGAACCAAAATCAAAAATTACAGAAAAGAGACCTTATGCTGATGCTTCTAACCAAAACGATGTAAAAAAATTTACAGAAGAAGAAATTAAAGTAATGCAACGTGCTTTCGCAAAAGACAAAACTCAAGCAAATTCTGATTCAAATGAAACTGCTCCAACAGCTGCGTCAAAAACGAATAGTAACACAACTACGAATGCTACAGCGAGTATCAAAAAACAAAATGATGTAAAATCGTTTACTGAAGAAGAAATGAAAGTAATGCAACGTGCTTTCGCAAAAGATAACAATCAAGCAAACGCTGATTCAAATAAAACTGCTCCATCGGCTGTGGCAAAAACGAATAGTGCTGCTACTGAAACAAACACGACTAAAAATGCCATAGCAGATAACAAAAAACAAAATGATGTAAAATCGTTTACCAAAAATGAGATGCAAGAAATGCAACGTGCTTTCGCAAAAGATAAAACCCAAACAAACTCTGATTCAAATGAAACTGTTCCTGTGGCAGTAGCAAAAACGAACACTAATGCTACCGAAACAAACAGGATTAAAAATACTATTGCGGATAACAAAAAACAAAATGATGTAAAGTCGTTTACTGAAGAAGAAATAAAAGTAATGCAACTTGCTTTCGCAAAAGAAAAAACTCAAACAAACTCTGATTCAAATGAAACTGTTCCTGTGGCAGTAGCAAAAAGGAATAATAATGCTACTGAAACAAACAGGACTAAAAATCCTATTGCGGATAACAAAAAACAAAATGATGTGAAATCGTTTACAAAAAATGAGATACAAGAAATGCAACGTGCTTTCGCAAAAGATAAAACTCAAGCAAACTCTGATTCAAATGAAACTCCTCTTGTGGCAGTAGCAAAAACCAATACTAATGCTGGTGGAGTTGCAGCTGTAAAAGAGGCGCAGTCAAAACAAGACGATAAAAAATTAGCATTAAATACCGTAAAAAATACCGCTACGAGTTCATCAATAAAAGCACCAGCACAAGGAGCTAATGCAAAACTCGCTGCTACAAACGGATTGAAATCAAGCTTATCAAAACAAAATACTGTAAAGAACAACAGTATCGCGAGTGAAAAATCAAGTACAAAACAAAACACTAAAAACAATATAGTTCCTGAAAAAGGAAACACTAGTAACCCTAAGACTGTAGACAAACAGAAAGTTGCACCAGCAACTAATTCAAAGGAAGATTTAGCTAAAGGAACTTCTGAAAGTAATAAAAAAAGTGTAACCGCTGCCGAAAATATCAAGGTTTCTACTGCCACAATTGTGGAAAAAAAAGAAAAAAAACAAAATGCTTCAGGAATCGAACAAATCAAAATTCGTGTTGTAAACCTTAAAGAAAGTTATCCAACAAATAAAAGCCACACGTTAATTATCGAAATTGAAAACGGTGAAAACAGTACCTCTAATTTAAAACTTATAGCTGAATTGCCTCGCAATTGGAGCTTGATTTCTATAAGTGATATTGGAGTCTTGGAAGCTGATCAAAAGAAAATGGTGTTAATCAGTTTCAATATACCGGTAGACAATCCATCAGGAAATACTGCTGCGACTTTTATCATTAAAAACTTAAATGGAAGTAAAATTGGCTCAAAAGAAGTTGTTTTTAACATTGAACCAAACTTAGACCTAGAGGTGTACAACTTGTTCACTTCTGGCAAAGTACAAGCGGGAGAAATAATAGAGGCCAAATATGAAATTAAAAATAGAGGTAATGTGGAACAAGAAATCTCGATATCCTCAACAAACACCATTAAGGGAGGGAAATTGATTAAACTAGGCCCAAATATGACAGCAACAGTTGAAATAATACAAAAAACTGATGCAAAGTATTATGATTTTACTACTATCACAACTTCTTTGACTGCGTTGAGTGTAACTTCTGGCAAGTCATACAAAGCATACGGCAATACAAAAGTGTTTCCCACAAAACTCAAACAAGCAGATCCGTTTTTTAGATATCCTGTGCGCTTAAGTGTTAACTATATTAGTAATACATTTCAAGACCAGAATTTTTCAGCAATTTCAGGGGAATTATTAGGTGATGGGTTTTTAGATTTAAAAAGAAAACATTACTTGAATTTAATCATTAGAGCACCTCAACAAAAAAATCTTATCAATTTCGGTATTACAGATCAATATAGTTTAATCTATAAATACAATAATAACACGACCTTGTATCTAGGAGATCACGCCTATTATATCAATCGATTAGGTTTTGATAGCCGCTTTGGAATGGGATTTAGGGTTGATCAAAATATAAATGATTGGACACTATCTGCTTTTTTTACGAAGCCGAGATTGTACAGCTTTAATTCAGAGGCGCTTTTTGGCTTTAAATCTGTTTATCGTTTTAATAAGAACGCCTTATTAGGCTTTGCAGTAGAAAGCTCTAAAGGAACTGTTATGGGAGCCAACAGAAACATAGAGGCTAACTTGGATGAAAAAGGTCAAATTGGTACTGCTAATTTTGAACTAAGATCAAAAAATACGTTTATCAACGCAGAGTCTTCACTAAGCGTTACTAACAAAAATGTTGATCAGGCTCATTTCTTTAACCTCGTCCAAAAGATGAACGGTTTGACTTATAGTGGGAGTTTTACATTTTCAGGTAAAAATTACTTTGGAATCATTAGAAATAGTATTGAGTATAACAATAGCTTATTCTATAAATTTAGAAAATTCGATTTTGTTGTCGGACAAACCGTTTCCAAAGTAAATAAGCGGTTAAACCCATTATTTTTTGCTGCTGAACCCTATTTTGAAAACTATTTCGGAAGAATAGGATATCGTTTTGGGCCTAAAAGTTATTTTGATATTCGCGTAGATAGAAGAACAAGAGAGGATCAACTTGAGCCCAAAAGCTATTTTTACAAAGAATCTGGAATCGATTACAGATATATTTTCTCTGGTAAGGCTTTCGCTTTTGGATTTACTGGAAGAATAGCCGAAACACAAAATTTATTAAGCAACGATTTGCAATACAGAACGACATATGCTAATACTGTAGATGCCTCTTATCGGTTCTCAAGTCATTTTTCACTTAGAAGCGGTATTAATCACAATTACAGCAATCGATATAATGAGACTAATGCAAATGAAAACTTCTATACTTACAGTGTTGGTATTGACTATAATTTCAACAGAAACTTTAGATTCAATACCACATACAATAGTGGTTTCAGCCCAGAAGACACCTACTTAAGACGTGATTTTATAAATGCAATGTTAATGATTACTCTAGCTAAGAATCATTTATTTGAAATCCGAGCGAATTATTTTGAAAATCCTGGAGTGACCAATAAAAAGGAACTACTTGCCTTTGGAACCTACACCTATTCGTTTGGAGTTCCAATAAAAAGAATTTTAGAGCAAGGTGGAGTAAATGGTTTAATTCAAGTCAACGATAAAAGCATAGATGTAAAAGGAATAAAAATCATAGCTGCTGGAAAAAGTATTGTAACCAATTCCAAAGGAGTTTTTGAGTTAAACAACTTACCTCTTGGAAAGAATTACATCTTGATGGATGAGTCTACCCTTCCATTTGGAATAATTCCCGCTACAAAAACGCCATTTCAAGTTACTATAGAAAAGGATAAAAAAGCAGAATTAAACATAACAATTGTACGTGCATCGTCAATAATAGGAACTCTTGTTTTTCCAGAATTGTCAAGACCCAACGGTAATAATCTAGAAGGATATTTAAAAATTGAAAATGAGAACTTCACATACAACGTAGAGTCTAATGCGCAAGGCGTTTTCAAATTTCAAAATATCGTTCCAGGAACATACAAATTAAAACTTATGCGCTACAAAGGAAAAGAGTTTTTTGAAATTGAAAAAGAAACTCAAATCACTGTAAAAGAAGGAGAAAAAGCTACAATAAATGTACCTGTAAAAGGCAAAGAACGCAAAGTACAATTCAAAAGTAAAAACTTTACAATAGGAGGGTAATTATGAAAAATACAGACTATATACTAGCGGCTCTTTTTACCTTATGCTTCTTCGTTTGCGGGGCACAGGAAATATTGAATGTTACAATTAGTAGTAATTTCATTTTTGGAGGAGGACAGCAATCTAACTTTGCAACTTTGAGCCTTCAACCCATTGCTATTATTGATGCAGAGCCAGACCCTAGCAACACTATTACCTTTGGTCTTAACAGCACTACCTTAGAAGCAGGTTTACCTGCAACTGGCGTTGGCGGAATTGCAACAAATGAGAACATTTGGTTAAATTATACCTATCGAGCATCAAATTTAGCTAATGCTAAAATTTATGTTCGCACGAACCAAATAGTTCCTGCTGGCATTGTGTTAAAAATTCAAGTTATAGCTGCAAGAAGTATTGGTGGGTCATTTATCGCTAATCAAAACAGTAGCCCAATTACCTTGAGCACCACGGAACAAATCTTGATAAACAGTTTCGCAAGCGGCTACACTGGCAATGGATTAGGCACTGGTTATAATCTTCGTATTACTGTAGAGAATCAAAGTGGATTATCATTACCCAGTGGATTTGAAATTATTTATGAAATTAAATAGACCCAAAATGAAAAATTTATTTATCATAACAGTATCTTTCTTACTGTCGTTTAGCTATTCACAAGCCCAAATTTTAGCAGGAACTTTGAATGTTACAGGAATGCCGAGTTTTACGCAATCAGTTAATGCAGTTGTAGTAGAGGCAGGTATTGATGACGGCACAGTAGGATTCGAAAGTAATTTTGACGCCACTAAAATTGGTTTTGTTCTAAATCCAATATTATTACTCTCGTCGTCTCTTCTCTGTGAACAAAATGTATATCGATATAAAGTCTACATCAATTCAGTTAATGCACCAGCAAACTTAATTATTGAAGCAAAAACAACTGTAAACAGCGGACAACGATTCCCAACAGTGAGTATTTATGATACTTTATTAATCAAACCTTTAGGTCAAAGAAACTTAATGCCATCTAATGGAGGTAATTACATTGCTGTTCCCAACAACGCTACCCAAGCTGTAAAAATTATGGAATTCATTGGCTGTAGAAAAGATATACCGATTCAATTTAGGATTAAACCAAGCTCTTTATGTCCAGCAGGCACCTATAATATCGAAATCAAATATACTGTAGTAGCAAGTTTAACATTATAAAAAACATTCTTTTCGCATAACATTCTATTTACGCAGAGGAGAAAGAGTTAACTCCGTTGATCCCAAAAAGGGTGTCTTCCAATAAAATTAATGCTCTGCATTGCATGCCTGATCCTTTTTTGTTGTACAGCTTAGACAAACTAAAGAGTTTGCCACGCTTTAAAACAAAAAATGCTCTCCTTGCGGAAAGCATTATTTTTTTTGCAGAGAGGAAGGGATTCGAACCCTCGATACAGTTACCCATATACTAGCTTTCCAGGCTAGCTCCTTCAACCACTCGGACACCTCTCTAAAATTGGTTTGCAAATAACCTAAAAAAATATGACTTACAAAAGCAAAACCACATATTAAATCATCTCGCCACGCAAAGAAGTTTCAAATATTTCTTTAAAATCCTTAGCCGGAATGTCTTGTCCCAAAAGGTACATCAACTTTGTAATGGCAGCCTCAGTAGTGATGTCTTTTCCTGAAATCACGCCTATTTCTTTCATGTTAGTACTGGTTTCGTATTGCCCCATATTCACGCTTCCGCCTGAGCATTGGGTTACATTCACAATATGCAAACCGCTGCTAATAGCTTTTTGCAATAAGTCTAAAAACCAATCTTCAGTAGAAGCATTTCCTGCACCATAGGTTTCGAGTACAATTCCTTTTAAATTCGGAATATTTACTATTGCGGTAAGTACTGCTTCGCTCATGCCCGGAAACATCTTCACTATTGCTACATTGTTATCTAGGTTTTTATGAACCAAAAGTGGCGCAGTAGATTGCGGACTCGTCCAAAACAACTCTTCATTCCATTTTAAATGTACTCCTGACTCTACCAATTGCGGATAATTTGGCGAGGTAAAAGCGCGAAAATGCTCTGCGTTAATCTTGGTTGTACGGTTGCCACGATAGAGCTTGTATTCAAAATACAAGCCTACTTCACTAATCACAGGACCATTTTCGGTACGTAAGGAGGCAATTTGTATGGCAGTAATCAAATTTTCTTTCGCATCCGTACGCAAATCACCTATTGGCAATTGCGAACCAGTGAAAATTACAGGTTTAGCCAAATTTTCGAGCATAAAACTCAATGCCGATGCGGAGTACGACATAGTATCAGAACCGTGTAAAACTACAAAACCGTCAAACAATTGGTAATTATCTGCAATAATCGTAGCAATTTTAGCCCATTCTTGTGGGTTCATGTTACTAGAATCGATTGGGTTTTCGAACGAAATAGTTTCGATTTCACAATCTAATTGCTTCAATTCTGGTATGCGTTGCAATAATTTATTAAAGTTAAAAGCCTTGAGCGCACCCGTCTCAAAATCCTTACTCATACCAATAGTACCGCCCGTATAGAGTAATAATATTTTAGCTTTATACGACATCGTGGTATTTTAATTGATTGGTAACCGGATTAGCGTACATGGCTAAAAATCCATCAAGGGCCACTTGATTGTCATGATCAATACGCATTTCTAATCGACGTTCGAATAATGATTTTTCGTTTTCAGTGTATTTGTGTGCGTATTCATTGCTTTTGTGTACCAAATCATGAGCAATAAAATTGGTTGGCCACAGCTTGTAATTACTCAAAATAGCGTCATCAATCACTTGAGCTAGCGCTACTACTTGCTTGTTAGCACTATCATTAGCTGCTTTGATAGTATCAATTTCAGTATCGATAACCGTTCCTACATGTATGTGAATTCTTTTTTTCTGTCCCAAAGCACCACTCAAAATAGTCATGAAGTCTTCGTTTTTATCCTTTACATACACTTCATTATTGGCTTCAGCCATGAGCTGCGGCATTTTTAGCGCATCCGTAGGATCGTATTCATACGAAATAGCCACTGGAACTATTTTTAATTTCTTAAAATAATCCATCGGTTCTTTTTCATCAGATGCCATACCAAGCATTTTTAAAACTCCAGGATTGGTAGCGTCATTTCCGTCTTTGGTGCGTCCTTCGCGTTGCGCAATCCAAACCGAACGATTTTCATGAACCAATAAATTACCGATGTATTCTGATAGCAATTTAGAACTTTGTAGCATCTCACGAGGCGTTAAACCGCGTTGCACCAAAAAATTTCTATTGAGTTTAGCGAGTGTGTTTAAAAATGCTTTTTTAACTAAATTATCGCCAATTGCCGATGCGGTCATCACCAAACCATGCTCAAATAATGCTGTGTTGAGCAAAGTAGTATCTAACAAAATATCGCGGTGATTCGAAACGAACAAATAGGAAGTGTTGGGTTCTAAATTTTCAAAGCCCGAAGTGGTAATTCCTTCTGAACTTTTTTCTAGAACCTTTTGCACCGATTGGTATATAAAATTACATTGAAAATCACGAATGGAGTGCGTTTTACGAAGTTGCTCTTTCCAAACGGAATCCTCAACATCAGGAAAGGTAAAATTCATCAAAGCTTTCATCATCGGATGATTAGCCACATTATGAAGTGCTTCGTTTATTTCGGAGTCATAAAAAGGACGAATAGCGTCAAATTTCTGCATTTTGATTCTCAATTTTTGTGTGGGCAAATGAACAAAAAAAATATGAAATTAAGGTCAATTCTAGTTTAAATCCTAAAGTCAGCCCCTGATTTTTGCATAATTAATACAAAATTCCCGTTATTTTGTTTTATTTCTAATTTTAATCAAAGACCAATGAAAGCTTGTTTCCTAAATTTATTGATTAATTTCATTTGGTAAAACACTTTTTAACATCAAAACTTCTAGTGAGATGAATTACACATGAAGTTATATTCCAAATACGATTATAGAATTTGCGGTAGTTTGGGTTGCAATTTCAGCTACAGTCAAGCCGTAAATTTGCGCTAGTTTCTCTGCAACACTAACAATGTAACTACTCTCGTTTCTCTTGCCTCGGTATGGAACAGGAGCCAAATACGGTGCATCCGTCTCCAAAACAATATGCTCTAAATCGATTTGATTTAAAAATTGATCAATTTTTCCATTTTTAAAAGTAACCACACCGCCAATACCCAGTTTCATATTATACGAAATGGCCTGTAAAGCTTGCTCATAAGTACCCGAAAAGCAATGAAAAATACCAAACAAATCAACTGATTTTTCTTCTTCTAATATTTCAAAAATTTCGTCAAAAGCCTCTCTACAATGAATCACTATTGGCAATTTATATTGCTTGGCTAACTTAATTTGCCTTCTAAAAGCGTCTTGTTGCTGTGGTAAATGGGTTTTATCCCAGTACAAATCGATTCCTATTTCGCCAACCGCATAAAACTTTCGCTTGGCTAATTCTTGGGCCACGTGTTGCAATTCGTCTTCGTAATTATCTTTTACATAAGTAGGATGCAAACCCATCATCAAGAAAACATTTTCTGGATAGTTTTTCTCCAACTTATACATAGCCTCTGTACAAGTAGAATCGATTGCGGGAATAAAAAAACGGCTTACTCCTGCATTTATAGCGCGTTGCATCATCTCGTGTTGATCTTGCTCAAATTCTTCTGAGTACAAGTGGGTGTGTGTATCTGTGATAGTGATATCAGTTTCCAAAAGTTGTAATTTTAAGGTTGCAAAATTACATGAATAAAACCGGGCTAGGAAATGCTTTTAAAAAGATTCTTTTGGCATTCGAAAAGTTGAACAAATAATTAATGGTTCGCCTATATTTGTATTTCAATGCTTTTGTAACCCAAGCCTATCGCTAATGAAGAACCTACACGAAATTCTGAAAAAAGAAAACTACCAAAAAGTAAAATTTACAATTACCAAAACGCAACATTTACTGATAAAAGCTAAGATAAATGGCATTGTAGGAAGTTTTATTCTTGACACAGGAGCTTCAAACAGTTGTGTGGGTTTTGAAAGTATTGAATTGTTTTTACTACAAGCCAAAAACTCTAAAACAAAAGCAGCTGGCGCTGGTGCTACTGGTATGTACACACAACAAGCAATGCACAATCACTTGCAATTGGGTCGATGGAAAGACGATGCATTCAGCCTTGTTATTTTTGATTTGTCGCATGTAAACGAAGCTTTAACCCAACACAAGGCCAAACCAGTACACGGCATCATTGGCGCCGATGTGTTACAAAAAGGAAAAGCAATTATTGATTACTACAACCACTGCTTGTATTTGAAACATTATACTTTTTCAACGAAAAATAAGCAACAACACCACTTATCATCATCAATAAACCCCCAAGAATAAATGGCATTCCCGCAAATTCAAAGGGCGCGCCTTTATGTGTAAAATAATAAAATAGACCTGACATTACTGGCGGACCAATAATTGTTGCAGCGCTCATTAAACTTGCAATTGTACCTTGAATTTCCCCTTGCTCTGATGGTAAAACATGGTTTGAAATTATAGCTCGCAATGCTGGACCAGCAAGACCAGCAAGACAATATGGAACCAAGAAGAGAAACATCATCCAACCCGCTGAAGCAAAAGCAAACAAAAGCATTCCAATCGTATATAATATCATACCAACATAAATACTTTTTTCATTTCCTAATTTTCGGCTAGTCCATCGTATCAATCCACCTTGAACAAGACTAACTAAAACCCCAACAACGCCGAGCGAAATGCCTACCATTTTTTCGTCCCAACTAAATTTGTACATCGTGAAATAACTCCAATTGCTTTCTACAGCGTGTGATCCAACATAAATCAAAAACAAAGCAATCAATAATCCATATAACGATGGGTATTTCTTTAAATTCAAAAAAGCACCAATTGGATTGGCTCTTTTTAAATTAACGGGTCTCCTATTTTCTTTTGATAATGACTCGGGCAAAATAAAATAACCATACAAGAAATTTAACATACATAAGACGGCTGCCGCATAAAACGGAATTCTAGATCCGAATTGCCCCAAAACTCCTCCAATAACAGGTCCAATTATAAATCCGAGACCAAAAGCCACACCAATCATTCCGAAGTTTTTAGCTCTGTTTTCTGGCGTACTCACATCGGCTATGTATGCTGAAGCGGTTGAAATACTCGCTCCTGTTAATCCTGCAATTACTCTTCCTACGAATAACCATGTAATCGTTGGGGCAAACGCCAACAATATATAATCTAGTGAAAAGGCAAAAAGCGAAATTAAAATTATGGGTCTTCTACCAAATTTATCACTTAAATTACCAATTAAAGGTGCAAACATAAATTGAGTTATTGCGTAAGCAAATGTTAACCAACCACCATATTTTGCTGCATCACTAACATCACCATTAATTAATTCTTTAATCAATTTTGGAATAACTGGAATTATAATTCCCCAACCAGTTATATCAATTAACATTGTAATGAAAATAAAGCTGATAGCGGCCTGTTTTTTTTTTGATGCCATAAATAGTAGTAGTTAGTATTACAAATAAATAAAAAATCCTGTTTAGAAACACTAAACAGGATTTTTTATTTATTCTAAAACTTTAAAACTATAGTTCTAAAGCCTTTTTAGGATTGTTATCCATCAATAATTCCATTGGGTTTTCTAAAGCTTCTTTAACAGCTACCAAGAAACCTACAGACTCACGGCCATCAATAATTCTGTGGTCATAAGAAAGTGCCACATACATCATTGGGTGAATTTCAACTTTACCATTTACAGCAATTGGACGCTCAATAATGTTGTGCATTCCTAAAATTCCTGATTGTGGTGGGTTGATGATTGGAGTTGATAACATAGAACCAAATACACCACCATTAGTGATTGTAAATGTTCCACCTGTCATATCATCTACAGTGATTTGACCGTCACGCGCTCTTAAAGCCAAACGCTTAATTTCAGCTTCAACACCACGGAAAGTTAAATTCTCCGCGTTACGAACTACTGGTACCATTAAACCTTTTGGTCCAGATACAGCAATAGAAATATCGCAGAAATCGTAAGCTACTTTGTAATCGCCATCCATCATAGAGTTTACATCTGGATACAATTGCAATGCTCTAGTTACCGCTTTTGTAAAAAACGACATGTATCCTAAACTTACACCACCATGTTTTGCTTTAAAAGCATCTTTATACTCGTTACGAATCAAGTTTATTGGCGTCATGTTTACTTCGTTAAAAGTAGTCAACATGGCCGTTTCGTTTTTAGCAGCTACTAATCGCTCTGCTACTTTACGGCGTAACATTGATAATTTAGTACGCTCTGTACCACGAGATCCACCTGTAGGCGTTCCCATAGAAGGCACTGCATTTACAGCATCTTCCTTAGTGATTCTTCCTGCTTTACCTGTTCCTGTTATGGATTCTGGAGCTATATTTTTTTCGTCTAATATTTTTCTTGCTGCTGGAGATGTCGTACCTGAAGCGTATGTTGTTGCCGCTGGAGCTGCAACTGGTGCAGGCGCAGCCTCCACTTTTTTAGCTGCGCTCGATTCGGCTGCGCCTCGGGTCTCTTCAACAGGAGCTGGTGCTACTGGAGCTGGTGCAGCACCGTCTGGTTTTGCTGCAGCAGTATCGATATGGCACACAACAGCGCCAACTGCTACTGCATCGCCTTCTTCTGCTTTTAAAGTAATGATTCCGCTCGCTTCAGCAGGCAATTCTAATGTAGCTTTGTCTGAATCAACCTCAGCAATCGCTTGGTCTTTTTCTACATAATCTCCGTCTTTAACTAACCAAGTTGCAATTTCAACTTCTTTTATTGATTCCCCTGGCGATGGGACTTTCATTTCTAAAATCATGTTCTATTATTTTAAATTATGAATTTTAATTTTTTTCTTGTTATTGCACCTCTTGTGAGCAGTGCTTGGATTTTTTCTAGCCCTGATCGAAGCGATATCCTTTTTCTAGCTTCTTTAGCTAGGAAAAGATTTAGCGTAGAGCAGGAAATAGCTCCTTATTATCTAAATAAATTTTTATCAAAAACCATTCTGATGGCATCTGCATGACGGCGTTTTGCTCTGGTGTAACTACCTGCCGCTGGTGCTGCATATGCTTTTAATGAAGCCAATCTCCATTTTACCAAATCAAAATTCATCAACATATAGCTATAAGCTCCCATGTTTTTAGGCTCTTCTTGTGCCCAAACATAATCATCAGCATTAGGATATTGAGCGATAATTGCTTTTAATTGCTCCACTGGTAGCGGAAACAATTGCTCAATACGCACTACTGCAACATCAGTACGCTGGTTGTTTTCGCGCTCAGCGGTAATATCATAATAGAATTTACCAGTACAGAACACCAATGTTTTTACAGCCGCTTTGTCAACTGTGTTATCATCAATGGTTTCTTGGAATTCTCCGTTGGCTAGTTCTTCAACGGTAGAAACACATCTTGGGTCACGCAACAAACTTTTTGGTGAAAACACCACAAGCGGTTTGCGGAATTTGGTTTTCATTTGGCGTCTCAACAAGTGAAAAAAGTTGGCTGGAGTTGTACAATCAGCTACGTACATGTTGTGACGCGCGCACAATTGAAGGTAACGCTCCATTCTTGCTGAAGAGTGCTCTGCTCCTTGCCCTTCGTAACCGTGAGGCAATAGCAATACAATTCCGTTTTGGTTGTTCCATTTGTCTTCCCCACAAGAAATGTATTGGTCAATCATAATTTGCGCACCGTTAGAGAAATCTCCAAACTGTGCTTCCCAAATGGTTAATGCGTTCGGGTTAGCCAATGCATATCCGTAATCAAAACCTAAAACTCCGTACTCAGAAAGGAAAGAGTTGAAGATACGAAAATTTCCTTTTTTGTTTTGGATATGATCCAACAAAACTACTTCTTCCTCAGAATCTTCGACTTTTACCACTGCATGACGGTGAGAAAAAGTACCACGTTCTACATCTTGACCAGAAATACGAACATCAAAACCTTCGGTTAATAAAGAACCGTAAGCTAGTGTTTCTGCAGTACCCCAATCGATGGTGTTGTTATCGTAACCTGTTTTTCTGTCGGTTACGATTTTATTGATCTTGTTAATGAACTTTTTATCTTTTGGCAAGCTCGATACGGTTTCGATGATAGAATCAAGCGTAGCTTTCTCGACTTTTGTATCGAATTTTTGAAGCATCACATCATTGGACACTTGCTCAAAACCGCTCCATTCGTTTTGCATGAATGGTGTGATGATGGTCAAATCTTTTTTGCGCGAAGCTTCTAAATTTTGATCTAAATCCGATTTGTATTCTTGCTCCAACCCTTTTACATAATTAGCATCAATTACTCCATCAGCAAGTAATTTATCCATGTAAAGGTCTCTTGGATTTTTGTGTTTAGCAATGATTTTGTACAATACTGGCTGCGTGAATCGAGGTTCATCACCTTCGTTGTGACCGTATTTTCTATATCCTAATAAATCAATAAATACATCGCGACCAAATTCCATTCTGAAATCTAAAGCAAATGACATAGCGTGAACTACTGCTTCTGCATCATCAGCATTTACGTGCAGTACTGGCGAAAGGGTAACTTTTGCCACATCCGTACAATACGTTGATGACCTTGCATCTTGGTAATTGGTTGTAAAACCTACTTGATTGTTAATTACAATATGAATGGTCCCTCCGGTTTTGTAACCATCAAGTTGAGCCATTTGCACGATTTCGTACAAAATACCTTGACCAGCGATAGCCGCATCTCCGTGTACTGCAATTGGCAATACTTTTGAGAAATCATCTGCGAAATATTTATCTTGTTTGGCTCTTGTGATTCCCTCAATAACCGCACCTACTGTTTCAAGATGCGAAGGGTTTGGAGCCAAATTAATGTTGATTTTTTTACCTGAGCTTGTTTCTTTATCAGCTGTTAGACCTAAGTGGTATTTTACGTCACCATCAAAATACTCTTGATCGTAATCTTTACCATCAAACTCGCTGAAAATATCTTGAGTCGATTTGCCGAAGATGTTTGCCAACACGTTCAAACGTCCGCGGTGCGCCATACCCATTACGAACTGCTCCACTCCTTTTTCGGCTGCTTTTTCAATCAAAGCATCAAGTGCAGGAATTATTGATTCACCACCTTCTAGTGAAAAACGTTTTTGACCTACATATTTGGTATGCAAAAAGTTTTCGAAAGAGACCGCTTGATTTAATTTATTTAGGATTTTTTTCTTTTCGTCTAATGAAAATTTCGGTTGATTGTCATTAACACCCAATTTATTCTGGATCCAAGAAACTACTTCTGGGTTACGAATATACATATACTCGATTCCAATATGCTGGCAGTAAATCGCATCCAAATGGTTGATGATTTCCTGTAAAGTACATGGCTGGATATGGATGACTTTTGCCGCATCAAAAACCGTATTTAAGTCTGAT
This sequence comes from Flavobacterium turcicum, assembly GCF_011365745.1. GTDB lineage: Bacteria > Bacteroidota > Bacteroidia > Flavobacteriales > Flavobacteriaceae > Flavobacterium > Flavobacterium turcicum. Next base: position 18,707 of record NZ_JAAOBY010000004.1, on the reverse strand, counting down.
ACTGACAATCCAAAATTAGTATAATCTAAATTAGGAGAGGAAACACGTCTTTCACGCACTGGGTTTGTTTTGGTAAACAAATGTCCGCGGGTACGGTAGCCGTCAATTAATTTAAGAACATTAAATTCTTTATGTATTTTATCTGAAACTAAACTTACATCAGCATTATTTGCGGCAAAGTTTGCTATTTGTGATGCAGGATTTTCTTCGTTATAATTAGTCATTCCAAAGTCAAAACCTTGAAAAAAACTCCTCCAACTTGGCTCTACGCTATCTGGATTCTCTAAATATTGATCGTATAACTGGGCGAAAAATTCTGTGTGTGCTGCGTTTAAAAATGAAAACCTATCCATAATATTTAGTGAATATATTTTTTTTGTTAAAATAGTTTTGCAAAAGTACGATAATACAATAAATTTATAATTTATTTTAAGATACTTTTACATTGATAATTGTTAAAAAACCAGAAACTCATGACTAAATCTTGCATTTTGAATACATTCAATACTATCTTTTTACTTTTTTTAGTTTTTTCTTGCAACGCAGTTTTTGGACAACAAAATACTACCTCCGTGCAAAATGAACCTAAATTTTGGGATCATGTACAATTTGGTGGTGCTGTTGGTTTGGGATTTGGAACTGGCTTTACCGATATTGTCCTTGCACCGAGCGCCATTTATAATGTAAATGAGTATGTCGCTTTGGGTGCGGGACTTCAATACAAATTTTTGAGACAAAAAGATTTCTACACTTCACATCTTTATGGCGCAAGTGCTATTGGACTTTTAAATCCAATTCCTGAAATTCAATTATCAGCAGAGGTTGAGCAACTGCGTGTAAACCTTCGTTTTGATGGCAATACTACTCCATCAGAAAATTTTTGGAACACAGCTTTGTTTGTGGGTGCGGGATATCGTTCTGGTAATGCTACTGTAGGTGTTCGATACAATGTTATTGAGGATAAAAACAACTTATACGGCAGTGCGTTTATGCCTTTCGTACGTTTTTACTTTTAAGTTTAAAAACAATTATCGGTACTTATTTCTGAACCAAACTTTTTGCCATTCTCTTTTTAAAACTAAGAATGAAATTTGCTCTGCAAGCTGCACCAAATCAGATCCGTCTAGTTTTTTAACTTCATCTTCGGCTACATCAATAATATAAAGCAGGTTTAAATATTCGGCAAATTTATACTGGATGAGTCGGTAAATTTTTTCATGCAACTGAATTTTCAGCTCTTCTGGAGTGATGCTTTTGGGAAAATCAACCGCTTCATTGGCAAGATTAAAATCTTTATTGAGCTGTTCAACCAATTGCAAATACAAGTTATCTGCCGAGGCCTCGGCAAGAAGTAAATCTGTATTTTTTGGAACTATAAACATATTTTTAAAATTTCAATAGCCGTAGTAATTTTCAATATTATGTAGGTACAATTTACTTATTATTCAACTTAAAATAACAATTTCCAAAACCAACATTGCTATTAATTATTGAAATTAATAATTGTCATTGAAATTAAATCATACTTTTCGTCCCATAAGGTTTTCACCAAATGCTTTGAGCATTGCTTTTTTATCAGCACTAACATTCAATTGATCTAACATTTGAAATGCTTTAAAAGTGTAGTCTTGTATCGCGTCTTGAGTAGCTTTTGATGCTCCTGAAGCATTGAATAATTCTTTTACACGCTCAATTTTATCGGTATTATCTTCTAATTGAACAGCGAATAAATCACGTAGTTCTTGCGCTTCTTTTTCTGCAGAAAAAGCAACCGCTTTCAGATACAAATAGGTTTTCTTATTTTCGATGATGTCACCTCCCACTTGTTTCCCGAAAGTTTCCGGATTCCCAAAGGCATCTAAATAATCATCTTGCAATTGAAAAGCCAAACCTAAATTTAAACCAAAATCGTAGATTAAATTGGCATTTTCAGCAGATGTTTCAGCTATAATGGCGCCCATTTTCATGGCAGCAGCTACTAAAACCGCTGTTTTATATTGAATCATTTTGAGGTATTCCTCAAGAGTAACATCAGTGCGCTCTTCGAAATCAACATCCCATTGCTGTCCTTCGCAAACCTCAAGAGCTGTTTTACTGAACAACTTGGCTAAGTCTCTAAAAATGACAGGCTCGTACTGCTCAAAATATTGATAGGCCAAAATAAGCATCGCGTCACCAGATAAAATTCCGGTGTTGATGTTCCATTTTTCATGTACTGTTTCGTTTCCTCTTCGCAAAGGTGCATCATCCATAATATCGTCATGTACCAACGAAAAATTATGAAAAACCTCAACTGCCAATGCTGCTGGAAGTGCATTTTTATAATCGGCACCAAAAATCTCAGCGCTCATTAAGGTCAACACTGGGCGCATGCGTTTACCTCCCAAATCAAGAATATAATGAATAGGTTCATATAAATTTCTTGGCTCTTTGGTCTCGTATTGCGATTGCAAATAGTCGGCTAAAAACTCCTGATATTGAGAAATGGTGTGCATTCGTATTTTGTTTATCGGTTACAACTGCAAAATAAGCGGTTTGGTGCAACCGAAGCTTTTGCTTGCACAAAGAAACTCAAAAATCTTTAAACTAGCTAAAATGTTAAAGTTACTCAAATGTTAAATAAATCAAAAAACACAGGAAACTATTTTGGTATTCAAAGTTTCCGATATACATTTGCATCGAAAAAAAAGTGCTTCGTGAAACTGAATTTTAAAAAGTATTGCGCACATTTTTTCACCTAAACCAACCCCTCATTATGAAAACTACTTGGAAAATAGATGCAGCACAATCTGATGTACAGATTAAAATGAGGCATTCGATAATTGCTTATTTAGCGGGAACAGTAAATAATTTTGACGGGCATATTGACCTGAACGATGACCAATTAGAAGATGCCTCAATCGCTTTTTCGCTAGATGTTGCTAACAAGCACAGTAAGCTTGAGCAAATAGATACCCACTTAAAAATGAATGATTTGTTTGATGTGACAGAATATCCACTGATTAGTTTTCAGTCGACTTCATTTGAAAAAGTTACTCCAAACATTAACTTTCTTAAAGGTAATTTAACCATCAAGAACATAACAAAACCAGTAGAGTTAGATGCTGCTTTTATCAGTGTTGATGCGCACAACGGAAGTAAAAAAGCTGCTTTTGAAATTACAGCCAACATCAATAGAAAAGATTTTGGACTTACCTACAACGCATTCCATTATTCGAACGGAATCGCACTAGGACAAGATATTAAATTGATTGCCAACTTAGAATTTTGCATTTAAGCAACTGTAGTTATGAATGTTAAATTATCAACAACAAACAAGAAACTATTTTAGTTTTTATAGTTTCCTGATTACATTTGCACCGATTTTCAAGCTAGGCATATAAACTAGAGAAGATTTTATTAATACGACTATAGCAACAAAGAAACCAAATCATGAAAGAGAAAATTATAGCTACAGCGAAGGATTTGTTTTTAAAACTAGGTTTTAAAAGCATCACCATGGATGACATTGCAGGAGAAATGTGCATATCAAAAAAAACTATTTACAAGTACTTTGCAAATAAAGAATTGTTAATAGAAGAAAGTGTTCAAGTACTGCATTCAGATGTGAATAATTTGATAAACAACGTTACCTCACAAGATTTTAATGCCATTCAAGAAAACTTTGAAATCAGACGCATGTTTGACGAAATGTTCAAATCGACCGATACTTCGCCAGTATATCAATTAAAAAAGCACTATCCGGAAGTGTATCAAAAAGTACATCAGGTACAAATAGAAATGTGCCAAGCTTGTTTTAAAAGAAACATAGTTAAAGGTATTGAACAAGGATATTACCGTAAAGAAATTAATATTGATGCCTACGTTGATTTTTATTATTCATTGATATTTTCTATCAACGAAAACATTAAATCAGAACGAGAAGCCTTTGCTCTTGAAATGCAAGCCTTAGAATATCATACGCGCGCAATGGCAACAGAAAAAGGAATTATTGAACTAAATAGAAATTTACTAAATCCAATTACATAAAAATGAGAAAAACGATAATATTAATGACCGTGCTGCTTTCCTTAGGCATACAAGCACAAGAAATAAAAAGTCTCACCCTAAAAGATGCTATTACGTACGCACTTGAAAACAAAGCCGATGCAAAAAAGGCAAGATTACAAGTTGAAAGAGGAGAGTACGAAATTCAAGAAGTACGTTCAAGAGCTTTGCCTCAAATTGCAGCAAATGGTAGCTTAAACTACAACCCAATTTTACAAACTACTGTAATTGACGGAGCTGGTTTTGGTCAACCTGGCACTACAATTCAAGCTGCTTTTGGTCAAAAATGGAATTCAACTGCAGGAATTTCTCTTAATCAGGCGTTATATGACCAGGCTGTTTTTATAGGTTTGAAGGCGGCAAAATCTACTCGTGAGTTTTACCAAATAAACGCACAATTGACTGAAGAGCAAGTGATAGAGCGCGTAGCCAATGCTTACTACCAAGTTTACGTAACGCGTCAGAACTTAACTGTATTGGATAACAACCTTAAAAATACTCTTAAAGTTAAGGACATCATACAAGGACAATATAATAACGGACTGGCCAAAAAGATTGATTTGGATAGAACCTTAGTTCGTATTTCAAACATTAATACACTTCGCCAACAAACTCTGAACGCTGTTACACTACAAGAAAACGCTTTGAAATTTTTTATGGGCTTAGCTGTTGATACGAATATTTCTATTCCAGAAACTGAATTTGAAGTTACTCCAAGCGCACTTTCACTAGCTCCGGATACAACAACCAGAACAGAATATTTGTTACTTAAAAAGAACGAACAATTACTGGAGTACCAAAAAAAATCTATTGAAGCGGCTTATTATCCAAGTTTATCGCTTACGGGTGGGTATAACTTCATTGGTCAAGGTCCAGAGATGCCTTGGTTCAAAAAACCTTCGGATGGAGTTTATTGGTCAGACTTTGCTTCAGTAGGTTTAAATTTACGCGTACCAATTTTTTCAGGATTTGGAACTAAAGCAAGAGTAAGCCAAGCTAGTAACAAACTTGCTTCGATAAAAGTAGATTTGGAAGAAACAAAACTGGCATTGGATTTAGAATACAGCAATGCAAAAACGCAAATCGAAAATAGTATTGTATCAATCAACAATCAAAAAGAGAACGCAAAACTTGCTCAAGAAGTTTTAACAAATACCAACAACAACTACATTCAAGGTTTAGCATCACTTACTGATTTACTTGAAGCAGAAAGTGAACTTGTTGTGGCTCAAAACAATTACACATCGGCGTTATTAGATTACAAACTAGCCGAAATACAATTAATCAAATCTAAAGGAGAACTAAAATCACTTATAAATAACTAATACCATGAAAAAAATTATAATTACCGCTGTTATCATCATAGGCAGTTTAGGTGTAATTGGATATATTTTAACCAATAACAAAAAAGAAAACGAAGCCAAAACAGCTATTGTTGCTGAAAAAAATGCAACAGTATCCGTACGAACTGAGGTTGTAAAAACAGAAGTTGTTTCTCTTGACTTTGTTTCAAACGGAAATTTTGAACCTGTGCAAGAATTAAAATTCTCTGCTGAAAAATCAGGTAAAATAACCAAAATACTAGCCAAAGAAGGTGATTATGTGAGCGTAGGACAAACTCTTGCTATTGTACGTAGTGATGTTGTGAATGTAAACGCACAAAATGCAAATGCCGTTTACCAAAATGCAGTTGCTGATTACAACCGATTTGAAAACGCATTCAAAACAGGTGGTGTGACTAAACAACAGTTAGACCAAGCCAAACTTCAAATGGTAAATGCTAAATCGCAATTAACACAAGCAAACATCAACGTAGGAGATACTAGAATCAAAGCTCCAATAAGCGGATTCATCAATAAAAAATATATTGAAGTAGGTTCTATCATTACAGGAATGCCTGCTACTGAATTATTTGACATTGTAAACGTTTCCAAGTTAAAATTAAATGTAAGCGTAAACGAAAGTCAAGTTGCTACTTTAAAAGTTGGTAATTCAGTTAATGTAACTGCGAGTGTTTATCCAGATAAATCATTCTCAGGAAAAATTACTTTTATCGCTGCAAAAGCAGATCAATCATTGAATTTTCCTGTGGAAATTGAAATTACAAATAATGCCACTAAAGATTTAAAAGCTGGAATGTATGGTACGGCTGCATTTGCCTCAAACCAACAAAAACAAGCTTTGAAAATTGTTCCTAGAAATGCCTTTGTAGGTAGTGTAAGCAGTAATCAAATATTTGTAATTGAAAATGGAGCTGCAAAATTAAAAACGGTAACTGCGGGTAAAATTCTAGGCGATAAAGTCGAAATTTTAAACGGTCTTGAAGATGGTGACCAAGTAATTGTAACCGGACAAATCAATTTACAAGACGGAACCAAAGTGGAGGTTATTAAATAAGTCTTAAAGTCGAAAGTCTTAAAGTCATAAAGAAAAACAACTTATGAAATTAGCAGAAATATCCATAAAACGTCCCTCGTTGGTAATTGTATTGTTTACAATTCTGACCCTTGGTGGACTGTTCAGTTACAGTAATTTGGGTTACGAATTGATTCCAAAATTTGAAACCAATGTAATTACTATCGCTACCATTTACCCGGGAGCATCGCCTAGTGAGGTAGAAAACACCGTTACTAAAAAAATTGAGGACGCGATTGCCTCTCTTGAAAACATTAAAAAAATAGATTCCAAGTCGTATGAAAGTTTATCAACCGTATCGATCACATTGACTTCTACAGCCGATGTTAATATTTCGATGAACGATGCGCAACGTAAAATAAATGCCGTTTTAGGAGAACTACCTGATGATGTAGAAACACCCTCATTGACCAAATTTTCCTTGAGTGATTTACCAATTATGACTCTTGGTGCCAATGGAAACATGGACGAGGTAGCTTTTTACGATCTTGTTGACAAAAAATTAGCTCCTGTTATTTCACGTGTTGAAGGTGTGGCTCAGGTAAATGTTATTGGTGGTCAAGAACGTGAAATTCAAGTGAATCTGGATGCAGTAAAAATGCAGGCCTACGGACTTTCTATTCCGCAAGTACAACAAAATATTCTTTCCTCTAATTTAGATTTCCCTACGGGAAACATTCAAACTCGTGAGCAAAAAATATTAATTCGTTTAGCGGGAAAATACAAAAATGTTGACGAATTAAGAAACCTAATTGTTTCCTCTAGAAATGGCATTCAAGTGCGCCTTGGTGATATTGCTGACGTACAGGATACCCAAAAAATCACTGAGAAAGTTGCACGCGTGAACCGAAAAAGCGCTATCATTTTACAGATTATCAAACAATCTGATGCGAATGCGGTTGCGGTAAGTGAGGAATTGGTGAAAGCCATTGCTAAACTTGAAACGGATTACAAACCAGTAGGTCTAAAACTTGCAGTAGCTAAGGACAGTACTGTTTTTACACTTGAAGCAGCTGACGCAGTAGTGCATGATTTACTTATTGCGGTACTTCTTGTGGCGCTTGTAATGTTGTTTTTCTTGCACAGTATCAGAAACTCATTGATCGTAATGGTATCTATTCCGGCCTCGTTAATTGCAACGTTTATCGGGATTTATTTGATGGGCTATACCTTAAACTTAATGAGTTTATTAGGATTGTCTCTTGTGGTAGGTATCTTGGTGGATGATGCCATTGTGGTACTCGAAAATATTTATAGGCACATGGAAATGGGCAAGAATAAAGTGCGAGCGGCTTATGATGGTACTGCCGAAATTGGTGGAACCGTAGTATCGATTACCTTGGTAATTGTGGTAGTATTTTTACCTATCGCTATGAGTACAGGTTTAGTATCAAACATTATCACGCAATTTTGTGTAACTGTAATTATCTCAACCTTGTTATCATTGGTAGCATCGTTTACTATTATTCCTTGGTTGTCTTCAAGATACGGTAGATTAGAGCACATAACTGGTAAAAATCTTTTTGGAAGAATCATTCTTGGGTTTGAAAGTTACTTGACTCGTTTTACAAACTGGATCTCTAGATTATTAGAATGGTGTTTGGATCATTATGTAAAAACCTTAGTGATTATAGTTGTGATCTTTTTTGGATCGATGATTAGTTTATTAGGTGGTGGATTCATTGGTGGAGAATTCTTCGCAGCTTCTGATAGTGGTGAGTTCTTGGTTCAAATAGAAATGCCAAAAGATGCGTCATTAGAGCAGACCAATTTTATGACTCAAAAAGCAGAAGATTTCCTATCTAAAGAAGCCTATGTTTTTAGTCAAATTACAACTGTAGGACAAAACAGTACTGGACTAGGTGCTTCTCAAGCTACGGCTTACAAAGCAGAAATCAACGTGAAAATGGTAGGTCTAGACAAGCGTGATGAACCTGCAAATGTATATGCAGCTAAGACCAAACGTAAACTAGAAAAAGTTTTAGTGGGTGCCAAGGTAAAAACAGTTCCTGTTGGTATTTTAGGTACTGCGGAAGATGCTACTTTGAATTTAATTGTAACTGGACCCGATGTAGCTAGCGCTATGCTTTTTGCGAAAGCGGCCGAAAAAGAATTACGCACAATTCCTGGAGCTACCGAAATTGAATTATCTGTAGAAGACGGTAATCCAGAAGTGAACGTAAAAGTAGATCGTGATAAAATGGCTGCTCTTGGGTTGAACCTACAAACAGTAGGTATCACCATGCAAACGGCGTTTAGCGGAAATACTGACGGACGTTTTAGAGCGGGTGAATATGAGTACGACATCAACATTAAATACAACGCTTTTGACAGAAAAAGTATTGCTGATGTAAGTAACTTGATCTTCATAAACGATATGGGTCAGCAAATTAAATTGAATCAATTTGCGACCGTAACCGAAGGTTCTGGACCAAGTCAATTAGAGCGTAGAGACAAATCAGCATCGGTAACGGTGAAGGGTCAAAACGTAGGAGTTGCCTCTGGTACCATTGTGGGAATGTGGCAAGAAAAAATTGATAAGCTCAAAAAACCTGTTGGGGTAAATTACATTTGGGGTGGTGATCAAGAAAACCAAGCTGAAGGTTTTGGAACGCTAGGAATTGCATTATTAGCGGCTATTATTTTGGTTTATCTGGTAATGGTTTCGTTATATGACAGTTTTGTGCATCCATTTGTTGTATTGTTTGCCATTCCGCTTTCGTTTATTGGAGCAATGTTGGCTTTGGCCTTGACCAATAATACATTGAACATATTTACCATTTTGGGTATCATCATGCTTATTGGTTTGGTTTGTAAAAATGCGATCATGTTAGTAGATTACACCAATCAAAGACGTAAAGCTGGTGAAACAGTAAGAACGGCCTTGATTCAAGCCAATCATGCAAGGCTACGTCCTATTTTGATGACTACAATTGCGATGGTATTTGGTATGTTCCCAATTGCATTAGCATCAGGAGCTGGAGCCGAATGGAAAAACGGTTTGGCTTGGGTAATTATTGGTGGATTAATATCGTCTTTATTCTTAACGCTTGTTGTGGTTCCCGTAATTTACCAAATTATGGAGAAAATCATAAATAGAGTTTCTAAAGGTGAAAAAGTAGATTACGAAGCTGAAATGGTTGCTGATTACGAACACAGAGAAGTGAGCGAGCACTAAACAATAGATCATTTTTTAATACAAAACCGACCTGCTCTTGATAGATGCAGGTCGGTTTTTTTGTTTTGAAAATAATTAACAAAGTAGAAAAAACATACCTGATATCCCTTTCAACAATAGGTCAACTAAAAAAATTTCCTTCAATTGAAATCAAAAATTCAGACAGCACTAAGATATTAAAGTAATAAATTACAATACTTTAAGCGCTTTTTTTCTTAACTAAAATAAATCAGTACTACAGCAATATTTTTTTTGGCACGCTACTTGAATATCTCTTAGTAAATAACTTAAAGCGGCAACCGAAAAGCTAACGAGTAGGTACCAATCAAAAAATGAAATGTCATGAAAAAAATTACTCTTTTAGTTGCAAGTATCTTTGTTTTGGGAGGCGGTATCGCTACGGCCACTGCAGCAACAACTTCTAGCATTGGTGGAAAATCAATTATCGATTTCAATAATGAAGATCCAATTGTGTTTATAGAACGCGGTATCGAATTTTATGTATTCCCTGATGGGCAAATAGATTTTAACACAAGACCAGATGCCAAAGGCGGTATGTATTACAGAACATCTCCAAGTCGCGGCACTAACAAAACGTACGGCGCTCCAATGAATAACAGAAAAGGAGATTATGGGGTACGCGTTTCCCACGATAATTTGGGTCGTGTTCGTCAAGTAGGTAATGTTTTTATAAACTATGATGCCTTTGACCGTGTAAAACGAATAGGCTCTGTATACATGTCGTATAACCGTTATGCCTTAGAGCGCGTAGGTGGTTTAGAACTTATCTACAACAGACGTGGACAAATTGTTGATCTTGTTGGTTCTGTAAAAGGAGGTCGTTCCGTTTATGGCAGTAAAGGCGACTATGATGACCGCTACGAGTCTAAAAACGATGACACGTACTATTATAGAAGCGACCGCAATACGAGCGCTATCGAAGCAAAAGTAGCTGCAAATACAGCAATAGTTCTTAATAGAAATAAATAGTTTGGTTTGGTTGAAAATTGATTAGTTAAAAAAACCCCGTTGAAATTGTATCAACGGGGTTTTGCTTTTAACACGCTTAGCGTTTCTTGTATTTTTAATCCATAGAAATAATAACAAATTCACTTCTACGATTGGCTTGATGTTGTTCCTCTGTACAGTTTGATTTGTTCGTTGGTTCACATCCACAATCATTAACAAGCTGCGATTCGCCGTATCCTTTTGCAGTTAATCTATTTGCGTCTATGCCGTTTTTGATCAGCCAAGCCTTTGTAGATTTTGCTCTTCTATCAGATAGCGCTTGGTTGTAAGCAACCGTTTGTCTACAATCGGTATGAGATCTAATATCAATTTTCATTTTTGGGTATTGCTGCATAACCGCTAATACTTTCTCTAATTCAAAAGCGGCATCCTTTCTGATAAATGATTTATCTAAATCAAAATATAAAATCGGAATATCTAATGTTTTGGCTAAATCAGTACCAACATCAACACGTTTTTGACGCGGTTCAAGTGCTAAAGGCTGTTTAGTTTCGCCAGACGTTTTCGCAATAGCTACCATTTGTTCTTTAGTTTCGTAATCTGCTTTTTCTCCGCGTAAGTAATACGATTTTCCACAGTCAACTGTAAATGAATAAGCACCATCATTACCAACGGTAACTTCTTTAATCAATTTAAAAGAGCTATCAAACAAACTCACTTTGGCATTGGCCAGAACTTGTCCACTTTCTTGATCAGTTATAACACCGGTTAGTAATTGCTCACAAACGGGAACAGGCAAAGCTGAAAAAGTATAAATATCATCAGATCCTAAACCACCTTCTCTATTTGAAGTAAAGAAACCTTTTGTTTTATTAGCATTCATCAACAAAGCAAAATCATCCTTGGAACTGTTTATTGGCGCTCCGATGTTTTGGACTCCATCAACAGTATTTGATGCATTTATTTTAGAACTAAATACATCTAAACCTCCTAAACCAGGATGACCATCACTAGCAAAATACAATGTGTTGTCGGCAGCGATAAACGGAAAAGTTTCGCGCCCTTCAGTGTTAATTGAGATACCTAAGTTTTGAGGAGTTCCATAACTATCATCAGAATTAATAGTAACATACCATAAATCTGACAATCCTTTTGTACCCGGCATATCAGATGCAAAATATAATAGTTTTTCATCCAAACTCAATGTAGGATGTGCCACACTGTATTCATTGCTGTTAAATGGCAACTCTTGCACATTGACCCATTTACCATCTTGCTTAGTTGCTTTGTACAATTTGAGCAAGGTTACTCTACTTTTATCTTTTTGTTTTTTACCGTTTAAATAGTTGTTTCTGGTAAAATACATGGTAGATCCGTCTTTAGTAAAAACAGGAGTCGACTCATGAAACTTAGTATTAATTGTTGTATTAAATAGTTTTGGATTACTAGCCTTACCATCTGTATCAACTGGAGCAATATACAAATTTGTAAAAGCCTCGTTATTCCATTTGAAAACTTTTTTTGCTACTCCACCAGTATCTCTTGCTGAAGCGAACAATAATGAATTATCTAAGAATGAACTTCCATAATCAGAATAAGGCGAATTAATTCCTGCATCTGCAACTTCAAAACGTCCTGAATTTGCTTTAATATCCTCTAAGTAATCCTTTTGATTTGAGAAAAGCTTAGCTCTTTGATCATTAGCGGCTAGAGCCGTAAATTTTTCAAGTATCACATTGGCTTTGTCGTACTGACCAACAGCTTTTAAAGTTTGTGCGTAGCGGTAATAATATTCTGGTTGTTGAACTTGGTTCATATTAAAAAGTTCAGTGTACCATTTTTCTGCAGCTACTAGATTAGCAATGAAATAATAAGAGTCCCCCAATTTTCGGAACATCTTTTCATCTTTATAGCCTTTTCCTGCAACTTTTTCGTAGGTCGCAATGGCATCTACAAAAGAATAATTGTCGAACTTTTTGTCGGCTTGAATCACTTCCTTATTCTGACCCCAAGAACTTAAGGCCACCAATACAAGTAGAAAAGCGAGACTGTAGGATTTCATATTTGTTTTCATAATGAACTTATTTTAGAAGAATCTTGGAGAGGTAATTCTGTTGTATTTATTAAAGATCTCATAACGTAGAAAAATCTCATGCGAACCAGAGTTGTAATTAGCTAAACGAGTTGTTTCTAGGTCATAACCATAGCCAATAAACCAAGAATCAGAAACTTGAAAACCTACTAATGCACTTAAAGCAGCGCTCCATCTGTAAGCGACACCTGCAGTAAACTTTTCATTAAACATAAAATTGGCTGACAAATCAACTTGTAATGGCGCACCTTGAACCAACTTAGTCATCATAGCAGGCTTAAACTTTAAATTATAAGTCAAATCAAAAACATGACCCGCTGTAAGATAATAATTAACTCTTTCGCGAGCGATGTAAGAAGTAGATCCTTGGCTTGCCGTACGATCAAAATGTTTTGTTTCTAGCAAATTTGGCGCTGATAAACCAACGTACGTGTTGTCAGAGTACCAATACAATCCAACTCCAATATTAGGAGAAAATCGATTATCAATGTTGCCTTCTAGAACATTTTCATATTGTTTGAGTTTACTGAAATTAACCGATAACAAGTTCGCTGATGCTTTCATACCAAAAGCCAACTTAAAATCTTCAGAAGTGTTGATGTAGTATGAAAAATCAACAGCCAAATTACTCTCATCAGAAGGACCGATTTTATCATTAATTACCGATACTCCAAGTCCTACTTTAGACTCATTAATGGGAAAATTAATGGATGCAGTGTTTGTTACTGGTGCACCGTCAAGACCGACCCATTGCGTTCTATACAATGCAAAAATACTCATCGATTGACGTGATCCTGCATAAGCAGGATTCACGTTAATAGTGTTATACATATATTGTGTAAACTGAGCATCCTGTTGCGCGCTTATTGTGGCAGTAAACAACAGTAAAATAGCTATTAGTTTTGTTTTCATGTTCTATCGTTTTAGACTTAGCAAATTAGTGTTGATTATCTATTGATGTATAAGTATCCTGCTTTTTCAAAATTATTACCAGCACTATCCTTGTATTTCAAGATGTAGTAATAAGTTCCTTCTGGCAGTTCTTCAGATTGTTTTACAGTTACTCTTCCTTCTGAAACACCTCTAAAGGCTCTATCATCATTATTGTAACTGTTTCTTTCAAATACTAGTACACCCCAACGGTTGTATATTTCTACTCTATTGTCTTGATAACATTCTAATCCTCTGATTCTAAATATTTTGTTATCACCTGCGCCATTTGGAATAACGGCGTTGAACACTTCAATTTGACAGCCATTAACTCCTAATACGGTAGGACGATCATCAACCGTACTTGAATCATCAGAAAGATCCGTTACAACAACTCCCAATGGAGTAGTTCCACGTACTTGAGCTTGATTAGAGACACTACCAAGATTAATATCACTTTGTTTTAAAGCGTATACTCCTTGGTATGCAGTAGTATTGGTTTCATTAATGTTTAGAACAGCAATTGGAGCACCAGTCAATATTAATCCTGGTAGATTATCTGTTACAACCACGTTATTCAACACAACATTTCCTGAATTTGTCACTTCAAATCTGTAAGTAATAGTTTCTCCTGCTTGAGCAAAACCATCTCCATTTTCATCATTAAACACTGCTGTTTTAATGATTGATATTTTAGGAGATTCTGGAACCACAACTGTTGCCGTTGCAGTGGTACAGTTTGCTGGTACAGCACCAGTCTCACAAATTTGATATCTAATAGTATATGTACCTGCAGCTGTATTTGGAGCAACTGTTAAATTACCTTCAGCATCAATACTCAACGGACCGTCAGTTACAGGAGTCACATCAGTGGTAGCTGCTGTTACACGTTGACCGTTTAAAGTATCATTATCAGTAACATTACCTCCAGTAGCTGGGAATACATTGTTATCTGCAACTATTGGATTAAAAATCACGATGGTTACCATTGCTGTAGTACAATTTGCTGGAACAGCGCCAACTTCACAAATTTGATAAACAATTGTATAAGTACCACTTGGCGTATTTGGAGCAACAGTAACATTACCTGCTGCATCGATACTTAATGGACCATTTGTTGCCGGTGTAACTGCTATCATTCCTGCAGGAACTGGCTGACCATTTAATGTATCGTTGCCTAAAACATTACCTCCTGTTCTTGGAAGAGTATCGTTACCTGCTACAATTGTTGGGTTATTAATCACAACAGTTACAGTAGCTATTGTACAATTCGCTGGGGTAGCACCTGCCTCACAGATCTCATACGTTAAAGTATATGTTCCGCTTGGTGTGTTTGGAGCTA
>NZ_JAAOBY010000004.1:0-3640 GCF_011365745.1 Flavobacterium turcicum | reverse complement strand
CATACGTTAAAGTATATGTTCCGCTTGGTGTGTTTGGAGCTACTGTTACGTTTCCATCAACATCAATACTCAATGGTCCGTTCGTTGCCGGTGTTACATTGGTGTTGCCTATCGTTGCAACTTGTCCGTTTACTGTATCATTACCCAATACACTGCCAAGAACTGTACTTACTAACGGTGATGACGTATTAAATGAATCGTTAACAGCCTCTATTGCATTTACAACTACAACGGTTGCAGTTGCCGTATCACAATTTGATGGATTAGCATTTAGTCCTGTGATAGAATCTGCTTCGCACAATTGATAAACAATGATATATGTTCCACTAACTGTATTTGGTGCTACCGTTACATTTCCGTCAACATCAATACTCAATGGTCCACTTGTTGAAGCAGTAACGTTAGTATTAGCCGTCGTTACCATAACACCGTTTAAAGTATCGTTTGCTAGAGCATTTAAAGCTATTACAACATTATTGCTAGAAGCGATTGTTACAGCTGGGTCATTAACAGCATCAATAACATTTGCAACCACAACCCGTGCAGTTGCTGTATCACAATTAGCTGGAGTAACATTTGCTCCAGTTATTGGATCTGCTTCGCACAATTGGTATGTAATTTCATATGTTCCGCTTGCTGTGTTAGCGGCAACACTTACGATTCCATTGGCATCAATACTTAATGGACCTGTTGTTAAAGGAGTAACATTAGTATTTACTGTAGTTGCAGCGACACCATTAAAAGTATCGTTTGTTAGAGCATTTAAAGCCACTGCTGTACTATTATTTGAAGCAATAGTTACCGCAGGATCATTTACTGCATCAACTGGATTTAAAACCACAACAGTTGCTGTTGCTGTATCACAATTACTTGGATTTACTTCTAGTCCGTTAGAAGGATTTACTTCGCAAATTTGATAAACAATTGTATAGGTACCACTTGGTGTGTTTCCAGCCAAAGTAACTATTCCATTTTCATCTATACTCAATGGCCCTTGGGTTACCGGAGTAACGTTAGAATTTGCAGGAGTGACTATAACTCCATTTAATGTATCATTAGCTGTTACATCTAAAATTACTTTTGAATTTACACCAGTATTAACAACTGCAGGAGCATCATCAATTGCATTTATTGGGTTTAAAACCACCACTGTTGCAGTTGCTGTTGTGCAATTAATTGGATCTGCTCCAGTTTCACACAATTGATAGATTATCGTATACGTCCCTGAAACAGTATTTGGAGCTAATGTTAAATTACCATTTGCATCAATACTTAAAGGTCCTGTAGTTATTGGCGTCACATCAGTATTTGCTACTGTAACAGGGTTACCATTTAAGTTATCTGAACCATTTCCGTTATTGCCAAGTACATTTCCAACTGTAGTAGCAATCGTTGTACTTGGCACTTGAGTTGGGAAGGTATCATTACTCGCTATTATTTCATTACTGATACGAATCTTAGCATTTGCAATATCACAATTTGTTGGATTTATTCGTTCACATATTTGATAAAATACGTTATATGTTCCTGAAACTTGTCCAGCAGGAACTGTAATTGTGCCATCGCTATTGAGTACAAAACCAGTTGGTGCAGTTCCACTTAATGTAAGAATTACAGCTGAAGGATTTAACACAACGCCATTTAGAGTATCATTATTCAATACTGAGGCTGTAACACCTCCGTTTCCTCCTGTAAAAGGAGTCGCAGTATAATCGTCAGCAATAGCGTCTACAGCAGCTTCCTGAACATTTACAGTTACTGATGCTGTACTACAATTTGGCGGTGTTGATCCGATTTCACAAATTTGATACTGGAGAGTTTGAGGTCCTGCTGGAGTTCCTACTGCTATCGTAATGGTCCCATCTGGATTTAATGTCAATGCAGGATTTGCAATTGTAGTTGTCAAAATTACATCACCAGGTTTAATCGGTGGTATTCCACTAAATGTGTCGTTACCTAGAACAGAACCTGTCGTTGCTCCTGCCAAACCACCTGTCTCGTCAGTATTTGCAACAATTACATTTAACACTACAACTGTTGCTGAAGCTGTCTTACAATTAGCAGGAACTGCTCCAACCTCACAAATTTCATAAGGTAAGACATAAGTCCCTGAAGGTGTATTTGGTGCAAGAGTTACCTCTCCATTACTTCCGATACTTAATGGACCAACTGTTGAAGGGGTTACATTTGTATTTGAATCTGTCACTAAATCTCCGTACAACGTATCATTTGTAGTAACATTTAAGACAATTTTTGGTACTTCAGCTGTTGCAACCGTGATTGGGCCATCATTCACTGCAATCAAAGGATTTGAAACAATAACTGTAGCTGTAGCCGTAGCGCAATTAGCTGGACTAGCACCTTCTTCACACAATTGATAAGTAATAGCATAAGTGCCACTTGCGGTGTTTGGCGCTAGAGTTAATACTCCATTAACATCAATACTTAAAGGACCCGTTGTAATAGGTGTCACGTTAGTATTAGTACCTGTCACGATTACACCATTTAGTGTATCATTAGTAGTTACATTTTGAACTACTGTAGCAACATTGTCGGAAGCAACTGTTGTTGGTCCGTCATTTACAGCTACAATTTCATTTAATACTACTACAGTTGCTGTTGCATTATCGCAATTTGCTGGATTTAAATTTAAACCCGTTACCGGATCAGCTTCACACAACTGATAAGTTATACTATATGTTCCACTTGCCGTATTAGCAGCCACAGTTACTAATCCAGTAGCATCCACACTTAATGGCCCTGCCGAAACAGGAGTTACATTAGTATTATTTATATTAGCAGGTATGCCATTAACTGTATCATTGTCTAATACATTTAAAGCCGTTACTACTGTATTACTTGAAGTAATTGTAACAGATGGATCATTTACTGCATCTATTAAATTACTCACCACAACTGTTGCAGTAGCGGTATCACAATTCGACGGAGAAACATTTAATCCAGTTAAAGGATCAGCTTCACATAATTGATAAGTAATAGTATACGTACCGCTTGGAGTATTAGCTGCAACACTTACAATTCCATCAGCATTAATACTTAATGGACCTGTAGTTAACGCAGTTATATTAGTATTGATAGTTGTAGCAGCAACACCGTTAAAAATGTCATTATCTAAAGCATTAAGTGCAGTAATTACAGTATTACTAGAAGCGACGGTCACAGCAGTATTATTGATAGCATCAATTACATTTGCAACTAATACCGTCGCTGTCGCTGTATCGCAATTCGCTGGGCTTGCTCCTACTTCACATAATTGGTAAGTAATAGTATAAGTACCACTTGCTGTGTTTGCCGCTAATGTTAATACTCCGTTAGCATCAATACTTAATGGACCCGCAGTTACTGGCGTTACATCAGTATTAGCAGCTGTTACTACCACTCCGTTCAACGTATCATTGGCTGTTACGTTTTGAACTATAATTGGGGCTGCAGCTGTTGCTACCGTTGTTGGTCCGTCCATTACTGCTACAATTGGGTTGTTCACCACTACTGTCGCTGTTGCTTGCTTACAATTTACCGGGGTCGCCCCTACTTCACAGATCTCATAAACAACTGTGTAAGTGCCTGACGCTGTGTTAGGGTTCACCGTAATTGTACCGTCTGCATTCAATGTCAAGCC
>NZ_JAAOBY010000003.1 GCF_011365745.1 Flavobacterium turcicum | reverse complement strand
AAATTAAAAAATTTGGCTATTTTAGCTGGAATTAGTCAAGCGGTTAAAAGAAGGCACTTCGCATAGCCGCAAACGTTGTATGCTATGTTACCACAACAGAACTTAATAGATGAATTGGATAATTAGAAATACTAAAAAAATTAAATTTCATACTAATTTAATTGAAACTTTAAAACCTATTTTGGAGAATATAGAAAACTATAACTGGTTTTTATGTGATTTAGATTTTATGGCGGACAAATCTTTGCCGATAAATTTTGACGAGGATTATTTTAAATTAAACAATGAAGAGTTTCTAAAAATTGTTAATTCTGAAACTCAAATAATTTGGGGTGTAATATCAGCTGTTCCGAAAAATATTGAAATTGAAATTGATGAAAATAACTTGCCATTCGTTGAGGGAAATGAGTTGATATGGAAAAACGATAATTTTCAAGTTAAAAATTCAGAAATAGAAATAATTGCTTTTGATAGTTCATACACAATCGTAAAGTTTAAAAATCATATTTTATCTGAAAAGTTTAAAGCATACTTTGACGACGCAATTGAATTGGAGAAATTCAAATAAACACAGCATACAACAGGCGTTTGGCAAGATTGCGAATTTTGTAGTAAATACACGTTTATTTCTCGCAAGAAATTTTATCTTTAGCAGAAAATGATCAGTTCCGAAGTTCGCAACCTCGCCAAGCGCCGGAACGTTACCGGCAAGCTTAAAAAAACCCGCAGAAACATCATGGAATCTAGAATTATTTATGAATCTGACAAAACATATTTGAATACAATTCAGTGGCAAAAACCTGGAAATAATTCAGAAAGCGAATGGCAATATTTAAATCCAGAAAGTTTAACAGAAAGAGATTCCGAAAGAATCTTTAACATAAGTTTTGGTGGTGAAACTGTTTACATTGTTACTATTAGAAATGAATCTTCAGAAATTAGCAAAGCGAATTTTTTCTCAGAAATTAAAGCTTTGTATGGCAAAATGGAATTTAGAGTGTGGAATAATGAATTTGAAAGCGTTGTGGAATTTAAACTGGAAGTTTACCGAATTGGAAAAGCCAGCCGATAACAGCCGTCTCAAGCCATTGCGAATTCTCTCCTAAATTGACGCTTAAGTTTCGCAAGTTTATTTATCTTAGCCGAAACTAATCGCTTCCGAAGTTCGCAACGGCATGAGGCGGCGGGACGTTATATGCCACTTATCTGCGGCAGAAAAGTTAAATTCGTAGAACACCGCTTCTCCTCTACTTTTCGACTTTAAAACGCAACGGAATAATTTTGAAAAGCAGATACTGAAAAGCAGAAACTTAAAAGCAGAAACTTAAAAGCAGAAACCGAAAAGCAGGAACCGAAAATTTGAAACCGAAACGTGAAAAGTGAAAAATGAAAAATGAATCTTGAAAGCAGAAACCGAAAAGTGGAATCAGAAAAGTGGAATCTGAAAAGTAAAAACATGAAAATTGGTCAAGAAAAAGTTTAAGCGGCATATAACAGCCGTCTCAAGCCATTGCGAATTTTATCCTACAATTGACGCTTTCGTTTCGCAAGTTTATTTATCTTAGCCGAAACTAAACGGTCCCGAAGTTCGCAACAGCGTGAGGCGGCGGGACGTTAGTGGTCAGCAGCAGAAATTACGCAGGTCATATCAATTACACTTCACATTTGTCTTCCGCAAGATGTTTGATATTATTACTGGTTAAAGCTCTTCGAATTAAAAAAATCCATAATTGTTACTAAAAAAATTGAAACAAAACTTCGAAGCAAAACTTGGAAGCAAAACTTGGAAGCAAAACTTTGAAACGTAACTATGAAACGTAATTATGAAACGTAACTTTGAATCAGAACTTGGAATTAAAACTTCGAAGAGAAATTTTAAAGCAGACTTAGGATCAGAACTTGAATACAAACTTCGAAACGAAACTTTGAAGCAAAACTTTGAAGCGAAACTTTAAATCAGAACTAGAAACAGAAACTTGAAAAATAAAATGGTGATGCGGAATTTCTAAAACTGCCGAACCACTAACAGCCGTTTGGCGCCATTGCGGTTTCGGTGATTTTTTGGAAGCTTAAGTCTTAAATTAAAAATTTGTTTATATTTGTGAGAGTTTGGTGCTGAAAATCCGCAACAGCGCCAAGCGGCAAAACGTTAGCAACAATATATGGAAGACGTAGAAAATACAACAGATAGATACAAATTAAGTGAGTTTTATAAAGGAAAAGAATTTGAACCTACATATGTATTTGTCCAACAATTTGACGATAAAAAATTAAATTCAGAAAATATACATATTCATAGTTTATCTTTTTTATACGATACTTTAAAAACAAAAGGAAAATTAGAAATTCAAAAAAAATGGATTGATATTTTTCCTAAACTTGATGAAGTCAAAAGAATAAAAATCACTTTTGGAATTAATCAAGAATTATTTGATGCATTGAGTGAAATTCCAAATTTAGAGGAATTAATAATTGATTCATCAAAAATTACTGATTTGTCCCAATTGACCAAAATTAAAAAATTGAAGAGATTTGAAATCGATAGTTTTACTCAACTTAAAGATATTTCAATTTTAGAAAACATAAAATTACTTCAACTTAGAATTGAAAACTGTTTCAAAATAGAAAACTATGACATAATTGGCAATATAGAAAGTTTAATTGGGCTTGCATTATATGGCTATATTGTTGGACCAAAAAATCTGAAAATTGAAAGCTTGAAAATTTTTAAAAACCTTAAAAAATTAAAACACTTAGATTTGAGTTTTACTTCACTAATCGATAAAAGTTCTTTTAATTATCTTTTAGAAATTGACAACTTGGAAAGATTTGATTATACAGGAAATATAAAGTTTGAGATAGTTGAAAAAATAAAGAAGAATCATCCGAAATTAAAAGCTGGATTTTTTGTTGATTGGGATTATAAAAATAACCAAATATATGAAGGAAAATTTTGGTAAAGATTTATACTGTTGCTAACAGGCGTTTGGCAAGATTGCGAATTTTCTTCTAAATTGGCGCTTTCGCATCGCAAGTTTTTTTATCTTAGCCGAAAATAATTGGTCCCGAAGTTTGCAACGGCATGAGGCGGCGGGACGTTATGCGTGAGTTTTGGAATTTACGCAGACATTAAGAATTAGAAATAAAATTATCTTACCAGCAGAGTTTTTGAAAGCAGAAACTTGAACGCGAAACTTGAAAGCAGAAACTTGAAAGTGAAACTTGAGAGGGAAACTTGAGAGGGAAACTTGAGAGCGAAACCTGAAAGCAGAAACTTGAAAGTGAAACTTGAAAGCGAAACTTGAAAGCGAAACTTGGAAACTGAAATTTGAAAAGCATTAACCGGAAAAAAGATAGAAATAAGTTTTTCCAAAAAAATAAACCCACGCATAACAGCCGTCTCAAGCCATTGCGAATTTTCTACTAAATTGACGCTTATCGTTTCGCAAGTTTATTTATCTTAGCCGAAACTGATCGGGTCCGAAGTTCGCAACGGCATGAGGCGGCGGGACGTTAGTGGCTATATAAACCGAAATCGTTAGAAAATGGGAATATTTAATATTTTTAAAAGTAAAGACAAAATAAAACCTGAAAATTTGGCTAAAGAAAAAGTCAAAATAAATAATTCCATGGTGAATTTTGAATGTTATTATTTATTTGGTTTAACTGATAATCCAAATAGAGAATCTAAAGACACTAAATCATTTACAAATCTTTATGGAAATGTAATTGGAGAAAAAGGCGGAATAATAATTGGTAATTCATTTCACCCATATCAAATTGTTAATCCAAAAGGAACAACGGTTTGGCATGCTAGTTATGTAAAACTATATTTAAACGAAAACAAAGATGAAGTTTTTAATGCAATTATTGATGAAAACGCACAATTTCTAGTTGATTTAGGAACAACTTTTAAAGAAATAAATGTTTGGCCAGACACACGCTTAACATATGAAGAAAACCCAATTTTTAGTAAATACGTGCCATTTATTATTCCTTTTCTAGTTTATAAAAGTGAGGAGCAAACAAAATGGGATTTAGAACTGAATATTGAAATTGCATTAAATGGTCACGCAACGAATTACGTAAACTCGATAAATGAATTAACTAGATTTATTATGCCAGAACCTTCTTTTATAATAGGTTTTGATGAATTTGATGAAGAAAATCCTTCAAAATTAATAGAAAATTTTATTAATTGTAAATCAATGTTTGAATAAAAATACAGCCACTAACAGGCGTTTGGCAAGATTGCGAATTTTGTAGTAAATACACGTTTATTTCTCGCAAGAAATTTTATCTTTGATAGAAAATAATCGGTTCCGAAGTTCGCAACCTCGCCAAGCGCGGGAACGTTGGGCGTCACTTTAACGCAGAAAATGGAAAATCAACAAATTAATATGAAAGAAATAATTGACGGAAAAATAAATGATACTGAATACAATAATTCATCGTGTAAAATTCTGTGGATTTTGAAAGAAGCTAACATTTCAGCAGAAGACAAAGAAAAAGAAATTGATGTCTGTGAGGGTTTTCGAAATGATTGGCATAAAAAAAATGCGTTATCTGTACCTACATTTCGAAAGATGATATATGCAACTTATGGTATTTTAAATCCAACTGTTGAATGGGAAAATATACCTTATGCAAATCAAGAAGCTTATGAAGTAGTTCAGCAAATTGCATATATAAATATAAACAAATTACCAGCTGATTCATCCTCTGATGATTGGAAAATTAAAAAAGCATATAATGTTGGAAAAGATAAACTTCTAAAGCAAATCGAAGATTTAAACCCTAATATAATAATATTTGGGAATACACTTAAATTTTTTGAATTCGAAGATTTGTCAAAAATAGGTTGGGATATTTTAAACACAGAAAAAAAATACGCTGATGATAGTACTTATAATACAGCTTATTATACAATTTCTTCTAATAAATTATGTATTAATGCCTATCACCCATCATATCCTAAAATAGCTGACAAAACATATTGGAACGAAATAAGACAAACTTATATCAATTGGAAATCAAACAAATAACAAATATAAAAAATGAAAATATTAAAAATTACTATTGTTGGTTTGCTAATAACATTATGCTCTTGTTCCAAAATGGACACTAATAGCGGAAGTGGTAAAGTCAAAATATTTAAAGAAATAAATAATTGGATTGTAGACAAGACAACTTCTGAACCTACTTTGGATGAAAAAATTGAATTACAATTGGATTCAATCACTTCCCAAGTTAAAACACAATCATTATATCCAGATGAATTAGAAATGGAGATTATTACAACAACAAACATTGACCTAAATAAAATTGTTGATAAATATGTTACAGGTACTGAAACAGTCAAAAGTAAAAATTCTATAAGTGGATTGGCAATTGAATTCACTCATTTAAATGAAGAAACAAAAGCTAAATTATTAACTAAATTTAAAACAGACAATATTAGTTTTAGAGTGCTTGCATTAAGATTTAAAAATAGAATAACTGATAATCAAATTCAATTTGAATACCTTAATGTATTATTTGATCAAAATGGAGATTATAAACTTCTTGCAGACAGAACTGATCTCAGCGATATTTCATCTAAAGCTGAGCCAATAGCTGCTTTTTATATTGATGAATTTATTAAAACCATTTTAGTAGAAATGAATAGCGAAACTGTTGTTGATGAACCAAAAAAAGACAACAACATCACTTATTTAACCAATGAAGAGTTTGCTAATATTATGCCTTCAGGTAGGAAAGATTTTATGGAGCATAATTTAGAATGGATTGAAAAAACTCACAAAGAAGACACAGAAAAAATTAAAAAAGATGTGGATTTAAGTGCTTCGGATAAAGTAGAATATCTAAAAGAAATTGAAGACGATTATGCTAAAAGAATTGAAGGCGTAAAAAGAGACGGAGAATGTAGATTCAAGTAAAAAATGAAAAAAGCGAACGCCCAACAGCTGTTTTGATATAGTGGGGTTTTAGTGGAATTATCGTCTCGCATATACTTTTCTGCAAAGCAGAAAGTTGAAAGGTTACGAATTCCCCACCATCTCAAAGCAGCGACACGTTAGCCGTCAGTTTGACTGAACGTAATGAAAAACAATATCCATGAAAATACAAAATCTGATATATATTCTAATTCTAACTTTTACAATTAGCTGTTCAAATAATAAAGAAGCAGATATAAATGCATCAGTTGATAGTTTAATTAAAAAATTTCCTCTTTTAAAAAACACAAAAAAAACTTTCGGAAATGATTATAAACTTGTTAAAAGTGTCAAAAATGGAAAGTTTGATTTTGAAATTCAACTTCTTTCTGAACCTGATAGTATTCAAGGAAATCAAAAAATAATTGTTTTTATTAATTCAAAAAAAGAATGTTATTCAATTCCTTTTTTTTCTAATAAGTATAAAGATTATTGGAATTTTCCCTTTGACAAACAAATTCAAGATGTGCCAAAAGTTAATTCTACTTTTACTAAAGAGTTAAATAATGCTCTGAATAAGCTAACTGATAATGGAAATTCAAAAAAAGAAAATATTAACTACGAAATAATTAACGAACTCCTTTCATCCGTTTTGAACTGTAGAAATATAGAAGAGCGAGATAGTTTGCTTGTTTACAAAAGAATAAGTATGAATTTAGACATTCCTGTTGAGAAATCAGATTCAGCTTTTGTTAGACTACGAAAAAATTATGAATTAATGAAAAAGGAATGGCATCCGAAAAAATATCAAAATAATTACAACTGCTATCTCGACGAAAAAAATGCGAGAATCTATCAATTCAAATATGACCAAAACAGAAAGGAAATAAAAATTATAACATATAGACAAGATTATGGTTTTAGATATATGTATTTATAAAAAACCGAACGGCTAACAGGCGTTTGGCAAGATTGCGAATTTTGTGGTGAATTCACGTTTATTTCTCGCAAGAAATTTTATCTTTGATAGAAAATAATCGGTTCCGAAGTTCGCAACCTCGCCAAGCGCCGGAACGTTATATGCCACTTATCTGCGACAGAAAAGATAAATTCGTAGAGAATTGCTTCTACTCTACTTTTCGACTTAAAAACGCAACGGAATAATTTTGAAAAGCAGAAACCGAAAAGTGAAAACCGAAAACCGAAAAGTGAAAACCGAAAAGTGAAAACCGAAAAGTGAAAACTGAAAAGTAGAAACTGAAAAGCAGAAACTGAAAAGTGAAAACCGAAAAGTGGAATCTGAAAAGCAGAAACTGAAAAGCAGAAACTGAAAAGTGAAAACCGAAAAGTGAAAACCGAAAAGTGAAAACCGAAAAGTGGAATCTAAAAAGTGGAATCTAAAAAGTGGAATCTAAAAAGTTGAATCTGAAAATTGATCAAGAAAAAAATTTAAGCAGCATATAACAGCCGTCTCAAGCCATTGCGAATTTTGTGGTAAATTCACGTTTGCGTTTCGCAAGAAATATTATCTTAGTGGAAAATAAACAGTTACGAAGTTCGCAACGGCATGAGGCGGCGGGACGTTGGCGGTAATATTAGCCGAACGGAAACGAGAAAATATAATCTGAAAAAATATGCTTAACGAAATTGAATTTTCTACCGAGTTTGCAAAACGTCTTACTGAAAAAGTTGAAGGCATGAAAATATTTTCTATTAATGGTCTTGAAATCCAAACAGAATTTGAAAACTCAAACGAATACAAACATTTTCTGAATAATTGTTATTCTGAATATTTAAGAGAACCAGAAAATATTGAAGAAGTTTTTGAAAAATATTTAAATTCATCTGATAGTTTATACAAACCATACGGAACGATAAATATATCTGACATTTTACCAGTAATTAAAGATGAACGCTTCATTCAAAGTGTATTAGAAATAAACCCAAATTTTAAAAAAAATCACACCTACCAAAAGTATAATAGTGAACTTTATATTTTCTATGTCGAAGATACAGAAACACACATAAATTATTTAACTCAAGAAGATTTTGAAAAACTAAACATTGAAAAAAGTGAATTCAAAAAAATTGCCATAGAGAATTTGTCAAACTCAATCGAAATTGAAAGACACGGCGAAAATGGTTACTATATGTTATTAGCGGACGGAAATTATGAATCAAGTATGATTTTGCTTGACATTTGGAATGAAGAAAACTTTAAAGTTAAAGGTGAAATTGTAGTAGGAATTCCATCGCGCGATTTGTTAATTATTACAGGTAAAAATGACGCAGAAAATATTAAGAAACTTAAACAGACAATAAGCGAAATAAATGAAAATGGAGATCATTTAGTTTCTGAAAAGTTATTTGAATACAGAAACGGCAAATTTGAATCTATATAAAATACTACCGCCAACACACTTTTGGCGCAATTGCGAATTTTGTGGTAAGTTCACGTTCACGTTTCGCAAGAATTTTTATCTTTAACAGAAAATAATCAGTTCCGAAGTTCGCAACTGACTAGAAGCGGCGGAACGTTATGTCGCATATTAACCGAAAGAAAATAAAACATTGAAAACAAACTACTTATTAAGCGAAAATGATTTCAAAAAGTCAAGTATTGAATTGCTAAAAAAAAGATATATTTGGGGAATAATCTCGTTTTTTATTCTTTCTCTTTTAAGTAGCTATGGATCTGTTTATAAAGACTTTGACTTTGTTCGCTTTTTATTGATTTCTCTATATTATTTCTTCTTCTTTTTAATAGTTTTTTTAATTATTCCTGACTTAATAAAGGAATATAGAATTAAAAAAATCATAAAAAATCAACCAAATATGTTTGAATCTAAATATATTGAAATCAAAGAAAATGGAATTGAACTATCAAATATTGAAAATAGTAAAATAAAACATTATGAATGGAATACTATAAACAAGATAATGGAAACTAGTAATTACAATTTCATAGTTTTTAAAAACAAAACATCAATCATTTTAAAAAAAGAAGATGCTGAAAAAAATAAATTTATTGAAAAAATAAAAACCAAACTTACAAAGAAATACGCTTCATAACAGCCGTTTGACAAGATTGGGGTTTTAGGCTGAATTTAATAATGGTTTTGTATTTGGAAGATCTGGCAAATCCGAATAATGGGCTTAATTTAGTCCCAAA
This sequence comes from Flavobacterium turcicum, assembly GCF_011365745.1. Classification (GTDB taxonomy): domain Bacteria; phylum Bacteroidota; class Bacteroidia; order Flavobacteriales; family Flavobacteriaceae; genus Flavobacterium; species Flavobacterium turcicum. The sequence goes on along the minus strand of NZ_JAAOBY010000003.1, from coordinate 324,485 downwards.
CTGCTTGTAGCGCGGGAACGTTATATGCCATATTATGAAAACAGCAGTGAATTTAAAATCTGAGAACCAAAAATGGAAGAATTAATATCGACAATTGACGAAATAGTTAAATTTGGTTTATTTCCCAAACTTCGAGAAGAAAACAAAAATGAATTGCTGGAAAAAATCTTGTCAAAATTTATTCATTTTATTTTGAGTCGAATTATAAATATGATGGAAATGATTATCAAGAATTTGACATTAAAAAATTTCCGAATATTAGACGAAACATAGAAAGCAACTTTGAAAATTTTGGATTTTATAAAATTCTACTTGACTTAAATGATTTTGAAAACAAAACGGAGAATACTATTGGCGATGCAGTTGATGACTTATTTGACATTATAAAAGATTTGTTAGAAGTAAAATGGCGCATTGAAAATAATAGCTTAGCCGATGGACTTTGGTTTTTCAAATTTGTTTTCAGAAGTCATACTCAACAACATATTTTGGATTTGTTAAACTATATTAAACAAAAAGAAGAATAAATACGGCTTATAACAATCATTTAGCAAAACTGTGAATTTTCTAGCAAATACACTTTTACATTTCGCAAGAAATTTATAATGTAACTGAAAATCATCCGTTCCGAAGTTGGCCACTGACGAGAAGGCGTGAAACGTCAGCGGTGCCCTCACTAAAATCATAGAAAAGACAATATGCACAAAGTTTTTGAATATATAATGGAGATTATTGCATGGCTTCAAATTGTTGCTTCACCGCTTTTAATTGGTTTAGGAATCGCTGCATTTATATATTTTCCGAATCCGACAGAAACAAGAATGATTATTGCACTTCTTATCGCTGTATTGGGTTTAGTTACAGGAATAGTTTGGGCAAACAGAATATGGAAATCTAAAGGTACGATGTGGTTTGTTTCTCAAATTAGCGCGACACCAGACTTGGATAATTTATCCAGAAAAGAAACCGAAAAGATTAATGCCAACAAATGACAGCTAGTTTAACAGTTTTGCACATTTGTCTTAATTGAAATATTGGTTTGTTTTTGCAAAATTTGGCAAAGCCCAAAAATAGCGCCAATTCAGAACGAAACTACAAGCAGTATCGCAGTCATATCCATTAGGCGAGCGTACATTGGATAAACCAATAGTAGGCACGAAAATAAAATATAGTTTTTCTAAGTTTTAATTCTTAGATTTAGGTGGTCGTAAAACATTTTTATATGAAACTATTTATTCTAGCCCTTTTCACTTTCTTTAGTTTTAATGTTGTTGCAAAAGATGATATTAAAATAAGTTTTAAAAATGACTATAATGATGTTTATCATCTTTCTCTGATAATATTTACCCCAGATGGTAAAGGTCAAACAAGAGTGAGTAACATTGACCCCAATACTTCAAAAGATTATTATTTTCCAATTGGTACAGAAATTTATGTTGCTGACAATAAGCAGGAGGAATTTGCAATGAAAGGAAATGACATAAGAAAAACAGATGCAAAACCTTATCTAGTAATATCTAAATCTGACAACAATAAAATTATTTTGTTAACTAGTGTAAAATTAAAGTAAATTCACGTTTGTCATAACAATGCCCTGCACATAACAGCGGTTTCGGGCTATTTCTCATTATTGATGAATTAAACTTCTTTCTTCAAGAAAATATTTTATCTTGACCAAGAGAGAGAGTATTTTTCAGGAATTCAAACAGTTGTATAGTATCGGAATGTTAAACACAACATATTATGAAAAACTTTACGCTGACAATACTAATTGTAATGTATTCCAATTTTCTTTTCTCACAATCGAAAGATAAAAAACTAAATCTTACCAAAGATAGTGATACATTATATTGGAATAAATACAAAAATGATCTAATCAAAAAACATAACTTGGAAGATATTACAAATAAAAGTGATGAAATAAATTTTAAATTTTGGAGTTTCGGAAAGTGCATTGAAGTTATTAAAAACGATGCATTATCAATAGGAAATATAACCTACTTTGTAGATGAAGTTGACGATTTTTCAAAAAAACACTTTAAAAAGACGTTCAATCTAACAAATGAAACTGCAAAAGAGATAACTAATCTTATTGAAAAGACCAAAATAAATACAATACCGAGTGACAAATTTATAGAAGGATGGCAACAAGGTTTTGACGGAATAGAGTATATTTTTGAGTACAAAACTAAAACTGAATATTCCTTTAAAAATTATTGGACACCAACCGCACAGGAAAATATAGAAGAGGCGAAAAGAATTCAAAAATTTGTAGATGAACTTTATCAAATATGTGACTCTGAAAATCTATCCAAACAGTTTTCTAACGAAATACCTTTCAGAAGTTATTCATACAATGGAGGCTCAATCGTTGTGAGCAGAATTATGACAAAAGAAGAATATAGGAAGTTTAAAAAAGAAAAACGTAAAAGAAGAAGACAAAATTGATAAAAATAAAATCGCCTTACACCATTTCTTGCTATTGCGAATTTTGTGTTAATTTTACTCTTTATAATAAATTTATAATTCGAAAGAAATATTAAAAAATTTAAATCAATAAATATTTATTAAGACAACTAATTAAAAAACATCTCGAAACGGCAGTTCTAAGAACATAAAATTTTTGAGCTTACTTTCAAGTTTTTTATTACATTTATCTTTGATTATCAGTGATTCAAGTGAAGTTTGTAGATGTCAATGATTCAAACCTAAAAATACAGGATTATAAATACAATATTTAACTTTTAAAAATAAAGTAAGTATGGAAAATAACTCTAGACCAAATAAAGAACTTCGCCGAAAGTGGATGGATTCAATTGGTTTTTATTTAGGATGGTTTGCTATAATTGGGCAGTTCATTTTGATGTTACAAAATAGGCAAACTGCTATCTTGGAGACCATAGTTCGGTTTTTCAGTTTTTTCACAATTCTTACCAATATATTAGTCGCACTCTACTTTACAACAAGACTGCCAATTTTTGAAACAACAGCACTAACAAAATTTTATAAAAAAGGATCATTAACTGCATTAACGGTTTTTATTTTAGTAGTTGGTTTGGTATATCAAATTGTTTTGCGAAGCACATGGCACCCCACGGGTCTTCAAAAAATCATCGATGAACTATTACATTCAGTTATTCCAATTTTTGTTTTAGGCTACTGGTTTTTGTTTGCTAACAATTCCGATATGAAATTTAAAAATTCCAAAATTTGGCTTTGGTTCCCCCTACTCTATTTTGTTTTTGTGGTTGCAAGAGGCCATTTTTCAAAATTTTATCCTTATCCTTTTGTAGATGTCCCGGCGTTGGGTTATTACCAAGTTTTTATCAATTTTCTTATTGTGAGTGCTTTCTTTTTATTTATTTTGGGAACTTTACTTTTGATTGGTAGGTCTATTAAAAAATAGTAATACTTTTAGGTGAGAGAAGCACTTTATTCTATTAATTCATACAAAATGTGAAATTATTGTTTGATTGATTTTTAATATTCATATTATTGGCAAGTAAACCAAAAACCTATTTTTTAATTAAAAAAACTAAAACACCAATTTTATAAATCATTTTCCAAAAAGTGTTTTCGCAGATGTTGATTTAAAAAAAAGGCAAATTTGGTGGAACATACTACTTAATATTATATTTTTTTTTATTTTTAAAACACTGATTTTTATCAAAATAACAATATCTGTATTTTCACAAATTAAATCCTTCTCAAATCATCTAGTTTAATTGTTATGCGAAGTTATTTGCGTAAAATTAATTATTTTTATACCTAAATCTCAACTATAATCCGATAACAGATTCGGGATAGAAACTACCAAAAATGGATAAAAATTGTATAAAGTTAAGCGTTCTACTTCTAGGATTAATGTTTTTTCTAGTGTCATCTTGCAAAGAGCATGATCAAATAAAGGCAACAACTGTAGGTGAGCACGCTAAACTGATAAAAAAAAGAAGTCCTGGCAATGTGCAAACCAGCCTAGAAGATAAAAATGGAATGCTTTGGTTTGGGACTACAAACAATGGATTGTATCGTTATGATGGGACGAAATTTCATCAAATACTAAAAAACAATAAAGACAAAATAAATGCTATTTCCTGTCTATTTGAAGATCAAGATGGAGCAATTTGGATAGGTACCGAAAATGGACTTTTTGTGTACAAAGGAAAATCTTTCCAAAAAATCACGATTCCTCTTCCAGTCAATCAAGCTAAAAACAAGAATAAATATTACGGTAAATCAAAAGCTATCTTTAATATTATTCAAACTAAAGACAGAAAAATTTGGTTTGCTACTATAAATGGAGTTTTTACTTATGATGGAAAATCATTTACTCCTTTTGTGATTAACAAAAATGGAGGAGGTTACCTGAACACGAACAATAATATCGAATACATGTTAGAAGATAAATCCGGAAACATTTGGTTTGGAGGTCGAGGCAATGAAGGCGTATACCGTTATGATGGGAAATCGACCATACACTTAAAATTACAAGAATTGACACTACAATTTGGTACTCGTAAAGTGAATCACAATTGGGCTTGGCCACAATTACAAGATAAAAATAGAGATATTTGGTTCAGTAACTGGGCTGGAGTATATCGATACGACGGAGTAAAATTTACCAGTTTGACCAAGAAAGATGGCTTACCTGGTTACAACGGATTAGTCTCTAAAATTATTGAAGATAAAAATGGGATACTTTGGTTTGGAGGAGATGCTGGACTTTCCCGCTTTGATGGAAAAAAATTTACTAATTACAAAAAGGAATTAGCAAATCCTTGGATTTGGAGTATTTTAGAGGATAAACATGGAGCTCTTTGGGTAGGAACCCGAGACACTGGACTATACCTTTTTGATGGAACTACATTTTTCAATTACACACAAGAACGTAACTAGTTTGCTTTTTTTGAAATCAAAAACGAAAAACCCCAAACCATAACTTCAAAAACAGATTTTTCAAAAGGTATTAAAACTTAAATTTAGAAATCATAAATTTACGATTTTTCTTGTATTTTAATGCTTTCTATTTACATAAATAGCTATATTGCAGCCAGTAATCTCGTCTTATTTAAAGACTTAGATGCAGCAGTTACTTGAATTGTAAAAAATCACAAATACCAATTTACTAATTTATGGCAAAAGCAAACAAAACGACAGAAACAGAAGTCAATGTTACTGATTTTATCAATTTGTATGTTGATGATGACCAAAAAAAAATAGACAGTTTTCAACTAGTCGAACTAATGTCAAAATGGTCAGGAACAAAACCAAAAATGTGGGGGCCAACGATAATTGGCTTTGGCAACTATCATTACACATACGCTAGCGGCCATGAGGGAGAGTCTATGTTAATTGGATTTTCACCAAGAAAAGCAGCCTTTTCTTTATACGTGACTACAGAAACCCATGACAACCAAGAATTGTTAGACCAATTAGGGAAGTTCAAAATGGGTAAAGCTTGCATCTATGTCAAAAAATTAGCTGATATCAACATAGAAATTCTCGAACAAATTTGCTGCACAACAATAGAAAAAATAAAGCAATAACATTAAATCAAATATTTAATAAACAGCAAATAAAAGCTCATGCAGAATTTATTTAAATGCTCATGTGATTCCCAGAAAAATGCAAAAACTATGAAAAAATTTTATCTTTTAGTCCTACTTTTAATTTTTACAATTAATTCACAATCCCAATGTTGGAAATCAATAGCAGCTGGCGGGAATCATACTTTGGCACTAAAAAACGATGGTACCCTCTGGGCATGGGGTCTCAACGAAAGCTATCAATTAGGAGATGGAACAATAATTGCCAAAACTACACCAACACAAATTGGTATAGAGAATAACTGGGCCTACGTTTCAGCCGGATTTTATCAATCTTTTGCTATAAAAACTGATGGTACACTTTGGAGTTGGGGTCCAAATTTTTTGGGGTTAATTGGACAAGGTGAACTCCTGCGCTCAACAACTCCTAAACAAATAGGGACTGATAACAATTGGAAAACTGTTGCAGCTGGCTTACACCATAATTTTGCTATTAAAACAAATGGAACGCTCTGGGCTTGGGGACAAAACGACAACGGCACTCTTGGTGACGGAACATTAACAACACGTCTTTCACCTGTTCAAATAGGAACCGATACTGACTGGCAGCAAGTAAGTCCCGGATCAAATTTTTCTATTGCATTAAAAACTAATGGCTCTTTATGGGGTTGGGGCTCGGAAGAAGATGGTAAATTGGGAAATGATCCGATTTTAAATTACAAAACATTTAAATCACCAATATCTTTAAGTTCAGATACTAACTGGAAATCTGTAGCCACGGGAATAAATCACGCAATTGCTTTAAAAAGAGATGGTAGCATCTGGACTTGGGGAGATAATGTAGCAGGTCAAATTGGAAATGGTTCTCTAACTGATCAACTAAAAATTACACAACTTGGCACCGATACAAATTGGGTCAATATAGCTGCAGGAGCTTACTTTAATCTTGCTAATAAAAGTGATGGTACAGTTTGGGCTTGGGGCAGTAATACATCTGGTCAATTAGCTGATGGTTCTCAAAACATAGCACGTATCCCTATTAAAACAACCATCACAGGTACTATTTTACAAATCGCAGCAGGTGGATACCACGCTTTATACCTCAACGGAAATAATAAAGTATTGTCTTGGGGTTATGCCGAATTTGGTCAATTGGGCAATAGCACAGTACTTTTTGAGCTTGTCACACGTGAAGTTATCTGCAGTACTCTAAGCCTTAATGAATACGCTGATCAACAAGTTATCAAGATTTATCCAAATCCTACCAAAGATTTCTTAGAACTATATTTTTTAGAGAATGATCAAATTGAGAAGATATCCATTTTGGACATTTCAGGAAAGTTGATCCTTGAAAAAAGTTCAAACGTTAAAACAATTGATGTTCAAAAACTTCAAAAAGGTATCTATTTACTACAAGTAAAAACAGCAAAAAAAACAATGACTTATAAATTCGTAAAAGAATAGTAAATCAGACTATTTATCACCAGGTTATTAAGTAGTCATTTAACTTTAAATTAGGCCTATGAAGAGGATCATTATCAGTAATTATAATCCTTTTACGGACAGACTCAAAAATAGTAATTCTGAAAGTAATGACTAATGGTACGATGAATGATAATGAAATTTCTTTGAAACATACATTTTTATCCCATTATCAACCGAAGTTTCTTATAAAATAATATATCTTCGCAAAATCACTAAAGTTCTTAAGTAAACATCATGCTGGGAATTTTGTGTGATAACGATACACAAAATAGTATTAAAAAAAAATTAAAAAAGAACTTTAAAAAAATGAAAAAACAACTCTTAATTCTACTAATCAGCTTTCTAAGTCTTAATTCTTTTGCACAAGTCGTTTTCGAGAAAGGCTATATTATTAACAACAAAGATCAAAAAGTTGAATGTTTGATACTAAATATTGATTGGAAAAACAATCCTACAGAATTTGATTATAAATTAAATGAAAATAGTGAACCTATTAAGGGCACTCTTGGTCAAGTAAAAGAATTTGGGATAGTCAATGCATTTAAATACATCAGAAGAGACGTTAAAATTGATAGATCTGGAACTACTGTCGATAATTTGAGTAATGATAAAGATCCAAAATTTAATGATGAACAACTCTTTTTAAAAGCTTTGGTAGAGGGAAAAGCAAATTTATACGAATATTCAGATCGTAGCATCAAAAGGTATTTTTACAACAAAGGCGACAATACCATCGAGCAACTGGTTTACAAAACATATTTGGTAACAGATAGTGATGTTGCAAAAAACAATAAATTTAGACAGCAATTATGGATGGATTTGCAATGTCAAAACATTACATTGAGCGACGTGGAGAAAGTGGAATATAAAAAGAAAGACTTAATAAAATTTTTCACAAAGTACGCCGAGTGTTTTAATGATGGTGTGGTAAATTTTGCTCCTAAAGAAAAGAAAGACCTTTTCAATCTCACGCTAAGACCTCGAATCAACAATTCGTCATTAACAATTGACAATTCAAGTTCTAAACAACGAAACACTGATTTTGGTAGCAAAACCGGTTTTGGATTTGGACTTGAAGCAGAATACATTTTACCATTTAATAAAAACAAGTGGTCTATTGCCATTGAACCAACTTTTCAAAATTTTAAAGCTCAAAAAACCAGTAATGTTACTGATGTTAGCGGAGGTGTTCAAAACGTAAGTGTTGATTATAGTTCAATTGAAATTCCACTTACGTTCAGACATTATTTCTTTTTAAATAAAAATTCTAAATTGTTCTTAAATGCATCTTACATAATTGATTTATCATCAAAATCTACAGTTGAATTTACCCGCAACGATGGCTCTACGTTTAATACACTTGATCTTAAGTCCAGAAATAATCCCGCATTAGGTTTGGGTTTCAAACAAAATGATAAGTTTAGCGTCGAATTAAGATACCAAACTACAAGAGAGATTTTAGGAAACTATGTCTTCTGGAACTCAAACTATAAAACAGTTTCATTTATTTTTGGATATTCTTTCTTTTAGATCACTTAAACATACTTGACACTAAAATAAGGCATCTGCAAAATAAATTTTCATGAATTTATTTTGCAGATGCTTTTTTTATTACTAGCACTTTACAATCATAGCACAATAGCACCTATTTTACATTGATCACCATAGATTATTGCGATAATTTGCAGACCAAAACATCTTACGCACCTACCATTCAGGAGAATTATACTTTAAATAGCTTACAACTTGTGTTCTTTGAAAAAATACCTATCTTTACATCTAGTTACAAACCTTATAGTTCGCTTCGTGTCGGACTACCTGCACAGCAGTAGCACACCCTTTGCGAATTAAAAGGACGAACAATTGATAAACATTTGGTCACCTTAAATACCACTTAAAAGATGATTAGACTTTACCCTATGGAGGAGTTTCGAGAAATCGAAATAGACTATCCTTTGCGCAAGCGTTACGCCGTATCTAACAGAGGGCGTTTAATGAGTTTCACCGAGTCATTCTCAGATGGACAAATCCTAAATGGAGGCATGTCGAGCGGCTACAACACATTGCGATACAAAACTAATAAGAAAGGCAAAATTGTTGAAAAAGGTATCTTATTATACCGTGTCATTGCTGAACTCTTTATTCCTAAACCCTCGGAAGAACATATCCATGTTATTCATTTAGACTTTTCTCGAGATAACGACCGTGTTAACAATTTGCGATGGGCAACGCCTGAGGAAATGATGGCGCATCGCAACAAAAATCCGAAAGTACAGGGAATCGTTGATAAAGTACGTGAAACAAAACAAAAATCTGATGGAAGAAAGCTTACCATTACACAAGTTATTCGTTTGAAAAAAATATTAAACGATCCAAGTCGTAAAACTAGAGCCAAAATACTTGCCAAACAATTTGGAATTAGCGAAATGCAAGTCAGTCGCATAAAAAGCGGTGAAAATTGGGGACACATCAAAGTATAAAATAAGAACAATTTTACTTGTTTGTTTTTTGAAAAATAAATAAGCGCAAAGTAACGAAGCGTTGTAAAATTTGTACTAAAAACCTCTTTTCACGAAATTAATTTGAAAATCAATATATTAGTTGATTTTGAATAAAAATGACAACTCACCAATAAATTTTACAAATCAGAATTAGTAAATACATCAACACTTTAAACAGGTCGTAAGCCTTCCCATTTTTAAAGAAAGGGAAGGCTTCTGTTTTTTAATTAATGAAAACAAAAGATCAACTTCAATCCTAATCCTGCCTTCGCTGTAAAATCTTAAGTATTAAAAATTAACTTCATTTGTTAAGCAAAAACAATAATTAGTATATTTACCTGTAATTAAACTACTTACACTTTTAAAATATCCTGAATTATGAATTAAAACAAAATTAAGATGAGAAAAATTATTTTTTTAATACTCCTATTTGGTGTATCAAATAAGATCCTAGCACAACCAGATTGGTTCCATATCTACACAGATTCAACCGCGATAGTATTAGACGGAAATTCAATTACTACACAATTCATTAAGGATGTGAAGAAGATTAACCCAAAAATCAATTTTGATGTAAAAGCAGTGTTGAATACAACGCCGTACTTAATATATTATGACGGCTCTGGTCCTGAAAAAACGGCTAATATGCCACTTTGGAGTCAGGTAATCTCACCGATAAAACAATTTTTTTATGAAATGGCAGGTGATGAAGTTCAGGGAAAGCTTGCTTTTGGTTATTTTTTTAATGGCTTTTACCTTCCTCATGAATTAGCGCACGCGTTACAAGATGTAAAAGAAGGAAATCAAAACGGATCCTATAAAAATGAATTGTTTGCAAATACTTTAGCCATTTTATGGTGGAGAAAACAAGGAAGAGAAAAAGAACTAAAACTTTGTTACGAAAGTGCTAAAAAAATGTGGCAAAAGCTGCCTAACCCTATTCCTACTAACTCTACTATTGAAGATTTTTTTAATCAAAATTACGAACAAGCTTCGCAAGATCCTTCGGTGTATGGATACATGCAATTTAAACAATTTATACAGGTGTATGAAGATAAGACCCTTTCTAGTTTTGACGAATTCGTTAGAAATTATTTATCTCAAAAGTAAATTAAAACGTTTATTAACAAATTTAGTAATGTTTTTATTTGTTTGGGTATAAAGCACAAAAAAAGCCTTGAATTTCTTCAAGGCTTTTGCTTTCTGGGTGGAAGACGGGGCTCGAACCCGCGACCCTCGGTACCACAAACCGATGCTCTAACCAACTGAGCTACAACCACCATTTGCTTAGCGGTGGCAAAGATACAACTAAAGTTGAGTTGTGCAAAGGTTTTTTGAAAAAAAATTCAATAAATTTAACGCAAATCCCCTAAACTATTGACAGCCAAATACCTTTCTACTGTAAAACCTTCAGCATATTCTACGCCTGTTAACCTGCCTAAATCTCTGGAGCGGTAACTGAGGCTTTCTAAGAAATTTTTACTTGAAATTGGAGATTCTGGTTCATTTGATTCCGGGTCATAAAATTGTGTTCGGTAAGCTAAAATAGAAGCGATTTTCTTTTCATTAAAACCAGTAATATCAACTACAAAGTCGGGCTCAATATTTTTCCATTGCAAATAATGGTAGACTACTTTAGGTCGCCAAGTCAACTGTTTTTCACCATCGAGCTCTGTTTCTATTTTAATCAAGCCCGACAAAAAGCAAGCATCTGAAACTAATTTGCTCCCTTTTGCATGATCAATATGTCGGTCATCAATTGCATTGCAAAGCACAATTTCTGGCTGGTACTTTCGAATCATTTTAATAATCTCGCGTTGGTGTTTTTCGTCATTTACAAAAAAACCATCGCGCATTTTCAAATTCTCTCTCACGCTCACTCCTAAAATTGTAGCTGCAGCACTTGCTTCTTGATCTCTAGTTTCGGCTGTACCACGCGTGCCTAGTTCGCCACGAGTCAAATCAACAATACCAACCTTTTTACCCAAAGAAATTTCTTTTAATATAGTTCCTGCGCAACCTAATTCCACATCATCAGGGTGTGCTCCAAATGCTAAAATATCTAATTTCATTCTTTTTATTTTTATTTATTACTTCGGTACCAATTGACCTACTTTCATTAACTAAAAACCTTTTTCATAGTCGATGATTTATTGACACTCTCCTCCCATTCTTTCGCAGGAATACTATCTTTAGTGACTCCACAACCCATATACAATTGCACTTTAACATCCGATGTATTTTGTTGAACATCTTGCTGAATATCAATTTGCATGCATCGTAAATTGACAAACAAATCAGAGTCTTTTCTTTCTTCACCAAAAGTAACATTTAACTCTCCCAAAAAACCAGTATAAAATTGTCTATCATAGTTTTCATTCTCTAAAATAAATTGCTTAGCTGCCGTGGTTGGTAAACCACAAACTGCTGGTGTAGGATGCAGCAAATTGACTAAATCTCGAATTTTAGTTGTAGCGCCTAACTGTCCTGAAACAACTGTTTTAATATGCCATATTGCACCTGCTTGAATGCTAAATGGAGGAGTAACATTTAATTTCTCCGTAACAGGTTTCAATTTAGATAGTAAAAAATCGGTCACAAATTGCTGCTCTTCTTGCTCTTTCAATCCCCAATTAACTACCTCAATACTAGTTGCTTTTTGAGTTCCAGCTAATGAAATAGTTTCAAATGTGGTCCCGCGAATTTGCAACAATTGTTCAGGAGTTGCTCCCATCCAAAGTCCTACCTGCGGATGGTAAAAACAATAAACACAAGTAGCAGGATACAAATTAACCAATTTTTCAAAAACTTCAAATAAGTCAAAGTCATTAATAGTAATAGTTTCTACTCGTGATAACACTACCTTCTCTAGCGCACCTTGTTGAATCTTAACAACCGCTTTTTGAACCAAATTTTGAAAAAATTCTTGATCTTGCTTAGACGCGTTTGAAAAATGAGATCCATCAGAAAGTATTGTTTTTGGCACGAATGGTATTGTAAGTACTTCAGCAGCTTCTTCCGGTATCAAATGCTTTTTAGAACCATCAAAAGATGCAAATACAAAACCATTTTCCGTAAAGTCAGCAACTTGATACAAATGATCGTCTTTTTGAAAAAAGCCAATTACCTCATCACTTTGAGGCTTATGATATAAAACAAAAGGTAAATTAGCCTGCCTTTGTTCTAGAGCTCTACGCAGTAGGTTTTCCATTATTTTTCTTCACTTTTTCTTTTCGGGAGAATCATATTTGTAAGCTTACACAAAGAAATTAATTGATCGCGTTCGTCTGTAATTTTTATTTCCCATAAGTGAATACTTCTTCCCTTATGCACACATCTTGCCGTTGCCGTCACCATTCCGTCGCGCTTAGCTTTTAAATGGTTGGCAGCAATTTCAATTCCTCGAACTTCGCTTACTTCTGAGTTAACAAATAGCATCGAGGCTGCACTACCAACACTTTCAGCCAAGGCAACTGACGCACCACCGTGAAGTAATCCCATCGGTTGATGCACATGAGGTGTAACAGGCATGGTGGCAACCAAGAAATCTTCACCAGCATCCGTGTAAACGATGTTAAGTGTTTCCATCAAAGTGTTTTTTGAAACATGATTGCACCAATGCAGTATTTTTTCTTTATCAAAAGTCATTTTAGTATATTTTTTTAAAGTGTAAAATTAACGAAAAGAAGAGAGACAATACGGATATTGTGATTGTAATTCTGATTTCGAAAATAGTTTTTCCTTATTTTTACCAAAAAAAGAAGCCATGCGCCTTAGAGTACTTTTGATTTTCATCGGAATTGTTGCCAGTTTGTCCGCTTGTAGAACTGATTTTGAAACTGTTGCTAGTACTGGCGAACTTGAATTTTCAAGAGATACAGTGTATTTGGACACCGTTTTTTCTAATATTGGATCAAGTACTTACCAATTAAAAGTGTACAACAGAAGTAAAAAAGACATTACGATTCCAATGGTACAATTGGGCAAAGGTTTGAATTCAAAATACCGCATGACTGTTGATGGAATGCAAGGCAACAATGGTAAAATTTTTACAGATGTTACGCTTTTAGCAAAAGACAGTATGTTTATTTTTATCGAAACAACTGCCTCTATTAAAGATGCAAATCCGTCCGATTTTTTATACACCGATTTCATTCAATTTGATAGTGGCGAAAATCTACAAAAAGTAGAACTCGTTACCTTGATTCAAGATGCTGTTTTTTTATATCCACAACGTTTTGCTGATGGTACAACCGAAACATTACCAATTGGTTCAGATAAAATTGAGGGATTTTATCTAGATGAAAACGATCCTATCAATGGTAATGAACTCATTTTTACAAATAAAAAACCTTACGTTATTTATGGTTATGCAGCGGTACCACCCAGTAAAACAGTCCTTTTTCAAGCGGGTAGTCGCGTACATTTTCATGCGAACTCCGGTATAATAGTAGCAAATAAAGCCTCAATTTTGGTTGATGGAAAAACCTCTTTGACACCACAATTAGAGAACGAAGTAATTTTTGAAGGCGATCGATTAGAACCCGAATTTGATAATATTCCTGGGCAATGGGGAACAATCTGGCTTACTGATGGCAGTACAAATAATAGTATTAATCATTTGACTATTAAAAATGCTACAATCGGCTTACTCATTCAAAACAATGATAACACGACCGTTCAACTCAAAAATAGTCAAATTTACAATAATAGTAATTTTGGGATTTTGGCACAAACTGCCAAAATTAATGCCGAAAATCTTGTTGTAAACACAGCAGGAACTGCAAGTGTAGCGTGTACCTACGGAGGAGACTATACCTTTACCCATTGCACGATTAATAATAATTGGAATAGCTCTGAACAATTAGCGTTACTCATAAGTAATAATTTACAAGGAGCCGTGCCAGAAGTTAAAAACCTAACTAAAGCAATTTTCAACAACTGTATCATTTTCGGTCCTTACAACACAGAGATGAGTTTGAACAAGAAAGAAGGTGCCGCATTCGAATACCAATTTAATAGTTGTTTGATAAAGTTTGACATTAACTCTACTCAAGTACAAAATAATCCATTATATCAATTCAATTCTGATCCAACACATTACACATCAATTCTATTAAATAAAGATCCTTTATTTTTTAATGTTGGACAAAACAAGCTAAACATTGATGAAAAATCAGCTGCTTTTGGTAAAGGAAACTCTTTATTTGTGGTGCCTCAGGACATTTTAGGATTTAGCCGTAGTTTGCCACCAGACTTAGGTGCCTATCAAAACAAACCTTTTCCAAAAACGTAAAACCGTAAAAAACTGAAATTTAAAGATTTCATAACGTTTGAAAATCAACGGAAAAAACTATTTTTGTCCACGAAAATTTTCCAAAACAAACAAAAATGAAACAACTTTACAAATTTCTATTTTTATTTATTTGCACTTCAGTTTTAGCACAAGCCCCCGCAGGATACTATTCTACTGCAACGGGAACAGGCTATACTTTAAAAACGCAATTGTACAACATTATTAAAGGACATACAACGCTATCTTACGGGGATTTGTATGTAACCTACGAAACATCTGACGTTGACAACTTTTTTGAAAAAGATGGTTCGGTATTAGACATGTATTCTGAAAATCCAGCCGGAGTCGATCCTTATAATTATGCTATTACAGCAACAAAAAGGTGCGGAAACTACTCTGTTGAAGGAGATTGCTATAACAGAGAACATATTATTCCACAGTCAATTTTTAATGAACAATCTCCAATGGTATCTGATGCTCATTTTATCACTCCAACAGATGGTAAGGTAAACGGAATTCGTTCTAATTTCCCACATGCCAATGTAACAGTTGTTAGTGAAATCACCCGCAACGGAAGTAAGCTTGGAACTGGTTCAATAGCCGGATATACTGGACAAGTTTTTGAACCAATTGATGAATTTAAAGGTGATATTGCAAGGATGTATTTCTATTTTGCAACACGATATGAAAATACAGTTGCAGGCTATAACTACCCTATGTTTAACAATTCTACAGGAAAGGTTTTTACTGATAGCTTTTTAGCACAATTAATTACTTGGCACAACCAAGATCCTGTAAGTGAGAGAGAAATTGCCAGAAACAATGCTATTTATGCAAGACAAAACAATCGCAACCCTTACATTGACAATCCTAGCTATGTTGCTGCCGTTTGGACAACCGAGCCAGCAGATACGCAAGCACCAACAGCTGTAAATAATTTAACCGTAAGTACAACAAGTTCAAATGCAATAACACTAACTTGGACAGCCGCCACAGATAATGTTGCTGTAACCACTTATGATGTTTACATGAATGGTTCATTAAAAACTACGACAAAAGAGCTAACAACTGTTGTAACAGGCTTAGTAGCTTCTACAACATACACTTTTTATATCATTACTCGTGATGATGCAAGAAACTCATCTGTTGCCAGTACAAATGTAGAAGGAACAACAACTGCAGCATCCACAGGCGGAGCTGGTGCAAAAGAACTTTTCTTTTCAGAGTATGTAGAAGGAAGCAGCTTCAATAAAGCTATAGAAATTGCAAATTTCACAGGAGCAGCAATAGACTTAACTGGTTATTCAATCAGAAAACAAACAAATGGTGCCGGACCATGGACTACTGGACTCAACTTAACTGGTACATTAAATACTGGTGCTGTATTTGTATTAGTAGATCCGCAAATGGCAACAACCTGCTATCCAGTCACTAGTGCAAATTTATCATCTGCACAAGAATCGTTTAATGGGGATGATCCAATGGGATTGTTCAAAAATGGGGTATTGATTGATATTATTGGTACTTTTAATGGGGGTACAGCTAAGTTTGGTGAAAATGTTACTTTAAGGAGAAAAGCAAGCATTACTGCTCCAAATACAACTTTTGACAAAACAGCAGAATGGGATTCATTTGCTAGTAACACTTGTGATGGACTTGGAGCACATGCTATTTCAAATCTTTCAAGTCCTGATTTTGAAAAAAACGGCTTTACAATGTATCCAAATCCTTCAAATGGAAATGTGAAAATCAATTTTGAAAACTCAAACGAAAAACATACAGTTCAAGTTTTCTCACTAATCGGACAAAAAGTTTTTGAAAAAGATTTTGATAATACCAACACAGCATCAATTGGTAATTTAAGTAATGGTGTTTATCTAGTAAAAGTATCATCCGAAACAGCTACAGTAACCAAAAAATTGATTGTAAATTAAATTTTACGATGAAAAACGTATCAAGCGGCACAATGTGCCGCTTTTTTTTGCGCTTTACTTTAATGCAAAATAAGATTTGTTTAATTTTTTTAGCTAAATTCTTATTTTATTAAGAAAAAAATTCAATAATCAATGATTAAATTCACATTAACTTAACATTAGGAACTCTTTAAGTTTTAAATTTGCTGCGGATTACAAACATCATTGTAAGTAAAAACGAAAAGCAAATTTTAACAAAAACCACAACAACACTATGAAAAAACTTTACATTGCAGTAATGCTACTTGTAATTTTTGTAAGTCAAGCACAAGCGCCTAGCGGTTATTACAGCACGGCAACGGGTTCCGGCTACACGCTCAAAACACAGCTTTACAACATTATTAAGGGTCATACCGATCAGGGTTACTCTGGATTATGGACAACCTATGCTACATCTGACAGAGATCATCAAAATGAGAATGACAACACGATCTTCGATTTATATTCTGAAAATCAAAACGGAACAGATCCGTACAATTATACGTTAACTACAAATCAATGTGGAACGTATGCTGTAGAAGGTGATTGCTACAATAGAGAGCACGTAATTCCACAATCTACATTTAATTCAGCAGCGCCTATGGTTTCTGATGCACATTTTATTCCTCCAACCGATGGAAAAGTAAATGGCTTACGTTCAAGTTTTCCGCACGGTAACGTTGCAACAGCATCAACAACTACACTTAACGGAAGTAAACTTGGTACAAGTGCTGTATCTGGATATACAGGAACAGTATTTGAACCAGCAGCAGCTTTTAAAGGTGATATAGCTCGCATGTATTTTTATTTTGCTACTCGTTATGAAAACACGGTAGCTGGTTATCCATACGCTATGTTCAACGGAACGAGTAATCAAGTATTTACAACTGCTTTTTTAAACCTGCTTCTTTCTTGGCACGCTAATGATCCGGTGAGCGCCAGAGAAATTGAAAGAAATAATGCAATATATGCACGCCAAGGCAATAGAAATCCGTTTATAGACAATCCGTCTTATGTTAACGCCATATGGGGCGGAACTATTGGCGGTGGTACTACAGATACTACTGCTCCTAGCACGCCTACATCGCTAACTTCGACAGCTAAAACTACAACCTCTGTAACACTTGCGTGGAATGCTTCAACTGATAACGTAGGCGTAACTGGTTATAATGTATATGTTAATGGTGTTTTAAGAACTACAGTAACAACACTAAACATGGTGGTTAGTAGCTTAACAGCAGCTACTAGTTACACTTTTACTGTAAGAGCTAGAGACGCAGTAGGAAACTTATCTGCAACCAGTAATGCTTTGACCGTTGTTACCAGTTCAAATAGTACTTCAACTGAATTAATGTTCTCCGAATACATTGAAGGTACATCAAATAACAAAGCTTTAGAAATTGCAAATAAAACAAGTGCAGCTATTAACCTTTCGGCATATAGCATCAAAAGACAAACTAACGGTGCTGGAGCATGGAGTGCTGGTTTAACTTTATCAGGAACAATTAGTAGCGGTGGAAAATATACTATCGTTAATAGTCTAATGGCTTCTAGTTGTTATCCTACTGGTTCAGCAAACTTGTCTACATCCGCAACCGAAATGACTTTCAACGGAAATGATGCCGTAGGCTTATTTAAAAACGGAGTTCTTATTGATATCATTGGAACTTTTAATGGTGGATCTGCTAATTTTTCAATTGACGAAACCATTCGTAGAAAAGCGACAGTAACGGCACCTTCAACTACTTTCAACAAAGCTACTCAATGGGATGTATTTGCTTTAGACAGTTGCTCAAACCTTGGAAGTCGAACAACCAGTACCAAAAAAACAGCAAATTCAAACATAGCAGAACCACTTGTTATATATCCAAATCCATCGCGCGGAACTTTTTACATTAATAATGCTGAAAAACCTTATAATGTAGAGATTTATTCTATCCTAGGTCAAAAAATATACAGCGCTCAGAACAGAACTCAATCTGAAATTGCAATACCAAATATTTCAAAGGGCACTTACTTGATCAGAATTGAAATCGGAACCGAAAACTTCGCACAAAAAATTGTTATAGATTAGATTAAAAAGCGGCAAAATTGCCGCTTTTTTTATGCAAGTCTTTCATCATTGTTCACTTGATAGTATTGTCTTTTAATCGTAATCTGATTTAATTTTGAATTGCTTTTAAATCAATACAAAGATGGTAAATAGTAAAAAATAAAGATTATTTTTTTCAATTGAAATCAGAAAATTAAATCAATTATTTATTCAAACTAAATGCAATTTGAGCATTCGTGATAATTTAAAAATCATTTGACCTATTGAAGATTTTGTAAATAAGAAAAATAATACTATTTTGCTTCCAAATTGTATTTGTTATCGGAACTTTAATCTTTAATCAAAACATTATGAATTTAACCCTTTCAGAAAGCTCTATTATCTTAATAATTATTGTCATTTTTTTATTGTATCTTGTTTTGACTATTAAGATTTTAAGAAGCTCTGTGAATTTACAAGAAAAAACACTACTGCTTATTTTCCTTTGGTGCGTTCCTATTATTGGACTACTTTCTTTTTTTCTTTTAAAAAAACAAAAAGTAACCAACTGATAATTTTAATAAAATTTGCCCAAAAAGATTAGTACTATTTTAGCTATGACATCACAGAATATTGTTTTATGATTTGAATTAAAATTTACTACTTCAAGTCTTTAATTAGTACTACTTAATTGCAATCGAATTTCAACAAAAAAAGCGGCAAAATTGCCGCTTTTTTTATGCAGGTAATTTAATCTTAATTACCTAAATTTGCATCGCAATACAACAAACTACACAACAATGATTCATTTCTTTGAAAACCAAAGTAAAACCGTTTTTGCAGTACAAACGCAAAACGAAATCTCGGCTCAAGACATTTCAAAACTCAATTGGCTTTTTGCCGATGCACATATCCTAGAAAAATCCGTACTTACGGATTTTTTTGTTGGACCACGTGCCGCTATGGTTACGCCATGGAGTACCAATGCCGTTGAAATTACCCAAAATATGGGAATTACAGGAATTGTTAGAATTGAAGAATTTGAGAAAATAGATTCAGATTTTACTGATTTCGATCCGATGTTACTTCAAAAATATGCTGAATTACATCAAGATATATTTACAGTAAATATTGAACCGGAAGCTATTTTAGAAATTGAAGATATCGATGCCTATAACCAACAAGAGGGTCTAGCTTTAAGTTTAGAAGAAGTAGAATATCTAGATAATTTAGCTACTAAACTAGGAAGAAAACTAACAGATTCTGAAATTTTTGCTTTCTCACAAGCCAATTCAGAACACTGTCGCCATAAAATATTCAATGGAACTTTTGTGGTGGATGGAGAAGAAAAACCAACTTCTTTATTCAAATTAATCAAAAAAACATCTCAAGAAAACCCTAACGATATCGTTTCAGCTTACAAAGATAATGTGGCTTTTGTAAAAGGTCCAAAAGTGACTCAATTCGCACCAAAAAGTGCAGACAAACCTGATTTTTACGAAGAAAAAGAATTTGAATCGGTTCTTTCTTTAAAAGCAGAAACACATAATTTCCCGACAACAGTTGAGCCTTTTAACGGAGCGGCAACAGGTTCTGGAGGAGAAATTCGTGACCGATTGGCTGGTGGACAAGGTTCATTACCATTAGCTGGAACGGCAGTTTATATGACTTCTTATTCGAGATTAACTAACAATCGCAAGCACGAAGAAGCAATGGCAGAACGTCCTTGGTTGTATCAAACACCAATGGATATCCTGATAAAAGCCTCAAATGGAGCATCGGATTTCGGAAATAAATTCGGTCAACCGTTAATTACAGGTTCGGTTTTAACTTTCGAACATGAAGAAAACACTTCGACAGGCTCAGTGCAAGCTCGTAAATTAGGATACGATAAAGTAATCATGCAAGCGGGTGGAATTGGTTACGGAAAATTAGATCAAGCCATAAAAAAGAAACCACAAGAAGGCGATAAAATTGTCATTCTTGGTGGAGAAAATTATAGAATTGGAATGGGTGGCGCTGCGGTTTCCTCAGCAGATACAGGAGCTTTTGGTTCAGGAATTGAATTAAACGCCATTCAACGTTCTAATCCAGAAATGCAAAAACGTGCCGCTAATGCCATTCGTGGTTTGGTAGAAAGCGATCACAATCCGATTGTCTCTATTCATGATCATGGTGCGGGTGGACATTTAAATTGTTTGTCTGAATTAGTAGAAGAAACCGGTGGATTAATCGATTTAGATAAATTACCGGTTGGCGATCCAACACTTTCTGCTAAAGAAATCATCGGAAACGAATCGCAAGAAAGAATGGGCTTAGTCATTGGTGAAAAAGACATTGATATTTTACAAAGAATAGCAGATAGAGAACGTTCACCTATGTATCAAGTAGGTGATGTTACCAACGATCATAGATTTACATTCGAATCGAAAACTACAGGTTTAAAACCTATGGATTACGCTTTGGAAGACTTCTTCGGTAGTTCCCCAAAAACTATCATGACAGACCAAACAATTGCTAGAAATTATAGTAATTCTGAATATAACTCAAACGAAATTCCAACCTATTTAGAACAAGTTTTACAACTTGAAGCTGTGGCTTGTAAAGATTGGTTAACAAATAAAGTTGACCGTTGTGTAGGTGGAAAAGTGGCCAAACAACAATGCACTGGACCTTTACAATTACCTTTAAATAATGTCGGCGTAATGGCTTTAGATTTTAAAGGAAAAGAAGGAATTGCCACTTCAATTGGCCACGCTCCTATTTCATCCTTAATTGATCCGGTTGCTGGAACAAGAAATGCTATTGCAGAATCGCTTTCTAACTTAGTTTGGGCACCATTAAAAGATGGTTTAGATTCAGTTTCATTATCCGCAAACTGGATGTGGGCTTGTAAAAATGAAGGTGAAGATGCGCGTTTATATGAAGCTGTTCAAAGTTGTTCAGATTTCGCTATCGAATTAGGCATCAACATTCCAACTGGAAAAGATTCGCTTTCGATGAAGCAAAAATATCCGAATGATGAGGTAATTGCACCAGGAACAGTGATCATTTCAGCAGCTGGAAATTGTTCCAATATTACAAAAGCTGTAGAACCTGTTTTGAAACGAAATGGTGGAAATATTTACTACTTAAACTTATCGCAAGATTCGTTTAAATTAGGAGGTTCTTCATTCAATCAAACTCAAAATAAAGTGGGTAATGAAACACCAACTATCAAAAATGCTGCCTTCTTTAAAACAGCATTCAATACGTTACAAGATTTAATTAAAGATAGAAAAATCAAAGCCGGACACGATATTGGAAGCGGTGGATTAATCACAACTTTATTAGAAATGTGTTTTGCAGATGTGAATTTAGGTGCGAATTTCGACTTAACTGCTATCAATGAAATCGATTCTACTAAATTACTGTTTTCAGAAAATATTGCGGTTGTTTTCCAAGCTGATGCGGAAGTTGAAGCGATTTTTGAAGCTAACGGAATTGAAATTTTCAATATTGGAACGGTTACGAATGCGGATACCATTTCTATTGTAAATCATGAAGATACATTTGAATTTTCTTCAAAAAAATACAGAGAAATTTGGTTTGAAACATCTTTCTTATTAGATCAGAAACAAACTAAAAATGGTAAATCTTTGGAGCGTTTTGAAAATTTCGCAAATCAACCTTTATCGTTTACTTTTCCATCTCATTTTGATGGAAAATTACCAGTAGTTTCCCATACGAACAGACCAAAAGCAGCAATTATTCGTGAAAAAGGAAGTAATTCAGAGCGTGAAATGGCGAACGCTATGTATTTGGCTGGTTTTGATGTAAAAGACGTTCACATGACCGATTTAATTTCGGGAAGAGAAACGTTAGAAGACATTCAATTTATTGGAGCCGTTGGTGGATTCTCTAATTCAGATGTTTTAGGTTCGGCAAAAGGTTGGGCAGGTGCCTTTTTATACAACGAAAAAGCGAATACTGCTTTGAAAAACTTCTTCAAAAGAGAAGACACACTTTCTGTCGGAATTTGTAATGGTTGTCAGTTAATGATGGAATTAGAATTGATTACTCCGGAACATGAAGTGCATGGAAAAATGAAACATAACGATTCACACAAACATGAAAGCGGATTTACATCTGTAAAAATTCAGAAAAATAATTCGGTTATGCTTTCTAGTTTAGAAGGTGCAACTTTAGGGGTTTGGATTTCACATGGTGAAGGAAAATTCAACTTACCAATGGCGGAAGAAAACTATAGTATTGTAGCTAAATATGGGTACGAAGGTTATCCTGCCAATCCAAATGGATCAGACTACAACACTGCCATGATGTGCGACACAACAGGAAGACATTTAGTAATGATGCCACACATAGAACGTTCTACTTTCCCTTGGAACTGGGCTAATTATCCAGACAGAGATCAAAAAGACGAAGTTTCCCCTTGGTTAGAAGCCTTCGTAAATGCCCGAAAATGGGTAGGAAATAAAAAATAATATTAAAAATCAGCTTTTAAAAAAGCTGATTTTTTTTTTGAAAACAAAAGTCGACATTGTATTTCGGAACAAAATTTATAAACTTAAAAATCTTCAGACCAACTGAACTTTTTGGATACAATATTATCGCGTTCTTTTCTCATATAATTTAAAAATGAAGTGGCAACAGGTGAATGTTTTTTCCCTTTAGGCCAAATTAAACTCCAAGTTGTAGTAACTGGCAGCCCTGCATAAGGTATTATCTGTAGTTCATGGTTCAGCAATTCATTTTTGATACCTATCAATGGCATAATAGAGCAACCTATACCAGCAATAACAGCTTGTTTCACAGCTTCGTTTGAGGTAAGCTCCATTTTTTTGGGAATAAAAATACCGTTACTCTGAATAAATTCCTCCATAACTTGTCGCGTACCAGAACCTTTTTCACGAAAAATAAGAGGCATATCGTTAAATATAGAAGAGGAATCTGCGCCGCGTTTTAATTTTAAATTAGAATTAGCCACCAAATACAATCTATTTTGCATTAAATCTAACTGATCCACATTCAAACCACTTGGCAATACAGAAACTAATGCAAAATCTACCTCATTATTTTCTAAACTACTCAGGACTCTGCTTTTATTTGTAACATCCATTTGCAAATCAATTCCAACATTTTTTTTAACAAAATCAGCTAAAAAATAAGGCATTACATATTTACCAGTTGACACAATAGTTACTTTTAACCTACCACTTAATTGACCCTTATAAGCTCTTGTTTTATAGTTAATAGTCTCGACTTGTTGAATAATCGTTTGAGCAACTTGTGCAATTTCTTGACCAAAATCAGTAACATATAATTTTCTGCCTACAATTTCAGTCAAAGGCACATCAAATTGATCCTGAAAATTTCGGAGCTGAATTGATACCGCCGGTTGTGTTAAATGCAATTCTTCTGCTGCTTTGGTGATACTTTGTGTTTTGACCACTTTTAAAAATATCTGTAATTGATGCAATGTGTAATTCATAAAATATTCTTATGATTATTATTAAAAATATAAATACAAATTAATAAAAAATAATTCTTATTTTTAACAAAGTAATGAATTAAACATTCATATTATTAAAAAAATACAAACAATAATATTGATTTTTATGTAAAATACTACACATATCGGAATTACTACCTTTTTTAAGGTCAAATTAGTGCTCTCTTGCGCATCATTTTCTACTATTTTGAATTAGTAACCAAATTTTAGAACAATACCACCACGGAGGCACTATTACATCGCTTAGTTGAAACCAAATTTGACTAAGCGAAGTAATTCCATTTTTAAAATCATATTTAGCGCACCTCTTCATTCTCAAATTAGATCTTTCAAAAAAAACAATTTGATAAAACTACTCAGTATAACTATACTTTGTTTATGGTTTATTTGGCGGTAAAATCAATATATAATTACATATTTTAAAATTTTATAACTATTTTTATTTTAATTTGCATAAAAATCCAATATCCCAATAATGATAAATATCACACGCCTCTTTGATTTTCCGTATTATCAGCAGGAAAAATACAATTCTATCCCAGATGCCTTAGTAAGCAAGCAAGATGGTACCTGGATTAAAACTTCAACACAAGAATACATTGCCAAAGCAAACGCCATTTCCCGAGGACTTTTGCGTCTTGGGGTACAGAAAAACGATAAAATTGCACTGATTTCATCCAACAATCGCACAGAATGGAATATTATGGATATTGGTGTCCTACAAACAGGAGCGCAAACCGTACCCATTTATCCTACTATTTCTGAGGATGATTACGAGTATATTTTAAACCATTCTGGTGTTATATATTGTTTTGTTTCAGATCTAGAGGTGTTACGAAAAGTAAATTTAATTAAACACAAAGTTCCTTTGTTAAAAGAAGTTTACTCCTTTAATACTATTGAAGGTAGTGCACATTGGACGGCAGTACTTGATTTAGGTTCCGATACTGGTAATCAAAACGAAGTAGAGGAAAGAAAAAACAATGTGACTACCGAGGAATTAGCTACAATAATATATACCTCAGGAACTACAGGAAAACCAAAAGGTGTAATGTTATCGCATCAAAATATTGTTTCAAATGTTTTAGATAGCGCACCTCGTATCCCTTTCGAAGCAGGTAAAAGTAGGGCTTTGAGTTTTTTACCAATCTGTCACATTTTCGAACGAATGATTTTGTATCTCTATCAATATTATGGAGTGTCTATTTATTTTGGAGAATCTATCGAAAAAATTAGTGATAATATTAAAGAGGTACAACCTACTGTAATAACTGCTGTACCTAGATTACTCGAAAAAGTATATGATAAAATTTATGCTAAAGGAACTGAGTTAACTGGAATCAAGAAAAAACTATTTTTCTGGGCTATTGATTTAGGTTTAGAATACCAACCTTACGGTAAAAACGGCATTTGGTACGAATTACAACTTGGAATTGCAAGAAAACTAATTTTCAGTAAATGGAAAGAAGGCCTTGGCGGAAAACTCGATTTGATGGTTTCTGGTAGTGCTGCATTACAACCACGCCTAGCCAGAATATTTGCGGCAGCACAAATTCCTGTTATGGAAGGTTATGGTTTAACCGAAACGTCTCCTGTAATCTCAGTAAACGATATTCGAAACAAAGGTTTTCGTGTAGGTACCGTAGGAAAACCAATTGTGAACCTTTCTGTTAAAATAGCTGAGGATGGTGAAATACTATGTAAAGGTAAAAATGTAATGATGGGCTATTACAAAGACGAAACATTGACCAACGAGGTAATTATTGATGGTTATTTTCATACTGGTGATATAGGTGAATTTGACTCCGATGGGTTTTTAAAAATTACCGATAGAAAAAAAGAAATGTTTAAAACTTCAGGAGGAAAATACATTGCACCACAATCTATCGAAAATACCATGAAGCAATCTCGCTTTATAGAGCAAATTATGGTAATTGGTGATGGCCAAAAAATGCCTGGTGCTTTCATTCAACCAAGTTTTGACTTTTTACGCGAATGGGCAAATATACACAAAATCGATATTGGTAAAACCAACAAAGAGATTAGTACAAATGCACAAGTAATTGAGCGCATTCAAGAAGAAGTAGACTCTTTGAATGAGAAATTTGGAAATTGGGAAAAAATCAAACGCTTTGAATTGACCTCAGATGTGTGGTCTATTGAAGGTGGAGAGCTTACGCCAACTCTAAAATTAAAACGTAAAATTTTGCTACAAAAATATGCTGACTTGTTTGATAAAATTTACAGCTAATTACCAATTAAAGAAAAGAGAAAGATGTATAATTTACAAATGATAAATTGCTTTCCTCAATAAAGTTTAATATCTAATCGAGATATAGTTTCGCACTTAAAAATAAATTAAATCCATGAGCAAGCCGCCTCAGAAAAATCTTTGGCGGCTTACTCTTTTAATTAAAGTATCTGAATTTGATTGTTATTCCGCGCGGCATCTTCACCCCAATTTGCAATAGCGGTAAGTAAAGGAATTAATGTTCTACCAAAATCTGTCAATTCATACTCTACTTTTAGAGGTGGTTTGGCAGTATGAACAGTTCGAATTACTAAACCATCGGCTTCTAATTCCTTTAATTGAAGACTGATTGTTCGCTCCGTAACCATTGAAAGTTCTTTTCGGAGTTCATTATACCTTTTTTTTTCAATTAAGTGAATAAGAATTACAGCCTTCCATTTGCCACCTATATATTTCATTGTCAAGCTTGTGCTACAAGGAAATTCTTTATTATCTATACAATACATCTACTACTATACATTTTATCCGTTATTGCAAAGTTAAACAACTATACCTAATTTTGTAACTATAAAGAATATAGTATAAAATGAAGAAAACCAGTTTAATTCCGTTTCTTGTAGGTGCAATAGCAATATTCACATCCACAACAAATTATGTATACGCACAACAAAAAAAAAATGTTGAAGATCAATTAGAAGTCGTTTTAGAAATGAATATGCGACCAGGTAACGTTGCAGTAAATAATAAAGGCTTGATTTTCTCAACGATTCACCCCTTTGGGAATCACTCAATGCAGTTAATTGTTGTAAAAGATAAAACAACGTATGAAGCATTCCCAAACCAAAGTTGGCAACGCAAAGATGGACAAGCTCCTACTGAAAAAACCTTTGATACACCCTTAGGAATTACAACTGATGTTAATGGCAATATTTGGGTAATTGACATGGGAGTAAATTTTGGTAAAACCAGATTATTTGCTTTTGATCCAGTTACAAAAGAAAACATTTTGACATTTACTTTTCCTACTACAATTGCACCTCCCAATTCATTTGTTCAAGATTTGGTAGTCGATATTAAAAATGGCTTTGTATACCTTGCAGATATTGCAAATCCTGGTTTAATAGTTTTAAACTTAAATACCAAAGAAGCAAAACGTTTGCAACAACATCCCTCTTTTTTAAGTGAGGACGTAAACACCGTCATTGACTCTGAATTCATTTATTTTGGTGGCAAACCATCTCGAGTAGCAGTTGACCCAATTTCAATATCTGAGGATAAAGAAACAATATTTTACGGAGCTATGAATGGAAAAACTTGGTACAGCATTTCTGCTAAAGCAATTAGAGCTAATAAAAGTGACAAAGAAATTTTGGCTACGGTAAAAAAAATAGGCAAAAAACCTATTTCCGATGGAGCAACAACCAGCAGAAATGGCGATCATTATTTTACAAATTTAAACGATAAGGGTATTGATAAATGGAATACTAAAACCAAAAAACTACAAATGTTGATTCGCGACAATAGGTTACTATGGCCAGACAACGTTAGTATCCAAGGACAATATCTTTACATTGCTGTTAATCAATTACACAAAACAGTAGCTTTTACTGGCACAACCGATTTAGGAAAAGCGCCATATTACATATACAAGTTCAAAATAGAATAAGTCAGTTTTAAAAAAAGGACACTAAAATGAATCTTCTTCATTAGTAAAAAAAATAAAACATAATAAAAATGGAATTTACATCTTTAGCAAAAAATAGATATACAACTAAAAAGTATAACGCAGCACAAAAAATATCTGATAGTAAAATAGAACAATTACAAGAAATTCTGCGATTGAGTCCTTCCTCTATCAATAGTCAGCCTTGGAAATTTGTTTTTATATCCAACGAAGAAATCAAAAGTCAACTGGCGAAAGTCTCCTTCTTTAATGAGCAAAAAATTAAAGAGGCAAGTCACTTGATAGTTTTTTGTGCCATCGATACTATTTCAAAATTTGAAAATCAAATCAACACTAACCTTCCAGAAGGAGCAATTGGCTATTACAATCAGTTCATAAAACCATTACCTGAGGACGCTATAAAATCATGGTTTCACAATCAAGTATATCTCTCTCTAGGCTTTTTCTTGAGTGCATGTGCTAGTATGTCTATTGATTCTACGCCCATGGAAGGAATAAATAGTAAGGAATACAACGCTATTTTAAAATTAAAGGACTACTCTGCTGTATTTGCAGTTGCTATAGGACTCAGAGATGAAAATGACTCCAACCAACCAGACCGCAAACCTAAAAGTAGATTAGAAATTGTAGATGTTATCGAGGCTATTTAGTTCGTTCGAAATAAAAAATTCAGCTCAAGTGATATGATACTTTGCAAAAGCTGTTTAATCCAATGAACTAGCAATATAAACCACAAGTAAATCCTTTTCTTGTAAAAGAATTGCTCGCTTACTATGTGCTTGCAAATCGAAACTACTAGTTAATTGTGATGGAAATCAAAAAAAACTTTGACTTAATTTGTGGTAAGTCATCATGAACACTGCTAAAAGGCACTTATGTTTTTTCATAGGTGCTTTTTATTTTTACATTATTTTTAAAAATTTAAACGTCTACTAAGTAATTAATTCCGGCATGAGGGATAGCAGTGATATCCTTTTATATCGTGACTTATTTCAAGTCACGATATAAAAGATAAAACGAATAGCCCGACCCAAAGGGACATGCCCTAAGACGAAAAATAGTTACTTGACTGATTTACAACTACAATTTTGTAAGTGCAAAATTATTTTTGAAAAAAAAATCAAATATATTATGCGTGCATAGTATTATTTTTATTATATTTGAAATCGATATAGTTACACATGAAAGAAAAAACGATAGATTATATTTTACGTGCCACTTGGCAAGCCGTTGCAAGAATGTACAACGAAGAGGCTTCGAAGTACGATGCTAGTATGGCAACAGGTTTTGCTTTGTTGAGTATAGATAAGGAAGGTGGCACACCCTCTACTTCTTTGGGACCAAAAATGGGAATGGAAGCCACTAGCTTAACCAGAACATTAAAATCTATGGAAGAGAAAGGACTAATCATTAGGAAAAAAAATCCAGAGGATGGCCGTGGTGTATTAATTTATTTGACTCCTTTTGGAAAAGAAAAAAGAGATTTATCAAAAAATACTGTTCTGAAATTTAATGAAGCTGTAAAAGCGCATGTTTCAGACGAAAAATTACAGCATTTTATAGAAGTAGCTGAGATTATCAATGAACTGATTGTCGACAAAAATATTTTCACAACAATTGAACATTCAGAAGCTAAGGGTGAATTGGTAAACCAAACACAATCATAAACAACATTAATAGGGTTTGTAGGAAATTCAGAAAAAACTGCAATAGACTACAGCTCAGAAACAAATTAAAATAAGTATGAAACGCACCATTAAAAAAGTTGCAGTAATTGGGTCTGGAATCATGGGTTCTGGAATTGCTTGCCATTTTGCTAACATCGGAGTTGAAGTTTTACTCTTGGATATCGTGCCGAGAGAATTAACGGAGGCCGAAGCAAAAAAAGGCTTGACATTAGAGAGTAAAATTGTTAGAAATCGTTTGGTAAATGATAGTCTAGCCAATTCGTTAAAATCGAAACCATCCCCTATTTACAGTCAAAAATTTGCAAGCCGCATTACAACTGGAAATACGACTGATGACATGGCAAAAATTGCTGGTGTTGATTGGATTATTGAAGTAGTTGTGGAGCGATTGGATGTTAAAAAACTTGTTTTTGAGCAAATTGAAAAATTCAGAAAACCAGGTACATTGGTTACTTCAAACACATCTGGTATTCCGATTCATTTTATGAGTGAAGGTCGTAGTGAAGATTTCCAGAAACATTTTTGTGGAACTCACTTTTTCAACCCTGCGCGTTACTTAAAATTATTCGAAATTATTCCAGGGCCTCACACTTCAACTGAAGTTCTTGACTTCTTAACTATTTATGGAGAGAAATTTTTAGGAAAAACGTCGGTTCTTGCTAAAGATACACCAGCATTTATTGGAAATAGAATTGGTATTTACGGCATCCAAAGTTTATTCCACCTAGTTCAGGAAATGGGATTAACCATTGAAGAAGTTGATAAATTGACTGGACCAGTTATTGGTCGACCAAAATCAGCAACTTTTAGAACTGTTGATGTTGTTGGCTTGGATACTCTGGTACACGTTGCCAACGGTATTTATGAAAACTGCCCAACCGATGAGCAACATGATTTGTTTAAACTGCCGACATTTGTAAGCAAAATGATGGAAAACAAATGGCTAGGTAGTAAAACTGGTCAAGGTTTTTACAAAAAAGAAGGAAAAGAAATCCTTACACTTGATTTAGATACTTTAACCTACAGAGCTGCTAAAAAAGCATCATTTGGAACTTTAGAGTTAACTAAAACTATTGATAAACCAATCAACCGTTTTAAAGTTTTAGTAAAAGGAAAAGACAAAGCTGGGGAATTTTATAGAAAGAGTTTTGCAGGTTTATTTGCTTACGTTTCAAACCGTATTCCTGAAATAGCAGACGAATTGTACAAGATAGACGATGCAATGAAAGCAGGTTTTGGATGGGAAAATGGTCCATTCGAAATTTGGGATGCAATTGGTGTTGCAGATGGAATTGAAATCATGAAAGCGGAAGGTGTAACTCCTGCTGCTTGGGTTGAAGAAATGTTAGCTTCTGGAAGCAACAGTTTTTATACTGTAAAAGAAGGTGCTACTTACTTTTACAACATTCCTACCAAAAATCAGATCAAAGTTCCTGGACAAGATGCATTTATCATTTTGAACAACATTCGCGAAAGCAAAAAAGTTTGGAGCAACAGCGGAGCCATTATTCAAGATTTAGGAGACGGAATTTTAAACCTAGAATTCCAATCAAAAATGAATACTATTGGTGGCGATGTTTTACAAGCTATCAATAAAGGGATTGATTTAGCTGAAAAAGAATATCAAGGTTTGGTTATTGGAAATCAAGCTGCCAATTTCTCAGTTGGAGCAAATATTGGTATGATTTTCATGATGGCTGTAGAGCAAGAGTATGATGAGTTGAATATGGCAATCAAAATGTTCCAAGACACCATGATGCGCGTGCGTTACTCTGGAATTCCAGTTGTAGTTGCTCCTCACGGAATGACGTTTGGTGGTGGTTGCGAAATGAGTTTGCATGCTGACAAAGTTGTTGCTGCGGCAGAGACTTACATGGGACTTGTAGAGTTTGGTGTAGGTGTTATTCCTGGTGGTGGTGGATCAAAAGAATTGACATTACGTGCTGCTGATTTATTTCATAAAAACGACGTGGAGTTGAATGTATTACAAGAGTACTTCTTGACGATTGCTATGGCAAAAGTATCTACTTCTGGTTATGAGGCTTTTGATACAGGATTGTTACAACATGGTAAAGACATCATTGTAGTAAACAAAGATCGTCAGATCGCTGAAGCTAAAAAACACGCATTGTTAATGGCCGAAGCAGGTTACACACAACCTATTCAACGTAAAGACATTAAAGTATTAGGTAAGCAGGCATTAGGAATGTTCTTAGTAGGAACAGATCAGATGCAAGCAGGTAAGTACATCTCTGAACACGATAAAAAAATCGCTAACAAATTAGCTTACGTAATGGCCGGAGGAGATTTATCTGAGCCAACTTTAGTAAGCGAGCAATACTTGTTAGACATTGAGAGAGAAGCCTTTTTATCACTTTGTACAGAGAGAAAAACTTTAGAGCGCATCCAATTTATGCTAACTAAAGGGAAACCGCTACGTAATTAATTTTAACTTAAAAAATTATGACTGATAAATAAAAAATGTAATGCATTGAGAGTTTATCAGTCAAAATTCAAAATAATACTTATGAAAACAGCCTATATCGTAAAAGCATACAGAACTGCAGTTGGTAAAGCACCAAAGGGAGTTTTTAGATTTAAAAGACCTGATGAATTGGCAGCAGAAACCATCGAATTCATGATGAACGAGTTGCCTGATTTTGATAAAACACGCATCGATGACGTAATGGTAGGTAATGCCATGCCGGAAGCTGAACAAGGTTTAAACGTAGCTCGATTAATTTCCTTAATGGGATTAAAAGTAGAGGATGTTCCTGGAGTTACTGTAAATAGATATTGTGCCTCTGGTCTTGAAACAATTGGAATGGCGACTGCTAAAATCCAATCAGGAATGGCACACTGCATTATTGCAGGTGGAGCAGAAAGCATGAGTTTTATTCCAATGGGAGGTTACAAGCCAACTCCTGATTATGCTGTAGCAAAAGCAGGAAACGAAGACTACTACTGGGGAATGGGATTAACTGCCGAAGCTGTAGCACAACAGTTTAAAGTATCTCGTGAAGACCAGGATGAGTTTGCTTACAACTCTCACATGAAAGCATTGCAAGCACAAGCAGACGGAAAATTTGACAAACAAATTGTACCAATTACTGTAGAGCAAACGTATTTAAATGAAAATGGAAAAAAAGAAACCAAATCATACGTTGTAAATAAAGACGAAGGTCCAAGAGCTGGTACATCAAAAGAAGCTTTGGCTGGATTGCGTCCTGTTTTTGAAGCAAATGGTAGTGTTACTGCAGGAAATTCATCACAAATGAGTGATGGAGCTGCTTTTGTTTTGATCATGAGCGAAGAAATGGTGAAAGAATTGAACATTACACCAATTGCACGATTAGTAAATTTTGCATCAGCTGGCGTAGAGCCAAGAATTATGGGTATTGGACCAGTAAAAGCAATTCCAAAAGTTTTAAAACAAGCAGGTTTAACAATTAATGATATTGATTTAATTGAGCTTAATGAAGCTTTTGCATCTCAAGCATTAGCTGTAACTCGTGAACTTGATTTGAACCCAGAAATTATTAACGTGAATGGTGGAGCAATTGCATTAGGTCATCCTCTAGGATGTACAGGTGCTAAACTTTCTGTTCAATTATTTGACGAAATGCAACGCCGCGGTAGCAAATACGGAATTGTTTCTATGTGCGTAGGAACTGGTCAAGGTTCTGCGGGTGTTTTCGAACTTTTGTAAGCTTAGATTTAAAATAAAACATATAAAAAATAAAAAATGGCAGATACAATAGAAAAAGACGTAACCCGTGGTGGTCAGTTTTTAGTAAAAGAAACAAAATGTGAAGATATTTTCACACCAGAAGATTTCACAGAAGAACAATTAATGATGCGCGACTCTGTAAAGGAGTTTGTAGACAAAGAGTTGTGGGCACACAAAGATCGTTTTGAGAAAAAAGATTATGCGTACACACAAGAAACGATGAAAAAAGCTGGGGATTTAGGATTGCTAGGAGTAGCTGTTCCTGAAGCTTACGGCGGATTAGGAATGGGATTCGTATCCACAATGCTTGTATGTGATTATATTTCAGGAGCAACAGGATCTTTCTCAACTGCATTTGGAGCTCATACCGGAATTGGAACTATGCCAATTACACTTTATGGGTCTGAAGAACAAAAGCAAAAGTATGTACCAAAATTAGCTTCTGGCGAATGGTTTGGTGCTTACTGTTTGACAGAACCAGGCGCTGGATCGGATGCCAATTCTGGAAAAACGAAAGCAGTTTTATCTGAAGACGGTACCCACTACTCTATCACTGGTCAAAAAATGTGGATTTCGAATGCAGGTTTCTGTAGCGTTTTTATCGTGTTCGCAAGAATTGGTGATGACAAAAACATTACTGGTTTTATTGTAGAAAACACTCCAGATAACGGAATTTCAATGGGCGAAGAAGAGCATAAATTAGGAATTCGTGCTTCCTCTACTCGTCAAGTATTCTTCAACGAAACAAAAGTTCCTGTAGAGAACATGTTATCTGAAAGAGGTAACGGTTTCAAGATTGCAATGAATGCACTTAACGTAGGTCGTATCAAATTGGCAGCTGCTTGTTTGGATGCTCAACGTAGAGTAATTACTGGAGCAGTTAAATATGCTAATGAAAGAATCCAATTTAACACTGCAATTTCTCAATTTGGTGCAATTCGTGCGAAATTAGCAGATATGGCAACTAGCTGTTATGCTGGAGAAAGCGCATCGTACCGTGCTGCAAAAGATATTGAAGATCGTATCATTGCGCGTGAGGCTGCAGGAGTTTCGCACCAAGAAGCTGAATTAAAAGGTGTTGAAGAATATGCTATCGAATGTTCTATCTTAAAAGTAGCGGTTTCTGAAGATGTTCAAAATTGTTCAGACGAAGGAATTCAAATTTTTGGAGGAATGGGCTTCTCTGAAGATACACCAATGGAAAGCGCTTGGAGAGATGCACGTATTGCACGTATTTACGAAGGAACCAATGAAATCAACAGAATGCTATCAGTAGGAATGTTGATTAAAAAAGCGATGAAAGGACACGTTGATTTATTAGGTCCAGCTACTAAAGTTGGCGAAGAATTAATGGGTATTCCATCTTTTGATACTCCTGATTACTCTGAATTACTTGCTGAAGAAAAAGAGATGATCGTGAAGTTGAAAAAAGCATTCATGATGGTTGCCGGAAGCGCTGTTCAAAAATTTGGAACTGAATTAGATTCGCACCAACAAATCTTGATGTCTGCATCTGATATGTTGATCGAGATTTACATGGCAGAAAGTACTTTGCTTAGAACTGAAAAATTAGCCAAAAAAGAAGGCGAGGACAAAGTAAAAGAGCAAATTGCAATGGCACAATTGTACTTGTACCAAGCAGTAGATATTGTTACTCAAAAAGGAAAAGAAGCGATTATATCTTTTGCTGAAGGCGATGAACAACGCATGATGCTTATGGGATTACGTCGTTTTACAAAATATACCAATATGCCAAACGTAGTGGCATTGAAAGAAACAATTACGGCAAAATTAGTAGCCGAAAACGAATATTGTTTCTAATAAATTTAGTTTTTAGTTTTTTTTTAACCGCCTTGGATCCTCAAAGAACAAGGCGGTTTTTTTATGTCTTAGTTTTTGAATTAAAGCAACTTACATTCTCTTAGGAACTTCCAAAACTTCAACTTTAATGGCAACCGCATAGGCATTAGGAATTATTTTATTCCCATGAGAATTAGCATAAACTTTAGTAAACTCGGCACCGAAATATAAAATGATAGCAGAGTAATATACCCAAACTAAAATAATAACTACCGATCCAGCAGCACCATAAACAGTGGCTACGGTAGAACTGCCCAAATAAAAACCAATCGCAAACTTACCAATCATAAAAAAAAGTGAGGTAAAACTGGAACCTATCAAAGCATCTTTCCAAACAATTTCGCCATCTGGTAACGTTTTAAAAATCACAGCAAATAAAATTGTAGTGGTACAAAAGAGAAGTAAAATATTAAAAATATAAAAAATGTACACCGTTGTATCTGGAAAATAAACCAACAATCTAGCATTTATGATATCCATAACGGTATTTACCATTAAACTTACCATCAATAAAAAACCCACAGAAGCAATCATAGAAAAAGACATGAGCCTGTTTTTCACAAATTTCACAATGCCTTTATTGGGTTTTGCTCTAAGACCCCAAATTGAATTAATGGAACTTTGAATCTCAGCAAAAACCCCAGATGCTCCTACCAAAAGCATTATTCCTCCAAATGTAGCTGCAAATGCATTACTGTCAGATAATTCGATATTTCTAATCGTTTCTTGAATTTGCAAAGCTGCTTGATTACCAACCATACCATTAATCTGTCCAAAAAACCTACCGTTAACAGCCTCTTCACCAAAGAAAAAACTAAAAACTGACAAAATAATAATCAGTAAAGGCGGCAGCGAAAAAATAGTATAATAGGATAAGGAAGCACTTAATTTTATAGCGTTATCAGTATTAAACTCATCAAATGTTTGTACCAGCATGGTCCAGCCATTTTTTGCAATTTCTTTTTTATTCATAGTTTTACTTTTACTCGATAAACCAACAAGATAATTTTAACTCAGGAAGCAAATTTACGAACTAAAACAATTGCTTTTATTTCAGTTTTTTATATAATTACACTTAAAACCATAATTTACAACGCAATATTATAGTAGTTGAATCATAAAAATTTAAGTGATTCTTAACTTGAAATACTATTTAAAGAACTAATTTTAAGGATTAAAATACAACCCTAATTAGTATAAAAAATAAACCGTCATGGAAAACAACAATAGCCGAAGAAGCTTTTTAAAACAAACAGCTCTATTATCTACAGGAACAATTCTAGGATCTAGTTTGTTAAGTCAAACTTTTGCGAATGAAAAAAATGTCATCTTCCCTCAAAATGAAACTGTAATCGATGTTATGGGAGCGTATTCTTTACCAAAACTGGCCTATACCTATGATGCCTTGGAGCCTCATTTTGATAAAGCAACAATGGAAATTCACCATAGCAAGCACCACCAGGCTTATGTAAACAACTTAAATAAAGGGCTAGAGACCATTGATAAAAATTTGATTGGAATGAGTAACTCATTAGAATCTATTTTTGAAAACATCAATAAATTTCCGGAAGGAATACGCAATAACGCAGGTGGCCATTACAATCACTCATTATTTTGGAATTCATTGAGTCCAAAAGGGGGCGGAGTACCTCAAGGTACGCTTGCTACAGCTATAAATTCTAGTTTTGGCTCATTTGAAGAGTTTAAAAAACAATTTACAGATGCAGCAACCAAGCGATTTGGTTCAGGTTGGGCTTGGTTAGTTGTTAAAGATGGTAAACTTGTTATTGGTTCTACAGCCAATCAGGATAATCCTTTGATGCGTTTGAAAGGAAATGGACTGAAAGGGAAACCTGTTTTGGCTCTTGACGTTTGGGAACACGCGTATTACCTAAAAAATCAAAACCGTAGAGCAGATTACATTGCTTCATTTTGGAATTTAGTTAATTGGGAAGAAGCTGAAAAGTTATTCAAATCTTAAATTAGATTTAAAAAGCATTACCATAGCTCCTAGACGATTGTTTAGGAGCTTTTGTGTTATTTGATTTATTTGTCGAAATTATTAAAAAAATACTTGGAACTACATTCCTTTTCAACTAATTGCAATTTGTTTGTTAAACTAAAAAAGTAGGTTCAAAAACTAATCTAAAATAGTATAGCTTTGCAGTCTCAAAATTAAACAATGATTAACCCATCAACATCAGGTTGGATCGATAAATTTTTCTCCGATCAGCATTTTAGCACTGCAATTGTTTCGGTTGATAATGCTAGCTTTTATAAAAAAGTGCGAGCAACTGGATTTATTTACGGCCATATTATTGATTTTGATATTCCAAATCCAATTGAAACCAAAGGTTGGTTTAAAGAGGAAATCTCAAAAGTAGCTTTACTCAATGCGCTATATAGCGTTTTTTGCCTCAGTACAACTGCAATGGATACCAGCATTTTTGCACAACGAGCAGTTGCTTTTTACAACGAAATGAATCCAGAAGGGTTTAGCTTATTAAAAAAAATACTTCCAAAAAACTCTACGTCACTAACTTTAGAAAAAATTATTGACCAACGAGTACAAACCAATGACAGTATTATAAGCAAGAATTTTTCTCACTTGGTTACTAATGCCCTACTTTTTATTGATGTTTTGGCTTTTAGACAATATTTAGTTCATGGTGAAATTCCTGAGAAATACCTAAAAAAAATTGAAGAAACCATTGTAAATTTGGTTACTCTAGCTTTAAAAATAAAATCTACAAAATCACAATATGATGATTTGTTGATCAAATTATTTGAGGCTTCCATCAGATACAGTAAATTTTCGAAAGTAACAGCTCAAAGTATTGATGCATTGCAACTCGAGTACTTTACACACGAGTTGGAAAAAAAATACTTCATTGATTTGGTAGGAATGGCTTTGTGGAGTGATCAAGAAATCGAAAATGACGAAGCCTATTTTTTACATTCCTTAGGTACTACACTTGAGGTGTCAGAAGAATTTGTAGAAGAAAGTGTCAAAAATGCACATGATTTTATTGCACGATACAAAAAAGAAATTCCTTATTTTAAATACTCTAATCCTGTAAAACATTTTTATGATCAAACAACGCAAAGTGTTGTAACACTCATAAGCCGCAATAAGAATAGATTATTAAAAGAATTGCTGCAAAGCAAAGAATTAATGGTGTTATTAGCCCATTCTACACACCGCGATTTAGACGAAAAAGAAAAGAGAAAGGTAAAAAAACAACTATTAGAAATATGTAAAACAATTCCTTCACTGACAATATTTTTGCTTCCTGGCGGTAGTTTGTTGTTGCCTATCTTAGTTAAATTTATACCTAAATTATTGCCTTCGGCGTTTAATGAAAATTTAGATTCTGAGTAAAAAAAACGCTGAAAGTGACTTTTTTTTTTAAAATTTAAGTTGGTACACATCATCTAGATCTTTTTCAGAACTGATGTTTACCTCTAAATCAGTTACAAAACCCGAATTTAAACCATAAACCCAACCATGTAGGGTTAAATCTTGACCATTACTCCATGCTCCTTGAACGATTGATGTTTTGGCTAAATCAAAAACTTGTTCTTTCACGTTCAATTCTACGAAAGTATTAAAACGAGTAGTTTCATCTTCAATGGAGTCTAAATGCGCATGATGTAAACGATACACATCTTTAATATGACGGATCCAGTTGTCAATAATTCCAATAGATTGATTTCCCATTGCAGCTTTTATACCTCCGCAACCATAGTGTCCGCAAACAATAACGTGTTTCACTTTGAGAACATTTACGGCATAATCTAAAACAGACAACATATTCATATCAGAATGAACCACCATATTGGCAATATTTCTGTGTACAAAAACTTCACCGGGTTTTGCACCTACAATTTCGTTTGCAGGAACGCGACTATCAGAGCAGCCTATCCACAACAATTGCGGATTTTGTCCCTTTGCCAAATCTTTAAAAAAATCTTTATCAATGGCCAATTGACTCTCTACCCATACTTTGTTATTTTCAAGTAATTTTTGATAGTATTCGTTCATGATATTTTTTGATCTTCAAAATAAAAAAACCATTAATCTAATTAATTAATGGTTTTTACTATTAAAGTTAAATTATTTAGTTATTGATAAAAGAAGCGTCTTCATAAAAAGTAACTTCACCTGTTTCTAAATTATGCATTGCCCCAACAATACCAATTTCGCCATTTTCAATCATTTGCTTTAAGATTGGGCTACGCTCTATAATGCTGTTTACATTTCTTTTTACATTGATTTGAGATACGTTTTCAACGAAAGTTGCATTTTTTGAACTTCTTTCTGTTATTGTTTCACTTTCTTGATAAACTGATGGTTGAATTTTAGACAATAATTCGGTCAAATTCCCCATTTCTACGTGATCACAAGCTCCTTTTATTGCGCCACATTTGGTATGCCCCAAGACGACAATAAGCTTAGAACCGGCAACTTTACAAGCAAATTCCATACTTCCTAAAATATCAGTATTCACAACATTACCCGCTATTCTAACTGAGAAAACATCGCCTAAACCTTGATCAAAAATTAGCTCGGCCGATGTTCTACTGTCAATACAACTCAAAATGGTTGCAAATGGCCATTGACCGTCAACGGTTGCATTAGCTTGTTCTAACAAATCTCTATGAGCTTTTAAATTACTCATAAATCTTTGATTTCCTTCTTTTAAATAATCTAAAGCTTTTTGTGGCGTCATTTGAGCTTGTGATTCTCTATTATGTGCTTTCATATTGTTTGATTTTCTTAATTATTTTTTTTTGATTCTACAAAAACGTGTTTTTCATCTTCACCACTATTTTCAAGATCATAGGCTTCTTTAAATCCAACTAATTTTACTTTAATATTTTCTTCTTTTGATCTAATTTTCTTGAATTCTTTTATTAAATCTAAAACATCATGCGCTATATAAACCGTATCAGATGCATTGATAACCACTTTTGAATTTGAAGGAATAGATGCAATTGTTTCTTTAATAGCTGCTTTATTCAAAAACGAAACCTCTTGGGCCAAATCAATATGAATAACATCTCCATCTTGGTATTGTTCTTTTCTAAAATTATAAGCGCGTTTCATGTTTCCTTTTAAAACAAAAATAACACTAATTATCATCCCTAAAGCAACTCCTTTTAGCAAATCTGTGAATACTACAGCTCCAAATGTTGCTATAAATGGTATGAATTGATATTTCCCTTTTTCCCAAAAATGCTTCACCGTTGCTGGATTTGCTAGTTTATAACCAACCATTAATAACACGGCTGCCAGTGTTGCCAGGGGAATTTTATTCAATACAGTTGGAATTGCCAAAACACTTACCAGTAATAGACAACCATGAATGATTGTAGACATTTTTGATTTTGCTCCTGCAGTATTATTAGCAGTAGTTCTAACAACTACTGATGTCATTGGCAAACCACCCAAAAGAGCACTTAAAATATTACCAATACCTTGTGCTTTCAACTCCACATTCGTATTGGTATATCGTTTTAAAGCATCCATTCTATCAGAAGCTTCAATACACAATAAAGTTTCAATAGATGCCACAACGGCAATTGTTATAGCAATAATCCAAACTTTAGAATTTGAAATAGCACTAAAATCTGGTGTAACAATAATGTTTTTAAATTCTTCTAACGAGGTTGGAACAGGAAGACTTACCAAATGTTCTTTTAAAATAGCTAAATTACTGCCAGACTGAATAAAAAATTCATTTAATAAAATACTCACTATTACCGCAACTAAAGCTGGCGGAACTAGCTTTATACTTTTTAAAAAGGCAATTTTATTCCAAAGTATCAAAATTGATAATGATATCAAGGCTATAATTATAGAGCCTAACTGAACATGATTTACAACTTGAAATATTTCAGAAAATGAATTTTCGCCATCTAGCTGAAAAAAGGCTTCATCTCCTTCAAAATCTGGATCATATCCAAACGCATGAGGAATTTGTTTGAGAATGATAATCACACCAATACCAGCTAGCATTCCTTCAATAACATTGTTTGGAAAATAATTTGAAATTGTTCCCGCTTTTACAAATCCTAGAATTAACTGAATAATTCCAGCAATTAACACCGCTAGAAGAAAGGAATTAAACGAACCCAAATCAGTAATTGCTGTTAAAACAATTGCTGTTAAACCCGCTGCGGGACCAGAAACGGATACATGAGATTGACTTAAATAGCCAACAACTATCCCACCTATAACTCCTGAAATAATACCCGAAAATAAAGGTGCCCCACTTGCCAAAGCAATACCGAGACACAGTGGCAAAGCCACAAGAAAAACTACTAAACCTGACGAAAAATCAGATTTTAAGTTCGCAAAAAGATTGATTTTTTTGGTCATACCAATAAATTATTTAAACATTAAACTAGTTTTCAAAAAATTTGAAAACGAACAAATATGAATTAAACAAATTCTGGCGGTGGAGAAAATATTTTTTCTAAAACAGTGTCGTGACGAGATAAATTTTCTGAAATAATTTTAGAACTTAATTGAGATTCAGTAACTAAAATAGGATAATCAAAATTCTGCTTCAAATCTACTTTTATTTCCTGAAAATTTTTAATAATTTCTTCTTCAGAAAAACTGTAAAACATATGAATATCAGCATCATTTTCTATCAAACTCACTACAGTTGGCGTTAATAAAAAAGCAATAAAAAAGAAAAGCAAAATAGGAGCTACTGACTTCATGGCGCAAAAATATCTTTTAGTTAAGAAAAATGACACATCATTTTATATTTTTTAACTAAAATACTAAAAATAATTAAGTTTTTAGAAGTTAAAAAACATATAAATTAAATCGATAGTTTTTATCTTTGTATAAAATTTTATTATTCAATGACAATTACGCAATTAAAATACGTTTTGGCTGTAGCCGAATATAAGAATTTCACTCTCGCGGCTGAAAAGTGCTTTGTTACACAACCTACTTTGAGTATGCAAATTCAAAAAATTGAAGAAGAACTCAGTATTCAAATTTTTGATAGAACTAAAAAACCAATTCAGTTAACTGATATTGGTCAAAAAATTGTTAATCAAGCTAAAAATATAGTTGTTGAAGCAGATCGTATTCAAGATATTGTAGAGCAACAAAAAGGATTTATAGGTGGTGAGTTCAGGCTTGGTATAATTCCAACCATCATGCCTACTCTCCTTCCGATGTTTTTAAACAACTTTATCAAAAAGTATCCTAAAGTAAAATTGATCATTGAGGAATTAAACACTTCAGAGATTATTACTAAATTGAATAACGGCCATCTTGACGCTGGAATAGCAGCAACTCCACTTCTTGAAGAAAAAATCAAGGAAATAGTTCTTTATTATGAGCCATTTGTGGCTTACATCCCGGAAAGCCATCATCATTTTCTAAAAAATGAAATTGAAGTAGCTGATTTAAATTTAGATGAAATTTTACTCTTGCAAGACGGACATTGCTTTAGGGATGGCATACTCAACTTATGCAAAACTGGTGACCGCAATGAAATTAGTCATTTTCAAATTGAAAGTGGCAGTTTTGAAACTCTAATAAAGTTAGCTGATGAAGGTTTGGGCACCACGCTACTGCCTTACTTGCACACTTTAGATTTAAAAGAAAAAGACAAATTAAAACTTCGTCATTTTAAAGAACCAAAACCGGCACGCGAGGTAAGTCTTATCTTTCCGAAAAACGAATTAAAAATTCAAATTATAGATGCATTGCGTAGCACGATTGCAGGGGTTATCAAAGGCGCAATTGTATTTCAGAATATAGAAATCATCAGTTCAATGCCAAAAAAATAACATAAAAAAAGTCGGAATTTGATTCCGACTTTTTTTATACTTTAATATTTTTTTGTAATGTTTACGAATTGACCAAAATCAAACATTGTTTTAATTCTGGTTTCTCAACCGTAAAATTCAAAAGCCATTCACGCAATTGTTCCAACTCATAAGGAAGAAGCGTTTTAATTGCTTTTTCTAACTCTTTACAAAATAAGGTGGGATCAAAACTTACTCTTTCCAAAATTGATTTTGTATAATCATACATGATTTTCGACATAGTAAATGAAGATTTAATTGATATTTTGATTGTTTTTTTTGTAAAAATACTACAATTTAATTAGCTGATATTAATTTTAACGTTGTATTAGCTTTTTTAGTATGCTAATTCATTGTAAACAACTGGTACACTAATTACTTTTTAAATGCTCTAAACATTTCTCTTTTGCCAGGTGGCCCTGCTAATTTTTCGACTGTAAAACCAACCTCAATCATACTTCGTTTTACAACTCCACGCGCTGCATAAGTTACTAAGACACCACCTACTCTTAAGGCTTTGTACATTTTTTCAAAAACGGCAGTACTCCACAGTTCCGGTTGAACGCGGTAACCAAAAGCATCAAAATAAATTAAATCATAACAATCTTCATCATCAATATTTTCAAAGAACTGCTCTCTCTTAGTTAAAGTAAAATGACTTGTCAAAACTGTTTTTTCCTCCCAATTACTCTCGTGCATTTTTTGAAAAATCTCTAATTGATCATTGGCGTTTAACTCGGCTACATAATTCATTTGTAAAACTTCTTCAGCAGCAACTGGATAAGCCTCTACGCCAACATAATCTATTATTTGATTTCTTTTTTCAGATTCTAAAACCGTAATAAAAGCATTTAAACCTGTTCCAAAACCAATTTCTAAAAGCGCTACTTTTTGATCAGGAAATAAAGCCAACCCATTTTTAATAAATACATGCTGTGCCTCTTGAATGGCGCCGTGCTTGGAGTGGTAACATTCGTCCCAATCCGTTAAATGAATGGTTGTTGATCCATCAAGTGTTTGAATTATTTCTCTTTTCAATGTTTAAATTTTTTATTGCAGGTTATTTACCTCACTCGAACTTTCAAAATTAGATAAAACTACTTCGAAAGCCTTATTTTTTATTTGATTTTTGTACAAATCTCCAATAAAACAAACAACTTACGGTTGATTTATTACAAAATAAACAAATCTCACCAAAATCGCATAATTAATATTTTATTGATAACAATTTTACTGA
Organism: Flavobacterium turcicum; assembly: GCF_011365745.1. GTDB lineage: Bacteria > Bacteroidota > Bacteroidia > Flavobacteriales > Flavobacteriaceae > Flavobacterium > Flavobacterium turcicum. The sequence continues at coordinate 279,869 of NZ_JAAOBY010000003.1, read as the reverse complement.
TTTTTATTTAATTTTGCAAACATTCTATAAAGCCGTATTACCCTAAAATGGAAAGGTAGGAGGTTTACTAAAAAACAAAAACAGTATACAACTATGAGTGCTACTCAAACAACGCAAATTGAAATTATAAAAGCTACGACAACTAAAATTAATGAAGTAGATTTTAACAACCTAAGCTTTGGTTCAGTATTTACGGATCACTTATTTGAATGTGATTTTAAAAACGGTGAATGGCAACAACCCGTTATAAAACCTTATGCACCATTTTTAATAGATCCATCAACTAGAGTGTTTCATTATGGACAAGCTATATTTGAAGGAATGAAAGCCTATAAAAATGAAGCAGACGAAATTTGGCTTTTTAGACCTGATGAAAATTATAATCGATTTAATAAATCAGCGGTACGAATGGCAATGCCTGAAGTACCAGAGGACATTTTCATGAATGGTCTACAACAATTACTGCACCTTGATGAAGCTTGGATAAAAAAAGGCAAAGGAAACGCTATGTATATTAGACCGTTTATGATTGCAAATGGGACTGGTGTTATTGCAAATCCATCAGATGATTATAAATTCATGATCATTTTGTCGCCAGTAACGTCTTATTACGCAGGTGACGTTAAAGTACTTATCGCGGAACACTACAGTCGCGCAGCCAATGGCGGAATTGGAGCGGCAAAAGCGGCTGGAAATTACGGTGCACAATTTTACCCAACAACTCTTGCCAACCAGCAAGGATTCCAACAAGTAATTTGGACCGACGATGCTACACATACAAAGTTAGAAGAAGCTGGAACTATGAACGTGTTTTTCAGAATCAACAATACACTTCTTACAGCTCCTGTCAGCGAGCGTATTTTGGATGGTGTAACTAGAAAAACCTTAATTGAGTTAGCAAAAAGCGAAGGTATTAACGTAGAGGTACGCTCTGTACTAGTTGATGAACTTGTTGCAGCGGCAAAAGACGGAAGCTTACAAGAGATTTTTGGAGCAGGTACAGCAGCGGTTGTGAGCCCTATATCTGGATTTTCTTATAAAGACGAATATTTTGAGTTACCAAAATCTGAAACAACTGTAGCTTCTCAGTTAAAAGAGAAATTAACAAACATTCAAAACAAATTAGAAGAAGATACTTTTGGGTGGACCGTTAAAATTTAATTATACTTCCAAATTAGGACATTAAAAAAAGCGATTTTCTCCGTGAAAATCGCTTTTTTTATAAAACCCATCTAAGATATTCTCTATTTATTACCAAAAATCAATGAAAAATCAGGCTTAAAATAGTTTGGGCCCTTTAAAACTTTACCATCTTCACGATAAATTGGCTGTCCATTTTCATCAAGTTTACTCATGTTACTTCGCTGGATTTCATCAAAAACAGCTTCTATTTTATCCTGTAAACCATGCTCAATAATGGTTCCACATAAAATGTAAAGCATATCACCTAAAGCATCAGCAATCTCAACTAAGTCACCATTTTTTGCCGCCTGAAGATACTCTTCGTTTTCTTCCTTCATAAGCTCAAACCGAAGTTCTTGTTTTTTGTTTGCCAGAACCGCAACAGGCGTATCACTGTAACCAAGTCTATAAGCAGTATGAAATTCTTTTACTGCATCAATTTGTTTTTTCATCCTTAAAATTTGTTAATTGCAAGAGCAAATTAGTAACTATTTCTAAACTATTACCTAAATTTACCAAAAATAAAATTAACTATGTTCAGTAAAGGTCAACTCGTATTTGCGGTCTTATTTTTTATATCATTTATTATTGCAGCGGTCTACTCCTATCGCAAAGACATCAATATTCACAAGCAGTTTTATAAAGGAAACTATAAAATACTCATTGGTTTTCTTGCATTTATTGCCATTTTGTTTATAATTAAAGTATTTTTTAAAAGATAATTAAACATATACAAAAAATGTCTACTATATTGTGGGCATTTTTGTGGAGTATTGCATACTACAGAACGTGCAGTTAAGTATTTTGTTTAAAGAAAACACAAAACATTGACAATAATTGTTTACCAATTCATAAAAATCTCAACCAAAAAGCAATTAAAATATTATTTGAACTTAAGCCAATTAAACCCGTATTACTATGAGAATTTTAAAATACTTGTTTCTTTTATTGCTACTCAGTTTTGTTGCAGCAACAGTTTTTGTAGCTACACAAAAGGGAAATTTTGTTGTCGAAAGAAGTCAGGTAATTCCAACTCCAAGAAATACTGTTTTTAATTATATCAACGATTTAAAAAACTGGGAAGATTTTACCTCTTGGACTATTGATCAACCCGAAACAACATTTTCATACTCACCTACAAGTGCCGGACCTGGTGCGTCGTACAGTTGGAGCAACAGCAGTAAAGCCGGAAGCATACGCAATGTAACTACAAAGGAAAATGATAGTATTGCACAAAAAATGGACTATGATGGTACTGAAACTGATGTAACGATAAAATTTAAAGACACTTTAGGAGGAACTAAAGTTACGTGGAAATCTCAAGGAAAAATGAGCTTCTCGATGAAAATTTATGCCACTTTTAATGGCGGTGCCGAAAAACTGATAGGAAGTTTATACGAAAAAAGCTTGGCAAACTTAAACAAAACCTTGAACTACGAGTTAAAAACGTTTGCCGCAACCTCAAACGGAATAGTGAAAAAAGCAGGAACTTTTTATCTAAAGCATACTATATCTACAAAAACTGCTCAGATTTATAAAAACGCTCGTATCATTATTTACAAACTAAATACGTTTTGTAAGCAAAACAATATTGAATTAAACGGAAAGCCATTTTTAATATTTCATGCCTACGACAGCTCAAGAGATGTGGCAAAAATTTCTTTTTGCGTTCCCATCAAATATCAGATCGCTACAAGCATGGGAAGTGATATTTTAGTTGATAAATTAGAAACTTTTGATGCAGTAAAAACTACTTTACTGGGTGATTATGTACACTTAAATAAGGCTTATTTAAAATCTAAAAATTACATCAACACTAACAAAATCGCTGTAGGAAACCAATTTTTAAAGCTTGAAGTATTGAATAAAAGTCGATTTGAAATTAAAAACCCATCCAAATGGGAAACTGAAATTTACATTCCAATGATGCCTAAAGTTGTTGAAATTCCGACTACCAATCCAATTGAACAGGAAACTTCAGCAACAACAACTCCAAAATCAGTTCAACCAAAAGCTGTAAAAGAACAAGACTTATCTGAATTCTAGATAACTTTTAATTAGGAAGCACTTTAAAATTAAAGAAACCATTTTGCAAGAAGAACAGGAATTTATAAACCAATTGCTTAACCCTAAAACGCAAAATATTGCGTTTCAGCGTCTGCTTTCGGAGTATCAAAGACCTTTATACAATCACATCAGATTGATAGTTTTAAATCATGATGATGCTGATGATGTATTGCAAAATTGTTTCATAAAAATATTTCAGCATCTAAAAAACTTTAAAGGCGAAAGCAAACTTTTTTCATGGATGTATCGTATAGCTACAAACGAGGCATTAACTTTTTTGAAACAAAAGGCAAAAGCAAATCACATAACATCTGAGGCATTACAAAACAAAACTATTGAAAATCTCGAAGCAGATGTTTTTTTTGATGGTAACGAGATGCAATTAAAGCTACAAAAAGCAATCGCGCAGTTGCCCGAAAAACAACAATTAGTTTTTAAAATGAAATATTTTGAAGAACTGAAATACGAAGAAATATCTGAAATACTCGGAACATCGGTTGGAGGTTTAAAAGCTTCCTACCATTTAGCTGTAAAAAAAATAGAGGCTTTTGTGGCCAACAATTAAACCTTTTATAAATTAAACGGTCTAAACTCATTATGAAGACATTTAAACTAGATAACGAACCGAAAATTGATGCTGGATTTAAAGTACCAGATGCTTATTTTGATACTTTTTCAAGTAAATTATTGGCTCAATTACCACCCGAAGAAACTAAAGTAATTTCATTATTCTCAAAAAGAAAAAAAGTTTTAATGATGATTGCAGCAGTTTTAGTGATGGCGTTAATGATTCCTGTTTTTTATACTTCGGATCCAATGGCTGCAAAAATAGATCCTGTTGCTTTAGAAAACTATATTACGTACCAATCTTCTGTAAACCAATATGATTTACTGAATAATTTAGACGCTGAGGATTTAGAAAAAATCAACACATCGATAGTTTTAGAGGACGAAAGTATTGAAGAACACTTTTCTACAAATGCCAATCTAGAAAATTTAATCTTGGAGTAAAGCACACCACCTCCAAATTTGTTACAATTAAAATTAATTACAATGAAATTAAAACAATTATTCCCACTACTCTTTTTAATGATTTCGCTCCAGTTTTACGGGCAAGGCGAAAGCATGAAAGAAAAAAGAGAGCAAATAAAAGCTTTAAAAGTTGCATTTTTTACTACTGAACTTAATTTTTCAAGTAGTGAAGCAGCCCGCTTTTGGCCAGTTTACAATGCTTACGACGATAAACAATTTGAACTAAGACATCAAAAGATGAAAAGTTATGTTCGAAGAATGAATGACGGATCTTTGGATAAAATTACTGAGAAAGAAGCTAACATTTTTTTGGCACAAATTGATGATACAGAAGAAGAACTTTTTTTAGTTCGTAAAAAATTCATGCAAAATGTTCGAACCATTTTACCTGCTATAAAAATTGTAAAATTAAAAAAGGCCGAGGAAGATTTTAACCGAAAGCTATTACAGCAATACCGCAACAACGGATCTCGAAAGTAAAATTTTCATTATTAATTCAAAAAACACACCCTAATTTTAAAACTAGGGTGTGTTTTTTTTTACTGGAACTGAATTCGAATCATTTTTTGTTGACCAGCGGCAATAGCGGTCGTTCTACTTATGAATCGAATAGTATTTAAAGTTGGATCTGAAAAAAGTAATTTCCAACTTTGGCCTGAGTCACTGGAATAATACAAACCAGAAAAACCTACTGAAACCAATTCTTTACCAGCACCTCCCGGCACAAATTGTACACAAGAAGCATAGCCAAACCCTTGATTCTCGGCAACCAAATTCCAAGTTTTCCCTCCGTCTAGTGTTATTGCTTTATTACCAAAATTTTGATTTCTATTTTCATAGTCTCCACCCGAGATAAACCCGATTTTACTGTTGTAAAAATCAGCAGTAAAAATTCCAGTCATAGCACGTCCTTGTACAATTGGTGTTTTGTAAACAGTCCAACTTCGTCCGCGATCACCAGAATAAAACACTCTCGATTGTGTTCCACCTGAAACAATCTAAGTATCATTCCCTTTAACAATTATATTTGTATTGCTTGCAGCAAAAGCTGCCTCGCCTTGTTTGATAGTGGGTAAAACAGAGGCTGGAATTTTAGACCAAGTAGCACCTCCGTCTCTGGTTATAATAATATTTAAACAATCAGCTACAGGATCCCCCATTGCAATACCCTCGTTGGCATCCCAAAAACGCATGCTGTCGAAAAAAACTTTTTCATTACTTTCTTGATAAACTAGTTTAGGTACAAGTGATTTTTTTGGAATTTTATATAAAAATGCAGGATTACCCACATTTACAATAAACACAGACTTTTTATTTTGAGCGATACTTCTAAATTCTAGTGGAGCTTTACCGTTAGCAATTAATTGCTCTTTACGCTCATTTTTATTGAGATCAAATGAGCCAAAACGACCTTTATCTGCAGCGTACCAGACTACATCACCATCAATTTCAATAGCACGAATACTAATTTTATCTTTAAAAAGAGTATCAATTTTTACCGAACTAAAAGTATTTTTCAATACAGTATTTTTACTTATATTACAAGCTAAACAACTTGTCAAAAGCAACAAAATCAATAGTTTATTTATCATCATAGATTTTTATTTTAAGGCTAAAATACAATTTTAAAAGAGAGCAGCAAACCTAATAAAATATATTGGCACAGTAATTGGTTCTTCAAAAAAAGAAAAACCTAAAATGATACAAAATGAAAACGAAAGTACTTTTACTTGCCCTACTGATTCCTGTTTTCAGTATTCAATTGCAAGCGCAAAATCGATCTTCTGTGCAAGCAACAAGTTCGGAAATCAGTGATAATCTAGATCTACGAGCGGTAGCTTCTATTTTTGGAGAAGCGCGCGACTTACAAGATTTTGAACGACGCCTTAACGATCCTGATGCACAAATTTCAAATCTTGACTTGAACGATGACCAAGAAGTTGATTACCTGCGCGTAATCGAAACTGTAGAAAACAGAACACATCTTATTATTGTACAAGCAGTTTTAGATCGCGATGTATACCAAGACGTTGCCACAATTGATGTTGAAAAAGATCAATACAATAAGGTACATGTACAAGTGGTTGGAGATACTTATTTGTATGGAGCCAATTACATTTATGAGCCGGTATATTACAGTACACCCGTTTTATATGCCTCTTTTTGGAGACCATCTTATAGACCTTACTGTTCAACTTGGAACTGGGGTTATTACCCAAGTTACTACAGAGCATGGAATCCATTTCCAGTTTTTAGATATAGAAATAACATCAATATCAGCTTAAATTTCAACAATAACTACAACTATGTCAATTATAGACGCAGCAACCAAGCAATAGTTTTATATAATTCGAGACGATCTAATGGTTATGAAAGACAACACCCACATTATTCTTTTTCGCACCGAAACGCAACGGTTACCAACCGCTATGAATTAGATAGACAAAGGTCTTCACGAGGTAATGTATCCTATGCAAACCGACGAACAAGTACAGAGAATCGATACAATACGAATGCAAGTCGCAACACACAAGGAATAGACCGAATTGCTACACCTAGAGGATCTTCAAACGATAGGTCAACAGCAAATGGCTCGTACTCTAATCGATCAAACAGAACTACAGATGAGGTTGGTCGTACCTCAAGAGTTGATGTACCAAATAGAGGTACCCGAAACTCCTACGAAACAAGGAACATGACAAGTAATCGTAGTTTCCCATCGAGAGGACAAGAAAATGGAAGTTCATCAGTTGATAGCCGCGCAGGCATCCCTAGATCAGGAAGAATCGAAAATCGCAGTTCCAGTCCTAATCGCGATGAACGTAATTCAATAGGAGAAAGAGGTCAAAATAGAACATTTTCACAAAACAGAGTAGAAAACAGTTCTTCTAGCAGAAGCACAAATGCAACTCCTGCACCGCGCGAAAATGGCAGAGCTAACGTACCGCAACGAACAGAAAACCAAAGAAGTAATTCAGGGAGAGGCGAGAACAGAAGATCTTAGTAAAACTACCAAATTGTTAAAAACACGGCCTTCCAGCCGTGTTTTTTTTCTTAAAGAGTTCTTAATTTATTTAAAAAGTGTAAATTTGAGCACTTTTATAAATATTTTTCATGAGCACTTCACACAAAGACCTCCATAGTAAATGGACATTAGGTGGATTATTAATTTCATTAGGAATCATTTACGGAGATATTGGCACATCCCCTTTGTATGTAATGAAAGCCATATTAGGCACACATCTCATCAACGCAGATATTGTTTTAGGAGGTATCTCTTGCGTATTTTGGACGTTAACTTTACAAACTACGATCAAATATGTAATTATCACTTTAAGTGCAGACAATCATGGAGAAGGCGGAATATTTGCTCTTTATGCTTTGGTCAAAAAAACTAAAATCAAATGGTTAATTGTTCCCGCAATTATCGGAGGTAGCGCCTTACTCGCTGACGGAATCATTACACCACCAATCTCGGTGTCTTCAGCAGTTGAAGGAATCAGAACGTATTATCCGGAAATAAACACGATTCCAATCGTGATCAGTATTTTGTTTGTACTATTTGCAATTCAGCAATTCGGAACAAAACTTGTTGGGAAGTTTTTTGCACCAATGATGTTCGTATGGTTTGCAATGCTTGCTACCTTAGGAGTATCTCAAATAATGCTAAACACTAGTGTTTTAAACGCAATAAACCCATACTATGCTTACCATTTACTGAGCATTCATCCTGAAGGATTTTTTGTTCTTGGATTCGTATTTTTATGTACAACTGGTGCCGAAGCATTATATTCTGATATGGGACATTGTGGACGAAAAAACATCCGTATCAGTTGGATTTTCGTAAAAATTGCTTTAGTCCTAAACTATTTCGGACAAGGAGCATATCTAATGCAACATGAAGGTGCAACTCTTCAAAGTATTGGTGGAAAAAATGGAAATCCGTTTTACCTCATTATGCCAGATTGGTTTCAACCCATAGGAATTGTAGTAGCTACACTTGCTGCTGTAATTGCATCTCAAGCATTAATAAGTGGCTCATTTACATTGATAAATGAAGCTATGAGGCTAAATTTCTGGCCTAAAGTAAAAATCAAATATCCAACAGAATTAAAAGGACAATTATATATACCATCGATTAATTGGTTGCTATTTATTGGTTGCGTTGGCATCGTTTTGCATTTTGAAGAATCTAGCAACATGGAACATGCCTATGGTTTGGCAATTATTTTGTGTATGATCATGACTACAATTTTGCTAAATTATTACTTGATAATGAAACGTGTGCCCTTGTACTTTATCGTACCGCTAATTACTGTTTACTTGATGATTGAATTTAGTTTCTTAGCAGCAAACATCACAAAATTTGCCGAAGGTGGTTACGTAACATTATTCATTGCAATTGCACTCATTTCTGTAATGACTATTTGGTATGTGGCTAAAAAAATCAATAAGAGCTACACAAAAATCGTTAAGATTGAAGATTACAAAAAAGTACTTGTTGAGCTAAGCGCTGACCTTTCTATTCCAAAATACGCTACCCATTTGGTTTATATGACTAACGCCGGAAGAGTTGATGAAATTGAAGAAAAAGTAATGTACTCTATCTTACAAAAAAGACCTAAGAGAGCCGATATCTATTGGTTTGTTCATGTGAACATTTTAACGGAACCTTACAAAACAGAATATAAAGTTACCGAAATTGTAAAAGATGATTTGTACCGCGTCGACTTTAATTTAGGTTTTAGAGAACCTACGAAAATTAATTTGATGTTTAGAGAAGTGATTCGCGACATGGTTAAAAAAGGTGAAGTAGATATTACAAGTCGTTATGAATCATTGAATAAAAACAACATTATAGGGGATTTCAAATTTGTATTATCTGAAAAATTCCTGTCTAATGACAGCGATTTAAGATGGCACGAAAAAATAGTAATGAACTCTTACTTCTTTATAAAAAAACTTAGTCTATCAGAAGAAAGAGCCTTTGGATTAGATAGTAGTTCTGTTAAAATAGAAAAATTTCCAATGGTGTTACATGCACCTGAAAACATAGGATTAACGCGAGTGAAATAATTTTTTCTCACTTATCTATTAAAAAACATTGTATTTATACGGTGTTTTTTTTTGGATAAAAATTAAAATACAATAATCGGTATTTAAAAACAATACATTAAAGTCAATAAATAGTACCTTTGCACCTCAATTATTTAAAATGAGATTACACAGAAATTTAGTTTACACTACAATAGACGCCTTAAATGCTATTTTTAACGAAGGCGAATATGCTGATAAAGTAGTAGCCCGATCCCTTAAAAAAGACAAAAGATGGGGCAGTTCAGACAGAAAGTTTGTCGCCGAAACAATATACGAAATCGTTCGTTGGAAACGATTATACTCTGAAATCGCAGAGGTTAAAGAGCCTTTTGACAGAGACAACTTATGGAGAATGTTCTCTGTATGGGCAGTTTTAAGAGGTTATCCTATTCCTGATTGGCGTCAATTAGAAGGAACACCAGAAAGAAAAATTAAAGGTCGTTTTGATGAATTATCAAAAGTTCGTGCAATTAAAGAATCTATTCCAGATTGGATGGACGAATTGGGCGTAAAAGAACTTGGTGAAAAAGTTTGGGCTACTGAAATTGCAGCACAAAACCAACCTGCTCGTGTTATTTTACGTGTAAACACACTAAAAACTACTCGTGAAGCATTACGTGCTATTTTGATGGACTTGAACATTGAAACTGAAACCTTAAAGGCACAACCTGATGCTTTAGTTTTAAAAGAGAGAGCAAATGTGTTTTTAACAGATGCTTTCAAGCAAGGTTTATTTGAGGTTCAAGATGCCAATTCGCAACTTGTTGCCGCCTTTTTAGATGTGAAGCCAGGAATGCGTGTTGTTGATACTTGTGCTGGTGCCGGCGGAAAAACATTACACATTGCCTCCTTGATGGAAAACAAAGGGCAATTAATTGCAATGGACTTGTACGAAAGTAAATTAAAGCAATTGAAAATTAGAGCGAAAAGAGACGGAGCGTTCAATATTGAATACCGCATTATCGATTCGACAAAAGTGATTAAAAAACTTCACGAGAGAGCAGATCGCGTATTAATTGATGCACCTTGCAGTGGTTTAGGCGTTTTAAAAAGAAACCCGGATGCAAAATGGAAACTTAAACCCGAATTTATTGATAACATTCGCAAAGTACAATCGGAAGTTTTGGAAAGCTATTCAAAAATTGTAAAACCAGGTGGGAAACTTGTTTATGCCACTTGCTCTATATTACCATCAGAAAATCAAGAGCAAGTAAAACGTTTTTTAACTACCGAAATTGGAAAGCAATTTACCTTTGTAAAAGAACATAAAATTTTAGCTTCTGATTCAGGATTTGACGGATTCTACATGGCATTGATGGAGAGAAAAGCGTAATTAATTTTTATTCAATATAAAAAAAGCTCCGATTAAAATCGGAGCTTTTTTATTGCTGTAAACTGAACTTGAAAAAATATTTTATTTTTTTTAAGCTTCTAATACTTCTTCTACCTCTCCATCAGCTTCCCATTTACCTACCACAGAAGTTGCAAGTGCATTCCCTAAAACATTAGTAGCACTTCGAAACATATCACAAAAATGGTCAATTGGCAAAATCAAAGCTATTCCTTCAATTGGAATATCAAACATACCGCAAGTTGCAGCTACCACAACCAAACTAGCTCTTGGAACTCCTGCAATACCTTTACTGGTAAGCATTAGCACTAACAACATGGTCATTTGTGTACCTAAATCTAAATCTATTCCGTAGGCTTGCGCAATAAAAATACTTGCAAAAGTCATATACATCATACTTCCATCAAGGTTGAATGAGTAGCCTAATGGCAACATAAATGATACAATTCTATCCTTAACCCCAAAACGTTCTAATTCTTCAGTCAATTTAGGAAAAACAGCTTCGCTACTTGTTGTACCAAAAGCGATAATTAAAGGGCTCACAATTCGTTTAAGCAAAACGGACATTCTGCTTTTTAGAAAGATAAAACCAACAGCAATTAAAACAACCCATAAAGAAGAAATTCCGACAAGAAACGATCCAAAAAACTTAAAATAAGTAATTGCTAATTCCTGAAAATCACGTACTGCAAACACACCTGCGATAGCACCAAATACACCAATTGGAGCAAATTTCATCACATAATTAACCATTTTTAAAACTATGTGCGAGGTTTTATCAAGCGCGTTAATTACTGGCTTTACGTAATCACCCAGAGAAGCTGCAGCTAAACCAAAAAAAATAGAAAAGATTACAATTTGTAAAATCTCATTGGTTGCCATTGCTTCGAAAATACTTTTAGGAACAATATGCTCAATAAAATTTTCAAATGAAATGTTTTGTGTTTTTGCTGTAACCTCTGCAACAGAGCCTAATTCAACATTTGATAAATTTAAACCAACACCAGGCTCAAGAATGTTTACAAAAAACATTCCTAGCAATAAAGATATGAATGAGGCCGTAAAAAACCATCCCATAGCTTTACCACCAATGCGACCAACCGCTTTGATATCGCCTAATTTAGCAATTCCAACAACTAGCGTTGTGAAAACTAATGGCGAGATAATCATTTGCACCAAGCGAATAAAAACAGTAGCTAAAATTTTAATTTTTGTACTAAAAGCTTGAGCAGATTCTGCATCAATATTATTATGAATAACAATTCCTAAAATGGCTCCAAGTATCATGGCTACCAAAATTTGTCCTGTTAATCCTGAAAAAAAAGATGCTTTTTTTGTGGTTGTATTATCCATTAAAAAGTTTTAAAATTTATAAAAATAACAATGTTTTAAGCTCGACTATTTAAATATTAATAAATGTAACAATGCTTAAATTAACTGTAAAAATAGGTTTAATATATTTTATTTATCAAATAAAAATCAGCAATAACTATTGCCGCCATTGCTTCAACAATTGGAACTGCACGAGGTACCACACAAGGGTCATGACGACCTTTACCGGTCATCTCTGTGATTTCTCCTTTGTTATCTAAAGATTCTTGTTTTTGCATGATCGTTGCTACAGGTTTGAAAGCTACATTGAAGTAAATATCCATTCCGTTACTAATCCCGCCTTGAATTCCTCCTGAACGATTGGTTTTGGTAGTACCATCAGCGTGATACAAGTCGTTGTGCTCACTGCCTTTCATTTTAGCACCTTCAAAACCACTCCCATATTCAAAACCTTTTACGGCATTGATTGATAACATTGCTTTACCTAATTCAGCATGTAGTTTATCAAAAACTGGCTCTCCTAAACCTACTGGAACGTTTTTAACAACACAAGTTACTACACCTCCTACAGTATCACCTTGCTTGCGTATGTCTTTTATGTAAGCTTCCATATCGGCAGCAGTCGCAGCATCTGGACAGCGAACTGGATTATTTTCAATCGAATTAAAATCTAATTCTTGATATGGAATATCTAAAGTTATTGGTCCAACTGCAGAAACATAAGCGTGGATTTTAATTTCGGGAAGCATTTGTTTTGCAATAGCTCCTGCAACTACTCTACTAGCCGTTTCACGAGCTGAACTTCTGCCGCCACCGCGATAATCACGAAAACCATATTTTTGATCATAAACATAATCCGCATGACTCGGGCGGTAATTATCCTTTATATGTGAATAATCATCTGATTTTTGATTGGTATTGGGAATAATAAAACCAATTGGCGTACCTGTAGTTTTACCTTCAAAAAGACCAGATAAAAACTGTACATCATCTGGTTCTTTTCGCTGAGTGACAATTGCTGATTGTCCTGGTTTTCTGCGCGCCATTTCAGCTTGAATTGCTTCAAGATCAATGGTGATTCCTGGGGGGCATCCATCGATAATACCTCCTAACGCTTCACCATGAGATTCTCCAAAAGTTGTTAATTTAAATAAGGTTCCGTAGCTATTCCCTGCCATTGTAGTTAGTTTTTAACAAAAGTACCATTTTACTTTAAAGTTCAAAAGTTTAGTGTTTAAAGTTTTAGACCAAAGAGGACATTTATTGTTGTAAAAATTAATGAAAAGGGACTTTACAAAATCAAAAAGAGTAATAAGAAGTCCCGAATTCTATTACAACCTGTATCCTACAAAAACTGAAAATTAATAAAAAATAGTTGTAAAGTGAAGATTTGAGATTTTAAAACGACTACATTAGATTATATAAGAAATATCAAAAATGATATAAAGCATCCGCCAACTTATGATCTATCTTTGTAAAAACAAAAAAGAAACAATTTATGAAAAAGATTATTTTATCAGCGATTATGCTAATGGGGTTAGCATTTACTGCTCAAGCACAAGACATATCTAAAAATGCTTTAGGTCTACGTTTGGGTGATAATGATGGTTTTGGTGGAGAAATCTCATACCAAAGAGGCTTAGGAGACAATAATAGATTAGAATTAGATTTGGGGTTTAGAAACAATGATAATTTTGATGCTTTTAAAGTTGCTGGACTTTACCAATGGGTATGGAATATTGACGGTGGATTCAATTGGTACGCTGGTGTTGGTGGTGGACTTGGATCTTGGAGTAACAACAGAATTGATGATAGCGGTACTTTCTTATTTGCAGCAGGTGACTTAGGAATTGAGTACAATTTTGAAGAAGCTCCAATTCAATTAGCACTTGACATCCGTCCAGAATTATATTTTAACTCTGATGGATATAGAACGGATAATTTTGGTCCTGATTTAGCTTTGAGCATTCGCTACAGATTTTAATCAATAATTGACAAAAAAAAAGGCCATTCTCACTTTAGAATGGCCTTTTTGTTATTTAAAAAGAATTGGTTTTTTTGAATTAATTTTCAAAACACAAAACGGATTTGAAATTGATTGTATCACCATACTTCCTGGTTCTGGAGCTTGCTCTTTTACAGTTACAATAATATTTGTATCTGTTTCAACCACGTTTTCAACTCCAATAGAATAACCACCACTAGATTTTTCACCAAGGTTTAAAATTACAAAATTTGCACGTTGTACATCAGCAGCAGTAACTTTGTTTTTTAACAGCTCATCGTTTTGTAACATCGTAATTTCATTGGGAGCAGTTAAAATTTCAAAAAAACGAATGGCAGCACCACCGTTACTTTGTTGAGTTAAAACTTCGTAAAGCGAATTAGAACTTTGATTTTTTGTATTTGTAGTACCACAAGAAAAAAGAACTACTGCGATAAATGAGCCTACTAATCTTTTCATGAATCTTGGTTTTGTATTACTTGTATTTTTGAATGGCTTTTTCGTAAAGCGCTTCGTACAAAGGTAAAATATTCTTAATATCAAACTGCTGTGCCACTTGAAATGCATTGGCCTTAAAACTTGCCAAAGTAGCATCATCTTTAAGAATTTTCAAGGCATTTTGAGCCATTTCTTCAGTATTTCCAACATCACTTAAGAATCCAGAAATACCCTCAAAATTCACTTCTGGTAATCCTCCCGAGTTACTTGAAATCACAGGCACACTGCAGGCCATTGCCTCAAGTGCAGCTAAACCAAAACTTTCGGTTTGCGAAGGCAACAAAAACAAATCAGTAAAACACAAAATTTTATCAATTTCATTACTGTTTCCAAAAAAGATTACTTTATCCATTATACCTAATTCTTGGCACAATTGCTCGGCTTTTTCTTTTTCAGGTCCATCACCTACCATCATCAATTTGGCAGGAATTTCTTTTTGAATATTATAAAAAACCTGAACTACATCAGGAATTCGTTTTACTTTTCTAAAATTACTAATGTGTGTTATGATGCGTTCATTTGGATTTGCCATTACTGAACGTTGGCAAGGCAAACCTCCTTCTTTAACTGTTTTTTCAAGCTCAATAAAGTTCGGGATAACTTCAATCTCATTTTTTATATTAAAAAGTTTCAAAGTATCCTCTTTTAAACTTTGAGAAACAGAAGTAACCACATCTGATTTATTGATGCTAAAAGTAACAGCTGGCTTGTAAAAAGGGTGATTTCCTACCAAAGTAATATCGGTACCGTGCAAAGTGGTAACCATAGGAATATTAATCCCTTCATCTTTTAACATTTGCTTGGCCATGTATCCTGCGTAGGCATGCGGAATGGCATAATGTACATGCAATAATTCTATGTTGTACAATTTTACCATATCTACCAATTTGCTCGAAAGCGCTAATTCATAAGGTTGGTAATGAAACAAAGGATATTCAGGAACATTTACTTCGTGGTAATGCACATTTGGACTTAAAAGAGCCAATCGAACCGGTTGCCTATATGTAATAAAATGAATTTCATGGCCACGACGTGCCAATTCTAAACCAAGCTCTGTTGCGACAACACCGCTACCTCCAAAAGTAGGATAACAAACAATTGCAATTTTCATGTATGTAATTTAATGCTACGAATGTACTAAAATTTGAAATGGAAAGCTTAATTTAAAGTACTAAATAGCTCTTAAAAAAAGGAAAAATTACAATTTGATAACTTAAAAAACTAGCCAGTTATAGTTCAAAAAATGGAATAATCAAAAATAAAAAAAACAGCAACTTCTATTTTATATAATAGAACGCTGCTGCATATAGCTTCTAATTTAATTTTGTTAAAATCAAATTGAGATTAAAAATTGTTGTAATAATTAAAGTTAAAAGAAACGACTGTGCCAGCTATCGGCAGCAGCTACCTCCCAAGATTCATTGAATTCTTGTACGTTATTAACCAAATTATTAAACACAATAGTATTCTCGGTAACGGCTTTATCTTTAACCATTTTTTTAAAATCAAGCAATGGTTTGTGAGCAATGTGCTCGCCAAGTTTAAAAGTTACGTTCATTTTGTCTAACAAATCAACCGAATATTTTTTTTCAAGACTTTGAATGAATTCAACTGAGGCGTCTATAGAACAGCCTGTAGCCATTTGAACGTCTTGATTTACTGCAAGAATGATAAATCTATTATACTTTAGTTGGTACGATGCTTCAAGACTTGTACCATGTGCAGCCCATTCATTTAAGAAAGATTGAACTGCGGTTTCAATTTCAGCAAATTCCGCGTCTGAAAACTTTCTATTAGATTGGTAAATCCAAATGCGAGATTCTTCAGTTAAATTTTCAAAAGGAACGTACATAGTTATTGTTTTATGATAGATACAGAATGATTTACTGTTTTTCTATATTGTTTATAATTTTAAAATAGCGAAATTCATTTGTTTTCACATCTAAAAGTTCTACTTCGCTGTAACCGATTTTTAATTCATATTACAGATCTTGAGCATTAGCAATAAGCTCCGCAATATCCATGACTTTTACCTCACCTTCTTTTTCTTTATTCTTAATTCCGTCAGTCATCATCGTGTTACAAAACGGACAACCTGCAGCAATAATTTCTGGTTGTGTCTCAAGTGCATCTTCAGTACGCTCGATATTTACCTCTTTATTTCCGTTTTCGGCATCTTTGAACATTTGCGCTCCACCTGCACCACAACACAATCCGTTTGCTTTGGAGCGTTTCATTTCGACCAACGCAGCATCCAATTTAGAAATTAACTCTCTTGGTGCTTCGTACACATTATTGGCACGACCTAAATAACAAGGATCATGAAAAGTAATACGTTTTCCTTTAAATTGACCACCTTCAATAGTCAACCTTCCATCGTCAAGCAATGATTTTAAAAATTCAGTATGATGAATTACTTCATATTGACCACCTAATTCAGGATACTCATTTTTAAGGGTATTGAAACAATGCGGGCAAGCTGTTACAATTTTTTTTGCTTCATAGGCATTTAAAACCTCGATGTTCATCATGGCTTGCATTTGAAACAAAAACTCATTACCGGCTCTTTTTGCTGGATCGCCAGTACAACTTTCTTCCGTACCAAGCACCGCAAATTCCACTTTAGCACGGTTTAAAATACGTACAAAAGCTTTAGTTATTTTTTTAGCTCTATCATCAAAACTTCCTGCACAACCTACCCAAAACAAAACCTCTGGTTGTTTTCCTTGGGCCAACATTTCGGCCATTGTAGGCACTATTAAATTTTCTGACATACTCTATATATTGATAGGGTTATAGTATAATTTGAACTCAATTCATTTTTGCTTTCGCCAAAAAAACTACTCGTTTTTCCAGTTCAAACGGTCTTGTTGATTGTACTGCCATGGCGCACCATTGTTTTCAATGTTAGTCATCATAGCGTTTAGAGGCATTGGTGCAGCACTTTGTTCCATAACCAAGTAACGACGCATATCTAAAATAATAGATAAAGGACTTATGTTTACTGGACATTCTTCGACACACGCATTACATGAAGTACATGCCCACAATTCCTCAGGGGTGATGTAATCGTTTAATAATGTTTTGTTATCTGGAATAAAAATACCTTTGTTTGCATCAATATTACGACCTACTTCTTCTAGTCTATCTCTGGTAGCCATCATAATTTTACGTGGAGACAATTTCTTTCCAGTAATATTCGCAGGGCACGATGATGTGCAACGTCCACATTCAGTACAGGTGTAGGCATTTAAAAGTTGCACCCAATTCAAATCTTGAACATCACTAGCTCCAAATTTACTCGGAACCGCATTCTCATCAACTGGTGCTGCTGCAAAAGGATCAGCATTTGGATCCATCATTAACTTCACCTCTTTAGTCACCGAAGCTAAGTTATCAAACTCGCCTTGCGGATTCAAATTAGCAAAATAGGTATTAGGAAACGCTAGCAAAATGTGTAAATGCTTAGAGTAATACAAGTAGTTCATAAAAATCAAAATACCCACAATGTGCAACCACCAGAATAATTCCGAAAGTAACATCACTAACTCATTAGAAACACCATCAAATAGTGGCGCAATAAACTGACTTATTGGGAATGAACCTGCTTGGATAAAATGAGAGTAGCCACCCGGTACATTTTGTAAATGTAAATCGGTTGCATTCATTAGCAAAAATAATGTCATCAATACCACCTCAAAATACAAGATGTAATTAGCATCGTTTTTTGGCCAACCTTTAAGATCGCTGCTAACAAAACGTTTCAACTTAATCACGTTTCTTCTTGTCCAAAATGCAAAAACTGCAAAAAGCACCAAACCTGCTAAAATTTCAAAAGATGCTATTAAAACATCATAAGTAACTCCAATAAACGCAAATACTCTGTGCGTTCCAAAAAGTCCGTCGATAATAATTTCGAGTAACTCAATATTGATAATTACAAAACCTACATAAACAATGATATGCAAGATTCCTGCAATAGGACGCTTTACCATTTTTGATTGCCCAAGAGCAATCATGGCCATATTAGTCCATCTTGCTTTTGGATTGTCGATACGATCGACGTTTGTACCCAGATTGATGTTTCTCCTTAATTTTTTTACGTTATTAAAAAAATAACCAAAACCAACTGCCAATAAAACGGCAAATAAAATGTTGTCTAGATAACTCATATTATTTATTTATTTTGTCTTGAGGGATAGAATCATTTTGCGGACCTGTATAAGGCTTGTTTTTTTTACCAAACAAAGAAATATTTACATATCGTGTAGGATACAAGCGTACGTCTTGTAGCAACAACTCTAATTCTTTTGTAGATGCTTTAATGTTATTGTAAAAAGCTTCGTCTTGCAACAATTTGCCCATAGAGCCTTTACCTTCTTCAAGCTTTTTCATGATACCATCAACACGACCCAAAGTAGCATTTAAATTTTTAACCGATTTACCTAAATCAGCTTTTACCAAGGAATCCGAAATTTTAGAGAAATTACTAGAAATTTTACCAAAGTTTGATACCACACCGTTTAACTGTGATTTATTGGTGTTTAGCAACTCATTCACACTAACAGAAAGCTTGTGAAACTCCGCTACGGTTTGACTCATTTCCGATAGGGTTAGCTTTAAATCTTGCTGTCCTTTTTGATCCAAAACGTTGTTAAGACCCGAAATAAGCTTATCACTACTGCCAAGCAATTTTTCTAATTTTTCTTGTAAAGGAGCTAATTGATCGCCTACTTTGTCTGCTAGTCCCATTTTAGTAGTTGCTAACAATCGTTGTCCGTCTTCGGCTAACGTCTTGTCATTAAAATTAGGTACAATTGCAATTTGTTTTCCACCAATAAAACCCGGCTCATAAATCATGGCAGCACTTGATTTCGAAATAGGAAAATCTGTTTGTAATTGCAATTCTACCAGCAAAGCGCCTGTATTTTCATCAATTGCTATTTCATTAACCTTTCCAATTACCAACCCGTTAAGTGTCACAGGAGCAGATTTTGCTAAACCTTCAACACTTTTATATTCAACATAAAAGGTTTTATAGTTACCAAAAAGGTCTTTGCCCTTTAAAAAACTATATCCCCAAATAAACAATAATATCGATGCAATTACGAGAACTGCTGCTTTTATTTCTCTAGTTATTTTCAAAATTTCTGTATTTTGTACAAATTTAATATAAAAAAATCGACTTGTAATAATTATTTCAATGCTTCTTTAAGACTAATCGTTTGTCCGTTTTTCACTGCAATTATGTATGCCGACGTGTAACCTTTATCTTGTACGACCTTTAAGTTTTGCTTAGCAATTTCGTAACTTGTTGTATTACCGTATCTGTAATTAAACAATTTACCACTAGTTGCTAATACAGATACGTCTTTTAAGCCTTTAAAGTTTGATGGAACTAATTTTAATTCTCTGGTTCCAGCAGCAAATTGCACTAAAAACGAAACTTTATCATTTTCACTTGTGCTTTTACTAGAGCTTGTTCCTTTACCATTGCTTTCATTTTTCGTAACTTCTTTATCAGCGTTTTTGCTATCATCATTTGTTACAGACGTAATTCTATCGTCAAAATATTCTCTTTTGTAATCCACAATAGCAGTTGCAATTGCTTCAGCCATTTGGCTTTGACCCGCATCTGAATTCAGATACAAACCCTCGCTTTTATTACTCAAAAAACCCAACTCAATTAAAACACTTGGCATAAATACCGCATCTAAAACCCATAGAGGAGTTTGCTTAATACCTCTTGACTTTCGATTTAATTGCTTCACAAAATTATTCTGTATTTTTGATGCCAATGCAATACTTCTGTTCATATAATCTTCTTGAAGCATTTGCAAACCTACCATTCCTAGCGGATTTTTTGGATCAAAACCTTTATAGGCACTCTTATAATCTTTTTCGAGTAATATTACCGAATTCTCTTGTTTAGCAATTTCTAAATTTCCTTTACTTCTAGATAGTCCCATCACGAAAGTTTCTGTCCCGTATGGCTCAGGATTAGTTACAGAATTGCAATGCACGGAAACAAACAAATTGGCACGAAGGGAATTGGCTTTGCGAGGACGATCTTTAAGAGGAATAAAAACATCACTTTCTCTAGTGTAGACAATTTGAATGTCTTTGTGTTTTTTTAAAAATTGCTCCAATTTTAAGGAAGTTTTGAGCGCGATTTCTTTCTCTACAAAACCGTGGTAAGAGTTCCCAGGGTCTTTTCCACCGTGGCCGGCATCTAAAATTATGACGAACTTATTTTTTGATTGGGCCAGAATCGGCACAGTAACAATGAGAGCTAAAAGAACTAAAAAGATACGACAAGGGTGTAATGTAATTTTCAAAATAAGGGTGGGAATAGAAATTGTGTTGCAATATTATTGAATTGCTTCTTGAATGTTTATCTTTTTTCCTTGTTTAAATGCAATTAAAAAAGAAGAATTATAGCCTTTCTCTTTGGCTTGCTTCAAGTCTTTTTTTGCAGCCTCAAAGTTATTTGCATTACCATATAAGTATTTGTACACTCGATCCTCGTATAATACGGATACATCAGACAATCCATTGAAGTTTTGTGCCAACAAGTCAATTTTTTTGGAGCTTGCAATCAGTTGTACTTTAAAAACTACGCCTGGATTGGTAGTTGTCACTGCTAAAGCTGGTGTAACAACTGGCGCAACGACTTTGGGAACAACAACCGCTGCAGCAACAGGAGCCACAGTTTGCAATGCAGATGCGGCATCGTTGTTAACCGGAGTCCCTGATTGCATTTCATTTTTACTATTTTCAATCATTTTTTCAGAAGGAGTCTCAGCAGGTGCTTCAACTTCGCCCTCTCCAAAATACTCTTTCTTATAACTTACAATAGCGCCAGCAATTGCTTTTGCAATTTCATCTTGACCTTCTTCAGAGTTTAGTCGATTACCTTCAACAGTATTTGATATGAATCCCATTTCAATAAGGACTCTTGGCATGTATGCTTTGTGCAAAACCATGAACGGAGCTTGCTTTACTCCCTCTCCACGAATTTTTTTTCCTAAATCACCAAAAGCTTCTTCGACTTTACTGGCCAATGCAATACTATTTTCTAAATATTCTTCTTGCATTAAGGTCATACCAATCATCGTTTCTGGAGAATTTGGATCAAAACCTTCGTATTTTTCTTTGTAATCTTTCTCTAAAGTTACTACCGAGTTTTCCTTCTTTGCAGCATCTAAATTGGAAGCTACTTTACTCAAACCCATTACATAAGTTTCAGTACCATCAGCAACAGTGTTTCTATTTGCGTTACAATGAATAGATACAAAAATATGAGCATTAACGCGATTGGCAATATTTGCTCTTTCAATCAAATCAATAAAAACATCTGTCTTACGAGTATAATTGACCTGCATTTGTGGCGTAGCTTCTAGAATTTTACCAACCTTGAGAACCACTGCTAAGGCTATATTTTTTTCAATTCGACCTTCGTAAACAGCACCAAAATCATGTGCTCCATGTCCCGCATCAAGCGTGACTTTAAAAGCATTAGTTTGACCATATCCTACCACGGAAAATAAGGCAAGACATATTGGTAAAAAGAATTTGATTTTACTAGAAATGTGCATAAAGCTATTCGTTAATTTTATTAAAAGACTACAGTTATAAAATTATTTAATTGACTATTTTTGACAAAAAATAATATGTAAGTTTGACGTGTCAAAAAACAGGCCATAATTTTACAAAAATAGCATTTATACCGTTGCATACAAACTTATTTAATATCGTTTTATTATCATTATTCCTTTCTCTGGGTTCTGGTAAATTATATTCGCAAGATATCGTCAAAAAGAAAGCCGCTATACAAGCTCCTACTAAAAAAAGTACTGCAACTAATCCTTCTGTACCCGTTATTACTCCAAAACCAGTGGTCGTAGTAGCTACCGACAGTATAAAAAAAGATAGTTTAAAACCTAAGAAAGCTTTTTTAGATGGAAAAGTACGCTATAAAGCGGAGCACTACGTTAAAATAGATCAAAAGAAAAAACAAATCACTTTATACGATCAAGCCGAATTGTATTATGAAGACGTTGAACTAAAGTCGGGAAAAATTATCATGGACTACGAAAAAAACGAAGTCTATGCCGGTAGATTAAAAGATTCGACGGGAGCTTACACGCAATATCCGAATTTTAAACAAGGTGCCAATGTCGTGGAACCCGACTCGATTCGATTCAATTTTAAAACAAAAAAAGCATTGATTTGGAATTCAAGATCAGATCAAGGAGAGTTTAAAATTAAGGCTGCCGTAACCAAAAAAGAAAATGATTCAGTATACTTTTTAAAAGGAGCACGTTTTACTACATCAAAAGATGTTGATAATCCTGAATATTACTTTCAAACCAATAAAGTAAAATTTATTCCTGGCAAAAAAGTAGTCACAGGCTTAACAAATATGGTTATTGCCAATGTACCCACTCCTATTGCATTGCCATTCGCTTTTTTTCCGATGAGTAAAGAAAACAGCGTTTCGGGTTTGATTTTACCAAGCTATAACGACTCTAATACGAGAGGATTCTCATTACAAAACTTAGGCTATTATTTTGCCTTGAGCGATAATTACGATTTGACCGTTCTGGGTGATTATTACACGAATGGTAGTTACGGTATGCGTTTCGAATCGGCTTACGCAAAAAGATACAGCTACAGAGGAAACATCAATGTTCGTTTTGAAAACCTAATCACCAGCGAAAGAGGTTATCCTGATTATTCAAAACAGAACATCTATAACATTCAGTGGTCACACGCTAAAGACAGTAAAGCTAATCCAAATTCTACCTTTTCAGCATCTGTAAACTTAGGAAGTAGTCGCTATTTTCAACAATCTATTAATCAAGTAAATATTGGTTCTAACTTAAATAATACCTTAAGTTCTTCGGTATCTTACTCAAAAACATTCAATACGGTTCCGCAATTGCGCATGTCATTAACAGCTACGCATTCGCAAAACACACAAACGCAAGAGATCAACATGACGCTGCCTACTTTGCAAGTGAGTGTTGATCGTATTTACCCTTTTTCAAGTAAAGATGGACCTCGTAAGGGATTTATTAAAAACATAAATTTACAATACAACTTAAACGGTCGTAATAGTATTGTGACTAACGACTCGCTATTCTTTAAGCCGCAAATGTTCCGCGATGCCAGAGTTGGTTTTCAACACAGTATTCCGTTAAGCACCAACTTTAAATTGTTCAAATATTTTAGTGCTACTAGCTCCATAAATTATGAAGAAATTTGGACTACTAAAACAATTGAAAGAAGTTTTGATGTTGACCAAAGTCAAGTAGTTGACAAAACGGTTAACGAATTCGATGCATTTAGAACATATAATTTTTCAACTAGCATTGGTACTACAATTTACGGGACTTTTAATTTTGGAGAAAATAAAAAAATTAAATCGATACGTCACGTCATGCGTCCTTCTGTATCATACGGGTATACTCCAAGCTTTGAAAAATACTACGACACTTATGCTACCGATGCATCAGGAACAATGCGCCAGCAATACACTCGTTTTGAAAACGGTCTTTACGGAGCTCCTGGACTGAATAATGCAAACACACTTGGATTTGATTTGAGCAATACATTTGAGGCTAAAGTAACTGATAAAGACAGCACCAAGGTAGAACCTAAAAAAATCATGTTATTGAATAATTTAAACCTTTCAACATCATATAATTTAGATGCTGATGGAGTGACCTCACTTGCCTTTGCTCCTATTCGTGTAAGTGGCGGAACGAATTTATTTGACAACAAGATGAACGTCAATTTTGGAGCTACACTCGATCCATACGCAATTGATAATTCTGGAAACAGAATTAATGTCTTTAACATTAACAATGGCGGTAGTTTGTTTAGAATGACCAGCTCAAATATGACCATTAATTATTCTTTATCAAGCCAAGGAAAAGATAAGAAGAAGAAAGACAAGAATTCATTAAGTCAACGAAATGGTGGTCGAGAAGATGACTTGTTTGGTACCAATACGGACTTGGGAGACAGCCGAAAAAGTCAATTTGATGATGAAGAAGAAGACGAAGGCGAAGACAAAATTGCAGAGTTTTTTAATGCAAAGTTACCTTGGGATATGACTTTTGCTTACTCCCTTACTTACGGAAATAACAATCGAGAAAATCAAATTATTGGCAATTCCATTATGATTTCTGCTAATGCAGATTTGACCCCAAAATGGAAAGCAGGAATATCAACAGGATACGATTTTGTTCAAAAAGGTGTCACATTTACACAACTTCGTTTTGAAAGAGATTTGCTAAGTTGGAGAATGGATTTTAATTGGTCTCCGTTTGGAGAAAATGCCAACTGGGGATTTTTTATTGGTATTAAATCAGGAATCCTTAGTGATATTAAATGGGATAAAAGAAGTGTAATAAATCGTTAAGAACTCTTCTTTTAAATTTCTTAACTTTAATTCTATATTCAAAAACAAAACTATTTTTATGAAAAAAGTAATATTTACAACTGCTGCACCGGCTCCTATAGGACCATATAGTCAAGCTGTATTATCTGGAAACACCTTATATACATCAGGACAAATTGCATTACACCCTGAAACTGGCGAATTAGTAACTGCTAACATTCAAGAAGAAGCAGAGCAAGTAATGCAAAATATGAAAGCAGTTTTAGCTGCTGCAGGAATGACTTTTGATCACGTGGTCAAATCAACCATCTTCATTATGGATATGAATGATTTTGGAGCAATCAATAGCGTTTATGGCGCTTACTTTAACGAAGAAACCGCTCCAGCTAGAGAAACTGTGCAAGTGGCTTGCTTACCAAAAAATGTGAATGTTGAAATTTCGATGATTGCTGTTTTGTAAAACACTAGCGATGCTAAAATAAAAAAACACTATTTTCTCAAATGAGAAAATAGTGTTTTTTTATGCGAATTATTTTGAAAGGGCCTATTTGTTCAGGTTATGATAAGCAATCAAACCATCGATAGGTCTGCGCAATACGTTCCCTAATTGTAATTCGTATTTATCAAAAGTTTCTTGTAATTCCTCTTTTAAGTAAAAAGCAATTGATCCAACAAAATGAACTGGAACTTCTTTGTGGTTCTCGTATTGCTTGATGTAGTTCTTTACAAAAGATTTCATTCCTTTAAAAATGATTTTTCTACAAAACTCAGAATCTTTATGTTGAATTAAAAATTTAGCAAAAGTTGCTAAATAAGCATTAGGATTAGGCTCTTTGTACAATTTGCTTTTAATTGCATCTGGGTCTAAATCGTATTCTTTCTCGAACGCCTCAGCCAATTCTTTTGGCATTTTGTTGAAATAATACTTTCTGATCAATTCTTTCCCAAATACGTTTCCGCTGCAATCATCCATAGCAATGTAGCCTAATGATTGTACTTTTTGGAACAACTCTTTGCCATCAAAATAACTACAATTAGATCCTGTTCCCAAAATAGAAACTATAGCTTTTTCGCCAACAGGAGTTGTAGCGTATACAGCAGCATAGGTATCCTCACGAACATCTATAATAGCGTTAACAAAATACTTTTGAAAAACCTGCGAAAGCGTCACTTTCATTTTTTCGGTTCCACATCCGGCACCGTAAAAAAACAAATGTGTTGCATTTTTCTTATTGTGTAAAATATCAAAACGGTCATTTAACCGCTCAATAATTTCATCTTCCTCCAGAACTTCTGGATTTAGACCTAGTGTTTGGGTAGTAAATAATATTTTACCATTATCATCAATCGCAATCCAATCGGCTTTTGTAGAACCACTATCAACTATTAATCTCATTTTCTATTGGTTTATTTTGGTTTGGCCACACTTTGATCAATTAAAACATTAAGGTTAAAATCCGCAAAGCGTTAAAAATAAAATCCCGCTATACATGTACATAACGGGATTTGTAAATATATAAATTATTATTTTAAACCAGCAATGTGTACTGATAAATCAATCAATTTACTTGAATAACCGTACTCATTATCATACCAAGAAACTAGTTTGAAGAAAGTAGAATTCAATCCGATACCAGCAGTAGCATCAATGATAGAAGTTCTTTTGTCAGAAATAAAATCTTGAGATACAACAGCGTCTTCCGTATATCCTAAAATGCCTTTCATAGTGGTTTCAGAAGCATTTTTCAATACTGCCATAATCTCTTCGTATGAAGTTTCTTTAGCTACTTTTACGGTTAAGTCTACAGTTGAAACGTCAGCTGTCGGTACACGAAACGCCATACCAGTTAATTTTCCGTTCAGTTCAGGAATAACTTTCCCTACTGCTTTTGCAGCTCCCGTTGAAGAAGGAATAATATTGATTGATGCAGCACGTCCGCCTCTCCAGTCTTTTCTTGAAGGTCCATCAGCAGTCATTTGAGTTGATGTTGTAGCGTGTACTGTAGTCATTAAAGCTTCAACAATTCCGAAGTTATCATGAATTACTTTAGCCAAAGGAGCCAAACAGTTCGTTGTACATGATGCGTTTGACACGATTAAATCAGTTGCTTTTGCAGATTCGTGGTTAACACCCATTACAAACATTGGAGCATCAGCTGATGGCGCAGAAATAATTACTTTTTTAGCTCCACCTTTAATGTGCTCATTTGCAGTTTCGATAGTTGTAAAAATACCCGTACATTCTGCAACTACATCTACATCTACTTCATTCCATTTCAAATCTGCAGGATTTCTTTCGGCAGTAATACGAATATTTCTTCCGTTTACAAATAATTTTCCTTCTTTAACCTCTACATCACCATCAAAACGACCGTGAACAGAATCATATTTTAATAAGTAAGCTAAGTGATCTACATCTAACAAGTCATTGATTGCAACAACTTCTACATTGTCTCTATTGAAAGATTCTCTGAAAACAATTCTTCCAATTCTTCCAAATCCGTTTATTCCTAATTTTACTTTTGACATTTTACTTTAATTTTTGTTTATTTTACTTCGCTCTTCCTAAAGTCTAATTTCCTCACAATAAACTTTAATTATTTATGTAGACATAATGTCTGATACTCTCAATAATTCACGATCAATCATCGTTTTCCCTTTAATAGCTTGCTCTAGTGGTGTAAGTGCTACTTGATCGTTTTGCAATCCTACCATGTAATTTGATTTACCATCTATCAAGGATTCTACTGCTTTTACACCCAATCGGCTTGCAAGCACACGGTCAAAACAAGATGGTGAACCACCACGCTGCATGTGGCCTAGTACTGAAACACGCACATCATATTCTGGTAAATTGGCCTCAACATAATCTTTCAATTCAAATACGTTTTTACCAATTTTATCGCCCTCTGCAATAACCACAATACTTGATGATTTTCCTGATGCTTTACTTTTTTGCAAAGATTCTAGTAAACGATCTAGACCTAAATCTTCCTCTGGAATTAAAATTTCTTCTGCTCCTGCGCCAATACCTGCGTTTAATGCAATATGACCGGCATCGCGTCCCATTACTTCTACAAAGAATAATCTGTTATGAGAACTGGCTGTATCTCTAATTTTATCAATTACATCAACAACAGTATTTAGAGCCGTATCGTACCCTAAAGTATGACTTGTTCCAAAAATATCATTATCTATAGTTCCTGGAATCCCCATTACTGGAAAATTAAATTCAGAATTAAAAAGTAATCCTCCTGTAAAAGTTCCGTCTCCACCAATAACTACTAGAGCATCAATTCCTGCTTTAGTTAAATTTTCGTGGGCTTTTTTTCTGCCTTCTGGAGTTTTAAATTCTAGTGAACGGGCTGATTTTAATATGGTACCGCCTTTGTTCACAATATTATTTACACTTCGAGGTCCCATTTCTTTGAAGTCGCCTTCAATCATTCCTTGATAACCTCTATAAATTCCTATACATTCTATATTGTGATATGCGCACGTTCGTACAACTGATCGAATCGCAGCATTCATTCCAGGGGAATCACCTCCGGAGGTTAAAACCCCAACTTTTTTTATTGTTTTTGGCATTATTTAAGTATTAAAGTGTAAAACTAGCAAACATTAACCACTTATGAGACAGTGTTTTTATTTAATTGAGAACGAAATAGAAATTCAAACGTTTTCGTTGATAAGTTTTTTGTTTCGTGAATAAAGTTGCATTTTATTTAACAAAACTCAAAAAAGCATACATTTAATTTAACAATTAGCAACTTGCTCCTTTTTTTAAGTAATCAAGACCGTGTTTGAAAAAGTGATTTTGTACTACTTTCTGTAAAATTTAAAAGGAAAGAGAAAGTAGTAAATTGAGATTCATTGATTTGTTAAAAACCTCATTTTTGAAATAAATAGCGACTAATATTCCTCTGGAAGTGTGCTTTCTTGATTTTTCTTAACAGGAATTGAAGGCTTTTGTGGATTAGAAGACTTTTTATTTTTACCGCTGTTGAAATTTATGTACTCTGGTGAAAGGTTAGAATCTTGATCTTCAGCTGCAGGCACAGTGTAGCGTTCGATTTTTAAATTTTTGAATATCTTATTAGCAAACTCTTTAAAGGTATCAAAATCAACTTCGTATGAAACCCCTAATCCTTGAGTATAGCCAATACCTTGACCAACATAATTAATGTCATTTTCCTTATTGAACAAGCGCAAATTCAAAGTTCCATCATCATTTACACGATATAAAACTTCGACATCACCTACGATTGCTGATTCATTAATTCCGCCAAACGGTACTCCCAATTTACCATTAATAGTTACTCGTTCATTAATTTTAGATGAAATTGTAGCTACAAATCGGCCATCGGTTTCTTTACCAATTCGTCTGTCAGCGCCAATAAAATTAAGCCCTACTTTAAATTTCTCATCATCAGAGCGAATAATACCACCCAAAATACTCGATGCCGTTTCGAATAAACTTCCTGAAAAGTCAGATTGACTAACACCCTCAGGACTTAAAAATCCCCCTGATGACAATAAGTACAAAGCTTGTGTTTGTCTCACATCCTTGTCATTCAACTTGTATTGAATCTCTGATTTTAGAACATTACTCACCGTTGGAAATTCGATATTAAAATCAGGCTCCGGACTAGTTAAATCACCGCGAACACCAATTACTACCTCTACTGGAACCTTTGAGTTGAATGAAGCGTTATCTAACAAAACTGCAGGATTAGCAATAGTTTTATATACAGCCTCAAGATTCAATTGCGCACGCATTGGGTTACCTTCCCACGAGATCGATCCTCCTTTTCGAACTTGAAATTTTTTATCAATTAAACCACCATATTTAAAATTGTAGGTCCCTTCATAAGCCTGAAAATCACCCCACATATTGAATTTTCCTAAAGTATTGATTTTAAATAACAACGATCCAAATCCTTTTCCTTTCATTCCATGACCTGTATTTCGGTCTAGGATAACCTCTACTTCGGCATCTGGTGTGATATCAAAATCAAATTCTAATTCTAATCCGTTATAATTTCTGAGATTCTCTACAATTCCGTTTTTTAGGTTGTATTTTTCTCTTTCGGTTACAAAGTGCATAAACACATTATCACTTACACTCTCAGCATTATTTATCGGAATTTTAATGGCAGTGCCTTTTTCTGATTTAGCATCTACTTTTATAAAAAGGGCGTTTGTAGGTCCTTTTATAGTAGCCATTCCGTCAATAAAAGCGGTTCCGTAATAGGCCGCATCCTCGGTATCTTTGGTATCTAGCGCCACCAATCGATTAGAACTTATAGCTAGATCAAGATTCCAATCGCCAAAATTATTGTGCTCGATACTCCCGCTTAAATTACCGTTGGTATCGTATTTTGTGTCGGTAAGACTGTTATTTCTAAACAAAAACTTTTCATCCGTTAAATCAATAATAGAATTATCCTCAAGCGCATAATCCACATTCAAATACGGAACCGTAACTCCTGCTCCATCTAGAAAAAGTCGACCATTAATTGCTGGTTTTTTTAAATTACCTTCGATTGTAGCATTTCCTCCAACGGAACCACGAATGTTAGAAAGTACATCACCACCTAATGCATTAAGTGTTGCTAATTTGAATTTATCGAATTTTAAATTTAAATCAAGAATAGTCTCTTTGTTGACAATCTCGAAACTTCCATCAGCAACAAACGAGTCAATATTTTCATTTTCTAAATTAGAGTCAATTGTAAATTTGCGCAAACTTTGATCGCCTTCAATATCAAAATTTAGTGTTCCAAGTGGCGTTTTATTCATAACCAAATTATCGATTACAATCGATGCTGTTGGTTGAAAAACATTTTTATCTTGCTTAAAGTCGACCTCACCATTAATATTTCCGAAAAAAGCAAACTTATTACTAGCAGGCGTAATTTGATTCAAATCGACATCTTTAAAACTGAGATTAAGATCTTTAAAATCAGTATTATTAAACGCCCCATCTAAGGTAATCGATTGATTTTCATGAGACATTATTAAATTATCCAACTTGAAATTATTGAACGACTTGTCAAAAACAATTTGATTATCAGCACCTTCTTGCTCATTCAAAAACCAGAGATAATCTTTAAATTTCACCTCCGATTTGCTAATTCCTACCACATTGTTATTGTCCTTATTTATGGTATGGTACAAGTTAAGGTTATAATAATCCTCAGCTTTATTACCACCCTTAAATTCAGACCTAAAAAACAAAGTATCCTTCATGGTAACGTTAATCAAACTAAAATCTCGAATTTTATAGTATTTAGTTTTGATACTATCCAATTCAATAAAAGCATTGTACAACGGATTTTTGTTATCGATTGCTACATTAATATTGTCAAAAACAATATTGGATGCTTTTATTTGAGGCGAATTAAAATTTAATTTAAAATCTTGATTATCTGATGAAATTGCACCTTTAACAATAGTATTAGCACCAATAGTTACATCGGGATAAAAAATCTCGATAATCTTGTTGTAAATAGAGAAATTGAATTTTAAAAACTGTCCTTTGTTAACTTTGATAGGTTTAAAATTGGTATACAAACTACCCAACGAGTTTTTAATCAAACTTTGCACTTGATTAAAAGCATAGCGACCTACTATTTCACCTTGAACAATATCTGGCGAATTTACAGTAATGGTGCGCACTTTGTCTCGATCAAAAACAGAGTTGATAGTAAAATCATCAAAATTATAGGTGTCTTTTGTGTTTTGATAGGAAGTTTTGTTGATGTAAATATTTCCTTGAAAGTTTTCAATTGAATTTCCCGAAGCTTTAACAACCACATCACCTTTAAAAATAGAAGTGGCATCTTTCATGAAATTCAAAGTATTCAAATTGGCATAAACCACATTCACATGAAAATCATATTGACTGTCTTTTTTACTTAAATCAAGTAAGCCTTCAAAATTAAGTTTAACATTGGGATCATTAATTGCCAGTTGTCCCTCGTAAATTGGGCTTTTCAAAACACCATTTACGTCAATGTTAGTGTATTTGTAATTTTTAAAAACCAATTCACTCACTACACCTTGTAGCGCCGTGTTTAGGTATTTTTGATTAAAACCCTTACCGTCAACATCCATATTCATGCTCACAAAACCAAAATCTTTTTGATTAAATAAGGTCCCAACATCAAAACGATCTAAAATAACGTTGCCTTTGTAAGCCGCTTTATCAATCACATCAATATTTTGTAATGCTAAAGCTGCCGTTACTTTACCCAAAGCAGTAGTCATCGAAAAATCAGCTGAAACGGCAGTCGTTGATACAGTTGAAGTCCCAATAGCCGAAAATCTTCCTAATTTTTGAAGGGAAGTTGGCAATTTGTTCCCTAAAATATTGGGTAAAATAACCACCAAATCATCGTAGCTTGAACTCAATTTGTCAAACTTGGCAAACATGGAAAATTTTTGACCTTTTTTTGCAAATAGATTTTTAAAATTTATGAAACCTATAAGAGTAGTTTTTCGTCCGTCAATTAAATTTAATCGACTAAATTCAAGATCATTTAAGGTTCCTTTAATTTTTGATTTAATATAAAACTGCTGGTTTTTACCTAGTTCATCGTAATAGTAACGAATATCATTCGAAGCAATTTTGGCTTTATCTAGTTGAATATCAAATAAAACTTTGTCATTAAAATTGACAAAATCTTCTCTTTTGTATTTTAAGATAACCGTACCTGCAAAAGCGGATTCCTTGGTAAGAATGTTTAATTTTTCGAGTTTGATACTTTTTTTAGAATATGAAAAATTGGATTGCAAATTCCTTACGTACAAGCCTCTAAAATCTAAAAAAGACATTTTATTAATCGACGCAGATACATCAGGACCAAAAATCAAAAAATTGGTTACCGACGCATTTAATTTTGTGAAATCAAGATTTTTTACAATTTCGCGGTTCTCATCTATCAAAACAAACCTACTGTTGTATAATTTTAACTTGTTTGCTTTTAGTAAAAATTTACGCTTAGCTTTTTTTCCAGTATCAAAAGCTTTTACAAAAATGTCTAAGTTGGTCTCCTTATCATTTTTATACGTTTTCAGGTTAAAAAAGAATCCATTGATATCGAGATTATCAAACAAAAGATCGCCATTCAATAGCTTTTTGCCATCAAGAACTGTAGTAGAAATTCGTTCTGCGGCCAACAAAGTATCTTTTCGATGGTCTCTTATCACCACATTTTTGAACTTCACCCCTCCAAAAACAGAAACGGCTACACCTTCAATAGCGATATTGGTTCCAAAATCTTCATTGATACTTTTCGTAAAATATTGTGCAATTTTAGTTTGAACAAAAGGCATCGTCAGCGCAATTCCTGTCACTAATAAAAGCAAGACAAGACCAATGAGCACACGTAAAATTATTTTTAATACTTTTTTGATACCTATTTACTATTTAATGTTCTAAAATTTGTTTTTGCCTTGGCAAACACACGCACCTTAACTAAAAATTCTCTAATTTTGGCTTTTACAAATTGATTTTTCAAAGTTGTTAGGTCAAATATAAATCAAAATTAATGCCTTTTTATGCAAAATCCCGAGGTTTTTATTCTTGCGATCGAAAGTTCTTGCGATGATACCGCAGCAGCTGTTTTACACAACGATAAAGTACTAGCCAATGTTGTAGCCAATCAACTTATTCACAATCAATACGGAGGCGTGGTACCTGAACTTGCTTCAAGAGCGCACCAGCAAAACATTGTTCCTGTGGTTGATGCCGCCTTACGTAAGGCAAATATACAAAAAGAACAACTCTCTGCAATTGCCTTTACACAAGGCCCCGGATTGATGGGTTCGTTATTAGTAGGTGGTTCATTTTCAAAATCCATGTCGGCTGCACTTGAAATACCTCTTATAGCTGTCAATCACATGCATGCACACGTTTTGGCCCACTTTATAGACGAGGATGGTTTTGACAAACCTTCTTTCCCTTTTTTAGCCTTAACCATCAGTGGCGGACATACCCAAATTATACGAGTAGATTCATTTTTTGACATGACTATTATTGGTGAAACTACTGATGATGCCGTTGGGGAAGCTTTTGACAAAAGTGCTAAAATACTGAGACTTCCTTATCCTGGAGGGCCGTTAATTGATAAATATGCTCAACTAGGAAACCCAAAAGCATTTGCCTTTACCAAACCGAAAGTTGCTGGATTAGACTTTAGTTTTTCTGGATTAAAAACAGCGATACTATATTTTATTCAGAAACAAAAGCTACAAAATCCCGATTTTATAACTGAAAACTTAAATGATATTTGCGCTTCAATTCAACATACTATCATCGAGATTTTAATGGATAAAATCAAACTTGCTGTTAAAGAAACGGGTATTAAACAAGTAGCAATTGGAGGCGGCGTATCAGCTAACTCCGGAATTCGTGCTGCATTAAAAGCAACTGAAGCTCGATATGGCTGGAAAACTTTTATACCTAAATTTGAATACACCACTGATAATGCTGCCATGATTGGCATTGTAGGCTATCAAAAATTTTTAAATCAACATTTTGAAACTGCATCAGTGGTTTCAAAAGCAAGAATACAATTCTAAACTATGCAATTATTTTATAATCCAACAATAAACGAATCAACTGAAGTTTTTTCTTTTGACAAAGAAGAAAGCAAACATATTATTAAAGTTTTACGAAAAAAAGATACTGATATCTTACACGTAACTAACGGTTTAGGATTATTGTTTATCACCGAAATTACTTTGGCTTCAGATAGCAAATGTGCGGTTAAAGTTAATAGTATAACGAAAGCAGAACAATCCAATTACAACTTGCACTTAGCGGTAGCACCAACCAAAATGAATGATCGTTTTGAATGGTTTCTCGAAAAAGCAACCGAAATAGGAATTCATGAAATCACACCAATAATTTGTGACCACTCCGAAAGAAAAACAGTAAATACAGAGCGATTTGAAAAAATTATTCTCACCGCTATGAAGCAATCTAATTCGCTTTTTTTACCAAAATTAAATCCAGCAGTTTCCTTTAAAGATTTTATAAAGCAGGACCAATATGGCACAAAGCTCATAGCACATTGCGAAGAAACAGACAAAAAATCACTTAAATCAGTACTGCAGAAAGACACCAATTACACTATTCTCATAGGCCCTGAAGGTGATTTTTCAACCAAAGAAATACAATTGGCATTAGAAAACACTTTTATTCCTGTAACACTTGGTAATACTCGATTGCGTACTGAAACTGCTGCAGTAGTAGCCTGCCATAGCATTGCATTTACTAACGAAGATTAAAATATAAACCGTCACGATGAAAAAAATTACTTACCTACTACTCCTTTTAACGAGTCCGTTGTGGGCTCAAGAAATTGCACTGGTAAAATATAGTGGCGGTGGTGATTGGTACGCAAACCCAACATCTTTACCTAATTTAATACAATTTTGCAACGCTTCGATTCAAACAAGAATAAAAAATAAACCAGCAACAGTAGAAACAGCTAGTCCTGATTTACACTCTTATCCTTATGTTCACCTTACAGGTCATGGCAATGTAGTTTTTAATGATGCTGAAGTCAATAATTTACGAGACTACCTCATGGCCGGCGGTTTTTTACATATTGATGATAATTATGGTTTGGACCAATATATCCGTAAAGAAATAAAAAAGATATTCCCTAATAATGAATTAATTGAACTTCCTGCCACACACGCAATCTTTCAAAAACCATATTCATTCCCGAATGGTTTGCCTAAAATTCATGAGCATGATGGTAAGCGACCACAAGCTTTTGGGATTTTTATTGCTAATAAACTCGTTTTACTTTACACTTACGAGTGTGATTTAGGAGATGGTTGGGAAGATGCGGAGGTAAACAATGACCCTAAAGATGTACGCGACAAAGCCCTTAAAATGGGTGCAAACATCATCCACTATGTTTTTAACAACTAGTTTCGATTGTTTACAGGTAAACCTACTTTTCTTCAACTTTTAAAAGGTGAATTTTTCTGTGCATCATCTAATATGTAATCACGTTTAAATGTTCAAAACTAATCTGCAAACAATTCTTTTTTAACAGAGTGCTTTTTAGTTTCGTTTATTAACACTTTTTAACAATTAAATAACTTCGATTTCTTGAAGTATGCATACTAAAAACCTAGATAATTCGTTTGTGAATAGTGCATATTCAAGTCCGAAAAAAGTAAACCATTACTAAAACGATAAACTAATATATTATCTATTTAATAAAATATTTTACTTTTTATCACCAATAGCACAATAATTCTACCAATTACTAGATAGTATTATCAATTTACGACACAAAAGATTGCTAGAGAGATTCTTAAAGACATAAGAAAAAACTTAATCTATGAAAATTTTTATTTTACGGAAACCCGTAAAATCAAAGAGTTAAAAAAAAATTAAAAAAAATAATTTGAGAAATTTTTTTTTATCAAATATATGTTATAGAATTGCTAAACAATTAACCAAACTATTGATTATATAACAAATTTATTATGAAAAAAATTCTTTTATCAGCAGCAGCCCTCTTGATGCTATTTTCTTGTCAAAATGACACAACTGAAATGTCAACTCCTGAGGCTAGTGCATCTTTAAGAAGAGGATGTGCTTCAGAAGAAGTACTAGCGCGTCAATTAAAAGCTGACCCGACTTTGGCCTTAAGAATGAATAAAATTGAAGAGATAACTAACAGAGCAATTACGACTGGACGTTTAGTAAACGGAAAAATTGAAATCCCAGTTGTTGTAAATGTATTATACAGAACTGCTGCAGAAAACATCTCATTAGCTCAAATTCAATCTCAAATTGATGTATTAAACAACGATTTTAACGCTTTAAATTCAGACTTCAATTCTGTTCCAGCTGAATTTTCAGGAGTTAAAGCGAACGTAGGTATAACTTTTGTACTTCAAAATGTAGTAAGAAAATCAACTAAAACAACTTCTTTTTCTACAAATGATGCAATGAAAAAAGCATCAACAGGAATTGCCCCAACTACTCCTTCAACTGTTTTAAATATGTGGTCTTGTAACTTAGGTGGTGGAATATTGGGTTATGCTCAATTTCCAGGAGGATCATCTGCTACCGATGGAGTTGTTATGGATAATAATGCATTTGGAACAACAGGTACAGTTACAGCTCCTTTTAATCTTGGAAGAACAGCTACTCACGAAGTAGGACACTGGATGAACTTACGTCACATTTGGGGTGATGCAAACTGTGGATCTGATTTAGTTTCTGATACACCAACACACGATTCTGCTAACTATGGTGTTCCAGCAGCAGGTCACAGAAGTACATGTACTGGTACTCCATTAGAAATGTTTATGAACTATATGGATTATACTGACGATAGAGGAATGTTTATGTTCTCTAACGGTCAAAAAGCTAGAATGTCAGCCCTTTTCGTTTCTGGAGGAGCAAGAGCTAGTTTCGGTATCTAATTTTAATCACACATACTATAAAAGTGGTGATTAACTAAATCACCACTTTTTTAATGACTTTGCGTCAAGGAAATAATTTATTTCAGATTTCTTTTTTACCGTGTTAAATACCACTTTCGAGGAAAATAATAATTTTTCCAAAAAACCAAACAGGTAAAAAATTAAACCAAAAACAAAAAACATTTTTTACAAAACAAAAAAAATTCAAAAAAAATGAAAAAATATCTTTTATCAGCGGCAGTAATTGCAATGCTATTTTCTTGTCAAAATGACATAACAGAAACTACTTCTGCGGAAGCTTCAGTTGTTGCTCGTCGTGGTTGTGCTTCAGATGAAGTACTTAAAAAACAACTTGCTGCCGATCCGACACTTGCATTACGAATGAACAAAATTGAGCAAATAACAAATGATGCCATTGCATCAGGACGTTTGGTTAATGGCAAGGTAGTTATTCCTGTAGTAGTAAATGTTTTATACAGAACGACTGCTGAAAACATTTCTTTAGCACAAATACAATCACAAATTGATATTTTAAATAGAGATTTCAATGCTACAAATTCCGATTTCAATCAAGTGCCAACAGCTTTTTCATCTGTAAAAGCCAACATTGGAATCTCCTTTGAACTAAATGCTGTTTACAGAAAAGCTACAACCAAGTCTTCTTGGGGTACAAACGATGCGATGAAACTTGCATCACAAGGCGGAATTGCAGCTACTACTCCAACTACAACAATGAACCTTTGGGTTTGCACAATTGGTGGTGGAACATTAGGGTACGCGCAATTTCCTGGTGGAGCTTCATCAACTGATGGTGTAGTTATCGACTCTAAATACGTTGGAAATACTGGATCAGCAACTGCTCCATTTAACTTAGGTAGAACAGCTACTCATGAAGTAGGTCACTGGTTGAACTTGCGTCACATTTGGGGTGATGCTACATGTGGATCTGACTTAGTTTCTGATACACCAACACATGATTCTCCGAACTATGGTGTTCCAGCAGCTGGACACAGAAGTACTTGTTCAGGAACACCACTAGAAATGTATATGAACTATATGGATTATACTGATGATAGAGGAATGTTCATGTTCTCTAACGGACAGAAATCTAGAATAAACGCATTATTCGTTTCAGGTGGTGCTAGAAGAAGCTTCGCTCTATAATCGAACTTACCAATTTCAACTTAAAAACTCGCTACTTAATAGCGAGTTTTTTTTATCTTTACCCTAAAAAGATAGCCTATGCTAACCTCTAAAATTATTGCCAACGGTATCGTGAGAGCCACATTAATCCTTTGCGGAATATCACTTGCCGCATACCTCATATATCAAATCCAGTCGGTGATTATCTATTTGTTAATTTCGTTGATACTAACACTAATTGGCAATCCTATTTTAGATTTCTTAAAAAAAAGACTCAAATTCAATCACCTTTTTGCGACCATAACTACAGTTCTTTTCTTCGTGCTTTTAATTGTTGGTTTTATTATGCTTTTTGTGCCATTAATTGTCTCTCAAGGTCAAAATCTATCCTTACTCAATACCGCCGCTATTGAAAAAGATGTATTGCGACTAGTAGACCAAGTAACTTTGTTTTTAGAAGGACATGGAATGAATGCTGAGCAATTGCTAAAAGAATCTAAAATCACCTCGAAACTCAATTTTAATTTTATACCCAATTTTATAAATGGAATTTTAAACACATTGAGCAGCGTAGGTGTAGCCTTGGGTTCTATTTTGTTTATCACCTTTTTCTTTTTAAAAGACCGTGTACAATTTATTGTTGGTACGAAAAAAATTCTTCCAAGTAGTCATGAAGAGCAAATTTTAAACTCGCTAGAAAAAATCAACCAATTGTTATCCCGTTACTTTATTGGTTTACTCCTTCAATTATTTATTGTTTTTGTTTTATACACTATTGTACTGTTGGTTTTTGGCGTTCCAAATGCTATCGTAATAGCCTTTTTATGTGCTGTTTTAAATATAATTCCATACGTAGGACCATTAATCGCCTCTGTTTTGGCAGCACTTCTATGCATGCTAAGCCACTTGGGAAGTGACTTTCAAACTATAATTTTACCAACAACAACTTATGTTTTAATTGGATTTTGGATTGTACAATTAATTGATAATAATGTATCGCAACCAATTATATTTTCAAAAAGTGTTAGCTCACATCCTTTAGAAATTTTTCTTGTAATTTTAGCTGCTGGATTTCTATTCGGTATTTTAGGAATGGTAATAGCCGTGCCTTTGTACACCATTCTAAAAGTGATTGGTAAAGAATTTTTTCCAGAAAACAAGATTATAAAAATACTTACCAAAGACATTTAACGTGAAGACAGCTTTATTGAATCCTGAGATTCAAGACTACATCAATACCAATATTGGACAAAATATCTCCACATTGGCATTACAAAAAAATCCATTTCCAGATGTGAATTGGATGGATATTTTGAACCAAATTGAAGCTAAAACCAAGGCAAAAGAAAAACTTCCTTCTTGGTTTGCGCAAAAAAACATTATTTATCCGAGTAAAATTTCAGTAGAACAAACATCGTCAGAGAAAACCGCTCATTACAAAGCATCACTAATTAAAGGTGAATCATTAATTGATTTAACAGGAGGTTTTGGTGTAGACGATTTTTATTTTTCGAAAACTATCAATCAAATCGCACATTGCGAAATGAATGCCGATTTATCAACAATTGTGCAGCATAATTACACCCAACTCAATGTATCAAACATTAAAACTTATGTTGGCGATAGCATACTAACCTTACAGCAACTCAATCAAAAATGGGATTGGATATACATAGATCCTTCTCGCAGAAGCGATGTCAAAGGAAAAGTCTTTCTGTTGAAAGACTGCTTACCCAACGTACCCGAAAATTTAAACAATTATTTCAGTTACTCTAAAAACATTCTCATTAAAACAGCTCCTTTACTTGATTTAACTGCAGGACTGGCAGAGCTGAACTTTGTAAAAACCATTCATATTATCGCTGTCGAAAACGAGGTGAAAGAGTTGCTTTGGGAAATTGAGCAAAATTACATAAAGGAGCCGCGTATTAAAACTGTGAATTTGAGACAAAATCAAATTGACACTTTTGAATACGCTTGGAATCAGGAAACAAGCTCCCTAAGCCTTTCTGAGCCTTTACGGTACATATACGAGCCCAATAGCGCCATTATGAAATCAGGAGGATTTGATGCTTTAGCACAGCAATACCAGTTACAAAAATTACACAAACATTCGCACCTTTATACCTCAAACGAATTACTAAACTTTCCAGGGCGGGTTTTTGAAATTCAAAATAATTTTGAATACTCTAAACCAAACATGAAAAAATATCTTGAGAACCAAAAGATTAACATTACAACGCGTAACTTTCCTGAAACCGTGGCCAATATTCGTAAAAAATGGAAAATAAAAGAAGGAGGATTGGGTTATTGTTTTTTCTCAACCGACTTAAATAACCGCAAAATTGTATTAATTTGCACAAAAATCGAACACTCATGAAATTTCTTTTTACGCTTGCTTTTGTACTTTTTACAATTCCTTTCTTTGCACAAAAAAATTGTGAATACAGCGCTAATGTTACTGATTCTATTGGTACTTATAAATCTACCAAAGAGTATATGATTGCCGAAAAAAACTTTGGCGGTACCTCTGATTATTTTTTCTTTTCCTTGGCCTTAACTGATGATATCCCGACTTTAACATTACAGCAAATTCAAAAAAGTAAAGATTTTTTGAAAGTGAGTTGTTTTGATAAAACTTCAAAATTGTATTTACAATTAGCCAATGGTAAAATTGTAACCTTACACCACATTAATCAAGAAAATTGTGGCACACTACTTCGCGATGACAAAGGATTTGATAACCGTGTCAATTCGGGAACATTTTTTATCATTAAAGATAATTTCGAAGATTTAAAAGAGTCGCCTGTAACGATGATTCGCATTAAATACGCAACCAATACCGAAGATTACGTACTTAAAAAAGAATTTACCTCCGAACTTACCTCGCAAGTTTACTATCCAGAAAGTTATTTTATCAACTACATCAAGTGTATTGAGTAAACTAGTTGCAATCCCATTTTGTGTTAGAAACGGGTTCGTTCAAACCTGATTTTAAATTATAATGCCACCATTCTGATTCAAATGCATTGAATCCGTTGCGGATCATAATTGATTTGAGCAAGTATCTATTTTTTCTAACTTGTTTTGAAACGCCTTCATAATTGTGCGATGCTTCTTTACCAAAATGGTCAAAACCGGTTCC
Source organism: Flavobacterium turcicum (assembly GCF_011365745.1). GTDB lineage: Bacteria > Bacteroidota > Bacteroidia > Flavobacteriales > Flavobacteriaceae > Flavobacterium > Flavobacterium turcicum. Next base: position 238,138 of record NZ_JAAOBY010000003.1, on the reverse strand, counting down.
CATATCTAATTCATCTCCATTGGCACTGACCAATGTAATATCAACGGCACCTCCACGATTATGGATTGAACCTTTTGCAGGGTTGGCTACATATTTGGGATTAGAAACCATAGCCCACATTTTTTTTTGAATATCTAATGGTCGGTAGCAATCGTATAATTTTATTTTATACCCCTTTTTAATAAACTGCTCATTAGCTTTTATAAGTGCTTTTACAGTTTTTAGTCGCAAAAAGCAGGAGGCACAATCATAAACTTTTTGTTTTAAGAAATTATCTTCGGTGGCATACTTCATATCGTAAACAAAATCAACACTGTATGCTTTCAAATCAACGAAAGTAGAATCAGGAATAACTATTGGTCTTTGATCTTTATTCTGCCCTAAACTAAACTGAAAAAAAAACGCGAATAAGAAAATGACCCAAAACTTAGAAGTAAACGACGCCATATAATTGTTTTAAAATATTTATTTTTATTGAAGCAAGTTACAAAACAAAAGCAACCAAAAAAAAACACTTTAAGCCTCAGTTTGCCCAAAGTGTTTATGAATTTCAATTTATTCTAAGTAAAGCCAGAACGCTACTCTTAAACCTTATTCTGCGTTTATAAAATTCAACAATTTATTGAAAATCGTTTAAAAATTAGCTTCGAGATTTGGTGTTTCTGTCGTGGCGGTTATTTTAAGAAGTTGTCGCTCTAAAATTGAATAATCCTTAATTACCTTAATAGCAAAAATTGCAAGTGGAATACCTAAAACATGACCCATCATACTTATAATTGTAGCATTTGACAATTCATCAAGTGATACCGCATCATTAGAATAACGAAATACAAATTGTCCAAATATACTATTTACAATCCAAAGTCCCCACCACCAACCGATGTGATTAACTGAGAAATTTACCGGAATATTCAGACCATTTTTCTCAATCAACACATGAGTTTCATTATACAGTTCTTTCATGATCTGATAAGGTCTTGATAAGTTAATAATAGGAACAAACCAGGAACCTGCGGCCCACCCCTCTGTAAATGAAAGCTCTTCTGCTCTCAAATGTAAATTATAATAAGCTCTCCTAAACCATTGAATAAAAGTAACTGCAGAGGTAAGCAAGACAATCAAATTCACAACCGCAATTACTTGCTCTCTTAAATCATTGGCATTAGCTGCTTCTGGAGAAATTCCTCCACCATTTATTGCAATAGCGATTAACTCAAATTGAACATAGCCAGAAATTAAAGAAATCACCTCTACTGCTAATGCAATCCATATTAAAGTAATCGCGTTTTTTGCTCTCTGTTTGTTTGGTCTTAAGATTTCCATTGCTTATTTGTAAAGAAGTACAACTGTGTAACCTTCAATTATTTTTTTTTGCTTTTTTTAAAGTTTAGAAAGTAACTCTCTCTGGTGGTAAATGTAGGAAAATATAAAATAAAAAAAAATGCAAAAAACACATTATCCAAAGTAGGTTTTGTTGTAAAAGCAGTGAATTCGAAATTTAGAAAGTCCCATTTGGAAAATGGGAATCCTTTATTTATCGAACAAATTTATTTTGGAAGAAAGTGCTTTTTTCTTTTAACGCCTTGAAAATACTTTGGCTTAAATATATTAAAAACAAAAAACCCACCAAATTGGTGGGTTTTGAAGTGAAGGCAGAAGGATTCGAACCTTCGACCGCCTGCTTAGAAGGCAGGTGCTCTATCCAGCTGAGCTATGCCTCCATTTTAAAAATCTAAGTCGACTTTTAAAAGTCGGGGTGGCAGGATTCGAACCTGCGGCCTCCTGCTCCCAAAGCAGGCGCGATAACCGAGCTACGCTACACCCCGAAAAACAAAATTAAAAAGCGGAGGGACAGGGACTCGAACCCTGGCACCGATCACTCGATGACAGTTTAGCAAACTGCTCCATTACCACTCTGGCACCCCTCCAAGCTCAAGAAAACGTGTTCTGTTTTGCGGTTGCAAATTTAAGACATCTTCAGACTTCTCACAACTATTTTGCGACTTTTTTTTATATTTTTTTTATTAAAAGTCAAAAAAGCTTCACAATCAAAGATATAGAATAAAAAATATTTTTAAACTGATAAAGCATTTTCCAAAATATGAAATTACTTAAAAAAGAGTAAATTTGCTTCATAAACTAACATTATGAAAGTCATGAACAAAAGAGTTGTTATCGTTTCTGCCGTTAGAACACCTATCGGAAGTTTTATGGGGGGATTATCTACTGTCACAGCACCACAATTAGGTGCAGCTGCCATCAAAGGCGCTTTAGACAAAATACAATTAAACCCTAATTTAATTGATGAAGTATACATGGGCCAAGTCGTACAGGCTGGAGCAGGACAAGCACCTGCAAGACAAGCCGCACTTTTTGCTGGATTGCCTCACCACGTAGCTTGTACCACTGTAAATAAAGTATGCGCCTCTGGTATGAAAGCTGTAATGCTTGGCGCGCAAGCTATTCAATGTGGCGATGCCGAAATTGTGGTAGCTGGTGGAATGGAAAATATGAGTTTAATTCCGCATTACATGAACCTACGTACAGGAACTAAATTTGGCCCTACGACTATGGTTGATGGTATGCAAAAAGACGGATTACAGGATGCTTACGATAACAGTGCGATGGGAGTTTGCGCTGATTTGTGTGCTACTGAATACGGATTTTCACGCGAGGACCAAGACGCATTTGCAATTCAATCTTACGAGCGTAGTGCTGCTGCATGGAACGCAGGTAAATTTGATAATGAAGTAGTTCCTGTTGCTGTCCCTCAGCGCAAAGGCGACCCAATCATGGTTACTAAAGACGAAGAGTACAGCAATGTAAAACTAGATAAAATTCCAACTTTAAGTGCTGTTTTCACAAAAGGAGGAACAGTTACTGCCGCTAACGCATCGACAATTAATGACGGAGCTGCAGCAGTAATCTTAATGAGCGAAGAAAAAGCAATCGAATTAGGATTGAAACCATTAGCGTTCATTAAAGGATATGCTGATGCGGAGCAAGAGCCAAAATGGTTCACCACAACGCCTGCAAAAGCAGTTCCAAAAGCGTTAGCAAAAGCAGGAATTACATTAGACGATGTTGACTTTTTCGAGTTTAACGAAGCGTTTTCTGTGGTAGGTTTGGCTAATTCTAAAATTCTTGGATTAGACGGATCTAAAGTGAACGTAAATGGTGGTGCAGTATCATTAGGTCACCCTCTAGGATGTTCTGGTGTTCGTATTATTGTTACTTTGCTAAATGTATTGGAGCAAAACGATGCCAAAATTGGTACTGCTGCAATTTGTAATGGTGGCGGTGGCGCATCTGCAATTGTTGTAGAAAGAATATAATTTTTTTATCAGTTATGAGTTGTATCAGTTGGTACAGCTCATAACTTTTTTAACAATAAATCAAAACCTTCATGTTCGGAATTTGTAATTTAGCCATGATCCCGCTTCGTGCAGAAGCCAGCGACCGCAGTGAAATTGTATCGCAAGTATTATTTGGAGAGCATTTTGCTGTAATAGAACAATCCAAACAATGGTACAAAATTAAATTACAATACGACAATTACGAAGGATGGATTGATAGCAAGCAATGCCAACTGATATCCTCCGAAAATTACAAGCAACTGAGTAATGAGGCAATCGTTCTCAATGCAGACTTAATTGACTACATTACAGCGCCGTCTAATTTTATGTTGCCTATTCCACTGGGAGCATCGCTTTCCTTTTTGCACCATCCTGAAATTAACATTACGCAATTTGAGTTCGAAGGCACTAAAACTAGTGGTAAAAAAGAAAAATTCAACCTTATCAACACGGCATTACTTTATTTGAATGCTCCTTATTTATGGGGTGGAAAAACACCTTTTGGTATTGATTGTTCTGGTTTTACACAAATGGTGTATAAATTAAACGGTCATTCGCTTTTACGAGACGCATCGCAACAAGCAACTCAGGGTGAAGCGCTAAGTTTTATTGAAGAAAGTGAGCCAGGAGATTTGGCATTTTTTGACAATGAAGAAGGTAGTATTATTCATGTCGGTATTATCATGGCTGATAACTACATCATTCACGCTAGCGGTAGAGTGCGTATTGACAGACTCGATCATTTGGGTATTTTTAATGCCGAAACTAACAAACACACTCATAAGCTGCGCGTAATAAAAAAAATAATCTAAGGATTTATTGCGTTACAATTCCGTTTTGGTCAACTAAATACAATAGCGAAGCCATCGCGGCAGCTCCTAATTCAAGCTCTCTTTTATTGACAGCATCAAACGTATCATTGGATGCGTGATGATGGTCAAAATAACGTTGCGAATCAGGTTGTAGACCTACTTTTACAATTTTCTTGGATTGCAACGGTCCAATATCAACTCCAGAGCTTCCTTTTACAAATTTGTGAATCAAATACGGTTCAAATAATGAATTCCAATTTTTGATCTGGTTAAAATTAGCCTCATCTCCATCAATAGAAAAACCTCTTGGCGAAAATCCTCCTGCATCACTCTCTAGTGCAAAAATATGATTCTCCCCTTTTTTAGCCGACTGATTTTCATACTCTTTACCACCACGAACACCATTTTCCTCGTTCATAAACAATACCACTCGCAAAGTGTTTTTTGGCTTGTAACCAATATTCTTGAAGATATTTAAAACTTCCATACTTTGTACACAACCAGCTCCATCATCATGTGAACCATCGCCTAAGTCCCAAGAATCAAGGTGACCTCCTACTACCATAATTCTCTCTGGATGCTCAGTACCTGTCATTTCCGCCACCACATTATACGACAGTACATCATCAAAAGTTTGACACGATTGCTTTAGATAAAAAGTCGCATTGGGATTCGATTGTAAACTTTTGCTCAATAATTCAGCACCATTGGTACTTATTGCAGCTGCAGGAATGCGTTGGTCTTTACTAATATCGCCATAATTAGTAGCACCCGTATGAGGCAAATCATCCATGCGCAAATTCATTGAACGCACAATTACTGCCAAAGCACCTAATTTTCCAGCCTCTCTAGCTCCAGATGATCTTTGATCTACACAACCGCTGTAGGCTTTAAAAGTCTCTACAAATTCAGGATTCATAGGTCGGTTAAAAAACACGATTTTTCCTTTTACTTTTGCTTCGCCCAAAGCAGTTAATTCTTCAAGGCTCTTAACTTCAATCACACTAGCATTTAAACCAGATTTGGGAGTCGCCACCGATCCACCCAATGCGCAAATTGGAAAAGTAATTTTTTGTTTCCCTAGTTGTAAATAGCCTACTTCTTTTTCACCTCTCACCCATTTTGGCACCATTACTTCTTGAAGGTACACTTTGTCTACACCTAAAGTTTCTAATTGTGCTTTGGTGTATAAAACCGCTTTTTCGGCACCTGGAGAGGCTGATAATCGAGAACCAATATTGTTAGATAAATGATCTAGCCAAGGGTAACATTTGGCCTTGGTTAATGACGATTTGTAAATTTCTTTTAAGGTTTGCTCTGCAGTGCTTTGTGCAAGGAGTGGTAATGTGCCGCAGAAAAGTGCAGCCAAAACAATTGATTTTTTCATAGTTTAAAAAAGTTATTGCAAGTGATTTTTGTGTTTTTTATAATAATCCAGCAATTTCGGCATTCTGTTTGGAATTTTTGCTTTCGCCAAAAAAAAACCTGCAAAAATGTACTCTTGCAGGTTTCAAAATTATGGAATTGGTTCAAAACTAACCGCTGTACCGCCACCTGCGGCCAAGATTAATTTTAGTTTTGATTTACTAGTGACCGTCATTGTTTTTATTTGATATGCAATTGGATTGCTTTTCCAGTGAGCGTTGGCTGCATCGGAATATACAGTTGCTTTATACTTTTTACCTGGAGTAAGAAAATCTAATTTCGCCTCTGATGTTCTTGCGTTTTCATCCGTGATGGCTCCTAAAAACCATGTTTCTTTTCCTTTTGTTTTTCGGGCAACTGTTACGTAATCTCCAGGTTCAGCTTCCAAATATTTACTTTCGTCCCAATCTGTTTCAACATCTTTGATAAACTGAAAAGCATCCGGATATTTCTCGTAATTCTCAATTAAGTCAGCTGCCATTTGCAAAGGCGAATACATTGTTACATACAAAGCCAATTGTTTAGCGAGAGTAGTATGCACCTGTTCTGTTTTGTTTTTGTCGTAATAGCTCATTTTTACTTCAAAAATTCCCGGCGTATAATCCATCGGACCACCCAATTGTCTGGTAAACGGCAAAATGGTTTCGTGTGCAGGCGGGTTTCCTACGCTCCAAGCATTGAATTCATTTCCACGAGCCGCTTCGGCTGCGATATAGTTAGGATACGTTCTACCCACACCTGTTGGTCGGGAGGATTCGTGAGAGTTGATCATAATTTTATAATCAGCAGCGCGTTTTACCACAAAATTAAAATGATTCACCATCGATTGTCCGTCATGAAACTCACCACGCGGAATAATTTTACCCACATAACCCGATTTTACGGCTGGATACTCGTATTTTTTCATCAAATCAAAAGCGCGATCTAAATGTCTTTCGTAATTACTGACAGAGCCAGATGTTTCATGATGCATGATCATTTTGACATTTTTTTCTTTGGCGTAAGCCGAAAGCGCTGCAATATCAAAATCTGGATAAGGCGTTGTAAAGTCAAAAACTTCCTCTTTCCAGTTGCCATTCCAATCTTCCCAACCTACATTCCAACCTTCAACTAAAACGCCATCAAAACCATTTTTAGCGGCAAAATCAATGTATCGTTTGGTGTTTTCGGTAGTAGCACCGTGTTTTCCTGATGCTTTTGGAGCATCGGCAAAATTTGTGGCATTTTGAGAACCTGCATAATCCCAAGTTGATTTCCCTACATGCATTTCCCACCAAATACCCACGTATTTCATCGGTTTTATCCAAGAAGTATCCTCAATTTTTGAAGGTTCATTGAGGTTCAAAATCATTTTAGAAGCCACGATATCTCTTGCATCATCACTAATCATGATGGTTCTCCAAGGCGAAACACAAGGCGTTTGTAAATAGGCTTTGTCACCAATAGCATTTGGAACTAATTCGGCTTTTAATTTATAATTGGTCACATCGGCATTCAAATGCATTACGGGATAATTAACTACCGCCGCTTCAAAAATATTGAGATACAAACCAGATGGTGCTTTCATCATCAATGGCGTTTGAAGGGTATATTTTCCAGGAATCGATTTTACACCAATCCCGTTGTTCATATTGATTTTAGAATTATCAATCTCTGAAAACCTCGTTTCGTTGTACTCGTATTCATTACTATCAAAATCACCCGGAAGCCAAAATACTTTATTATTTTCAGTAAGATTAAATTGAGTAAGCTCATCCGAAATGACGAAATAATTCAGCTCTGCTTGTTTCGGAAAATCATATCTAAAAGCGACACCTTCATCAAAAACTCGGAAAATGATATTCATTTTCACCTTCGTTTCCTTGTTGATGAGCGAAACACTAAGTTCGTTGTAGTGATTTTTAATACTCGATTGTTCCCCTAAAACCGGTTTCCAAGATTCATTGAAACTGGAAGTTTTTGAATCCAGAATATCAAAATTAGCATCCAAAGCTGGTTTCTCTTTTAATCTGATTCCTAAGGCGCTTTCTAAAACCGTTGGTTTATTTTTGTAATTCACGGAGTAGCTTGGTTGCCCATTGGCAGCTAGCTTAAAATTTACGGCTATTTTACCCGAAGGTGATTGAACACTTTGAGCAACAGCAAGATTAACAAAGACCAATAGGGAAATAAGGATGACTTTTTTCATTTTTTTGTAATTTTATTTGTTTAACAATTCAAAAACTTGATTGGCAATTTCAACTTCTTCATTGGTAGGAATCACTAAAATTTTTGTTTTTGAATCGGCTGTATTGATTTCGCGAATTTCTTTAGATCGTATCTCATTTTTAGAAAGGTCTAATTGTAACCCAAAATAATCCATGTCGGTGCAGACTAATTTCCTGATATAAGATGAATTTTCTCCGATTCCTGCAGTAAAAACAATCGCGTCTAAACCGTTTAAAACGGCAGCATAAGAGCCTATGTATTTCTTGATACGGTAGGCATTCATGGCCAAAGCCAATTGACAATCAGCATCGCCATTTTCTGCTCTTGCTTCAATGTCTCTTAAATCGCTGTAACCTGTGAGGCCTAGCATTCCGCTTTGTTTTTGAAGCATGGTATTTACAGCATCGAGCGAATATCCTAAAGTATTCACCAAATAAAAAATTACTGATTGATCGACATCACCACTACGAGTTCCCATAATTAATCCGTTCATTGGTCCGAAACCTAAGGTATGATCGATACTTTTTCCGTCTTTAATAGCAGTCATGCTGCAACCATTCCCAAGATGAATGGTTATAATTTTGGAACCTGACAAATTTGTATTTTGCTTTAAGTAGTCAATTGCTTTTTGTGAAACATACTTGTGACTGGTACCATGAAAACCATACAATCTAATTTTACTGTCGGTAAAAAGATGTTTTGGAATAGGATATTGATGCGCTACCACTGGAATCGTTTGATGGAAAGCAGTGTCAAAAACAGCAACTTGTTGTGCCGATTTAAAGATTTCTTCAGCGACAGCAATTCCCTCTAAATTAGCTGGATTGTGCAAAGGAGCCAAATCAAAAAGTTGTTTTATTTTTTCTTTTACATCCTCTGTTATTCGTACTGTATTAGTAAAATCGCTTCCGCCATGAACCACGCGATGTCCTACGGCTTGAATTTCGTCAGTACTTTTGATTACACCAATTTTTTCATCCATCAACAAATTGGCGATTTTCTCTAAACCTACTTTATGATTCGAAATTGAAAGTGTTTCCTCTAATTTAGTAGAACTTGTTACGTAAGTTAAATTAGAACCTTCGAGGCCAATTCGATCAATCATCCCAGAGCAAATCACTTCGCCAGAAGGCATGTCAAGTAATTGGTATTTAATAGATGAACTTCCTGAATTTATAATTACTATTTTCATTTAATTTTTATTTTTTTTATGGTTCTAAGGTTCAAAAGGCACTAAGGCGCTTAGTTACTTAGAACCTTAGTACCATTTTACAATCCTTGTGCTTGAATTGCCGTAATCACGACAGTATTAATGATATCGTCAACCGTACAACCGCGACTTAAATCATTAACCGGTTTATTTAATCCTTGCAACATTGGTCCAATAGCTAGCGCTCCCGTTTCTCTTTGTACAGCTTTATAGGTGTTATTTCCAGTATTTAAGTCCGGAAAAATAAGAACACTTGCTTGACCTGCCACTTCCGAATTGGGTAATTTACTTTGGCCTACAGCCATATCAACGGCGGCATCGTATTGTATAGGACCTTCGATTTTTAAGTCTGGACGTTTTAGGCGAACAATCTCGGTAGCAGTGCGAACTTTATCGACCTCATCACCTTTTCCAGATGCTCCAGATGAGTAAGAAAGCATAGCAATTTTTGGTTCAATACCAAAAGCCAAACTTGAATCGGCAGATGAAATGGCTATTTCAGCCAGTTGTTCTGCTGTAGGATTTGGGTTAATGGCACAGTCTCCAAACACAGAAACTCTATCCTCTAAACACATAAAAAATACTGATGAAACAACCGATGAATTGGGCTTGGTTTTAATAAACTGCAAAGCTGGTAAAATGGTATGCTGCGTGGTATGCGCCGCACCAGACACCATTCCGTCAGCATGACCTTTGTATACCATCATCGTCCCGAAATAGGAAACATCTTCCATCAAATCTTTAGCCATACCGATGGTTACATTCTTCGCTTTGCGCAATTCGTAATAGGTATTTACGTAATCTTCGTAATGTTTGGATTCGATAGGATTTATGATTTCCACTTTATCAAAATCAAAATACAATCCTAATTCCGCAACCTTACTTTCTATTTGTTTTTTGTTGCCAATAATCGAAATGTCTACCACATCCATTTCGAGCAATCGAGATGCCGCCATCAAAATTCGATCGTCATTCCCCTCTGGTAAAACAATGTGTTTGCGATGTTGTTTGGCACGTTGAACCAAATTGTATTGAAACATTTTAGGAGTCATTCCTTCAGGTTCAAAGGTGATTAACTTTTCGGAAAGTAAATCTAGTTCAACAAATTTCTCAAATGTAGAAATCGAAAGTTCAATTTTCTGTTTGTTATTCGCGTAAATTTTCGACTTGATACTACCAATTTTATTGGTGATGTAATAGGTTCCTTCCTCTACCGCAATTATCGGCACAATGGTTGAAAGGCCTTCAATTAGCTTTAGAATACTAATTTCAGGCACAATATTTCCTGTAAGAACAATACCTGAAATCGAAGGATAATTAGCCGACTCATTGGCTTGTAGGGCTCCCAAGATAATATCTGCACGATCACCAGGGGTAATTACCAAACTATTCTCTTTTAAATGCAATAAATAATTACGAAGCTGCATGGCTCCAACACTAAAATTACCAGTTTGATTATTCAAATGGGCTTCGCCAAAAAGTACTTTTGCACCTAATTCTTTTACAATTTCTTGAACGGTCGGATTATTTAAATTGTAAATCAACGGGATAGCATTGACCAAAATACCTTTGGGCAAATTTTTAGTGAGTCCGTTGGTTACTAATTCAATGTTCTCGGGTTGTACTTTATTTGCAATTACCGCAAGTACCTCTACATCTTTCACTTTAAAAGAATCGTAGGCTAAATATAAACTGTCAATTAACTCCTCGAGTGTTTTACCTACTCCAGAGCCAACAATCATGGTAGGAATTCCAAGATTCTTGGCAATGAGCACGTTCATATCCAATTCGATAACTGTGCCCTCGCCTGTAAAACTGGTTCCTTCAACCAAAATAAAATCAAAGCGTTGCTCTAGTTTTTTATACTTTTCGATAATCAAATCGAGAACTTCGCCTATTTTACCCTTGTTTTTCTTTTTAATCAATTTGCTTTTAGTAATGGCATAAGCATCTGCAAAATCGATATCCAAACCAAAATGACCTATAACCGTTTCAATATGGTTGTCGAAACCACCTTCTTCAATATCTTCTATGATCGGTCTAAAATAACCTACTTTGGCAGTTTTTCCGATGAGCATGCTCATTAAACCCAGCGTGATAATTGACTTACCGCTATTTTGCTCGCTTGTTGCTATGTAAATTGCTTTATTCATTTTATAGTTTTTAGAAACATATTAAAATCTTTTGTCAAGGAAAAATATCAAAACCATCGTCTTTTTTTGAAATACAAGATCATACCAATTACCAGCAAAAACATAACTCCCATTACTATTGGGTAGCCGTAGGTACTTTTCAATTCGGGCATGTTTTCAAAGTTCATTCCGTATACACCAACAATAAAAGTTAGCGGAATAAAGATAGAAGACACAATGGTCAACGTTTTCATTACTTCATTCATTTTGTGTGTTTGCGCAGAAAAAAAGAAATTAGAGGCACTTTCTAGCGTATCCATATCAGAATCAATTTGCTCCAAAAGCTCTAAACTTTTTTGATGCAATCGCGCGAAAAAACTGAAGGTATCGTCTTGAATTTCGTTAAACACCGTATCGTCTTTTATACTTTTAATTTCGTACAAAGAATCTCGAAGCGGAATGATAGAACGTTTTAAAAAGTTAAAATTATCACGGTGTTTCTCGATGCGTTCTAAAATAATTGGATCTGGATTTTGCTTGGTCATATCAATTAATTCTTCTACTTTATCCTCTTCATTTTCGAGAGTAATGTAAAAATTTTCCATGATTGAATCTAGCAAAATATATAACAAGTAATCGGCTTTACGCGTGCGCACCAAGCCTGAATGGCTTCGAATTCGCTCCCTGATATGAATAAAGAAATCGCTTCTTTTTTCTTGAAACGAAAGCAAAACATCTTTTTTTAGTAAAAAACTAATTTGTTCCACCTCAATTGCATCTGAACCTTCAGAGGGCAATAACGATTTGATATTAAAAAACAAACAGTCATTAGTTTCTTCTAATTTTGTTCTGCGTACCGTATTCAAAATATCGGCCAACATAAAATTATCAATCGAAAAGTAATCACCTATTGCTTGCAGCCACTCCACATTATTTAAACCATGAATATTCAACCAATTTACTTTATCATTTGCTAAAAATTTATCTAAATGAATTAGTTTAAAAGCCTCATATTCAGCTAAAGTTTTATCATCATAAACAAAAAGTTGTAACTCAGATTCAATATTTCGATGCGCTCCCGTGTATTCAAGCGTGTAAGGCTGTAATCGTTTGCCTTTTTTATATTTAATTTTTCTCATTAAACCGTTGTTAGTATTCCATCGGAACTTTTAAAAAGCCATTTGATCACAGAACCATGTAAATGTTGAACTGCAAAAATTATGAATGCTTGAAAAACAAAAGTACTCAGAAAATGCTAGTCTTTTGAAAGTACACACGCTAAAAAAGCACAAAAATTTTGATTCTACATGTGTTAATTTATGTTAATGTTTTATAAATGAAATTAGAAAACCTCAAATTGTGAAAATATATCAATAGATTTGAAAATTAATGCTGAATTTATACCATATCCTTAGTATAATTCGGTAAAAAACTAATTATTAACCGTAAGATGTAGAATTACATGATTCAAAAAAAACTAACTCTATTGATGTTATGTCTCTTATCTTTTTCAGCTACTGAGACCTTTGCTCAAAGCAAAAAAAAGAAAAAGAACGACAAAACTGCCGTTGCTGCACCAATGGCTAAACCAGCTGAAGGCAAAAAAGAACCAAAGCCTTACAAAAAAGTAATTGACTCAACTGCAGTCACACAAAAAGGTTTGATTGATGTTCACAAAACGGACAACAAGTACCTATTTGAAATTCCAGATTCTCTTTTAGGAGGCGAAATCATGACTATCACCCGTTATTCAAAAACACCGGCAGGTGGAGGAATTTTTGGTGGAGAAGAAATCAACCGCCAAGTAATTCGTTTTGAAAAAGGACCAAACAACAACATTTTGATGCGTTCTGTAACGTATGTAATCATGTCTCCTGATCAAGACAAACCGTTGGCGCAAGCGGTTAAAAATTCAACTGCCGACCCAATTATTGGAAATTTTGATGTTCTTGCTTACAAAAAAGACAATGACGGAAAAATTACTGGTTACGTAATTGATATGACCACTACTTTTGATGCGGATGTTCAAACATTCTCATTAGATCCGATCAAGAAACAATTGTTAAACATTCAAACGTTTCAAAAAGATCGTTCATACATTTCAAAAATTAGCAGTTTCCCAATCAACACTGAAATTAGAACTGTAAAAACTTTCACTACAACACCACCTAGAATTAGCACTACACCTACTCCACAAATTGGTGTAAACCTACCTTCAGCTTTAGATGCAGGAGTTGTTACTGTAGAAATGAACACTTCGATGATTTTGCTTCCTAAAACACCAATGCGTAAAAGAGAATTTGATGCACGTGTAGGATATTTTGCAAATGAATATGGAGTGTTTGAAGAGGAATCTCAAAAATCAGATACTAAAACTTTTGCTGTTAGATGGCGTTTAGAGCCTAAATCTCCAGAGGATGCTGCCAAGCAGAAGAAAGGGGAACTTATTGAGCCTTTAAAACCAATTGTATACTACATTGACCCTGCTACTCCAGACAAATGGAAAAAATTCATCAAACAAGGTATTGATGATTGGCAAGTAGCTTTTGAAGCTGCTGGATGGAAAAATGCAATTCGCGGAGAATACTGGCCAGAAAATGATCCAACAATGAGTTTAGAAGATGCCCGTTTCTCTGTATTGAGATACTTTGCAGCTGAAATTCAAAATGCTTACGGACCAAATGTTCACGATCCAAGAAGTGGTGAAATTTTAGAAAGCCACATCGGTTGGTACCATAATATCATGAGTTTGTTACGTAATTGGTACTTGATACAAACAGCAGCAGTAGATCCAGCGGCAAGAAAAAAACAATTTGATGACAGCTTGATGGGCGAATTGATTCGTTTTGTATCGTCTCATGAAGTAGGACATACATTAGGATTACGCCACAACATGGGAGCTAGTTCAGCAACTCCTGTTGAAAAACTAAGAGATGCCGCTTACCAAGAGAAAAATGGTCATACATCATCTATCATGGATTATGCTCGTTTTAACTATGTAGCACAGCCGGAAGATAATGTAAAACACTTGTTCCCAAGAATTGGTGATTATGATAAATGGGCTATCAAATGGGGTTATTCTTACTTTGAAGATGCTAAAACCGAAGCAGAAGAAAAAGCGGTGTTGAATAACATGACTAAAGAAGCGTACAAAAACAACAGATTGTGGTTTGGTACAGAATCTAGTCCTTACGACCCGAGATACCAAACAGAAGATATTGGAGACAACGCTATGAGAGCCTCTGAATATGGTATTAAAAACTTGAAAAGAATTTTACCAAACCTAATAACTTGGTCTAAAGAAGATGGTGAAAGCTATGCAGAATTAGATGAATTGTATGGTGCTTTAACTGGACAATTCAGAAGATATTTGGGTCACGTTACTAAAAACGTAGGAGGTATTTATGACAATCCTAAAACCTACGACATGACTGGAAATCAGTTTCAAGTTGTTCCAAAAAGTATTCAAAAAGATGCTATTTCGTTCTTAAACACACAATTGTTCAATACCCCAAAATGGTTGTTAGATCAAAATGTTCTTTCAAAAATTAACCCGGATAGTGGCGTTGAAGCAATTAAAGCGATGCAAGATGCTACTTTGTCAAGTTTAATGGCAGGAGATCGTATGGTACGTTTGATGGAAACATCTGTGGCTAGCAAAGACAATTATAGCGCAGATGAAATGGTAACAGACTTGAAAAAAGGAATTTTCTCAGAGTTGAAATCAAATGGTGCAATTGACATGTACCGTAGAAATATTCAAAAAATCTACGTTGACAAATTGATTGAATTACTAAAACCAGGTTCTACAACGGTTCGTTCTAATGTAGTTGGTGCAACTTATGGTTTCAATACAAGAAGAGTGAATTTAGCTCAGACTGATTTACCTTCTATTGCAAGAGGGCAATTGGTCGCTTTGAAAAACGAATTAAAAATCGCATCTGGTCAAATGACAGATCGTTTGAGTAAATACCATACTCAAGATTTAATTTCTAGAATTAGCGAGGCATTGGATCCAAAATAGTCCAATTATAATCGTAAAGGAGAAAGGGGAAATGAGCAATTCATTTCCCCTTTTTTTATGTCTAATACTAAACAAATAATCTTTCGCCTTTATTTAAAATACTAATAAGTCTTTTATCGGTAAGACTCCAGTACATAGTTAAATTTTAAAGTAAAACAATAACAAGATATAATAAAAGATGTAGTTGTTAACATTACAACACATTTGTACAGAAGGTTATAACTAATCGAAAAATAGTATTAGTTAGCAGAAATCAGAGATAGCGTTTCGACTATACTACTTTCAATGTATAAAAAAAACCGAGCTATTTCTAGCCCGGTTCATCACTACATTATAATAAAAAAAGAAAATTAATCTTTAGAGGACTTCACAGCAAGACTGTAGATTACTAAACCAAATCCAATTTTATTGATTGCATCAGCAATATTGTACGCTACATCAATATTCCCTGATGGAATTAGACCATTGTACCAGCCTGTCGTTCCCATCATGTATCCTAAAGGATAAATGGCCCAACCTACTAACACGAACCAACATAAAATTTTGTGTGCTTTTTGCACTTCGCCACCGGCTGCTGCTGCTAATTTAGAAGCTTCACCTAACCAAATTTCATACACAATTAAGAAGTACGCCGCTCCTGAAATACCACCCCAAAGTGCAGCACTTTCTGGTGCAACAACCTCACCAAAATAACCTGTTACAAGCATGATTACTGAATAAATAATCATTTTCCATAATAATGATTGCTTAGCTCCTGCTACTTTTAAAATTAAATAGAACTCTAAACACATTAACGGAACTGTTAGTACCCAGTCTACATAACGAAAGAATGTTGGCGACTCACCAAACGAAGCCCAATAATCTCTCATGTAAAAATAGTGCACAGCTGCAATAAAAGTAATTAAACCAGAAACCAATACTGATGTACGCCATTTTTTATCAAATTGACTTAATGATAAAAAGAAAAATGCTGATGCAGCCATCATGGCCATACAACCTACAAAAAAGGTAAACCCAACATAATCGGTTGGAGATAATTTACCCACTAATCCTGAAATAAACATAAAATTTGTCATAAAATAATAGTTTTTAAATGGTTTTGTTTATCCAAATATAGAAAATGTTAAACACAAAAAATAATTTTTGTTTAAATATTTTTGCGTAATTTTAAACAAAAATTATTTTTTATGCGCAAATATTCGAATATCGCAATGGTAGCAAGCTTTTTTGGATTATGGCTAGATTCCTATCTATCAGATTCAAAACAAATATATTTAGGTTTTTTCTTAATTTTTACTTTTGGAATCTTGCACGGAGCGAATGATTTGATGTTAATTAAAACTATTAAAAATGATAAACAAAAAAAATCTTGGCTAAAAGTATTATCTTATTACATAGTAGTGGTGCTTTGCGGAATTGTACTTTTTTATTTAATACCACAATTTGCACTATTATTATTCATACTAGTTAGTGCCTACCATTTTGGGGAGCAAGAATGGCAACAAACCCTATTACAATACGGTAAATGGTTTACTTTTGCTTTTCAAATTATTTATGGCCTACTCATTTTATCGCTGTTGTTTATTTTTCATAAAGAACAAGTTCAAGAAATTATTATAAACATTTGCCAACTTAAAGTACCAACAACATACTTTGATTTATTATTCGGAATTGTTTTAGCACTCTTTTTAAGCTTGTGCTCTGTAGTTTATCTGCAAAACAAAAATCAGATCCAAAATATACTACAAGAATGTTTTTACATCCTTTTGTATGCCATTATTTTTAAATCATCAAGTTTGATTTGGGGTTTTGCTATTTACTTTGTTATTTGGCACAGTATACCATCAATAATGGATCAAATTCGTTTTTTAGATGGAACATATACCACTGCTAATTTTATAAATTATTGTAAAAATGCAGCTTTATACTGGTTTGTTTCTATAATAGGTATCGTAGTAATCTATTACTATTTTTCAGAGCAAGAACAACTGTTTAACGCTTTGTTTTTCTCATTTTTAGCAGCTATTACATTTCCGCATGCGGCAGTTATCAGTACCATGTTTCATCACTCTGCAGTAGTTCCAAAAAAATAAGGCAAAAAAAAACCGTCTGCCAATGGCAAACGGTTTTTAAATCAACAGTAAAGACAGACAGAAGTCTATCTCTACTGGAAATTATTATTTTACTTCTTCGAATTCAACGTCTTCAACGTTATCTCCTTGAGTAGCTTCACCTTGTGGTTGAGCAGCACCTTGACCTTGTTCTCCTTGAGCATACATAGCCTCAGTAGCTGTTTTCCAAGCTGCATTTACATTGTCTAAACCTTTTTGAATTGCATCAAGATCTTGAGATTGGTGTGCCATTCTCAATTCAGTTAAAGCATATTCAATAGCAGTTTTGTTTTCGTCAGAGATTTTATCTCCTAACTCTTTCAATTGAGATTCAGTTTGGAAGATTGTAGAATCTGCCTCATTCAATTTTTCTGCTCTTGCTCTAGCAATTTTATCAGACTCAGCATTAGCTTCTGCATCTTGTTTCATTTTCTCGATTTCTTCAGAAGTTAATCCAGAAGAAGCCTCGATACGAATATCGTGAGATTTACCAGTTCCTTTATCAGTAGCAGTTACTTTGATGATACCATTAGCATCGATATCGAAAGAAACTTCGATTTGTGGAACTCCTCTTGGTGCTGGTGGAATACCATCTAAATGGAAACGACCAATAGTTTTGTTATCAGCAGCCATTGCTCTTGCACCTTGTAATACGTGTAATTCAACAGATGGTTGAGAATCAGCAGCAGTTGAGAAAACTTGTGATTTTTTAGTTGGGATAGTTGTGTTTGCTTCGATCAAAACAGTCATAACACCACCCATTGTTTCGATACCTAAAGATAAAGGTGTAACGTCAAGTAACAATACATCTTTTACATCTCCAGAAAGAACTCCACCTTGAATAGCTGCTCCAATTGCAACAACCTCATCAGGGTTTACTCCTTTAGATGCTTTTTTACCGAAGAATTTTTCAACTTCTTCTGCAATTCTTGGCATACGAGTAGAACCTCCTACAAGGATAACTTCGTCAATATCAGAAACTGTTAAACCAGCATCTTTCAAAGCTCTAGCAACTGGCTCCATAGAACGTTTTACTAAAGTATCTGATAATTGCTCAAATTTTGAACGAGATAATTTTTTAACTAAGTGTTTTGGTCCTGAAGCCGTAGCTGTAACGTATGGCAAGTTGATTTCAGTTTCTGCAGAAGCTGATAATTCAATTTTAGCTTTCTCAGCAGCTTCTTTAATTCTTTGTAAAGACATTGGATCTAAACGTAAATCAATACCTTCTTCAGATTTGAATTCGTCAGCTAACCAATCAATAATTACTTGATCAAAATCGTCTCCTCCTAAGTGAGTATCTCCGTTTGTAGACAATACTTCGAAAACTCCGTCACCTAATTCAAGAACCGAGATATCAAATGTACCTCCACCTAAATCGTAAACAGCAATTTTTTGGTCAGTACCTTTTTTATCTAATCCGTAAGCTAATGCAGCTGCAGTTGGTTCGTTGATGATACGCATTACTTTAAGACCTGCAATTTCTCCAGCTTCTTTAGTAGCTTGACGTTGTGCATCATTAAAATATGCTGGTACAGTAATAACCGCTTCAGTTACCGTTTGACCTAAGTAGTCTTCAGCAGTTTTTTTCATTTTTTGAAGAGTCATTGCTGACAATTCTTGTGCAGTATACAAACGACCGTCAATATCAACACGTGGTGTATTGTTATCTCCTTTTACGATGCTGTAAGGAACTCTTTTTGCCTCAGTAGAAACTTCGCCAAAACCTTGTCCCATAAAACGTTTGATAGAAGCAATAGTCTTAGTTGGATTAGTTACTGCTTGTCTCTTTGCAGGATCACCTACTTTAATTTCTCCACCTTCAACAAAAGCGATGATAGATGGTGTTGTTCTTTTTCCTTCTGCGTTAGGGATAACAACTGCTTCGTTACCTTCCATTACAGAAACACAAGAGTTGGTCGTACCTAAATCAATTCCGATTATTTTACCCATTTTTAATATATTTAATTTTATTGTATATTCAGTTATATTACTTGCTGTCCGTAAGTCAATCTTTATGCCAATACAAAACAGCTCTGTAAATTGTCAGTTTGTATTAAAAATGACATAAAATAATATGACAAGATGACATTTGTAAGTGCCAAGTTAAAAGCGATAATCTTCAGAAAAGAATTTAGACTGCAAGCATGGCGGATCACGAACCGTTGATTACTTAACAAACTTATTCATTATTGAAAGACAGATATGTCTTTGAAAAGCAAAATTTAGCAAGACAAAAAGTATAAAAAAGAGTCAACACCTTTTTAATAAATTTTATTTTTCGTGTACGACAAATCACCTATATTTACGGAAAAATTGAAACGAAACGTTATGCGAAAATTAATTCTTAGTGCTATTACTCTAGCATTAGTTAGTTGTGGAGCAAGTATTAAATCTAATTTCACTACCCAACTAGCGCCAATTTCTATGGACCAGAAAGTAGCAATACTTGATTTAAAAAACGAAGTCCCTTCTGGAGCACAAAAAATAGGGACAGCTTCGTATGGTGACACTGGTTTTTCTACTGATTGTGATTTTAATAGCAATTTAATTAATGCTCGTAAAATTGCACGACAAAACGGAGCCAATGTAATTAAGGTCACTGAAAAAAAAGAACCTAATTTTTTTGGTTCGTCATGCTACCGAATAAAAGTTGATTTTTATTCTTACCAAGGCGATGTGACTCAACTAGACCAATATCAAATTCAAATTAACTAATTATAATTTACAAAATGAAAAAATCATTTATTTCTGCCTCTTTAGCTTTTGTGCTTTTATGCTCCAGCTGTGCAACTATTGTTTCAGGTTCAAAACAAAATGTAAAATTCGAGAGTAACCCAAGCCAAGCTACTATTTTAGTTGATGAAGTTGAAGTGGGAAAAACACCTTTCGAAATAAAACTTTCTCGTAAAAGCGAACACGAAGTTTTAATTAAATTAGACGGTTACAAAAACTATCAAACTACCTTAACTAAAAAATTCAATGCTTGGTATTTAGGAAATATTTTGATTGGTGGACTTGTAGGTTTAATTATTGATCCGGTTACTGGAGCAATTTACAACCTAACACCAAAACAAGTAAATGCCGAAATGACAAAAGGAACTGCTTTCAATTACAAAAAAGGAGACGTTTATGTTGCTGTAGCTTTAGAGGTTGATCCTAACTGGAACAAAGTAGGTCAATTGAGTAGCGCACAATAAAACCCTATGTCCTAAAAGAATTGTAATGCTTGATTGCGAATTTTGTTCCTCAAACAAAATTCGCAATCTTTGTTTTAAGATAAATCCAAATCAAAACATACAAGCATGAATTCAACCAATTATCAATTTAAAAAAGCTACAACTGCTGATCATACATTTATCTGGGAAATTTTAGCCGATGCAATTGTGCGTCGAAAAACAGATGGAAGTACACAATGGCAAGACGGCTACCCCAACCCTACTGTTTTAGAAAACGATATTAATCAAGGTTATGGATTTGTACTTCTAGAAAATCATACAATAGTTGGATATTGCGCTTTGATCATCAACTATGAACCTGCTTATGAAGCCATTGAAGGCAAATGGCTCTCGAATCAAGATTTTGTAGTCATTCATCGTGTAGCAATTGCACAAGAACAACTTGGGAAAGGCTTGGCAAAAAAAATAATGACTGAAATAGAAAACTATGCTATGCAACAACATATTTTCAGCATCAAAGCCGACACAAACTTTGACAACTTACCCATGCTACATTTGTTTGAAAAATTAGGCTATAGTTATTGTGGCGAAGTCTACTTTAGAGGAAGCGCCAGAAAGGCATTTGAAAAAGTATTAAAGTAACGCCTATTTTTTTTACGTAGCTTAAAAAAAATGCAATCAAAAATTGTACGTTTTGACAATTTTTGATTGCATTTCAACTTTATTCTTCTCTTCTGAATTTACTCAACTTCTTCAGTTACAAATTCCATATGGTCGATTACTTCCGCTTCTACTTCAGGCTTTGATGCTTTTATTGCATTAAACTTTTCAATTTTTTCTAAATCTTCTTCTTCTCCACTAAAATAAGGAAAAACATCCAGTATTGGTGATTCGGCAATAGCTGGAATCGTGTAATCGCCCATAGTACCTTTCATTACAGTAACCGTATTATCGTACGCTTCTTTTACATCATTGGCTTGAACCAAAAGATACATATTGGTTTTGCGCTCTTTTCCACTTTCTTCATCGTAAGCAAGTAACGAAACTTTAGATCTAAACCAACGGTCCGCATTTTCAAAAGGATGAATTTCGGCGTAATTAGCAACCTTAATTGTTGTTATTTTAAACTCTTCACTGATGTATGCCGACATTTCTTCGTTTATTCTGCTCTCTGCTTCCGTATACGACAAAGCATCAACTAAATAAGGTTCATTTGCCATTTTTTGAACACCACTTTCATCTGTTTTTCTATATTTTACTTTGCATTCGTACCAAATTGTGCTCATCTTTTTCTCTATTTTTTTTTAAGGTCGTCAAAGATAAATTTTCGAATTAATAAAAAAGCAGAACCAAAAAATAGATATTCACAATTTGACACAACAAACTAAAAGCAAATAAATATAGCGTAATAACATTCTTGAATTCAAATATTTATGAACTACATTATTTTTACAATTCAAAATTCATTTTAAAATTTATCCGGACTTCTATCTTGCTAAAAAAGCGTTAAATGCATGTTAAAAAAAATTAAACAACTGTTTAAATTAAACAACTGTTTAAATTTGTACAAGGAAAAGAAGAAAACGCGTGACATCCAATTTCAACGACAAGCAAATTCAAATTTTACAAGTTGCCGAAACCCTTTTTGCTGAAAAAGGTTTTGATGGCACTTCGATACGTGCTATTGCCAAATTAGCGCAGATTAATATCGCCATGGTCTCATATTATTTTGGTTCAAAGGAGCGCTTGCTTGAAGCACTTTTAATTTACCGAACAACCGACCTAAAAAAACAACTCGAAAATTTATTGCAAGAAGATTTACAACCTCTAGAAAAAATCAATAAACTAATCGAACTCTATATTAGTAGAATTAGTTCTAATAAAGGGATTTATCGCATTTTACACTTTGAATTTTCATCAAAAAAAAGAGAGCAAAACCTTGAAGTTTTTACCGAATTGCGCAAAGGAAATTTAAAAGCGTTAGAAGCTATCATTCAAGAAGGCCAACAAAAAGGAATTTTCAGAAAGGATGTCATTATACCTTTAATAACTCCAACAATTTTAGGCACATTTTTTCATTTTCATATGAATAAGCCTTTTTTTGAAAACCTCCTTCAACTCAAAACAGAGGATCTTTACAACAACTATATCAAAACCAACTTGACCCAGCACATTCAACAAACAATAAAAGCACTTCTTATCTATGAAAGTTAGTCAAATCATGCTCTATGGGATGTTCTTTATCGGAATTTCGTCCGTTGGGGCACAAGAAAAAACAAGTTTAAGCCTAAGTGAGGCAATAAACAAAGCTTGGGACAAAAGCAACGAAGTATCGCTTGCCAATACAAAGGTACAGTCTAAAAAACTGGAATTACAAGCCGCAAAAAACAATCAATACCCCGACTTAAAATCGTCTGGCCAATACCAACGATTGACTAATGCATCAGTAAATTTCAAATTAAATCAGGATAATAATGGTCCAGTACCTGCAGTGAACCAATTGATGGTGGGTCAAATAACGGCTGCTATACCTGTTTTTTCGGGCTTTAAAATTCAAAACGGAATTAAAGCACAAGACCAATTGTACCAAGCAGAAATGGCTACATCATTGCAAACAAAAGAAGATGTTGCATTGCGTGTTATTGAATATTACGCTAGCCTATACAAAGCTCAAAAAACAATTGAACTTTTAAAGGAAAACCAAAAAAGTGCCAAGCAGCGTGTAAAAGATTTTATTGAATTGGAAAAAAATGAAATCATTCCTCGCAATGATTTATTGAAAGCCAAGTTACAAGTTTCTAAAATACAGTTGTCATTAGATGAAGCTTCTAATAATTTAAAGACAATCAATTTTTACTTAACCACACTTTTAAAATTAAGTCCGGATACGCAACTTGAAATTCGCGAAGCTGATTTTGCTGATTTTCAAATGAATAATGTCCCTGACAATGACCTACCAGCACTCGAAAATCGTAAGGACTTACAATCCATTCGACTCAAGAGCAAAGCGAGCGAAACAAACATTAAAATCGCTAAAAGTGCCTACTACCCTACTTTAGCAATTGTAGGCGGTTACACGGCATTAGACCTAAGCAATGTAATTACGGTTCAAAATGCAATGAATATTGGAGTAGGAATATCATACGATTTGAGTGCACTAGTTAAAAATGCGACCATGGTAAAACTAGCCGAAAACAGATTATCTGAGGTTCAAAGTAATGAAGCACTACTTGTAGATTACATCAAAGTTCAAGTTCATAAAGCAATCGAAGATTATGAACTTGCAGTAAAACAAAGCTTAGTTTACAATGAAGCTCAGGAACAAGCTAGCGAAAACTACCGTATTGTTAAAGACAAATACGACAACGGCTTATCAGACACCAACGATTTGTTAGAAGCTGATGTAGAGCAACTCAATGCAACCATAAACAAAGCTTTGGCTCGCGCTAATACCATCCAAAAATATTACGAGTTACTTGCAGTAACAGGACAGTTATCACAATCATTCACATTAGCTCAAAAATAATTATACTACCATGGAAAAGAAAAAAACAAACAAAAAATTCATCATTATCCTTGTAGCTCTGGTAGTTTTGGGTGGGACGTATGGTACATACAAATACATGCATTCACAAGCTCATGAGGAAACTGATGATGCTCAAATTGAAAAAAATATGAACCCCATAATCCCGAGGGTTTCTGGCTACGTTGATAAAGTGTACATCAAAGA
This sequence comes from Flavobacterium turcicum, assembly GCF_011365745.1. Taxonomy (GTDB): domain Bacteria; phylum Bacteroidota; class Bacteroidia; order Flavobacteriales; family Flavobacteriaceae; genus Flavobacterium; species Flavobacterium turcicum. Next base: position 213,951 of record NZ_JAAOBY010000003.1, on the reverse strand, counting down.
CAATGATTTTGTAAAAAAAGGCGACACGCTTTTTACTATCGATAAAAGAGATTATTTACTTAAAATTGACGAAGCTACCGCCGCATTAATTGGTGCCGAAGGAAATCTTGAAGTCTCAAAAGCAGACATCGGTAGTGCTTTGGCTAGCATATCGGTTTCAGATGCTAACGTACTTTCTGCAGGCGGCAATATTGAGTCGGCTAAAATTCGTTTAGACAGAGTTTCTAGCGATTTTATCCGTTACGAAAATTTATATAAAAGTCATTCGATTACTAAACAACAATACGAGCAAGCGCTTGCTGCTAAATTAGAAGCCGAAAATCAAATCAAAATTCTGAAACAACAAGAACGAGCTACTGCTTTTCAAAAATCAGTTATTATTGCCAAATCAAAAGTTTCAAGCAAGCAAACCGAAGTGGCCGCTGCAAACATCAAAAAAGCGCAAGCACAATTGGAAGCAGCAAAATTGAACTTAACCTACACGGTTGTAACTGCTGCAATTGATGGTCAAGTATCTAAAATTGACATTCAACCTGGGCAATTAGTACAACCGGGACAATCATTATTTTACATCATCAATAACCAAGAAGCTTGGGTAATTGCTAATTTTAAAGAAACGCAATTGAACAAAATGGTTAAAGGTCAAAAGGTAACCGTAAAAGTAGATGCCTATCCTGGTTATTTATTTCAAGGAACCATAACTTCATTTTCACCTGCAACAGGATCTCGTTTTTCATTACTTCCGCCTGATAATGCTACAGGAAATTTTGTAAAAACCATTCAACGTTTGCCAGTAAAAATTAGTCTGGACGCATCAAACGATCCTGAAAAAATAAAATTGCTTCGACCAGGAATGAATGTGGATGTAGACGTACATGTAAAATAAATACTAGGTTTACCTCAACACTGTAGAAGATAAAAATAAAATTGGCTTTCAATAAAGGACAAAATGGTGCAATCAGGAGAAGACGATTTAGTAGAATACGGCTTTAGAAGAGTCATAATTACCATCACTGCAGTACTATGTGCAATGCTTGAAATTGTAGATACTACAATTGTCAACGTAGCATTAAACAATATGCGCGGTAGTTTGGGTGCCTCTCTAACTGACGTGGCATGGGTTATTACCGCCTACGCCATTGCCAATGTTATTGTAATACCAATGACAAGTTGGTTGTCACAACAATTTGGTAGACGAAATTATTTTGCTGTATCTATTATCATATTCACAACGGCTTCTTTCCTTTGCGGAAATGCCACTAATATTTGGGAACTTGTTGCATTTCGTTTCATTCAAGGATTAGGTGGAGGTGCTTTATTAGTAACTGCCCAAACTATTATTACCGAAAGTTATCCGGTTGCTAAACGAGGTATGGCTCAGGCTATCTATGGCATGGGAGTAATTGTAGGACCTACATTAGGGCCGCCCTTGGGAGGTTATATTGTAGATCATTTTTCATGGCCGTACATTTTTTACATCAATATTCCAATCGGAATCATAGCCACTTTACTAACTTTTTCATTTGTAAAAAGTCCAAAATACGGTACAAAACTTAAAGCAAGTCAAGTAGATTGGTGGGGAATTGTTTTATTAACGGCTTTTATTGGTTCGTTACAATATGTTTTGGAACACGGACAACAAGATGATTGGTTCAATAACGGAACCATAATTATGCTAAGCGTAGTAACCGTTTTTGGATTTATATTGTTTATCTGGCGTGAACTTACATACGAGCACCCTATTGTAAACCTACGTGTTTTAAAAGATACCAACTTACGAGTTGGAACTGTGATGTGTTTTATACTCGGTTTTGGGTTGTACGGCTCTACTTTTATTATTCCAATTTACACTCAATCGGTTTTGGGTTGGAGTGCATTAGACGCTGGTTTATTGCTTATTCCTAGTTCGATAACTACCGGAATTATGATGCCTTTTATTGGTAAAATGATTCAGCGCGGGATTCCACAAGCCTACATGGTTGCTGCAGGCTTCTTTCTGTTTTTCTTGTTTACTTTTTGGATGCAGCAAGTTATCACACCTGATTCTGGCGAAGAACATTTATTTTGGCCTTTAATTTTGAGAGGAGTTGGATTAGGATTACTTTTTGTACCAATTACGACATTATCATTATCTACTTTAAAAGGAAAAAGTATTGGCGAGGGTGCTGCTTTTACAGGAATGATGCGCCAGTTAGGTGGGTCGTTTGGAATTGCAATTATTACTACTTTTTTGGCACGATTCAATCAAGAACACCGCGTAAACTTAGTATCACACCTCAATAAATCATCGTTTGAAGTACAGCAAACAGTAAAAGAATTGCAATCGGGATTTATGTCTAAAGGTTTCTCTGCAAATGAATCGCTAGCAAAAGCTTACAAAGCATTAGAATTCAAAGTAATGCTTCAAAGCAGCGTACTCTCTTACATGGATATCTTTTTATATCTAGGCGGACTATTTTTACTTTGCATCCCTTTTATTCTGTTGATTAAAAAAGGAAAAAACAAAATAAATCCTGCTGATGCAATGCACTAGCAGGATCATTATTTTTATTGCTTTTAAAATTATCTGGTAAAAATTAGGTTATTTCCTTTAGACAAATTGGCATCAAATTGATAGCCATCATAATTAAATCCTTTTAAATCTTCCAACGTTTCAGCATTAGTGTCAATGATGTAGCGCACCATCATTCCTCTAGCTTTTTTGGCAAAAAAACTTATAATTTTTAGTTTACCATTTTTGTAGTCTTTAAACTCAGGTGTAATTACCGGGACTTTTAGCACTTTTACATCTACTGCCGAAAAATATTCTGTGCTTGCCAAATTAACAAAAAGCTCGTCATCAGCTAACTCTTTGTTCAAAGCTTTAGTTATAGTTGGTTTCCAAAACTCATATAAATTTTTACTTTCGCCAACCGCCATTTTCGTACCCATTTCTAAACGATAGGCCTGAATCAAATCTAAAGGTTTAAGCAAACCATACAAACCCGACAAAATACGTAAACGATCTTGTAACAAATCAATTTTTTCGGGCGCAAGTTCGTAAGCATTCAATCCAGTATAAACATCGCCATCAAAAGTATAAACCGCAGGACGTGCATTTTCAGTATTAAAAGGAGTTTTCCACTGTTGGTTGCGCTGCCAATTCAAATCTGCTAATTTTTCAGAAATACTCATCAAACTAGATAAACCCGTTGGATTAATTTGTTTCAAAACTTGCTGCACTTTTTTTGATTCTTTCAAGAATAAAGCTTCAGAAAATTGAGTGGTTGGCAAAGCTTTTTCGAATTCTAGTGATTTGGCTGGAGAGATGACAATTTTCATATGCTAGTAAGTACTACTTTTTTATAATTTGATTCAAAAGTAATGATTGCAAAATAAAATCCAATGCTAAGTAGATTGATTTGTCGAATACCGTTATAGAAATTGAAAATTACCATTTCTTTACCTTATTTTTGAAAATCAAACATCACATTTATGGATTCGCTTATCATTGAAAATGCCACCCTAGCTCATCTCGAACAATTACAAAAATTGAGTATTACTACTTTTACCGAAACCTTTTCAGAAGTAAATACAGCCGAAAATTTGCAAAAATACTTGGATAAAAGTTTTAATAAAGTCCAACTCACTGCAGAACTAAACGATAAAAACTCACATTTTTTTATTGCCTTTTTAAATGAAATTCCAGTAGGCTACGCCAAAACAAATGTAAACATAGCACAAACAGAACAACATGACTTAGCCGCAATGGAATTGCATCGAATTTATGTGCTACAAGAATTTCACGGCAAAAAAGTAGCTCAAAAATTATTTGAAAAAGTATTACAAATTGCACGAGAAAAAGAGGTTCCACAATTGTGGTTAGGTGTTTGGGAGGAAAATAAAAGAGCTATTCAATTTTATAAAAACCATGGTTTTACTGTTTTCGACCAACATGATTTTTGGATGGGCGATGACAAACAAACTGATTTGTTAATGCAGCGACAACCTTAAAAAAATTAAAAATGAATATTATTACACCTATTTCCACTAAAAATAAAACACTTATTTACGCTATTTTTGTAGTGAGCAAGACATATAAAAAATGAAACACGATATTATAATAGTTGGGGCAGGTTTGGCCGGGTTAGCCGCGGCTGTACATTTACACCGTCAAGGACGAAAAGTACTTTTATTAGAAGCTTCAGACCGACCAGGCGGACGATTAAAAACAGACCTACGCAAAGGTTTTTTATTAGACAGAGGATTTCAAGTTCTATTAACTGCCTACCCAGAATCAAAAGCTTTACTAGATTACAAAGCTTTACGGTTAAAAAAAATGCTGCCGGGAGCAACCGTACTTTATGAAGAAGGGCAATTCGAAATAGCTGACCCAATGCGACGCCCTTCTGCTGCTTGGGCAACTCTCATTGCTCCTGTTGGTACCATAAAAGATAAAATAAATACCCTTTGGCTAAAGAATCGCTTGCAGAAATTAACTATTGACCAAATATTTAGTCAACCTGAAAATACAACCGCTGCGCAACTAAAAGAATATGGCTTTAGCGAAAAAATGATTGAACGCTTTTACCGTCCATTTATGTCTGGTATTTTTTTAGAAAATCAGTTAACTACTTCACGACGAATGTTCGATTTTGTGATGAAAATGTTTTCGGATGGTGATGTTGCCGTACCTGAATTAGGAATGGAAGAAATCCCGAAACAATTGGTTGCCATGTTACCACTAGAAAGCATTAAATGTAACACAGAAGTAGTAAGTCTTGATCAAAATAAAATTACAACCGCAGATGGCACTGTTTATGAAGCTAATCAAATTCTTTTGGCTACAAATGCCAATCAGTTCTTATCCGAAATAGTTCCTGAAACTACAACGACAGCGCACCAAGTAACTTGTGTATATTTCGAAACCCGTCTGCCACCATCACAAAAAGCGGTAGTGATTTTGAACGCAGCTCAAAATAAAAAATGGGTCAATAATTTAACAGTAATGAGTGCCGTTTCGGCTGCTTATGCTCCCAAAGGTAAAGCACTAATATCAGTTTCGTTTAACGGAATTCCAGATATCGATGATGCAACACTAGCTGAAAATATGAAAGAAGAAATATCTCATTGGTATGGCGCTGATGCAGCCTCTTGGAAAATGCTAAAAGCCTACCGAATTAGCTATGCTTTACCCTCTCAAGAGAATGTATCCAATAATAAAGATTTGGAATCTTTTAAAATTTCAAGTTCGCTATTTATTTGCGGCGATCATCTTTTAAACGGCTCCATAAATGCAGCGCTACAATCTGGCAGATTAGCAGCTGAAGCAATGCAACAATAAATAAAAAACCATCAAAATAATTGTTACTTACAATTGTCTTGATGGTTTAATTTTAACTGCTACTAAATTATTCGAGAACCTGATATAGAGGATCTTCAAGAATATTCACATCAATAACTGCGGCTGCATTTTCTAATAATCGAACACAATCAGGGCTTAGATGTTGCAAACGGACTGTTTTGTTTTGGGCAGCGTATAGCATTGTCACTTTATGTACGGCATCAATCGCACTCATATCGCAAATTTTACTGTCTTTAAAATTAATTATTACTTCTACAGGATCATTTAACACGTCGAATTTTTCAATAAAAGCAACAGTCGATCCAAAAAATAAAGGCCCGTACAGTTCATAGTGCTTTACCCCTTGATCATCGATATGTTTTTTAGCACGAATTCTTTTAGCACTTTCCCAAGCAAAAACTAGAGCAGAAATTATAACACCAATCAAAACAGCCAAAGCTAAATTGTGTAACACAATAGTAATTACTGCCACTACAATACCAACAAAAATATCTTGTTTCGGCATTTTATTAATAATCTTGAAACTCGACCATTCAAAAGTTCCTAAGGCTACCATTATCATCACACCCACAAGTGCTGCCATAGGTAAAAGTTCAATTACTGGTGCACCAACCAACACAATGAATAAGATGGTTAAAGATGCAATGATTCCTGACAACCGCGCCCTAGAACCCGCATTTAAATTAACCAATGTTTGAGCAATCATAGGACAACCTCCCATTCCAAAGAAAAAACCGTTTAAGATATTAGCACTTCCTTGCGCAATACTCTCTCTATTTCCATCACCCTTGGTTTGAGTGATTTCATCAACTAAATTTAGAGTAAGTAAACCTTCTGTTAAACCAACAGCTGCCATAATTAAAGCATAAGGGAATACGATTTGCAAGGTATCAAAGGTAAAAGGGATATTCGGAATATGAAAAGGTGGCAAACCTCCGCTTACTGCAGCAATATCACCCACGGTCTTTGTATCAATTTCACCAAAATAAACAATCACAAAAACAATCGCAATGGCAACTAAAGAAGATGGAATGGCTTTGGATATTTTAGGAAAAAGTAAAACTATAGCAATAGTAAATCCTACTAATCCGAGCATTATCCATAAAGGTGATCCTTGTAACCATTGCGTAGCTGGTGCTAAACCAGTTTTGAACTGATTAAGTTGCGACATAAAAATTATAACTGCAAGTCCGTTTACAAAACCAAACATAACTGGCTGAGGCACTAATCGGATAAATTTACCCCATTTAAAAATACCCACTGCAATTTGCACAACACCAGCAAGTGCTACTGCCGCAAATACATATTCTATTCCATGCGATTGCATCAAAGCAATAAGAACAATTACTGTTGCTCCTGCTCCACCAGAAACCATTCCGGGTCTACCTCCAAAAATTGCGGTAACTAACCCCATAATAAAAGCAGCATAAAGTCCTGACAAAGGCGAAAAACCTGCCAAAATCGCAAAAGATAACGATTCAGGAATCATGGTCATGGCAACTGTAAAACCGGCAAGCAGTTCAGTTTTATAATTTACTTTTTGTGAAAAATCAAAAAGTTTAAATTGTTGTTTCATAAAAATTGTGCAATAAATAAATGTTTGGGGGAAATTGTCACTGACTTTTTAAACCTCGTGAAGTTCGTATTCTGAAATCAGTAAATTGATAAATTAGGTCCAATTCGGCTTTAATTGGTAAAAGTGCAAAGGTGAAACTTTTTAAAGGAATAGCAAAACTACCGCAGAAATTGTTTAACTTTGCGCCAGTTTACCATTTTTTTACTGCTAGAACTGCAAAAAATTAAGTTTCGAGTCTAAAAAAACGAAAACAAAAAATGCTTTCAATAGCATGCGAGCAATTTCTTTGGTAAAACTACTTGACACTATTACCATCACCTATGAGAATATTACCAACACTATTGTTGTTCTTAACTGTAACAGCGGGCTACTCGCAATCCGTAAGTGAGTATTTTGAAAAAATAAGAGACAACGAAGCAGAACTGACTGCTTTTTTCTCTCAAATGCCAAAAGGTGGCGACTTACACCATCATTTTTCAGGTTCTATTTACGCAGAACCTCTACTGCAGCATGCCATTCAAACAGACTTTTACCTAAATACCGAAAGTATGGACGTACGCAAGGAAAAAGAATCTACGGGAAATTGGAAATTATTTTCCGAACTCAAAGCCAACGGTACTTTAGAGTTTTACAAGCAAAAAATCATGCAGAAATGGTCTATCAAAGACTATAATTATGTTGATTATCCTTCTGATAAGTTATTTTTCGAATCCTTCATGAAATTTGAACCAGCCATTAAAGGTAATTTCGGTCAAGGATTATTGGAGTTGAAAAAAAGAGCAATTGCTGAAAATGTGAGCTACATTGAAACGCAACTCTCAACCATTCCTAACACGATGAATACGGATGATTTGCTTACTTTTAACGCTAAACTTCGTGAATATGCTCTAGCTAAAAATGAGAAAGAAGTATTGAAAACTTTAGACGTGATGTACAAAAGCATACTTCAAAAAAATGCCAACAATTATGCTAAAGAATTCAACAATAATTTTGTTACCAAGTTACACAACGATCTAAAAATTGATGATGCCCAATTTACAATGCGTTATCAAAATTTTGTGCTGCGTTTTATGGAACCTGTTGATTTGTTTAAAAATTTGGTTATCGCATTCATCTCTGCCAATGAAAGTGATTTGATGGCCGGTGTCAATATTGTATCACCAGAAGACGGCGAAACTTCGATGAAAGATTATTGGTTGCACATGATGATGTTTAAATTTTGTAACTTGAAATACCCGAATGTCAAATATACCATGCACGCTGGCGAGCTTACTTTAGGACTGGTTCAACCTGAAGAATTAACTTGGCATATTGGCGCTGCAGTACATACCGCTGGCGCACATAGAATTGGCCACGGTGTAGACATTCCTTATGAAAAAGATTCGTACGAATTGCTACGCCACATGGCACAAAAAAATATTCCTATTGAAATTAATTTAGTGAGTAATGAATTTATTTTGAAGGTCAAAGAAAATCGTCATCCACTTTCCTTGTATAAAAAATTTGGAGTGCCAATTGTAATTAGTACCGATGACGCTGGAATTTTACGAACTAATATGACAGAACAATATGTTTTATTGGCAAAAAGATATAAAGATATTTCTTATCAAGACATTAAACAATTTGTGTTCAATAGCATCAAATTTAGCTTTATAAAATCGGCTTCAGTTAGAACACAATTACTAGCAAATTTAGAAATGCGATTTACTACTTTTGAAAAAGAATTCACGAAACAATAAAACAAAAAAAAATCTGCTCGAAAGCAGATTTTTTTTTTGTGCCGTTTAAAGCTATGAAGGGTTTAAAATAAGATCAATTCTCTTTATCGCATCGGCGTAATGATATTTTGTTTCCGTATTTACCGCTGCAGCTTTGGCAATATTTAATGTTGCTTTCAAAGCGACCAACTCACCGCGCACTAAAGCACGAACATCTGATTGCGCTACATTATAATATTCTGAAGGACGACCGCCTTTTATTTCTTCTTTCATCAAAAAGGCCATACGCTCAATGTAGGCTCTCTGCAAATTTCTTCTGTAAATCGTTACATTACTACCTGCTGAAGCCTCTTTCCAGATTCCTTTGCGCATATCACTTAATAAATCAAGTGCTTTGTAATTATTGTTCCCTTGAATTTCGGCATCTAATAAACGTCCTAAACGATCAAAACTCATCACATTATTTAAGTGGCGTACCTGTACATTTCTGAAACGCTCTGTATAACCAGCATAATCAATATTACGTAAAGTACTCACATTAACCAACCAAGTTGGCGATGCGAAAGCATTTGCTTGCAACCATTGCATGGCTTCTTGCTGCTGCGCTTTTGAAACCACTTCGTAAATCTTCCCTTTCTGGTTTGGTTTTTTCGTCGCCTCAAAAACACCTCCTACATTTGTCACTACGTGTCCTACATAACGTCCCCAAACATCGAGCATTTCTTTATACAATTCGTCTAAATCATCGTAATTATTGGTTTTATCGCTTGTCCACTCGTGTAAATGTGCAGCAACATATTGCAGGTTTTTCAGTCCGTATGTACTTGCTTTCATAGAACTGTTTCCAATATCTTCGGTTTGCGAAGTAGGATCAAAACTACTGCTTTGCTTTCCGAACTTATAAATAGGATTGTCTGCTTTTTCCATAATCCACTTATCTAAAGTGGGGACTTCAGCTTCAGGCGAAGATGAATTAGGAATATAACGGTAACCCCAGTTGGTTGCATAATGATCATAAGGTCCCATTTGACGGATGAATCGAACATTTTTATCACCCGGTTGTGCAATGTAATTAAAACGTGCATAATCCATCAAACTAGCTGCAATTCCGTTTTTCTGTGTAAATTCACCATTACGGTATGATTCGGTATCATAAGCACAACTCGCTCCCATATTGTGCGGAAATCCTAGCGCGTGTCCTACTTCATGTGCTATTACCATGCGCATCATATCACCCATTTCCTCATCACTTGTTTGCAACGTTCGCGCAGTTGGATTAGCCGCTCCGGTTTCAAGTAAGTAACGGTTTCTGTATGAACGCAAGTGGTTGTGGTACCATATAACATCACTTTCGATAATCTCACCTGTTCTTGGGTCGGAAACACTTGGCCCTACTGCATTTCGAGTAGTACTTGCTACATAACGAATTACAGAGTAGCGTATGTCCTCTGGACTAAAATCAGGGTCTTCTTCCTTTGTTGGCGGATCTTTAGCAATAATTGCATTTTTAAATCCGGCGGTTTCAAAAGGCTTTTGCCAATCTTCAATACCTTGCTTGATGTACTTGCGCAATTTTTCTGGAGTTGCAGGATCAAGATAATATACAATTGGTTTTATTGGTTCTACCAGCTCTCCTTTTGCGTAAGCGACAGGATCTTTTGGCTCCAATCGCCATCTGCGAATATAGGTTTTCACATCCGACTTCAATTCGTTACTTCCATAATCAATTTGATCTATGGTAAACCAACCCACGCGCGGATCAGCCAAACGAGGTTGCATTGGCTTTTCTGGTAACAAAATCATCGATTGATTCATTTGAATACTAATGGTCTCTGCATCACCTTGTACTGGTGGTTTGGCCGCATTGTAACTAAAGTCCTGAATGACTTCTATATTCATCGGGAAACTTTTCATGGTATTGATAAAACTACGTGATTCATCCAACCCACGTACTTTGTATGTTTCACGCATATCCGCCGATAATCCACTGATTGCTTTAACATCAGTACCATAAAACTTGCTTACATCAATTACTGTATTGGCAGAATCCTTACTAAAAGCCACAATATCAAATGCGAATAAAGTTGGCTCGTAATTGTTTGCTTTCACTGAAATGCTAATAGGCAAACTGTCATTCGCCACGGCATTAAATGATTTGATTTTGATGACAATTTTATCTTGAAAACGTTGCCAAACAATCAATTGCTCATTGGTTTCTGAACCTGCATTGACATAACCGCCTCCCAAATTAGCAGGAAGTTTGGATAACCTACTTACCAAAAGCATGTCTTTATTCAATAGGGTATTCGGAATTTCAAAAAAATATTTTTTATCTACTTTGTGCACGGTAAACAAACCAGCATCGCTGATAGCATCTTTAGTGATCACTTTACTGTAATCCTTAATAGCTGATTCTGGTTTTTTCTCTGGCATTGGAGCTACAGCAAAAGCATTTTTGTCTTTTTTCTTTTTTGACTGCGCATATGCAACAGGTGGCGCAAGGGCAAGCGCAACAATCGCTGATAAAATGAAAACTTTCTTCATTTAGTGGTTATTTTTTGGTTAATCAGTATCAAAAATAGAGGGAAGCAATCTAAAAATGAATAGTATTCAGTGGTTTAACTTTTAATTAACAACGGTTTATTTTAAGAATTTTGCAAACAAGTAGAAGCCGTTAAATTGAAGTAACTACTTTTCCAAAAAAAGCATAAAAAAACCCAAAGCTAATGTTGCTTTGGGTTTTGTATGAGTTTCGATTGAATTAATCTTCACTTTCATCATCCGTTTGGTGCGACTTTGAGTAACCTCGCCATTTTTCGATACAATTTACAAAATCTTCAGGCAATTCAGTATCAAAACGCATCATTTCTCCTGTTGTAGGATGGATAAAACCGAGCGTTTTAGCATGCAATGCTTGCCTAGGCAATGCTTTAAAACAGTTTTCAATAAATTGCTTGTATTTTGTAAAAGTGGTTCCTTTCAAAATTAAATGACCACCGTAACGCTCGTCATTAAACAAAGGATGTCCAATATGTTTCATATGCGCTCTAATTTGGTGCGTACGTCCTGTTTCTAACTGACAAGAAACAAGTGTAACGTAACCAAATCGTTCTAAAACTTTGTAATGGGTAATCGCAGGTTTACCAATTTCTGGATCAGCAAATACTGCCATTTGCATGCGATCTTTCAGGTGTCGCGCTAAGTTTCCTTCTATCGTTCCCGCATCATCAGCAACATTACCCCAAACCAGGGCAATATATTCGCGCTCTGATGTTTTTGCTTCAAATTGTTTCGCCAAGTGAGTCATCGCCGCCTCAGTTTTGGCAACCACTAATAAACCCGAAGTATCCTTGTCAATACGGTGTACCAAACCAGGACGTTCACTACTGTTCATTGGTAAATTATCAAAATGATAAGCCAAGGCATGCACCAAAGTTCCTGTGTAATTACCATGACCAGGATGCACCACCATTCCTGGCAATTTATTGATTAACAATAAAGTATCATCTTCATAAACAATATCAAGCGGAATGTTCTCCGGAATGATATGATTTTCATACGGCGGGTGCGAAAGCATCACACGCACCACATCAAATGGCTTAACTTTATAATTGGATTTTACGATAGCATCATTCACAAAAATATTTCCTTCTGCCGCTGCCGTTTGTATTTTGTTGCGAGTCGCATTTTGAATAAGGCTCATCAAGTATTTATCAATTCGCAAGGACGCTTGGCCTTTAGGAACTTCAAACCTGAAATGTTCAAATAACTCGTCTTCTAAATCTAGTGTTTCTATATTATTGTTCATCAACTGGTATTTCTTCTTCTAGTGGTACGGCCAAAGTATCAGCAGCACTCTCTTCTTCTTCATAGCTCATTTTCCCATCACCAAGTACTAAATCAATCTTACTGGATTTTAAAACACGATCTCCTGCCTTCAAATTACGCCCTTTGTAACGCATTTCTAGCACCATATCTTTACCTAAATTGGGTACATAGGTGATATTTCCTTCCTCAAGACCAAGCGCTTTTAGGGTTGGTACAGCCTCACGATAGGTTTTGTTTACCAAATCAGGAATACGAACTGATGAGTATCCGGCAGTATTTATTTTAATGTAGATTTTACGCCCCACTTTTACTTTAGTTCCTGGCAAAGGATCTTGTTCCACCACACTAAACTGCGGAAAATCACTTCTAAAATCCACACTATCCAATAAAACATAGTCTAAATCTAGCTCGTCTAATTTTTCTTCTACCTGCTCCTCTGTCAATTTACTCAAATTAGGAACCGAAATTTCATTGCCATGATCGGTTGTAAACGTGAGCCAATGCATGAAAAAATAACCCAAAGCAGCAATAATAGCTAATGCAACAAAGACTTGTCCAAAGAAAACGCGACTAGTAAGATACTTCCGTAAACTCATAAATTTATTTTTATATGCCACAAAGATAAACCTATTTCGTTTCAAAAAAAATGATAATTTTGTTTAATCGTTTTTAGCACAAACAACTCCTTTTTTTAGGAGCTTTTTCCCGCTATTCGCTTGTATCTTTGCTTTTTTTTGACAAAAAAACCAAAGGATACCGCTGCTATCGGGGCTAATTCAAAACAGTAGTAAATAGCCTATGTGGAGCTTAAAACAACTCAATTAAAACAATAAAAAATGAAAAACATTGCCATCATCATGGGCGGGTATTCCAGCGAATACAAAATATCTTTAATCAGCGGCAATGTCGTGTACCAATACTTAGACAAAACCAAATACAACGGCTTTCGCATTCACATCTTCAAAGAAAAATGGGTTTATGTTGATGCACAAGATCAGGAATTTCCAATCGATAAAAATGATTTTTCGGTTACTGTTGCTGGACAAAAAATCAGTTTCGATTGCGTATTTAACGCCATCCACGGCACGCCAGGCGAAGATGGTTTAATGCAAGCCTACTTCGAATTATTGCAAATTCCACAAACGGCCTGCGATTATTACCAAGCAGCGCTTACCTTCAATAAACGAGACTTACTTTCGGTTTTAAAACCCTACGGGATCAAAACCGCAACTTCTTATTACCTAAACAAAGGCGATGTGGTTGACACATCCGCCATTGTAAACAAATTAGGATTGCCTTGTTTTGTAAAACCAAATAAAGCAGGTTCTAGTTTCGGGATCTCAAAAGTAAAAACGGAAGCCGAGTTACCAACTGCAATTGAAACTGCTTACAAAGAAGATAACGAAATTATAATTGAGAGTTTTCTTGACGGAACCGAAGTTTCTGTTGGAGTAATCAATTACCAAGGTGCAATTACAGTTTTGCCAATTACTGAAATTGTCTCCGAAAATGATTTCTTTGATTACGAAGCAAAATACTTAGGCAAATCGCAAGAAATTACGCCTGCAAGAATCTCAGACGAAATGACTCAAAAAGTGGGAGCTATTGCCAAACGCGCCTACGAAGTACTTAAAATGAAAGGTTTCTCTCGTAGCGAATTCATAATTGTTGACGGCGAGCCACACATGCTCGAAATGAACACTATTCCGGGTTTAACCACCGAAAGTTTAATTCCGCAACAGGCCAATGCGGCAGGAATTGAGCTAAAAGACTTGTTTACCAACGCCATCGAATTGGCATTAGCCTAACCCTCTACCATGAGAAAAGCCATATTTCCGGGTTCGTTTGACCCAATTACACTTGGTCATGAAGACATCATTAAACGCAGCCTGCCTCTTTTTGATGAAATCGTGATCGCCATTGGCGTTAATGCCGAAAAAAAATACATGTTCTCATTAGAAGATAGAAAACGATTTATCGAAGAAACTTTTCAACACGAACCTAAAATTTCAGTGATCACCTACGAGGGATTGACTACTGAGTTGTGCCGAAAACTCAATGCCAATTTTATTTTGAGAGGTCTTCGTAACCCTGCGGATTTCGAGTTTGAAAAAGCAATTGCACACACCAACAGACGCCTCGCCAAGATTGAAACCGTATTTTTACTAACGGCCGCCAAAACATCTTACATTAGCTCAAGTATTGTTCGCGATGTCATTCGCAACAACGGACAATACGAAATGCTAGTTCCGGACGCGGTTCGAGTAACCAAATAATTTTTTTAAAAAGCGAATTTTCGCAACAAAAACAACAACAAAAACAATGAGCATCGAAAGAGAATTAATGAAACGAAGTGGCGGAAAGTGTGAACTATCTGGCGTTACCGAAGACCTACAAGTATACACCCTCACTCCTACACGTCGTGGCGGACTCGATGAAAACGTACTAATCTCGAAAAACTTAATTGCACAAATCGAGCAAGCCGAAACTATGGATCCAAATTCATGGCGATGCTTAAACGATAGTATGTGGAGCGAACACGAAGCTGTTCAAGTATTATCATGGCGGATGTTAAGCCGTTTAGGAAATCAAGAATTACTGGAGCAAATGTACCTTGACGAAGATACGTTGGCTTGGGCACAAGCAACTGGCGAAGGTCAAGAGGATGAAAATAAAATAGTGCATCGCGATAGCAATGGCGTTATATTACAAACGGGCGATTCAGTAGTGTTAATCAAAGACCTAAAGGTAAAAGGTTCTAGTATGGTTGCCAAGCAAGGTACAGCAGTGCGTAACATCAGATTAGATCATGAAAACGCCGAATATATTGAAGGACGCGTTGACGGACAAACTATTGTAATTATTACACAATACGTGAAGAAAACATAATTGGTAGTTTACAGTCGCAGTCGCAGAGTGCAGTAGTTAACGTGGAGAAATCAGTTTGCAGTCGCAGTCTCAGAGTGCAGCCAAAAGTCACAGTACTCAGTTTACATTAACAGTCTTAGCGAATAGTTAGGCGACATTAACTCACGAATCATAGAATCTAACTTAAAAATTGAAAAAGAAAACATACAAATGAAAAAACTGTTTTTGATAATTATTGTTTTCCACAATTTGATTTTTAGCCAAAATTCTGATGAAAATGTTTCTGCAGAAACTATCAGCGATAAAATTCAAACGCATTGTTTTGAAAATTTGAAACCTTTTAAAGAATTAGATAGTTTACCAAATTGGAAAAATCACACTTGTAGTATAATTGATAATTTATTTTTACTTCAAATCAATACTGAAAATAAGACTTTTAATGAGGAATTACATAAATCTGCTATCAACAGATTACGTGAAATATCGAACCTTTTTTATTTAGAAAAAACACCTATAATTTTAACTTCAGGAATGGATAGTTTTTTAGAAACAGAGGGAAAAAATAAAAATCTTGAAGATGACAACAAAATTATTTATGTAAGTATTGGAGAATGTACAATGCCGAGAAATTGGTCTGAAGGGAAAGAGGCTTTTAATTCTGAAACAATGAGATTACTGAAAAATAAATAACGTCGCCTAACACACGCTACAAGCAATTTGGGGATTTGGCTTAATGGAAAAATTGGTTTGTATTTGGAAGATTTGGCAAATCCGAAAATAGGGCTTAATTTAGTCCCAAACTGCTTGTAGCGCGGGAACGTTATATGCAATTATGAAAAGACGCTTATATTTTATAACAACAATCCTTCTATTTTTATCATGTTCTGATAAAAATAAAAATTTCAGCATACAAGATATTAAATCAGATACTATTAAATCAGGTGAAAAGAAAGAGGAAATTAAACCTGTAATTGATACTATATTGAATGAAGGCAGCGTAATTATTTATGGAGATTCAACCATTCAGAAAGATAAGATTAGAGATGTTCTAATAAAATTTGAACCATATATAACTTTTGATGATTTTAAAGTTAGCATCGAAAATGTAAAAGCAAAACTTGACTTAAATTCTCATGAATTAGGAAGGCAATTCAGAACTGCAATAAGGAAAAGTTATAATGATACTGAAAATCTCTTTGCAGGGCATTACATTTTTGCTACTTGGGGTTGTGGAAGTCCTTGTCAGATGAACGTTCTAATCGACAGAAGAACTGGAAAAATATATGATGCTCCAGATTCGTCAGTTGGTTCACAATTTAAAAAAGACAGTAGAATGTTAATTATTAATCCGCCGGAAGAAGGGAATTATTATTACAATGGTTGTATATATTGCAAACCCGAAATTTATGTACTCAATGAAAAGTCAAAAAAGTTTGAAAAGAAAGAATCAAATTAATAATAACCGCATATAATACTTTCTAAAACTCATGGCTAGTTTTTCGGTAAATTGTTCGTCTACTTTTCATAACTTCGCTTAGTTGGTTATGAAAAAAAAGCTTTCCATAAGGCGCCACAAGCTCTAGCAAGAGAACATTACACAAAATAGTCAACATTTGCCAAATTTTCAAACAACAAAGACAGATTTAAAAAACTACCGTAAAGCTAAAAACCGTTGCTAATAAATTAAATTTACTACCAACGGTTTCTTTATAAAAAATAATATTGAGACTACAAACTGTGACTACTGACTGAATACCGAAACTGAAAACTGTGACTGAATACTGTGACTGCAAACTGAGACTAATCACTAAAAACTATTCCTCCTCTTTCTTAATCACTTTTCGGGCTACTTCAATTTTAAACTTTTTACCCTTCATTTTTTCGTCTTTGATAGCATGCAACAAATCTTTTACTTTGTTGAATTTTACAGCTGCAAACGAGATAAAATCTTTTACTTCGATAAGTCCTAAATCACCTTTTTCGAGTTTTCCTTTTTGCGAAAAGAAACCAACAATATCAATTTTATTCAACTTGTTTTTCTTTCCACCACTAATATAAATGGTTTGAAACTGCGGTGGTTTTGGTAAAGCTTTGGCTTGATTTACTACCAAAACTTCCATCGAATAATCAAGATAATCCAATTTTTTTTCACTTTCGTGCGCTACAATATAGGCAGTACCCGAGGCTTGCATACGTGCTGTACGCCCGTTTCTGTGTGTAAACTCGTCTTCCTTAGCTGGCAAATGATAATGAATAACGTGTTTCATCTCTGGAATATCCAGTCCACGTGCGGCTAAATCAGTAGTAATTAAATAACTCATACTGCCATTTCTAAACTGTATCAAGGCGCGCTCCCGTTCCTCCTGATCCATTCCTCCATGATAGTACGTAGCGTAAATTCCCTTTTCATTTAAAGTATCGCTAATTCGTTCTGCTGCATCGCGATGGTTGCAAAATACAATTGCAGCTTCTGACTTCAAAGAGCAAATCAGTTGAAACAAGGTATTGATTTTATCTTTTTCTTTAGATAAAACCAATTTCATTGACAAGTTAGAAACCGCCTCTTCTTCGGGAATAAAATCTAAAACCACAGGATTAACAACGCGAGTGTATTTTGGAATCTCAATATCTGAAGTAGCCGAAACAAGAACTCTTTTGTTCACCTTGGTCAGTTGCCCAATGATATATGACATCTGCTCATGAAAACCCAATTGAAGCGATTTATCAAATTCATCCAGAACAATAGTTTGAATTTTATCCAAACGAAACGTACCGCGATCAATGTGATCAGCTATTCTACCCGGAGTTCCAATTAAAACTGCTGGCGGATTACTTAAATTTTTTATTTCGGTTTCAATAGAGTGCCCGCCATAACAGGTATTAACTTTGTATGAGGTGCCCATTTTTTTCCAAACTTGCTCAATTTGAAGACCTAATTCGCGAGAAGGAACCAAAATCAAACATTGAACCGATAAAATTTCAGCTTGCAAAAGTTCAAAAACAGGAAGTAAAAATGCGAGTGTTTTACCCGAACCTGTTGGCGAAAGCAGCAAAGTATTGTTTTCGTTTAAAATGGTATCGTGTGCCACTTCTTGCATTTCATTCCAACTTGTAATGCCTAAATTAGAAAGTATCGTGGTAGCGGATTGCTTAGTATTCATATTTTAAATTTGTGCAAAGATAATTTTAAAAAACGACTAAACTCATGAGCTGCTATTTGTTTTTACAAAACCACCTGACCACAATTACACATTATTATTTCTTCGTTAGAGCAAAAGGTAGCTACTTTTTTAAAGAACTTTGCTGAGAATTCTGTAAAAAAAGTTACATTTGGAAGACTATTTTTAAACTAAAAACATGAAAAACCTTCCTATTTATCTCTTATTCCTAATGGTATGCAGTTGGGGTCAAGCCCAAAATAAATACGCCACAGTTTTTGAAAAAGGAAACGGAAACCAGTCTGCAACCTACGCCGAAACTATTGCTTATTACCAATTATTGGCACAAGATTTTCCTACCATTGAAATACAAGAAATGGGTTTAACGGATAGCGGATTACCTTTGCACATCGTCATTTTTAATCCTGAAAAAAACTTCAATTTTGAAGAAATCAAAAAAAACAAAGCTGTTGTTTTAATCAATAATGGCATACATGCAGGAGAGCCAGACGGGATTGATGCCAGCATGCAATTGTACCGCGACTTAGCAACAGGTAAAGTAAAAGCACCAAAAAATACGGTTTTAGTTTGCATACCTGTTTACAACATCGGCGGCGCATTAAATAGAAACTCTAGCACAAGAGCCAACCAAGATGGACCCGAAGAATATGGCTTTCGCGGAAACGCCAGAAACTATGATCTTAATCGAGATTTCATGAAGTCGGACACTCGAAATACCAAAAGTTTTGTGAATATTTTTCATAAGATAAACGCCGATGTGTTCATTGACAATCACGTGAGTAACGGTGCTGATTACCAATACAAACTGACCTACATAATGACACAACACAACAAACTAGGAACCGTTTTAGGAGGATTTTTAAACACCGAAATGATGCCTGCCGTTGTACAAGATTTACAAAAGAAAAAAATTGAATCAACTCCTTATGTAAACGCTTTTCAAGATACACCGGATAAGGGATTTGCACAATTTTTTGAGAGTCCGAGATTTGCTACAGGCTATACCTCATTGTACAACACGCTTGGTTTTGTGGTAGAAACCCACATGCTTAAAAAATATGCTGAACGTGTAAAAGTTACTTATGAATTCATGCGCTCTACAATCGACTTTACCGATGCCAATTACGCCAAGATAAAAGAGCTCCGTTTGCAAAACGAAAAACAATACCAAGCAGGTAAAAAATATGCGATTAAATGGGAAATTGACACCACAAAAACCACCAATTTTTCTTTCCTAGGATATGAAGCTGGTTATAAAAAAAGTGATGCTACAACAGGTAAACGTTTATTTTACGACCGCAACAAACCCTTTAAAAAAGACGTTCCTTATCAAAAAGAATACAAAGCTACCAAGGAGGTAACAATTCCTGAAGCTTACATTATACCCAGAGGTTTTTGGCATGTAATAGATGTTTTAAAAACCAACAATATCGAATTCAAAGTTTTACCAAAAGACACTGTAATTTCAGTAGAAAGCTACCGCATTGCCGATTATAAAACAGGATCATCTGCATACGAAGGGCATTATTTGCATAGAAATACTTCTGTAACAAGCACTATACAACAAAAGGCTTTCGCGAAAGGAGATTTCTATGTACCTACCAACCAAAAAGGGATAAAATATTTACTCGAAGCGTTGGAGCCTGAAGCGATGGATTCATTTTTCAATTGGAATTTCTTCGATACTATGTTACAACAAAAAGAAGGTTACTCTGATTACGTCTTTGAAGATACGGCAGCGCAATTACTACAAAAAAATCCAGATTTAAAATCGAAGCTAGAAAGCAAAAAACAAAGTGATCCTAAATTTGCTGACAGTCCAGAGGCACAACTCGATTGGATTTATAAAAATTCGATCTACTACGAAAAAGCGCATTTACAATATCCAATCTATCGCGTTTTAAAGTAAAAAAACTTCAGTTGAATTATTTAAAAAACACGAATTTAACGCTTTTGCACTAATTAATTAGTATACATTCGTGAAATTCGTGTTTGAGTTTGATACGTAAGGATAAGACTTTTAATCTTCTTACTATAATTCTAATAATATTAGGCTAACTAAGTTGTTTCTCCTCTTCAAAAAGTAATTTGATATTTTCATACGAATTTGTGAGTGCTTCCTTGATTTGCTCCGGATTCAACCACGCAACTTTTTCAATTCCTTCCTCTAATTGACCTTGTGGCGTACCTTCAAAATCAGATTGCATTTCGAACCAATGCGTAATCTTCAATTTGTATTTTCCATTTCGCCTGAAAACGTGGTAGGTTTTTTGTAATTTTTGGCCAATAGTTAACTTATTGACACCTGTCTCTTCCTCAACTTCTCGCATGGCAGTATCTTCAATGTCTTCTCCTTTTTCAATGCCACCCTTAGGTAAATCCCATTTTCCATTTCGAAAAATAAATAAAACCTCACCTTTTTTATTGTAAACCAAACCACCACCCGCTTTACAAACAGGAATCTTAGCTTTTAAGGTCTTCAAAATCAAGCTTTCGTCCGGATGGTACAAATAAGCCTTATTAATTTTATTTTGAAATATTTTTACAATAAGTTGCTCAATATCAATACTCTCCAATAAAAATAATTGAAAATCAGTCTCCTTAGAGATCTCATTTGTCAAAAAAAGTGGCTTGTCGTTAACAAAAACTTTATACATTTGTACTATGATTTTTAATAAAGATACAGCCGAAAAAACAGCCGAATTTCTATTGCAAATAAATGCAATTAAATTGAATCCAAGAAATCCTTTTACATGGGCTTCAGGATGGAAATCACCTATCTATTGTGACAACCGCTTAATACTCTCATTCCCAGCGGTACGAAATTATGTTCGCGATGAATTTTCAAAGAACATTGAAAAACAATTTGGAAAACCAGATGTTATTGCTGGAGTAGCCACAGGCGCCATTGGTATTGGAATGCTTGTAGCCGAAAGCATGGGTTTACCATTTGTTTACGTGCGCCCTGAGCCAAAAAAACATGGTAGGCAAAATCAAGTAGAAGGTTTTTTACAAAAAGGTCAAAACGTAGTAGTTGTTGAAGATTTAATAAGTACTGGAAACAGCAGTTTACTAGCAGTTGAAGCTCTTCGTGCCGCTGGTGCTAACATCAAAGGAATGGCTGCCATTTTCACTTATGGATTTCCAGTAGCTGATTCTAACTTTAAAACTGCAAACTTAGATTTGTACACTTTAAGTAACTATCAAAACTTACTTAATTTGGCTGTGGCGAAGCGTTACATCACCGAGGAAGAAGAGCAAACATTAAGAGAATGGAACCAAAGTCCATCTACCTGGAATGTTGAAGTTTAAAACCCAAATCTAATAAATACACCAATGAATTTAGAAAGTCCAAAAGTTACCGTAGAAAAATCAGCTCAAGAACTGTTTACTGCTTTAAGCGATGTAAAGAATTTTGAAAAACTGATGCCTGAAAATATAGCAAAATTTGAAGTTCTAGGCGATGATGCTTTTATATTTGGACTTAAAGGCATGCCAGAAATCAAATTAAAAATGAAAGAAAAAGTAGCACCAAGTAAAATTGTTTTGGGAGCTGCGAGCGATAAATTGCCTTTCACATTAGTAGCTACGATTGAAGCACTAACGGAACAAAGTAGTGCTGTAAAATTAGATTTCGAAGGAGACTTTAACCCAATGATGGCCATGATGATCAAAGGACCAATTGGAAAATTCATTGAAACTTTGGCTACGAACATGCCAAAACTATAAACTCAAAAATTATCAAAATACAAAAAGTCTTCTCGCAATAGCTAGAAGACTTTTTTATTAGTAGAGCATTTGAACTTCTTTTATATCAAACTCTTCAACTGTGTCATCTTCTAGCATTATCTGTAATTTTCCAATTAAGGAGACTCCCGTAATTATACCCATAAAACGACCTTTTAACGGTGCTTCAAATGCCATAGGAACTCCTTTTTTGAACAAAACTCCATCGTATTGATTCCAATAAAAAGCTGAGTTGCTATTCATATCTGAAGTTATTTTAAAAATGGCTTCACCAATTTTGACAGCTAAACTATCCACTTCAAAGTTACAATTGGTCACCACCGCTAAAGATGACGCTTTAGGCAACATTTCAAAATTAGTTTGATTCACATTAAGACCAAGACCAACAATGGAGCTAAATGTCGAATCACTTTTAATACTATTTTCTATTAAAATGCCACCAATTTTTTTATTGTATGACATTATGTCGTTAGGCCATTTTATACTCAATTCAGGAATATCCATTTCCTTTAAAACCGAATGAACCGCTACCGCAACGGCAATGTTTAAATCAAATAAACGATTAATATCCGACAAGAAATCTTTAACCAAAATACTCATTATTAGATTTTTACCCGACTCGGTATTCCAAACGGAGCCCATTTGCCCTTTGCCTTTTGTTTGATTTTTAGCCGTAACAATCGTATAATTATCAACCTCTTGTTTATTTGCCAAGCCTTTTAAGAACTCGTTTGTAGAATCTATGGCATCGAGTTTGATTACTTTCATAAACATTATTTTGTGAAACAGAATTTAAACTTGTGTTAAGGTTCAAAAATAACCACAAAAAATGGTAACTTTACAAACTTATATAAAAATAATTCATGGCGAAAAAGACTATAAATAATGACTTGCTTTTGGCAAATATCATTAAAGGAATTGAAGAAGTAAAAGGAAATGACATTACCATCTTGGACTTAAGAGATATCGATACCTCAGTGTGCGATTATTTTGTAATCTCAAACGGTGGATCTAACACTCAAGTAAACGCCATTGTAAACTCTATCCAAAAAACGGTTTCAAAAGAAATGAAAGACAAGCCTTGGCATGTTGAAGGAACTGATAATGCCGAATGGGTTTTGATGGATTACGTAAATATCGTAGTGCATGTATTTCAAAAACACATTAGAGAATATTACAACATCGAAAGTTTATGGGGCGATGCTAAAATAACAACCATAGAAAACAAATACTAAAGACACACATCCATAGTAATGGCCAAAGAAAACAATCCAAACCCAAATAAGTTTAAAGTAAGCCCTTGGCTGCTTTACACTGCTGTAATTTTAATATTGCTGTTCATTAGTTTCATGACTGGTGGTTCCAGCTTAAGTGAACCGGGACAATTAACTTCTTCTAAATTCAACGAATATCTAGAAAAAGGTCAAATTGAGCGCGTAATTGTTTATAATAAAGCAGAAGCGGAAGTTTTTTTAACTCCAGCTGCTATCAAAGACCTAACTCATAAAAAAGTAGCAAAAGATGTTTTTAACGAGCCAAACAAAGGCCCGCACTACACTTTTGAAATTGGTAATGATCAAATCTTTCAAACTAAACTTGAAAAAGCAGTTAAAGAAGGAAAATTAAAAGACTTTAATTTCAAAGTACAAAATAATTGGTCAGACATCTTCTTTAGCCTACTACCTATAATTGTAATCATTGCAGTTTGGCTTTTTGTAATGAGAAGAATGTCAGGCGGCGGTGCTGGTGGTGGAGGTCAAATTTTCAACATTGGTAAATCAAAAGCTAAACTTTTTGACGAGAAAACGGATATCAAAACCACATTTAAAGATGTTGCTGGTTTAGAAGGAGCCAAAGAAGAAATTCAAGAAATTGTAGAATTCCTTAAAAATCCCGAGAAATACACCAATCTTGGCGGAAAAATTCCAAAAGGAGCCCTTTTAGTAGGACCTCCTGGAACAGGTAAAACACTATTAGCCAAAGCCGTAGCTGGTGAGGCTCAAGTGCCTTTCTTTTCGATGTCTGGATCTGACTTTGTAGAGATGTTCGTAGGTGTAGGTGCTTCTCGTGTACGTGATTTGTTTAAACAAGCCAAAGAAAAATCTCCAGCTATTATTTTTATTGACGAGATTGATGCCGTAGGTAGAGCAAGAGGAAAAAGTAACATGTCAGGCGGAAACGATGAGCGTGAAAATACTTTGAATCAATTATTAACTGAAATGGATGGTTTTGGAACTAACTCGAACGTAATCGTTTTGGCTGCAACTAACCGTGCTGATGTACTAGATAAGGCTTTGATGCGTGCCGGACGTTTTGACAGACAGATCTTCGTAGACTTACCAGACATTAGAGAACGTGCTGAAATTTTTCAAGTACACTTGGCTGCTCTGAAAAAAGCAGAAGGTTTAGATACTGACTTTTTAGCAAAACAAACTCCAGGATTCTCAGGAGCTGACATTGCAAATGTTTGTAACGAAGCAGCTTTAATTGCTGCCCGTAACAACAAGACTGCAGTTGAAAAACAAGATTTCTTGGATGCAGTAGACCGTATTGTAGGAGGTTTAGAAAAGAAAAATAAAATTGTTACTCCAGAAGAGAAAAAAGCAATTGCAATACACGAAGCGGGACACGCTACAGTTAGCTGGATGTTAGAGCACGCAGCACCGCTAATCAAAGTAACTATTGTACCAAGAGGACAAAGTTTAGGAGCGGCATGGTATTTACCGGAAGAACGTTTAATTGTGCGACCAGACCAAATGCTAGACGAAATGTGTGCTACCATGGGAGGAAGAGCTGCTGAAAAGGTGACTTTTAACAGAATTTCAACTGGAGCTTTGAGCGATCTTGAAAAAGTAACCAAACAAGCTAGAGCGATGGTAACTGTTTATGGATTGAATGATAAAATTGGAAATGTTACTTACTACGACTCAACAGGTCAAAGTGAATATAATTTTTCAAAACCATATTCAGAAGAAACTGCAAAAGTTATTGATACTGAAATTTCATTATTAATTGAGGGCCAGTATCAAAGAGCCATTCAAATTCTAGAAGAAAACAAAGACAAGCTAAACCAACTGGCGGATATCCTGATTGAGAAAGAAGTTATTTTTAAAGACGATCTTGAAGCAATCTTCGGAAAACGTACTTTTGATAAAAATCTAAGTGAAGTGGTTTCCTAAAAATTAGAGCCTTTTTTCAAATATTCTTAAAATCTTAATTCAAAATCTACTTTTGAATTAAGATTTTTTTATCTTTGGACGTTCTCAAATACAAATTATAGCCGTTTACAAAAATATGAGTCTTTTTAGAAAATTTTTTAGTTCCAATCAACCTACTTCTGAAGAGGAGAAAGAAAGCGAATTTAACCTTTCTGCTTCTGAAAAAGCAATATCTATTGACGAACACTTTATTTTCAACTTCAAAAAGAATGGCGGCAAGTTCTTATATTGTGAAAATTCACATGAAGTAAAAGAACAATTTGAAAACATCTTAGAGGAAAATGATTGGTTTGAAAACGAAGTTTTGTGCTTCAATCCAACTTTATTCCCATTATTAGAAGACAACAAATTACCGTACACAGGAATTACAAATCCAAAATTTCTAATTGCTACATGCGAAAGTTTAATTGCTGAAGAGGGTTCTATTCTTTTTTCATCAAAACAAATCAAGCAAAATAAGCCAAATGATTTGCCTGCCAATATCATTGTAATTGCCAAAACAAGCGAAATTGTTGCTACAAAAAGCGATGGATTGAGCGCAATTAAAAAGAAATACGAACGCGATTTGCCTACCAATATTACGACTATAAAATATTTCGAAAAAGCAAAAGAAGAAGATTTTACACAATACGGAAGTTCTGCAAAAAACTTGTATTTGTTGCTATTAGAAGATCTATAAAATGAATGAAACTCTAAAACGAGGGATATCAGGAGTTGTTTATATAGTTTTATTAATCAGTTCTATTTTATATTCGACCGAAACTTTTTTTATTCTTTTTGGATTATTCCTTCTTATTGCTGTATACGAATTTTGTAATTTGGTTCATATACAAAAAATATTCCCCCTTTTATTTGCAGCAATCTCGTACACTAGTATTACACTTTTAAGTCATTACAATGACGTAACCGAAAATTTCATCAATGAACAATTTGACACGAAGCTTTCGCTAAAAGTAAATATTGAGCAACTTAACATTGTTCTTTTGGTAACAACGTTAGTAGTGTCTGTAAAGTGTATTTTGTTTTTATTTTATGATAAAATTCAATCCATAAGCACATCGTCTAAGTACTTGTATTTACTAGGATATATTATCTTACCTTTCATTTTCATCACAAAAATTTCATTCGGAATTAATGATTACAATCCAAAAATCATCATTGGTTTGTTTATTTTGATCTGGACTAACGACACTTTTGCTTACATCGTTGGTAAATCAATTGGAAGAACTAAATTATTAGAAAAAATTTCACCAAAAAAAACCATAGAAGGATTTGCTGGCGGAATTGTATTTGCAATCGTTGCTGGTTATCTCATATCAAAATATTACATTAAGGCGAAACCCGAATTTAGCGAAAGATCTGTTTTAATTTGGACTTCAATTGCCTTAATTGTAGGGGTTGCAGGAACTATTGGCGACTTAATCGAATCTAAATTCAAACGAATTGCTGCAGTAAAAGACAGCGGAAACATCATGCCAGGACACGGAGGCATTCTAGATCGACTAGATAGTGTTATATTTGTAGCACCTTTAATATTTTTATTTTATCAAATTTTAAATTATGTTTCATAAAGAAGGAACCCCGTCTATTTTATTAGGTACAATATTTACCTCAGTTGTGCTGTTGTTAGCTGACAATTTTATTACAAGCAGTTGGCTAAAAATGGCGATACAAATAGCTGCATTACTACTATTAATCACCATATTGCAATTTTTTAGAAACCCTAAAAGAAGTGTAATATTGAATGAAAATCAAATTATTGCACCGGTAGACGGTAAAGTGGTAGTTATTGAAGAGGTTTACGAAGGTGAATATTTTAAAGAAAACAGATTACAGGTTTCAATATTTATGTCACCAATCAATGTACACGTAACACGTTACGCAATGAGCGGAGTTATTAAATTTAGTAAATACCATCCGGGTAAGTTTTTAGTTGCTTGGCATCCAAAAGCTAGCGAGGAAAACGAAAGAACTACTGTGGTGATCGAAAATAAAAATTTTGGCGAAATATTATATCGTCAAATAGCTGGAGCACTTGCCCGTAGAATTGTTAATTACGCTGAACAAGGAATGCAAGTTGTTCAAGGTACCGATGCTGGTTTCATTAAATTTGGTTCAAGAGTAGATTTGTTTTTACCTCTGGGAACGCCAATAAATGTGGTTTTGAATCAAAAAGCGATTGGCGGAAAAACTATTATTGCAACAACAAAATAATGACTGACGCTACGTTAGAAAATCGATTTTTAGAAGCAGTACAAAAAGCTTCGGAAATGACACAAGCATCTCTGCCTCAAGACGTGCAATTGCGTCTGTACGCTTTTTATAAACAAGCGACCTTTGGCTATCTTGATCTAAAGCAAAACCCATCTTATCATTTAAGAGATGCTTTTAAAACCAACGCATGGATGCAAATTAGTCATCTCAGTGCGGAAGAAGCCAAAGAAAATTATATTGAAATCATAAATTCATTATTACAAAAATAATACACGATGAGAAAATTACAAGTAATCCTTCCTATCTTGTTTTGTTGCGTTTCATTGCAAGCATGCAAAGACGATAAATTAATTGAAGTGGTTGAAGTCCCTCTACCAGAAGAGACCGAACAAAAAACCGTAGTAGGAAATCCTGATGATGTTGTGGCTGATCCAGGTTCATTTCAGATAGAAAAACTACCATATGGTTATGATGCGCTAACACCAAGTATCAGTATTAAAACATTAGAAACACATTACTCCAAACATTACCTTACATACACGAATAACTTAAACAAAGCACTTGTAGGGACTGCTTTAGAAAACCTTACCATCGAGGAAGTTCTCGCAAAACTAGACCCTAACGATGCAGCGCTACGAAACAATGCTGGCGGTTATTATAATCATTCTTTGTACTGGAAGTGTATGGCTCCAAAATCCGGAGGTCAACCTACTGGCACTTTATTAGATGCTATAAATAAAGACTTCGGGTCGTATGATTTGTTTGTTTCTCAATTTAAAAGCGAGGCTACCAAACACTTTGGTTCAGGTTGGGTTTGGCTTATTGTAGATCGAAGCGACAAATTAGTTATCACCACAACTGCAAACCAAGACAATCCGCTAATGCGAAATGCATTGGTACCAGGAAAACCTATTTTGGCTCTTGATGTTTGGGAACATTCTTATTACTTGGATTATCAATACCGAAGAACCAATTATATTGATGGCTTTTTTAATGTTATCAATTGGAAAAAAATTCAAGAAAATTTTGAAAACACCCAAATATAAAAAAAGCTGCAGCCTATTGAGACTGCAGCTTTCTTTTTAAACTATATTTAATTTTCTACCTCTGTAATTGATTTGTAACAACTACAATACTGAGCGGCGACAGCACTACTTTTTTAAGCCTTTTACGAGTAAAAACATCTGTAAATGAGCCACTTTGTAACTTAGCATTATTTACCGTTTGACTTTTAGAACCTCGGTTGATAAATACTAAAACTTCTTCGGTACCTTTAGTTCTGCTAAATACATATAACTTTTGCTCATCATTGATCTCTAATGTTTTGTAATCTCCAGTGCGAATAGATTCGTATTTGTTGCGCAGTTGAATGAACTTTTTGTACCACTCCAATAGGTCAAAATTCACCAAAACATGATCTACATCATGCTGAGATTGGTCTGGATTCATCACTTCATCTTGGTATTTCATTTCTTGCCAAAGCATCGGTTTTCGGCAATCAGGATCATTACTGCCCCACATACCAACTTCGTCACCATAATAAATCATCGGTGAACCTAGATACAACAATTGAAATGCAGCAATAAGTTTCTGTTTTTCAATTTGAATCGTATTGGGTTTACGAGCATTGTATTGCTTGTTATTGCTTTTTTGACTCCAATTAAAATACGGTCCCCAATCACTGAATTTTTTACCATCGGGATTAGCAACTGCACTACCAATTCGGGTTGCATCATGACTACCAACTAGATTTTGCATGTTGTAAGCAACCCCTTTTCCAAAAGCATTTCGCAATTCTTTTAATTGATTATCAAAATTAGTAACAGAACTTGCGGCGGAATCTTGAACAAAAAAATCGTGTACAATGAAAGAAAAATTATAGTTCATAGTGGCATCAAATTCGTCACCACTTAAATAAGGTACTGTTTTATCAATAGGATCTACTAATTCTGCTGTAAGATATGCTTCACTATTGATTGATTTTACGACTTTACGCCAATCTTTCCAAAAAGGATGCGCAATACAATAGGCTACATCCAATCGCCATCCATCAATACCAAATTCTTTTCCTTTATTCATCGGATTCATCCAACGTTTAGTTGCATCAAATATGTACTTCTTTGGACCTTCAACTAAACCATTAGCATCTTCTTTAAATTCTGGTAAAGTTTTTACACCAAACCAACCTTGGTATTTAAACTCAGTACCTGTGGCTACATCTTTCCAACTATCAACCATAAACCAATCTTTAAAAGCTGATTTTTCTTGATTTTGTGCAACATCTTTAAACGCAAAACTATTTGCACCTAAATGGTTAAAGACACCATCAAAAATGATAAACATTTTACGCTTATGTACTTCGTCAATTAATTTTAAAGCTAGTAAATCTGCCTTGGTCCAAACCCATTTTTCAGGATTTAAGGGATCTTCATTTAAAATCATTTTTTTATCCCCTTCAGGATCCGGTCCCAATGTAGGATCAACATGATGGTAACACAAAGCATCATATTTATGTGAAGAAGGCGCCCAAAAAATAGGGTTCATATAAATTGCATTGATACCTAATGATTGTAAATAATCCAATTTATCAATAACACCTTGCAAATCTCCACCATAGCGACGGCGCTGTAAATTATAATAAATATCCTTGCCATTACTTTTTTCGTATTCTTGCAATTGGTACCAATCGCTAGTCCAAGGATGAATTTTGAAGTCTGAAGTAGTATCAAACGGATACGCTCCTTCCTGATCATTTACTTTAGGATCATTGCTTGGATCCCCATTATAAAAACGATCAGGGAAAATTTGATACCAAACTACACCTTTGCTCCAAGATGGTGTAAAATCAGTTTGTGCGAAACTTAGCGTGCAGCAAGATAGTAGCAAAAAGAGCATTCTTTTTTTGAACATTGTGGTTAAATTGGAATTAAAAATTAGTATGAGTTTACAATTGAAAAATAAACGATTCCGACGGAGCTATAGAAATCTTTATTTTTCCCTCACCGTTTTGTACTTCTAGTATTGCAGTTTGTTTTTGGTACAATTGGTCTTTAATAGAATACGAACCGTCTCTTAAATTCCATTTTGAGATTACATCCGAAGGAACTATTAAGTCAAAAGAACTTGTAGTTAACCAAGAAAAATTAGTTACAACTAGCAATTTTTGTTGATCAGACCAACGTACAAACGAGTATATTCCTGGATCATAGCCAGCGGTAAGCTCTCTATTTACCGATTGAATCTCTTGAAATTGCCCCATTAACGCCGAACTATTTGTAGAGAAATTCAACAGCCTTTTATAAAAATCACGTAAATCTTTCTCCTCTTGTGTTGATTGACCTCCGTCAAATTTACCACCATTCATCCATCTTTGGTGATTGGGTACTCCGATATAATCAAAAATTGAAGTTCTAGAATGGGTACCAAAACCAGCATTTTCATTACCTGCCTCGCCTACCTCTTGACCAAAGTACACCATAGTTGGTGACGAGCTAATTGTTGTAGAAACAACCATTAACGGCTTACCTTTTTGTGGCGTTCCGGCAAATTCAGGACTAGCCAATCGCTGTTCATCATGATTATCCAAAAAATGAAGCATATGATGTTCAATATCAGCCATACGATTTTGAATGCTAGATAAATCATCTGGCAGAGCTCTACCTTGAATAATGTCTTTTAACTTGTCATACGTCTCCACTTTATCATATAGGTAATCCATTTTACCTAAACGAATGTAATTGCGGTATTCAGCTGGGTTGTATACTTCGGCCAATAAAAAAGCATCTGAATTTCGCACTTTAATAGCCGAGTTCATGTAACTCCAAAATTCATACGGAACCATTTCGGCCATGTCAGATCTAAAACCATCTACGCCTTTATCAGTCCAATAAAGTGCAATATCTCTGAATTTTTTCCAAGAATCTGGAACGTCTTTGTCTTTCCAAAAATCAAAATGCTCTTTATATGATTTTGTATCAAATCCCGCTGGAAGTTCCGGAAAATCTTTCGTCCCGTCTGGGCGAATTCCATAATTTACTTTAACCGTTTCGTACCAATCGTTGCGATCAGGTTTTGCCATTCGGGATCCGTTACCAGTCCATTTTGCAGGAAACTCCGAAAATTTCCCATCAATTGCAGGATTAAATTCGCCGTTTAATGGCTTATCCGTATCTGGAATTTCGAAGGCAGTGTTCGGAATGTAATAAAAGTTATTGTCACGTTTGTATTCTACAGAAACATCATCATTGGCTCCAAAATCAGTTACACCTTTGGGGTTGTTTTTGCCTTCATACTTTCGCGCAATGTGATTGGGAACAATATCTATCAAAACTTTCAGGCCTGCTTTGTGTGTTCTTGCAATTAATTCTTCAAATTCTTGCAGACGGTTGACAGGATTCACTGCTAAATCTGGATTAACATTGTAATAATCTTTCACCGCATAAGGAGAACCCGCACGACCTTTTACCACCTCTGGGTCATCATTTGAAATGCCTACATTGGTATAGTCTCTAATCACAGCATGATGCGGAACACCTGTGTACCAAATATAGGTAGCACCCAAATCTTTTATTTCAAAAAGAGCTTTGTCAGTAAAGTCATTAAATTTCCCAACTCCATTTTCTTCAATGGTTCCCCACGGTTTATTGGTCGTATTGGTATTGCCGAACAAACGTGTAAACACTTGATAAACTACTTCTTTTTTTGGAGTATTGCTGTCATTGTACTTTTTATCCATCGTGATTCCTTTTGTTTTACAAGCTGTTGCGCAAAGCACTGCACTCAATCCTGCAACGATAGTTATTTTTTTCATAATATAAAATTATCTAAACTACTTTAAGATGTTTTGCACCTTAAAAAGAAATTAAAGTTGAAATTTAATATATTTTTGCTGCAACTCCGATTCTAGCTAAAAATTTTATCCGCCATAATTTGTTTTCAAATTTACTACAACGAAAGAGTTTACCAAACTGTTGATAACTTTGACTAAAACAGCATTACCATCCTCCTAAGACCGCTTATAAATAAATCTTAATATCGATTAGTATTGCTTGCTTTTTCATAAATTTGTGAAAAATTTAATCCCTTGAAAAAACTGTTGCTTTTTGCTCGCTTTGCTTTCCTTTTTTTGGTAAGCAGCACCCTTTTGGCACAAGCTCCCAAAAAAATAATCATCGAAAATGCTGATTTTTCAGATGTGAATCAAGTTGAAGTCCCTGATGCTGTTTTGTTGATTGGAAATGTTCGTGTGAATCACGACGGCATTGTGCTTACCTGCAACAAAGCCTACTATTTCGAGAAAGAAAAATACATCAAAGCCTTTGGAAATGTACAAATGGTTCAAGGTGACACTTTATTCTTGAACAGTAAATACGCTGAATACAATGGCTTGGTTAAAAAAGCTTACGCTTCAGGAGAGGCTGTCATGAGTTCGCCTGACGCCACTTTAATGACTGAAGTTCTTAATTTTGACCGAAACATTCAAGAGGTGTATTACGACACGCCCGGCACCATCATCAACAAAGACAATACGCTGAAGAGTAATTCTGGACGGTATTATGTAAAGGAGAAAAAATTTCAATTTTTAACGGCTGTTAGCATCACCAATCCTACCTATGTAATCAAGTCGAATCACTTAGATTATTTTAGTAACTCTGGTCACTCCTATTTGTTGGGACCATCAACAATTACTAGTAAAGCCAATTATATTTATACTGAAAAAGGTTTTTACGATACTAAAAAAAATCTCGCCCATTTTTTAAATAAATCCTATATCCGGTATGACGATCGGTTAATAAAAGGAGATAGTTTGTACTACGATAGAAATCGAGAATTTGCATCGGCTAGTAGGAATGTAAAAATAACCGACTCTATTAACCGCGGAATAGTAAAAGGACATTACGCCGAAGTTTACAAAAAACTAGACTCCATGTTTGTAACCAAGAGAGCAGTTGCAGTGAATTTTGTAGAAAATGACTCGGTTTACATTCACGGAAAAAAATTAATGGTGACCGGGAAAGAGGGAAATCGAATCATTAGAGCATTTAATAATGTTCGGTTTTTCAAAAAAGATATGAGCGGTAAATGTGATTCTATTCATTCTAGCTCGAAAACAGCTTTAACAAAACTAATTGGAAATCCGATTTTGTGGAACGCTGAAAACCAAATCACAGGCGATGTCATGCACTTGATTGGTAACAATACAACAGAAAAGTTGGATTCGCTAAAAGTTCTCGAAAATACGTTTATTGTCTCCAAAGACACAATTGGGACCGGTTACAATCAAGTCAAAGGTCAAAACTTGTATGGGAAATTTAAAGAAGGAAAACTGCACGATGTAGATGTGGTAAAAAACACTGAAGTTATTTATTACATGCGCAATGACGACCAAGAATTAATTGGTATTAATAAAAACAAAAGCAGTAAAATCAATTTGATTTTAGAAAATAATGAGGTGGAAACCATAACTTTTTTCCAACAAGTTGATGGCGATATTTTTCCTGAAAAAGAATTACCTGAAAACGCTCGAATTCTGCGTGGTTTAGTTTGGCGTGGCGACGAGCGAATCAAATCAAAAGATGATATTTTTCCGCCAGAAGAAAATATCGACAATGATAAAATTGAAAAGGCTTTAAAAACTGCAGTAGCCAAGAAAAATGTTCCATTGAAAACTAGGAAAGAAACGCTGAATTATGACAAAAAGAAGGCTAAGAAATAGTCGCAGTTTGCAGTCGCAGTTTACAGTAATATAGTATCATTTGGCAGTGTGCAGTCGAATTGAACATTTAGCTAGAAAAAAAGCATAAAATAAACGAATAAACAATAATTTGTGAAGACAGATTTTTTAACATACCAAGCTCAAACTTCTCCGTATCCGCTAGGAATGGAAATATCGCATGCCGTAGGAAGCTATATTTACAATACCAATCAACAAAAATACCTTGACTTTGTAGCAGGCGTTTCAGCTTGTTCACTTGGTCATCAACACCCAAGAGTGAACCAAGCAATAAAGGATCAGCTAGACAAATATTCACACGTGATGGTTTATGGCGAATACGCTCAAAGTCCAGCTGTAGAATATTGCAAACTTATGGCATCCCTTCTACCCGATCCATTAGATACTACCTATTTAGTAAATTCAGGTACAGAAGCAATCGAAGGTGCACTCAAATTGGCACGCAGAGTAACGGGGCGCAGTCAGCTTATTTCCTGCCATAACGCCTATCACGGTAATACAATGGGATCTTTGAGTGTGATGGGATTTGAAGAACGAAAACAAGTATTCAGACCGTTGATTCCTGATGTAGATTTTATTACTTTTAATAACGAAGCCGATTTAGAAAAAATCACCACCAAAACAGCTGGAATTTTACTAGAAACTATCCAAGGTGGAGCCGGTTTTATACAACCAGAGAACGATTTTTTACAAAAAGTACGCGCTCGTTGCAACGAGGTTGGCGCATTATTAATTTTAGATGAAATCCAACCCGGATTTGGGCGTACAGGAAAACTGTTTGGTTTTGAACATTACAATGCAATTCCTGATATTGTAGTCATGGGTAAAGGAATGGGCGGCGGCATGCCAGTGGGTGCTTTTACTGCTTCTGCCGATATGATGAAACTTTTGAGTCACAACCCCAAATTAGGACATATAACCACTTTTGGAGGACATCCTGTCATTGCGGCAGCTTGTTTGGCTACTTTGAAAGAAATTACAGAGACCAATTTAATGGCCGAAGCGCTTGAGAAGGAAAAACTGTTTCGCTCGCTTTTGGTACACCCTTTGATACAGGAAGTTAGAGGAAAAGGATTGATGCTAGCCGCAATGACCGCAGTTCCTGAAATAACAAACGAAGTAATTTTAACCTGTCAAGACAGAGGATTGATCTTGTTTTGGTTGCTTTTTGAAGGATGTGCTATTAGAATTACGCCTCCATTAACTATTTCTGAAGATGAAATACGCGAAGGTTGCGCCATCATTTTAGAAGTTATGGATGAAATCCATGCCCGAAATAACAAATAAAAACGTAAAAGCTTTAACAAGTTCAAGTTTGATGTTGAATCGAAAATAGCTAAACCATGTAACCGAAGAGGTAAAAGCGTGATAATACAAATAGCTTTCTCTGACGATACAAAACAACGAAGGCGTGTTAATTAAATTGTTCACAACAATTTGAGAGAGCAACCTCAGTACAAAACCGAATGCCTAATTTTAGGTAAGTCAATTAAAAACACAAAGTATGCAATTAAGCAACGAAGAAGAAGACTATAACTTATCTCTTTCCAAATTTGAATCGATGTTGAAAACGAACAAGGTTTTCTTTTTTGACTCGGAAGAATTTGAAGAAATAATCCTGCATTATCTTGATATGGGCAAGGCTTCTTTGGCAAAAAAAGCACTCAAACTAGCCCTGGAACAACACCCGAGATCAACTGGATTAAAGTTGGTTCAAGTAGAAATGTTGGTCTACGATGACAAACTAGAATTGGCTGAAAAATTGCTGAATGAACTGTATGCTATTGAACCTAATAACGAGGAAATTTACATACAAAAAGCCAATATTTGTTCCAAAAGAGACCAACACGAAAAAGCAGTTGAATTGCTTAAAATTGCTTTACAATACACAGACGATTTGGCTGATGTATACAACTTGATTGGCATGGAATACCTTTTTATGGATAATTTTGAATTGGCAAAAACCAACTTCATCAATTGTCTAGAGGAAGATCTTGAAGATCAATCGGCGTTGTACAACGTTGTATACTGCTTTGAGTTTTTAGACCAAAATCAAGATGCCATACAGTTTTTAAAAACCTATATCGACAAAAAACCATATAGCGAAATTGCTTGGCACCAATTAGGTCGCTTGCACTATAGTGAAAAAGAATACCAAGATGCCATTCGCGCCTTTGAATATGCTACGTTAATTGATGACGAATTTTTAGGTGCTTTTATGGAAAAAGCCAAAGCCTACGAACGACTCAAAAAATATGAAGAAGCTATTGAAAGCTATACGCGCACCATCGAATTGGATGATGCTACTTCCTATGCTTTGTTACGATTAGGAAAATGCCACGAAAAGTTAGGCAATAGTGCCTTGGCAATCAAATTTTACAACCAAACCGTACACGAAGACCCTTTGTTAGATAAAGGTTGGATTGCCATTACTGATTTTTATGTTCGATTAAAAAATTATCAAAAAGCATTGTTCTTTGTCAATAAAGCGTTGGCAATTGATAATCAAAACCGCTTGTATTGGAAACGTTATGCGAGTATTAACAAGCAAATGAACTTTTTTGAAGAAGCAGAATTTGGCTATCGCAAAGCAGTTGAATTTGGAGAAACCGGTTTAGAAACCTGGCTTTTTTGGGTAGATATTTTACAGTTTTTAGGCGAATTTGAGAGTGCCGTGCAAACTTTATTGCAAGCCTCTGAGTATTTCCCTGAAGAAAACGAAATAGAATACCGCTTGGCCGGAATATATTACATGATTTCTGATGCAACTAAAGCTAAGTTTCATTTGAGTAATGGATTGCGATTGAATTTTGAAAATCATACCCTTCTTGAGGAATTATTCCCGGTGGTTTGGGCCAAAAAATCAGTTCAAAACTATATTGCCAAAAATAGAAAATAAAGATGAGTGAACTGCTTCGTAAACGTTTTGGGTTATTAGGACGCAACATTAGCTATTCTTTTTCGAAAGGATATTTCACAGAAAAATTTGCCAACGAAAATTTTGAAGGTCATAGTTACGAAAATTTTGACATAGCTACGATTGACGAATTTCTAGAAGTTATAAGCAACAACAAAGATTTAAAAGGCTTGAATGTGACCATTCCGTACAAAGAAACGATCATTCCTTACTTGCAAAAACTATCTAAAAAAGCAGCTCAAATTGGTGCTGTGAACACTATAAAAATTACAAAAAAAGGAAATTTAAAAGGCTACAACACGGATTATTTTGGTTTCAAAAAATCACTACAACCACTATTGCAAGCATATCATAAAAAGGCATTAATTTTAGGTACAGGCGGCGCTTCAAAAGGAGTCGCATTTGCATTAGATGAACTCGATATTCCGTACACTTTTGTTTCTCGTGAAAGCAAGGAAAACAGTATTGGATATGAGTTAATAAATGCAACCACTTTTGATAATTACCAAATTATCATCAATGCAACTCCCGTAGGTACTAGCCCAAACACAAATGCGTGCCCTGATTTGCCTTATGAATTTTTCACGACAAAACACATTGCTTACGATTTAATTTACAATCCAGCCGAAACACAATTTCTTAAAAAGGCGGCGGCGCAAGGCGCACAAACCCAAAACGGTTTAGACATGCTGATTTTTCAAGCTGAAAAAGCTTGGAAGATTTGGAATAGATAAAACCTATCTCTTAGTTTTAAAACTCCCAAAACGATTTTGTTTTTGGGAGTTTTTTGTTTTGGAAAAGTATTATGACAAAACCCATAACCCAAATGGAAGTGGCAGCTTTCAAATTTTAAAAAGCAAGATCCTTTCGGCCGTAGTTTTTTTGATCGGAAATGTAGTGAACAGCTGAACATCGAAGATTCAGCAGAGCTAAATTGCTCATAATGAAAATTCTCTTTTGCAATGTGATTAATAAAGTACGTTGTATATTTTGTATTTTCGAACGGCTTTACTACCTTTCGACTTGATTATAAACCACAACTTATACATTGAACCAATGTTAGAAGAACAGAACGATAACCTGTTGCGTACGGAAAACGACACAGATGGAAACACCGCACAGCAAGAAGCAACTGAACCAACTATTGCTACTACTGAACCGCAAACTGATACGCACGCACAAGCCGTAGAAGCTATTGCAGCTACTAATGCCGCTAAAAGTGAAGAGGCTACGCCTAATGAGGAATTGCAAATACCGATGCAAGATTATGAGGCTTTACCACTAGAAGATTTGGTGAGCGCACTCAAAGATTTTGTGAGTAAAGACCAACCTTTGAGCTTCAAAGAACACATTGAGGAGATTAAAAAAGCATTTTTGGCTAAATACAATCACTTGATTGAAGAAAAAAGAGCTGCTTTTTTGGCTGAAAATCAAGACCCAACTGAGGATTTTGAATACCACTCGCCACTGAAAGCACAGTTTGACAGCTATTTTTCAAAATACAGAGAACTAAAAAACAATCACTTTAAAAGTGTACAAAATAATTTAAAAGCGAATTTAGAGGAACGTTTGGCTATTGTCGAAGCACTAAAGGAGCTTATTGACCCACAGACGAACATTAAAGATATCTTGAAACCCTTTAATGAATTGCGTGAGCGTTGGAAAAATGCGGGTCCGATTCCTAAAGACAAATACAACCATGTTTGGAACAACTACCATTTTCACGTAGAGAATTTTTACGATTATTTGCACCTTGACAGAGAAGCGCGCGACCTTGATTTTAAGCACAATTTAGAGCAAAAACAAAAAATTGTAGCGCGTGTAGAAGCCTTGGTTCATGAAGAAGATGTTGCCAAAGCTTTTAGAGAATTACAAGATTTACACCGCATTTGGAAAGAAGATATTGGTCCTGTTTCACGCGAGCACAGAGAAAGTATTTGGAATCGTTTTAGTGAACTCACTAAACAAATGCACGATAAAAGAGAACTTTTGTTTGAAAACCAGCGTGCAGTTGAAAATGATAATTTGAAACGCAAAGAGGAAATTATTGCGCAAATTGAAGTTTTGGCTACTGAAAAAGTAGAGGCTCATACACAATGGCTGGCGCAAATTGCAAAAGTAGAAGCTTTGAGAAACGCCTTTTTTGAGGCTGGAAAAGTTCCTGCTGAAGTAAACGAAGCTACTTGGAACCGTTTTAAAATAACCGTTCGCAACTTCAATACTTTTAAAAACTCGTTTTATAAAGACATCAAAAAAGATCAAAACGACAATTTGAATAAAAAATTGGCTTTGGTTGCCAAAGCACAAGAGCTTCAAGAAAGCACTGACTTTGCTGCTACTACACCTATCATGAAGCAAATTCAAGAGGAATGGAAAACTATTGGTCATGTACCTAGAAAACATTCTGAGAAAATTTGGAAGGATTTTAGAGCGGCTTGCAACCACTATTTTGATCAATTGAAAGCACACCAAAACGACGAAAATAACGAAGAAGTTGTTGCTTTTGAAAATAAGAAAAATTATTTAGAAGGATTGCGCACTTTTGAATTATCAGGAGAGCATAAAGCCGATTTAGATGCCATTAAATTGCATATTGAAACTTGGAAAAACTTTGGTAAAGTACCGTTCCCAAGAAGACATATTGAAGGTAAATTCAATAAAATTTTGGATGCGCTTTTTGAAAAATTAAGTTTGAGTAAAAAAGATACTGACATGATGCGTTTTGCTGACAGAATGGATCAATTATCAGAAAGTAATGATAGCCGTAAACTGGATAGCGAGAAGATTTTTATCATGCGCAAAATAGAAGAAGTTCAGAATGAAATTTTTCAATTGGAAAACAATATTCAGTTTTTTACCAATACTAAAAATGCCAAAAAAGAAAATTCTATTGTATTAGAGGTTCGTAAAAACATCGCTATTCACAAAGAAGGTCTTGAAGTTTGGAAAGAAAAACTTCAGCAATTACGTAATATTAAAATTGAAGAGTAGTATTACAACTCATAAAAAAAGAGGCCAAATGGCCTCTTTTTTTATATCTAATTTCGAATTAAATTCAGGACTGTCCTTTTTTGTTCATCACTAAATAGTATACCGGAATTCCCAAAGCCACAATACACAAGCCCAAACCAGTATTGAACGTGTCGTAAATCAATAAAGTGATACAAATTGCTACTGTTACTATGATGTAAAGTGCAGGAACTACAGGATAGCCAAATGCTTTGTAAGGCCTATCGGCATAAGGTTCCTTTTTTCGTAAAATAAAAACTCCTAAAATAGTAAGAATATAAAATAATAAGGACGCAAAAGTGGCATAGGTCAATAAATCACCAAACTTACCCGAGATACATAACACACATGCCCAGATACATTGTACCCATAAAGCTTTTGCAGGAACTTGATTTTTATTTAACTCCGTAGCTTGCTTGAAAAACAAACCATCTTTGGCCATGGCAAAAAACAAACGACCACCCGAAAGAATCAAGCCACTATTACAACCAAAAGTAGATACCATAATCAAAGCTGCCATTACAAAAACACTCACATCACCCATTATCATACTTGCAGCTGCCGCTCCTACTCTATCGTTACTGGCAAACATAATTCCGTTGGCAGCAATATCAGTAGCTGCAGGCGTTCCTTGCAAAGGTAATAATGCCAAATAAGCCACATTGGCTAAAACGTAAACCACGGTAACGATTAAAGTTCCCAGAAACAAACTACGTGGAATATTCTTTTTGGGATCTTTGATTTCACCGGCAATAAAAGTCACATTATTCCATGCGTCACTAGAAAATAAAGAGTTAATTATTGTTGCTCCAGCTGCTCCCAAAAGCGC
The DNA here is from genome assembly GCF_011365745.1 of Flavobacterium turcicum. Taxonomy (GTDB): domain Bacteria; phylum Bacteroidota; class Bacteroidia; order Flavobacteriales; family Flavobacteriaceae; genus Flavobacterium; species Flavobacterium turcicum. Next base: position 172,771 of record NZ_JAAOBY010000003.1, on the reverse strand, counting down.
TATCCCGGCAAGTTTTGATACAGTAACTGAACCGTCAGGCTGTATTACGGTTTTACTAGCTTCCCACATGTTTTCGAAATTATCCGACAAAACGTTGGTTTGCAACCCCACATATAATCCTAAAATAATCAATGCAAATAGGGCAATCAATTTGGCAGATGTAAAAATAAGTTGGACTGTTTTACCGCTTTCAACTCCTTTGGTGTTGATGTAAGTTAGTAAAACAATACTAAAAATAGCCAGTACTTTTTGATAAGAAAAAACAAAATTTTCGCCTACTGTAAATAACGTTTGATCTAATACTGGAAAAAAAATAGCGGCATAATTTGCAAAAGTTACTGCTATCGCTGCAATAACTCCGGTTTGAATTACCGTAAAAACTGTCCAACCGTACAGGAAAGAGACCAACCTACCGTAAGCGCGCTGTATGTACACAAATTGTCCACCGGCTTTTGGCATCATGCCTGCCAGTTCCCCATAGCTCAATGCTGCAGCCACAGTAATGATTCCGGTTATGATCCAAATGACTAACAACCAAGCAGCAGAACCAATATCTCTGGCCATTGCTGATGTTACAATAAAAATTCCAGAACCAATCATGGAACCAGCAACTAAACTCGTTGCATCAATTAATCCTAATGATCTTTTTAACTCGGTTTTATCTTCTGACATTGGTAATTTTTTATAAATCTAAAACTAAACTTTAACTCTGAAAACAAAAACTACAACTTCTTTGCCTCTTCCCAAAAAACATCCATCTCTGCTAATGTCATATCCATGAGAGGTTTTCCCATTTCACCAGCTTTACTTTCTAAGTACTGAAAACGTTTGATGAATTTTTTATTGGTTCTTTCTAATGCATCTTCGGGATTCACTTTCAAGAAACGCGCGTAATTGATCATAGAAAACAAGACATCGCCAAACTCAGCTTCTATTTTATCTTGATCGCCAGCTGCAACCTCAACTTGTAATTCTTGCAATTCCTCTTGCACTTTGTCCCAAACTTGTTGTGGTTCTTCCCAATCAAATCCAACACCTTTCACTTTGTCTTGAATTCGGCTGGCTTTCACTAAGGCTGGTAAACTTTTTGGGACTCCTTCTAAAACTGATTTCTTGCCCTCTTTAAGTTTCAGTTTTTCCCAATTTTGTTTTACTTCTTCTTCATCTTCAACAACCACATCCCCGTAAATATGTGGATGACGGTGAATCAATTTCTCTGAAATTTCATTACATACATCAGCAATGTCAAAATCATTAGTCTCACTTCCTATTTTGGCGTAAAAAACCAAATGTAACAACAAGTCGCCCAACTCTTTTTTTACTTCAGTCAGATCATTATCTAAAATAGCGTCGCCCAACTCATAAGTTTCCTCGATGGTAAGGTGACGTAAGCTTTGCATGGTTTGCTTTTTATCCCAAGGGCATTTTTCACGCAAATCGTCCATGATGTCCAATAATCGTTCGAAAGCTTTCAGTTGGTTTGCTCTAGAGTTCATCTGTATTGTTTTTTAGTAAAAATAAAAAAATCCTGTTCAGAAAAAACTGAAACAGGATTAATTTGTTATTTAGTTATGCGCTACTCTTTCTTAGCTTTTGCTTTTTTAGCAGGCGCTTTTTCTTCGGTTGCTTCCGTTGCTTCTTCTTCTGGAGTTGCCTCTGTGGCAGTAGGACTTACCAATAAATCTTTTGCTTGTAAAATACCGTACCAATTTAAAATTTTCTTGATATCTGATGGGTACACGCGCTCTTCATCGTAATTTGGCAAAATTTCTTTAAAGTAAGCTGCTAATTTAGCGTTGTCTTCTTTATGTGAAAGTGCTGGACCATTATTTTCTTTATCAGCAATAGTTTGCATGATTTCGGCCAACGGTTTTTCACCTTCGTACGTATAAATTGAAATTTCAGAAAGCAAACTTACATTGCTTTTTAAATTTACTGTAATTTTTTTTCCATCAGCCAATGATTCAGCTACGAATCCAGTTCTGGTTTGTACTCTCAAAATGTATAAACCTGGTTTCCCAGAAATAGCTAATATTTTTTCTAAATTCATGTTGGTGTAATTAGTATTAAGAATTTGATTAATTAATTGCTGCGTGTGGACCAAAAATCATTCCACTTGTCGCGTTTGGAATTTATCTTCCTTTTTTACCAAAAAATTTCATTCGGTATTCTTGGAATGTCTTTCCTTCAAGGATGTTTTTTAATTTCTTTTGAATCAATCTTTTTTTCAAGGAAGATATTTTATCGGTAAATAAAATTCCTTCAATGTGATCGTACTCGTGTTGAATTACGCGAGCGATGAGTCCGTCAAAAACTTCTGTTTTTACCACAAAATCCTCTTCACAATATTCTACAGTAATAGTAGGATTACGATATACGTCTTCACGAACGTCAGGAATACTCAAACATCCTTCGTTAAAAACCCACTCTTCGCCTTCTTCTTTGACCATTTTGGCGTTGATGAACGTTCTTTTGAAACCATTCAATTTTTGTTGTTCGGTAGCCGCTAAATCGTCGTCATCACTAAAAGGAGTAGTGTCGATTACGAATAATCGCAAAGCCAAACCTACTTGAGGAGCAGCCAAGCCCACACCATGCGCATTATACATGGTCTCGTACATGTTCGCGATAGTTTCTTTTAAATTAGGATGCTCAGGTGTTACCACCTCGCCTACTTTTCTTAAAACGGGATCACCGTATCCTATAATTGGTAAAATCATGGTGTTGAAATATTAATGATAAACGGAACCAAGACAGTATTGCCTTTTGTTTCGGTGTGCAAAAATAGTAAAAAATTAGACATTGAATAATGCGTAGGTCATTATTCGTAAGTAATAGTCATTTTTAATAAATCAGATCGGGATTTCTTTTGCAGGAGAGCGCTAAAACGTATCTTTGTTTCAATACGGTTATATGTTACAATCTATCTCAAAAGTTACCAACACTACTTATTTTACCAATGCTGTAAAAGTGACATTGGCAGCGGTCATCCCGGTACTAGTCTTGTCCTACTTTGATCATTTTCAATGGGGATTCACAATGGCTTTGGGAGCAATTTTTGTGTATCCCACTGATATACCATCGAGCTTACAACACAAAATAAGAGGGATGCTTTTTACAGCAGTCCTAGTAAGTACCTTAACCGGATTTGTGCAATTACTAATGCCGTACTCTGTTGTGTTTTATCCTTTAATGCTACTTTTGCTGTTTTTTATTTCAATGCTTTCGGTATACGGGCAGCGAGCGAGCATGGTATCTTTTACAGGACTCATAGCTATTTCTTTGGCATTTGCAAATGTAAGCACGGGTGCAGCAATTTTTACACATGCCGCATTTGTTTTAGTTGGGGGACTATTTTATTCACTTATCTCTGTTATTTTTCATTATATCAGACCCAACCGCTATGCTGCGCTTGAAATGGCTTCTTGTATTAAGCTTACTGCGAAGTATTTAAAACTAAGAGGTGACTTATGGAGTATTGATGCAAACCGAAAATCTATAATAGAGCAACAATTGCATTTGCAAGTTGACCTCAATACCACACAGCAAAATTTAAGAGAGGTCTTGATTGGTAGTCAAACTGCTGCCGGTTCCTCTGAACAAAATAGAAAAATGCTATTGATTTTTATTTCCTTAGTTGAAATTCAAGAATTGGCTCTTTCTACTGCATTTGACCATGATACCTTACATCAAAAATTCGATGCCCATCCGGCAGTATTGCGTACTTACCAAAACCTAGCTTACAACCTAGCGGCTAGCTTAAAAAAATTATCAAAAAACATTAAAAAAAGTAAGATACATCAAAGCGAGCACACTCTGAATAGCGATTTAAATGCCTTGCAAGAAGCTATTATGAGTTATCAAAAGGAACTTGGTACAACTGCAGCTGCAGAGGGTGTTTTGATGTTAACCACTATGTTGCACTACGCTGAAAAGCAAGTTGAAAAGATAAAAATTGTTGAGCGAGCTTATTCTTCGACATTTAGTAATGCAGATTGGAAAGGAATTGACAAGGACTTAGAAAAATTTTTAACCCCAGAGTATTATCCTTGGCGAACTTTAGTTCAAAATTTTAGTTTTTCATCGATACTTTTTCGACACTCCTTACGATTAACGCTAACACTAGCCGCAGGTTTTGCATTAGGCCATAGCTTTGATTTTCAAAATGCCTATTGGATTTTGCTCACCATCATCGTAATTATGAGACCTGGTTACGGCCTGACAAAAGAGCGTTCTTTTCAGCGAACACTTGGAACTATATTTGGCGGTGTTTTAGCATTTGGCCTTTTGTTTGTGGTTAGTAGTACGCCATTTCTTGCGCTACTATCCATTATTTGCATGCTATTGGGATTTACTTTTACACAAGTCAATTATAAATTAAGTGCCACTTTTGTAACTATGTATGTGGTATTTATTTACGGGATTTTGACACCAAACAGCAGTGATTTAGTACAATTTCGAATTTTAGATACAGCTATAGGTGCAACTCTAGCATTTTTAGCCAATTATATTTTATGGCCATCATGGGAGTTTTTACATGTACCAAAACATCTTGAAAAGGCTATTAAAGCCAACCAAGATTATTTAAAAGAAATAGCTCTTTTTTATCAAACTAAAGGTGCAATTACTACCTCATACCGCTTGGCTCGCAAAAATGCTTTTGTGGAAACAGGAAATTTAATGGCTTCTTTCCAAAGAATGGTGCAGGAACCTAAATCAAAACAGGTGCATTTGGCACAAACCTATAAATTGGTGGTACTCAACCATTCCTTACTTTCCTCACTTGCTTCGGTGGGAACTTATATACAATCACATAAAACAACGAAAGCGTCAGAAGCATTTCAAATTGTAGTGCAAGCAGCCATTCAAAATTTAGAACAGGCTATTTTGATTTTACAAGCAAATGCAACCAACGAAATATTTGAAACTGATAACGAAGCTGTAAAAATTAGATTTTCAGAACTGCAACAAGTAAAAGAAAAAGAAATAAAGGCCAATATTGGACTGGATGAAGAAGCTTTTCAAATCAAAATGCAAGAAGCCCAATTGATAATTGAGCAATTGCTTTGGCTGACTAACTTATCTAAAAACATTGTCAAAGCAACGAAAAGCATGCAATAAAAAAAAAGGTACTAAATAGAAGTTTTTCTACTTAGTACCTTTTTAATTATAATAACAAAATTTTAGTTCGTCAATTTCAAAACTTTAGATGTTTCCTCGCGAACTTGCGCTAACAAAGCTGGATTTTCATTCAACTTTTGACCATACGAAGGAATCATTTTCTTTAATTTATCTTGCCACTCGGCTGTTTTCATCTCTTCTTTGTAACAACGCCCTAGCAAATCAATCATGATTGAGACTGCTGTTGAAGCTCCAGGTGATGCACCTAATAAAACAGAAAGTGTTCCATCAGCAGTAGCGATTACCTCGGTACCAAATTCTAAAACACCACCTTCTTTTTCATCCTTTTTGATAACCTGAACACGTTGACCGGCACGTTCTAAAACCCAATCCTTAGATCTTGCTCCTGGCACATATTCACGCAAGGCATTGATTCTGTCTTTAGGAGATTGGCGTACTTGCTCAATCAAATATTTGGTTAACGGAATATTTTTGATACCCGCAGCGATCATCGGAATGATATTGTCTGGTTTTATTGAAAGAGGCAAATCAGAATACGAACCATTTTTTAAGAAACGAGTTGAAAAACCAGCAAATGGACCAAAAAGTAATTGTTTTTCACCATTAATCATTCTAGAATCAATATGAGGAACCGACATTGGTGGGGCACCCACACTTGCTTTACCGTAAACTTTCGCTTCGTGTTTGGCAATAACATCAGGATTCGTACATTTTAGCCATTGTCCGCTTACTGGGAAACCACCGTAGCCTTTTCCCTCTGGAACATCAGCTTTTTCTAGCAAAGGCAATGAACCTCCACCAGCACCAATAAATACGAATTTTGTGTATGCTTTTCGTTTTTGTCCCGTGGCCAAATCGGTAATTTTAATTCGCCACGATTTATCATCACGTTGTTTTAATTTTTGAACTTCGTGATTAAAATGCATGGTAACACCATCCATTTTGGTAAGATATTTAAAAATACTGCGTGTTAATTCTCCAAAATTCACATCAGTACCTAATGCCATAGATGTAGCTGCTACTTTTTCACCTTCTTTTCGGCCATCCATTACTAGTGGCATCCAATTTTTAAGTTCGGCAACATCTTCGCTGTATACCATTTCTTTAAACAAAGGACTAGTTTGCAAAGCTGCAAATCTTGTTTTTAAGTATTGTACATTCTTTTCACCCCAAACAAAGCTCAGGTGTGGTATGCTTTTGATAAAATTTTCTGGAGAAGGCACTTTATTTTCTTGCACTAAATAAGCCCAAAATTGTCTAGAAACCTCAAATGATTCAGCAATACTGATGGCTTTGTTAGGATTAATGCTACCATCTTCGGCTTCAGGGGTATAATTTAATTCACAAAAAGCAGAATGCCCAGTCCCTGCATTATTCCATGCATCAGAACTTTCGGCAGCCGCCATATCTAATCGTTCGTAAATTTCTATTTTAATATCCGGTTGTAATTCTTTCAGAATTAAACCTAGAGTAGCACTCATTATTCCAGCTCCAATAAGCACTACTTCACTATTTGTACGTATGGTTGTATCAGACATAACTCGGTTTTAGACTGCAAAGATAAATCATATAATTGCAAAAAAAAGCATAAAATAAGCCCAAAAATCTACATTTTTCAAAACATTTTGGTTCGAAAACGTTATTTTTTCTTGAAAACGCTATTTTTTACGAGCTAAATAATCTTGTAACATAATTGTAGCTGAAATTTCATCGATCAAACCTTTATCCTGACGCTTCTTTTTACTCATTCCGCTATCAATCATCGTTTGAAATGCCATTTTTGAGGTAAAGCGTTCGTCCATGCGAATCACAGGCATATCCGGAAAATGATTGCTAAAATGTGTTACAAAACCTTTAATGATGGAGGCGCTCTCAGATGGCTGTCCGTTCATTTGTTTGGGTTCTCCTATCAAAACCGCCTCGACTTTCTCTTTACTAAAATACTCTTTCAAAAAAGGAATAGCTGTTGCTGAAGGAATCGTTGTTAATCCTGATGCTATAATTTGCATTTCATCAGTAACTGCAATTCCAGTGCGTTTTTGACCGTAATCAATAGATAGAATTCTTGGCATTAGTTTTTTTTTACAAAGATAAGTATTTGAATCAACTGTCAAACAACGATGATTAATACTAATTTTGATATCTAAAAACGCTAGTTTTCATGCCGAAAACAAAGACCTATAATAAAGTTAGAAATGTAACATTTTGATAGCAATTTGCTATTTTGCTTGTGTCTAAAATTGGTATATTTGCCAAAAATTTATAACATGAATCCATTACAAACAATTATAGAGCAAGCTTGGGAAAACCGAGCCTTATTGCAAGAAACTACAACTACTGATGCCATTAGAGCGGTAATCGAGCTAGTTGACAACGGACAACTTCGAGTTGCTGAACCAGTTGCTGACGGATGGCAAGTAAACGAGTGGGTGAAGAAAGCGGTAGTAATGTACTTCCCTATTCAAAAAATGGAAACATGGGAATCGGGTATTTTTGAATACCATGATAAAATGTTACTAAAAACAGGTTACGCTGAAAAAGGAATTCGCGTAGTTCCAAATGCTGTAGCACGTTACGGAGCTTACATTTCAAGTGGTGTAATTTTGATGCCAAGTTATGTAAATATTGGCGCTTATGTTGACGAAGGTACAATGGTAGATACATGGGCAACTGTAGGTAGCTGTGCACAAATTGGTAAACACGTTCACTTAAGCGGTGGTGTTGGTATTGGTGGTGTTTTAGAGCCATTACAAGCTGCGCCAGTAATCATTGAGGACGGTGCTTTTATTGGATCTCGTTGTATTGTTGTTGAAGGTGTACACGTAGGAAAAGAAGCGGTTTTGGGAGCAAATGTTTGCTTAACTGCCTCTACAAAAATTATTGATGTAACCGGAGAAACTCCAGTTGAAATGAAAGGATATGTACCGGCTCGTTCAGTAGTTATCCCAGGAAGCTATACTAAATCATTCCCTGCAGGAGATTTTCAAGTTCCTTGTGCATTAATCATCGGACAAAGAAAAGCTTCGACTGATTTAAAAACATCTTTGAATGATGCTTTACGTGAATATAACGTAGCAGTATAAATTAATCTCTTTACTACTTATTCTATTGGATATATCAATAATTATTGTCAATTACCGCGGCTGGAAAGCGCTAGACGAGTGTTTAGAATCGCTAACAAAAATCAGTGAATCACAGCACTCTTTTGAGGTTATTGTGATTGACAATTTTTCGAATGACGGTCAATTGCCGAACTTTCAAGTTAAATATCCACAGTTTATTTTTAAAGAAAACACAGGTAATAATGGTTTCTCTAATGGTTGCAACACAGGTGCAAGCATGGCAAAGGGAAACCATTTCCTTTTTTTAAATCCTGACACCAAACTCACTACTGCAGCTTTAACTGTTTTGGTAGAAACTGAAATTGCAAAACCTGAAATTGGAATTTTATCTTGTTTGCAGATCAATGAAAATGATAAATATTATAAACAAAATAATTTGTTTCCGGCGGCAGGACGTTTTTTTGGTATTTCGCGATCTATCTATCGTAAGTTGAATTCAAATGCTTTAAAAAATCGATTTCAAAACACAAACGAATTGTTTTATCCTGATTGGGTGACTGGTGCTGTCGTAATGATCAGTAGATCGTGGTTCGAGAGAATTAATGGTTGGAACGAGGATTATTGGTTGTATTTTGAAGATGTTGATCTTTGTAAAAAAGCAGTTAAAATGGGAGCTAAAATAGCGGTGACTCGCAAAGCAACCATTTTTCATCAGCATGGAGGTGCCTCTCGTTTGAATGTAGTTACCAAAGCGCTGACAAAAACAGAAGTTATTATCTCTAAACATACCTACATAAGCAATGAATTTGCAGGCTTTACTAAGTCATATTTTCAATTCATATTGGTTGTAAGTGTATTACTTGAAAAAAGTATTTTATCCCTTTTTAGTTTGGTTTTATTTTTTGTTCCAAAACTAAAAGTACACCGACTCATGTTGCGAAATTTAACAATGTACTACAAACATGTTCTTCAAAACAAAACTTGGATTAGTCCACGCGCAATGAATTTTAAAAGAAAAATTGTTCTTTAAACCTACTTGATTATTTCCATGAAAATATTAGTAATTCAGCAAAAAATGATCGGCGATGTATTGGTAAGCTCTATTTTGTGTGATAATTTGCGCAAAGGATATCCTAATGCACAAATTGATTACATGGTTTATCAATCAACAACTCCAGTGCTTGAAGGACATACAAGTTTCGACAAATTGATCCTATTCGAAAAAAAACACCAAAATAGTAGATGGGAATATTACAAATTCATTCGATCGATCCGAAAAGAGAGATATGATATCGTTATTGACGCTTACTCGAAACTTGAAAGCTGGTTGGTCGTTTTATTTTCAGGTGCAACTAAAAAAATATCGTATTGGAAAAAAGGGCGCTCTTTTCTATACACTGATACTGTTGTCAGACATGAGCAAGCCACAAGCAATGCGGGTCTAATTATAGAACAACGTTTATCATTACTCAACCCATTACAATTGAATGTAAGCTTGGACAATTTCCCTAAAATTTACGTAGCTGAAAATGAAAAAACATTTGCTCAAAAATTGTTCGAAGAACATGAAATAGATACAACAAAAAAAACAATAATGTTAAGTATTCTTGGTAGTAGCCAAGATAAAACTTATCCTTTGTCTTACATGGCTCAAGTGATAGATTTCATTGCCGACCATTGTGATGCAAACCTACTTTTTAATTACATGCCTCAACAAAGCAGTGAAGCTACTGAACTATTAGAGGCATGTAAATCGAGTACTCAAAGTAAAATTTATCCAAAAGCAATTGGCCACAGCATACGCGATTTTATTGCCATTATGAATGCTTGCGATTTTATTATTGGTAATGATGGTGGTGCTATTAATATGGCAAAAGCACTCAAGAAACCCTCATTTATCATCTTTTCTCCTTGGATTGATAAAAAAGGCTGGGCTACTTTTGAAGATGGAATTCGACATGTGTCTTTGCATTTGAAAGAATTCAAACCTGAATTGTTTTTATCAAAATCAGCGAAAGAAATCAAACAAGAAAGTGACAATTTATACCATAAATTTCACCCTGATTTAATTTTTCCTGCTTTAAAGAATTTTTTAAATACGCATGCTAAATGAACTATTTGAGTGCAATTTCTCAAATGCAAACGTTTACTTTTATTTTTAAAACCAATCCTAGATAATGACCACAGATTTCCCACTTGCTTTATCCGTTTTGATCATAACGCTAAATGAGGAGCATCAAATGCCTACCTTATTGAGTGATCTTGATTTTGCAAGCGAAATTATCGTGGTTGACTCCTTTAGTACAGATGGTACAGCAGAAGTCTCCAAAGTGTTTTCTAAAGTAAAATTTTATCAAAATAAGTTTGAAAACTATGCTGCCCAGCGCAATTATGCATTATCATTAGCAAGCAATGATTGGGTTTTATTTCTCGATGCAGACGAACGTTTGACACCTGAATTGCAAAACGAAATTAAAACTACTTTACAGAATCCTGCTGCAGTAGCGTATTTGTTTAGGCGCACATTTATGTTTGAAAATGAAATATTACGTTTTAGCGGAAATCAAACCGATAAAATATTCAGGCTTTTTAACAAAAAATATGCTCAGTACGCAAATGATAAATTGGTACATGAAAAACTGCACGTACAAGGAAAAATTGCTGCCCTACGCCATCGATTGATTCACTATTCATACACCGACTATAATTCATACAAAGCGAAAACAGTCAGATACGGTGAATTAAAGGCTCAGGAGAAATTCTTAAAAAATGAAAAAGCGTTACTTGGCAGTTCTTTTTTTCATCCCCTCTATAATTTTTTATACAATTATATTGCTCGATTGGGTTTTTTAGATGGCAAAAAGGGACTAATCATTTGTTACCTAAATGCTAATTCGGTTCGAGTTAGATATCAAAAATTAAAACAACTTTGGAAGGAATCCAGCTTACCTCCAAAAAAGTAGTTTCTGCTTTCGAGCGCGCTTTCTGTGAAATTTAGTTTGAAAATCGATAGTGTAAAAATTCATTTTTGTAAACACTTCATCATAAGGAATAGCAGCTAATTTGCTATACTCATCACTCATAACAGCAATCATTTCCTCTTTTGGCGTAAGCCTAGAAAAGTTTTTCATTCGCAAATCAAAACTCATTTCACGATGAAAATTCATTCGATTTAAATCAACTAAATAAAAACTATAGCGTCCGTTGTCGTCATTTTTTATCAGTGTGTTTCCGGGCGAATGATCTAAAAACTCGATTCCTTTTTCATGCAACAAAAAAGTAAAAGCGGTAAATTGACGTAAAATATTTTCATGATCCGGATAATCAGGCTGCAGGACTAATTCTCGGTAAGTTAACTCTGTTTGTAAATGCGCACTTGCATAAAAACTAGATTGCAAACCCAACCAATTAAAATGTTCTACATAGGCCAAAGGTTGTGGTGTACCAATGCCATTTTCTAACAATCGAGTAGCGTATTCGTAAGAGCGTCGCGCTTTTGATTTACGAAAATATTTGTACGCAATTTGATTGATAATATTGGGAATTTTAAATGATTTGATATTAACCATCGCACCATCCACTGAAAATAATTTGATTATGTTTCGCTGACCGTCACCAAAAACAGTTCCAGTTGTTTTAAAATTCTTTATGCAATCGGCTATAGATTCAGAGGCCATCATTTTTTACTAATTATTTTTTATACTGCTGTAAAAGTGGTTTCCAAAAATGGGTCACCTTATTTTTATTAATACCATGGCAACCAAACGGCATTTGATTGTTATTGAGCTTCATGGCCAATTCAGGCTTTCTATCCATAGCAAAGCCAAGTGCTTCTTGATACAGAGGAATTTTAAAATTTGGATATAATTCTGGTACACGAATGGACCAAAACACATCTTCAATGGCGCATAAATCACGTTCTTTATCGGCCAACAATTTTTTAATAGCGTCTTTTTGTTCGGTTGCTATTATAAAGTGAGTAGCCGTTTTACGTAGTGAAAATCCACCATTGCCTACTTTGTAAAAAATCACATCCCTTCTTTTGGTGCGGTGTGATTTAAATGGTTTTAGCACAGCATTAATTTGTTTCAATGGGAATTTTTCTTGAGTTGCAATCCAAGGTGCTCCAACATAATCATAGTCTTTAGCACACCAATCGGCCAATTGATCTGAAAAAACAAAGGCGTCCAACTGGTAAATTAAAATAAACTCCGATTTTATAAAACGTTCATAAAAAGTAGAAGAAAGCAACAACTGATTGTATCCATCAATACTTTGAAAATAAGATTTTGGAAAATACTCGACCTGTACTTTTGGATATTTACCCGTAATAAAACTTGTATCTAAACCTTCTGGTTGTACTAAAACGATGTCGTAATTGGATAATACAGCGTGACATTGCAAAAAGGATTCTTCCTCCAATTCTCCAAAAAAACTTCTGTATACAGGAATAACTACTTTTACTTTTTGACTCATTCGATCTTGAATTATTTATAACACACACCCACTTAAAAACTACTTGATAGACTATACTTGTTATGAATTGACAAAAATAATCTTATAATTAAGAAAAACATATTTATTGAAAATTAAATTTATAGCAATCCTCTGGGATATTGCTTAATTTTGCATCGAATTTATCTCAGAAAAATGGATATTAACAACGAAATACACAAAGCTTACGAAGTTATCAAGGAAGGCGGAATTATCTTGTACCCTACTGATACTGTTTGGGGAATTGGCTGTGACGCCACAAATCCTGATGCTGTAGCCAAAATATACAAACTCAAACAAAGAGCCGAAACGCAAAGCATGATTGTGTTGATGAATGGCGAAAAAATGATGTACAATGTTTTTAAGGACATTCCGGAAGTAGCTTGGCAAATAATAGATTTATCTGAAAAACCTACCACCTTAATCCTTGACAATCCTAGAAATGTGGCTCCTAACGTTATTTCGGCAGATAAATCGCTTGGTGTGCGCATAGTAAAAGAGCCATTTTGTTTTAAACTAATGGAAAAAATGAAAAAACCACTAGTTTCAACTTCAGCAAATATCTCTGGCCAACCCACGCCTATTGCATTCAAAGATATCAATCCAGAAATTATAAAAGGTGTAGACTATGTTGTAAATTTGCACCAAGATAAAATTGGAGGAAAACCATCAACTATTATCAAATTAACGAGCGATTCGCAGGTGAAGGTTATTCGTAAATAATTATCTAATAATGCTTTTCACCGCAGATTCGCAGATTATTAATTCATTTCCTCCTTTATGTCAGAAGTATATTTAAATAAAGATAAAACGTACCAAATAATTGGAATTCTGTTTGAAGTGCATAAAAACTTAGGCAAAGGATTCTCTGAAATCGTTTACAAAGATGCAATTGAATACGAATTAGACGAACATAATATAATTTTTGAACGTGAAAAGGAGTTTGAAGTACAATACAAAAACACAACCCTGAAACATAAATTTTATGCCGATTTTGTCGTGTTTGGTAATATCATTCTTGAAGTTAAAACTGTAGATTGTTTCAACAATAACCACTTCAATCAATGTATTAATTACCTAAAAGTCTCTGGATATGAATTGGCTTTATTAGCTAATTTCAATTCAAAATCCCTCGAATACAAGCGCATCGTGAATACAAAATAATAAAAATAAATCTGCGAATCTGCGGTTAAACAATGAATTACAAACAAGCATTAAACAATAAAATATTCGAAATCATCTCCCAAGCTTCGCAAGAACTGAACGTAGAAAGCTACGTGATTGGTGGCTTCGTTAGAGATTACATTTTAGGAAGAGATTTCAAAAAAGATATTGATGTCGTTGCCGTTGGTAGCGGTATCGAATTGGCATTAAAAGTATCCCAACTTTTGCCAAACAAACCAAAAGTACAAGTTTTTAAGACCTATGGCACCGCCATGCTGCGTTTTGAAGATACAGAAATTGAATTTGTTGGTGCTCGAAAAGAGTCGTATCAATCAGATAGTCGCAACCCAATTGTTGAAAATGGTACTTTAAAAGACGATCAAGACCGTCGTGATTTTACGATCAATGCCTTGGCTATTTCCTTAAATGAAGGAACTTATGGCGATTTACTCGATCCGTTTGAAGGTCTGCAAGATATGGATAAAAAGATCCTAAAAACACCTTTAAATCCTGACATTACTTATTCTGACGATCCGTTACGAATGATGCGCGCTATTCGATTTGCAACGCAATTGAATTTTGAAATTGAAACCGAATCGTTGCAGGCTATTACTAAAAACGCCGAGCGAATTAAAATCATTTCTGGCGAACGCATCGTTGATGAACTCAACAAAATTTTACAAACTGCTAAACCTTCTGTTGGCTTTTTATTATTGTATAAAACAGGTTTGTTAGATTTAATTTTGCCTGAGCTTACAGCCTTAAATCAAGTCGAAGAAATCGAAGGTCATACACATAAAAATAATTTTTACCACACTTTAGAAGTGGTAGATAATATTTGCCCAAATACGGATGATGTTTGGTTGCGATGGGCTGCTTTGTTACACGATATTGGTAAAGCACCTACCAAACGATTTAATAAAAAACAAGGATGGACGTTTCATGGACATGAATTTTTGGGCGGTAAAATGGCCAAAAAAATATTCGAACGCTTGCACATGCCTTTGAACCACAAAATGAAATTTGTTCAAAAAATGGTTTCAATGAGTTCAAGACCGATCGTTTTATCTCAAGATTTGGTAACCGATAGTGCGGTTCGCCGATTGGTTTTTGACGCCGGTGAAGACGTTGAAAATTTGATGATTTTGTGCGAGGCAGATATTACCACCAAAAACCCAAACAAGTTCAAGAAATACCATAAAAATTTTGAAATAGTTCGTAAAAAAATCATTGAGGTAGAAGAGCGTGATCATATTCGTAATTTTCAACCACCAATTAGTGGAGAAGAAATCATGGCGATTTTCAACTTAAAACCTTCTATGGAAATTGGCCGTTTAAAAGAGGCAATCAAAGAAGCAATTTTAGAAGGCGAAATCCCGAACGATTATCAAGCAGCCTATGATTTTATGTTGATCAAAGCAGCAAAGATGGGTTTGGCCAAAGTTTAACTATTGTTTCAAATAGCAATGCTGGGCTTTTAGCTATTTTTGCGAAAACAAAACAATTGCAATTTTAGCGCTAAAAAAATAAAAAAACGGTCGATAGAAAGACCTCAATTTTTCTACCAATTCAGATGAAAAAATACTTTTTAAAATCAGCAAAAATAGCCTTAGTACTGGTTTATTTGGTCATATTTGCCGGAGCTTTTGTTCGATTGACAGGCTCTGGAATGGGATGCCCAGATTGGCCAAAATGTTTTGGATACTACATTCCACCAACCGAAAAAAGTCAACTTCTTTTTACACCTTCTAAACAGTATGAAAAAGGGCAAGTGATTATCAAAGATGAAGCTCTTTTGGTGGCCAAAACTGACTTTACCTCAGCTAGCAATTTTAACGCTGCGAATTGGGAAAAATATACCAAACACGACTACGCCATTTTTAACCCAATGCACACTTGGGTCGAATTTATAAACCGCCTTTTTGGGGCCTTAGCGGGAATAGCTTGCGTCATTACATTTGCGCTAGCCTTTGGATACCGCAAAGAAAATAGCAAACTAATTTACCTGTCCTTTGTCGTGTGCATTTTGATGGGATTTCAAGCCTGGTTAGGTAAAACAGTTGTCGACTCTGATTTGAGTCCGTATAAAATTACCACACACATGCTGGCGGCACTACTTATTGTTGCATTGCAATTGTATGTTATTTTTAATGTTCAAAAAAACAATAAACCTGCAGTTAACGCTCCTACGAAATACAAGAATCTTTTAATATTTGCTTTGTTGCTAACTTTAGTTCAAATTATTTTGGGCACTGATGTTCGTGAACAAGTTGATATCGTTGTAAAAACAGGAGCGCCAGAAATCATGTGGTTGCAAAACCCAAGTTGGATTTTCTACTTTCACCGTTCCTTTTCGATAGTTGTTTTGGCTATCAATGCCTATTTATTGTACCTCAACAACCAATGCAATTTAGGATATAGCAAAACCAAATGGATTATATATTTGCTTGCTTTAGAAATTGCTTCGGGCATTGCCATGTATTACTTTGATTTTCCTTTTGGAACACAAACGATTCATTTGGTTTTGGCAACAGTGTTGTTTGGTGTGCAATTTTACCTATTTTTGGAAACCAGAAAGAAAAATATCCTTTCTGTATAATACCCTGACTATATTGTCGCAGTTCTTGTTGCCTATTTAAAATTAAAATGTCAAAACTTGCTAGCCAAGATCAGTTTTTAGATTTGTCTGATTACGGAAGATCATTTGGAAGATTGCTTGCCAATCAATTAAAAAACACTCGCTTTACGCCCATACACGTTACATTACTTTTTGGCCTTTCGGGTTTAACAGCCATTTATTGTATGCTAGTAGGCGCTTATGTTTGGGCTGCTTTTTTTATTGTTCTAAAGTCAGGCATTGATGCCGCTGATGGCGAATTGGCTCGACTCAATAATACTCCATCATACACCGGAAGGTACTTAGATAGTGTGTTTGACATTATCCTAAATTTTATGTTTTTGATGACAATCTGTTACATCTCAAAAACAACTTTGTTACCAACATTGCTAGCCTTTTTTGGTATTCAGCTGCAAGGCACATTGTATAATTATTATTACGTTATTTTACGTAATAAATCAGTTGGCGGTGATACAACAAGCAAAATATTCGAATACAAATCGCCACGTGCTTTGCCTGGCGAAACGCAAAAATCAGTAGATATTTTGTTCAAAATTTATACTGTTGTTTATGGCTTGTTTGACAAAATCATCCACACGCTTGATGCTGATGCGTACAAAGTAAAAACATTCCCTAACTGGTTCATGACCTTACTTTCTATTTATGGTTTGGGTTTTCAACTTCTACTAATTGCCGCTTTACTTGCCTTTGATAAAGTAGAATGGATTATCCCGTTTTTCATTTTTTACACAGGGTTTATTTTGGTTTTAATTGCTATTCGAAAAACATTCTTCAAGGTTTAAACCAACATAGATATAATCTATAACTCTACACTAAAGCACTAAAAACCAGTATTTATCTTCTTTTATATTAAAGTTAAATATGAATTGTTTTGATAAGCTTTTCTATCAATAAAGCCAACTATCTAATGGTCGGTGAATTTTTATAAAGTTATTTATCAGCAACTAACTAAGATTTAAATATAGTTAAACCGATTATTTTTTTCTTTTTAATTTGTCCCAAAATAACCATTTAAAATTGAGGAGTATCATCACAATTAAAATAAGGCCAATCCAAAAATAGTCAAGTAAAGAAATGTTTTTGAAGTGAGGTTGCATTATCTTTCCAAATAGACCTTATAGTATAAGGAACAAGTAAATAAACAGTTGCCAATAAAAATAAAATTTTAAAAAATTTCTTCATATCAATGAACTTTTGATTGTAGAATAATAAACATTTTCAGACTATTATTAAAAGAAAAGTTGATAGTTCATAACCGTAAAAAAGTGTTTATTTCGAAACAAGATCTTTTAAAATTTCGTGCAAATGATTTTCAGAATTTAGTACGCTATTTTCTGCTTTAGCAAATTCATTTAATATCTTATCGAACAAATCTTCGAGATTTTCTGCCAACACGAACATGTCTTCTTCATCTCGACCAAAGTTGATAACTTGTCCCCTTTTTCCTTTTGAATCAGGGTCAAGATCGATTCCGATATAGTTTCCAGCATAATCTGAAAATATAGGCAACCATTTATAATGAAAATATTTTTGTTTGATTGCTTGCGACGGAGTTGACGTGAACGGAATTTCATTATCAAAGTCGTATGCAAATCGTTCCAATTCGTAGTTTCCATCTGAAAAAATCACAAATCGTAACTCGTCCCAGCGATAAGTTGGCTGTTCAAGATTATATAAATCATTGACGCATTCTTCAATTTCGCTTGTATCTACCCGCATTATCTCTCTGTTATGAGCTGTTGTGCTTTCAGATTTATAAAGATAAGGACCTCCAAAACTATTGAGCCCACATTGAAATTCTATTTTATACCAAGCTTTTTTTAAGCCAAAAAAGCTGCTTTTAGGTGCCAATTTGGCGTAGAAAGCAACAATTTTCTTTATTAAATAATCTGATTGATCAGGGTTAGCAATGGTATTTTCTTCATACTTTATTAGAGTTCTACTGAAATTTAATTGTCGAATAATTTCCTCCGAGTTGCAAAATTTTTCTCCAAAAAAAATCCCATTGCCACTATCATTCTGCCCATTTGCATATTCATAAAGTGCTATAATTTCATTTGGTAATTTTTCCTCTAGCAAGGCTTCAATTTCTTGAATCGCATTACTGTCAATTGGCTCATTCAGTGTCCCAAATTTTATTTTAGTTTGTTCTTCTTGAACTCTTATAATTTCCTGTAGTTTTTCTACAACATTCATACGCAATTCTGTTTAGTCATAAAATATGCTAACTAACCCATTTTTATCCCAACCAATTTTTAAAATCAGCCACTTTTTCGCGGCTTACAATTACCTCATCATCCTTGTACGTAGGTAGCACAACGCGCAAGCGAGAGTTACTATACATTACTATTTCTTTAATGGCTTTCATTGGCACAATAAATTTTCGGCTAATGCGATAAAAATCTTTAGGATCTAATTCTTGCTCAAGCTGCTCCAAAGTAGACTCAATCAAGTAATTCCGATTGTCAACAGTATGCAAGTATGTTCCTTTGTTTTCGCTAAATATACATTCAATTTCGTCGACTGCTACTACTTTTAAATGCTGACCAATTTTTACAGTAAAGCGTTTCTTGTAGCTTTTGTCAAACGGATTAGCCAGCATTTTTTTGATTTGTTCAAAATCGATTCCTAGGTTTGGAGTAGACACTACTTCTTTGGGCAACAATGATTTGAATTTACTTACCGCAACTTCAAGATCATCTTCATCAATTGGTTTCAAGAGGTAGTCAATACTGTTTAACTTAAAAGCTCGCAAGGCATATTCATCATAAGCCGTTGTAAAAATGACAGCACTTTTAATTTCAACTTTTTCGAAAATTTCAAACGATAATCCATCCGATAGCTGAATATCTAGAAAAATCAAGTCCGGATGTTCGTTTGTAGAAAACCATTCCACCGCCTCCTCTACAGAGTGAAGCATCGTTTGCACTTGTACGCCTAACTTTTCTACTTTACGTTGTAAAAGTCGTGCAGCTGGTTTTTCGTCTTCTATAATTAATGTTGTCATGAATGGTTATGCTTGTTTTACAAATGATCGTTTGGCTTTTATTTCTGAGTAAAAATAAGAATTTAGTTATTCCCAATTCGAGTTTTTTTGTTTCTCCATCAGCTCTTTGATTTTACGCTCTTCCCAGTCGCGTCCTAAAAATACTGGAGGTAAAAAAACCGATAATCCATGTGCGGCCAAACCAATTCCCCAAAAAATTGCAGTTGCAAAATTTCCCCATTGAAAATAGCTTTCGTCTGACTTAAGATTTTGTGTGTTCAACACTACAATCATAATGTTGATAACAATGTAAACAATAAGGTGCGTATAAAAACCCTTAATTTTTCGAACTCTTTTTAGTGCATTATCGTATGCTATTTGATCTGTTGTAGTCATGATTACTAGTAGGTATTAGTTTTGTTTTTCTCTGCTTGTATGTATTGCTCAATTTTTCTTTCTTCCCAATCTTTTCCGAATACTGGAATCCAATTAAAAACTCTAATCGCGTGAAATAAAAGTCCTATTCCCCAACTTCCGAAAGTCCAAAGGAAAAATAAATAGTTTGGAGAATATCTAAAATTTATTAGGATCAGAATTCCATTTACAAGTATAAATGCAGCAAGATGCGAATAAAACCCTTTTAATTCCTCCACTTGCTTTTTAGCGCTTTGATACTGCTCAAATTCGCTATTGTTTGGTTTATTTAGTTCCATTTGTTTGTTTTGTTTTTGTTTAAAATCTGTTGAATTTTTTGTTCTTCCCAATTTTTACCGTACCCAAAGGTCTCGAGTGCATGAAAGGTAAGTCCCATTCCCCAGCCCAGAAGCGGGAACCAAAACCACTGAAAAGGATGTGGCGAACTCAGGTTAACGATGATTAAAATTGGGATTACAATACAGTACGAAATTAAATTTCCGTAAAATCCTTTTAATTTTTCTACTCTTTCTTTAGCTCTTGCGTACGCTAAATTTTCGTTGCTAATTGTATTTGTTTCCATAGCGGCTATTTGTTTGGTTAAAATAGGAATCAGCACTTTAAAGTCTGTTTCCGTTTGTTCTACTAAAACTTTTCTCTTTGATAGCAAGGCATAACGGCTTACAATGTTTTGCAATCCTACACCTTGACGGTCTTGTAATACTTCTTTTTTTTGCAAATTGTTTTGAACTACCAAGTAATTATCCTGAATGTAAATTGTAATTTGCAAGGGTTTGTTTTCACTTACTACATTGTGCTTGATGGTGTTTTCTAGCAACAATTGCAAGGATAATGGCACTACCCTAGCTTCTAAATTATCAAAATCAGTTGGTAATTGAAAGGTGATGCTGTTTTCAAATCGCATTTTCAATAAATTCATATAGGTTTTGGCAAAAGCCAATTCCTCGGCAACACTTACAAGCTCTTTGTCTTTTTGTTCTAAAACGTAGCGGTATATTTTAGATAAAGAGGTGGTAAAACGCTGTGCATTATCAGGATTTTCTTCGATTAAAGAACTCAAAACATTCAAACTATTGAACAAAAAATGCGGATCAATTTGGTTTTTTAAACTCTCGAATTTGGCATTGGCTGTACCTGCAATAATTTTTTGTTCCTTGACTTTATTCTCATTATACGCTTTGTAAAAGGAAATAGCGTGTACGGACAGGGTTACAAAAAAAGTAATGATGATAGCAAACAAATATTTTGAAGGTTTTTCGTTTGCCAAGAAATAGTCAAATGTTTGATTTTCATAAACTACCACTTCAAAAACATGCATTAAGAAAATCACTAGTAATGAAACTAAAAAAGAACCTGTAAAACCTGCTACCAATCTCTTAATTGAAAATCGATCTGTAAAAAAAGAGTCTAATTTTATAAACAAAACCGCATTTGCTGCATAAAGTGAAAATGTATACAAGGCAGTAAATAAAAACTGTGTGACTAAATGGTGGTCTAGTCTTACAGTGCTTCCCATGACAGCGTTAATGATTTGCATAATAACAAATATCAACACGGTGAGTTTAATTACTTTTTGAAGTTGTTTATAAAGTATGTTCATTTTAAGTATTGTTTTGTATTGCGCCAGATTCAGCAAAGACTAATAATGATGTTTATTTGCATTTTTTTTGAGCAGCTAAGGCGTTATTCAAACCCCAACTTGGCGCAAATGGACTTTCAGGTTTAAAAGTAGCAAAAAGTCCGATAGCTTTTTCAATTTGCGCACACATTGGTTTGGTATCCGTTCCCCAGAATTTCGCTCCGCCTATTTCGAATTCGGCTTTGTTTAAAATTACGCGAGGATTTTGCGGTGCAAGTGCTTCTGCCTGTGCATACAAATCCATTACAGTTCCAGCTAATTTTTGACCGTTTGTCATTGGGTCAGCAGCAATCCAGGCGGTGTGAATCATAGCTTGAATTACAATTAACTCGGCATTTTTTGGATTTTTATCCATTTCAATGTCAATAGCTTTTTGTGCTTTGCTCAATAAAAGGTTTAATTTTTCGGCATCTTTTGTTTGGAATGCAGTTGTGGTATTTATCAAGCCAATGTAATAATTAGGCAACCAACTATTTTTTTCGGCTGCTGCAATACGCTCCAATAAATCGGTTGCCTCAGTTGATTTTCCTTCGCCCCATAATTGTAAGGCTTTGCCCATTCCTTGCTCAAATTGTGTTTGTGCACTTAATAAACTAGTAATAAGAAACGCGATGATAGTGATAATTTTGCTCATGATGTTTTGTTTTTAAAGTTGATTTTTTTGTGACGATTGAAACCTTGTTGTTATTTGATGATTCAAAAGTAGATTGCTTTTTACAGCTTAAAAATTGATTCCTACCGAACTGTAGAATTTAATGGATGAGTTGTATTTTTAGTTGCAAAGGTTCTGAGGTTCTGAGGTTCAAAGTAATAAATTTCAAAATTCGCATTCTTTGTACCTTAGTGTCTTTGCGACTTTGAACCTTTATAAATTTCTTAGCTGATTATCTTTTTTATCTTTGCTGATGGTCCAAAAGAAACCAACAAAGAAAAAACGATCTGCAGTAGGAATAATTTCTCTACGGTTGTAAATGCCAGCGCTGTTTGGATTTTTAGCGTATTCGTACCCAAATACATTTTGAGTTCCTAAAATATTTGAGACAGAGAAATATAAAATTTTCTGCGGAGCCAATAAATACGCCCAATTAAAGCTTAAATTGTTAAAATCTTTCGTTTTACCGTTCATGAATTTTGTTTCATTGGGATTGTTGTACGGTCGGCCAGAACTATAGGAATTCGTAAATCCTATTTGCGATTTCCAGTTTGTGATAAAGTATTTTGTAACAATAGACAAGCTGTGATCAGCAACAAAACTTGGTGTAACTGCGGCCTTGAAATTTCTATAATCTCTTTCGGTATCTATATAAGAATAGGAAATCCAGTATTCTAAATTTTTAACAGATTTTTCATCTCTCCAAAACAAGTCTAAACCTGTAGCGTATCCTGAACCAGAATTATCATAATTTGAATTAAATGCAGCTACATCAGTATCAAATTTTACTAAATCACGATAATTTTTGTAATAGGTTTCGGCTCTAAAAGTTTTTCCGTTTTTAGCATACTGAAAGTTTAATAGATAATGTGATGCTTTTTCACTTTCTAAAGGAGTATTTGACATATACTTTAGATAATCAGCGTTAGGAGTTTGAGTAAAATCGCCATAAGCAAATGAAAACTGACTGTTTTTAGCCATTTTGTATGCAAAAGAAACTCTTGGCGAAATAGCGTTTTCGTTTAAAACACTATTATTTGCTGCGCGTATTCCCACTTTTGCAGCCCATTTTTTAGAGAAGAAAATATCAGCCTCAGAGTACACAGCTGCAATGTTTGAATCATATCCACTGTTAAAAATCATACCTGAATTTTGGCTGAAATCCTCATGGAATTGGGTAACAAAATAATCAGCTCCAAAAGACAATTTTAATCGATCTGAGAAACTTTTTTTCAACTTCACTTTTAAATGAGCTGCATTTTCTTCATTAGTCACTTTATCTGAATCTAAGTTTATGGCATTGTTGCTGTAGCCATAACTCAATCCAGAGGTGATTTGCCAGTTGTTCCCAAAAACTCCTTTGTAAGACGTATTAAAATAGAAATTGTCGTTGTTTAAATCTACTCTTATTTTCTCTGGAGCATTGATGTTTTCTTGATTGATATCAAATTTTGAAGCATCAAATGCAGCGTATACTTTTAAAATACCATTGTTGAAATTATAACGATATACCGTTTCACCAGACAATGATTGAAAAGGACTGTTCCAATCTACGTTTTGAGGAATCGCAGCTTGATAAGGAGCGAGATTCAAATAATTAGCATTTACGCTCAAGGAACTCTTTTTCCATTTTTGGGTATTCCCCATTCCTAAACCTACGGTCATCAAACTAATTTCGGTTTTGTTTTGATCTGGATTATCTTGAGTATTGAGTAACAACACGCTGGACAAAGCTTCGCCATATTCTGCAGAATAGCCACCGGTGGAAAAAGCGATTCCGCTAAATAAAAACGGTGAAAATCGGCCACGAGTAGGTAAATTGTTAGAAGTTGCACCATAAGGTTGCGCTACTCGAATCCCATCTACAAATGTTTGTGTTTCATTAGCCTCGCCACCACGAACAAACAATCTTCCGTCCTCGCCTACTGTTTGCGTTCCAGGTAAGGTTTGCAAAGCCGCAATGATATTCCCTGCTGATCCTGCTGTGGTCACAATATCTAGCGGTTTTAAAACCGAAACTCTCGATTTATCGCCCGCTTCAAATGTACCTGCAGTAATTACAACGGCATCGAGAGCAACAGCGTTTTCGCTAAGAGTAAAAGTTTTTTCTTGGTAATTTGCCAAATCAATTGGGGTGCGCAAATTTTCAAAAACCAATGAGCTAATCACCAGAATTTGCTGTCCTGTTGCCGTGGTCGTAAAAGAAAATTGACCTAGTTCATTGCTGCTACTGCCATCATAAGTTCCTTCAAGATAAACATTGGCACCCGAAATAGCTTTTCCTTTTTGGTCGACTATCTTGCCCGAAATCGTAGTTTGCGAAAAAATGCAAGTGGTAAGCAATACTAAAAACAGCGTAAATATGGTTTTCATAAGATTTGATTTTTTATTTCGTTTCAAAAGTATTGGTCTTACTTGGTGCCGCAAATTCTAAAATACCGAACTGTTGAAAATACCGTCTGAGTTGTGAAATTTTTATTTTTAGGCTACATTTACCTTGTTGCAATAAATAAGTATACTGGGAATCGCGTGAGGGATAGTAGTGAAAATCCTTTGCTGACCCGTTGTAAAAAAGGGGCAGGAAAGATTGTAACGAATAGCCCGACCGGAGCTTTTGCGGAGGGCACGCCCAAAAAAATGAAACAGAATGGATTTGAAATCAGAGAAAGAAAAAATGATTGCTGGCGAATATTATTTAGCTGGTGATCCTACATTAGTAAAAGACCGCCGACGAGCGAAGTTATTGTTGCACCGCTTGAATGTAACGGAGTATAGAATGACCAAAAAAGCGCGCGAAATTATTCAGGAATTGATTCCTAATGCTGGCACCAATTTATATATTGAACCACCGTTTCATTGTGATTACGGGTACAATATTGTGTGTGGCGATAATGTGTATTTTAACGTAAACTGTGTGGTGCTGGATTGCGCTACGGTAACTATAGGATCGAATGTTTTTATAGCGCCGAACGTGCAATTGTATACGGCTACGCATCCACTTGATGCGGAATTGCGCAAAACGCTCGAAAATGCTTTACCAATAACGATTGGCGATGATTGCTGGATAGGTGGCAATAGTGTTATTTGTCCAGGAGTGACTATTGGCGTAGGTTGTGTAATTGGTGCAGGATCTGTGGTTACGAGAGATATTCCTGATCATTCACTTGCAGTAGGAAATCCTGCGAGAGTGATTCGAAATTTAAAAGCATAAGGTTTTTATAATTTTTTTTGGCTACTACAAAAAAATCCTATCTTTGATTTACTAACAACAAAAACATAGAAAATGAAACAGCTTAAATTAGTATTGGTATTTGCTTTATTTGTAGTTGCCAGTTCAGTATCGGCACAAAGTACTTTTGACAAATGGCCGGCAATTAAAGAATTTCACGGTGTAATGTCGGAAACTTTTCATCCAGCCGAGGAAGGTAATTTAGCACCAATCAAGGCGCGCTCTGAGGAAATGGTTCAAAAAGCAGCTTCGTTATTAAAGTCGGATATTCCAACTGAATTTAGAACAGATGCTATTTTAGCTTCGGCAGAGCGTTTGCAATTGCAAAGCAAAGCCTTACACAAATTGGTTGTAGCCAAAGGCGATGATGCTGCTATCGTAAAATCGATTACTACGTTGCACGATACCTTCCATGAAATTGTAGGTTTATGCTCCGACTCTAAAAAATAAAACACCAAGCCCAATCGAGTGATTGGGCTTTTTTTTGCTCACTTACTATGCTTTCACTTTCAAAAATTCACCATATCGCTATTATTTGCAGTGATTATCAAAAATCCAAAAAATTTTATACTGAATTTCTCGGCTTGCAAATACTTCACGAAGTGTATCGCGAAGAACGCCAATCGTACAAACTAGACTTAGCGCTGAACGGCGTTTACATACTCGAATTGTTTTCATTCCCAAATCCGCCCCAAAGGCTGTCTCGTCCTGAGGCAGCGGGTTTGCGTCATTTGGCATTTGAGATAAATGACATTGCAGCTACTCACCGTTTGTGCCTGCTTGAAGGCTTAATTGCTGAAGAAATTCGGGTTGATGAATACACCAATAAATCGTTTTTCTTTATCAGTGATCCTGATGGTTTACCGATAGAGTTTTATGAAAAATAAAGTCTAAAAATTCGGCTTGCTTTGAAATCCGTACAATGGCAATACACAAAAATCTTATCAACAAATCGAGAAAGTAAAATTTAAATCTGAAATTAAATTTTACCTTTGACCTTTCAATAAAAACAACGATTATGGTTTATAAATTTAGAGTCATTCTAGACGCCGAGGAAGATATTTTTAGAGACATTGCAATACTTGAAGACGATACTTTAGAGGATTTACATAATGCTATTTTCAATTCTTTTGGTTTTGACGGAATGGAGGTTGCTTCTTTTTATACGTGTGATGAAACTTGGAATCAAGAGGAAGAAATTCCGATGTTTGATACCGGCGATGTTCCTGGTGAACAAAAAACCATGAGTGACTACAAATTGTCGGACATTTTAGATAAAGAAAACACGAAAATCATTTACGTATACGACTTTATCAATATGTGGACGTTTTTAGTAGAATTAGCCGCTATTGAAGAACAAGTTGCCGGAAATTTCTATCCTGAAACTTTATTTTCTCACGGTGAAATGCCCGATGAAGCAATGGAAAAAAACTTTGAAGCCGATAATGCAGATGATTACAATGACGAGTTCGAAGATGGCTTTGATGATGATGACTTAGACATGTTTGAAGGCGATGACAGTTTTGAAGATTACGGTTTTGAAGAGAATTGGAATTAAATTTAAAAAGGGACTGAGGGACTAAGTGGCAAAGGTTCTGAGGCTTGAAGTAACAAAGATTCAAAGAATTTTAAATAAATAGTAATGAGCACATTTCGAGATTTACTAATTTGGCAAAAATCAATGATTCTTGTTACAGATATTTATCAGTTAACAAATACATTTCCCAAAGAAGAAATTTACGGATTAACTTCACAAATTAGAAGGTGTGCCATATCAATTCCAAGTAATATTGCTGAAGGATACGGAAGAGATGGCAACAAAGATTATTTGAAATTTTTGAATATCGCAACTGCATCCTTGTTTGAAATACAAACTCAAATTGAAATAGCATTCAATTTAAAATACATCACTGAATTACAATTTAACAATATATACGAAGCAAGTAGAGAACTAGAAAGAATGATGTGTTCCTTTATTAGAAAAGTAAAAGAACGAAATTAAAACCTTTGTTTCTTTGCCACTTTGCTGCTTTGCACCTTACCGAGTAATATGATCAACTTATTCAACACCCATATCGAAAATTTATCCATTCACAGAGTGGGTAACAAGAGTAGAAACGAAGCTATATTTTTATCAGAGCAACCGTATGCGTTGCAAGATGAAATTGTGCCTCTAATGAAGGAATTTTTCTTTAAACCGTTTCGCGAAAAAGAAGAAAATTATTTCCAATTTGCACATGAAATCGATTTGGATTACAACGACATGTTCAAATACGCCACCGAGATTTTTGACAATCCAAACAGCGTTCACGAGGTTTCAAAAAAAATCACCACGCATTTGTTTGAGCAATCCAATCATCCACATATCAAAAATGGTGAGGTTTACGTAACCTATTTAACCAATTTAAGCATTGACAACAATGTAGTTGATGCCATTGGTATTTTTAAGAGTGAAATTCAAGCCGACTTTTTACAATTCGAAGAAAAGGCCTCTCAATTAGAAATGATTTTGCAGCAAGGTGTAAGTTTGAATAAACTTGACAAAGGCTGTTTGATTTTTAACTACAAAAAAGAAGAAGGATATAAAATTTTGACCGTAGATAGCAACCGTTATGACGCACGCTACTGGTTAGAGCACTTTTTATCCGTAGATGCTTTTGAGGATGAAAATTTCATTACTAAAAAGTATTTAAAATTCTGTCAAAACTTTGCAAAAGATGTTGTTTTCCCGGCAGAAGATAAAAAAGAAGAAGTGATGTTCATGAACCGATCTGTAAACTATTTTGCAAAAAACGATCAGTTTGAAGAAACTAACTTTTTAAATGAAGTTTTAGATAATCCAGATTTGATTCCGGAGTTTAAAAACTACAAAACCGACAAAGGCGAGAAATACAGCATTGAGGACGTTACCTCCTTCCCTATTGCGAATGCAGCCGTTTCTGATGCCAGAAAATCAATAAAAAATGTCATCAATTTAGATACGCACATTCAAATTAAAATGGATTTTATCAATCCTGAAAGTGCTGAAAAATTTGTTGAAAAAGGCTGGGATGAAGAAAAACAAATGTACTATTACCTGGTTTACTTCAACAAAGAAGAAAAAAACTAATATTTACCTGCAAGAAAACAATCCTTGCTCGTATTACTATTCTATCTCCAAATGTAAATTGCATTTGGAGATTTTTTTTAGAAAAATAAAATGATTAATTAGCATTTAAAAACAGTGTTTCTTTGTAAATTTACCCTTCAAAAAATCACAAAAAATGGCGCAATTTTTCTTTAAAGAAAGTCCGTTCAAAACCTTAATTTCTTTTCACAAACTCATTGAAAATTTAGAAGAAATTGCCAACAGCGATGTGGATTATAGAGCCAAATACGCGCAAGCTCTTTTACAAGAAATTGAACCTTTTCCGGAGTTTAGAACCGGTATCGAAGATTTTGATTTGATTTTTGAAAAATCTGCCTTGATTAAAAACTTATTGGCTGATTTATTCCCAACGGCATTGACGCACAACGAAATTAAAGCTGTTGCCATTCCGTTTCAAAATTTTACTTTTAATTATACCGAACGCTTTAAAAAAATTGTTGACGAAGCTGGTGTTTTGTTTGATATTGCCATAAAAGACTTTGATGCCGATCAATTTTACGTCATGAGTTGTACGCTCATACTTAACGAAATTTACGGTCAGCAGATTGATTTTAACAAACCTTTGTTTTATGAAATTCCGAATAAAAAAGGAATCATGAACCAATACCGAATTTTGTACAATGCTGACTTTTTAGAAATATTACCAACGGATTCAGCTCCTGAAATTACTCCTGAAGACATTGATTTACTGATGGATAATTTTGATAACATCGCTTTGTGGAAAGAAAAATTCCCAGTAGAAAGTTGGATTTTAAAAGGATTTGGTATTGCCATTTTATTCGATGCTACCACTGAAAGTTCGATATCAAAGCTAAAAAGTAATCTTTTGAAACCTGATAAAGAACAAATTGCAATTCAAGAAAATTCTGAGTCAATCTTTAGATCTATTTTTAAAATAGCCGACTTGCGAGTGGGAATCCTTTTGTACAATGCGGAAGAAGATCAATTTATAAAGCCCACCATTAACGACAGTAGCTTACATAGTTTTATACTAAATGAACAGCAAGAAATAGCTTGCCAAGATGGCTTTTTGGGCTGTTCGTTTGAGAATTTGTTATCCAATAATCAAATTGTATCTATTTCTAATGTTTCGAATTTTAGTCAAATACCTGGCAATGAACAATTAGGACAACATTTATTATCCCAAAACATTCAGAGTTGTGTTTTTGCACCTATTGTAAAAAACGGAGTATTACTTGGTGTACTGGAACTCGTTTCAGCAAATCCGCGAGCATTAAACAGTATCAATGCTAGTAAACTAGATTTGATTTTGCCGTATTTAATTGATACCGTCGAACGTTACAATATTGATATGCAAAACCAAATTGAAGCAGTCATTCAACGTGAATACACCGCTATTCATCAAAGTGTGTATTGGAAATTCAGAAAAGAAGCGCTCAAGTACGTGCAATTGCAAACACGCGATTACATTTTTAAAGAAATTGTTTTCAAAGAAGTGTATCCGCTGTACGGCCAAATTGATATTAAAGGCTCATCAGAACATCGCAATAAGACCGTAACTGATGACTTGAAAAACCAAATACAAGCGCTCCTAAACTTGTTTAGCAACGATAATTCCAGCACTAATTTGGTACTCGTAGAACAACGTAAATTTGAACTTCAAACCCTGATTTCCGAACTGGATCAGCCCTTTAAAGCAGATACCGAGCAGCAAATTCAGCATTATATTGAAAATGAGATTCATCCTATTTTAAAAACTACCAAATTTAGCGAGGCTACGCAAATTGAAGTCAATAATTATTTTGAGAGTTTGGACGAAAAATCTGGACTATTTTATCACTCCCGAAAAAAGTTCGACAATGCGCTTTCAATCGTTAATAAAAAATTAGCTTCGTTACTGGATGCTAAACAAGCAGAAGCGCAGAAAATTTTTCCTCATTACTACGAACGCTTTAAAACTGATGGCGTAGAACACAATTTGTACATTGGCGCCTCTATTGCACCAACCAAAAGTTTCGAAAATTTGTATCTGCATAATTTGAGATTATGGCAATTACAAACCTTGTGCGAAATGGTTATGGAGCACAACCAACTTAAGTTTTCTTTACCCTACGAATTAGATGTAACTACTTTGATACTAGTGTTTAGTTCTCCTATTTCTATTCGTTTTCGAATGGACGAAAAGCGTTTTGATGTTGACGGCACCTACAACGCACGCTATGAAGTAGTCAAAAAACGAATTGACAAAGCACACATCAAAAACAAAAAAGAGCGCATTACAGGACAAGAAAAAATTACAATTGTGTATTCACACAATAACGAGGAACAAGAATACCTCAACTACATTAAATTTTTACAATTCAAAAAAATACTCGAACCTACAATTGAACAGTTTGAAGTAGAAGATTTACAAGGTGTTTCTGGCTTGCGCGCCATTCGTGTCAAAGTATGCAACAACATATCGTCTCCTTTAGAGAAATTGTATTCATACCAAGATTTACTCGATGAAATTCAATAATGTTATACCATTTTAAAAGCGATGACAAACGCAATTACGGAGACAATAATTCCGATCATGAAAAAATTGTAGGTCAATCGCAAAAGGCGGTATTTTTTTTCGAGCACTACACCTAAATAATACAAATCTTTAATCATTGAATTGTATAAATAATCCTTGTCTTTCATCATCTCGTTCATTGCCCATTGGTACTCTTCGAGTGGCATTTTATAGAAATTCCCAAAGAAAAGCAAATTGACTTTTTGATTCTCAATATCTTGGCGCGAAAAAACACCTTTCGTCACCTTTGGGCGTGTCGATAAAATAGCAAAAATGATAGTGGTGACACTTGACATCAACATGATGAATGTTGGGATCATCAAATGCACATTTTTAGGACTATCTAATTTTGGGATCAAAATAGAAAGCGCGATCGAAATAATAATAGCATTTACAGATAGTAAAATATTGGCTTTACTATCCGCAATCCCGCTCAATGTCGTATGATTGTTGAGCGTGACTCTAAACAAAGTATCAACAGCTCGATCGGGCTTTTCTTCTTTTTTACGATTTTCAGCAACCACTATTTCCTCTTTTGATTTTGATTTATCAATTTTCTTTTGCAATCTTTTCTTGTTTTTATCTTTTAACGGTTGCCAATTAGCAATGGCAAATGTGGTGTAATATTGGTGTTTGTTTGCAAGAAAGTTTAAATTTTCTTGCCACCACTCAGCATCAGAAAATGTTTTTTGATCTAAATTATGCCATTCTGCGCGCAATGCACCACAAGAATCTACATATTCTCGTTTTGAAAGATGGTAATAATCGGCATCCTTGATAATTTTTTCTAATTTATTTTGCGGTTCATAGCTGTAAACCGTTGTCATGATGAGTTGTGCAACTTGTTCTTGATAAGCAAGCAAGTTGGGTTGTGTGGCTAAAAACTCCTTAAGAAACACTACACTACTCTCTTCGTGTTTTTGACAGCCATTGATATAACCCATATCATGAAACCAAGCAGCAAGAAGCAACATTTCTAGCTCTTTCTCCGTTACACCTTCATGTGCAGCAATAATTTCAACAGCGGCCACAACATCTTTTGTATGACTGATATTATGATAGGTATATGAATTAGAAAGTTTATCTTTGAACTGTTTTTCTACGAATTCTTTGGCTTGTTCTATTAAATTCATGGATGTATTTTTACTCAACTAAATTATGAAATTATTTTCAGTTAGCCGTTTTAAAGCTTTGATTAAACGAGTTCTTTTTTTAAGTGTCCTAATATTCATCATTCAATCGTGTGCCACATATCATGCACAATATGGCAAAAACAGCAAAAACCCAACTCAAAACGCAGTTGATAGTTCAAAAATTGCCCATACCTTTTTTTTAATTGGCGATGCAGGAAATACCAACGAAAAACAAGCGCAAGAAACGCTACAATTACTTCAAAAACAACTTTCAAAAGCACCTAAAAAAAGTACTTTGCTATTTTTGGGCGATAATATTTATCCAAAAGGCCTACCTGATCATGAATTTACCAATGAACGATTAATTGCCGAGGACAAACTGACCAAACAACTCGATTTGTCTAAAAATTTTAAGGGATCAACCATCTTTATTCCGGGCAATCACGATTGGTACAGCGGTTTAAAAGGATTAGAACGTCAAGCTCAATTTGTTACCAATTACCTAAATAATAAAAAATCTTTTTTACCAAGTAAAAGTTGTGCTATTGAAGACTTAGAACTGAACCACAACCTAACTTTAGTTACCATTGACAGCCAATGGTTTTTAGAAAATTGGGATAAGCATCCTACCATAAACGATGAATGCAGCATCAAAACGCGTGAAGATTTCTTTACCGAACTAGAAAGCATTTTGGTAAAAAATCAAGATAAAACAGTCGTCCTAGCCGTTCACCATCCACTGATGAGCAACGGATCACATGGCGGACAATTTTCATTTCAAAAGCAATTGTTCCCACTTGAAAAGAAAATTCCGTTACCAATAATTGGCTCATTGATTAATTTAATCCGAAAAACATCTGGAATAAGTCCGCAAGATTTACAAAACAAACCGTATGATCTTTTTACAAAAAGAGTAAAAACCTTGCTGCAAAGTCACGCAAATGTTATTGTTGTTTCCGGTCACGACCACAATTTACAATACCTCGAAAAAGACAATATCAAACAAATAATTAGCGGCGCTGGCTCTAAATTTGAAGCCGCAAAGGCTGTTTTTCCAAACGATTTTTCATACGGAAAAAATGGTTTTGCCAAGTTGTCTATTTTCGAAAACGGAGCTTCGAAAGTTGCTTTTTTCGGAATCGAAAATCATCAAGAAAAACTTCTTTTCGAAAAACAAATCAGCACAGCTAAGCAGGATTATGATATTAAAAGTTTAGCTGAAAATTTTCCTAAGCAAACAACTATTCAAATATATAACGCCTCGCAAACAAAAAAGTCAAGTTTATACCGTTTTTTCTTTGGTAAACATTACAGAACCTATTATAGCCAACCCATTACTGTACCTACAGCAACCTTAGATTCACTTTTAGGCGGACTTACGCCCAAACGCGCAGGCGGCGGACACCAATCCAACTCCTTGCGTTTACTTGACCGCAACGAACGCGAGTACGTAATGCGCGGCATGAAGAAAAGTACAACACGCTTCCTCCAAGCTGTTGCTTTTAAAAAACAATTCATTCAAGATGAGTTTGAAAACACTTATGCCGAAAGTTTACTCGCTGACTTTTACACCACTGCACATCCTTACACTCCGTTTGCTGTTGGAAACTTGGCTGAAACAATTGGGGTAGCGCATACCAATCCAAAATTATTTTATGTCCCGAAGCACGCGGCATTAGGAAATTTTAATGAACAGTATGGTGACGAACTATATCTCGTTGAAGAACGCCCAACCGATAGCCAACTTGGCGTAAAAAGTTTTGGTTCTCCTACCGCCATTGTAGGTACTGATGATGTTTTAAAGAACTTACGAAAAGACGAAAAATATGCCGTTGACGAAAATGCCTATATCAGAGCGCGTTTGTTTGATATTTTAATTGGTGATTGGGATCGTCACGAAGACCAATGGCGCTGGGGCGAATACCGTGTGGGTGAAAAAATAATTTATAAACCCATTCCTAGGGATCGTGATCAAGCTTTTAGCAAATACGATGGTACTTTGGTATTTGTATTGATGAATAACGTGCAGTTGCGACACATGCAAACGTTTAAAGACCATTTAAAAAAAGTAAAAATTATGAGCCGCGAGGCCTACCCGCTTGATTTGGCTTTTTTAAAAACTAGTACTTTGGCAAATTGGATGCAAGAAGCCACTTTCATTCAAAACGAATTAACAGATGAAGCTATAGACAAGGCCTTTAATTCTCTACCACAAGAAGTTCAAGACGTCACCATTGAATCTATCATAACAAAACTAAGAAAACGTAAAAAACAATTGTTGCTTGGTGCAGAAACCTATTACAAAGTGTTACAACATACCGTTTTATTGGTTGGTACGGATAAAAAAGACCGATTTGAAATTCGGAAAAACACTAAAAACCAAGTTGAAGTCGCAGTTTTTAGAAAGAAAAAGTCTGGTGATGAACTGCAATACAGCAAGCAATTTTCAGACAATACTACCAAAAAAATATGGATTTATGGTCTTGATGATGATGACGAATTTCAAGTTACAGGTACATCATCGTCCAAAATAAAAATACGTTTAATTGGTGGCCAAAACGAGGATACTTACCAAGTAGAAAAAGGCGAGAACGTTAAAATTCACGATTTTAAAAGTAAAAACAACAATTACCAAGTTGATGCCAAAACAAGCATGCGCATTACGGATAATTATGATAGCAATTTATACAACTACAAAAAACCAAATTACAATTATTTTACAGGCTTACCTAATATTGGTTTTAACCCTGATGACGGCATCAAACTAGGAATTGTAACGGGTTACATCGTGAACGATTACAAACAGAATCCGTACACTCAAAAACATACTTTAAAAACCAACTATTACTTTGCTACTAGTGGTTATGAGGTCATTTACAACGGTAAATTCCCAAAGCTTTTTGGTAAATGGGACGCCGATGTTGAAGGACGATTTACAAGTCCGAACTTCTCTATCAACTATTTTGGTTATGGAAATGAGACTAGAAATAATGAAGAAGATTTTGGGCGTGATTTCAATAGGGTAAAAATTAGAATCTTAAAGGTAATGCCCTCACTTAAAAAAATTGGCTTGTTTGGTGGTACATTTCAAATACAAACCGTGTACGAAAGCATCAATGTTGAAGAAACTCCCAACCGTTTTATTGAAAATTCAACTCAAGTGCGACCTGAGGTTTTTACCAATCAGCATTTTGCGGGAGCAATGGTTAAATATAGTTTTGAAAACTATGATGAACCTGCATTTCCTTCAATGGGAATGGGATTTAGTATTAGCGGAAGCTGGAAAACAAACCTCGAAGATAGCAAGCGTAATTTCCCAACGGTTGAAAGTAAACTGAATTTTAATCATAAAATTGATGCCAAAGGTAAGGTTGTACTAGCTACAATTGTAAAAGCCAAACACGTATTAAACTCTAACTTTGAGTTTTATCAAGGTGCCACTTTGGGCGGAGATTATGATTTGCGAGGTTTTAGAAACGAACGATTCTTAGGAAACCAATCGTTTTATCAAAGTAGTGATTTACGTTTTAACATCGGAAAAATTAAACGCAGTATTATCCCGATGAGTTTTGGAGTTTTGGCTGGCTACGATTACGGCCGCGTTTGGCTGAAAGGAGAAGAATCAGACAAATGGCATCAATCAGTTGGTGGCGGTGTATGGTTGAACGGACTCAATGTGCTAACGGCCAGACTCACCTATTTTAAAAGCAACGGTGAGCCAGCGCGCATCGCTTTTGGTTTAGGATTTGGATTTTAACTTTTTTAAACTTGTTATATATAGTTTTCCGCCATCGCTTCCTGCTTTTTCATCAGCAATCAGAATCGTTTCAGGATCAATAAATACGGCCGACTCTTTTTGCGAAAAGTGACCAAGCTCTAAAGTAGTTTGTGTTCCGTTTAAAAAATTCCCATTGGAATAACCCTCCAAAAGAATTAGTTTATCGTGCGTGAGTAAAGCAACTTTTGCCCCGTCAGGACTTATTGTAGCGCTTGTTATCGCGCAATGATTATAATTGTCGCAAGTTTTTAAGGAACCTAACAATACCGCTGCATGAGTTCCAGCTTTGTTAGGCACTCGATACAATAGAGCTGTGCCATCAAAATTTTTACTGCGGTTTTTGGTAAACAAATAAAAATACCCTTGGTGCTCAAAAAAACCTTCCACATCGTACAAAAGTTCTTTCTTGGAAGGTGGAAAATCGTTTTGCTCCGGATAATAAAAAGCAATTTCGTAGGCTGCATTTGTTTCGCCATCCGTTAAAGACGAATGATCTACTTTATAAATCACCAAATCCTTGCGCTCATTATCATTATTTCCAAAATCACCGATGTAAATATTGCCCTCTTTATCCTGAGTAATATCTTCCCAATCGGTATTGGTAGCATTGGTAATTTCGCAGGTCTTGGCAATTGACCCATTTTTATCCAAACCATAAATCTTATTAGGATTGCCGCTGTCTGCAAGCGCCCAAAGCATTTCCGCTTTGTTATCAAAAGTGATTCCTGAAACTTCCTTTAACTTTTTTGGAAGCTCGAATTGTTCTTGCAATACAGTTGAATCTACTTGACAGGCTCCAGCTAGAAGCGCTATAATTGGTATCCAATGTTTTTTCATACTCGATTTTTTTATCTAACCTTTATTTTAGTTGTTATATTTAGGAAACGGTACTCCGTTACATTTTATTTTTAAACAAATTGGTGTTTTTGAAATTCCGAATAATGAACTCAAAAGCGGCCGACATAACAGTTCCCATTGATTTTGCTTTTTTAAAATTCATGTCATTTGTGTAGCGATACAATTCCATTTTGAGCTGTTGCAAATGAGCCTCAGGTGCCAATTCGTCTTCGCCCATAATTTCGAGCAAACGATTAATACGGTTTTCGGCCGACAGAATTCGTTTGGCCAAAACTGCACGTTCTTCATCTTTGTATTGCTCAATCGAACTTTCTTGCAATTTGTCTTTCACTAATTTTACCATCGGATAATTCTCCTTGAAAAATTGCGGACGATACACTTTAAAATTGCCTTCGTAACATTGCTGATCAAAATCAATTGCTCGAATTTTATACACCACATGATCAAAATCGTGTATCGGAACAATAACATAATTATAGGAGCGCATGTCACCTAGCAAACGAATCATACAACGCTCATTGAATTTTACAAACTCTTTAGCAATTTGTGCTTTTTCAGTTTCAGAGCGCTCTTGCAAAAGGGTTTTGATAAAAACATCTCCGGGAATTCCCATAATATGCTCTTCGATAAGAGTATCTTTATAAACCAAAAAATTGATTTTATCTGGTGATAAAATATGCTCTAACTCTAGTCCGTAAATCCTCGAAGCATCGGCTTTTTTGACATAAAAATGCGTGTAGTTGTCGTTTAGAATATTTCGAACCTTTATTCGAAACGGTTTTGAATTACCAAACGTACAATAATCAATAGAGTCAATATTTAAAAACTTGATGATACTCAAATTTCCATCAGAGTGTAATAAAGAATAGATTTTTTTTAAATTTAAGTCAATTTCTTCGCGCTCAAATTCACTGTAATACACTCTAATCCATAACGTATCCTGATCATTTCTATCATACACAGTAACCGAGCCCGAAAAACGCAGCAAATCATCATAAAAAACAGATACTTCAGACAGACGATCAAAGCGTTCAAGGTACTCTAACAGCGCTGAATTGACAGGATACGATGGCTTTTTAAAAACCATAATTGGCTCACTCATGTTAAAAGGATTTATAACAAATTTACAATAAAACTGTAGACAAGCTGTTGGACCAAAAGTGAAATATTCACTTTTTTACAAGCATTTTTTGTCAAAACCCTTCAAAAATATGCTTTAAAACTAGTTATTATTCAAATCACAAATAACCCAATCCTAAACTACTGAAATGAAAACAATTACAAAAAAATTCGTAATTAATTGGTAAAAAAACTAACTTTTTGTGTTAAAAAAGGAGGATCTTTTAATATAAATTTTATATTTGGTCGCCCCAAACAAATTAAAATTATATAAAACCTACCCATGACGGAAAAGCTTGAACTCTATTTCAAGGCTGCACAATCAGCTAAGATTGGCATCTGGAAAATGAATTTGGACACCAATGAGATTTTTTGGGATGCGGTGACTAAAAAAATCTTAGAACTTCCGGTTGACTTTAAGCCTGTACGCGGTAGTGGAATACGCTTTTACACCGAAGGCGAAAATAGAGATCGTATTGTAGAGCACATGAAACTTGCCATTGAAAATGGAATTTCCTTCAATGATAAGTTCCAAATTACCACTGCAAAAAACAATATTCGATACATAGAATGCATCTGCCAAGTAGAAAAAAAAGATGGAAAGCCAACTAATTTACTAGGTACATTTCAAGATATTACCAATGAACAAAATCTTATCAATGAGCTACAGCTTAATGTTGAAAAATTTTCGTCTATTTTTTCGAGTGCCAATGATGCCATTTTTATAATTAACACCTCGACTGGCCTAATCACAGATTGTAACCCTAGATCAAAAGAGCTTACCGGTTACCATATTTCTGAATTAAAAGGTTTACATAATTCGCAGCTTTTTCCAGAAGAAGCACGCAAAGAGGTGCGATTTTTTTTAAAATACAATCTAGAACGCAATGAATATACGGTAAATGAGACCGTTATAAAAGCTAAATGTGGAGAACTCGTACCGGTAGAAATTGCATCCGGAAAAAAATTCATTGTTGATAACATCACCTATTTAGTATGTTATATACGAGATATCAGTGAACGTAAAAAATCAGAAAAAGAACTGAATTTGCTCTCTCTAGCAGCCTCAGAAACGACTGACACAATTGTAATTGCTAACGAAAATGGTATTGCTATTTGGGCTAATCAAGCCTATCTTGATTTAACTGGATTAAGCATGGACGAAGTTATTGGTCACAAACCAGGCTATTTATCAATAGGCCCTGAGACCGATCCTCAAACTTGTAAACTGTTGCGGCAAGCGGTAAAAAACAAAGAAAGTATTAAAATTACAATCTTAAATTATAATAAAAAGAGCGAAAAATATTGGTACGAACTCAATATTACAACTGCTTTTGATGCTCAAAATAATTTTGTCAATTTTATAGGCGTAGGTCGTAATGTTACTTCTAGGATTGAAAAGCAATTAGAACTAAAAAAATTACTCGAAGTTACTAGTAATCAAAACAACAAGCTTTTCAATTTCACCCATATTGTTTCGCACAACATTCGATCACACACAAGCAATTTAGCTATGGTTGTCGATGTAATTGAAAATACAGATGATGTGAACGAAAAATTATCTTATTTCGATTTATTTAAAGAAGGAACTGAAAAACTCTCTGAATCGATTGATTATTTGAATGAAATTATTACCATTCAACAAAAAACAAATATTGAGAAAAAAGAAATTCTGTTAAAAGAGCAAATCGAGAAAACTAAAATGGCCTTGCGTCTCGCTATTCGCGAAAGCAAAATTATTATTACCGATTCTATTCCCGAGGATTTAACCGTATCGGCCATCCCTGCCTATTTAGACAGTATTCTACTAAATTTATTTACAAACGCTATCAAATACAAATCAGCTAAACAAACAGCTACTTTGCACATTGAATACGAAAAAGTTGAACCATATATCGTACTCCATTTTAAAGACAATGGACTAGGGCTAAACCTCAACAAAAACGGTCATAAAATTTTTGGAATGTACAAAACCTTTCATGGTAATGAAGATGCAAAGGGTATTGGATTGTTTATTACCAAGAATCAACTGGAGGCTATGAATGGCAAAATTGAAGTTGAAAGTATCGAAGGAGAAGGGTCTAATTTTAAAATTTATTTTAATGAAAAATAAATTGACCTATATCATTGATGATGATAAGTTAACGGCTCGTTTGATGACCATTTTAATTACCAAAAATAATTTTTGCGAAAAAATAGAATCATTTCCTAACGCACAGAGCGCTATTGATGTATTGCGAGAAAATGTACGCAATCAATCAGAACTCCCAGATGCTATTTTACTAGACCTTAATATGCCTATAATGGATGGCTGGCAATTTTTAGATGAATTTATGTTACTACCTTTTCTAAAAGACATTCATGTATTTATCATGACCTCATCTATTGATCCTGCAGATATTGAAAAATCAAAAAAATATGCTGTGGTGAAATACTATATCGACAAACCCATTACCATTCAAAAACTGCAATACATGCATCAAATTATAGAGGGAACAAATTAAAGCTGCAATTTAGTAACAAAAAAGGTACTATTTCGTCCTACTTTAAAACTAAACAACGAAACCTTTGAAACCTATCCTTACTATTGAAAACCTCAACAAGCGCTACGGCTCCGTTCAAGCACTCAACAATGTTTCCTTTACCATTCAAAAAGGTAATGTATACGGAATTCTTGGTCCGAACGGAAGCGGAAAATCAACAACACTAGGTATTGTACTAAATGTGGTCAACAAAACTTCAGGCCAATACAGTTGGTTTGGTGGAAGCATGGCTACGCATGATGCCTTAAAAAAAGTAGGTGCCATTATTGAAAGACCTAACTTTTACCCCTACATGACAGCACAAGAAAACTTAGAACTTGTGTGCAAAATTAAAGGTATAAACTACGCCAAAGTTCATGAAAAGCTGGAACTTGTTGGATTACTAGAGCGTAAAAATAGTAAATTCAGCACCTTTTCATTAGGGATGAAACAGCGATTGGCAATAGCTTCGGCTTTATTGAACGATCCCGAAATTTTAATTTTAGACGAACCTACAAACGGTCTCGATCCTCAAGGAATACATCAAATTCGAGACATTATAAAAGTAATTGCTGCGCAAGGAACCACAATTTTACTTGCCTCACACCTACTTGACGAGGTCGAAAAAGTATGCACACATGTCGTTGTGTTAAGAAAGGGCGTGATTTTATACACTGGTTTAGTAGATGGAATGGCTGCAAACGAAGGCTTTTTTGAACTGCAAGCAGCAAATAACGAACAATTGCAAAATGCACTTGCACAGCATCCCGCAGTACAAAAATGTAATATTGAAAATGAAAAAGTTTTGGTTTATCTAAAAGAGCCACTTGAAGCCAAAGATTTGAATCAATTTCTGTTTGAACGCCAAATTGTATTACAGCATTTGGTAAAAAGAAAAAACAGTCTCGAAGAACAATTTTTGACGCTTACTAGTCAAAAATAACAACATTTTTCCAAATCAAGGTGGAGCATCTGCCTGAGCCAAACAATTAATTTCGTATTAAAACTACAATCCATGAAGAGACTTCTTACTATCGAACTACAAAAAATATGGAAAAATAAAGCCAGTAGAGTACTAACCCTAACTTACTTTATCTTACTCACCTTTATAGCCCTTATTGCCTCTATCAAATTTGATATCGGTATTTTCAAATTCCATTTAGCCGAAATGGGCATTTTTAATTTTCCTTTTATTTGGCATTTTAACACTTATATAGCTGCGATTTTAAAATTATTCTTAGCGATAGTAATCGTATCAATGATGGCCAACGAATACAGCTATGGTACACTGAAACAAAATTTAATTGACGGAATGAGTAAAAAAGAATTCATTC
Source organism: Flavobacterium turcicum (assembly GCF_011365745.1). GTDB lineage: Bacteria > Bacteroidota > Bacteroidia > Flavobacteriales > Flavobacteriaceae > Flavobacterium > Flavobacterium turcicum. Next base: position 130,920 of record NZ_JAAOBY010000003.1, on the reverse strand, counting down.
AATCTAAGTTTTTAACGGTGCTATTATTCGCCACTTTATCAACTCTTTTTATTTTTATACTTTCATTAATTTTAGGATTTAGCTTTTCGTCCTATACTGAATTTGGAATTGTATTCTCTGATTTAGAGTATCTTTTAGCTTATTTTGTAAAATTAATTGGATTTTTCTCCTTCTGTTTATTCCTTGGAATCTTAGTAAAACGCTCTGCTTTTGCGCTTGGTTTTTTGTTTGTTTGGAATATTATTGAAGGTGTTATCATCGGTATTTTAACCTTTAAAATTTTCCCTCAAAGCGATACCGCTGCAAAAATTACGCAATTTTTACCCTTACAATCAATGTCTAATCTGATTGTTATGCCTTTTACACGATTATCGGTTGTTAAAAATTTAGGTAATCAAATAGGAGTTGAAAACACTAATAGTTATGCTGTTGAACCAAGCGCAATAGTAATAGTATTGGCTTGGACTCTGATTTTTATATACTCTTCTTATCGATTGTTAGAAAAAAGAGATTTGTAGTACCTTTACGGGATGAAAAATCCGGTTTTCAAATTTACATTATATACATTAATTGCTTGTGCTAGTTGGTTTTCGAAGGCACAAGCAATTCGTGTTGATGACACTTTTACAGCCAACCAATTAGTTCAAAATGTACTCACAAACAGTTCGTGCATTGCAACTCAAAATGCTAATGCTACGGGTGATGATTTTTCAGGAAGCAAAAAAAGTTATGCCTATTTTAATGCCAATGGGAGTAACTTTCCGTTCAAAGAAGGAGTAATTCTAAGCACATCAAGCAGTCAAAATGCGGCTGGCCCTTACACCAATAGTGAAGGTGAAGGAGATTTACGATGGTTAGGTGACCGAGATTTACAAATAGCTTTAGGCAGGAACAATACCATAAATGCCACAGTGCTCGAATTCGATTTTACCGCCTTAACCAATACCATTAGCTTTAATTATTTGTTTGCTTCAAACGAATATCAATTGTATTTTCCTTGTGAATTTTCAGATGGTTTTGCTTTTTTAATCAAAGAAGTAGGTAGCACGGAGCCTTACCGAAATATTGCCACCATTCCAAATACAACTATTCCAGTTTCATCAACCAATATCAGACCTTTTACTCCCGCTTTTAACAATGGAATCATATCTAAACCGAGTTGCGAGGCAATGAATCAGCAGTTTTTTGCCGGTTTTAACACTACCTCAAGCCCGATTAATTACAGTGCCCAAACCGCTATTTTAAATGCAAAAACAACAGTAGTTGCAGGAAGAAATTATCACATAAAACTTGTGATAGCCGATGATTCAAATGAATTATTCGATTCGGCAGTGTTTATAGAGGCGGGAAGTTTTCAACCGCAAATCGATTTAGGACCTGAACAAACTGTTTGTAACGGGGAATCAATAGTTTTAGATACAGGATTTAGCGATTTAAGATATCAATACCAATGGTTTAAAGATGGAACAACTGTACCTATTGCAGGTGCCAACAACCCAACTTTCCAGGCCACTGATGCGGGAGAATATACTGCAAAAGTAACGCTCAACGGCTCTGGAATTACTGCTTGTGTAGCAACAGGCAATACAAAAATCAGCTATAAACCAGCACTACGCACCACGCTAATGCAATGCGGAGATAGTGGCAATCAAGCATTTTTTGATTTATCAAGCGCTACTAATGATTTAAGAATTTCAGAAAGTAGTATCATGACCTTTTATGAAACCTTTGCTGATTATCAACAAAAGCGAAATCCTATAACTAATCTAAAAAATTATTACTCCTCAACAACAACAATTCATGCTCGTATTTCAAGCCCACAAGGTAGTTGCCAGGACTATGCTGCAGTGCAACTCACTGTTTTAGCACTAGACTCAAACTTGCCAACCATAATCTTGTGCGATAATGATGCGATTCAAGATAGTATTATGACTTTTGATCCCGAAAAAGTATTGAGTCCAAAAATTTCTCCTAGTACGGTAGTTGCGACAAGCAAACTAACATATTATTACAATCAAGAAGATGCTGCTATGAAACGTAATCAGCTCAACAATAATTTCACCACAACCACTAATCCGCAAATTCTTTATGTTCGTGTAGAAAACAATGCTAATTGTTCGGGCATTTACCAAATTGCGGTTGCAATTCAGCCGTACACAAATGCATCTATTAATCTAATAGAAACTATCATGGTTAGTGATTTTTCTAATAACAACACTGCTATAATCAACACCATCCCAACGGGTAATTATGAGTATTCTATTGACGGCATAGCTTTTCAAAGTAGCTCCACTTTTTCAAGTTTGTCAGCTGGTAAGTACGTTGCCTATGTTCGAGATATAGAAAATTGTACGATCGATTCGCGTCAATTTTTAGTATTAGATTATCCCAAATTTTTCACTCCAAACGGTGATGGTTTTAATGATACTTGGTTCATTAAAAACCTTGATTTATACCCAAAAGCTAATCTTTCAATTTTTGATCGCTACGGAAAATTACTCCGCGAAGTTTCAGGGATTAATGCTACTTGGAACGGAATTTATAATGGCCAACTTTTACCAGCAACTGATTACTGGTTTCGATTGGTTTTAGATCAAGACAACATCATAAAAGGGCATTTTTCTTTGAAAAGATAAATTTTTATTTGCTATTTTTAGCGCATGAAAAAAACATTACTCGCTCTCTTTCTGTTACTTTCGGTTGCTACATTTGCACAATTTAGTAAAACACATTACATACCGCCCTTGTCAGGCTCAGATTTAATTGCTGCTCAAGATCAGTTTCTATATATCTCTACACCAAGTACAACTCCCGTTAAAGTAAAAATTAACGCTATTGGCGCTGGTACTACTGAAATCACCGTATCTAAAAATGCTCCAATTGCTTATAATGTGGGGTTTGGTACGGATACCCAGCTACATGCCAGCCCAAGTTTACTCAATATGCCACTATCAAATAAGGGTTTTATTATTGAGGCCGAAAGTTTGATTTATGTTGCGGCAAGAGTATTAGCAGGCGGAAATAATCAAGCGGGTTCACTCGTATCTAAAGGACTTTCTGCTATTGGACAAGAATTTAGAGTTGGTGCATATGTTAATACTAGAACAACCAATAATGCAGCTTTCCGCTACACTTTTATATCTGTATTAGCTACAGAGAACAATACTGTAGTAGAATTCGATGATATTAAAGAAGGGGTAACTTTAGTAGGAAATCCAACCGTAGGCAGCACACCGCCTAGTGTAACCCTAAATAGAGGTCAAAGTTATATCATAGCAACCGAAGACACTAGTTTAGCCAACAAAGATGGTCTAATAGGTGCCTTAGTTAAGGCAGACAAACCCATAGTAATGAACTGCGGATCTTTTGGAGGAACTAATGGAGAGGTAAATGGAAACCTAGATTTAGGTTTTGATCAGATTGTGCCAGCATCTATAGTAGGACAACAATATATTTTTGTTCGTGGTCCTGGGCTGAATGTTACAGAGCGCCCACTTTTGGTTATACATGAAAATAACACAGATATATATTTAAACGATAGTACCACTCCTTTTAATACCACACCATTAAATGCTGGTCAATATGTTATTCTTGATGGTACAAACTATTCTGCCAATGGTAGTTTATATGTTCGAGCTACCAAAAAAGTTTTTGCATACCAAAGCGTAGGTGGCTCAACACAAGCTAATCAAGAGCTTTTCTTTGTACCAGCTATAAATTGTTCTACTCCCAATATTGTAGATAATATTCCATTAATTGAAGAGATTGGATCAAGAACATTCACTACAAATAGTGGGCTAAACATTGTAACTGAAAAAGGAGCAACTATTGAAATTGCGATCAATGGAATTCGTCAGCCAATTGGCGTTTCACCCCGAGACGTGGTTGGTAATCCTGGCTTCGAAACGTATTCCTTGTTTGGATTAACGGGCAACATAGGCGTTTTTTCGACAAAACAAGTATATGTTTCGTACTTTGGTTCTAACAGTGCGGCTACTTACGGAGGTTACTACTCAGGCTTTGATATTAAACCCGAAGTTATTAGTGAGGGAATTACTGCGACTGGCTCCAGTTGTATACCAAACGTAACACTCCGTGTGAGTTCGCTTTCCTCTTATGATTCATTTGAATGGTTTTTCAATAATACGCCAATTCCAAATTCAAATTTCAATTTCTATAGGCCAACCCAACCCGGTTATTACCAAGTAAAAGGTAGTATTTCAGGTTGCTCATCACCACCTGTTTTATCTGATTTAATACCAGTTAGCGCATGTACCACTGACATGGACAATGATGGTACAAACGACAATATTGATATTGACAACGATCAAGACGGCATTACAAATTGTACGGAGTCCTACGGAAACATTAGTATTGATACTAGCAATCCATTAAGTGGATCTATAGCTATTGGCAATTACTCCAACTCTTTTACAGCGTCTACTAACACATCATCAACTTCAAGTTTAACGCCACTTTCAGGAAAAAATGATGGAAGTTTTGTCTCTGAGGTACCTGCTGGAAAAGGAAATTTTGTAACCTATATTACTAACTTTAATAAACCAATGACAGTTGGTATTAGGTATGTAAAAACGGCAAATAGTTCTGATTTAATGAACGCCGATGCGGAATACATAATTAACTCAGAAGTAAATAAAAACATTACAGTTTTAAACCCTACAGATCAACTTTTGATTGACACGAACTATGATGGTATTTATGAAAGTGGTGTCGCTGAATTTTCGTCTTTCGAAATTCGATTTCGTGTAAAGAGCAATACACCTTTAGCAGCAGGTACTGGTACTTTTCAGTTTTTAACTAACTTAGCCAATTCAATCAAATTCACCCACAAGAATTTATCAGATAGTAATATCAATAAATCTACATTTGAATTATTTGCCGTTTGTGTTCCAAAAGATTCAGATGGCGATGGTACAGCGGATCAATTGGATGTTGATAGCGACAACGATGGTATTTCAGATGTAATCGAGGCACAAAACAATACTTTCAAACCTATTGCCAATACTGATATCAATAAAAATGGTTTAGATAATGCTTTTGAACCAGGTTTTACTCCTTTTGATAAGGATCAAGATAGTATTCCTGATTATTTAGATTTAGACAGTGATAATGACGGAATTCTTGATGCTGTAGAAACTGGAAACGACCTAGATGCTGATGGTGTTCGCAATTTCAGAGATTTAGATAGCGATAAAGATTTATGTACCGATGTCATTGAAGCAGGCTTCATTGATTCAAATAATGACGGTTTACTTGGTGGTACGCCTATTTTGGTAGACCCAAATGGTATAGTTACAAGCGGAACTGGATATACATCTCCAAATGCAAACTATTTGATTGCTGCGCCAATTATTATTAACACTCAACCATCAAACACTGTTGTTTGCGACCAACAAGATGCTTCTTTTACTATCGATGCAATTGCAATTTCTACATATCAATGGGAAGAATCTATAGATGGTGTAAATTGGACAACACTGACAAACAATGCTGTTTACTCTGGTGTAAACACCGCTACGATTACTATTAACAATGTAACAAATAGTATGAATAACAATAAATACAGAGTGTTTTTAAACAGAAATGGAAACTCTTGTGGATTGTATTCTGCTACTGCAAATTTAGTTGTAAATGCTTTACCTACAATCACAAATGCAATCACATTAGTGCAATGTGATGACGATACCGATGGCAGCTCAACGTTTAACTTAACACAAAAAAACAATCAAATTTCAACTAATGCTGCAAATGAGGTTTTTACTTATTACACAAATGCAACAGCAGCAGCATCTAAAAACAATACCTTTTTAATTACAAATCCAATTGCTTATACTACAACAAACACAACAGTTTACGCAAGAATAGAAAATGCAAACGGTTGCTTTAGAGTTTCAACAATGACTTTAGAAGTTTCGGTAACACAAATTCCGAGTTCATTTAAAATCGACGATTTTGTCCAATGTGATGATTATGTTGATGCCACCAACAACGATAAAGATGGAATTGCAACATTTAACTTTAGTTCTGCTACAGCAAAAATTGTAAACGTACTGCCACCTGGAGGCAATTACACTATAAAATACTATAAAAACGAAGCCGATTTTTTTGCAGAAACTGACACAAACGGAAATTCATTAGAAATTCCTGCTGCTTCAATTTCAAATTATAGAAATAGTGGTTATCCAAATAATCAAACTATCTGGGCACGAGTTGACAGCACAATTGCGAATGACTGTTATGGTTTTACGACTTTTAACTTAGTTGTAGAAGCGCTACCAACTCTAAATGCTGTTGGAACAAATAACATGATTAGAGCTTGTGACGACGACCAAGATGGCTTTTTAGTTTTTGACACCTCTACGTTAGAAACTGATCTTTTACAAGGCCAAACCAATGTAACGGTTTCGTATTTTGATGCAAATGGTAATACATTACCTAGCCCTTTTCCGGCAACATTTAGAACTCCAACACAAACCATTCGCGCAGTTGTTACCAACAATACAGCTACTAAATGTGAAGATGAAACTACAATTTCTTTTGTAGTTGACAAACTTCCACAAGCTTTTACCGTGCCATCTGCAGTAACAACAGCATGTGATGACGAAGTAAACCCATTGTTGCAAGACGGGCAGTTTGCATTTAACACAAGTGGGATTGATCAAATCATTAGAGGAAATCAAACAGATATAACGTTAACCTATCTAGATCAAAATGGAGTAGCATTAACTAGTCCATTGCCGAATCCTTTTATTACAAAATCACAAGAAATCACAGTAGTAGTTTCTAACAATCAAAACACGACTTGTACAGCCACTACTGTATTGCGTTTTGTTGTAAATCCGCTACCACCAATCGACCTAAATTCAGATGGTGCAGATGATCAGCTTGTATGCTCAAACATCCCTACATTTATGGTAGAACTTAATGCGGGATTACAAAATGGTTCATCAACTACTGATTATAATTACAAATGGTTTAAAGATAATGTACTCCTACCATTAGAGACTAATTATACTATAAAAGTAAATACAGCGGGAACTTATAGTGTAGAAGTTGGTACTGCTCAAGGATGCTCTAGAACGAGGATTATCAAAGTAACAGCTTCAGACATTGCAACAATAAACAACATCGAAATCGAAGATCTTACGGATATAAGTACTGTAATCATTAAAGTAAGTGGCTCAGGTGATTATCAATATAGTATTGATGATAGCGATAGTCTTTTCCAGGACAGTAATGAGTTTACCAATATTCCGCCTGGTATTCATGAAGTATATGTAAGAGACAAAAATGGCTGTGGTGTAGTTAGGAAAATAATTGCAATAACTGGAGTGCCAAAGTATTTTACTCCAAATGGTGATGGATATAATGATTACTGGAATGTGAAAGGAATCAATAGCGAATTTAATCCCAACACAATCATTTATATTTTTGACCGCTACGGCAAATTAATCAAACAAGTAATTCCTACAAGTCAAGGCTGGGATGGAACTTTTGCAGGACAACCTATGCCATCTGATGATTATTGGTACACTGTAAAACTACAAGACGCTCGCGAGATAAAAGGGCATTTTAGTTTAAAAAGATAATACTTAAAACTCTTTAAACTAAAAGCTATTCACGATTTAAAGTAATAGTTAGTTGAATATAAAGACGGACTACTACTTTAAAAAGTGTTATAAAAAAATAAATATGAAGAATTATATCAAATATCTCGCAATGTTTATATTGATTTTAGGATCAATGACGAGTGAGTGTTTCGCTAATTCTGAAATCAGCTCTAGTTCCTATTATCAAGGCTTAAATCTCAAAAAAAGCAGTGAAGCAGAAAATCTAAAAGGAACAAAATTTCTTTTTGATACAATTCATGATGTAAAATCAAGCTTCAAAATTAGCTTGGATATTAATCCCAAGTATCTTAACCCAGCTGATGCTACATATGTTACCAAATTTAAATTACAGAGTGAATTGTTTCAAATATTGAAACCTGTTCGGTATCAAAAACTATATCTAAAAGCATTATTTGATTTCACTAATTATACCCTTTAATTCCAAACATAGTTTGAAATTCATTTTTAAATCTTTTATATGATTTAAGAAAATAAAAAGGTGTGTAATGTAACGAAATAAAAATGCGTAAACTTAAAAATACAAATAGTCTAACTACTTGTAAAAGAATAATTACTGGAATAAAAAAGAAATCAATTGTAATACTTACTTCAATAATGCTAGGAATTGCGATGGGGTTTAATGAAAATGAAAGCGTACTTCATAAAAACTCAAAACAAACCGAGTGGCAAAATAAAAAAGAGTGAGAATTTTAAAAGATAATTCAAGTTTATTCTGATTATTTACCTTCTTAAAAGTAGATTCTCTCTTACTCTTGATGGGAACGGCATCCTTTTATAACACCCCTTTTTTGGGGTGGTATAAAAGATATAGTGTACAGCAGGATTAGGTCCAAAAAAAAACCATCAACTTACGCTGATGGTTTTTATATACAATTCAAATAAATTAGATTTTAAATCTTTTTCTTTCTGTTTCTGTTAAATATATTTTTCTTAAACGAATAGATTTTGGTGTAACCTCTACATATTCATCTTTTTGAATGTATTCTAACGCTTCCTCTAATGAGAAAATAATTGGAGGGATGATTCTAGCTTTGTCATCATTTCCAGATGAACGTACGTTAGATTGTTTTTTCTCTTTCGTTACGTTTACACACATATCGTCTCCACGAGAGTTTTCACCAATTACTTGACCTTCATAAATTTCAGCATTTGGCTCTACGAAAAACTTACCACGATCTTGTAATTTATCGATAGAGTAAGGAATTGCTTTTCCTTTTTCCATAGAGATTAATGAACCTTTGTTACGTCCAGCAATTTCTCCTTTGTAAGGCTCATATCCAATAAAACGGTGTGACATAATAGCTTCACCAGCAGTTGCAGTTAACAATTGGTTACGTAAACCAATGATTCCACGAGATGGAATATTGAATTTTACGATCATACGGTCACCTTTGGTTTCCATACTTAGCATTTCACCTTTACGTAATGTTACGAACTCAACCGCTCTACCTGATAGATTTTCTGGCAAATCAATAGTTAACTCTTCAATTGGTTCACATTTTTTACCATCAATTTCTTTGATGATAACTTGTGGTTGACCGATTTGTAATTCGTATCCTTCTCTTCTCATTGTTTCAATAAGAACAGATAAGTGAAGTACACCACGACCAAAAACCATGAATTTATCAGCAGAATCAGTTTCACCTAACTTCATAGCTAAGTTTTTCTCCAATTCTTTTGTTAAACGCTCTCTAATATGTCTTGATGTTACAAATTTACCCTCTTTACCAAAGAAAGGAGAGTCATTAATTGTAAACAACATACTCATTGTAGGCTCGTCAATATCAATGGTTTTCAAACCTTCAGGGTTTTCATGATCAGCAATAGTATCGCCAATTTCAAAACCTTCAACACCAATAATAGCACAGATATCTCCAGCGATAACCTGCTCTACTTTTTTACGACCAAGACCTTCAAAAGTATGTAATTCTTTGATACGAGATTTAGAAATACTTCCGTCTCTTTTTACTAACGAGATTGGCATACCTTCTTTCAAAACACCTCTTTCAAGACGACCAATAGCAATACGACCTGTAAAAGCAGAGAAATCTAAAGATGTAATCAACATTTGTGGAGTTCCTTCAGAAACTTTTGGTGCTGGTACGTTTTGGATTACCATATCTAACAATGGCTCAATATTTTGTGTTTGGTTTTCCCAGTGATCAGACATCCAGTTATTTTTAGCTGAACCGTATACGGTAGGAAAATCAAGTTGCCATTCTTCAGCTCCTAATTCAAACATCAAGTCAAAAACTTTTTCATGTACCTCCTCAGGAGTACAGTTTTCTTTATCAACTTTATTGATTACAACACAAGGCTTCAGACCTAAATCAATTGCTTTTTGTAATACAAAACGGGTTTGTGGCATTGGCCCTTCAAACGCATCTACAAGAAGACATACACCATCTGCCATGTTCAATACACGCTCTACCTCACCACCAAAATCGGCGTGACCAGGAGTGTCAATAATATTGATTTTTGTTCCTTTATAAGTAACCGATACGTTCTTAGAAGTAATTGTGATACCTCTTTCACGCTCTAAATCGTTATTATCAAGAATTAGATCACCTGTGTTTTCGTTGTCACGAAATAGTTGACAGTGATACATAATTTTGTCTACCAAAGTAGTCTTACCGTGATCGACGTGAGCAATAATTGCAATGTTTCTAATAGATTCCATCTGTGATTTTTAATGGGTGCAAAGGTACACTTTATTTTGATATAAAAAATATTTATCCAATAGTTTACATATACTTAACTCATTACGAGCAAAAATCAACTGATTAAAGAAATAAGTTGAATGCGAAACTTACTAGTTAATTAATTATTATTTATATTTGAGTAATGAAAAGCAAAACCAACCAAGTCACACTCATTTACATCATCATTTCCCTTTTTGTGGCAATTGTTAGCTACAAAATTGCTTGGCATTGTATTCAACCACAACACCTCTACCTGTACTCCTTTGCTAAAGATTTCGTTTTTATAATACTAACTGGAGTTCTTTTTCGATATATTTTGGTTAAAAATGACAATCGTAATATTGCAATTTTCAAACAGTTAAAAAAAACAAATGACGAAATAAAAGAGTCAAACGAAAAATATGATATTGTAGCCAAAGCAACTAGCGATACGATATGGGACTGGACTCTTGAAGACGATAATTTTTTATGGAATAAAGGAATTGAATCGGTATTTGGCTACGAAATTAATGAGGTCGGAAACACATCTACTTGGTGGTTCGACAAAATTCATCCTGAAGACAGTATCAAAATGTCGATAAGACTTTACTCTTTCATTGAACAGAAAACCGAGAAATGGCAAGATCAATACCGCTTTAAATGTGCTGACAACACATATAAATACGTATTAGACCGCGGTTTTTTAATTAAAGATGAATCTGGCAAAGTAATCAGAATGATTGGAGCCATTCAAGACATAACCAAACAGAAGGAAGAAGAACAAAGACTCAAACTCTTAGAGACTGTCATTACACAATCAAAAGATTCTGTTTTAATTACTGAAGCAAAATCAGATAAAAATCAAATTCCAAACATCATATACACGAATCCTGCTTTTAGCCTAATGACAGGATACACAAGCGAAGAAATGTTTGGTCAATCGCCTGATTTTTTCAATAGTCCAAAATCAGATCTAGAAGCATTACAAACTATTTTAAACGCCATTGACAAAAAAGAAGAATGTTTAATTGAAACAGTAAGCCTCTCTAAAAACAAAGAAGAATATTGGATTCGCCTTTCAATGATACCTATTTTTAACACCGAAAACGAAATATCTCATTGGATTTCTATCCAAAGAGACATTAGTGAAGATAAAAAACGTGAAAAAGAAAAAGAACAATTAATTAGAGAATTAACTCAAAACAATAAAGACTTAAAGCAGTTCTCCTACATTACATCGCACAATTTAAGAGCTCCATTATCCAACCTAACTGGCTTACTCAATTTACTAGAAGACATACCAATTGAAAATCAAGAACTACAAGAAATTCTTGCGGGATTCAGCAAATCTACCCACCAACTAAACGAAACCATCAACGACCTTGTTAAAGTTATCATTATTAAAGATAATCCTTCCATTAAAAAAGAGGACATTCAAATTGCTGAAATATTCGAAAATGTATTCAATCAACTCTCTTTTCAAATTGAATTATACAAGCCAATTATAAAGTTAAACTTTGCAAATGTTTCTATAATAAACACCAACAAAGCATATATTGAAAGTATTTTGTTAAATTTACTTTCAAATTCTATTAAATACAAATCAGAGAACAGAAAATTAAAAATCACAATAGCTTCGCAAAAAACTGACGAAGGCATTTTATTGCTATTTAAAGATAATGGAATTGGTATCGATTTAGAACAACACAGAAACAAAGTATTTGGCTTATATCAAAGATTTCATAATTACCCAGATAGTAAAGGACTTGGTTTATACTTAGTAAAATCGCAAATAGAAACGATGGGAGGATCAATAGAAATTGAGAGCGAAGTAAACAAAGGAACTACGTTTACATTAATATTTAAAAATAAAAACTAATGTTAAATCAAATTTTATGTATTGATGACGACCCCATTACTCTTATGCTATGCAAAAAAGTCATAGCCAAATCTAACTTTTGCCACGAAATCATAACATCATCTAACGGAGAAGATGCACTACAACACTTCGCCACAATGAAAGAAAACATAAGCATTACGCGTCCCGACCTCATTTTTCTTGACCTTAACATGCCTATTATGGGTGGATGGGAATTCCTGAATTTTTTCAAAAAAACAGATTTTTCAGAATTCAAAACAATTAAAGTGGTAGTACTATCATCAACAATTGATCCCGAAGATTTAGAAAAATCAAAGCAATACGAAATGGTTATCGATTTTTTACCAAAGCCTATAAGTACGCAAATGCTAATCTACCTATCTGATAAAATGGGTTTTTAATTTAGAAAACTAAAATCAACGTACCCAAAACAAAAACGGCTTCAATTATTACAAAAAACAAAAAAGCCTCACTTTAGTGAGGCTTTTACTGTATATTCTTTATCTAACTATAGTTTTGAAACTAATTTAGTTAACTTAGATTTTAAGTTAGAAGCTTTGTTATCATGAATGATATTCTTCTTAGCTAACTTATCAATCATTGAAATTACGCTTGACAATTTAGCACTAGCATCAGATTTATCAGTAGCCAATCTCAACGCCTTGATCGCGTTACGAGTTGTTTTATGTTGGTATCTGTTTAATACTCTTTTCTTTTCGTTACTTCTAATTCTCTTTAGAGCTGATTTATGATTTGCCATTTTATTGCTTTTTTTATCTTTTATTATTTCTTTTAATTAGTCTTTATTAAACAACTCGAAAGTTATCTTATATTAACAGAGCATCAAGACTCAAAAACCCTGTTTAAACACTAAACTAAGAAAAAGTAGTAGCCCGTAGCGGAATCGAACCGCTCTTACATGGATGAAAACCATGCGTCCTAACCGATAGACGAACGGGCCATTATTCTAATTAAAGTTTAGAAAACTTATTGCAGTAAAAAAATAGTAGCCCGTAGCGGAATCGAACCGCTCTTACATGGATGAAAACCATGCGTCCTAACCGATAGACGAACGGGCCTTGCTTCTCTAATGCGGATGCAAAAATACAACTATTTTTAGAACGCACAATAGGTTCTGCATTTTTTTTTATTTTTTTTTAATACGCCTTCGCAAAGAATACTCTTCCCGCCGATGGCGCACCTGTAAGGACACAAACCCCCTCTTCTTTCTCTTGATCAAGAGGTACGCATCGGATGGTTGCTTTGGTTAAATCTTTTATTTTTTCCTCGGTAGCGGCAGTACCATCCCAATGGGCTGATACAAATCCTCCTTTAGTCTCTAAAATCTCTTTAAATTCATCAAAATTAGAAACTTTTGTAACATGCGTATTTCTATACTCTAACGCTCTATTAAACAAATCAGCTTGAATTTGCGCTAATAAGTCCTGTATGTATACTTCAATACCGTCACTTGCAACAACTGTTTTAGTCAACGTATCGCGACGTGCTACTTCAAAAGTACCATTTTCAAGATCCTTAGGTCCAACTGCTATACGAACTGGAACCCCTTTTAACTCCCATTCTGCAAATTTAAAACCTGGCTTTTGAGTGGTTCTATCGTCAAATTTGACAGTAATATTTAATTTTCTCAATGCCAAAACTAAGTTATCAACAGCCTTTTTGATTGTTGCTAACTGTTCGTCACTTTTGTATATAGGAACAATTACAACTTGAATTGGCGCTAAACTTGGTGGCAAAACCAAACCTTGATCATCTGAATGCGTCATTACTAACGCCCCCATCAATCGTGTTGAAACTCCCCAAGATGTTCCCCAAACATACTCTTGCTTGCCTTCGGAATTAGCAAATTTAACATCAAATGCTTTTGCAAAGTTTTGACCTAAAAAGTGCGATGTACCTGCTTGCAATGCTTTTCCATCTTGCATCAAAGCCTCAATACAGTATGTTTCTTCTGCACCTGCAAAACGCTCTGTTTCTGTTTTTAATCCTTTAACCACAGGAATCGCCATAAAATTTTCAACAAAATCAGCATACACATTCATCATTTTTTCTGACTCTTCCACCGCCTCTGCTCTTGTCGCATGTGCAGTATGACCTTCTTGCCATAAAAACTCGGCTGTTCTTAAAAACAAACGTGTTCTCATTTCCCATCGCACTACGTTTGCCCACTGATTAATCAATAGTGGCAAATCTCTATACGATTGTACCCAACCTTTATAAGTAGACCAAATAATAGCTTCACTAGTTGGTCTAACAATTAATTCTTCTTCTAATTTTGCATTTGGATCAACAATTAGCTTTCCAGGCTTATCCGGATCATTTTTTAATCTATAATGTGTAACCACCGCACATTCTTTTGCAAAACCTTCCGCATTTTTCTCTTCAGCCTCGAACATGCTTTTAGGCACAAACAACGGAAAATATGCGTTTTGATGACCTGTCTCTTTAAACATTCGATCTAATTCAGCTTGCATCTTTTCCCATATTGCATAGCCATAAGGTTTAATAACCATACAACCTCTTACCCCTGAATTTTCGGCTAAATCAGCTTTTACCACCAATTCATTATACCATTTCGAATAATCTTCCGCTCTTGTAGTTATGTTCTTACTCATACTGAATAGTTTGGCACAAATATTGCTCTGTTAATTTAAAATAAATAGTTCAGCAAAACTAACTATTTTTGTAATGTGCAACAATAAAATCTCCATATATATGAAAACTAGTACTCTTACTTTAAAAAATCGTGCGCTGCTATCCTCCATGGGTATTTGGTGCATTTTATTTGCATCTTGTGGCTCATATCAAAACAGCTCTTACTACGATTCAGATGGTATTTATGGCGCAACTTACGAGCGTGCACCTGAAAGAAAAGTAGTAGTGGATAATAATAGTCCTTACAAAGACTACTTTAGTTCTTTACAAAACAATGATCAAAATGTAACCATTTTTACAGATGTAGACAACTACAATTCATACGATACTGAAAACGACTCTATTTCCAACAACAGCTATCCTGGATGGGGCAACAATCCTCAAACTGTTGACATAAACATTTACAACAATGGTTGGGGCGCTAATAATTGGGGCTGGAATGGCGGTTTTGGATGGAACAATTGGGGATGGAACAATAATTTCGGTTGGGGTGGCTACCCAGGTTGGGGATGGAACAATTGGGGATGGAACAACAACTTTGGTTGGGGTGGCTATCCTGGCTGGGGATGGAATACAGGTTTTGGATGGAACGCCGGATTTGGGTGGAACAATTGGTACGGAAACAACTGGGGCTATACCACAACATACAACAATCATGTATATACACGTAACGCAGGACGAAGAGGATCTTATACCACTACCTCTAATAATTCTGGCCGAAGTGTAAACGCTTACAACCGAAGTGCTACTATCAATAATGGACGAAGAAGCGGTGAAACTTTCAACAGAAATGGCGAAACTTTAAATAGAAACAATACCACTAATTTTGGCCGAGGTTCAGCAACAAGATTTAGCAGAACAAACCAAACTGCTACACAAAGTGAATCTCGAAACAATACAGGAACCAATCGTAGAGGCTCCTATAATACTCAAAACCAAAGCGAAACAAGAACATATACACCGTCTAGAACCGAAAATAGTAGTCGATCTTACACTCCTAGCTCAAGCTCTTCAAGAGGTGGAGGTGGCAGCTACGGCGGTGGAGGAGGCGGAAGATCTACTGGAGGCGGAGGTCGTGGTGGTCGTGGTTAAAATGTGTAATGAAACAAAATAGATAAAAACAAATCTTTGATTTAGATGAAAAAATATTTTTTAGTAGCAGTTTTTGGTCTCACCGCAATTGCTACGCAGGCACAAGAAGTAGGAGATGCATTGCGCTACTCTCAAGACAATCTTACAGGAACAGCTCGATTTAGAGCGATGAGCGGAGCATTTGGAGCACTAGGAGGTGATTTATCTTCCTTAAATGTGAATCCTGCTGGGTCAGCAATATTTGCGAATAATCAAATGACTGTAACACTAAGCAACTTCAATAGCAAAAATAATTCTACGTATTTTGGCCAAACCAACTCCGAGAACACCAATACTTTCGACTTGAATCAAGCTGGAGCGGTTTTTATTTTTGGATCAAAAAATAATGACAATTGGAAAAAAATTGCATTGGGTGTTAATTACGAAAATACAAATAATTTTGACAATGGTGTTTTTTCAGCTGGAACCAATCCAACCAATTCGATAGATCAATATTTCTTAGCCTTTGCCAACAGAGGCAACAATGGAGCTCCTGTACCACAGCAATTTGTTAACAGAGAGCCAGGTGAAACAATAAGTGATTTGTACTCTTTTCTAGGAAGCAACTTACCGAACAATCAATTTCCTGGACTAAATGGTTTTGATGCACAACAAGCATTTCTTGGTTTCCAGGGTTTTTTATTGGATGCCGTTGATGAAAACAATGAAAATTCCGCTTATGTATCAAACGTTCCTGGAGGTGGAAATTATTTCCAAACCAACGAAGTATACAGTACTGGATACAATGGTAAATTATCTTTTAATTTATCCACCTCTTACAAAGATAAATTCTATTTTGGATTGAATCTGAATTCACACTTTACAGATTACACCAGATCATCCTCATTTACAGAAAGTAACAATGCACCTTTATCTAGTAATTATACCGTTTCAAGATTACGCTTCAACAACGACTTAAATACCTATGGAACTGGATTTTCATTTCAACTTGGAGCCATAGCAAAACTGAGCAACGAGGTTCGTGTAGGGCTATCATACGAATCTTCTACGTGGTATAATTTAACTGATGAATTATCTCAAAGTTTAACGGTAGTAAGCGCAAATACAAGTGGTGAATTGCCTGCTGACATTATTGCACCGCAAGTGATCAATGTATACGAACCTTATAAATTGCAAACTCCAAGTAAACTAACTGGTAGTTTCGCCTATGTATTTGGTAAAAAAGGGTTAATCAGTATTGATTATGCCTTAAAAAGCTATTGTACAGCCAAATTTAAACCTGCCAATGATTTATTTTTTAATTCATTAAATAACGAAATCAGCAATACACTTGACACTAGTGGAGAACTCCGTATTGGAGGCGAGTACAAAATAGAACGTTTGAGCGTAAGAGGTGGTTATCGTTACGAACAAAGTCCTTATGTTGACAATACTACTATTGGTAACCTTAATGGATTTTCGGGTGGTTTAGGATATAATTTCGGATCAACTAAAGTCGATTTATCTTATGCTTACGCCAAAAGAAATACACAGCAAGGTTTTTTCAACCAAGGGTTTACAGATGGTGCTAGTGTAGATGGGATAAACAATACCGTTTCGCTAACATTATTATTCGAATTATAAAAAAGATCTATTTTATAAATGAAATCTGTTTCAGTTACTGAAACGGATTTTTTTTTTAAACCAAACATAATCGTAATGAGATCCTTGTTTTTAGGATAACATCTAAAAATGAAAAAAACAGTAAAAAATAGCTGTTTGAATAAAAAAGTGTAATTTTGCAAAATTCCTAAAATATCAGGATTCTAATGTTATGAGAACGAAATCTTTAAAAAAGAACAAAATAAACGTAATTACCCTTGGGTGTTCAAAAAATGTGTATGATAGTGAAGTCCTTATGGGGCAACTTCGCGCTAATGGAAAAGAAGTAACACATGAGGCTACAGCAGCCGACGAAGGCAATATTATCGTGATTAACACTTGTGGTTTTATTGATAATGCAAAAGCAGAATCAGTTAATATGATTTTGGAGTATGCCGATAAAAAAGAAAAAGGATTGGTAGACAAGGTATTTGTAACCGGATGTCTTTCTGAAAGATACCGCCCTGATTTAGAAAAAGAAATCCCAAATGTGGATCAATTTTTTGGAACAACGGAACTGCCTCAATTACTTAAAGCACTTGGCGCCGATTACAAACATGAATTACTTGGAGAACGATTAACTACTACTCCAAAAAATTATGCCTATTTAAAAATTTCAGAAGGATGTGATAGACCTTGTAGTTTTTGCGCTATTCCATTAATGCGCGGAAAAAATGTTTCACAAACCATTGAAAAACTAGTTAAAGAAGCAGAAGGATTGGCTAGAGACGGCGTTAAAGAATTGATTTTAATAGCACAAGATTTAACTTATTACGGTCTAGATTTATACAAAAAAAGAGCTTTAGGCGATTTACTTGAAGCGCTTGTTAAAGTAGAAGGAATTGAGTGGATTCGTTTGCATTACGCCTTCCCTACCGGATTTCCGATGGAAGTTTTGGAAATTATGAAACGAGAACCAAAAATTTGTAACTACATTGATATTCCTTTGCAGCATATCGCAGATTCGGTTTTAAAGTCAATGCGAAGAGGAACTACACGAGAAAAAACTACTAAATTACTAAAAGACTTTCGTGCAGCCGTGCCAGGAATGGCTATCAGAACAACATTAATTGTAGGATATCCTGGAGAAACTCAAGAAGACTTTAATGTTTTGAAAGAATTTGTTCAAGAAATGAAATTTGACAGAATGGGTTGTTTTGCTTATTCACATGAAGAGAACACACACGCCTACTTACTTGAGGATGACGTTCCTGATCAAGTAAAACAAGATCGTGCTAACGAAATTATGGAATTACAATCGCAAATTTCTTGGGACTTAAATCAGGAAAAAATCGGTCAAACTTACAAATGTATTATTGACAGAAAAGAAGGCGCTCACTTTGTAGGCCGAACTGAATTTGACAGTCCTGATGTAGATAACGAAGTATTAATTGATGCATCTAAACACTATTTAAAAACAGGGGAATTCGCGATGATAAAAATCACCGATGCCACTGAATTTGATTTATATGGCGAACCAGCATAATGTTTATCTATTAAAAACAACTTATATGAAAGCAGTCTTTTACGGAATCGCATTAGTTACAACCTTATTGTTTTCGAACGAAATTTCAGCCCAATACGGGTACGGAAATGGGTATGGAAACGGCTACGGCATGAACAGACGTATGGCCGGTGGGATGGACCAACCCAGACAACCAGACAAACCGAAAGAAATCCCTGTGGAGGTTACCGTATCAAAAATCATGGAACGTTTAACTCCAGATCTTTCATTAGATGAGCTGCAAGCAATTGCTATAAGCAACATCGTTACCGAAAGCATAAAAGAACAAGGTGTTTTGCTTAAAGCTGAAGTTTCACAAGAAGAGAAAGCAAACAACATTAAGGTTCTTTCTGAAACTACTAATCGAAAAATAAACGACTTACTTAACGCTGACCAAAAAGAAAAATTTAAAGCGCTAAACAGTCAGCCTCAAGGCGCAAAAAAAGCCAAAAATAAAAAGAAAGCAGAGCAAAATTAATACTGCAATCTATCAATAAGTTTGTTCAACATGAAAATTACCCTGTATCATTTCCTTTTGTTAGTGCTATTTTTTTCTTGTGCACCGAAACCTTTTCCTGCCAACGAAAAAACATATGACACAAACTTAACTGCTCTAAAGGAAACAATTTCAAATAAAGAACCGCAGCCGTTGCCCGTGATTCCTTTTGTACCAATTCCGATTGATACACTATACACGCAGCAACTTCATACTTACAAGGATACTCTGTTTAAAATGAATGCAGCTAATTTGCAAAATGGCATTAATACAGAATGGATTAGCTCGGTAAACTTTAATCTGCGCAAACCTAATTTTGTAATTATTCATCATACGGCACAAGATTCGCTGCCGCAAACAATTAAAACTTTTACAAAAACTACTACACAAGTAAGTGCACATTATGTAATTGGAGACGACGGAAAAGTGGTTCAAATGCTTAATGATTATTTAAGAGCGTGGCATGCCGGAAATGGCTCTTGGGGCAAGAACACCGATTTAAACTCTTGTTCAATTGGCATTGAACTAGACAATAACGGTACAGAACCTTTCTCTGAGATGCAAATCAATAGTTTACTAGCGCTATTGACCAAACTAAAAAAAGACTATAACATACCGCAACAAAATTTTATTGGTCATGCCGATATAGCACCCACTCGAAAAAAAGATCCTAGCGCTTTGTTTCCATGGAGAATTTTAGCTGAAAAAGGTTTTGGGTTATGGCCAGATGAGTTTTTAATGACAGCTCCAATTGATTTCAATCCTGAATTAGGACTACGATTAATAGGATATGATACTAAAAATTTGGCCGCCGCAGTAGCAGCGTTTAAATTGCATTACATACAAAACGAAGTCAATAACTTTTTGGATCCAAAAACAATAAACACCATCTACTCCATCTACAAGCAACAATAAAAAGGAAATCGTGTTTTTTTAACACAAAAAAAACTGCCAAGAATAGTTGTTCCTTGGCAGTTTAAAAAAAAAAAAAATTAGAACGTATAAGTTGTAGCTAGCAGAGCGTATGCTGTAAGTCCCTTTGGAGCAGCAGCACTATTTGTAAATATATCTTCTGATGCAGTATCTACTCTAAACTCAGGAATAATAGTTAAGTTACCTACTTTGTAATTCAGCGATAAAGTATTCCCAACTACTGAAGTACCTGATAATAATCCTAGTGCCGGCGTAGCATCCTTTGCATCTAAATACTCCAATCTATAAGCCAGATTTAGTGATTCTTTCAATGAAACCGTTGCGTAGCCTACCAATGAAAACCATTCACCGTCCAGATCATTATCCAAATCGTCATTTGTCATTGCATACGTTCCGTTAAATCCAAGAGAAAAAGAATCACTTACTTTTTTTGTACCCACAAAATCAAATTGCGTTTTATTTTCAGTAGATGAAGGATTACTACTGCCAGATGTTACGTTAAAAAAGGCACTGCCTGTATCTCCTGCATAAGCCAATTGGCCAATAAATGTTTTTTGAGACGAACCCGCTTCAATAGCAGTTTTAAAATCAGTTGGATTTGAGACTCCCGCCATGAAACTAAATTTACCAGAGGTATATTGGGCTTTTATACCCGTATTAAAGAACGGACCGTATGTAAATGCGTACGACATACTATAGTTTTTATTATCAACTGCATCTACCAATTCGTAACCCAAATGAGTTCCAAAACTACCCGCAGTAACTTTAAACTTATCTGAAAATTCATAAGTAAAATTTAATTGTTTAATCATAAAACTAGTCGCCTCGTCATTATAAGTAAACTGTGCTGCTCTGTTACCAAAACCTAAGTCTACAAAAACTGAGGCCTTTCCCATTTTATGAGAAGCTTCAATAGAGGCCATTCCGAGTTCAAAAGAATTATGTGAATTTGTAAAGCTTGTTAAACTGTTGTCTACCTTGGCAAAATCATATTTGTAATAAGCATCTGCAGAACCAGCAAAAGTTGTTGCAGGTGTAGTAGTGGTTTCTTGTGCAAAACAAGATAAGGATATAAATAACGAAGCAATAATTGTGATTAGTTTTTTCATTTTTAGTTGGTTTTAATTAGTAATCAAGATTGGTAATCTTATGGATATGTTACTGCTATTACTGTCGCGAACCAATAGCAAAAAAGTATAAAAAAGAAAATAGTTCGATGCTATCTACTTGTGTTTTATGCTTTTATTTGAAGCGAATTTATTAACTTTTATTTACCAATAATTACGAATTAGAAGTTTTTTGACTGTCGGTATAGCAGAATTATGAATAACAGAAAATGAATAAAAATAAATAAGTATTCCCTATTTTAAAGTTTGTATTTTAAAAAATCAATAATTAATTTTTATATAAACACCCCCTTAAAATTCACAAAAAGATGTTTTAAAAATTAAAAAATTAAAATAAATAGATAATTTATTGTTTACAAAAAACACAAACCCCTCTTAAAAATAGGGTCTATTAAAAATTAATAAAAATATGAATAATCTAAAATAAAAAGAAAAATCACCACTATATCACTAAAGCAATTAATAAAAGACTCTTTACCTTTTTAGACTTTTATGAAAAGTTTAAAACAAAATAATTTCTCATTTTGTACTTTTACATAATGAAAAATCACTCATACAAAATACTCTTTTCGCTCCTGTTTTTTTGCTTTGCAACAGCGTGGCTTGCGAACAATTATGGTGATATCAAAAGTGATAAAAACAGATCCGAACAATCCGAAAAAAGTATAGAAGATAAATCTATTGAAGAAAAAGATAAAACCTACATCATCGATAGTAATCCGAAAAATCATTTTCAAATCACATTTCAAGAAGAAAAAACAAACCATTTAATTTACTACGATTTTATTATCAAAGAATGGTCAGCGATAACAGAATTGCCTCCTCCAAAAACATTGCAGCACTTGACAATGGCTACAAAGAATTCTTAATTTTAAAAAAATAAAAAAATGAAATATTTATATACCGCAGCACTACTAGCCGTTACGGCAATTAATTTTGCACAAACACATGAATTTATAAAACACAATGGCGAAAAACTTGAAGTAAATTATATCAAAACTGAAGAAAAATTGGTGCACTACTCTATACCAAACAGTGCTGAAGAAAAAACAATTAGCATGCTTGCACTAGCTCAAATACAAGACAACAACAAAAGCAATAGTAAAATTGTTACTGATAAGGTACATATTGAGAGTGCTTCTGATTACCGCAAAGTACAATCTGTAAGACTACAAGAAACGAGCGGACTTCAAAAAATAGGGAATGTTTCTAGTTTTTTGGGACAAGCAAAAGGTGAAACAAACCAAGCCTTTACAGATAACGCTCTTAAAAGACTCCAACAATTAGCTGCTAAAAAAGGCGCTCCTTTTATGGTCATTACATCCAATAAACCTCAAAACCTAAAAGCCGATTTATACTCTTACTAAATACAACAGTTCGAACTAAATATAAAAAAGCCGAAAAATAGAACTACACGATCTATTTTCGGCTTTTGTAATTACTGACATAAACGACTTAGCCTATAACTATCGATTTTACATTAAGAAATTCTTTCAGTCCTATCGCTCCAAGTTCTCTTCCATAACCTGATTTTTTGATTCCACCAAAGGCTATTTGTGAATCAGATCGTACTAAAGAATTAATAAAGACTGATCCCGCTTCAATTTTTTTGGCTAATTGCTGTGCTTTTTCTACATCTTCTGACCAAATAGCTGCCGCCAAGCCATATCGGTGCTGATTTGCGAGAGCAATTGCCTCGTCTTCATTTTTTGCACGAACAATTGCAGCTACAGGTCCAAATGTTTCTTCTCTAAAGGCGATGTTATTTTCCTGAACATGATCTATAATTGTTGGCTGAAAATTAAATTGTTCTCGCTCACCTCCTAAAAGTAATTGAGCACCTTGATCTAAAGAAGTTTTTAATTGTACTTCCAGTTTTTCTGCCAAATCGATGCGAGCCAAAGGCCCCATTTGATTTTTAGTATCCAGTGGATTGCCTTGTTGTATCTTTTTAACCTTTTCTACAAAAAGAGAAATAAAATCAGTTGCAATCGCATCCGTAATTATAAATCTTTTAGCACAAATACAAGCTTGCCCTGCATTGCCCATTCTAGATTGTGCAGCTACTGTAGCAGCGGCTTCTATATTAGCATCATCTAAAACAATAAAAGCATCAGAACCACCAAGTTCTAAAACTGATTTTTTAATATATTTACCTGCCAACGACGCAACAGCAGCTCCAGCGCCCTCACTTCCGGTCAAGGTAACACCACATACGATACTTGATTCAATTACTTCCTCTACTTGCGGCACATCAATAGTGAGCTCTTGAAAAACACCTTCGGGAAAACCAGCCTCAAGAAACAATCGCTCTATTGCCTTAGCACATCCCATTACATTTGGTGCATGCTTCAATAATGTAACATTTCCAGCCATTATTGTGGGAGCTGCATACCTAAATACTTGCCAAAAAGGATAATTCCATGGCATAATTGCAAAAACGGCACCTAAAGGATCGTAGACAGTTTTGCTACTAAAGCTAGTTGCGTTGATTTCTTCTTTTAATAATTGCTCTGCATGTTCTGCATAATATTCGCAATTTAGTGCTGATTTTTCGATTTCGGCCTCACTTTCAGCTAAAACCTTTCCCATTTCGGAAGTAATAAGCAGCGCTAGTTCGGTTTTATTTGACCGAAGTAAATCAGCTAGTCGTTTCATTTTGAGCGCTCGCTCTTGAAAAGAAGTTATTTTCCAATGATGAAAAGCATTATCTGCTAGATTTAATTTTTGATGGAGTTGCGTAGTAGTTAAAATAGAATGAGTCGCAATGATCTCCTGGGTATAAGGATTGATTGATTTGAAAATCATACAAGTATTTTTTCTGGTAAATTTAAGTCTAATTTATAAAACAAAAACCCAACAAAAACATAAATACTACCTGTAAAAGCTTATTCTAGTTACTTGCAGATTGCGTACAATCAGCAAAAATCGAGTCTAGAATATCAAATACTTTTTCTTTTTGAAGTGGTTTAGAAATGTAAGAAGTAAATCCAAACTGCATGATTTTCTCCTTATCTTCAACAGAAGAGTAAGCAGTATGTGCAATAACTGGCAAATCAGGTCGATTCATTCTAATTTGTTCAAATGCTTCATAACCATTAAGTACCGGCATTTTCAAGTCCATAAAAACTAAACTAATGTCTTTATATTCGAGGCACATCGTAACAGCTTCTTGCCCATTTTTAGCACGAAGAACAGTATATTTTTTGTGTTGAATTAATTTTTTCAATAAAAGATAATTTACATTATCATCTTCGGCTACTAAAATTACTTCGTCATCACTATGTTCTACTAAAGCAGGAACCTTTAAAGGCTCAATCGGTGCTAGATTTTCATCAAGTACCAATGGAATAGTAAAAGAAAAAATAGACCCTTTCCCTACAGCAGATTTTACTGCTATTTTACCTCCCAACATTTCTACGTAAGCTTTGGTGATCGAAAGCCCAAGACCTAATCCTGTTAATTCTGGAGATATTGTAGCTTCAATTTGGCGAAATCGATCAAAAATTACTTTAAGGTAATCTTTGCTTATACCATTGCCAGTATCTTCGACAGTGAATTCTAAAATACCTTTCTTTTTATGTACCGAATAACCAAAATTGATAGAACCTGACTCAGTAAATTTAACCGCATTAGTAATCAAATTGATCAGTATTTGCTTGAGTTTGGTCTCGTCTGTTAGGACTTTTTGGTTTAATGGTTTCGAAGCTTCTTTTATGTAAAAATCTATTTCTTTTGATGGCGGAATGGTTACTTTTAAAGAAGAATACAACTCTTTAATACAAACTTCAAGATCTATAAGTGCATAATTGGGAACTATTTGATTGGCATCAATTTTAGACATTTCAATTAAATCTTCAATAATAGAAACTAAGTTTGAACCACTGTCCTTGATGATTTTTAGATACTGTTTTTTCTCCTTTTCCGATAAACTGTCGTCCTCTAGTAAGTCACTGAACCCCATAATTGCATTCATTGGAGTACGAATTTCGTGTGACAAATTTGCAAGGAAAGACGATTTTAGTGTATCGCTTTCTTCCGCTTTTCGTTTCGCTTTTTCTAATTGTTTGCGTTGGGTATTATTTTCTTCAAATAAATTACCAATATAGCCAAATTCACCTTGTACTTTTTTCAAGGCAGTAATTGCAGGTTGATTGGTGGTTTCTAAGATGCTTTTAACTAGTTTCAAAGGGTCATATACCCATTTTTTTGTACAAATTACATAAATTAAAATATTCAGTAACGATACTAATAACACTACAAACAATATTTCTTTTGTATTTTTATAATTAAGGGTAAACGGTCGTTTAAAAAGTAACTTGCTTGTAGTTTGATTTTTCCAATCTTTCAAATCCACACCTACCACAATAAAATTGTCCTCTTTTTCGAGTATATGTTGAGAGTTTACAGAGACAACTTCTGAACTACTAATTCGTCCTAGAGAAGTAAAAAAAGCTTGGTCTAATAATCTGGCAATAATAAAATAACCCTCAGGTTTTGTTTTGTTCTTTTTCGGATCAGAAGCGGGATGAATCGTGGCAGAAAACACCTCAACAATACCTTCTGGCACCGACAAATAAAAGCGTTTCAACCTCGATTTATGTATTGATTTTAAAATTTCTGCTGAAATTTTAATCCCATTTTTCAATTTCTTTGTTGCTATTTTATTGATTAACTTTGTGTCTAACCCATAAATTCCAACATAATCAGCTTCGTAAGCTTCAAACTCTTTAACTATATTTTGCTGAAACCATCGCTCTTCTTTAGACTTTGTAAATTGAACTAATTCATCCCAATAGGTAACATCAATAATAGTAGCAGTTGTTATCTTTGAATTTAAACGAAAGAGTGATTTGACTTCTTTTTCATATTGTGTATAAGTACTGTCGTAAAAATGTCGTTCTTCTTGTACAGTGTAGAGATAAAGTGTAATGTATATAAATACAAAAAAAAGTGTTGTTGATGCAATCAACAATATTAACTTTGAGTAAGTATTTAAATGAAAAAATTTATTCATAGATTAGGAAAACCATTACAGCAAACTGATAAAACTGTATTTTTTTGTAAGATATATCACTTTTTTCAAAGCGTGCAAGTTAGCGCTTTTTGTGTTAAAAAAAAATAACTTTTGATTTTTAAAAAAAACTACTCCTAAATAACCTATTCCACATCAATTCGATAGCAAAACCCTAGCAATAGTTGAGGGTCACAAGACAAGGCTATTTTTTATTTTTTGTACGAAATAAAAAAATCCTCATTAAAAACCAGTATACTTCATCAAGTAAACTGGTTTTTAATGAGGAGAATCTTCTTGTTACCCCGCCAAATAAATTATCTAGAGCGGAATATTGCCGTGCTTTCTGTTAGGTAATACCACCTCTTTTGTTTCAAGCATACTAAAAGCTTTTAACAACTTTCGTCTTGTATCTTGTGGATGAATGACCTCATCAATAAATCCGCGTTGCGCTGCTGTATAAGGATTAGCAAACAAATTGGCGTACTCCGCTTCTTTTTCAAGTAATTTTGCTTCGTGGTCAGCCGCTTCATTTATTTCTTTTTTAAAGATAATTTCAGAGGCGCCTTTTGCTCCCATTACTGCGATTTCGGCAGTAGGCCAAGCAAAATTCATATCGGCTCCAATGTGCTTGGAGTTCATTACATCATAAGCACCACCATATGCTTTTCTAGTAATGACAGTAACCTTAGGCACTGTAGCTTCACTTAAGGCATACAACAGTTTGGCACCATGAATAATGATACCGTTCCACTCTTGATCTGTTCCAGGTAAAAAACCAGGTACATCTACAAGCACAAGTAATGGAATGTTAAATGCATCACAGAAACGAGTAAAACGCGCTGCTTTTTTAGAACTGTTCACATCTAAACAACCTGCCAAAACCATAGGCTGATTAGCAATGATACCAATGCTTTTTCCACCTAATCGTGCAAATCCAACTATAATATTTTCGGCATAATTTTTATGAATTTCAAAAAACGAATCGGCATCAATTACCCCTTTTATTACCTCATGCATATCATAAGGTTTGTTGGGATTATCTGGAATAATTTGCTCTAATTGTTCACGTAATTCCGTATCCAATTGATATGGTAAATCAGCTGCTTTTTCTTTATTACTTTGAGGCAAATAACTTAACAAACGCTTCAAATCATCCAAACATTGCACATCATTTGTAGAGGTGATGTGTGCCACACCAGATTTGGTTGAATGCGTACTTGCACCACCTAATTCTTCTGAAGTTACTGTTTCGTTTGTAACCGTTTTAACTACATTTGGACCGGTAACGAACATATAACTCGTATCCTCGACCATCATGGTAAAATCAGTCATTGCTGGAGAATATACCGCACCACCAGCGCAAGGTCCCATGATAGCCGATATTTGTGGGATAACACCACTTGCTTGTACATTACGGTAAAAAATGTCAGCATAACCACCCAAAGAGCGAACACCTTCTTGAATTCGAGCACCACCAGAATCATTTAAACCAATCATAGGTACGCTCATTTTAACTGCCATATCCATAATTTTACAAATTTTCTCGGCTTGTGTTTCTGACAAAGAACCTCCAAAAACAGTAAAGTCTTGAGCAAAAACGCATACCAATCGGCCATTAATGGTACCATAGCCCGTAATTACACCGTCACCGTAATACTGCTCTTTTTCCATTCCAAAATCGGTAGTACGATGCGTAACAAGCATCCCGATTTCTTCAAAAGAACCTTCGTCAAGCAAATATTCTACGCGCTCTCTCGCTGTAAGCTTTTTGTTTGCGTGTTGTTTGGCAATTCTGTTTTTACCTCCACCCAAATGCGCTTCGGCTATTTTATCGTTTAAAATTTTTATTTTGTCTTTCATTTTTATCTTTTTTAGCTCGAACTAATATTTCTTCTTTAATCACAAACGAATCTTTAGTTCGGCAATCGTACCATTTTTTGATCTTCAAAATACTGTTTCAAAGCTACTAAGGCTGCAATTTGAGCTTCTTTTTGAGTTTGATCTTTTAACTTTTCAGGACTGTAATATTTTTTAACAAAATGAGTATCAAAATCACCCGAACGGAAAGCTTCATGCTCAAAAACAAATTTCCCAAAAGGCAAGGTAGTTTCGACTCCTTTAACTTGATAATCGGCTATGGCTTTGATCATGATTTGAATAGCTTCTTCACGTGTTTGACCGTAGGTAATTAATTTAGCCAACATGGGATCATAGTAAATAGGAATATCCATACCTTGTTCAAAACCATTATCAACACGTACACCTTCGCCTTCAGGCAATTGATATACTTCTAAATTTCCTACGCTTGGCAAAAAGTCATTCAAAGGATCCTCAGCATATACGCGCAACTCCATGGCGTGACCTAAAATTTTTAAATCTTCTTGTTTCATAGCCAAAGCCTCGCCACGAGCTACTTTTATTTGAAGTTCAACTAAATCAGTGCCCGAGATCAATTCTGTAACCGGATGCTCTACTTGCAAACGTGTATTCATTTCAAGAAAATAGAAATTTAGGTTTTCATCCAATAAAAATTCAACTGTTCCTGCACCCAAATAATCACAAGATTTGGCTACCAAAACAGCAGCTTCTCCCATTCTTTTTCGCAATTCAGGCGTTAATACTGATGAAGGAGCTTCTTCAATTACTTTTTGATGGCGGCGCTGAATGCTGCACTCTCTTTCAAAAAAGTACAATACATTACCATGACTGTCTGCCATGATTTGAATTTCGATGTGTCGCGGTGAGCCCACGTATTTTTCGATAAAAACAGAACCATCACCAAAAGCCGCTACTGCCTCACTGATAGCGCGATCCATTTGCGATTCAAAGTCTGATTCTTGCTCTACCACACGCATCCCTTTTCCTCCGCCACCTGCAGAGGCTTTGATTAAAATAGGAAAACCAATTTCTTGAGCAACTAATTTGGCTTTTTCAACATCGGTAATAGCTTGATCATATCCTGGCACCATGGGGATATTGTATTGTTTAACAGCCTCTTTAGCCGCTAATTTGCTTCCCATTACATGAATTGCTTTTGATTTCGGGCCAATGAATATGATATTATTTTTTTCACACTCTTCAGCAAAATCAGCATTTTCACTCAAAAATCCATATCCTGGGTGAATAGCATCTACTTGAAGTGAAAGCGCTACTTCAATGATTTTATTTCCCAATAAATAAGACTCACTTGATGGCGCAGCGCCTATACAAACGGCTTCGTCAGCAAACTTAACATGAGGTGCTTTACGATCTATGGTAGAATATACGGCTACTGTTTTTATGCCCATTTTTTGTGCGGTTTTCATCACTCTAATAGCAATTTCACCTCTATTGGCAACTAGTATTCTTTTCATTTTTTAGATTTTAACGGAGTAATTAGTTTTAAAATATATCGCAACAGACTTTTAAGCTGTGCAAAATTTTAAGCTAGTAAAACTTTTGGTAGGTACTTATTCAAATTCAATTAATAGCTGTCCTTTATCAACCGCATCACCTGTTTGCACAGCAATGGTTTTAATCACTCCATCTCTTGGCGATAAAAAACTGTTTTCCATTTTCATGGCACCTAGAATGATCAAATTATCATTTTCTTGGACCGTTTGACCTACAACAACGTTAATTTCGAGGATTAATCCCGGCATTGGAGCTTTGATAGCATTAATTTGTTTGGAGAGTCCCGTTTCAAAGCCCATCTCCTTAATCAAAGTATCAAGTGGATTAGCAATATCGACTTCGAAAACCGAATTATTGACTTTGACAGTGTATTTTTTTTGAAGAAAATCAGCAGCTAAAATAGCTACTTCATAAGGTTTGCTATCGTGTAAAACATGATATGCATTAGAACTTAAATGCACAGCATCAAGTTGATTCGTACTTTCCTGATCCAAATCAAAAAGGAAAGTATCATTTACGTTCACTTTATAAATAGTACTCATTGTTTACTTTTTTAGAATCGTAAAAATAAGTAAAAGAAAACGTTTTCGTAAACCAAAAAATCACTTTTCTGGTCGCGTCATGAAGGTTCTTTTTTAAAGCACAAGCAAGCCGTAATCGCGCAGTGTTTTAATTGGTTTGGAGAACCAAAAGAGTTCAAAATCTTCAAGAGCATGTTCAAAATCGGATTTTATTTCTTGAAAAGTATAAACTCTAGTTTGAGACACCGAAATTCTTTCAAGGAACTGTTGTAACCATTCTCCTTCTTGGGCACTAGTTTGAATTGAAAAACTTTCTTTTTTATCGTGAAAAGTGAAAGACATCATATTCCATGTTCGACCTTTTTTAGACTTAGTAAATGCTTCTGCAAAAGGTTTTCCTCCCAGCCAAACGACTTTTGCCGTAGGCTTAGTAGAAAAATCCTCTGCTTCATTCAAAGCATTAAAGATGAAATCAGGATGGATTTTGGTTTTCGGAATTTTGAACTCAAACCAATCTTGTAATGGATAATCAAAACAAATACCGTGCATAAAATTGAAAAGGGATTTCTTTAATCCGAAACTAAATTTATCATGGTCAATCCCCGTAGCATCCGTATAATTGATATCGTTGTTGGCAAAAGTACCAATAGCTTCCGTTTCCTTTTTTACACCAAATTTTTCGGGATACATCCCAACAGGACTGTGAGCTGTCATGGCAAATTGGTGCCAAAATCCTGATTGTAAAATTCCCGCTTCGAACAATTGACGCACCATTTCAAGACTATCAATCGTTTCTTGAACCGTTTGTGTAGGATAGCCATACATTAAATACGCATGTACCATTACTCCTGCTTCGGTAAAATGGCGTGTAACTCGTGCTACTTGCTCTACCGTAACTCCTTTATCAATCAATTTTAGCAATCGATCAGAAGCTACTTCGAGTCCGCCCGAAACCGCAATACAACCTGATGCTTTGAGTAGTAAACACAAATCTTTGGTGAAACTTTTTTCGAAACGAATGTTTGTCCACCACGTCACTGACAATTTTCTACGCAGGATTTCTAGAGCCAATGCTCGCATTAAAGCTGGCGGCGCTGCTTCGTCAACAAAGTGAAAACCATTTTCGCCTGTTTGTAAAATCATTTCCTCCATTCGATCGCATAGTAATGCTGCGGCAACGGGTTCGTAAATTTTGATGTAATCTAATGAAATATCACAAAAAGTACATTTGCCCCAATAGCAACCGTGCGCCATGGTAAGTTTATTCCATCTGCCGTCACTCCACATGCGGTGCATCGGATTGACAATTTCGATTACCGAAATATATTTATCCAAAAGTAAATCAGAATAATCAGGCGTACCCACTTGGGATTGCTTGTAATCAGGTTTAGCGGAATTATTTTTATAAACTACTACCCCATCTTCTAAAAGGAAAGTTCGTTTGTATTGTTTTTCGACTGCACAAGATGAGATAGCGTTGATTAGTTCTTCAATAGGTGTTTCGCCATCATCTAACGTAATAAAATCAAAAAACTCAAAAACGCGCGCGTCAGAAAGGGATCGCAATTCAGTATTTGGAAAACCGCCTCCCATCGAAATTTTAATCTCAGGAAAATGCTTTTTAACCCATTGCGCACAACGAAAAGCCGAGTATAAGTTCCCTGGAAAAGGCACCGATATCAAAAATAAAGTGGGCTGTACTTTTTCAATTCTTTCTTTTAGAAGAGAAAACAAAACCAAATCGATGTAAGTAGGCTCCTGCTGCAAGGCTTCGTACAATTCGTCAAAAGAATTCGCGCTTCGACCCAATCGTTCGGCATAGCGACTGAAACCAAAATTAACATCAACACATTCAACTATAAAATCAGAAATATCTTCGAGATACAAAGTAGCTAAGTGCTTCGCTTTATCCTGAGTTCCCATTGTTCCGAATGCCCAATCGAGTTCCTCTAATTGTGTAAAGCGTGAAGCTTCTGGCAAAAAATCTTCTTGGCATATTTGAAGTGCTAAGGTTGGATTCTTGCCTTGTAAAAAAGCAATTACGGGATTAATCGTTTTTAAGTACTCGTCTTGTAACGCAAAAATTCGTTTGGAATTATCTGAGATCTCTCCATCTTTAAACTTTTGACTTCCTACCTCAAACAAATCTGTTAATCCTTCCTTCGAAAACAATTTCAGAATCACCTCTATACCCAAATCTGCCTGAACAGACTCAATATTTTTGGTATTCAGAAAACCTTTAATATACGCCGTCGCCGGATATGGGGTATTCAGTTGAGTAAAAGGTGGCGTGATGAGAAAAAGTTTCGTTTTCAAGTGGAATTATTTTGTGCAAAAATAAGGGATAATTGTGGTGTTTTAGGAAAAATATTTTGGATTCAAAATGCGAAACACACAGTGCTACTTTTATCAGAAACCAGCAGTCAAATGAAATTACGATAACCCACTTTTAAATCTCTTAAAAACTATACAATAAACTCTCATTTCAATTTCAAATAAATCAAAATTAAATTATTCCTTACTAAAACTCCTGCTTGTCTTTTTTAATAATCAAAAAAGCAAGTAATGAAACGGTCGCTGTAGCAGTCAAATAAAAACCCACATAAGTTAAATTGTAAGTAGTGGCCAGCCAAATTGCAATCATTGGTGCAAAAGCAGCGCCTAAAATTCCAGCCAAATTAAAGGTTAACGAGGCACCTGTATAACGCAACTGAGTTGGAAAAAGCTCCGAGAGAAAAGTTCCTAAAGGTCCATAGGTAAATCCCATCAAGGCCATACCCATGCAAACAAAAGTTGTGATCAAACTGTTTTGTCCCGAGTTTAAGAAAAACGAAAAGAAAAAACCAAAAACTGCAATTAGCGCGGTGGCTAACATGAGAATTTTTCGGCGTCCAAATCGATCAGCTACCACAGCCGAAACAGGAATACAGATTGCAAAAAACAATACCGAAAACAACTGAAGCAACAACGCATCTCGCTTGCTGTAACCCAAGTCGGATGTGGCCCAGCTCAAAGTAAAAACGGTCATTAAATAGAAAACCAAAAAAGTGGTTACCGCAGCTAATGTTCCAAAAACAAGTTGGTTTTTATAGGATTTAACTAGGCTGAAAAACGGAATTTTCACAGCCGCTTGCTCCTTTTTTGAATTCTCAAACGAAGGTGTCTCCGTAATTTTGGTCCTAATATAAAAACCAACTAATACCAACAGAGAACTCGCTATAAATGGAATTCGCCAGCCATAACTCATAAAATCTTCGTTGCTCATCGTGTCAGTTAGTATCAAAAAAGTTCCTCCAGAAAGTAATAATCCAACTGGAGCGCCTAATTGCGGAAACATTCCGTACCAAGCTCTTTTATTGGGAGGCGCATTTTCAATAGCAAGCAATACAGCACCACCCCACTCGCCTCCCAAACCTACACCTTGACCAAAACGACATAACATCAACAACAAAGGAGCAGCAATACCAATACTAGCATAGCTTGGTAAAAAACCAATGGCTACCGTTGATATTCCCATGGTTAACAATGCTGCGACCAAAGTAAACTTACGTCCAATTTTATCACCATAATGTCCAAAAAAAGCCGAACCAAGCGGACGCGATAAAAAAGCAATTGAAAAAGTAGCCAATGATTGTAAGGTAGCCAATGTAGCATCCGAACTCGGAAAAAACAACTGCGGAAACACCAAAACGGCCGCATTAGCAAAAATATAAAAGTCAAAAAACTCTATTGTAGTTCCTATCAAGCTCCCAAAAAGCACATGTTTTACGGTATTTTTTGTTGGTTTGTTGGTCATATTCTTTATAAAAACGTTAATATTATTAGATAAAAGTGATGCTATTTTTCGAAAGTAACAAATAAAAAATTCCAATAATAAGTGGTATTTTAGCAACATATAAAATTAAATTATGCCAACCGACTGTATCAGCTATCAGCACTCTGGATATTTTTCTGCTTTAATGAATGATTATTTAGATCAAAAACCACAATTATCTGCTCTTTACAACAGGTTTCCAGCTCTCGAAAACTTTGAAGAACAAATCGCTGAAAAACAAAATAATTTTAATCACAGCTCTCGAGCAAAACTTGTAGATGCACTTTTACAACAGTACAATAGCTGTGAGACGAGTGAAGCTACAAATGCAAACATCAAATCACTAGCCTTAAACAATACTTTTACAATTACTACAGGGCACCAACTGAATTTATTTACAGGTCCGTTGTACTTTTTGTATAAAATAATTTCTACAATTAACTTAACCAAAAAACTTCAAAGTAAATATCCTGAACAGCATTTTGTTCCCGTTTATTGGATGGCTACCGAAGATCACGATTTTGAAGAAATCAATTACTTTAATTTCAAGGGTAAAAAATTCAGATGGAACCAAGAGAGCACGGGTCCTGTAGGCCGTTTGAGTACCGAAGGCTTAAATGAATTTTTAGAAGTATATCAATTAGAATTAGGCGGCAGTAGCAATGCAACTACATTAAAGAAGTTCTTTGAAGATGCGTACATCAAACACAATAATTTAGCGGATGCAACGCGCTTTCTGGCAAATGAACTATTTGGAGCCTACGGTTTAGTAATTATTGATGCTGATTCCGCATCATTAAAACGTCTTTTTATCCCACATGTAAAGCAGGAGTTGCTACAGCAAACCGCTTTTGAAAAAGTGACAGCCTCAATTGCTTTACTAAAAGATTATACTGTACAAGTAAACCCGAGAGAAATAAACTTGTTTTATATCGAAAATGACCTTCGCGAACGCATCATTTTAGAAGATGGCTTATACAAGGTAAATCATACTAAGCTTTCATTTTCAGAGACTGAGATTTTGGCTCTTTTAGAATCAAATCCTGAAAAGTTCAGTCCCAATGTAATCATGCGCCCGTTGTATCAAGAAGTAATTCTACCAAACCTCTGCTACATTGGCGGTGGCGGAGAAATAGCGTATTGGTTGGAATTAAAATCATATTTCGAAGCTTCGAACATTACCTTTCCAATGCTATTATTGCGTAATTCTGTAGTATTAGCAAGCGAGAAACAAGCAAAAAAGGCGGATAAATTACAATTATCTTGGACCGATTTATTCAAAAAGCAAGCCGATTTAATCAATCAAAAAACGATTGAATTATCTGAGTTTTCTATCGAATTAACAGACTTAAAAACGCAGTTACAAACACAATTCAAACAATTGTACGACATAGCTGAGAAGACTGACGAATCTTTTATCGGTGCTCTTAAAGCACAAGAAACCAAACAAATTAAAGGACTTCAGCAACTAGAAAAACGCCTGTTAAAAGCGCAGAAACGAAATTTGAGTGATATTCTAGACCGTATAAGCGACATTCAAAATGAATTGTTCCCAAACGGAAGTTTGCAAGAAAGACAAACGAACTTCTCAGAGTTTTACCTAGAATACGGCGAAAATCTTATCCCAAACTTAATTCAAAAATTAGATCCATTAGATACTAAATTTGACATCATTGTACTTTAGTGAAATATTACGGGATTGAATGTTATATTTGTAAAAATAATAGATAAAAAAATCCTATTTTTGCACAAAATTTAAAAATTTACACAATGGCTACAAATAGAACATTTACTATGATTAAGCCTGATGCTGTTGCTAACGGACACATCGGAAACATTCTTGCAATGATTACAAATGCAGGATTCAAAATCGTATCTTTAAAATTAACTCAACTTACTGTTGCTGATGCACAAGCATTTTACGCAGTACACGCTGCAAGACCTTTTTACGGTGAATTAGTTGAATTCATGTCAAGAGGACCAATCGTTGCTGCTATCTTAGAGAAAGAAAATGCAGTTGAAGATTTCAGAACTTTAATTGGAGCTACAAATCCAGCTGAAGCTGCTGAAGGAACTATCCGTAAAGCTTACGCAACTTCTATCGGAGAAAACGCAGTACACGGATCTGACAGCGACGAAAATGCTGCTATCGAAGGTGCATTTCACTTTGCAGGAAGAGAGCAATTCTAGTAATCAGTTCTCAATTTGAGAGTGACAGATTATAATAAAACAGAAAATCCCGTTTCAAATTGAAACGGGATTTTTTATTTCCAATCTAGCTGAAAACTGCGACTAAAAACTGAAAACTACCTCAACACCACATCTTTCACTACATCCCGTCGCAATTCCTCATTAATCATAGCCACAATTTTAGACTTTCCGTGGCTTAACTCCTCTCTCAATACTGATGAAGTGAGCTCTACATATAAGGTACTTCCTTTCAAAACTACATTGTTCGTATAGCTATTTACACCATTACCCATTAGGTTTTTCCACGCATCTTTCACATCAATTTGATCCATGCCTGGTTGCAACTTATTGGTTTGAATAATCTGCTTGAGCACATCACCAACCGTGCTTTCATTATTTAACCTCTTTGCCATCTCCTAATAAATTTATCGCTGTTGCTCTTTTATAATGATATTCCCCTCTTTCTTTGTTCAACAAAACCAATTCCTCATTTGTCAAACCAATAATTTCCTCACTCCATTTCATATAAGGCGTCACATAATCTAAAAATATGCCATCTGACGTATAACGCACCGAAACTTTCTCGAAAACATCATTCACTAAAAAAGTACCATTAAGTTGCGGCATTACTTTTTTGCGAATCCCTTTATTATTCTCAATTTTGAAATAATCATAAACCTCATTCATGCGGTATTCCTTATCGTCTATGGAGTCAAAAACTACTTTCTCTACCTCCCAATACCCATTCAACAAGGCAACATCTTCCTTTTTAATCTCTTGTTTGCAACTAGTAATTACCAAAATCAATACGGCAAAAATCAAATACTTTTTCATGTTCAAAATTATTTTTTTTTTAGGAGCTATTTCCTGCTGTCCGCTGTATCTTTTTCTGGCCAACTTCCTACGTCAGCTTTGGCCAAAAAAAGGATGCCGCTTCCATCAGGGCTAGTCCATTCTACTTAAATTAAGATATCTAATTTTCAGTACTCTAACCAAAACGCGGAGTACAAAGAATAAAAAAACCAACAATTGTTTAGCAACATGTTGGTTTAAATCAACCGCTTCATGAAACGATTTCTATATCAATTACAACCTACTGTTTTGATTTAATTCGCAACAAAAAACCAGCAACACAACACATAACTCCCACAAGAAGTAATGCATAGTAAAAACTAATTGTTTGATCGCGAACAACATTTGCAAGTACAAAGCAAATCATACTCACTAAATAAAAATACAGAGGCGAAATATTTTTTAAAGAAGAAAAATTCATAGTGCTATTATTTAAAAAAACTATCTACAAACTCATATTTGTTAAAAACCTGCAAATCATTAATACCTTCACCCACTCCAATATATTTCACAGGAATTTGAAACTGATCCGAAATACCAATCACCACGCCACCTTTGGCAGTACCGTCTAATTTAGTAACGGCCAAACAACTTACTTCAGTTGCTGCGGTAAATTGTTTTGCTTGTTCAAAGGCATTCTGACCAGTAGAACCATCTAGTACCAAAAGTACATCATGAGGCGCATCAGCTACAACTTTCTGCATCACACGCTTCACTTTTGACAATTCGTTCATCAAGTTAATTTTATTATGCAAACGACCTGCGGTATCAATAATAACAATATCTGCCTGTTGCGCCACTGCTGATTGCAAAGTATCAAAAGCCACAGATGCTGGATCACTACCCATTTCTTGGCGCACAATAGGCACACCTACACGATCAGCCCAAATTTGCAATTGGTCAATAGCAGCTGCTCTAAAAGTATCTGCAGCACCTAAAACTACTTTGTAACCTTGATTTTTAAACTGATGCGCCAATTTACCAATGGTTGTTGTTTTACCCACTCCATTAACGCCCACCACCATAATTACATACGGCGTAGCATTAGATGGCTTTACAAAACCTGTTGCATCATCTGTATTTGTTTCAGATAATAATCCAGCAATTTCATCACGTAAAATATGATTCAGCTCCGCAGTACCCAAATATTTATCAGCTGCAACTCTCTTTTCAATTCGAGATATAATTTTCAAGGTAGTATTTACACCTACATCCGAAGCAACCAAAACTTCTTCAAGGTTATCTAAAACCTCATCATCAACTTTTGATTTTCCGGCAACAGCTTTGGTAAGTTTAGAGAAAAAGTTAGTTTTCGATTTTTCAAGTCCTTTATCCAACACCTCTTTAGCTTGTTCGCTAAAATTTGGGTCTTTTTTATCAGATGAAAATATTTTTTTAAAAAAACTCATAATATAAATAATATTAAGAATGAGCGCATTAGAAGTTCTTCGCCCATTCATTTTCGGCACCGTAAATATAGAAAATAAAAAAGCTACTTCCGAGTGAAAGTAGCTTTTCTATATAATGTATTTGTTAATTATTTCTTTTTCAAGAATTCATCAACAGCTTCAGGAGCCATAATAGATTCTACGAATGTATATGCACCTGTTTTTGGAGATTTCACCATTTTGATGGCTTTTGATAATCTCTTAGAAGATGTTTGTAACGATGCTACGGTTTTCTTTGCCATGATTCAAATGTTTTAAAAATTAGAATAAGTGTCTCAAGTATAATGCTTTACATTTAAAAGGCAGTTCTTGAGATTATTATTAAAATCTCGTGTTATTATTTAATTTCTTTGTGAACAGTTACACGCTTCAAGATTGGATTAAATTTTTTAATCTCTAATCTATCTGGAGTATTTTTCTTGTTCTTAGTAGTGATGTATCTTGAAGTTCCTGCAACACCAGTAGTCTTGTGCTCAGTACATTCTAAAATTACCTGGATTCTATTACCTTTCTTTGCCATCTTGCTATTTTTTTATTTTGGAACAGATTATTTAATAAATCCTTCTGACTGTGCTTTTTTCAAAACAGCAGCGATTCCATTTTTATTAATTGTTTTTATCGTAGATGCAGCTACTCTTAGAGTAATCCATCTATCTTCTTCTGGAAGATAAAAACGCTTTTTAACTAAGTTCACAGAAAATTTTCTCTTAGTTTTGTTCATAGCGTGAGAAACGTTATTTCCTACCATCGCTCTTTTACCTGTAAGGTCACAAACTCTTGACATTATACTTATCTTTTATCGTTATTCAAAATCAGGGTGCAAAGAAAAGAAAAATAAACCTATAAAGCAACATTCTTAACGCACATTTTTTAAAATTTCTTTCTGAAGCAATTCTAAACTTTTTATTACCGCTCTATCTATCACTTTTTCACGGGGTTGGCCAAAATTGAACTCTTCTACAATAATTTCGCTTGGTCCCGCAATTGCAATAAAAACAGTTCCTATTTCAGCCTCAGAGTCTCCTTTTGAAGGTCCTGCATTGCCAGTTGTAGCAATTGCAAAATCTACATTTAATTTGGCTTTTGCTTGTTGCGCCATGGCTTCGGCTACTTCCTTACTAACAACGGAATATTCTTTTATCAATGCCTCAGGAACTCCCAAAAGATCCACTTTTAGCGCCGTAGCATAAGTAACCACTCCTCCTTTAAAATAAGCCGAAGAACCAGCAACACTTGAAACAAGCTGCGCAATTTTACCACCAGTGCAACTCTCGGCGGTTCCTATACTGTATTTTTGTTGTGCTAGCAATCGTCCAACCACAACCTCAATAGTGCCCTCTTCATCGAAACCAACAATGAT
This sequence comes from Flavobacterium turcicum, assembly GCF_011365745.1. Lineage (GTDB taxonomy): Bacteria > Bacteroidota > Bacteroidia > Flavobacteriales > Flavobacteriaceae > Flavobacterium > Flavobacterium turcicum. The sequence continues at coordinate 90,644 of NZ_JAAOBY010000003.1, read as the reverse complement.
ATCACCTATTAAACCTTGTAAAGTTTTTACATTTTCGGCTAAAGCATTTTGCAACACTTCTTTATCCGTGCCTCTTGCAGTTAATCGCAGTCGTACTCGACCTGGAGCTGGTAAGTAGGCCAACTTTATAAATTCTGGTAAATTATCTTCCCAAGCTTCAATGCGTTCAGCTACTAAACTTTCACCCTGCCCATACGTAAGCACAGTTTGATGAATAATATACGGTCGTTCGTATTCACGAACTATTTTGGGCACAATTTCCTGCTCGACCAAATACTTCATTTCATACGGAACACCGGGAAGCGAGATAAAAACAGTAGCCTCTTTTTGCATCCACATTCCTGGCGCAGTTCCTACTTGATTATGCAAAACGGTACAAGTTGAAGGAACCAATGCTTGATCTTTATTAACTTGCGAGGCAGGCCTATTCATTACGCGTTCAATCAAAGCAATTACATGCGCTTCTACAGCCTTATCAACAACTAGGTAGTCATCAAAATAAGAACAAAATGTTTTTTTAGTGACATCATCTTTCGTAGGACCCAATCCTCCTGTTACAATGACAAAATCTACTTTATTTTGTAAAGCCGCAAACGTGTCTAAAATATGATTTTGATCATCACTAATCGAAAGCATTTCTTGTACTTGGACACCAATTCTATCTAATGCCTTTGCAATAAATCCCGAGTTGGTATCAACAATTTGACCAATTAAAATTTCGTCTCCAATAGTAACTATAGCTGCTTTCATTTATCACATGTATTTTATTCTATTCCTAAAAAAAATGCCAGTGTACCATTTACTATTCTTTTACTTTAAAAAATAGCAAATGTTACATTGACAAAACATTAAAAGCGCTTCTATCTTTAAAAACACCTTATCTTATATTTTCACTACTATATTTGTAAAAAACTAACTTCAATAGAGTAGCTTCTTTAAAAAAATATAGCATTCAAATTTCAAAAACTACAATTCGAAATCTTTTTTTATTTCTTTAATCGCCTCGTTTACCTGACTTTTTACACTTTTGAAAGTTTCTTTAATATCTTTTTTCTTTCCTTCGGTCTTGGTCCAAGCTTCAATTTGCAGAATTTCTTCAAATGCTACATTCATGCCCAACAAATCAAGAGTAGGTTTGATTTTGTGCGCATAAGCATAAGCATGTTTGTGATCCTTCTTAGTGATTCCTTCTTTAATCTGAACCATATCCATAGGAACTTCAGTTACAAAGAGCGTTAAAATCTCATTAACAAACTCTGGATCGTTATCTGAAAGTGCGTACACTTTCGAAAGGTTGTAATGTATAGCCATTATTTTACTTGTATTCTTAATAGTTGTTTTCCCTCTAAAAATCCTTCCAAAACATCATCCGGTTGCACCGCAGCAACACCTTCTGGAGTTCCTGTAAAAATAATATCACCAATTTTTAATGTAAAGAATTGCGAAACGTATGCAATAAGTTCGTCAATTTTCCACAGCATCAAATTAGAATTTCCCTTTTGCACCGTTTGTGAATTCTTGGTTAATTCAAATGTAAGATTTTCTAAGGAAGTAAATTCACTTTTAGGTAAAAATTCTCCAATAACTGCCGACCCATCAAATGCTTTGGCTTTCTCCCATGGCAAACCCTTTGCTTTTAGTTTATCCTGCAAATCACGTGCGGTAAAATCGATTCCTACACTAATTTCGTCGTAATATTTATGAGCAAATTTTGGCTCGATGTACTTACCTACTTTACTAATTTTTACAATAAGTTCAATTTCGTGATGCACATCATTAGAAAATTCTGGAAGCACAAAAGGATGCTGCTTTAATAAAACAGCCGAATCTGGTTTCATAAAAACAACAGGCTCCGTTGGACGTTCGTTATGTAATTCTTCGATGTGATTGGTATAATTTCTACCGATACAGATTATTTTCATTTCTTACTTAAAAAAATTAATGGTTGAAAGATTCAAAAATTAGCTTAATTTATTATTCAGTTTTCGAAGTTTAATCGCCGTCAAAACTTTCTTGGTATATAACGGAAAGTCGGCATTTTGAATCCAACTAAAATAACCTGGTTCACTTTCAAGTACTTTCTCTACTTTTACTCCTTTGTGTTTCCCGAAGGTAAAAATCTCTTCATCATCTTTATCAAAAGCAATCATACCTGCAAAATCAGCGATCTTTTTACGAGTAGTAAATTCCGATAAGGTCTTTATGTCGTTTTCTAATTCAGGATAACGATCCAATTGCGCTTTCAAAATTTCGTAAGTAGCCATGGTATCTGCTTCGGCTGAATGTGCATTTTCGAGTGTTTTACCACAATAAAATTTCAAAGCAGCACTCAAAGTACGCTCTTCCATTTTATGAAAAACAGTTTGAACATCTACCGAAACTCTATTTTTCATGTCAAAATCGACTCCAGCACGCAACATTTCTTCGGCCAATAACGGAATATCAAAACGATCTGAATTAAAGCCCGCCAAATCACTATCCTTGATCATAGCGTAAACTTGCGCAGCCAAATCTTTAAAAGTAGGCTCATTCGCCACTTTTTCATCCGTAATACCATGCACAGCCGTAGTTTGCGGCGGAATTGGAATGGTTGGATTTACCAACCACGTTTTGCTTTCTTTGTTTCCGTTAGGAAAAACTTTAAATATTGAGATTTCTACAATTCTGTCCTTTCCGATATCAATTCCTGTGGTTTCTAGGTCGAAAAAGCAAATTGGTTTATTGAGTTTAAGTTCCATTTTATATGTGTAAGAAGGCAAAGATAGAAATTTGTTATGGAAATTAAAGATAGTTACCAATCAAACTTATGTTGAAAAGCTACAAACAAAAAACCCGATAGCTTGGTAGCCATCGGGTTTTTATTTTATTTCAATTTGTGAATTAAAAATCTCTGTTCACATCAAAAGCTTCTAAATATTCAGCAACTCGTTTTACAAAACTACCTCCAAGTGCTCCATCTACCACACGATGATCGTAAGAATGAGACAAGAACATTTTTTGACGAATACCGATAAAGTCACCTTCAGGCGTTTCGATAACAGCAGGCACTTTGCGAATAGCTCCCAAAGCTAGAATTCCAACTTGTGGTTGATTAATAATAGGAGTACCAAAAACACTACCAAAAGTTCCTACGTTGGTTACTGTGTATGTTCCGCCTTGCGTATCATCTGGTTTCAATTTTCCAGCTTTAGCACGATTACCAAGATCGTTTACTGCTTTAGCCATTCCAACTAGGTTCAATTGGTCTGCATTTTTGATTACAGGAACAATTAAATTCCCGTTTGGTAAAGCTGCAGCCATTCCTAAATTGATGTTTTTCTTTTTGATGATATAATCGCCATCAACGGAAATATTCATTCCAGGAAAATCTTTCAATGCTTTGGCAACAGCCTCCATCATAATAGGTGTAAAAGTAAGTTTTTCACCTTCGCGTTTTTCAAAAGCATCTTTTACTTTATTTCTCCATTTTACGATGTTAGTCACATCTACCTCGATAAAGGATTGCACGTGCGCCGATGTTTGTACAGAAGCCACCATGTATCCAGAAATCAATTTACGCATGCGATCCATCTCAACGATCTCATCACCTCCGTTTACTGATACTGGAGCTGCTTTTTGCGCTACTGCAACAGGTGCCGCAACCGGCGTTGGAGCTGATGCGACAACAGGTTGTGCTACTGGAGCCGCTGTCCTGTTTTTTACATAAGCTAAAATATCGTTTTTGGTCACTCGACCTTCTTTACCTGTTCCTTGAATAGTTGCTAATTCAGCGACAGAAACACCCTCTTCTTTAGCTATATTTTTAACCAACGGAGACAAAAATTGTTCTGAGGTCGAAAAATCTACGGCAGTAGGCGCAGGAGCACTTACACTCTCTTGTACCGCAGCAATTGTTTTTTCAATCACAGCAACTTCTGGTGCTGGAGTACTTGCAGCATCACCTTCAGTTTCAATGATAGCAATGGTTTGTCCCACTTGCACTAAATCATCTTTACCAAAAAGTTTTTCTACCAAAACACCCGAAACCTCACTTGGCACTTCACTATCTACCTTATCAGTAGCAATTTCAAGTACTGCCTCGTCCGCTTCGATTTTGTCGCCAACTTCTTTTAACCAGTTTGTAATGGTTGCCTCAGCAACGCTTTCTCCCATTTTCGGAAGTTTTAATTCAAATCTTGCCATATTGTTAACCTAAAAGGTGATATTGATTTTCAGTTTGCGAAATTACTAAAATTTACAAATATAATTTACACTTAATGTAATTTTTTATACTATTTCTATAATCTCACCTCTGCTATTACTATTGTTGCTTCCTATTAAGAAATTAGCGCTTTTAGGTAGAATTTTAAATGTAAATCCCTTATTTCTTGCAGATTCGAGAAACGATATACATTCTTTAAAGGACATATGTTCCGAATCAAGAATAATTTCTACCTGTTTTTCGCTTTTTTCAGTAAACGAAAATACCATTTTTTCTGGGGTAATATCATGAAAAACGACATTGTTTTGTAAAATACTAGCCAGTTTATTGGCTAACATTTTATTTTTTGAAAACAAAATATACCCATCAGGAGTCTGCATCTGTTGCCATTTGTCCGCAGAAGAACCTTGTAGCATTTTTATAAATGAGAAAAAGGAAATCCCTACTTGCATTAAAAAACGAAACAAGAACGACACTTTAAAATGCTTCTGATAAAAAAAAGTCATCGCCTCTTGAAAGCGCTTCATATAAGATGCATCTTTAATCGTGCTTTCTCCCTTATAATGAATAACGGTGGTTTCGTGAAAATAAAAATTGCTTTTTCCAGCCAAGAGCGCGCGATACGATAAGTCAATATCATCCGAATACATAAAACAGCTTTCATCAAATCCCTTTAATTCTGTATACAAATCCCTTTTTAAAACCATGAATGCTCCAACCAGAATAGATACTGGACCTGACTCATTTTCATTTAAATGCTGTGCATAATATTTGCCAAAAAGCTGTTTTGACCATTTGTAGTGTGGAAAAATGCGATACAATCCCACAATTTTAGTGAACGCAACCCATGGCGTTGGCACACCGCGCTTGCTTTCTGGTAAAAAATTACCAGCACCATCAATTAATTTAACGCCTACAATTCCGCAATTACTTTGCTTTTCGGCGAAAGCTAAAACTTTTACAAAAGTATCTTCGGACACAACCGTATCTGGATTCAAAATACAGACATAGTCGCCTTGAGCAACTGCTACACCTACATTATTACCCTTTGGAAAACCCGAATTTTCAGTATTTTGAATGAGTTTTACAGTAGGAAAACGTTCTTTTATCATGGCCACACTATCATCTGAAGAATTATTATCAACTACAATAATTTCGGCGTCAAGGTGCAGCAAAGCGCTTTGTACACTGAGCACACATTGCTCCAAAAAATGGCGCACATTGTAATTGAGAATAACAACTGATAACTGCAAAGGTGATTTTTTTGATTGATTAAGAAACTTTGTTTTTCCTATTTATAGGTTGGTTCAAAACTACATTCTTTTCTTCATATCTAAAAATAAGCTATGACTTCTCTTTAATCAAAGTGCTAATTGGTCAAACCATTAAAAAAAAATAAAAAAGACTATCTATTTACAAGCACAGCTCGTTAATGGCGACTACTTCGTTGAAATAATGTACTTTTGCCAAAAATAGAGACTCGTGAATTACCTTTCAGTAGAAAACATATCAAAATCCTTTGGAGAACGCACCTTGTTTAAAGACATTTCGTTCGGGATCAATAAAGATCAAAAAATTGCTTTTATAGCCAAAAACGGTTCGGGAAAAACCACAATTATGAGTATTCTAAATGGTTTGGAAGAATCAGATACGGGTCAAGTAGTGCTTCGTAAAGGAATCAAAATGGCTTTTTTGTCGCAAAACAACAATCTACAAGATGAATTGACCATTGAAGAGAGCATTTTTGCATCGGATAACGAGACCTTGAAAGTAATTGAAGCTTACGAAAAAGCACTAGAAAATCCAGAAGACGAAGAGGCTTACCAAAAAGCTTTTGACGGCATGGACCAGCACAATGCTTGGGATTTTGAAACTCAATACAAGCAGATTTTATTCAAATTGAAGTTAGAAAATTTCAAATTGAAAGTAAAAAACCTTTCGGGTGGACAAAAAAAGCGTTTATCACTAGCCATCATTTTGATCAACCGTCCTGATTTGCTAATTCTGGATGAACCTACGAATCACTTAGATTTAGAAATGATTGAATGGTTAGAAAGCTATTTTGCAAAAGAAAATATTACCCTTTTCATGGTTACACACGACCGTTTTTTCTTAGAGCGTGTGTGTAATGAAATCATAGAATTAGACAACGGAAAATTATACCAATACAAAGGTAACTACTCCTATTATTTAGAGAAAAAAGAAGAACGTATTGCCTCTGAAAACTCTAGTGTAGATAAAGCCCAAAATCTATTTGTAAAGGAATTAGAGTGGATGCGCCGTCAGCCGAAAGCGCGAACCACCAAATCAAAATCTAGACAAGATGATTTTTATGTGATCAAGGAAAAAGCACAAAGCAGACGCCGCGAGAACAAAGTGGAGCTTGAAATTAACATGGAGCGCATGGGAAGCAAAATTATTGAGCTTCACAAAATTTCAAAAAAATTCAAGGACCATGTCATCATGGATAATTTTAGTTTTGATTTTCAGCGTGGCGAACGCATTGGAATTATTGGTAAAAACGGAACTGGTAAATCGACTTTCTTAAATCTTTTGACAGGAACTTTGCCACTAGATTCTGGAAAAGTGGTAGTTGGCGAAACCATTAAAGTTGGGTATTACACACAAAGCGGAATCAATCCTAAACCGGGTCAGCGTGTAATTGATGTGATCAAGGAATACGGCGAATTTATTCCGTTGATGAAAGGAAAGTTGATTTCGGCATCGCAATTATTGGAACGATTTTTATTTGATGCGAAAAAACAATATGATTTTGTAGACCGATTGAGTGGTGGCGAATTGAAACGCTTGTATTTGTGTACTGTTTTGATTCAAAATCCAAACTTCTTGATTCTTGATGAGCCGACGAATGACTTGGATATTGTAACACTAAACGTTTTAGAAAGTTTCTTACTTGATTATCCGGGTTGTCTTTTGGTAGTTTCGCACGATAGGTATTTCATGGATAAAATTGTAGATCACTTGTTCATTTTTAGAGGTGACGGTGTGGTAGAAGATTTTCCGGGTAACTATTCTGATTTCAGAGCTTATGAAGACAGTGCCGATGTCGCTCAAAAAGAGGAAAACAAAGCAGAGAAGAAAGATTGGAAACAAAACAATCCTACTGGAAATTTAACGTTCAATGAGCAAAAAGAATTCCAGAAAATAGAACGTGAAATCAAAGATTTAGAGGTAGAAAAAGCCAAAATTGAACAACTTTTTGCAGACGGAAAAGTAGCTGATGCTGATATTGAAAAGAAAGCTAAAGAATTAGAAACTATAATTACCAAGATTGAACTTAAAGAAGAGCGCTGGTTTGAATTGAGTGCTAAAATTGAGGGTTAGAATCTAGTCTCTGTTTGCAATCTCTGTTTGCAGTAAATACAAATAGCGTAAAAAAAGCTAAAGCATAAAATTTATAAACCCACAACAAAATCAAAATTTTGTTGTGGGTTTTTTAAAATTAGATAACTAGTACAACTGAATAAAAAAAGTAAAGCAAATGACCATTATTGACAAAATAGCATGGATTTTCATTGAAAATCGCCGCATCCTTTCAACCAAAAGCTTTGGTAAAGACAAATATTATCTGCCGGGCGGAAAACGAGAAGGAAACGAAACGGATCAGCAAACCTTGGTTCGAGAAATCGAAGAAGAATTAAATGTGATAATCAACCAACAAAGCATTAATTATTTTGGCACTTTTAAGGCGCAAGCACATGGTCATGCTTCAAACATATTGGTACAAATGATCTGCTACAAGGCGGATTACTCAGGAACTCTGCAAGCAAGCTCTGAGATTGAAGAGGTTAAATGGTTGCAGTATTCTGATCGAGAACATATTTCTGCTGTCGATCAAATCATTTTTGAAGAATTAAAAGCCAAAAACGAAATCGACTAAAATTGTCAAAAATTAATTCAAAATGCGAGTCAACTAAAATTCGCAATGTATCTTCGCATTGATTTTATTTCAATTTTGTTTACAACTATTATGCTTTTTCAAATACAAGCTTACCTGCGCTTTTTATGGCACTCTAAGAACGAACACGCCGTGCATTCGCCATTTGTTTTTAATTTGCTTACCAAATGTTTTTACGATACTAAAAATCGTGCTGCCTATGATGTTTTTAAAAAGTACCGCCAGCAACAATTGAACAATAAAAACACTTTACACATCACCGATTTTGGTGCTGGATCTCGCGTATTTACTTCCAACAATCGAGTAATTAGCAAGATTGCCAAAACAGCAGGAATCAGTCAAAAAAGAGGTAAATTACTAGTTCGAATAGTAGAGTATTTCAATCCAAAAACAATTTTAGAACTGGGAACTTCTCTCGGAATTGCTACCTCAGCAATGCATATTGGAGCTAATATAAAGAATGAAATCACAAAAATAATTTCACTCGAAGGTTGTCCAGAAACAGCGAATTATGCTCGTACACAATTACAAGAATTTGACTTCAAGAACATTGAAGTTGTTACAACAGAATTCAACAGTTATTTTAAACAATCACAACCACAAAACTTCGATTTAATTTATTTTGATGGCAATCATTCTAAAAAAGCGACCTTAGAATATTTTGAACTTTTATTACCTACAGCACACAATGACAGTGTTTGGATTTTTGATGACATCCATTGGTCTAAAGGGATGGAGCAAGCTTGGGAGCTAATCCAACAACATCCAAGAGTATCTGTAACTATCGATACTTATCAATGGGGATTTGTTTTTTTTAGAAGAGAACAACCAAAAGAACATTTTATAATTCGAGTATAAAAAAATGACAGCCCTTGCGGACTGCCATCTTCACCTTGCATTAGTAACCAAATCGTTTTTGTTGTTTATTGTTTTGCTTTTTGCATTTCACCAGATTTGGCTCCCATTCTGTTCAAGGTATACATAGGTGCAAACTTCAATTTTAAACCTGCTATTTTACGGTTATCATCACTTGACAATCCTTCGTTTTCAACAGTGTTTTTACGACTGTCTAACGCCTCGTACATTAGTTTAATTTCGTCCCAATCTTCACGAGAATATCCATCTTTATTTTTTTGAACTGCGTCAACAAATTGTTGGTAAACAGCTAGGATGTTTGTTTTATTTACCCAACTAAAGTTCATATCCTCTCCTACTCTTCCTTCACCAAAAAGTGTATTTCTAATTTTTTGTTGCGGACTTGCAGACATGGCAACTAGAGCTGCAGCTTTTTGAGCAGCAATTTTAGTTTTCAAAGTTTCGTATTTCGCTCTCGCAGCCTCAATACGCGCTTTGGCCTCTCCATTTTCACCTAAATCTTCCATAGATTCGTCAATACTTGCGCTTTTGGTTTCGTAGGCTGTTTCAATAGCATCCCAATTTTTTTCTACCTCGTTACCTGTAACATTTTCAAGTGAATCTACATACATAACGTAACTTTCTATTTTTTTTTCTGCAAGCTCTTGCTTTTCATTCTTACATGAAGTTATACTCAATGCAAGTGCAAGTAATCCTAAACTAAATTTTAAACTTTTCATATCGTGTGATTTTATAATTTTACTATGGATCAAAAGTAATACACACTAGAACCAATTCAATATAAATCAAATAATTATGAAAAATATACCCAAAATTCTACAAAATCGTACTCAATACCATTAAAAAAGTATAAATTGTTAATTAAATTCTGTAAAATCAGGAGCAACGATCAACCAAAATTACATCATGACAAACATTAACCAAAAACGTCGCCATAAATTTGTAACAAATCACAAAATGAGCTACTAACCCAATAATCAAAAGTTTTTGTACTTAAAAAAAAGCAAACTTAAATACCGCCGAAGTTACGACTAAGGTTTAAATCATCAACTACAATGGCAAACCCGTTAATTAAAATAAGTGATATTAAAAGAAACTTTGTACTAGGTAATGAAATTGTTTACGTACTTAAAGGAATCGATTTAGAAATTAACAAAGGAGAATATGTAGCCCTAATGGGACCATCTGGATCAGGAAAATCAACCTTGATGAATTTACTAGGCTGTCTTGACACACCCACATCAGGAAGCTACGTACTTAATGGCAAAGACGTCAGTAAAATGCGCGATGACGAGTTAGCCGAAATTCGCAACAAAGAAATCGGATTCGTTTTTCAAACCTTTAACTTGTTGCCAAGAACAACCGCCCTTGACAATGTGGCCTTACCAATGATTTATGCTGGCTACTCAAAATCAGAACGCAACAAAAGAGCAACTGAAGTATTAGAACAGGTCAATTTATCAAATAGAATGGATCACCAACCTAACCAGCTTTCTGGAGGGCAGCGTCAGCGTGTAGCCATTGCCAGAGCATTGGTCAACAAACCCTCAATTATCCTTGCCGATGAGCCAACCGGAAACTTAGATAGTAAAACATCTGTCGAAATCATGAAGTTATTTGGCGATATTCACGCCCAAGGCAACACCGTAATTTTAGTAACACACGAAGAAGAAATTGCCGCCTACGCCAACCGTGTCATCAGACTTAGGGATGGTGTAATTGAAAGCGACACTTCAAAATAATTTTTTCAGGAGCTAATCCGGCTATACGCTTCAATCTTTTCTAAAACCTCACAGCCTTTTAAAGGCTGTAAGGTTCTACAAAAGGATTTCCACTGCTATCCGGGCTATGTAATCCTGCTGCTGAACACGTTTAGCATTATCATTCAAAATCCATTACAATGAAAATCGCACTACTAACTTGCGAAAAACTACCCCTATTAAATCCCGAAGACCAACCGTTAATTCCTGCTTTGGCACATCATGGCATTTTAGCAATGCCTGTCATTTGGAGCGATAAAACAATCGATTGGACTACATTTGATTATCTGATCTTCCGCAATACTTGGGATTATTTCGAAAAAGAATCTGAATTCAGAGCTTGGCTGGATCACATCGAACAATTAGGTATTAAAACCCTAAATCCAATTGAGCTGGTCAAACAAAACATTCATAAGTTTTACCTACGTGATCTGGAGGAACAAGGAGTAACTATTTTACCCACTGTGTTTATAGATCGCACTGCTAATCAAGATTTGGCTGCGCTGCTTCCAGCCTCTTGGAAACAAGCCGTAATAAAACCCGCTTTTTCAGCAGGATCGTACTTAACAACGGTTTTTGATGCAGAAGATGTCAATGGCATCAACGAAGAATATGCCAATATTGCAACTCAAAAAGAGCTGTTACTGCAAGAGTTTCGCCCAGAGATTCAAACCATTGGCGAAACGTCATTTATTTTTTTCAATAAACAATTCTCACACGCCGTAAACAAAAAACCCGTTGATGGCGACTTCAGAGTGCAAACGCTATTTGGTGGCAAATACACTTTGGTAAACCCATCAGAAGATTTAATTGCAAGTGCTCAAAAAATCATAGCAAATTTTCCAGACCGATTACTTTACGCCCGCGTTGACGGCATCATCATTAACGACCAGTTACAGTTGATGGAAGTAGAATGCATTGAACCCGATTTGTATTTTAACTTAAGTCCAACAGCATTGAGTCAGTTTGTTGCTGCAATAGTAAAATTAATAGCCTAAATTTGTCTTTTCAACATATCAATAGCATTTTACATGAAAGTATATACTAAAACGGGCGACAAAGGAACTACATCATTATTTGGTGGCACAAGAGTTCCCAAAGATCACGCACGTATTGAAAGCTACGGAACAGTAGACGAATTAAACTCATACATCGGACTCATCAGAGACCAAGAAATAAACACCAGCTACAAAGCTATTTTAATCGAAGTGCAAGACCGCCTTTTTACAGTAGGTGCAATTTTGGCTACTCCACCTGAAAAGGAGGTTAAAAAAAATGGGGAATTGCGTTTGCAAAATTTAGGAATTGTACCCACTGATATTGAATTACTCGAAAACGAAATCGATCAAATGGAAGAATCACTTCCGCCAATGACCCACTTTGTTTTACCAGGCGGACATACAACCGTGTCATATTGTCATATCGCTCGGTGCGTTTGCCGCAGAGCTGAGCGCTTAGCAGTGCATTTAAGTCACAATGAACCTGTTCCTGAAATTGCTATCACGTATTTAAACCGACTTTCTGACTACCTTTTTGTGCTGGCACGAAAGTTGTCTCATGACCTACAAGCGGAAGAAGTAAAATGGATTCCAAGAAAGTAGTATTCAGTTTACAGCCGTAGTTTTAAGCACAAAAACTTAAAACTTGAAACCTAAAACTTTAAACCAAAAAAAACGTTCTTAACTTTAACCAAAAATAAATCGTTTTTTACTTGTATTTTTCAGTAAAAAATTTATTTTTGCACAAAACTAAATCGACAACAGATGTATTGGACATTAGAATTAGCATCGTATTTAAGTGATGCACCGTGGCCTGCGAACAAAGACGAATTAATCGACTACGCCATTAGAGCAGGAGCTCCTTTAGAGGTTGTAGAAAACCTTCAATCTATTGAAGATGAAGGCGAGATATATGAATCAATGGAAGAAATATGGCCAGATTATCCTACAGACGAAGACTATCTTTGGAATGAGGATGAATATTAAAAGGTAAACCAATAAAAAGTCTCAAAAGAGGCTTTTTTTTGGTTTAAATGTATAGAATAAAACAATTTAGAAATAAAAACATATCATGAGTTTCATCAACAGTATTATCAAGATCTTTGTAGGCGACAAGTCTCAAAATGATGTCAAAGGCTTACAACCGTATCTTTCCAAAATAAAAACCTTCGAAACTGCCCTTAAAGCATTGTCTCATGATGAATTGAGAGCAAAAACGGCTGAGTTTAAAGAAAAAATCAAACAAGCACGCGCCGAAAAAGACAGCAAAATCGCTACTTTAAAAGCCGATGTTGAACTCATCGAAGACATCGATAAAAGAGAAGATATTTATGTAAGTATTGATGCTTTAGAAAAAGAGGCCTACGAAATCTCTGAAAAAGTGTTGATGGATATTTTACCTGAAGCTTTTGCTGTGGTAAAAGAAACAGCAAGCCGTTTCAAAGAAAACACACATATCGAAGTAACCGCTACAGCTAAAGATCGTGAACTTTCTGCTACCAAAACCTACATCACGCTTGAAGGCGACAAAGCCATTTGGGCCAACTCATGGAGCGCAGCTGGTAAAGAAATTACTTGGGACATGATTCACTACGATGTACAATTAATTGGTGGAATGGTTTTGCACCAAGGAAAAGTAGCTGAAATGCAAACGGGTGAAGGTAAAACGTTAGTAGCAACCTTACCTCTTTACTTAAATGCACTTACTGGCAATGGTGTACACTTAGTAACCGTGAATGATTACTTGGCTAAACGTGACAGCACATGGAAAGCACCTTTATTCGAATTCCATGGTATGTCAGTTGAATGTATTGATAATTACCAACCAAGCTCTGAAGGTCGTAAAAAAGCCTACGATGCTGATATTACTTATGGTACTAACAACGAATTTGGTTTTGACTACCTAAGAGACAACATGGCGCACTCGCCAGAAGATTTGGTACAAAGAAAACACAATTACGCTATTGTCGATGAGGTGGATTCGGTTTTGATTGATGATGCAAGAACGCCATTAATTATCTCAGGTCCTGTACCACAAGGTGACCGCCACGAATTTGTTGAAATGAAACCAAAAATCGAAAACTTGGTGAGTTTACAAAGACAATTGGCTAACGGTTTCTTGGCAGAAGCTAAAAAACTTATCAAAGAAGGAAATACCAAAGATGGTGGATTCCAACTTTTAAGAGCTTACAGAGCATTACCTAAAAACAAGGCTTTAATTAAATTCTTGAGCGAAGAAGGAATCAAACAATTGCTTCAAAAAACAGAAAATCAATACATGCAAGACAACAAAAGAGAAATGCATAAAATTGATGAAGCATTGTATTTTGTAATCGAAGAAAAAAACAATCAAGTAGAGTTATCTGATAACGGTATCAAATACCTTTCTGGTGATACGGACTCTGACTTTTTCGTACTTCCAGACATTGGAACTGAAATTGCAGCTATCGAAAGCAGAAAATTAGATAAAGATCAAGAAGCAGAAGAAAAAGAAAAATTATTCCAAGATTTTGGTGTAAAAAGCGAGCGAATTCATACACTAACGCAACTGTTGAAAGCTTACACCTTATTCGAAAAAGATGTAGAGTACGTAATCATGGACAACAAAATCATGATTGTAGACGAGCAAACGGGTCGTATCATGGACGGTCGTCGTTACTCTGATGGATTGCACCAAGCTATCGAAGCCAAAGAAAATGTAAAAATCGAGGCTGCTACTCAAACATTTGCAACAGTAACTTTGCAAAACTACTTCAGAATGTACAACAAACTGGGCGGAATGACGGGAACAGCCGTTACTGAAGCTGGGGAATTGTGGCAAATCTATAAATTAGATGTAGTTGAAATTCCTACCAACAGAGGAATTGCACGTAAAGACAAAGAAGATTTCATCTATAAAACAACACGTGAAAAATTCAATGCTGTTATTGAAGATGTAACCGAATTATCGAAAGCTGGAAGACCAGTTCTTATTGGAACAACATCGGTTGAAATTTCTGAATTGTTAAGCCGAATGCTTAAAATGCGTGGCATCACTCACAATGTATTGAACGCCAAAATGCACAAGCAAGAAGCGCAAATTGTAGAAGAGGCAGGTAAACCAGGCGTTGTAACCATTGCAACCAATATGGCCGGTCGTGGTACCGATATCAAATTATCTCCAGAAGTTAAAGCTGCAGGAGGTTTAGCCATTGTAGGTACTGAGCGTCATGACTCTCGTCGTGTTGACCGTCAATTACGTGGTCGTGCCGGACGTCAAGGTGATCCAGGAAGCTCGCAATTTTACGTATCGCTTGAAGACAACTTAATGCGTTTATTTGGTTCTGAAAGAGTAGCCAAAGTAATGGACCGCATGGGATTACAAGAAGGCGAAGTAATTCAGCACTCTATGATGACCAAATCGATTGAGCGTGCTCAGAAAAAAGTAGAAGAAAACAACTTTGGAGTACGTAAACGTTTGTTAGAGTACGATGATGTGATGAACGCACAGCGTGAGGTAGTTTACAAGCGTCGTCGCCATGCTCTATTTGGTGAGCGTTTAAAACTTGACATTGCCAACATGTTGTACGATACCTGCGAAGTTATTGTAAGCCAAAACAAAGGAACAAACGATTTCAAAAACTTTGAGTTTGAATTAATTCGTTACTTCTCTATCACGTCGCCAATTAGCGAAAGTGACTTTGCAAAAAGTAATGAAACAGACATAACTAACAAATTATATAAAGTAACTTTAGAGTACTATACTGAGAAAACAGCTCGCAGCGCACGTGAAGCTTTCCCAATTATTAAAAGCGTTTACGAGGATCAAAACAACCAATTCGAGCGTATTGTAGTGCCATTTACTGACGGTATCAAATCACTAAATGTAGTAACCGACTTGAAAAAAGCATACGAAACTCAAGGTTCGCAATTAATAGCTGACTTCGAGAAAAACATCACACTAGCCATTGTTGATGAAGCTTGGAAAAAGCACTTACGCAAAATGGACGAATTGAAACAATCTGTACAATTGGCCGTGCATGAACAAAAAGATCCGTTGCTAATTTACAAGTTAGAAGCTTTCAATTTGTTTAGAGCCATGATTGATAATGTAAACAAAGAGGTAATCTCGTTCTTGTTCAAAGGTGATTTACCTGCACAAGAAAACCAGCGTATTCAAGAGGCTATTGATGTAACGCCAGTTGAAGATTACACCGTTTCAAAAGACGAAATTGTAAGCAGCGAAGCCGCCAATCAAGAGGCAATGCAAACACAAACCCGTCAAGTAACAGAAACCATCACACGCGATCAACCAAAAATCAATCGCAATGATAACGTGACCATTCAAAACGTGGCCAACGGACAAATTCAAGAAATGAAATACAAAAAAGCCGAAAGCTTAATCGCCTCAGGACAATGGGTTTTAGTAAACTAATCCTTTTATTTCAAAATATATCAAACTCCACTGCGCAAGTAGTGGAGTTTTTTTATGCTATATTTTTTCGGGAGCTATTCCTGCCATACGCTACAAGCTATTGGGTTGCCAACTCTTTTAATTGGCGCTTTCAGGAGCTTCCTTCGGTCGCTCTGCCAGACACCATAAAAAGTAGTTGGCAACCGGCATAGGCTTTTCGCTGCTGTCAGGGCTACAACCCACAGCAACTTCGGTAGTAAACTTGTCTGAAAAATCAAAAACAGTTTGAAAACAAGAAAAATAATCTTGTTGAAACTAATTTCACTAATTTTGAAACTGAGCTTAAGAAAAATGCCGAACCTAAATACAATCCTAATGCAGTAGGAAATTGGATAAACTATTCCTTGCCATAAACCAACTTAAACATTGCCATGTTTCAATCTGACTATGGAGATGACTATTATCCTGCTTACTGGAGAATTGACGAAAATGGCGTCGTTACCTCATTAGTACTTGATTTTTTTGTTATAGATTTACCTAGCACCAATAATTGATTTACATGAGCAACAAATCAACTACTAATTTCTTTTCCACAACCTAAAAAAGTCGGGAAACTAAATACAAAACACTATGAAAACCAGCAAGATTAGCAATTTAGAAATCAAAAAGGGAGAAGAAATACTCGGACGCGATATCCGAGAAGGGATTTTCAACCTCATACAAACCGAGTTCCCGAATTTTACTTTAAACGATGCTATAACTATTGAAGAATTGAATCGATACCGACGCTTGTATTTGACCTCGTTAATCCAACAAGAAAAAGGAGAAATTGCAGCTATCGACCAAGATGTAATGAACGCCATAAAAAACAACTCAATTCTTTCGGAAAACATTCAAGACGAAATTGAAGCCGAACTTACCTTCGGTCAAAAACTAGCTGACGGTGTGGCTGCCTTTGGCGGAAGTTGGGCCTTTATCATCACTTTCTTTTCTTTCATATTAATTTGGATGATCATTAATATTTGGTTTTTAACCAGCAAACCATTTGACCCCTTCCCTTTTATCTTACTCAATTTAATACTTTCTTGTTTGGCAGCTATTCAGGCACCAATTATTATGATGAGCCAAAACCGACAAGAACAAAAAGACCGTCAACGAAGCGAACACGACTATAAAATCAACTTAAAAGCCGAGCTAGAAATCAAACTTTTAAGCGAAAAAATCGACCATTTATTAGCCCATCAAAACAAAAAACTGCTTGAAATTCAAGAACTACAAACCGATTATTTAGAAGATTTAATGAAAGAATTAAAAAGGTCTTGATAAATTGCTATGAAATAAATAAGGCATGAATCAAGTTAAATTTGGATATGGGGTCATATTTTTGTTACTAACTGCACCGATGTTGTTAATTGAACATTTTAATAATCCAAAGCTAATAGTTGTGAGCAACCCAAAAAGAAACATCGTGCAAAAAAGATACGAAATATTAAAATCCTTACCGGTTTATGGAGAATTGTATATTCCAATTTCAGAAGACAATGAACCTTTTTATTCTGAAGGATTTGTAGTGAGGTTTTTCAAAAAAGATGGGAAAAGCTGGGATGCGAATTTCAAACTTGGCTGGACAAATTTTAATACTGTTTATGAATTCAATAATGAGGATTTAGTTTTGGTAATTGCCGGAGGTAGAGGTTATTTGATAAACCCTGAATCCACAAAACCTGTAAATGTTTTTGGAATTGGATTCTTAGGCGCAATAAAATCCGAGAGTAATAAAATTATATTGCAAGATATAACTGATTTGACGATCATTGAACCTAATGGTGAAAAATGGCATACTGAGAGAATATCTTGGGATGGAATTAAAAATTTAAAACTTGAAGGAAATATTGTGAGTGGTCTTTCATTCGACCCTATAAATGACCGTGATGAATGGGTTGAATTTATAGTTAATCTCGAAAATCGAAATGTTCAAGGTGGAAGTTACAGACAGTATGAAATCAAATCTATTGAACGAAAAAACAAGTGGTGGAAATTTTGGTAAATGGGCTGACTCACAACAGCTAATAAGCAATAGTCGGGAATTAGGCTTAATGGAAAAATGGTTTTGTATTTGGTTTATTTACTTCGCTACCGCTCGCTTGGTAAATCCGAAAATAATTCTTCATTTAAGTATCTACCACTTTTAGCAGGGAAAAAAATGAGTAATTATCCAGAATTTCACATAAAATAAAGTTTAAAAATCAAATCTAATTTCCTTAAGACATATGATTGAACAATTAATAAAGCTGACAAACGAAAAAGAATTTTATCAAGAGGGGAATATCAACTTAATAAGCACAAAAAGTGAAATTGGATTTTTAAATATTTCTGAATTCAATTTTGCAGTCGAAGACCGCGATAAGGAAAGTAATCTACAAAAAGTAACATATTGGAAAATCATAGCTCATAGGACAATCGAAATTAGAAATTTCCAGAATAGCGTTCTCTTACCATACGTTAAATTGAAAATTTTAGAAAATCATCCTTTACTTTGGAATTATAGAGAAGAAGATTATGAATGTAAATTAATAGGTTTTCCTGAAAAGCCAATAGAATTCATCGGAAATTTGTTCTTTGAATTTGAAAAACTAACGGGTAATTGGTTAAACCTAACTGAATATATTTATAACATTAACCAATTTTATAAAAAAAACAATTCAGTAACCATATCAATTCCAAAACCTTTGATAGAAGTGTTTGAAAAAGTTTGCTTAAAACATAATGTCAAGTTTAAAGTTGAAAATATTATAAATTTGTACAATAAAGGATACAGAAATCGTCCAAATGCAAAACTTTTAATATTTGGAAATGAAGATGTAAGTCCAAACGATTTTAATTTACAGCAACCTTATATTATTGCTGACTATTTTATGGCAACTAATATCGAATAAAAGAAGCAGCTTTTAACGGCCAGTATAACGAATTTGGGTATTTGTCTTGGCGGTAGAATGGTTTTGTATTTGGGTAATTTGCCTCGCCCGTCCGCTATCGCTCGAGTGTGAAATCCACAAAATAGCGTACTTTAGCTCCAATCCCGACCAACCCCGCAAGGGTGTTTCTTAAAATGATTTAAACACAAATGACAACAACCGATAAGCTCTCTTTATTTTTCAGCAATGAGTTTCCTTTTAACAAAGAAGGTTTAGAGGAATTTGTAAATACTTTTGTCATCAAATCATATAAAAAAGGGGAAATCATTTTACAAAATGACACTGTCGAAAATGAACTCCGATTTTTAGATCAAGGCATCATTCGCGAATATTATGCTAGCAACGAGAAGGAAAAAAATATAAATTTCTATACCAATCCGACCTTCATTACTGATTTCAGTTCCTTTACCCATGCTACTCCAACAAAAAAATATCAAGAATGTTTAACTGATGTCGATTTGAGAGTTTTATCGAAAGAAAAATTCTTGGCTTTTACCAATCAATACCAATGTGGCAAACTATTTATTGAAACTATTTTTCAAAGGATTGTTGTTAATAAAGAAACCGAAGAATTCAACCATTTTGTAAATACTGCAGAAGAGTTGTATCTCGATATTATGAAAAATAAACCTGATTGGTTGTTACAAATTCCTCAATATCATATTGCTTCTTATTTAGGAATCACACCCGAAACATTGAGCCGAATCAGAAAGAAAATGTAACTTCTTGATTTCAATCAATGGAAATTGTTGTGGTACGTGGCAACTTTGTATTTTCAATTTAAAACATCAAAAAAATGAAAATACATCATTTACGAAATGCCACCATGGTAATAGAAACGGGAGACAAAGTAATTTTAGTTGACCCAATGCTTGGAAAAAAAGGAACTGCTGGCCCTACATTTACACTTTTCCGTTTTAAACCTCAACGAAATCCTATTGTGGATTTACCAAACAATGCAATGGATATTGTTGAAAAAACAACCCATTGCTTACTTACACATTTGCACCCAGACCATTTAGACAAGGAGGCTGAAAATTTTCTTCGCTCCAAACAAATTCCTGTTATTTGTAGTATTAATGATAAAAAACAATTGATAAAAAGAGGATTGAACGTTACGCAAACAGTTGACTATTGGCTGTCTACGCCATTTTTAGACGGAGCAATTTTAGGAATTCCAGCGGTACACGGTTACGGATTTGTCGCTAAACCAATGGGGAATGTTATGGGCTTTTATATCAAATTACCAAACGAAAAATCAATCTACCTGAGCGCAGATACCATTTACACTCAAGATGTACACCGAGTACTCACCGAACTAAAACCTGAAGTTGCTGTTGTAGCTTGTGGAACAGCACAACTGGATATTTTTCAGCCTTTATTAATGCGAATGGATGACATTTTGAAGTTTGTAAAAAACGCACCAAACCAAGTTATCGCCAATCATTTAGAAGCCGTCAATCATTGCCCGACGACACGACAACAATTAAAAGTAGAAGTTTCAAAAATTGGACTTTCTGATAAGGTTTTTATTCCAAATGATGGAGAAAGTAAAGTCTTTTGATAAACTAAGTATAAATGATCTTATAGAAAAACAGCCAGTAAATCAATGTCATATTTTTTAAATCATCAATGATTTGAAAGGGATTTAAAACTCTACACTTGTAATTGCTAACTTTGCAAAGCAGCAAAATATAAATACGAATTATAGAATTAAAGCCTAAAACAAGTACTATGTTTAAGAAAAATCAACTGTTGGAATACTTAAAACAATTCAATTTATTTACAGATAGTGAAATAAATGAATTTATAAGTTTAGCGACTATTTCTACGATAAAAAAAGGAGATTTTTTCATTAAACAAGATGAAATCTGTACCGCGCTTTCCTTCGTGAATTTTGGTATTTTTCGATCATTTTATTATTCTAATAATGACGAAGAAATAACCTATTGTTTTACCTTTCCTAATACATTATTAGTGGCTTATTCTTCATTTATTACAAAGAATAAATCAGAAGAAAATTTACAAGCTTTAACCGATTCTGAAATAATTTCAATTTCAAAAAAAGAATTAGAAAACCTTGCGGAATCAAACAATAGATGGTTGAATTTTTTAAAAATAATTGCTGAAAAAGAATATGTTGAACTCGAAAAATGGATATTTAATCATCAAAAATCCAATGCCCAAAAACGATATGTAGATTTGATACATAACCATCCACAATTTGTCCAACAAATTCCACTTCACTATATAGCGTCCTATCTTGGAATTACTCAAAGACATTTAAGTAGAATAAGAGCATCGATTTAATTATTAGACAAATGTCCTACGTGCTTAGTAGGGCAGGAGTGTAATTTTGCACTTCAAATTAAAAATAATTAAATATATGAAAACAGTAATTTTAATAGGTGCCAATGGGAAAATGGGAAAAGCAGCACTTACAGGTTTAGGAAAACACAAAGTGATTACAGCAGGTCGCTCTCAAGACGGTTGCGACTACCATGTTGACATTACCAGTGAAGAATCTTTGAGAAAATTATTCAAGGAGGTCGGTCACTTTGATGCAGTTGTGAATACAGTTGGCGTATGTGAATATGCAACCTTCGAGGAAATGACTGAAGCGCAATGGATGACTACAGTAATGAGTAAAATGATGGGGCAAATCAATATTGTTAGAATAGGTCAGGAATACATTGCTGATAAAGGTTCCTTTACGCTTATTACAGGTATACTAAATTTAAAGCCTATTCCTTTTGCTATTGCAGATGCAACTACAAGTGGTGCCATTGATACCTTTGTAAAATGTGTAGCCTTCGAAATGCCAAGAGGTATTCGTGTAAATTCAGTAAATCCAACAGTTTTAGCGGAGGCTTGGGAAGTTTATGGCGATATGATGCCCGGATTTCAACCCGTACCAAGTGCATTGGTTGGTAAAGCGTTTGAGCGCTCGGTTGATGGATTTATTACTGGTCAAGTGATACTTGTTGATGCATAATTAACAAAAATTACAGCATATAGTCTTTTCAAAAAAGAAATTGACTATATGCTGTTTATTTTAAAATAAAAAGAAAATGAACTTTCAAATACAAAATAGCAACAGTAACGATACCGACGAAATTTTCCGTATGTATAAAATCGCGACTGATTTTCAGAAGACGAGATTTACCCATCATTGGCCAGAATTTGACAGACGACTTATTGAAACTGAAATTTTAGAAAACAGACAATGGAAAATAGTTGTAGATGGTAAAATTGCTTGTGTGTGGGCGACAACTTTTGATGATCCACAAATTTGGGAGGAACGCAACGAAGATCCAGCTGTTTATATTCACCGCATAGCAACCAATCCTGATTTTCGCGGACAAAATTTTGTAGGTAAAATTGTCGAATGGGCAAAAATTTATGCCAGTGAAAATCAAAAACAATTCATTAGAATGGATACTGTTGGCGATAATTCAGGATTGATTACTTACTACACAAAATGTGGCTTTGAGTTTTTAGGTTTATTAAAGCTTAAGAATACCGAAGGACTTCCTGCACATTATGAAAACGCAACGGTAAGTTTATTTGAAATTGACTTAAGGTCTAAATAAAAAATAGGGAATCTGAACTGCGTTGATTTTTAACATGTTCCTAAAACCGCTTCCAAAAGATCCCCTATTTTTTTGACAATTTAGAAGAAGCTTACAAAACACGTTCTCTCGATCTCTATTTTTAAAATAATAGTATATTTGATCAGTGTTGCTGTTCATGTAAACAAAGCATTCAATAAAAGCTAATTTTAAAAATCCGAAAAATGACAGGACCTGACAAGGATAGTGTTTTTCCTCTAGCCAATTACGACCGACTGTGTTTTTTAAAAAATACAATCACAAATCCGAATATCATCGTGGGCGATTATACATACTATGACGACTTCGAAGATGTGTCTAATTTTGAGAAAAATGTAAAATACCATTTCGATTTTATTGGCGATCAACTCGTTATTGGTAGATTTTGCATGATTGCCTCAAGTGCCACTTTTATTATGAATGGCGCTAATCATTTGACCAACGCACTTAGCTCCTATCCGTTTGCAATTTTTGGTAACGGTTGGGAACATGCCATGCAAGATAAAAGCTATCCGAACAAAGGAAACATCAACATTGGTAACGATGTTTGGATTGGTTACAACGCCACGATAATGGCCGGTGTTACCATTGGCGATGGCGCTATTATTGCAGCAAATGCTACCGTGATAACTGATGTTCCGCCCTATACCATTGTAGGAGGAAACCCCGCTCGAGAAATTAAAAAACGATTTCCGGATGAGGTGATCACAAAACTACTAGAAATTCAATGGTGGCATTGGCCTATTGAAAAAATAACCCGAAATGTAGAACACCTAACAGCTTATGATTGGGAAAAATTAATCGAATAACATAAATTTAAATCTCAAATATGATCTCAGAATTATTCGAAATTATCGGCTTACTTTCATCATCAAATACTCACGAAATAAAGCAAAGTCGTACTGAAAAAGTAATACTTTGCTTTTCCTATTTTACTTTGTCTGTTGCTGGGATTTTTGTCATACCACTCTGCGAAATGGCTTTTCAATTAGGAATTACTACTGTCGAATTTTGCTGGTTTATCATAGCTTCGGTTGTACTTATAGCTATCAGTTTACTGCTTTTCAAAACCAAAAATTGGCTTTCCAATATTCGGTTTAGTACGTTCGTGATGCTTTTGGCTGCTTTACTGCTTTTATTTTTTTTCGTTTTAATTTTAGCTTATAATTATCTGGTTTAAACTTTTAAAATCTACATCGCCGCGAAATATTACTAGAAAATCTAGCCGTTTTTGAACTAGTGAAACAATGCAACCCATAAACGTAAGGGCAGGAACACCTTTAAGATTCTAAAAAATAAATCAAAAAAAATATTAATTTATTTGATATATCAATTATATTTACATCAAATAGCAAACAGATGACTAACACAAATCCCACGGGCACGGTACTTTATACCTTAGAACAGACTATCAAAGAATACCGAAAAATGGCTCAAAAAAATATAAGCTCCATTGTACATGATATCACCGTTGACCAATGTTTGGTGCTCATTATTCTTCACAAAAACCCTCAGTATTCGCAAAAAGAGGTAGCAGAAATGATTTTCAAAGACAATGCTTCGATAACAAGAATTATTGATTTGATGGTAAAAAAGGACTATATCAGTCGGAAAATTCATGAGACGGACAGACGTAAATTCAATCTTGAAATTACTGAAAAAGGAATTGAAACCATTGCTTTACTCACTCCTACCATACAAAAAAACAGAATAGATGCTCTAGCCGGATTGTCTGAAAATGAAATTATTCTTTTGGACCAACTCTTAAATAAAGTACTTACCAATTGTAAAGCGGATCATGAAAAATAAAAATCAAACTAGTGTAAGTATCACAGTGCTCCTATTCACAATTTTGCCAACGATTCTTTTTTGTCAAGAAAATACAGCTACAGCTATTGAAAAATACATGCAAGCACAGTCTGACATTAACCAGTTTAGCGGTACTGTTTTAGTATCAAAAAACGATACTGTACTCTTCAAAAAAGCCTATGGATTTGCTGATTACGAACAAAAAATTAAAAATACGATTGATACTAAATTTCAATTGGCATCGGTTACTAAACAATTTACAGCGGCGGCCATCCTTCAATTAGTACAGGAAGGAAAATTATCTCTTGATGATCGGTTAAGTCGTTATATTCCTGACTATCCTAAAGCAGATCAGGTTTCCATACACATGCTGTTGTCTCATTCGTCTGGATTAGCCATGGGTTTCAAAAATATTGCAACAAGTACCCTATCTGCTGATTCAGCCTACAACGAAATTAAAAAAATGCCCTATGAATTTGAACCCGGCACAAACACAGCCTACAGTAATATTGGCTATTATTTGTTAGCTAAAATTATAGAAGCTGTTTCTGGTGAAAAGTACAGCACCTATCTTCAAAAACATATATTTAAAAAAGCTGGCATGTACAACTCGGGTGTGATTACTAATGATGCATTAATTCCTAAAAGAGCTAAAAACTACATTAAAGAAAAGGACCGCTACGTTAGTAACCCATATATCAATTGGGACATCAACTATGGACATGATGGGGTGTATGCAACGGTTGAAGATTTGGCTTTTTGGGACAAAGCGCTCTATGGCACAACCCTTTTATCCGAAAAAATGAAACAACTTATGTTCACACCTTATAGTGCACAAAATTGGGGATATGGTTTTGTAATCAATCCATTTTACAATCAAGGCCATGAACTGATTGCGCATGACGGAGGCTTTTTTGGAGCTATGACATCCTTCAATCGGTTTACAAAAGACCGCGTTTTGGTCACTGTGCTTTCCAATAATGAATCTCTTTCACATATCATTGCCTACGGACTTTCGGCTATCGTTTTTCAAAAAGAGGTTTCACTACCCTACAAACACAAAAAAATAAAGGCAAACCCATCTAATTATAAGCACTACACAGGGCAATTTGGTACAATTGAAATCATAAAGGTGAGTACCAAACTCTATTATAACAGTATGGAATTAGAACTCATCCCTGAATCAAAAACAAAATTTTTTAGATCAGATGACAATGACAGAACAGTAGAATTTTTAAGCGACAAAAATGGCAAATACAATTCAATTGTGGTCACTAAAGGAGGTGTGAAGGAAATCTTCACTAAAAACAACCCAAAATAACAACTACAAAGAACAAAAATTATGGTCTAGTAAATAAAAAACAATGCAAGTATATGCTACACCAACTATAAATACACCGAGAAATTAGATACTATTTTTCTGTTTGGCGCCAGTAAAACCGAAATTTTGAACTTACTTGTTTACACAAAGCTTTGGCCAGAGAACGAAAAAATCGATTTGTTAGAAAACCTCTTTGAATTAAACAAATAGATTTTTGATTATTAGCTTATTGCGTATCTAAATTTAACCTAAATGTAACGCAACCAAAAGTTAAATTAGTTATCTTTATATAAATATTTCCCTATGAAAAAAACAGTACTTCTCCTACTGGTTTCAATTTTGCTGGTATCGTGTTGGCCTCCAAATGAACCTAATGAATTTCCGAGACAAGAATACCAACCAGTAATAATCACTCGTAGCGCCCTCGAAACCTCTATCGCTTTTCAAAACGCTCAGCCCATTGTTAAATCAGGAAAAATATACATTAAAGGAGATTTAATGTTTATTAACGATGTCAACAAAGGGTTTCATGTATACGATTATGCAAATCCAAGCAAACCTGAACGACTCTATTTTATAAAGGCGCCAGGAGCTACTGATTTAGCTATTAAAGGCAATACCATGTACATCAATCAAGCTGTAGATTTGGTCACAGCTACCTTCGATCCCACCACAAGAATTTTTAAGGTCACCAACCGCAACAAAAATGTGTTTCCGCAAAAGCAAGCACCAAACGGTATATTTGGCTACACAAAAGACGATGAAATTATAATTGACTGGAATTTAAAAAAATAATCATGAAAAAAATTATATTCATTTTCCTTTTAGCACTTTCAATCAGTTGCGCTGACAGTGATAGCGCATCAAACGATAGTAACGGACAAGGCGGCTCACTCGCTGTTTTTGCTCTAAAAGACAACTATCTTTACAGCGTAGACCACATGAAATTAAATGTCTTTTCGCTAATTAATGGCGAAAAACCAGTTAAAGTGAATGATATTCCTATTGGCTTTGACATCGAAACGCTGTTCGCTTATGGAGACAACTTATTTATTGGTTCTAGAAACGGAATGTTTATTTATTCGATTAGCAATCCTGAAAACCCAACCAAATTATCAAGTGTACAACACTTTACCGCTTGCGACCCTGTTATTGCCAATAGCACACATTCCTTTGTAACATTGAATTCAAACGCTACTTGTGGGAATAATACAAACGTTTTGCAAGTTTACGACACTAAGGACCTTAGAAACCCGAAGTTAGTTCACAGTAGAAACCTTATGCAACCGAAAGGAATTGGATTTTATACTGCAAAATACCTATTGGTTTGCGACGATGTAATAAAAATTTTCAACATCGAAAATCCGGTAGAACCTATTTTGGTTCATGCTATTGACAAAAATTGTTTTGACGTAATAATTCGAGACAATACCTTATTTGCTGTTGGAGATAAAGGCGTGTATCGCTACAAAATGAATCCAAACGACATTAAAGACATCCAACTAGAGAGCGAAACAAATTTTTAATTTTTCTCCTTCGAGGAATAGTTAAAACGACTTTTTTTAAAGTCGTTTTTTTTATGTAAAACAAGTACATCCGCCTTAATTAAGAGGTTAAACTTTCGAATTATTTTTGTAGTTATAAAAACAATTAAAACAAAAAAACGAATAAACCAAAATGCCCGAAATTATCATAATAAAAAATAAACCGAATTGGATTATTGCCATAGTATTCCCTCCTATACTATTAATTTTAATCGTAATAATGTTTCTTCTATTACCAATTTTATCGGCAAGCAATACGTATTTACTATCTATTATGAATTATATATTTGCTTTAATTCCGTTCCTTGGATTCTTTATCCTCTTCCTTTACATTTGGTTATGGAATACTTTCGGTAAGGTGATTTTAGAGATTTCTCCTGAAAAAATAAAGGTCACGAATAAAAATAAACTTTTCGACAAGCCAAAAGAATATCTTAAATCTGAAATAGGAAAAATTAGCATAGTAAATTTTGACATAGAGAAGACAAGATATTTTATTCGCATGAATTTTCTATTTTCAAATTCAAACTACTCCATTACGATACAAAAAGGCAGCCATAATATCAGAATTGTTGATTGGCTGAATCATGAACGCGCAAATGATATTCTTGAGAAGCTAAATCGGTAAATTTTAGCACATTCCAACTACTGCCGGCGTTAACTTAATCGTATAACTCGTACCGACAAAGAATAAAAACTCTACGAAAACTAAGGTCCGATAGCCCGGATTTGCAAGCTGTTTACACAACCGTATTCAAAAACACTACTAACAATTTAGTAATTTGTGAGAAAGTCACAAAGTATCATTCTTCAAATCTTAAACTAAACAATAGCTTCAAAAAAGATCTAAAAATTGCAACCATTTTCAAATCACATTTTTTAACGTAAATTGCTTAAAATAAAATTTGATATGCGATTACTATTTATTTTGATTTGTTTGTGTTGTTTTAGTTGTACGAGTAAAAAAAATGTCAAAAATCCAGCAGCAGTATTAGCACTAGAAAAGAGAGTTAGGCCTGTTCATGATACGATTGGTTTTACAAAATACAGTTGGCAATTAGATTCTATTTATAACCGTTTAGGTATTAAGGATTCTAAAAATAAGATGAAATGGAAAGCAGCTATAAGTCCGCATGACGATTATAAATACGCCGGGCGGTTGTATTACGAATCGCTTAAAGGAATTAATGCCAACACAATTATTTTAATTGGTGTTGCACATCGCGCTCGCAACTTTACCCTTCAAGACAAAATCATCTTTGGAGATTTTACACATTGGCAATCGCCTTATGGTGATTTAAAAGTGTCTGATTTAAATGCGGAAATCATGGCGAAACTTCCAAAATCTTCCTACCTGGTTCATAACGATATGCAAGAGTTAGAACATTCATTAGAAGCTATAGTTCCTTTTTTACATCGCAAAAACAAGAACCTACAAATTATTCCGATACTGGTGCCATACATCAATTACGAAACAATTGACAATATTAGCAACGCACTTTCTGATGTTGTATCAAAAATTTTAAAAGAAAAGCATCTTAAGTATGGAAAGGACGTAGCAGTTGTCGTTTCGAACGATGCCGTACATTATGGCAATGAAGAATGGAGTGGCGATTTAGCCCCTTTTGGAGTTGATGATGAAGGCACCAAAAAAGCTAGGGCTTTGGATATGGAGATTATCGAGAAGTGTTTAATAAACGAAATTAGTACAGAAAAAGTAAAAAACTTTACCGAATACACCGTCAAAAATACAGATTACAAAGAATATAAATGGGTTTGGTGTGGTAGATATTCAGTGCCATTTGGAGTGAGTTTTGCCATTAAATTAAATCTGGCATTATCCAACAAACCACTAAAAGGAACTTTTTTAAATTATGCATCAAGCATTGATCATGAACTTATAAAAGTAGAAGATTTAAGTATGGGAACTACGGCTATAGCTACTCAAAAACACTGGGTAGGTTATGCAAGTATCAAATACGAATAGAAATAAAATCTTGAGGGTTAAGAAATCTCTTTTTGCGTTCTGCCCGTTTTTATTTCCATTTCAAAAAACATACATGCTAGATACTCGTGTTTATTATAGATCATAATTTCACAAAAACACTAAAGTTTTAAAATTCAGAAAAACTAAAACAACTTCATTTTGAACACAAGTAACTTTGGTTTGGATACAAGCTTCATGTGAAAAGCGATGAACTTTGCTGCTTAACATTAAGTAAATAGAAATGAAGTACAATATCTTAGGAAACACTGGATTACAAGTTTCGAGTTTGTGTTTAGGCACTATGAATTATGGCGGTAAAGGATTTTTTGGTTACATGGGAAATCTGGACCAAACAGCGGTTGATGAACAAATAAAAATGGCAATTGATGCTGGTGTAAATTGTATTGATACCGCCAATATTTATTCTGAAGGACTTTCAGAAATAATGATTGGTAATGCCATTAAAAATCTGGGAATTGACAGGAATGATTTGGTTCTAGCTACAAAAGTTAGAGGTACAACAGGAACGACGCCCAACAGCTTGGGACTTTCTAAAAAACACATTCTCCAAGAAGTAGAGGCAAGTTTAAAAAGACTTGGGACAGATTATCTTGATTTGTACCAAATTCACACTGCAGATCCTTTAACGCCCATTGAGGAAACCCTGCGCACTTTAGACGATTTGGTTCGAAGTGGTAAAATTCGATATTTTGGAGCAAGTAATCTTAGTGCTTGGCAAATGATGAAAGGTTTGTCATATTCGCAATACAATGGTCTCGATCGCTTTGCATCATTGCAGGTTAATTATTCCTTAGACGTGCGAGATGTTGAACGAGAAATAGTACCCATGTTGCTAGACCAAAAAATCGGGATGATGGTTTGGAGTCCTTTAAGCGGCGGTTTACTCACGGGAAAATACAAAAGAAATGGTCAGAAAGACGAAGGCCGATTGAACAGTTTTCCCTTCCCTCCTTTTCACGAGCAAAGAGCTTATGATGTGCTAGACGTATTGGTGCCTATGGCTGAAGAAAAAAACACATCAATTGCACAACTTGCCTTGGCTTGGGTCATGCAGCAACCCGCAGTCAGTACTGTAATCATCGGAGCTACAAAACCTCATCAATTGCAGGACAATCTTAAAGCTACAAATGTTATATTTACTCCTGACGAATTAATCCAATTAAATAAAGTAAGTGATTTACCAATAGAATACCCAGGAAATGTGCTTGATATCATGACTTTGGACAGAAGATCTGGAATTGACTTTCAAAAAAGCTAAATTTACCATTTAATTATGCAGGCGACCTAAAGCGTTGCCTGCTTGTTTTGACTATGAAAAATACCAGCTCAAATATCATTGCTATTGCCTCGGTACAAAAATTACACGACTTTTTAGGCCTTTCTAGTCCTTTGAATCCTTTGATTACCGTGATTGATCATGCTTCAACCTCAGAATTCAATACGACGACTAACGATAAACTAAACTTAAATTTCTACAATATTTCTATTAAAAGAAGCTTTAAAGGGCAATTAAAATATGGTAAAAACACCTATGATTTTGATTCAGGCAGCATGTCATTCATTGCACCCAACCAAATTATAGGACTGGATAACGCCGAAAATATAAACCAAGACGGATGGTCTTTACTCTTTCACCCGGATTTGATTCGTGCATATCCTTTGGGGAAAGTCATTAAAAATTATGGGTATTTCAGCTACGAGGAAAACGAAGCCTTACATCTTTCAGAGGAAGAAGAGCGCACCATAGAATCTATAGTAGACAACATCAAAAAAGAAATACACGCTCGTTTAGATCGTTTTAGCCAGGATGTTTTGGTGTCTAACCTAGAATTGTTACTTAGCTACGCTAACCGATTTTACAACAGACAATTTATTTCCCGAAAAATGGCTTCGAACGACTTACTCAGTCAATTTGAACTGCTGCTTACGCGCCATTTTGCCCCAGAGACAGTAACTAAAATCCCAACTGTTGAAGAATTAGCAGTACAACTACATGTTTCCGCTGCTTATTTAAGTGATATGTTACGGAGTACAACAGGTCAAAATACCCAGCAACACATTCACAATCAAATTATTGAAAAAGCCAAACATATTTTAACCACGACTAATCTGAGCAGCAGTGAAATTGCTTATGCACTAGGGTTTGAGTATCCGCAATCTTTTAGTAAATTATTTAAAAACAAAACGACTTTCACCCCTACTTCCTATCGTAAAAGTTTCCATTAAAAAGATCAAATTCAGGGGTAGCTTTAAAAGAGAAGTTATCTGTGTAGCTATATTTTTTTACTCGTTTTTTTTTGGTTTTGACTTAGGAAGGATTCTCTTCAAAATACCGTTTTTCAATTCTTTTGATATCTTTAATAGAATTTTTGGCCCAAGCCAAACGTTTTTCTAGGATTTCATTTTCGGTTAAGTGCCAATCAATAGTAGAACTTCGCAATCTATTGGTTAAATTTTGGATAATGATTGCAGCCGAAACGGAGATATTCAAACTTTCGGTGAAACCCACCATGGGAATTTTTAAATAACCGTCGGCACGTTGCAAGATTTCCTCAGATAAACCATCGCGTTCGGTGCCAAAAAATAAGGCGCTGGGTTTAGATATATCAAAATCTTCCATCAAACAATCGTTATCATGTGGCGTGGTAGCAATGATTTGGTAGCCTTTATTTTTTAAAGTGTCCACACAAGTGGTTACACTGTCAAACGTGTTAATGTCAACCCATTTTTGGGCTCCCATGGCAATTTCTTTATCGATACTTTTTCCGTAACGCTGTTCAATTACGTTCAGTTCTTGAATTCCAAAAACCTCGCAACTGCGCATAACAGCACTAGTATTGTGCATCTGGAACACATCCTCAACAGCTATGGTAAAATGTTTGGTTCTGTTTTGCAATACTTTAAGGAATTTCTCTTTGCGATTATTTGTGAGGATATTTTCAAGAAACTCGAGATATTTTAAATCGATCATGTGGGATTATTTTTTGGCAAAAATAGTAAAAAAGACTAGTTTTATCTTTTAAAGAACAGCTAGTATTAGTCTCTTACCGATTGTACTTTAAAAGAAAAAAAAAGTACACTTACGGGATTTGCGTGAGGGATTGACGCGGCATCCTTTATGGGCTTTTTTAGCCCATAAAGATAGAGCAGAAAGCCCGGTCGCCACGGCGAACACGCCCAAAAAAAATAGAACATGAAAAAGAAATTAGTAGTTTTGACTGGCGCTGGAATTAGTGCGGAAAGTGGTATTAAAACGTTTCGGGATAGTGATGGACTCTGGGAAGGGCATAACGTTCAAGATGTGGCCACGCCCGAAGGTTGGCATAAAAATCCGGCTTTGGTACTTGATTTTTACAACCAAAGACGCCGACAGCTCAAAGAGGTTACTCCGAACGCTGCTCATTATATTTTAGCAGAATTGGAGTCGGAATTTAATGTGCACATCATCACTCAAAATGTAGATGATTTGCACGAGCGTGCTGGCAGTACGCAAGTATTGCACCTGCACGGGGAATTGTTGAAAGTGCGTAGTACGCGCAACCCTGATTATATATTAAACTGGACCGAAGATTTGAATTTTGGCGACTTTGATGAAAATCAAAATCAATTGCGCCCGCACATTGTATGGTTTGGCGAAGAAGTTCCTGCACTTGAAGAAGCTGTTTTAATTACAGAAACTGCTGATTATTTTGCCGTGATAGGCACCTCGTTACAAGTGTATCCAGCGGCAGGTTTGATTGATTTTACGAAAGTGACAACACCACTGTTTTACATCGATCCCAAACCGATTAAGATTCCGAATTTGAGAAATCAACTGCAAGTAATTCCTGAAATTGCATCAAAAGGAGTTGAAATCTTGAAAAATAAATTACTACATAAAATACAATAAGAATGGCAATAGCAATGGCAAGAAATCAATTATTAGAGCAATAAAAGTCTAAACTTATAATCCATTACTTGTAACTTATAACTATTTTTGTGCCTTTCGAACAAACAACTAAACAATGACTACTTTAAACGAATTGAATGCTATTTCTCCAATTGATGGAAGATATAGAAGTAAAACCCTTTCTTTAGCTCCATTTTTCTCTGAAGAAGCTTTAATTAAATACCGCGTACTGGTTGAAATTGAATATTTCATTGCTTTGTGCGAAGTGCCTTTGCCACAACTTGCTGGGGTAAATTCGGATTTATTTGAAAGTTTACGCAACATTTACCAAAACTTTTCAACTGAAGATGCACTTTGGATTAAAGAAACAGAAAAAGTAACCAACCACGATGTAAAAGCGGTAGAATACTTTATAAAAGATGCTTTTGAAAAACTAGGTTTGTCACAATACAAAGAGTTCATTCATTTTGGGTTAACTTCCCAAGACATTAATAATACTGCAATTCCATTATCGACTAAAGAGGCTTTTGAAAAAGTATACATGCCTTCGTTAATTGCTTTGACAGCAAAGTTGAAAGAATTAAGCGTAGAATGGAAAGACGTCCCAATGCTGGCACGCACGCACGGACAGCCCGCCTCACCTACTCGATTGGGTAAAGAAATTGGCGTTTTTGTAGAACGATTAGAGGAGCAAATGCGTTTGTTATTCAATATTCCGTTTGCAGCTAAATTTGGTGGCGCTACCGGAAATTACAATGCACACCATGTAGCTTACCCACAAATTGATTGGAAACAATTTGGAGGAAAATTTGTGGAAGATATTTTAGGATTACACCACTCCTTCCCAACCACACAAATAGAACATTACGATCATTTTGCAGCGTTTTTTGATGCGTTAAAAAGAATAAACACTATTATTATTGACTTGGATAGAGACATTTGGACGTATGTTTCAATGGAGTATTTCAAGCAAAAAATAAAAGCAGGTGAAATAGGATCATCAGCCATGCCACACAAAGTAAATCCAATTGACTTTGAAAACTCAGAAGGAAACTTAGGCATTGCCAATGCTATTTTTGAGCACCTTTCAGCGAAATTACCAATCTCAAGATTGCAACGTGACTTAACTGACAGTACTGTTTTAAGAAATGTTGGCGTACCAATAGGTCATACTATCATAGGATTTGAAGCTACCTTGAAAGGATTGAACAAATTACTCTTGAACGAACCTAAATTTCACGAAGATTTAGAAAAAAACTGGGCCGTTGTTGCTGAGGCAATTCAGACAATTTTGCGTCGTGAAGGATATCCAAATCCGTATGAAGCCTTGAAAGGGTTGACACGAACTAATGAAGCGATTGATAAAAACGCCATTCATGGTTTTATTGCAACATTGGATGTATCTGAAGCGATAAAAGGCGAATTACTTCAAATTACACCAAGCAATTTCTTGGGAATCTAAACTTCGATATTGTTATACTTTTCTAAAATCTGCTTTTGTCACTTGATAAAAGCAGATTTTTTTGTTATTTTAGTCAAAATTCAAAATTTATGTTTCCCTTTTTATCCGCTTCAATAGTTCATTTACCCGATTTAATAACTGATTTAGGTTTAATCCTAATCACTGCTGCTATAGCTGTATTGTTATTTCGAATTATGAAACAGCCTTTGGTTTTAGGGTACCTTGTAGCAGGATTTTTAGCTAGTTCTGAATTTGATTTTTTTCCTACTGTAAAAGATGTTAATAGTGTGAAGGTTTGGGCCGAGATAGGCGTTATATTTTTACTGTTCAGTTTAGGGCTTGAGTTCAGTTTTAAAAAATTGGTAAAAGTGGGCGGTACGGCTTCTATCACTGCATTTACACAAATAATTACACTCGTCACACTAGGCTTTTTTACGGGTCAATTTTTGGGATGGAGTAAAATGAATAGTATTTTTCTCGGAGTAATATTATCTATTTCATCCACTACCATAATTTTAAAAACCTTTGATGAACTGGGGGTAAAATCGCAAAAATTTGCTGGAAACGTAATTGGTTCTCTTATTGTTCAAGATATTATTGCCATTTTGATGATGGTTTTGCTCTCAACAGTTGCGGTGAGTCAGCAGTTTTCAGGAATGGAATTGGTGCAATCCGTTTTTAAACTGATTTTCTTTTTGACAATTTGGTTTGTAGTAGGAATCTTTTTTATACCAACACTATTAAAAAAAGCCAAACATTTATTAACCGATGAAATGATGTTGATTATTTCGTTAGCCTTGTGTTTACTAATGGTGATTTTTGCTGCCAATGTTGGGTTTTCGCCAGCTCTTGGTGCCTTTATCATGGGATCTATCATTGCTGAAACTACGCAAGCAGAACACATAGAACATCTAGTAAAACCTGTAAAAGACTTATTTGGTGCGGTGTTTTTTGTATCTGTGGGAATGTTAATTGATCCGAATACACTAATAGAATATGCTTTTCCTGTCGCTGTTTTAACATTAATTGTAATCTTTGGGCAATCTATAAGTTCTACAATAGGTTCTTTGCTATCGGGACAACCGCTTAAACAATCCATACAATCCGGAATGAGTTTATCTCAAATTGGAGAGTTTTCATTTATTATAGCCACATTGGGAACCACCTTAAAAGTAACTAGTGATTTTTTATATCCTATTGTAGTCGCCGTATCTGCCATTACCACTTTTACCACACCTTTTATGGTCAAGTTTGCCGAACCGTTTTCGGTTTTTGTTGAAAAGAAACTTCCTAAACGATGGGTAAAAAGAATTCAACTCTACAGCTCAAATACCGAAGAAATAAAGTCATTAAGCAATTGGCAAATTGTAATGCGAAGTTATCTCACACAAGTAGTACTACACTCTATCATTATTGTTGCTATTATTTTACTTTCGTCAAATTTTATACTTCCGTTAGTAGAAGATTCAAAATTTGGAAATGCTATTGCTGCATTGATCACACTGATTATATTATCACCCTTCTTGTGGGCACTTTCATTAAGAAGAGTTGCTGTAAAAGAGGTTCAAATTTTATTGGAGCAAAAAAAGCATTATGGCCCAATTATCATGCTAGTGCTTTTTAGAATTGCTCTTTCACTATTTTATGTGGGTTTTATTTTAAATACTTTTTTCTCTGCAGGGATTGCTGCAATTGCGTTTTTAATTGCCATAGGTGCTTATATATTATTCCCAAAAAAATTACATGCCGTTTACCATAAAATTGAAGATCATTTTATGACCAACTACAATGATCGAGAAATTAAAAAAGAAAACAAACGTCAAAATACGCTCTCTCCTTGGGATGGTCACATGACAGAGTTTGAAATTGCCAAAGAATCTAATTTAGCTGGGAAAACTCTTGAAGAATTAAAAATTAGAGAACAGTTTGAAATCAACATCGCATCAATTAAAAGAGGAGAGGTAGTAATTAATATTCCTTTGAAAACCGAAAGATTGTTTCCTGGGGATGAAATAAGTATCATCGGAACGGATAAACAAGTTAAGGAATTTAAAATCTACTTGGATAAAAATGAAATTGATGTTGCCCAAAAAGTGGTTGAGACTGACATTATCCTTCAAAAACTAGAGCTAAAAAACCGCGTTTGTATTGGCAAAAGTATTCGAGAATCGCAAATTCGAGAAAACACTCATGGTATTATTGTTGGTATTGAACGCAACGGAAAACGTATGTTAAACCCTGAATCTCACCTGGTATTAGAGGAAAGTGATATTTTATGGATTGCAGGCGAGAAGAAAAAAATCGCCGCCTTTTTGAGGGCTTAATTTAACTTCAATAAAAAACCATTAAGAAAATTAAGATACATTAAGTTTTTAAATCCTTAATTTCCTTAACTTTCTTAATGGTTTAAATTAATATTTTTCAAACGGAATGACAAATTGTATACTTCGACTGAAAACTAAAAAAACTAGCGAGAGTAATTCGGAGCTTCTTTTGTAATGGTCACGTTATGTGGGTGACTTTCATTAATTCCACTAGCAGTAATGCGAACAAAACGACCAGTTTCTTGCAAAGTAGGAATATCTTTTGAACCACAATATCCCATTCCGGCACGAAGACCACCTATAAATTGTTGCATACTTTCGTTCAGCTCTCCTTTGTATGGCACACGACCTACAATTCCTTCCGGAACTAAT
Organism: Flavobacterium turcicum; assembly: GCF_011365745.1. Lineage (GTDB taxonomy): Bacteria > Bacteroidota > Bacteroidia > Flavobacteriales > Flavobacteriaceae > Flavobacterium > Flavobacterium turcicum. Next base: position 53,182 of record NZ_JAAOBY010000003.1, on the reverse strand, counting down.
TTTTTTACATCATCTTCTACATCTTGAAAATATCTGTCTTTTGACCCTTCTTGCATGGCTTCAACTGAACCCATACCACGGTAGGATTTGAATTTACGTCCTTCAAAGATGATTGTTTCTCCCGGAGATTCTTTTGTTCCTGCTAAAAGTGAACCAAGCATTACGCAATCAGCACCAGCAGCAATCGCTTTTGGAATATCACCAGTGTAACGAATTCCACCATCAGCAATTACTGGAACTCCAGTTCCTTTGATAGCAGCAGCTACCTCAAGCACAGCAGAAAATTGAGGAAAACCAACTCCTGCAACGATACGAGTAGTACAAATTGAACCAGGTCCAATTCCTACTTTGACACCATCAGCACCATTTTCAACTAAATAACGTGCTGCTTCAGCAGTAGCAATATTACCAACAATTACGTCGATCTGTGGGAATTTAGATTTTACTTCTTTTAAAGTATTCACTACACCTTCTGTATGTCCGTGAGCGGTATCAATAATAATAGCATCTACACCTGCATTTACAAGTGCTTCGGCTCTTAAAACTGCATCACCGGTTACACCAATAGCAGCAGCAACGCGCAAACGTCCGTAAACATCTTTGTTAGCGATCGGTTTTTGGGTTAATTTAGTAATATCTCTAAAAGTGATTAAACCTACCAATTTATAATCTGCATTTACAACAGGTAATTTTTCAATTTTATAACCTTGTAAAACTACTTCGGCTTGTTCTAATGAAGTTCCTTCTGCAACAGTAACTAGATTTTCGCTAGTCATCACCTCAACAATTGGTCGAGAACCATTTTTTTCAAAACGTAAATCTCTATTGGTAACAATTCCTTTTAATATTTTATTTTCATCAACAATTGGAATACCACCAATACCAAATTCTTTCATGGCATTTTTAGCATCGGCAACAGTAGAACTTAATGGTAAAGTTACCGGATCAATAATCATACCCGACTCCGCACGCTTTACTTTTCTAACTTTTGCCGCTTGTTGCTCGATGGTCATGTTTTTATGTAAAACACCAATTCCACCTTCTTGAGCCATAGCTATTGCCATAGCACTTTCGGTAACTGTATCCATAGCAGCAGATACAATTGGAACATTTAGTGTAATATTTTTAGAAAATTTTGATTGAATACTCACTTCGCGGGGAAGCACATTTGAGTAGTTAGGAACTAATAAAACATCATCGTAAGTTAAGCCTTCACCGATAATTTTAGAGTTGTGTGCGATCATTGCAATTGTAGTTGGTGTTTAATTGCGTGCAAATATAGACAATCTTAGACTAAAAATAAAGAACAAAGCTTATAATTGCTAAAAAAACTATTAATTAACAACATCTTAAGATAAAAAATAGTTCTTGCCCTTGGTAGAAAAGAACTGATTATTCACTGTTACATGCTTAAAATAATACCTGCACATTTCTTCAACGATAAAGTCGAACTTCATTTAAAAAGAAGTAAAAAGGACAACTATCGGACCAAAACATTGAGACCAAATTGAAAACCAAGACTATTTGCTTTAGTTACATCCCGATACTCTAATAAGTTATCTGCGAGAATATAAAAATTTACAGGACCTGCTTGCGTCGCAATTCCTAAACCTAAATTAGAATAAGAATACGAGTCTAACGTATAAGTTGCTTTGGCATGAAAACCTTTTAAAATTTTACGTTGGTAATAAGCTGTCAATGCCATCATGGGAGTTTTTGGCAAAGTCATCATAAAAAATTGGGCTCCAAAAGCGCTTTTGTACGTTGGTTTTTCATTGCCATCAGTACAATTACATTCATCAGAGCGTTCCTCCTCAAATGAATATTGAACGGAAGTATTGAATTTTGCTGGACGCCAAGTGGTGTATTTTACATTTAAAGTGTCTAAAGGAATGGCATCTTTAAAATCTTGAAAAACAGTTCCCGGATCGTTTTGCTGGTTAAAATTAGGGACAACACCTTTGTATGAATAAGTTCCATTTAGGGTATAACTTTCTACATCTTTGCTATGTTTAATAAAACCAACATCTATTATACTTCCTGTAATTTGTAAATTATCTTTCGGATAATAGGTGAATCCTAAATCAAAACCCAAGCCCAAGTTACCACCCAGTAATGTTCTTTTGGTAACGTCTTTTTGAACATCAACGTTATTATTTGAATCAAAATAACTAGCTAATCCGGATGTATTTAATTGCAATTGAGAGTAAATTTGCTGCTCGTATACTGCATCTGAACCTGGAATTGTGTAAATGTAACCACTATTATTTGTGCTACTAGCGTTGTAAATACTCGAATAAATCTTCGCTCGACCTCCAACAATAACATTAGACTTTATTTTGGTTTGATATCCCACATGAAAAACCGAGAGTAACTCTGCTTTCATGTTAATGTCACTTAAATCAAAAACTTTACCTATGTAATTTTGATTGCCCTCCAAAGCCAAAATAAGTGGATCTTTTGGGACATAAGTCAAAAAATCAAATTCTTGATACAAACCAAATGAAAGATAGGAATCAGTCTCGTCTCCCAAAGAGGATTTCAATTTAAAACCACCGCTTAAGATTTCTAATTGCTCATTGATTGCCATTCTATCTTTTGCTGTAGTAGAAAAGATAACATTTCTTAATTTGGTATTGAAATCGACACCATTATCGGCTAAAAGATCATACGCAGAGAATCCAGTGGAGCCGAAATTTGCCGAAACTCCAGATAAAAACGGAATCCCCGCATACCATTTATACGACACATCAGCGCCGGGATTATACATTGCAGACTGCGGAATTGCTGCAAAATTGTATAGTATTTGCTTATTTTGAGACCATGAAACGACAGATATTAGCAAAAGGAAGGTTACTATCTTTTTCATTCGACAACTAAATAAGTAGTGGCACTTGAACGCAATATTAAATTCCCTGGGCTTGAAGGCGTAAGTGCCGGTCCTGCCAACATTTGAACTCGAAAACCAATTCTGCGGGTTCTTTTTAGTAAATCGAGTTGCGCATTTTCAAAAATTTCGGTTCGGCTTACTTTATTAGTACTACCAGTGTAGGCTGGAACATTAAAATTTGTACTGTAAACTGCTTGATTATTTACATCTAAAAAAACCACATCAATACGATACTGTCTTGCAATTGTATTTTCTAACTCAATAAAAATTTCAGCTTTCTTGAGTCTTTCTCTAAAAAATTTATCATTAAAAAAATCAACAGTTGGAATGTCCGCCAATACGGTTTGCTCTTGTCCGTTACGAATGAAATCAGGTGCAGCAAGATTAAAGTATGCCAAATTTGCAACAACAACGGGCTCAATTTTAATATCATTAACTTGATCAAAATCAAGATCACTAGCACACGATAAGGAACAAATCCCGATAAAGAGCAAAAACACAAAACGATTCAAGCTACTAATTTTCATAATCAATTCTAAATTAAAAAGGTACAATATATTTTAGTAACGTAGCATCAACACGCTTATTGTAAAATTTACCAAAGGACGCCTTAATGGTATTCGCCAAATAATTTTGATGCTTCATTATAAGCACTCTCAAAACTCATCGGACTCATGCCAGAATATTCTTTTTGAGCGGTAAAATAGGATAAGAGTTTCTCAGTTGGCATATTTCCTGTTAATTGATCTGTTGCCATCGGGCAGCCGCCAAAACCTTGAATCGCACCGTCAAAACGGCGACACCCTGCTTTGTAAGCAGCATCAATTTTTTCGAACCATTTATCTGGAGTGGTGTGTAAATGTGCTCCAAACTCTATTTCTGGGTATTGCGGAATGAGTTCTGAAAACAAATACGAAATTACATCAGGAGTTGAACTTCCAACAGTATCAGAAAGCGATAAAATTTTTACTCCCATCGAAGCTAATTTTTGGGTCCACTCGCCCACAATTTCTACATTCCAAGGATCACCATACGGATTTCCAAAACCCATCGAAAGATAGGCTACAACCTCTTTATTAGATTGATCGGCAATATTTAAAATTTCGTTTAAAGTGATCAAAGATTCAGCAATAGTTTTGTGGGTATTGCGCATCTGGAAGTTTTCAGAAATTGAAAATGGAAATCCTAAATATTGAATTTCAGGATGAGTTGCTGCGATACTTGCTCCCTGAGTATTCGCAATAATAGCCAATAGTTTACTGTTGGTTTGTGATAAATCCAACTGAGCCAAAACTTCGGCGGTATCTTGCATTTGAGGAATCGCTTTGGCTGAAACGAAACTACCAAAATCAATACTGTCAAATCCAACACGTAACAGTGCTTGTAAATAACTTACTTTTTTTTCGGTAGGTATAAAGGGCTTGATGCCTTGCATGGCATCACGCGGACATTCTATAATTTTTATTGGCTCCATAGAAAATCAAAGATAAAAAAACAATTAGGATTAAAAAACGAAACTGCTATCCGATTTTTAAACTTAATTATTTTTAAGAAGCTGCTTATTTATGGCCTTGATTAAAGCAGGACCTTCATAAATAAAGCCCGTATACAATTGCAATAAACTAGCGCCTGCCTCCAATTTTTCAATAGCATCTTCAACAGTATGAATGCCTCCCACGCCAATTATAGGGAATGCTTTATTACTCTTTTCACTCAAAAAACGAATTACTTCTGTAGCTCTTTTGGTTAATGGTTTACCGGATAAACCTCCCATTTCAGATTGATTTTCAGACTGTAATCCTTCTCGAGAAATGGTGGTATTCGTTGCAATTACTCCAGCTATTTGAGTCTCGGCAACAATATCAATAATGTCTAAAAGCTGCTCATCTGATAAATCTGGTGCTATTTTCAACAGAATTGGTTTCTGTTTGGACATAGCCTTATTTTGATTTTGAAGCGTTTGCAACAGCGCTGTAAGAGGCTCTTTTTCTTGCAATGCTCTCAAATTAGGTGTGTTTGGTGAGCTCACATTTACCACAAAATAATCTACATGGTCATAAAGTGCGGCAAAACAATATTCATAATCTGAAGTAGCCTCTTCATTAAGCGTTAATTTATTTTTACCAATGTTTCCACCAATTAAAACTCCATTGTTACGTTGCAATCGCAGTACAGCAGCGTCTACTCCACCATTATTAAACCCCATTCGATTAATAATTGCTGAATCTTCTTTTAAACGAAACAATCTTTTTTTAGGATTACCATCTTGCGCTTTTGGCGTTAGGGTCCCAATTTCTATGAAGCCAAATCCAAAATGAGACAACTCTTTGTACAATTTGGCATCTTTATCGAATCCCGCAGCAAGACCGACAGGATTTTTAAACTTAAGACCAAAAACTTCTCTTTCGAGTCGTTTATCCTCTACGGCATACAATTGTTTAAAAAACCATGACATGGCAGGGATTTTCGATAAAAAGCGAATAGCAGCAAAGGTGAAGTGATGAACTTGTTCTGGATCAAACCAAAAAAGTATTGGGCGAATGATAATTTTGTACATAAATAAAGTAGTTGTGTGGTAGCAAAAATAGAATTATCTGACCGATTTTTACCCATCCATGCAAAAAAATACACAAGGATATAGTTAGAATAACTTGTTTTAGCAATAAGTAATTTTCTTAACTGCAGGAATAACTTTCTGAATAACAAATAGAAACAAAAAAATATGTAAATTAGTGGTTAAAGAACCTGACATGTGCCAAAAATGGCATAGTTATAGTTATTTATAAGGAAGTATCTTAAAAATAAGATGCAATTGTTTAATTCATTTAAAAATAAACACCATGAAAATTAAAATCATAACCACTTTAGTATTATTGTTTAGTATTCAATTATTTTTTGCTCAAGAAGTTAAAACGGATAGTATTCCTTCAAAAGCAACAATTCTCGCAACGAATGACAGTATTAAAAAAGCTACTGCGGCAACTGAAAAAGCATTACGAGTAGAAGCTAAAGAGTTAAAAAAACAACTTAAAGAAGAAAAATCAGCTTTACGAGAAGCTAAAAAAGAAGAAAAAGAGCAAAAACGATTTGAGAAAGAAAAAAAGCAATTTGAAAGAAAACAAAATCGTATTGTTGCTGCTGAGAAATCCGTGAATAAAATTAAGACTCGAATTGTAAAAGCTGAAAAAGATTTAATTTCGAAAACTGAAAAATTAGAAAAAAAGAAAGCTCGTAATAAATTCGACTCAACTCAAGTTAAAAAAGAGAATATCAAAATAAGTAAACAGCAAATAAAAATTAACGATTTGCAGGCCAAACTCGCTAAAGCTGAAGAAAAACTTAGCAAACTAAGATCTTAATATAAAGCCACCTTCGGGTGGTTTTTTTTTTGATTTGTATATCCTTGATGCACTTTTAAAAACAGCTGAGAGAACATTATAAAAGATATTTTTTTGCTACTGAAAGACTACAAATCCTCATAAAAAAAAGATTATATTTGCACAAAAACCAACAAAAATGCAACATATAATAGACCGTTTCATCAGTTACGTTATTATAGATACAGAGTCTGATGCGAACTCACCTACTACACCAAGTACCCCAAAACAATGGGATTTAGCCAACAAATTAGTCGAAGAATTAAAATCAATTGGCATGCACGATGTCACCATCGATGACAAAGCATACATCATGGCAACATTACCAAGCAATGTTTCGCATCACGTGCCTACTATCGGGTTTATTTCGCATTTTGACACCTCGCCTGATTTTTCTGGCGCCAATGTAAAACCTCAAATTATACCTAATTATGACGGAAAAGACATTGTATTAAACGCCGAAAAAAACATCATTTTGTCGCCAAGTTATTTTAAAGACTTACTACAATACAAAGGACAAACTTTAATTACCACTGACGGAACCACTTTATTAGGCGCCGATGACAAAGCTGGAATTACAGAAATTGTATCTGCAATGGAGTTTTTAATTCAGAATCCTGAAATCAAACACGGAACTATCAGAGTAGGATTTACACCAGATGAAGAAATTGGTCGTGGTGCTCATCATTTTGATGTTGAAAAATTTGGCGCAGACTGGGCATACACCATGGACGGCAGTCAAGTGGGCGAACTAGAATATGAAAATTTTAATGCTGCTGGAGCAAAAATTACTTTCAAAGGTAAAAGCGTGCATCCTGGTTATGCTAAAGGCAAAATGATCAATTCGATGTTGATTGCTAATGATTTTATCAATCAATTACCCGCAGGAGAAACTCCCGAAGAAACTAAAGGTTATGAAGGTTTTTTTCATGTGCATCATTTGAACGGGACTATTGAAGAAACCGTTTTGGAACTTATTATTCGTGATCACAACAAGAAAAAATTCGAAAAACGCAAAGAACTAATTGAGAAAATCGCTCGCAGAATAAACAAGAAATTTGCCAAGCAATTTGGTGAAGATATTGTAATTGCAGAAATCGCAGATCAATATTATAACATGAAGGAAAAAGTACTTCCTGTAAAATATATTGTTGATATTGCTGAAAAAGCAATGAAAGAACTCAAAATTAAACCATTAATTAAACCAATTCGCGGTGGTACTGATGGCTCTCAATTATCATACAAAGGATTACCATGCCCGAATATTTTTGCTGGAGGTCATAATTTTCACGGAAAATACGAATACGTACCTGCTGAAAGCATGCAAAAAGCAGTCGATGTAATTGTTAAAATAGCCGAATTAACAGCAAAACAATAACTGTACTATCTAATTCAAAATATTAAAGTCTCCAAAATAATTGGAGACTTTTTTTTTGATGTAAAGCATATTGACAAAAAAGAAACGTAGAACATGAAAACTTAACATTGAAGAACGATTATAATCATTATATTTACTAACGTTCAGATAACAATTTGTTAACATTAAAGTAAAATCAACACTAAACAGTAATAAACTACTTACTCTATGACACCACAACAAAACGAAACAAACCTCCAACCAGAATCTACACCAAAACCTGAGTCGCCAAAGCCTGCAAGAGCAAGACGCACTCCAGCAGCAAAAAAAACGCCTACTTCAGCAACAACAGAAAACCCATCTGTTGATAGTGATACCACTGATATTGAAAAACCAGCATCAGAAGAAGAAGCTACAATTTCTCCTGTTGAAGAAACGCTGAACGAAGAGGATATTAGCGAGAAAAAAGACAAAAAGAACAAAAAAGAAAAGAAAAAAAACAAAGTAAAAATGAAGGATAAAGAAAAGAAAAAAATAGCAAAGGCAAACGCCAAAGAGAAAGCTAAAGCCAAGGCTAAAAAAGCAAAGAAGGCAAAAAAAGAGAAAGCAAAAAAAGCCAAAGCAAAAGCGAAAATAAAAGCTAAAAAAGCGAAAGCCAAATCAAAAAAGGCTAAGAAAAACAAAAAGAATAAGAAGAACAAAAAATAAGAGTTCCTCATAAACGCAAAAAAGTCCCAAATTAAAATTCTAATTTGGGACTTTTTTTTTTAAAATCTTGGCTATTATTTTTTCAATAAAGCTGCACTCATTTCCATTGAAATTGCTGAACGCTCCATTTTTAACTTACCTGACATTGTTTCAATAATTACAGTAGTGTCTGCTAACTCTGAAACTTTACCGTGAAGGCCACTCTTGGTAATAATTTTATCTCCTACTTTTAAGCTACTCTCAAATGCTTTTTCATTTTTAGCCCTTTTTTGCGCAGGCATAATCATGAAGAAATACAGCACAGCAAAAATTAATAAATAAGGTGCAAACTGTTGTAATTGTTCCATAATGCTTTTGTATTTGTGTTTTTGTATTACATCAAGCCACGACCAGCTTTGACGATTCGTTTGTTTGTATTTAATTCTTTTACCAAATTATCTAGAATTCCATTGATAAAAATACTACTTTTTGGAGTAGAATATTCTTTTGCAATTTCTAAATATTCGTTCAATGTTACTTTAACAGGAATTGATGGGAATTTCAAAAATTCGCAAATAGCCATTTTTAAAATAATAGTATCAATTTCGGCGATACGCTCACTGTCCCAATTTGGAGTTTTATCCAAATATTCTTTTGCTAAATCCTTTTCATTCAAAACTGTTTTGCGAAACAAATCGCGACCAAAATCACGGTCTTCGATATCTTTAAACAATTTAGGAACTCTAAAATTATAGTCTTCACCGTCCTTAATTGCCTTTAATTGCTTGGTAATTTGCGTGTTCACAACAGGAATATCATCTACCCATGTCAATTTATCATCTTCAAGGTAGTCGTATAACTTTTCATTAGGAACAATAACTTCAGCAAAAAGGTCTGCTACAAATTGACGGTCTTCTTCAAAGGTATTTACTGAATTACGCATGTAGTTGGCATACAACTCGCTCGCTTTTACCTCATTCAACAACAATAAAATATAATCGTCGTTAAGTGACCAATTGTTAATTTTACGATTTTCTAGAGCAATACTTAAGGAATTGTTATCAGCTAGAATTTGAAAAATCTTGTTTTTAATAAATTTCTCGTTTGGTTTGCGTTCCTCTGGAGTTGCGAGATGTTTCAAGCTTGATTTATGCAAATAAACCGCTTCGGTTTTACATATTTCGATCAAGGAAGAAAGCATTATTAGGTATAAATCTTGAATATTATCGATACTGTAAAAAAGGAATTTTTCTTCTTTTTCCAAATTATCTGAACCGCTTTGATGCATCGCATATATGGATTGCATAACTTTTACGCGAATGTGTCTTCTATTTACCACCTGATAAGAACTTTTTAATTAGGGCGCAAAAATAAGTATTTCCTTTTTTAAAATAAAATTTATCCTTGCTTATTTTAGAGGTAATCAGTGCCCAGTCGCAGCTATCAGTAAAACCTAAATACCGCGACTGAACACTAAAAACTAACTATTTTGTACTATTTTCAATTTTTCTTTGATTGATTCTGTTTTGTGCAATAGTCAAAGCAGCATGATGCGTAGTCAGGTTGTTAGCTGTTGCAAAATCAAAAATCTCTAAAGTTGTATTGTAAATATTTTCTGTTTTACGCATGATTTCTTCTTTACCATAGTGCGCTAACTCAGCATAAACATTGATAATTCCACCCGCATTAATCAAGAAATCAGGTGCGTATAAAATTCCTCTTTCTTGCAAAATAGCTCCATGAACATTTTCATCAGCCAACTGATTGTTTGCTGCACCGGCAATAACTTTTGCATTGATTTTATAAACTGTGTCGTTGTTAATGGTTGCTCCCATTGCACATGGCGCATAAATATCAACATCAGCAGTGTAAACATCTTCGCCACGGTAAATTTGAGCTTGGTATTTTGAACTAACCTCAGCTAATTTTTCTTCGTTGATGTCAGCTATTGTAACTATTGCGCCCTCTTTCGATAAATAATCTACAAGTGATTCTCCAACGTGGCCAATTCCTTGTACCAACACTTTTTTACCACTCAACACATCAGATCCAAATTGTTGCTTAGCCGCTGCTTTCATTCCAAGATACACACCGTAAGCCGTAATTGGGGAAGGGTTTCCAGCACCACCACGTGACTCAGAAATACCAGTTACATAAGGCGTAACATCTCTTACCAAATCCATATCAGCAGTTTCCATACCTACATCTTCAGCCGTAATATAACGTCCGCTTAATGAATGTACAAACTCACCAAATTTACGCATCAACTCAGGTGTTTTTTGTGTTTTGGCATCACCTATAATAACAGCTTTACCTCCACCAATATTCAAACCAGTGATTGCTGATTTAAAAGTCATTCCTCTTGACAAGCGCAAAACATCATTCAAGGCATCCCACTCATTGGCATAATTAAACATTCTAGTACCGCCCAAAGCAGGTCCCATTACTGAATTATGAATACCAATAATTGCTTTTAAACCCGTATCTTTGTCGTTGCAAAAAACAATTTGTTCGTGATCATCAAATGACAATTGACCAAATACCGGATCCATTTTTTGAAGTTCCTTTCCAGTTGTGAAAGCTGCATTCATAGTGTAAGTTTTTATAGTGATAAAATTATGAATTTGTCAAAAAGACATTTCAAATGTAAACAAATTATACAAAAACCATGCATTTTGATATAAAAAACAGCAAATCAGCAATATTATAGATTTAAAAAATAAGCAACACTATCAACTAAATAAGCATTTTATCACAAGATAAAATCCATTTCAACACAGAATTTTAAACAAAAATGAAAGAATTACGTTATTTAAATAAATATTTCGTCAAATACAAATACAGCTTTTTATTGGGAATTCTCTTTACGATCATTGCCCAAATTTTCATGTTGTACACCCCAAAACTTATCAGTCAATCTTTTAAAGCGATTGAGGCTTTCGCCAAAGATACAACGGTAGCCAAAGACGTAATTTATGATGAGTTAGTTTCTAATATCCTGATGATCATCGCAACTACAATTGTAGCTGGGTTTTTAACTTTTTTGATGCGCCAAACGCTTATTGTGATGTCTAGGCATATCGAATTTGATTTAAAAAATGAGGTTTTTCGACAGTATGAAAATTTATCTCAAAATTTTTATAAACAAAACCGAACTGGCGATTTAATGAACCGCATAAGCGAGGACGTTTCTAAAGTACGTATGTACGTGGGCCCAGCGGTGATGTACACCATCAATACCGTTTTTAGATTTGCCATTGTGATTGTGTACATGTACAACGTTTCGCCAACTTTAACATTGTACACCTTGTTACCGTTGCCGATTTTGTCCTATGCCATTTTTAAATTGAGTTCTGAAATCAACGTTCGAAGTACCATTTTTCAGCAGTATCTTTCTAAAGTATCTAGTTTTTCACAAGAAATTTTTTCTGGTATCCGTGTCATAAAAGCCTATTCACTCGAGGAACAACATCAGGCCAATATGGTCGATTTAGCTACCGAAAGTAAAAACAAAAGCTTGAGCTTGGCCAAAGTACAATCGTTATTCGGTCCGTTAATGTTAGCCTTAATTGGAATCAGTAACTTGGTGGTGATTTATTTCGGCGGGATGATGTATATCGATGGAACAATAAAAAGCATTGGTATAATTGCGGAATTTATCTTGTACGTAAACATGCTGACTTGGCCTGTAGCTTCATTAGGTTGGGTATCGTCAATGGTGCAAGAAGCAGAAGCTTCGCAAAAGCGACTCAATGAATTTTTAAAAATTGAACCTGAAATTCAAAACAATACGACTCAAAAATCAATTATCGAAGGTGCCATTGTTTTTGACAATGTGAGCTACACCTACGAAGACACGAATATCACAGCATTGCATAATATCTCTTTTACGGTTAAAAAAGGAGAAACCTTGGCGATTTTAGGAAAAACAGGATCCGGAAAGTCGACCATTTTATCCCTTATTTCACGAATGTACGATGTAACGAGCGGTAAAATTTCTATTGATGGCAATGAAATTAGCACCGTTAACTTATTCGACTTACGAAACAGTATTGGTATTGTTCCTCAGGATGCGTTCCTGTTTTCGGATAGTATCAAAAACAACATTAAGTTTGGAAAAGAGAACGCCACTGATGACGAAGTACAAAATGCAGCCAAAAGCGCCGTGGTGCATGACAATATTATGGGCTTTAACAAACAATACGATACCGTTTTGGGCGAGCGTGGAATTACACTTTCAGGTGGACAAAAACAGCGCGTATCGATTGCGAGAGCCATCATTAAAAACCCACCTATTTTACTGTTTGATGACTGCTTATCTGCGGTAGATACAGAAACGGAAGAGACTATTTTGAACAACTTATTTCAAATTTGCAAAGACAAAACAACAATCATTGTGAGCCACCGTATTTCATCTGCCAAAAATGCCGATAGAATTCTGATTGTAGACAACGGACAAATCATTCAACAAGGTTCTCATAATCAATTGATAAATGAAGAAGGCTATTATGCCGACTTATATTTGAAACAACTTTCAGAAAAAGAAATGCTGTAAATGTTGGATAATCCATATTTTTTATAGATTTTTGAAAGCTAGTTAACAACCATAAATTGACTGAAAGGATTATGAGAGAACATGACATGTTAGAAAAAGAGGAGATTTTTTCTAAAGTTTTAAGAGCTGGAAGAAGAACTTATTTCTTTGATGTGAGAGCAACTAAAGCAGACGATTACTACATTACCATCACTGAAAGTAAAAAATTTACTGAAGAAGACGGTTCTTTTCATTTTAAAAAACACAAAATTTACTTGTACAAAGAAGATTTTGCTGCCTTTGCAGAGATTTTAGAAGAAATGACCTCTTACGTTTTAAACCATAAAGGCGAAGAAGTAATTTCAGAAAGACATCAAAAAGATTTCAAAAAAGAATATGCAACAGAACGTTTTGAAGACGATGCATTACCACAAACATCAAACTTTACCGATTTAGATTTTGATGATATTTAATTTTCAGTTACTTACTTACCCAAAAAAAGTCCAAGAAATTCAATTTTTTTGGACTTTTTTTATTCTCACACTAATCTATTTTAAAGACTCATGACAACACCTTTAGTAAGTGCACAGTGGCTTTTGGAGCACTTGCACGATCCTGACCTTATTTTACTTGATGCTACGGCCAATGAGAATCAGGCACAGCTACAGCTTGATCATACCGAAATAGAAATTGAAGGCAGTCGTTTTTTTGATCTCAAAAATAACTTCAGCAAAAAGGACAGCTCTCTTCCCAATATGCTGCTTCATCCTGATGATTTTGAAAAAGAAGCGCGTGCACTTGGAATTAATAATTCGAGTAAGATTGTAATTTATGATCGTTTAGGAATCTATTTTAGTCCCAGAGTTTGGTGGATGTTCTCGATCATGGGAGCACAACAAGTAGCGGTATTAAACGGCGGTTTACCCGAGTGGATTAAAAATGGTTTACCTACAAAGGCAAAAAACAAAAATCCGAGGTTTGCCACCGGCGATTTTACTGCACAATTCTGCGAGAATGCCGTTCGTAGTAAAGAGGAAATACTTGCCAATCTGAACATGAAAACTGAAATTATCATCGACGCCCGCAAAGCAAATCGATTTGAAGGAAAAGTACAAGAAACTCGCAAAGGACTTCGGTCGGGCCACATTCCCGAGTCAATAAATATTCCTTACACAAACGTACTGAAGGATGGGAAGTTCAAAACAATTCCAGAATTGAAGCAAGTGCTACTTCAACTTAATAAACCTGCCATTTTTAGTTGTGGATCCGGAATCACGGCTTGCATTACCTTGCTCGCTTTTGAACTTATTCAACAAAAAAATAATGCGGTTTATGATGGTTCTTGGACAGAATGGGGTTCAAACAATGATTTACTAATAGCATAAAAACACTTAACCAATTCGCAATCCATTTTCAACCTTAAAATCTGGCGCAAGCAAAACAATATCGCCCTCAGCTCCTACTGATCCTAAAACTAAACATTCGCTGAAAAATTTCCCAATTTGTTTTCTAGGAAAATTGACTACCGCAACAATTTGTCGGTGTAGTAAATCTTCTTTTTGATATCGATGGGTAATTTGCGCCGATGATTTTTTAATACCAATTTCGCTACCAAAATCAATTATCAATTGATAAGCCGGTTTTCGTGCTTCTGGAAAATCGTTTACTGCGGTAATTGTGCCTACACGCATTTCTACTCTTTCAAATTCGCTCCAATTTAATTCCTCCATAGTTACAATCTGTTAAAATACTGAATAACAAACCTATAAAATTTACAACTAATTAAACTAATTCTGTAATACTTTTTTTTCAGAACAAAGCTAACTTTACAAATGACGAAAACTAAATTCATCTTTTAAATTGTAATTATTATGGAAATGAGTCAAATGAATGATAGCACAAAACGAAAAGAAAACAATTCTGGTATCGATATGTATATTGAGACAGCCCCAAATGTACAGTTGTATGTGAAAGATTATGGGCAAGGAAAACCTGTAATTTTAATTCATGGCTGGCCTTTATCAAATGAAATGTGGGAATACCAAATTGATGCTTTGATAGAAAATAACTTTAGAGTGATTACCTATGACCGCAGAGGTTTTGGAAAATCGTCTCAACCTTGGGACGGATATGATTACGACACCTTGACTGATGATTTGAAAGCGATTATTGAACATTTGGATTTAAGTGATGCCGCGCTTGTTGGGTTTTCGATGGGTGGCGGAGAGGTCGTACGCTATTTCAGTCGTCATGGCGGAAAAGGAATTTCAAAAGCTGTTCTGATTGCATCAGTAACTCCTTTTCAGTTACAAACGGATACGAATCCAGACGGAGTCCCTCAAGAAAAATATGACGGAATGGCGGAACTAATTAAAGCTGACCGAATCGATTTTCTGGATAATTTTGGAAAAACATTTTTCGGACAAAGTTTTTTGAATAAACCAATTAGCACTCCATTATTAGATTATTACAGAATGCTGTGCTCTTTTGCTTCGCCTCGTGCCACTTTACAATGTGCCGTATCCTTTTCAACAACCGATTTTCGATCAGAAATGGCAGCAGTAAATGTTCCTACCTTAATTATTCACGGGAACGAGGATAAAACGGTTCCTATTGCAATCACATCCGAAATAGCTGCAAAATTAATTCCTGATAACCAATTTATCATTTATGAAGGAGCGCCACACGGATTGTTTTATACCGAAAAAGATAAATTAAACAACGATTTAATCGCATTTTTAAATCCATAACTCTGAATCTAAACGGATTACTAACTAATCATAAAGTTAATAGGAGCCATAAAAAAACCCAAAACTAAGTTTTGGGTTTTTCATTTTATAATAAAGTTAAATAGTTCGAACTATTTTACATCCATTAATTCTACATCAAAAATTAGGGTAGCATTTGGTGGA
The DNA here is from genome assembly GCF_011365745.1 of Flavobacterium turcicum. Taxonomy (GTDB): domain Bacteria; phylum Bacteroidota; class Bacteroidia; order Flavobacteriales; family Flavobacteriaceae; genus Flavobacterium; species Flavobacterium turcicum. The sequence goes on along the minus strand of NZ_JAAOBY010000003.1, from coordinate 37,425 downwards.
ATCACTCCTCCAGCTCCTCTTGGTCCGTAACCCAAATCAGATGGAATTACAAAACGAGCCTTATCTCCTACTCGCAATAATGCAATACCTTCGTCCCATCCTTCGATTACTTGACCTTGACCCAATTTAAATTCGATTGGTTTTTTTCTTGGGTATGATGAATCAAAAACTTTACCATTGTCTAATGAACCTTGGTAATGAACAGAAACTGTTTTTCCGTTTTCAGCTTGTTTTCCGTCTCCTTTTTGGATGAATTGGTAACGCAAACCACTTGCTGTTTTTTCAAAACCAGCAGCTAACTTTTCCATTGCCGCCTCTGCTTCTGCTTTCAATGCTGCGTCTCTTTTGTTGCGCTCTCCTTTAAAAGTAATAAAAGCCTCAATTGGATTCCAATTTTTAGCTTCGTCACCTTCGCGAATAATTTCAATTGACTCTAATGTATCGCCTTGAGCAACAGCATCAACCACCTCTTGTCCTTCAACAACATGACCAAATACAGTGTGTTTGTTATCCAACCAATCTGTATTCACGTGTGTGATGTAAAACTGAGAACCATTTGTTCCAGGTCCTGAATTGGCCATAGCCAAAACTCCCGGACGGTTGTGCTTTAAACTTGGGTGAAATTCATCATCAAATTTATAACCCGGATCTCCTGTACCTGTTCCTAACGGACAACCACCTTGAATCATGAAATCAGGAATAACGCGGTGAAATTTTAAACCATCGTAAAATTTAACTCCTTGTGGTTTAATTTTATTTTCTAAATTTCCTTCTGCTAATCCTACGAAGTTACCTACCGTTCCTGGTGTTAAATCGTGTGTGAGTTTTACTAAAATAGCACCTTTTGTGGTGTTGAATTTAGCATATATTCCGTTTTCCATTTTTTATGATTTTTATTGAAGTGCAAATTTACGAAAATAAATTTAAAAAGGGAATTGGCGATTATTTGATTAAAAAGCCACAAAGAAAGCCACGATTACCGCCATTTTAGTTTGGATTTGATTTGCAGTATAATTACCAGCAGCGCGATTCTTATTTGTATTTTTGTTCGTTTTCGTCAACCCTAAAAAGGACTATTTTTTCAATCAAATCATAAGGAATTGGTTGATTTAACGGAAACTGTACAGATCCTTTTCCTTGCTTGTATTTTGACAAAGCTTCTCTAAATGCTGCGTGACCAGTTGGTGTGGCATAAAAGCCTATATGATTTTTGAATCCCGCAAAATATACTAGTGGTTTGCCGAATGTTTTGTAAGCAGGCATTCCGTACGAAATACTTTGAACAGCTGTTGGCGCATTTTTAATAATTATCAGCCGAATATTCTCCAGAAGCAATTGAATAGCTGGAGGAAATGATTTTATGTACTCTTCTACAGATTGAAAATCAGTTTTCATGTTTTCTTTTCGTGATGATATTCGCATTTGATGTTGCTAATGCCAAATTAAGATTTATTTTGTGGCACTATAGCGGGTTTAAGACTAAATTAGGTTCTATTTTCGGATCTACCACTCGCTTGATTGTGAATATTCGAAGCAAATTATCCCAAATACAAGACTATTTCTCCATTAATCCAATTACCCAAATCCGTTGAAGTGGCAGTTATAAGTTCGCTTTTTTCCTTCCATTTCTTTCTACTTATAATTTTCATCTTGCATTTTTCTAAACTCTTCTTTTGAAAATTTAAATTTCGAATTTGAATATGGACTTAATTGATTTAGCATAAAAATTTTAACTGGCTCGCTCAAGAGAACGTCGTAATAATGTCCTTTAACCAAATCGTAGTCGTTTAAGTGTCTATTAAATATTTTTCTAATATTTACATAGTCTCTTTCGACTAAAGTTTTAAAAGCAATACAACGTAACAAAGGAACTTCACATTCTGTAATTTGCACTAATTCAATATCAGTTAAATTGTTGCGGAAAAGTTCATATTCTTTGTTTTGTTTTCCACTTCTATTAATTTCAATATTGGTAAGTCTAAAATCCCAAATTATATTCTTTACTCGTTCATCTTTTATTATTTCTTTTAAAAGTATGGTTGGTTGAAAATGTTTTTCTTTTTCATCTTTTGTTGCGCAGTTAAAAAACAATAAAATCATTAAAATCAATAAAATTCTTTTCATCAGAAGCTGTTTTTAAATCCAAAAGTATCTCTCTAAATGCTTCGGTAAAGTGATGCCTAATTTGTAGCTATTGCTTATTTTTTTAATAAAACACTGACTTAAAATCAAATATAAACCCACCCCATTCTTAAATTGCTATCAATTCAATTTTAATTCATCTAACTTTTTTTCGACAATTTTTAGCCACTCTGATTCTTTCTCATTGTTAAGAAGAAATTCTGGTTGTACACCTACAAACTCATATTGTAATCTTTCCGTATACTTTTTTGTAGTACTGACAAATGTAAATCCACAATTTGGAGTTTTATATTCTTTAATAAAACCATAGGCAAAACCTCCATTTGTATTTGTTCCAAATGTTTTTATGTTCTTATTCTCAGTTAAAATTAATGCAACTTCCTCACAAGCGCTTGCACATTTGTTATTGTAAACTACTGCGATTTTAATCTTCTTAGCGTTTGACTTCAGAATTTTTAAAAGTTGATTATACATTCTTTCTCCACCGCCGCCATTATTTCTAATGTCAACAATTATCTTCTGTTTTGTTTTAACAATTGGAGCTATACTATCATAAAAGTTATCCAATTCTTTCCATAGTGTGTAGTTAAAACTGGGTATTTTTACATAGGCTGTTTCGTTTTCTAATTCTTTATATTGTGGTAAATTTTTTGCGGCAAAATTCTTTTGATATTCTGCTTCATTTATTACGATGGGATCATAAATTTGCAAGTGTTTGTCTTTGATGAAACTTATGTATTTCTTGATAATTTTTTGACACAATTCTTTTGATAAATTAGCTTTATTTGTTTCCGTAGTTAAACTATCCTTTAAACTTTTATATTGTTGGATATTTTTGTCTGTCACATTTATTGAAAAACCGGGATGTTCCTTTTCGATTTTCTCAATAACAAAATTTAAATCTGCATTACAATTACACATTTCCTGTCCAACCATTTTAACATTTAAAATTATTATCAATGCAATCAGTAAAAGCTTTTTAGTCATATCTAGTTTATTTTTTGTCTGCAAATAAAACTCAAGAACTAAGGTAAGATTTTTTTGTAGATTTGATAATTTATTAGAAAAACAAAACTAAATTTACTTAAAGCCAAATTACGAAAGCTATTTTGGGTAGTTTTTATTTCTCGAGTTCAGCGATTAAATTGTCAATTTCAGAATTAATTTCAGTGATTGAAACTTTGCTTCCGTTTCCATAAAAGTATAAATCGTGAGATATTTTTACCAATTTCCCCACTTGCGTACGTTTATCTGGAGACCAAGTTTTTCCAATTTTCACAGCTCCTCTATCGTCAGTTGTCAAAAAATAAAAGGATTCGCCGTCCGTGTAATAGGGCTCTAATTCATAACTTTTAGTCTGTTTGGCTAATAGTTGGAATAAATACCCGATTTTATGATAAAACTTTTTATTAATTCTCCTTTTTTTTGTTTCGAATTTGACATCTTCCTTACTTTTTGCTCTCCAATAACTCTCAGACAATGTAATAGAAATTAAAAAGTAATTTTGATTTTCCTTTTCAATTGAAAATGCATATTCTTTTGAAAATGATGGGATAGCGATAAATCTTGCGTACGGATTTGAGGACATTCCATCAAAACACAAAGAAATTATGTTACGATAATAATTTTCTAAATCTCCTCCAACAAAAAAAGTTTCGGGTTCCAGATGTTGCTTTTGTCCAAAGCTAATTAAAGTATTGAAAAAAAGCAGAGCTAAAATTACTATTCTTTTCATCTTGGTTCTTAAATATTGCAAACAGCGTTTTGTCTGGCGATGCCTTTTATCCATACTCCAAAGCCAATACTTTTTACAAACTTCTAAAAAACATATTTATTTTACTCCGAAAGGTTTTGAGTTCAATTCACTTAACCATTCCGTTCCATATTTTTGGTTCAAATAATCGAAAATCATTTGGTTATTTTCTGTTGCTTTTTTGAAAGACAAAGGATCAAGAACACAATTCTTTTTGATTACTCCAATACCATATTTTTCTTTGAATTTTAAATAGTCTTCGGGTATTGTGTTATCAATTCCGTGCATTATAAAATTTAAAGTCCCTTTTGCTAAGCGGTTTTCTATTTGCTCAGCGGTTAATTTACTATCCGAGTTAGTAGCAAAAGAGCGTGTTTCAAGATTTTTTAATTCGTTTTTTTCTTTAAGCCGAATTGTAATTGTGTTTTTATTTTTATTTATCCTCGCCGGATAAAAAGTGTACGCTATAAAGTCGTTTGAGACAAAACTGAATTGGTATTTTCCTTCTTCCGGCAAGGTGATTTTGAAACTTTCAGCTTTAGTAATTTTAGTTGTTTTGTTTAAAGTAATAATCGTAAACTCTCCCAATATTAACTCCTTACTTGTTAAGTTTTCAAAAACAACAGTTGCTTCAATTTCAGCTGCGAAAGCCATTGGAGTGCACAAGGCAAATAACAAAGACAAAATCAGATTTCTCATAAGTTCTAGTTTTTAAAGATTATTGTTGATTTTTATACTGTGTCATTTAGTTTTTAAATGTTTGGCAACGCTTCTTTGTTTTGGTTTGAGATTTAATTAAACTTTGCTTTTGCATTTGTTTCTCGAGTGATTGCGAAACGTCGAAGCAAATGTTCCTAAATCAAAACCAGCTTTAATTTAAACTTAAAACCTAAATTGGACTAAAGGCTAATTGGAAGTGCCGATATTATTTCTTTTCTTTTTCCATTTTTATAATTTCAGTAATTATTGTGTCAGTCTTTGAAATTTTTAAAGTTTTATATATTTCAGCATCATTTTCCATTAACTTAATAGAAATTGATGGAAACAACTTTACATAATTTAATGCTACATTCAATTTTTCTTCAGCATTTTTTTTGTCATATACTTCGCTCGGCAAAACAAATTCATTTTCATTAGACTAGCTTACATAAAGTGAATCATTCTTTGACGTATTTAAGATGTCAATTTGTTTGTCCAAATCAACTAAATCATAATCCTTTTTATCGGTTAATATTTTTAACAATTCAAAATTCTTGATTTTTTCTTTATGACTTGAATATCTTTTTCTAACATTTTTAATATCAATTTCTTCTTCCCAAATATTAAAGGCTATTAATTTCAATAGCATTGCGCATTTAGAACTTTCTTCAATTGCTATATGACTTAATAAATAAGTTCTAGCATACTTTTCATTGTTAAATAAAATTTCAGCTTCATCTATAAGTTCTTGAGAATTTCTTAAGTTTTTAATTATCCCAATTTTCAAAGTATTTAAGTCCAACTTCATCCAAAAATTTATTTTAAAAGGTGCGTGAAATAAACAGTTAAACTCTCAATCGATTAGCGAGGTTATTAACTACGGAAACGATTATTTACTATTAAGGAAATAATTTCTAGCGAAACATCATCAAAGATTTACCATGAAATTTGCAATCTTACCAAATGCCATTTAGAGATGGCTTTTATTTATTGCAATGTTTTCTTGAACACTTTCTTGCAAGTTTTTGTCAAAAATCTTAAAATTCAGAGATTTCGAATTTTCTTTTTCAACAATTTGAAAACAATGAAATTTATTCCACAATAAAGCATTTTTTACGTAATTAACGCTAGTTATATTTTGTCTATTTATTATAACTTTCCTTTTTTTTAGAAATAAATCAAAATATTCTAATTCAATTATTTCCTCATTCATTTTTAAGTTTGACAGATATTTTTTTTTCTCCGAAAGTAATTCATAAAGCCAAATAAAAGCAGTAATTACAAGAAGTTGTACAAAATTATTTTTTCCGTACACTAAATACTTGAAGACCGATGAAACAGCAAAAATTATTAAATATAAGTAGTAATTTTCAAATAATATTCTGTTCTTCATTTTGCAGTTTCATTTAACTTTTTGACAACGTTCTAATTCGATAACAAGTTTGGTAATGTAAAAAAGGTCATTCTTTAGATTTGCAAAATCTTCCCAATACAAACCAATATCAAATTAAGTATAATGTTCAAATTACTTTTAGCATGTATTAGAAGATGTATTATTTACACACACCATCTCTCAAATGAGTTTTTGCTTCTTCATCACCTAATTTTGCGGCTGTTTTTAAATCTTCGCAAGCTCCCTCGAAATCATCTAATTTAGTGTATTTTAAAAGTGCTCTATTTGAATAAGCATACCCAAAATCTTTATTCAGATAAATGGCTTTGTCAAAATCTTCTTTGGCATTTTTCAAACTGTCAATCTCATAATAAGCTCTTCCTCTGTATGCGTAAGGCTTTTCATTTTCGGGCGATAACTTAATCGCTACTGTATAATTAGCGATAGCCTTATCATATTTTTTTAAATCAAGATAAGCACTACCACGAGATATATAAGCTGTGGGATACTTACCATCTAATTTAATTACGTTATCATAACTTTTAATTGATGCTTCTAAATTTCCATTTCGTTGTTCAATATAACCTTTCCAATAATAAAACTTTTTTGAAGGAAAATTTGAACCATATACCATCATTGAAATTCCTATGAGAAAAAGACATGGGATTGTACATCCAACAAAACTTAGAAATATGACTTTTACAATTCTATTTTTCTTCATTAGACAAAGTTTTTAAGATATTTCTACTAATTTTTGAATAGAGAAGAAGTTAGTATTTCAAACCAAAACAACTTACACCGTCCAAAGAAATAAAATCATCATATCCAACTCCCCAAATATATAAATAATTAGTTACAAATCAAGAAACTATGTTTACATCAAAAGAATAGTTTTCATACTTGTATAAATGGAAACTATCTTGAAATACGCACGCTCTAGCCCAGATAGCAGTGGAAATCCTTATGCGCCGGCTTTCGGCGTATAAGATTGTAACGTATAGCTGGATCAAGCTCCTAAAGAAAAGTTTAATGGTTGAATTGGGTATTTGACTATTAGAAAACCTTAGCAACTTTGTATCTTTGTCGCTTAGAACCTTTTTAAGAAAAATTATGCGCATTGATATTGTTACCGTTTTGCCTGAGTTGTTACGAAGCCCGTTTGAAGCTTCGATTATGAAACGTGCTATTGATAAAGGTTTGGTGGAAGTTCATTTTCATAACCTGCGCGATTACACAACTAACAAACAAAAAAGCGTTGACGATTATCCGTACGGTGGCGGCGCTGGAATGGTGATGACGGTGCAACCTATTGATGCTTGCATTTCACACTTAAAAAGCGAACGTACCTATGACGAAGTGATTTACATGTCGCCCGACGGTGAAACGCTCAACCAAAAAATGGCAAATACGATGTCATTGTATGAAAACATTATTATTTTGTGTGGCCACTACAAAGGTGTAGACCAACGCGTGCGCGATCATTTTATTACCAAAGAAATTTCTATTGGTGATTATGTTTTATCGGGTGGTGAATTGGGAGCTTTAGTATTATCTGATGCTTTAATTAGATTGATTCCTGGTGTTTTGAGTGATGAAACTTCGGCTTTGACTGATAGTTTTCAGGATGGATTACTTTCGGGACCTATTTACACACGACCTGCAGACTACAAAGGATGGAAAGTTCCTGAGGTTTTAACAAGTGGTAACTTTGCTAAAATTGACCAATGGCGCGAGGATATGGCCTATGAACATACTAAAAATAGAAGACCGGATTTGTTGGAAGATTAGGATAGTGCGCAGTCGCAGTCACAGTAGGCAGTCGCAGTTTTCGAGTTATTGGTGAAAGTAGACAGCTTGCAGTCACAGTTTTCAGTTTTCAGTTTTCAGTCGCAGTTCTTGAGTTAATGATAAAAGTGGACAGTGGGCATTCGTTCTTATATTTTTAGTAATTCTACTACACAACACAAACTATAAACTGAGACTGTAAACTGAATACTAAATGAATGTAATTTAAATAAATAAAATCATGGATTTCAAAGAATTAGTTGCGTTTCAGAAGTCGTTTACCCTAGCAATGAATATCTTTACTTTATCAAAATCATTCCCAAAAGAAGAAAAATACGCTCTTACAGATCAAGTGCGCCGTTCTTCAAGAAGTGTTTCTGCCAATATTGCTGAAGCATACCGAAAAAGGCGCTATCCGAATCATTTCATCAGCAAATTAACCGATAGCGATGCTGAGAATTCAGAGACAAGTGTCTGGCTTGAATTTGCATTAAATTGCGAGTATATAGACCTAGCAACGTTCACTGAATTAAATAACCAAACCATCGAAATTGGAAAGTTAATTAATTTCATGATCAACAATCCAGGTAAATTTGGTTGCAAAATTTAATTCTCTCACTACACAACCTTACAATATTTTGACAAAAAACTGTAACTGATTACTGTGACTAATCACTGCAAACTGAGACTAAATACTGTAAACTGTTAATGTGACTGATTACTGCAAACTGAGACTGATTACTGTGACTTAATACTGCAAACTGAGACTGACAACTGAGACTGACAACTGAGACTGTGACTAAAAACCAAGATCTTCTAAACTTTAAACAAGAAAAACTTTAAACTTTAAACATTTTTATTTACTTTTGCACCCACATTAAGTTAACCTCTGGCGAGATCCGTGAATGTTGACCTAAATTAAACCATAATAAAATAAAATCATGGCAGATTTATTGAAATTCGTTCAAGACGAGTTTGTAACAAGAAAAGATTTCCCAGTTTTTGCAGCTGGAGACACAATCACTGTTTACTACGAAATTAGAGAGGGTGAAAAAACAAGAACTCAATTCTTTAAAGGTGTGGTTATTCAAAGAAGAGGTTCAGCTAACACTGAAACTTTCACCATCCGTAAAATGTCTGGTTCAGTTGGTGTAGAGCGTATTTTCCCTGTGAACTTACCTGCATTACAAAAAATTGAAATCAACAAAAAAGGTGCAGTTCGTAGAGCTAGAATTTTCTACTTCAGAGAACTTACTGGTAAGAAAGCAAAAATTAAAGATAAAAGAAGATAATTTTATCTCTTTGAATCATAAAAGTCCCAACTCGTTTTGGGACTTTTTTTTGCTTTAATTTGACCAAATTCACTAGGAAACAAACACCAAAGGCAAGAGTAAATATCACAATCCAAAACGAACACGTTATAATCTGAAAATTCATGTTTTTCTCGAGTAATTCGGGCCTCAATTACATCTGATTTTCATATCTTTGTGCGCCTTATTTCAAGACTAAACCTTTAAATAAGCTACTTTTAACGCTATTGGATTATAAAAATAAAAAAATGACACAGAAATCAAAGATTTTTTACACGCTTACTGACGAAGCGCCATTATTGGCCACTTATTCATTTTTACCTATCGTTCAAGCCTTTACAGGTACTGCTGCTATCGAAATTGAAACAAGAGACATTTCATTAGCCGGTAGAATTATTGCCAACTTCCCTGAGTTTTTGACAGATGCTCAAAAAACCAACGATGCTTTGGCTGAACTGGGTCAATTAGCAACTACGCCAGAAGCAAACATCATAAAATTACCAAACGTATCAGCCTCTGTGCCACAATTGAAAGCTGCTATTGCTGAGCTTCAAGCACACGGATACGCTGTTCCTAGTTATCCAGAAGAACCACAAAACGATGCAGAAGCGGCTATCAAAGCTAAATTTGCTAAAATTTTAGGATCTGCAGTAAACCCAGTTTTGCGTGAAGGCAACTCTGATCGTAGAGCACCAAAAGCAGTTAAAAATTATGCAAAAGCAAACCCACACAGTATGGGTGCTTGGAGTGCAGATTCAAAAACATACGTAGCCTCAATGGAAAGTGGTGATTTTTACGGAAGTGAAAAATCAGTAACCATTGCAACTCCAACTGACGTAAAAATCGAATTGGTTGCTGAAGATGGTACCACTACAACATTAAAAGCGAGTACACCATTAAAAGCAGGTGAAATCATTGATACTGCTGTACTGAATGTAAATGCATTAAAATCATTTGTAGCGCAAACGATTGCTGATGCTAAAAAACAAAACATTCTATTATCAGTGCACTTGAAAGCGACGATGATGAAGGTATCTGACCCAATCATTTTTGGCGCTATCGTAGAGGTTTACTTTGCAGATGTTTTCGAAAAATACGCAACTTTATTCCAAGAATTAAACATTGATACTCGCAACGGTCTTGGCGATGTTTATGCTAAAATCGCTGGAAATCCATTGCAAGCTGAAGTAGAAGCCGCATTAAACGCAGCTATCGAAAATGGTCCTGCATTGGCAATGGTAAACTCTGATAAAGGAATTACCAACTTACACGTTCCATCTGACGTAATCGTAGATGCTTCGATGCCAGCTATGATTCGTACTTCTGGCCAGATGTACAATAAAGAAGGAAAACAACAAGATACTGTTGCACTTATTCCAGACCGTTCTTACGCTGGTGTGTATACTGCCACTATTGATTTTTGTAAAAAACACGGTGCTTTTGATCCAACTACCATGGGAAGTGTTCCTAACGTAGGTTTAATGGCTCAAAAGGCAGAAGAATACGGATCACACGACAAAACTTTCCAAATTACAACTAACGGAACCGTTCGTGTTGTAGATACAAATGGCGTTGTTTTGATGGAACAAGCCGTTCAAACTAATGATATTTTTAGAATGTGTCAAGCAAAAGATGCTCCTATTCAAGACTGGGTAAAACTAGCTGTAAACAGAGCGCGTTTGTCAAGTACTCCAGCCGTTTTCTGGTTGGATGACAAAAGAGCACACGACAGAGAATTGATCGTAAAAGTAAATCATTACTTGAAGGATTTTGATACCACTGGTTTAGATATTCGCATTTTGAATCCAGTTGATGCCACTCAATTTACTTTAGAAAGAATTGTACAAGGTTTAGATACTATCTCAGTTACTGGAAACGTATTGCGTGATTACCTAACTGATTTATTTCCAATTTTAGAAGTTGGAACTTCTGCCAAAATGCTTTCTATCGTTCCGTTGATGAACGGTGGTGGATTGTTTGAAACGGGTGCAGGTGGATCAGCTCCAAAACACGTTGAGCAATTTACAGAAGAAGGCTATTTGCGTTGGGATTCATTGGGTGAATTTTTAGCACTAGGAGCTTCATTAGAGCACTTAGGTCAAACTTTAAACAATACCAAAGCTATTGTCTTAGCTGAAACTTTAGATGTAGCTACTGAGAAATTTTTAGCCAACGACAAATCTCCTGCTCGTAAAGTAGGCGGAATTGACAATCGAGGATCACAATTTTACTTAGCTATGTACTGGGCTGAAGCTTTGGCAGCACAATCAAAAGATGCTGAATTACAAGCTACTTTTGCTCCAATTGCAGCAGAACTTTTAAGTAACGAAGCTACAATTAACGCTGAATTAATTGCAGCACAAGGAAAAGCGCAAGAAATTAAAGGTCATTACCACCCAATTCCGGAATTGACTAGCAAAGCGATGCGTCCGAGTGCAACATTTAATGCTATTATCGCAAAAATTGCATAATTAAATGCACAAATAAGGATACCTATAAAAGACAACTCACTGAGTTGTCTTTTTTTTTATTAGTAATACCTTAACATCCGTTATAATAAAATTAAGAATACAAAGTTTGTTCTTTGTAGCTTATAATTCGTTAAACAACTTTTTATGGATTTTATGAAAAAATACTTATTGCTCTTCCTTTTATGTGGTGCTTTGCCAGCTTTGGCCCAAGAAAAATTCACACTTAGCGGAACTGTTATTGATGGCAATAGCAATGAAACGTTGATTGGAGTAAATGTTGTGGTTACCGAGTTAAAAACGGGAGTTACTACCAATGAATATGGTTTTTACTCGATTACATTACCCAAAGGCATTTATACCTTACAAGTGAGTTATTTAGGATACAAAACCATTGAACAAACTTTAAATCTGAATCAAAACGTTAAAAATAATTTCAATTTATTTGGTAACGAAACCACTTTGAAAGAAGTTATCATTACCGATAACAAAACCAAAATCGACATCAAAAAACCCGAGATGAGTGTTAACAAACTCTCGATTTCAGCCATCAAAAAAATGCCTGTTGTTCTCGGTGAAGTAGATGTTTTAAAATCTATTTTGTTATTGCCAGGAGTTACAAACGCGGGCGAAGGCGCCTCTGGTTTTAATGTTCGTGGTGGTGGTGCCGATCAAAATTTAATTTTACTAGACGAAGCAACCATTTTTAACTCCTCGCATGTTTTTGGTTTTTTCTCCGTTTTCAATCCAGATGCCATAAAAGACTTAAAACTTTACAAAGGCGGAATTCCAGCGCGTTTTGGCGGAAGAGCTTCTTCTGTTTTAGATATTTATCAAAAAGATGGCAATAGTAAAGATTTTCATGTAAATGGTGGAATTGGATTAATCAGCAGTCGCATTCTTGCCGAAGGACCTTTGGTAAAAGATAAAGGTTCATTTTTAATTGGCGGTCGCAGCTCTTACGCCCATTTATTTTTAAAACTTTCCGAAGAACAAAAGGACAATGCAGCTTATTTTTATGACCTCAACACCAAATTAAGTTACAAACTAAATCCCAACAACAGTTTGTATTTATCAGGCTATTTTGGTCGTGATGTTTTCAGTTTAAGAGATAGTTTTTCTAACATTTACGGAAACACCACAGTCAACTTGCGTTGGAATCATTTATTTTCTGAAAAATTATTCTCCAACCTTTCCTTAATATATAGTGATTACTATTATGGTTTAGATCTTGATTTTGTTGGTTTCAAATGGGATTCTGGCATTAAAAACTACAACATCAAATACGATTTCAAAAACTACATTTCGGATAAATTCAAATTGAATTACGGAATGAACAGTATTTATTACGAGTTCAATCCAGGAACTATAAGGCCATCTAAACCCGATAGTGGAATTAACTTTGCACAATTAGATAAAAAATACGCTTTCGAACCTGCGTTATACCTCAATGCCGATCATGATATTACCAACAAAATTTCACTTTCTTACGGATTGCGATACAGCATGTTTTACCGTTTGGGTGCATCGGATGTTAATCTTTACCAAGACAACAATCCGGTATTGTTTAACCCTGAGTTGAAAATTTACGAAAAAGCAACGCCTATCGGTCAAAAATCATTTTCTCGCAACCAAGTAATTGAAAGCTTCAACTACCTTGAACCGCGATTTTCTGCAGCCTATCAAATAAATGATGAGCAATCCATAAAAGCGAGTTACAACCGCATGGTGCAGTATTTGCAACTCATCTCAAATACCTCATCTCCTACTCCGCTTGATATTTGGACACCAAGTGATAATTTCATCAAGCCTCAAATTGCCGATCAAGTTGCCTTAGGATTTTTCAAAAATTTCAGCAACGACCAATATTCTTTTGAAGTAGAAACCTACTATAAAAAAGTACAAAACCGTTTGGACTACATTGACGGAGCCGATTTAATTGCCAACAATGCCATCGAACAAATTATTCTTAACGGGCAATTACGTTCCTACGGACTCGAACTTTTACTTCGTAAAAACGAAGGAAAGCTGAACGGTTGGATTTCTTATACCCTATCGCGTTCAGAGCAACAAACACCAGGACGAACTCCGCTTGAAACCGGCATCAACAACGGTCAGTGGTACAATTCTGTTTATGACAAACTGCACAATCTAGCTGTTACTTCTTCTTATACCTTGAATGACAAATGGTCTTTTGGAGCTAATTTTGCATTACAAAGTGGCCAACCAGTAACCTTCCCAACGGGTCAATACGAGTACTTGGGTATCGTGGTTCCTAGTTATGGCTTGCGTAATAAAAATAGATTGCCAGCGTACCACCATTTAGATATTGCCGCGACTTTAACACCAAAAAGTAATGCTAACCGCCAGTGGAAAGGCGAATGGGTTTTCAGTATTTACAACCTATACAACAGGCGCAACGCAGCCTCTATTAATTTCAGACAAAACGCTGATACAGGCGCCAATGAAGCCGTTCGAACCTCTATTTTTGGAATAGTTCCTGCTGTGAGTTATAATTTTAAGTTTTAAATTCTTTTTGACACCATGAAATCAACAACAAATATTCTCAAACAAAGCTTTCTTTTTCTTGCACTTGCACTCTCCTTTTTGGTGAGTAGTTGCGAGGATGTAATTGCAGTTGACTTAGATGAAGCCGATCCAAAATTAGTGATCGAAGCAGCTATAAACTGGCAAAAAGGCACCTCAGGAAATACACAAAAAATAAAATTGACTACTACAACTGGCTTTTACAGTGCCCAAATACCAAAAGTAAGCGGCGCCAATGTGACTATCCGAAACAGTCAAAACACGGTTTTTATTTTCAATGAAGTAGGAACAACAGGCGAGTACGTTTGTAGCAATTTTGCACCAGTAATTAACGAAACTTATACCTTAACCATCATCAGTAACGGCAACACCTACACTGCAATGGAGACTCTGAAAGCGGTCGCACCAATTAGCCGACTCGAACAAAACGACCAAGGCGGTTTTACAGGAAACGAAAAAGAAATTAAAACCTACTATCTTGATCCTGCCGGCGAACCTAATTATTACCTGTACAAATATTCGTATTCCAACCAACGCAAGTCAGACTTTTACGTAGACCGTGACGATTTTTTTGATGGCAACGAGTTTTTCAGTATTTCCCAAAACGATGAACTAAAAAAAGACGATAAAATCGAGGTTACTCATCACGGCATTTCACGCGCCTATTACAACTACATGAGCGTGCTCGTGAGCATTGCAGGCAACAGCGGCGGCGGCCCATTTCAGTCACCACCGGCAACCGTGCGCGGCAACATTGTCAATACCACCGCTCCTGAAAATTTTCCACTAGGCTTTTTTAGTCTAAGCGAGATTGCAGTTGCCAATTACACGGTACAATAATTAGTAGCTTTTCCAGCTGTTCATTACAACCCACAACCGCTCTTGAACTGTTTTGTAGCATGTAAAAGGAGCTTCCTATGGTCGCTCTTATACAAGCACAAAACAAATGTTCAAGAGCGGTTCTTGGTTTTCATTTCCATCTGGGCTAGGGCATTCGGCAATAACAGAACTTTTATTTACTTTTACAATCCTATTTCAAAACCGCAATACCATGTCTTCACATCACATCGTTCGAGACGATCAAGAACCCGCTTTAATCATTGCCAATGGTGCCGCTTGTAACCCTGAACTTTTGGGGCAGTTGTTAGAGTGGTCTCCGCTTGTGATTGTATTGGACTCGGCCATGGAGCGCGTGATGGACTTGAACATAAAAGTTGATGTTTTGTTGGGCGATTTTGATCGTGATTTCAATACTGAGCGATACCAAACCTTGCAATACCCAATTGATATCATTCATACGCCAGACCAAAACAAAACCGACCTCGAAAAAGCTTTTGATTACCTAATTGAACGCAAAATTCCCGCTGTAAATGTAGTTTGGGCCACCGGACGAAGAGCCGATCATACCATAACCAATATTACCAACATTGTCCGTTACAAAGACCTCATTAAAATTGTAGTGCTTGACGACCATTCGAAAATTTTTCTTCTACCAAGACAATTCGAAAAATGGTACACGGCCAACACTCCTATTTCTCTCATTCCCGTTGGTGAAGTGGCAGGAATTCATTCCAGCAATTTGTATTATCCATTGCAAAATGACACCCTTACTATCGGGTACCGAACCGGCAGCAGCAATCACGTGGCCAAAGATGGACTAGTAAGCATTTCGCATCAATCAGGCGATTTATTATTAATGGAATGTATTGATTAGTTATCCTTGATTATTAAAAATCACATTGAATGATACAGCCAATTGTAGGATTTGCAGCTTTCATCTTCGTAGTTTTCATTGTAATTCGTTCGGCAAATAAATCCCGAAAAGAACAATATGAAAAGTTGATTGAGGGTTTAAAAACAGAAACAGAGTTTTTTATTGAGCAGACTAAAAGTTCAACAATGACAATTGGTCTAAATAATCGAGAATTTCTATTTAATCGTTGCGATCTATACTTAACCAAAAACGCAATTATAATTTTAGGATTTACAAAAGATAGTATTTTCAAACAGCTCTCACTACCTATAATATTAACAGGGGAGCTTAATGAATTCTCAGATAGATTTCCATTCGCTTATGTAAAAAAAGCAAACAAAATAAGTTTCGAAAATAACATAGTGAAGATTAATTTCAGAGAAAAAGGAATCACGAAAACTGAAGTCATACTAAAGTTATATTCTTTAAATGATAATGAGAAAAACAAAATCGAACAACTAGCCGAAAAAAACTGCTGGTAGCAGCAACTCCAATGGCTTTGGTCAATTGACTTAAAGAAGAACTAGTTTGATATTTGGCTGTATAGCGATTAACGAAAAATTGATTTTATTTTAGAACAGAACATCTTTATCTTCAGAATCTTTACTACAACTTTAAAATAACATCTCTCACGATGTCGTAATGACTCCACGGAATAAAATGATTGGCATTTTCAATCACAATGGCATCTAAACTTGCTGCATTGCTAAAATTTTCTTTCATAAAAGCAACATTACTAAACGGTACCAAATCATCTTTGGTCCCATGAATAATTGTAACTCCTGACGTAATCTTGGGCAACTTTGGTTTCAAAGCGATCAAATCTTTTTTCAACCACCACAATTCATCGTTTGATGGTCGCAACGCACCCGGAATCAAATACCGTAACGGTGGCGACAGAATCATTGTGCGCCATTTTTCTGGCTTCTCAGCAGCAGGATCGAGCGAGCCCGCTAAAATAACTAAGTGTTTGTATCTATTGGGATAATCGGCTGCTAGTTGCGCTATAACCGGTCCGCCCATCGAATGACCAATCAAGACAACCTCTTTTTGATTACTCATCTTCGAAATAAATTGGGCAATGTATTTTGACTGAACAGCTAAGTTTTCAGCCATCCCAAAATCGCTATACCCAAAACCTGGACGGTCAATGGCAATCATTCGGTATTTTTTCAGCAATAAAGTGTCTTTTAAATAATCTTTGTAGGCGTTCCAACTTCCTGGCGAACCGTGAATGAAAAACAACGTAGGTTTCGCAACATCACCAGTTTGAATATAATGTATTTGGTGGCCGTCTATACTAAGGTACTTATCTTGAAATTGAATTCCGCTTTCTGTAAAAAACTGCTTTGTTTCCTTGGCACTGTAGCGCATTCGCATACACGACTGACTCATTACCACATAACTCAAAAACAAGACATAGGCAACATAGCGTTTTTTAAATCGGAATCGGTTCAACGTAAAATTCATTAGTGTTTTTGTTATAAAAGTAACCGTTTTTTATGGCAACTAAAAGCCTTGCCACTACAATTTTTACACCAACTCAAAATGCTATTTTCTCTTAAACAACCGCCTAACCATTTACAAGTTAGGATTGACTATCTTTGCACTGAAATTAAAAAAATGAAAGCAACAACAAGCATCCTTAAAACAAATTTACATCCTCGAAATCTTGATCGTGAAGGGTATAATTTTGAACAATTGTCGGCCGTAAATCCTGAGCTTAGCCAGCATGTATTTGTGAATGAACATCAAACACAAACCATCAATTTTAGGGATCCTCTAGCCGTAAAAGCGCTCAATAAAGCATTGCTAGCTTTTCATTTTAACATCAAAAATTGGGATATACCAGCCCAATACCTTTGCCCGCCAATTCCGGGTCGCGCAGATTACATTCATTACCTAGCCGATCTATTGGCTTCAAGCAACAACGGGGTAATCCCTGAAGGTGATTCCGTACTTGGCCTTGATATTGGTGTAGGTGCTAATTGCATCTACCCTATTTTAGGAAACGCTACTTATGATTGGAATTTTGTCGGTACCGATATTGACCTAAAAGCGATTGAAAATTGTAGCAGCATTTTGAGTGACAATCCAAAACTTGGTGAAGCTATTAGTTTGCAACAGCAAACAGAGTCTCGATTTATTTTTAAAAACATCATTACTCCCGAAGATCGTTTTACGTTTACGATTTGCAATCCGCCTTTTCATGCCTCGGCAGATGAAGCTACCAAAAGTAGTCTTCGAAAAGTGAATACACTCGAAAAATCAAAAACTAAAGAACTCGTTCTTAATTTTGGCGGACAAAATGCCGAATTATGGTGTGCTGGTGGCGAATTAGGATTTTTGACCCAAATGATTTTTGAAAGTGCCAAATATCCAATGCAATGCTTGTGGTTTACCACTTTGGTCTCTAAAAAAGAAAATCTTTACAGCTTAAACAAAACCTTACAAAAGGTAAGTGCTGTAACGGTGCGTACCATTGACATGGCTCAAGGACAAAAAACAAGTCGTATTTTGGCTTGGACGTTTCACAGCGAAGCCCAACAAAAAGCGTGGAAATTTTAGTTTTTAAAAACCGTTTGTCAAATTCCTTAGTATCTTTGTGAACTAGCACTGTACCCACATGAAGTTCCAAGTAGTATCCGATTACCAGCCCAAAGGCGACCAACCTGTAGCCATTCAAAAATTAGCACAAGGTATCATTGATGGCGATCCTTTTCAAACCCTTTTGGGAGTTACAGGATCCGGAAAAACATTTACAGTAGCCAATGTAATTCAGGAAGTGCAGCGTCCAACCTTGGTTTTGGCACACAACAAAACCCTAGCGGCACAGTTGTACTCTGAGTTCAAACAGTTTTTCCCGAATAATGCAGTAGAATATTTCGTATCCTACTACGATTATTATCAGCCAGAGGCTTTTATGCCGGTGACCGGAGTTTTCATCGAAAAAGATTTATCTATCAATGAGGAATTGGAGAAAATGCGTATGTCGACAACGGCTTCGCTACTTTCCGGTCGTCGTGATATTTTAGTCGTAGCATCTGTATCTTGTTTGTACGGTATCGGAAACCCAATTGAATTTCAGAAAAATTTAATTCCGCTTGAGCGAGGTCAAATGATTTCGCGAACTAAATTGCTTCATCAATTAGTACAAAGTTTGTATTCCAGAACTGAGGCCGACTTTAATCCTGGCAGTTTTAGAATCAAAGGTGATACTGTTGATGTGTACCCAAGTTATGCTGATGAAGCCTACCGAGTTCATTTTTTTGGTGATGAAATTGAAGAAATCGAAAGTTTTGATACCAAAACATCTCAAGTTTTAGAAAAATTCGAACGATTGACAATTTATCCTGCCAATATGTTTGTTACCTCGCCCGATGTGCTGCAAAATGCCATTTGGGAAATTCAGCAAGATTTGGTCAAACAAGTAGATTATTTTAAAGAAATAGGCAAACATCTAGAAGCAAAACGTCTTGAAGAACGTACTAATTTCGACTTAGAAATGATTCGAGAATTGGGTTATTGCTCCGGAATTGAAAATTACTCACGTTATTTAGATGGCCGTTTGCCAGGCACAAGACCTTTTTGCTTATTAGATTATTTTCCGAAAGATTATTTGATGGTGGTTGATGAAAGTCACGTTACATTATCACAAGTTAGTGCTATGTACGGAGGCGACCGCAGCCGTAAAGAAAACTTAGTGGAATATGGTTTCCGACTTCCCGCTGCGATGGACAATCGCCCATTGAAATTTGAGGAATTTGAAGCCATGCAAAACCAAGTCATTTATGTATCTGCTACTCCAGCTGATTATGAATTACAAAAAACGGAAGGTGTTGTGGTAGAGCAAGTAATTCGTCCTACTGGATTATTAGATCCTATTATTGAAATTAGGCCGAGTTTAAATCAAATTGACGATTTAATTGAAGAAATTCAACAACGAGCCGAACAAGATGAACGCGTTTTAGTAACCACTTTGACAAAAAGAATGGCTGAAGAGTTGGCTAAATATTTAACTAAAGTTCATATTCGTTGTCGTTATATTCACTCAGAAGTAGATACTTTGGAACGAATTGAAATCATGCAAGATTTACGAAAAGGAATTTTTGATGTCCTAATTGGTGTCAACTTACTGCGTGAAGGACTTGATTTACCTGAAGTTTCTCTTGTTGCAATTTTAGATGCCGATAAAGAAGGTTTTTTACGTAGCCACCGATCATTAACACAAACTATTGGTCGTGCAGCGAGAAACCTGAACGGAAAAGCCATCATGTATGCTGATAAAATTACAGACAGCATGCAAAAAACAATTGATGAAACCTCATACCGCAGAACCAAACAAATCAATTACAACGTTGCAAACAATGTAGTACCGCAAGCGCTGAACAAAAAAATCGAAAGCGCATTTACCAAAAATACTTTGGTAGATTATGAATTGGGTAACAGTGCACCAATAGCTGCAGAGCCTGTAAATGCCTATTTATCGAAACCAGAAATTGAAAAATTGATTCGAGAGAAAAGAAAAAATATGGAAAAGGCGGCCAAAGAATTAGACTTTATGCAGGCAGCCAAATTCCGTGATGAAATCAAGGCATTACAAGAGCAACTTAGTTAATTGTGTTGCTCTTGAAAAATAGTCAACAGAACTTCGCTTTCAATAACAGAGAAAGGTGATTTTTCCATTAATTTTAAAATGCGCTTTGTAGCGTGCGGATTTAACCCCATTTTAATAGCAATTTGCTGAATGGCAGCTAATTCTTTGTCATGTAAAACGCCATCGCAGTGCATAAGTAAAGCCAATCGATAAAATTGTTGTATGCGCATAAACTCTGAGCGAATTGGAAGCTCTGGCAATTCTTCATGAAATAGTGCTTGAAAATCAGCGGTATTAAAACCTAATTCAACAGCCACAATTCGCAAGAACTCGTATTCTCTTGGATGTAGTTTACCATCAACGGTAGCAAAAGCAATTAATTCTAAAAGTAAACTTCTCTTTTCTTCGAAAGTAGCCATCAAATTCCTATTTTTAGCTAAATTATTGTTTTTAGATCACATACACAAAATCACTTTTATGACAGTGAAATTTTTATCCGTTTGCTTGTTGTTATTATCTACAGTAATAGCTCAAGGTCAATCAAGTACCGCATCCCAACAAGTGAGTACTTTTGAAATTAAAGCGCCACAATTACAAACCACCAAAAAAATCTGGGTATACTTGCCTAAAAATTACAAAAGTTCCAAAAAGAAATATCCCGTGATGTACATGCACGACGGTCAAAATTTATTCGATGCTGCAACTTCTTATAGTGGCGAGTGGAATATTGATGAAAAACTCGATAGTTTGCAAACACAAATTATCGTTATCGGAATTGCGCATGGCAATGAAAAACGACTAGACGAACTTACGCCTTTTAAAAACGAAAAATATGGTGGCGGCAAAGCAGACGAATACCTAGAATTCATCACAAAAACACTAAAACCTTATGTTGATCAAAACTTTAGAACTAAAACCGATAAAAATCATACACTGATCATGGGAAGCTCTTTGGGTGGACTCAACTCCTTTTACGCCGTTTTAAATTATCCTGAAATATTTGGCAAAGCAGGCGTTTTTTCACCTTCGTTTTGGTTTTCAAAAGAGATTTATACGTTCATGGAAAGCAGTAAAAAAACGAAAGCCAAAATCTATTTTCTTTGTGGAGACAATGAAAGTCCAGAAATGGTTGCTGACCTTAACAAGATGGAATACCTTTTGAACTCCAACCGCTGTTATTGCTTAAACAGAAACGAGAAAAAAATAGTTAAAGGTGGCCAACACAACGAAAAACTGTGGAGAGATAATTTTGTAGAAGCGCTTTTGTGGCTTGGCTATTAATTTTGAAAATGATTGAAACACATGAAACTTTTATTGCATCAATACGATTTAAAACTCAAACATACTTTTACCATTTCGAGAAAATCAATCAACACGCAGCCTACATTAATTGTCGAATTACAAAGTGACGGTTGCTCTGGTTATGGTGAAGCTACCGCAAATCCGTATTATAACATTACAGTACCCATCATGGTCGAAGACTTAAAGAAGTTAGAGCCATTTTTAGACACACTTGCACCTTGCAAACCAGAAGATTTTTGGACTCAATTAGCACCTTTTCTAACACATAATAAATTTGCATTGTGTGCTTTAGACAATGCTTACAACGATTGGTATGCACGATCAAAAGGTTTAAAACTATACGAATTATGGAACTACAATACTGCAAATAATCCGCTGAGCAATTACACAATTGGAATTGATTCTATTGACAAAATGATTGCAAAAATGGAAGAATTGCCTTGGCCGATTTATAAAATTAAACTAGGCACAGCTGAAGATTTGGCAATCGTAAAAGCACTTCGCAAACATACCAATGCAATTTTTAGAATTGATGCAAACTGCGGATGGACCGTTGATGAAACACTTAAAAATGCAAAGGAATTGCAACATCTTGGCGTAGAATTTTTAGAACAACCTTTACCTGCCAACGATTGGGAAGGTCATAAAAAAGTATATGAACACTCCGTTTTACCTATTATTGCTGATGAAAGTTGCATTGTTGAAACAGATGTAGCGAAATGTTACCAACATTTTCACGGTGTAAATATCAAACTAACCAAGTGTGGCGGCTTAACTCCTGGCCGACGAATGCTAGCTGAAGCCAAGAAACTAGGAATGAAAACTATGGTTGGTTGTATGACCGAATCAACCGTGGGCATCTCCTCTATCGCGCATTTACTCCCTGAATTAGATTTTGTAGACATGGATGGCGCATTATTACTGCAAGAAGACATCGCTACCGGAATTAAATTAGAATTCGGCAAAACTATCTACGCTGCCACTGCTGGAAATGGTGTGCAACTTTTGTACACTAGTAATGGAAAGAGACTATTAAAAAAAACAACCGCTAATTACTTATAAACCGTACCTTTGCTAAAAATACATATCATGACAAATAACGATATCTTCAAAAAACTTCGCGTAGCATTGATGTTGCGTGATGATCAAATAGTAGAAATTTTAGAATTAGTTGATTTTAGAATTTCAAAATCAGAATTAGGCGCTTTTTTTAGAGATGAAAAGCACGAAAATTATATGGAATGCGGAGATCAAGTGTTGCGTAATTTCTTGAACGGCTTAGTTATTCACTTGCGTGGAACGAAAGAAAACCCGAAGAATCCAAAAGACGTTTTAGCCAAACACAAAGCGCAAATTCCTGTGAAAGACGGTGCCGAAAACAGACCGGAATTTAAAGCAAAACCAAGAGACACGGAAGGTTCACGAGGAGATGAAGCTCCTGCTAAAGCAAAACCGGCTGCTAAAAAACCATTCAAAAAAACTTTCGCAAAAGGAACTCCTAAAGTGCAAGTGGTTGAAAAAGTAAAATACAACTTCGGTAAAAACAAAAAATAAACCGAATGAAAACAGCGATCGTTATTGGAAGCACCGGATTGATTGGCTCTGCTTTAGTACAACTTTTATTAGAAAGTGCTGATTACAGCAAAGTAATTACTTTCGTAAAAAGAGATACAGGCTTGCAACATCCTAAACTCGTGCAACATCAAATTAATTTCGATGCACCAGAAAGTTTCCAACAGTACATCGTGGGTGACGATTTGTTTTGTACTATTGGAACGACTATCAAAAATGCAGGAAGCCAAGAAGCGTTTAGAAAAGTAGATTTTGAATACCCAAAACAGTTTGCAAGCATTGCTGTAGCACAAAATGTAAAGCAGTTTTTATTGATTTCATCGTTGAACGCATCGGCAACATCAACTAATTTTTACCTCAAAACCAAAGGTGAAATTCAGGATTTTTTAAAAACCTTACCCTTTGAGAGCGTTGCTATTCTGCAACCTTCGCTATTGCTTGGTCCAAGAACTGAATTTAGATTTGGAGAAAAAGTAGGTGCTCTTTTTATGAAAATATTCTCCTTTGTATTTCAAGGAAACTTAAAAAAATATAAAGCCATACAAGGCGCTACAGTTGCCAAAGCAATGTACACATTAGCGCAGAAAAATACTCAAGGTTTCCATATTTATGAATCGGACGTACTAGAAGAACTCGGTAAATAAAGCTCATTCAAAATCCTGATAATCCATCAGGATTTTTTTTAATCAAAATCAAATCCTATGAAACGGCTATTTTCTTTACTTTTTGTATTTTTTGCACTAAATCTTTCTGCTCAAACTAAAAAAGTTGCCGATCCAGCTTTCTTTTTTGATGGCAAATTGGTTTCGCAGGAAACCATAGCTTACATCGAACCCGACCTTATTGCAACCGTTAATGTCATAAAAAGAGATACAACAATAAACAATGTCCGTTTTGAAGGTCAACTTTTTATTCAATCCAAAAATCCGAAACAGTTTGACTTCATGACTTTGGAACAAATAAAAAATGAATATACCAAAGTCAAAACCAAAAGTGTGGGATACGCAATCAACGGTGAAATAATTAAAGACGGAATCGAAACTTTACAGTTAAATCGCAATTATATCTTAGAGGTCATTACAACCAACACCACCGAATTTTACAATTTAAGTTCTGGAGAAATTCAATCAGACATCATTCACATTCTCGGAAAAACTGCAAAAAACATCAAGGATAAAAAGGAGCAAATTTTAAAAAATGCTTCAAAAAAAGAATAAAACTAAAAGTAAAAAATTTTGGTTTGCGGTTTACGAACTACAACTCAACATACTACAACCTACTTTTTCACGAGCCCAATCTGGTCTTTTTGCAAACCATTTCTCAAATTCGGGTTGTTCCTCGTATGGTTTTTGAAGCACATTAAATAATTCTATTACAATTGAATAGTCTCCTTTTTCGGCGGCATCAATAGCTAATTGCGCCATATAATTACGTAACACATATTTCGGATTACAAGCATTCATTTTGTTTGTTCGCTCTTCATCTGAAATAGTTTCCTTTTGTAAACGATTCAAATAATTTTGCAACCATTGCTCCCACTCGCTTCTCACATTCTGAGGCAATTGTGCTTCATTATAAAAAGCAATTCGAATAGTCTCAAAAGCTGCTTCACCAGCGTTATCTTTTGTGATTTTACTCAACATTCTAAAAAAGAGAGTCATATCCGTTTCTGCCTTTTCTAATAATTGCACCAAAGTGCCAATTAAAATCAAATCATTTTCGGCATCGCCCGTTAATCCCAATTTATCCTGCATCATTTGTAAATAATCCTTTTCGTAATTGGATTGAAAAGACTCTAAAACAGCTTCTAATGGCGCGGCTTCCTCAATAAGAAGAAATAAAGCATTTGCCAATTGATACAAATTCCACAACGCAATTTCGGCTTGATTACCAAATCGATATCTTTTGTATTGGGCATCAGTCGTATTGGGTGTCCATCCTGAATTGTAATCCTCAAGCCAGCCGTAAGGTCCATAATCAATCGTAATTCCGTGAATAGACATGTTATCGGTATTCATTACACCATGCACAAAACCCACGCGCTGCCAATGAATAATCATGGTACGAGTCGCTTTTGCAACAGCACTAAAAAGGGCAACATATTTTGACACACCTTCTTCTTTTATATCCGAAAAATGGTGTTTGATGGTATAATCAGTCAATAATCTTAGATTTTCAAGATCATTGCGGGCGGCAAAAATTTCGAAGCTTCCAAAACGAATAAAAGAAGGCGCTACTCTGCATACCACTGCACCTTTTTCATAAGCAGGATTGCCATTGTATAAAACATCACGTAAAACCGGATCACCTGTTTCCATCAAAGATAAAGAGCGCGTTGTAGGAACTCCCAAATGATGCATGGCCTCAGCACACAAATATTCACGGATAGACGAGCGCAAAACAGCAAAACCGTCTGCATTTCGAGAGTACGGTGTAGGTCCGGCACCCTTTAATTGAAGAGTATACAGCTGATCATTATTTATAACCTCAGTCAAATTTATAGCACGACCATCTCCCAACTGCCCAGCCCAATTGCCAAACTGATGTCCTGCATAACACATGGCATACGGTTTAGTTCCCGAATAAACTGTTGATCCTGAAAAGACCTTTAAAAACTCAGGACTGTCCAAATCAGTTTGTGATAAACCAATAATGTCTGCAACTTCAGCAACGGCATGAATTAACACAGGTTTAGATGGCACTACCGGTTGCACATATGAAAAACAAGCTTTTTCTACTTGACGCGGAATGTTATTTTGATCTTTATCAGCTGGTAATTCCGTAATAAAGCTATTGTGTATGTGAAGTTTCATAAACTGTTTTTTGTAAAGACAAAGGTAAATCAAAGGGCTAACAAATCAGTTACTGTTACAATTTTATTAGCAATAGTTTAGGACAAAGTAAAAGCAAAAAAAAACCTGTTTGCCAGAAACAAACAGGTTTGTAATATATAACAAAAAATAAATTAAGAAAGTGCCGCTTGTACTTGATCAGCTGCTTCTTGGAATTCAACAGCAGATAAAATTGGCATTCCTGAATTATCGATTAATTCCTTTGCAATAGCTGCATTGGTACCTTGTAAACGAACAATGATTGGAACTTTAATAGCATCACCCATATTTTTGTAAGCGTCAACAACACCTTGCGCCACACGGTCACAACGTACGATTCCACCAAAAATATTAATCAAAATCGCTTTCACGTTTTGATCTTTTAAGATAATACGGAACGCAGTTTCAACACGTTTTGCATCAGCAGTTCCTCCTACGTCAAGGAAGTTAGCAGGCTCAAAACCAGCATATTTTATTAAATCCATAGTTGCCATTGCAAGACCTGCACCGTTAACCATACATCCTACAGTACCGTCAAGGTCAACATAGTTTAATCCTACTTCTTTTGCTTCAACTTCGATTGGATTCTCCTCACGAACGTCACGCATGTCAGCATATTTTGGTTGTCTGTATAAAGCATTATCATCGATATTTACTTTAGCATCAACAGCCATAATTTTATTATCAGATGTTTTCAAAACCGGGTTGATTTCGAACATAGATGCATCTGATCCGATGTATGCATTGTATAAAGAGTCGATGAATTTCACCATTTCTTTAAAAGCATTTCCAGAAAGACCTAAGTTAAAAGCAATTCTTCTTGCTTGAAAACCTTGTAATCCTACAGAAGGATCAATTTCTTCCGTAAAAATCAAGTGTGGTGTGTGCTCAGCAACTTCTTCAATATCCATTCCACCTTCAGTAGAATACATGATCATGTTACGTCCTGTAGCTCTATTCAATAAAACAGAAACATAAAATTCAGAAGTTTCACTTTCACCAGGATAGTATACATCTTCAGCAATTAATACTTTGTGTACTTTTTTACCTTCAGCAGAGGTTTGAGGCGTGATCAATTGCATTCCGATGATTTGTTCTGCAATTTCTTCTACTTGCTGTAAATTTTTAGCAAGTTTAACTCCTCCACCTTTTCCACGTCCACCTGCGTGAATTTGTGCTTTTACCACATACCAACTTGTACCGGTTTCAGTTGTTAATTGTTTGGCAGCAGCTACCGCTTCAACTGGGCTATTAGCAACGATTCCGCGTTGAATACGCACTCCGTAGCTAGCTAAAATCTCTTTTCCTTGATATTCGTGTATGTTCATAATATAGAATTTGTCTGGCTTCTGAAATTTTTTCAGATTATAAAGTGGCACAAAAATAGCAAAATTATGTGTAACTGCTCTTTTTTTTACTAAAAAATTGGGGAATTATTAGTGATGAAAGACTACCTAAACCGTGTCAACCAAAACAAATTTAAGCTTCTGTTATAATTTTGTTATATTTTTTTACTCCCCGTTGAAAATCAGCTTTGTTTATGCTTTTCCACTTGCGATTTGTCTATTTGTAGACTCGAATTTTATCGAAAAAACAAATCACCTCCCTTTAAATCACGTTTTTATATTTTTCACAACGTTTTTCTGTTATTACTATAAAAAATACTCGTATTTAACCAATTTGACTAATATTCCATACTAAATATTTAATTTTGAAGAAAAAAATTAAGCATGAAAGTTAAAGAACAAGGTCTGTATTTGCCCGAATTTGAACACGATAATTGCGGAGCAGGATTTATTTGTAATCTAAATGGAATTAAGTCGAACGATATTATTCACAAAGCACTTGACATTTTAATCAAGTTAGAACACCGCGGTGCCGTGAGTTCTGACGGACGCACAGGAGATGGGGCTGGAATTTTATTTGATATTCCTCACGCTTTTTTTAAAAAAGTCTGTGATTTCGATCTACCTGAAATAAGAGAATATGCAGTTGGAATGTTGTTTATGCCTAAAAGTGCGAACCAACTTTTATTTTGTAAAACTACTTTTGAAAAAGCCATTCAAGATCAAAACTTATCTATTTTAGGCTGGCGTACCGTTCCAGTTGATGTTACTAATTTAGGTGCAATTGCCGCCGAAAAAGAACCTAATGTAGTTCAAGTTTTTGTGGGTAAAAATGGGCAAGATTTGACAGAACAAGCCTTCAATGCCAAAATGTTTGCTGCAAGAAAAATAGCAGAGCATACCGTATTAAATTCCAGAATATCCGAGAGCTATCGTTTTTATTTCTCCAGTTTTTCTACCACTACCATAATATATAAAGGTCTATTAATGCCCGAAGACATCAGCAGGTATTACACCGATTTACTCGATGATGACTTGGTAACTCGCTTGGCGCTGGTTCACCAACGTTTTTCTACCAATACTTTCCCATCTTGGGAACTCGCGCAACCCTTTCGCTATATGTGCCACAACGGAGAAATCAATACACTCCGCGGAAACATAAGCCGCATGCGTGCCCGTGAAGAGTTGATGAAAAGTGATGTTTTTGGCGAAGACATCAAAAAGCTTTTCCCAATTATCTTGGAAGGAAAATCAGATTCTGCCTCAATGGATATGGTTATTGAATTGTTACTGATGACAGGACGTTCCTTGCCTGAAGCCATGATGATGGTGGTTCCTGAAGCTTGGGAAAAACACCAAACGATGTCAGAAGATAAGAAAGCTTTTTACGAATACAACGCCTGTATTATGGAACCTTGGGATGGTCCAGCCTCTATTCCTTTTACAGATGGTAACGTTATTGGAGCGCTATTGGATAGAAATGGTTTGCGTCCTTCTCGATACACCTTAACCAAAAGTGGTTTCGTAATTATGTCCTCTGAAATTGGTGTATTAGATATCAAACCAGAAGATGTGATTCAGCACGGTCGATTAGAACCAGGGAAAATGTTTTTAGTTGACATGAATGAAGGCCGAATTATAGAAGATGACGAAATCAAAAATGCAATTGTCACCAAGCGCCCTTACAAACAATGGTTAGATGAAAATTTACTTCCGTTAGCGCAAATTCCATATACTGACAATCCTATTCCTGTTGAAAATATTGATTTTGAAACCAGACAGCGCTTATTTGGATATACGATTGAAGATTTAAAAACCATCATCAACCCAATGGGTGCCGAAGGAGCCGAAGCGCTAAGTTCAATGGGGAATGATACTCCTCTCGCAGTATTATCTGATCAGCCTCAATTGTTGTATAATTATTTCAAACAACTTTTTGCACAAGTAACTAACCCTCCGTTAGATGGTATTCGCGAGGAAATCATTACTGATATTAGCTTGGCCATTGGTGGCGATTATAATATTTTTGATATTGTTCCCAAGCATTGTAAAAAACTAAAAATCCAAAATCCTGTTATCTCCAACGAAGATTTGGACAAAATTCGAAACATCGATCATGCCGATTTCAAGTCGGTCACTATTTCAATGTTGTACGAGATCAAAAAAGGCGTAAACGGCTTAGAACGCGCACTTGAAAAAGCAGTGCAAGCCACCTACAAAGCAGTTGCAGAAGGCTGCAATATTGTAATTTTGTCAGACAGAGGTGTTAGTGAAAAAATGGCTCCTATTCCAATGTTATTGGCGTGTTCGTATATTCATCATTCGCTAAACATTCTTAAAGTTCGATCAAAATTTGGGATTCTTATTGAATCGGCAGAACCACGCGAGCCGCATCATTTTGCCCTATTATTTGGTTACGGAGCAAGTGCCATAAATCCATATATGGTCAACGAAATCATCCACAATCAAGTAAATGCAGGATTTATCACTGGTGTAAAAGCTGATTATGCCATTAAAAATTACAACAAAGCCATCGCAAAAGGTATTCTGAAAATCATGAATAAAATCGGAATTTCTACTTTGCATTCGTACAGAGCGGCACAAATTTTTGAAATCTTAGGACTGAACAAAACTTTTAGTTCTAAATATTTCCCATACACACCATCTCGAATTGAAGGAATTGGCTTGATGGAAATTGAAAAAGAAGTCAAAAAAAGATACCAAAAAGCCTTTCCAAATTCCAAAGTAAGTAATTTACTTCCACTCGAAATTGGTGGTGTTTACAGATGGAGAAGATCAGGTGAAAAGCACATGTTCAATCCAACTACTATTTCTAAATTACAACAAGCAGTTCGTTTAAATAGTCCTGAAAGTTATAAAGAATACTCTAAAATGGTCAATGATCAAAGTGAAAATTTGATGACCATAAGAGGCTTATTTGAATTCAACAACTTAGATCCTATCCCTTTGGATGAAGTGGAGCCTTGGACTGAAATTGTAAAAAAATTCAAAACAGGTGCCATGTCATATGGATCCATCAGCCAAGAAGCACACGAAAACCTAGCCATTGCCATGAACAGAATTGGTGGTAAAAGCAATTCTGGAGAAGGAGGAGAAGATCCAAAACGTTTTCAAAAAGACTTAAATGGAGACTCGAGAAATAGCGCTATCAAACAAGTTGCTTCTGGCCGTTTTGGGGTTTCAATCAACTATTTGACCAACGCTCGTGAAATACAAATCAAAATGGCACAAGGAGCAAAGCCTGGTGAAGGTGGTCAATTACCTGGTGAAAAAGTAGTGCCTTGGATTGCCGAAACTCGAAATTCAACACCATATGTTGGCTTAATTTCGCCACCACCTCACCATGATATTTATTCAATTGAAGATTTATCGCAGTTAATTTTTGACTTAAAAAATGCCAATCGCGAAGCTAGAATTAATGTCAAATTAGTTTCTGAAGTTGGTGTAGGTACAATAGCCGCTGGAGTTGCAAAGGCAAAAGCAGATGTGATTTTAATTTCAGGATACGATGGAGGAACTGGAGCCGCTCCGTTAACTTCATTAACTCATACCGGAATTCCTTGGGAACTTGGTCTTGCAGAGGCGCAACAAACATTGATTTTGAACGATTTACGAAGCCGCATCGTTTTAGAATGTGATGGCCAACTAAAAACGGGTCGCGATGTAGCTATTGCTGCCTTACTTGGAGCAGAGGAATTTGGTTTTGCAACAGCGCCATTAGTAGCTTCAGGTTGTATCATGATGCGAGCCTGTCACTTGAATACATGTCCGGTAGGTATTGCAACACAAGATCCTGAATTGAGAAAAAATTTCAAAGGAACGCCAGAGCACATTATCAACTTCATGTATTTTATTGCCGAAGAATTGCGAGAAATCATGGCGCAATTAGGCTTTAGAACATTAAAAGAAATGGTTGGTCAATCACAAAAACTGAATGTAAACAAAGCCATCAAGCATTACAAAGCTAGTGGATTAGATTTGTCTTCCATTTTATACAAGCCAGAAAAAGCAAAAGAAGTTCCCAATCACAATACAACTACTCAAGATCATGCTTTAGAACATGTTTTGGATTTTGATATTATCAAAGCGGCGATTCCATCAATTTACAGAAAAGAAAAAACAAGAGTCACCTTCGATATCAAAAACACCGATCGATCTGTAGGAGCCATATTGAGTAACGAAATCTCAAAAATTTATGGCGCACAAGGATTACCTGAAGATACTATTTTAGTTGATTTTACAGGATCGGCTGGACAAAGTTTTGGGGCTTTTGCAACAAATGGTTTATCATTTAAAATTCATGGCAACTGCAATGACTATCTAGGCAAAGGGCTTTCTGGCGGAAAACTAATTATTAAAGTTCCTCCTACTGCTACTTTCAAACCCGAAGAAAACATCATTATTGGTAACGTGGCACTATACGGGGCTATTACTGGTGAAGCCTACATTAATGGTATGGCAGGAGAACGTTTTTGTGTTCGAAATTCTGGAGCAACTGCCGTTGTTGAAGGAATTGGAGATCATGGCTGCGAGTACATGACAGGTGGAACTGTAGTAGTTTTAGGAAAAACTGGAAGGAATTTTGCAGCCGGTATGAGCGGTGGAATTGCGTATGTTTTCGATCCCAACAAAAAATTTGATGCACGAGTTTGTAACATGGAAATGGTTGGCTTGGAATCTTTAGAAGAGGACGACTTCACTAAACTACGTCGTTTGATTAAAAATCACTCGCTGTATACGAGTAGCCCTCTAGCAAAAAGAATTTTAGAGGATTGGGAAAATCAAAGTCTGCATTTTGTAAAAGTAATGCCTACAGATTACAAAAAAGCGTTGCAGCGCTTAGCCGAAGAAAAAGAAATTAAAGAACTAATAGCATCATAGTCATGGGAAAAATAGGAGGATTTAAAGAATATTCTAGAACCGACGAAAGTAATGTTGCAGTTCCAGAAAGAGTAACAAATTATAATGAATTTACAATTCCATTAACCAAAGATAAAATAAAAGAACAAGGTTCCAGATGTATGGATTGCGGCATTCCATTTTGCCACAGCTCGTGTCCGTTAGGAAACTTAATTCCTGATTTCAACGATATGGTGCATCAAGAGGAATGGGAAAGTGCACTGAAAATATTACAATCTACTAATAATTTTCCTGAGTTTACAGGAAGACTTTGTCCAGCTCCTTGCGAAAAATCATGTGTTCTAGGAATCATTAGCGAGCCAGTTGCTATCGAAAATATTGAAAAAAATATTATTGAAAGAGGCTTTGCCGAAGGTTGGATCAAACCACAACCTCCAGGGGTTAGAACCGGAAAAACAGTTGCCGTAATTGGATCTGGACCTGCTGGTTTGGCGGCAGCACAACAATTAAACCGCGCCGGACATACCGTTACAGTATTCGAAAGAGACAATGCCATTGGTGGATTATTGCGTTATGGAATTCCAAATTTCAAACTAGAAAAAGGGATTATTGATAGACGTATAAAAGTTTTAGAAGCGGAAGGAATTACATTTAAAACCAATGTCAATGTGGGGATAAATTATGAAATTTCAGAACTCAATAATTTCGATTCTGTTGTATTATGCGGTGGTGCTACAGAGCGTCGCAGTTTACCAACAAAAGGAATTGAAAGCAAAGGTGTGGTGCAGGCAATGGACTTTTTAACACAGCAAACCAAAGCATTATACGGTGAATCGATTCCTAATCAAATCAAAGCAACTAATAAAAATGTTATCGTTATTGGCGGTGGAGATACCGGATCAGACTGTGTAGGAACGTCAAACCGTCATGGTGCCAAATCAGTTACAAATTTTGAAATTTTACCAAAACCTCCAGTAAGCCGAAGCGAATCAACTCCATGGCCTTTTTGGCCCTTGCAATTAAAGACGTCTAGCTCTCATGAAGAAGGTTGCGACAGAAACTGGCTCATCAATACGAAGGAATTTATAGCCAATGAAGCTGGAGAACTGGTCGGCTTGAAAACCGTTGAAGTCGCTTGGAAAATGACACCTGGTCAGCGACCTGAATTAATTGAAAAAGAAGGTTCCGAAAAAATCTGGCCTTGTGACTTGGCACTTTTAGCACTCGGTTTTACAGGCCCTGAAAAAACATTAAGCGAGCAGCTAGGTATCAAAATTGACTCCCGTAACAACTATCAAGCTACCAATTACCAAACCAATATTCCGCATATTTTCACTGCAGGCGACATGCGTAGAGGGCAATCCTTAATTGTTTGGGCAATTTCTGAAGGTCGTGAAGCCGCCAGAGAAGTAGATAAATACTTGATGGGTTATACCAATTTACCAACCAAAGGAAATGGCGATTTGCCTAGCCTATAAATTGTTTTAAACAATCAAAAAATGACTGCCAATTTAATTAATGGCAGTCATTTGATTTTTTAGGAGGTGCGCCTACCTCCACTATCGTTGCGGTAGCGTCGGGCTGTTCACTTCAAGTCCGCGCCGCTTTCGTAAAAACTACAGCGTCTGTGGGCTATCCGCTACCATCCCTCACCCAAAGTGAAAATTCGTATCTAAAACACTAATTTGTTTAAAATATAACTTTTTGTTACAATTTGTTAGAATTCATATCTTCCCTTGTAGGACTAAATAAAGAGTAATAAATTTGTTCAAAATTAATAATTATGCAATCAAAAGACTTAGTACAATTAGCAGAACAATTTGGTAGTCCATTATACGTATATGATGCCGAAAAAATACAATCTCAATACAACAGACTATCCAAAGCTTTTTCTAAGGTAAAACAGTTGCGCATCAATTATGCAATGAAAGCCTTATCAAACGTGGCGATACTTCAATTGTTACGAGAAATGGGTTCAGGTTTAGATACTGTTTCTATTCAAGAAGTACAATTAG
The DNA here is from genome assembly GCF_011365745.1 of Flavobacterium turcicum. Classification (GTDB taxonomy): domain Bacteria; phylum Bacteroidota; class Bacteroidia; order Flavobacteriales; family Flavobacteriaceae; genus Flavobacterium; species Flavobacterium turcicum. The sequence continues at coordinate 3,031 of NZ_JAAOBY010000003.1, read as the reverse complement.
GCTTGCACGCAGGCTACGAACCGGAAAAAATATTTTATACTCCAAACGGTGTTTCGCTTGAAGAAATAGAAGAGGTTGCAGCAATGGGAGTTCAAGTAAACATTGATAATTTATCAATTTTGGAACAATTTGGAACAAAATATCCAAACGTACCAGTTTGCATCCGAATCAATCCTCACGTTATGGCAGGCGGAAACGCCAATATATCTGTAGGTCATATTGATAGTAAATTTGGAATTTCAGTTCACCAATTACCACATTTAGTTCGCATTGTAGAAAATACAAAAATGAATATCGTAGGTATACACATGCACACTGGTTCCGATATTTTAGATATTGAAGTGTTTTTGTATGCAGCTGAAATATTATTTGATGCCGCAAGAAATTTCAAAAACTTAGAATTCTTAGATTTCGGAAGTGGGTTTAAAGTGCCTTACAAAAAAGACGACATCGAAACAGATATTGAAGAATTGGGTAAAAAATTATCAAAAAGATTCAATGCTTTCTGTGATGAGTACGGTAAAGAATTAACATTGATTTTCGAACCAGGAAAATTCCTTGTAAGTGAAGCTGGATATTTCTTAGCAAAAGTTAATGTCGTTAAACAAACAACTTCAACCGTATTCGCAGGAATCGATAGTGGTTTCAATCACTTAATTCGTCCAATGTTTTATGGTTCTCAGCACCATATCGAAAACATCTCAAACCCAAAAGGGAAAGAGCGTTTTTACTCTGTAGTAGGATATATTTGTGAAACGGATACATTTGCAAACAACAGAAGAATTGCAGAAATCAAAGAAGGCGATATACTTTCATTTAGAAATGCAGGAGCCTATTGTTTCTCTATGGCATCAAACTATAACTCCAGATACAAACCTGCTGAAGTTTTATGGATGAGCGGCGAAGGACATTTAATCAGAGCCCACGAAACCTTTGAAGATTTATTGAAAAATCAAATTCCATTACCACAAGCAATAGCAGCGGTTTAAAATAGAAAATCCCATTTACAGTCAATCAGATGTAAATGGGATTTTTCAATTCAAAAAACTATTATTTATCAAGTAAAGTTTCTAAAACTTCTGACTCAGTGCCATTCGTAAACGGAATTTTTAACATTTGCGAAAGTGTTGGTGCAATTTGAGTGATATATTTCTTTGCGTGTAACTCACCTTTAGGAACATGCCATCCATAAAAAAGAAGGGGTACATGAGTGTCATAACTATTTGGAGATCCATGTGTTGTGCCCGTAGCCTGATATTCCATATAGCCAGTCTTATCAAGAATAACTAACTCACCGTTCTGCTTAGGATCATAACCTTTAGCTATGGAACTCAAAAAATAATCATCACCAGACGAAGCTAAAATTTCTTCCTCAGTGTACACTCTTTTGATGTGTTCTTGTGTCATCAAAAATCCTTTGAATCTCTCTTTTACTTTTGTTAATTCTAAACCTTTTTGTTTTACCAAATCCATATTAAAAAATACATTGAAATTAGAATAGTCCAAGATAAGATCTACTCCAAAAGTTTCATTTGAAAATTTCTTTAAAGATTCAACAAAACCCTTAGTAGGTACATTTTTTACATTGTATTTATTATCCTTTAAATAATTTGGATTTTCTGCCCCAGCATGATCAGCAGTTAAAAAAACCAAATAATTATCTTTTCCAACTGTCTTGTCTAAGTAATTTAAAAATTGATCTATATTTTGATCAAGGCGTAAATAAGTATCTTGCAGTTCTATAGAACGAGGTCCAAAAGTATGACCAACATAATCTGTAGAAGAAAAACTAACCGTTAAAAAATCCGTTACATCATCTTTTCCTAACTCCTCTTTTTCAATAGCTTTCATAGCTAAATCTGCTAAAATATCATTACCAAAGGGTGTAGTTCGTAACACATCAGCTCCTTTATCTTTATAGATCTTAGCTAAATCATAAGGAAAAACAGGACCATTAGCTTTATCTAATTTCCCCTCGTATGGATTATCATCAGCTAAACTTTCATTATAGGTTGCTAATGGCTTCAATAAACTCCAACCTTTATTTACATAGTTCATAAACCGTTTTTCTTGGTTGAATTCAGTTACCCAATTAGGCAAATTTGCACCATAAAACGTACTTGAAATGAAGGAACCTGTTGAACTGTACCAAAATGCCCAATTAGCAAAATGTCCTGCTGGTAAAATAGCACCACGATCTTTAATACTCAATCCGATTACTTTACCTCTAAAATTAGTTGCCATACGCAACTCATCTGTAATAGTAGTACTTAAAAGATTTCTAGGTGACATTGCACCCTCTTTATCCGTACCATCACCTATTGTTTTAACAGATGCATCGTCAGTACAATACATATCTTTTCCCGTCGCTTTATTGAACCAATCATTTCCAACAATACCATGCGTTGATGGAGTTGCTCCAGTATAAATACTGGCATGACCTGGCGCAGTATAAGTTGGCACATAATTATAATGCATATTATGAAAAGTATATCCATTATTCATCAATCTTTTAAATCCATTTGCAGAAAAATCATCTGAAAAACGATATAAATATTCCATTTTCATTTGATCTACTACTATGCCTACTACCAATTTAGGGCGTTGTTGAGCTTGTGAGTTTAGAGACAAAACAACTGTCAAAAACAAAAAAATTTTCTTCATATTATAAATATATTTTATACAAAAATACAACATAAAGTTTAAACCCACTGTTGACAATTACCTCATGATACTAATTTAATAAATTATTAACCCGATAATAAATTATAAGATAGACTCCATAATAAATAGAATAATATTTTAGAAGACAACACCGCTTAAAAATGCCTTTAGAAAGCTGACTAAAATAAATTTTAAGAATATCCTATATTTTTAAAGTTCTCAAAATTTAAATTTACTATCATTTAAACGCAAAAAACCCTCCCACACATTAGTGTAGGAGGGTTTTTATCTGTACTCAGAGCGGGACTTGAACCCGCACGAACATTGCTGTTCACTGGATTTTAAGTCCAGCGTGTCTACCAATTTC
>NZ_JAAOBY010000023.1 GCF_011365745.1 Flavobacterium turcicum | reverse complement strand
ATCTGTGAAGTAGGGGCGACCCCGGTAAATTGTAAGCAAGCAACAGCGACAGTAGTGGTGAACAACCCAATTGTAGCTAACAATGATACACCAGCAGCAGTTTCAGTAGGCGACAGCACACCAAGTGTTGTAGTTAATGATACTTTAGATGGCAATCCAGTAGTAATTGGAACCAACCCAGGAAACGTAAGCTTAACAGGAATCACGGTTCCAGCAGGCTTGACATTGAATGCAGACGGTACAATTACGGTGAACCCTAACACAGCGTCAGGCACTTACACAGTTGTTTATGAAATCTGTGAAGTAGGGGCGACCCCAGTGAACTGTAAGCAAGCAACAGCGACAGTAGTGGTGAACAACCCAATTGTAGCTAACAATGATACACCAGCAGCAGTTTCAGTAGGCGATAGCACACCAAGTGTTGTGGTTAATGATACTTTAGATGGCAATCCAGTAGTAATTGGAACCAACCCAGGAAACGTAAGCTTAACAGGAATCACGGTTCCAGCAGGCTTGACATTGAATGCAGACGGTACAATTACGGTGAACCCTAACACAGCGTCAGGCACTTACACAGTTGTTTATGAGATCTGTGAAGTAGGCGCGACCCCGGTAAATTGTAAGCAAGCAACAGCGACAGTAGTGGTGAACAACCCAATTGTAGCTAACAATGATACACCAGCAGCAGTTTCAGTAGGCGACAGCACACCAAGTGTTGTAGTTAATGATACTTTAGATGGCAATCCAGTAGTAATTGGAACCAACCCAGGAAACGTAAGCTTAACAGGAATCACGGTTCCAGCAGGCTTGACATTGAATGCAGACGGTACAATTACGGTGAACCCTAACACAGCTTCAGGTACTTACACAGTTGTTTATGAGATCTGTGAAGTAGGGGCGACCCCAGTGAACTGTAAGCAAGCAACAGCGACAGTAGTGGTGAACAACCCAATTGTAGCTAACAATGATACACCAGCAGCAGTTTCAGTAGGCGACAGCACACCAAGTGTTGTAGTTAATGATACTTTAGATGGCAATCCAGTAGTAATTGGAACCAACCCAGGAAACGTAAGCTTAACAGGAATCACGGTTCCAGCAGGCTTGACATTGAATGCAGACGGTACAATTACGGTGAACCCTAACACAGCGTCAGGCACTTACACAGTTGTTTATGAGATCTGTGAAGTAGGGGCGACCCCAGTGAACTGTGATCAAGCAACAGCGACAGTAGTGGTGAACAACCCAATTGTAGCTAACAATGATACACCAGCAGCAGTTTCAGT
>NZ_JAAOBY010000022.1 GCF_011365745.1 Flavobacterium turcicum | reverse complement strand
TGTCCCGTCCTAAAATAGCGATACACAAAAAGTATCCTTATGGAAAACCCTCAAGAATCACGCTACTTAAAGCGCACCCAAAAAGACTACACGATGTCTTTTAAATTACAGATTGTACAAGACATAGAACAGGGGAAGATGTCTATTTCGCAAGTCAAAAAAGTTTACGGTATTCAGTCACGCTCGACAATTGTGCAATGGCTTCGGAAATTTGGTAACTTTGATTGGGATAATCAAACACCATCAAATATGCCAAAATCACCTGAACAAAAAATAATGGAACTTGAAGCACAAGTCATGTTGTTAGAAAAGCAGAAAGCATTGCTAGAGAGAGAAGCTTATGTAGCGGATAAGAAAGCGATCATCTTTGATATGATGATTGATATTGCAGAAAAAGAATATCAAATTGACATCAGAAAAAACTCATCACCCGAACAATCGACCAATTCAAACAAGAGCAACAAGAAACAGTAATGTTTACCTGTACTTTGTTCGGGATAGACAGACAGGTTTATTATCGAAAAATAAAAAGAAGAGAAGCACGACAATCCAAGGCTTCTAAGATAGTCGCTATGGTTATAACAATCAGGCAGACGATGCCCAGGATTGGAGCAAAAAAACTCTATTTTCTTTTAAATAACGAATTAAAGCAACTAAAAGTCGGAAGAGATAAATTTATCAGTATCCTAAGAGCTAATCATTTATTGATTGTTCCAAAGCGTTCGTATCATATTACAACCAACTCGCATCATCGCTTTAGAAAACATCAAAATCAGATTCTGGAATTAGAAATAAAACGTCCGGAACAAGTTTGGGTTTCAGACATAACCTATATTGGAAAAAGAGAAAATCCGTGTTACTTAAGCTTGGTAACTGATGCTTATTCTAAAAAAATAATGGGGTTTAATGTAGCTGATAATATGAATACAGAAAGTAGCTTAATAGCATTGGAAAACGCGATAAAACTAAGAAAGGACAAAAGTTTAACATTAATACATCATTCTGACAGAGGAGTGCAATATTGTGCCCATGATTATCAAAAACTACTCAAGAAAAGCCTTATAAAGTGTAGCATGACACAAAACTCAGATCCTTATGAAAATGCAGTAGCAGAAAGAATAAATGGGATTTTAAAACAAGAATTTGATATTGATAAATTCAACAAAGACCTTCCAATTATGAAGTTGTTGGTTAAAGATGCTATTGAAATCTATAATCAAAAAAGACCTCATTACTCCAATTATATGCTAACACCAAATCAAATGCATCAGCAAAGTAAAATTAAGATGAGAACCTATAAAAGAAAAAACACTTGCAAGAACGATCCAGCAAGTGTTTAATTAATTATTTTTGTTTAATAATCTGTATCGATTATTTAGGACTAGTCA
>NZ_JAAOBY010000021.1 GCF_011365745.1 Flavobacterium turcicum | reverse complement strand
TCCCGAAAATTCATTGTGAAAAAACGTCGTAGTCTAAGTGGTACGCTCCAATTACGTCCAACGTTCCGGCGCTTGGCAAGGTTGCGAAGTTCGGAACCGATTATTTTCTTTCAAAGATAAAATATCTTGCGAGAAATAAACGTGAATTCACCACAAAATTCGCAATCTTGCCAAACGCCTGTTAGCAACTGGCAAAATTTATAGTTTTATTTTCCCAGTTTTATTTACCCAAACCTTTTCACGTTTTTATAATTTAGTGTTTTTCGCCAAGTTTATATCTATTTTAGTTTCTCTTTAACTTTAAATTTTCGGCAAACTTTTACAGTTTTATTTTCCACAAACTTTGAAAGTTTAGTTTTTTTTAATTCAACTTTAAACGTTTTGATATTTTTCTCAAACTTTTAAAGTAAATTACTTTTAAGTAAACTTTGAACGTTTTTTTTATTTTCTCAAACTTTTAAAGTTTGTTTTTTTAAGTCAAATTTGAAATTTATTTTTTTAAAATCACTTTTAAATATTTGATTTTGTTGACTTAAGCGTTTTTTCTCTATTGCTTGTTGCTAACGTTCCCGCGCTACAAGCAGTTTGGGACTAAATTAAGCCCATTATTCGGATTTGCCAAATCTTCCAAATACAAAACCAATTTCAAATTAAGCCTAATACCCAAATTGCTTGTAGCGTGTGTTACCAGCTGTTTTTTTTATTCTATTATTGGACAATTAATTTCATAAGGTTCTTTTGGGAAACCATATAAAATCATCTTTTGTCTGTCAACATATTTTATAGGAATTAGTTTGTCAAGAGAATTGTCTATATAAAGTGAAACAAATAGCGTTTCATTTAGTTTTTCAAGTACAATTCTACTTCCTTCTTTATTCAAACGTTTGTTTATTTCTTGTATAACTGGCGAGTCCAAAACTTCATTGAACCTAAGATTCTTTTTTTCTCCATTCCAATTAAACACAAACTTTAAATTCTGAATTTCACTTTCTGTTAATTCAGTTTCTGTTGCGTTTAGTTTTTCGTAATCATTTTCGAATATACAATCTTCAGTTATAGACTTTTCATCGCTTAAAACTTTGTAAATTTTTCCATTTCTGAAAAATCTAATTCGATTTTGATTTATAAATTTATGCTCTGTTTCGCTTAGCTTTTCATTTCTGTTTCCGTTTTTTATTAGACAGATTTCGTCAATTTTTTCAACGACAAAATAATCAATGATATCTCCATCAATCTGAATAATCTCAGAATTTCCGTAATGATCTGCAGTTTTAATAAAAAGCCAATTTTCTTTCATATGCGATTCTGTAAAATAGCTGGTAACGTTTGCGGCTATGCGAAGTGCCTTCTTTTAACCGCTTGACTAATTCCAGCTAAAATAGCCAAATTTTTTAA
>NZ_JAAOBY010000020.1 GCF_011365745.1 Flavobacterium turcicum | reverse complement strand
TACCCAATCGTAGTGACTTTAGGTAGTAATCCTAACTATGACGTTACTGCTGTAAATGGTACTTTGACTGTAACTCCAAAAGCTATTGATGTTCTCGTTACTGCTGATGATAAAACGAAAGTATACGGTGATCTTAATCCTGCTTTAACAGCTGTGGTGACTGGTGCTGTAAACGGAGATACGATTAACTACACTCTTGCAACTTCTGCTACGCAGTTCTCTAACGTAGGTGCTTATCCAATCGTAGTTACTTTAGGTACTAATCCTAACTATGACGTTACTGCTGTAAACGGAACTTTGACAGTTACGCCTAAAGCTATTGATGTAGTCGTTACTGCTGATGATAAAACAAAAGTTTACGGTGATCTTAACCCTGCTCTAACAGCTGTGGTGACTGGTGCTGTAAACGGAGATACGATTAACTATACTCTTGCAACTTCTGCTACGCAGTTCTCTAACGTAGGTGCTTACCCAATCGTAGTGACTTTAGGTAGTAATCCTAACTATGACGTTACTGCTGTAAACGGAACTTTGACTGTTACGCCTAAAGCTATTGATGTAGTCGTTACTGCTGATGATAAAACGAAAGTTTACGGTGATCTTAACCCTGCTCTAACAGCCGTGGTGACTGGTGCTGTAAACGGAGATACGATTAACTACACTCTTGCAACTTCTGCTACACAGTTCTCTAACGTAGGTTCTTACCCAATCGTGGTGACTTTAGGTAGTAATCCTAACTATAACATTACTGCTGTAAACGGAACTTTGACAGTAACTCCAAAACAAGTAGATGTTCTAGTTACTGCTGATGATAAAACAAAAGTATACGGTGATCTTAACCCTGCTTTAACTGCCGTGGTGACTGGTGCTGTAAACGGAGATACGATTAACTATACCCTTGCAACTTCTGCTACGCAGTTCTCTAACGTAGGTGCTTACCCAATCGTAGTGACTTTAGGTAGTAATCCTAACTATGACGTTACTGCTGTAAATGGTACTTTGACAGTTACGCCTAAAGCTATTGATGTAGTCGTTACTGCTGATGATAAAACAAAAGTTTACGGTGAGGCTAACCCTGCTTTAACAGCCGTGGTGACTGGTGCTGTAAATGGAGATACGATTAACTATACCCTAGCAACTTCTGCTACGCAGTTCTCTAACGTAGGTACTTACCCTATCGTAGTGACTTTAGGTAGTAATCCTAACTATGACGTTACTGCTGTAAACGGAACTTTAACAGTTACGCCTAAAGCTATTGATGTAGTCGTTACTGCTGATGATAAAACAAAAGTTTACGGTGATCTTAACCCTGCTCTTACAGCTGTGGTGACTGGTGCTGTAAACGGAGATACGATTAACTATACCCTTGCAACTTCTGCTACGCAGTTCTCTAACGTAGGTGCTTACCCAATCGTAGTGACTTTAGGTAGTAATCCTAACTATGAC
>NZ_JAAOBY010000002.1 GCF_011365745.1 Flavobacterium turcicum | reverse complement strand
GTGCGCTTTAAGTAGCGTGATTCTTGAGGGTTTTCCATAAGGATACTTTTTGTGTATCGCTATTTTAGGACGGGACAAATGTCAAAAAAAAAAAATCACCTCGCGAGAGGTGATTTCTTTATTAAAACACAAAATTAATTATTGTTTTTGTTTTTTCATTTCTTTTTCGATCATATCGTAAAATTGGTCAATCTTTGGCAATACTACAATACGTGTTCTTCTGTTTCTAGATCTGTTTTCAGCAGAATCATTAGCTACTAAAGGAATGTATGAACTTCTTCCTGCAGCAATCAATTGCTCCGGTTTTACACCCAATTGATTAGTCAATACGCGAATGATAGAAGTAGAGCGTTTTACACTTAAATCCCAGTTGTCTAATAATACGCCTGAACCGTTGTAAGGAATATTATCAGTATGACCTTCGACCATACATTCAAAATCTGGTTTGTCATTTACCACTTTTGCAACTTTTGCTAAAACTGTTTTAGCTTTGTCAGTTACATCATAGCTACCGCTTTTGAATAACAATTTATCAGCAATTGAGATAAACACAACTCCTTTTTCAACATTGATTTCAATATCTGGGTCAGAGATACCAACAGAACTTTTTAAACTTGTAACCAAAGCTAGTGTAACACTGTCTTTTTTAGTTAAAGCATCCTGCATTCTGCTTATCTTTAAATCTTTTTCCTTGATAGATTCAAGGGCTTTTTCAATATTTTGTGCACCTTTTGTAGATAAAACCGTCATATCTTTCGAAACGCTGATTAAACCTTGATTTTGCTCTTTTAAAGTGGCAGCTGTAGCAGCAAGTCCCGCTTTTTCTTCTAAACAAGCATTTAACTTTACAGTAGCAGTGTTTAATAAATCTTGAGTTTCTTTGTTTCTAGCTTCTAACTCAGTGTATTTCTTTTTAGAAACGCATGAGGTCAAAAGTGCCATTACGGATAATGCTAATACGATTTTTTTCATAAATAATTATTTTGTTGTTTTACAAAAATAGGTTTAAAGTGTTAATTAAACAGTCTACAAAAGTACAATTAATTGTTAAAACTTATTGCTCAAAGACCTTGCCAGCTTTAATGAAATATTGATAAACTATACTTTTTATGTGGAAATACTGTGCCATTTGCACCATATCCCGTTTTTTATAATGCTTTCTAAATCCCTGATAGAAAGAAAAGTGCGCTCTTAATATTGCCCAAAAATGTTTCACTTTTCCTTGTGTTAAAAATTGTATTCCCGCTAGTCCATCTAAAACCATTCTCGTAAAAAGAATTGGAATCAAACTTTTTTTAGGCAAATTTTTAGTCAACATAAACAAGGAGTTTCTGAAATTCAAATAGGTTTTCATGGGGTTGCCTTGCTGCAATGTTGCGCCACCAACATGAAAAACGGTACTTTCGTGCACATATTTTATTTGATAACCTTTATTATTGGCACGCCAACACAAATCAATTTCTTCTTGATGTGCAAAAAAATCATCATCAAAACCTTTTAACTCATGGTAGACGGAGGTGCGAATAAAAAAGCAAGCGCCCGATGCCCAAAAAATAGTTCGGTTGTCGTTGTACTGTCCATTGTCTATTTCGATTGAGTCAAAAATTCGGCCACGACAGTACGGATACCCATATTTGTCAATAAATCCGCCGGCTGCACCAGCGTATTCAAACGAATCCTTTTGTTTGTAATCTAAAATTTTTGGCTGAATAATTGCTGTTGAATGTTCTTCTTGAAATGTTTTTATAATTGGGGTTAACCAATTTGGTGTTACCTCAATATCAGAGTTTACTAAAGCATACACATCTGCTTGTACATTTTGTAAAGCTTCGTTGTATCCTTTTGCAAAACCATAATTACCCTCATTTTGAATGATTCGAACAGTAGGGAAGTGGTCTTTAACAAAAGCTATTGATGCATCAGTTGAGGCATTATCGGCGACATAAATATCGGCTTCAGCAGAATACTGAACCACTGAGGGCAAAAACTTTTCAAGTAATTGCACTCCATTCCAATTTAATATAACAACGGCTATTTTCATTTTTAGATTTTAAATCGTAATGTTTGGGTAATCGGGTAAGTCTCTCAAAAATTGGTATTTTTCTTCTAGAAAATCCATTTGGCAAAAATAGTGATTCAAACCATTCGTGACCATTAAATATTGTGCTTGCAGGGTCATATTGTACTGTGCAATTTGATCGAAAGTGGCTTGAGAAATTTTTACCTCGGGTGCCTTACATTCGATAAGTACATAAATACTACCGTCTCCTAAGTAAACAACCACATCATATCTTTTTCGCAAGCCATTAACTTGAAGTACTTTCTCAACATTGATGAGTGATTTTGGATATTTTTTTTCTTCTATCAAAAAGTGAATGACATGCTGTCTAACCCATTCTTCAGGTGTAAGAATGATGAACTTTTTACGAATAACATCAAAAATTGCTGTTTTATTTTCGCTATTTTTGAAACGAAATTGAAAAGAAGAAAATTGTAATTGCTGCATGCGGCAAAAATAAGTATTTAGTTTAAAGTGGTGGCGTAAAATAGCAGGAATGCTTTTGATTTCGCTCGGTACTTTTGCTAAAACACCAAATTTTATGGACGAAGTTGTAAAAATTGTCACTGATATTAAAAATGGAGTAATCAAACCTATTTATTTTTTAATGGGGGAAGAGCCGTATTATATTGACAAACTCTCTGATTTTATTGAGCAAAAAGTCTTAACAGAAGAGGAAAAAGGTTTCAATCAAACGGTTTTGTACGGTCGCGATGTAACAATCGATGATATTGTTTCTGCAGCCAAACGTTACCCTATGATGGCAGATCGTCAAGTTATTATTGTCAAAGAAGCTCAAGATTTGTCTCGTAACATTGAAAAATTGGAAAACTATGCCGAAAATCCAATGCCAAGTACGGTTTTAGTAATGTGTTATAAGTACAAAACTTTAGACAAACGAAAAAAGGTAACCAAACTGATAGCCAAAAACGGGTTGGTTTTCGAAAGTAAAAAATTATACGAAAACCAAGTAGGCGATTGGATTAAACGCGTTTTGTCTGGTAAAAAATATGGTATCGACCCTAAGGCTAATGCGATGCTTGTAGAATTTTTAGGAACTGACCTGAGTAAAATAAATAATGAACTTGAAAAACTGCAAATAATTCTCCCGGCCGGAAGCACCATAATGCCGAAAGATATTGAGGAGAATATTGGTTTTAGTAAAGATTATAATGTTTTTGAATTACGAAAAGCTTTGGGTGAGCGCAATCAACTCAAGGCATACAAAATTGCTGCGAATTTTGCCCAAAATCCAAAAGACAATCCGATGGTTGTGACAACTAGTTTAGTTTTTGGATTTTTTATACAGCTTTTAAAATACCACGGTTTAAAGGATAAAAACCCGAAAAATGTAGCTGCTGTGCTTGGTATAAATCCATTTTTTATGAAGGAATACGATTTGGCATTAAAAAATTACCCCATGAAAAAAGTAAGCCAAATCGTGGGCGCTTTACGAGAAATTGATGTTAAGAGCAAGGGAGTAGGCGCTAATCAAATGTCGCAATCTGATTTACTAAGAGAAATGCTTTATAAAATTTTCAATTAAAACTCAAAAGAACGATATTTGTAGCCCGTTATGAATAACAGGATTTCAAAAATGTAACACCACAAATATGGGAATGAATAAAAATACAATTTTAGGTTGGGCTACCTTAATTATGATACTAATGGGGCTTTTACTGATTGCACTGGGAGCTTTTCGTTATGATGATGTTGCTGGCTGGGGCTTTGCCGCTGTAGGAGTTGGTTTTTTTGCTAACGCCTGGGTATTTAGTTCTTTAAAAGGACGTTTGTAAACTACATTGAATTAAAAATTAGAAAAAATACATTAAAAAAAAATAAATCATGGCAGACGATAAGAAAGTTATATTCTCAATGTCAAAATTGAGTAAAACCTATCAAGGAGCTGATAAACCAGTACTTAAGAATATTTATTTAAGTTTCTTTTACGGGGCAAAAATTGGTATTTTAGGTTTGAACGGATCTGGAAAATCATCTTTATTAAAAATTATTGCAGGCGTTGATAAAAACTACCAAGGTGATGTTGTTTTTGCACCAGGCTATACAGTTGGCTATTTAGAGCAAGAACCAATTTTGGATGAGTCAAAAACAGTTATCGAAATTGTACGCGAAGGTGCCGCTGAAACGATGGCAGTACTTGAAGAATACAACAAGATCAACGATTTGTTTGGTTTAGAAGAAAACTATTCTGATCCAGATAAAATGGATAAATTGATGGACCGTCAAGCGGCATTGCAAGACAAAATTGATGCCTTAGGCGCTTGGGAAATTGATACTAAACTAGAAATTGCTATGGATGCATTACGCACACCTGAAGGCGATACGCCAATTAAAAACCTTTCTGGTGGAGAGCGTCGTCGTGTAGCACTTTGTCGTTTGTTGTTGCAACAACCAGATGTTCTGTTACTTGATGAGCCTACCAACCACTTAGATGCGGAGTCGGTTTTATGGTTAGAGCAGCATTTGGCACAATACGCAGGTACTGTAATTGCAGTAACGCACGATCGTTATTTCTTGGATAATGTAGCGGGTTGGATTTTAGAGTTAGATCGTGGTGAAGGTATTCCTTGGAAAGGAAATTATTCGTCTTGGTTGGATCAAAAATCAAGCAGAATGGCATTAGAAGAAAAAGTAGCCTCTAAACGTAGAAAAAACTTAGAGCGTGAGTTAGACTGGGTACGTCAAGGTGCAAAAGGCCGTCAGACCAAACAAAAAGCGCGTTTGCAAAACTATGATAAGTTGCTAAACGAAGATCAAAAACAACTAGATGAGAATCTAGAAATTTATATCCCTAACGGTCCTCGTTTGGGAACAAATGTTATCGAAGCTAAAAATGTAGCGAAAGCTTTTGGTGAAAAGCTATTGTATGATAACTTGAATTTTACTTTGCCACAAGCAGGAATTGTTGGAATTATCGGGCCAAATGGTGCGGGTAAATCGACAATTTTCAAAATGATAATGGGCGAGCAAGAAACAGATAGCGGATCATTCTCAGTAGGAGAGACCGTAAAAATTGCTTACGTTGACCAATCACATTCTAACATTGATCCTAATAAATCAATCTGGGAAAATTTTGCTGACGGACAGGAATTAATTATGATGGGAGGAAAGCAAGTAAATTCAAGAGCTTACCTTTCTCGTTTTAACTTTGGTGGCGGAGAGCAAAACAAAAAAGTTTCGATGCTCTCTGGTGGAGAGCGAAACCGTTTACACTTAGCAATGACTTTAAAAGAAGAAGGTAACGTTCTATTATTGGATGAGCCTACCAACGACTTGGATGTAAATACTCTTCGTGCATTAGAGGAAGGTTTGGAGAAATTTGCGGGTTGTGCAGTGGTGATTTCACACGACAGATGGTTTTTGGACCGTATTTGTACACACATCTTGGCTTTTGAAGGAGATTCAGAAGTGTACTACTTTGAAGGTGGTTTCTCTGAATACGAAGAAAACAAAAAGAAACGTTTGGGTGGTGATTTAACTCCAAAACGATTGAAATACAGAAAATTGATTCGCAATTAAGAATTGATTTTACTAAACACAAAAGGATAATCTATTCGATTATCCTTTTTTTGTTTGTACTTCGAGCAAGACTTTATGCTAAAAATTTATTCAAGATTTCTTTTGTAGGAACCATGCAAGACTCTTTCGTACCATACCATTTATAACGATTACGAGCTACATAATCGTAAACTGAATTTAAAATAGTATTAGGCAACCAACTGATTAGTGCTCCAAAAACAAAAATGCCACCAAGATCTTTCGCGATTTCAAGCGCAGCCTCTGCTTTATAATAATAAGCTACACCAGGCTGATATAAAATGATACTATCGGTTTTTGTAGTGTCGATTCCTAAATAATTTATAATTTCCTGTCCTAATGTAGACTGCGAGGCAACAAAGCGAAAAATATCTTTGGAGTCGTGTTTTATTATTTTTTGCACACTAGCATCGCACAAATTACATACGCCATCAAAAATGATTATTTTTTTGTCTTTAGGTAAATTTTGCATTTTTTTTGTCAAAACTAATTATTTGAATTTTTATTGTTGTCAATAAAATTCAAAAAAGTACTTATTTTTTCACGGCTTCTACCAATTCCAAAACTTCGAGACTCGCTTTTGAGGTAAAAACACCATAATTTACTGTAGCCTTGTTTTTCTCAATACTGTCAATAGTTCCCACAGCTTTACCGTCAAACATACGCACGCGATCGCCAATTTTTAAAATCGGTTTTGGTTTTTCAACCACCACTTTTTGTTTTTTCTCTTTCTTTTCCTTTCGAATTTCTTCTACTTGAACGGTTACTTCCTCAATAATCTCTTTCTTTTTCTCGAGTTGGGCTTTGCTTTCTTTGGCAGTCGCTTTTTTGCGTTTTGAATTTTCTATTTCAATAATTTTCAAAAATTCGCCTATGAGTTCTTTTTTGTTCTTGTTGTTGAAATATTTCTCAGAGATGTCTTCAATTTTTTGACCAATGTAAATCGTCTTTTGATTGCTGTCGTACAACTCTTGATAACTCTCTAGTTTTTGTTTGATTTTGACATTGATGGTTTCCATTTTTTTGCCCTCTTCACGTGCTCTTGACTCTTCTTCTTTTAGGGTTTGCGATGTTTTTTCGAGTTTTGAACGCTCTTTTTGCAAAGTAGCAATGGTTTTGTCAAAACGTACTTTACCCACTTCAATTTTCTTTTTGGCTCGGTTGATTAAGCTAAACGGAATCCCATTTTTTAATGCCACTTCAAAAGTGAAAGAGCTTCCGGCTTGACCCAAAACCAATTTGTACATCGGTTCGAGTGTTTTTTCGTCAAATAACATGTTGGCATTGGTTGCAAAAGGCAATTCGTTAGCCAAAATTTTTAAATTAGAATAATGCGTCGTGATGATTCCAAAAGCTTCACGGTGGTAAAACTCCTCGAGGAAAATTTCGGCAAGAGCGCCACCCAATTCCGGATCAGATCCTGTACCAAACTCATCAATCAAAAACATGGTTTTGCGGTTGCATTTTTTTAAGAAATAGTTCATGTTTTTCAATCGGTAACTGTAGGTACTCAGGTGATTTTCTATCGATTGATTGTCGCCAATATCTGTTAAAATACGGTCGAATAAAAAGGTTTCGCTGCGTTCGTGCACCGGAATAAGCATACCCGATTGTAGCATCAATTGCAGCAAACCAACGGTTTTTAACGAGATTGTTTTTCCTCCGGCATTAGGTCCTGAAATTACAATAATCCGATTTTCTTGCCCCAATTCAATGGTTTGCGGATGCGTAATTTCGTCTTTTTGTTTGTTGTTCAAATACAAAATAGGATGGTAGGCATCTCTAAAATACAAACGGCGCTCTTCAGTAATAGTTGGCAGAATTCCGTTGATTTTATTGGCATATTTGGCCTTTGCGGCAATAACGTCAATGTCACTCAAAAAGTCTTGATATTGCACCAATAAGGGTAAAAAAGGACGAATTTGGTTCGATAATAATTTTAAAATTCGAGTGATTTCTTCTTTTTCTTCGTATTCTAAATTGCTCAGCTCACGCGAATATTGTAAGGTTGCTTCGGGTTCAATGTAAGCAATACTGCCTGTTTTTGAACTTCCCATAATCGAACCTTTAACCTTACGACGGTACATGGCTAAAACGGCTAAAACACGACGGTTTTGCACAAAACTTTCGCGAATATCATCTAAATAACCCAATGAATTGTAGTGGGTTAGGGCAGTACCAAAACTTTGATTGACTTTGCCGCGTACCGCATTCATGCTCCTGCGTATGTTGAGCAAATCGGGCGAGGCATTGTCTTTGATTTCGCCGTACTTGTCTACCACATCATCAATCATGTGAATGATGTCTTTGGTCAAAGTTACTTGTTTGGCGCGGTGGTTTAGATTAGGATAATACTCCTCGAATTTTTGTAAAAATTGCAACATGAAATTGACAGTTGCCGATAAGTTTGCAATTTTTCGAAAACTGCTTACTTCCAGAAAACTGTCTTCAATGGCCAAAAATTTAATTTCGTGTGTAATGGCATCAAACCCATGATTGGGAATGGCGTTGTTGTTTTGAAAAGAAGAAACATACTCTGAAGTTTGCAACAAAGCTTGCATCAAAGTGTCTTTGTCTCTAAAAGGTGTGATTTCTAGCGCCTTTAATTTTCCTATTTCGGTGTTACAAATGGTAGATATGGTGTCAAGAATTACCGGAAACTGTAAATCTTGTAGTGTTTTGTCAGTTATTGAAATCATATTTTGTTTAGACTTTGAGTTGCAAAAGTAGTTATTTGTTAAGGTTTTTTGACTTTAATTAGCAAAGAATTAAATAATGTTTAGGGTGGTTAACAAAGCTGTCATGAACCAAAATGAATGTATCTTTGGGTTTTAAATTACAAATGAAAATGATACCCAATTTGCAACCTTCATGGCAAGCTATTTTAGAAGAAGAATTGAAAAAACCGTATGTGGCTGCTTTGCAAGAGGCAGTAGCACAAGAATATGCGCAATATACTTGCTACCCGCCGCAGGAATTGATTTTTGAAGCTTTGAACCAATGCTCGTTTGAGGATGTAAAAGTGGTTATTATTGGTCAAGATCCGTATCATGGAGCAGGCGAGGCAAACGGACTTTGTTTCTCCGTATCTTATGGTGTGGCAATTCCGCCCTCGTTGCGCAATATTTTTAGAGAATTAAATGATGATTTGGGTGAAATTTTGTTGCCCTCATCAGGTAATTTATTGGCTTGGGCCAAACAAGGCGTGTTGTTGCTCAATGCGACTTTAACCGTTCGAAAAGACAGCGCTAATAGCCACAAACACTTGCCTTGGCAGGAATTTACAACGGCAATTATTGAGCGAATCAATGCCGAAAAACAAGATGTGGTCTTTTTACTTTGGGGCGGCTTTGCGCAAAAAAAAGGAAAATTGATTGACCGTAAGAAACATCTAGTTCTCGAAAGTGGACATCCTTCGCCACTGAGTGCCAATCAAGGCAAGTGGTTTGGAAACAAACATTTTAGTCAAGTAAATGCTTATTTGAAAGCAAAAGATAAAGAACCTATCAATTGGGTTTTGAACGGAAATGTGCGGTAAAAAAAACGCCAACAACCACTGTTTTGCGTGACTGATGGCAGTGGAGCTCTTTTTGGGGCGGCTTTTTTTAGCCGCCCCAAAAAAGCGGCAACGAACAGCAGGACCCGAAGCTTTTGCGTAGGGGCACGCCCAAATAAAAACCGAAAAGAGACTATTTTTTGATAATTTCGTCGAGAACGGCTTTGTTGCTGTAGTTGATTATTTTTAAAGTAACTGCTTGATTTTTGACTGTTTTTCCTTCAATTACGTACAATTTTCCTTTTTCTTTTTTAACGTTGCTTTGGTCAAAATCAACATCGCCAAATTGCAAGGTGTTTTTGATATCGGCTGTGTCAATCCATTTTTCCTGCATCACTTTTGTAGCTTTTTCAGAATAATAGAAGGGTTTGTTGCGAAGGTCGTTTAGTACTCTGGCATTTGGGAAATAGTTGCAGCGGGTATCCTTGCCACTAAAAACAAGACCCACAAAAAACAGGCCGAGAACCATACCAACCAAGTAATAAGCAAAACGGTGAACTAACTTCATGTGTTTATTTTTTGTGCAAAGGTAGCTGAAAGTTCTCTTAAAAAACAATTAAATTAATGTCGCTACTTGGCAAATTGAACCAATCAGCAATGGCATTGTTCGTTAGGATTCCGTGGTACATGTACACACCGTTTTTGAGTCCTTTGTCACAACGAATGGCGCTTTCGATACCGCCATCTTCAGCAATTTGCATCAAATAAGGCGAGATAATATTGCTGATAGAAAGGGAAGCGGTTTTGGAATAGCGCGACGGAATATTAGGTACGCAATAGTGCAACACATTGTTTTTGATGAAAGTTGGTTTCTCGTGCGAGGTAACTTCTGAAGTTTCGAAACAACCACCTGTGTCAATACTGACATCAACAATAACGGCACCGTTTTTCATGTGTTCCACCATAGTTTCGGTAACAATAACCGGACAACGGTCTTTGCCACGCATGGCGCCAATGGCCACATCACAGCGACGCAAGGCTTTGAGCAAGGCTTTGGGCTGAATGGTAGATGTAAATATGCGTTGGTTTAAATTGTTTTGCAAACGGCGTAATTTGGTTATAGAGTTGTCAAAAACTTTAACCGTAGCACCTAAACCAATGGCGGTTTTAGCAGCAAACTCGCCCACGGTGCCGGCTCCTAGAATAATCACATCAGTAGGAGGAACGCCAGTAATATTACCAAACAATAATCCTTTGCCTAGTTCATTGGTGATCATAAGTTCGGCAGCGATTAAAATAGATGCTGTTCCGGCAATTTCGCTCAAGGATTTTACTGCAGGATAGGTTCCGCCTTCGTCCTTAATATATTCAAAAGCGAGTGCTGTAATTTTCTTTTTGGTCAAAGCCTCAAAGTATTCTTTTTTGCGCGTTTTGAGTTGTATGGCTGATATTAAAATTGTTTGCGGTTGCATCATGTCGATTTCAGCTAGAGTAGGTGGCTCTACTTTTAAAATCATGGGGCAACTAAATACTTTTTGAGTGTCGTTGGTAATTTCAGCGCCTGCTTGACTGTATTCTTTGTCGGTGTAACTAGAACTTAAACCAGCGCCAGCCTCAATCATTACGCGGTGCCCTTGAAATGTTAATGAAGTTACTGCATCTGGCGTGAGGCAAATGCGGCGCTCCTGAAAACTAGTTTCTTTTGGGATTCCAATAAAAAGTTCGCTCTTTTGGCGGGCTACTTCTAATTTTTCCTCTTGAGGTAAAAGATCTTGTTTGGAAAATGGCGTTATAGTAATGGACATGGTTGGTTTTGAATTTTAAGGGTACAATTTACGCAAAAGTTGGCTACGATTTGACTTGAAATTAAATTAAAAAGACGCTTTTTAAATTGTGTTTTGAGTCAGCGGTTTTTCCATTTTTATATCGGCTCTTTCGTATACGCCGTCTTCCAATTCGATTTCGACAAAGCCATATTTTCGATACAAATGTATTGCTGAATGTAATTTCCTATTCGAATACAAAACGATCTTGCTAAAACCTTCTTTTTCGGCAAAAGCAAAACAATGTTGTAGCAATTCCTTGCCAATTCCTAAGCCTTGTACCGCATCAGTAACTGCCATTTTGCTTAGCTCAAACACACCTTCTTCCATTTTGAGAAGTGACGCAGTTCCTACTATTTCGTCTTGGTATTGAGCATAAAAAATGAAACCGCCTTGATCAATAATCTGTCCCTGCGGATCTGAGAGCACTTTTTCGTCTTTGGGTTCTACTTTAAAAAACTTGGTAAGCCACTCTAAATTAAGTGTTTTAATATGTTCTTTTAAAGCGGGAGTATAAGGTAATATGGTTACAGTCGATGTGCTTGACATGGTAATTAGCTTAGGGTTAATGATCTATTTCCGTCAGGTAAAACTGTTATCGTAACTACAGAATGTACGGGTGGAATTAAATTCTCAATTTTTTCGGCCCATTCAATAAAACAAAAATGTCCAGAATATAAGTAATCATCAACACCCATATCCAAGGCTTCTTCTTCCTTATTCAGTCTGTAAAAATCAAAATGATAAACTAACTGATTATTGGCTGCTTCGTACTCATTTACCAAAGAGAACGTAGGACTACTCGTTGCGCCTTGTACGCCCAATGTGCGGCAAAGTTCCTTGATTAAAGTGGTTTTACCAGCGCCCATTTCGCCGTGAAAAAGAATCACTTTCGATGGGTTTTCGTTGAGTATGGCTTGCGCAACGCTTGCTAATTGGTCAATTGAAAAAATGGTAGTCATTTTTATTAAAGGGTTTAAAGTTTGCCATTCAAAGTGTAATCGATGCATGGCAAACTGATACTGCTTACTTATCTCGGATTAAATACCAAAAACGGAATGATCATTTCTTCTAACGAAATACCACCGTGTTGGTACGTATTTTTGTAATAACTCACGTAATGATTGTAATTGTTTACGTAAGCCAAAAACAAATCTGTCTTTGCAAAAATAAAAGAACTACTCATATTTATGGCAGGTAAACCAATATTTTTTGGTTCTTTCACGGCATACACATCTTTGTATTCATAGGTTAAGCTACGACCTGTTTTGTAACGCAGGTTCAAACTCGTGTTTTTGTCACCTACTACTTTTGTTGGATTTTTTACGTTAATAGTACCATGATCTGTAGTTAAAATAAGTTTGAAACCCATTTTTTGCGCCTGCTGAATAATTTCAAGTAAAGGCGAATTTTTGAACCAACTCAAAGTCAAAGAACGGTAGGCTTTGTCATCTGATGCTAATTCCTTTACCACATCCATTTCTGTTTTTGCGTGCGATAACATATCCACAAAATTATAGACTATGGTAACCAAGTCGTTTTCTTTTAGTGCTTTGAAGCTTTCGGCTAATTTTTTTCCTCCGGCTAAACTTGTGATTTTAAAATAGTCTTCTTTGATATTCAGTCCCAAACGTTTGATTTGTGCTGATAAAAATTCGGCCTCAAACAAGTTTTTACCGCCTTCCTCGGGATCGTTTTTCCAATATTGCGGAAATTGTTTTTCCATTTCTAAAGGTGTTAATCCAGAAAAAATAGCGTTGCGGGCGTATTGCGTTGCGGTAGGCAAAATAGAGTAGTAAGGCACTTCTTTTTCCAATTTATAGTAGTTGCCTACAACAGTTTCAAAGGTTTTCCATTGGTCATAACGCAAATTGTCAATCACAACAAACAAAATTGGCATGTCTTTTTTCTTCAATTCTGGCAAAACCAACTCCTTAAACAAAGTATGCGATTGTATTGGTCGGTCAGCCTCGGTAACGCTAGCGACTTTTTTAGGCATCGGTGCAAACCAATCTTCGTAATTGCGTTCGATAAATTTACCAAATTGCGAGTTAGCCTCTACTTTTTGCGACTCTAATATTTGAATCATGCCTTGATCGTCAATATTCTCAAGTTCCAGCTCCCAAAAAATCAATTTTTTATACAATTCAATCCAATCTTCGTAGGAATTCACCATTCCCATTTCCATAGCTATTTTGCGAAACTCTTTTTGGTAATCCAAAGTTGTTTTTTGCGAAACCAAGCGCGAGTGGTCTAAGTTTTTCTTTAAACTCAGCAAAATTTGATTCGGATTAACAGGTTTGATTAAATAATCGGCAATTTTAGAGCCAATGGCCTCTTCCATGATATATTCTTCCTCGCTTTTGGTAATCATAATCATAGGTACAGCCGATTTCTTTTCTTTCATTTCCGAGAGGGTTTCCAAGCCACTCATACCGGGCATGTTTTCATCTAAAAAAACAATATCAAAATTGGTTTCTTCAAATAAAGCAATAGCGTCAAGCCCATTATTACAAGTAGTTACCTCGTAATTTTTTTTCTCTAGAAATAAAATATGTGGCTTTAACAAATCAATTTCGTCATCAACCCAAAGTATTTTTATAGTATTCATATGTAGTGTCAATAAAGTTCAAAAAAAGTAATCAAAGTGCCAAATTACATCATTTTACAGCGTTGCTTTCCTAAATTTTTGATAATTTTTAAAACAAATTCAACTTCCTGAAAGCTCAAAATGTTCTTGTTTTACTCTCCTAATTATTTTTTGGGGCGTGCCCCGCGCTGCGTAAACTCCACTTGGGTCAGGCTGTACGCTATATCTTTGCCTTTTTTGCGAAAAAAGCAAAGGATGCCGCTTCCATCCTTCACGCGAGATTATTTTATAATTCAAGACCAAGTTTCAAATACAGTGTTTTCCAGTGAATTACATTTGTAATTCAGAAAAACACAAAAAATTAATAAAAATTTGGCAGTAATATTGTATTAAGTTTATGAAATTCTTTCTTAACTTGTGGCTAGGAAGAGAGTCAAGAGGCTTTAAAACGGAGCATAAATAAAATTAATTAAAATACAAATACCATGACACACGATTTTACCACCATCGATAAAGAAGCAATTGCCGAATTGAAATTTCCAGCAGTAGAAGTACTAGAAGACGATCAAGAAATTAAAGCAAGAAT
Organism: Flavobacterium turcicum; assembly: GCF_011365745.1. Lineage (GTDB taxonomy): Bacteria > Bacteroidota > Bacteroidia > Flavobacteriales > Flavobacteriaceae > Flavobacterium > Flavobacterium turcicum. The sequence goes on along the minus strand of NZ_JAAOBY010000002.1, from coordinate 649,931 downwards.
GAGCGAAATTAACCGCGCCTTAGCTCTTGGGAATCTTGAGCATTCAAAAATTAAAATATTTTTTGAAGACGTAGAGTCTAAAAAAGTTGTAGATACCACTGTTTGGGCCGTAACTGATAAAAATATTATCTTAAAACAAGGTGTAATGATTCCTATTCACCGTATTCATAAACTTTTTTAAAAATCCATTTACTAGCAAAACAAATAGAAATCACTATCAATAAAAAAGAGAAATTCTATTTGTTTTGCAATTCTAATTTATACCAAAATTCGGCAGTTGCAATGCTGGATATTGCCTACCTTTGGAATTCATTTTTGCCAAAACTATTGTTATGAATTCCTCCCTGTTTTACAGTTTTTTACAAAAACAATTTCCTTTTCAGCCCACTTACAAACAAGATATTTTTTTTCAAAAAATAGCCATCTTCTTGACTGAAGCAGAGAACAGAACCATTTTTGTACTCAAGGGTTACGCAGGTACAGGGAAAACAACAGTTATTTCGACCATCGTTAACAGCTTACTTGACATAAACAAAAAGTATGTGCTGCTGGCACCAACAGGTCGAGCTGCCAAAGTGATTGCCAATTACTCTAACAAGCCCGCTTTTACGATTCACAAAAAAATCTATTTCCCTAAAAAATCTTCAGGTGGCGGAGTTTCTTTTACTTTACAACCCAACAAACACAAAAACACCATTTTCATCGTAGATGAAGCTTCGATGATCTCGGATACGAATTCAGATTCAAAGTTTTATGAAAACGGTTCCTTGTTAGATGACTTGATTTCATATGTATATTCAGGTGCGAATTGCAAAATGATTCTGTTAGGAGATACGGCACAGTTGCCTCCGGTGAATTTAGATATCAGTCCAGCGCTTGATATTCGCACGCTTGGTATGAATTACGATAAAGAAGTAGAGCATATCGAACTGGATGAAGTCATGCGTCAAGAGGAAAATTCAGGAATTTTATTCAACGCCACAGAATTGCGTGAAGTGCTCAAAGAATCTTTTATCACAGATTTTAAATTCGACCTCAAAAAATTCAAAGACATTGTGCGTTTAACTGACGGCTACGATATTCAAGATGCTATCAACTCTGCCTATAGTAATTACAGTATTGAAGACACCGCATTTATAGTTCGCTCCAATAAAAGAGCCAATCAATACAATGAACAAATTCGAACCAAAATTCTAGACAAAGAGAGCGAGCTTTCCACAGGAGATTTTTTAATGGTGGTTAAGAATAATTATTTTTGGTTAAAGGATTCTGATCAAGCAGGTTTTATTGCCAATGGAGATATTATTGAAGTGCTAGAAATTTTTAGCATCAAGGAGTTGTACAGCTTCAAATTTGCCAAAGTAAAAATCAGAATGGTAGATTATCCCGATCAAAAACCTTTTGAAACCGTTTTGCTTTTGGATACCATTAAAAGCGAATCGCCTTCGCTTACGTATGAAGAATCAAACCGACTCTACCAAGAAGTTTTGAAGGATTATGAGGGCGAAACCAAATTCAAACAATTTCAAAAAGTAAAAGCCAATGAATATTTTAATGGTTTGCAGGTAAAATTTTCGTACGCCATTACCTGTCATAAATCGCAAGGAGGGCAGTGGAACACCGTTTTTATTGAGCAACCTTATTTGCCAGATGGTGTTGATAGAGATTATATTCGTTGGTTGTACACCGCCATGACGCGTGCTAAAAATAAATTGTATTTAATTGGTTTTAAAGATGATAGTTTTGTAGAGTAAAAATTAAAAAAGTATGAAACAACGAATTGCACATATTGCCTTGCTGGTTCCGGATTACGACCGCGCGATTGCTTTTTTTACCCAAAAATTAAACTTTGATTTAATCGAAGATACCGTTTTGAGTCCAGAGAAACGATGGGTTTTGGTAGCGCCAAAAGGAACTTCTGGTTTTAGTTTGCTTTTAGCGAAAGCCAGTAATCAAATTCAAAAAGATAGTATTGGCAATCAGTCGGGTGGTCGCGTATTTTTATTTTTAGAAACTGACGATTTTGAGAGAGATTGCCGCAACTTACTACAGCAGAACATTACAATTGTTAGAGAACCCATAACTGAAAGCTACGGAAAAGTAGCCGTTTTTGAGGATGAATTTGGTAATTTATGGGATTTAATCGAACGAACTGCCAACTAAAAAAGAGGAAAAAATGGATACTTTAATCGATTTACATAAGATTTCAGGCACTTTTTCAAACACCGAAAAAATGCCCGTTTTGTTTCTTGGTCATGGCAGTCCCATGAATGCCATTGAAGAAAATCAGTTTGTATCTGGATTTCGGAATTTGGCCAAAACGCTGCCACAACCCAACGCTATTTTGTGTATTTCGGCGCATTGGTTTACTAACGGAACCAAGGTTACAGCAATGGAAATGCCGCGAACAATTCATGATTTTGGAGGTTTTCCGCAAGCGTTATTTGACGTGCAATATCCTGTAAACGGTAGTCCAGAATTAGCAGTAGAAACTAAGCAATTATTGACGCCGGTAGCGGTAGAACTCGACGAACATTGGGGATTGGACCACGGCGCTTGGAGTGTAATTAAACATTTATATCCAGATGCCAATGTTCCTGTAATTCAGTTAAGTATTGATTATACAAAATCAGAGCAATACCATTTTGATTTGGCACAAAAATTAAGCGCTTTGCGTATGAAAGGAATTTTGATTGTTGGTAGCGGAAACATTATTCACAATTTGAGATTAGTCGATTTCCCCAATTTAAACAAGGATAATTACGGTTACGATTGGGCAATTGAAGCTCGAGAAACAATCAATGATTATTTGTTAAACGGAGATTTCAAACCACTTATTGATTTTAAAAAACAAAGCCGAGCTTTACAATTAGCGATTCCAACTCCAGAACATTATTTGCCTTTAATTTACACTTTGGGCCTGAAAGGAAAGCAAGAAGAGCTAAGTTTGTTTAATGATAAATTATTAGGAGGATCGTTGAGTATGACGTCGGTAAAAATAATGTAGCATTGATAAACTAAACCATATTAAACGAATTTTAAAATAGCACGAAAATAATTTCATTCTGAGTTGCAATGATGTATTTTTGAACTCAAACTTTTTGAACAACATGAAAATAATAGCAGTCATTCCCGCACGTTACGCCTCTACACGATTCCCAGCAAAATTAATGCAAGATCTTGGAGGTAAAACCGTAATTCTAAGAACCTACAAGGCAGCCATAAACACGCAATTGTTTGATGATGTTTTTGTAGTAACGGATTCTGATTTGATTTATGACGAAATTATTTCTAACGGTGGAAAAGCAATTAAAAGTGTCAAGGAACACGAATCTGGCAGCGATCGAATTGCTGAAGCAGTTGTAAATCTGGATTTAGATATTGTAATTAATGTGCAAGGTGACGAACCATTTATTGATGCCGAACCGCTTGCAAAAGTCATTGAAGTTTTTAAAAACGATTTGGATAAAAAAGTCGATTTAGCCTCGTTAATGCGCGAAATCACTAATCAAGAAGATATCAATAATCCGAATAATGTTAAAGTTGTAGTAGATCAAAACGGTTTTGCTTTGTACTTTTCTCGATCTGTGATTCCGTATCCGAGAGAGCAAAACGTAGGTGTTCGATACATGCAACACATTGGTATTTATGCTTTTAGGAAACAAGCATTATTGGATTTTTACAGCTTACCAATGCAATCTTTGGAAGCATCCGAAAAACTAGAGCAATTGCGCTATCTGGAGTTTGGCAAACGAATCAAAATGGTTGAGACCACACACGTAGGAATTGGAATTGATACCGCAGAAGATCTCGAAAAAGCACGAAAAATGATTGCTCAATAAGTTTAACTTTCTAATTTTGAGATGATAATTAATTCGTTGTGAGTTTCAAGGCGCGGGAGTGAGCGAATTTTACAAGAGGCAGCATGAAACTCAGCGATAAAATTCTTATTGCGCTGGTTTTGTATTTCGTTTAAAATCATGGTGTTGAACAATGCAAACCCATTATTCCGCAATAAGTGACAAATTCTGTTGCTAAAAAAGGACTCAAATAAAAAATTGGGCATGTTCGTATCTTGAAACACATCAATAATGATGAGATCGTATTTTTGTTTGGTTTTTAAAACAAATTCAAAAGCATCATCAACTATAATGGTAACATTTTTAATTTGATCCAATTGAAAATAGGTGTTGGCAATACGAGCCATTTCAGGATCAAGTTCAACACCCGTGATTTTTCCTTTAAATCCTATTTCATCAACTAAGGTTTTAATAACGCTGCCGCCTGCTACGCCAAGCACCAATATGTCTTGCATAGGTTGAATGCGGCTAAAACCAATTTCTTTTAATCCGTAACGTAAAATACGTTGTAAACTTCCGTACGAGTAATTCGCGTTTTTAGAATCGAGGACCAATTCTCCATTATTCCAAGTTACTTCAATAGACTTGCTTAGGTCGGATTTGGTTTGAAAAATGGTGATAGGAGTCAAGTAGCTCAATATTTTTTTAATCATTACGGTCTGTTTTATCCAAAAATAAGATTTAAATTATTTATTTTACACCAAATTTCGAAATAATGAAAAAACGGTTGTACGAGTTTATCTTTTTCAAACTTATGGGTTGGAAAATAGTGGGAGGCATTGACGCTTCGGTTAAAAAATGTGTCATGATGGTATTGCCTCATACGAGCGCGCACGATTTTTATTTAGGAATTTTTACCAGAGGTATTACGCAATTAGAAATGAATTGGGTGGGCAAAAAGGAATTGTTTCGTTTTCCGTTTGGGTATTATTTCAGGTATATGGGAGGAGAGCCATTGGATCGTTCTGGAGGTTTGAACAAAGTAGAATCTATCGCTGCTATTTTTGCAAAAAAGGAAACCTTTCGCTTGGCTATTGCAGCAGAAGGCACCCGCCACAAAGTGACAGAACTCAAAACAGGATTTTATTATATTGCTTTGAAAGCAAATGTTCCAATCATACCGGTTTCTTTCGATTTTGGCAGAAAACAAGTTCACTTGGGGACGCCATTACAACCAACCGGAAATTTTGAAAATGACTTGTCAATTTTAAAAGAACATTATAAAGGAGTTGAAGGAAAAATACCTGAAAAAGGTTTTCGCTTTGATTTTAAAAATTAAATAACTTATTGGAATGAAGAATTATAAAGGTTTACTCGCACTTGGATTAAGTTGTACTGTTTTATTATCTTGTACTAATGATAATTCAATAACAAAGAGGAACTTATATTTATTAACATCAAGTAATACTTCTGGTAAAATAAGTTATACCAATCTATTAGCAGCCACTTCTAAGGTTGAGTCATTTAGTATTGTTTCAGCAGATGCGGATGGTATTTCTTATGATCCGATTTCTGATGCTGTTGTTTTAGCATCACGCTCTAATAACCGACTCGAAGCTTATGCCAGGCTACGCACAACAAGTGAGGCAGGACTCGATAACCTTACACTAATTTCAAGTAGTTCGGGAACTGATTTTACAAATGCCAGAGAAACGGCGGTTTTCAATGATATTGTTGTAGTTGCTCAAGATCAATCGGCTTCTAATAACCTAGCGAATAAGTTGTTTGTATATCAAAAGTCGAGTTCAGGATTTACTTTACTAAAAACCTTTAGTACAACATTTAAACTTTGGGGAATTCATTTAGACGGTACCGATTTATATGCTGTGGTTGATTTAACGGGCGATGTTGCTCAATTCGAAAACATCCTCAATGCAAATAGCGGAGCAATAACGCCAACAAAACGAATCAGCATTGAAGGCATCAATAGAATTCACGGAATTACTTATTCCGCTTCAGATGATGTTATGATTCTAACAGATATTGCAAGTGCAACTTCATCATCAGATGGAGGCTTTGTTGTCCTACCTTCTTTTTCAAATCTTTTTGCTCTTACCGGAAATGGAGGTACACTTAAAATGGATAAACAACTACGTGTTTATGGACCTAATTCGCAGTTAGGAAACCCTGTTGATGTGGCTTATGACAAGCAATCTCAACAAATATTTATTGCTGAAAATTTAAAAAACGGAGGGCAAGTAATGCACTTTCGATTTCCAAGTCAATCAGGAGACAGTGCGCCATTGTTTGTTAGGTCAGAGGCGGGAGTGAGCTCAATTTTTACCACCCGTTAAACACTTTTCTTGCTCAAATTTTAATTGACTACAGTTTAGGGTGATAACTTTTAAATGAACCATCGGTATAAAAAACAACTATTTTATCAATCTCAACTTCTGGAAAGCTATCCACAATTGTATTTGACGGTTCTTCTTTTGTTTCGGACTTAGGAGTGATCACTTCTTTATTATTTGAGAATAAATCAGTTGTGAATAGTTTAGTTTCTTCTGAGTTTTTTGCAACATCTTCATTTAGAGTAGAGGATATTTGTTTTTTGTCAGAAGCCGGAAAAGTACCTTTGCCATTTAAAATCCAATATAAATCTACTTCAGGATATACTTCTAAAATTTTTAAAATAAAGTCTAAACTAGGCTTGTTTCTGCCTGAAAGCAAATGCGACAAACTAGAGCGTTGCACACCTATTTTATCTGCAAACGAAGAAGCATTTAAACTGTAATAATCCAGTAGCAACTCTAGTCTTTTTATAAAATCTTCTATGTTTACCATTGTAAATTTATTTATAAATTTCCCTATTTACAAATGTAATCAATTAAAGTAGATAATCCAATTGTAAGGACATAAATATCGATAAACGCTAGTTTTATTAGAACTATCACTTCATATAATTATTACTAAACTACTGTTTTTGTATAACTTAAGTCTATCGTATTTAATGTGTAAAAATTTTACATATGTTTATAAATCCTTTGTCCTCAGGAGTAGTTTTATTTGTTTACAAAATTGAAATTTCATGAAAAGCAATGATTTACATTTGTAAATAATAAGATGTTTACTTTTGTAAATTAAATAATAAACTATGAATTTACAAGAGTTATTCTATAAATATAAAGAAGAAAGTATATCTGGCAGGTATCTTACTTTACCAATGATTGAGCCTATTTTAGCTCAATTAAACTCTAATAATCAATCGCAGGTTATTGGCGAGTCTGTGCAAGGAAAACCCATTTATTCCTATCAAATTGGAAGTGGAAAAATCAAAATCTTTTTATGGTCGCAAATGCATGGAAACGAAAGCACAACTACTAAAGCGCTTTTAGATTTTATGAATTTTTTGAATAGTGATAATTCGCTGGCGAAACAATTTTTAGAAGCATTTACATTTTATGCTATTCCAATGCTTAATCCTGATGGGGCTAATTTATATACTCGAGAAAATGCTAATAAAGTTGATTTAAACCGAGATTCTCAAAATTTAACGCAGCCAGAAAGCAAATTACTTCGGGCTACTTTTGAAAGTTTTCAACCTGACTTTTGTTTTAATTTACATGATCAGCGAACCATTTTCGGTGTTGGTGATACAGGAAAATCTGCTACAATGTCTTTTTTGGCTCCGTCCTATGATGAAAATCGTGACATAAATGACTGTCGTAGAAAAGCGATTGATTTAATTGCAGCTATTAACGAGGAGTTACAAGTGTTTATACCTGGACAAGTTGGTCGCTTTGATGATTCGTTTAATATAAATTGTATTGGAGATACTTTTCAGTCCATGGGCGTGCCAACTGTGCTATTTGAAGCGGGGCATTTTCAAGGTGATTATGAGCGAGAAGAAACCCGAAAATATGTTTTCATAGGCTTGATTTCTGGATTTAAAACACTTAGCGAAAACGTTATAGTTAGCAATGGAATCGAGAAATATTTGAATATTTCTCAAAATAAAGTCGTTTTTTATGATTTTATGTATAAAAACATCAAAATAAATTATGATGGTATCGAAATAATCACCAATTTTGCATTACAATACAAAGAAGAATTAATTGAAAATCAGATTTGTTTTAACGCTTATTTTTCACAAATAGGTGATTTAGAAAATCATTTCGGTCATTTCGAGTTTGATGCGGATGGCGCACTGTATCAAGATGATTTTGATTCAGTTCCGAAATTGAATAAAAAAGCTGATTTTTATTTAGATAATAACATAAAAATTGTTAATGGATTGGTAAAAATTTAATATTTTTGTCTTTTTGTTGTTTTTATGTATAATTTTATACTTTGTTAAAGCAATTAATAATGTTAATTAAAAAGTTATGAGTAAATTTCGTTTAGATGAAGTAGATCACCAAATTTTGGATATGTTGATAGACAATACCAGAGTTCCATTTACGGATATTGCAAAAAAATTATTAATTTCTGCAGGAACTGTGCATGTGCGGGTTAAAAAAATGGAAGATGCTGGAATCATAATGGGATCATCATTGGTTTTAGATTATGATAAATTAGGCTACTCTTTTATTGCTTACGTTGGTGTATTTTTGAACAACACTTCTCAAACTAAATTTGTTTTGGAGCGCATTAACGAAATACCTTTTGTGACTGTGGCTTCTGTAACAACTGGTAAGTTTAATATTTTTTGCAAAATTAGAGCAAAAGATACTAAGCATGCTAAAGATGTAATTTTTATGATTGATGATATCGATGGTGTTTATAGAACTGAAACTATGATTTCTCTTGAAGAAAGCATCAATGATAAAAAGCGTTTAATGCATACTATTTTCAAAAATATGTAATTGATCTTGAATGCTTATATAAAATATAACCTCAAGTTCGTTCTTGGGGTTTTTTTATAAAAACTATTTACTAAACCAACCACACAACACACTAACTATGTATACTTTACCTAAAATTGAACGCTTCAATCAAGACGTTCTATCTAAATACCACATCTATAATAGTGTATTTATAACTTTGCCTTTTCACTCTATTGATAATACGGGAGCATTATTACCCTTGTTTACAGATGTTTGCGATACTGGATTCAAAAAACAAGAAACACCTAAAGAAATTGTTGATTTCTTCGCTGAAAGGTATTTGCACAATGCCTCTGAAACGGACAAAATTGATATTATGTTTCGTTTTATTCAATATATCGAAAGGCAAATTGTACTTTTTGATGCAATTGAAGATGCTGCTTTTCCTGTAGTAAACAATATGGAAGGAATTGGATCTTTACGTGATATTAAAGAAAAAGCCGATGCTACTGCAAAAGCAGAAGAGGTTGTTGATTTTTTAGAAAATTTTAATGTTAGAACCGTTCTCACAGCCCACCCTACACAGTTTTATCCTGGTGCAGTTTTAGGAATAATCAATGACTTAACCGCAGCGATCAGAAATAATAATTTACTTGAAATTAAACAATTATTAGCTCAGTTGGGTAAAACACCTTTTATTCAACAAGAAAAACCAAATCCCTTTGACGAAGCAGTAAGTTTAATTTGGTACCTTGAAAACGTATTTTACCACACTTCGGGCGAAATGGTGCAGTACATTCAAAAAAATATTTTCAATGAAAATTCAATAAAAAACCCTTTGATAAAACTGGGATTTTGGCCAGGTGGTGATCGTGATGGGAACCCGTTTGTCACTACTGAAATCACCTTAAAGGTAGCCGATCGCTTGCGTACTTCGATCTTAAAATGTTATTACATTGAAATACGAAACTTAAAACGCAAGCTTACATTTTCAGGAGTTGACGTATTGATTACGGAGCTGGAGCAAAAATTATATCGTTCTGTTTTTTATTCAAAAGGAGAAATTTTTATCACTTTGGAGGAATTCAAATCGCAACTTAATAAAATTAAACAAATTGTGATTGAACAGCACCAATCATTGTATCTAGATGAATTGGAAGCTTTGCTTATAAAAGTTAATTTGTTCGGATTTCATTTTGCTACTTTAGATATTCGTCAAAACAGTAAAATTCACGATGCCGTTTTTAAAGAAGTCGTGAGTTTATTTTCTAATTCAAATACTAATGTTTTTCCAAAAAATTATTTCGAATTAACCGAAGCTGAAAAGTTTGAAGTGCTTTCAAAAGTAAAAGGAAGTATCGATCCTACAGCATTCGAGAATGAAATAACGCGACTTACACTCGAGTCAGTGCAAGCAATTAAAACCATTCAAGAAAATAATGGCGAATTTGGTGCCAATAGATACATTATCAGTAATAATGAAAGTGCTCTCAATGTAATGGAGACTTTTGCTTTATTTCGCTTAAGCGGATGGCAAAATCCTACTGTAGATATCGTGCCTTTGTTTGAATCGGTTGACGATTTGCAAAGTGCTCACGAAATAATGGAGAAATTATACACCAATGAAGCTTATGCAGCACATTTGCAAAGCAGAAACAATAAACAAACCATCATGTTAGGTTTCTCTGACGGAACAAAAGATGGTGGTTATTTGATGGCGAACTGGAGTATTTACAAAGCTAAAGAAGCCTTGACTGAAATGTCTCGTAAATATGGCATCAAAGTTATTTTCTTCGATGGGCGAGGTGGGCCTCCAGCTCGTGGTGGCGGAAAAACACATAAATTTTACGCCTCATTAGGGCCTAATATTGAAAATAATGAAATTCAAGTAACTGTTCAAGGACAAACGATTAGTTCTAATTTTGGAACCTTAGATTCCTGTCGTTACAATTTGGAAAATTTATTAAGTGCAGGTGTAACCAATCAGGTTTTTGGGAAAGGAAGTAATGCTTTATCAGCAGCTGAGCAAGAAATTTTAGATCAGTTAGCCAACTTAGGATATGATAAATATTTGAGTTTTAAAAATCATCCGCAATTTATACCGTACCTTGAACAAATGAGTACGCTGAAATATTATGCAAAAACAAATATTGGTAGCCGACCATCAAAAAGAAGTAAGTCGGAGCAATTGGATTTTGCTGATTTAAGAGCTATTCCTTTTGTAGGATCTTGGAGTCAATTGAAGCAAAATGTACCTGGTTTTTTTGGAGTAGGAACGGCCTTAAAACATTTTGAAACTATAGGAGAGTGGGATAAAGTTCAAGACTTATATAATCATTCTTTGTTCTTTAAAACCTTGTTGGAAAACAGTATGATGTCGTTAGCAAAATCATTTTTCCCCTTAACAGCTTACATGCGTAAGGATCCTAAGTTTGGAGATTTTTGGCAAATTATTTACGACGAATTTTTAGAAACCAAACGTTTGTTGCTTAAAATTGCAGGTCATACTGAATTGATGGAGAATTATCCCGATGGTAAAGCTTCTATTCAAATAAGAGAGCGTATTGTGTTGCCATTATTGACAATACAGCAATATGCCTTGTTACGAATAAATGAATTGAACAAAGAAGAAAACCCAGACGAGACTTTAATTAAGGTCTATGAAAAAATTGTGACTCGTTCGCTGTTCGGAAACACCAATGCAAGTAGAAACTCGGCTTAAAACAAATACAAATATGAAATCAACTCAGTTACCCGTTAATGAATATGCAGCTTTTTATGCTCCATATATACAAGCCTTAGGAGAGGTAGATCTTATTGAAGAATTAGAAATTTCATTACATGCCTTTATTAAATTTGTGCAAAACATTCCGATGGATAAGTTTGACTACAGGTATGCTGAAGGGAAATGGGATATCAAGGAAATTATTCAGCATGTAATTGATACGGAACGCATTTTTGCCTACCGAGCCTTAAGAATTTCTAGAAACGATCAAACGCCTTTACCGGGTTTTGATGAAAATGCCTACGTTGACAATACTGAGGCTAACAAAAGAAGTATTCAGGAATTACTTACAGAATTATCTGCTGTTCGTCATTCCAATTTATTGTTTTTTAAGAGCTTAAGTTCAGATCAATTTCAAAGAATTGGAACAGCATCCAATGCAGCAATATCAGTTAGAGCAATCGGTTTTATTATGATTGGTCATCAAAAACACCATCAAAAAGTGTTTGAAGAAAGATATTTATAACATTTTAAAAACCTGTCGACCAAATTTTAAGTTTATTATCAAACGACATGCTATTTGCAGGACTTGTAGAAGGCATCACATGATACGTGATGCCTTTTATTTGTCCGAATTTCTTAAAAAATAGTAAATAACTAGCTTTGCCATTAAATAAAATTCTTGTAATATTTGAATATTGTTTTAAAAAAGAAACAAAATCATTTACCACAGGATTTTTGATATTCAAATCGAGACTTCCTTCACGCTCACATGCAGCTAAAACATCCCAAAGTCCGATGTGATGGTTCTGCAGTAATTGAATTTTACTTTGATAATCGGGTAGAATATCGCTTTGAGCAAGGATTTCTTGCATGATTTTCCAGAACTGATTGCGTGCATTTCCGTAATATTCCTGCTGTTGCAAAGAAATATTGCCTGGTATCGATCCAAGAATTAACAGTTTGGTTGTCGAGTTTACTATCGGTGAAAAAGAATGTATCATTTTAACTTTCGGCATTTTCTTTTTCAAGTATGGCTAAGGCGAGTCTAATTTTACCATAATCAATTTGTTCTTCTAAATAATCAAAATAAGGTTTTAAGGCTTGCGGAGCTTTTAATTGCTCTTTGGCTTCGGCTACTTTAAGGATATCATTTTCTGAAACAAACGATTCTAAATCAATTTCTTCACCATCGGTATACAATTTTGCCAAATGCGAAAAAACGGTACTTTCGCCAATCTTTCGTTTAGTTGCAATTTCGCTTATGCTTAATCCTTCTTGATAGAGTTTAAGTGTTTCTTTATAAGTTGTTGCTTCTTTCTTTTTGCGAACGGTTTTTTCTTTGTGATGCGCGATAATAACTTCAATAAAGGCAGTTCCATATTTTTCGAGTTTCGTTCGTCCCACACCATCAATAGATAGTAATTCGTTTTCGCTCATTGGTCTTTCAGTTTCCATTTGGCGTAAAGCTGCATCGCTAAAAATCACATAAGCAGGAACTTCTTCCTCTTTTGCAATCTGATAACGTAGGTTTCGCAAGGCTTCAAAAAGTCCATTTCCTTTGCTTACTTTATTTTTTGTGCTAACCGCAGGAGCTGAATCGGTTTTTGGTCTTTGAACAGCGGTTAGTTGAACTTTTTCGTTTTCAAATAAAACTTTAGTAGCTAAACTAGTGACTCTTATTTTATTTTGTTGATGAAAAGCGATTTCGCAATAACCTAAATTGATCAATTGAATTAGGTATTGATTCCAATCGTACCACGAAATGGAGGTGCCCACACCATAAGTCTTTAAATTTTGATATTCTTTTTCAAAAATATAAGCGTTTTTAGAACCTCGCAAAAAATCAATGATTACCGGTAGTGGTTCGCTTTCTTTCAGTCTTTTTATAGCTGAAAGTGCTTTTTGAGCAATAATGGTACCATCAAAAAACGAGGGCGGATTTTTACAAATATCGCAGTTACCACAATTAGAAGTCACTAATTCACCAAAGTAGGACAGTAAAATCTTTCTTCGGCAACTCAAAGCATCAGCATATTGTTTCATCCGATCCAATTTAGCCAACTGCAATTCGGCATTCAATCCTTGGGATGCAAATTTTTGCAGCTGTATCAAATCGCCATAGCTTTCGAACAAAATAGTTTCAGATGGAAGTCCGTCGCGACCTGCACGTCCGATTTCTTGATAATAGCCCTCAATATTTTTGGGCAAATTATAATGAATAACCCAACGCACATTCGATTTGTCAATTCCCATTCCAAAAGCAATCGTAGCACACACAATTTGGCAATCGTCATTGATAAACTCATCTTGGGTTTGAGAACGTACATCAGCATCTAAGCCTGCATGGTAAGCTTTTGTAGCAATGCCAAGTTGTTGTAATTTTTCGGCTAGTTCTTCAGTAGTTTTACGACTTAAACAATAAATAATTCCAGACTCGTTAGGTTTATCTTTTATAAATTCAATAATTTGTTTTACCCGATCTAAAGCAGGTCGCACTTCAAGACTTAAATTTTTACGGTCAAAAGAAGAAATGTATACTTTTGGTTGTTTGAGATTGAGTTGTTTGGCAATATCCGTTCGGGTTGCTTTGTCTGCAGTTGCAGTTAATGCAAGAATAGGAACGCTTGGTAATCTATTTTTGAGGTAGCCCAAATTTGTGTAAGCGGGTCTAAAATCATGTCCCCATGAGGAAATACAATGCGCTTCATCAATGGCAATTAGACTTACATTTAAGGAACTGAATAAAGGGTCTAGGATAGTTAAACTCTCTGGCGCAACGTAAACTAATTTAATAGTTTGCGCTTGAATTTTATCTATTAAAATGGTTCGCTCTTCATCTGTTTGACTACTATTTAGGTAACAAGCAGCAATACCGTTTGCCTTTAAGCTGTCAACTTGGTCTTTCATTAAAGCGATCAAAGGCGATAATACAATTGTAATTCCGGGTAATAAAAGAGCTGGTAATTGAAAGCAAATTGATTTACCACCACCTGTTGGCATTATTGCAAGCGTATCAAGACCAGCAAGCACATCACTAATGATTTCGGCTTGTTGCGGTCTGAATTTGTCGAAACCAAAATTTTCTTTTAAAGTAGTGTGTAAGATTGGATGGGTCATTTGTGAATTTGTGAGCGCACTTTAGATAAAAAAAGGAACTCTGAATAAGAGTTCCTTTAATACAATTTTATAAAAATTGAGACCTAATTAGTCTTCGTCTTCATCATCTTCTTCGTCGGCGTAATCTTTTGTGTCGATATCATCGTCATCATCCTCACCGTCAGTATCAGGCTTGTCAATGACTTCGTCTTCGTCATCATCATCAATGTCGTCATCAAGATCTAAGCCTTTGATTGGTTCTACTACATCATCAATCATTATTTCATCATCTTCGTCGTAATTTTCGATTCTGTCTGCAAGTTTTGTACTCACTTTTACTAAATAGATAGTATCTTCAGTACGTACTTCAACTGCTTCTACCAATTCGTTTTTAGCGTTTCTAAAACTAATAATGTTTGAATCATCATAACCATCTGGAAATTTATCCACCAAAAGATTTAAAATTTCATTGGTAAGTTTTGCGTAGTCAACTATTACTCTTTTCATAAATATTCTATAAATCTAATAAATAAGCGAAAATTAATGGCGCTACAATGGTAGCATCAGATTCTATGATAAATTTAGGTGTATTCATATCTAGTTTGCCCCAAGTGATTTTTTCATTAGGAACAGCTCCAGAATACGAACCATAACTTGTTGTTGAATCAGATATTTGACAGAAATAGCTCCAGAATGGAACATCATGCATTTCCATATCTTGGTACAACATAGGTACAACACAAATTGGGAAATCACCTGCGATACCACCACCAATTTGGAAAAATCCAATACCGTTGCTGCTGTTTTTTGGATACCAATCAGCAAGGAAAGTCATGTACTCAATTCCAGACTTCATGGTAGAAGCTTTCAATTCTCCTTTGATTACGTAAGAAGCAAAAATATTACCCATGGTGCTGTCTTCCCAACCTGGAACAACAATTGGTAAATTTTTCTCCGCTGCAGCATACATCCAACTGTTTTTTAAATCAATTTCGTAGTATTCTTCAAGGACACCTGATAATAACATTTTGTACATGAATTCATGCGGAAAATAGCGTTCTCCTTTATCATCAGCATCTTTCCAGATTTTGAAAATGTGTTTTTGTAAACGACGGAAAGCTTCGTGCTCTGGAATACAAGTGTCAGTTACACGGTTTAAACCACGCTCCAATAAATCCCATTCGTCTTGAGGAGTCAAATCACGGTAGTTAGGCACTCTTTCGTAATGAGAGTGAGCCACTAAGTTCATAATATCTTCTTCAAGGTTAGCTCCTGTACATGAAATAATATGTACTTTGTCTTGACGAATAATGTCAGAAAATATTTTTCCAATCTCGGCTGTACTCATAGCACCTGCCATACTCACCATCATTTTTGCGCCTTTTGCTAATTGTTCTTCGTATGCTTTAGCTGCGTCAACTAAAGCTGCAGAATTGAAATGCAAATAATGCTTTTCTATAAACTGACTGATTGGTCCTTTACTCATTTTTATATTAATTTTTAACTGCTATTATTATCGTCACGATTATTTCAAATGTAACGATTTTTTGAATTTAAAGAAATAAATGCGATTATTATTTGCGGTCGTAACCTAAAATTTTCAAAACGTCTTCGGAGGTTTGTTGCTCTGAGAATACTTCGGTTGCCAAAATTCCATTTTCATCACGATCAATCAAAATATGTTTTGGTTGTGGAATCAAACAGTGGTGTAATCCTCCGTAGCCTCCAATGGTTTCTTGGTATGCGCCTGTGTTAAAGAAACCGATATACAAAGGTTTTTCTTTATTGTACTTAGGTAAGTAAATGGCGTTCATGTTTTGCTCTGAGTTGTAGTAATCATCGCTGTCGCACGTCATTCCTCCTAATAAAACACGTTCATAAGTATCGTTCCAACGGTTTACAGCCAACATGATAAAACGCTTGTTGATAGCCCAAGTATCTGGTAAAGTTGTGATGAAAGAAGAGTCAATCATGTTCCATTTCTCTCTATCATTTTGTTGTTTTTGATACAAAATTTGATAAATAGCACCACCACTTTCGCCTACAGTATAGGATCCGAACTCTGTAAAAATGTTTGGTACATCCACTTCAGCCTCGTCACAAGCGATTTTAATTTGATTGATAATTTCATCAATCATGTATTGGTAATCGTATTCAAAAGCCAATGAATTTTTGATAGGGAAACCTCCACCAATATTCAAGCCGTCAAGTGTAGGACATTCTTTTTTTAGTGCTATGTATACTTTGATACATTTTACCAACTCGTTCCAATAATACGCCGTATCATTGATACCAGTATTGATAAAAAAGTGAAGCATTTTAAGCTCTAGTTTATCATTATCCTGAATTTGTTTTTTGTAAAATGAAACAATATTCTTGTAACCAATTCCCAATCTTGAGGTATAAAATTCAAATTTTGGCTCCTCTTCAGCTGCAATACGAATTCCAATTTTGAATTTGTTTTTAATTTGCCCTTGTAATAAATCTAATTCTTCATAATTATCAATAATCGGAATAGTATTCTTGTGTCCGTTATTGATTAAACGAGCAATATTTTCAATGTATTGATCGCGTTTGAAACCATTACAAATAACATATGTGCTCTTGTTTATTTTACCATTTGCTAAAAGATTTTCAACAATATTTATGTCAAAAGCCGAAGAGGTTTCGATATGAATGTTATTTTTGAAAGCTTCGTTCATAATGTATTCAAAATGAGAGCTTTTAGTGCAATAGCAATAGTAGTATTTGGCTTCGTATTTATTTTTCTCCATCGATTTACGAAACCAACTTTTTGCTCTGTTGATGTTATTTGAAATTTGCGGCAAATAAGTAAACTTTAAAGGTGTACCGTATTGCTCAACTAATTTCATTAAATCAATATTATGAAAAAGTAAGTGGTCTTTGTTAAGCGTAAATTCTTCTTGTGGAAAATAATATGTTTGATTGATTAAGTCCGAATATTTTGTATTCATTGATGCAGGTTTAATAGATTAAATAGTGTTTTAAAACATAGATGAATCTATCATTCAAACCCGAATATTAGCGTATACAATCTGTAGCTTTTCGTTATCGGCTTTTAGGTATTGAAAAACATCGAAAGTAAAGTTGCCTTTAATAGAATAAAAGCGCTTCAATATCCTTAAAAAGGACATGGTTTTGCGGGTTTTATTGGAACCAGAGCGTGACTTACTGTGTGTTTTTTTCATCGGTGCAAATGTAAAAAATATTATCCACGCAATGCAATGCTTTTTTAGAAAAAAATATTAAGATTTGTAATCTTCAAACGCTTCAAGAATTAATTCATTTTCAACTGCTTGATTTATTTTTATTGCTCCAATGCCTTCAATTAAGGCAAACTGAATGGTTCCGTATTCATTTTTTTTGTCATGAATCAGTAAAGCCAAGATTGGATCGATATCTTTTTCATCAAAAACAATAGTTTCATAAATAGATTGAATACAACTTTTGATTTCGATATAGTCGGCTTGGTTTAATAGTCCCTTTTCCATGGCAATGAAACTTTCTAAAATCATACCAACAGCTATAGCTTCACCATGTAAAAGTGTAGTTTTTTCAGAGGTTTCTAAAAAGTAACTTTCAATAGCATGCCCGAGTGTGTGCCCAAAATTAAGAGCTTTTCGGATGTTTTTTTCGGTTGGATCTTGTGTTACAATTTCATTTTTTATTTCAACCGATCTGTAAATGAGTGCATCAAAATCGGCGTAATCTATTGCGGCTAGGTCTAAAAATTGATTCCAATATGTTTTGTCATAAATCAAACCGTGTTTTAGCATTTCAGCCAAACCAGAACGCATTTCAGTTTGCGGCACTGTTTCAAGATATTGCGTGTCGATTAGAACCATTAGTGGAACATTAATCACTCCAATTTGGTTTTTTAAATTACCTAAATCAACACCATTTTTACCACCCACAGAGGCGTCAACCATTGATAATAAGGTTGTAGGAATATGAATAAAATCGATTCCTCTTTTGAAGGTACTGGCTACAAATCCGCCCAAATCAGTCACAACACCGCCACCTAGATTGATAACTAAACTTTTCCTATCGGCTCCAAGTTCAGTAAGTACATTCCAAATTTGTACACAGGTTTCAATGTTTTTATTTTCTTCACCGGCCTCAAATTCTATAATTTCAATTGCAACATCTGTTTCTAATAAAGGTAAAAAATTAGGCAAGCAAAATTCATTAGTATTGGTATCAACTATGATGAAAATAGAAGAATAGCTGTTGTTTTGTAAGTGAGTGTTTAGTGCTAGGTAGGCTTCTTCGTTAAAATGTATGGGGTAGTTGTTGGCTTGTATGGTCTGCATTGTAATACTTGTTTTTTGATGTGTTGATCTTAGATTAATCTGATGTCAAATGTATTAATTAATCAAATCTTATGCTGTCAAACAGCGAGAAAATTCACATTCATTGCATTTTTCTGTTTTTTAACCATTGTATTTAGTTAAATATTCAAAGTCTATTTATATTTGTATAAAATTTAAACAGATAATGAAAAAAATATTTGACAACACACAGGTTGCTTTTGCTTTAAAAAGCGATACCGAACTTGATCGCGCTTATTTTCTTTTTAAAATGATAGCTAATCAGCCTTTAGTGCGAATTGGTACTGCGGTTACAAATTTTGCTTTAAAGGCTAATTTACCTGTCGAAGGATTAATTCGAGCAACTGTTTTTGATCATTTTTGTGGTGGTGTCAATGAGGATGATTGTTTGTCTGTAGTAGATAAAATGTATACCAAAGGAGTTTCTTCGGTTTTGGATTATTCTGTGGAAGGAAAAGAAGAGGAGGATCAATTTGATGCTGCTTTGCAAATGACCTTAAAAACTATTGAATTTGCTAAAGAACGTATGGCAATTCCTTTTGCTGTTTTTAAGCCAACCGGTTTTGGACGTTTCGAATTGTATGAAAAACTAGGTGAAAAACAAAGTTTGACTGCTGCTGAACAATTAGAATGGGATCGAGTGGTGGAACGTTTTGACATTGTTTGTAAAGAAGCGCACCAAAAAAATGTAGCCTTACTTATTGATGGCGAAGAGAGTTGGATGCAAGATGCTGCCGATGATTTGGTTGCTTCTATGATGCGAAAATATAATAAGGAGAAAGCTATCGTTTTTAATACGCTACAAATGTATCGTTGGGATCGATTGGATTATTTGAAAAAATTACATGAGCAAGCCAAAGCAGAAGGATTTTATATCGGAATGAAAATTGTTCGCGGTGCGTATATGGAAAAAGAAAATACACGTGCCGAAGAAAAAGGATATCCGAGTCCGATTTGCGCATCAAAAGAAGCTACCGATATTAATTACGATGCAGCTGTTTCTTACATGGTAGCTCATATTGATACCATGGCTATTTTTGCAGGAACTCACAACGAATTAAGTACCTATACTTTGATGGATTTAATGCAGCAGAACGGTATGGCTACTGCTGATAATCGCATTTGGTTCGGGCAATTGTACGGAATGAGTGATAACATTAGTTACAATCTAGCAAATGAAGGTTATAATGTGTCTAAATATTTGCCATTTGGACCCGTGAAAGATGTGATGCCGTATTTGATTCGTCGTGCTGAAGAAAACACTTCAGTAGCAGGTCAAACTAGTCGTGAACTTTCTATGATAAAAGCGGAAAGAAACCGTAGAAAAGGGAAATAATTTTATCACAAATAGGTTTAATAGCTGTAAAAAAGCTCCAATAGATTTTTATTGGAGCTTTTTTGTTGATTTCTTGTAGCTATTTTTTAGCTTGGCTTAGGAATTGCTAAACTGCAAATTACTTAGGTTTTTATAAATCCCATTTTCTAATTCAATCAAATCTTGGTGCGTTCCTTGTTCAGCAATTCTACCGTTGTCTAAAACTAAAATTTGATCAGCACTTCGAATAGTTGATAAACGGTGCGCAATGATAATGCTGGTGCGACCTTCCATTAAAATTTCTAGCGCTTCTTGTACTAATTTTTCACTTTCGCTATCTAATGAAGATGTGGCTTCGTCTAAAATTAAAATACTAGGATTTTTAAGCAAAGCACGTGCAATGGCAATACGTTGTCTTTGCCCGCCTGATAATTTAATACCACGTTCTCCCACCACGGTTTCGAATTTTTCAGGAAAACTTTCGATAAAGTGATACGCATTAGCTTGTTTGGCCGCAAGTAGAATTTCTTCATCTGTGGCATTTGGTTTACCGTAAGCAATATTTTCTTTAATTGTTCCGCCAAAAAGAATTACATCTTGAGGAACGATACTCATATTTCCTCGGAGATTTTCCAAATCAAAGTCGTAAATATTTTTACCATCAATTTGAATTTCGCCTGCATCAATATTGTAAAAACGAAGTAGGAGCGAAGCAATTGTTGATTTTCCGGTACCACTTGGTCCAACAATTGCAATTTTTTGACCAAAATTAGCCGTGAAACTGACATCTTTTAAAACTTGAATCTCTTTTCTGGATGGGTAACTAAAAGCAACATTCTTGAAGCTTACATTACCTTGTATTTTTTCTAGTGGCGAAGTTGTGCCATTAGCATTAATTTTTTCGGGTGTTTCATCAAGTAATTCAAAAACACGTTCGGTAGCGCCAATTGCCTTTTGAATTTGTGCATACAACTCAGCAATTCCGCCAAAAGATGCGCCAACAAATGTAGAATACAACACAAACGATATTAATTGACCAACACTCATTTCGCCACTTATACTCAATTGTACTCCGTACCAAACTACTGCTACGATTGCTCCAAATAAACAAAAAATGATAAAAGAGGCAAAGTAACCGCGGTATTTTCCGCCTTTGATGGCAATGCTTACAACTTCCTTAATTTTACCATTGTAACGCGCTATTTCGTACCATTCGTTTGCAAAAGCTTTAACTATTGAAATTCCTTGCATGGTTTCCTCAACCACTACTTGGCTTTCGGCTACTTTATCTTGTACATTTTTCGAGTATTTTCGAATAAATCGCCCAAATATAACAGCCGCGACAGCTACTAAAGGCACAACAGATAACATTAATAAGGTGAGTTTGATACTTTCATTTGCCAAAAGTAAAACGCCTCCAATAATTAAAATAAATTGTCTTAAAAATTCTGCAATGGTTGATGTTAGTGTGTCTTGAATTTGAGTGATGTCTGAGCTGATGCGACTGTTCAACTCTCCAACTCGTTTTTGCGAGAAAAATGACATTGGTAATTTTACCAGGTTAGAGTACAATGAAAGTCGGAGATTGGCCAATGTGTTCTCTGTAAAATTCACGAAAAGATACAATCTGAAAAAAGAACAGATTGATTGTAAGAAAAGAATCAAAACCAATCCACCTGCAATATAGTTAGCTTGCGAATTGTCTTTATTTTTTACGCAATCTATTAACATTCCCATTAACTTAGGAAAGGCTAGGGCAGTAGCTCCTGTGAAAAGTAGAAATACAAGGCCAACGTAAAATTTCCAACGATGATTGCCTGCAAATTGAAATATAACGGTTGCTTTTTGGAGTGAAGTAGCTGTAATTTTTGATTTTGGTAAATCGTTTTCTTTGAATCGAGCCATTATTTTTTGTTTATGTTACAAATGTATGACTATAAGAATGCAATTCAAAAAAATAGTTCAAAATCCCTATGTTTGTAAAGTGTTCGTATTGAATAAGGTAGAGTAAATGAGTGATTTTTTATCAATTTATTTTACAAAAACACTTGCAAATACAGAATCTAGGTGTATATTTGCACTCGCAATCAGGTAATGATAGCAGCCTAGTAAAATAGGGCGATTAGCTCAGCTGGTTCAGAGCACCTCGTTTACACCGAGGGGGTCGGGGGTTCGAACCCCTCATCGCCCACAAAAATTATACCTTCAAAATCAATTGATTTTGGAGGTTTTTTTTTGGGAAAATTTTCTCTTCAAAATTATTCTAATAAAAAATAAGTTTCGACAATTTTAGGTATAAAAAAACCTCGCTTATCAAAGATAGCGAGGTTTGTTTTTAGGAAGTAAAAACTATTTTTTTGATTCTTCAACAGAAACTTTTCTAAACTCTTTTAAAAGTTTTTCTAGCTCTAAAGTAGATTTACGAGCTCTTGGTCCCGCAGCTTTAATACCTTTTTCAATTAGTGATTCAGATTCTGTTTTGAATGTTTCGAACTCAGCATTGATTTTTGCAACTAAATCTTTCATAATAATACTATATTAAATTAGGTCGCAAAAATAGAATTTTAGTCGGTAGTCAGAAATAAAATGTTGTTAAAGTTACTCTTACAAATCAGATTTTGTGACTAAAAATTGATAACCATTTTTAAACTAGTGATTTAAAAAATTCTTGATCTTGCTAGTATCGCTTAGAATCGAATAGGAATTATTGTTTTTAATGTTCTTTTATGGCCTTTAAAGAACAAATAAATAGAAATAGTAACTGTTTGCTAAGCGGTTTATGCCCAATTCAAAAATATTACATTGCGCTCAATAGAGTCCTTTCCTCAGTTATAAGTTCAAATGTACTTGTCATTTTTTCCTCTCCATTTATTTGTATCGAAAGTTTTTGCGTTCCCAGATAAAATTTTCGAGTGGTTATAATTTTAAAACTTTGCTTGCGAACAATTGTCATTGTTTGATTTGGCTCAATGATTCGTTCAGTAATTTTAAAAACCTTTTTTGAAAGTTGCTGGTTCTGTCTCAAATAATAAATAGCGTATTCTAAACGTACTGTTTGAGCCTCATTACTATGGTTACAAACCGAAAATGAAAATTCTAAATAATTTCCTATGGCTACAATTGGGTTATGGATACGAAATTCAGAAACTGATATTTGTGATGGATCAAGACCAAAAAGCTTTAAAACGGCCTGATTTCCTTGTTTTAAAAGTGTTCGGCAACCGTGTTTAACTATTCCATCGGTTTCTTTTGAAATTCCTTTCCAGTTTTTTGCAGTTTCGATACAAATTTCTGGATTATCTTTCGCAATATCATTTAGATTGTTGGCAACACTTCTTCTGACATATTCAGATGGATCTGTTTTCAATTGATGTAGAATTGGTAAAATTGGTTCAGGATTTTTCTTGAGTTTTGGCAATGCAGTTGCCCAAGGTAGTCGAGGTCTACAACCCTCAGAAGCCAATCGCCTAACATGGTGGTTTGATGACTGCGACCATTGCTGCATTATTGCGATAGTTTTGTCAAAATCATTATTTAAAAATTCACGAATTGCAAATTCTGACGATCCAAACAGAGTGTAATAAGACAAGGCTTCCATTGCAATTTCAAAATCATTTAGACCAAATTGTCCCACAAAATCTGGAAAAATTAGCGTGGTATATCCAGTAGGCATGTTCGGGATTACTTCATTTAAAATTTTAATAGCTTCTTTAAATTCAGAAGGGAGATGACCCTTTAGGACTTGTGTTGTATGCCGTAAGCGTTGATTTAGAGATCTATTTTCGATGCCCTCAGTCACTTCAGCTAAAAATTGCTTTTGATTAAATTGTGGATGAACCGTTTTAATTTGGGTTGCTAAAAGTTGATAGAATTTTAGATTAAACATTTCTTTCAATTCGGCTGCCATATGATGCTATTTGTGAAGATTACGAACTTCAAAGATAGCATTAAATAAAATTAAGTTGTTCGGAATTGATTACATCAATTTGATTGTCGCTTCCAAACTTTGACCAATTCATACCATAAAACAGAAATTGCTCCAACTCCAAAAGCAATGCATAGTTGTTTCAAATTAAGGTGTTCTAATTGAAAAAATTGGGTAAGTGGTTTTAAATAAAGAATCAAAGAGGTTATGGCAATGGTAACGCCGATAATGATGAAAACCAAATTGTTCTTATATCGTAAGGTCGTAAAAATGGAATAATAAAACGAGCGGTTAATTAAAGTTAAAAATACATTTGAAGTAATTAAAACCAAGAAAACCATTGTTCGAGTTACGTTTTCATTATATGATTGGTTTACCGAAAATTGATATACTGTTAAAGATCCTACTGTTATAATTAATCCTTGTACGATACTGGTAGAAAGTTCTCTCCAGCTAAAGAAGGTAGTTGTAAATGGTCTCGGTTTTTGTGACATTGTATTCTTTTCCATAGGTTCATTTTCATAAACAATAGAGCAAGTTGGTCCCATTACTAATTCTAAAAAAATGATATGAATTGGCGAGAAAATATTAGGGTACAACCAGCCGAATGCCAAAGGAATAAATACGGTTAGAATGATGGGAATATGAATAGAGATTATAAATTGTATTGCTTTTTTTAGGTTAGCAAATATCTTTCTGCCCATTGCAATCGCAGCTACCATTTTTCCTAAGTCATCGTTTATCAAAATAAGTGAAGCGGCTTGTTTGGCAATTTCGGTACCTTTTTTACCCATTGCAATACCAATATGAGCTGCTTTTAAAGCGGGTCCGTCGTTGACACCGTCACCAGTCATGGCTACAATTTCTTTATTTGATTTAAGAGCGTTGATGATTTTTAGTTTGGCCTCGGGAAACATTCGAGTGAACAAATTGATTTCGGAAACTTGTTTTTTGAGCTCTTTTGTGGATAATTGCATTAATTCGTCGCCCGAAATACTTTTTTCATATCCGATAAAACCAATCTGTTTTGCAATCGATGCGGTAGTCTCAGCATTATCACCGGTGATAATTTTTACTTTAATTCCTGCTTTGTAAAAATGTTGTAAAACCAGATGGCTATTTTTCTTGGGTGGATCATAAAAAGCTACTAATCCTACGAATTCAAATTCAAATTCTTGTTGGGTTTTGGGATAATTTTGTCCTTTAAAAATTGCTTTTCCAACGCCTAGAATTCGATACCCTTCAATTGATAATTCCTTTATTGCATTTAAGATTACCGCTTTTTCATCTTTTGAAAGTTTTGAAACGGCCATAATAGCCTCCGAAGCGCCTTTGGCAGTAATAATTCTTTCTCCGCTTTTGTTTTCAAATATGTGAGTCATCATAGGAGGCTTGCCCGATAATGGATACTCATGAATCAATTTAAAATCAGGTCTTTCATCTTTTGAAACAACTTTAGTATAATTTTCGTGTAGTGCAATTTCCATGGGATCAAAAGGAACAGGTTCACTTGCCCACATTGAGATCGAAATTAATTCTTTGTCATCTTCGGATAATTCATTTTGTATATCAGTAATCTTTTGAGATTTAAGCGTAAAAATTTTAGCCAGACTCATTTTATTTTCGGTAATCGTTCCTGTTTTGTCAATGCAAATTACTGTCGCGCTACCCAAGGTTTCAACGGTTTTCATTTGTTTCACGATAATTCCGTGTTCCATCATTTGCCATGCACCTAGCGCCATAAAAGTGGTAAAGGCAATGGGAATTTCTTCGGGTAAAACACTCATGGCAAGTGTTAATGCTTTGAGTAAACTGTCTAAGATATTATGAGAATTGTAAAAGTTTATCATCCAGACAATCACAAAAATAGCAGCGCCTGCGATAGCCATTTTTTTTACAAAATTTCCAATTTGAATTTCTAAGGGTGTTTTTTCTTCTTCAATTTGCTCTAAACTTGTACCTATTTTACCTAATTTGGTTTCACTGCCTATAGCTGTAATGGTTGCTATTGCTAGCCCGCTTGCTACTGTTGTTCCTTGATAAACGGTTTTGTCTTTGGTCGAATTGTCTTTGTTAACTGCCATTGATTCCCCCGTAAGAATCGATTCGTTTACAGAAAAATCAGCAGCATATTCGATTATTCCATCGGCTGCAATGGCGTTTCCTTCTTCAATTAGCAAACTGTCACATATAACTAGTTCTTCTGTTTTAATTTCGGTGACGTTATTGTTTCTAATGACTTTGCATTTGGGTTTTGTAAAATCTTTCAATTTTTCTAAAGCGTTGTGACTTCTCGCTTTTTGATAAGATGAAATAACAGCAATTAAAACAATAGCTGAAGCTAAAAAGATGCCATCTGAAATTTTTCCGCTAATAAAATAAATAATTGAGGCAGTCATTAGCAAGAGTGTCATCGGATCTTTAACAATTTGGATTATGCCTTTTAAGAAGGGATTATCTTTTTTAAAGGTTGTTTTGTTTTGACCGTACTTTTCCCTTGCAGCGTGTACTTGTGCTGAAGATAAACCTGCAATGTTATTGTATTTATTGGCTGGCATAAAGTAAAATTTATTGTAGTTGCAGAATTGACAATCTATTTTTTTTCAACAACTACAATTTAATTTCACAATTACAGTAGTCCATAGCTGATTTATAAAGCATCATCATTGGTTTTATTTAATTGTTGCCATTTTGATTGATCTAAGTTGAGGGTGTCAATATCTGTTGTCCATTCTATGCATGGGAAAATAGAGTGTATTTGTATAACCCGTTTTGTATGACTAAACGAAAAACGATCAGCACGAAATTGTAAATTGATAGTTTTGTTTTGATCACTTTTATTTTGATACAAAATGGTTTGTGTTTTCCAATCGGCGCTCCAAGTTAAAAAAGCTTTAGTTGCAATTGCGATTGCTATAACTATAAAGGTAAGTATTTTAGACCAGCTAGTTTGTAATTTGTTAAAAAAATGAGCTACGATAAAAACGAATGATGTTGCTGCAAAAAGATCAAAAAAATAGTGTACTCGATAATCTGTGATGTTAAGATTTGTATACCTATTGAGCAGTACTATTGTACTTGAAAAAACAAAAACAAAGTACAACGCTACACGAGAATTTTTCATTTAAATATTTTTTGCTTTTGAAGTGGAAACCTGCAACATAAAGTTTGCAGTATCTGCATCAGCCGATGTACCATAGCCATCAACGAGAGTCCCTTTTTCACCAGTAATGCCTTCAATGGCGTACAAAATGGAACTATCATCAGGATTCGATTCGCCTTCAAAACGATAAAAATGTTTAATTGTAACTTCCCCAGGCAAAAAATGGGTGTTAGTTTTTAATGAAACTAAGTTGTTACCAGTTACCTCAAATTGCGATCGAAAGCCTAACTTTTCTATGTTGGCCAAGACGGTAATCAAACTGTCCATGTTTATTTTTTCCATAATTTATATTTTAATGCGCTGGCAGCGTGTTTTACCAAATAGTTCGGGTGTCCTTGTAATGGCTGTAGGTTTGCAATCTAGTTGCAATACTATCAACAATACTGTTTTGTTCTTCTAGTTGCACTTCAAATAATTTGCACTGTGCTATATTGTAAGGATCTAAATTGTGTACATTAGACTTTTGATGGTATAATGCTTTCTCTTCTTCTAAAATGGTTGCTAACTCATAAACAACAATTTCTCTATTCGTGACTTTTTTGTCTTCAGTTATTTCCATTTTTGGTTAACGACTTTAATGATTTCATGAAAGAACAAAT
The DNA here is from genome assembly GCF_011365745.1 of Flavobacterium turcicum. Classification (GTDB taxonomy): domain Bacteria; phylum Bacteroidota; class Bacteroidia; order Flavobacteriales; family Flavobacteriaceae; genus Flavobacterium; species Flavobacterium turcicum. The sequence goes on along the minus strand of NZ_JAAOBY010000002.1, from coordinate 622,127 downwards.
GTGGGGTAAATGTGTTATTCTGGTAATGACTTTAAACACCTAAAACTATGATTTACATTATGTTTTTATAGTTTATTTAAAGTGATTTAGGAAGCGTGAACGCTACCTGATTTTTGGTAACCTCCGAATCTTCAAATGAATTGAAATTTTCGATGGTGATGCGCGCAATGGCATGTAAGGCTTCTTTAGTAAAAAATGCTTGATGTGGCGTAATTAGAACATTATTAAAAGACATTAATCGCTCTATTTGATCGTCAAGTACCACAACATTCGATAAATCTTTAAAAAAAAGCTGCTCTTCGCCCTCGTACACATCAATACCTAAATATCCAAGTTGTGCTTTCTTTAAGGCTTGAATCACATCGACAGTATTTAGTATTGCGCCACGACTTGTATTTATAAGCATTACTCCTTTTTTTACTTTTGAAAAAGCAGCCGAGTTAAATAAATACTTTGTTTTACTATTCAAAGGGCAATGAACGGAAATAATATCCGATTGTCCCAAAAGCGTATCGAACGAAACATACTGAACACCTTTGTCTTTTAACTCTTTAGATTCCATCAGGTCAGTGGCAATAACTTTGCAGCCAAAGCCTAACATTATGTTACAAAACGCAGTTCCTATTTTGCCTGTTCCTACGACGCCAATTGTTTTACCAAATAGATTAAAACCCATTAAATTTTGAAGCAAAAAGTTGTTTTCTCGCACTCTGTTGTAAGCTTTGTGCGTTTTTCTATTTAATGTTAAAATCAGTGCAACGGCATGTTCTGCAATTGCTTCGGGAGAGTAGGCAGGTATGCGCAATACTTTCATTTTGTGTTTTGCTGCCGTTTCTACATCTACATTGTCATAACCTGCGCTACGAAGTGCAATATATTTTACGCCCGCCTTAGCAAGTTGATGAATTACGTTGGTATCTAGTTTATCTGTTAATTGAATACACACCGCATCAAAATCCTTCACTGTGGCAACTGTTTCTGTATTGAGCGGTATTTCAAAATAAGTCAGTTGGTGTTTGGCGGCTTTATTGTATAAATCTAAATATTCACGTTCGTAATATTTGGTGCTGTAGATCGCTATTTTCATTTTGTAATTGATTAGATGTTAAATTGTAATAGGCAAAACGGTTTCATCGTTTGTATTTGTGAGCACAGTATATTTCATTATAAACCAAACTGAATAACTTATGAGAATTGTAAAATAACACCAAACAGAGATAAGATAGCTTTGATAAAAAACAGCACCGACTCCATAAGAAAACAAGATCAATAAACCCAAAATTCGCATTTGTTTGATATGTGAAACAAAGCAAGGAACTATTGTAGCAATTGCATATAAAATTGATCCTAAAAGCCTAAACTGTTCGGGATAAGGTTGAATATAAAGGATAGTCGATTGGTGTATTTGTGCATGAACACTGTAATTACAGAGACAGTGCGCTAAAAAGCAGGATACTACCAAACCAATTCCCACAAGAATACTTAGTATCATTTTTCGGCTTTTATGCTTCTCTAAAAATAGAATAGCAATTGGAATGTACAACGGCCACAAAAGTTGCGTAAAATTGAGATGTAAAAAAACAGTACTTTTTTGAAGTAAATGTAAATTAGAAAAAGGTAGTGCCAACCAAAGAATTCCTTCGCAGAATTGTTGTATGCATAACACTATGGGAATTGTAGCAAATAACACTTGCGATTGATATTGTACTTTTTTTAATGAAAAAACACCAAAAAGTAGTAATGTAAAGCTTAATCCGAAACTCACAAATGCATATAAAAACATAGACTCAGTTTTATTGTTTGGTTTCAGTTAATGTTTTTATTAAAAAAAACTCCCCGAAAAAATTCCAGAAATTCTGGGGAAGTTAGCACAGCCACTAATCAATTAGAGATGAGTATTTCTTGCGGAATACATTTTTATACCCTCTAATTTTTTAATCAGAACTGTTTTTTTCTAAGTTGTACAATCTTTAGTTAATTGCTAGTAACTGCAGGTTCTATTTGTTTTTTAGGTGCTGCTTTTTTAGCTGTTGTTTTCTGCTTTTGTTCTTTTTTTACAATGTCCTTCTGTGATTTTTTTGCAGTAGCATCCATTTTTTTGGTGATTGTTTTAGTCATTTTTTTAGCAGTAGCATCGATCATTTTCATCATTTTTTTTGCAGTAGTATTTACAAATGTTGCTGCTGCCAAAGCCGATGTGATTTCGGCTGTCATTTTTTTTGAGTTTGTTTTCATGATTGTTATTTTTTGTAATTAATTTTTACACGTTTGCATTAGTTCATCTTTCATCTATTGCTTTGCTTTTACCAGAGTGATGTGATAATTAAACAAATTGATGCTAATGAATAATTTTTAAAATTTTACTTTTAGTCGCGTTTACAGAACATTTTTTATTTTCGATTTCTTCTTTGTAAGTTGCTATGGTGAGTCGTGCCATCAAGTAACTCACAGTTGATTCAGCACCTTGATTCAAATTAATGTAATCTTCTTCTAAACCATCATAACATCCGCCCGTACATGGATTGTACATAATTTGGTGTAAATGATTGTTCCCCAAAAACCAACTAAAAGCAGTTTCCATTTTTTGTAAGTAGTCACTACTTTTAAATGTTTCGTAAAATTTAGCAAGTGCTAAAATTGTATAGGCCACATCAATAGGTTGTTCGCCACCAATAGCAGTGTTTTCTGCTTTGTGGCTGTGCAGCCAACCTTTATTTGAAATTACTTTTATACTATTTTTAGTTATTGTTTTTGATACTAAAAAGTCGAAAGATGTTTTGGCTATATCTTTATAAGTTAGTTCTCCAGTTGCTAAGTAAGCGCAAAGTAAGGCTTCAGGAAGTATACTGTTGCCATACGTCAAATAGCTTTCGAACCAAGACCAATTTTCTTTTGATTCGTGTTTGTACATTTGAACCAATCGGTTAGCCAGCACTTTTAGAATCGCTGTATTTTTAAAATTCATCTCATTTTTAGTGCTATAATAAATGCCTTTAATGATGAACGCCATTGCTCGAGTAGAATGTATTTTTGTAGCAACTTTAAGAGCATTTTGCATGGTTTTCTTGGCCTCAATAAGCAATTCATTTGGTATTAAGTCTTGCATTGAAATCAAAAATCCCAAAGCCCAGATAGCTCTTCCGTTTGAATCTTCTAAATTCTCATCGTTTTGAGTAGTGAATTCTTTACTTTCATTTACATAATTCAAAAAAGTACCGTCTTTTTGTTGACAAAAATGTATAAACTGGTAATATTGAGAAATGTACTTTAAGTCGGCTTCATCTTTTGCTAATCGATAATGCTGGCAAAAAGCCACTAGAGCTCTAGCATTGTCATCTAAGGTGTAACCGCTATTTAAATCAGGTTTATTGATTACTGAAAATTGAATCATAGCAAAAGGAGTAGTCATATTTTTAAGGTGATCCAATTTGATTGCTGGAATTTTGTAATGCAATCGTGATTTGGTATTAATCAATCTTGAAATCAACAAAGTATGCGCAATTGCAGCGTTTTCCCAAGCAGTTGGTGCCATTTTGTGAATGCCTGCGCTTGAAATTTCGTTTCGTAGTGCCGTATTACCTAATAAAATAGCTGCCTGCTTTTGCAGTTGTGCTGAGTTTTCGAAATCGATAATGATACCGCCTCCATCTTGAAGCAGTTCAAATGCATGCGGAATAGGTGTGGAGATAACAGGACAGCCGCAACTAATAGCATACGAAAACGTGCCACTCACTGCTTGATTAGGATCTTTTGAAGTAAATAAATAAATATCTGTCAGTTGCAAATAATCTAATAATTCGGCAAGAGGCAAGTAGCTGTTGATGAATTTTACATGCGCTTGTATTCCTAAATCTTCAATTTTTTGTTCTAAACTTTTGCGGTAGGCTTCACCTTCTTCTTTTACTACCGTGGGATGTGTTTTGCCTATGATAAGAAAAAGTAGCGTCGGATTTTTTTCTACCAAAAATGGCATTGCATTCAAAGTTGTTTCAATTGACTTTCCGGAACTCAACAATCCAAATGTTGAAATTATTTTTCTGCCTGTCAAGTTGTATTTGTCTTTCAAAATTTCTTTGTCAGCATGTTTTACCAAGTGTGTACCGTGCGGGATAACCGTAATTTTGTTTTTCGAAATTCCGTAATTGTTTTCTAACAATGCAGCCGAAGCATTTGTCATTACAATAAAAAAATGCACTAGCTCCTCCATTTCGGCAATGTTTTGTTTCAAAAACACATCGGGATTGGGCAGTACGGTATGAAAAACTATGATAATGGGTTTGCGAATTGTTTTTAAAAATAGAATGAAATCCGCTTCGTTGTTTTTAAACAAGCCAAATTCATGTTGCACAATAACTACTTCAATAGTTTTGTTTTGGTTAATATTTTGAGCTAGTTTTTGGTAAGAAATCGGATTAATGGTATCTAAAACATAACAGACCTCCGCAGGATATTCATGTTTTTGATGTTGCGTTTCAAGCGCTGCAATTTGAATATCGAAAGTGTTTTTGAATTTGTTGTTTATCGATCCGATTAAATCTTGGGAATAGGTAGCAATACCGCATTCACGAGGCGGATAAGTCGTGATAAATAAAACCTTCGGTATTTTCTTTTTTTCAAGAATTGGCTTTGCTTCTAAACCAAAAGATTTTCTGTTATTATCTGAATAGGTATTGTTACGATTGGTTTTGATTTTATTTAACATCTTGAGTGGTATAAAGTAATAGTTCGTTGATTAATCCTAATAATGATACTGATGCGCAGGCAATACGTTCATCTGCAGCTCCGTAATAGATGTACAAAGTATCATCAAAAACTGCTGCTCCTGTTGGGAAACAAACGTTATTTACTTCGCCTTTTAGTTCCCATTCAACCTGAGGAAAAAATAAAGGGTAAGGCAAACGTGAGAGCTCGATTTTAGGATTTTCTAAATCAAGTAATGCGGCACAGGCCGAATAGATATATCCGTTGATTCCATCTTTTACACCGTGGTAAATGAGCAGCCAGCCCTGAGGAGTTTCAATAGGAGGACAGCCACCACCTACGTAACTAACTTCGTGATCAAATTTGGAACTGAGCACCACACAGTCATTAAAATGTTTTAAATATTCTTGATAAAAGGTAGCGGTTAAGTCCTGTAAATTATCAACACCAACTACAATTTGTATATCAGGTTTGATGCGGTGTAAGAAATAAAACTTACCTTCAATTTTTCTAGGAAAAAAAATAACGTTTTTGTCCCAAACTAGTGATTTCTCCTTGTCTGATTCTAAAATACCGATGTGCTCGTTATAACGGAAGTATTTGGTATTGATTGGACTCGTATTTTCTGCTAATTCATCGAATTCAGCATATGTTATTTGCGGAACAATGACTCCTTTTTTTTCAAAATGAATTAAATCTTTAGAAACCGCTAGGCAACCTAATGCATTTACACCATCAAAACCGGTGTAGGTGAGATAATAAATGTCTTCAATTTTTACAATTCGAGGATCTTCTAAACCATGACTTTCATAATCAAATTCCGGTATTAACAAGGCAGTTTTGTTCCTCTTTACCATTGACAATGGACCTTCAAGCTGACAATAGCCAATAGTAGAATGATTGCCAATTCTTACGGCGCGATATAAAAGATGTACAAAATTACCTTCTCTAATTGCTGCGGGATTCAGCACACCTTCATTTTCAAAAGGCAATGAGGTTTTGTTCAATATAATCCCTTCTTTTTTGACTTGTATCATTTGCTTTGTAAAAAAGGGCACTTCCCTTTGATAATTGATTTTTTTCGATGAAAATGGAACTTAAGGTATTATGTTTAAAGAACTAACAGACTTTTGTTTACTAGTTTTTTAAACAATGATGATTTATTAATTGTACTCACAATTTTTGTCGTGACATGAACAGTGATTGTTTGCAGCTTTTAGTTTTTTAATTTTTTTCCCCAACGTGTTCATCAAAATTGTGGTTGTCATTGAGGTCAATATGATTGCATAAAAAAGTACTTTCATAGCATTATTTTTTTAATTAGTAGTTAAAAATCGGGAAGCATTAAACTCCCCGATATTTTTGGTTTAGTCAATATAAGAATAGTCATATTCTACTTCAAGCTTGTTGTCAACAGTCCAAACTCCTGGTGTATTCCAAGCAATTTTTCCTGCTTCCTCTTTTTGGTATAAGGAGGTAACGTTCCCAGTTAAAATAATTTTACTTCCCTCAGCTTTTACATGAATGTCATCGGCATTGATAGACCAATGACGTTCAAGGGCTTTTTCAACATCTTTTTTCTCGATCGCATCTTGAACCTCTGATTTGATTTTGATATGATTGGCAATACCTTTTACCCCTTGCAAGTAATTGATCGTACTTTTTGCAGCTTCTCTTTGATAGTTCCAAGGGAGTTCTCCTTCAAGGGTAACCCAACCATTTTCTACCTTTACCTGTACTTTATCCTTTGGAACGGACCAACTTTCGTTTAATGCCTTTAGGACTTCTTCGGCAATTTCGCTGTCAGTTTTAGAATAATTATTGTACTTAATGGTTATGTTTTCGACCACAGCTTTAACACCTACAACATTTTTTGCAGCATTTTCAGCTTCGGTCTTTTTAAAATAACCATCAACAACCCCCGTAAGCGTTACGATACCGTTTTTTACAATGACACCTATTTCAGCTGCCTGCAAAAGGGGTTGAAATTTAATGGCATCTTGAACGTCTTTTTGTAATTCTTCATTTGTTTTCATCGAAAAAATATTTAATTACGTTTCTAAAAGTCGCTTACCTTAAGAGACCTTAGATTATTACTTAAGCAAAGTTGAGGCTCTTTATGTGAGCATAAAATGATGTGACCCGTTGTAATAAGTGATACCAAACACTTTAAAATAAAAAAATCAGAGTACTAATCTCTCGGTAGAATTATCTATTTAGGTAGCTAGTTTTGTATAGGTTTCAAAGTATTATTAAATGTTGAGGTTTATTATATCAACCTTGGTATTGCTTTTTGATCCATTGATAAAGAACATGTAAATTCAATCAATAAAAAATGACAACACATGATGTACACCGCTACTATATGTGACATGCATCACTTTTTAAACCATAAACGTACTAATTGGCGTACCTTTACTTATAACCGATACTTTTTGGTTACCCAATAGTTATGAAAAAAGCTTCGCTAATGCATGCTCTTATACATAACGCCATTGATGGAATCATCACTATTGATGAAAATGGAATTGTTGAATGTATTAATCCAACAGGTTGTAGGTTGTTTGGCTACACTGAGGTTGAGGTATTAGGAAATAACATTTCTATGCTAATGCCCTTACCCGAAAAAGAATCACATGATTTTTATTTGAAACAATATAAAAACACTGGTAAGGCTCACATTATAGGAGTTGGAAGAGAATTGATTGGAAAAACTAAAAACGGAACACTGTTTCCATTTAAATTAGGTGTTAGCGAGGTTATTTATGCCGATCAGAAAATTTTTGTGGGCTTTATACACGACCTAACACAGCAAAAAATAGATGAAGCACGCTTAAAAGAATACGCTTCGCATCTTGAAGAGTTGGTAGCGCAACGCACAAAAACACTCAATAAAACAATCAAGGCATTGGAGAGATCGCGCGAAAAAGTGCGTCAAACTTTAGAAAAGGAAAAAACGCTGAGTCACTTAAAAAACAGATTTTTATCGATGGCTTCGCACGAATTTAGAACTCCATTGAGTACCGTGCATTTGTCAGCCTCGTTGATAGAAAAATATGCTGAAGCTTACGGTAACGCCAACATTACGAAACATGTGGGTAAAATAGTCAATGCCGTGACTAACTTAACAACAGTGTTAAACGATTTTCTTTACATAGAACAGTTGGAAATAGGGAAGGTAGTACCCAGAGAAACTTGTTTCGATTTGGTACAATTGGCCAATGAAATAACTGAAGAAATGCAATTATTAGCCAAGTCAAAACAAAAAATAATATATTCACATTCTGGCGAAGACCAAGAAATTAATTTAGATAAAAACTTACTAAAAAACAGTTTAATTAACCTTATTTCAAACGCGATAAAATATTCTAATGACACGAGTTGTATTGCATTTACAACTGAGATTAATGCCCTAAATTGCATTATAAAAGTAAAGGATAACGGAATTGGAATTCCTATTGAGGACCAACCTCATTTGTTTGAACCTTTTTTTAGAGCCCATAATACAGGAACTATTCCCGGAACTGGTCTTGGCTTAAACATTGTAGCACGATACATCGCCTTAATGCGCGGGCAAGTGAGTTGCACTAGTGCTACTGGTAAAGGAGCAATATTCACTCTAACATTTTCAAAATTATGAGCAAAATAGTAGTAATAGAAGACAATAACGACATACGCGACAGTATAGTTGAAATATTAGAATTGGCGAACTATGAGGTGATTTTGGCAAAAAACGGAATCGAAGGCGTAGAAATTGTTATGGCTGAACTACCCGATTTAATTTTGTGCGACATCATGATGCCTGATTTAGATGGATATGGAGTTTTGTACTTACTTGCAAAAAATGATAAAACCTCGTTAATACCCTTTATTTTCATAACTGCAAAGTCTGAAAGAACAGATTTACGAAAAGGCATGGAAATGGGAGCCGATGATTATTTGGTAAAACCTTTTGGACGCTTAGAATTGCTAAATGCTGTTGAAATCAGATTGAATAAAAAACATAAAGAGCAACATTTGCATTTACAATCCTTAGAACAAGCTCCCTTTAGTATCTCTAAAAATGGTGGTTTGGCTGAATTAAGTAAATTGATTTCAAAAAGTCAAAGTAGAATTTTTAAAAAAAATCAAGTAGTTCATTATGAAGGGGATAGTCCATTGGGAATTTATTTAGTACTGTCAGGAAAAATAAAAACCACAAAAATGACTGAAGACGGACGCGAGTTAATAACCGCTATTTATCGACCAGATGATTTTTTAGGAGCCAATTCGGTACTGTCCAATCAATTGTATAACGATACCGCAACCGCTTTAGAGGAAAGCCATTTGTGTTTTTTTTCAAAGCAACAGTTTGATGAATTACTACGATTGTATCCTGACGTGTCTAAAAAGTTCCTGAACATTTTATCAAATGAAATCCTTACCAAAGATTCTTCTTTATTACAATTGGCCTATCAATCCGTAAGAAAACGAATTGCAGAAGCTATTTTAGACTTGTTTAAACACGATACTACCATTCGCATCAGTAGAGACGATCTAGCGGCACTAACCGCCACCGCTACCGAAACAGTAAGCCGTACCTTAACCGAGTTTAAAAACGAAGGTTTGATTGAAAAAAAGGGAAGTATTTTAAAAATTATCAATATTGAGAAAATCACTAAAATGCGCAACTAGTGGTTATTTTATAAAACTAAAACGGCCCAAAATCATCTGATTTTGGGCCGTTTAAATAAATATGTTAGCAATCTAAATTAATTGATTTTAGGATTGATTTGCTTGGCTTTTTTGATAAAATAAAAAGCAAAACATACTGCAAGAATTAGTGCAATTACAATCATGTTGTCAATGGGTGCAGCTGGCACGTCTTGTACATCCTCAGGAAATTCCTCTTGAGCAAGTAGGGTGTAGGCAGGACATATTAATAATGCCGCAGTTGCTAATGTATGTAAACGACTTTTTAGTTTCATGATGGGTCTTAATTAAAATAAGCGAATCCTTATTTGATAGTTATTTTTTTAGTTAAGTTCATTCCTTGATTGCTAATTTTTACAAAATAAACCCCTTGAGGAAGCTCTCTGTTAAGCGATACATTTAGCATAGGTTTGGCTTCTGTTTCTTGTTGGTATACCAATTGTCCTGTTACGTTGATCAATTGTACTTGCAACGCGCCTTGCATCATTGCAGGGAGTGTTAAGCTAAATTGATTATTTGTAACTGGATTTGGATACAATACTACTTGCTCTGCAATAAAATCGTCATTACTCAATGTTTTGTTTTGGAATGTGATTTTAAAACGATCGCTCTTATATGAAGCTGCATTTGAAGTAGTAACAAAACTAATATCAGTAGTTGCAGTCGTTGTTAGAGGAGTTGTAGTTCCTAAAAAAGTATCTACAAAAAACGGACTTACAGTTGGTTCAAAATTTGAAAACTGTGCGCGCAAACTGTAGTTTTTATTCGCTTGAAAATCTTGTAAATTCAAAATTACTTCGTCTTTCTCGCTAACAGGTCCACGAGCGTCTATAGCCCACATTTTATTATTATTAGCAATTGAAATATTCTCAGTTCCTGTGCTTAGTTTGGTAACATCAGCATTATCAATTGCACTGTTAAAAGAAGCATCAAAAACTGCAACAGTTGCATCAATTGGGAATCCACCTGCTGTCAATTCACTTGTTTCGTATACGCTCAAGTTCAGTTTTGCTATTGGGTTTTGTTTCGTTCTAAAAATAGGAGTTAAGTTAGCGGCACCCACTTTGTTAATTTCTTGAAAAGTAAGTGTTCCAGGAATTCCTAATATGCTGTTTTGTACAAAAAAGGCTTGACCAGGCTGGATGTATTGGTTAACATTAGAGGCGTTATTACTAGAACCACTCAAACTATTGTACACCACATAGCGTCCTCTTTGTGCAGCAGTTCCCATATTAGGATCCCATACGTAATAAGAATCTGTTAATCCTACTTTAGTCAATGTATTCCAATTTACGGTATTTACATACGGGTTACCTACTAAGCTATAACCGTTTGTTACCAAATTGCTAGTAGCATTTAAAGCAATTGCCGATGCACTATCAAAAATTACAGGTCCCGTAGTTAAAGTACCTGTTGCGCTTAATGTTACTGCCGCATTCATAGTTGGAGCAGAGGTGGTGTTGATATTTACATTACGGTCTCCACGTACCAAAAGGCGATAGCCTTGTCCAGCTTGCAAATTAGTCGCATTGGTAGAGGTTACAGCACTCCAACCACTTCCAGTGGCTTGATTATTATTATAGGTAAACAGCGATGCACTTCCTGTTGCAGTGGCATCAAAACCATTAGCTCCAGTTGAAGAACCTGTAATGTGTGTACCCAATTGCCAGTTGTTGCTGATAAAGTTGGTAGTTGTTACACCAGGACTTAAAAAACGGAAAGCTCTTTTGCCTTGCGGAATATAGCGTTCTACGGTAACATTAGTAGCCCCTGTTACTAAACCAGTAACTTGGCCTAAAACAGCAGTTCCTGTAGCGTCAGATTTTAAAGTAACTGGACGATCGTTTAAAGCTAATGTACCTTCAACTGTTATACTTGCAGTTGGAGCTATCGTTAAAGTTCCCGTTCCCGAAACTGTTAGGACTTTAGTGGCAGGTACGGTATACGCTACATCTAAAACAGGATTACCTGAAGGTATTTCAATATCTAAACTACCGTCTGGAACAAGATTGTTTGACCAGTTTCCTGCTGTAGACCAAGAGTTATTTACGGCACCGTTCCAAGTGGCGGCACAATTAGATACAGTTACTACCACTGCGGTACGGGGACTTTCGCAATTGTCGATCGTTTGTGTGGCATAATAAGTACCCGAGCTAAGAGCAGTGCTTGATGATAATACCGTTGTACCAGTCTCTGTTGCGTACCACTTAATATCTTGGCCCGTGGCCACCAAATTAGTTACAGTAGGATTTGCACTGCTACAAAAGGATTGTATAGCTGCCGTTGGTACAGCAGGTTGTGCACAGCCAGAAACCATGACTCTGTTATTGATACCATTAGATGAAACCGCAACAAACCTGCCATTACCAAAGGTTATACCTTGCCAATTATTATCAGCGGCAGAAGTTCTCGAGGTCCAAGTAATACCATCAGGGCTGGTCATAACTCGATTGCCTGTTCCATTATTACTGACGGCCACAAATAGACCATTACCATAAGTTACAGCGTACCAGTTATTGTTTACTGCTGCAGTTCTTGAAGTCCAGGTAATACTATCAGGACTAGTCATAACTCTATTAGTACCATCAACTGACACTGCTACAAAAAGCCCATTACCATGAGTCACCGAAAACCATTGATTATTTACCGCAGCAGTTCTTGAGGTCCATGTGATACCATCCGGGCTGGTCATGACCCTATTTGTTCCATCAGCTGACACTGCTACAAAAAGCCCATTGCCATAGGTTACATTATACCATGTATTATTTTCAGCAGCGGTTCTACTAGTCCATGTAATGCCATCGGTACTTGTCATAACGCGATTATTAATGCCACTGCTTGAAACTGCTACAAACATCCCATTCCCATAGGTTACAGAAAACCATGAATTAGTTGATGCTGCAACTCTTGCAGTCCAATTAATTCCATCGGGGCTTGTCATAACTTGGTTTATACCGCTAGTTGCAACTGCCACAAAAAGCCCGTTTCCATAGGTTACAGAATACCATGGATTATTTGCTACTGCTGTCCTTGGTGTCCAAGTAATGCCATCAGGGCTGGTCATAACTTGATTATTAGATCCATTTGAAGCCACCGCTACAAACAGTCCGTTGCCATAAGTTACAGAACGCCACGAAAAATCTGAAGCATTGTTTATTGCAATCCAGTTAATCCCATCGGTACTACTCATTATGCGATTACCTAAACCTATATCTCCAAATGCTACAAAGCGACCGTTGCTGTAAGTAATAGACCGCCAATAATTTAATGTTAATGCCGTTCTTGAGGTCCAAGTAATTCCGTCAGGGCTGGTCATCACACCATCGCTTGTACCATTTCTTGCTACCGCCACAAATAGACCATTTCCGTAAGTAACTGAAGTCCATGCAGTATTTGTTGCAGGTGTCTGTAACGTCCAAGTGATTCCATCCGTACTCGTCATTACTAGGTTATTTGTACCACTATTTGCAACAGCTACAAAAAGCCCATTGCCATAGGTAACAGATTGCCATGAATTGTCTGCTGCTGATGTTCTGCTGGTCCAAGTAATACCGTCAGGGCTAGTCATTACTCGGTTATTAATACCAGAGGTTGCAACTGCCACAAATAGTCCGTTACCATAAGTGACAGACCTCCAGTTATTATCAACTGCTGCGTTACTTGAAGTCCAAGTAATACCATCAGGACTGGTCATGACTCTATTACCTGTTCCTGAACTTGCTACTGCCACAAATAGTCCATTGCCATAGGTAACCGAATTCCAGGAGTTATCGACAGCTGTGTTTCTTAAGGTCCAGTTTATGCCATCAGGGCTGGTCATTGCTCGGCTTCCTGCAGTTCCAGAATTAGCCACTGCCACAAAAACTCCATTTCCGAAGGTTACCGATGTCCAACCATTATCAGCTGCGCTATTGCGCATTGTCCAGGTAGCGCCATCAGGACTAGTAGCCACGCGCTTACCTAATCCATTAGTAGCTACAGCCACGTAAAGACCGTTACCATATGTTACAGATTGGTAACTTAAATCAGTACCTTGATTGATACTTTGCCAATTAATTCCTTGACCAGTCACAAAATTGGTACTACAGAGTACAACAGTAATTAATAAATATCTTAAAAATTTCATGTTAGTTGTTTTTTACATAAATGATTATTAATTGGATCTTAAGCGAGGTTGACAATGTTCCTTTGCAGAAAGTAAGGGAATACCCTCTTTTCAGGTTAGTGAATGCCGTGGTGTTAATCGTTTGGGATTTGTAATTGACTTATCGCCCAAAAACGATATGTAACAATAAAGTAGTTTTTTAATTTTCATAGTTTTTGTTGTTTAATGTTGTTAATAGTAAATTTAGTGTATTAAATGTTGCTAATGAATTATAATTCAGCGAATTGTTTATTGTAGCATATAAACAATACAAAAATGATTTATCTTTTATTACTAACCAAATTTTAAAGCATTTATTTCTTACTTAATCTATTAAAAATCGCATTTAATCGATAAAAAATGTCTTTTAATCGATTTTATAGAGGTACGAGCAGCCAAAAAGTTATTTTCTAGTATATACTCAAAAAAGATATATTCGCTTGATAAGTTGTAATACTGTATAAGTTTTAATGAAGTAGTTAGATGAATTCTACCATTTTTATTTAAAGTATAAAAAAGGAACTAAAGACCTTAATTCGATGCTGGGAATAAGATTAGAAATGGCATCCAAAAAAAATGAAAATCAAATAAATAGTGCGGTTACATTAAAAAAAAGAGAGGTCATAGACCTCTCTTTAAAGCAATTTTTTAATTTAAAATTAGTTTTAATTAATTGGAAAATAATCTACCCAATCTAGCGATTTTATGGCTGTTACTTTGTTGTCTGCATTCATACTAACGCGTAGTTCTTTATTGGCTACTTTTTTGGTATACTGAGCCTTGTATCTGTAAATAGTAATTTGATCCGCTTTGTTAACGTAAGCTTCAACAAATTGCAAATCAATAAAAGAACCATAATATTGTCTAAAACGAGTGCAGGTTTTTGTCAATCGTGCTTCGGTTGTATTTTTAATAACTGAGGCAGTAGCTTCTGCAGTAGTAAAAGGTTTGAATTTTGAAGTGTTACACGTCATCAAAACGCGCTTTCCTAAATCATATGACTTGTTTTTTTGATTGTCGTTTAGTGCTGCGGTTGGCAGCTTGACATTTTTACCTTCCTTAATTTCAGGTACAATTACTGTTTGCTTTGTTTTACAACCAATAAAGAGTACAATAGCGCACAATACAAGTATTTTTTTCATCTTAATAAATTTTAAGTAAAAGATTTGGATCTGGACAGTTTTCTAAAAAATGCTGAAGATCTTTACTATTGCATACTCCTGGATAATCTCCTGATGCATTCGGGATTTCTTTAATAATTTGAAAATGTAAGTGCGGAGCATAATCACCATTAACACTCGCATCGCCCAAAGTAGCAATTTGATTGCCTTGTTGAACTGAATCGCCAATGGCAATATGACTAATACTTTCTAACGATAAATGCCCGTAGAGCGTATAAAATTTATGTTCCTCAATTTGATGCTCTAAAATTATGGTAGGGCCATAATCTCCTAAACCGGTGTTGTAATTGAAACTATGAATATGTCCGTCTAAAGGCGCTAAAACGGAAGTTCCCGCTTTTATCCATAAATCCAAACCAAGGTGTATGTTGCGCTCATCAGTAGTTTCATCATTGAATTTTTCACTTCGCTTGTACAAATTGCGTTTTTCATTGTAACCACCATAAGCTACTTTGGCATTGCGCTTTTGCAAAAGGTTTTCGATATAAATTTCAAAATCGGTTGAATTACTATCTTTAATGTGTTCTAAATCTGTATTAGAAGGGGATAAGTCTAGTGGAGTGTAATATTGGTAATCAATTGAAGCGTCAATTACTTTGATGTTATTTAATTCTTGAAATAGGGATTCTAAGGTTTTCATGCTTTGTTTTTTATAAAGTTTAAATTTAAATAAAAAATGCCAACATAAAAATTTACGTTGGCATTATAACATTTAATTTAGATTTTATTGTTGCAGATTATAAGTTTAATTGAGCTATTTACTCTTATAAAATCAAATCTATCTCTATTTTACAGCTAATAAATCTACAAATTCGATAACTGGATCTTGTGCTAATAATGTTCCAGCATTTGCCATTAGGGCTTCGGCTATTTTTCCCGCTAAATGCGCTTTTCTTCCTTCTTCGGTTTCAAAAGTATCAAAAATTCCAAAGGTAGAAGCGCCAATTTGCCATCCGTACCAATTTACGGTTTCAGGTTCATCAAGAACTAACGGCAAAGCGCTTTTTAAGAAAGCTGCAACTTCTTCTTCTTTGCCAGGTTTGGCTTCTAATCTTGCTAATAATGCAAATTTTTCCATGTGATTTCTTTTTTTATTAAAATTACGGCTTTAAATGATAACTCCTATTTATTTAACTGTTGTTCAAGTAGCCATCGGCTTTAAAAAATAGTTTTACTTCAAATGATATCTAAAAAAAAGTCCCAATCTACAGCAAGCAGATTGGGACTTTGTGGTATTACTTTATTGTTCTTAGTATAAACTTGGATAAAGTGCAGGATTACTTTCGTGCATCATATCGTAAACTTTTTCAAAAATATCCTCTGCAGATGGTTTCGAAAAATAATCACCGTCAGTTCCGTAAGCTGGACGGTGCGCTTTAGCAGTAAGTGTTTGAGGCTTGCTGTCTAAGTAAGCGTAAGCGTCTTGTTGTTCTATAATTTGTTGTAAGATAAAAGCTGAAGCTCCGCCAGGTACATCTTCGTCAATTACTAACAAGCGATTTGTTTTTTGAATACTTTTTACAATATCTTGATTGATATCAAAAGGTAATAAAGATTGTAAATCGATAATTTCACAATCAATACCTACTTCACTGAGTTCTTTCGCAGCTTGTTGAACCAATCGTAGCGTAGAACCGTAAGAAACAAGTGTAATGTCGTTTCCAGTTTTTAAAGTTTCGATTACTCCAATTGGAGTTTTGAACTCACCGTAATTTGAAGGCATTTTTTCTTTCAATCGGTAGCCGTTCAAACATTCGATAACCAATGCAGGTTCATCACATTCTAACAAACTGTTATAAAAACCAGCAGCTTGTGTCATGTTGCGAGGAACCAAAACATGGATACCACGAACTGCATTAATAATCATTCCCATTGGTGAACCTGAATGCCAAATTCCCTCCAGACGGTGACCGCGTGTACGAATAATTAGTGGCGCTTTTTGTTTACCAACTGTACGGTATTGAAGGGTAGCTAAATCATCACTCATGATTTGAATAGCATACAATAAATAATCTAAATACTGAATTTCGGCTATAGGGCGTAAACCACGCAAGGCCATTCCAATACCTTGACCCAAAATGGTTGCTTCGCGAATTCCAACATCGGCAACACGTAGCTCACCGTATTTCTCTTGCATTCCTTCTAAACCTTGGTTAACGTCACCAATGGCTCCAGCATCTTCTCCAAAAATTAGAGTTTCTGGATATTTTGTAAAAATAGCATCAAAGTTATCACGCAAAATCATACGTCCATCAGTATCTTCTTTGGCATCGTCTGCGTAAACAGGCAACACTTTTTGAGCAGAGAAAACGTTCTTTTCAGTTTCTGAAAATAAATTGCTACTAAAATTCTTTTGCTCTTTTTGAGTATACTCATTAATCCAATTAGCTAAAACGGCTTTTCCACTTTCAGCAACAATTAAACGCAATACTTTACGAGCGGTTACTAAAATCTCTTTCTTCAAAGGAGATTTAATAGCGTTTAACTCATTTGCATAATTAGTGATAGCTTCTTTATGTTCGCTCGTTGCCGCAATTTCATTCAATAGTGCAACTAATGCTTTTTGATCGGCAATGATTGGTTCTAAAAAGGCATTCCATGCTGCTTTTTTAGCTTCCATTACGTCTTTTTTAGCTTGTGCATCAATGGCGTCAATTTCTTCTGGCGAGGCAATATTAATGGCAATCATCCACAATCTCATCTGACGGATACAGTCAAATTCTCTTTCCCAAGCTAAACGATCACTGTTTTTGTAACGCTCGTGTGATCCTGAACTAGAGTGTCCTTGAGGCTGTGTTAGTTCATTTACGTGAATTAATACTGGAATGTGATTTTCACGAGCAATTTGCGCCGCTTTTTGATACGTCGTAATTAACTCAGCATAATCCCATCCTTTTACACGAAGAATTTCATAGCCGTTGGTATCTTCTTCTTTCTGATATCCTTTTAATATTTCAGAAATATTTTCTTTGGTAGTCTGATGTCTTGCATGTACCGAAATTCCGTATTCATCATCCCAAACACTCATTACCATAGGTACTTGTAAAACACCAGCAGCGTTTATCGTTTCAAAAAATAATCCTTCAGAAGTACTTGCGTTCCCAATTGTACCCCAAGCAATTTCATTTCCTTGATTCGAAAAATTAGCAGCGTTTGGAATACCTTTTACATTTCTATAGATTTTAGATGCTTGCGCCAAACCTAACAAACGTGGCATTTGACCCGCAGTAGGAGATATATCTGAGCTTGAATTTTTTTGTTTGGTTAAGTCTTTCCAAGAACCATCAGCATTCAAACTGTGCGTAGCAAAGTGCCCGCCCATTTGTCTACCTGCTGACATTGGATCTTGTTCAATATCGGTATGGCCATATAAACCTGCAAAAAATTGTTGCATGGTCAATTCGCCAATAGCCATCATAAAAGTTTGGTCGCGATAGTAGCCCGATCTAAAATCGCCGTTTTGAAATGCTTTGGCCATAGCCAATTGCGGCACTTCTTTTCCATCGCCAAAAATTCCAAATTTGGCTTTTCCTGTCAATACTTCTTTTCGTCCTAATAAACTGCATTCGCGGCTAATAATAGCGGTGGTGTAGTCCTTTAAAACTTCGATTTTGAAATCTTCAAATGTCAACGTACTATTGGTTTTTTCTTTTATCATAATTGAAAAGCATCACTTTAAGCTACAAATTTACTGAAAAGCAAGTTCTTTTCATAATAGTTTGATGAAAATAGATTTTAATTTTTTCAATTTATTCTAATAAAATGAAACTTATTTTTTTTATATATGTAATTTTATTGCTTTAAAAATGATAATTATGCAATAAAAAGCACTCATTAATTTCGATTAAAACCATTTTCGGCTAAAAAGATTGATTAATGTTTTAGGTGAAAATGTTACGATAAAACGTACTTTTTCGTTATAATTATTCGAAGAAATCTCCCAACCATTGCTAGAATACACTGGAAAATAGAGTTCAAAATAGTCGGTAACTAGGTTTAATCTTACGCCGCTATCAAAAACAAAGCGTTCTTTTTGGCTTCGATTCTTTAAAATTCCGACATCACCATATACTTCGATCCAATTCCAAATGCTCACACTAGCATTTAAACTACTTAAAAAAGTGTTGGCAAATGGCGTGTTTAATTTAGATTTAAACCCGCCCTCGGCAATGATGTATTGTTGACTAAATAAGCCACTGCTTTCAGATCGTCCTAAATAATTGTAATCAAACAAATAATCAGTAGGGCGATCGAGAGCAAAACTAAAATAATCCGAATCGGTTTTGTTGTATAAAAAGTGTCCTGCATACAAGCGCAAATTCAATTGGCGGTTGTTTTCGTATAATTTTCTGAACTCAACTTCCGCGGTGGCTTTACCAAATTTTCCTGAAAATTGGGTTACAGCAGTAAAATTGATATGATTGGTGACCTCGGTTTTGTTGTTGCTGTAGCGTAAATCAAGTACTGAATAATTGTTTGGAGAATTATCGTTAACAAAAGCACTTGTTTCGCGATCTACGTTAATTTGACGTAGCAATATAAATTGTTTGCGGTTGTCTCTAAAATTTGGTTCACGAATGCGCATTTGCACCGAAGTATTGAAGCGTAAATAACTTGCATCTGGTGCATAATTGAAATAGTTGGCACTTAGACCATATTTTATATTAAACAAGTTACTATTTCTGATATTTTGGTTGACCACGAAGGCAGCAGCACCGGACAAATTTTGCGACTTTGTTGAGTAGGACGGATTGACATCAAACGTAAACGGCTTGTCTAAAATAGTCTTGTTATGCAAACGTAATCCGGGCGTTAAACCGTCATAAAAGTTATAATATATAGAAGGTAAAAACAAAATCTGATTGAAATAAGGATCCTCTAAATCTTTAAAAAAGGCAAATTTCAAAGGTCTGTTATTCGGAAAAAAACCATTTAGTTTATGCCAATTGTTTCGTAAATTATATTCAGGAACTTCATTTTTTAAATTAATCACTATTTTGTCTATCGCTTGGCGCGGAATCGTCATTGTGGTGTCACAGGCTTTGATATAGAACCATTTTTGATAAACTATTTTCCCTTTTGCTAAACCAAAAATGGGCACAGGTACTTGAGTTCCTGTTTTATTTTTAACCGAAAATGTAATACTGTCTTTGGTTGATGAAACGTTTTTAAATTTGTAATCAACAATCGATCTGGAGTTGATAATGGTGTTAAAAAACCAATCCAAATTAGTTGCAGTTTTACTTTTTAAAATGGTTTCAAAATCAGTTCTGGTGCTATTTTTTGTTTGATTATTTTGGTAAAATTCAAGTATTGTGCTTCGTAACACATCGTTTTGCAGGTACGAGTCCAAATATTTCAAACTCAAACCAGCTTTGTACTTGTTAGCAATTTGCTCGTTAAATTTTATCAAGGAACTTTTAGGTTCTCCAAGCGCTTGATCTAAATTTTTGCGCGCCATAAGCATGTAAAAATAACTATACTGATCATTAAATTCTACGTCAGCAAGACTAAAAGGTTTCAACAATTTTAACTTTGCTAAGTTACCAATCAGTTTACTATCAGGATAATAGTTTTCAATGTATTGCATCATTAAATATACTTGTAAACCGTCGTAAAGCCAATTGTCTTTTCTGGGATCA
The DNA here is from genome assembly GCF_011365745.1 of Flavobacterium turcicum. Classification (GTDB taxonomy): domain Bacteria; phylum Bacteroidota; class Bacteroidia; order Flavobacteriales; family Flavobacteriaceae; genus Flavobacterium; species Flavobacterium turcicum. Next base: position 601,767 of record NZ_JAAOBY010000002.1, on the reverse strand, counting down.
AGATGCAAACTATTTTTTAAAAAACTGTTCAAATAAGTTTTTAAAAATTTTATTTCGAATAAAAATTCATTGGGAAACGGACTCAAAAACGAAGGCAATTGGTTCAATCCATAAAACGGATTCTTATCATAATCGGCCTGCGCAACCATTATATTTTGCTGCGGATAATTCCCTAAAAAAGAATGCGTAAATTGAACAATTCGGTCTACGCTTATGGCTTTTTGAATGTCATTAACTTTATTTTGTTTTAAGTCGGTCCATACATTAAGCAAGGAATTATTGTAACTGTAAAAGCTAGGTTTGGGTTGAAGGCTGAGCGAGAAATCAGTTCTGTTTTTCCCCGTTCCTTGATAAACAGAGTTTTGCTCTATTGCTGCTTCATTAACATTCAAATCGGTAGTAATTATCCAATTGTTAGGCGTAGCAATAATAACTTCTAAGTTAGTAATGGCATTAGTTGCATCATCAAGGTTGTAATTGCTGTACCGCACAAAATCATGATTTTCATAGCGTGCCAAAAACAAAAAAGTATTTTTTAAATAAACACTACCTGAATCATTGTAACCAATTTTGGTGAACTTATCATGCGGAATTTTACTGTTGTAGCGCAATAAAAGTATTGTTTTTTCTCCCGGTAACAAAGGCTGAAGTAGCGTAAATTCTATCAAGTCAGGATGTTTTTCAGGTCGCTTCCAAATTAATGGCAATTGTTGTGCGTTGGTAATGCTCAGGTTTTGAGTACTGCCACGTTCTTCTTCTTTTGCCAAATGAAATCCTCTGTAAAATTCATCTGAAAAGCGTTTGGCTAACGGAGTAGTTTTACTAGAGTACGCATGATTCCAATCGTTTAAAACAATCGATTTTAAAGTGTCTTTAGTTTCATTCGTAAAGCTAATTTGTTGACTAACTTCAAAACTTTTGAGTTCCGGAAGCCATGTCAGCTGTATTTTAGATTCCTGTTGTCCCAACATTCGAGCGGGAAGCAAAACAGCTAGGAGGCAAAGTGTGGTAAAAAATAATTTCTTCAAAATCGGGTAGGGCTGTATTAAAAAATAAATATACTTATTATGGAATACAAATGCTTGCTATGAGTCAAATTTTACCCAAAAAAAAAAGAAGCTGTTGTGAGCAGCTTCTTTATCGTGTTAAAAATTAGGAGATAAATCGTATTTTTTATAAAAGGCATCAATTACTGCCACAACTTCATCTTCGGTATCTACAATCTTAATTAAGTTTAAATCTTGAGGACTCACTGTTTTTTCTTTTTCTACAAGTACCGTTTTTACCCAGTCAAGCAACCCAGACCAAAAACTGCTTCCTACCAATATAATCGGGAATTTTCCAATCTTTTTGGTTTGAATTAATGTGATCGCTTCAAAAAGTTCATCCAATGTTCCAAAACCTCCTGGCATCACAACAAATCCTTGAGAATATTTCACAAACATTACTTTGCGAACAAAGAAATAATCAAAGTTTAAGTTTTTATCAGTGTCAATGTACGGATTAAAATGCTGCTCAAATGGCAACTCAATATTCAATCCTACAGAGATTCCACCGCCTAAATGCGCACCTTTATTACCCGCTTCCATAATTCCAGGACCACCGCCTGTAATTACGCCGTAACCCGCTTTACTAATTTTGTAAGCAATTTTTTCTGCCAATAAGTAATTTGGATCCTCCGGCTTTGTTCTCGCCGATCCAAAAATAGACACACATGGACCTATTCGCCCCATGCTTTCGTACCCATTTACAAACTCGGACATGATTTTAAAAATCGCCCAACTGTCGTTTGCTCTAATTTCGTTCCAAGTTTTTTGCTTTAAACTATCTTGGATTATTTTATCCTCGTCATTATCAAAATCTTCTAATCTCATATTCTGTCTTTTAATTATCTTTTCTATTTTTTTCAGGAGCTTTATCCTGCTGTCCGTTCTATCTTTTTATTTTTTTCTTTAAAAAATAAAAAGGATGCCACTTCCATCAGGGCTAAAAATCGAGCCTGCTAAAGTAATTCTTTTTTTAAAACTGCAACATACTGCTTTTGTAGTTTTTTTCTAATTTTTTAGTCTCATATTCCCCTTCAAAAGATGGGAATTAAACCAACTCTTTCTTTAAAAACTGTGCGGTATAGCTTTTTTTGCTTTTTGCAACTTCTTCAGGCGTTCCCTTGGCAATCAACTGACCGCCGCCTTTTCCGCCTTCTGGACCAATATCAATAATGTAATCAGCCAGTTTAATGACATCCATATTGTGTTCAATAATTAGGATCGTATTTCCTTTATCAACTAGTTTGTTAATCACTTCCATCAGCACTCTAATATCCTCAAAATGGAGTCCTGTTGTAGGTTCGTCTAAGATGTAAAACGTATTTCCAGTGTCTTTTTTAGACAATTCTCCCGCTAACTTAATGCGTTGTGCTTCACCACCAGAAAGTGTGGTACTCTGTTGGCCAAGTGTAATATAGCCTAAACCAACATCTTGTAAGGTTTTAACTTTTCTATATATCTTCGGAATCATTTCAAAGAATGGAACGGCCTCATCAATGGTCATGTTCAATACATCCGAAATGGATTTTCCTTTGTATCTAATTTCTAGTGTTTCTCTATTAAAACGTTTTCCTTGGCACGTCTCGCATTCCACATACACATCTGGCAAAAAGTTCATTTCTATTGTTCGAACACCTGATCCTTCACAGGTTTCACAGCGTCCGCCTTTTACATTAAAGCTAAAACGTCCCGCTTTGTAGCCCCGAATCATACTTTCAGAAGTCATTGTAAACAGATTTCTGATTTCAGTAAAAACTTCGGTGTAGGTTGCTGGGTTGCTTCGAGGTGTTCTACCAATCGGACTTTGATCAATATCAATCACTTTATCGATATGCTCTAAACCTTCAATTTTTTTGTACGGTTGCGGTTTCTTGACACCATTAAAATAATACGCATTCAAAATAGGGTAGAGCGTCTCGTTAATCAAAGTCGATTTTCCACTTCCCGAAACTCCCGTCACGCAGATCATTTTACCCAAAGGCAACTCAATCGAAACGTTTTTTAGATTATTTCCAGTTGCTCCGGTTAATTTTAGGAATTTTCCGTTTCCTTCTCTTCGTTTTTTAGGAACTTCAATTTTCATTTCGCCATTCATATACATCGCTGTAATAGTATGGTGTTTCAAGATTTCGGCAGGTGTTCCTTTACTAATGATTTCACCTCCGTATTTCCCGGCTTTAGGTCCAATATCAATCACATAATCAGCGCGTTCTATCATGTCTTTGTCATGTTCCACCACCACTACCGAATTTCCAATATCTCGCAATTGCTCTAGCGATTGTATTAGTTTTTCATTGTCACGCTGGTGCAAACCAATACTCGGTTCATCCAAAATATACAATACACCAACCAATTGAGAACCAATTTGTGTGGCCAAACGAATACGCTGCGCTTCACCTCCTGAAAGTGATTTCGAACTTCGGCTTAAAGCCAAATAATCCAAACCGACATTCATCAAAAAATGTAATCGATCCTTAATTTCTTTGATTACTTCAGTGGCAATACGCTTTTGTTTATCAGATAAATGGTTGTCTAAATCTTTAAACCAAGCAGTCAAATCCGAAATGTCCATGTCGCACAACTCGGTGATATTTTTAGTGTTGATTTTAAAGAATTGTGCCTCTTTTTTTAATCGAGAACCTTCACAAACCGGGCATTTTATCTCGTCCATAAATTCCTTTGCCCAGCGCTTGATTGTCGCCGATCCACTTTCATCGTATTGGTTTTTTATGAAATGCGAAATTCCTTCAAAATCAATTTTATATTCTTTGGTAACTCCAGCTGTTTTCGATTCGATGCTAAATTTTTCTTTGCCACCATTCAAAATCATTTCCATTGCTTCAGTAGGAATGGTTTCAATAGCATCAGTCAATTTAAAACCGAATTTTTCACCAATGGTTTCCAATTGCTTAAAAATCCAAGAGCTTTTGTATTCGCCCAAAGGGGCAAAACCACCCGCTTTAATAGATAATTTTGGGTTTGGAACAATTTTTTTACTGTTGACCTCATTCACAGTTCCAAGTCCGTTGCAATGATCACAAGCTCCTTTTGGAGAATTGAAAGAAAACAAATTAGGCTCTGGATTTTGATAAGATATTCCAGTGCTAGGACACATCAAGTTCCGACTAAAATAGCGCACTTCATTCGAATCTTGGTCGAGAACCATCAATACATTTTCACCTTGATTCATCGCGGTATTAATGCTTTCCATCAAACGTTTAGTGTTATCTGGTGTGTCTTCAATTACCATTCGATCCACAACAATTTCGATGTCGTGTGTTTTGTAACGGTCGAGTTTCATACCTAGAGTAATATCAAGTACGTCGGCATTGACACGAACTTTCAAAAAGCCCTGCTTAGCAATTTGTTGAAAAAGCTCTGCGTAATGTCCTTTTCGAGCTCTAATTACAGGCGCCAAAATATTGATTCGTTTTCCTGCAAAATCCTGAATAATCAAGTCCTTAATTTGCTCGTCAGAGTAAGAAACCATTTTTTCTCCGGTGTTGTAACTGTAAGCATCGGCACCACGAGCATAAAGTAAACGCAAGAAATCATAAATTTCAGTTATAGTTCCTACCGTGGAACGCGGACTTTTACTGGTTGTTTTTTGTTCAATTGCAATCACAGGCGAAAGCCCGTCGATTTTATCAACATCTGGACGTTCTAATCCACCCAAAAACTGACGCGCATAGGCCGAAAACGTTTCTACATAACGGCGTTGCCCTTCGGCATAAATGGTATCAAAAGCTAAGGAGGATTTGCCAGATCCCGAAAGTCCAGTAATTACAACTAGCTTTTCTCTTGGAATGGAAACATCTATATTTTTTAAGTTGTGCACGCGAGCGCCTTGAACTTCAATGGTATTGTCTTTGTCTAGCATAATTTTTTGCAAAAAAGCAAAGTTACCATTTTGAATTGTTCTTTTGATGCAACAGTTTAGAAGTTTGTGTTAAAATGAGGTATAAAAAAAACGCCAACCGAAGTTAGCGTTTTTGATACAATTTGTTTTAAATGTTCTTATTCTGCAATAAACTCTGCAAATGTTTTCAAAACAAACGGAATGTTTTGTTCTTTTGCTTGTTTTAAATAATTAGCTTCATTTTTAGCTTTAACGGTCTTGAACTCCTTCATTTCGCTATCAAAGCGTTGCATAATCGATTCCTTATTTTCTAATTGTGAAGGAGAAGGAGCTGTAAAGTTGCTAGCAATAGAAGCGTATAATTCTCCAAGTTTCTCTCTCAACTGAGGTTCTGCTGAAGCTACGTAGCCATCACCAGTAGTAACTACCATTTTTGCTTTTATATTTTCAAAATCAGTTTTTATTTTTGTACCATTTTTAGCAAAACCTTTATTTTTAGCAATTAATTGATCTAATAATTTTACAGTTTCGTCAATTTCATACACTGCATAAGCTAGTTCCTCGTTTTTGTTGAACAACTCTCGAGTTGTTTCTTTTTGTTTCGCTCTATCAGCAGCAGATATACTACTTTTTGGATCATTTATAACTTTAAAATTGTGAGTATAAGTCTCTTTTCCTTTCGTCATTACTACTTTATAATTACCCTCTTGCACGCGTGGCGAAGTAAATCCTGCATAAGAAACTGTTTTTCCAGCAGCAATTTTTGGATTTTTCATGTTGTAGTCCCAAGTTACTACGTTGATTCCTTTTTGTTTGCCTGCAGGTAGCGACACCAATTTATTGCCTTGTTCGTCTTGTATTTCAAGATCCATCTTACCCAAAGTATGTCTTTTTTTCAAGTAATAGATAATTTGAGCACTTGACGATGGATTATTACCCACAAACTCCAATTCTGTGGCAGTAGTTCCAAAACTTGACTGCTCTTCAATTACTGCTGGCTTCATATCAAAGAAATGAACATCTTTAGCAAGAACGTCTTGACTGATTTGACGCAAGGGTGTAATATCATCTAGGATGATGACCCCACGACCATGAGTTGCCATAACCAACGAATTAGTTTTAGTACTTAATTCCATGTAGTGCACAGCAACCGCTGGCATTTTATTGGTAAAATGAGACCAGTTTGCGCCACCATCTACAGTTATGAATAGACCTTTCTCGGTACCCAAGAACAATAAGTTTTCATTGGTGAAATCTTCTTGAATATTACGCACAAAACCATCAACATCAGGAGTAATAATTGATTTCCATGTTTTTCCAAAATCGGTCGTTTTGTAGGCATATGGAGTATAGTCATTTTTTGCATGACCCTCAAAAACAGCATAGGCTGTTCCTTCTCCAAAAGTACTTGCTTCAATGTGATAACACCAAGTATTTTTTGGAAGTCCAGCAATGTTAGCAACCACATTAGTCCACGTTTTTCCGCCATCTTTGGTAACTTGTACATTACCGTCGTCAGTACCGGCCCAAATCACTTTTTCGTTTAATGGAGACTCGGCAATTGTAAAAATAGTACAGTGTTTCTCTGCACCAGAATTGTCAACAGACAATCCACCCGATTTTTCAGTGTTGTATTTTGAAGCATCGTTTGTAGTTAAATCGGGTGAAATTTTGGTCCATGTACGACCCATATCTTCTGATTTGTGTACGAATTGACTTCCCATGTAGAAACGATCGGCTTGTTTTTTACTTATTTCCATTGGAGCATTCCAGTTGAAACGTAATTTTGGATCACCTTTTACTGCCAGTGGCTGAATTGTGATTAACTCTTGCGTATCTGTATTGTAGCGCCAAACATTTTCGGCACCTTGCATTTCACTGTAAATGATATTTTTGGTTGGATGTTTGATTACTCTAAATCCATCACCTTGACCAATTCTTGTCCAGTCTCTAGATTCAATTCCGCCCGGACTTTTTGAAGGACCGTACCATGAGCCGTTATCTTGCAAACCTCCATAAACATTAAATGGTTCTTTATCGTCGATACTCACATGATAAAACTGAGAAACAGGAATGTTGCTGACCATTTCCATAGTATTGGCGCCATCCCAACTTCTATAAACACCTCCATCTGTACCGCAATACATTCTGTTACTATCATTAATATCAAAAACGACATCATGAATGTCTGAGTGCATGTTTCCAAGGTTTTTAAAGGTTTTTCCACCATCTCTACTAATCGATCCGCTCAAACCACCTTTGACAACAATTTCAGGATTTTTTGGATCAACAGTGATTCTCGAAAAATAGAAAGGTCTTACCACTAAACCAAAATCGTTATTTAGATGTTTCCAATTTGCACCAGCATCATCAGATCGATACAAACCATTCAATTCTGGTTTTTCTGTTTCAAGTACCGAGTATAAGATGTTGCTGTTAGAAGGTGCAACAGCAATGGCTAGTCTACCCAATTGACCTGCTGGAAAACCAGTGTGGATTTTGTTCCAAGTTTTTCCATTATCCACAGATTTGTACAAAGCCGATTTAGTTCCACCCGAACTGAATGACCAACCCGTTCTCCTGAATTCCCAAAAAGAGGCATACATGATGGCGCTATTTTTAGGGTCGATAATCAAATCTGAACAACCTGTTTTGTTATCCACAAAAAGAACTTTGTTCCAAGTGTTTCCGCCATCTGTTGTTTTATAAATACCTCTTTCGTCGCTATCACCCCATAAGGCACCGAGAACACCAACCCAAACAATATCGCTATTTTTCGGGTCAACGACAATAGAACTAATACGGTCAGATTTAGGCAATCCCATGTTTTTCCAGTTCTGGCCTCCATCTGTCGACTTGTAAATTCCATCGCCCATAGAAACACTATTCCTTGTCCACGTTTCTCCGGTACCAACCCAAATGTTTTGATCTGGTTTTGAGGGGTCAATAGTGACACAACCGATGGATTGAATATGTTCATCAAATATTGGATTGAAAGAAGCTCCACCATCATTACTTTTCCAGACACCGCCGCCAGCTGTACCGGTGTAAATGATTTTATTATTGGTAGGATGCACTTCAAGATCCGTAATTCTACCACTCATTAAAGCAGGACCTAAGTGTCTGGCTTGAATGTCACCAAAAAGCTCTTTGCCTTTCAGGACGATTTTATCTTGTGCCAAAGCATTTGTTGCAGATAGTATACCTATATACACAACCCACATAATTCTTTTTTTCATAAAAATGTTTGTTAAAAAAAGTCCTTATTTTGCAATAAGGACTTCGAGTTGTTTAATAGATATTATTGAGCTGGAAAAGCGTAAATTTTTGAATCTAAAGTAGGGTTTAAAGTAATTTTTTTAACCTTCATTTCTTGGCCACCTTGATTAATTGAAAATGGGAAATAGATTCCGTCCACCTCTTGATAATCGCTCATAGTAGAAGTTGATTTTTGTCCTTTTGCAGGTCCTTGCTTAATCTCAGTTTCAGCTGCGATTGGTAAATTGTTCTCGGTTTCAAAAAAATAATAAGAAACATCATCAGATTTTACACCATTTACCATGACTGGTTTTTTAGTGAATTTTATTTTGTAGCACTCTGTTCCTTCTTTTGTTTCTTTGCCCATAAATTCTGCACTATATCCTTTGGATTTGTAGTCTAAAAATGGCTCTGGAAAATCTTCATTACTTAGTTTAGCATTTGCTGTAGTTTCTGCATCCATTTTTTCAGCTTTCATAGTCATAAAGTTGGTGCTCCACATCGTTTCACCGTCTGACGCCATTTGTGTAATTTCTTTTCCTTGGAAGTTGAGTTTTACAGCCATTTTCCCTCCTTTTTCTTGGAAAACTTCGACCGGAATTTCCATTCCTTGAGCGTTAGTAACCATTTCCATCTTTACACTTTTCAAGGCTTTTAATTTTTCTGCGCCACCAATGGTTGTAATGTATTTTGAAATAATTTCATCTGCTGTTTGTGCAAATAATGAAGCACTGCTTGTACATAGAAAAAGTACTAGTGCGCTGATTTTTAATGTTTTCATAGTTTTTTAATTTAGTTATTTTTAGTTAGATGATTTGTGATATGTAAGTATACCTTATGTTAATTTTGTTACAAAAATCTTTATTTATGTGAATACTTGGTTTTGAATAGCATAAATAGGTATCACACGTATTGAGCTAATTTGAGGAAGACTCAGTTTCGGTTATTGTTTCAAAGATGAGATTTGGAGTTGAAATGGTCGTTTTTTTTATCGACTACAATTTAGGTGATGCCCATTGAAATTTAATACTATTGTCTTAGTCTCGAATAATTTTTTGGAACAGTAATATTATCATTTTGATTGGTTGTTGCATTCTAAAATCATAGAAGTTTATTGAAAATTTTGAGATATATTTGATAGTTTTAAAAACATAATCAAAGGAAAAGTTTATTAAGTGAAAACAAGAATTGGAATTTTAGGAATTGGTGGCGTAGGCGGCTATTTTGGTGGATTGCTAGCAAAGGCTTATCTAAATTCAGATACGATTGAAATTATATTTATAGCCCGTGGTGAAACTCAAAACGCCATAGCACAAAATGGTCTAAAAATAACTACAGATACTACTGAAAGCATTGTTTTTCCTAAGTTGGTCTCTAATAATCCAGCAGAGATTGGAGCTCTAGATGTACTTATTTGCGCTACAAAAACCTACGATATTGAAAACAGTTTAGCATCGATAAAAGATTGTATCAATTCAGAAACTATGATTTTGCCTTTGTACAATGGCGTTGATGCAAAGGAACGGATTAAAACATTATTTCCTGAAAATACAATTTTGCAAGCTTGTGTTTATATTGTTTCAATGATTGAAGCGCCTGGGGTTATTAAGAAATTTGGGACTTATGAGAATTTGTTTTTTGGTTCTACAACGGTACCAATTTCTAGATTAGAAGTATTGCAATCTATTTTTACAGATGCTAAAATCGAAAGCTATTTCGTTGAAAATATTGAGGAAACGGTGTGGGAAAAATTTATTTTCATTTCAGCGCTAGCCTCAGCAACATCGTATTTAAATGAAAATATTGGAGGGATTTTAAACAACTCTCGTAACAAAGAACTTTATAATTCTTTATTAAATGAAATTTCTAATGTTGCTTTAGCAAAAGGGCTCAAATTACCGAACGATATTGTTGTTCAAACCATAACAAAACTCGAAAAAACACCACAGAATAATACTTCATCGATGCATCGAGATTTGTTAGCTGGAAAAACTACAGAAGTGAAATCACTTACAGAGTATGTGGTTGCTGAAGGATTGAAATATGGAATTCCAACTCCGAACTATCAAATAATTCTAAAAAAATTGACAAGTATTTAAAAATAATAGTGTAAAATTCTGATTTTTTGAATTTTAATTTAGTAGGTTTGAAAACTGAAATTATTCATTAAAATTGTAATTAAAAAAAATCGAAATGCCATTGAAAAATTTTACGAATAGCAAAAATTTTATTATCGCGGCCTTTATGTCTTTGATAATTCCGAATTCTTTTGCTCAAAATATAAACTCTGTAACTAAAAGTCAATTTAAAATAAATGTGCTATTTCCAGGTTTGGTGTACGAACATGGTTTAAGTTCTAAAAACACATTGTATGCTGAAATAAGTTCGGGGTACGGATATACTTCAAATATGTTTGGGAATACATGGAGTTTTTATCCATACGTAGACACGCAGTTCCGTCATTATTATAATCTTGATAAACGTGCAGCTAATAATAAAAATACAGCGCATAACACAGGAAGTTTTGTTGCATTAATGGGAGTTTACAATTTTGAATCGATCAATAGTAACAAAAACTTCCTACCCTCACAATCGTCCTTTACACTTGCACCAGCTTGGGGTTTTCAACGTACTTACAACAAAAATTTTAACCTCGATATAAGCGCCGGAATAGGGTACAATTTTCAAGGTTCCGGCTCCAACGTCATACCTGTTATCAATTTTACACTTGGTTGGGTGATTGGTAAATAATGAAAACAAAAAAAGCGCTCATAGAGCGCTTTTTTATTGAGTAATTTATTCTTCTTCTTTATCTAAGGGAATTACTTTAACATCGTCTTCGTCATCATCCTCGTCACTTTCAATTTCGAAAAAACTAAAGATCGATCCTCCATAACTTTTTTGGAAAGAAAAATGCATCATATGATCGAGCTTGGTGTATTTTGAATGTTCAATAACCATCATACCATCCTCGTTTAGCAATTGTTTCTCGAAAACTAAAGCTACAATGCGCTCAAATGTTTTTTGATCTAAGTTGTACGGCGGATCCGCAAAGATTATATCGTAAGATGTTTTGCATTTTTCTAGGTAAGCAAAAACATCACTTTTAGTAGCAGCAATATTAAAATCGTATTCGGCAGCTACTTGTTTAATGAATTTTACGCAACCAAAATCGCCATCAACAGAAGTGATAGGTGTGCTTCCGCGTGATGCAAACTCGTAACTAATATTGCCCGTTCCTGCAAAGAGATCCAGTACTTTTAGGCTATCAAAATTAAAATGATTGTTTAAAACATTGAATAATGCCTCTTTAGACATATCGGTAGTAGGGCGAACAGGCAGTCCTTTCGGGGGAAAAATGCGTCGTCCTTTGTATTTTCCTGAAATAATTCTCATGAATGGAATAGTATAAAATGGTTTCGGTTTTCAGCTTCGGTAAAGTAATTGTTCCATCGCAAATCTTCTACATCAATCAACGATACATTTCGAATGTATTTGTACGCTATTTGATAAAGCGGATTTTCTTTGGTAATGGCTCCAATTAATTCTAAAGTGAAATATTCGGGGTTGAGCTGCAATTGTTCTGCAGTAAATAAGATGTAGTAAATAAAATCTTCGGGAGTTTGATACTCAAATGAATTGAAAAAAAGTAATTTTTGATTTTGCACTACTACAATTTCAAAATGACTTGCACTTACGTGGATAAACATTTTTTTATCCCTCTGGTTTTTCGAAGCATTAAGCAATGTTTGCACTAAAATAGTACTTGCGTGCTTGTAATTAAAAGCTCCAAATTGATCAATAAAAAAATTATTAATGTTTACGTACGGAATAAAAACAGTATTCATTTCGTAAGCAGGAATAGCATCAAAAGCAAAAAAATCAGTTTCGAATACTTTGGTATTGTATTGCAAATAACTACCTAAATATTGCTCATCAAACAAAGGTTCAGGAACAAAGGTTGCCAAATTATTATTGTGAATCACAAGTACTTCGTCGTAAGAATCACGTAATTCAGGATGTTTGGTAAAAGCATCAGCAAATAATTCTTCGATTTTTGTTGTTTTAGGGAAAACATCAAAATGAATTTCGTTAAAAGACGAAACGGTATTATTTAAAGTATCGAAACAACAAAAGGAAAGCCCCGTTAATGAAACTTGAATAGAAAGTTTTTTATGTTTTTTATCGGTAATAATCATACTGCAAAGCCTTTTTTCGAGAAGGCAAACTTACAAATTTTAAAACAAAGAAACAGATTGTGAACCAGTGAAATCAAAAGTGATTCTAATTGCGGGAAATTGCTACTTCTTTTTTAAAAGTCGTCCTCTCGGTGAATCTGCTTCCAAAAGAACTAAATCTGAATGTAAAAATTTTGCTGCAGCGGCTGAATCTTCTACTTTAACCGCACTTCGTTTTAGCATCTCGGATTCATATTTCTGTAAAACAGCTTGTCGCAAACCTACATTTCGCCAAGATTCGTTACCCCTAGAACCTGAGTGAATGGCTTGTGCCAATACTACTGCGTCCAGTAATGCTTGATTGGCTCCTTGTCCTTTAAACGGGCTCATAGGATGGGCAGCATCTCCCAAAAGGGTAATTTTATCGTGATGCAAATCCGAAGGTTGCAATAAAGCTCTGTCGTAAACCGGATAACCAGAAATTAAATTTTCAGGAGTGGCAGTGATAATCGCCGGAATAGGATGGTGCCATTGCATTCGCGCTAAAGCTTCAGTTTTTAGTGCAGCAGGTCCTTTTTCGCTGAGTAAAATCGCTTCTGATTCTGCCAGCGGAAAACTAAATTGCCACATAACCGAATTTTTGTCAAAAGGCATCATGTAAATACGTTCGTTGCCGTTTGCCGTTTGAAATACAGTAGCATTATCCAACAATGAATCTTGGATTGTTGGATTATCCTCTAACGAACAAATGCCTAAAATGACGATACAATTCAAATAACGTAAAGGGGCGATTTGGTCTCCTAAAAGCAGTTTTCGCAAGGTGCTTCTAATGCCGTCTGCACCAACAACAAGATGTGCTGTTTTAGTTATAATTTGATCATTAACTTGAAAGCTTAGTTCAATACCGGAATCTGCACAGTCTTTAAATCCAATCAATTGATGGTTCCATTGTATTGCTTGATGGTCTTGTAATTGCTCTAACAAAGCACTGCGTAAAGCTTGACGTGCAATATGAATGTTGGAGCGTTTGCCACTGTTTTTTACATCTTCTGTTAGCCATTTTCGAGCACCCCATTCGCCAATTATTTGGCCATCAGTATTGTGAACGACATGTCTTGATGATTTGATTCCTTGAGACAGGTTTTCGATACCTAAACTGCTAATCGCTTTACTCGCTTGTTGTAAAGTCAAACCATACCCTTGAGATCTAGCCTGAAAATTAATATCTCGTTCATACAATGTAAACGGAATGCCGCGGTGCAAGCAAGCTACTGCAAGAGCAGCACCACCAATCCCGCCACCAATTATAGCAACTGTGGGAAAGTTATTGAAATCAGGAGTTAAAAAAGCTGAGCCTTCAACAATTCCTGTGCCTTTACAGTTAGTGCAAATGTGCAAATGGGCTTTTGGAGGTTGTGGCATTAATCCTTTTCGAGCTTCCTTTTCGAATTGCTGAAGCGCGTTTGTGTACGCGCGTTTGGCTTTGTCGCTAAGGCCTTTACTTTTTTTGCCACGACCTTGACATGCTGTACAAAAAATCCATTTTTTGGGATTTGAAATCAATTTTTAATATTTTTAAAGTATTGTTTTAAAAGGTATTATGTATAAATAAATAAACTAAAACTTTAATAGTTATTTTCAAGAAATCTAATACAGTTTTAAATTCTTTTGAGATATTTTCGAAAGGCAAATTTAAATAAAAATTATTGGGAAGGAGTAGTGCTAATGCATAAAAACAAAGTCCTCTTTGCTAAGTGCGAAGAAGACTTTGTAGGTATATAGAAAACGATTTGTAACCCAAGTGATTTTAAAATCGTAGTAAACAAGTATATATTTTTGGATTTATTTCTGTGCGATTTCACGCGTTAACCAACCGCTTTTACCTGCCGTGGCGATCGAGTAAGGCGCGATCCAAAACAATCCGAAAGTAAACAAAATGCTATACGAGTACGCCCAGAGTGATTCTGATATACTGTATTTTTTGGCATAAAACAGAACTGGGAAAGTTGAAAATAACAGGATTCCCAATAAAGTTGAACTTACAAATAATAATGGATGTATTGTAATAAAAAACAACATGAACAACAAAAAAGGATATGTCATCACCAAGGTCAAAAATTGGTTGATGAATAAAAAACGAGTTCCTGTTTTAGATTCTTTTTTGAAATTGGTAAAAACATAGCTGGCCATTGCTAAGTTTTCTCGAACATTGCTGCGTCCCCAACGAATAAACATTTTGTACAATCCTTTGTATTTTTCAGGTACGTCGGTTAAAACGACCGCATTACGCTGAAAAAGTACTTTTTGCCCTTGTTTTAAGATCATATTGGTCATAGCACGGTCTTCGCCAATATCCGATGGAGTTCCCATAAAAGTTTGATTGATCCATTCTGGTAAACAATTGAAAACAGCAGTTCTTTTGTAGGCTGCTAAAGCGCCAGGAGTACACAACACGCTTCCCAACCTGCTTTCGGCAGAACGTACGAATTCAAAACTCATAACAAAACTTACATTCAGCATTTTTGGTAAAATAGCCGTTTTGTTGTTCAATACGCGCACATTTCCTGCAACAGCTCCACAATTTTCATCCGTAGCAAAAGGACTTACCAAGTTACGAAGGGTATCTTTTTCAATAATAGAATCACTATCAATGGTCACAAAAACGTCTCCCGTTCCTAAATGAAAACCACGGTACAAAGCATGGCGTTTTCCTTTGTTTTCCGGTTGCTGAAAAATTTCAATTTGATTGCCTAAGGTTTGTTTTGCTTTTTGCATCCATGACCAAGTATCGTCTTTACTGCCGTCATCTATGGCCATTATCTGCAATTTATGTTTTGGAAAATCGCTGCTAGCAATACTTAATAAAGTTTGATGAACCAAATGTCCTTCGTTATACGCTGGAACTATTACGGTTATCGTAGGAAGTAGTTCATCTGTAACGGAAGCGATAGGTTTGTAGGTCAAATACAAATAAACGGTATATAAAAAGTAGATTGATTTAAAGGCAAGTAACGCAAGAGTCACCATCAAAAAGGTAAAACCCAATGTAGAGTCCATTCTACTTTCGTTAAAATTATAAAAATCATCTTGCAATACATAAACTGTCGATGCGCCGATGAGCAACATCAAAATTGTAGTTCCCAATACCAATCTATTTTTTAAAACTGTTTGCGAAATTTTTGGCGTTGTAAAAACTGTTTTTTCAGTTCTTTCAAAGATTGGGTTTGCTGTTGGTAAGGTTTGCGTTTTCATGTGTAATTGTTTTTGTTGTTTACTCAAATTCCTTTTTGCAATAGCAGTACCATTTCTATTTACAATTGATTATCAATGTTTTAATGCTTTTAAATTTATTTAATGTGTATAATAATTACTCAATTGTTACCCATTACTCAATTGCTTTTGCAATTAGAAAGTTGAAAATAGGGGCAAGATTCAAGGTCATTATTTTAATTTTTTGAAGCTTTTGCAAAAGCGTCATTGTAAATCTGTAATTTTGTTTTTTATAAATTGATCTCCGACATTTTGAAAAATATCTTAATTATTGACGACGAAGAAAAACTGCGTGGTTTGCTGGCTCGTATTGTAAAATCAGAAGGATTTGAAGTTCTAGAAGCTCCCGATTTGCAATCTGGTTTTAAAAAATTGGAACACAACGCTATTGATGTAGTGCTCTGTGACGTTAAATTGCCTGATGGAAATGGTGTCGATTTTGTTCAAAAAATAAAAAGTAGTTTCCCGTTTGTCGAAGTAATTTTGCTTACTGCCTTTGGAAAAATTTCAGATGGTGTTCAAGCCATGAAAAATGGTGCTTTTGATTATATCGTAAAAGGAGATGACAATGATAAAATTATTCCGCTTTTGCACAAGGCTCTGGACAAAGTAAGTCTTCAAAACAAAGTGCAGCAATTAGAAAAACGAATTTCAGATAAATATTCATTTGATACCATCATAGGCAAATCCAAGGGTTTAGAACTTGTTATTGATTTAGCTAAAAAAGTTGCTAAAACCGAATCGACCGTACTTTTAACAGGAGAAACAGGAACCGGGAAAGAGGTTTTTGCACAAGCCATTCACGAAAATAGTACCCGAGTTGGCAAGTCATTTGTGGCTTTAAATTGCAGCACTTTTAGCAAAGAAATTCTCGAAAGCGAGTTATTTGGGCATAAAGTAGGAGCGTTTACTGGTGCTGTAAAAGATAAAAAAGGTTTTATTGAAGAAGCCAATGGCGGTACTTTGTTTTTAGACGAAATAGGCGAAATGCCTCTGGAACTTCAAGCAAAGCTATTACGAGTTTTAGAGACCAGCGAATACATTCGATTAGGAGATACCACGCCTAAAAAATCAAATTTTAGACTAGTTGCAGCAACAAATAGGGATTTAAAAGCTGAAAGTGAAGCGCATCAATTTCGATCAGATCTTTATTTTAGACTCAATATTTTTGAAATTACGATTCCGCCTTTACGAGAAAGAATAAAAGATATTGCGCCTTTAACCCACTATTTTGTTCAGCAATTTTCAGCCAAAACGAATAAACCAACGCTCTCAGTTGATCCCGATTTTGTGCATCATTTAGAGAAACACCATTGGCCAGGAAACGTTCGAGAATTAAAAAATGTGATAGAACGTGCCGTAATTCTCGCCAATGATTTTACCTTAACAGCTGATGTTTTACCGTATGAAATTCAGCATCAACAGGGCAATAATAACAAAGTCATGTCAGCATTTTCGATGCAAAGCGTTGAAAAACTTCACATTCAAAAAGTGTTGAATTACACCAAAGGAAATAAAGCCGAAACGGCACGCTTACTAGAAATAGGAATTGCAACTTTATACAGAAAGTTAGAAGAATACCGCATTCAATAAACAACGACTTTTCGCTTTTGCCAACGCTTAAAAACTTGGTTGAAACTACCACTAAACCTATCAAAAAGATAAAACCTTATCATTTTGATAGGTTTTTTTTATGCCAGAAATCATGATTTATTATTTAAAGTATTGAATTGTAAGTGGTTAATACTTGTTTGCTGAAATGGGAATACTTTTTGGCAAGTGGTATGCAGAACAATAAAATCATTCTTATGAAAAAACAAGTCAATACGATTTATAAGCAAGCAGAGCGATTTGCTGAAATCACAAAAACGGCTATCCGAACAGGAAATATTTTACGAGCCAAAAAATGTTTGGCATTGGCTGAAAGATTAATGACCGTTGGGAGCAACGAAACTAAAATTGCTATTACCAATGTGTATTTATTCTCGGTTTCGTCCTTCATGGAATTACAGCATTGTAGCATAGCCAACTTATTTCCAACACAATTAAAGTTGGCTTACATCAAGCAAGTCAATACTTGCGGTGTTTAAATCTAACCCTAACATTTTTACTTATGATCATCACTCTTTTACTATTGGCTCTTGCTGTTGTATTGTTTGCAATTTGCTTTAAAGCCGTCGAATTTTTTGAAAAAATCTAATCTATGACACTTTTACTCCTAATCGCTTTGGCCGTTTTTGGCTATTTAGTTTACGTATTAATTAAACCTGAAAAATTTTAAAAATGATGGCACCACAATACAAATTGGTTACAAAGGCTATCCTAGCGTGGAGTGTCGCTTTTCTGCTACTCGTCCTATTTTTGAAAGCCGACGTTTTATTTAATTTCTAACAAACAAATTATGAATACAGAATTATTTGGAGTCAGTAGTATTTTTATACTTTCAATTCTTGTGGCTATTGCTTTCGGGAAATACATCGCCAAAGTATTTACGGGAGATAAAACACTATTTGACCCGATTTTTAACCCAATTGAAAAATTTATTTTCAAGCTAAGTGGCATTAACGCTACCGAAGAAATGAATTGGAAACAACATTTAAAAGCACTTTTGAGTGTAAATATGGTTTGGTTTTTCCTTTGTTTCTTCATCTTGTTATTTCAAGGATCTTTATTTTTAAATCCTGATAACAACCCAAACATGAGTCCTGATTTGGCTTTTAACACAGCCATTTCGTTTCTTGTCAACTGTAATTTACAACATTACTCTGGCGAAACTGGACTTTCGTACTTATCCCAGATGGTATTGATGTTCCTGCAATTTGTTTCGGCAGCGGTTGGAATTGCAGCTGCAGCGATGGTTTTTAATGCCATGAAAGAACGAACAACCGATAAGTTGGGTAACTTTTACAACTATTTTATCAAATCGTGTACTCGTATTTTATTACCATTGTCCGCATTTGTGGCTATTCTTTTGGTTTTTAGTGGTACACCTATGACTTTTGAAGGCAAAGATACTATTACGACTTTGCAAGGCGATTCAGTTTCAGTTTCTCGAGGTCCTGCGGCAGCGTTTATCGCTATAAAGCATATTGGAACCAATGGTGGAGGTTTTTTTGGTGCCAATTCGGCGCATCCTTTTGAAAATCCGTCCTACTTTTCAAATGCAGTCGAATTGTGGGCACAGTTAATTATTCCGTTTGCAATGATCTTTGCTTTGGGCTTTTACCTAAAAAGAAGAAAATTATCCTATGTTGTTTTTGGAGTAATGACCATCGGGTTTTTATTACTAGTAATTCCAACAGTTATTACAGAATTGAGCGGAAATCCTGCAATAACAAAAATGGGAATTTCGCAAACCACAGGAGCCATGGAGGGAAAAGAAGTTCGATTTGGTCCTGCAATTTCGGGTTTTTGGAGTATTGCTACAACGGTAATTTCAACAGGATCAGTCAATAGTATGCACGATAGCGCTATGCCAGTTTCGGGAGCCATGCAACTTTTGGCCATGATGGTAAATGCTTTTTATGGAGGTTGTGGCGTAGGTTGGCTTAATTTTTACATTTTCATCATCCTAGCGGTATTTATTTCGGGTTTAATGGTAGGGCGAACACCTGAATTTCTAGGAAAAAAAATAGAAGCACGCGAAGTTAAAATAGCCGCTTTTATTGCCATTCTTCATCCTTTATTGATTTTATCAGGAACAGCTTTAGCGTCTTATTTTGCGGCCAATGATACCGCAATGGGATACTGGTTTTCGGGTAACGCAACGGGTTGGTTAAACAATCCAGGACACCACGGATTTTCGGAAATGTTATACGAGTTTACCTCAAGTGCCGCTAACAATGGCTCTGGTTTTGAAGGGCTTGGAGACAACAATCCATTTTGGAATATCACTACCGGAATCGTTTTATTGTTGAGTCGTTTTCTTCCAATAATTGGACCTGTAGCAATCGCTGGATTGCTAGCGCACAAAAAATTCATTCCAGAAAGTGCTGGAACTTTAAAAACAGATACAACCATTTTTGGTGTTATGGTTTTTGCTGTGATTGCCATTATTGCTGCTTTATCTTTCTTTCCTGCATTGGCACTTGGTCCATTGGTAGAGTATTTTACCCTAAAATAATTTAAAAAATGACTAACAATAAATCCAACTCATTGTTTGAAAGTAAGCAAGTTAAGGAAGCTTTACTGCAATCCTTTATAAAGCTTAATCCTAGAATAATGTTCAAAAATCCGGTCATGTTTACCGTTGAAATAGGAACTGCCGTAATGCTTGCAGTTTGTATTGCAATCCTTTTTGGTGCACAAGATCAAGGTACTTTTACCTATAATTTTGTCGTGTTCTTAATTTTATTAGCGACTCTTTTATTTGCCAATTTTGCGGAGGCTATTGCCGAAGCGAGAGGAAAAGCGCAAGCAGATAGTTTGCGAAAAACACGCGAAGAAACGCCAGCCAGACTAGTTTTATCGAATGGTGAAATCAAAAATATCAGCTCCTCTGAATTAAAAAAAGGTGATGTTTTTGTGTGTGAATCGGGAGATTTAATTGCAACCGACGGCGAAATCATTGAAGGATTAGCAACTATTGACGAAAGTGCCATCACAGGTGAAAGTGCGCCCGTAATACGTGAGGCAGGCGGAGATAAATCATCTGTAACGGGAGGTACAAAAGTACTATCTGATAAAATAAAGGTGAAAGTAACGAATGAACCTGGCGAAAGTTTTCTCGATAAAATGATTGCTTTGGTAGAAGGCGCTAGCCGCCAAAAAACACCTAACGAAATTGCACTTACGATTTTGTTAGCCGCTTTTACGCTCATTTTTGTGATTGTGTGTGTTACTTTAAAACCTTTTGCTGATTATGCCAATGCACCAATTACGATTGCAGCTTTTATTGCACTTTTTGTTTGTTTAATTCCTACAACAATTGGCGGTTTATTATCTGCGATTGGAATTGCGGGAATGGATCGGGCATTACGCGCTAATGTGATTACAAAATCTGGAAAAGCAGTGGAAACTGCCGGCGATATTGATGTTTTACTGTTGGACAAAACAGGAACCATTACAATAGGAAACAGAAAAGCTACCGGATTTTATGCTGCTGCAGGCATCAATGAAGCCGATTTTATTGCATCAGCAGTACTAAGTTCATTAGCCGATGATACACCCGAAGGAAAGAGTATTGTTGAGTTAGCAGGTCCTGCAGTTGCTGAAAAATTATCCATTGAAGGAGCTACTCTTATTAAATTTACTGCCGAAACCAGAACAAGCGGTGTGATTTTAAAAGATGGTACAAACATTAGAAAAGGAGCACAAGATGCAGCCAAAAATATTGCAGCCCAAGCGGGAACTACTTTTCCTGAGGATATCGCTCAAAAAGTAATTGAAATTTCATCGAATGGTGGAACGCCATTAATTGTTATCAAAAATGGGTCTGTTCAAGGTGTGATCGAGTTGCAAGACATCATCAAAACGGGGATGAAAGAACGTTTTGATCGCTTGCGAAAAATGGGCGTGAAAACGGTTATGGTAACGGGTGACAATCCGTTGACGGCCAAATTTATTGCTGAAAAAGCAGGTGTAGACGATTTTATTGCAGAAGCAAAACCAGAGGATAAAATGAACTACATCAAGAACGAACAACTAATGGGTAAATTGGTAGCCATGATGGGCGATGGTACAAATGATGCTCCCGCTCTTGCTCAAGCTGATGTAGGAGTTGCCATGAACAGCGGAACACAAGCGGCCAAAGAAGCTGGAAATATGGTTGATTTAGACAATGATCCAACGAAGTTGATTGAAATAATTGAAATTGGAAAACAGTTACTAATGACGCGCGGCACGCTTACCACGTTCTCAATTGCAAATGATGTAGCTAAATATTTTGCTATTGTTCCCGCTTTGTTTATCACAGCCATTCCAGCGCTCCAAGGCTTGAACATTATGCAACTGCACAGTCCAGAAAGTGCTATTTTATCTGCGGTTTTATTCAACGCGATTATTATTCCAATTTTGATTCCGCTTGCGCTAAAGGGAGTCGATTATAAACCAATTGGTGCGAGTGCTATTTTGCAAAGAAACCTTTTGATTTATGGTCTTGGTGGCTTGGTTGTTCCGTTTATCGGAATTAAATTGATTGATTTGGTTGTCGCATTATTTATGTAAAATCAAGCCTAACAGGTTTGCACAGCCTGTTAGGTTTATAAAAAATAAAAAAATGAAAAATATATATTCTATTTTAAAATTGACCTTGTTTATGTTGGTTTTATTGGCGGTGATTTATCCAATGGCAGTGTTTGGAATTGCGCAATTGGCCGCCAACGAAGGAAAAGGCGAAACGGTTTTGGTAAACGGAAAAGTAGTAGGTTATCAAAAAATTGGTCAGAAATTCGATAAATCGAATTATTTTTGGGGTCGCCCATCAGCAGTAGATTATAATGCTGCAGGAAGCGCAGGAAGTAACAAAGGTCCGAGTAATGCAGAATATTTAGAAGTTGTTCAAAAACGTATTGATACTTTTTTAATAGCGCATCCATATTTAAAAAAGTTGGATGTTCCAGCTGATATTGTCACAGCGTCCGGAAGTGGTTTAGACCCGCATATTTCGCCACAAGCCGCTTTTATCCAAGTAAAACGTGTTGCTAGGGAGCGCAATTTATCAGAAGATTTAGTTAAAAAATTAGTCGAGAGCAAGGTAAATTCGCCTCAGATTATGGGAACTCCGTCTGTTAATGTGTTAGAGTTGAACGTAGCTTTAAATGAACTAAAATAAGAGTCTTGCAAAGTTTCTTCTTAAATAAATAATGTAATTGAATCATAGTATTCTGTTCTTTACTATTGTACTAGCCCAGATGAAAACGGCATCCTTTGCTTGCCTTCTTTAGGCAAGCAAAGATAAAGTGGACAGCTGGAATAGCTTCTAGAAAAAAAATTAACGAGGATAAAATAAATTTATGCTCTTACAAAAAATATAAAATGAAAAAAATAATGTTAGCGGCTTTAATAGCCTGTGGTGTATCAACTATTCAAGCTCAAGAAGTCGAAAAAACTAAAAGTCCATTGACGTTTTCAGGTTTTGCTGAAACGTATTTCAGTTATGATTTTGCGAATCCTGAAAACCATATTCGCCCTGGATTTTTTTACAATTACAACAAGCACAATGAGGTTAATTTGAATTTGGGCTTTGCAAAAATGAATTATTCCAGCAGTACGGTTCGAGGAAATTTTGCTTTGATGGCAGGAACCTATGCGGAGTATAATTTGGCTGCTGAAAGCGATTTGATGCAACATGTTTTTGAGGCAAATGTGGGTGTCCGTATTTCATCAAAGGCAAATTTATGGATAGATGCGGGGATTATGCCTTCGCATATTGGATTTGAGAGTGCGATTGGCAAAGATAATATGACTTTAACGAGAAGTATTTTGGCTGAAAACTCACCGTATTATGAAACTGGTGTAAAAATAGGGTACATATCGCCATCTGAAAAATGGTATTTAGCAGCGATGTATTTGAACGGATGGCAACGCATCCAAAAGATTGAAGGCAATCAAACTCCGGCTTTTGGAACTCAGGTTACCTATAAACCGAATGCTAAAGTAACGCTCAACTGGAGTACTTATGCGGGCAATGAGCAAGCCGATGTGGCGCGCAGATGGCGTTATTTCAATAATTTTTACGGACAATTTAAAGTTGCCGAAAAAACAACATTAATTGCAGGTTTTGATATTGGATCGCAGCAAAAAGCATTTAAAAGTAGTACTTATGATGTTTGGTTTACTCCCGTTTTGATGGCGCAATACAAACCTACAAACAAGGTGCAATTGGCCGCACGAGCAGAGTATTATAGTGATGAAAAAGGTGTAATTATTGCTAGCGGAACACCAAATGGTTTTAAAACCTACGGATTCTCGGCTAATTTTGATTACCTCGTGAGCGACAATGTTATTTTTAGAGTAGAAGCTAGAAATTTACAAAGTCAAGATGCAGTATTTGTCAAAAATAATGTTCCTAATACTAGCAATACTTTTATAACTACTTCGCTAGCGATTTCGCTCTAATTAATATCATGAGAGGCATATAAGTTCAAAAAAGAAAACTTAAATGTACTTATATGCCTTATATGGTACTTTTTTTATGGAACAAGAAAAACAAAATAACGCACAACATTTTCTGGATTTGATTCAGAAATCACGAAAAGGGAAATTCAAAGTTTACATTGGGATGAGCGCTGGCGTGGGCAAAACCTATCGGATGTTGCAGGAAGCGCATACTTTACTGAAAAACGGAATTGATGTAAAAATAGGGTATATCGAAACGCATTTCAGGAAAGAAACGCATGAACTACTTGATGGATTACCTATAATTCCCAGGCGAAGTCTTTATTACAAAAGCAAACAACTTGAAGACATGGATGTTCAGGCTATCATTAATTTACGACCTGAAGTAGTTATTGTCGATGAGCTGGCGCATACCAACATGGAAGGAAGTAAAAATGAAAAGCGATGGCAAGATGTTTTAGAGATTTTAGATGCGGGCATTAATGTTATTAGTGCCGTAAATATTCAACATATTGAGAGCTTGAACCAAGATGTAAAACGCATCACATCAGTTGATGTTCAAGAACGAGTTCCTGATAATGTATTGCGATTGGCAGATGAAGTGGTCAATATCGATTTGACAGCTGAGGATTTAATTGTACGATTGCGCGAGGGCAAAATTTATACTGTAGATAAAATTCAAACTGCACTTAATAATTTTTTTAAACCAGATCAAATCTTGCAGTTACGAGAATTAGCCTTGAAAGAAGTGGCTAGTCAAGTGGTTCGTAAAGTAGAAAATGAAGTAAAACCAACGGCAGGACATCGTCACGAAAAATTGCTTGCTTGCATTAGCAGTAACGATACCACTGCTAAAATAGTGATTCGGAAAGCAGCACGATTGGCCGGTTATTACAATTGCAGTTGGTATGTTTTGTATGTAGAAACTCCAAAAGAAAGTAGCGATAAAATTGCGCTAGACAAACAACGGTATTTGATTAATAATTTCAAATTAGCCACACAACTTGGAGGCGAAGTATTAAAAATTAGTAGCCCCGATATCACTGAAACTATGTTAAAAATTGTTACCGAAAAACACATTACAACAGTTTGCATCGGGAAACCGCATTTCAATTTAATTAAAGTAATTTTGTCTACAACTATTTTTAGACGTTTGCTAAATAGTCTTTCATTATCAAATGTTGATTTAGTGATTTTGTCTTAACTAAATCAAGGTTTTAACGCTAAATGCAAAAAAATAGATGCTCTTTGTTTATGTTAGCAAGTAAAAGTTTCAAAAATTAAAGTACGGTTGAACATATTAATTCATCCCACGAAAATATGAGAATTAAAACAAAATTAAATTTAGGAGTAGGCTTGTTATTTGGGCTGATCATTATACTCTCTTTGGTTAGCGCATATTATGTTTTTTCGATAAAAAAAGACACCGAAAACATTTTGAAGGCCAATTATAACACCTTAGAATTTTCGAGAAATATGTTACTTTCATTAGAAAAAATAAGTACCGATGAACAAACGGCAGTTGCAGTTTTTGAATCCAATCTCAAAAATCAAATTCTCAATATTACCGAAGCAGGAGAAGATGTTGTGACGTACAGCATTCAAAAACAGTTCAACGCTTTGAAAACGGATAGTAACAATTCCACTTTAAAGAATACTATTCGGTTGGATATTTTTGAACTCATGAAACTCAACATGATTGCCATAAAGCAAAAGAGTGATCTAGCAACGCAAACCGCCGAAACAGCAAATTTTTGGATTGCAATTACCGGAACATTATGTTTTTTGATAGCCTTTAATTTGCTTGTCAATTTACCCAACAATATTGCAAACCCAATCAAGGAATTAACAGCAAGCATCAAAGAAATTGCGAACAAAAATTACTCGCAACGTGTTCATTTTATGAATCATAATGAGTATGGCGATGTGGCAAGGTCATTCAATACGATGGCTCAAAAGCTAGAGGAATACAGTAACAGTGACTTGCACAAATTGGCTTTTGAAAAAAAACGTTTGGAGACTTTAATCAACAAAACACATGATCCCATTATCGGATTAGATACAGAAGGAATTGTTTTGTTTGCCAATGATGAAGCGCTTAAAATTATGGGAATGCATAGCGAAGATGTAATTGGTCAATCGGCATCAACCTTGGCTTTATCCAATGATTTGCTTCGAAATTTAATTCTTAGCGAAGTTCAAAGTGAAATTGAAAAACCAGCAAAAAAAGTACTTCCGATTAAAATATTTGCTGATGGTAAAGAAAGTTATTTTGAAAAAGAAATTGTGAATATCACTATCCAGCCAACTGGAGAGGAACACATTATTGCGATTGGTGATGTAATTATTTTGAAAAATATTACCGCTTTTAAAGAATTGGATTTTGCAAAAACTAATTTTATTGCTACCGTTTCGCATGAATTAAAAACTCCAATTGCATCGATCAAATTAAGTTTACAATTGTTAGAACAAGAACAAACGGGCAGCATCAATGCAGAGCAAAAACAGTTAATATCAGGTATTAAAGAAGACAGTCAGCGTTTACTAAAAATTACTGGCGAATTGCTCGAACTGTCGCAACTAGAAACTGGAAATATTCAATTGCGAATGGAAAATAGTAATCCGTATGACATAATTCAGTACGCAATTGAAGCCGTAAAAGTACATGCGGATAAAAAGCAAATCCAATTTAATGTGGTTGCAGAACCTAATATTCCAGCAGTAAAAGTTGATAGCGAAAAAACGGCGTGGGTTCTAATTAATTTTTTAACCAATGCAGTTGCTTATTCCTCTGAAAATAGCAGTATTACTGTAAATCTCAAAAAAGAGAACAATAAAGCTATATTTCAAGTTATCGATACCGGTCGAGGTATTGACAATCGCTATAAAACAAAGGTTTTTGATAAGTATTTTCAAGTTCCTGGCAGTCACAAATCAGGAACAGGATTGGGTTTAGCAATCAGTAAAGAATTTATCGAAGCTCAAAATGGTACTATTGGTGTAGAAAGTGAATTAGGTTTGGGTAGTACTTTTTACTTTTCTGTAGATTTGGTTTAAAAAGTTTTTCAAACAACTTCAAATACTTTTAATCTAAAGTCAAAGCTCCCAAAATTTCTTCTGACAAAAAAGGTCCACCCGGATATTGAGCCGTATAATCTAAGTTCATCCAAATTTGTCCGCGTTCATCAACGTGATAATGTAATTTTTGATTGGCACTTTCCTTCGGGAAAAGAATATTTTTGATCAAAAAATTGACTTTTTCTAAATCGGCTTCAGTTCCAATTAAAATTTCAGGATAAATATGTCCTGTCGTGTGTATCAGTCGAGGCGTTCCACCAATAGATTTGATACTTGCGGCCATTAAAATAGAGTGATCGTCACAATCTCCTGAAAAATAAAGCAAAGATTCTGATGCCGTTGCAATATAATCACGCGCTTTTGGGTCACTTACATAATTCCAACGGCTGTTGATTTCTTTGAAAACTGCAAAACATTGAATGATCGTTCTGTAATCAGAGTAGCCTTTTAGTCCCTTAAAATGCTCATTCGTAGCCATGATTGCAAAATTGCGAATCTTTGGGTTTTGGTATTCAATGGCGTTAACAATTTTAGATTTGTTTGGAAAAGGCAACAATTTTGCAATGATTATATCTTGCGGATAGGGATTATCAGACATGGTATAAAGCATCGTGTTGTAGTCGTCATAAACGCTGTTAAAACCGTAATTGCCAATAGTAGAACCGTAAATTAAAGCCAATAGATAAACAAAAATACAAAGTATGATAATGGTACGTAATAACCTTAAAATTAGCTGAATTACCACAACCATCACGATAAAAATCACTATGCGGTCAATGTTCAAAAACCAATTGGGATTGATTAAGTTTTGATGCAAAATGATAAAAAGAGGAATGGCAATTAATACATTCAGTACAAAAATGATCACATCATCCCAAGGTTTTTTGACCTGAAAACGATGTTTAATTCCCTGAAAATTAATTTCTTTTTTTTGTATCATAGTTACAATAAAAACAGTTCCCTATACTGTTTTTACAATGTCCTCAAAAGTACCTTTTTTATCAATAATTCCGAGTTCAAAAAGTTGATTTTGAACTTTGTTTAACATTTGAGGTTCTAATCCTTTTTGAGACCAACGTGTTAATCGCAACCATTCTTGAATATCTTCTATTTTTTGATGGTAGGCTTGAGCCAAGGTTTTGTCAATGCTTGGTATGTCTTTGAATTCTTGTGTAGTTTGGTTGATGATCTCTAATACTTTCGAAATAGTTTCGGGTTGTTCAAGCAAAACTCCATCACGAACTGCAATTACAAAGCACGGCCAAGGAGTAGGGCAATCTGCAACTCGTCTGAAAATACCTTTATCAACCAGTGGTTTGGTCATAAAACGTTCCCACATAAAGTAATCTGCGGTTCCGTTTGTTAAGGCTTCAACAGCTCCGTCGATAGTGTTTACAATTTCAAATTGTAAATTAGTTGTATCCCATTTTTGATTACTAGCGTTTACGTAAGCCATCAATTGCGAGCCAGAGCCCAAGCGGGAAATGGCAACTTTAGCGTTTTCTAAATCTGCTAAGGTTTGAAAACTTGAATTAGCAGCCACATGAATACCCCAAATTAAAGGGCTATCAACATATACTTGTACTATTTTACTCGGATTTCCAGCTGTGATGTCTTTTACAATTCCCTCGGTAAGGATAACAGCAATATCAGTTTCGCCATCTCGTAGCATTTGACACATTTTTCCGGTTCCCTCAGGAACATCTGTCCATTGTAAATCGATGTTTTCGTTTTCAAAATCTCCGTTTTCAATAGCTAAATGCCAAGGCAAATTGAAATGTTCAGGAACTCCAGCTATTTTTATTGTTTTCATTATAAAAAAGGATTGTTTAATTCGTACCAATTCCAAGAAACACCGTCTTCTAAATAGGTTTCGGTCATTTGTAGGCCGATTTTTTGTAAAATTCGGTTTGAAGCAATGTTATCCGAATGTGCTGCCGCTTCCATAACCGGAATTTTCATAGTTTTTAAACCATAGTCCAACCACGCAAAACTAGCTTCACTGGCGTAGCCTTTGCCCCAGAATTTTTCATCTAAGCGGTAACCAATGTCGTAAAAATGGATTTTGTTATTGACCATTTCCGTATTGAATTTCAATCCGGCCCAGCCAATAACTTCATTAGTTTCTTTCAAAACCATTACAAAACGTCCAATTTTGTTTTGCTTGTATTGCTCTTGAACGGAGTTGATGATGTTTTTTACCTCGCTGACGTCTGTTAATGGATTGTTCCAAAGGTATTCGTGTACTTTTGGATTTCGGTCCATTTCGAACAAGGCTTCGGCATCTGAAAGTTTCATTTCTCGTAAAAGTAATCGGTCAGTTTCTAGAATTAAGTCCATAGAAAATTAATTTTAAGTCTTTAGCACTATTTCCTTAGCCCTGATAGGAGCGGCATCTCCCGAATTAGAAAAACAAGGCTTTTTAGCCGTAGTTTTTATTTATCGGGAATACAGCGGATAGCAGGAAATAGCTCCTAAAATTACACATTTATATCTTTAAAATGCTGATTTTTTGCGTAGCGAATCATGTTGGTAAAAGCATCGTCATCTAAATCCGGAATTTCTAAAATTTGGCTCAGAATTGCGGTATCGTACTCGTTTGCCGCTGTTGTAAAATACGGACTCAAATGCTTGCCAATACTCTCGTAATATAGTTTTTCAATGGTGTTTTGATAGGTAAAATCTTTTGTGTTTTCTATTAAAGTAAAATTAGAGTAACCAACCTCTTTCATTATCAATTTCAAGCCATTAGACATGTTAAAACTTTTGTTGTGAACAATATTTAACTGTTTAATATCGTCTCGTTGAAAAATTGAAACAATCACTTTTGAGACATAGTCTACAGGAATAATATTCAAAACCGTATCGGGATTTACAATAAACCTAACGTTTTCTTGGTCGCCTTTGCGTTGCGACGTAAAGTGGAAAAATTTGGCCAACAAATAAAACACCATGTATTTTGAGATAAAATAGGGGTTTTCAGGAGTAAGCATGTTGCCGCCGATAACGCTGGGACGCAAAATTTGAAAAGGCAAACCTATTTTTTTACAAGCTGTCGCAATGAAATTTTCAGAGGCAAATTTGGCGTTTTCGTAAGCATTGCGGTGCTCTGGCTCAAAATTTAATTGATGAAAATTGTTATCAATCATTCCTGTTCGGTTTCCTGAGGAAAATGCTGTTCCGATGTAAATAAATTTGGTAATAAACGGGTGAAAAAGTTCAAAAATAGATTTGGTTATCGTAGTATTTTCGTTAAAAATTCTTTCACGCTGGGATTCGTCTGTAGACAAATTGACCAAACCTGCCGAGTGAATGAAATACGCTCCCTTTATTTTTTCGGTTACCGTATTTTGAATGTCAGCTAAATCTGTATCAATGATTTCGATAAATTTTTGAAGTTTTTCAAAACCTTGCTGAAGCAATACAGAAGGTGTGTAGCTGCTTGTCAGTAATTCTTTGATACGATCGTGGGCCGATTTTTTTCCTTTGTTTCGAGCTATCAAAAAAAGTTTTCCATCAGGATTAGAAGTGCTAAAAAGTTCTAGAATTTCATACATGACGTGCGATCCTAAAACGCCCGTGGCACCGGTAAGTATTATTTTCATTCGTTGTTTGTTCAAAAAACAAATGTAGTTTTAAAAAAGAATAAATTGTTTTTTAAAACTACAAATGTGTATATCAAGAATTTTGGATTTAGATTCCTGCGGCCAGTTTATCCAGCGTATACGCAATTAAGGCATCTACCGCTTTATAAGGATCTTCGCTAAAAGTTCCAGATGCACGATTGGCAATGATGGCGTTTAATGACAAGGCTTGGTGTCCTAAAAGTGCTGAAAGCCCATAAATTGCAGCGGTTTCCATTTCTAAATTTGTAATTTGGTTGTCACCAAATTTAAAATTATCCATTTTTGAATTCAAAGCTTCGTCTTGAATGTTCAAACGGAGAACGCGTCCTTGTGGACCATAAAAACCTCCAGCAGTTGCTGTGATTCCTTTGTGCATTTGGTCACTTTCAATTACTTTTTCTAATTTTTCAGAACAAGCAATTACGTATGGTTTTCCTTTTCTGAGATCCCAATTAGTATGTTGAACGAAAGCATCTTCTATTTGCAGATTTGAAACTTCGTCAATTAAATAGGAGCGAAGCATGTTGTCTAATCCCAATCCAAATTTCGACAATACAAAACTATCCACAGGAATATCAGCCTGCAAAGAACCCGAAGTTCCGATACGAATGATGTTCAAGGAAGTTAAATTTTCTTTTGGCTTACGCGTTTCAAGGTCAATGTTTACCAAAGCATCAAGCTCGTTGATTACGATGTCAATATTATCAGGACCGATTCCAGTAGACATCACGGTAATACGCTTCCCTTTAAAAATTCCGGTTTGGGTTTTAAATTCTCTTTTTTGAGTCGAAAATTCAATACTATCGAAAAATTGAGTGATTTTCTCCACACGATTTTGATCACCTACAAAGATGATATCGTGCGCAATATTTTCGGGTTTTAAATTCAAATGGTAAACGCTACCGTCTGGATTTAATATTAATTCTGATGATTGTATCATTATTTTTTTTGTTTAAGGTTTAAAGTTGCTCAAGTGAATATTAAAACTGAGACTATTTACTAAGACTGCAAACAGCTCACTGTCATCCTCCAACACGTTTTACTTTGAATCCTTTTAGTTTTAATATTTCCATTATTTTATCTCGGTAATCTCCTTGAATAATAATCGAATCGTCTTTGAAAGTACCGCCCACGCTCAGTTTAGTTTTAATTTCTTTGGCTAGAATTTTAAAATCTTCATCCGTTCCTTCATAACCTTCAATGATGGTGGTTGCTTTTCCTTTACGTTTTTCAAATTTACAAATCATTGGCTCTTTTTGAACGTATAATTCGTGAGGTTCAGGTACAACAACCTCTTCTGGCAAGGGTTCGTGATCAGGGAATAGGTTTTTTAATTGGTCTTGTAAGTCCATGGCTTTATGATTTTGAACGCGGATAATACGGATAATACGGATTTACGCGGATTTTATTTTCTATTATTTTGATATACTTTTCTAATAAATTCTGGTTTTTTACCAAAGTTTAAAAGTAGTCCAACTTCACAATTTGTCGCTTTTAAATAATTGATTAGTTGAAATTCATTTGCTTCGACTATATACTCTTGAGCTTTTAACTCTAATATTACTAAGTCATTTACGATAATATCAGCATAGTAATCACCAACTTCAATTTCTTTATAATATACTTTGATTTTTTTTTGAGCTTCAACATGAAAACCATTGGCTTTCAGCTCAAAATATAATGCATTCTGATATACTCTTTCCAGAAAACCATATCCTAACTCATTGTAAACGTCAAAGAATATTTTTATAATTGACCTTGTTAATTCTTGATGTAAAATACTACTCATAAATTCAAATATCAGTGTAAATCATTGTAAAATCAGCGTTATCCGCGATCCAATTCTAGGAAAAACAAAAAGACATCAAGCGAACTCGATGTCTTTCTTGAACTATTGAATTAAAATTTATTTTTTGATCAATCCTAAATCAACCAAACGCTCATAAAGATAGTCACCTGCGGTGATGTCTTCAAATTGTTTTGGATTTTCAGCATCGATGCAGTTTTCTAAGCAATTCAATGGCATATCGCTCACTGGGTGCATAAAAAACGGAATAGAGTAACGAGAAGTTCCCCATAATTCACGTGGCGGATTTACCACTTGATGAATAGTCGATTTCAATTTGTTGTTGGTATGACGTGATAACATGTCACCTACATTAATAACCAACTCGTCTGGCTCCGCAATAGCGTCAATCCATTCTCCGTTGTGGTTTTGCACTTGCAACCCTTTTCCTTGAGCACCCATCAACAGCGTAATCAAGTTGATGTCACCATGAGCAGCAGCTCTAATAGCGTTTTCAGGTTCTGATGTAATTGGTGGGTAATGAATAGGTCTTAGGATCGAATTTCCATCTTTGGCATAATTGTCAAAATAAAATTCATCTAATCCTAATCGCAATGCTAATGCTCTTAATACAAAAACACCTGTTTTTTCTAACATTTGGTAGGCTTCTTTTCCTACCACGTTAAAACGAGGTAATTCTTTTACTTCAACATTTTCAGGATATTCTGAAGCATATTTCGAATCTTGAGACACATACTGTCCAAAATGCCAAAACTCTTTCAAATCTCCTTCTTTTCTGCCTTTGGCGTGTTCTGTTCCAAAAGAAACATAACCTCTTTGTCCGCCAATTCCAGGAATTTCATAACTGCGTTTGGTTTCTAATGGTAGGGCGAAAAAATTTCTAATTTCACCATACAATTCTTCAACTAACTGATCATTTAAAAAATGCCCTTTGAGTGCTACGAAGCCAATGTCTTCAAATGCACTTCCGATTTCATTTACAAATTTTTGTTTACGTGCCGGGTCATCCGACAGGAAATCACGCAAGTCAACACTAGGAATGTTTTGCATACTTAAATAATTTTATAAATTGCAAGGAATAAATCTTGCTGTTACAAAGATAAAGAATAATTTTAATTTCGAATTTTAAAAAATGATATTAAAATAAAAAAATATAACAAAATAATTAAAAACTGTTATAAATTTTTATCTTTGAAATCGATACTAAAAACCTAAAAATGACTTTTGATAGAAAAAACCTCACTGACCTTGAGCTTATAACACTTTACAAAAAGCTATTAAAACCGCGTCTTATCGAGGAAAAAATGCTAAAACTAATTCGCCAAGGCAAAGTATCCAAGTGGTTTTCTGGAATAGGACAAGAAGCTATCTCCGTTGGTGTTACTGCAGTTTTAGATTCTGATGAATACATTTTGCCTATGCACAGAAATTTGGGCGTATTTACAGGAAGAGATATTCCGTTGTACCGTCTTTTTTCGCAATGGCAAGGCAAAGCCAATGGTTTTACAAAAGGTCGCGATCGTAGTTTTCATTTTGGCTCGCAACAGTATAAAATTATTGGTATGATTTCGCATTTGGGACCGCAGTTAGGTGTGGCTGATGGAATTGCATTGGCCAATAAACTCAAGAAAAATGGCAAAATTACAGCTGTTTTTACTGGAGAAGGCGCCACAAGTGAAGGGGATTTTCACGAAGCTTTAAACATTGCTTCGGTATGGGAATTACCCGTGCTTTTCGTAATTGAAAATAATGGATACGGACTTTCTACACCAACAAATGAGCAATACCGCTGTGAAAATTTAGCTGATAAAGGCATTGGTTACGGAATGGAAAGTCATATTGTTGATGGAAACAATATTTTGGAAGTTGTAAACTTGTTATCAGAGTTAAAAGCTTCTATGAAAGAAAATCCACGTCCTGTTTTGCTAGAATTTAAAACATTCCGAATGCGCGGGCACGAGGAGGCGAGTGGAACAAAATACGTTCCGCAGGAATTAATGGATATGTGGGCAGAAAAAGATCCGGTAGAAAACTTTAGAAATTATTTGATAGAAAACGGCATTTTGAAAACCGATGATGATGTGGCTTTTCATCTTGACATTAAGCAGGAAATTGAAGAACATTTGGCTCTAGCTAACGCAGAAGCTGAAATTGAAGCTTCTTTGACGGAAGAACTAAATGATGTATATAAACCATTTGCTTTTGAGGAGGTTAAACCATCAAGAGAAAAAGAAAATATTCGTTTTATCGATGCAATTTCAAGTGCTCTGCAACAATCTATGGAGCGCTTTGAAAATTCGGTAATCATGGGACAAGATATTGCAGAATATGGTGGTGCCTTTAAAATTACAGATGGCTTTATAGCACAATTTGGAAAAGAGCGCGTGATTAATACACCTATTTGCGAAAGCGCCGTAGTTTCAGCAGGAATGGGCCTATCTATTAATGGTTACAAAGCGATTGTTGAAATGCAATTTGCTGATTTTGTTTCGACAGGATTCAATCCGATTGTAAATTTATTGGCAAAATCGCATTATCGATGGTTAGAAAAAGCAGATGTTGTAGTAAGAATGCCTTGTGGTGGTGGAACTCAAGCGGGACCGTTTCACTCTCAAACTAACGAAGCTTGGTTCACCAAAACTCCAGGTTTAAAAGTGGTTTATCCAGCCTTTCCGTATGATGCAAAAGGATTACTGAATGAATCTATTAACGATCCAAATCCCGTATTGTTCTTTGAACACAAGCAATTGTATCGTAGCGTTTACCAAGACGTTCCTAAAGATTATTACACCTTACCATTAGGAAAAGCGGCTCTATTGAAAGAAGGTAATTCAGTTACTATTATTGCTTTTGGAGCGGCAGTTCATTGGGCAATTGATACATTGGATAAAAATCTTGAAATTTCAGCAGATTTATTGGATTTAAGAACGCTTCAACCTTTAGACACCGAAACCATTTTTGCATCTGTTAAAAAAACAGGAAGAGCAATAATTTACCAAGAAGATAGTTTGTTTGGCGGAATTGCTAGTGATTTATCAGCATTGATTATGGAAAATTGTTTCCAATATTTGGATGCACCAGTGAAACGAGTGGCCAGTTTAGACACACCAATTCCGTTCACAAAAGCGCTTGAAGATCAGTATTTACCAAAAGGTCGTTTTGAAAATGAGCTTATTGCGCTGTTAGCTTATTAAAATCAAGAAAAGGAATTTCGGATTTTAAAAATACCCTAAAATCCAATAAATAATAATAAATAGGAGGATGGTCCCAAAACAACCGCCTCCTAATTTTTTTGCGCCATATCCGGCGATGATAGTTTTAAAAAATCCGTTCATAATTTTTTTATTAAAAGTAACGATAAGTTTTTAAATTCCAATCTTTTTATGGTTGTGTATTTTTTTCGAAATAAATTCATTTGTATTTGTAGCAACTAAATGATGTTTCTATTTTTGAAAAAAAATTAAAACACAGTCATGAAGCCGCTCAACGAAAAATTGTTAATCAAAGACGCTACTATAAACAAAGTACAATTTGATAAAGAATGGTTTTACAAATTAGATGATATGGCTTTTTATCTAAAAGAAGATTTGTCTGAAGTAGAATTTATTTTTTTACCAATGCTTATTGATGGTGAACAAGAGTTTGTTAAATGTTCCAGTTATGAAGATATTATGCGCGGTCGCAAAGAGATAGAATAGAAAAGGAGGCAATATTTTGGCCTCCTTTTCTAGTTTAACGATTGGCTTGTTGGGCTTTTTCTTTGATAATTAAACTGATTTTTTTGTTTTCTATTTTACTTTCCAACCAGGAAATGATATCGAGATATAAAAAGGCACGTTTTTCATAAGTGTTTTGTTCCAATTCGATAAAACGAGTTCGCATTTTAATAAATTCTTTCTTGATATCTGTCGGATAAATAGAGTTTAAGTTTTTCAGGAATTTGATAATTTCTTTTTGTACTTCATGCAAATCATTCATTTTGATTAAAAACTTGTAGGTGTTTTTTAGCTGATTTTCTAAATAGTAATCTTTCCCCAGTTCATAATGAGCTATCAAGCACAGCAAACGTGCAAAACACATTAAATCTTCGCGCATGCTTAAATTTCTATTATTAATAATTTTCTCCAGATAAAAAATACACTCGGTATATTTTTCGTTTCCAAAATAAATAGAAGCAAATTTATAGTAAAATAACATTTCGTGATGCTCGTCAAGGTGATCGGTGTGCATTTTCAATTTATGCAATACTTCTGGAATCAAATATTCACTTTCGGCAAAACTACCTTCCAAAATATGTAAATTGAGTTTATTATTATAAACGTACAAAAACGATAAACTTGCAATATTGTCATTCACCGGAAAGCGGGAATCTTTGATGGTTTCCTCCAACAATTCAAGATATTTTTTGAACTTGGTTTTATACTTGAGCATGTACAAAGATTCTAATAAATAATGATTTCCTTTCAAGAAAAAAACGGGATTCAAGTAAATCATACTTGGATTTTCATAAAACAAAGTCACCCATTTTAAGGAATATTTGTAGCAAGATAAAAAATCTTGAACCAAAAAACTACGCCACAAATTAGCATTGTAAAACCAGTATTTTTCTCGAAAACCAAATTTCTTTTCGTCGAGTTTAGCGGTGTGTTTTTTAAAGTAGTCATCAATATAGGTATACTCTGCATCGGTTTTTACATACCCAGTTTTGAGCATGATGCCGTACAGCTGCAACGACAAATTAGATAATTTACTTGATATTGTATTGCGATAGTTCAGCTCTTTTGCTTGTACCACTAATTCATCTGCACGCCCTTGAATACTTCGGGTAATATATTGGGACTCGATCAGTTTTTCAAATTCGACAATTTCGTAGGCCATTAACTTTTCATCATTCTCCAAAGCTAAAATTTTGGTTTTATCCAATAATTTCAAACTTTGTTTATACAATCCTTTGTTATACAAAATTGTGGCAAAATCAATTTGCTCTCGCAATTGGTAGCGCATATTTTGACTCGGAATATTCAACCGAATACTCACCAAAATTTGTTTGTATAAATAGGATTTAAGATTTGACAATTGCACTTTTTTAATACTGCCACTTTTTAAAATCAGTTTTTCATCATACGTTTCTGATTTGTCTAAAATGTTAAATAGCTCGATAAACTTGGTATTCGAACTAGTTTCTAATCGGCTAGCGAAAATTTTAAATTGTCTTTTTTCTGACTTCGAAAGCGACTTTATCAGTACAAATAAAAAATCTTTTTGATGGTTAGCCATTGTAGAATAAAAGGGTTTATGTAATTGTAAATCAGTGATTTAAAAGATTAAAACAATGCTTATAAGCAGTATAATTCAAGAAATTGTATTTTCTATCCCACCAATGAAAGATATTTTTGTTTCAAGTTGTGCAAATTACATTAAATAAATGAAAATGAATAGAGAGAAAGTTCAAATTTTTGATACCACTTTGAGAGATGGCGAACAAGTGCCTGGATGTAAGCTTGACACGAAACAGAAATTAGTTATTGCCGCAAGGCTTGACGAAATGGGTGTAGACATCATCGAAGCTGGTTTTCCAGTATCGAGTCCCGGTGATTTTTTATCTGTTTCAGAAATTAGTAAGGTTGTTCAAAATGCAGTTGTTTGCGGATTAACTCGCGCTGTAAAAAATGATATTGATGTAGCGGCACATGCACTTCAATACGCCAAAAGACCTAGAATTCATACGGGTATTGGAACTTCTGATTCGCATATTTTTCATAAATTAAATACTACCAAAGAAGATATTATTCTACGTGCTAAAGCGGCTGTAGCTCACGCCAAATCGTACGTAGAAGATGTAGAGTTTTACGCGGAAGATGCTGGAAGAACCGATAATGAATTTTTAGCACGAGTCTGCGAGGAGGTCATTAAATCAGGAGCAACCGTATTAAATATTCCAGATACAACAGGATATTGTTTGCCCGAAGAGTATGGTGCAAAGATAAAATACCTCAAAGAAAATGTAAAAGGTATTGAAAACGTGGTTTTATCATGTCATTGTCATAATGATTTAGGAATGGCAACCGCCAATTCCATCGCGGGAGCTATAAATGGAGCAAGACAAATAGAATGCACAATAAACGGGATAGGAGAGCGAGCAGGAAATACGGCACTTGAAGAAGTGGTAATGATTTTTAAACAGCATCCGTATTTGAATTTAGATACCAATATTAATACTCGACAATTGAACGAAATGAGTCGATTGGTTAGTGAAAGTATGGGGATGATTGTGCAGCCTAATAAAGCAATTGTAGGTGCCAACGCATTTGCACACAGCTCAGGAATTCATCAAGATGGTGTTATAAAAAATAGAGCTACTTATGAAATAATGGACCCACTTGAAGTAGGCGTTAATGAATCATCAATTGTTTTAACAGCACGTAGCGGTAGAGCAGCATTGGCTTACAGAGCAAAAAAAGTAGGTTATGAATTGACCAAAATACAGTTAGATATTGTTTATCTCGAGTTTTTAAAATTTGCTGACATTAAAAAAGAAGTAATTGATCAAGACATTCATCAAATAATTGAGGTTTGTAAAATAAATAAAGAATTGGTTTTAAATTAAGATAGTCCCCAACTCAAAATAAAAGTAATATGAATTTAAAAATAGCAGCGCTTGCAGGCGACGGAATTGGTCCTGAGGTTATAACCCAAGCCAAGAAAGCATTATACGCCATAGGTGTAGTGTATGATCATGAGTTTGTTTTTGAAGATGCTTTGATTGGAGCTATCGCTATTGAGAAAACGGGAATTCCGTTACCACAACAAACATTAAACTTGTGTTTGAATACGGATGCTGTACTATTTGGAGCAGTTGATGACACGGTGCCAAATACTGCGGTAAGACCAATTCAAGGGGTATTGAATTTGCGGCAAGCGCTAGGCCTTTATGCTAACATAAGACCTGTGAAACCGTATGCTGATTTGCTTGATTTGTCTCCGTTGAAACGAAAAATTATCGAAGGAGCTGATTTTATTATTTTTAGAGAATTATCTGGCGGATCGTATTTTAGTGAGAAAAAAAGCAATGAAACAGGCACTTTTGCCTCTGATCTTTGCGAATACTCTGAAGAAGAAATTATCCGAATCAGTCATTTAGCTTTTCGAACTGCACAAAAAAGAAAGAAAAAATTAACCTTAGTTGACAAGGCAAATATATTGGAAACCTCACGTTTGTGGCGCAAAGTGGTTACTGAACTTTCAGAGGGCTATCCTGACGTAGTTTTAGAATTTTTACTAGCGGATGCTGCTGCGATGCAAATTATCATCAATCCAAAACAATTTGATGTCATTTTAACTGAAAATTTATTTGGAGATATTTTATCTGACGAAGCTAGTGTGATAACCGGCGCAATTGGTTTATTACCTTCAGCATCTTTAGGTAGTTCGTCGGCGCTTTTTGAACCCATTCATGGTTCTTTTCCAGAAGGAAAAAATAAAAATATTGCCAATCCTATTGCCTCAATTATTTCAGCAGCAATGTTATTAGAGCACTTTGGCTTGCATGCCGAATCATTAAAAGTGTACGAAGCGGTGCAAAAAGCAATTGAATTAAATGTAGTCACCGCTGATTTGAATCCGTATTCTAAATTCGGAACTAATGAAGTAGGCGATTTTATTGCAAATTATATTCTTAGCAAAGACGATTTATATTTTAAGAGCGATAACGTGTACATCGGTCAGTCAACCATAGTTTAAAACAAACAAAACTATTTTTTAAAACGAAACATCAATAATGGAATTAAATAAATACAGCAAAACGATTACTCAAGACGAAACGCAACCTGCAGCGCAAGCCATGTTGTACGGAATTGGTTTAACCGAAGCTGATTTGAATAAAGCCCAAGTGGGTATAGTTAGCATGGGATACGAAGGAAATCCGTGTAACATGCATCTAAATGATTTAGCCAAAGACATCAAAACTGGCGTTTGGCAAGAAGATCTAGTGGGATTGATTTTTAATACAATCGGAGTAAGTGATGGTATGTCAAATGGTACAGATGGAATGCGTTTTTCATTGGTGTCACGAGATGTAATTGCTGACTCTATTGAAACAGTTGTTGGCGCACAATGGTACGATGCAGTAATTGCAATTCCGGGTTGCGATAAAAACATGCCAGGTTCAGTTATGGCAATGGGTCGACTCAATCGTCCTTCGATCATGGTTTACGGTGGTAGTATTCATTCTGGAAAATGGAAAGGAGAATCGCTAAACATTGTATCGGCTTTTGAAGCCCTTGGAAAAAAGTTTAATAATACGATTTCACCTGAGGATTTCAAAGGTGTGATTCAAAACTCTTGTCCTGGTGCAGGTGCTTGTGGCGGAATGTATACGGCAAACACCATGTCCTCAGCCATCGAAGCTTTGGGAATGAGTTTACCCTACAGCTCGTCGAATCCAGCTTTAAGCCCTGAAAAAAAACAAGAATGCCTTGATG
Source organism: Flavobacterium turcicum (assembly GCF_011365745.1). GTDB lineage: Bacteria > Bacteroidota > Bacteroidia > Flavobacteriales > Flavobacteriaceae > Flavobacterium > Flavobacterium turcicum. Next base: position 561,107 of record NZ_JAAOBY010000002.1, on the reverse strand, counting down.
CTGGAAAAGCCATCAAAATATTATTGGAAAAAGATATCAAACCTAAAGATATCATGACACGCGAAGCCTTTGAAAATGCTATTACGATGGTAGCAGTTTTAGGAGGATCAACCAATGCTGTGATGCATTTAATCGCTATGGCGCATTCAGTAGATATCGAAATCACTTTGGATGATTTTCAAAGAATTAGTGACAAAACGCCTTTGCTTGCCGACTTAAAACCTAGCGGAAAATACCTCATGGAAGACCTTCATGCGGTAGGCGGAGTTCCTGCTGTCATGAAATATTTATTAAAAGAAGGTCTATTACACGGACATTGTTTGACGGTTACGGGTAAAACTTTAGCCGAAAACTTAGCTTCTGTACCTGATTTAAATGACGGTCAAGATGTTATTCATGAAATTCAAAAAGCGTTAAAAAGTACTGGAAATATTCAAATTTTATATGGAAATCTAGCGTCTGAAGGCTGTGTAGCCAAAATTAGTGGTAACGAAGGCGAATATTTTGAAGGAGATGCTGTAGTTTTTGAAAACGAGCATGATGTCATTAAAGGAGTCCGAAACGGAGAGGTTAAACCCGGAAATGTAGTCGTCATTAGATACTGCGGACCTAAAGGTGGGCCAGGAATGCCTGAAATGCTAAAACCTACGTCAGCTATTATGGGAGCTGGTTTAGGAAAAAGTGTTGCTTTGATTACTGATGGCAGATTTTCTGGTGGTTCGCACGGTTTTGTAGTAGGACATATAACCCCCGAAGCTTATGATGGTGGCGGTATTGCATTAGTCCAAAATGGAGACATTATCACCATTGATGCAGTCAAAAACACCATCAATCTTAAAATTTCGGATGAGGAATTTGCAAATCGAAAATCACAATGGAAACAACCAGAAACACCAATAAAAAAAGGTGTTTTACTAAAATATATTCGGTCAGTTTCAAGCGCCTCAACAGGTTGCGTAACTGATAAATAAAAACCAATAGCAATTTCAAAAGGCAATATCAACAGTGTAATTATTTAATTGTTAGTATCACAAATTTTGAAATTGATATTGAAATTGCTACTGCTAGGGAAATTTACAAGAGGCAGCGGCTAAATAAAAATAGAAAATGGAAAATAATAAAATATCTGGCGCAGAAGCCGTTATAAAATGCTTACTAGAAGAGGGCGTAGATGTAATTTACGGCTATCCTGGCGGAGCAATCATGCCGGTTTATGATGAATTATACAAATTTAAAGACGAATTACATCACGTATTAGTGCGTCACGAGCAAGGAGCTACGCACGCTGCACAAGGATACGCACGCGCAACTGGTAAAGTAGGCGTTGCAATTGCAACTTCTGGCCCTGGAGCTACCAATTTAGTTACTGGAATTGCTGATGCGCAAATCGATTCGACACCAATGGTTTGCATCACAGGTCAAGTTGGTAAACACTTATTAGGTTCTGATGCTTTTCAAGAAACTGATATTATCGGAATTTCAACTCCTGTTACCAAATGGAATTACCAAATTACAGAAGCTTCTGAAATCCCAGAAATTATTGCGAAAGCATTTTACATTGCCAAATCGGGGCGTCCAGGACCAGTTTTAATTGATATTACCAAAAATGCGCAGTTTGATGAAATGGAATTCAGTTACAAAAAATGTACAAGTATTCGAAGTTATCATCCCAAACCAATCCTTAATATTAATAAGGTACAAGAAGCTGCAGCTTTAATTAATAACGCTAAAAAACCTTTTATTATTTGGGGTCAAGGTGTTATTTTGAGTAAAGCCGAAACCGAATTAAAAGCTTTGGTAGAAAAATCAGGTATTCCCGCTGCATGGACTATTTTAGGTTTATCAGCATTGCCAACTTCCCATCCACTTAATGTAGGAATGGTAGGAATGCATGGCAATTATGGACCCAATGTACTCACAAATGAATGCGATGTGTTGATTGCTCTCGGAATGCGTTTTGATGACCGCGTAACCGGAAACCTTGCTACTTATGCCAAACAAGCTAAAATAATTCATTTTGAAATTGATCCAGCCGAAGTTGATAAAAACGTAAAAACAGATGTAGCCGTTGTAGCCGATTTGAAAGAATCTTTAACGGCCTTGTTACCACTTATTGAAAACAACACGCATGATTCTTGGCATAATAAATTTAAAGCTAAATATGAAATTGAATTAGAAGCTGTCATAAATGAAGAGTTGAAACCCAAAAAAGAAGGAATTTCAATGGGTGAAACGATCGAAATGATCAACAAACATTCTAAAGGAGATGCTATTTTGGTTTCGGATGTGGGGCAACACCAAATGTTTGCTTGCCGTTATGGGAAATTCAATTCTACCAAAAGTAATGTCACATCCGGTGGTTTAGGAACGATGGGATTTGCTCTTCCAGCAGCAATTGGAGCTAAAATGGGAATGCCAAATCGTGAAGTAGTAGCTATAATTGGTGATGGTGGATTTCAAATGACCATTCAAGAATTAGGAACTATTTTCCAGACCAAAGTTCCCGTTAAAATTGTGGTTTTGAACAATGAGTTTTTAGGAATGGTACGTCAATGGCAGCAATTGTTTTTTGACAAAAGATACGCTTCTACCGAAATGATCAATCCAAATTTTATTGCAATTGCCGAAGGCTACTACATCAAAGCAAAAAAAGTCACTAAAAGAGAAGATTTAGATAGCGCTGTCGCAGAAATGTTAGCATCACCAGATTCTTATTTCTTAGAAGTGATGGTTGAAAAAGAAAATAATGTATTCCCAATGATCCCAACAGGAGCATCGGTATCGGACATTCGTTTGTCCTAAATAGTTTAAAGTTTAAGGTTTAAAGTAGTTACAACCTGAAAATAATGTTGCGCAACTTTAAACTTTAAACATAAAAACTTTAAACATAAAAAAAAATGGAAAATAAAACATTTACCATCTCCGTATATTCAGAGAACAACGTGGGTTTATTGAATAGAATATCAGGCATATTCTTAAAACGCCACATCAATATTTTAAGTCTGAACGTATCTGAATCAGAAATTGAAAACGTGTCTCGATTTATCATCGTGGTAAACACTACTGAAAAATGGGTCCATAATATTGTAGGTCAAATCGAAAAACAAATAGAAGTAATCAAAGCGTTTTATCACGTTGACGAAGAAACGATTTTTCTTGAAAATGCGCTTTTCAAAATAGAATCCAGTTTGCTTTTTGACGAAAAACAAATTCAAAATATCATAAAAGAAAGTCATTCTGAAATTGTGACTGTAGCGCGTGATTTTTTTGTGATTTCAAAATCAGGACAGCGTGCTGAAATTCAAGATTTATACGAAAAGCTTCGTCCATTTGGAATCATGCAATTTGTTCGGTCAGGCCGAATTTCAGTCTCTAAAGAAAAAATGCAAATTTCAGCGATGCTGGAGCAATTATAAAAGATCAAAAAAAAACTAAAAACTAAAACTATACTTTTCTTAAAAAATACAAAATGGCAAATTATTTCAACTCACTACCACTTCGATTACAATTAGAACAATTAGGCGTTTGCGAATTCATGGACCAATCTGAATTTTCAGATGGTATTAATGCATTAGCAGGTAAAAAGGTTGTAATTGTGGGGTGTGGAGCCCAAGGTTTAAATCAAGGCTTGAACATGAGAGACTCCGGATTAGACATATCTTATGCCTTGCGTGCGGATGCGATTGCAGAAAAAAGAGCCTCTTTTAACAACGCTTTCGATCACGGTTTTAAAGTTGGAACGTACGAAGAATTAATACCTACTGCTGATTTGGTTTGCAATCTTACACCAGATAAGCAACACACAGCTGTTGTAACTGCTATTATGCCTTTGATGAAAAAAGGAGCAACTTTGGCATATTCACACGGTTTTAATATCGTTGAAGAAGGAATGCAAATTCGCAAGGATATAACAGTTATCATGTGTGCTCCAAAATGCCCAGGTTCAGAAGTTCGTGAAGAGTACAAGCGTGGTTTTGGAGTTCCAACTCTAATTGCAGTACATCCTGAAAACGATCCAGAAAATGTAGGTTTAGCCCAAGCCAAAGCCTATGCGGTAGCCACTGGCGGTCATAGAGCAGGGGTTTTACTTTCTTCTTTCGTGGCTGAAGTAAAGTCTGATTTAATGGGCGAGCAGACCATTTTGTGTGGTATGTTGCAAACTGGATCTATTTTGTGTTTTGATAAAATGGTGGAAGAGGGAATTGAGCCTGCTTATGCATCGAAACTAATTCAATACGGTTGGGAAACGATTACTGAAGCTCTAAAACACGGCGGAATTACAAATATGATGGACCGTCTTTCTAATCCTGCTAAAATTGAAGCTTTTCGTTTGGCCGATGAGCTAAAAGAAATCATGCGCCCGTTATTTCAAAAGCACATGGATGATATCATTTCGGGTGAATTTTCAAAAAACATGATGATTGATTGGGCAAATGACGATGTAAATCTTTTAACTTGGAGAGCTGCAACGGCTCAAACTAATTTTGAAAAAACAGCTCCAACCTCAGCTCATATTTCGGAGCAAGAATATTTTGAACATGGTACTTTACTAATTGCCATGGTGAAGGCAGGAGTAGAATTGGCTTTTGAGACTATGACCGAATCTGGAATTATCGAAGAATCTGCATATTACGAATCATTGCATGAATTGCCTTTGATTGCAAATACTGTTGCTCGAAAAAAATTATACGAAATGAACAGAATCATTTCTGATACAGCAGAATATGGTTGTTATTTATTTGATCACGCTTGCAAACCATTATTGATTGATTTTATGAAAACCGTAAAAACAAATGTAATTGGTAAACCATTTGCAACTTCGAACGGAGTAGATAACAATGTACTGATTGCAGTAAACAAAACTATCAGACAGCATCCGATTGAAGAAGTTGGAGAATGGCTGCGTGCTTCGATGACTGCTATGAAAAAAATAAGTTAAACAAATAATAAGTTACCACATATGAGGATGTGGCGGGATTGGCACTATATCATTTGATTTCATAATGTCTTGAGTTAGTTAAAAAGTGTTACAATGATCGACAGGTATGGATGCTTTTACATTCACTTAGCTTTGATTTTTTTCAAAGTTAAGTGAGGTAATCCCATAATTAATCAAAAGAAAGAACTGAAAATCTAATTTATCTTAAAAGTAGTAATGAATCCTTTTGTAAATTGATTTCGATAATTGTAGAAAAGGGTTTTAAAAAATATTTTAATTGTTTTTTATATATTTTTGTTTGGTAAAAGGCGCGAAGATTTTAGTTTTTGCGCCTTTTTGTATATTTGATTTTGACTACAAAAACAATTAAAACCGCTGTATTTATAATAAAATCAATCAAAATTTTTCAGTTTGGCTTTTTTTTGGCAGTATTTATGGTTTAAATAATTTTCTCAGTAGCCGTAGATTTAATACTTTTATAAAAAATTAAACTATGAGTTACTACAAAATTGATAATCTAGAACAATACTTCAAACACTACAATAAATCAGTACGCGAACCTAGAAAATTTTGGGGCAAAATAGCAGAAGAAAATTTTACTTGGTACCAGCAATGGGATAAGGTGGTTGAATTTAATATGGCCGAAGCCGATATTAAATGGTTTACCGAGGCTAAAGTTAATATTGTAAAAAATTGTATCGACAGGCACTTAGCGAAAAGAGGGGATAAAACGGCTATAATTTTTGAACCAAACGATCCATCCGAGGAGGCTCTACATATTTCATATACAGAATTGCACCAAAGAGTTTGCAAAATGGCCAATGTTTTACGCCAACAAGGAATCAAAAAAGGAGATAGAGTTTGTATTTATTTACCAATGATTCCTGAGTTGGCTGTTTCGGTTTTAGCTTGCGCCCGAATTGGTGCAATTCACTCCGTAGTATTTGCAGGGTTTTCTGCATCGGCAGTAGCGAGTCGCATAAACGACAGCTCTTGTAAAATGGTAATTACTGCTGATGGTGGATTTAGAGGAAACAAAACAATTGATCTGAAAAGTATAATTGATGAAGCATTAGAAAAATGTTCGTCTGTTGAAAAAGTTTTAGTCGCTAAAAGAACTCAAACTGATGTAAAAATGCAGGAGGGTCGCGATCAATGGTTGCAACCTCTTATAGATGAAGCTTCAGATAATAATGTTGCAGAAATCATGGATGCCGAAGATCCATTATTCATTTTGTACACTTCTGGTTCAACCGGAAAACCAAAAGGAATGGTGCATACTACAGCAGGTTATATGGTGTATACCGCTTATACTTTTAAAAACGTTTTTCATTATGAAGACACTGATATCTTTTGGTGTACGGCTGATATTGGTTGGATAACAGGACACTCTTACATTTTATACGGACCACTTTTAAATGGAGCTACAACGGTATTATTTGAAGGAATTCCGTCGTATCCAGATTTTAGTCGTTTTTGGGATGTAATTGAAAAACATAAAATTACTCAGTTTTATACGGCGCCAACTGCAATTCGTGCTTTGGCAAAGGAAAAAATCGAATTTGTTCAAAAATATCCTTTAAAGTCCTTGAAGGTAATTGGTTCTGTTGGAGAACCAATTAATGAAGAAGCTTGGCATTGGTACAACGACCACGTAGGCGATAAGCGTTGCCCTGTTGTTGATACTTGGTGGCAAACAGAAACGGGAGGAATCATGATTGCACCAATTGCTTTTGTAACGCCTACAAAACCAACTTATGCGACCTTGCCACTTCCTGGAGTGCAAGCGGTATTAATGGATGACAAGCGCAACGAAATTGAAGGCAATCAAGTCGTTGGTAGCTTGTGTATTAAATTTCCTTGGCCAGGAATTGCAAGAACAATTTGGGGCGATCATCAAAGATATAAAGACACGTATTTCTCTGCATTTCCAGGTAAGTTTTTTACTGGTGATGGTGCTTTACGTGACGAAGTAGGATATTACAGAATTACAGGTCGAGTAGATGATGTAGTCATTGTTTCAGGACATAATTTGGGGACAGCTCCAATTGAAGATGCAATCAATGAACATCCTGCGGTAGCTGAATCAGCAATAGTAGGTTTCCCGCATGATATTAAAGGAAATGCGTTGTACGGTTTTGTTATTTTAAAAGAAACAGGCGAAACCCGTAATAAAGAAAACTTAAGCAAAGAGATCAATCAACATATTTCAGATCATATCGGACCTATTGCCAAGTTGGATAAAATTCAATTTGTGTCTGGTTTGCCAAAAACGCGATCTGGAAAAATCATGAGGCGTATTTTACGAAAAATAGCCGAAGGTGATTATTCTAATTTTGGTGATATTACTACACTTCTAAATCCTGAAATTGTAGAGGAAATTAAAGAAGGAAAACTATAAAAAATAGAAGGCTAAAGACTTAAGTTGTTTTTAGCCTTTTTTTTGAAATGCTTACAAATTTGTAAATTAAGTAAAAAGCACTAAAGTGAAGTACTCTATCAAGTGTGTTTAATATTACATCATCAAAATAATAGGTCCCTAAAGCAGCGAAGACATCATTTATTATTAGACAAAAAGAGCCAAAAAAGTAATAGTAACTTTTTTTAGAGGTGACTTTTGATAAATACAAGACTGCAATAACACCTAAAGAAATGGCTGAAAGACTATTAAAAAATATAATTATACCTAGGGATTTTTCTGGAATAATTGACTTTAAAAAGTAAAAAACAGATAGTAGAAACATACAGTTAATTAGCACAATAAGTAATTTATAACCCTTAGAAAACGAACTAATCTTTTGTTTTCTAACAGATAAATACCCCATGTAACACAAACATATGTAGCCGCAAAAAGAAACAATTAAAGCAAGCTCATAAATAAGATTTGAATGTTGCCAAAATAGTAATAAGACTTCGTTGACGTAGAAGAAAAAACTAAACCAATAAAAAAGAGTAGGGAGCTTTTTTCTATGCTTTAGCCAGACATAAAAAACAAACAAAGGAATAATAAATGGCTTGGCATAAACAACGGAATTTTCATTCAATACAATACCTGCGCTAAAGTAAGCGACAAAAAAGAGAAGTAACGTACATATAACTATCTGTGAAACAATGTTTTTACTCACCATTTGACAAATCTAAAATTTTTATAGTTTCCTGCAAAATTATATTTGTTTTTAAGATGATTTGCCACGCATTTAAGAACATAAATGAGTAAATTTACTTTATATGAAAAAAGTATCAGTTGTAATTGTAGGCGGTGGTTTAGCAGGTTTAGTTTCGGCTATTGATCTTCGACTAAAAAATCATCAAGTGGTGCTTTTAGAAAAAAATGATTTTCCTAAACACAAAGTATGCGGTGAATACATTTCTAATGAAATTCTATCGTATTTACAGTCTTTACAGATAGACATCAATTCTTTGAAGCCATCAAACATTACTAAGTTGCACTTTTCATTGAAATCTGGAAAAAGCTTGTATACTAATTTACCTTTAGGTGGTTTTGGTGTTAGTCGAAAGTTACTCGATAATTATCTTTTTCAATACGCAAAGCAATTAGGTTGCATGGTTTATAAAGATACTGTCACCGATGTACAGTTTGAAAACGATCAATTCCTTGTGCATACAAACGACGAAACATTTTCAGCAGATATTGTCTTAGGAGCCTTTGGCAAAAGATCAAATTTAGATAATAAATTAACTAGGGTTTTCTCTAGAAAAAATGAAAATATTTGGTTAGGAGTAAAAGCCCATTACCAAGTGAATTTCCCTGATAATTTGGTAGGTTTACATCATTTTGAAGGCGGTTATTGTGGAGTTTCTCGCATTGAAAATGGTTTAGTTAATATTTGTTATTTGGCAACCGACACTTCTTTTAAACAATTTCCTTCTTTAAATGACTATCAAAAAATATGGGTAGAGAAAAATCCAATATTAAAGACTATCTTTCAACAAGCTATATGTCAATTTGAAAAGCCGATTACAATTAGTCAAGTTTCATTTGTCAAGAAAAAATGTGTAGAAAACCACATGCTTATGATTGGCGATGCCGCAGGATTGATTCATCCGCTTTGTGGTAACGGAATGGCAATGGCCATGCATAGTGCAAAAATTGCCTCAGAACAAGTTCACAATTTTTTAAATGGTAATTGTACAAGAGAAACAATGGAACAACGTTATAAAAGCGAGTGGAACAAAAATTTTAAATCTCGTTTGTTAATGGGTCGAATACTAGGCTATGTGTTGCAAAAAACTAAAGTTGCGAATTTTTTACTTCAAATTTTTGGTTTCTTTCCGTTTTTACTGCCACTAATAATCAAACAAACTCATGGTAAAACCGTATAACAATTGATACAAACAAAATACAGAACAGAAGAAGCGGAAATCATGGATGATTTTGCACTTGAGGGTGAAATACTTCGAGATGCTTTGGACAAAATTGCATCCATTAATCAACTTCTAGGAGGAAACGCGCTTACCTTAAAGGGAGTGCAAAAACTATTAAAAAGTATTGCTTCGGAAAAAGAAATTGTTATCGTTGATGTGGGCTGTGGCAATGGTGACATGTTGCGGTCTTTAGCCGATTTTGGCAAAGAAAATAATTTTAATTTCCGCTTAATAGGAATTGATGCGAATGCATTTACGATTAATCATGCACAAAATTTATCAAAAAACTATTCAAATATAAGTTACGAATGCTTGGATATTTTTAGTCCATCATTTGTTGAAATAAAAAGTGATATTGTCTTGTGCACTTTGACTTTACATCATTTCAAAGATCAAGAAATAGAAAGGCTATTAGCGGTGTTTTATGAACAAGCCCGCTTAGGGGTTGTAATCAACGATTTGCATCGCAGTGCTGTCGCTTATCGATTATTTCAGGCTTTGTGTTTTGTATTTCAATTGAATGCTATGTCTCGCGAAGATGGATTAACATCTATTTTACGTGGTTTTAAAAAAGAAGATTTAGAAGAATTTTCGAAAAAGCTTAATTTTAAAAACGATACGATTCGCTGGAAATGGGCGTTTCGATACCAATGGATAATTACCAAATAATGAGTGTAAAAATAAAAACAGTTGCTAAGCAGCTACCACAATATTCAAGAACAACCGCAGAAATTTTACCTTTTTTAGATGCTTGGCTCCTTGGTCAAGACGATCGATTTATCAGAAAAGTAAAGAAAATTTTTGAAGGTGCTGCTGTTGATAAACGATATTCTATCATGGATCCTATTGAAGTTTTTACCAAAACTTCATTTGAGGAACGCAATGATATTTACATTCGTGAAGTCATACAATTAGGCGAAAAAGTACTCGATAAAGCCTTAAAAAAGGCGAATTGGCTCCCAAAAGATTTGGATTATATCATTACAGTGAGTTGCACCGGTATTATGATTCCCTCTCTTGACGCCTATTTGATAAACGCATTGCAATTGCGCCAAGATATTGTGCGCCTGCCAGTTACTGAAATGGGATGTGCTGCCGGAATCTCAGGGATGATTTACGCTAAAAATTTCCTGCAAGCCAATCCTGGCAAGCGCGCGGCTGTTATTGCCGTTGAGAGTCCAACTGCTACATTTCAACTCGATGATTATTCCATGGCCAATATTGTGAGTGCTGCCATTTTTGGTGATGGAGCTGCTTGCGTGTTGTTATCTTCACACGAATATGATGAGGGACCAGAAATCATTGCAGACGAGATGTATCATTTTTATGACAATATTCATATGATGGGATTTAAACTGACCAATTCTGGTTTGCAAATGGTTTTAGATATCGAAGTTCCTGAAACTATTGCATCACATTTTCCCGCAATTATTCATCCCTTTTTAGAGAAGAATAGCCTTCAAATTGACGCAATTGATCATTTGATTTTTCATCCTGGCGGAAAAAAAATCATTCAAACGGTAGAAGCATTATTTTTAGGATTGGGCAAAAATATTGACGCTACAAAGGAGGTATTGAAACAATATGGTAATATGTCAAGTGCTACCGTTTTATATGTTTTAGAGCAAATTATGGATGCGCAGCCTGCAAAAGGGGAGAAGGGTTTAATGTTGAGTTTTGGTCCTGGATTTTCAGCGCAGCGTATTTTGTTGCAATTTTAAAAAAGAAAAGCCCAATGAAAAACGATGAAATTTTAACCAAGCTTCCGTATTCAAAACCTTTTCTTTTTGTAGATGAAATTCTGCATATTGATGAAAATGGTGTCAAAGGAACGTTTAGATTTGAAGAAAATTTAGAGTTTTATAAAGGTCATTTTGTAAATAATCCTGTTACTCCGGGTGTGATTTTAACCGAAGTTATGGCTCAAATTGGATTGGTTTGCTTAGGGATTTTTTTGTTAGATGATTCATTTAACAAAAGTACTTCAATAGGCTTAACATCAACAGAAATCAATTTTTTAAAACCTGTTTTTCCTAATGAAAAAGTGACTGTTATTTCAGAAAAAATATATTTTAGATTCGGAAAATTAAAATGTAAAGTCCTTATGATAAATGAAAAAGAAGAAGAAGTTTGTAGAGGAATAATTGCAGGAATGATAATTTCCAAATAAATGAAAAAGAGAGTTGTTATAACGGGTCTAGGTGTTGTTGCTCCAAATGGGGTTGGCCTTGATGAGTTTACAAATGCCATCAAAAACGGAATTTCGGGCATTGAGCACGATGCTGAGCTAGAACGCCTGCAGTTTTCATGCCAAATTGCGGGGAAACCTTCTGTTTCTAATGAACATGCATTGCAATATTTTACAGAACTTGAATTGCGTAATTTTAATTCTAGTGGTATTCTGTACGGAGTAATTGCTGGTATTGAGGCCTGGAAAAATAGTGGTTTACCTATTGAAATCAATGAAAATCCTGACTGGGATAGCGGAACTATTTTTGGAACAGGAACATCAGGAATTGATAAATTTCGCGAAAGCATTTATAAAATAGACGATTTGCAAACCCGTCGATTAGGTAGCACAGCAGTTGCTCAAACTATGAATAGCGGTGTGAGTGCCTATCTTGGCGGAAAATTAGGTTTAGGAAATCAAGTTACAACCAATTCATCTGCTTGTACAACTGGCACAGAGGCAATTTTAATGGCTTTTGAACGTATCAAATCAGGAAAAGCAAAGCGCATGTTAGCTGGCAGTACAAGTGACTCAGGACCTTATATTTGGGGAGGTTTTGATGCTATGAAAGTGTGTACTTTTAAACACAATCAGGATCCTGAAGCAGGTTCGCGACCATTATCGGCAACAGCATCAGGGTTTGTGCCGGGAAGTGGCGCTGGTGCTTTAGTTTTGGAAGATTTAGAAAGTGCATTAGCGCGAGGCGCTACCATTTATGCCGAAATTTTGGGAGGTAGTTGTAATTCTGGAGGACAACGAGGTACTGGAACCATGACCGCTCCAAATGCGGTTGCTGTTCAAAAGTGCATTACAGATGCATTAGAGGATGCAAAAGTAGCAGCAAAAAATATCGATTTAATTAACGGACATTTAACTGCAACTTCAAAGGACAGTTTGGAAATTGAAAATTGGACAAAAGCCTTGAATCGGAAAGGGAACGATTTTCCATTAATAAATTCACTCAAGGGAATGGTTGGACATTGCTTGTCAGCAGCAGGTAGTATTGAGAGTGTGGCTACTGTTTTGCAATTGCATGAAGGTTTTGTTTTTCCGAATTTAAATTGTGCTGATTTACATCCTGAAATTGGAGATCTTATTGACGAGGAAAAAATACCAAGAACAAAGCTAGAAAAAAATATGCAGTATGCCATAAAAGCCAGTTTTGGCTTTGGCGATGTGAATGCATGTATCGTTTTTAAAAAGTACGAATGATCAATAATCTTTGCTACATTAGTGGAGAAAAAAATAAAAAAATGAATAAAGAACAAACCATAATCGAACTAAAAGCAATTATAAAACCTTATATTGCTAACAACGAAGCTTTTGAAAACTTAACTGAAGAAACTGATTTCATTGCAGATCTAAAGATTAACTCTGCTAACTTAGTAGATGTTGTTTTAGATATCGAAGAAAAATACAATATTATTATTGATAATGAATCGATGGAGAAAATGTTAACTGTAAAAGCGGCAATGGCAATCATTGAGGAAAAATTAGCAGCACGAGATTAATTTCAAAATAAGAAAATGTGATTGGGAACGATGTAATCGATTTGAGCGTTGCGAGGTTAGAAAGTAACTGGCAGCGGCCCGGTTTTTTGAATAAAATTTTTTCTGTCAAAGAGCAATTTTATATCGAAACTGCGAAAGACCAAGAGCAAATGGTTTGGAAACTATGGTCCCAGAAGGAAGCGGCTTATAAAATTTTCAATCGAGAAACAGGAACGAGAGTTTTTAATCCGATACAGTTTGAATGTTCAATTGATACAAGTGTATTTGGAAAGGTAAATTTTAAAGACAAAATTTTTTTTACTAAAACAGTGATTGACAATGACAAAATCTATACAATTGCTGTAACTGATCCTAAATATTTTTCATCCGTTTTAGAATTAAAAAAAGACCACAAAATATTAAAAAAAGAAGGTCTACCTTTTATTCGGAACGAAGAATTAGGTTTTGATTACCCAATTTCAGTTACTCATCACGGAAAATTTTGGCAAGCCGTAATGCTAGATGAAAATTGTATAGTTTAAACGTTCTGGTACTAAAGCGAATTTAGAACTAAATTAAGCCCTATTTTCGGATTTGCCAAATCTTCCAAATACAAAACCAATTTCAAATTAAGCCTAATACCCAAATTGCTTGTAGCGTGTGTTATAGGCTGTACTTTTTTAGGTCATCCAAATTCCATATACAGCGATTACAGTCCACTTTCCGTAAACTTTTTTAAGAAAATAACTATATCCACTTGCGCTGTGTGTAAATGTCGAGTAAATAACTGAAACAATGCAATTTTCGTAATTATTGTCAAAAATAGGTTCACTTATCGAGATTATTTTTTGTATTTTCTTTGTTTTTATAAATATTTCTTCAGCTTCTTTTTTAGTCAAACATTTTATGTTTTTTATAAGATCAGAGCTGTAATTCAATTCTTTTATCAATTCTGAATTCCAAGTTCCACCATTGCTTTTTGCGACGTTTGCTTCAATTTCATATAATATTTTTTCAGGAACTTCAAGACCAGTTTCTTCTTTAAACTCTTTTAGGTCAAAAAAAGTTTTATGTTTTTCACATTGAACATATATTCCGAATGTATTCATTCCAATTTGCTCATCAATGATTTTTTTTAAAACGTCAGATTCTGAATTATTTTGTGAAAAACATAAAGTTGAAATAGTTAAGAAAAGCAAACAGTAAATTTTCATATTTTTCTTTTTACGATTTTTGGTAGTATAACCTATAACTGCCAAGTATAAAACAATCTTTCTTTTAAGCTAAATACCCAAGTCCATTGCAGTGGTAATTAACAGCTGGCTTTATTTTAGCATATTAATTATTTTTTTCTGCATTCTATATTTCGCACCAAAATCTAGAAAACCACCTTTCGGATTTGAGTCAATACCTTTAACAGTTAGAGCAATTGATTTATCTTCTGCTAAAAAATAAATTTTATAACTATAACTCCAAAAACTTTTTTTGAATTCAAATTGAATTGTATCTCCTTGTTTTAGAAAATTTTTGGCGTTTAATTTTTTATACAACTGTTCTATTGTCTCATTATTTTCAACTATTGTCCTTTCATTGTGCCAATAGCTTATTTTAAGAGGATTTGCCAAAGCAAAGATTCCGTAACAACCTAAAGCAAAAAGTGATATAAATACGATATAAATAAAAATTACAATTAGAAAATTGGGTTTAGATAGATTTAACTCGAAGAGGCTATAAAACTTAACTTGAAGATATATAGAGAGGATTATTACAAGAATGCTTAAAATATAATTAGTTATTAAGTCTGTATTTTTCTGAGCTATTGTATCAATGAATTCCTTTTTTGTCATTATTTTTAGTTTGGTATATGCTTACCGGTAACTTCCTACTTGATCTTTAACTTTGATTTTAATTTCAAAAATAGAAGCGCCGTTTTGTAAGCATCGTCAGCTGCCGAGTTACGGTCACTAATGGGAACGTTATACAATTCGCAAAGAGTATCAAGAGACGTTTCTTTATCACTAATGTCATTTAGCTTACGGTGCATCACATCTACGTCTAAAGCTTCATTTTTGAGTCTACCGCATCCCATTCGTTCTAAAGCTTCGTTGATAATGGCAACATCAAAATCAATGTGATGGCCAACTAAGATTGCATTTTCAATATATTCTACAAAAGATTGAATGGCTTGTGGTTCGCTACTTTTTTTGATAGTACTTTCCATCATGAATTCGTTAGTCAAGCCGTTGTCATGTAAAAATTTGTACTGAATTAGGTAACTTTCAAAATTATCACCTATGTGCACTGCATTATCTTTGATAGCAAAAGCACCCACTGATAAAATAACATCTTTTTGTGGATTCAAGCCTGTTGTTTCGGTAGATAAAATAACATATCGAGAAGATTTTTTATCGAATTTCGCGCTGTAAGATTTCCAGAATTCTGGATATTCTTTGTTAATATTTTTTAACCAGTCTAACATAATTATGAAAATTGTGTAAGTTGAAATTTGCTTTTAATCAATTCTTCTAAATCACGCATCGGTGCTAATGCATTTTTTAATTTTTCGCGATCAATTTTTGATAGTTCTTCAAGGTTAATGAACTGTCCATCATTATCATTTTTTAAGCCTTCGAGGGTTCTAAATTTTGATAAAGTTAAAAATGCCTCCGCACAATTTAAATAAATTTCAGCATGTTTGGGATCTGTTAGAGACAATTGTTTAAAACGTTGAAACGTATTATTTATTCCGCGAATCTCAAAACTTAAAGTAAATAAGCGCGCGCCGTCTATTAATGGCATTAATGCTTTAGTTTTAATATCAAATTTGTCTTTGTTTGGACCGTCTTCTTCCAAACTGAAATTTTTGAAAAACGTTAAAGGAGAGTTTTTTCGCAGTGCATCATTACCTAGAAAATCATAAAACAAGGCGTTGTTTTTAGCATTTTTAAAAATAGTATTGCTTATCGCATCCTCTATTTTTTGTTCACCAAAAGTAATTTCATAATCAAAAAAGATACTACTTAAATCAGTGGAATTTTCACCTGGAGTATTCATCCAATTATCGTATTGTTTTATCCAGTCAGTCAGTGATTTGCACCAAAGTATATTACTACCCATGTGGCCATTTGGACAGTAGTCAAATCCAATTTTTTCAAGTGTAGCGGTTGTCTTTTTACCAAGTCTAACAAAATAATCTTTTACATCACGGTATTTTTCTGGCGAAACATCTTCAAATACAATTATACTGTCTTGATCAGTGCGTAATAGCTGTTCTTTTCGTCCTTGACTTCCAATACTTAACCATGCAAATCGGGCAGGAGGAGAGCCTGAATCTAAAATAGAAAGTTCTACACTTCTTTTAATAATTGCCAGATTAATTTCGCTTGTAATATTGAAAACGTGTGATAACGGGATATTTTTAGAAATAGAAGATTGAATTAAATCGGTAACACGATTTCTGATCTGCTTTAATTCTTTCGGGTTTTGAGCTCTTTTAATTTCTTTTATAAGTACACCAGCGTTATTTGCTTGAGCTGCAATTAAATCGTGCTCAGATATAATTCCTTTTATAGCAGACTTATCTGTACCATCTTGGGTCACACACAAATGAGTTACGTTATTCTTGAGCATAACAAGTTGTGCTTCGGCAAGTGAAATATTTTCGACCACTGTAATAACAGGAGATGACATTATTGATGTTATTGGTGTGTGCAGTTCATAGCGACCAGTGGCCACTTTAGAACGCATATCACAATCGGTTACAATACCAATCGGCCAATTATTTTCGACCACCACCGCATTGTCTTTCAATGATTCGGTCATTAGCAAAGCAACTTCTTTAATCGAAGACCTGCGGTTGGTAACTAGTGGCGAGGTATTGTAATTTAAGGACTGAAAATACTGCATTTCTGATTGTTGATCAGAATAAAACACATTATCGCTAATTAATTTTCCTATTAAATTTTCTTTGTCTTTTGGATTTCTGGTATTGACCGCAAAGCTTTCTAATAAATAATTGAGCACCTCGGAATTATTTGCAACAAAAGGACGAAAAGTTGCGATGGGAATTGCATAAACCAACGATTCTTCGCGGGCTTTAGCAGTCATCATGTAATTGTTTTTTGCAAAAAACGGACGCAATCCAAAAATATCGCCCGGGCCACATTTGTTTAACAATGTTTCTTCTGCATCAGCAATTACAGATAAATTGATGACACCTTGAGCTACTACATAAAAACTATCATGCAAGGCATCGTTTATTTGAAAAAGAGATTTATTTTTTTCTAAATTAACTACCCGAATATTCGTTGCAATATTGGACAACTCCTCAAATGTTAAAAAATTGAAGGGCGCATATTCTTTTAAAAAATCAGCAATTTGTTCAGCTATCGAATTCATAATGGTTCAAGTGTTGTAATCGATGGTAAAAATAAGAAATTAAAAAACACTACTGCAAGGTAGCACATGGCAAAACACATAATTTGTACAATCCTTAATATTTTCATAAAAGTAGAGCAAATAGCATGAAAAAAAGTGGAAGTTGTTTTACTTTTAAACTTAAATTTAAACTAATTTATTATGAAATTATTGAAACAAATACAATTTGCAATTATTGGATTTTTACTTGTTAATGTGGCTTCAGCACAAGGAAAACCAACAAGTACAAAAGAATCTGTAACAGGGAAAATTAATGGAGCTACAATTACAATTAATTATGGTAGCCCATCAGTAAATGGTAGAGCAATTTGGGGTGCATTGGTACCATTTAATCAAGTGTGGCGTGCTGGTGCAAATGATGCAACTACATTTGAAACCGATAAGGAAATTAATGTAGAAGGTACTAAATTACCAGCAGGAAAATATTCATTTTTTGTTTTACCAGCAGAAAAAGAATCTGTAGTCATTTTCAATAAAGAAGTTAAACAATGGGGAGCTTACAAATACAAGCAAACCGAAGATCAATTGCGAGTGACAATCAAACAGAAGGCATCTAAAAAAACAACTGAGAAATTAGTTTATACTGTAGAAAAAAATGCTGTTGTACTAAGCTGGGAAAACTGGGATTTTGTAGTAAACATAAAATAAAATAATTTTTATTGAACAGAAAAGCATTGTTAGAGCAATGCTTTTTTTATATCTCTAATTTAGGCTTATTTCAATTATGGTACAATTAAATTTATTCATGGTAGGTAGAAGTTAAGTTTTCTATTTTACATAATATAAATTATAGTTCATTTTGTAAACTTGAGAAATATTTACTTTTACAGTAAATCAAGAGTTATGTCAAGAACGAATCGGTTAAATTTTAACTTCTTTTAAATCGGATAAAATTAAATGCGTTGTTGGTTCACCATAACCTAAAAGTCTGTCAATAAATTGTTGCAAATGCATTTGATCTCGTAGAATTACTTTCATAAAAATATTATGCGTTCCTGTGATTCGGTGAATTTCATAAATTTCTGGGAATAAAGCCAAATCCGCACAAAATATCATCAGTTTACCACTGAATAATTTGTACATGATAAACACCTCTAAACCAAAACCTAGTTTAGCCGGATTCAACTGTACTTGATATCCACTAATAACTTCATTCTCTTCAAGCTTTTGCACACGTTCTCGCACTGATGACGGCGAAAGACCAACTTGTTTTCCGATTTCTACAAATGAACTTCGCGCATTTACTTTCAAACAATCTATTATTTTTAGATCTAACGTGTCTACCATTTTATTTTTGGTTTAAGGTGTAAAATTACATTTTTTTAAGGTAAATTATATTTATTTCCATTGATTCTATTTTAAAAAATACGGTTTTCTAATCTAATTTTGCCAAATGGATTATACTGTTTTTTGGCTCACGATTGGTATTTGTTTAGGATTCTTTGTGCAAACCGTAACGGGTTTTGCAGGCGCTTTGATTGCTTTGCCCGTACTTCTTTTTGTAATGCCTTTGCCTGATGCTATAGGCTATTTGTCTATTTTTTACATGCTATCTACGCCTTTTCATGTTTATAAAGAATGGCGGTTAATCAATAGGCAATTACTGAAACAATTATTTATTTCTTCTTTTTTTGGATTACTAATTGGGATTCTTGTCTTGGCTTATGGTCAGCCTATTTTTCTCAAAAAGGCTTTAGGTATATTTATCTTGTTATTTGTACTCAACAGCCTAAAATCAGCAAGTGAAATCAAAGTTTTAACCAAGATGAAATTCATTTTCGGTTTTTTAGGTGGCTTTTTTTCAGGAGTGTTTTCAACCGGCGGACCATTGTATTTGATCATCATTAAAAATCAAACTCCAGATGTTAAAGTAGTTCGCGCTACTATGTTTGGTGTTCTGGGACTCATCACTTTGATGCGTATTCCCGTACTTGCTTTTGAAGGGATCTTGACTTGGCAACAATGTTACAACGCACTTTATGTGTTGCCTTTTTTTGTTATGGCATTATTTTTAGGAAAGAAGGTCTACTCCTTTATCAATGAAACCATGTTAAAAAACAGTATGCTTTTTTTACTTTGTGTATCTGGTGTTTTACTTTTGATTAAAAACTAGATTAAATGAAGTACTTTACATTTCGTCATTATTGAATAACGGCGTTTATTTTCTTCCAAAGCTCTTCATCAAAACCTGATACTGCAAAATTAGTATTATCTGGGTCAGATGCTACTCCCATTCGAATTACTACCATTTTTTTGCTCGGAATTACATAAATACGTTGGTCCTTGGCTCCCATCGCGGCATACATATCTGCAGGTGCTGATGGGATTAAGAAGCCTTGAAAAACAGTTTGATCACTCGGAACCATGTATTTATTTTTTCCGTTTAACCACCATAAAAATCCATAAGAAGGATTAATTGCTTGCGATGGAGTTATACTTTGGTTAAAAAAAGTTTCGTTGATAATGTTTTCGTTTTCCCATTTTCCTTTGTTTAAGGCCAATAATCCAAAACGAGCCATGCTTCGGGTGGTACTATGATAAACAGTAAATATCGTTCCGTAATTCCAAAAACCATCCATTCCTATTTTATTTTTGAGCTTGGCATTAAAATATGTTTCAAAATTTTGATTACTTGCTGCTGTAACAACATCAAATAATTTTTGAAAAACATTGCTGTAAGCCCATCTTGTGCCAGCATCGGCAACATAGGTTATATTTGATTTTAATACAAATTGTTTGGTGTCATCATTACCTGATGTCATGCTTAACAAGTCAGCAACTTTAATCAATCGCTCCTTTTCTGAAGGCATTGCTGTCCAAGAATTACCTAAATAATTTGAGACAGGTCTATTTATATCTAAAAGATTTTCTTGTTGTGCGATTCCTGTGGTAGTTGACACTAAAGTCTTTCCAGCGCTATTCCACTCCCAAGAAGTATTAGCATTATGTCCGTTAAAATACTCTTCCATAACGATGCGACCATTAACTAAAATCATAAACGATTTAGAGTTTTTTTGCGTTAAAAAATCTTTCAGCGGTCCTATTGCGGCCTGATTCCATCCTAAGTCATTGCTAGACTGTGTTTCCCAAGTATTTGAACTTGTGGGTGGAAAATACATATTTGTTGGTACTTGTGGTGAGTTTGGATTATCATCTCCGCTACAAGATGTAAAAAATAGCCATAAAAGCACAAATGGTGTTAAATTCTTCATGATTATTTAATTTTGATTTATTGTTTTGACTATTGATTTTGCAAAAGGTTTAACGTATTGTTAAAATTTTACATCTTTCTAACAAAGTTTAAGCTTTTCTAAGAAGCCAAATTATAGAATAAAGCAGTACTAGTTCTAAAATCAAAAAAAAAACATCACCAAAACTGTTACGCTCGAGTGATGTTTGTATGTTTAACGAAGTATATTTTACTTCATTTTTTGTCTTTTTACGACTTTTTCGGCTGGCTCATTTTTATTTTGTAACAGATAATTCGCTAGTAATTTTTCTACCAATTCATCTTTTGTTAAATGATGAAAAATCGTTTTTACTTTATTTTTAAACTCAGCGTCAACATCGTGGTTGGGTTTGGTTTTAAAAATTTGTTTGGCCCATAGTAAAGTATTGTTTTGCTCGATACTTAAAGCACTTGGTTTTTGAAAAGGCGTAAAAGTAATACCTAATTCTCTTTCAAAATCAGCAATTTCAGCTACTTCTTCCGCTTGTAAAACGGTCAAAGCCAAACCTTTTGCTCCAGCACGAGCTGTTCTTCCGCTTCGGTGCACATAAGCTTCGTACACATCAGGCAAATGATAATTGACAACGTACGACAAGTTTTTTACATCGATACCTCTTGCAGCCAAATCTGTAGCCACTAAAATATTGATATGACCTTCTCTGAATTGCTCCATGATGCGATCTCGAATACCTTGCGACAAACTTCCGTGTAAGGCTCCAGAGGAAAAACGGTTTATAGCTAGGTTTTTAGCCAATTTATTAACGGCGGCTTTTGTTTTACAAAAAATGATGCCGCGCTCCCCTTCTCTTAAATTTAAAAAATGCATTAAAACATCTAATTTTTCAATTGGGTCCACAACTATATATTCGTGATCAATTCCTTGATGACCTACAGTTTCCATTTGTGCACTGATGTGTTGCACATTTTTGTGAAGGTAGTTTTGAACCAATTGTTTGATTGCGCCAGGTAAGGTTGCTGAAAAAAGTAAAGTACGACGCTCTTTAGGCAAGGCACTTATAATTTCGTCTAGACTTTCTTTTAAAATGGACACCATTTCATCAGCTTCATCCAACACAAGAAATTTTGTTTTAGATAAATCAATGGCTTTACGTTGCAGTAAATCAATTAACCTTCCAGGAGTTGCAACTACAACGTGGGTAGGTTTTGAAAGTCGTTCTATTTGTGGTTTAATTGGAATTCCACCACAAGTAGCTGCTATTAACAATTCAGGTAAATATTTGGCAAAATCTTCTAAATTTCGTGTAATTTGATGACCCAACTCGCGGGTTGGTACCAAAATTACAGCTTGAACGTGTGCTGCAGTAGTTTCTATTAATTGTAAAATTGGTAATCCAAAAGCAGCTGTTTTTCCTGTACCGGTTTGCGCAAGTCCAACAACATCAGTTGTATTTGAAAGTAGTATCGGAATTGTTTTTTGCTGAATTTCTGTTGGCACAACAATTTTCAGATCGGTAATTGCTTTTACCAGTGGTGCCGAAATTCCTAAATCAGAGAATTGTTTTGACATGTTATTTGGATTTTGAATGTTTTAAAAAAATAGTTGTTGCCTGCTCGTTTTTTAGCCCCGATAGTAGCGGCATCTCCCGATTTAGAAAAACAAGGCTTTTTAGCCGTAGTTTTTATTTATCGGGAATACAGCGGATAGCGGGAAATAGCTCCTAACAGATAGATTAATCTTCGTCAGGTTCGTTCATGATTTTTTCGCGGTATTTTTTGCCGATGAGCAAAACTAGTTTGACTTTATAATCGTCTACCAGCCATTCGCGATAATTTTTACTGCACTGACTCAAACATTTTGCATAACGCTTGATGCGGCATTCAATGTCTTCCTCTAATAACTTACCAAGCGCTTTGGCTTCTTGCAAGGTTTCAGTATTGTCTACACACATGGCAGCGTGTTGGTCAAGAGACTTATCTAGAACCTCTTTAGAGCGTAAATTTTGCTTGATAATCAATTTATGTTCTTCTTCTACGTCAAAAGTAACCACTTCTGTTTTGCTGAATTTTTCGCGAAGATCAGGTGGCATACTGTATTTGAAATACATTTCAATCTCTGAGTCGTCACGTAAATTTTCAAGATAAAACTCCGGTGATTTAAAAATATGTTGCCAGTTTACAGGCTCGCTCCACAAGCCGAAACGTGCTGCATTATTACCCAAATCGATTACGGTAAAGGAATCTTTGCCAGGCAATTTTCGAGATCCACGACCAATCATTTGGTAGTATAAAGTTAGTGACTTAGTCGCTCTATTTAAGATAATAGTTTCAACAGTTGGCTCATCAAAACCTGTTGTAAGAATTCCTACCGATGTTAAAATGGCATCTGGCGTGTGCTTGAACCAATGTAAAATTTCTTTACGTTCTTCGTTGCTACTTGTATTATCTAGGTGTCTGATGCCGTACCCCGCTTCTCTAAACGTTTCATAAACGTATAACGAAGTGTTGATACCGTTGTTAAAAATAAGGGTTTTTTTGCCAATAGATTTTTCAGTGTAGGCATGTAATAATTTTTCTTGCATGGCCATATTGGTGTACAAATCATCAGATGATTTTACGGTGTAATCTCCGTTAATACCTACTTTTAAGGAAGTCAAACCCACATCATAACTGTAAGTAATGGCTTTTGCCAAAAATCCTTTTTCGATTAATGAGCTAATGGTATCACCTACTATTAGTTCATCATAACTTTGATGCATTGGTAATTTAATGTTAGAGCTTAATGGTGTAGCCGTCACTCCTAATATAAATGCGTTTTTAAACGAACTTAATAACTTGCGGAATGAGTTGTAATGTGCCTCATCAATAATCACTAAACCAATGTTGTCAAGATGCAACTTATCGTCATTGATACGGTTTTTAAGTGTTTCGACCATGGCTACAAAACAAGAATATTCGTTTTGGTCTGGTAGATCTTTAACCTTACTGTTGATGATTTTATTTTTTACATCAAAGCCTTTTAGCATTTTTGAGGTTTGCTTACAAAGTTCAATTCGGTGCGTTAAAACTACCACTTTTTTATCGTGTTGTGATAAATAACGTCTTACAATTTCTGAAAACACAACAGTTTTTCCTCCTCCAGTTGGGAGTTGGTATAGTAAATGATGTTTTTCCGGTGCATTATCTATGCGTTCAAAAATGGCATCAATATCGCCTTTTTGGTACGCATAAAGTTCTTTTTTGTCTTCGATTTCTATTTCTAAAGTGTTTTGGGACATTGGTAAATATTGGATTTTTGCAAAAATACGCCTAAAAAACAGTTTTTGAGCCACAATTAAGAAAAAAAATAGGCATGAGATTAAATAAAATTGATTTAAAGAGGAACGCTTTACTCAAATTGAGACACTTAATTCCATCTAATCACTTCGAAAACGTAGAATTCTACTGTGATTTTCCTTCAAATCTTGATAATGGAGTACTATGAATGATCTTAAAATAGTGTTTTTCTAGTATTCTAATCGATCTAAAACAGCTTCAAAAGATGCCTCATTATTCCATTTTTGACGGATTGCTTCGTTGTGAATTGCTTTCAAACGATCTCTAAAATCATCCAAAATTCCATTTGCAATTAAAAAAACAACAGCTTGCTCAAATGAGTTGAACATACTTTTATAAAAACCATCTACTTTGATGGTGTTTTCGCTTGAATAAGTCTGAGCAATTTCAATGTTGTACAACATCACATCGGCAATTACAAAAGAATCGACACCTAAAATTTGAAAGTGTTTGATATATTTTTGAGCTACAGAACGGCGCATTTTGGGTCTGCTACGACGTCCTGTTTTTTTGACAGGAAAATATTCGTGGGTAATTTTAGTTTTACATTCTTTTAAAAGAGTGTCTTCTTTTGGATTAAAAACAAAATCATAATACACTTTGACAGCGCTAAATTTTTCATACAACTCGACTATTTGTTCTTCAAGTTGTTCTTTATCTAGTGTTGCAATATATTTTTTTAACTCTCGCTTACTCATTATCAAAGTTTAAGATTGTAAAAGTAATTACTTTAGGAATCCGTTACATAAAATTGCTTGATAATAGCTAATTTTGTTTTATACCTTAAAGAAAATATCATGCTTAAAATTTTCAAAATTGTCGCTTTATTAGAAGGAGTTTCTTATTTGGCATTGTTTTCAAATATGCTAATTGTAAAACCTACAAATTTAGTTCTTTATAAAACGTTACTTTTTCCGATAGGAATGGCACATGGTCTCCTATTTGTTAGCTACATTATATTAGCAATAATGCTCAAATTTGAACAAAATTGGGATTGGAAAAAATTCGGAATTATCTGTTTGGGCTCCTTAATCCCGTTCGGAACTTTTTACGTTGATAAAAAATACCTAAAAAATGTTTAAATACATTGAAACACTTTTTACTTTCCTCTACCCTATTTTTAGAAAATGGGGTTTAGGAAGTAGTGTGGCTTCGTATTTGAGTTTAGTGCTAAACCTTGCTTTTTTATACGTCATTTCTTATGCTATATATGTAGTTTTTCGATTGATTTTAGTCACAGTTTTGGCCGTATTGGCAAAAAAAACAAATACTAAATTTGATGATTTGCTCGTTTCTAATAAAACAGCAAAATATATCGCGCATTTAATTCCGCTTTTATTTATTTACAAATCAGTACCCATCATCTTAGAGCGATTTGAATATTGGGAGGGTATTTTTGGGAAAGTAGTTAGCATTTACATCGTTGTTTTGGTTTTGTGGATTATCCGAACCATTTTTAACGCTCTTCGTGATTATTTAAAATTAAAACCACGTTATAGCGATAAGCCTATTGACAGTTTTATTCAGGTAATTATGATTATTCTTTGGGTTGTAGGAAGCACACTCATAATTTCTAAATTATTTGATATCGATAAAAAGGAATTGCTAACTATTTTAGGAGCTGTTTCTGCGGTTATTATTTTAATTTTCAGGGATACTATTTTGGGATTTGTATCAAGCGTACAAGTTTCAATTAATGATATGGTTCGCATTGGCGATTGGATTACAATGGATAAATTTGGTGCTGATGGTGATGTGATTGAAATCAATTTAGCTACTGTAAAAGTGCGAAACTTTGACAACACTATTACAACAATACCTACTTACAGTTTAAGTTCCGATTCGTTCCAAAACTGGCGTGGAATGCTGAATTCAGATGGAAGACGTATCAAAAGACATATTTTGATCAAAACGAGTAGCATTCGTTTTTTAAATGAAAATGATCTATTTGAACTAAAAAAAATACAACTTATTACAACATACCTTGCTGCTCGAAAGCAAGAAATTGATCAATTCAATCTACAAAACGGTATAGACAAATCACTTCCAATAAATGGTAGAAACTTGACTAATTTAGGTGTTTTTCGCAAATACATTACCGAATATTTATCACATTATCCAGGTGTGAATAAGGATATGCTCTTACTTTGTAGACAATTACAGTCAACTGCACATGGCGTACCACTTGAAGTTTATGTTTTTTCGTATGATAAACGATTCGAAAATTACGAATATATTATGGCTGACATTTTCGATCATATTATTGCTGCAGCACCTTATTTTGGTCTCGAACTGTTTGAAACTATGTCTGAGAACAAACTTGGTAGTTTTACCAAAAAATAAAATTCTTTCAAATACATTATAATCTTAACAACTAATTTAAGCTTGCGTAACCTTACTTTTCACGCTATTGTTTACCTTTAATAAAAAAATGACAACAAGAGATTCTTTTTTAAATGACTTTAGAGGTCAAACTATTGGTTCTATCAATGAAGCTACAACTCCTGATGAGCATTTTCAAAACCAAGTATTACGACCTATTTTAAAGCTACAAAACGACTTGTTTTTGAGTATTTTTAATTCGTATGCTCAAAACAGTAAAGTTGATTTTTACAACCTTACATTAGAAAAAAAAATGGCACTCATGGAGAATGCTGTGCAAAAAGATACTGCCTTTAGAAATAAATGTCAAGGAATTATTATTGGTCTTTTTACCGCACAAGAATATGATTTATACAGTGTTAATGCATCTCATTTAAATAAACGAATGATGAGTATGTTGTTAGAGCGTCTAAAAAGTCAATTACAGTTTTTTGCCACTAAATAAAACTTGCCTACAAACAAAAAACGTCCTCAGAATAAATAGATTATCTCTAACATCGTTCACAATGTTTTGTGGCAATTTATTATTGATAGCATTATAAAAATCAAAATCTCATTAAAATCCTTACTTATTTTTAATTGTAATATCAATTTCTTTTGATTATCTGCGAATGTAAATTTGTTAATTTTTTAACGAAAATGCATTTTTGGTACCTCATATAATCCTATTTTAAATATTTGATTGAAATAATACTCGTATGCTCGAAATCCTTGAATTGTATTGTAACTTTCTAATTTGAAGATAATTCAGTCATTTTTTTCATTATACTTGTTTAAAGTAAATTTTATGATGGAAGACTATTTCAAATGGCATTCACCGCATCTCAATCAAGAAATTGAAATGCTAGTTTTTGGGCATGCTGGTTACCCTGTTTTACTGTTTCCTACCTCTATGGGAAGTTTTCACGAAAACAAGGACATGGGCTTGATTGAATCGGCAAAATGGTATTTAGATCAAGGGTTAATTCAGATTTTTTGTCCTGATAGTGTAGATAAAAACAGTTTTTATAACAAAAATATACACCCTATTCATCGTATCGAAAACCACGTTCAATACGATAAGATGATTTGTCACGAAATAGTTGAAAAAATTCTCCATCATAGTCCAATAAGAAAAATTGCAATTGCAGGTTGCAGTTTTGGAGGCTATCATGCAGCAAATTTTGCATTTCGTCATCCGGGATATGTCAGCCATTTATTTTCAATGAGTGGTGCTTTTAGTATTAAAAATTTCATGGACGGTTTTCACAATGATGCTGTTTTTTACAACAGCCCAGAAGATTATTTATACGGACTTGACGATCATGAATTGTGGAATATTGATATCGTTTTAGGAACTTCAAATTGGGATATTTGCTTTGATGCCAATTTAAAAATGAGTAAAGTATTGAGTAATCGAAATATTCACCATTGGTTAGATATCAGGCAAGAACAAAATCATGATTGGCCCTTATGGAAAGAAATGTTTCCGCATTATTTATCACGAATTAAGTTTTTTTAACAAAATAAAGGAATCAAGATGAAAAAAATTGGAATTTTATTTGGCATGGAAGACTCTTTTCCGCAAGCCTTTATTGATCGAGTTAATTCAAAAAATGAAAAAGGCATAATTGCCGAAGCGGTAACAATTGATAAAGTAGTACAAAACAAAGATGGAGAGTATGCTGTCATCATTGATCGCATTAGTCAAGATGTTCCTTTTTATAGAGCTTACTTAAAAAATGCTGCTTTAACAGGTACAAATGTGATTAACAATCCTTTTTGGTGGAGTGCTGATGATAAATTTTTCAATAATTCCTTGGCAGATACTTTGGGAGTTCCTTTACCTAAAACGGTTATTTTACCTTCTGCCGACCATCCTACAGATACTACCGAAAAATCTTTTCGCAACTTGAAATATCCTATGGATTGGGATGGAATATTTGAGTACGTCGGATTTCCTGCCTACATGAAACCCTACGCAGGCGGTGGATGGAAAAACGTGTATCGTCTTGAAAACAAAGAAGAATTTTGGCAAAAACATCAAGAAACAGGTCAATTAGTAATGCTTTTGCAGGAAGAAATCGTTTTTACTGAATATTTTAGAGTGTATTGTTTAGGTCGAAAGGCGGTTCGCATTATGCAATATGAGCCACGAAACCCTCATCATTTAAGATATGTACTCGATGGACCACCTGCAAATAAAAAATTACTGGCGACTATAAAGGATTACACATTACGCCTATGCAAAGGCTTAGGTTACGATTTTAATACCGTTGAATTTGCTGTAAGAGAAGGCATTCCTTACGCAATAGATTTTGGAAATCCCGCTCCCGATGCTGAAATCACATCTGTAGGAGAAGCTAATTTTGAATGGGTTGTTGAAGAAGCTGCTAAAATGGCAATTGCTGCAGCAAAAAAACAAAAATCTGGTAAAGTAAACCTAACTTGGGGTGATTTTATCAAAGATGCAGTAAGGTAGTTTTCATTCAAAGTAATCAGTAATTAAGCTGAAAGCTGCGACTGCGACTAAACACTAAAAAAATAATTATGCTAAAGAAATTACCTGTATTTACGCTTGGTGTAGAAGAAGAATACCAAATCATAGATCCTGATTCTAGAGATTTACGTTCCCATTTATCTAAAATTGTAGATGGCGCAAAAATTATCCTGAACGAACAAGTTAAGGCTGAAATGCATCAATCTGTGGTTGAAGTAGGTACTAATATTTGTAAAAATATTACCGATGCCAAAAATGAGATTCGATTTTTACGTACTAAGATAGTCGAATTGGCTGATAAGCAAAATTTAATCGTTGGCGGAGCAGGTACGCATCCCTTTTCAAAGTGGCAAGACCAGCCTATTACAGACGATCCTCGGTACCATGATATTGTAAATGAACTTCAGGATGCCGCTCGTTCAAATTTAATTTTTGGAATGCATTGTCACGTTGGTATCGAAAATCGTGAAATAGGATTACAATTAATGAACCAAGCCACCTATTTCTTACCGCATATTTTTGCTCTTTCTACAAACTCTCCTTTTTGGGAAGGCAGACAAACGGGTTATAAATCATTTAGAACTAAGGTTTTCGATAAGTTCCCAAGAACAGGTTTGCCTGAATACTTTGATTCGGTAAGTTCTTATGACAATTATTTAGACACTTTGGTAAAAACCAATTGCATCGATAATCCTAAAAAGATATGGTGGGATTTGCGTTTACATCCATTTTATAATACTATCGAATTTAGAATTTGTGACATGTCACTTACCGTTGATGAAACTATTTGTATTGTAGCTATAATTCAAGCTATTGTGGCCAAATTATACAAATTAAACATGAATAATACTAGCTTTAATATCTACAGGTTAGCATTAATCAAGGAAAACAAATTTAGAGCAGCTCGCTACGGAATAGAAAACAATATGATCGATTTTGGGTTACAAAAAGAGGTAGCAACCAAAATGCTTATTCTTGAATTGCTTGATTTTATTGATGACGTTGTAGACGAACTAGGAAGCAGAAACGAAATTAACTTTGTTCATGAAATTTTAAAAAATGGCACGGGGGCAGACAAGCAATTGGCTGTTTTTAATGAAACAGGACAACTAACAAGCGTAGTTGATTTCATTACATCCGAATTTACCAAAGGCTTATAATTTAAATATTTAATCTACGGATATGCTACCAAAACCATTACAAATTGCACTTTTAGACATGTATAACGGTGAATCGAATCAGGGCATGCGTTGTATAATTGATGTGATCAATAGGTTTCATCCGGTTGTACGTTACGATATTTTTGATGTTCGCCAAAAATGTGAATTACCAGATATTAAAAAATACGATATTTATATTTCGACAGGCGGGCCAGGAAACCCTCTTGAAGGAGATGGTATTTGGGATAGAAAATATTATGAATTTATTGATGCTTTATCGGCATGGAATATAGAAAATGATATAAAAAAACACATGCTTTTTATTTGTCATTCATTTCAAATGGCTTGCCAGCACTTTGGTTTAGCAAAAGTTACCAAACGAAACGACACCTCATTTGGAGTAATGTCAATTCATAAAACAAAAGAAGGTCTTGTAGATCCTCTATTTGAGGGACTTCCAGATCCTTTTTATGCAATTGATTCACGTGATTATCAAGTAGTACAGCCTAAATTAAGTGTTTTTAGTAAAAAAGGAGCTCGTATCATTTCTCTCGAAAAAATCAGAGATCATGTCCAGTATGAAAGAGCAATTATGGCTGTTCGGTTTACCGATTATTTTGTTGGCACACAGTTTCATCCAGAAGCAGATCCAATAAGTTTTGTAACCTTCCTGAGAAATAAAGAAACCAAAGAAAGAATTAAAGTTATGAAAGGGGAACGTAAATTTCGTTCAATGTTAGAGGATTTATTAGATGATGATAAAATTTATAGAACGAACGAAACTCTGATTCCGAACTTTCTTCGAATCGCAATTAATGATTTGATTAAGACAAAAAAAATGATTTCGAATTAAAACCATTCTCTCATGATTGAAAAATATAGGGAATTATTCAACTCGCAATTTTCTGAGCAGAAATACCAAAATTTAAAAAACGATATTGCCTCTGATTTTGACTATTTACCAACCTTCAGAATAGCCGAAACTCCTTTTTTTATTCCCAACACCCTGAAAGATCAATTGATCGAAGGCTGTCGCGAAGTTATTTCCTTTATTAGTCAAAGTGATTTTAAAGCGCAAACTCAAAAAGCAGTGCCTCCTCATTGTAATGTTCCCAACGAGGACAATCACACCACATTTCTAGCTATTGATTTTGGCATTTGCATAGAAAATGAAAAGATCATACCAAAATTGATCGAAGTGCAAGGATTTCCATCTTTGTTTAATTATCAAATGAATCTTTATGAGAAATTTAAAAATCATTATCCTTTTCTGGATGAATTAACACCTTTTATTAATGGGATTTCAAAGCATGAATACATAAGCATTCTACAAAAAATAATTTGTGGTAATCATTTACCAGAAGATGTAATATTACTAGAAATTGAACCGGAAAAACAAAACACAAAAATTGATTTTTATTACTGTGAACGCGATTTAGGAGTAGCTGTCGTTTGTGTCACAGCAGTGATAAAAAAAGGAAATAAATTGTATTACACCAACAAACTTGGCGAACAAAAACAAATAAAACGAATATACAATCGTGTTATCTTTGATGAATTAGAAGAAAGATCTGACTTGGACTTGAATTTTAGTTTTACTGATTCCCTTGATATAGAGTGGGCAGGACATCCCAATTGGTTTTTCCGAATCAGCAAATTCATTCTGCCCCTGTTAAAAGGAAAATATTGTATTGAAACGACATTATTAAGCGAACTCGATGAGATCCCAGAAGATTTAGAAAATTATGTTTTGAAACCTTTATTTTCATTTGCAGGCGCAGGAGTTATTTTTCATGTAACACGCCAGGATATTGAAAATGTTGTAGAAAAAGACCTTTATATTCTGCAAAAAAAAGTTACTTACGCACCAATTATTCAATCACCAAATGGGAAAGTAAAGGTCGAAGTCAGGATTCTTTGTACTTGGGATCAAAATGATAGCGCACCTACTCTACTTTGTAATTTAGTTCGCCTGAGTCGAGGCGAAATGATCGGTGTTAAATTCAATAAAGATGCTGATTGGGTTGGTGGGGCAATTGGATTATTTGAAAAATAATTCCTTGTTGAGTTAAAAAAATAGTTAAACCAAGTTGTCGAAAATCACTACAAATATTTATTAAGTAGATTTTAAAGAACACTTAATATTTTTCTTTAATAAGTCATTTTAACGCAATGATAAAACGGTTTAGTAACTTTTAAGGGTTTAAACTGTAATATAAAACTTATTTAAAAGACCTAAATAAACTAAAAAAAATGTTTTTTCGAATTTTAAACACCCTGAGATAATAATTTTTTACTGAAAAATAGACAGTAGTAAACCCTTTTGATGAATTTTTTAAATTGTTTTACTTAAAAAAATGTAAAATATGGAATAATTTATTTTTTTAACATAAAAAAAATCAAGCTGGTTTTTTTTTCTTTATTATTGTATAGTTCTAATAATTTTGTAACAATCATTAATTTTAATAATCAGCAAATGAATAGAAGAGAAGCACTTAAAAGCGTTGCGTTTTTGATGGGAAGCGCAATCTCAGCAACAACTATGGGCGTTTTGTTTGAAAGTTTTAGTTCGCCAATTGACGAAAACAAAAAACTAAACTTTACGGCAACAGATGAAACTATTTTAGCTGAATTTGCCGAAATCATTATTCCAACTACAGCTTCATCACCAGGTGCTAAAGCAGCAGGTTTGGGTACTTTCATTCCAATGATTATTCAAGATTGTTATCCAGTTGAAATGCAGGAAATTTTTGCAAGCGGATTGAAAGCAATGCAATACAAATCTGTAAAAGATTTTAACAAAGAATTTTTAGCTACTTCACCAGCGGAACGTCAAAAACTGATGGAAGACTTAAGAGCAGAGGCTATTGCAACTAACAGAGCTCCTTCCTTTTTTCTTCTTGCCAGAGATTTAACCATTCTTGGGTATTATTCATCAGAAATTGGTTGTACACAAGCCAGAGAATATTTGCCTGTTCCAGGACGATACGACGGTAGTGCAGAGTACAAACCAGGACAAAAAGCTTGGGCAACCAATTAAATGCTAAAAAACAAAAAACTAGAATTTTAAACCAAAAAAAAACTAAACGTGAACATTAATACCAATTTAAAAGCAGAAAACACCTATGATGCTATTGTAGTAGGTTCAGGAATAAGTGGTGGTTGGGCAGCAAAAGAACTAACCGAAAAAGGAATGCGTGTGCTAATGCTTGAACGCGGAATGAATATAGAGCACATTAAAGATTACGAGTCGGCAATGAAAGCTCCTTGGGAATTTGAACGAGCAGGCAAACTAACACAAGAACAGAAACGTACACATCCGGTACAAACTCGAGATTATCCTTATAATGAAGCTACTGAAAAATGGTGGGTAAATGACTTGGATTGTCCTTATACCGAGGACAAAAGATTTGACTGGTACAGAGGTTTTCACATGGGTGGTAAATCATTAATGTGGGGCCGACAAAGTTATCGTTTTAGCGATCACAATTTTGAGGATAACAAAAAAGACGGTTATGGTAATGACTGGCCAATACGTTATAAAGATTTAGAAAAATGGTATGATTATGTTGAAAAATTTGCTGGAATTAGCGGTCAAGCAGAGAACTGGCCTTTGCTACCAGATGGTAAATTTTTGCCTCCGATGGACTTAAACTGTGTAGAAAAATCAGTTAAAGAAAGATTGGAAAAACACTACAATCAAACACGTATATTGACTATCGGACGAACAGCTAACTTAACCGTTCCTCACAAAGGTCGTGGAAGCTGTCAGTATCGCAACTTATGTAGCAGAGGATGTCCGTTTGGAGCTTATTTTAGCACCCAATCCTCTACGCTTCCAGCAGCTACTGCTACTAAAAGATTAACTGTGAGACCCTACTCTATTGTAAATCATATTATTTACGATAAGGATACAAAGAAAGCAAAAGGTGTTATGGTAATTGACGCCGAAACTAATGAAACCATGGAGTTTTATGCGAAAATTGTTTTCGTAAATGGATCAACTTTAGGATCAACTTTCATTTTATTAAATTCAACATCGGAGGCACATCCAAACGGTTTAGGAAATTCTAGTGGCCATTTAGGACATAATTTAATGGATCACCATTTCCGTTGCGGGGCTGAAGGAACTGCTGAAGGTTTTGAAGACAAATACACTTACGGAAGAAGAGCTAACGGAATTTATATCCCAAGATATCAAAACTATGGAAGTGACAAGCGCGATTATTTACGTGGTTTCGGCTATCAAGGTGGCGCAAGTAGAGGTTCTTGGCATAAAGAAGTGGCCGAGTTAGCCTTTGGTCAAAATTTTAAAGAAACCATGTCATTACCTGCAGATTCTTGGAGTATGGGGTTAGGTGGTTTTGGAGAAATGCTTCCTTACTACGAAAATAGAGTTTATATTGATCATACTCGTAAAGACAAATGGGGTCAACCCGTTCTTGCCATTGATTGTGAGCACAAAGAAAATGAGGCTAAAATGCGAGAAGATATGATGAATGATGCTGCTGAAATGTTAGAAGCTTCAGGAATTAAAAACGTCAAAACTTACGATAATGATTGTTATCCAGGAATGGCAATTCACGAAATGGGAACCGCACGTATGGGTAACGATCCGAAAGAATCAGTTTTAAACAAATGGAATCAAATGCACGAAGTGAGTAATGTTTTTGTTACTGATGGTTCCTGTATGCCATCCATTGCATGTCAAAATCCATCACTAACATTTATGGCTCTTACAGCACGTGCTTGTGATTATGCAGTTAAAGAATTAAAAAAAGGTAATATCTAAAGCAATGGCATTACGAAAATTAAGAATGGGAATGATTGGCGGTGGACAGGATGCTTTTATTGGAGCAATTCATCGCTTAGCAGCAAATATGGATGGCTTAATTGAATTGAGCTGTGGTGCGCTAAGTATCAATCCCGAAACTGCTATTGCATCTGGCAGAGCACTTTTTTTACCTGAGTCTAGAACTTATACTAGTTATGAAGAAATGATTAAGTCTGAAGCTGCTTTGCCTTCAGAAGAAAGAATAGATTTTGTAACAATTGTTACTCCTAATTTTGCTCATTTTGCTCCGGCTATGATGGCTTTAGAACATGGTTTTAATGTAGTGATCGAAAAGCCAATTACGTTTTCTCTTGAGGAGGCCAAGTTACTACAAGATAAGGTAAATGAAACGGGTTTAACACTGTGTTTAACCCACACCTACTCAGGATATCCTATGGTAAAACAGGCAAAAGCCATGGTTAAAGATGGGAAGCTAGGAAAAATTAGAAAAGTTTGGGTAGAATATCCTCAAGGCTGGTTGAGTAGGCTTTCCGAAAGAGAGGGTAATGCGCAGGCAGCTTGGAGAACTGATCCTAAAAAATCAGGTAAAAGTTCTGTAATGGGCGATATTGGTACTCATGCAGCACATCTAGCTGAGTACATAACTGGCAGTCCAATTACCGCGGTTTGTGCTGAATTAAATACGCTAGTTGATGGCCGTATTATGGATGATGATGGCGCTGTTCTACTTAAATTCGAAAATGGAGCTAAAGGAGTATTAATGGCATCGCAGGTTGCTGCAGGTGAAGAAAATGCTTTGAAAATTAGAGTTTATGGAGAAAATGGTGGTCTAGAATGGTTGCAGCACGATCCGAATACCTTATTAGTTAAATGGTTGACTGAACCAACTCAAATTTTACGAGCTGGTTCTAATTACAGTCATTTATCATCTTTTGCTACTCACAATTGTCGCACGCCTGGTGGACATCCAGAAGGATATTTAGAAGCATTTGCTAATATTTATAGAAATTTTGCGCTCACATTGCAATGTAAATTACAAGGAACGGAACCAAGTCGAGAAATGCTCGACTTTCCAACGGTTGTTGATGGAGTTCGCGGCATGGCATTTATTGATAATGTTGTGGCTTCATCCGAATCAGATTTAAAATGGACACCTTTTGTTGTCTAAATAACTACAAGTATTAAACATGTAACGAATTATATGACTACAATTCAAGGACCAGCAGTCTTTTTAGCACAATTTATTGGTGATACAGCACCTTTCAATTCCTTAGATGGTATATGTAAATGGGCTGCTGATTTAGGATTTAAAGGTATTCAAATGCCTACTTTAGATTCTCGATTTATAGACCTTCAAAAAGCTGCCGAAAGTACCGTATACGCCGACGAACTAAAAGGAAAAATAGCCTCCTATGGTTTAGAAATCACCGAATTATCTACTCATTTACAAGGGCAGTTAGTGGCAGTACACCCAGCCTATGATGATTTTTTTGATGCATTTGCACCAAAAAATGTCCATGGAAATCTAAAAGCGCGTCAAGAATGGGCTGTACAGCAAATGATGTATGCTGCAAAAGCATCTCAAAACTTAGGTTTGACTGCACATGCTACCTTTAGCGGTTCTTTGTTATGGCAATATTTTCATCCTTGGCCGCAACGACCGGCAGGATTGGTTGAAGAGGGATTCGCAGAACTAGCCAAGCGCTGGACTCCTATTTTAAATGAATTTGATAAAAATGGGGTTGATGTTTGTTACGAAATACACCCTGGTGAAGATTTGTTTGATGGCGAAACCTACGAAATGTTTTTAAAGGCAGTAAATAATCATGAAAGGGCTTGTCTATTATACGACCCCTCTCATTTTGTATTGCAGCAATTAGATTACATTCAATATATCGATTTTTATCACGAACGTATTAAGGCATTTCATGTGAAAGATGCTGAATTCAATCCAACCGGAAAACAAGGCACATTTGGCGGATACCAAAATTGGGCCAATAGAGCAGGAAGATATCGTTCTCCAGGTGATGGTCAAATAGACTTTAAAACTATTTTTAGCAAGCTAGCACAATATGATTTTAAAGGATGGGCTGTTATGGAATGGGAATGCTGTATAAAAAATCAAGAAGACGGTGCTCGTGAAGGTGCAGAATTTATCAAAAATCATATCATTAAAGTGACCGATAAAGCATTTGATGATTTTGCAGCAGTAGCTACTGATCAAGCATTCAATAGAAAAAACTTAGGACTATAAAACTATAAATAAACTAAAATGAAACTAAAATTTGTACTGTTTGGAGCAGCTTTATTAGCCTTGACTTCATTTTCAAACCCTACTTTATCATCTAAATACATTACGATTACCAAAAAAGCTTCTGTTATCTATCAGGCAACTGATGGTGAAAAACTAATTGCTAAATCTGATTGTGTTGGTTGCCATAAAATTGATAAAAAACTAATCGGTCCCTCCTATTTAGATATTGCAAAGAAATATCCGTTGAATGATAAAAACGTAGCTTATTTAAGTGGAAAAATCATCAAGGGTGGTTCTGGCGTGTGGGGTGCTGTACCAATGTCAGCCCATGGATCAATTAAAAAGGAAGATGCCAAATCAATGGCCAAATACATCTTATCTCTAAAAAAATAAGACAGACCCTCTACTAAGCGGAAGGTTCGAAATAACTAGTGTTTGATTCCTTTTTATTATCTAATTGAAAAATAACTATGAAACCAAAAGAAGAAAATAATCAAATAACAAATAATCGTCGGGATTTTATTAAAACAACCGCTGCTGCAGCTGCTGCATTTATGATTATACCTCGACACGTGTTGGGACGAGGATTTATTGCTCCTAGCGACCGTCTTTCTGTAGCTGGAATTGGAGTTGGTGGTAAAGGTCGTTCTGATATTGCGATGTTTGCTAAAAGTGGAAAAGCAGATATCTCCTTTTTATGCGATGTAGATACTCGTAGAGCCGCTGATAGCGTTAAAGCGTTTCCAAAAGCCAAATTTTATAAGGATTGGCGCGAAATGTTAGATAAGGAACATAAAAATATTGATGCCGTTTCTGTATCTACTCCAGACCATAACCATGCTATTCAAGCACTTGCTGCAATGCAATTGGGTAAGCACGTTTATGTACAAAAACCGATTGCTCACGATATTTTTGAAGCAAGAATTTTAACAGAGGCAGCTAAAAAATACAAAGTAGTGACACAAATGGGGAATCAAGGTGCCTCAAATGATGGAACTAGAATAATGAAAGAATGGTACGAAGCAGGCCTTATCGGCGACGTACACACGATACATGCTTGGACAGATCGTCCTGTTTGGCCACAAGGAATTCCTTGGTCAACAAATAAAGCAGCAGTTCCAACAGAATTAGATTGGGATTTGTGGTTGGGTACTGCTCCCTTCAAAGAATATGTAAATAAATTGGTACCTTTTAACTGGCGTGGTTGGTGGGATTATGGTACAGGAGCTCTGGGTGACATGGGATGTCATTTATTAGAAGCCCCATTTAGCGTATTAGGATTGCAATATGCAAAAGATGTTCAATGTAGCGTTGGCTCTGTTTATGTTGATGAATTCCAAAGAGGTTACTTTCCAGAAAGTTGTCCTCCATCAAGTCACGTTACCCTTACCTTCCCTAAAACAAACAAAACAAAAGGTGATGTTCAAGTACATTGGATGGATGGGGGAATTCAGCCAGAACGTCCAAATGAATTAGCTCCAAATGAAATCTTTGGCGATGGAGGTAACGGAACTTTGTTTACTGGAACCAAAGGAAAAATGATGTGCGATACTTATGGATTGAATCCGAGATTGTTGCCTTTAAGCAAAAACGAAAACTTGAAAGTGGCTAAAAAATATGCTAGAGTTGATGGCGGCGCAGAAGGTCATTACAAACAATGGGTTGAAGCGGCTATTGCAGGCTATGGAAAAACAGAATTAAGTTCTCCATTTGAAGTAGCGGGACCATTAACAGAAGCGTTGCTTATGGCTAATTTAGCTGTAAGAGGATACGATGTAATTCGTGAGGAACTTGGTGAAGAAGTATATCCTGGCCGTTCTGCTAAACTGCTTTGGGATAACTCTGCGATGAAAATCACCAATTTTGACGAAGTAAATCAGTTTGTAAAACGTGATTACCGCGAGGGTTGGAAAGCGCTTACTTTATAATTTTTAGAATAATTAAAATACAATAAAATGATTAAAAATATTTGTTCGGCGTTTGTTCTGCTAGTAGCAATGCAAACATCAAATGCACAGCAAACAGCTGTTCCAAAAGGGTTTAAATCAATTTTTGATGGCCAATCAACAACAGGATGGCATACTTACGGAAAAAAAACAGTAGGAAGTGCATGGAAAGTGGAAGATGGTATGTTGCATTTTGATCCAACTGCCTCGAAAGATGGTCAAGGTGGCGACTTGGTTACTGATCTAGAATATGAAAATTTCCACTTGAAGTTAGAATGGAAAGTGGCATCTAATGCCAATAGTGGAATTATATTTTATGTAAATGAAGATTTAACAAAATATAAAAACACTTACGAGACTGGTCTTGAAATGCAAGTGTTAGATAATGCAGGACATCCTGATGCAAAAATTGAAAAACACAGAGCTGGTGATTTGTACGATTTGATAAAAAGTAGTTCAGAGCCAGTAAAACCAGCTGGTGAATGGAATTCTGTGGATATAGTTTGCAAATTTGGAAAACTTACTTTTCAATTAAATGGCGTAAAAATCGTAGAGACTACGTTGTGGGATCCTAATTTTAAAAATCTAATTTCTGGTAGCAAATTTGCAACTTGGCCAGGATTTGGAACTTTCAAGAAAGGTAAAATTGCTTTACAAGACCATGGTGATAATGTTTGGTTTAGAAATATTATGATTAAAGAATGGAATACCATGAAGATTACCACTGGCTGTGAAGCCGGAATGTAATTTGAAAAAAGAATGCTATTAACTAACCAAACCACTTATTTTTTTAACCAATGAATACTACAACCAGAGTAAAACTATCCATCATGATGTTCCTTGAATTTTTCGTTTGGGGCGCATGGTTTGTTACATTAGGAACTTTTTTAGGAAACAATTTAAAGGCTTCAGGATCAGAAAGCGCTGCTGTTTTTTCTACACAATCTTGGGGTGCCATTGTTGCTCCTTTCATCATTGGTTTAATTGCTGATCGCTATTTTAATGCAGAAAAAATTCTGGGTATTTTGCACATAATTGGTGCCTTTTTAATGTATCAAATGTACCAATCTTCGGATGTTTCTGTTTTTTACACTTATGTATTGAGTTACATGATCTTATTCATGCCAACATTGGCCCTTGTTAATTCAGTATCATTTAATCAAATGAAAGATCCTGAAAAAGAATTTTCAAATATTAGAGTTTTTGGAACTCTTGGTTGGATCATTGCTGGCTTAGCTATTAGCTATGTTTTTCATTGGGATTCTGCAGAAGGACTTCGTGACGGATTACTTAAAAATACATTCCTACTAGCAGGCAGCGCTTCTTTACTATTAGGCCTTTTTAGTTTTGCTTTACCAGCTACCCCACCAAAAGGTAGCGACGAAAAAATAAAAATTGCCGATATAATTGGCTTAGATGCTCTAAAACTTTTAAAGGATAGAAACTTTGCTGTTTTTTTCATCTCATCAATACTTATTTGTATTCCATTGGCATTCTACTATCAAAACGCCAATCTTTACTTGTCACAAACAGGTATTGAAGGACCAACAGGTAAAATGGTAATCGGTCAAATCTCTGAAGTTTTGTTTTTACTTTTTATTCCTGTATTTTTTAGTCGCTATGGCTTTAAGAAAACAATCTTAATTGGTATGTTGGCATGGGCCGTTCGTTATCTTCTATTTGCTTACGGGAATGGAAATGACTTAAGTTTCATGCTTATTATTGGAATTGCACTTCACGGTATTTGCTACGATTTCTTCTTTGTTTCGGGTCAAATTTATACCAATTCAAAAGCGGGAGAAAAATATA
The DNA here is from genome assembly GCF_011365745.1 of Flavobacterium turcicum. Lineage (GTDB taxonomy): Bacteria > Bacteroidota > Bacteroidia > Flavobacteriales > Flavobacteriaceae > Flavobacterium > Flavobacterium turcicum. Next base: position 520,277 of record NZ_JAAOBY010000002.1, on the reverse strand, counting down.
AAAGTGCTGCACAAGGATTAATAACTCTCGCTACTTATGGCGTTGGAATGTTAATAGGATTTGCGGTTGCAGGTTGGATTACTGACAATTACAAGCTTACTGATGGAGCTATTAATTGGCAAGTGGTTTGGATTGCTCCAGCAGCCATTGCTTTCTTTGTTTTTGTGATTTTTGCTTTATTATTTGATCAAAAAAAGGAAGGTACTCCAGCTGTTAATTCAATCTAGCGCATTATGAGCGATTCGTTAAACCGAAGATCAGCCATTAAAGGTATTTTGGCAGGTACAGCAAGTATGGGTTTTGCAAGCCAATTATCAGCATTTGGTCAATCGCAAAGTTTTAATTCTGATAAAAAAATTAAACTAAAAGGTACAATCAATCATTCTGTTTCTCGCTGGTGTTTTGACCATTTAGATTTAGAAACTCTTTGTAAAGAAGCTAAAAAGTTAGGTATTACTGGAATTGATTTGGTAGGTCCTGACGCTTGGCCAATTTTAAAAAAATACAATTTAGTTTCTACCATGTGCAATGGAGCTGAACTTAATCTTATTGATGGTTTTAATGATCCTATTTTTCATGAGCAATTACAAAAAAGATATACTGATATGATTCCTAGGGTTGCGGCTGCAGGATATTCTAATCTTATTTGTTTTAGCGGAAACAAAAGAGGAAAAACGGATGATGAAGGTATAGAAAATTGCGAAATCGGGCTACAACCGCTAGTAAAACTTGCCGAAAAACACAACGTAACTTTAGTTATGGAATTACTTAACAGTAAAATTGATCATAAAGATTATCAGTGTGATAAAACATCTTGGGGTGTTGCTCTAGCCAAACGTATTAATTCTCCAAACTTTAAATTGTTGTATGATATTTACCATATGCAAATTGACGAAGGAGACGTAATTCGTACAATTACAAATAATCATCAATTCATTGCACATTATCATACTGCTGGAGTTCCCGGAAGACATGAAATTGACGATAGCCAAGAATTGAACTATCCTGCAATCATGAAAGCCATTGCAAAAACAGGTTTTAAAGGTTTTGTAGGTCAAGAATTTATACCTACCAACTCTAATAAATTAGCTTCATTGCAACAAGCCATATCAATTTGTGACATTTAACTTTTAAAAAAATAAAGATCATGAACAAAAGAAGAGAATTTCTAATCAATACCAGTTTAGCATTAGGTGCTTTAGCAATTGCTCCAAGTTTTGCTTTTGAAGCTAAAAGAAAAAACATCGGGATTCAATTATGGACATTACGTGATACATTACCTAAAGATGTTAAAGGTGTATTGGCGCAAGTGGGCAAGGCTGGATTTACAGAAGTAGAAACTTTTGGATACGCTCCTAAGACAGGATTTTTTGGAACAAGCGTTAAAGATTTTAAATTAATGTTAGATGATAATGGTTTAAAAGCAAGTAGCAACCATTTTGATTTTAATAGCATGATTAAAGATGGATCTACTGATTTAGTTTCGGATTACATTACAACAGCCAATACTTTGGGTAGCACATATATCACGGTACCTTATATAGTTGCTGATTTGAGAGGAACTACTGCGGATGCTTACAAAAAGTTAGCAGAACATGTAAACAAAATTGGTGGTATTTGTAAAGGTGGTGGACTGAAATTGGCATACCATAATCATGATTTTGAATTCACCAAATTTGGAGCAACGAACGGATATGAAATTTTGCTAAACAATACAGACAAAGATTTAGTTGATTTTGAAATGGATTTGTATTGGGTTGTTCGTTCTGGAAATAATCCTCTGGAATTGTTTAAAAAATATCCAGGCCGCTTTAGTATGTGGCATGTAAAAGATATGGATAAAGCAAATCCTGATTTTAATGCCGAAATTGGCACGGGTGCTATCGACTTTAAAGCAATATTCGCTCAGTCAAAACAAGCAGGAATGAAACGATTTTTCTTGGAACATGAATCAAATTATAAACCTAATCCGATAGAATCAGCAGCAACGAGTTTTAATTATATCAAGAAAAATTTGATTTAAACTTTAAAAAAAAAACTCAACAAAAAAGGGATGCAGTCAGTATCCCTTTTTTGTTGAGTTTTTTTTAATTATTCTCTTACGTTTAAACTTTCTACATAGAAGTTTGGATCTACTACCAATTTAAGTTCATTATTAGATAATGGAATTGATTTCCATTGATTTTCTGGTTGTAACAATTCATCTTTGCCATTTAGAGTAATTTTTAAAGGCATATTAAAACCTTGCACACTATTTGTCCATCGATACATAAGCTGCTTATTCTTAACAGAATATTCTAATTTTGGTACCCGAATATCTCTTAAATACTGATTAAAAACCATTGACAGATCAATTCCTGTTTGCTTGCTTAAATAATCTTCAATTTGCTTGGTCGTTACCATTTGGTGATAAAAAGTACTATTCAATCCTCTCAATATTTTCCTCCATTTTTCATCATTATCCACCAATTGCCGTATGGTGTGTAACATGTTTGCTCCCTTAGGATACATATCACCCGAACCTTCATTGTTTACATCGTATTTACCAATTATAGGTTTGTCATTTTCAATTATATTTCTAAGACCTCTCACATAAGTATATCCAGCTTCCTTTCCGTAGTAATATTCTAGAAAGAGACTTTCAGAATAATTGGTAAAACTTTCATGAATCCACATGTCAGCAATATCTTTGTAGGTAATATTATTAGCAAACCATTCGTGACCAGACTCGTGTATGATAATAAAATCAAACTTTAATCCCCATCCTGTTCCGCTTAGATCCCTGCCACGGTACCCATTTTGATATCCGTTTCCGTATGTAACACTACTTTGATGTTCCATACCAAGGTACGGCGCTTCAACCAATTTGTAACTATCCTCATAAAATGGATAAGGTCCAAACCAATGTTCAAAAGCTTTCAACATTTTAGGAACGTCTTTAAATTGTTTTTTAGCTTTTGCTAAATTATCTCTCAAAACATAATAAGTACAATCTAAATTTCCTTTTTCACCTTTGTATTTTTCTGAAAAAGAAACATAATCTCCAATATTAATATTTACCCCGTAGTTGTTTATGGGATTGGAAACATACCAAGAAAAAGTACTCGTTCCATCTTTTAGTTTTTTGACACTTTGCAAACGTCCATTTGACACGTTGGTCAGTGATGAAGGAACATTCACACTAATTAACATATTCTCCACTTCGTCATACATGTGATCTTTGTTGGGCCACCAAACACTTGCACCTAGACCTTGACAGGAGGATGCTATAAAAGATTTTCCATTGGCATCTTTTTTCCAAGTAATTCCTCCATCCCAAGGCGGATTAACAGCTACTTTTGGTTTTCCATTGTAAAAAATCTGTACTTGTTGTATACTTCCTTTTGTTTGAGCTTCCGTCAAATTAAGATAGTATACATTACCGACTCTTTGAAAAGAAACTTGTTTTCCGTTTTGAATGACTTTGGAAATTTGCATCGGTTGTTGCAAATCTATTTGCATCTTTTTTTCATTTTCCAAAACTTGATACGTAATTGTATTTGATCCACTAATTGTGCTATCTAGAGGATTAACTTTAATATCAAGATGGTATTTTTTTAGATCCCACCAAGCGCGCTCCTTTGTGATACTGCCACGTAAGCTGTCCTGACGTGAAAATTTTTCTATGTTTTTCTGCAAAAGCTCTTGTGCTAAACTTGCTTGAATTGCAAAGCCTAATAAGATAAAAATAAACGTTTTTTTCATGATTCATATATGAACAACAAGATCTAATAATTTATTCATTTTAAAAAAGTGATTTTTTCTTGTTGATTTTTATTATAAGTATTAATGTAAATTATCCACTTTAACTTGCTCTATTATAGCTGTAAAGTCTTCTCGTAATCGGGTTCCATAATCTTCTAATAGAAATTGTATACGTTCCGCATTATCCGATTTAACAATGATTCCTGCATGGTATTCTAAAGGGACTTTAAAGCAAACTTCTGGATCAGAAAAAGCAGCTAAGTTCGGATGTTGGTACTTTGAAAGTGTGAGTACAATACCCGCATATTCTTTTTTAACAGTTGGTAATTGGTATGCCGTTCCTTTGGCTAATGAATTTTCAATTGCTGCCCATTCTTTCCACAAATTAATATTAGATGCCTCTGCTACCATTTCGGCTATATGAGCACCGCCTACTCTTGACGAAGTTTCAAGAAAATACATTTTACCTGTTTCTTCATTTTTGATGAACTCGGTGTGCGCGGCACCATGCTTTAAACCAAAACTTTTCATCACCTGAACGTTTAATTCTTTTATAATTATATCATCCTCTGAATCATAGTGTACATTAGCTGTTCTGAAAACGCCACCACCTTGCGATATTTCCATCGGGGTCGCCAAATACTTCGATGTTAAACTGAAAATGACTTGACCATTTGAAATTAAACTATCACAATGGTAAACGGAACCAGGTTTAAACTGTTCTAAAAGGTATTTAAATCTATTGTTACCGAGCTCGTTTATATGAATCCAAAGTGTTTCTTTATCATATACTTTTATGATTCCTGTAGCTGAAGCTTCAGATCTTGGTTTGAGAACCCACGGAGCTGCAACAGTATCTGCAAAAGTATTGATATCATGATCATTAAAAAGAGAACAAAAAGCGGGTATTGGAATTGCACAACTCTTCGCTCTCATGCGCATGGCTAATTTGTCTCTAAAGTATCTTCCTGTTGTTTGCCCCATTCCGTCTATTCGTAAATTTTCACGTAAATAAGTAGCTTTTTCTACATCATAATCATCAAGAGCTACAATGGCATCAATTTTTGTAGATTTCATAAAGTTACCTACACCTAATAATAAATGCTCTAAATTCCAGTCGACGTCTTGCCCTTCCATATAAAAAATTTCTTTTATGTGTTGGTGAGGCCAAGGTTTATCTCTTAATTTTTCGCTAGTAACCAAATAAACATTGTTGTTTAATTTGCTTAGATGAGTTAAAAAATCAGTCCCTTTAAAGTAGTTCGAGATGCAAAGAAAATTTTTGGAATTTTTCATAACTTAAAGATTTTCAACAAATAAAGTTAATAAATGTACACCATAACCTGTTGCGTGTTTACTTTTAGCAAATTCATCATCGCCAAATGCCACGCCTGCAATATCTAAATGAGCCCAAGCAGGATGCTCGTTTGTGAAATATTCTAAAAATTTAGCCGCACTAATTGCTCCTGCAACTGCTTTTCCACTATAGTTTTTCACATCTGCAATATCACTTTGAATATCACTTTTGTAGCAATCCCAGAGTGGTAACTGCCACAGCCTTTCGCCAATTGCGTCCCCATTTACTTGTAATTGCTCCGCTATTTTAGAATTGTTCGTAAATAATGCACCGCATTCATAGCCAAAAGTACCTACACTACTACCTGTTAATGTAGCAATATCAATTAAATATTCAGGATTAAAATTCTTGATCATGTAGGACAAAGCATCAGCTAAGATTAGTCGGCCCTCAGCATCAGTATCAATAATTTCAATAGAATGACCACTATAGCTTTTAATTACATCGCTTGGCAAAAAAGACTTGGCATCTACTGCATTCTCCGCGCAAGGAACAATAGCAGTTACTTTAATAGGTAGTTGCAAATCAGCTATTAATTGCATGGCACCAAATACAGCTGCGCCACCTGCCATATCGCACTTCATATGCAACATTCCTGCAGTTTTTATATTTAAGCCTCCTGTGTCAAAAGTAATGCCCTTACCTACCAATCCCACGTGCTTAAGTGGCTGAATAGCGTTCTTTGGTACATATTTCATGATTACAAACTGCGGCTCTTGCTCACTACCTTTACCCACCGCTAAAAATGCACCAAGTCCTGCAATTTTGGCATCTTCATGGCCTAAAACAACTACATCAAAACCATATTGTTTTCCTTTTTCTATAGCCCAATTGGCGAGATACTTGGGTGTAACGGTATTGGGTGGCAGATCTACTAAATGGAAATTTGCCAATTGCGCATGAGCAATTTTAATTCCTCTTTCGGCTGCCAACTTGAAATTTAAAGTAGTGACTATGTTTAAAATGAAATTCGGATTTAAAAAAGCATGATTCTTTTGCTCTTTTTTGTAATGTCCTAAATTATAAGTTCCTAATAATAAACCAGAAATGATCGCTTCAACCTGAGTTGCAGAAAAATTTTCTGAAATCACTATGGCAACATCTTCATTTAGCAGATCTTGCTGTTTTGTTGCTACACGCCTAAAAATAGTTTTTATTGTTTTATAATCGGCTTGTTTTCCCAAACCAATTGCCAAACACAAATTATTTTTATATTGAAACGCATAAGTGCTATCTTTTTTTCCGCTAAAAAGAGTTGATGGTACTGAGGTGTTTTCTAAGATTACTGTGTTTCTATCAACCTCTTCATTTTCAAATATTGGAATCAAGATCGTTCCTGAAAAGCCTTCTAAATCTGGAATGATTTTTATTTTCATAATGATGTATGTAAACTAGTTATTGGAACTATTTGTTTATTGAATTTACTTTTGTTGAAAAAACAACCATTCGATTGCTTTTGGGAATTCATCACTCCAATAGCGCTCACTGTGTTGCCCATATCTATTTACACTGACATTCAATAAGTTCAAGTCTTTTATAAATGTACTCTTTATTAATTCATTTTTAAAATTTTTAACTTGATTTAGCATCGTTTTACTTTCATTTCCGCCAGCGTATAAATAAATTTTTGTTTCAGGAAAAGGAACTTCGTTGGTTTTAATAGTTAATTCGGGCACAACCCACAACGAAGGAGAAAATATCATCAACTTGCTAAAAACTTCAGGATTTCGGAGCCCACTAAAAATACTGACCAATCCACCCATACTACTTCCACCAATTCCAGTAAATTCTCGTTCTTTTTTTGTTCTAAAATGAACATCAACGTATGGTTTTAGTGTTTCGGTAACAAATCGAATGTACTTTTTACCTTGTCCTTTTCCTAAAATTGTTTTACCCACATTATATTCTTTGAGTCTGTCTTCTTCAGCGTGCTCAATAGCAATGATGATAATTTTACCGATTTTGTACTCTGACATCACTGCTATTTTTTTATCGATTTCCCAGTTGCCAAATTCAGAATTATCGTTAAATAAATTTTGAGCATCTTGTAAATACATGACAGGATACCTCTCCTCTGACTGATCGTAATCGTGTGGCAGTAAAGCCCAAATTTTTCGTGTTTTATGGAGTTGAGGGATTTCAAATTCATCTGAAATTAATTGTATTTGCGGTAAAAACGACTGCTTAAAGGGCAACCAATTTTTCCTCCATCTCGCTACTGACTCGAGCTGAATTCCTGTTCTTAAAACAGTTGTGCGGTTTTCTGTTCGATTGCCATTTTCGTCAATTTCTACTTCACTCCAATCACCTTTTGTAAATTTATACAAAAGAGTTTCAGGAAAAACAAAATCGTTTGGGAACTTAAAATGGTATATGTTTTGCCCCATTTTCTCCATAGCAAATGATTGGTCTTGTGTTTGCCAATTATTGAAATTTCCTGCTATGTAAACCGGTCTCAAATCATCTTCCTCTGTAGTTAGAATAATGTACAAGCCGGTATGATTGGTGTTTTGTTGCAAGATGTGGATTGTATTAAAAGATTGAAAAACTTTTTCAGATATTTAATTATTTGATTTTCAAAAATTAAATATACAAGTTTAGTATTTTAAATAAAAAACAAAACCCAATAGATTTTAAAATTCTATTGGGTTTTGTTTTTATAGTTTTCTAGATTATTTCTGGCGACTTTTTAGCACATCAATAACATCATTCAATTTGAATCCTTTGGCTTGCAACAAAATCAAATAATGAAACAACAAATCAGCACTTTCGCTCAAGAATAAATCATCATTATCATCTTTGGCTTCAATAACTACTTCTATTGCTTCTTCTCCTACTTTTTGTGCAATTTTGTTGATTCCTAATTGAAATAAGGATGCTACATAACTTTTTTCAGAGTCAGCTTTTTCTCTTCTCGTTTCGATGGTTTTCTCTAATTGCGAAATAAACCCATAATCAGCTTTGTTTTCTGTTTGCCAGCAAGTATCAGCACCTGTATGACATGTTGGACCAACTGGTTTTGCTTGAATCAATAAGGTATCGCCATCACAGTCATTTTTTATATCAACTAAGATTAAAAAGTTGCCACTCTCCTCGCCTTTTGTCCAAAGTCTTTGTTTAGAGCGGCTAAAAAAAGTTACTTTTTGTGTTTCGATAGTTTTAAGATATGCTTCTTCGTTCATGTACCCCAACATCAAAACGGCTTTCGTGTCGCTGTCTTGTATAATGGCTGGAATTAATGCGTCTGTATTTTTTGAGAAATCTATTTTCATTTTTTTAATTTAAAGATTGAAAGATTAAAGATTGAAAGATTATCTAGTTCGATTCTCTTTTCTCTTTATTCTAGTATCTGTTTCTATATCCTAACTTCGATATCATTATTTTTAAGAGCTTCTTTTAATGTTTTGATTTCAATTTCTTTAAAATGAAATACACTTGCTGCTAAGGCTGCATCGGCTTTTCCATATATAAACGAATCTACAAAATGCTGAATATTTCCTGCACCACCCGAAGCAATAATTGGAATATTAACTAGTTCCGAAAGTTTGGCCAAAGCCTCATTAGCAAAGCCGTTTTTAGTTCCGTCATTATCCATCGAGGTGAACAATATTTCACCTGCGCCACGTTGCTCGACTTCTTTTGCCCAATCAAATAAATTCAATTTGGTAGGTACTTTTCCGCCCACTAAATGTACAATCCACTGGCCGTCAATTTGCTTGGCGTCAATTGCAACTACAACACATTGACTTCCAAATTTTTGTGCCAAATCATTAATCAACTGCGGATTTTTAACAGCTGATGAATTGATAGATACTTTATCAGCTCCATTTTGCAATAAAACATCCACATCCTTGACAGAGGAAATTCCACCACCAACTGTAAATGGAATATTAATAGTTGCAGCTACTTTTCGAACCAAATCAATTAATGTTTTTCTTCTTTCTTCCGTTGCCGAAATATCAAGAAAAACCAATTCATCAGCTCCTTCATCCGAATATATTTTGGCCAATTCAACCGGATCGCCGGCATCACGTAAGTCCACAAAATTGACACCTTTTACAGTTCTTCCGTTTTTAATGTCGAGACAAGGAATTATTCTTTTTGTAAGCATATTTTTTGTTGTTACACAGAGATTCGCAAAGGTTTCACAGAGATACACAAAAATCTTGGCGAATCTTTGTGTCTTCTTTGTCCTTCTTCGCGAAATAATCTATTTATTTATTATGTAGTTTTCTAACTGTTTCAATGAGATTCGTCCTTCGTAAATAGCTTTACCTATGATCGTTCCTTCGCAACCTAATTCCGCTAATTTAGGTAATTCATCAAAAGTCGAAATTCCTCCTGAAGCAATAAGTTTTATTCCTTTGGCTTCTGCCAAAATTTTAGCATACAAATCAAACGATGGTCCTTCAAGCATACCGTCTTTTGCAATATCGGTACAAATTACATATTGAATTCCTTTGTTTTGATAGTCTTGAATAAACGGAATCAAATCTTCATTTGAATCTTCTAACCAGCCTGAAACAGCTACTTTTTCATTGTTTGCATCTGCTCCCAAAATAATTTTATCCGCGCCGTACTCCGAAATCCATTTTCCGAATAGTTCTCTATTTTTCACGGCAATACTTCCACCAGTGATTTGATTGGCACCACTTTCAAACGCAATTTTCAAATCGGAATCTGCTTTCAAACCACCGCCAAAATCAATTTTTAAACTAGTTTGAGTTGCAATTTGTTCCAATATTTTATAATTTACAATCTGGCTTGATTTTGCTCCGTCTAAATCCACCAAATGCAGATATTCAATTCCGTGCGCTTCAAATTCCTTAGCAACTTCTAACGGATTTTCGTTGTAAATAATCTTGGTGTTGTAATCACCTTTTGACAAACGGACACATTTCCCGTCGATGATGTCTATTGCTGGTATTATTCTCATTTATTTTAATTTAAAGATTTAATAATTGAATTATTTAAAGATTAACACTGTTAGTCAAAGAAATATTTGACTCCCTAATTTTTCAATCTTTGAATTTTTCAATCTTATAATTTTAAAAAATTCCCTAAAATTTGTTCGCCTACATCGCCGCTTTTTTCAGGATGAAATTGAGTTCCGTAAAAATTATTTTTCTTCAATGCTGAGGCATATTCTACTTCATAATTTGTGGTAGCAATGGCATCGGGGCAATTTGGCGCATAAAAACTATGTACCAAATACATGTACTCCTTTTCAGCAATTCCTTTGAACAGATCTGATTTCAAATTATAAATTTGATTCCAGCCCATTTGTGGCACTTTTACTTTTGAAGTAAATTTGACCACATCTACATCAAAAATTTCCAAACCGGCCGTGTTTCCCTCTTCGGATTTGTTGCACATCAATTGCATACCCAAACAAATCCCTAAAACAGGTTGTTTCAAGGTTGGGATCAATACATCAAGACCACTATCGATAAGCATTTTCATTGCAGAACTTGCTTCACCAACACCGGGAAAAATAACTTTATCCGCCGCTTTTATTTCCTTCCAATCGTTACTAAGCACTGCCGTAAAACCCAAACGCTCTATGGCAAACATGATGCTTTGAATATTTCCGGCTCCGTAGTTTATAATTACTATTTTCATTTCACTTTTGTTTCAAGTTTCAAGTTTAACGTTTAAAGTTGCTCGAGTCAACCTGAAATTTTAAACTTGAAACATTTTTACAACATACCTTTTGTACTTGGTAAAATCATTTTTTCCGTATCGCGCTTCACGGCTACTTTTATCGCTTTTGCAAAAGCTTTAAAAATCGCTTCAATTTTGTGGTGCTCATTGGTACCTTCAGCTTTGATGTTGATATTGGCTTTGGCACCATCTGAAAACGATTTAAAAAAGTGAAAGAACATTTCGGTTGGCATTTTACCTACCATTTCTCGTTTGAATTCGGTTTCCCAAACCAACCAATTTCTACCACCAAAATCAATAGCAACTTGAGCTAAACAGTCGTCCATTGGCAAGCAAAAACCATAACGCTCAATGCCTAATTTGTTACCCAATGCCTTTGCAAAAACTTCTCCAAGAGCAATAGCAGTATCTTCAATCGTGTGGTGTTCATCAACTTGTAGATCCCCTTTTACAAGAATTTCCAAGTCCATTTGACCGTGACGTGCAATTTGGTCCAGCATGTGATCAAAAAACGCAATTCCGGTTTCAATTTTACTCTTCCCAGTTCCATCTAGATTTAAATTGATGTAAATATCAGTTTCATTCGTCTTTCTAGAAATGGTTGCAGAACGTTCCTCTAGTTTTAAAAACTCATAAATCGTTTTCCAATCTGTAGTTTGTAAGGCAATTACCGAGTCTAATTCTTCTCTTTTTGAAGCTATCTCGTCACTTCCTAATGCTTCATCAGTATTGATGAAAATCCCTTTTGCACCCAAGTTTTTCGCTAATTCCACATCGGTAATTCGGTCTCCAATTACAAATGAATTTCCCAAATCATAGTCTGAACTATTGATGTATTTAGTCAACAAACCTGTTGCAGGCTTGCGTGTAGGAGCATTTTCATGTGGGAATGTTTTATCGATCAAAACTTCATTAAAAACAACACCTTCATTTGCAAAAGCTTTCATCACCAAATTATGCACTGGCCAAAAATTCTCTTCGGGGTGCGAAGCAGTTCCCAAACCATCTTGATTGGTCACCATAACCAATTCAAAATCCAATTCTTTTGCAATTTTCCCCAAATATTGAAACGCATTTGGGTAAAATTCTAATTTCTCAAAACTATCCAACTGGTAGTCATGCGGTTCCAAAACCATCGTTCCATCACGATCTATAAAAAGCACTTTTTTCATGGTATTCCTACTAATAAACGCATTGGCAACTGCAACTGCGTTCTGTTATTTTAATTTAATATTTCAAGTTTTGGGCGTGACCCTCCAAAAAAAAGTCGGGTCGGGCTATTCGTTTCCGCTTTTGTAATGCCCCGCTGCGCGGCACTACAAAGAGCTCCACTGCTATCCCTCACGCGAAGCAGTGAAGCTAAAAGTATTATTTACATTCAGTATCTTCCTTCATGTTTTGCATTTTACTAGTAGCAGTGTTTTCTGTTACTTCTTCGCAATACACATTGTTTATAAGTATACCTGATTCAAATACAATTTGAACATAAACTGTTTTGCCCGGTTGTACATCAATTACAAATTTCTCTGCTTTTTCTTTGGATACTTTGCCGCCAAATTGAACAGAACATTCATGTTTCCCAACAGGTACCTCATGGATAGAGTATTTTTTGTTATTCAACTTGCACACAAATTCACCATCAATAAAAGTTTTAAAAGCTACTGCTGAGCCCTGAAAACCTGTTGAACGCAAAAAATAAATCTTACCTGTTTCTGATGTACTTGTCTCTTGCGCAGCTGCTCCAACCGCAAAAAATAACGACACTAATAAAGTTAAAATTGTTTTTTTCATTTTGTTTGAATTAAGGTTATACAATATCCTTCAAAGCTACTATTAATTTTTTATTTTCATCTTGAGTTCCTACTGTCAAACGCAATGTGTTTTCACAAAGTGCTTGAGTAGTTCTATTTCGAATTACAATTCCTTTTGCAATTAACTCAGTATATCTTTTATTGGCATCATCCACTTTTACCAAAACAAAATTGGCTTCTGTAGGATAAATTTTTTCTACATAGCTCACTTCTGATAAAGCTTCAATTAAAAGTTGTCTTTGTGATATAATTGACTCAATTTCAGTTGCAATAGCTTTCTGATCTTCAAGTCTTGCTACCGCTCTATTTTGCGACAATTCGTTTACATTGTAAGGAGGTTTAATTCGGTTTAATATGGTAGTAACCGCTCTAGAAGCATAACAAATTCCTAAACGGATTCCAGCCAATCCATAAGCTTTAGAAAGCGTTTGAGTAATAATCAAATTTGGATATTCATCCAATTCATTGATCCAACTTTCTTTTTTAGAAAAATCAATATACGCTTCATCAATAACAACGAGTCCTTTGAAATTTTGCAACAAATACGCTACTTTTTCATCTGAAAAGGAGTTTCCTGTTGGGTTATTTGGCGAACATAAAAAGATCATTTTAGTATTCGCGTCAACGGCTTCCATGATTTTTTCAATCTCTGGCTGAAAATCCTCCGAAAGTAAAACCTCTCGATTTTCAATGGCATTCAAATTAGATAAAACGCCGTACATGCCATAAGTTGGTGGCAAAGTAATCACGTTATCAGTATTTGGTTCACAAAATGCTCTGAAAAGTAAATCTAAAATTTCATCACTACCATTTCCTAATACAATCTGATTCGTTTGTACACGACGTTGTTTTGCTAAAAGGCGTTTTACACGCATTTGTTGCGGATCTGGATATCTGTTTACGCCATTTTCAAACGGATTTTCATTGGCATCCAAAAAAATCATTTCGGCAGTATCAAAGTCTTCAAACTCATCACGAGCAGATGAATACGGTTTCATGTTTTTTACATTCTCCCGAACTAAATTAGTAATATCGAACTTATTTTCCATTTTCAAGTGCTTTTAATCGTAATGTAACTGCGTTTTTGTGTGCTTGCAATCCTTCTGCTTCGGCCATAATTTCAATTGCCTTTCCGATGGCCTGAATTCCTTTTTCGTTAATTTTTTGAAAAGTCATCGTTTTCATAAAACTATCTAAGTTTACACCACTGTAATTCTTGGCATAACCATTCGTTGGTAAGGTATGATTGGTTCCCGAGGCATAATCACCTGCACTTTCAGGAGTATAGTTTCCTATAAAAACAGAACCTGCATTAAGGACGTTATTGCTATAAAAATCATCAAATTCAGAGCAAATAATAAAGTGTTCGGGACCGTATTCATTGATTAAATCTAAAGCAATGGCATCAGTCTCAACGTAAATTAATTTGGAGTTGGCAATGGCTTTCTCAGCAATGGCTTTTCTTGGCAAAGCCTCAATTTGAGTAGCAACTTCATCAGCAACAGCATCAATTAATTTTTTTGATGTCGAAACTAAAATAACTTGACTATCTGCTCCATGCTCTGCTTGCGATAATAAATCCGACGCTACGAAAGCAGGAACGGCAGTATCATCAGCCACAATTAATAATTCTGATGGGCCAGCAGGCATATCAATAGCAACGCCAAACTGTGTTGCCAATTGTTTGGCTACCGTTACAAACTGATTTCCTGGTCCAAAAATTTTGTACACTTTAGGAATACTTTCTGTACCAAAAGTTAAACCTGCAATAGCTTGAATTCCGCCTACTTTCATGATTTTAGTTACACCACACAAATTGGCCGCAAATAAAATAGCAGGATTAATTTTACCTCCTTTGTCGGGTGGTGAACACAAAACAATCTCATTACAACCCGCGATTTCAGCAGGAACGGCAAGCATCAAAACAGTCGAAAACAAAGGCGCTGTTCCTCCAGGAATATACAAACCTACTTTTTGAATAGGTCTTTTTTCTTGCCAGCATGAAACTCCAGGTACAGTCTCAACAGCCACACGCTCTGTTTTCTGAGCACGGTGAAAGGCTGTAATATTAGCCTTTGCCAAAGCAATTGCTTCTTTTAACTCTTGAGGTACTGCTGCAATAGCCTCCTGAATTTCAGCTTCAGTAACAATCATTGTGTCTACTGCAACGCCATCAAAAAGCGAGGTATATTTGGCCACAGCCTCATCCCCTTTTTTCTGTACCTCTTTAAAAATTTCTTTTACAGTAGCTTCAATATCATCTACCGTTTTTGTAGGTCGTTCTAAAATACTAGACCACGTTTCTGGTTTTGGATTGTATATTTTGTTCATTGTATTGTTTTTAACCGCAAAGTTCACAAAGGTTTTCGCAAAGTTCGCAATGAATTTTTACTAAAAATAAGTTATCATCTAAAGTTTTTACAAGACCATTTTCTCTATTGGGCATACCAAGATTCCTTCGGCTCCAGCCTCTTTCAACTGATCGATAACATCCCAAAAAGTGTCTTTGTCAATTACCGAGTGTACACTGCTCCAACCTTCTTGCGCCAATGGTAAAACGGTTAAGCTGCGTAAAACTGGAAGAATTTTACCAACTGCCTCAATTTTATCATTCGGAACGTTCATCAAAATGTATTTAGATTTTCTAGCTCTTAAAACAGACTCAATTCTGAATTTCAACGTGTCGATAATTTTTTGAGATTCTGGACTTACCTTTGGTGAAACAGCCAAAACCGCTTCACTTTTAAATATAACTTCAACTTCTTTCAAATTATTTTTAAACAAGGTACTTCCGCTTGATACAATATCTACAATAGCATCAGCAAGACCAATGTTTGGTGCAATTTCAACCGAACCTGAAATTTGATGAATGTCAACCGTAACACCTTTTGAATTAAAGAAATCCAATACCGTTTTAGGATACGATGTAGCAATGCGCATTCCGTCAAGATCTTTGACAGATGTATATTGAAACGATTTAGGTACAGCAACAGATACTTTGCATTTTGAAAACCCTAATTTTTGAATAACTTCAATATTTCCGCCTTTTTCAACCAATAAATTATCTCCAACAATGGCAATATCTACTACACCATCCATTAAATATTGTGGAATATCCGAATTTCTTAAATAAAGAACTTCAAGAGGAAAGTTAGAGGCTTCAGCTTTTAATTGGTCGATTCCGTTATCAATTGAGATACCTGCATCTTTTAGAATTTGAATGCTGTCTTCGTTTAAACGACCTGATTTTTGAATTGCAATTTTTAATGTACTCATTTTTTTGTTTTTTGTTTTTTTAGAATGATAATGTTTGAGTACAATGTGGGGTAATAAAAAACCCGTTTGATGTACTCAAACGGGTTTTTAAATATGATGATTTACATGCATACCATTAACACATCGCTTGAGAGCAATAATGAAAATGATGATGATGTAATTGTATTGTAAACATGTGTTTTATTTTTCTTTGCAAATATAGATTCTTTTTTAATTAAAAAGCAATTAATACTTTAACTAAATATTGCTTTTTTGTTAAATATATCTTTTTTATTGCTTTTCCTCCTCATTTGTAGGAGCGATTTTCTCTGTAGCACTATCCGCAGCAGCACTTTCAGATCTAATTTCAGTATGACGAACTTCGCCTCCTGTTATACCCGTTTTTTGCGCAAAAAACACAGCGATGATTGCAACAACTGTCGCGATATAAGAAACTAGATTTGCTTTTGGCTTGTTTTTCAAATTAGAATAAAGACCAAATAATGATGTAATTGCCAGCGCATACAAAACAATTGCTAATTTTTCAGCCATTTCTTCATGTTCATGAATAATTGCTTTTCCTATTCCTGGGAAATCTTCCACCATTTCTTCTGCTCCTTCACCGGTAGACATACTAAAAAAGCCAAAAACAGCTGCAATGACAAATAATACATAAGCGGTGTTTTGTACCGATTTATTCTTGAGTACTATTCCAGCGATTAAAATCCCAAGTCCAAGGATTGTTCCAATAATAGGAAAATGGTTTACAACTAGGTGTAAGTGTGCATCATTCATAATCTTTTACTTTAAGTTAGTATTTATTTGTGATATTTAATTTTTTTAGAATATTATCCTGCTAAGGAAACGCCTATTAACGAACCAATTCCGTAAGTAACTGCTGCAGCTAACAAACCGAAAGCCACTTGTCTGAATCCTGAAAATAAAATGCTTTTTCCTGTCAATAAAGTGATGGCTGCTCCTATTCCAAAAAGCCCTATAACACTGCTTCCGACACTCAGTAAAATTGCATTTTTCCCGTCTAAAAACATAAAAGGATATAACGGAATAATCGCTCCAATTGCAAAAAGCACAAACGATGCTGTAGCTGCTTCCCAAGCTGATCCTCCTAATTCTTCTTTGTCAATTCCTAATTCCTCTGTGATGATGGCATCAATCGCTGTTTGCGGATTTTCAAAAGCTTTGTCAGCCAATTTTTGTGCTTCGACCACATTCATTCCTTTGGCTTGATACAATAAAACCAATTCTTTTTTCTCTTCTTCGGGAGAAGCTTCTAATTCTTCAGTTTCTAAATCAATTTGACGCTGGTTTAATTCTCTGGAACTTTGTACCGAAAGCCATTCGCCTAGCGCCATTGATATAGCACCTGCCAAAAGTCCTGCAATTCCGGTTAACAATATCGTATCATTAGAAACAGCTGCTCCAGCAACTCCCATGACCAAACTCATATTAGAAACCAATCCATCATTAGAACCTAAAACTGCCGCTCGCAAAGCATTTCCGCCCACGGATTTATGCCTACTCTCAAATTTAGACAACAACCCTCCAGAAACATTTAAAGCTGCATTATTATTTACAGCCTCAATAATATTTAGGTGATTGTGCTCAAAACCAGTTGGTTTTTCACCCGTTTTAATTTTGTTTCGAACCGAATTTTCGGCAAACTGTTTTTCTATTGAAGATAACGAGCTAATTATGGAACTATAACCAAAAATTTTACCCAACTTCAGTTGAAATTTTGCTCTACTAGATGGCAAAAGCATGTTGAAATTTGGTTCTATGGTACGAACTTTATCTAACATGTGTTTTGCGTGTCCTTTCTCGATTTCGCCTAAGCTTAGTAAAACTCTCGAAAGATTTTCGTCAGACTGAATGGCAGCAATACTATCGTACAAAAAGGCGGTATCAACCTCTGTTTGCAACTGATCTTTAAGTTTATTCAAGTCCATTATTTCCTTTTTTATTAATTAACCAAATCAAAAACTCCTTTTGTTAATAGTCTTGATGAAGCTGATATTGCTGTGTTTGGCAGTATTTCGACAAATTTTTCAGACTTCGAACCAACAGTAACACTTACCTTCTGGAACGAATATCCATTTTTTTCATTCTTGACTAAAAGTACAAAATTTTTATTGTTTTCTGTCACCAATGCTTCAACAGGAATCGCTAATCCTTTTTTAGAATCGATAATTATTTCCGCTTCTACAAACATTCCTGTCAACAGCTTTTGCTTTATGGCATCGTCTAAATGTCCATGAATATTAATCGTTCTGTCATTTCCCTCAATTGATTTTCCTACTAAATGTACTTCGGCATTAAACACTTCTTTGGATGCTTCGGGAACTTTAAATTGTATTCTTTGTCCAATTTTCACATTCAAAATATCTTTTTCAAAAACGGCTAATTCTAAATGCAAGTGATCCGTATCTACAATTTCTAAAATCACATCCGAAGGCGCCACATACATACCTACATTGGCATTCATAATCACAATATCACCGGTTATTGGAGAAAAAATGGTGATTGTTGAAGTCAATATTCCTCTCTCGACATTTCTAGGATTAATGTTCAAGAGTAACAATTTGGCACGTAAACTTTGATGCATGGCTTTAGCTCTTTTATAGTCGCTTTCGGCTTTTAAGTAGTTTTTTTGCGAAGTAATTTTTTCATCGTACAAGGTTTTTTGGCGGTCGTATTCTGATTTCAAGAAATTCAATTGCTCCGCTACTTCCATATACTCTTTTTGAATATCCAGAAATTCGGTGTTTTGCAAAGTCAATAAAGCTTGACCTTTTGTGACTCTATTTCCAACCAAAAGCGTTGTCGATTTTACATAACCACCCATAAAAGTGTTCACTTTAGCTCGGTTTTGTGGTGGTACGTCAATTTTCCCTGATGCTTTTACGGTAACATCAAAATCCTGTTCTGTTGGACTCCCAATCTCCATTCCCGAAGTTTTGAATTGAGTAGCAGATACAGTAATTAAGCCGTTATCTTTTGGTTCTGATTCTTCCGTTTTAGCTTCTTTGCAAGAAAATAAAAAAAGTGAGATAGTGATTATATAGAGTGCGTTTTTCATTGGTAAAATATTAAAAATTGAGGTATTGTAAATCTAATTGGGTTTGATTGAATTGCAAAATAGTGTCTAAATAATCTACTTGAATAGTTGTGGCATTTTCTAGACTTTGGATGTATTGAAAGAAATCAATTTCACCATGTTTGTAGCTATTATTTCCCACCTTTATAATCTCATCCGATAATTTTTTACCGTATGAATTGTAGTAGTTTATTGCCTCCTGATGTTTTGCTAATTCATTCTTTTTTTGAGTGATGTACTTCTCTATTTTTGTAGCTTCATTTTGCTTTTGTTGTTCCCAACTTTGCAATTCCAGCTGTGCTACTTTACTTTTTGCTACTTGTCCTGAGAATAAAATGGGTACCGCAAATCCAACTTGAAAACCATACAACGACTGCGATAATCCATTATTTCTACCTTGAAAATAATCTAGGTTAATATCTGGCAGCCAATGTTGTTTTTGCAACATAATTTGACTTTTATAATTAGTTGTAATGCTTTCTAAATAAGCAGTATATAGTATTTTACTTGTTTCGTCAATAGAAGATGATAAGGGTGCTATTTTATTGCTTTTTATCACAATTGTTTCATCGGTTTGTAGTAAGGATTGCAACAGTTCGTACTGTGCTTTTTTATCATTCTCAATTTGCGAAAGCTTGGTTCTTATTTGTCTAAACTTGGCTTGAGCCGTAATTTTTTCGAGATAATTCGTTTCTCCTAATTCAAAACGTCTGTCGCTTGCTTTCGAGAAATTTTGATACAAACTATCCAAATACTGATACAGTTTTTCTTGATGTTGCAAATAAACAATGTGCTGATAGGATTTGGCTACAGCCAAAGAAAGTTTGTTTTTTTGAATTTCAAAATTAGCTTTTTCCTTTTCGTATTCAGAAGAAAATACTTTTTTCTGCGCTCCGTAAACCGTTGGAAAAGCAAAACGTTGTTGCACACCAAAAACACGCAAAGGTTGGTTATTGAGTGCTAAATTATTTTGATCGTAACTGTAATAAATATTGGTTTTATCAAAAGTATTCGCCGTTTTGATATTGGCTTTAGTCTTGTCCACTTGCAATTGAGCCGCTTTGATACCTTTGTTATTTTGCATTGCTTTCGACATCAAACTATCCAATTCTGGATTAGAATTTTGCGAGAATGCAAATGAAGTACTTAACAATAACATAATGATAAAAGTTGCATTTTGAGTTTTCTTTAGTTTCGCTTTTTTGAAAGACTGATTCTCAAAAACTTTGTATAAAATAGGCAATACAATCATGGTTAAAATTGTTGCCGTAAACAATCCCCCAATAACAACCGTTGCAAGAGGTCGTTGCACTTCGGCTCCTGCTGAAGATGAAATTGCCATAGGTAAAAATCCTAATGCGGCTGCAGCTGCAGTCAATAATACCGGACGTAATCTATCAGTAGTTCCTTTCAGAATTAAAGCATCAATATCTTTCATTCCTTGGTGTTTGAGTTCTTTAAAATGTTCGATGAGTACAATTCCGTTTAATACTGCGATTCCGAAAAGTGCGATGAAACCAACACCTGCCGAAATACTGAACGGTAAATCGCGTATCCATAAAAACAAAACACCACCCACTGCTGACAACGGAATTGCTGAATACACCATTAAAGCCTCTTTCACAGATCCAAAAGCAAAATACAAAAGGATAAAAATCAAAAATAAAGCGATAGGAACTGCAATCATCAATCGGGCTTTGGCACTTTGTAAATTTTCAAATTGTCCACCATATTTCACGTAATAACCTGCTGGTAATTTGATTTTGTTTTCAACAATTTGCTGAATATCAGTAACTACACTCTGCAAATCTCGGTTCCTAACGTTGATTCCCACTACAATTCTTCTATTCGTATTATCTCTAGAAATTTTCGCAGGACCTTCAGTATATTCGATCGAAGCCAACTCGCGCAAAGGAATTTGTTCACCGTTAGGAGTTGGAACGTATAAATTTCGTAAATCCTCAATATCTCGTCGGTTTGTTTGATCCAAACGCACAACCATATCAAAACGTTTTTCGCCTTCAAAAACAGTTCCTACCGTTTTTCCGGCAAAGCCAAGGGCAATCATTTCGTTCAAATCGGCAATATTCAACCCATAACGGGCAATTTTCGAACGATCATAGACTACTGACATTTGCGGTAAACCTTCCGTTTTTTCGATGATAATATCCGAAGCTCCTTCTACCTTTGCAATTGCATTTTTTATTTCGTGTGCTTTTTGTGCCAAAACATCCAAGTCTTCGCCAAAAACTTTAACAGCAACATCAGAACGCGTTCCCGAAATTAATTCGTTGAAACGCATTTCTATCGGCTGCGTAAATTCGATTTCCATATTCGGAATTTGATTTTCTAAAGCTGCTTTTATTTTATCTGCCAATTCATCTTTGGTAGCAGCCGAAGTCCATTCGGATTTGGGTTTTAATTTCACAATGACATCACTTTCTTCCATAGACATCGGGTCAGTAGGTACTTCGGCAGCACCAATTCTACTCACAACCTGAGTAACTTCTGGAAAGTTTTTAAGGATTATTTTTTCAATTTTTGTAGTTATTGCAATCGTCTTAGTCAATGACGTTCCTGTTTTTAAAACGGGTTGAATCACAAAATCACCTTCGTCAAGAGTAGGAATAAATTCTCCTCCCATGGTTGCAAATAAGCCTGCAGCCAGCAATAATAAACCAAGTGCACCATATAAAACTTTTTTGGTATTGGCTATTGCCCAAGTAATAATAGGCAAATACCATGAATTCAACTTACGGATTAACTTGCTGGATAATGAATTTGGATTTTCCTCTTTTGGTTTCAAAAACAATGAAGAAACCACAGGAACATAGGTAAAACAAAAAATCATGGCGCCTAACAAAGCAAAACTAAACGTCATTGCCATTGGTTTGAACATTTTACCTTCGATTCCGGATAAGGATAGAATTGGAATAAAAACTATCAGAATAATCAACTGGCCAAAAATAGCTGAATTCATCATTTTGGAGGCGCTTTTATAGGTGATTTGGTCAATTTCTAGCTGGCGTTCTTCCTTACTAAGAATCCCTAAATGAGAGGATTTGCTGGCAATTTGAAACGCAATAAATTCGACAATAATGACAGCACCATCGATGATAATTCCAAAATCTATCGCACCCAAACTCATTAAATTGGCATCGATTCCAAATATATTCATGAACGAAATGGCAAACAACAAACATAATGGAATTACAGAGGCCACAACCAAGCCAGAACGCCAATTTCCTAGCAATAGTACCACAACAAAAATTACGATTAAGCATCCTAAAATCAAGTTTTCGGCAACGGTAAAAGTCGTTTTCCCAACTAACTCGCTTCGTTCTAAAAATCCATTGATGTAAACACCTTCAGGCAGTGATTTTTGGATTTCGGCAACTCTATTCTTCACATCATCAATAACTTGTTTAGAGTTTCCTCCTTTGAGCATCATGACTTGTCCCAAAACTTTTTCCCCTTCGCCATTGCCGGTGATGGCACCAAAACGGTTGGCATGACCGTAACGAATTTGTGCTACATTTTTAATATAAACAGGAAGACCATTATTATTTTGAACTACAATATTTCCAATATCTTCTAGTGAATTTACTTTTCCTTCACCTCTGATAAAATAACTTTGATTCACTTTTTCAATATAGGCACCACCCGCAATACTGTTGTTTTTTTCGAGAGCGGTGAAAACATCAGCCGTCGAAATATTCATGGCTTTTAAACTCGATGGACTAATTGCAATTTCATATTGTTTTAAAAAACCACCCCAAGTGTTAATTTCTACAACACCTTTAATTCCAGATAACTGGCGCTTTACTACCCAATCCTGAATGGTGCGTAAATCTGTTACTGAATAATTATTCTTAAATTCTGGTTTAACTTCTAAAGTATATTGATAGATTTCTCCTAGTCCGGTGGTAATTGGACCCATTTCTGGTGTACCAAAACCTTGCGGAATTTTCTCAGAAGCAGTCTTGATTTTCTCGGCAATAAGTTGTCTTGGAAGATAGGTTCCTAAATTCTCATCAAAAACAATGGTGACTACAGACAAACCAAATTTAGAAATGGATCGAATTTCTTTGACACCTGGCAAGTTAGCCATTTCAATTTCAACAGGATAGGTGATGAATTGTTCAATGTCTTGCGTAGAAAGGTTACGAGAAGTTGTGATTACCTGAACTTGGTTATTAGTCACATCTGGAACTGCACCGATTGAAATTTGAAAAACAGAAAAGAGACCAAATCCAAAAATTCCGAGTGTGAATAGTAAAACAATGAGTTTGTTTTTTAAACTGAAAGCAATTATTTTTTCAAGCATTTTAATCTTTTTTTATACCTCAAAAGTAAGGTTTAAAGATAGGTATTTCCTTAAGAACTACTTAAGGTGTGCTTCAAATAATCTTAAAATAATCGTGGTTCCTTTGTTTTCTTGACTGTTAATTGCAATATCAATGTTGAGTAAAGTACACAATCTTTTCACAATAGAAAGTCCTAAACCGGTGCCTTTAATTTCGGGATGACTACTGGATTGAGATCTGTAAAATTGATTAAAAATTTTATCCACATCTTCAGCAGGAATTCCTATCCCAGTATCACTAATTTGGCATTCAATTATAGAGTCAACTTCTTTCAAAACTACTGTCAAGTTTCCGTATTGATTCGAATATTTTAATGCGTTCGATATTAAATTGTTAATTACAATCGAAAATAAATATCCATCAGTTTCTATGTAATGTTCCGCAGCAAAATTGGTGCTAACATTGATTTTCTTGCTTTGAATGATCGATGAAAATCGAGAAATAGTATCTAAAAACAAGGCGTTTAAATATACTTTTTCTGTTTTTAATGTCTGTTTTTGATTTTCAAAACGAGCCAACAATAATAATTGATCTACTAAGTTATTTAAGCGGTTTACTTCGTTGACACAAAAGTTTATTTTCTCGCTATATTCAGCGTGCTCTCTCGGTTTCCTTATTAAAACTTCGAGTGTTCCTTTGATAACTGTTAGTGGAGTTCTGAGTTCATGCGATGCATCAGAAGTGAATTGTTTTTCACGTTCTACAGCGGTTTCAATGCGGTCTAACAAATTATTTATTGTTTGCGATAGAACATACAATTCATCTTTTTGAAAAGGCAATACGATCCGTGACGTCAAATTGTCTTTTGTAATATCGTTTGAAGTAGTAATAATAGAACTAATTGGCTTTATAAATCGACCAGCAATAAAACGAGCCAGAAAAAAAAGGACTAATAAAATTAGAGGATAAGTAATAATCAATACTTTGGAGATATTTTCAAGAACCATCGTAGCATCTTCAAGTGACATAGCAACGATCAAATACCCAATAATTTTAGATTTATTGTAAATGGGAACTTGCATCTGCCTGATGGCGCTATTGGCTAGAACATCGTCAAAAAGTACATTTGAAACATGCTTAGGGTCAAAAGATAAAGTCTTATTTTTAAGATTTGGTGACTTTTCAATTAATTTTCCATCTTGATCAATAAACTGAATAAAAACAGGATTCACATCAAGTGTGTTGTGTTCACGTTCCTTCCATTCTTCTTTGTGAATTAAATGAAATGAATTGCCAACGATTTCGATTTCGGTTAAATGCTTGTCTGCCTCGCTTTTAATATCAGTGTTGACATGATTGTAGACACTAAATTTTACGATTGAATAGATGATACAAAACACCACAAAAATCAGTAAAGCTGTGGTGACAATATAATTGAGAGCAATTCTATTTTTAAATGAAAGTTGTTGCATTTTTATTTAATCATTAGCGATATAGCCTACTCCACGAATAGTTTTTATATTGTCTTGTTCTAATTTTAAATTCAATTTTTTACGAATAGCATTCATAAAAACATCAA
Source organism: Flavobacterium turcicum (assembly GCF_011365745.1). GTDB lineage: Bacteria > Bacteroidota > Bacteroidia > Flavobacteriales > Flavobacteriaceae > Flavobacterium > Flavobacterium turcicum. The sequence continues at coordinate 495,445 of NZ_JAAOBY010000002.1, read as the reverse complement.
TAACGCCAGTATCATATTCAAAATGAATGTCCCAAACATCTTCAATAATTTGTGTTCTGGTACAAACTTTACCTTTATTTTTAATTAAGTAAGTCAAAAGCTCAAATTCCCGTTGTGTAAAGGCAACCTCCGCATCGTTTACTAAAACCCTATGCTGCGCTAAGTCAATTGTTATGCTTCCTAAAGTCAGTTTTGTAATCTCACCTTGATTCCTAAAATGGATCTTGATTCGTTCTAATAATTCGTCAAAACTAAAAGGTTTTTTGATATAATCATTGGCTCCTGCTTTCAACCCCTCAATAGTTTCTTGAACCGTATCTTTAGCAGTTAAAAAAATAATGGGTGTAGTATTATTTTTTAACCGAATGGCTTTGCACAACTCTAAACCTGTCATTTTGGGCAACATCCAATCTAATAAAATGAGGTCAAAGTTTTCCTTTTGGATTTTCTCAAATGCAAGACTCCCATCAGCAGCACTGCTCACGGTGTAACCTTCTTCTTCTAATCCTTGTTTCAAAAACTGAATAATCCCAGCCTCATCCTCTACAATTAATAAGTGCATGTTTCTTTTTTTGTAAAATTAAGCTTTATTGCATTATAAATTTAAATGCAACGGTTGCAATATCGGCTGTAAGATTATCACTTCGCTTGTAATGATTGAATCTAAAATCAATATTTTTCAGTCCAAATTTCCAAACTTTAGCCGCTGTAAAAATATCGGTATAATTCACCCCAAAACCATATTGATTGGCATCGAAAGTAGCTAAATCAGCGTCTGAAGTATAAAATTTTTCAGTTGACAAATGGGTTTCGTAAGGCGCATAATATTTAGACTGTGTTTGTGTATAGTACCTGTACATTGGGAATACCGTAAATTTATCCGTCAGTTTTACAGGAACTTCAATACTAGCGGTATGCGATTGTATGTCCCAATTATCTGAATAATAGCGGTAATAGGTTCGCAAAGCAACACGTTCATTTACATAATAATTCAATCGTGCTCCAATTGGAAGTTTAAAACGAGTGTCAGGCAATCGCTCTATATCATCGGCTAATTGATACGCTCCTTTATTGTTTTCATTGGTATAATTTGCAATAAATTGCGGCTGCCCTACATAAAAGTTCGCTTTATCAGCAAAATACATTCTGTGATATGGTGAGGATAAAAGTCCTTGTTGTTGTAAAACGTCAAAGAAAAATGAAACTTGTAATTTTTTTGTCAAAACTTGTGAAAATCCAAATGAAGCCGAAAATGAATTCCTATTAACTGCCGTAACTGGCTTGAAAGCACTTGGTAAATAAGCTGTCGATGCTTGTCCATTTTGATCCCAAATAGTTCTACCATTGAAAATACCTTGACTTAAAAAATTATTTCCATTACCATCAAAATCTGATAATTCTTTTGGATAAATAGGTCTCCATTGATCTAAATAGGCATTCACTTTTACACTAAGCTCTGTGTTTTTTTCATTGAACAAACGTGCTACTCCACCACCTACTCCAACGGAAGTGTAATCATACTCATTAGAAAAAGATACATCTCCGTTCCAAATAAGATCTCGTGAGTCACTACTATGGCTGTAATTAGCTACGATAGATGTAAGCTGATCGCTCTGTGATGCACCTGAAGAGGCTTGCCAAGGCGTGCCATTTGTAGTATCGTACGGATTGATATTACTTGAGGAAGCTGACGAGTAAGCCGAAATACCCAAATCAATAGTTAAAACATCATCATCATTTAATGGCATTGCCACTACAATATTTGAAGCGACATCAGTAAGTTTTTCAGATCCAAGCCCACCTGAAACAGCCGATCTTGAACCATCTTGCGTATAATAACTTGCCAAAAAATCAACTTCGGTAGTTTCTAATACACGTTTTTTAAACACAGGTTCCTTGGCTGTATCTTGTGCAAATGCAGTTGCTGTTCCAATAAGCAAGAGTGCTATAAATTTTATCTTCATTTTAATTGAATTGCTATTAAAGTCAAATATTTGCAAGGTTAATTGCAACCACAACCACCACCCGATTTACCGCCATTGGCTCCAGCTGAAGCTTCACGGTACACTTGAAAAGAAGTTTCATAACGCTCTGCTGTTCTTGCTGATAGCTTCATATCAGGATCGTTAATTTTTTCTTTTTCATATTCCTTTACCGCACTACAAGATTGCAAAACAAACAAACCTACCAGCATTAATCCTAATTTCTTTATCATCGCACTACTATTTAATTGATTGTATTTTTGGTATCTATTCCTTTTGATGAATGCACTTTACCCGTATCATCTACAATGATGCACTCTACTCCTTTTATTTGATTGACTAAATCCAAACCAACGTCTACTCCTAGCACAAAAATTCCTGTAGCTAAGGCATCTGCAATTTCTGTTTGCTTTGCAAATACAGACACACTTACAATTCCCGTGGCAGGATAACCCGTTCTCGGATCAATGATGTGTGAGTATCTTTTGCCATTAAAAACAACAAATTTCTCGTAACTCCCCGAAGTCTCCACCGCGCTATCGGTTAGTGGAAAAGTGGCGAAAATTTTATTTTTATTTACGGGATTTACAATTCCTACTGTCCATGGTTTCCCGTCAGGTTGCTTTCCCCACGCATTTATATCACCTGAAACATTTATGATTCCTGACAAACATCCTTTAGAAAATAATAAACTCTTTATTTTGTCGGCTATGTACCCTTGTCCTATTCCTCCTAAGCCTAACTTCATTCCTTCTAATTTCAGAAAAATGGTCTGCTCTTTAGGATCTAATATGATGTTTTGATAGCCAATTTTCGAAACTGATTGTTTGATTGCTTCTTCGGTAGGCATTACTTTCATCGACCCATCAAACTTCCAGATTTTATCCATCGAAGCATACGAAATATCAAAAGCACCATTGGTTAACTTCGAAATTTTTATAGCTCTTTCGACTAGTTCAAAAACTTCTTTGTCCACTTTAACTGGCTTAATGCCCGCATTTTTATTGACTTGAGAAATTTGAGTGGTGGGAATCCAATCTGAGATTAAATTTTCAATTCGTTTTGATTCGGCTATGGCCAAATCAATGTATACATTTGCGGCAATAGTATCTTTTGCAACAGCAGTCACTTCAAATGGACTCCCTAACATAAACAACTTGCGTTTATGAATGATTTGTGACTGTGCCGAAAGGCTACAAATAACTGCTATCAAAAAGGCTATCTTTTTCATTTTTGTTCGAAAGAATGAATCAATTGAATATATTCTTGTGGACTCACGTTTTTGTAACCACTAATTCCCAATACTGATCCTGCAGGATTTAACAACAGTACCAGCGGAAAATTTCCTGCTTTGTTGTATTGCTCAGCTAACTTTTTATTGCTTTCGGTTAATTCTGCTGGCAATAAATTGGCTTTCTTCTTTGGAAAATCAGCTTTGTAAATCACCCATTTTTTAGCAGATTCACTTTTAAACTCTTCCGATTGCCAGATGGTTTTGTCTAATTTTATACAAGGAGCACACCAATCCGATCCTGAGAAAACTAAAAGTATGTTTTTGTTTTCGGCAGCTGCTTGAGCTTTTGCTTCTGTAAAAGATGTTTTCCAGCTTTGTGAAAAACCTATTGTTCCTATCATGAGGAATAAAAAAATAATGGATTTCTTCATTTGACCTTGAATTAAAATTCTCTGTAAAATTATTCATTTTATTGATTGCTGATTTCCACAACGGCCTTTCTTAAGTTAATATTAATTTGGCGAGCAACATTAAGCAAATCTTAAAATATCAATGGTTTAACTACCGTTACATTTACCTTAAAAAATAGAATATGAAGTTTTTTAAGATAACAGCGCCATTCAATTATTTACTGATGTTGTACCTATCAATCAGTTTAGTAGTTCGGCTGGTACTATATTTTCATCCGATAACACAGTCTTCATTTACTGCTACTGAAACTTTCTCGATTTATATTTTAGGATTTCTATCGGACGTCTTGATTTTTATTTTGATTAGCTCATTCTTGTGGCTTTATTTAATATTCATTTCAAACGCCAAATATCATTCTCCTTACGGGTACATAATTCTAGGACTTTTTTTAGCAGTGCTTTGCTACATAACTTTTGGCAATACTATTCTAAATGAATACGGAAGCGCGTTACCAAAAATTGCAATTGGTTTTCTTTCTATAAAAACGCTCCTTTTTGGACTTTTACTTTTTTTACCGAAGTTCCGAAATACAATTCGATATTGGTTATTCTCTTTTGTTATTTTACTTTATGTTCTGTTGATTTTGCAAAATGCAATCAGTGAATATTTCTTCTGGAATGAATTTGGTGTTCGTTACAATTTTATTGCGGTCAATTATTTAATTTATACTAATGAAGTAATAGGAAATATCATGGAATCTTATCCTGTAATTCCCTTGTTTTCAGCTTTGTTCGCGCTAGCGGGATTAATCACTTATTACATTGTTAAAAAATCAAAAAGCTATATAGAAAACATTCCCACTTTTACACAAAAAATTAAAATATCAGGAATCTATATCCTCCTTTTTGGTCTAGCATTACTTACTTTACCTTATTTATCGACTAAAGAAAACTCTCGAAATGTTTTTACCAATGAATTGCAAGCCAACGGATTGTACAAGTTTTATTTTGCTTTTGTGCATAGCGAATTGGACTATTTTAAATTTTATAAAACAATACCTTCGGATGAAGCTTTTGCCCTACTTCAAGAACAAATTCCATCATTGCAAGGATCAAGTTCAATACATATGATTAATAATGATGGAATTGAGAATAAAAAGAATGTAGTTTTAATCACTATCGAAAGCTTTAGTGCCGATTTTATGCAGATGTATGGCAATACTAAAGGCTTAACGCCCTTTTTGGATACTTTAGCAACTAAAAGTTTAGTATTTACTAACTTGTATGCCACCGGAAATAGAACGGTTCGTGGCCTAGAAGCGGTTACTCTATGCTTACCACCAACAGCGGGCGAAAGTGTTGTAAAAAGAGAGGATAATCAGAATAAATTTTCAACTGGTAGCATTTTCAAGCAAAAGGGATATGCCGTTAAATTTATGTATGGAGGTGATGCTTTTTTTGATAATATGGAGGATTTTTTCGCAGGTAACGGCTATGATATTCTAGACAAAAAGACTTTTACACCCAAAGAAATCACTTTTGCTAACATTTGGGGCGTTTGTGACGAAGATATGTATAACAAAGCAATTAACGTAATGAATCAGGAAGCCAAAACTGGTCAGCCGTTTTTTAACCACATTATGACTGTTAGCAATCACAGACCTTTTACTTACCCAAATGGAAAGATAGATATTCCTGGTGATGCTAAATCACGCGATGGTGGCGTAAAATATACGGATTATGCCTTACGCAAATTTTTTGAAATGGCACAAAAACAGCCTTGGTTTGCTAATACTGTTTTTGTAATTCTAGCGGATCATTGTGCCTCAAGTGCAGGAAAAACTACTTTACCACTTGATAAATACCGCATTCCAGCGATGATTTACAGTCCTGGTTTTATTGCACCAGCTCAATACACTAACCTAATGTCACAAATAGATGTGATGCCTGCGGTACTTGGTCTTCTAAATTTTGATTATCGTAGTAAATTTTATGGACAAGATGTTCTAAAAGCAAACTATAAGCCAAGAGCTTTCGTTGCTACTTATCAAGATCTAGGTTTAATAAAGGATAATGTATTAACGGTAATTTCACCAAAACAAAAAGTAAAACAATTTCAGTTGAGGCTACAAAGTGGTCAAAAAATAAATCCAAATTATCAACTACTTTACGACCAAACACCTCTAAAAAAAGAAAGAACTGATCTTGTAAATCAAACTATTTCTTATTACCAGACAGCTTCTGATATTTTAAAAAATAAAAAAGACAATCTCAATTAATGATATAAAAAAAGCGGGGAAAACATTCGTCTCACCCGCTTTTGATACTTAATATAGTTTTATTCTTTATCACTTGTCAAACCAAAAAGATCTCCTTTTAGATACGTCTTCATGTCTTTTTTTAGCAATTTGCTATTTCTTTTAGTTAATTCCGGAGTATCTAAATTGCTCAAATCAGGTTTACCTGCATTAACCCAAGCTGTGTACCAAAAACTAGCCGTAACGGTGATGGCTTTTCTCATTTGCTTTTCAACCATACCATCCATGTCAGCATGCAATTGTTTAGCGTATTCATCAGAATACATCGTACCTCCATACTTATTTTTTACAATTACACCTGCCGCATCGGTTACAAAAATTTTATTTTGTGGTGTAGCATTTCTTAGTTTTTTATCAATAGCAAGTAATGGTTCCACCAAACTATGCGTATCGTTTATTAAATCCCAAGTAGCTTTTTCTACATTTTCTAAATACACACCTTGTGGAACGTTAAACTTATAATCTTTGGCGAACAACTCTGGTAAGCGGCTTTCCCATAAAGAATGGATTCCTTTTTGATCTGTATTTTGTCCGTCGTGATTGTCTGATGTATGTAATGGCATGTGACCATCTGCAATATAATGACCTAAATCACCCGCAATAAAAAGAATTTCGTTTTTACGCTTATCCTTAAATGCTTTCGTTAATTTTTCCATTAACTCCTGAATGTGCCAAGGTAAAATTCCGTTTTTGGTCAAAAATTTCTCGTCATATTTAGCTTTAGCTTCCTCCATAGTTTTAGGAAACGAAGCAGGATCACCAAAGTTTTCCATATCAAAATAATGGCGAGGTGGCTCCATTTTGTCATTCAAAACATTTCTACGCAAATCAGGAACTGTACTTTCTTGCGTGATAAAATCAATGTGGTTGTAAAAAAATGTTTGTAAAGGTTTTGGCAACGCCATTACAGCAGCTCTGTTGATGCGCTCATGCCCTACAACACCCCATGACATCAGTACTACTGCTGCACAAATTGTAGTAAAAACAATAAGAGTTGGTTTCAGTTTGAAATTTTTCATTTAATTATTTTTTTTAGAAAGGCAAATGTATCTCATTAAATTGGTTTTCAAAAAAAGAACTGCAATTACTAATGCATTATTAAGCTTTACTTAACATCTGTTTTCTATCAAAAATTGAATTTTCGCTTTAATTGTCTTTTTTGAATATCAATTAAAAAAATACATTACCGCCAATAGAGATCCGCTCGCGATAAAAACCCACAATAACAATCCTTGCAATAATGGTTTTGCGCCTACTTTAAAAAGCATTTCTTTGGTAAGACCTGAACCAATTAAAAATAAAGTAATTGTCAAACCTATTTTTGATAGTGAATTAATTTTAACATTTATAAAATCTGGAACAGGAAAATAAGTTTGCATGATAATTACTCCTAAAAAAACGAATATAAAATACGGAATTTTAATTGAACCCGCTTTGTTACTAGTTAATAATGCCGTGACGATTGAAATGGGAATGATCCACAAGGCTCTAGCTAATTTTACACTTGTCGCAATTTGCAATGCTTCTGCGCCGTAATTACTTGCGGCGCCAACAACTGAGCTTGTATCGTGAATGGCAATGGCACTCCATACTCCAAATTCATTTTGAGATAATTTCAAAAGGTGTCCAACAACCGGAAACAAAAACAAAGCAATAGCATTCAAAATAAAAATAACGCCAAGTGCCAAGCCAGTCTGTTTTTCAGTAGACCGAATCACGGGTGCAATGCTCGCAATGGCGCTACCACCACAAATTGCTGTACCACAAGATATTAAATGACTCATTTTGCGATCTGTTTTAAACCATTTTCCTAAAAGCGTTCCTAGCAACAAAGTACTTGCGATAGAAACCACTGTAATTCCAAAACTAGCCGAACCAGCAGTTACAACATGTTTTAACTGCATTCCGAAACCCAAACCAACTACGGATATTTGTAACAACCATTGGATTATTTTTGGAGAGTAAATAGCAATCGGATTTCCGAAAAAATGAGTTACAACTATTCCCAGTAACAAAGCTATTGCCGGACTAATGAGCCCTGTTGCACAAACAAATAAAAAAGTGAAAAAGACAATGCTAGCCACTTTGTTTTGTGCCAACAATTCTTTTACTAAGATTATCGAATTGGATTGTATTTGAGTTTTCACGATTTTGTATTGAAAATTACAATACAAAGGTGCGACGATTGTTTGTGTTATACCAATCGTATCTTGTAATCTATTATAACTATAAGTTATAATAACTCAATATTTTATGTGCCAAAACATCGGCAAGTGAATGTGTTTTTCCTTGTAAAGTAATGATATAAAAAAACCGTTCTATCGCAAAACGATCTAAATCAAGTAAATACAATTCTTCATTTTGCAGTTCCTTTTGAATAGCGTGAATAGATATGAAAGCCACACAGTTTGAATTAATAAGATACGATTTGATGCTCTCCGTGCTTCCCAATTGCATTTCTACTTGCAAATCGGATAGTTTTACACCCAAAGCTTTCAACGCATCATCTATAACTTCAAGTGTTCCAGAACCTTGCTCGCGTAATAAAAAACGCATTTGTTTCAAATCATCAACTCCAATAGTGTCACGCTTGGTTAATGGGTTTTTACTATTGCAAACCAAAACAAGTTCGTCCTTTAAAAACGGAGTATATTTGATTAGTTTATTCTTAGATTTTCCCTCAACAATTCCAATTTCAATTTCTTGTTGAAGCAAGGCTGTTTCCATCTGTTCCGTGTTTCCGTTCCATAAACGAACCTGAACATCTTGTAGTTTTTGATGAAATTGAGCCAAAACGGGCGGAATAATATATTGTGAAACGGTTGTACTCGCTCCTACTCGCAAAACACCCGACTGTGATTGCAGCAATGCGTTCATATCAAAGTCGATTTCACTGTAAATATCAAAAATGTTTTTTACATGTTTCAAAAGGACATTTCCAGCAGCTGTAATGGCAATTCGCGATCCATTGCGTTCAAAAAGTTTGATTTTATGATACTCCTCTAACTCTTGAATGTGCTTCGAAACCGCGGGTTGGGTGATAAACAATTCGGCTGCAGCTTTTGTAAAACTCAAACGTTGTGCTACAGTATAAAAAACTTTGAGTCTAAAATCCATATTTTTTAATATTACAACATACCATTGTATTTGCGAACGAGCCATTCTGTACCAAGTAAAAGTGCAATAATAACCAATAACCACACCCAGTCTAAGAGTGGTGTTTTGACAACTATTTCTTTTTGAGTCGTTTGATAATCCTTATTTTCTAACAAAGTCTGCATAAGCTTGTCAACCTGACTAGGATAAAATAACTGTCCGGAAGTTTGCGTTGCCAATTGCGACAATCTTTCAATATCAGCGTTTACAAATTGTTTTTCGATATCAAAATCAATAATTTCTAGACTGCTGCTGTAGGTCGTATTAGAGTTGAGTTCTTTTACTGTAAACTGATAGGTTCCTGCTTTCAAGCCATCAAGATTTACTTTATAACCGTTTGCCGCATTCAACAAATCATAATTTGTCTGCTGTTTTGTTTTTTTATTTAGCAAGTTAATTGTTAGTCGTGCTTTATCATCGGCCTCATAATTTTTATTAAAATATTGTGCACTAATAACAATTGATTCTCCCGCGTTATAAAACCGTTCATGATCTACGACTAAAGGCTTTTTGGCTGCTTTTGATCCTAAATACTGAATAATTTTATCGATAAAACGATCGTATTTTTCGAACGATTTTTCTTTTATGTGCGATTGTAAACGCCACTTCCAACTATTTTCGCCCAGCAAATAAGCAGTTCGTTGGTTTTCATTTTCAGCAAAAGCCAATAGCGGCGCATTGGTGTTCATTACTCGAATTTTTGACGAAAGTAAAATTTCAAGTCCCGCTTTTGCAGTTATCGTCCCAAATGCATTTTGTAACGGAGGAGACTCATCGAAACCGATATCATCAGTGGCAAATAAATTAAAATCAGTATTCAAAACACTCAAATAATCTTCACTTTGGCCGCTCATTTTAAAGTTCAAATCATTTTGCTGCTGATTCAAAAAGTTGAAATCAGTTGCCATTCCAGTCACTACAAAACTACTAATCTTAGCATTTTTAGCACCTTCAAAAATACTTTTAAAAGCAGCAGTTGGCTGGTAACATACAAGAATATTATAATCGCGTAAGTTGTTTATTTGATTGGGTTTAACTACCGTTACTTTGCGTTGCGCATTAGTTTCAATCGCTCTTTTAAAAGCACCAATATCCGGGTGATCAATAGCCGATACAATAGCTATCGCTGTTTTTTGATCTTGTACTTCAACTGCAAAGTTCTTTACATTATTGTATTTATTTTTCTCAGTTAAATTCGAACTTATTTTAGCTTGATACAACTGCAATCCCACCTTATCTGCAGGTAAAAGCAAATTCAAAGTGGCGGTATTTTTTGAAGCAGAGAAAGAAACACTTTGCTTTACCACGACATTATTCCCTTGCGAAATGGAAAAACTAGCCGTAACATTTTGCTTTCCTGCATATTGTAAAAAGACTTCTACAGGAAACTTATTCTTGTAAAAAGCATACTTATTAGCGTTTAATTGACTAATTTTTAAATCCAAATAGGTTGTTGTATCACCAACAGCTACAGGATATACTTTATTTTGTGGATCGAATTGAAAGACGTAATCACTTCCAGAAGTCTGATTTCCGTCAGTAATCAAAACGGTAGCAAAAGTTTTGTTTTTAAAATTACTCTTCAAGTTTTTAGCAACCACATCAATATTACTTTGGCTTCCTTTAAAATCTACCTGACTAAAAGGCTCCATGGTGTTAGAAAATTGAAAAGATTGTATTTCAAACTTTTCTTGTAATGCTGCATTTTCTTGCAAAGCTTGCATTGTTGCTTTGGCTTGTTTGGTAGCTTCTAAAAAAGAAATAGAGCTAGAATTGTCAACAACAACTGCCAAAGGAGTTTTAAATAGCTCCAAGGTTTTACGCGTGACTATCGGATTTATCAATAGTAACAAAATACCAAAAAGAGATAAAAAACGCAAAAAAGCCAAAAACCAAACCGTTTTAGTTTGATTTTTGGCTCTATAAATATACTGTAAATACGACAATACCCCAGCTAGTATCAAAGATAAAAGTACCAATAGTATTGTGTTTGTTGTCATTTATTCTTTATTAAAAGATTTGAAGAATTTACAGCTTATAATATGTTTTAAAGTTCAAAATTCGGTCAATCTTTGAATTTTAAAACTTTTAATGACATTTTAAGTCAACATTCCGCCACATACATTAAGTACCTGACCGGTTACATAAGCACTCATATCCGATGCAAAGAAAAGACAAGCGTTTGCAACATCTTCTGTAGAACCACCTCTTTTTAAAGGAATTCCATCTCTCCAACCTTTTACAACATCTTCGTTTAACTTTGCAGTCATTTCAGTTTCAATAAATCCAGGTGCAATTACGTTACAACGAATATTTCTAGAACCTAATTCTAAAGCAACTGATTTCGAAAAACCAATTACACCCGCTTTTGAAGCCGCGTAGTTCGTTTGTCCCGCGTTTCCTTTCACCCCAACCACAGAACTCATATTTATAATTGATCCGGCACGTTGCTTTAAAAATGTACGTTGAATGGCTTTTGTCATGTTAAAAACCGATTTCAAGTTCACATCCATAACGTTGTCAAAATCTTCTTCAGACATACGCATCAACAAATTATCTTTTGTAATTCCGGCGTTGTTAATCAATACGTCAACCGTGCCAAAATCAGCCAAAACTGCATCCACAAACGTTTGTGCTTCGTTAAAATTTGCAGCGTTTGATTGGTATCCTTTAGCTTTGATACCCAATGCATTCAATTCGTTCTCCAAAGCCATTGCCGACTCTACTGATGAACTGTATGTAAACGCAACATTAGCGCCATGTTTTGCAAAAACTTCTGCAATTCCTTTTCCAATTCCGCGACTTGCGCCTGTTATAATGGCAACTTTTCCTTCTAGTAATTTCATAATCAAAAATTAGTTATTTTTTATTCGAAGCTATTCCTGCTATTCACTGCAATCTTTTAGGTCCGCTGTCGCATACCCAAAAGGATTTCCGTTGCTATCAGGGCTAAAAACGACTTGCCAAATATATACTATTTCCTTTTTTAAAAAAAATTTAGTCTTGATTATGAACAATAATTTTTACAATTATACCTTCAAAAAACGGTAGGCTAATTTATCCCAAAAAGTAGCATAAATAGCAATCAATGTAAACACAAGTAAAAATAAATGGTACCATGCGTTACTCAAAATATCAAGAAAATCTAATTTACCATTAGCATAACTCAGTATCAACAAAATTTGAGCTCCATAAGGCAATATTCCCTGAATAACGCATGAAAAAATATCTAAAATAGTAGCCGATTTTTTAGCACTCAATCCATACTCATCATTAATTTCCTTTGCAATAGGCCCAGTAATTACAATAGAAACGGTATTGTTCGCAATGGCTAAATTGGCAAAACCTACTAGTACTCCAATACCTGTTTGTGCTGATTTTTTACTTTTAATTCTTTTTTTGATTTGGTTTAAAACCCAAGTAATACCTCCAGCCTTATCAACCATAGCAGCTAATCCTCCTGTAAGCATAGAAAGCAAAAAGATATCGGTCATACTAGTAAATCCTTCATAAATTTTCTGGGTAAATTCCATTACCGTAAATGAGTCGTTGTAAAAACCAATCAGACCTGCAATTATTGTTCCTAGTAATAATGTGTAAAACACATTGACACCCACAACGGCAAAAACGATTACCAAAACGTACGGCAAAATAGCCCATAAAGAGTAATCATTTTTAGCGATATCTACAGCAACAACATCTGAATTGAAACCTAAATAGAAGAAAATTAAAATAGTTACAATGGCCGCCGGAAGTGCAATAAACAAGTTGATTTTAAATTTATCTTTCAAATCACAACCAAGAGATTGAGTTGCAGCTATTGTAGTGTCTGATATCATTGATAAATTATCACCAAGCATAGAGCCTCCTAACAAAGCACCTGCTATTAATGGCATTGAAGCACCACTTTTATCAGCGAGCGATATCGCAATTGGTCCAATTGCTACAATAGCACCAACAGAAGTTCCTGTAGCAGTAGATAAAAACGAGGCAATCAAGAATATCCCTAACGGAAAATAAGCTACATCAATAGTACTAATCCCTAAATTTACTACTGCATCTACACCACCCATTGCTTTACTCACCACGGCAAAAGCACCAGCGAACAAATAAATCAAACACATTGTCATGATTTTACTATCACCACAACCAGCAATTAAAGTATCTACTTTATCGTCAGTTGATGTTTTAAACAAAATAAATGCAGCAATAATACCTACTAATACTGCTACTGGTGAAGGAAACGCATAAAAATCATCTAGTAAAATACCAGCGCCCAAAAAAGTAAAAATAAAAATAAATAGCGGAATCAAAGCATACGGATTTCCGGATTCCTTAGTAAAATTTGTCATAAAAATAATTTTAAATTAAGTGTTATGACGAAAAACAAAGCTGGTATTGGGAATGTAAACAACATTTTTTCCAAAGGATTTGGCTTATCGTTTTAGCACCTTGCTTGTTGTTGCAGGTTGCTATCCCTTTACAGGATTCGTGATAACGGGTGCAAAAGTAATTGATTTTTTGCGAATAATTAAACAAACGGTAAAAAACATCAAACTTTTTACTAAAAAAGAAAAATACTTCTATTAATATTTTTCAAATAATATTAGATAATAAAAATTAATTATCAATAATTTATGATAATAAATAAGTATCTATTCAAATTAAACTATTTTTATAATTGATAGTCTAATCTAAATAATAAATCATTTTTAAAGGTTTGAATAGTAAAACAATCAAGTTTATAAACACAAAATAATGAAATTACTTAAACATAGCTTATTTATTGCCGCTAGTATTTTAGCGGCAGGTTGCAGCAATAATAACGATGCAACTGATTATATTGCAATTGAAGCTTACCCCAATATAAAAGCAAGCTTTGAAGGAAAAATAAATTTAAATCAATTAGACAATTATGCTAATCAGGTAGTACCTGCTTATATCACAAAGGACAATACAACTAACAATCCTATTACAGACAAAGGAGCTACGTTGGGCCGTATTTTATTTTATGACAAAAATCTTTCAGCTACAAATACAGTTTCATGTTCAAGTTGTCACGTTCAAGCAAATGCATTTGGAGATGTTGCACAAGCAAGTACTGGTGTAAACGGATTAACGAGTAGACATAGCATGCGATTGATCAATACTCGTTTTAGTAATGAAAGTAAATTTTTCTGGAATGAACGAGCAACTAATTTAGAAAATCAAACAACACAACCTATTCAAGATCATATTGAAATGGGTTTTAGCGGCACCTTGGGCGATGGTAATTTTAATACACTGACGAGTAAACTTCAAAACATTGGATATTATAAAGAACTGTTCAAGTTTGTTTATGGTTCAGAAGATATTACTGAAAACAAGATTCAATTGGCTTTAGCGCAATTTATTAGAAGCATTCAATCATTCGATGCAAAATATGATATAGGTCGCGCACTTGTAGCTAATGAAAATCAACCTTTTCCAAACTTTACAGTACAAGAAAATCAAGGAAAAAATCTGTTTTTAACACCACCAGTATTTGATTCAAGTGGTAGTAGAACTGCTGGAGGTTTGGGTTGCGCAGGATGCCATCAAGCGCCAGAATTTAGTATTGACCCCAATAGTCGCAATAACGGAATTATCGGAATACTAAATTCAAATGGTATTGATATTACAAATACTAGATCCCCAACCTTGCGAGACGCTATCAAAAAAGATGGAAGTAGCAATGGAGCATTTATGCACACAGCTAATTTAGCTACTTTGCAAAATGTGATTGGCCATTATGGCACTATTACAATTGCTTCGGGCAATACCAATTTAGATCCGAGATTGCGTCCAAACGGATCTGGACAAAAATTGAATTTGACAGCTACCGAAGTCGATGCATTGATCGCTTTCATAAAAACCTTATCAGGCTCTAATGTATATACCGATCCAAAGTGGGCGAATCCTTTTAAATAAAAAAGTCCCCTACTTTAATTGGGGACTTTAAATTTTTTTAAGGAAATTTATTAGAATGCAACATTCCATCTAGGCAACCTTCCATTCTCATCCAAAAATGATTGTAAAACTTGACCTTCTACAGCAGTTGGAATTGATTTTACTTCATTGTTAAAAGTTTCAAACCAAACCACTTCAAGAGAAGATATAGCTTCCTTTTTCATTTGAGCTGGCCAAGAATATTTCCTTCCTGTTTTTGCAAATTGGTGACCTTCTACAATTTTATCGAATAAACCGCCATTTTTTATTTTTAAAGCGCCGTTATTTTGAACAGTCCCAGTTGAACTCACCATAATTAATTCTTTCTCGTCACCTACAGCGTAAACTAAAAATACGCCAGATCCTTCAGAGGCATTACAAACTTGCTCTAAACTATCATCAACATTAAATAAAAATTGATTGGTAACCGTGAATTTTTCTAATTCTTTGTACATATATGTTATTTTTAATGGAATAGATTTTCACAAAAAAAGACCTCACAAAATCGTGAGGCTCACTGAAAACTATTCGTGTGTTTTGTTTTTATTAAAAAAAAACCTTGGATACAAGATTTTTTAAATAAAGTGCAAAGATATTTCTTTAATTCAATTTACAACAAAAAAAGCCCCACAAAATGTGAGGCTTTATAATATTTATATTTCAGGTGATTATCCTAAAATTTCTTTTACTTTTTTACCAATTTCAGCTGGTGAATCAACAACGTGAATTCCGTTGTCTCTCATGATTTGCTTTTTAGCAGCAGCTGTATCGTCAGATCCTCCAACAATTGCACCAGCGTGACCCATTGTTCTTCCAGCAGGAGCTGTTTCTCCAGCAATGAATCCAACAACTGGCTTGCGGTTTCCATCAGCTTTCACCCATTTAGCAGCATCTGCTTCTAATTGACCACCAATTTCACCAATCATGATGATTAATTCAGTCTCAGGATCATTCATTAACAATTCAACTGCTTCTTTTGTAGTAGTTCCAATAATTGGATCTCCACCAATACCAATTGCAGTAGTGATTCCTAATCCTTGTTTTACAACTTGGTCAGCTGCTTCATAAGTTAAAGTACCTGATTTAGAAACGATACCAACTGTACCTTTTTTAAACACAAAACCTGGCATGATTCCCACTTTAGCTTCACCTGGAGTAATTACACCTGGGCAGTTAGGACCAATTAATCTTGCATCTCTTTCTTTTACATAAGCATTAGCTTTAATCATATCTGCAACTGGAATTCCTTCAGTAATTGCAATGATTACTTTAATACCAGCATCAGCAGCTTCCATAATAGCATCAGCAGCAAAAGCTGGTGGTACAAAAATGATACTTGTATCAGCACCTGCTTGATCAACAGCATCTTTTACAGTATTAAATACCGGACGATCTAAATGACTTGTTCCTCCTTTTCCTGGAGTAACACCACCTACAACGTTTGTACCGTATTCAATCATTTGAGAAGCGTGGAATGTACCTTCGCTTCCAGTAAAACCTTGAACAATTATTTTGGAATCTTTATTAACTAAAACACTCATGATATATTTTTTATGTAGTTTTTAAAATGGTTATGCAAAAGTATAAAATAGTAATCACTAATTACTAGTGCTTCGGCAGTTTTTTGATACTAAAATTAGGATAATTGACTCATTTGATAGCCACGAAATAATTTGTTGTCTTTAATTTGCCAAATAACATTAAAATGAGCTAGTAACATCTCCTCTCTTGGATTTTCAATAGTTTTTACAAAATGGGAGTAGCGTAAAGACACCAGATCATTCTCTGCTAAGATATGGCTAATGCGCACCTTTGAACGCACGTAAGCTTTACTTAATTCATCGGATAATTGAACCAATGCATTGTAATCTAGCTCAACAAAACCTTTACTACTATTCCACTCCACTACCACTTCTGGATGAAGAAAATCTTTAATGACCGCGCTATCAATTAAGGCATCCGACTTATAAAACTTTTGAACTATCTCTTTTACAGACATATTATTTTAGTTTGTTTAAAATTTCTGGAATCTTTTTAATGTGAGCTAATTGTTTCAATTTTTCTCTGGATTCTTCTATCGGAGTTCCAAAATAGGACTTCCCGCCTTCAACTGATTTGGTAACTCCCGTTTGTCCCATAATTACCGCCTTAGCGCCGATAGTAATACCACTAGTAGTTCCTACTTGTCCCCAAATAGTAACTTCGTCTTCAATAATAACGCATCCGGCAATTCCGGTTTGCGAAGCAATTAAACATTTTTTACCAATAACAGTGTCGTGACCAACGTGTACTTGGTTGTCTAACTTTGAGCCTGCACCAATAGTTGTATCACCCGTTACACCTTTATCAATGCTACACAAAGCGCCAATACCAACATTATCCTCAATCACAACGCGACCTCCGGAGATTAATTGGTCAAAACCTTCTGCACGTTTTTTGTAATAAAAAGCATCAGCTCCCAAAATGGTTCCTGCATGAATAATCACATTGTCACCAATTATAGTATGGTCGTAAATAGTGACGTTGGGATGAATTAAACAATTTTTGCCAATTACAACTTGATTCCCTATAAAACAATTGGGTTGTATTACAGTTCCATCTCCAATTTTTGCAGTAGAAGCAATAGCAGAATTAGTTGCTTGAAAGGGTTTAAAATGCTTTGTTAATACATTAAAATCTCGAAAAGGATCATCAGAAAGCAAAAGTGCTTTGCCCTCTGGACAGTCTACTTTTTTATTGATTAAAACAATTGTAGCGGCCGATTGCAAAGCTTTGTCATAGTACTTTGGATGGTCCACAAATACTATATCTCCTGGTGTAACGACATGAATTTCATTCATACCTTGCACCGGAAAATTGGCATCACCAACATACTCACAACCAATAATTGCGGCTATATCTTGTAAAGCGTAAACTTTTTCGAATTTCATCTAATATACCTTTAATAAAAAGCAAATTAGGTTTTCTATTTTGATCAAACTTGAAATTTGTTTCAAAAAATAGAAAACCTAAATTAATTACTCTTTTACACGCTCCATGTAAGAACCCGTAGCTGTCTCAATTTTAATTTTGTCACCTTCGTTGATAAACAAAGGTACATTTACAGTAGCACCTGTTTCAACAGTTGCAGATTTAGTAGCATTAGTAGCTGTATTTCCTTTAATTCCTGGCTCAGCGTAAGTTACTTCTAAAACTACTGAAGCTGGCATATCAACAGATAATGGTAAATCAGTTTCGGTATTAATACTTACCATTACATTTTCACCTTCTTTTAATAAATCTGGTGAATCTAAAATATTTTTGTTCAATGAAATTTGCTCAAAAGTTTCTGTATTCATGAAGTGAAACTGATCTCCTTCTGGATATAAAAACTGAAACTTATGATTTTCTACACGAACTTCATCAATTTTATGACCTGCAGAAAATGTATTATCTAATACTTTTCCGTTAGTCAAACTTCTTAATTTAGTTCTCACAAACGCAGGACCTTTACCTGGTTTTACGTGTAAAAATTCGATAATTTTATAAATATCGTTGTTGTATTTAATGCACAATCCGTTTTTAATATCTGATGTAGTTGCCATTTTGGTATGTTTAGCTATTATTTTAAATGTAATAGCGGTTTATATTTGTTTCTATTTTTAATAATTTCCTGAGTAGCCTTTCATTACTCCTCTTGATGAATTTCGAATAAAATCGATAATTTCATCTCGTTCTGGAGTCGCTTCCATTTCTGCCTCAATGATCCCTAATGCTTGCGTTACATTGTAATTCTTTTGATACAAAATACGGTAGATTTCTTGAATTTCTCTGATTTTTTCAGAGGTAAATCCACGTCTTCTTAAACCAACAGAATTTATACCTACATATGAAAGTGGTTCTTTTGCTGCTTTTGTGTAAGGCGGAACATCTTTTCTCAACAATGATCCACCAGAAATCATAGCATGGTCCCCCACACTAATAAACTGATGAATAGCTGACAATCCTCCAATAATAGCGTAATTGCCAATAGTCACGTGACCACCTAATAATACACCATTTACAATAATGGCGTTGTTACCAACGTGACAATCATGCGCAATATGAGCCGTTGCCATAATCAAGCAATTGTCTCCAATAACAGTTTGACCAGAAGCAACTGTACCTCTATTTATTGTAACGCACTCTCTAATTGTACAATTGTCGCCAATAATTACGAGAGAATCTTCGCCTCCAAACTTTAAATCTTGCGGCACTGCCGATATAACTGCGCCTGGAAAAATATTACAATTTTTTCCGATGCGGGCTCCTTCCATGATGGTCACATTCGATCCAATCCATGTTCCATCACCAATAACTACATTGTTGTGTATGGTGGTAAAAGGCTCTATAACAACATTCTTGGCAATTTTAGCACCAGGGTGAACGTAAGCTAGTGGTTGATTCATAATCTTTATTTAATCGTTTACCTGTTTAATCGATTAACCGAAAAACGATTAACCAAATCAACAAAAAAATTATTGTTTTTTTGCAATTTGCGCCATTAATTCTGCTTCAGCTACTAATTTTCCGTTAGCGTAAGCATTGGCTTGCATGTGGCAAATACCTCTTCTGATTGGTGTAATCAAATCACACTTAAAGATTAATGTATCGCCGGGTAAAACTTTATGTTTGAACTTGACATTATCAATTTTCATAAAATACGTCAAGTAATTTTCTGGATCTGGAACAGTACTTAAAACCAAAATTCCGCCTGTTTGCGCCATAGCTTCAACGATTAGAACTCCTGGCATAACTGGAGCCTCTGGAAAATGCCCCACGAAGAAGTTTTCATTCATCGTTACATTCTTCATCCCAACCACATGACTTTCAGACATTTCAATAATGCGATCAATCAATAAAAACGGTGGACGATGTGGCAAAACAGCCATTATTTTATGAATATCCATCAAAGGCTCTTGATTCAAATCATAAACTGGCACATAGTTGCGTTGTTCAATTTTGATAATCTTTGCCATTTTCTTGGCAAACTGAGTATTCACAAAATGTCCTGGCTTGTTTGCAATTACTTTTCCTTGAATACGAGTTCCTATCAAAGCTAAATCACCAACAACATCTAACAATTTATGACGTGCTGCTTCATTTGGATAATGCAAAGTCAAATTATCTAAAATACCATTTGGTTTTACTGAAATTTCATCTTTACCAAAAGCACGCTTCAAATTCTCCATTGTGGCTGCAGAAATTTCTTTATCTACGTACACAATAGCGTTGTTTAAATCGCCTCCTTTTATTAATCCATGTTCTAAAAGAGATTCTAGTTCATGTAAAAAACTGAATGTTCTTGAATTAGCAATTTCAGATTTAAATTCTGAAATGCTTTTCATGTTAGCGTTTTGTGTTCCAAGAATTTTTGTACCAAAGTCAACCATTGCAGTAACACAATATTGGTCGCTAGGCATTACTAATATTTCACTGCCCGTTGCTTCATCTGTAAATGAAATAACTTCTTTTACCACATAAACGTTGCGATTAGCATTTTGCTCCTCAAAACCCGCTTGTTCTAAAGCTTCAACAAAATATTTAGATGAACCATCCATGATTGGAAGTTCAGAAGCATTCAATTCAATAATAACGTTATCCAAATCGCAACCAATTAAAGCCGCTAAAACATGTTCAGGAGTCTGAATTTGTACACCGCGTTTTTCAAGATTGGTACCTCTTTGTGTATTTACTACAAAATTAGCATCTGCTTCAATAACGGGTTGTCCTTCAAGATCTATTCGAACAAAAGTAAAACCATTATTCACTGGAGCAGGTTTAAAAGTCATTTTAACTTCTTTACCAGTATGTAAGCCAACTCCTGTTAGTGAGATTTCTGTTTTGATGGTCTTCTGTTTAACCATTGTTTCCATTTTTTTGGTTTAATATTTGTTTTTTTAATTCTTCAATTTCTGCAACAATTTTAGGTAAGTTTTTAAAGTGAATGTATGACTTACTAAAATCATTGTATCCAAATGTTGGGCTTCCTTGCAAAATTTCATTGTCTTTTATATTGCGACCAACGCCTGATTGTGCCTGAATGCGCACATTATTGCCAATTGACAAATGACCAGAAATACCCACTTGACCACCAATCATACAATTTTTACCAATTTTGGTTGAACCTGCTACCCCTGCTTGGGCAGCAATCACGGTATTCTCCCCAATTTCGACATTATGTGCAATTTGTATTTGGTTGTCTAATTTTACTCCTTCGCGTATAATTGTAGAACCCATTGTTGCTCTATCAATTGTAGTGCAAGAACCAATATCGACATTATCTTCAATAACTACGTTTCCAATTTGAGGAATCTTAGTATAAGTTCCATCTGGATTTGGAGCAAAACCAAAACCATCTGCACCAATGATAGCACCGGAATGAATCGTACAATTGTTTCCAATCCTTGTTTCTGAATATATTTTTGCACCAGCAAAAACAACACAATTGTCTCCAATAACTACATTATCACCTACGAAACAATTGGGATAAATTTTGACATTATCACCTAAAACAACATTTTGCCCGATATAACTAAAGGCACCTAAATAAGTATTGGTTCCCAATTTTGCGTTATCAGCTATAAAAGAAGGTTGCTCTATACCAGTCTTGTTTAGTTTAACTTCGTTATAAAATTCTAAAAGTTTGGTAAAACTAGCATAAGCATCTTCTACCTTTATAAGCGTAGTCTCAACAGGAGCATCGGCTACAAAACTTTTATTAACAATTGTTATAGAAGCTTTTGTGGTATAAATATAATTTTGATACTTCGGATTAGACAAAAAAGTAAGAGAACCTTCTGCTCCTTCTTCAATTTTTGATAAGGTAGAAACTTCGGCATTGGCATTGCCAATTACCTCTCCTTCTAATATCCCCGCTATTTGTTCTGCTGTAAATTTCATCGCGACAAAAATATAAAAAAATAGATTTTAAATGCTGTTTTTATAACAGTTGTTTTGGGAAACATAGATAATACTTAGTCACTGCCTTAGATAACGATTTTAAATTCAGCTGGTCAGAAGATTCAATTACATCTTCAACAGTACTATCTTTTTTCAAAATTCGAATAGGTTCTGCCTCTTTACTGTAGGCTTGATTTTTGATTTTTCCCCTAAAAATAAAGTAGTTAGTATCTGTAACAGAAATATGGTATTCTCTAGAAAATCGTTCTTTCAATTCTTGTAAATAGTCTAAATCTACTTTTTCGCTACTCAATTTGATCTTCAACAAATCCCTGTTGACGATCATTTTACTTAAAGCCGACAAAATATAATCGGGCTGTTTTTGCCATGTTTTTAATGCACCAATTATATCAAAATCATCTAATTGAGAAAACAAATATAAAGTAGCGGCATCAAAATTTTGCAATGAAACTCTGTTTTGCATAAAAAACAATAGTGGTTCGCTACAAGGCAGTACAATACCTTTTAATGTCAATTCTTTTGCCCTTTTTAAGATTTTCATCAAAATAAGTTCGGCTACCAAACTCGTTTTGTGCAAATACGCTTGCCAATACATTAATCTTCGGGACATCAAAAATTTCTCAACAGAGTAAATTCCTTTCTCTTCGATAACTAAATAATCATCTACCACGTTCATCATTTGAATCAAACGTTCCGAATTTACATTTCCTTCTGCCACTCCTGAGTAAAAACTGTCTCTTTTCAAATAATCCATTCGGTCCATATCTAATTGACTAGATATCAATTGCAACATAAATTTACGGTTGTACTCTCCTTTAAACACTTGAATGGCCAAGCTTAATTGTCCGTTGAATTCAATATTTAGCTGATTCATGAACAGCAAAGAAATTTCTTCGTGGTGCACATCTTCAACAATACTTTTTTCCATAGCATGCGAAAATGGACCGTGGCCAATGTCGTGAAGCAGAATAGCAATATAAAGGGCATTTTCCTCTTCTGCTGAAATAACAACTCCTTTAAAACGAAGCACATCAACTGCCTTTTGCATCAAATGCATACAGCCCAATGCGTGATGAAAGCGAGTATGGTTGGCACCAGGATAAACTAAATAGGATAACCCCATTTGTGAAATGCGGCGTAAACGCTGAAAATATGGATGCTGAATTAGATCATAAATTAGTGCATTCGGTATAGTGATAAACCCATAAATAGGGTCATTAAATATTTTCTTCTTATTGATTGGAGTCACTTCTTTTTATTTTTAAAGGTCAACAAATATAAGTAAATTCATTTTCAAAAATGAAATCCTACAAAAATGGAGCGTTACAAGCGCTCCATTTCTATTTTGATGTTATAATCTTCGAAGCCAAATATTTCTAAACTGATTTTTGGAATCATGATCTTGCAGCGAAATCACGTCCTCTCCGTGCGCAGACGGATAATTGTGCAAACCTATATACAAAGTTAGTCCATTTATTGTCGCATTATTTTGCACCAAAACGCCATTCAAGAAAACCGTAATTCGAGCTGGAGCATCAATTTTACCATCCGCTTTAAATCTTGGTGCGGTATAAATAATATCGTATGCGTTCCATTCTAAAGGCGTTTTTACAGCATTAACCAAAGGTGGATGATCTTTGTAAATACTACCTGCTTGACCGTTAGCGTATGTTCTATTGTTGTATGAATCTAAAATCTGGAGTTCATAACGGTTTTGAAAAAAAACACCACTATTACCTCTCGCCTGTCCGCCATCAAGCACTTCATCTGGAGCACTCCATTCTAGGTGTAATTGGCAATCCCCAAATGACATTTTAGTTTGTATACCGCCAGAACCAGGAACCACTTCCATGTAATCTTTATCAACAATTTTCCATGGCGCAGCTTTACTTTGATCTTTTTGACTTACCCATTGATCTAAATTTTTTCCATCAAATAAGATAATCGCATCCGAAGGAGCGTTTCCTAAAACTTTCGCAGGCGTTACTACTTGAACTTGTGGCTCCCAAATTTCAGTCATTTCAGGTTTCATAGGCATAGGCGAAACTTCTGGAGGAGTATTAACAAACTTATGTTGGGCTGTTGTAATTGTTGCTACAATTAAAAATGCGGCTACTATAAATGGTGAATAATTTTTTGTGTTCATAATTGTATGGTCTAGTTAAAAGTAGTTAATCGTTTTATTACAATTTCCAATATTAAGCATTTTTTTCGAATGTAATTGATTCATAGCTACTTTTTAGGCTTTTAAATAAATATTACACTCATTTTGCACTCCTTGTTTATTAGAATTCAAATTAACATAAATTTAAGTTCGCTTAGTTCGGTAAATTACGAACTAACTTGTAATTTTGCAAAAAAATAACAGAATTTATGCAGAAAGAACGCGAGGAATTGATTGAAATGTTTGGCATTCATTTCGAACTTTTATACCATTTACCGCCTTTGGGTTCTCGTATTTTAGGACTCTTAATTGTTGATGGTTGTAAAAACGGACTCACATTTGAAGAAATTATAGCAAAAATGGCAGCTAGTAAAAGCTCCATTTCAACCAATTTAAATTTACTGCTAAAGATGGGTAAAATAAATTACCACACTCTTTCAGGCGATCGAAAAAAATATTTTAAAGCTTCACCTTTTAGCGAGAGGCTTCAGAATTATGTCAAAATATTAGAGAGCGAAAAAACACTCATCGATAAATTACTTGGTTATAGAGAACAAACAGCCTCGTGCGTTGAAGAACGCTGTAACATGCAAAATGTAAAAGCATATAAAAATCATGTTTACGAAGTAGAATCTCTTTTATTAAAGACTATTTCGACATTCAAAGAGATTGAAAATCACAATAACAACTCCAAAAATTAATTTTAGAAACACCAAATCCAATGAAAAAGAGATACTTAATAAGCGCCCTTTTGATAACCATAAGCTTTCTTTCTTGTAAAAAAGAAACGGAGCAAGTTGCACCTCCTACACCAACCTACAAAGTGGCTCAAATAGCTACAAGTAGCACAACCCTTTTAGCTGAATATCCTACAAGTTTAGAAGGAATTACAGATATTGATATTCGCGCTAAAGTAGATGGCTATATTGAAAAAATTTATGTGCAAGAAGGTCAAGAAGTTAAAAAAGGACAACTTCTTTTTAAACTAGAAACACAAACTGCAAATCAGGAGGCCGCTGCCGCAAAAGCGAAAGTAACTGCTGCTCAAGTAGAAGTTAGCCGTCTAAAACCACTTGTAGAACGCAATATTATCAGCGATGTGCAA
The DNA here is from genome assembly GCF_011365745.1 of Flavobacterium turcicum. GTDB lineage: Bacteria > Bacteroidota > Bacteroidia > Flavobacteriales > Flavobacteriaceae > Flavobacterium > Flavobacterium turcicum. The sequence continues at coordinate 470,167 of NZ_JAAOBY010000002.1, read as the reverse complement.
CTTGAAACTGCTAAAGCAAATTTGGCTAATGCCAAAAGTATTTATCAAGGTATTGTAGCCCGCATTAATTATGCTACTATAAAAAGCCCTGTTAACGGAATTGTAGGTTCATTGCCTTTACGATTAGGAAGTTATGTAAGTAGTCAAACTGCAGAACCACTCACACGCATTTCAGATGTAAGTACTATTTATGCCTACTTTTCAGTAAATGAAAAACAACAGCTAGATATAATGATGCATGCTGCAGGTAAAACCTTTCAGGAGAAAATCAACAAAATGCCAAAAGTTAACTTGGTCCTAAGTAACGGAATTGCTTACGAGCAAAAAGGTAAAATAGAAACTTTTAGCGGTCAAGCCAATGCGCAAACTGGTTCATTCAATGTTCGAGCGAGTTTCCCTAATTCAAATCGATTATTGCGCTCTGGCGAAAGTGGAGTAATTCAAATTCCGACTGATTTGCAAAATGTGATCATCATTCCTCAAAACGCAACTCTAGAAATGCAAGACAAACGTATTGCGTTAATTGTGGATAAAGAAAGTAAAGTAAAAGCAGTTCCAATAACTGTGAGATCAGTACCTGGTGGACAGTTTTTTGTAGTGGACAGTGGCCTAAATCCAAACGATAAAATGTTAATTGAAGGTATAGGAATTGTAACAGAAGGCACACTTATAAAGCCAGAAGTAGTTGATTTTAATTCCATTATCAATACTGCAAAAAAATAATTGACTTTTTAAAAATCAAAACATATGTTTTCAAAATTTATTGACAGACCAGTATTGTCAACTGTGATTTCTATTATCATAGTGATATTGGGTGCTTTAGGATTGCTTTCGCTTCCGGTTTCGCAATATCCAGAAATAGCACCACCAACAGTTACAGTAACAGCAAATTATCAAGGTGCAAGTGCCGAGGTGGTAATGAATTCGGTGGTTATTCCGCTAGAAGAACAAATTAATGGTGTCGAGGATATGACCTACATGACCTCTACTTCAAACAATGACGGATCAGCTTCGATTAGTATTTACTTCAAACTGGGTACAAATCCAGATTTAGCAGCTGTAAACGTTCAAAATAGAGTTTCAAGAGCTACACCTCTATTGCCACAAGAAGTTACCAGAGCTGGAGTTACCACATCAAAAAGACAAAGTGACAACATCTTGATTTTTTCTTTGTACAGCGAAAATCCTGATTACGACATGACCTTTTTACAAAACTATGCCAACATCAACATTTTGCCAAAAATCAAAAGAGTTGCTGGCGTGGGTGAAGCAACTATTTTTGGACAAAAAGATTATTCGATGCGTATTTGGCTCAAGCCAGATGTAATGGGCGCCTATGGATTGGTTCCTTCTGATGTTACTGCTTTATTAGCGGAGCAAAATATCGAAGCAGCACCCGGACAGTTAGGGGAAAGTAGCAACCAATCGTTTCAATATACTTTAAAATACAAAGGACGTTTACAAAATACCCAAGAATTCGAAAACATCGTCATTCGTTCTACAGCAAATGGTGAGGTTTTAAAATTGGGAGATGTCGCAAAAATCGAACTAGGAGCTGTAAACTATGCTAGTAATACCTTAACAAATGGCAATCAATCGGTAGCTATTGCTGTGGCGCAAACTGCTGGATCGAATGCGCAAGAGGTAATTGAAGGCTCCTTAAAAGTTTTAGAAGAAAGCTCAGTTAACTTCCCAAAAGGAGTAAATTATACCACTCTGATTAACGCAAATGATTTTCTAGATGAATCCATTACAAAAGTAATTCATACCTTAATCGAAGCGTTTATCTTAGTATTTATTGTTGTTTTTATCTTTTTACAAGACTGGAGATCAACGCTAATCCCTGCTATTTCAGTTCCTGTTGCCATTGTAGGAACATTCTTTTTCTTGAGTTTATTTGGTTTCACCATAAACTTATTGACCCTTTTTGCATTGGTTTTAGCAGTAGGTATTGTGGTCGATGATGCCATTGTAGTTGTGGAGGCTGTACATGCAAAAATGGAAGCTGGGGAACACGACCCTAAAAAAGCAACACACAGCGCCATGAGTGATATTAGTAGTGCCATCATTTCGATAACTTTAGTGATGTCGGCGGTATTTATTCCGGTATCATTTATTAGCGGTTCAGCAGGAGTTTTTTACAAACAATTTGGTTTAACCTTAGCTGTAGCGATTGTTTTATCTGCTGTTAATGCATTAACATTATCACCTGCCTTGTGTGCGATTTTCTTGAAAGGACACGATAACGAAAAGAAAACTGGTTTTTTAAATCGTTTTTACACCGCGTTTAATGTTGGGTTTGAAGCAACAACTAATAAATACAGAAAATCAGTTTCATTTTTCATCAAAAGAAAATGGGTTGCAGTACTCGGAATTGCCTTATTTGCGGGTCTGTTTGTGTTGTTATTGAATGTCACACCAAAAGCCTTTGTACCCGGAGAAGATACGGGTGCTATCCTTTCGGATGTGTCATTGCCACCGGGAACTTCATTAGAAAACACTGAGAAAGTCTTGTTGCAAATTGAAAATAAAGTAAAAGATATTCCTGAAATAAAAGGTGTTCTACGTATTTCTGGTCGAAGTTTGATCAGTGGAACCGGAAGTAATTACGGAATGGTAATCGTAAAATTAAAACCTTGGGCCGAGCGAAAAGAAGCCAATCAAGAAATCAATGCCATTGTACAAGAATTATTTAAGCGTACTGCTGCTGTAAAAGATGCCAAAGTACTATATTTTGCTAGGCCAACCTTAGTCGGTTTTGGTTTTACAAATGGATTTGAATTTCAATTACAGGATCAAAAAGGAGGAACTATTCAAGAATTAAGTCAAGTCAACAATTCATTTTTGGCAGCATTAAATGCAAGACCGGAAATTAAATATGCTGCAACTTCTTTTTCGCCAAATTATCCTCAATACCGAATTGATTTAAACGTACCGGCAATTAAAAAATCTGGTTTAACAGTTACTGATGTTTTAAGTACTCTTCAAGGTTATTATGGTGGTGTTTATGCTTCTAATTTCAACAAGTTTGGAAAACAATACCGTGTAGTTTATCAATCAGACCCATCATTTAGAAGCGATCCGGAATCATTAAATAAAGTTTTGGTTCGCAATAATAATGGTCAAATGGCTCCAATATCTCAGTTTATTACGCTAGAAAAAACTTTTGGTCCACAAGCAATTGACCGTTTTAATTTATTTACTTCTGTAAAAATTACTGGTGCACCGAAAGATGGTTTTAGTTCCGGTGATGCCATTAAGGCTATTGAAGAAGTGGCGAGTCAAAGTTTACCAGTAGGTTATGGTTATGAATATTCAGGAATGACTCGTGAAGAAATCAGTGCGGGTGGACAAACCTTGTATATTTTCTTATTGTGTCTAGTATTTGTTTATTTCTTATTAGCCGCACAATATGAAAGTTATATGCTACCATTTGCAGTATTAATTTCATTACCAATTGGTTTGGCTGGAGCTTATTTATTTGCTTTTCTATTTGATGTAAGCGATAATATTTACCTGCAAATTACCTTGATTATGTTAATTGGTTTACTTGCTAAGAACGCTATTTTGATTATCGAATTTTCGACAGAAGCAAGAAAAAATGGACTTTCAATTGCAGAAGCTGCTATACAAGGAGCCGTTGCGAGATTACGTCCTATCTTGATGACTTCGTTTGCTTTTATCTTTGGATTATTACCATTGATGTTGGCACAAGGAGCTGGAGCAGTTGGAAACAAAGCGATTGGAACAGGAGCAATTGGCGGTATGCTGATAGGAACTTTGTTGGGCGTATTTGTTATCCCAGTGTTGTTTATCATCTTTCAAACTTTGCAAGAAAAAATTAGTGCAAAGCCAATTCCGACTACTCATTCAGAATCAGATTCTCAAAATTTAGACTAAAAAAAATGAAAAACAACAGCTATAAAATTATCTTTTTGATCGCTTTAGCCCTCACAGTGCAATCTTGTTTTGTGGCCAAAGAATACAAAAGACCCGAATTAAAAACTGAAAATTTATACCGAAATGAAATCGTAGCAACAGATACGATTTCACTTGCAGATGTGGCTTGGAAAAATGTCTTTACAGATCCCATTTTACAACAATACATTCAGAAAGGACTCGAAAATAACTTGGATATTAAAATTGCCATGCAAAACATCGCAGCTGCAGAAGCCACGATGAAACAAGGTAAAGCAGGCTTCTACCCTACTTTTTCAACTTCTGCAGACTGGACACATCAGGAACTTTCTAGAAACAGCCAATTTGGTGCCTTGTTGCGTGATCGTAGCACTGATCAATACCAACTTACTGGAAATCTATCTTGGGAAGCGGATATTTGGGGCAAAATTAGAAGTAATAAACGCGCTGCCAACGCCTCTTTTTTACAAAGCACTGCTGCAAATCAAGCTGTTAAAACACAATTGATCGCAAATATTGCTGCTACGTACTACCAACTGATGGCCATTGATGCACAAATAAAGTTAGCCGAAAAAACTTTAGTTAACCGTAATCAAAGTATTGAAACTATTGTTGCGTTAAAAAAAGCAGGTAATGTTACTGAAGTTGGTGTAAAACAAACAGAAGCTCAAAAATACGCTACTGAAATTATCATCGCTGATCTTAAAAATAATACCATCATTCTAGAAAATACCTTGAGTATTCTGATGGGGCAAAATTCTAATAAAATTGAAAGGAGTACTTTTGAAGCACAAAGCATAAAACCGGCTATAACACTTGGTACATCAGTACAATTGCTACGAAACCGACCAGATGTAATTGCCGCTGAATATAATTTGATATCTAATTTTGAGCAAACTAATGTTGCAAAAAGTAATTTTTACCCAACGTTTAAAGTTACTGCTGCAGGCGGATTGCAGAGTATTGACCTAAAAGAATGGTTCAGTGCCAACTCCATTTTTGCTAATGTGATTACAGGCTTAACACAACCTATTTTCAACCAACGTCAAATAAAAACAAGATTTGAAATTGCAAAAGCAAATCAAGAAAAAGCTTACCTTCAGTTTGAACAATCCTTATTGACAGCTGGAAAAGAAGTATCGGATGCGCTAGCCATTTATAACAATGAAACTTACAAGTTAACTGTTCGAGAAAAACAAGTAGCTGCATTAAACAAAGCCACGGACTATTCAGATGAGCTTCTTACCTATGGATTGGCAAATTATCTAGAAGTTTTAACTGTGAAAGACAACGCTTTAAATGCAGAACTTAATTTGATAGACAATAAATTCCAACAATATAAAGCAATCATCCAATTGTATAAAGCACTTGGCGGAGGTTGGAAATAAAACATTAAAATTTGATTGTTTGGTTTGTTTGAAACCGCTAGTAAAAAGAATACTAGCGGTTTTTTTAAATCCAAAAATAATTGACTTATAACCAAAAAAAAATGCTCCACTGATGTAAAGCATTTTTAAAATATAAAATCAATTTCTTATTCTGAAACTGTATTTAGTTTACTATTTTTTTGGCTAAAGCCGAAGTAAATAACTAATCCTAAAAGCAACCAAACTCCAAAATAAATCCAATTCCAAACACTTAATTCTGCCATCATGTACAAGCAACATATTAAACCCAAAAGCGGAATTAAAGATAAATTAGCGCGATAAGCCCAAGCAGTTAGCCCTATTAAACTCAAAAGGAAAATCCACATTGGAATTTTATGTTTGAATAAACTAAAACCTGATTCATATTTTAAAGTATCAGCCACAGGCAAACCTTTTACAACTTCTGCATACTTTGCTTCATCTTCCTGGTACTGATTTAAAATTTGCTCTAAATCTGGAGTTTCTGTTGTAGCATTTTTAGCATCCAAACCAACTAAATAATCATATACTTTTGTAGTTTCTTCTTTGGTTAAGCTAGTAATAATCGCTGCAGAGGAATTGATTTGAGTTTCATTAGTAACAAAATCCATAGTGGCTTTTTTGTTGTACACAAAAGCATAAACAACACCAATCAACAATAAAATTGGCATTATAAACTTAGAATTTACATATGGCGTTTTGAATTTTCCTCTTGGGATATCTGGTTTATTTTGAAGTACTAAAACTCCCGCACAAACCAAAACAAAGGCAAATAAAGTACCAATACTACACAAATCAGTAACTAAAGTCAGATTCAAAAACAAGGCTGGTACTGCGACAACAAATCCAGTTACAATGGTAGCATAAGATGGTGTCTTGTATTTTGGATGCACTTTTGAAAAACGTTTTGGTAACAAACCATCGCGACTCATACTCATCCAAATACGAGGTTGTCCCATTTGAAAAACCAACAATACACTTGCCATAGCCACGACCGCACTAACAGCAATAATTCCCGACATCCATTTCAAATCTAATTTTTCAAAAACAAAGGCTAACGGATCGCCTACATTTAGTAAATCGTAAGAAACCATTCCGGTTAAAACCAATGCAATGGCGATATATAAAAGCGTACAAATAATGATCGCCCACATCATCCCACGAGGTAAATCGCGTTGTGGATCTTTACATTCTTCAGCAGTTGTAGAAATAGCATCAAAACCAATATAGGCGAAAAATACAGCTGACACTCCTTTTAAAACTCCAGAAACACCATTTGGTGCAAACGGATCCCAATTGGCCGTATCTACATAAAAAATACCTACGGCAATTACCAAAAGTACGATACATAATTTGACAACTACCATGATATTACTTGCATTACGCGACTCTTTCATACCACGATAAATCAAAGCAGTTATTAAAACAATGATTAACAAGGCAGGCAAATCAGCTACAAAATGAAACGAGCCAATAACCGGTGCAGTTTGCCAAGCATTATGAGCATTTTGTAATGCAGGACTCAAATTAGCAAAATCTTTTCCACTTTGCATTAGCGCCATAGCTTCATCATATCCGCGAGAAGCTGATAAATAATCCATTTGAACCCATTGTGGCAGGTTAATACCTCCACTTTGAAGCAAGCCGGTAAAGTAGTCACTCCACGAAATGGCTACTGTTATATTTCCCACAGAATACTCCATGATCAATGCCCAACCAATAATCCAAGCGATGATTTCACCAAAAGCTACATACGAATAGGTGTATGCACTTCCTGAAACCGGCACCATTGATGCAAATTCAGCGTAAGCAAATGCAGCAAAACTACAGGCAACGGCAGTAAAAAGAAAAAGAAATATTACGGCAGGTCCACCATCGGCACTAGCTTTACCAATTGTACTAAAAATACCAGCTCCTACGATTGCTGCAATTCCAAATGCGGTCAAATCTCGGGCTGTCAAGTGCTTGCCCAAGGCTGCATGGCCATCGGCATTGTTTTTTTCAACTTGCTTTAAGATATCTTGAACGGTTTTTTTTCTAAATAAGCCCTTTAATGCCATCTTGTATTTTTATCAATTAAATTTATAATCTGTAATTTTTGCAAATTTATGTTGTTGATTCTGCAAAATAACTTCAAAAATCAAAAGTATAAAACTAATTGTATTATCATAGTTTGTTACTCTTTTTTTTTCAAAAACTAAACTTAGAGCTTGTTGTCTTTAAGTTAAATTATTCCATCATTTCATAACGCAATTCTTCGTTTAAAGCAAACAATCTCTTAAAATAGAAACAGGATGCAAGGCTTGACGTGACGTTCCGTCAAAAATTTGATGCCTACAACTTGTTCCTGCTGCTGCAATAGCTGTGCTGTTAGCTGTGTTTCTTACTTTTGGGAAAAGAGTATCTTCGCCCATTTGCATACTAATTTCATAATGCTCTTTTTCATATCCAAAAGAGCCCGCCATACCACAGCAACCCGAATTATAGATGGTTACCGTTGTATTTTTTGGTAGATTTAGCATTGCAAAAGTTGCTTCAATCGTACTCAAAGACTTTTGATGGCAATGTCCATGAATTTTAATCTGTTTTTCTTTATCAGAGAAATTTTTTGATGAAATTTTTCCTTTGGTGATTTCGAGTTTGAAAAATTCTTCAATCGTATGAGTATGTGCAGCCACTTCTTTGGCTTTTTCTACATCATCTGCTAAGCGCAAATATTCGTCTCTAAAAGTTAAAATTGCCGAGGGTTCTAAACCAACTAATGGTAAGTCTTCAGAAATAAATCCCGAAAAAATAGCAACATTGGTATTGGCAATCGCTTTGGCTTGTTCTAAAAAACCTTTGGAAATAAAAGCCCTTCCGCTTTCTTCATGATCAACGATAAGCACTTCGTAACCCAATGCCGATAGTAATTCATACGCGTCGATGCCAACTTGTACATCATAATAATTGGTAAATTCATCCACAAACAAAACTAATTTTCCGTTTGGAAATTCAGTTTTCTTTCTTTTTTGCTTACTTAACCATGATCTAAAAGTGTTTGCGGCTAAGTGTGGTACAGTGCGTTCTTTGGCAACGCCCATTTTGTTTTTTACCAAAGGCAAGTTAACAATCCAATTGGTTATTTTCGGGGTGATACTTCCCAAGGCATTAAGTCTAGCATTGTAAGCAAATATTTTGTTACGTAGCGAGAAACCATTTGTTTTTTGGTACTGATACAAAAATTCAGATTTTAGCGCTGCTACATCAACATTACTCGGACACTCGCTGGAGCAAGCCTTACAGCTCACGCACAATTCGAAAACCTCGTACAATTCTTTATAGTCAAATTTATTTTCTTTTTCAGAATGTGTAAGATATTCTCGGAGCGCATTGGCACGTGCTCTGGTAGTATCTTTTTCGTTTCGAGTAGCGCGGTAACTCGGACATAAAGTGCCACCTGCTGACGGTAATTTGCGACAATCTCCTGAACCATTACATTTTTCGGCAACGCGCAAAATTCCCATACTATCTGAAAAATCTTGAATGGTCGCAATGTTGGGCTCTTCCCTACCCGCTTCAACACGCAAATTCTCGTCCATTTTTAACGCATCAACAATTTTACCCGAATTCATTATTCCATTTGGATCAAATGCTTTTTTGATTCGCTTGAGTAATTCGTAATTTTTAGCACCAATCATAAATGGCAAAAACTCCCCGCGTACAATGCCATCACCATGTTCACCACTTAAGGAACCGCGGTATTTTTTAACCAAAATAGCTACTTCGGTAGCAATATTTCGAAATTGGTGCACACCTTCTTTTGTCTTTAAGTTTAAAACAGGTCGAAGGTGAATTTCTCCAGCGCCGGCATGCGCATAATAAATAGCACTTTGACCGTGGCGTTCCATCATTGCTGAAAAGTCAGCTATATAATTAGGTAAATCACTTAATTCTACTGCAGTATCTTCAATACTATCGGCTGCTTTATCATCGCCAACAATACTACCCAAAAGACCTAAACCTGCTTTTCGAAGTTCATTTATTTTGCTGATATCATCACCGTATATTTTTGGCAAAGCATAGCCGAAATTCTGCTGTTGTAAATCTAAAATTAAAGCGTCGGCTTGTTTTTCGGCATCTTGCATACTGATTTCAGAAGCCACTTCAAGCATTAAAACAGCTTTAGGATCACCTTGAATAAAAAATCGATTTTTGGCTTGTTCTCTGTTGGTTTTGGTACAATCTAAAATAGTATCGTCCATTAATTCGCAAGTATACAAATGATGTTTCATCGCTGTTACCACTGCTTCGAGACTTTCTTGAACGGAATCAAAATGAGCTACAACCATCACGTTATTGGCAGGCGGCAAAACATCTACCTTCAAGGTAACTTCAGTAGTAAACGCCAATGTACCCTCGCTTCCGCAAAGTAATTGTCCAACGTTGATATAAGTATTTGTTCCTCCAAAAAGTTCCGATTGCAACAAAATATCAACTGCGTAGCCCGTATTGCGCCTGTGAATTTCAGGTTTTGGAAATTCTCTTTTAATTTCGAGTTGCTGCTCTTTGTTAGAAAGTTCCTCAAATAAAGTTCGGTAAATTTGACTTTCTAAAGTAGAACCTTTCATTTTTTGCTCGAACTCAGCCGTTGTAATATTTTCAAAAACAGCAGTTGAACCATCACTTAAAACGGCTTTTATCTTGATAATTTTATCGCGAGTCACACCATATCGAATAGACGTAGTTCCTGAAGAGTTATTTCCTACCATGCCGCCAATCATGCATCGATTAGAAGTAGATGTGTTGGGACCAAAAAATAATCCGTGTGGTTTTAAGTACAAATTCAGTTCGTCACGAATAACTCCTGGTTGCACCGTTACTGTTTGCGCAGCGGCATCAAAAGCTTTAATCGCCGTAAAATGTTTCGACACATCTACAATTATTCCGTTTCCTACGGTTTGACCTGCCAATGAAGTTCCTGCGGTGCGCGGAGTAATAGAAATTTGATGCTTTGCAGCAAAAGTTATGATTCGAGCAATATCTTGTTCCGTTTTTGGAAAAGCGACAGCCAAAGGAAAAATGCGGTAAGCCGAAGCATCCGTTGCGTACAATATTTTGTGCAAATCATCGTAAACTAAAGTTCCATCAAGTTCAAGTGCTATTTGTTCTAATTGTGAAATAATTGACATGTTTTGGGTAAAAAGAGAATTGAGTCACAAATATAGAAATATCAATAGCCAATTGTGGTCCGTTTTTCTAAAAATTTATATTAGCAACAACTTCCTAAAAGAGCTGCGTACTGATTTGGCAAAGAAATTGCAAACTCAAATAAAGCCAAATTTTAGGGGTAATTGTGCTAGCTATTATCACTAAAAAAACTATTTTTGAACACTTTAAAAATTACACTCGAATGAAAAATTTCAAGCGCTGTGCTTTATTGATGTCCATCTTTTTACTGACTTTTCATCAAATGAGCGCACAAACAGCTACTCAACATCCTAAAAACGAATTTAGAGCCGTATGGATTGCAACAGTTGTAAATATTGATTGGCCAAAAGCGGGCACTGATAACGTTGCCAAGCAAAAAGCAGATTATCTTGAAATTTTAGAAACTTACAAAAAACTGAATTACAATGCTGTAATCGTTCAAATACGTAGTGTTGGCGATGCTTTTTACCCAACTAAATTGGCGCCATGGTCTCGTTTTTTAACAGGTAAAGAAGGGAAAGCGCCACAACCTTACTACGATGTCATGGCTTGGATGATTACCGAGGCACACAATCGAGGTTTTGAATTTCACGCATGGCTCAATCCGTACCGCGCCACAATGGATTACAATACCAGTATTTTGAGTCCTGAGCACGATTATTTTAAACATCCGGAATGGATGATTCGCTATGGCGGAAAAATTTATTACAACCCTGCCTTGCCTGAAGTACAAGCTCATTTATTAAACGTGGTAAACGAAGTAGTGACCAATTACGATATTGACGCCATTCATTTTGACGATTATTTTTATCCTTACAAAGTGCCTAACGAAAAATTCAATGACGCAGTTGCATATAAAAAATATGGGGCTGGTTTAAGTTTAGAAGATTGGAGAAGACAAAACGTGAATACTTTTGTTAAAGATGTCGCTTTTTCGATTAAAAAGATAAAACCTTGGGTTCAATTCGGAATTAGCCCGTTTGGAGTTTGGCGCAATAAATCGGTTGACCCAAAAGGTTCCGATACTGAGGCGGGGCAAACCAATTACGACGATCTTTTTGCCGATCCATTAGCTTGGATGGATAATAAATGGATCGATTATATTTTGCCACAATTGTATTGGAGTATTGATCATCCAAAAGCATCGTATTCAAAATTGTTGAAATGGTGGGCTGACAACTCCAACAACACTGCTATTTACATCGGAAACAGCACTTATAAAGTAAACGAAGATTCGGATAAAAGATGGAACAATCCCAAAGAGATTCCAAACCAAATTGATTTGACTAGAACTTACAAAAACGTTCAAGGAAATGCTTATTTCAGTGCCAAAGGATTTGTAAATAAAAATCAAACCGTGGCTAAATTGCTTCTTGAAAATCAATACAAATATCCTGCGTTGCCCAACGTGGTGCCACAAGCAGTGAAAAAAAACCAGAGCAAACCAATTGCTACTACAATTCAATATGACCCGATAGCTTCGCGTTTTATTGTTGCTCAACCGGCGGGCGAAATCATGCGTTATGTAGTGGTTTACAGTTCTCGATTTCAAACAAAATTAGACATCAATAACCCAAGTCAAATGATTGCGAAAGTGACCTTCAATGAGCAAACAAAGTTGGCTGAAATTGCTATTCCGAGTTATAAACTAGACAAAAACAAAACCTGCGCAATTACCTTTATCGATTTGTATGGCAACGAAAGTGAGCCAACCATTGTATCATTTGCAGCAGCATCAAACTAAAAACAAACTATGAAAGCAGATAACACGCCCTGGTTTTGGATACCCATATTAAACTTCGCTTCCGGATTACCGTATGCCATCATCATTTCGGTGTCGGTTATCATGTATAAAAACTTAGGAATTGACAATGAAGCTATTGGTGTTTACACCAGTTTGCTGTACTTACCATGGGTTATTAAACCATTATGGAGTCCGTTTATCGACTTATATTCTACCAAACGAAAATGGTTTTTAAGCATGCAATTACTGATTTCAATTGCTTTTGTTTTGGTAGGTTTTATGCTTCCACTGCAGCAATTTTTCTTTGTGACCTTGGCGATATTTTGGGTAGCAGCTTTTGCTTCTGCCTCAAATGATGTGGCGAGTGATGGTTTTTATTTGTTGGCGCTAAGCAAAGACCAACAGTCCTTTTTTTTAGGAATTAGAAGTACATTTTACAGACTTGCGATGCTTACCGGAAACGGATTAATTGTAGTACTGGCAGGCTACCTCGAAATTGAATTTGGAGATAAAAATAAAGCATGGTCCTGCACAATGGTTTTAGTTGGAATTTTAATGACTATTATCACTATTTATAATTTTTTCGTGAGTCCAAAAACAGAATCAACAGCCGCTCCATTAAGTGCTGAAAGCATTACAAATAAAAGCTTTGGAACTGTTTTCAAAAGTTTTTTTCAAAAGAAACAAATAGGTTTAGTACTCGTTTTTATTTTATTGTTCCGTTTGGGAGAGTCACAATTATTGAAAATGCTGAGTCCATTTTTAATTGATCCTTTAGAAAAAGGAGGTTTAGGCTTGAGTACGCAAGAAGTTGGCGTTATTTACGGAACTTTTGGTTTAATTGCGCTCACAATTGGAGGGATTTTAGGCGGAATTGTCATCAGTAAAGATGGCTTAGGAAAATGGATGTTGCCCATGATTTTAACCATGCATTTACCTATAATCGGATTTATTTTATTAGCGCATTATCACCCTACAGATATTTGGTATGTATACGCAACAGTTGTGGCAGAGCAATTTGGCTACGGTTTTGGTTTTGCTGCCTTCATGATGTACTTAATTTATGTTGCCGAAGGCGAATCGAAAACCTCCCACTATTCTATTGCTACTGGTCTTATGGCTCTTGGTATGATGTTACCAGGCATGGTTAGTGGTTACATACAAGAATATTTAGGGTACGGAAACTTCTTTATTTGGGTTTTTGTGGCTACTATTCCGGGTTTAATTTTGTCACGATTCTTGATTTATCCTAATGATTTTGGCAAAAAAAGTACTCCTGAGAATCTTCGTCAATCGAAGTAATTTAATTTAAAATAAAACAGCAAGCCTGCAGCAAGTTCGCACAATATTCGTTACCAGAACCAACGCATTTTGCTTTTACAACAATACTATTCCACTTTTACAATGACTTTAGAACAAAAAATTGGACAGTTTTTCTTTCCGGCAGCATTCATTAACGACAACGAAAGTGAAATTCAAGCTTTGGAACAATTAATTAGCGAACATCACATTGGTGGACTTACTTTTTTTCATAGTAGAGCCAGTGCTGCCACTAATTACGAGTCTAAAAAACAAGTCATTTTAAATGATGAAAGTTGCCAAAGCCTGAAAGAGCTTATTGTTCGCTATCAAAAATGCGCCTCTACTCCATTACTTATTAGTATAGATGCCGAATGGGGATTAGCAATGCGTGTTGAAAAAACACCTCAATATCCCTACGCAATTACTCTTGGATCTTTGCCCTTGAGCAAAATAGATTTGGTTTATCAAGTAGGAAAACAAATTGGTACTGATTTAAAAAAAGTTGGTATTCATTACAATTTAGCGCCATTAGCTGATATCAATAACAATCCGGATAATCCAGTAATTGGCTACCGTTCCTTTGGTGAAGACAAAGAAAAAGTCGCTCAATTCGCGCTAGCTTATTTGCAAGGTTTAAATGATGTAGGCATTTTAGGTTGTTTGAAACATTTTCCCGGACACGGCAATACGAATGTCGATTCTCACCTTGGCTTACCTGTTTTAACAGAAAGTTTGGAGGAATTAATGAATAATGAATTGCATCCTTTTGCTGCCGGAATTGCAGCCGATGTTGATTCTATTATGATTGGACATTTAGCGGTGCCTGCTTTAAACGATGGCGAAAATACTTCGGCAACTTTATCTCAAAAAGTTATTGAAGGATTACTACGTACTCAAATGGGATTTGAGGGACTCGTTATTTCAGATGCCTTGAACATGCACAGCGTTTCAAAATTGTACAGTGAAAAAGGACAATTAGAATGGGAGGCTTTTCAGGCAGGAAATGATGTTTTGTGTTTTGCAGAAAACATTGCTGAAGGAATTCAATTTATTAAAACCAATGCTACTCCGGAACGAATCGACGCTAGTTACGATCGCATCTTGAAGTACAAGAAAAAAGCAGGTTTATTTGATACAAATAGTGAATTTCAGCTTGAAAGCGCAACTACTTTTGACTGGGAAACAACATCAAAACTTAATACAAAAATTGCTCAAAACAGCATTACAACCTTAATAAATAAAACCAAAAAGGCAGAATTATTAAATCCTATTGAGAAGAAATCATTTGCCAAAATAAGCTTATACGGACCAATTAACAATTTATTTTTTAATAGTTTAGAAAGCGAATTATCAAGTCCGACATTTGCCTATACACTTGACGATAGATCATTTTTATCACAATTTGAACAGGAATTACAAAACTTTGATTCTCTACTAATAGCATTGTTTGTCCCAAAAGCCAAGCCACTAAATAATTTTGAGTTAGAAGACGACGTGTTGCACATGCTACAAAAACTTTTAGAAACTAAAAAATGTACAGTCTACGTGTTTGGGAATCCATACTCCTTACAAGTCATTCCAAGTCTGTCGCAAGCAAAAGGTTTGGTAATGGTTTACCAAGATTTTAAAGAGTTTCAAGAGATTGCGGCGCAACATTTATTGACAGATACTTTAGGAAAAGGAACGTTATCCGTACATGTTCCTTTGAATTAACAACGAGGACTTAAGTTAATTGAGATAAGACATAAGAAAAGTTTATTAAAGTATAAGAATATGTAATGAAACATCTGTTTTAATTTAAACAAGGAACAACTACTTTTGCAAAATCAAAAAATTAACTTTAAAGTCAATAAAAATGTCATTAGTAGGTAAAAAATTTCCAAGTATTGCAGTAGATGCTATCTCTGAGATGGGTGATAATTTAAAAATCAACGTTTTCGAAGAAGCAGTAAACAACAACAAAAAAGTACTTTTATTTTGGTACCCAAAAGATTTTACTTTTGTATGCCCAACTGAATTACACGCTTTTCAAGCTGCTTTACCAGAATTTGAAAAAAGAAATACAATGATCATTGGAGCATCTTGTGATACAAACGAAGTACACTTTGCTTGGTTGAATACTCCAAAAAACAATGGTGGAATTGAAGGTGTAACTTACCCAATTCTTGCTGATACAAACCGTAACTTATCTAACATTTTAGGAATTCTTGACATCGACTCAACTGAGTACAGTGAAGAAACAGATTCTGTTATCATCGAAGGATCTAACGTAACTTTTAGAGCTACTTATTTAATTGATGAAACGGGTAAAATTTTCCACGAAAGTGTAAACGATATGCCATTAGGTCGTAACGTAAACGAGTACTTGCGTATGGTTGATGCTTACACACACATTCAAGAAAAAGGTGAAGTTTGTCCTGCAAACTGGGAAGCTGGTAAAGAAGCAATGAGCGCTGACCGCGTAAGTACTGCTGAATACTTAAGTTTAAACTAATAAAATAAAGATACAAAGGTTTAGAGGGGCTGAGCGACAGCTTTTTTGTCACACAAAGTCAAGAAGTTCTAAAAACTTTACCTCTGTGAACCTTTGTTACTTTCAACCCTAAAAAAACATCCCATGTTAATAGAATTAACTTCTGATAGTTTACAAGATTTAATCGCTAAAGATGAAAAAGTGGTAGTACAGTTTTCAGCTTCTTGGTGTGGCAATTGCCGAATCATGAAACCAAAATTTAAAAAATTGGCTACTGAAAACGAAGCCATGACTTTCGCTTTGGTAGACGCTGAAAATTTCCCAGAATCACGCAAATTAGCTAATGTAAGCAACTTACCTACTTTTGCTACTTTTGTAAATGGAAAATTAGTAAACGAAACACAAACCAACAAACAAGAAGTATTGGTTGAGTTGGTAAACGAAATTGTTTAATTTTTTTCAGTTCAAAGTTTAAAATTGTCAGCCTAGGCAACAAAATTCTAAACTTTGAATTAACTAAAAACTTAGACACCAAAATAAAAAAAGAATATGAAGTTACCCGTAATCAAACATTTAACACAATTTATCGAGGAAAACGATGAGGACTACATCATTGAAACCATTGATGTATTAGAGGCTATGACTGAAATTCCTTCCTTAAAAGATGAAGAATTAGATGTTATTGGCGAGTTAATCTCAAACATGTACGGTGCGATTGAAGTCAACAAATTGGTTAAATCTGGTGTTGATAAAAAAGAAGCTTTGAACCAATTTATGAAACGAGTGCTTGGATCAATCGATAAATAAAAAAGTTTTACATCATACAAAGCGCATTCCAATTCGGAGTGCGTTTTTTTTTTGGGAAAATGGAACACACTGTGACGTAAAATTAATTTTAAATAAACGCTAAAATCAAAACTTAAAACCCAAAGCGTAGACTTAAATCTTAAATAATTTTCATACTTTTGAACCTCACAAAAAAACAAAAATTATGGCATCTATTACATTAGGAGGAAATCCAATAAACACTTCAGGCGAACTACCAACAGTTGGCTCAAAATTATCTGATTTTAAACTAGTTGCAACTGATTTATCTGTAGCCGATTTAACTTCGTTTGCAGGTAAAAAATTAGTTTTGAATATTTTTCCAAGTATTGATACAGGAACTTGTGCTGCCTCTGTTAGAAAATTTAACGAAAGTGCTGCAAGTCTTGATAACACAGTAGTTCTTTGTGTTTCTCGCGATTTACCATTTGCTCAAAAACGTTTTTGTGGAGCTGAAGGACTTGAAAATGTGGTAAATTTATCTGATTTTGCTTCAGGAGAATTTGGTAAGAATAATGGTTTAGAAATCACTGACGGACCTTTAGCAGGTTTACACTCTCGCGTAATCATTGTTACTGATGCTAATGGTGTGATTACACACACTGAGCAAGTAGCTGAAATTGCTGACGAACCAAATTACGAAGCTGCTTTAGCAGTATTGTAATCACAAACACTATGGAATTTCAAAAAGACAATAAATTTTTATCTGGACGTTTAAAAAGTGTACAATTTGCATTTAAAGGCGCAGTTACACTTATCAAAACAGAGCATAGCATCATGGTACAATGCGGTCTTGGAGTGGCGGTTACAGCAGCTGGATTTTATTTTAGAATTTCAAAAACCGAATGGCTTATTCAAACATTGGCGTTAGGCTTAGTGTTATGCACAGAAGGACTTAATACCGCAGTTGAAAAAATGGCCGATTTCATTCACCCTAATTTTCACGAAAAAATAGGATTCATAAAAGACATTGCAGCAGGAGCGGTATTTTTTGCCGCTCTAACTGCAATTGTTATTGGTCTTGTTATTTACATCCCTTTTATTTTTTAGGCAATTTTACAATCTCGAATGGCAAAAACAACCAAAACGACTCCCCCAAACAAAATAAACGCAGACAAAGCAGATTCACCAAAAAGTATAGTAATCTCTAAACAACAAAAAATTGTTTTGGGAGCATTGTTAGTGCTTTTTTCGGTTGCATTGCTAGTCGCTTTTATTTCATTTTTCCTCCATGGGCAACAAGATCAAAGTGCTGTTCAAGCGCTAATAGATCGTTCGGAAACGGTAGAAAACTGGTTAGGTAAATTTGGAGCATTTCTGGCAGATTTATTGGTTTTTCAGGGATTTGGGATTGCAGCATTTTTGTTTGTTAGACTCTTTTTTCTAACAGGACTTTACATGGTACTTGGTATACCTGGTCGCAAACTAAAAAACATTTGGTTCTGGGATCTATTCATTATGGTTATTCTATGCGTCTTGTTAGGATTTTTTGCCACTTCTGTACCTGAATTAGGCGGAACAATTGGTTATGAACTTAACTTGTTTTTGCAAGATTATTTAGGAAAAACGGGGACTTTATTGACTTTAATTTTCGGTATAATAATTTATGTAATATTCAAAGTTAAAATTTCACCTGAAAAAATTCAATCTTTATTTACCGCTTCCGCAAAAGAAGAAGCAACTCCTTCAATTGGAGTAAAAGATAAAGAAAACAGCGCCGCTTATAACCTAGAAGAATATGCAACTCCAGAAGAGGAAGAAATTGATACCATACATTTAAAAACTAATGGCACCCAATTTGAAATCAACAAGGAAGCACTCAAGCCAACTATAAGCGCATCATCTGACTTAGCCGTAAAACCAGCCAACAAGCCCATCGCTATGGAGCTTACTCCTGCTCCTAGTATTAAAGTCGAACCAGAAATAGTAGAATCATTTGTTATTGAAACGGCGCCGGAGGAAGATATCATCGAAGAAAATCTAGCATCAAGATTGGTAGCTGATTTTGGTTTATTTGATCCTACTTTGGATTTATCTAACTATAAATTCCCAACTATTGATATCTTAAAAGAATATTCAAGCGGCGGAATTACCATTAATCAAGAAGAATTAGAAGAAAATAAAAATCGTATTGTAGATACTTTACGCAATTACAAAATCGAAATTGCACAAATAAAAGCTACCGTTGGTCCATCGGTAACTTTATACGAAATTGTGCCAGAAGCTGGAATTCGAATCTCCAAAATTAAGAGTTTAGAGGATGATATTGCCCTTTCACTTTCAGCATTAGGAATTCGTATCATTGCTCCAATTCCTGGGAAAGGAACTATTGGTATTGAGGTACCAAATAAAAACCCAACGATGGTTTCTATGAAAAGTGTAATTGGAAGCGCTAAATTTCAAGAAGCCGAAATGGAGTTGCCAATTGCATTAGGAAAAACCATTTCAAACGAAACATTTGTAGTTGACTTAGCAAAGATGCCACACCTTTTGATGGCAGGTGCTACTGGTCAAGGTAAATCGGTTGGATTGAATGCAGTTTTAACATCACTTTTGTACAAAAAGCATCCCGCAGAAGTGAAATTTGTCTTGGTCGATCCTAAAAAAGTCGAACTAACACTTTTTAATAAAATAGAAAGACATTACTTGGCTAAGTTGCCTGATATGGATGATGCTATTATCACCGACAATGCGAAAGTAGTAAATACTTTGAACTCTCTTTGCGTAGAGATGGATAATCGTTACTCCTTATTGAAAGATGCAATGGTTCGTAACATTAAGGAATATAACGATAAATTTAAGGCTAGGAAACTAAATCCTGAAAATGGCCATCGATTTTTACCCTACATTGTATTGGTAGTTGATGAGTTTGCCGATTTAATTATGACCGCAGGAAAAGAAGTCGAAGTACCTATAGCAAGATTGGCGCAATTGGCCAGAGCTATTGGTATTCACTTGATAATTGCTACTCAACGTCCGTCTGTGAATGTAATTACCGGTTTAATTAAGGCCAATTTCCCGGCTCGAATTGCTTTTAGAGTAACATCTAAAATTGACTCTAGAACTATTTTAGACACACAAGGTGCTGATCAATTAATTGGTCGAGGTGATTTACTTTACACTAATGGCAACGATGTCGTACGTGTACAATGTGCTTTCATAGACACGCCCGAAGTCGAAAAAATTACAGAATTCATTGGTGCACAAAAAGCATATGCAACAGCTTATTTATTACCAGAGTTTGTTGGAGAGGAAAATGGCATTAATCTTGATGTAGATATTTCTGAAAGAGACAGCTTATTCAGAGAAGCCGCCGAAATTATTGTCAATGCACAACAAGGTTCGGCATCACTATTGCAAAGAAAACTTAAACTAGGCTACAACCGAGCAGGACGATTAATTGATCAATTAGAAGCTGCTGGTATAGTAGGTCCTTTTGAAGGAAGTAAAGCGCGAAGTGTAAACATCATGGATATGCATGCTCTTGATCAATTTTTCAACAATGAACAAAACAATTAAAACATGGAACTTATCATTCAAGACTCAAAAAACAACAACTTTCAAAAATTAGCAAAAAAATGTACTCTTGCTTTGGCCTGCGTATTGTTTAGTTTTTCAACGCAAGCTCAAGATAAAAAAGCAAAAGATTTGCTTGACCAAGTGACGGCCAAAGTTAAAAGTTACAATAATATTGGAATTGATTTTAAATATTCATTAAACAATGCCAAAGAAAATATCAACCAAGACAGTAAAGGCAATGTGACCATGAAAGGCAATCAATACGTATTGAATTTTATGGGAGTTACTAAAATTTTTGACGGAAAAAAAACATATACAATTGTACCTGAGGATGAGGAAATTACCATTTCGAGCGTCAATGAAAAAGATGACAATGCTATTACTCCATCTAAAATGTTGACTTTTTTTAATTCAGGATATAAGTATACTATGGACATTATTCAAAATGTAAAAGGTAGAAAAATTCAATACATCAAATTAGTTCCTACAAATGCTAAAGATCAACGAAAAGAAATCCTTTTAGGAATTGATGTACAAACCAAACACATTTACAATTTAATAGAAGTTGGAAAAAAAGGAACAAAAACAACTTTAACCGTTAATTCTTTTAAAACCAACCAACCTTTGTCAAAAAATCAATTTACCTTTGTGGGAAGCAAATATCCCAATTACTACATCAACAAATTAGATTAAAGCATTAGGTGAAAATTCTTGACAAATACTTATTAAAAACATTTCTGACTACATTTACAACAGTATTTGTAATCTTATTTTTTATCTTCATTTTACAAACCGTTTGGTTATTCATATCAGAGTTAGCCGGGAAAGATTTAGACATATTTATGGTCGTAAAGTTCCTGGCTTTTTCTATGCCTAGAATCGTACCATTGGTATTACCCTTATCGATATTACTGGCATCAATCATGACTTTCGGTAATCTTGCCGAAAACTACGAGTTTGCCGCTATGAAATCCTCTGGGATTTCATTACAAAGAGCCATGCGAAGTTTAACGGTTTTTATTACGTTGCTAAGTATTGTTGCCTTTTTCTTTGCAAATAATGTGATTCCTTACGCTGAATACAAGTTTATAAACTTTCGAAAAAATATTGCTCAAGTAAAACCGGCACTTGCTATCGCCGAAGGACAATTCAGCGATGTAGGTTTTTACAACATTAAAGTCGATAAAAAAAGTGGTAAAGAAGGAAATATTCTTTCTGGAATTACAATTCATAAAAAATCAAAAACTGGTGATGGTAGCAAAACAGTTATCAAAGCCAAAGATGGTGAATTAATTAGTAGCGAAGAATCAAGTATTTTGCAGCTAGTTTTAAATGACGGCCATTATTATGAAGATATTGTTCCTAAAAAATACGAGGACCGCAGCAAAATGCCTTTTATAAAAAGCGCATTTAAAAAGCAAATTATAAATATTGATTTATCTGAATTTTATAAATCTGATATCAATGACGAGTCGGTAGCTAATACCAACACAATGTTAACTGCCAACGAATTGAATTATACTTTAGATTCTTTGAACAAGAATTTAAAAACTGATATCGTTTCTTTTGCGAAAAGCAGCAACAACAGAGTAAATTATCCGACAAAAAATAAGATTATTAAAAGTTCTGTGAAAAAGAAATTACCTGATGATGTTTTGACTTTGTATACAGATAAACAACAAAAAGATATTTTAAATATAGCCGTTAGCAATTTAAAAAGTACTGCCTACTCTATTGATTCCTCTAAAACAGAATTATTTAACAAACAGAAAAATATCAACAAACACTTAATAGCTTTGTATGATAAGTTTGTTATTGTATTTGCTTGTTTCTTGATGTTCTTTATTGGCGCTCCCTTAGGTGCTATCATTCGTAAAGGCGGTTTGGGATTACCAATTGTTTTTGCTGTTTTGATTTTTATTACTTTTCATTTTATCAATACTTTCGGAAAACGATTGGCACAAGAAAACGGAATGACGCCGTTTCTAGGTTCTTGGCTGTCTTCTTTTATACTGACACCTCTAGCTGTATTATTAACTTACCGCGCAACGAACGACATAGGATTAATTAACATGGACAGTTTACTCGTTCCTTTCCAAAAATTTATTAAAAAAATACTACCATCACAAAACTAAATGTCAAAATGGATCTAGACACAATACAATTAAATACAATTGAAGAAGCAATAGAAGATATCCGTCAAGGAAAAGTAATCATTGTAGTTGACGATGAAGATCGTGAAAATGAAGGTGATTTTTTGGCTGCTGCCGAAAAAGTAACTCCAGAAATGATTAACTTCATGGCTACACATGGCCGAGGACTTATTTGTGCTCCATTGACAGAAAGTAGATGTAAAGAACTTGGATTACATGTAATGGTTAGCAACAATACTGATCCTATGGAAACAGCTTTTACAGTATCTGTTGATTTAAGAGGAAATGGAGTAACTACAGGAATCTCTGCCGCTGACCGATCAAAAACAATTCAAGCGCTAGTTGATACAGAGACAAAACCCCACGATTTAGCGCGTCCTGGACATATTTTTCCTTTAATTGCCAAGCAAGGTGGTGTTTTACGTAGAACCGGACATACTGAAGCCGCTATTGATTTTGCTAGATTGGCAGGTTTTAAATCGGCCGGTGTGATTGTAGAAATCATGAACGAAGATGGTACAATGGCTCGCCTACCGCAGTTAGTTGCTGTAGCTAAGAAATTCGATTTAAAATTAGTTTCAATTGAAGCCCTCGTTGCTTATCGAATGCAACATGATAGTCTAATTGTAAAGAAAGAGGATTTTAATTTAGAAACTCGCTTTGGTACATTTAGATTGCGCGCTTACGAGCAAACAACCAATAAGCAAATTCATATCGCATTAACCAGAGGTACATGGAACTTGGGTGAACCAATTTTAACTCGGATTAACTCATCGCAAGTGAATAATGACTTATTAGGTACCCTAACTAATAATGCAGATAAACAACTTGACGATATGTTCCGCAAAATTAACGAGGACGGAAAAGGAGCCGTTATTTTTGTAAATCAAGATATGCAATCGGTTAATTTATTGAGTCGTTTGGCTGATTTGAAAATTTTACAGTCCAAAGGTGAAATGAAAGCACCAAAAATTGTGATTGATAGTAAAGATTTTGGTATTGGAGCACAAATTTTGCACGATATTGATATCTCAAAAATTAGATTAGTAACCAATTCTGTTCAAGAAAAACGTGTTGGAATGATTGGTTACGGCCTTGAAATAACGGAATATGTTAGTTACTAAAAAAATATTTAAAAATAATTTATTTTTTTTGATCGTAAAACCAACATAATGAAACGGTTAAAAGATCAACCAAAAAAGAGTCGATTTTTTTCCGAAAAAGCGCTTGTATAAACCAAAAAGAGCCCTACATTTGCAAACGCAATCAGCAAATGAAAGCGATTTATTGGAGAAATGGCAGAGCGGTCGAATGCGGCAGTCTTGAAAACTGTTGACTGTAACAGGTCCGGGGGTTCGAACCCCTCTTTCTCCGCGAAAAGCCCGAAACTTAAGTTTCGGGCTTTTTCATTTATAATATTTAAAAATTCACTTTTTAAATGTTTTCTTTAAACAACTCCTCCTCTATCATTCTCGGTAGCAAGTCTAACTCTTTTTTGATTTCACTTAAAAAACAGAAAATTTGTGGTGTTTTTTTATTTAGAAATAACTCTTACTCTACACTGTTATTGAATCATTTTTTTATAAAATTATAAAAGAATATTGCACATTCGAAAAAACTTATTATATTTGCACTCGCAATCAGAAAACGATAGCGACGTATTGGAGAAATGGCAGAGCGGTCGAATGCGGCAGTCTTGAAAACTGTTGACTGTAACAGGTCCGGGGGTTCGAATCCCTCTTTCTCCGCTCAATTAAAACCCTAACTATTAGTTAGGGTTTTTTGTTTTCTAAATATCCCCACTTTGACCCCACAATATTATATTTTTAACACAAACTAACGGTATATTCTTTATTTAACTCCTCTGATTAAGTTTCTGAAATCTCCTCATTAAACTTCATTTTAAAAAACATCTTTTAAATCAGTATTGAAATCCCTAACATGAGTTCCTACAGCAACAATAATTATTAAGAAGTCAGTAAAAATTGCTTGTTGAAACAACTCTTTTCTTCTATCAATACTTTCTATTCTGATCTTTTTAGGAACATTTTTACTATAGATCCCTGTAACTTGATTAAGCTCTGTAATAAGAACATATTCATGGAAATTGATTATCTATTATGTTTAGTTTTTTATATCCGATATCCAATTCCAAATTTCAAAATATTAACATTTGTATTGTAGCTCGTGTCGGGAATTCCATCTTCAACTCTAATTTTTATAAAGTCATATTGTGCTTGAATGAATAATCTGCTATTCAAATCATAGGATAGACCAATATTCAAATTAAAGCCACCCTCATTATCGTTAATATCGATAGGAAAATCTGCATTTCTATTTTCTACCCAATCTGCATTATAGATTACGATTGAATATCCTAATCCAATATGAGGGTGAAATTTTTCTAAATTTGGAATATTAAATTCCGTATAAATTCGAGGTTGTATCGGGAAAATTTTAACCTCAAAGAGTTGATTTAAGGAAGTAGCATTAGATTTTGTGTTCTGAAAAAAGCCGAAATTTATAGAAACTCCTACATCTACTGTTTTACTGTCGGAAAATTTATATTTGCCTCCTAAGTCTACTAATCCGTTATAATTCTGCTCTAAAAAATTGTCACCAATTGCAATTGGAAAATTAGCTTCAATACTTAATTTTGAATCTTGTGAAAATGATTTGATTGTAAAAATCAATAGTAATGTCAGTAATAATTTTTGTTTCATGGTTCTCATTTTAGATTACACGCACCGTTCCCGCGCTACAAGCGGTTTGGTTTAAATTAAGCCCTATCTTTGAATTTGCCAAAAT
This sequence comes from Flavobacterium turcicum, assembly GCF_011365745.1. Classification (GTDB taxonomy): domain Bacteria; phylum Bacteroidota; class Bacteroidia; order Flavobacteriales; family Flavobacteriaceae; genus Flavobacterium; species Flavobacterium turcicum. Next base: position 444,829 of record NZ_JAAOBY010000002.1, on the reverse strand, counting down.
TTTAATACAAACCAATTTTTCTCTTATGCCAAATGCCCAAAGCGCTTGTAGCGCATATTAGCTGATATTTTTGTGCGTTATTGTTAAATGTTCTACAGGAAAGTAAACAGAAAAAGTTGCACCTACACCATCTATCCCTTCGGCCTCAATGTAACCATCATGAAGTTCTACAATTTTTTTGCAGATTGATAACCCAATACCAGTACCCATAAATTCAGTTTGACTGTGTAAGCGTTGAAATATTTTAAATACTTTTTCTTCATAGGCTGCATCAAAACCTTTCCCATTATCTTTTACAATAATTTTATAAAATTCTTTCAATGCAAAATTTGATCTTTTACTGGTCACCTTTTCGGCTGAAATACTTATTACTGGCGCTACTTCTGGTCTGGTAAATTTTATTGAATTACTAATTAGGTTTAAAAATAATTGCCTCAATTGAAATTGTATGCCAAACATAGTTGGTAAATTATGAAGCACTATTGTAATATTCTTTTCTTCGATACTTTCCTTAAAATCTAATAAGATACCTTCAATAACTTCATTTAAGTCTACAGAATCGAGCTTTTTTTCTTCATTCATTACTTTGGAATAGGTGAGCAAATCATCAATTAAAATTTGCATTTTACCTGCAGATTTTTGCATTCGTAAAATATTTTCTTTAACAGAATCAGTTAAGTTTGTACCATCTCTTTCAAGAATAATAGAACCATAAAACTGAATTTTGCGCAGTGGCTCCTTTAGGTCGTGGGTACTAATCCAATTCATATTTTCCAATTCATCATTCGCTTTTTGCAATTTTTGATTAAGGTTTAAATATCTTTCTTCCTCTATTCTTAAATCGGCTAAATGTAGTTGGCGTTGTATGGCTATTGTAATTGCTTCAGCTTCTTTAAGTTCTGGTGTTTTCCATTCTTCGCTGGTAAGTTTTACGACTTGTTTCCAAACTTCAAATGACTTTCTGGGTGAAAGCATCAAATTTTCCTCGTTCTTCTGTACTGCTTTTGATGGGTCTCCTCCCCAATCAACACTCTTTTCTACTTCACGCCTCGTCCATACGATACAACTTTTGTTGGTGTCACTTAACGGTAAATACATCACACCGGCAATACTATTGGCGATTTTTGTGGCTCCAGCATAATGTTGGTGCAATTGATGAGTATTGAAATTCTCAGACCCTTTTTCCGATTTTAGCCAGTTAATCAAATCATCAATTTGTTGATTGGTTGGTAAATTACCTTCGGTGTAATTTTCTTCATTATAATGTAGTATCACTCCATCTGCATTTATTAAATCTTTAAGTTTTGAGAGAGTGTCTTTTTTCGTTATGATAGCTGGGTTATTTGTTAATAAGTTTTGAAAATCAACTACTTTTTTCCCGATTTCTTTTGCAAGTTCAAACTCATCTGCTGCTTGTCGCACATCTATTTGCGATGAAAGAAATATGGCCTGTAAATGTGCAGTGAGCCTAGTGTAATAGGGAATATGTTTGGGACTGTAATGATGGCAAGAAATTAAACCCCATAATTTCTTATGATGAATAATAGAAATTACAAAAGTAGCACCCACCTCCATATTCTTTAAATATTCCAGGTGTATGGGCGACATACTTCGTAAATTGGAAAGGCTTAAATCAAGATTACGGTTTACATTTGCTTCATCATTAACTGTAAATATAGGAGCAGGCGTGTAATTTACATCCACTAACATTCTTACTAAATTACTCAAATAAAGCTCTCTTGCCTGTGAAGGAATATCAGTATGTGGATAATTCAAATGTAAAAAAGGCTTTAGGTCTTCTTTTTTACTTTCAGCAAATACTTGACCGTTATATTCTTTATCAAAACGGTAAATCATTACCCTGTCATAGCCAGTAATACTTCGGGTTTCATCAGCAATATTCTGGCAAAGACTTTGAAGATTGTCTGACCTTTCGGTGTGATATGTAAATCGTTGCATTCGATTTAAGAGATCCGGCAAATCTATTTTAGCTTCTGTAAATGGTTCAAATTCAAGTATAATTACTTTATCGCTTTTGTGTGCAGTAACATGGAATGTTTTTTCATTATAATTAATAATAAAGGGTCGCGCTAAATGATCCGAAAACTCTTTAAACTGTTCTTGAATATTTTCAATATCAGCCTTTTCAAAAATTGTTTCAAGCTTTTTGCCAAGCAATTCAATATGTGTTTTGTTCAAAAAGTCAACACAGTTTTCACTGCAGAAAGCCACGGTATAATCACCTTGTGTAACGGCAAGCAAAAAACCATGCGTTTGAATGGTACCAGGAATATGTATGGCTTCACTTTCGCAGTTAAGCAAGTTTGCTACAGAATCATTTACAATACTTTTAATTTTCATATGTTAAATTTTTTTGTTGCTTTTGCTAAGCAAGTTATTTATAATTTTAAATGTATTAAAAGCACCCGTGATTATTTGTTGCTCTTGCTGTGTTGATTGTGGTAAAGCAGTAAATTGTTGTAAAAACTCTTTCCACATGCTACCTGTTCGTTGTTGGTAGCCCAAAAAATAGGAGGCATTTAATAGATCGGGAGGCATTGCTTTTTGCAAGTGTTTCACAATTATTTGCCCACCAAGCGTTGAACCTTCTAGCACATACAATGCACCTGCTGCTAAATAAACATCAGGATATGTATCTCTAAAGAATACTTCTTTAAGCAGCCTATTTTTATCAACTGTAATGCCAAGTGCTTTTAAATCTTCTTCAATAAAATGGGCTTTTCTTCTATTGTTAATATTTAAAAAATGCGGTTCTAATTCGGGATAAACATATTGCTCAAAACCTTTTACAAAGCTATAAAGTTGGATAAGGTAACTAGAGTAAATAGTTTCATTAACATTATTGCTTAGTAATGCCTGCGACAAATTATTTTGTTCAAGCTGCTTATGGCTGCAAGCTGTTGCAGCTCTTAAATTTTGTATAAACATTTTTTTTAGCGTTAAATATGTTTTAGCGAATCCCAATCCATTTGTAAACACTTAGATATAATACTTTTAAACGAATTGTGGCTGTTAGGCTTTTGCAGATAAAGATCTGCTCCCATTTGATACAATTTATTTATTTGCTCTTGATTCGATGACTTAGACAGAATAACAATTTTTATAGCTTTCCACTTTTCGTTACTCCTAATTTCTGTCAGACATTCAAAGCATGTTTTATTAGCATGTTTAAAATACTGCCGAACAAATATTCGAGGATTTTACTTCAAGATCTGTTTGAACTACCAAGTTTAATTAGGAAATCCTTTCTATCGATTTGGGCCACATACCATATGGGCCACTGTCGTGCAGCTGAGTTAATAGTTGCATGTTTGCTCCAGCCGGAATAATTTCAGTAAGATATTAAGAAACTTTTTTTCTCTATTGGTTATTTAAAAAGGATTCAATTATATGAAAATGTTCCTCTTTGTCGAGTGGCTTCGCTAGAAAGGCTGCAATGTTTGGGTCTTTTAGTGCCCTTTCCTGATCACTAGGGTTTATAGATGAAGAAAGGACGAAAATATTTGCTTTTTTCGCAAAATCGGGGAACTTTTGTACAAAAATTTCAAGGAATTCCCATCCATCCAGTACTGGCATATTCAAATCCAAAAGTATTACTTCGGGCAAATTTTCCATTGGGATATCTCCTTTTTCTATATTTTCATAATAAGATAAAGCTTCATCCCCACTTTTTGCCGCTACTATTTTGTCGCAGAAACTTGCAGATTTTAACACCATTTTATTCAAATGAATGGTTATAGAATCATCGTCAATTACTAAAACTGTTTTTGTCATTTTATGGGTTATTTAAAAGTTATTGTAAAAATGGTGCCTACATTCACCTCACTATCCACTTCGATTTGGCCTCCTGACGCATTTATTTGAGATTTGACAAGGAACAATCCTATCCCTTTGCCATCAGAATTTTTGTGAAACCGTTTTTGAAAACCAAATATCTTGTGCTTTACACGAGACATATCCATCCCTATTCCATTGTCTGAAAAAGTAAGTTGGGTTCTACCATTTTCACTTTTTATGGTTTTTATCTTTATAATGATATTTCTTTCAGAATGACGGTATTTTATTGAATTTGTAATTAGATTTAAAAAGATACTTTCTAGATAAACCATTGTAAAGTGTACAGTTGGGACCTCAGAAAAATCAGTCTCAATTACTACTTTGCGATCACTCAATGTTCCGGAAATGGATTGTTTTACCTTATCGAGTATTTCTTCAAAAGACAATTCATCTAATAGTAGGTCCGTATTATCTTTTACGATGAGTACATTGATAAGGTCATTTAGCGTTTCATTCAATTGATTGGTTGATGTTTTGAGGAACTCTATCAGTTTTAATGTTGATGGATCTTCTATTGTCTCTGGGCTTAATAATTTACAAATTAAAACTAAGTTAGTTAAGGGTGCCCTTAGGTTATGAGTAGTTATATAGCTAAACTGCTTTAGTTCTAAGTTGATATCCATCAGTTCCTTTATCATTCTTTCCTTTTCTAAGGCAGCTTCAATTTCTTTTGTCACATCCCTTTCTACAGCAATCCAATGGGTATACCATCCTTTTTCATTTGCAATTGGTGCTATGCTGAAGTTATTCCAAAACTTCTCGCCATTTTTCCTCGAGTTCGATATTGTTATTTCACATGGCTCCCAATTGTTCATTGCAGTTCGCAATTTGTCTAATTCTTTTCTATCGGTATCTTCATTTTGCAATATTCTAGGCGATAGACCAATTACTTCTTCAGGCGTATAACCTGTCATTTTTTCAAATGCTGGATTCACAAAAATTATTCTAGGTCCTGGTAAATCAAATGGTTCAGCCTCTGTTATCAAAATACTATCTTTTGTATGGACAATAACAGATTCCAATAATTTAAGATGTTGTATGCGCTCTTTTTCCGCAGTTACATCCCAATTGGTTCCAATCATTCGTATAGCATTTCCATCATTGTCTCTTTCAATAATTGCTGAGGAATTTATATAATGAACTGATGAATCATTCCATACAATTCTGAATTCAGGCTTATATTCTTTTTTATTAGTAATGGCAAGTTCCAAATCGTTATTCAACCGTTGAATGTCTTGTGGGTGTAATCTTGAAAACCATCCTTCGTATACAGAATTAAATTCGTTTTCAGCAATATTGTATAGCCTATACATTCCTTCATCCCAGGTAAGCTCATTATTTTTTAAATTCCAATCCCAAATTCCTAATTGTGCGCTTTTTGTTGCCAAAATTAAACGGTTAGTTTGGCGTTGCAACAATTCATTTATAGAATAAATTTCTGCAGATACTTTATTCTGCTCTGTTATATCAGTTAAAAATGAGCATTTCAATTCTAATCCATTATAAACAATAAAGGTCGAGATTATGTCCACATCTATTAAAGCGCCATCCTTTTTAACAATTGTAGCCTGAAAATGTACTTTACCTTCCCTCCTTAAAACTTCGAAGTCTTCTAGTATAATATCTGAATTTAACCTAGGGTCAATATCCATTTGATCAAGCATTGCAAATTCCTCTTTGGTATAACCAAGCATGTTATGAGCTGCTTCATTAAAATCATAAATTGATCCATCAGACTTTATAAGATATATGGCAGTTGTACTTTTTTGAATAATATAGTCTGATAGTTTTAGTTTTTCTTCTGCTTTCTTTTTTTCGGTGATGTCATTCAAATAACAAAAGTACACCTCATTTTCATTGTAGTTAATTAAGTTACTACTTATTTCCACATCCAATAGAGTACCATCCTTTCTCTCAAAATGACAGTCAAAAACTATATTTTTCTTTTCTCTTATTTCATTCCATTGTTTAATGCAACTTGCTTCGTCCATTGTTGTTGCAACATTTAACAAATTCATTTTGCTCAATTCTTCTTTGGTGTAACCCAATAACTTTAGTAAAGCATCGTTAAAACTATAAAATTCACCAGTTGCCAAAAGCAACATGATAGGTGTGGCAGACTTTTTAAATGCGAAGTCCATCAGTTTTATTTCTTCATCAGCCTTTATCTTTTCGGTTACATTTTGGATGTGAGCGATGGAAACAAGTTTACCATTTAGTTCAAAAACATTTGCACTCACGTCCACATACATCAACTCACCATTTTTCTTTAGGTGTCTCCATACTTTTTGATGTTCATACCCATAATTTTCCAAGTTCCTTGTAATACGCTCAATCAAAGGAATATCCTCTGGATGACTTATTTCCTTGCTATTTAGTTGTGTAAATTCTTCTTTTGTATAGCCATACAATTCCGTTGCTTTCTTATTTACATCTGATATATTTAATGTTCCAATCTCCCACACAATCATCGGGTGAGGAGCATTCTCAAACATGTATTTATACTTTTTTTCAGATTCTTTTAGTGATTCTTGGTTTTTTACTTGTTCTGTAATATCATTAAAATAAATATATGCGGTTATGCAATTGCCTGATTTATTGAAAATAGGCTTTCCCTGCGACCTTATGTTTTTGGTTTTTCCTGCATCTATTATCCTGAATTCAATATCAAATCCCTTCAATTCAAATAACTGTTTTACAGAAGCTTGAATCAATGGTAAATCATCAGGGTGTGCACTATCAAATAAGTGATTGCTATTTTCATTGTGTATTTTATTGCTGTAAGTAGGTGCTATTTTATGGAATTCTTTGTTAGTATATGAAATAAAGAAACTACCATCTTGAAAAAAATTGACTACTACAATGCCTAATGCAATATTTTCTACAATATCATTATAAACGAGTCTTGAATCGAAAAAGTTTATCGAATTATCCTTATTCTCAAAAGCATTTACACTTTTTTCAAAGCCCCAATCCATTTTTAAACACTTAGACAGAATTTCTTTAAACGCATTGTAACTATTTGGCTTTCTTATATAAAGATCAGCTCCCATTTTATACACTTCGTTTATTTGCTCTCTATGCGATGAGGTAGTCAGAATAACAATTTTTATAGCTTTCCACTTTTCGTTACTCCTAATTTCTGTCAGACATTCAAAGCCTGTTTTTATGGGCATGTTTAAATCCAGGAAGATAAAATCTGGAAGTTGCGCTTCGCTTTCCAGAAGTCTTATCATCTCATTGCCGTTTTGAGCTACAGAAATTTTTATGGTTGGTGAAATTTCTAAAATAATGCCAGTTAAATTTTCTAAATCTTCAATATCATCATCGACTAATAATAGTTTTGTATTCATGTCAAGATAGTTTTAGACGTTTTACATAAAAGTTTAACATGTCAGCTAACGTCAGTTCGTCTAAAAACCTCCAAACCAACTACTTTTATACCCATAAAGTAAATATATATAATTTAAATTAAATTTAACATTCGTTCTGATAAAACTCGCTTTGTAATTATTGAAGTAAAAAAGTGTGAAAAAAAAGGGTTAAAATTGCTCTTAGAATCCCAAGATTGAACGCCCGTATCCTTAGATAATATTTAAGTAGATCGTGATTAATCAGTTTGAAGATTTGTGCAGGTTGTAAGCGTTAAAATCAATCCAATATCAGCTGCTGCGTGTTTTATAGTTTTCTTGGTTATGATAAAATAAAAGTCTCATTGCCATTTGATAACGCTGTAGGTATGCTTTACAATGGCTTGATGTCTGCGGTAAATTTCATAATTATTTTAGATGCTTACTTTATTTTGATAAATCAAATCAGCATCCTCTTTGGCTAAAGCTGCTTTGTATCCTTCAAGTCAAGTATCGATGTAAGCAATGTGACGCTCTATTTTGTTGGGAATAAAATTGTTTTTGTTGGAGTTTTGAGCTCTAAGTTTGGTACTGTAACCAGCAATCAAAGCACCACCAATGTGTTCAAAGTGCGTGACTCGAAAAGCACGAGTAATGTCTTTAAAATTGTCCTTTCGGAAATTAGCAATGGAGTTGCGGCCCAGGACCTCTTCCTCCGCAGAATTAAAACCCTAACAACTTTTAAAAAGTGAGTAAGGGTTTTTTATTTACAAGAAAGTCCTACATAATTCCCGTAATTTCAATAAAATAATTATTAAAATTATTCGTGTAAAAAATTGTTAAATCAAGTATAAACGATCTTCAAAGATAAATTTATGATAGCCACATTAGCTTTGGTTCCCCGTTTATGAGATGTTTAAACAATTAGTAATCAAAAATAGCTTTATGTTTCTCGATAAAACCTTTCCACTTGGTGGGCTGTTTTCCGGTAATTTCATAAAAAGTATCAAAAGTAGCAGCCGCATTTGGAATTGTTCCAGCAGCATGACGCTTCCAATGATCGTACACGCAATTCATATAAGCCATTTCAGCACCTGAACGTTCCATGGCTTCCTTAAATACTTCTGGATCGAGCGCTTCATAGCGGAAAGGTTTGCCTACTATGCTTGTTAATAGTTCCGCAATTTCATTGAATGTTTGGGCATCAAATCCTAATCGATAAGTTTTACCTGCATGTGTCTCAGGATATAATAAGGATAGTGCAGCCACTTGTGCAACATCTTCTAAATCAACCCAACTCAATCGAGCATCTTCAACATAGTGATTTAGGATTCCGTTAGTTATTGCTTTTTTGCCTCCGTATGCTAACAAATTTTGCATAAAATCTTGAGGCCTTAAATGCGTAAAAGTAAATCCGCACCACTCAATATAACGCTCTACAAATTGATGCCAAGCCCAATGTCCAATGCTTGTATCATCAGGACCGCAAGCTCCCAAATGAACAACATGTTTCACACCTTGCTTTTTGGCAGCATCCAATAAAGCCTTACTTTGACGCAGCATGTCAACGGTGTAACCTGTTACCATAAATAGTCGATCAATCCCTTCAAAAGCTGCATGATGCGTATTTTCATCGTCAAAATCCAATAGTACTGTTGCGATGCCTTTGTCTTGAAATGGAATGGCTTTCTCCGGAGATCGCACCGCTGCGATAAGTTCAATAGATGCACTGGAAGCAAGAAATTCAATCGTTTTGCTACCCACTTGACCTGTTGCTCCTGTAATTAATACTTTAGGAATATGATGTGTTGTCATAAAAGTTGATTTTAAATATAAAACAACAAAAATAGGCTAACATCAATTGCTCTTACTTGATGTAAAATAAGAAATTCATCTCTTGTAATTTCATCAAAATTTACTTAAAGCGATACTTCTTTTAATCCGACTTAAAGTTTCTGGAGTAATACCCAAATAAGATGCGATTAAATTTTGAGGAACGCGTTGTAAAAGCTGTGGATTACTAGCAGCTAAATGGCGATATCTTTCCTCGGCAGAATGTGTTGCCGTACTCAACAAGCGTTGTTCTTTGGTATACAAACTATTTTGAAATAAAATCCTGAAATACCTATCCATAATAGGAACTTCAAGTGTCATTTTTTCAAAGTTTAATAAAGTTATCATCAAAACTTCTGATTCTTCAACAGCCTCAATAGTAATAACCGATTTTTCCTCTTTAAAAAAACTGGATAAATCAGATGTCCACCAACCTTCCCAAGCAAATAAATTAACATGCTCTACTCCTTTTTGATCTGTATTATACGATTTCAACAAACCTTTAGTCACAAAAGAAAGCGAGATCGCAATTTGCCCTTCTTCCAAAAGCGCTTGTTTTTTGTGGAGTTTTTTATAGGTAAAATAGGTTTTCAAAAGTTCTTTATCTGCAATTGTTAGCGGTACTTTTTGCAGGATATGCGAAAAAAAAACGTCAAACATAGTTCTTTTAGTTTTGTAAAAAATCATTGTAAAAGCAATTCTCAAAGATACAAATTAAAAAATTGTTGCTTTCAAGACTTGGTATATGCAAATGCTTTTATCTTTATGCTAAATATCTATAAAATTTCAGTCGTACAGCTCTCCACAAGATAAAATAAGTACATAATCCATCAGTCTAAACGAAGTTTTTAACTTACTTATAAATTCTTTCGAAACTATATTTCTTCTAGAATTCTTTACGATCAATGAAATATCTTTTCTCTAATTATTACATGTATTAACTTTTATTTCCTTCTTGTTGTCCGTTTTCAAGAATTTCTAACAAAAAAACCGATTAGATCCCTAATCGGTTTTTTTATTATGAATGTTTTGATCTAGTAATTTTAAGCTTTACTTTAGAAATCAATTAATAATGAACTTTTAAAGTCGTATCGTTTTGCATTTGATGTAATCAAAAATTGACTTCAGGTTGAAATTAACCTTTACTTTCCTTAATGCTCTTAATTCTTTTGAATTTTTTTAATCATTTTATCTTTACCAGTGGTAATTTCCATAAAATAAAGACCTGTTGCATATTGAGATAAATTTACAGCAATAGCATCGTCATTTGTACTATCAATTTCTTTCAACAATTTTGCATTTATATCAAAAACTCTAACTTTTGAAACCGTAGTTAAATCATTTTTTAAAATATTAAATACTCCGTTTGACGGGTTAGGATAAATATTTACATTTTCAGTAGCTACAAAATCATTGGTTCCTAAGGTAGTAAATGATAGCGTAGTTGCTCCGCGATTAGTTGATCCATGATAACCTAATGTGTAATTTGAACCCGATCCAAATGAATAAATAACATTTAAAGAGCTTAAATTAAAATCAAAAATATAATCAGAAGCATCGCCTGTATTAAAGGCCCTTGTTGCTACTATTGTTCTTGTTGATCCGTTAACAGTATTGCTAGAAACAGTCCAGTTTTGTACTGCATCAGCAACCGGAGCTTGAAATCCAAGCAATCTGTCATCACTAAATGATGTTGCGCTTCGCATCACTACACAATCTGTACCAGAATTCATACTCAAGGCGTTTAAACCAAAAGCAAACCACCTATCAGACGGGCCTTTTAGCGTAAGCGTAACTCTTGATGTATTAGAATCCAAATCAATTTTTGCCGACATAAGACTACCAAGTGAAACCTCGCCCGATGTTTTTTGAGCTTGGCAAAAATAGCTTGTTGCAATAAAAAATAGCAGTAAGTAGATTTTCTTCATATTTAAGTAATTAATGGTTATTTAATTTAGCAATATTATTAATTCAGTATTTTTATTGAATGTGGCAAAATCTTGTGCACTCTTACCATCGTTGTCTTTGATATTGAGATTTGCACCTGCTTTGATAAGCATTTTAACAATTTCATTTTTGTTAAAAAAGGTTGCATAAATTAGCGCTGTTTTTCCTTGTGCATCTACTTCATTCAAATTGGCTTTTAACTCAATAAGTTTTGCTACAATTGCGCTATTTCCTGACATTACCGCTGCCATTACTGCACTTCCCATTCCACTATTGTAATTGATATCACTTACCTTTTCTGCTAAAAATAGAGCTACATCTTGATTGCCTCTGTAACATGCTAGGATTAAAGGTGTATATCCATTAGTATCTACGGAATTTATGAGCTTTGGGTTTTCTTGAAAAACATTTTTGATTTCATCTAAGCTTCCTTTTCGCGAAATATCAAATACATTCTTAGTTTGAGCATGTAAAAAAAGGGTGAAGAATACTGAAAAGAGTAAAAAGTAATTTTTCATCATTGGATTTAACGATTTTAAAAAAATTAATTATTGACGTTTTAATTTTTTGATTGTGTTAAAGATATTAAAAAATAATCGCAAAAAAACACTCATTTTCAATAATTTAATCACAAAATTAAATTTAATTGGTTGTTCTATTTTGTATTTAAATTAATTTATCATGAAAAAAATAGTACACCGTTAAACTATAATTTTTAGTAGATTTACTACTACTTTAAATTAGAGTTGTGAAAAACAAATTACTTTCGATCCCTCCTATTCCCGCCGTGCTTTTTGCCATTATAAGCGTTCAATCAGGAGCAGCCATTGCGAAAACCTTATTTCCAGTATTGGGTTCATCAGCCACGGCTTCACTACGTATTGGGATTTCAGCGTTAATTCTGCTAGCTGTTTACAGACCAAACTTATTTCAGATAACCGCTAAACAATGGAAAATTGTAATTCCGTATGGATTATCGTTAGGAGCAATGAATTTAGTTTTTTACATGGCTATCGAGCGCATTCCGATAGGACTTGCGGTTACCTTAGAGTTCTTCGGACCATTGTTGGTCGCTGTTTTGAGTTCAAAGCGAATTTTAGATTATTTATGGGTTGCTCTAGCAGCTACAGGCATTGCATTGATTGCCCCCTGGACCAATAGCAAAATTGATATTTTAGGAGTTGTTTTTGCATTGATAGCTGGCGGCCTTTGGGCAGGTTATATTGTATTAGGAGGGAAAATTTCGAAAATTATGAACGGAGGTCAAGCTGTAGCTACAGGAATGCTTTTTGCTTCCTTGTTAATTATACCCTTTGGAATTGCCGGAAAAGGACTCCTGCTCCTTACTCCAACCTACTTATATATGGGAATTGCTCTTGCTCTTTTATCTAGCGCAATACCATTTACACTCGAAATGAAAGCACTTGGACAATTACCCGCTCGTACTTTTAGCATTTTAATGAGTTTAGAACCTGCTGCAGCAGCTATTTGCGGACTTCTTTTTTTAAGTGAACGTCTGACTACAAATGAAATAATAGCACTTTGCTGTGTGGTTATTGCATCTGCTGGATCAACAATTACTTCAAAAAGAACTGCAGAACTTAAAAATGATAAAAAATTAGAAAATCTTATTTAATAATTAGGTTTAGCAAAATATTTCGCAGCAATCCATTTCTTCAATCAATAAAGTTTTAATTGTTAGTACAAAAACAAGTGGTGAAAGAGTATTGCTTTATAGGACAACAATACGAGAAACAACTACTTTACTTCGAATCAAAAATCATCATTAAGCAAACAATTATAGTCCATTTCTATCCAAATTGGTAAAAAAACTCATAGAATAGCTCCAAAAAAGAGTTTCGCTTTGTAAAATATGTGAATTGTATAACAATAAGACAAATTCGTGTAACACGATTTATGGTGAAGCATCCCATCTTTGTACTATATAAAAACAATTAAAAAAACAAAGCCATGAAAAATACAAAAAGAACACTTTATGCAGCAGTAGTAACTGGTTTATTAGCATTTACGGGAGTACAAGCACAAGAAAAAACAGCTGCTTTTGGATTTAAAGGAGGTTTAAACTTTTCTAATTTGTATACTGATACAGTAGATGATAATAATATTTTGACGGGATTCAATGCTGGTTTGTATGCTAAATTACCAATTACAAATAGTATTGCAATTCAACCTGAGATCAACTACACGACTAAAGGTGCTGAGTTAGTAACTAACAATAGTACATCTAAATTCAATGTAAATTATATTGAAGTTCCTGTATTGTTAGTAGCTAATTTAACAGAAAATTTTAACGTTCACGTTGGTCCTTATGCTGCATACATGGTAAGCGGTAAAAGAACATTTGAATCTGGTGTAATTTCTGGAGAACAAGCTTTAGATACAAATGATTTTAACAAATTTGACGCAGGTGTTGCTGCAGGTATTGGTATCGATTTAGATGCTGTAAATTTTGGAGTACGTTACAACTACGGTTTAACAAAAATTGGAAAAGAGGGCGATTTTCTTTCCTCAGATGCAAAAAACAGTGTTCTTAGTGCCTACATCGGTTTAAGACTTAACTAATAATTAATAAATAGGCCGTTGGGTGTATGAAAAGGTAAATTGTTTTTGTTTTTGAATATTCTTTACAAAAAAGACTATTAGATTACTACCAAATACATCCAACGGTTAATTAAAACTAATCTTTTAAAAACCAAAATCATGAACAATCTTCTTTACACCATCGCAGTTATCTTAGTTATTTTATGGGCTATCGGCTTTTTCGCTTACAGTCTAGGGTCAATCATTCACCTTCTTTTAGTTATTGCTGTCATTGCAGTACTATTCAGACTTATTTCAGGAAAAAGCGTCTAAGATTTTAGCAATTTTATATCCTCAAAACTTAGTTCTTAATTAGAGATTTAGGTTTTGTTGTTAGTTCAAGTAAAAATAGTGTCCTGCATTTGCAAAGGCATATTCAAAAGATCAACATTAAAACAAATTATTATGAAAGCAGATAAAGTAGTATTAGGAATTTTAGGCGGAGTTGCCGTTGGAGCATTATTAGGAGTATTATTTGCACCTGAAAAAGGTAGCAAAACCAGAAAAAAAATAGCCGATAAAGGCGCTGGTTATGCCGAAGATTTAAAAAGTCAAATTGATGCGCTGATAGGAACTATTCAAAAAAAATACGATTCGGCTACCGAAGAAGGTAAAGATGCTATAATTGAAGGTACAGAAGCTTTAACCCAAGCGGCTAAAAAACTTTAAATAGCACAACAAACGATTTCAGTTTGTTTGAACTTTTAATGCAATACAACTATCATGGAAAAAAAAACACCTTCAATAGAGGATCTCTTTGAAAAAGCAGAAACCTATACCAAAACTTCAATTGAATTAGCCAAGTTACAAGCTATCGATAAAGCAGCTGATTTATCCTCATCGTTATTATCACGCATGATGATTGCTGTTGTAATTGGAATGTTTGCATTGCTATTAAACATTGGGCTTTCTTTTTATGTAGGTGATCTTGTTGGCAAAATACATCATGGTTTTTTCATTGTAGCAGTATTTTATTTGCTTATTGCTGTTTTACTGTTTGTATTCAAAGATAAATGGATCAAAACACCAATCAGCAACTTGATTATTGTAAAAATGCTTAAAAACAAAACGCTATGAAACCTATCAATCCCTCAGACACCTTACAAGAAGCTATTGATCTATTGAAGCGCAAGCAAGAGTTGGAATTGTTAGATCTAAAAAATCAATATCACGAAACCTACAGCCACTACAAACCTATCAATATTTTAAAAAGAACATTTGGCGAAGTCCGTCAATCATCTGATCTAAAAAATGATTTAATAAGTAATGGTTTAGGCTTGCTTACCGGTTATGTAACACGTAAAGCCATTGTTGGTAGCACACATAATCCTATAAAAAAAGTATTTGGTACTTTGTTGCAATTTGCAGTAGGCGCTTTGGTTCAAAAGAAAACAGCAGCCTACAATGAGCAAAGCACAACGGTCGAATAATTAGAATTGAATAAAATTCTAGATTATTATTTGCCAAATAAATAGAGATATCTAAAAAAAGTTATCTTTAAATATTATACTACTTTTTGAGGTAAATAGCAAATAAATTTATTTGTAGCCCAAAAAGCTTTACAATGTGCTTATGGTTTCATCTCAACTTTCATATAAAGCAATTTGATTTGCAAAATGAAAAAGAGTAAAACGAACCAAATGCATTGTTCTTATAACCGAGTTTAAAAAATGACGACCAACGAGCAACTATTAAATACATTTTACACTGCTTTCGCAAAAGGTGATTTTGTGGCAATGTCGCGCTGTTATGCGCCAAACGTGCAATTCAGAGATCCAGTTTTTGGAGTGTTGCACGGTGAAGAAGTTGCCGCCATGTGGCAAATGTTACTTGAAAAAAGCAAAGGAAATTTAAGAATTGAATTTGTTGATGTTGCTGCAAACGAATTTGTAGGCAAGACAAAATGGGTTGCCACTTATCCATTTAGTGCAACAAATAAGGTAGTTGTTAACAAAATACAAGCACAATTTCAGTTTGAAAATGGGCTTATTAGTAAACATACCGATGATTTTGATTTATATAAATGGTCAAAACAAGCTTTTGGTTTCAAAGGTACTTTACTAGGTTGGACCGGATTTTTTCAGAAAAAATTACAGCAAAGGGCCTCGGCCTCATTGCGCCACTATATGCAAAAACGGAGCTCCTAAAGCTCCGTTTTTTTATTTTCAAAAATTATTGTTCTTATCTTTTTTCGAAGAAAGCAAAATCAAAAGACCATCCCACCTCCTTTTTGTACCACAGTTGTCCTGCTTTTACTTGTAGCGGACTATCAAAATTATTGGTATACAAAGCACCAGTTCCCAATCCTTGTGGAAGCGGACTGTTCTGCAAATACGTCCATTGAGCAATTGCATTTAAGCCAATATTACTTTCTAAAGCTGAGGTAATCCACCAACCTATTTGATGTTTTTCGGCTAAGTCGATCCATTCTTGTGTACCTCGAAAACCACCCACAAAACTAGGTTTTAAAATGATGTATTGCGGCTTAATTTTTTGCAACAATTCTTCTTTATCTGCGGTAGAATAAACTCCAATCAATTCCTCGTCTAATGCAATTGGGAAAGGAGTGTTTTTACACAACTCTGCCATACTGTCAGCTTGATTTTTAGCAATGGGTTGTTCAATACTATGTAATTCAAATTCAGATAATTGTGTTAATTTATCTAAAGCATCATTTTTATCAAAAGCACCGTTAGCATCGACTCTAAGTTCTACTTGATCAGCAGTAAAATGAGTACGAATATAACGCAATAAAGACAATTCTTTTTCAAATTCGATGGCTCCAATTTTGAGTTTTACACATCGAAAACCATCTGCTAATTTCTCTTCAATTTGCTCTTTCATGTAAGCTTCCTCGCCCATCCAAATTAAACCATTAACATCCATGGCTTGAGCTCCGTTTGTAAAATCAGAAGGAAACAACTCGAACGGATTCGCACTCGCTAAAGATTGAAAAGCCATTTCAACGCCAAATTGAATTGACGGAAACTCTATCAAAGCATCCCAAAGCGCTGTCACTCCCAAATTAATATTCTCGCAAGTCCATTGCAAACGTCGCTCGTAATCAGGACGATCATCCGCGCTTAGGCCACGCAAAATACCGCACTCTCCTATTCCCTTTTTTCCGTTGTGCTCAATGCTAATAAACCACGTTTCTTTCTCTGTCAAAACACCACGTGAGGTACCTGACGGACGCTTGAACTCGAGCATGTATTTATGATAAGTTGCTTTCACGATATTGTTTTTAAAACTTGTTATTTTAACGAAGTAATTTCAAAATACGATCAAAATCTGCTGATTGAATACCCGCTTTTGCAAAAGCAGTAAAATCAAGCTCCGTTTGTTTTACCCAACTAGCCTGTGCCGTTACATTTTGATTTTGATAGGTTTTGTGTATTTTTTTTGCTGCCGAAAAATCATCATTCAACAAATAGGCATGCGCCAAATTGAGCTGTATAAGCAATTCAGATGGATCTTTTTGAGCTCCTTCTTCTAAATACTTAATTGCTTTGCCGTACTGTTTGGTTATGAGATAATTGCGACCCAATGTATTAAAATCTAAAGCTGTTGCTTGACCATCATTTACGACAGTTAGCAATTGCGTTATCGCTTCAGCAGGTTTGCCTTGCTTGGCTAATGTAGCGGCTTGCGTGCGTAAATCAGCATAAATTGATTGTGACAAGCTCGTTTCGCCGTAACAACTGTTACCGAAATCTTTAAAAGCTTTAGACTGTTCTGCAGGCAGTAATTTTGTAAATTCCTTTGCCTTGTATTTGTTTTGAATCTTATCTAAAATACAAACACAAAAATCATCTGAATTAGACATTTTTTTAGCCAAATTAGAGGTCTTGCATTGTTCAATTATTGCTTTTCGGTTATCGACTGTCCAACCACGACTCAATTTTGTATCAACCCAAGGCACCACTTCTAAAATAATTTTTTGACTCATGATCCAATTTTTGCTTTCAAAAGCAAACCATAAGTTTCCAGAGTTTTGCTGCAAGCAAAGACTCTTATCAGCAGATAGTAATTGCGCATCTTTACTAACGGCTTTGCTTTGCTCGAAACAAGCAGCAGTTGCCGTTCCGTCTTTTACGTATTGTTGTGCAGCACTAGCTGAGGTAAAAACGGCGTATTTGCAAGTATCATCACCCGATATTTTAGAAAGTAAAAAAACCGCTCCGGCAGAACCTTGACTTATTCCGGTAGGATCAGGAATTGCCTTTAGAACAGATACCAAACTGCTCGCCATTTGCTGGTTTTTATCAAGCAAAGTAATGCGAAACAAAATTTCGATAGTGCCTTCAGGTAAATCTTGAGTTTTGACTAACATTCGATCACGTGCCGAAACTTGAATTTCTTGTGTGGTTGCGCGTGCTTTATCCCAATAGCCTTCCTTTTGAGCGAAAACACCTGAGGCTAGCAACAGCGCGAAGTAAATAAAAAAATATTTTTTTTGTAACATAATAAGATAGTTAACTCTGAAATCAATTAGTTTAGAAAGAAACACTCTTCCTAGCCCTGATAGTAGTGGAAATCCTTTTATAAAATGGCCAGCCTGATAAGGCCAGCCATTTTGTAAAAGATTGTAACGAATAGCAGGAAAAAGCTCCTAAACCATTTACAAATCGATAGATGCTCCTATTTCTAGCAACATTAAGTCTTTTCCTTTGTTGAAAAACTTACGGATAGCCTCTTCCTTATTGATTTCGATATAACCGAAAGTGTCAAAATGGTAGCCTAAAACTTTGTCACATTCTACAAAATCTGACGCAAGGATAGCATCTTCAACATCCATAGTGAAATTATCCCCGATTGGAAGAATAGCTAAGTCTAATTTGGTGCGCATTGGAATGAGTTTCATATCCATTGTCAAGGCCGTATCACCTGCAATGTAGATGTTTTTGTGCTCGCTCTCAATTACAAAACCTCCTGGATTTCCACCAGTTGCTCCGTCAGGAAAAGAACTTGAATGCACTGCATTCACATATTTCACTTTACCAAAATCGAAATTCCAGCTTCCGCCGTGATTCATCGGGTGAGCCTGAAAACCTTTGGCACTATAGTAATCTGCAATTTCAGCATTGGATACAATTACGGCATTGGTTCTTTTTGCGATAGCCTCAACATCAGCAATGTGATCGCCGTGCGCGTGCGTAAGTAAAATATAATCAGCAGCCAGCTCGTTTACGTTGATATGCGCCGCTTTTGGATTTGGAGATATAAAAGGATCTACTAAAATGTTTTTGCCACCTACCTCGATACCTAGTGAAGCGTGACCATAAAATGTAATTTTCATAAGAATTGAATTAAAGGTTTGTGTGTATTAACGAAAAAATATAGCCGATAGTTGTAAAATAAAACTCTTTTTTGGGGTAAAATGAACTTAGCGACCGCCTAAAAACAGGTTAACAATAATATCCTGAATAAGCGATACCATGCACAACGCCAAAAGCAAAGACAGCGCGAAAGTGCTTAATGCTAATTTTTTTAATTCGGGATCGAGTTCTTTTGGATTTTGATTGGTTTGTACGGTTTTTAAATGTTTGATTAATGGAATATAGGCCAAAACAAAAAGGTATTGATCTAGGCGATACTCGCTTAAAATAGCAAAAATTATAACCAAAACCATTGCCGTAATTACCAAGAAATAATGGTATTTTTTAGCTTTGGCACCGCCCATTTGTACTACCATGGTATTTTTATTTGATTTTCTGTCTGAAGCTTCATCGCGCATGTTGTTCAAATTAAGAACTCCAGTACTTAATAATCCGATAGCGGCAGCAGGAAGAAATAAATCGAAATCAAGTTGTTTGGCATATAAAAAATTAACTCCCAAAGTGCTCACCAAACCAAAGAAAACAAATACAAAAATATCCCCAAAACCACGGTAGCCATAAGCAGTTTTTCCTACTGTATAGCGAATGGCCGATACGATTGCCAGAATTCCCAAAACCAAATAGAATAGTGAAAACCAAAGATTAGTGTCTTTGAAAGAAACATAAATTAAGGCTACTGCTGAAAACAAGGTTAAAACAGATGTAATAATAATAGCCTGCTTCATGGCTTGGGCACTGATAGCGCCACTTTGAATGGCACGCATGGGACCTACCCGATCAGAATTATCAGTTCCTTTTACTCCATCGCCATAATCATTAGCAAAGTTAGAGAGCACTTGCAAGCCCAAGGTTGTTAACAAAGCAAGGCCAAAAATAGACCAGCTAAAAACTTCTGTAGGTGTTTCAATTGTATTTGTTGGTCGCAATGCATACATACTACCCACGATGATTCCGGATACAGATAAGGGTAGGGTTCGTAAACGTGCGGCTTCAATCCACTGCTTCATACTATTTTTTATTTTTTAAATTCTATTTTACTGACAATTGTATGTACAAATGTACGGCATAAAACAACGATATGCATTGTTTTTTACATCCAATTGCTGTTGGAAGTTTCTAATTCGTACAACCATCGATTGATGTGTTCCTTGAGTACGGTATAATTAGCCAATTGAAATGAAATATTTCCTCCTGCTGTATGCAAAACAACTGAACCAATATCTGCTTTTTTGTGCCAAAACAGCTGTGAAGTGGTAATGGCTTGAATTTTTTGAGGCAAAATAATTGCTTCGCTAACATCCCAAGCACCCGACGTTTTAATGATGAATTCTGGATGAATGTACAAGCGATAATTTTTGAACTTAAAATACTGCAAAACAGTCATCAGTACAACATAAAACGGAACCCAACCTACATATTCCATTATCTCAGGAAAAAAAGTATTTGCCAACCCAAAAAATAAGGCAACAGGGATAGCTACGGTAATAAAAAGCGCAAAAACTAACTTTCGATAATTGGGAGTCAATTCGATTCCTTTTTCAGGTAGTTTAGAAAACAACAACTGTAAAATCGCGTCGCGCTCTATAGGATCACAACCTGGAATTTCAATTGCTGATTTGCGCTGTTCCTCGTCGCCACCGGTTGCTTGTTTAATTCTTACGTCTAAAATACCCCACTTACGTTGAAAGTAATTTTGTGTAACGGTGGTGATTTGAACTTTCTCTGGTTTTACAATAGTGCTCTTGGAGTTTAAAAGGCCGTATGATAAAAGTAATGAACCTTTTTGTTTGGCTATATTAAAATTAAAAAACTGCACAAAAACCCGAATAATATTTAGTACCAAAACAGCAACAAGTACCATGAAAAAACCCATGATTATAGCCGTCAATCCTTGAGAGGAATCAAAATAAGACCCAAAATCCTGCTCATAGCCGGTTTCTTGATCGGCTAATTTTGAAAGGCTCTCGAAAACAGTACTGAAAAATAAAACCAACAAAGCAATAGTTCGCTGGTAGTTTGAAGTAATTCCGACTTTTAACAAGCTAAAAAAACTAATTTTTATAAAAGGTGTTATCGTTGTGTTGCTTTCAAATTCTACTGCTGTACCAGGTTCATTTAGACCTAAAATACGTTCTTTGCCTTCATTTTCCAGCAAGCATGCTTTTAAATCCAAAGCCAGTTGCTGCGAAATGGCCTTGATGTTTCCCTCTTTTTTGCTGCTGCCTGCAGTATCAACTTGCAATTCATAAACCCCAATTATTTTTTGAATAAACGACTGGTTAATATTTACTTGCTGAATCTTATTGAGTTGGATGGCAGTTTTGGTCTTGTTTAAAATACCTTCGTTGATAATGAATTCTTGATTTTCTTCATCCAGATAAAAAGTAAAGTTCCTGTATTTTAAGTACGAAATGAGAGCGATTAGCACTAAAAAAAGCCCAATCACTCCAAAAATGTACCCCAAATAAAAGTTTTTTAACCTAAAAAAGAAAACCAAAAAAACAGGCCAAAAGGCTCGTGCGTATTGTTGTAATGTATAAAAAAACAAAACCCAAATACCAACAGCTGACTGCCTTTGCGGCTGACTAAAATCAGTACGCATTATAATTGTTTTTGAATTTTGCCCATCAATAATTGTTTGATATTTTCGGCTTGTTCTTTTTCGATACCCGGAATTTCAATGTCGCTTGCACTGCCGCCTGCTGTAAAAACTTGAACCTTTGCCAATCCTAAAAATCGTGAAACAAACCCTTCATGTAAGGCAACATGCTGCACTCTATTATAAGGAATTACAATAGTATTTGTAGCAATAATTCCAGAACGATAGACCACATCATGCTCGCGAAAAGCAAAACCTTTTTTCTTAAAACCAATGATTGCAAAACAAACAATAAATAATAACGACAAAGGCGTCAAAACACCAATAATGAACCAAATTCTGTTACTAAAAATATCAGGTTCAAGTTCAGCAAGAACAAACAACCCGCCAGTAAGTACACCAATAATCAGTGCCAGATTACAAGCAATAACAATTCCGTATTTACTATTCAAAGCCGTAAACGGAATAGACTCTAATTTGGGTAAATTTTGAGTGTCAATAATATTATTCGTAAATAATTCCATAAAGAGTACAATTGTTTAAGCACTTTAATCTAAGTAAATAAAGTGGTGTAATTTTCAAGCAGCAAATGAAACTATTTCGTTAAGGCAACCATTTTTTTTCAAAGTTTGGTTTTCTCTTTTCAAGAAACGCATTTCTACCTTCTTTTGCTTCCTCAGTCATATATGCTAAACGTGTCGCTTCACCAGCAAATACCTGTTGACCAACCATTCCATCATCTGTCAAATTCATGGCGAATTTTAGCATTTTGATAGCCATAGGCGATTTTTGCAAAATTTCCTGAGCCCATTCGTAAGCAGTTGCTTCTAATTCATCGTGTGGCACTACCGCATTTACCATGCCCATATCCATTGCCTCTTGCGCTGAATAATTACGACCCAAAAAGAAAATTTCTCTCGCTTTTTTCTGTCCCACCATTTTGGCCAAATATGCCGAGCCGTAACCACCATCAAAACTAGTTACATCAGCATCGGTTTGTTTAAAAATAGCGTGTTCTTTACTAGCTAAAGTCATATCACAAACCACATGTAAACTGTGTCCGCCACCTACTGCCCATCCTGGAACAACAGCAATAACAACTTTTGGCATAAAGCGAATTAATCTTTGTACCTCCAGAATATTTAAACGGTGTTGCCCGTCGTCGCCCACATACCCTTGATGCCCGCGTGCGTTTTGATCGCCACCGCTACAAAAAGAATAAACGCCATCTTTAGACGAAGGACCTTCAGCAGACAGCAATACCACACCAATTGAGGTATCCTCTTGCGCATCGTAAAAAGCATTGTATAATTCGGCAGTTGTTTTTGGTCGGAATGCGTTGCGCACATCCGGACGGTTAAAGGCAATTCGGGCTACCCCATTGCATTTTTTATAAGTGATATCTTCGTACTCTTTGGCAGTAATCCAATCCATTTTGAATGATTTAAAATTTTCAGTGTAAAAATAAATCATTTTTTACATTATCCCTATTCCATTTCAATAAGCTTGTGGTAATATTTATCTGATTTATAGAAAACAAATGTGAAAAAAAGTAAAATTTAAAACCAAAAAAGCAAATTATTATTTGAATTTAAATATCTTTAACATATGATAATCAACGGAATAACCATTTAAAATGAGTTTGTATTTTAATGTTAAACACAGTTTACTTTAGGTTATATTTCGATTCAAATAAATTGCAAGAATGAATTTAGTAGTGATTCGTGACTACAACAAGGTATAGAAAAGGTTGTATCGTTTGCTTCGTTTAAAAGTATAACAGAAATAGCAAAACTGTTGCTATAATAACGTAAACGCATTGATAAACAAATTGCAACCTATATTTTTTAATGATACGCTTGCAGGTACAAGCTTAACATTAAAACGAGAAAGACTAATCATTATCGATTAGTCTTTCTTTTTTTTACTCTTTAATCAAATAAATGCCGTCTTCTTTAATTTCGATGCGTTGTTCTCGATACAAAGCGCCAATTGCCTTTTTAAAAGTCTTCTTACTCATTTTCAGTACCGTTTTGATATCTTCTGGATGAGAATTATCGGTAAGTCGCAAGAAACCGCGACTTGCTCTTAGCTCGTCTAAAATTTTCTCTGCATTTGGTTCAATACTTTGGTAACCTTGAATTTGAAGCGAAACATCTATCTTGTTATCTGGTCTAATGGATTTGATATATCCGCGCATACGATCTCCTGTGCGAATTGCATCATCGTACACTTCGTCTTTGTACATCAAACCCTTGTATTTTTCGTTGATGATTACGTTAATCCCCAACTCCGTTATGTGCGAAACAATTAAATCAACTTCTTCTCCTTTTTCGACCGTAAGGTTTTCATTTTTCAAGAACTGGTTTAATTTACTTGATGCCACCAAACGATTGGTTTTTTGATCAAGATACAAGTACACCAAATAGCGCTTGCCTTTTTCCATCGGGCGTGCTTGCTCTTTAAACGGAACCAAGATATCTTTTTCCATTCCCCAATCCATAAAAGCACCCACTTGATTGGTATAGTTTACCCTAAGCAACGCAAATTCGTTCAGTAAAATATAAGGTTCAAGCGTAGTCGCCACAGGTCGTTGTTCGTGATCCAAATACACAAACACAATGAGCTCCTCACCTATTTCGAATACCTTTGGAACATATTTGTTTGGCAGTAACACATCGTGAATTCCTTCTGGATCCAGCTCCGGATTTCCCAAAAACAAACCCACTTGGGTATCACGTAATATAGTAAGCGTATTGTATTTTCCTATTTCAATCATTATAGTTCAATTTCTAAAGCACAAAGGTACGAAGTTTGAAAATAGGATATTCAGAAACGGTCCACAAAAAAATAAAGCCTAAATATTTCTATTCTTTTTCTTTTTGGGAGCATACAACTATCTTTCTGCTCGCGTGTAGTCCCGCTGTCCGCAGTATCCACGCAAAAAAGCGTGGGATACTCGCTTCCATCGCGGCTAGATTTGCAATTTATGTTTTCAGGCGACGTTCTCCATTGTAAGTCTTAAAAAATTAATTTGGCTGAGACCTAACAGGTTTTAAAAACCTGTTAGGTCTTCAATAATAAATTTACGATTCAAATTCCAATCCAAATACCACCTAAAACTGTCCAACTTCAACTTCAAACAAATCCTAAAATTAAACACGCAAGCAGCATTCATTTTCTTTTTTATTAACTTTGGAGAAACTAATAAAAACTACTTAATGAAATCTAACTCCATTATTACATTTGTGCTATTCTTTTGTTTCTCGTTTTCGAGCGTGGCACAATCAACCGTAGACGATCCCGAAATTAAAAAAATGCTGTCCGAAGTGAAATCGGAAAACATGGAAGCTACCGTACGCAAACTCGTTTCGTTTGGTACCCGCCATACTTTAAGCGATACCAAAAGTAATACACGCGGTATTGGCGCAGCACAACGCTGGGTAAAATCTGAATTTGATAAATATGCTTTAGCTTCAAGCGGCAGATTGACATCTGTAATTGACTATTTTACTGTAAAAGCCGATGGACGCCGCATTGCTACCGACAGCCAGTTGGGTAACGTAATGGCTACATTAAAAGGTACTGACCCTACTGATGACCGTGTGATGGTTATTAGCGGCCATTTAGACTCCAGAGCGTCTGACGTGATGGATGCTAAAAGTGATGCTCCCGGCGCCAATGATGATGCCTCAGGAGTTGCTGCTATGATGGAATTGGCGCGCATCATGAGCCAAAGAGAATTCCCTTTTACCTTGATTTTTGTTGCAGTTGTTGGCGAAGAACAAGGTTTGTATGGTGCCAAACATTTGGCTGATAAAGCCAAAAACGAAAAGTGGAATCTAATTGCCATGTTCAACAACGACATGATTGGTAACAGCCTTTCGAGCGGAACAATGTTGCGCGACAATACAAAGGTGCGCGTGTTCAGTGAGGCAATTCCGTTTTTAGAAACTGAGGCTGAAGCAAAAGTTAGAAAGTCTATCAACCGTGATAACGACAGCCCGTCAAGACAATTGGCACGTTACATCAAAACGATAACCAACCAATACGTAGACCAATTAGATATTTCTTTAGTATATCGCAATGATCGTTTCTTGCGCGGAGGAGATCACACTCCTTTTAGTCAAAATGGTTTTACAGCTGTTCGTTTTTGTGAAATGAACGAAAACTACGACCATCAACACCAAGACGTTCGTAAGGAAAACAACATTCAATACGGCGACTTAGTAGAGTTTATGGACTTTGAATATATGAAAAAAGTAACCTTATCTAACTTAGCTTCTTACAGCAACTTAGCTTGGTCACCAAAAGCTCCAACCAACGTTGGAATTGAAGTAAAAGACTTAACTAATTTCTCTACTTTGGTATGGACTGCACCCGCAGGAAAACCAGTTTATGGCTATAACATTTTAGTTCGTGAAACGTCCTCACAACATTGGGAAAAAACAATTTTTGTAAAAGGAACCAAAGCTGAAATTCCGTACTCAAAAGACAATTTCTTTTTTGCTGTTCAAGCGGTGGATGAATTAGGTCACTCGAGTTTACCTGTATTCCCGCTGCCAATTCGATAAATACAACTTCTTATAACAAAAAAGCGTTCGATGATTCGAACGCTTTTTTTATGCAGTAAAACAAAGTTTATTAATTGTAAACGCTTTCTTTTTTGAAATGTACCGTTAACAAATAATAAATAACTGCTCTAAACTTATTTCTGTTTGAACGTCCGTACTGCTCCATCACCGCATCAATGGCAGCATCAAGCTCAGGACCGTCAGTAAGACCTAATTTTTTAATCAAAAAGTTATTTTTTACATTGTCTAATTCCGCTTGTTGACTTCCTGCAACCGTAGCAGCATCTGCATTATAAATTGATGGGCCGCATCCAATAGTAACTTTGGTTAGCAAATCCATATTTGGTTCTACACCGCATTTTTCTTTTAAATCAGCAGCATACTTGGTAATTAATTCTTCTCTTGCACTCATAAATAATTGGTTTAATGGTTGTTTATTAGTTTAGTAACACAACCAAATTTAAACATAAAATCTTCTGAACCAAGAAAAGTGAGATTAAATTTAATTTAACTCTTTAAAAAAATTCAATAAAATCTGGTCGTTTAATAACGTTGGAGTGAAAACCTCAAGAATGCAAGCTTGTTCATTTTGAGCAAATAATTCGGTTACCGCGGTCTGTAAACTTCCTTCATCACTAGCAATGGTATATTTAAAACCATACATTTTTGCCAAATGCTCGGCTGTTAAGCAATGTGAAGTTTCGAAATAAGTATTAAACACAGGAGTTTCAGCATGACCTGGCAAAATCCTGAAAATACCGCCACCACCGTTATTAATCAAAATAATTTTAAAGTTTTTAGGAATGTAGTGGTTCCAAAGTGCATTGGTATCGTACAAAAATCCGATGTCACCTGTGATAAACACGGTTTGTTTTTTATTGGCAACGGCGGCGCCAATTGCGGTAGACGTACTGCCATCAATTCCACTCGTTCCGCGATTGCAATACACTTCGATGGTTGGATCAATTTCAATTAATTGAGCGTACCGAATGGCCGAACTATTACTTATTTGTAATTGCGAGTGCTGCGGTAGTGCTGGAATTACTTTTTCAAATACTTTAAAATCTGAGAAAGGAATCTTCGACAAGTACAAATCGACTTTTAGTTTTCTGTGACTTTTAATATGATCCCATTCTTGGAAGTAAGTACTGCTTCCCTTTTGCGCAAGCGGAAATAATGACTCAAAAAATATATTGGGAGTTACCGTAAAATGGTTTGTCAACGCGCCAAAAGTATCATAAGCACGCAACGGATCGATGTGCCAATGTTCCTTTGGTTTGTACTTTCGTAAAAAAGCTTTAATGCGTTTTGATACTACCATTCCACCAAAAGTAATCAAGATTTCAGGTCGAAGTTGTTCAAATTCAGTCTCCGTAAAAGGCGTAATAATCGTATCGATGTTGCTGATAAAGGTGGTATGATGCAAATTAGAAGTCGTTTCTGTTAGCACTACAACCGATTCATCTTGAGCTAAAGCTTCAATTATAGCATCGTTGACCGCATTTGGTTCATTGACACCTACTAAAATCATTTTTTTTGATGCCTTATTCCAACTTTCAGCAGCTTTTTGTACTTCATCAATTGCTAGAATTGAATTTTCAATTGCAACAGGAATTACATTCACATTAACCGAAAGTTCTGTGACAGTTTCATACAAAGGCTCTTCGAAAGGTGCGTTGATATGAACAGGTCCTTTTTGAGTCAAAGCAGTATTTATGGCTTCATTAATTTTGATATCGTTTTCATTCGACACCTCTTCTTGTAAATTGGCATTGTACAATGAATGGTTAGCAAACACGTTTTCTTGCCTTATCGTTTGCCCATCGCCAATATCAATTTTACTTTGCGGACGATCAGCAGAAATAACAATCAACGGAATTTGACTGTAAAACGCTTCCGCAAAAGCGGGATAATAATTTAGCAAAGCTGATCCAGATGTACAAACCAAAGCTACTGCCTGCTTGGTTTGCTGCGCAATTCCTAAACCGAAAAACGCTGCCGAACGCTCATCGGCAATACTGTAGCAGGTAAAAGCAGGATTACTCGCAAAACCTATGGTTAAGGGCGCATTACGTGAACCGGGCGAAATTATTATAGTGGTGATTCCTTTGGCCAAACAGAACTCAATTATGCTTTGCGCTAAAGGTATTTTGGGGTATATCATCGTGTCATTTTTCTGAGTTACAAAGTTACAAACTTGGCAGGCTATTTCCTTTTCTTTTAGCTCTTTTTTGTTAATTTTGAACCAAATCAAATAGCCATGTCTGTAAGCATTCGCCCCTATCAACCCGAAGATACTCAAGCCATTCTCGATATTATTAATTACAATATTTTGCACTCTACAGCGCTTTACGATTACAACGTGAGAACATTAGAGCAACAAAAAAATATCATAGAAGACAAACTGGCTAAAAATTTCCCAGTGATTGTAGCCAGTATTGAAAATCAAGTAGTTGGTTTTGGGATGTATAGTGAATTTCGTTTCCGTGAAGCGTATAAATTTACAGTAGAGCACTCGGTATACGTTGATGAAAATTTTCATGGAAAAGGCATTGGCAAACTGCTATTGCAAGAGCTCATTTCGTTAGCAAAACAACAAAAACTGCACACCATGATTGCCGTAATTGATGCCGAAAATGAGAGTAGCGTAACCTTTCACGAAAAATTTGGTTTTAAAACGGTGGGCGTAATTAAAGAATCAGGATTTAAATTTGATCGTTGGTTGCACTCGGTTTTTATGCAATTGATATTGGAGTAATGCAGCTATAATTAGGGTACTTGCGTTATAAAAGATACCTTTGTGTTTTTTAAAATAATATGAGCTTTACCCTTCTTTCATCACCTTTACAAGGATTTACCGATTTTCGTTTTCGCAATGCCCAAAATAAATTATTTGGTGGTATTGATACTTTTTATTCTCCTTACATTCGACTAAATGGAAAATTGGTCATCAAACCATCTTATCAGCGTGACTTGCAATTGGACAATAATTTAGATTTAGAGGTTATTCCACAAGTAATTACTAACGATGCCGAAGAATTTTTGTTTGTTGCCAAATATGTTTTAGAATTAGGCTATAAAGAACTCAATTGGAATTTAGGTTGCCCATATCCGATGGTCACAAAATCAGGAATGGGTTCAGGTCTAATCAGCAATACCGAAAAAATCAATCATATTTTGGAACGTGCCCACAATGAAACCGATATTTTGGTATCAATGAAAATGCGCTTGGGTTATGAATCTCCGCAAGAAATTTTAGATGTGCTTCCAATTCTTGATAGGTATCCACTGAAAAATATTGCCATACACGCTCGCTTAGGAAAACAACTGTACAAAGGCGGGGTAGATCTTGATGGTTTTCAAAAATGTATTGATCAAGCCAAACATACTTTGTATTATAATGGAGATATTACTTCGGTTGAAGGGTTTAGAAAAATGCAAGAGCGTTTTCCATCAATATCACATTGGATGATTGGCCGCGGTTTAATTGCCGATCCTTTTTTACCAACGATGATAAAAAATGACACTACCGAATATCCATCTAATAAAATGGAATTATTTAGCGCTTTTCATGATACATTGTACGCTATTTACAGCGAGTCATTATCAGGAAGTACACATATCTTATTGAAAATGTATCATTTGTGGGAGTATTTTAGTACTACTTTTTCAAACCCGCACAAAGTTTTAAAAAAGATCAAAAAAGCTCAAAGTATTCGGAACTACGAAGCTGCTGTAGCTGAAATTTTCAAAAACGAAAAAATCTAGAGGGAAATATAAACCATTAAGAAATGAAGAAAAATTAAGCGCTAATACTTCATTTAACTTAATTTCTTAATGGTTCAATGTTTATGAAATATTGGAAACTTAGTTAAATCACAAAAAAAGAGATTTTCATTTGACTGAAAATCTCTTTGAAGATATTTTACTGTATAAAGTTAGCTAACTGCTTATGCTTTAATCCAATTCATTACTTCTGGATCAGTAACCAAAACTCTAGGAGAAATTACTTTTTCTAGTTCTCCTTTTTCATTGATTAGGTATTTTTGAAAATTCCATTCTACATTTGAATCTTGTAAACCATTTTTAGATTTTTGAGTTAAAAACTGATAAATAGCAGCCATATCATCACCTTTTACAGAAACTTTATCCATCATAGGAAAAGTAACACCGTAATTCATTTGGCAAAATGTTGCAATTTCCTCGTTTGTTCCTGGCTCCTGCGATGCAAAATTATTTGCTGGAAAACCAACAATTACTAAACCTTTATCTTTGTACTCTTTGTAAACCGCTTCTAAATCTTTATACTGAGGAGTTAATCCACACTTAGATGCTGTATTTACAATGATTACTTTTTTTCCTTTTAGCGTACTAAAATCAAATGTTTTGCCTGATAAATCTTCTACTTTAAACTGATAAATGTTTTCTTTAGCTGTAACTGCTGTACTCATAATTTTGTCTGATTTTTTTGGTTGTGCTTGGTTTTGACAACTAAATAATACTAAAGCAAAAGTTGCTATATAAACTAAGTTTTTCATAATTATAATTTTTGTTAAAAGTACTTCTTTTTTTGTTTTAATAAATTATTTTTTTGTTAAACAGTGGTTAAATAAAAAAAGGAAGCCCGACCCTATGAACTGTCAGGCTTCCAAACAAATAAACAACAAAAACTTCTCGTGGTATTTAGAACGCGTAGGTAATTTTCCCTTTCAAAAAGAAAGGCGTTCCTGGAGTAAAATGTATTTCCTCAACACTTTCTGGCTCGTTTTGAAGCCTCGATTCTGTTGCAAATTGTGTTTCATTCCATTCGGTATTGAATATATTTTCGATGGCAATGCCAATATTAATTTTCTTTAATTGATAATTTACATTCAAATCAGATATAAAATACCCTTTTGCAATAATAGAATTATCCTCATTAGCTGGACGATTCTTGAGGTAACGATAACGTAAACCTCCTGAAAATCCGTGCACATTTTGAAAACTCAATCCACCTGTTGTTGTAAAATCAGGTGCTAACGGTATAAAATCTTGCCCGTTTGGCTCTTCAATACTACGCGCATAAGTGTAATTGGCATCTGCGTCAAAAAACAAATGATCATTCAATTGATAACGCAAACTAAGTTCAGCGCCCATTCTACGGGACTTCCCACTCGGCTCAATCACTCCCGCATCACCTACATATACAAATTCTTGATCCAAATACAAATGCCACAAAGCAGCATTTACTAATAGTGATGGCGTAGGTTTCCAAATTGTACCAATATCAGTACCAATTGCTGTTGGAAGTATTTCTCTGCCATTATTTTCAACCACCACTCTTGTATCATTGGAGTGAAAACCCATTCCTGATTTGACAAAAAATTGTAATTCATTACTTTTTGAATAAATAAAATTCAATTTTGGTGAAAACTTCACTTCTGTTTCTGCCTGTGTTTGAAACGTGTTGGCTAACATATCTTGGTAATTGAATTTAAAATAATCCAAGCGCAATGCAGGATTTATAATCCATTTTCCCATTTTAAATTCTGCATTTGCGTACGAGAATAAATTAGATTGCTCTATATCGCCTAATTTTAATCGTTGCAAAACGGTTTTTCTATTCAGCGTACTTGATAATTCAGAGTCAATTGTTGCATCTGATCTAAAACCAATTCCGTATTGCATAAGTACTTCGGCGTCATTGATAAATGATTTTTGATGTAAATCAGCATTCAAACCATAAATCGCTCGCTCTTCTTTTTGCTTTATTTGATCTCCATTTACAGGATCATTCAAGAAAAATGTAAAATTCGAGAACAATTCAAACTCGTAATTCGAATAAAAAGCATTGGCCTTAAAATAGCTACTTTCACTAATTGGTTTTGACCAAGCCACATTAAAATTAGTTCTTGAAGTTGTTCCACCTTCCGTACTATCAACTGCACCAAATCTAGTAATCACTCCCAAATCAACCAATCGTTGTGGAATTTGTCCAGACGCGTCCCATTTACTTTTGAAACGAGAAGCTAAAATTGAGAACTTACTTGCATCATTCAAACTAACCGAATATTTCCCTAAAAGATTGATTCGATTAAAATTTTGAGGCGCATCAAACGGACCATCTGTCAGAATATATTCAGTTGCAATGTAAGCGCTTTGATTTTTTTGTTGCCCCAAAAGATCAAATAATCCTACTGTTCTGAGCGTATTAAATTGACCAATCTCTACACCAATACTACTGTTTTCGATTTTATCTTTCGTTTGAAAAGCTACATATCCTGCCGTTGCAAAATCTCCTTTGTCCGCATAGTAAGTTCCTTTTCCGAAATCAATTTTATCTACCGTTTCAGGTATAACAAAATGTAAATCAGCATAACCTTGACCGTGCGCATGCGAAACCATATTTACAGGCATTCCATCAACAGAAATGGCAATATCAGTACCATGATCAATATCAAAACCTCTTAAAAAAAGCTGCTCTGCTTTACCTCCACCTGCGTGCTGACCAATTAACAAACCTGGAACTTTGCGTAAAATCTCTTGCGAAGAGTTTACGGGTGTAGTTTGCAAATCAATTTTTGAAATGACATTCATAGCCGAAAGTTTGGGTTGAATTACAACTTCTTTTAAACGAAATAGACCATCTTCAAGAACAATAACTTCCTCATTTGAATTAAATTTGCTAATTCGTCTTTTGTAACCAAAGGCTACTATTTCAAGAGGATCTCCGTCAACCGTTTCAGATAAGGTAAAAACTCCAAATTCATTACTGTGTGCATGTGTTTGAGATTTTGTATTCAACACATACACATTTTCTATTGGATTGCCGTTTTTATCTACAATCTTCGCTTTTTTAATTTGCGCCCAAGTCGTTAAACCGAAACATGTTAACAACGTCAAAAAAATATTTTTCATTTGTTTTGATATAAAACTATACATATGAAGTGCTTATGAGATGATATTAAATACTAATATGTATAGAGATTAGAGGGCGAAAATATTTCTTTTCAATGGTAATATCA
This sequence comes from Flavobacterium turcicum, assembly GCF_011365745.1. GTDB lineage: Bacteria > Bacteroidota > Bacteroidia > Flavobacteriales > Flavobacteriaceae > Flavobacterium > Flavobacterium turcicum. The sequence goes on along the minus strand of NZ_JAAOBY010000002.1, from coordinate 411,724 downwards.
AGAAAAATAAGAACGTATAATTAACATATAACACTTAAAAAATTGACAATCAGAGAACTACTTTGAAAAAGAAAAGTGTTAAAATAGAAAGTTAAACAAGTTTCTGTTTTTTTTTGATTTTAAAATTATTTATATCTATCTAAAATTATTTACGGAAATAAGATTAAAATGGTTTTACATAAATCATCTTTTTTTGACTATAACTTACGAAAAGGCAAGTTTTTATGTATATTTACGTTCAAAAGATAGTTTTCTTTAGATTTTAAAACCAGAAGACTCGCCAAAATCAGTCTTCTTTTAATTGAAATTGCATAAATTTGTAAGAGATAAACAATATAAACTATGAGTCAAGAAGAATTATTAGTATTGATATACAAAAAAGATGAGAGGGCATTCACACATCTTTACGATATGTATTCAAAAAGTCTGTTCTCGGTTATCAATGTTTTAGTAAAAAACAGAGAAGAGGCCGAAGATGTATTGCAAGAAGTCTTTGTGAAAATTTGGAAAAACATTGATTCGTATAACGAAAGTAAAGGACGATTTTATACCTGGATCCTTAATATTGCTAGAAATACTTCAATTGACAAACTGCGCTCCAAAAATTTTAATAACAGTCAAAAAAACCTTTCTACAGATAATTTCGTAAATCATTTTGAAGACAGTTCGATACTGTCTGACAAAGTGGATACGATTGGATTAAATGAATTTGTAAAAAGACTCAAACCAAAATGTATTCAAATAATTGACTTATTGTTTTTTAAAGGTTACACCCAACAAGAGGCTAGTGACGAGTTGGCTATACCTTTAGGAACAGTAAAAACACAAAATAGAAATTGTATTAACGATCTCAGAAATTATTTGAAAGTATAATGGAAACAAAAGAATATATTGACTCAGGAATTCTGGAACTTTATGTTTATGGTTTATTAACGGAAACAGAGAGTGAAGAAGTTGCCGCAAAGGCAAAAAATAATGCTGAAATTAATTCAGAAATCATTTCGATAGAAAAAGCTATTGTAGTACTATCATCTAGTTTTTCACCTTTTCATTCGGTGGCTAACTACGAAAAAATTAAAGAAAAATTAGAGCTTAAATATGCTCCCGTAATTCAATTGGAACCTAAAAAGAATAAATTCCAATATTTAGGATGGGCCGCATCTGTAGCTTTGTTAGTGGGTGTAGCATATCAATATAATGAGCTGAATCAAACTTCTTCATTAGTGGCCGCTGCTCAAGACGACAAGGCTAAAATTGAAAAAGAATTCAATACCTTAAAAATTAAAAACACAGCGGTTGAGTCTAGCTTAGCAGTAGTTCGTGATATCAAAAACACAGTAGTGAGTTTAGGTGGACAGGCAGTTAGCCCACAGTCTTCAGCAAAGGTATATTGGAATCAAGAAACTGAGGTAGTTTATATTGATGCTGCAAATTTACCTGAACCACCAGAAGGAATGGTTTACCAAGTTTGGGCACTTAAATTAAATCCACTTACTCCTACGAGCATAGGTTTACTAGAGAACTTTGATAAAAACGAGCAAAAATTATTTGCAGTAAGCAGTGCTAATGGTGCCGAAGGATTCGGAATTACATTAGAACCAGCTGGTGGAAGTTTAACTCCTACAATGGAACAATTATATACTTTGGGTAAAGTATAAAACCAAACTAATTTTATAAAGAGAAGAGGGTTCAACAACAGTTGAGCCCTTTTTTTATAAACCAATTAAGCACAGTAATTAATTACTTTGGTATCGATAATTGGGAGAAAATTTATTTCTTGTTTTAAGTAAATCATATTGCAAATAGTACAATCAACTATTAACTTTTTGTGATTTAAAGAACAATAAAAAAGCCCAACTAAAATAGTTGGGCTTTTTTATGAAGATAAGTTATAATTTACTTCTTATAATATTTTCTATACTTAGGATACGAAACTGCACCAAATAAAGCAATTCCACCCAAAGTATAATAAATCCAATTTAAAGAGTGAGCTTCTCCACTTGCATACGAGTGTAATCCTACTAAGTGAAAATTAACTCCGTAATATGTAAACAAAGTTGATAAAAATGCGAACATACTCATTAAATTAAAAATCCATTTACCACGCAATGATGGAACAAAACGCGCGTGAATTACAAATGCATAAACCATAATAGTAATCAAAGCCCACGTCTCTTTAGGGTCCCAACCCCAGTAGCGTCCCCAACTTTCATTAGCCCACTGACCTCCTAAAAAGTTACCAATAGTAAGCATTATCAAACCAATTGTAAGTGCCATTTCATTGATATAGGTAATCTCTTGAATATTTAAATCCATTTTTACTTTATTCTTTTCATTGGTAAACAACATTAACAACAAAGCAACACCTCCTAAAATCATTCCTAAAGCCAACGGACCATAACTACCAACGATTACAGCTACGTGTATCATCAACCAATACGAATTTAAAACCGGTTGTAAATTGGCAATTTCAGGATCAATCCAGTTCAGATTACCAGCAAATAAAATCATAGCGGTTACAAAAGCTGATGACGCTACTGTAAGTTTTGATTTGCGATCAAAAGCCAATCCAAAAAACATAGTCGCCCACGCAATATATATAATTGATTCATAAGCATTACTCCACGGGGCATGACCAGATATGTACCACCGTGCAATTAGCCCAACTGTATGCAGTGCAAATAGAAGTCCAATAACAATATGCATCCCGTTAACCGCATAATGTAACCATTTACGTTCTTTAAAAATTTGTAAAATTGTAAACAACAACATTAAAATAGAACCTAACATATACCAAGTTTGCAGCTTATTAAATACATCAAACTTGTTATATAAAATTTCTGAGGAAATCCTATCTTCACTTGGTCTTACTTTACTACCAAAACGTTTTTGAAAACCAGTAATACTCTCTACCAATTCATCTGAAGTATTAAAATCGCCAGTGGTGGCTGCGTTTGCAAGTGCGCCAAAATACAATGGTAGGACACTTTTGGTGTAAGTTGCTTCCATTCCTTTTATTCCAGCTTCATTCAATTCTAAAAATGATACCCATTTGTTATTGGCATCGTTTGGAACAGGGAAAATCTTCAAAATTCTACCGCTCAAAGCAGATTCCATTAAGTTAACTCTTTTGTCTGTTTCAATGAAATCCTTTTCAAATTGATTCGGATTGGCCGCGCTGAAGGAACTCTCAAGGTATTTGGCCAATTTGTAATTTCCTTTTTCATCAAAAAATGAAACAAAAGGTGCCACTTTTGCTTCTTTATCTACACCAATAATTTTTCTGATACTGTCATTCCCTCTTCTTAAATGAATGATTGGAATATCAATCCAATAGTTAGCATATTGCGTCATCGATAGAAAAACTTGGTCCGAATTCATATCATTGAACGAGTTGCTCTGACTCACCTTACGCAACAATTCCGAAGAAAAAGTGTTAATAGGTTTCATTCGTCCACCGGCATCTTGAATAACCAAACGTGCAAACTTAGCCGCATGTGCCTCTGAAACTTTGTTTTTAGTAATAAAAGCTAAAAGTTCAGATTGGCTTAATTTTTTTTGTGAGTGGCTCGCATGTTGTGTTGGCGCTGGCGCAGCTGCAGTCTCTTCATGCACATGTCCTTCATGTTCGTCATGATTGTGTTCTTGCGCTTGCGCGAATGAACCCAAACTAAACAACAGCAATACAGCAGGTAAAAACTTAGCCTTTTTGGTTTTAACAACTTCTAATTTTCGCTTTAAGTCAGCAAAACGAGAGTGTTTTGTAAATAAGATGGCCATCATAGCAAAATAAAGAATAAAATATCCAACGTAAGTAAGTCCCGTACCCCAGAAATCATGGTTTACAGAGAGAATAGTACCTTTTTCATCTGGATCAAAACCAGATTGAAAGAAGCGGTAACCATCATGGTCTAGTACATTGTTCATATAAATACGTGCATCAAAAGTTTCCTTGTCTTGGACTGTTACTTTACTTTCAAATGAAGAGTAACTTTTTTCAGTACCCGGATATTTTTGAGCTATAAAATCGTTTAGTTTAATTTTAAAAGGCAACTCATAGGCTTTACTTCCGAAAAATAAAGTGTAATCAGTTTTACCAATTTTAACAGTTTTAGGTTCTCCTACTTTACCTTTTGAACCCAATAGCGTTACTGATTTTTCCTGACCTTCAGCAATCAATTTTACTGTTAGCGCGTCTTCGTGAGTTTTTGCTTTAAAATCGTTGTTCGATTTGTAATCGATAATTCCTTTTACAGCCGGATCTGGAAAAACGAATCGCATATCGCCCACGCTATACAACGAACGCATCATCAATGGCTGAACATTATCTTTGGTTACTTTACCCTGTAACTTGTCGGCCATTCTCATAAAATTACCTTCAAAAGGAGTTTGAATTGTGTATTCTTTTCCAGTTGTTATAATATTTATGGCACCATCCGTATATTTATTCAGCGAAAACAAAACGTTGTGAATGTTTTGAACTTCGCCTTCTTTTAAAAAATGCTCGTGTCGGCCGCCATCGCCTGCCTCTACAATTTTTAGATAAGTAATTCCTTTTGGATCTGGTTTCACATACTCTGTTGCACCCATGACAAAATTTTCGTACTCTACCTCAAATGGTGTATCAGCAAATTTACCTGACATTGTAAAATCATTTGAGGTCGCAGGTGAAAACAACACCTTTTCCTCAAAAACTCTGCGTCGCATTTGGCCTTGATATTCCCCATCAACAAAAACAGTCAAAAAAGTTTTCTCTGAAAAAACTTGGTTTTCAGTTGCACCTTCACGTATTGGCATAACACCTTCATAGCTTATATATCGAGTAACAAAAGCTCCCAAAATGATGAATATGAAAGATAAATGCAGCAACAATGTCGCCCATTTTTCTTTTTTTAAAAGTTGGTAACGCTTGATATTACCAATGAAATTGATCACAAAAAAAACATGAATGGCTTCAAACCACCATGAATTGTAAATTAAAATTTTTGCGGTATCTGTATTGTATTTGCTTTCAATAAAAGTTCCTGTAGCCATAGCAGCAGCGTATGCAACAAACAAAAAGGCCATTAAGCGAGTTGAAAACAAAAAAGAAACTATTTTTTTCTCCATTTTTATGGGGTTATGTTTTGTAAAAGTGCCACAAAAGTACTTAAAAATGTTGACTTCGCGAATCGCACATTTGTTAATTAAATCAAAATTAAGAAGGTATTGAAAGCCTGATTTTTTTGAAACTGAAAGCATTACAAAACAGTAACAAGAGTGATTTTTCTTTGCAAAAATTTGCCATATTTTTTTTCTATTTTTGCATGATGATCAAAGTAGTAGTAATAGGCTCAGGAAACGTTGCGCAACATTTAATTGCCGCGTTTGAATATGAAAATTCACATGGCAGTGATGTAGAATTAGTGCAAGTTTACGCTCGAAATTCTGCAACCATTACACCTTTAGTTCCTTGGGACCAAATTACCTCTTCTTTTGAAGAATTAATCGAAGCCGATTTGTACATCATTTGTGTATCCGATGATGCTATAGCCGAAGTGTCCTCTCAAATACCTTTCAAAAATAGATTGGTGGCTCATACATCAGGAGCGGCAGGACTTCAAATTTTAAACGACAACAATCGGAAAGGTGTTTTTTATCCACTTCAAACGTTTACTAAAAACAAAGAAATTAATTTTAGACCCATACCTATTTGTATCGAAAGTGAAAATGCAACTGATTTTCATGTACTTCAAAAAGTAGGAAAAGTAATTTCAGATAAAGTTATAGCCATCAATACCGAGCAACGCCAGGCATTGCATGTAGCTGCGGTTTTTGCTAATAATTTTACCAATCATTTGTACGCTATCGCTGCAACAATTTGCCAAGAAAATCAAGTTCCATTTGACATACTTGAACCATTAATTCAAGAAACAGCAGCAAAAATTCAAATACTCTCACCCATCGATGCACAAACAGGCCCAGCAAAACGCAACGATCAAAATACCATAACAACACACCTCAATTTTTTAAAAGAGGAATACCAAAAAGAAATTTATTTACTTTTAACTCAATCGATACAAGAAAATGGCAAAAAGCTATAAAGAAATAATGAATGACATCACTAGTTTTATTTTTGATGTAGATGGTGTGCTCACAGACGGTTCAGTATTTGTAACCAATGAAGGCGAAATATTAAGAACTATGAACATAAGAGATGGTTATGCTATTAAAGCCGCGATCGAAAGTGGCTATAAGGTATGTATCATTTCTGGCGGGAGTAATGAAGGAGTTCGTATCCGTTTACAAAACTTAGGCATCACAGACATCTATTTGGGAACTCCAGATAAGGTAGCTACTTTTAACGAATACACAGCCGTTTCCAATATCAATCCTGAGCAAGTTCTGTACATGGGTGACGATATTCCTGATTATCATGTCATGAAATTAGTAGGATTAGCAACTTGTCCGCAGGATGCTAGCCCTGAAATTAAAGAAATATCAGGATATATTTCACATAAAAATGGTGGTAAAGGTGCAGTGCGAGATGTGATTGAACAAGTAATGAGAGTTCAAGGCAAATGGATGGAACATTTTAACGGACAACACGATTAAAAGAAAAAGAAATAATAGCTTATGAATTTTCTTCGCCTGATTCGCTATCAAAATCTAATGATGCTGGCCTTAATGCAGTTGCTATTTCGATTTGTATTTTTTAAATGGCAATCAATACCGCTAGCACTTGCCGATTGGCAGTACCTTTTGTTGGTTATCGCAACTTTTTGCATTGCCGCAGGTGGCTATGTAATCAACGATATTTACGACCAACAAACTGATGCTGTCAACAAACCTGGAAAACAAATTGTTGGAGTGACTATTTCAGAGCAAAAAGCCTATAATTACTATATTGCTTTAACTACAGTCGGCGTAGCTATTGGTTTTTATCTGTCGAATGTGATTATGAAACCTAGCTTTGCAGCTGTCTTTATCTTTATTGCTGCCACTCTTTATTTTTATGCTACTAGCTTAAAGCAAATGGTACTTGTGGGTAATTTTGTGGTGGCACTATTGTTATCAATTAGTATATTGATAATTGGTGTTTTCGATTTGTATCCTGCAACCGGCTTAGATAACCAAAAGCAAATGCGTCTCTTTTTCTCTATCTTAACAGATTATGCCATATTTGCTTTTATAGTCAATTTATTGCGCGAAATGGTCAAAGATTTGGAGGATTTAGACGGCGATTCACAGCAAGGAATGGCAACTTTACCTATTGTTTTAGGCGCCATCAAAACAAGTAAATTGGTATTTGTGCTTAGTATAGCTCCGCTATTCATTTTGTTGCGCTACATCAATATGTATTTGATGGATTTGCTTTTTGTAGTGGTCTACCTTTTAATTTTTGTAACTGGTCCACTACTCTATTTTACCATTAAAATGTGGTCTGCAAAAAATAAATCTGATTATCATTTATTGAGTTCAGTGCTTAAATGGGTTTTGTTCTTTGGAATCTTATCAGTTGCACTGCTCAATCTAAATTTACAATACAATGCTTAAAGATAAATTAAAAAAATACCAAATAATCCTAGCGTCAGGTTCTCCGCGCAGGCAGCAGTTTTTAAAAGACTTAGATTTGGATTTTGAAATTCGATTAAAAGATACTGAAGAAGTTTATCCATCACATTTGCAAGCGCACGAAATAACAGATTATTTGGCTGTTTTAAAAGCGGATGCGTTTGAAAATGAACTACCCGATAATGGTATTTTGATAACCAGTGACACCATTGTATGGCACAAAAACATAGCGCTTGGCAAGCCAAAAAATGAACAAGAGGCTATCTCAATATTACAATCACTTTCAAACAGCTCCCACGAAGTTATTACCTCTGTTTGTTTTAAAACGAATGAAAAAACGACCGTTATTCATGAATACAGCAAAGTCACTTTTCATAATTTGACCAAAGAAACTATTCAATATTACGTAGAAAACTACAAACCCTACGATAAAGCCGGTTCCTATGGCATTCAAGAATGGATTGGTTTTATTGGAGTTGCAAAAATTGAAGGTTCTTACACCAATATAATGGGATTGCCTACTGACAAAGTATTTGATTATTTGAACCAATTACCTTAAATCCTATGAATTTATCCATTATTCAAGAGTATTCTCGAGAGATAATCGCTAGCGGAATAACTGCAATAGTTTTTTTTATTTTACGTATTGTAACTACTAAATTGGTACGTAGATATGCGCAATCGCACCAAACCATTGAACACCGAACTAATTTGGTGATTAAATACTTGCACCTATTTTTAAACATTCTAGTAGTTATTGCTTTAATCATAGTTTGGGGAGTTCAAGCAAAAGATATCATAATTGCTTTGAGTTCTTTTACAACAGTTGTAGGCGTTGCCATGTTTGCTCAATGGTCTATTTTGAGTAATATCACATCAGGGATTATTTTGTTTTTTTCGTTTCCATTTAAAATTGGTGATGTAATTAAAATTCACGACAAAGATTTTCCTATTCAAGCAGAAATTGAAGACATTGGTGCTTTCCATGTTTTTTTGCGCACAATTGATGGGGAACAAATAATTTTTCCAAACAATTTATTACTACAAAAAGGAATTTCAATTTTAAAAAATGAGTTCCACGATCAAGATTTCATTGATTAGATGAGATTAAACGGAATTGTAACTTTATATCAGAAGTTTAAATTCTATAACTTTCAATCCTAAATATGTAAATAGTTAGTTTTTTTTTGATTCATCTTTGCTCTTTAAAAATTTAGTTTTATAACTTTAATACTTATAAAAAAAACATAATATGAGCAACTCGATGCAATTCCCTTTTTACGCGAAACTTACTTTCATTTTATTAGCATTAATTTCATTGCTATTTTTGTTTTATATCGGTCAAGGAATTCTGGTGCCCATAATCATGTCGTTTTTGTTTGCTATTTTACTATATCCAATAGTTCAATTTTTGAAAGCAAAATTGCGATTTCCAAACGTGCTTGCGGTAATGATTGCCGTTATTCTGTTCGTTCTATTCTTTGTTGGATTGTTTGTTTTTCTTTCTTTTCAAATTAGTGATTTTACTGAAGATTTTGATAAAATAGAAAAAAACTTAACCATTCATTTAGGAAATATTCAGGACTACATTCGCACCAACTTCAACTTAAGTTCTTCTGAACAAAAAGAATACATTGATACAGCTGCAGAAGATTCTATGGAAAAAGGTAAAGAGATAATTGGTACAACGCTAATGTCGTTCACGGATACCTTATTAAATCTTACTTTAATACCAATTTATACTTTTTTAATTTTACTGTATCGCACCCATTTCTTGATGTTTTTAGGAAAACTAGTAAACAAAGAAAACCATGCTCAATTAAAAGATATTTTAACCAACATCCGAATGGCCATAAATAGTTATATCGTTGGTTTAATCATCGAACTAATTTGTGTAGCAACAATGACTACTATTGGCTTTATGCTAATTGGGGTGAAATATGCTATTTTACTAGGAATCATTACTGGCATCTTAAACTTAATTCCCTACATCGGGATTTTATTTGCAGGTGTTTTAAGTATCGTGGCCTCGTTAACAGGTTCACCTGACTTGTCAGTAATAGTTGGAGTAATTGTTGTTACAGTCGTGGTACAATTGATTGATAATAATATTTTAGTACCAATGATTGTTAGTTCGAAAGTAGAAATTAACGCTTTTGTATCTATCATCGCTATCATCATTGGAGGAGCAATCGCGGGTGTTTCGGGAATGTTTTTGGCACTTCCAATATTGGCTATGCTAAAAGTAATTTTTGACCGCATTGAATCTTTAGAACCATGGGGATATTTGATGGGCGATCATTTACCCAAAACCTATACATGGAGGAATATTAAGCTACCACTTTTTGATTCTGAGGAAGATACCGAACCAAAAACCAATGTCATTAAAGCAGATGTGCCAGTGCCTGTATTCACAGAAACTACAACTATAACAGATGCAAATACCCCAAAAACATAGTATCTTAGCAACTGTCTCAAAAATCGTATTGCAAAAGAAAATTGTATTTTTTTTACCCAGCTATTATTTGTAGGCGCAACTATTTTATGAATACTTTTTTCAAAATAATGTTTTGTGTGCTGTTCTTTTTTGGAACAACAATTTCGTTTGGTCAAAAAAGAGAAGGGAAAAAGGATTCAACGACCATCGCAAAAAACATAAACTCATTTTCAAAAAAGAATAAGTTTAACAAACTGTTACACAAATTAGTCTTTAAAAGAAATTCTATTCGCAGTAGAAGCACACCACAAATTCAAAAAAAATACAGTCCATTTGAAGGTAAAATAATTCGTAAAATAAACATAATTACACTTGATCCCTTTGGATATTCTGATACTGATACACTTAAAAAACCAACTCGGTGGGCAGAAAAACTGGGGAACAGAGCGCACATTAAAACCAACCGATTGGCAATTTTAAATTTACTGTTAATTAAGAAAAACAAGGCTTTCGACTCCTTACTTGTGCGGGAATCTGAGCGTTTAATTCGAGCACAACGGTACATTAATAGGGTTGATATTACACCCGATAGTAGCACTACAAGCACTGATTCCGTTGATGTAACTATTCGCGTGTTGGATTCTTGGAGCATGCTTCCGCAAGGATCTTTATCCAGTTCCAGAATCAATTTCGAATTGAATGAACGCAACTTTTTGGGTTCCGGACATCAATTTCAAAATAAAATCACCAACCGCTTTGAAGATGGTAAAACTGCTTATGATGTAGGGTATCGCATTCCAACTATAAAAAATACCTTTGTTAGTACTGATATCAAATACAGATTGGATTTAGATGGGTACTATAACAAAAGCGTAGGACTTGAGCGCCCATTTTACTCCCCTGTAGCCAAGTGGGCAGGTGGTATTTTTATAGAACAAAACTTCAGAAAAGATACGCTGCCAGATGTTAATTCGGTTTTTGAATTTCAAAATTTCAAATTTAATACACAAGATTTTTGGGTTGGTAGGGCTTTTCAAATTTTTAAGGGTCAAACAGTAGACGATCGAAGCTCTAAACTGGTGCTAAGCGGACGATTTTTAAATATTCAATATAGCGAAAGTCCAACAGCTGTTTTTGATCCTGATAATTTTTACGCAAACGAAAAACTAGCATTAATTGGATTAGGTATTACCTCACGACGATTCGTAAGAGACCGATACATCTTTCAAAACGGTATTATTGAAGACGTACCAACCGGCAAAATATATGGTTTAACCGCGGGCTACCAAAATAAAAATCAAATAAATCGCTTTTATGCAGGCGCAAGAGCTGCTTTCGGACACTTTTTTGAATGGGGTTTTTTAAGTACAAATATAGAGCTAGGCTCCTTTTTTGATGGATCGAAAACCCAGCAATCAGCTTTTACTTTCGAAGCCAATTATTTTACTAACTTAATGAGTATTGGAACTTGGAAAGTGAGACAATTTATAAAACCTCAAATTGTTCTAGGTGCTCACCGATCTAGTATTATTGGAGACCAGTTATCAATCAATCAAAATGAAGGATTAAGTGGTTTTAACACGGCACAATATGGAACTCAAAAAGCATTGGTAGTTTTACAAACTCAAGCCTATTCACCATGGAAATTGTGGGGATTTAGATTAAATCCTTACGTAAATTATTCTTTAGCGACTTTAGGAAATAGTAAGAAAAGCATTTTAAGTAGTAAAGCCTATTCTAAGTTAAGTGTCGGATTCATTATTAACAACGACTATTTAGTTTTTAGTGCATTTCAAATTTCTCTTTCGTATTATCCTTCGATTCCCGGCAATGGTACTGATATATTTAAAACAAATGAATTAGAAACTACTGACTTTAGATTACAAGATTTTGATTTGGCCAAACCTCGCATAGTTAATTACAGATTGTAAATTAAATACTTTCTGATTACGAGATCAAAATTAGCTATAACCAAAGCAGAAGAAAAAAGAATCTAAGCTCTAAAATTTACTGCTTTTAAAAAATTTTACATCGATGATAAAGGAATTATCAAAGATTAAAATGTTTTTTTTTAGAAAATATTTCATTGATTTACAAACACTTAAAAAACCAAGTGAAAAGAAATTTTTAATTCTGGCACAGTTGTTGAAAATTCGAAAATAGAAATATTTCAAAAAAGCAATTGCACTTAATTTTATACCTTAAAATCACATATTATGAAAACATATAAACTACTCGCTGTTGCACTACTTCTTTTTGCAAGCAGCACAATAGAAGCACAAGTATCAGTAAACGTAAACATCGGTCGTGCACCTCAATGGGGACCTGTTGGTTACAATGATGTATCTTACTATTATATTCCAGACATTGAAGCCTACTACGATGTTCGCGCTACTCAATTTATTTATTTTGGAGATGGAAGATGGGTTCGTTCAAGAACTTTGCCATACAGATACCGTAACTATGATTTGTACCGAGGTTATAAAGTAGTACTTACTGATTACCGAGGATCAAGACCATACGCTAACTTTAATACGCACAAGGTAAAATATTACCATGGATACAGAGGACGTCCGCAACGTAACATAGGTAGAAACGATCGTGATGTATATGTTACTAAAACCTACGTTGACAAAAGAAAGTATTATGATAGAGACCATGATAGAGGAAGAGGTCATGACGACCACAGAAAAGGTGGTCGAGGACACGACGACCATGAACGAGGCGGAAGAGGTCATGATAGAGACTAACTTTTCAGGTAACACAACTAGAAAGAGAGAGAACCAAAGCTGTTTTATCTCTTTTTTTGTTAAAAAAACATTGTAGCATTAAAGAAAAGTGAAAACATTTCTACAAAAAATATTTAATTCCTACATTTGAAGCTACTGCCAACTAAATTTTAAAAGAATGTTTAAAAAACTAGTTCAATTATTTTCTTGTATCCTATTTTTTGCTCCTACCCTACGCGCTCAGCAACCCGCCAAATTAAATAGTGTAGAAATTTATAACCAAATAGAAAAATTAAATTTTTTAGGATCAGTGCTTTATATTGCTGCACATCCTGATGATGAAAACACACGATTGATTTCGTATTTGGCTAACGATCAAAAAGCAAGAACAGGTTATTTATCATTAACTCGAGGTGATGGTGGACAAAATTTAATAGGAACACAACTAAGGGAATTATTAGGCGTAATCAGAACTCAAGAACTTATTGAAGCTAGAAAAATTGATGGAGGAGAACAGTTTTTTTCTCGTGCTAATGACTTTGGTTTTTCTAAAAATCCAACCGAAACACTTGCCATTTGGGATAAAGAACAAGTTTTAGCAGATGTAATTTGGGCTATCCGAAAATTTCAACCTGATGTAATTGTAAATCGATTTGACCATCGTTCGGCGGGAACAACTCACGGACATCATACCGCATCAGCCATGCTAAGCGTAGAAAGTTTTAAAGAGGCTGCAAACGCAAATCGATTTCCTGAACAATTAAAATGGGTACAACCGTGGCAAACCAAACGACAATTTTTTAACACATCGTGGTGGTTTTATGGCACTATCGAAAAATTTAATACTGCCGACAAAACAAATCTAATTGCTTTACAAACGGGTGTGTATTTTACGGGTATTGGCAAATCAAACCAAGAAATTGCAGCTTTGAGTCGTAGCCGTCATCAATCGCAAGGATTTGGTAGCACAGGCGCTCGTGGCGAAGAAATAGAGTATCTTGAATTTATAAATGGTACACCTTTACAAGATAAAAAATCACTTTTTGAAGGAATTGACACTTCTTGGAATCGCGTTAAAGGCGGCAAACCTATTGGTGAATTATTGACTGCTATTGCCAAAGATTTTGATCATAAAAATCCAGCTGCAAGTATTCCAGCTTTAGCCAAAGCATACAGTATGATGACCGCTTTAGGTGACAAGCAGTGGGCTCCTTTGAAAGCTGCTGCAGTAAAAGAACTAATTGCGGCCTGCGCAGGCTTGTACCTTGAAGCCGTTTCTCCTATTCAAGAAACAACTCCTGGAAGTGTTTTGAAATTAAAAATGGAGGCTATCAACCGAAGTAATGCACCTTTCCTATTGCAAAGTGTAACTGCATTACCAGAACAAAACACGACTACAATAGAGAAAGATTTAAAAAATAACATTGTTCAAAATTTTACAATCGACTTAAAATTACCAGAAACAACAAACTATACGTTCCCTTATTGGTTGAGTGAAAACGGAACCGTTGGCATGTATGCTGTAAATAAGCAAGAAAACATTGGTATTCCTGATATTATCCGCGAAGCGAAAGTGGTTTTTAACCTTCAAATTAATGGAATTACACTTCCTTTTGAACGCACTGTCGTTTACAAATACAACGATGATGTGAAAGGAGAAATCTATAACTATCTTGATGTGGTGCCAGACGTTACCACTTCCATAACCGATAAAGTAATTCTATTTAGAGACAACAAATCCAAGTATATTGGAGTAAAAATTAAAGCGGGCAAAGATGCTGTGAAAGGAACTTTAGCGCTCGAAGTTCCAACCAACTGGAAAGTAATACCAACTACTATTCCGTTTGAAATTGCCAGAAAAGGCAGCGAGCAATTGGTATTTTTTGAAGTCACAGCGCCACAAAATGCCACTGAAGGTTTTGCAAAAAGTGTCGCAACGGTAGACGGAAAACGATTTGATAAAGAGCAAATCATCATCAATTATGACCATATAACGAAACAACAAGTATTGCAAACAGCGCAAACGAAAATAATTAAAACCGATTTAAAATCCTTTGGTGAAAAAATAGCTTACATCATGGGCGCTGGAGATGAAGTTCCTAATAGCTTATCTCAATTAGGTTACAGCGTTACCATTTTAAAACCAGATGCAATTACACCTGAAAGTTTAGAATCGTTCGATGCAGTAATTACTGGCGTACGTGCTTACAACACCGTAAATGCACTCAAAAACAAACAAGAAATTCTTTTCGATTTTGTAAAATCAGGTAAAACAATGATTGTTCAGTACAATACACCTACTGATTTAGTTACCGAAAATTTAGCACCTTACTCATTGAAATTATCTCGAGATCGCGTGACCGAAGAAGATGCGGAAGTTCGTTTCTTAGCTCCCAATCATCCTGTTTTAAATTTCCCAAACAAAATAACTTCGGCAGATTTCAAAGGCTGGAAACAAGAGCAAGGTTTGTACTACCCAAGTACCTTTGACAAAGCTTTCATATCTATCATATCATCAAACGATCAAGGTGAAACCCCAAAAAATGGAGCTTTATTGGTAGCGCCTTACGGAAAAGGACATTACATTTACACAGGACTAAGCTTTTTTAGAGAACTACCTGAAGGTGTAACCGGCGCCTATAAATTATTGGCCAATATGATCTCAATTCAACAAACCACAACAGTACCTGCACAAAAAATAAAGCCTTAAAACAAAACCATGGAAACCAAAAAACCAAAAACCTGGAAAAAAAATTATACTTGGGTGCTCCTAGCCAATGCACTCTACATCTTGATCTTTTGTCTTATTATGAAATTATACGCCTAAACTATGCAATTATTTGACTGGGTTATCCTTATTGTTACCTTACTTTTTATTGTTATTTACGGCGCTTGGAAAACCAAAGGCAGTAAAAATGTTGAGGATTTTATTTTAGGAAATAACGAAACTCCTTGGCATGTAGTGGGACTTTCGGTAATGGCTACACAAGCGAGTGCGATCACTTTTCTGTCAACTCCCGGACAAGCGTATCATGACGGAATGGGCTTTGTGCAGTTTTACTTTGGTTTGCCAATAGCTATGGTACTTATCTGCGTTACCTTTATTCCTTTGTACCACAAATACAAAGTATATACCGCTTATGAATATTTAGAAAAACGTTTTGATTTAAAAACCCGTTCGCTGGCAGCTATTTTATTTTTGTTTCAAAGAGGTTTAGGTACAGGACTAACGATTTACGCACCAGCAATTATTTTATCGGCTATTTTAGGGTGGAATCTCACCTACATGAATATTGTGATTGGTGTTTTGGTGATTATTTATACTTTTTCAGGAGGAACAAAAGCGGTAAACGTGACTCAAAAACAACAAATGTTTGTAATCATGTCGGGAATGTTTATTACTTTTTTCTTGATATTGTATTACTTACCCAATGATATGACTTTTACAAGTGCGTTGCATATCGCTGGGGCAAATGATAAAATGAATATCGTTAATTTCTCTTTCGATCCAGAGGAAAAATACACTTTTTGGAGCGGAATTACAGGCGGATTTTTCTTGGCCCTAGCCTATTTTGGTACCGATCAATCGCAAGTTGGTCGCTACTTATCAGGAAAATCAGTGCGTGAAAGTCAAATGGGACTCATCATGAACGGACTCTTAAAAGTACCAATGCAGTTTTTCATTCTACTAACGGGTGTGATGGTATTTGTATTTTTTCAATTCAATCCCGTTCCTTTGAACTTTAACCCAAATAACAAAGCCCTGATTGAAAAATCAACTTACAAAGGCGAATATAACGCTCTTGAAAAGAAATTAAACGAACTTTCAGAAGATAAAAAGGTAATCAACTTATTGTACATCGATCAGTTAAATCAAGATTATGACAATCCGATTTTAAGAAAAGAATTAGTAGCTCTATCCTCAAAAGAAAAAGACTTACGCGACCGCGCCAAAGAAATTATTTCAAAAGCCGATAGCAACAGCGAAACCAACGATAAGGATTATGTGTTTTTTCATTTTATCCTCAATTATTTACCAAAAGGTTTGATAGGCTTACTGTTAGCAGTTATTATCTCAGCGGCCATGTCATCAACAGCATCGGGATTGAATGCGCTGGCCTCAACAACAGCAATTGACATTTACAAACGAAATGTAAAAGAGGAAAAATCAGAGAAACACTATTTGTACGCCACCAAATTTTTTACATTGTTATGGGGTGTAATTGCTATTTTATTTGCCTGCGTAGGAACTTTGTTTGAGAACTTAATTCAGTTGGTCAACATCATCGGTTCTATTTTTTACGGAACGGTACTAGGAATCTTCCTTGTTGGTTTTTACAGCAAAAAAGTACAATCAAAAGCTATATTTTATAGTGCAGTAGTATGTCAGTTGGCGATTTTTGTAATTTACTACTATGCTATTTACATCTATCCAAGTGGCGAAGAAAAGCTTGGTTATTTGTGGTTAAACTTTATTGGCGCAATGGGAACAATTGTACTCTCTCAATTACTACAGTACACGATTTTCAGAAACGAAAAGGCAGTAGAGGCTTAATATTAAGTTTAGTGAACAGTTTCAAAAAGTCTACTTAATGCACATACTAATATTTATACCAATTCTCTTAGTTCTTATTTCTTGTAAAAAGGAAAACATTGAAGGTATAGCAATTGGAAAAACTTTACTCGAAAATCAAAGTTTTGCAGATAATAAAAAGCTTGCTGATATCATTAAATCACCATTAAAAGGCGACTACGATTCTTTAAGAAGGCTTAATCATTTTCAGTGTGGCGATGGAGCAGGATGTTACGATAAAGGTTTTTTAATAACTCAGATTATTTACAAAATTGGAGAAAACAATTTTATTAAAATGATTAACAAACTAGACCGCAAAGAATTGAATGGAATAGAAGATTTCATTAACACTGGATTAGAATATGGAGACAACAACAATGATGGCAAAATGGATAACAAAATAGCCGATGAGGAATTTCCACTTTTAATGAAAAAATTAAGTGAAAAATAAAAATGATTATCTATTAGGCTTTACGTAATATAGTATTTTATACTTGTAAAACTTGATCTGAACATAGGACGATTTCAAAAATCCAATTAATGAACTCCAGTCTTTATTAGACAACAACTAGATAAAAAACTACCATCCGGATAACTATTAGGGATTTTTAAAACTATCAACTTTTAAGATTTTTAATCCATACATAAATAGAATTCAACAAGCACAGTAAAGCACATGACTTGTTTTTTCAGACCTAAAAAATGTTTTTTTAAAGACATTTTTCCTGTTCATTTTTCTCTTTGTTGGTCAATATCTTTTATATAAAGCTATTTTTTTGTAGTTTAAATCAGCTATATTTACGGTAAATTAATAAAAAACGGAGGTGTTAATGCAAACAATCGTTGGTAAAAAGTTGAAAAGCAACATCAATTAAAATGACTCTAACTAAAAAAAGTAAATTTAACATTATAGCTATACTTCTTTTGCTATTATGTTTCCAACATATAAATTCCCAAATAACTTTAAACAATAATGTTGGAACAACACTAATTAAGACCGATATGTTCTCCTGCAAGGAAGAAGAAACTTGGGGTAAAGTCTTTAAACTATCTGATTTTGGCATAACACCAAATGAACAATTTGTTATAAAGTCTGGACAAATTGGAATTGCACAATCAGATATTGGTTCAGAACTATATTTTTCGGTTTATGTTGTTGATGAACGGTTCCCTGATATTTATAATTCGTACTTAGAAAAGCCTTTACTTGGATCCAGTGGTACCGTGGCTACCAAAGCTATTAATGGTAATCCAGAAATTGTGCAAGTAGATTTTTATCAGCCTATTATTGTTCCGGCTGGCGTTGAAAAAATATTAGTGGTTGTAGGCAAAATAAGTAATTATATAAATTATTTAACACCTGAAGTTTTTGTGGCTGGAACGATAGATGATCGTGGAGAATCATGGTATAAAGGTTGCAATGAAAACCAACTTTTAGAACCAACAACAGATTTGAATATCCCTGTACCTAATGCTAATTTTTACATAACAGTAACGGGTGAAACTCTCAACCCTAATAGTTTGGACTCAGTAACTCGATTATCTCATAACGTTTGTGATGATTTAGTAAAAACAGATATGTATGGTTGTTATGGACAAACTTTTTATTGGGCTAGAGATTTTTACTTGAAAGATTTTGGGATATCTCCCAAAGAGGAATATACAATAACTTCAGGTCAGGTCGCGGTTAATGGTGCTGATTGGGGAGCTACGGTAAAATTTAATATTTACAAAATCGATGCTAATTTCCCAGTTTCTTTTTCAGAAACAGATCTTATTGGTAGTAGTCAAGTAATCAACCTTCCTCCAACTTTAAGTAGAGAGTCTCAAATAAAACAAATAGATTTTAATACAGCGGTAAAAGTTCCAGCTGGTGTTGAAAGAATATTAGTAGAAGTAGAAAAAGGTAGCAATCCCGATTTAGGAGGTGGATCAACCGTTGCTTTTGTTGCTGGATCTGTACAAGACACAGATGTTTCTTGGTTTAGAGGATGTAACCGCTCACCTAATATTGGATATAATCAATACTTTTCTACTGATGATGATGGAATTTTAGATGCCAATTTCTATATAAATGTAACTGGAAATGTAAAAAACGTATCTAATAACTTCGAAATGAATTTTTCTAATATCTGCTCTGAATTTTTAAAAGAATTTAGTGTTGATGATGCATCAAAAGTAGCTTCAATTGTATGGAATTTTGGAGATATTGCCTCTGGAGTAAATAATTTATCTACAGATCTATCTCCTTTTCACGATTTTTCAATTGATGGAAAATTCACAGTAACAGCCACCGTAACTGGAAAAGATGGTACAGTGGAAGTTTTAACCGAAATAATAGATGTTAAAGAACCACCAAAAGCCTACGGAATCACTAATGTATCAGCATGCGAAAGCGTAGCAGGTTCAGGTATTTCAAAATCTTTTGATCTTTCTATGGTTACCGAACAGGTTTTAGGCGGACAAACGGATAAAGAGATAACTTTTATAGATGGAAAAGGAAATAAATACAAATCATTACCAAATCCTTTTACCAACACTGTTAAAGATAGAGAATCAATAACAGTGCGGGTTAGTCAAAGAAACAATCTTTGCTGCTATTCAGAAACTACTTTTGATTTAATCGTAAATCCAATACCTAATATAGCCGCAATATCTGACTTGGTTGTATGTGATAATGATACCGATGGGTTTGGACAATTTAACTTAAAGCCTATAGAAACTTTGATTATTGGCAGTGCAGCGAATAAAAAAGTAGAATTTTATCATCAAAATGGACAGAAAATTATAGCTTCATTAAATGCAATTTCTAATCTAGTTATAAATCAAGAAATGATAACAGTTAAAGTTATAAATACTGATAGTAACTGTTTTACTGAATCAACTTTCAATTTAATTGTTAGCATTTTGCCAAAAGCAAATCCTTTACAAGAGATTATTGGTTGTGATGATAACAATGATGGAATCTCAGAATATTTTGATACATCAAATGTGGCATCTGATGTTTTGGGAAATCAAATAGGAATGCTGCTAAATTACTACGATAGTAATGGAAATCAACTTCCAAACCCTTTACCAAATCCTTATACAAACTCGATCCCAAATAGAGAGACAATTACTGTTAGAGTTACTAACCCTCGAACAAATTGTTATACAGAAACATTATTACGCTTAGTAACATCTATTAAACCAATAATTAATCAACCAAAAACGATATATGCTTGTAATCAAGGTGACGGGTTTTCTTTTTTCGATACATCAGATATTGAAAATCAAATAATTACTAACAAATCTGCTTATATAATCTCATACAAAGACGAAAATGGAAATATACTTCCAAGTCCTTTGCCTTTAAATTATCAAAATACAATTGCTTGGAACCAAAGAATAATTGTAAGGGTAGAAAATCGATCTAATCCTCTATGTTTCTCTGAAACAAGTTTTCAATTAATTGTAAATGAGTTACCTGAAATTAATTTAAATAAAGAATACAATTTATGCGATTTAGAAATTTCTTTAAAAATCGCAACTAATCCGTCTTTCGATAGTTGGGAATGGAGATATGAGGATAATACTATTGTTTCTAATTCGTTTGAAGTGAATTTAGAACGGGCTGGAAAGTACACACTAAGAGTTGCGAAAATAAGTAATGGATTGAGTTGCGAAAACTCATTTTCATTTACTTTGGTTCGATCAACTTTACCCAAGATTGTCGAGGTTAAAATTCAAGATATTTCGCAAAATAATCTTATTGAAATTAAAACCTCTGGCGATGGTGATTTTGAATATTCTATTGACGGAATTAACTATCAAAAGAACAATACCTTTAACAACCTTTCAGGAGGAATCTATGAGGTTCAAGTAAGAGATAAAAAAGGTTGTGGTTTTGATAAAAAGGAGATTATTTTAATAGATTACCCCAAATTTTTTACTCCTAATGATGATGGGTATAATGATTATTGGCATATCCAAGGGATAGAAAAGTTTCCAGAATCAATTACATATATATATGATCGCTACGGGAAATTTGTGAAGAAATTAACCTTTAAGGATTTTGGATGGGATGGTACTTTAAATGGAGAACAAGTATTTTCATCAGATTATTGGTTTACGGTTGAAATAGGAAACGGAAGAAATTTTAAGGGTCATTTTTCCCTAAAAAGATAAAACAATGTTTTTACAAACTTGAAAAATGGAACGTCGACAATTAATGAGTCAAAAAGATTTCTCAAAATTGATAATTGGATTTCTCCAATTAAATTTTCCCGAGTTTACGAGGACTATTAAATATCAAGATGATGATTCATTTGATTGTTATTTGAAAAGTGAATCCGGAATATTTTCAATTTGGATTGCAACATATAATTCTGAAATTACAATTGGAATTGAAGACCCAAAAGGAGAAACCAGTATTCATTCACATATAAATTGTGACCAAATTGAGGATTTTAGTTCCTGTACTGTAGAAGTCAAATCATATATAGAAAATATCAAAACTGACAAATTGATCCTATATCAAGATAAAGAAGGGAAATATGATTGGATAGAATCATCGATGTTTGAAGATATAAATGGTAGCAAAAAGTTTTATTGGAGAGAATAATAATAACATATTACCAAAATTAGATAAATCAAAATTGATTTAAAATTTTGACGATTTCACAAATCCAATCAAAGTAATTATTCCAGTCTCTAATTTACAGCAACTAGCTACAAAAAAATCCCGTCGCGGTTACCGGACGGGATTTTAAAATTCTTATTGCATTGGTTTAGCTTTTACTCCACTCTGCAATACTATCTTTATTCATTTTTACGTAATCTTGGTTTTTGGCTACTTCTGCCGCTGCTAATGATACTTTTGCAGTTTCAATAGCACCTTTTTTATCACCTAATTTCGCTTGAATTAACGATTTTAGTCTGTTATACCAAAATGGTTTTTCTTTCGTCATGTCTAATGCTTTGTTCACATATTCTAACGCTTTGTTCGCATCGCCATTAGATTGAAACAAAAACTGAGAAGCAGAGAAATAATCTCCCGCAGCTGGACCAGCCAAAACTTTATTGATGTTAGCTGTTGCTTTTTGTTGCGTTGGTACTTCAAATTTTACTGCTGCATATGAGTTTTCCCAGTACATTTCAAGAAATGCAAAATTGTTGTCGATATTGCTCAAACCAATTGTAAAAGTCTCTACTTTTTTGTTTAAAGTCTCTGGTTTTACTGTAGTTCTCAAAGCAACATTTTCTTCTTTCCACTCTGCTGGATTTCCCCAGTTGTCTGTTGTTTTGTAAAAAATCACTTCCCAGCTTTCGATTTTTGGAACAGTAAACAAAGAGTAAGTCCCTTTTTTTAACGTTTGACCATCGATAACTACATCGTCACCAAAAGAAACAGTTGTATTTTCATTTGCTCCCGTTCTCCAAACTTTTCCAAACGGAATTAAGTTTCCAAAAACGACGCGACCTCTAGCGCTTGGTCTAGAATACACAATCTCTACATCAGTTAAACCTACTGATTGTGATAAAGTTGCTTTTGGACTTGATTGTGGTGTTTTTAATTGTGCCTCAGCACTTAAACCGCTAACAATTAAAGCTAGCGCAAGGATTATTTTTTTCATTGTTTTTTAATTTTTTTGTTGCCCAAATTTACAAATTCAAGACCCGTCAAATGTTAAAAATTTCTTAATTTCAAATCTATTTGCTGAACGGTTTGAAAACTCAACTCTTTAAAATCTTGGACAATGACATCGGCCAAAGCCAAGTCTTGTGCTTCAGAATGCAAACTGTTGTACCCAATACAAAGTAATCCGGCCGCCTTTGCAGCTTTCACGCCATTGGTACTATCTTCAATAACAATACAATTTTCTTTTGGAGCAATTGATAAACTAGCAGCATGCTCAAAAATAGCTGGATGTGGTTTTGATTTTGGGAAATCCTCGCCACTAACTACATGAGTAAAATAATCATGCAGTTTAAACCGACTAAATACACGTTCGATCGTTACTTTTGAAGCTGACGAAGCCAAAATCAATTGCATTCCATTAGCAAACAAATCTTTTATTAATTTTTCTACTCCGGGCAACAATTCTAAATCACTTTTGGTATCAAAAGCATCATTAAAAATGGTACGCTTGCGCTGAATCAAATCTTCAACTTCTTGGTCAATTACAAAAAGTTCTTTTAATTTTTGAAATGTATTACGCGTTGAAAATCCTGTAAATGAGGTATACATTTCTTCGGTTACAGCAATATTCAACTCCTCAAATTGTTTGAAATAAGCATAGCGGTGTACCGGCTCTGTATCAACGATTACGCCATCCATATCAAAAATTACTGTTTGAATCATTTTAAATTATGAGTTATGAATTATGAGTTATGAATTAATTAAAACTGAATAAAGAAATAAAAAAGTCAATGCTATTTTTTAATCAAATAACGAATCACCGTTTCAGCAGCATACAACCCAAACAAACCTGGCATATAACTGTTGGTTCCGTAAAATGACTTTTTAAAATTAGAACCGTCAGTCATTCTTAAACTAGATTCGTCTTGAATTTCAGAAGAGAAAACAACTTTTAATTTGTCTATTTTGGCTTCTTTTAAGCGTCTGCGAATGGTTTTGGCAAAAAAACAATTCACAGTATTACTAATATCAGTAACCTTTACTTTCGATGCTTCCATTTTTCCGCCTGCGCCCATGCTGCTAATAATTTTAACTCTTTTGCGTTTGGCAGCGATAATCAAGTTTAGTTTTGGAGTTACACTATCAATGCAATCTAAAACATAATCAAAATCAGGCGTAACAATTTCAAAAGCACGCTCTGGCGACAAAAATTCTTGCACTCGCGTTAGTTGTAATTCGGGGTTGATGTCCTGCAAACGGTCTCCTACAACTGTAATTTTTGGTTGTCCTACTGTAGAGTGTAAAGCTGGCAATTGCCTGTTGATATTGGTAATATCTACCACATCACCATCAACAATTGTCATTTTACCCACACCTGCCCTAGCTAAAAATTCAGCAGCAAATGAGCCTACACCGCCCAATCCTACCACGAGTACGTTTGCATTTTGTAAATTAGTCAGACCTTCTTTTTTAAATAAAAGTTCTGCTCTCTCTGTCCATTCTGCCATTCTATTCTGTTTTAAGTTGAAAAGTTTTTGAAATTAAAAATTATGTTTTAGGTCCAAAAACGGTATTAAAATTCGTTTGTATTTGTGTTTGTATGGCTGCAACTGTTGTGTTTTTATAACGTGCAGCGAGTTCGTAAACGGCCTCAATTCCTTCTTCGACGGTGTCCGTTTCTAGGAAAAAACGATCGTTGGGGATACTTGCAAAAACCTCTTCCAATCCAGGGTTGCGCAGTAAATATTTCCCAAATGAGATGTAAAAGCCATTGTCAAGCAGTTGCCATGCTACCGCTTTATTTTTTGAAAAACCATGTATGATCAAAGGCACGCTAATTTGCAGCTTCTTTTTGATGACAACAACCTCCTGAAAAGCAGCTACACAATGAATAATTACGGGCTTGTTGTACTCTTGAGCAAGCAACAATTGCGTTTCAAAAACTTGCTGTTGCAAGGGTAATGGAATTTCGATGCGTTTATCAAGTCCGCACTCACCTACTGCCCAACAATTGGGTTGGCTCATGCTCCTTTGTATGATATCAAAATCTGCAGCAAGACGCGTTTCATTAATGTACCAAGGATGAATGCCAATTGAGTACTGCGGTATGGCGTCATTCATTTCCTGCGGATATTGATTAACCAACTCTACAATATGCGCTTGCTTGCTCCAAAGGTGTGTATGTGCATTAAAAAACTCCATTAATCGTGAAATTTTTTAACGCCAGCTTTGATAGCAACGTCCAAATCATTTTCTAAAGGCACTATTGGGCAAGAATATTTTGAATTGTAGGCGCAATACGGATTGTAAGCGGTATTAAAATCAATCGCTATTTTTTTCCCTTTTGGAATCTTTAAATCAACATAACGACCGCCAATGTAAGTTTCACGACCCGATGTACGATCAGAAAAAGGTAAAAACAAATAGTCTTTGTATTTTGCTTGTTTAGCAAGTTCCAAATTGCGGTATACGTTTAGCTTTAATTTTTTGCCTTCCAATTCAAAATGCAATTCGCCATACTTAATATATAAAGGTTGTCTGCTTGTGGTGGTTTTCATGGCAAAAGGAACTGCATTTTCTGTTTTTAGCAAAGTCGCAATTACAAAAAAAGAGGCATTGGCCGGAAAAAAATCAAGCGATTTGAACTTAGCTCGATCCTCTGTTGTAAGCGGACTCGTGGTTGCATCAGCAAATTCGGTATTCATTTTTTTTTGAAACTGAGCTACAGCTGTCGCCTGATATGACTTTTGAGCGAATGCAAAAGTAGACGTCCAAAAAAACAGAAAAGTGAAAAGTGTTTTCAATGGTTTGATTTTGATGCAAAAATAGTGTAAAAGTTAGAATACCACAACGAAAAGTAACTAGTAGAAATGACTACCGAAGACCGAAACCCTAGCCCAGATAGCAGCGGAAATCCTTTTATTTTTTTTCTTTAAAAAAATAAAAGATTGTAGCGAATAGCTGGAAAAAGCTCCTGAAAAACATCGTAAATTTGCAACTCACAATTCTAGGCTATGCTGCAAACTGCTTTTACACGCTACATCAATAATTTTAGAGGATTTACCAGAGAAGTTTGGATTTTGACGCTAATCACCTTCATCAACAGGGCCGGCACGATGGTTTTGCCGTTTTTATCAAAATATTTAAAAGAGGATTTACAATTTTCGTACGAGCAAGTGGGCTGGATTATGGTCGCTTTCGGCTTTGGTTCGATGTTAGGTTCTTGGTTAGGCGGAAAATTATCAGACAAAATTGGTTTTTACAAAATCATGGTTTTCAGCTTATTTACCAGTGGATTACTACTATTTGCGGTACAATACGTGCGTACTTTTTGGGGACTGTGTTTAAGTATGTTTTGCATTATGACGGTTGCGGATATGTTTAGACCTGCCATGTTTGTATCGCTCGCCACCTACGCAAAGCCCGAAAACCGAACCAGAGCGCTCACTTTGGTGCGATTGGCCGTAAATTTAGGTTTCACCGCAGGACCAGCGCTGGGCGGATTAATCATTATGAATTTGGGCTACAGCGGACTTTTTTGGGTTGATGGTAGCTCTTGTATTATCTCGATTTTGATTTTTTGGTTGCTCGTGAAAGAGCGCAAAAAACCAGCAGATTTGGAAACTGAACAGGCCGAAACTGATTTGCCAACTTCGGTTTTTAAAGATCAAATTTTTTGGATATTTCTGTTTGTGTGTTTTGTCACTGCAGTACTATTTTTTCAACTTTTCACCACTTTACCGTTGTACCACAACGAAAAATTTGGCCTGACCGAGTTTCAAAGTGGTTTGTTACTATCTTTAAACGGCTTGCTCATTTTCTTTCTCGAAATGCCTATTGTAAGCTACAGTCAGCGTAAAAACATTGACAAACTCAAAATTATTTTGTGGGGTTCCTTACTTATGGCGCTAAGTTTTTATGTGTTATTGATTCATTTTTGGGCAGGAATTCTAGTTGTAAGTATTCTATTTATCACGTTTGGCGAAATGTTTATTTTTCCATTTTCCAACTCTTTTGCCTTGAGTCGCGCTCCGAAAGGTCATGAAGGACGATACATGGCACTTTTTACCATGAGTTTTAGTTTGGCGCACATTGCGAGTTCTAAAACGGGACTCGAAATTATTGCCTCTTATGGTTATCAAGCCAATTGGTTTTTTATGGGTACTTTAGGAATCTTGGCCGTTGCAGGTTGCGTTTGGGTGCAAAAAATGGTTCAGAAAGAAAAAACAACTGTAAAATAAAATCATTTTAAAAATTGGGGCGTGCCCCCATAACAGCAAAGGGGCTACTCATAATTATTTAGAGTAGCCCCTTTGCTGTTATGGCGTCGGGCTATCTGCACCGCTGCGGCGGTTTGCTCCTATCCCTCACGCAAACCCGTTTACAGAAACCTAATTACATTTATAAAAACGTTTTCAATTTCAAAACACTTCTAAAAAAAAGTATTCACTTTAATTACAAGCATTTAAACACAAAAAAAGAACCAAAAACTAAAAATTTAGTTAAATAACTATAAACATAGTTTGTAAACTAGAAATATAGTTGTACGTTTGAATCAAATAAAAATATCATGCAAAAGCTCACTAACAAAGAAGAAGAAATCATGCACATTGTCTGGAAGCTACAAAAAGCTTTCGTGAAAGACATTTTGAATGAAATTACCGAAGACCAACCGCATTACAATACATTATCAACCATAGTTCGTAATCTTGAAGAAAAAGGATATGTATCTCACAACGCCTACGGAAATTCGCATCAGTATTTCCCAACGGTGAGCCTCGAAGAATACCGCAAGCGTTTTATGCATACCGCAATTGACACGTTTTTTAATAGCTCCTATAAAAATATGGTTTCCCATTTTGCACAAGAAGAAAAAATTTCGGCAGCTGAATTGCGTGAAATTTTAAACATGATTGAGCAACAAGAACAAAACAGCTAGTCGTTTACCCACTATTTCCTAAAACCAAAAATAAAAATGGAACCACTTCAACTCTACTTTATTAAAGCCAGCTGCCTACTAGCATTGTTTTTTGCCGTGTATTACGTTTTGCTGCGCAAAGAGACATTTTTTACCGGAAATCGTTGGTTTTTATTAGTAGGTTTAGTGACTTCGGCGGTATTTCCGTTGCTTACTTACACGGAAATTATTTGGGTTGACCCCAATCCAAACCCTATTGATTGGTCAAATCTTCCGGTGCGCGACTACAAAACCGAAGCTCCTCCCACAATTAATTGGTGGCTTATTAGCAGTATTTGCTATGGTTTAGGAGTTTTATATTTTTTAGGAACGTTTATTCTAGACATATACAAACTTCAGCGAATTCTAAAAATGCAAGTCTCAGAAACAATAAACGGTTTCACTTTTGTAAATACAACTGAAAACACAGCGCCTTTCTCCTTTTTTAAAACAATAGTCTACAATTCATCACTGTACAGCGTTAATGAACTCAATAATATAATTGCTCACGAAAAAGTTCACAGCGCCCAATATCACTCGGCTGACGTATTATTGAGTCGCATTTTTTGTATTGTTTTTTGGTTTAATCCGCTTATGTGGCTTTACAAAAAAGCGATGGTGCAAAATTTAGAATTCATTGCAGATCATCATGCCATCCAAAAAACAGCTAACAAAAAAGAATACCAATTCACACTTTTAAAAATTACAACACACCAAAATTGTGTTGCGCTTACCAATCCTTTTTATCAATCATTAATCAAAAAACGAATCGTTATGTTAAACAAAAATCAATCAAAAAAATGGAATTCTTGGAAATACGCCACAGTTGTTCCTGCCTTAGTCGCCTTTTTTGCACTATTTCAAATTGAAGTAGTTGCACAAGAAAAAACTAGTACGACAACTAGTTCAAGTACCCCAACCCAAAGTAACAATGCAGTGATTGTTGCAGACACTGTGAAAAAAGGTAAAACAAGCGAGGTGATTTCAAAAAATCTTCCAGAGTTAAATGATAACAATGTCAGTATTTTCATTAATGGCAAAAAAGTAACTAAAAAAGATTTAGACAGCACCAATCCTGATGATATTGCAAATGTCAATGTATCAAAAGACAATAATAAATCTGTTATTGAAATTTTTACAAAAAAAGAATTCTCGGCACAAAACGGAGCAACAACTTTTACTTCCAATACTTTAAACCTAGACCGTGTAGACCCTTCTAATTTGAATAATACTTCAAATCCGAAAACAGTAACTGTTATTAAGCAAATTACAACAGAAAAAAATGGTATCCCGGAAGATACTGAGGTATATGTCAATGGCAAACGTGTGAGTGCCCTAGAAGCGGAAAGTTTATTACCTAACACAATCACCAGCGTAAATGTTACTAAGGATGAACAGGGAAAAAGAAACTCAATCCGAATTATTACCAAAAATTACATCGGCGAAAATGGAAGCGTAATTGAACGCCCTCAGCCACCAGTGCCTCCAGTAGCGCCAAAGTTTAATTTCAAGACCCCAAAAGCGCCTATTTTTCCAACTGCACCAAAAGCACCATCAGGAGTTCGTAACTACAAAAACGAAAAAGAATGGGCTGATTTTGATAAAAAAATGAAAGCCTTTGATAAAAAAATGGAAGCCATGGAACCTCAAATTAAAGCTTTTGAAAAAAAAATGGAGGAATTTGAAAAACAAATGAAACCTTTTAACGAGGAAATGGAAGAGTTCGAAAAGAAAATGAAAGACTTTGAAAAAGCAATGGAAACCTTCGAAGCAAAACAAAAGAAGAATAATTAATTGATATACAAAGACAGTCTCAATCCAAGACTGTCTTTTTTTATACCTTTGCCTCAAAAAAATAACAGATGTACAAAGTTTTAGCTCAAATCAATAAAATAGTGTTACCAAGTCTCACCAAACGTGGAACAGACATCTCTAAAGCCAAAAAATGGCAACTTGCTCTATTGGCCTACCGTTATTATGTAACTTCGCGTGCGTTGCGCTAATATGTTAACACCGCAAAAGTGTCGTAGTTTTTAATTTTATCGCGACCATTTAAAAAGGACAACTCCATTAAAAAATTGCACTGCACCACCACACCACCTAAACGTTCTACTAATTCACATACGGCTGCTGCAGTCCCACCAGTAGCCAAAACATCATCATGAATAAGCACGCGATCGCCTTTTTTGATAGCATCAATGTGAATTTCTAACGAATCGGTGCCATATTCAAGTGCATACGTAGCCGAAATTGTTTCATAAGGCAACTTTTTAGGCTTTCGCACCGGAACAAAACCCACATTTAATTGTTGAGCCAGCAACGTTCCGAAAAAGAAACCCCTACTTTCAACACCAATTACGGTTGTAATTTGCAAATCTTTTACAGCATTAACCAGTTCTTCAAGGCATTTTTGTGTTGCTTGAGGATCTAAAAGCAGCGGAGTGATATCTTTAAACACAATTTCTTTTTTAGGAAAACCCTGAATATCACGGATGTAATTTTTTAAGTTCATTTTTTTTTATTTTTTTACATTTTTACGCTTGCAAATTACACATTTATGCCTATATTTGCACCCGCAAGCAAGACAAATAGTCGCTTTGCAAAAAGGCCTCGTGGCGCAACTGAATAGCGCACTTGATTACGGCTCAAGAGGTTACTGGTTTGAATCCAGTCGAGGTCACATCTTGGAACAAATCAGAAATTGCCTGATTTGTTCCTTTTTTTTTACCCGCTAACTTACTGCTAAACAACAACATAAGTCTTAGTCCTTCATTGATTCTTGTGGTTCGACATTCAAATCCTTCATATGTAAGTTTTTCAGGAAAAATTGAACCAATTATTTTTCTTTTTGCTACTGTTGAACCCTCCTCGTACAGTGTTGAAAGTTGAGAAATATGACTTACTGCCTTATTAAGCAAAGGTTCAATGTTAGAAATCTTGCTGTTTCCAGTTGTCAATTTTGCTTCTAACCTGTTGATTTTTTCTTCTGTCTCTATTTTTATTTTACGATAATCATCAGCATCTAAATCTCCATTTACTAAAAGATTCCTCGCTCTGGCTAATCTTTCATTAGTATTCTCAATCTCTGTTTTTAGCTGATTTATATCGCTACGCTGATTTTTAGTTTTATTGTTGAATACGGAAATTATTACTTCTTTATAAAGTTCTAAAAATGGCAATGGCTTGGTATATTTTCTAATTTCATCAATAACAACATTATTCACAACTGATGACGTTTCACGAAATGTACAACCTAACCTGCAGTGATAGTAATAATAGTGTTGAGAACGCCCTTTAGATTTACTAGCTGTTAGTAATTTTCCGCAATTTGGACATATCAAAAAACCTCTTAAGGGAAATTCGGGGTGCACAGTACTTGTCGTTCTTCTGTGCTGTTTACGACCATCTAATACATCTTGGGCATCATAAAACACCGATTCGGAAATTAAGGGTACGTGTTGCCCTTGGACTAATTGACTTTCTTCCTCTTTATACTTTGGAATAAATACTTTGCCGCAATACACTGGATTACGTATTGAGCCCCAAAAAGTATTTTTACTACACTGAAGACCTTTATCGTTTGCTAAACCCCAAATTTGCTCTGTGTTTAATATTCCTCTAGCAAGTTCTTCAAATACCCACCGCATAATACCAGCTTCATCTTCTCTAATCGCTATATATTTTTTACCTGCTTCATCTACTTTATTGCTATACCCTATCGGCGCAATGCCCATAACTCGACCCTCTTTCTTTGCTCTTCGCATGCCATGAAATACATTTAAAGCCCTACGATCATTCTCAACTTCAGGAGCTGCAAGGTAGAATGCAAGCATCATTTTATTTTCAGGAATTGAAAGATCTAACGGCTGCTCAACTGCTTGAGGTTCTACCCCTAGTTTACGTAACGTGCTGATCATTTGATAAGCATCACCAGCATTACGACTAAACCGATCCCATTTTGTAAACAGTACCAAATCGGAATGACCTTTCTTTGCCCGAAGTTCTAGTAGTAATTTTTTCCATGACGGTCGGTTAAATGTTTTGGCTGAATGATCTTCAATAACAACTTTCCGAACTTGTATGGAATTCAACTCACAGTATTTACGTAATCGCTCTTCTTGATCACGTTGAGAATATCCTTTATCTGCTTGTTCATCTGTACTTACTCTGATATATAAATCTGCTATTTTCATACTATTACAGTTAATATTTTTAACAAGTTTTTACTTAAATAATTATTTGTAAATTTACAATATTTTCTTTATCTAAATACGTATCAACCACTATTTCAGCCATTTCGTATAAAAAATCTAGAACTTCTGTGACTTGTTCTATATTTAGGTCATAACCATCTTTAATTAATAATTCCATAGCTTTTTGCGGTGTAATTCTAACAATCTCCTCATTTTTCATCCTTCACCTCCTTCTATTGATAGCAAAAGCCCGCGGAACGGGCTTAAGTTACTTTAGTTAATATTAATTTCATTTTTCATCAAGGAAAATAAATTGTACTTGGTTGCTTTTTATTGCGCTTGGCTATATAATTAATATAACCGTACTCACTTAGCTCACGTATGCATTTATGATAAGTAACTGGACCTGATATTTTGGCGATTTTCATAATTTCATATCGGTACGCGTGAATTGGGTTTACAAAGCCTTTATTGACTCTAAATTGAAGCAATGCAGCATAAATACCAATATGTGTTATACTGATACGATAATCGTTCTCTATTGCTATAAAGAAATCAGATAAAGGCTTTAATGTTTCCATAAAAATTATAAAGACTGACTTTTTTTTCTCTTCTTACTTTCCTTTGGCACCTCAGGACCATCATCGTCCACACTTTGACTATTCTTTTTACTATCTTGTTTTACAGCAGTTTTTTCTCCTTCTGACTGCTTTTCGTCTGTAGACTGCCGATTATCCACTCGTTGCATATTACCATCATATATATTGATTGTTTTGAACTGTGGACTTGCTTCAATATACTGTTTGACTTCGTTTCCCTCTTTTAAAAAAGTAGCAGATTGTAAGTTTCCTTTTTTCATAGAATCCATAAGATCCTCTTTGAATTTAGGATTTTCTAATTCTTTGATTGGATGTTTGGACAATGTAGCTTCAAGATCGTAACCATAATTTTGATGGTATTGGTTTAATTTGAAGTTTCCATTGGTTTCTGGTTGCTTAAAATCCATTTGCACCCAAGCATTATAAAGTTCCCCTTCTTTGTTTGTAAGATCTTTATTTACAGCTCTTCCTTCCATCAAATTAAAAGCTTCTTTCATTGTAATATTACTTCCTTTATTAATATAGAAAGTTTGTTCTAGCGCTTCTTTTGTTCCTTCTTTTTGCAATTCAACTTTATAGGAATTAAAGAAATACATATCGCTTTGCTCTGATTTTTTAAAATTCAATGTAGCAACAGTAGTACTATTTCCATATTGCGCATTATGGTTCAAAGTGAAACTAGGTTCTTCTTTCTGCATTTTCGCTTTCAGTTCGCTTTCCAATCCTTCACCGAAACCGGTGTACTTAATCTGGTCTCTTAAGTATTCAAAATTTTTCTCGTTCATGATCTTTATTTTAAATGATTATAAATTTAAAGTGTTGTAAGAACTTTAACTTTCATAAGTTTCTTGTTCTTTATATGTAATTCTAAATTTCTGCCACCATTCTTTTCTATTAGCTGTAAGACAAGGTGTTTTTGCTCTGGAATTGTAAATTTCGGAAGGGCATATACAAATGCATTTTCGGACTCAAATTTAATTTGTGGTACATCATTCAGAATATAAATTGGAATAATTTCAATTTCTTGCGAAGCGGTACGTTTTATTTTCTTAGTGTCATGTATAAAAAGACGAAGTTGGTCAATATCATAGTTGATTTTAGAATTATTGGTAACGGTTATCCTGTAATACATAACATTATCTTTTACAAAAATTCCATTCAGTTCAAAAGCAATCTTATATTTACTTTCTTTTGCACCTCGCAATTTTTTTTTATCGTAAAAAGACAATTTGGAATATTCCTGAACCTCTTTCTCGTTTACAGAATCTGGTGAAAAAAATAGTTCTTGACCTTCGGATTTATTCTTATTGACAGAAAGATTCAATATTGGCGCATTCTCATCATAATTTAGGACAAAAGAATACAGCACTCCGTCAGCAGTAACCACAGTAAGGTTGGTTTCTAGAAACCCTTGCTGAGCTGCCTTGATTTGAAGGATGTTTTCAACTCCTTTAGCTTTTTGAACCAATACATCTTGACTTCCTTTATCGAAACTTTTAATCGCAAAAGGAAAAATGATATTGCTGGTTTTTGAAAACCCAATCGTTAGAGAATCCGGCTCAATTTTAAAGAAATGCTTTTTAAGAGTTTGTTGCGCCATGGCGCTCATAGTAATAAGTAAAAAATATACCATTACCAATACATTGAAATTTTTCATATTTTTCATTTTTATTTTTAATTAGATTTTTGTTGTTGTTGCTTTTCATCATATAAAAGGACTTTGTAGCCCGATTTTACAACTACTTTTACAAGTTTCACTTTTTTGCTGAGTAGATTTTTTGCCGCTTCAATTCCCGCTCCAGCTGCTTGTGCACCCCAAGAATCATCAAGCGATGCAACGCCTAAAGTTTGCATAGAACGGTCGGCAGATGCTTTAGCTACATCTCTATTAATGGCGCCAGGAATATAAATACCACTAAGTCCATCTAGATCAAATACTGATAGATCAACAGGAAATAAAGCATTATTATAGCGCAAATTATCAATAGTAATAGCTAACCTTTCACCTTTTAAGGAAGCTACTCCGAATACAAAATGGTTCTTTGGAATCTTTACCCCATTGATGAAAATAGCATTTGAAAGTCGTAACTTAACGGTTGATCCATTTACAATGGTTTGCGTTTCGTGTACAACTGCCTCAACGGCATTTTGCACAGCATCTGAAACTTCATTTTCATCTAAAGAATAAAATCCGTTTAGGCTGGATTGACGTTCAACACCACTAGGTCTTGGATAAGGCTTTTCCAATGAAGAGATAACATTTTCATCATATGTAGTACTTATGGAAAATACTTGTCCTCGATTTGTCTCCGAAGCTTTCCGAATTTTTTCTTGTACCCTATCTGGATGTTGGATATCAAGAATACTTTCAAGCATGCCACTGAGTTGTTGTAATTCTGGATCTTGATCTCCACTTGTAGTATTCACAGATTGCATCATTTCTTCCAGTCTGTCAACCTCACTTGAACTTGTAGGACCGGTATTTATACTTTCATACGTATCACTATCTAAATTTTCATTTGTGGAAACTACAGGATTGGCAATTACTTTTTGTAGTGCTTCTAGTTTTTTACGAACTTTTTCTTCGTTAAGATCCCGATTTATGGTGCTTTTTAATCCTTTACTACTATTGTTAAAATCGGAACCAGCTGAAGGCACATCGCTTGCAATAGGAATTGAGTCCTCGATAAAATTTTGCCCCAAATAGTTTGGATCTTTTTCAATGAGTTCCTTAAGCTTTATAGAATCAAGTGCTGCTTGATCATAATAGTTCATTTTATCTAATGCTTGTCCTTCTTTTAAGTTAGCATCAGGTAATTTCAAATTAAAACCCTTTTTTTCTGTTTTTTGTTCCTTTGATGCATCGAATTTTCCTCCACCTAGCGCCCAAAATAGAGCTGTTACAAAAGGTAAAACTAATAACGGAAGCACCAATAACATTTTACGCTGTCTTAACATTTTAGGAGATTTTGTTTTTTGTTCCATAATTTTAATTTTTAAATTGTGAGTAATAATAATTTTCTATCATTGAAAGACTATCTAAAAGTCCAGGACGATTGCGCGCAATCCTATCATAAAGTATTTTTCCTGTTGTACTTCGTCCCAAGCTATCCATGTATTTTCGAAAATGAATAATTTTTTCAAATTCTGTCTTACTAACAGGAATATCACTTTTAAAGAGATCCTTTTTAGGTTGTGTGGCTTTGGTTTTAGTCATTTTTACGATATGCATCGCATTGTCTGTATTTGAAAAACTACCATTTATTACATAAATGCAACAAGTACCTGTAACTCCTACAAAACATACTAGTAATACGATCCAGCTTTTGGGTGATAAATGTGCTGTCTTAACTTCTAACCAATGCGCACATTTGCATTGCAATCTAATAATGGCTTCATTAATTTTTTGTATTAAATGACCCTTTAAATTAGGTTCGTCTTTAGCCTTAATTTTATGCTTCTTTTTAAATGAAAATTTCATAATTGTTACTTTTATTATTTTCTGTTTTCGCTACTTAAATCACGATTTTCAATAGTATTCCATTTTTCAATCAAAAAACCATGTGGATTGTTGTCACTTCTTGACACATTCCGAAGACTACCTTCGGTTATCAGACTGCGGTAAGCAATACTTGTAGTGCGGATAATATTTTGAGTTGCATAACATCTAAATAAATAGGGATACTCATTAATATCCACCGTAACACTGTCCACTTGTATTGTTTGACTAACATTGCCTGAGATTATGCCAGCGTAATAGCCATTTTCTTTTAGGTCATCATAAATGCGTTTGGCACTTTCATCAGCCATATACAGCGCCTTAGTAACATTTGTTTTGATTACTTTATCGTCTGGATCGAGGGTAAAGAAAAATTTATGAAAAGTCATGACATGATCGCGTGCTTCAACTGGTATGTTATCTTTTCTATCAGAAGCATAGGCCTCAAGAGCTTTTCCATTTGCCAGTATATATACCTTCTCCTGCATTTGTGAGACCAGCGTAAAACTTTTGTAAAGTGCAAAGCAAGAGATTATGATGCATCCAGTTATGACCAACATTGTAAAGCTGCGAACGTGACGAAAGGCGGTATCAATATTTTTTATTTTATTAAACATAATACTTCAATTATTGATTAAGAATTTCCTTTTAATTTATCACCCATATAGCTCTCGGTGTCTTTAAAATAAGGTGACGAGGTACTTGATGCTGACATTCCTTGCGACATACGTCCTGCTGCGTTTCCCATTGCATCTACAGCCATACCTGCGCCCGATGAAACGGTGTTTACTGCGGTGTTTGAAGAATTACTGAAAACACTTGTGACTTTTTGACTTAATGCTCCACCACCGCCAGCATGCACAATATAGTTAGCAACAGAAGGAACTGTAAAATAGCCTACGATACCAATGATCATAAAAACCAAGTAAGCCATATCGGTTCTGCTAAAAAAAGTAGCACCATAATCATTGACTTGAGAAATATCAAGTTCGAGCATCTTTTCCTGAATTTTACCAATAATACTCCCAAATATATTTGCTACTGGCAGCCATAAATAAATATTGATGTAACGCGCTAGCCAAACACTGAGTGTGTGTTGAAAGCCGTCAAATACTGCAATTCCAAAAACCAATGGTCCTAATATTGACAGTACTACAAGCTGAAAAGTGCGAAGCGTATCAATACAAAGTGAAGCTGCTTCAAAAAGTACACGCAATACTTCGCTCATCCATTCCTTCACTGAATTGCGAAAATTAAAAGATGCCTTTGCCATAGCAAATTTTATATCGTTTCCAATTCCTTCAAGCATTCCCTCTTGATTGGGATCAGCGTTATCATGAGTATATTTGTACCATTTGTCTTGATCCCCATCACCATCAGCACCAACGTACATTTGCCACATATCAGATGATTTTATTGCCTCTTCTTTTTTTTGTAGTAGTACTTCAATAGCCTTATTTGATCCTTCAACCATAGCCGCTGTTGCCGTAACTGTAGGCTTCATAATCCCATTAATCATATCCAAAACGGACGGAAAAATCATAATGCAAAACCCAATAACGAAAGGACGAAAAAGTGGATAAAAATCTACAGGCTCAGCACTTGCTATGTGCCTCCATACTCTAGAGGCGATATACCAGATAGCTCCAAATCCTGCAATTCCTTGCCCAACACCCAACAAGTTACTGCACAATGGCATCATCTCGTCATACAACTGATCCAAAACACTATGCAAGCTGTTCATATCGTCTGCTAAACCTTGAGCCTGAGTCGTAAAAGGCAACAAAATCCCCATAACTACAAGAAATGTAGCTTTTCTTATTTTTATCATAGTAGTATTTTTTAATTGTTGGACTGAATTGTTTTACGGATAGCGTTTACATCATTCTGTTCTTTGGCACGTTGGATAGCAAGGACTGAAGTATTATTATTGAAGCTTCTCAAAAACAAAAGCTTCTCTTGCATATCAGCATAAATCTTGTCTATTGCCACCAATCGCTCGTCATCAGACATCCTGAGCTTACTAGCTGTAATAATTGTAGTTAACTCATCGAGATTTCTAAGGCTTTGCCTAAATAAATTATCATACACTCTTTGAAAATAGTCTACCTCCTCATTAGTGAAATGTCCACTATTTTTAAATCGGTTAAAGGCATACTTGTACTCCTTCACTAAAAGAACTTGGTAATTTATTATATCACCAACTCGTTTATAGTTGCGAACTGTTGGGCTTACTTGCATCAGTGCATCCAGAAAGCTTTTATGTAAATCGAAATTCCCTTTAGATAGATTTTTTACAGTGTTGTAGCCACCGTTAAGAATCTCGTACCCTTTTTTCATATCCTTTAGAATTTGCTTGAACTGAGCCAGTTTTTCAATGTTCAGAACCAACTGTTGCATTTCTTGTGATTGAGCAAGTGTCTTTTGAGGATATACCACACCGAAAAAAATAATTATTATACTTACAAGCTTTTTCATGGTATTTTAGTTTTAAGGCCTTGCAGAGCGTGGCTGATTTTTATATCCATTTGATCTTTAGTTCTTGACAAAGACAATAATCTGATTTGGTTTCCAAACTGTTCACAAAAACTATAATTCCCAACCATATCTTGATACAAGGAATCAATTCGATTCACTCGCTCCTCATCACTCATTTGAAACTGGTTGTCTGTTATAACTGTATTCAGTTCATAAACTATTACTTTACAATTATCAATTACTCTGTCAAAAACCCTTTTGATGTATTCCTTTTCATTTCCATAAAACAGATCATCTTGTTGGATTTGCTCATAAGTGAAATTGTAACTTGTGATGATGCTAGTCTGAAGAGATAGTATCTCTGAAACTCTCTGATAATTTTTAATTTTTGAGTTAACATGTTTTAGTGAAGAGAAATAATCTGTATGAAGATTAATTTCTCCTCTTTTAAAGTCGCTTATAGTATGGAGTCCGTTCTTTGTAATTGAATAGCCTTTTTGAGCATAACCAATATACACTTGTAGCGCTGCAATTTGTTGTAACAATACCTTTCTTTGTTTGGCCTGTGCAGAAATGGTTTCATTTGAAAATCCTGCCAAGAGCAGAAATAAAATTATTCTTTTCATGATTTCACGGTTTTAGTAATACTATTCCATAAAATTTCTTAATTGCTTCAATATCACTTTTAGTTTTGGCTCTTTGCAAACTTAAAAGTACATTTTGCCTGTTAAAAAGCATAAGATCATCATAGTTCGCATCAATCATATCTGCTGCGGAATTGATGATTTTAAGTCTTTCAGAATCACTCATAGTTGTAGTAAAAGAGTTTAGAATTAAAAAAATCTGATCAATATTTTTCATGCTTTCGTTTAGTATGCCAGAATAGAC
The DNA here is from genome assembly GCF_011365745.1 of Flavobacterium turcicum. Lineage (GTDB taxonomy): Bacteria > Bacteroidota > Bacteroidia > Flavobacteriales > Flavobacteriaceae > Flavobacterium > Flavobacterium turcicum. The sequence goes on along the minus strand of NZ_JAAOBY010000002.1, from coordinate 372,197 downwards.
TTTTTGCATATAATCCAATTCCCCAGAATTAAAATGCTTGTCTTTCTGAAAGAGGCGCCAAGCACTTTCATACGCATCAACGAGACGAACTTGCTTTTGGGTGATGTCCTTTATTCGTTGGTAATTAGCAATAACACCCTTGACCTTCGTCAGTTCCTCGTAGTAATTCTGATACAAGTCTTTTTGCTTTTCTGTCCAATCAGAAATTTCTTTGAGTTTTATTTTAGACAAAGTATTTTCTAATTTTTTTTGCGCATTTTGTAGCCAAATGGTTTTGTTCTGAAGCTTTTGTATTCTCAGATCCATTGCTTTGATTACTTTTTTAATCGCACCTTTTATTAATGCAATAGGAAGTATTCCTGCTGGTGTAGCAGATTCTACAGGTGTAGCTGTAAGCATAAAGCACAACAGAAAAACCATAATTTTGTTTTTTGCTCTCATATCTTTAAAATATATTTATCGCAGTTACTTTATTTTATTTTTGAGTTTTCATTTTTCATATCCTTTGCCAATGCAGCTATACCTTTTTTAATATCACCATCAAATTTTTTAGCGTAGGCCTGTACCTTTACTTTTTCCGTTTCTTCTGTTGTGTAGGCTAAATATTCTTCAAGAGATACTTCTGTTCGGTACACTTTAGACAACATACCTCCCAAAGAGATAAATACCTCTTTATATTTTTTATCAGGATCATTTGCCTTATTTACTGATAATACCATTGCTTTTTCTTTTTCAGTTAAACCCAATAATTCTTGGATTTGCTCAAACTTATTTTGATACTTACTTTGATCTAGTAATATTTTGCAATCACTGTTATTGATTATGGCTTGTTTTACTACTGGTGAGGAAATAATATCTTCTACTTCTTGCGTAACTACGACGGCTTCACCAAAAAACTTTCGAACAGTTTTAAACAGGTACTTTATATATTCTGCCATACCTTCTTTAGCGATTGCTTTCCAAGCTTCTTCTATCAAAATCATTTTACGGACGCCTTTTAATTTTCGCATTTTACTGATAAAAACTTCCATGATGATGATGGTCACAACAGGAAAAAGAATGGGATGGTCCTTAATATTATCTAGTTCAAATACAATAAAACGTTCTTTTAGTAGCTCAAGATTTTCGGTAGCATTTAGTAGATAATCAAATTCACCTCTTTGGTAATACGGTCGCAAAACGTATAGAAAATTGTTCACATCAAAATCCTTTTCCTTTACTTTATCACCTTCTAGTATTTTTACAAAATCATTTTTTAAGAAATCATAAAAAGTATTGAAACAAGGAAACAGATTTTCATCGGTATTTAATTTTTCGTAATACAATTGAAGCGCATTCGATAGTGCTACATATTCACTTCGGTTAAATGTCTCGTTATCTTTTTTCCATAAAGCCAACAATAGGGTTTTGATACTTTCTTTTTTTTCTGTATCCAGATTATCACCTTCACTTATGTAAAATGGATTGAACCGTATGGGATTCTTTTCATCATAAGTAAAATAATAACCGCCTACCATATCACACAATCCCTTGTAGCTGTGCCCAACATCGACTAGGACAATATGTGTTCCTTGCTCGTAGTAGCTTCTGACCATATGGTTGGTGAAAAAAGACTTTCCACTTCCTGATGGACCTAGAATAAATTTATTACGATTTGTACAGATACCCATCTTTACAGGCTCATCACTAATGTCAACATGTACTGGCTTACCTGTCAAGCGATCTCCAAGTCTTATTCCCATTGGACTTATCGAAGAACGATAGCCCGTTTCTAAATTCAGAAAACAAGTTGCTTGCTCCAGAAACGTATCAAAAGTGTCATTCATTGGAAAATCTGCAGCGTTTCCAGGAATACCAGCCCAAAAAATCTGAGCTGCTCCTATAGTTTCCTGTTTGGCTACCGCATCCATCTGTGCTAAAGCAGAAGAGACTTTATTTTTTAAATCTTTTAGTTCAGTTTTAGTATCAGTCCAAACCAATACATTAAAATGTGCCTTAACTGCCAATCGTTGCTGGCTAAATGCCTCATTTAGAAAATCATTTGTGGCATCTCGAGCTATCAAATTCTCTCTGCTGTAAGCAGATAGGGATTGTAATCGCAATCGTTTACTTTCTAGTTTCTGCAATGTTTTCTGAAAATCCTCTATAAAAATATACTGATTGTATATGTGATTACAGGAAAGTAATTGCCCTAGCGTAGAGGCAAAGCCGATGCTGAATTTTGTTTTGTCTGTTGAATACCTGTCGTAATTAATTCTAGAACCACACAATGCTGGTAAGTCTGCTGCATCGCCCAATGTGTATATTTGACAATGTTTATCGCCAACCTGTAATCCATCATTGAAAGCAATATCTTTAAAGACAAAGGAATTTTGATTATCAGAAAGAAAGCAATATTGCTCTATAATTCCAATCTTTCGGCTGTGACTTCGAAGATCATCATTAAGAAGCCGTGTTAATTTTACAAAACCACTGTCTTCTAATATTCTTGCAAATTGTCCGGTACTATCTATGAATTCTTGACGCATTTGTGTATTTAATGCTTCTTCGGGAACTATTGTTGTTCTCAATAAATTAGAGAATAAAGAACTTGACGTTTTTCTTCCTTGTGGTTTCTTGGTCAAAAAAATATAACACGAATGATCTAAAAATGGTCGCTCATTAAAAAATTGCTCACTACTTCGTGAAAGAAAACTAGTATCGTCATTGGTAAAATCGGCTTGAAACTTACTATCAACAAACCAGTCCTGCTTGTGAAATACGCTAAACTTTGGCAATAACTTAATCGATTTAAGCCACGCCTGATGAAAAGCCTCATATTCCTGATCAGACAATGTAAATATTTCAGGAAGTTGTACCTTGAATACAACCGTTACATCGCCTTGTTTGGAAAGAATGCAATCATGCTCCACATCCATAATCGGTAAAATATCATCTATCCTTTTCTCCATCTTTTCTATCATTTACCTATTAATAATTGTAACCAAAAATTATTTTTGCATCTTGAAAATTTTTCTACTTTGAACTCTAATTGCTTTTGGAACTTGCCTTTTAGCCAATGCTTTCATCATTCCAAATTCTCCATATTTGCGACTCATTTTATATATTTTAAAAACCAACAGCGCTCCTAATAATCCAATAATTCCAATACAAACAAATGAGGGTAAACCAATGATATAAAGCACTACAAAGAGGATCATAAGTACTATGATACCGCCACCTAAATACCATATGTAATGTGCTTTTAATCCCTTAAATTCTATACTTTGATTGATTCCTTTATTAATTTGGTAGACACTTTTTTTCATCTTATCGATTTTTAAAATTTCATTCTGCTATTCTTTCTCATCCCAGCGTAAGATTGTTGCTGCCATTTATCACTTTGACTTTCAGACGATGCAAAAGCATTTATTTCTTTTTTAGACTCCTCTCCATTTTTTATATTCAGTTGAATAACTGGTGCAGTATTGGATAAAACTGACTCAATATTTGAACTTGTTTCATTCTGATTTTCTTGTTTTAATTGATTTTGCTGAATTTGTAATGCTATTTCCCTTTCTAAACTTGAAAGTTCACTTTTCATTTGTTGCAATTCATTCTCATTATTAAAAGGTTTTGAGGCCAGTTGTTGCAACTTTGGTAATTGCTCTTCGATTACGACTAAGGATTTTTGGTATTTTTCTCGTAGATGCTCTACCCTGTCAATAGCGTTCAAAAAATGCCGGGCCGCCAATTTAGGATTGTCTACGTTAGGCGATCCACCATTGAGGGAATATTTAATACCATCTTCTGAGCGTTGTGCATAAAAACTATTAGAATATCGGTATTGGAAAAGTCCATCATTTTGGAATGCCTCTCGCTCTCTTTTTATGTACAATGCAAAACCATATAACTTTCCGATTTGCTTTGCGTCACTTTCTCCATCGGCAGGTTTCCAATTTTTATAAAGTTCAATGACTTGCTTTCCAATGTTTTCAGAATCTTGTGCCTTGAAACCATTAATTTCTATCGAATTCAACTTTGTACCATCGGCGTCATATTTCAGATTCTTTTTATAATAATCTTCATCGAATATAAGCTTACCCAACGTTTTGGCAGTAGTAACTTTTTCCTCTTGAAGGTATTCTACCTGATTTTTTGTTCTTGCAATTTCCTTAAAATGCGCCTTTTTAAGGCTTTCCATCACAGCTACTTTCTTTTCCAGTTTTGATTTTTCCAATAAAGAGGTATCTCCAGATAATACAGCTATGTATTCTGAAAAATTCATTCCACTTTTCTCATCCATAGACCCTTCATCAATTGAACGAACATTCAATTCACAATTTTTCATTTGACTTATGAACGTTTGCTTGTTTTTCAAAAGATTAAATTTGTAATTATCTAAAGATTGTTCCGTAGCGTAAATAAAATTCTTTACTTTATTTTCATAATGTTGTTTCGCAACTTCGTTGCCTTGCCTGCTTCCTCTCCCATTGCGTTGCCCTAAATCGGATGGTCTCCAAGGAATGTCTAAATGATGCATTGCTACTATGCGTCTTTGCACATTTAATCCCGTTCCAGCTTTTTCTGTGCTTCCTAATAGAATGCGTATTTCTCCAGTACTCATTTTAGAAAATAGCTGCGATTTCTTTTTGTCGGTCCAGTCATGTATATAAGTAATTTCAGAAGCTGGAATATTAAAATCCGTAACCAATTTCTCTTTTAGAGCATCATACATGTTAAATGCATCTGGTTTAGGTGTTCCTATATCCGAAAAAACAATCTGCGTGCCTTTATGGAGTGTTGTTTTATTATAAACTTCAGCCACATTTCGGGCACAAGTATTGATTTTATTATTGGGATGATCTGTATAACTTTCGTCAATTAAGCGCATATCAGCTGCCATTTTTTTAGCATAATTAGTGGCGATTAACATCCGTCCTTTGTCCTCCTCTCTACTTAAAGGTGCTCTTCCAATCAATGTGGCATTACCTGTCTTTGCGAACTGCATCAGTTGAACTATGAAAGCACTTTGCTGTGGTGTTGGACTGATGTTTACCAATTGCTCGTCGATTTCGGGTTTGTCCAAATCAATATGTTTTGCTGTTTTATAATCTGTAATTTCATTATAGAATAATGCCAGTTCTGGTACTTTAATAAAATGTCGAAAACGCTCTTTAGCAATAATCTCATTGGTGACCGAAAATTCAAAATCAGTTGTTTTTCTAGCAAAAACAGAGGCCCATCCATCAAAGTTTTCAATGCGCTGGCGTTCCATTTCTTTAGGTCGCAAATATTTAAAAAGCAAATACATTTCCGTAAGACTATTTGAAATAGGTGTTCCTGAAAGAAAAGTGACACACAAATCGGAATCAAATTTTTGTTGGAGCGAACGAACCGCAAACAACATGTTTAGTGCTTTCTGACTGCCTTGCATATTTCCAATTCCAGCTACTCGGTCATGTCTGGTTGTGAAAGTCAGATTCTTAAATTTGTGAGATTCATCTACAAACAAATGATCGATACCCATTTCATTAAAGTTGATACCGCTATCTTTCTTTTCTTCCATGTCTTTTAATAACCCCTTAAGTTTTCCATCAAGATTGTTTTTACGAATTTCAAGCCCTTTGAGTATTTTTTTAGAAATGTCGCCACCCAATTCTTTAGCGGTTTCTAAATCACGTTCCACATTGTCTAATTCATTTTCTAAAATCTCTTTTTGAATTTCTGTTGATTGGGGAATTTTTCCAAACTGGTCATGGGTCAAAATAATACAATCCCAATTGTTGTTTTTAATTTCGTGAAATAACCTAAGTCTTTTCGATGGCCTGAAATCATTTTCTCCAGGCGCTAAAATTCGAGCATTAGGATAGGCTTTCTTGTACGTTGTTGCAATTTGATCTACGTTAGCACGAAGTGCAAGAATAGCAGGTTTTTGTATGATTCCCAATCGCTTCATTTCGTTAGCTGCAACAATCATAGTAAGTGTTTTACCTAACCCGACTTCGTGATCAATTAATGCACCTCGATTTTGAATAATTCGCCATGCTGCATTCTTTTGTGAACTGTATAAATCATCAATTTCAAGCGCTTTTTTATTCAGTCCAGGAAAAGTCAGATGGCTTCCGTCGTATTCACGAAGTACAAAACAATTGAACGTTTGATTGTACAAGTTTTCTAATGTTTTTTTATCCTTTTGAGGCAAATCTTGCAACCATTCTAGAAACCCATTTCGAATAATTTCAATTTTTTGATGTGCCAATTGTATAGCTTCATTGTCAGGAACTCGTATGGGTTTACCATCAAATCCCTTTATCTCATAAGTGAAAAATGGTGTGGTATTCTCTAACGCATGCTCCATTATGGTATAACCGTAAGTAGTTCTTCCACTTTTGGTAGTTATAGCAAATTCTCTGTCAATTTTTGTATTGTGCCCAGTACTAACTTTGAAAGTATCCAGTGATGGAAAATATTTAATATCTGTAGCTTGTTCAAATAATTGCTTGGCAAAATCTTCATAATATGAAATCGGAATCCAACGTTCACCTAGATTAAAATCCAAAAGTTCAAAAGGAATTACTTCAGGTTGCACTTTTTCTAAAGCCTGCACCCCTTTATAATATTGTCCATTTTCAGGATATTGCTCAAGGGCTTCTTTTGCTTGTTGCAACTTTTCTACAACATTTCCACTTAGGTAGAGGTCTGATGTCTCCCATTTTTGGAGAATTGGGTTTAAATAAATATGATGATTAAGACTTTCAATCGCCTCATTTTCTCCGAATCCTGTGGCAGCGGTTATAAATTCTAAATCCACAGATCCTCTCTCGTTCAAGCTTCTCGCCAGTGCTTCAATTGGATCATCAGTAAAATACCGTTCCTGTTGCTTTAACATTGATACACTTAAAATATCGGACTTCACATACCTCTCGCCTTCTTTTCGTTCCAAGGAGGAAAGGATGGTAAACCCAAATGCGACATCTTGCATAATTAGCCTACGATTGGCTACACTATTTAAAATTCCATATTGAGCAACAAAATTAGTATACAGCTCTTCTAATTTTTTTCTTGATGCTTCAATGTCAATTTGATCGGATTGCTCTTTTTGAAATAATTCCAAATAATTATCCCTAATAGCAACATAAGCATCATAAAATTTAAGATTTCCTTGCTGAAGTATTGGTTGAAAAAAAGCTTGCTTGTACTCATCATTTATGTCATTTAAAACCCCTACTTTCTCGCCAATTCGAACGAGTGTGCCTTCTTTGTAAAACGATTTGATTGTGGCGACGTCTTCGTGCAATTGCTGTTCAAGATTAAAAGCAGCTTCAAAGGTCTTATCTCCTTCATAAACGTAACTATGGTCAAATTGCTGTAATGTATTGGATAATGCCAATAGTTCGTGAGGCAGTAGTCCACCGTTCATCCAATTGGCTGAAAAACTATCAATTTCTTTAATGTTAGAATATAATTTATACAAGTACCTATTCGAATTGGTTTGTTTGGCGGCAATAAGCACTATATTTTCATGCAATGGATTATCTGTGGTGCGTATCGTACTTAAAATTCTTGCTGTTTTCTTGTCTACAACTGTTTCATCCAATGGATTAATGTAATCCATAGCTCGGTTAATATTCTCGGCTGGCACAGTATCAAACAATCCCAATTGCACAGAAATACCAATCGCTTTGCTCTCTGGCATAGACAAATAGGTAAATTTTTGTGTAGTAGCATCTAATTGCTTAACATTATTAATTTGTTGTGATTTTTCAAAACGCTCTTTGTTGAAATTTTCTTTTAGTCCATCAGTGATTGTTTCAAACAAACGGCTTTCAATTGAATTGATAGCGCCAGTTTGCCATACCTTTTGATGTGCTTGCCCGTATTGATTTTTACCTGCTTGCACTTGATCACCAATTAGTAATTCTGATCTTTCCTGAAGATATTTATTGGTGTTGTATTTCCCATACTCATTTTCCAGTACAAGCGTCTTCAAAAGCTCATTTTCGTCATCTGAAAACTCTTTTTTATCTGTATTTTTTTGAACAATAAGCAGATGGTTTGGGGCTTCTGTATTCCCAGTTTCTTTCATTAAGTTATCAGGCATGACAGTGAGACTAACAAAATCTGCATTTTGAAAAAGATACTGTCGGGCACTTTCATTAGATGGACTATTTAGAAAACCATCGGTAGTGATATAAGCCATCAAACCACCATTGGCTAATTTGTCTAATCCTTTCGCAAAAAAGTAATTGTGGATTTTTCCTGAAATAGCTTTATCAGGATAGTTTTCATCATAAACTGAAAAATTACCGAATGGAATATTGCTTACCACAAGATCATAACTATAATTGTCATTTATCGGCGCTTCTTCTAAACCTGTTATATGGGTTGTTGTACTTGTTGCCAAAGCACTATTCAATACCGAAAGAATCATACCGCTTAATTGATCCTTTTCAACAGCTGTAATCTGCTCTATTTTTGGAAATATTTTTACGGCTTCGGTGATGAATATGCCTGATCCTGCTGATGGTTCGTAAACTCTTTTTGGAACAATTCCTTGCTCTTTAAAAGCATGAAACAAAGTTTGAGGTACAATTTCAGGTGTATAAAAAGCAGTTAATACACTATTGCGAAGCGAAGCAATAATACTATTGTATTGCTTTTCAGAATAGTGATCTTCTAAAAGTTGGTGCAAACGTATGATTTCTGGATATAATTTAAGATCCTCCTTAGTAGCACCAGAGGCTGTCCAGTCTTCTATACTCCCTTTTGGATACAAAATAGCTTTGATCCCACCAAAACCTGCGTACGCCTTTAATGCAGTTACACTTTCTTCTGTAAGCACACTGCCTTCCTGCCACTGTATTGCAATGGCTATTGCCTCAATATTGGCACTTAGTTTTTGGGATAAATTGTAAGCCATAATTACTCATTTTCATACATTACATTTCCATCAATAGCTTAATTGAGATAAACCGCCATTTGTCCTATAATGGCATGTTTTAAAAAAGTATTATCTTCATTTTCATTAGTAAAACCAATGGTTTCAAAAACTTCTTTACAGCTTTCAACAAGGTTGATTACTTCATAAATAAGTATTCCTGACTCATAAAACTGATTGTAATTTGATTGAAACTCCTCTTCAAGTAGTAATCGGATATACACATATCGAGAAGGTTTTAAATCTTCTGTTAGCAGATTGAGACAAATTTCCTCAATGATATATTGTGGTGTAGCCTCCTCTAACAGCTCGTCCACAATGGATTTTACGGTAACTATTTTTTCATTTAAGTATTCAGATACCCTATACTCCTCTTGGAGGGTAAACATTAAATCTGGATTGTTATTGATGATGTACAACCACAACTTTTCTTTTAAAACATCTTCCATAACGTAGTTGTTTAAATCCCAAAAAAGGATTGTATTACAGTGGCAACTACAACTAAAAAAACACAGCTGCCAAACCAAGCAGCGGCAACTTTTCCAGTATCAGGATCACCTGCGTTCCATTTTTGATACACTTTAACAGCACCTATTAAGCCCAAGATCGCTCCAATAGCATACATTAATTGTGTTCCAGCATCAAAATAACTTCTTACCTGCTGATTGGCTTCATTAATTCCAGCCAAACCATCTTGAGCATAAACACTATGATTAATCATAAGCGATGCAAAAAGAATTATAGTTAATGCACTTTTTTGATTGCTCAATTTTTTAAAATTTCTTTTCCATTTTTTCATAACATATTATTTTAAAGTTTAAATAATTTGATAAAAAAACGAAGGATCTGTCGCTGTCGCAATTCCACTTTCCTTTCTCATATGTCCTAACACGCTGGGTCGGACAGGAACATTTCCTCCGTTAATTTTTTAGATTTTATCATCCCATAAATCTTCAACCTCTGCCTGTATTAAGTCGATGGTCTCAATTTTAGCAGACTCTGAGACAATAAATTCGCTTACTGAAGAACGAAAAGGAGAGTTTTTTACAGTTGGATATTCCTCAAGAACCAATCGTAAATAATCTAAGAGTTCCTGTTTCAAAATCTTTCTATTGATTGCATCTGCAATTACACTTTTTATTCGTTCTACCAATGCATCTACATCTTGAAATGTAGTATCAGATGCTACAAATGAAGATATAGCCGCAGAACTTGTTGAATCAATAAATTCGTGATCCTTGAAATCATGCTTTGATTGTGGTGTAGATTTTTCATTTACAGCACTAAATTGAAATTTTCGACTTCCAGTTACAATTTCTTTGATTTCTTCAAAGTAAAATCGAAAGGCAATAAATAAATACCAGCTTGCTAAAAGTAAGGAAGCTACAATGGTGTAATTGGTCCAAGAAATGTTTGTAAACATAATTTTATCATTTTATCGTTAAACATGAGTGCCTAAATAAACCGGTAATTAGAATGTTATCCAAAAACGATTTTCATTAATACAAGGCAAAGAAACAACAGTCACTAAACCACTACAAGTCCAACTTTTTTTGTACCCTTTTGTACCCAATCGTACCCTCAATAAATTCAAGGAAAAAAAATTATAAAAAGTTTAAAATATTTTTAATTTTAGTAGTTAAACAGTTTCTATTAAATTTATTTAGAATTAATAAAAATAAATTTGGTTATTAAAGTTTTGCAATTTACATTTGCACTATTAATAACAATTCTAAATAAAAATGAAGATAGCTACCAAATTAACGAGCTTATGCTTATTATTACTAACCTTTTCAGTTTCATGGGCACAACAAACTGCGTTCATCTCTGGAAAAATTTTCAATGCAAATAATGAAGCGTCAGACAATGTTTCCATAATTCTGAAAGGAACTCAAATAGGAACTATTACGAATGCTGAAGGAAATTACGAAATCAAAAACATCAAGCCAGGAAATTACATCCTAAAAATCTCTGCGGTAGGTTATTCTTCTAAAGAGAAATCAATTTCAGTCCAAGCCGGTGATGAATTGGTTGAAAACTTTACAATCAATGCAACTTCAGAACAACTAAATGAAGTGGTTGTAAACGGTGTAAAGACAAATTCATTTACAAGAAAAGAAACGCAGACTGTTTCGAAAATGCCATTGAAAAATATTGAAAACCCGCAAGTTTATACTACAATTTCAAATGAACTTTTAAAAGAACAAGTGGTTACCAATATTGATGATGCTTTGAAAAATGCTCCAGGATTAACACAACTTTGGTCTTCAACAGGTCGTGGTGGCGATGGTGCAGGATATTTTTCATTGAGAGGATTTCCAGTTCAAGTAACTATGGTAAACGGTTTACCTGGATTGACGAACGGAAGTTTAGATCCTGCAAACATTGAAAGAATTGAAGTAATAAAAGGTCCATCGGGAACTCTTTTTGGTAGTAGCTTAATCTCCTATGGTGGATTAATAAACATCAATACTAAAAAACCTTACGAAAATTTTGGTGGTGAAATTGCTTACACCAATGCAAGTTACGGTGTAAATCGTCTAACTGCAGATGTAAATACTCCATTAAACGAAGATAAATCAATCAATTTCCGATTAAATTCTGCCTATCATACCGAAGATAGTTTTCAAGATGCTGGTTTTAGAAAATCATTATTTGTAGCGCCATCGTTGTCGGTAAAAGCTTCAGAAAAACTATCATTTTTGTTCAATACAGAAATTATGAATTCTGAATCTACAAATCCAACCATGCTATTTTTAGATCGTGGTGCGCCATTACGTGTTACCAATATTGACGAATTGAATTACACTAACAAGCGTTCGTACACAAGCAATCAGTTGAGTATTGAAACGCCATCGTACAGTTTGCAAGGTCAGATGTTTTACAAATTATCAAAAGATTGGACATCGCAGACCGTAGTTTCAAGAAGTTCATCCAAATCAAAAGGATACTATTCGTATTTATATGAAACAACACAGTTTTATCCTGCAACATTATCAGAAGGTATCGTTTTAGGGAGATTTTTCAATTATCAAAACTCTAGTACTTTGGCTACTGATATTCAACAAAACTTTATTGGCGATTTTAAAATCGCTGGATTAAGAAACCGAATTGTTGCTGGATTGGATTACTTTAACAGAAATGTAACTGATAACGGTTCGGCTTATGTTGGAAATGGTGTGATTTATATAGGAAATGCAAGTTTGCAAAACGTAAACGAAAATGTATTCGGAATTACAGATCCTACTGCTTACATTACCGATGGTGACAGCGGAAATCTAACGCAAGCTGGTTCTGATGCGCTTCTAGCAAATGCGACTTACAATAATACCAAAAATAAACAAGAAGTTTATAGCGCTTATGTTTCTGACGTAATCAACTTTACACCAGCACTTTCTGCTATGGCAAGCTTGCGTGTAGATCGATTTATAAATGAAGGTGATGTTACTACAAAGGCGGATAACTATAATCAAACTGCGTTTTCACCAAAATTTGGATTAGTTTATCAGCCAATTTTAGATAAGGTTTCGGTTTTTGCCAATTATATGAACGGATTTTCAAATGTTGCTCCAGGAAGAGATTTACTTGCTGATGGAACTACAAGACCACGAACATTTTCTGCCGAAAAAGCCAATCAGTTGGAGTTTGGAACAAAATTAAATATTTTAAAAGATAAAATATTTGCAACTTTAAGTTACTACAATATTGAAGTTTCAAATGCTGTTTATACTGTTTTCACTGCAAATACGCAAACTAATTTTCAAGATGGAGCACAGAAAAATAAAGGTTTTGAAGCAGAATTTATTGCCAATCCGATTAAAGGTTTGAATATTGTTTTAGGATACAGTTATAATGATAGCGAACTTTCTGCAGGTGATCCAGATTTTGTTGGTTTTAGACCAGAAAGTGCTGGACCTCAAAATTTAGCCAATCTTTGGGCAAGTTATAAATTCCAACAAGGAAAACTAAACGGATTTGGAATTGGTTTTGGAGGAAATTATGCAAGTGAAAACAAAATCATGAACCGAAATGTTTCAGGACAATTTAGAATTCCAGAATACACTATCTTAAATTCATCATTATTTTACGGTGCCGAAAAATATACGCTAACATTAAAATTAGACAATATCTTTAATGAAGAAGCGTACGACGGTTGGTCGACAGTTCATCCAAAAACACCAAGAAGTGTTGCGGCAAGTTTTGCTTACAGATTTTAATTAAAAAACAAATTCCGTTTGATTACTTTTTCAAGCGGAATTTTTAAATCATTATTTTATGAAAAACAATATTTATTTTATCGCTTTATTTTTTCTTTTTTCAGTCAATAGTTTTGCCCATTTTTTATGGATTGAAACCAATACGAAAGGAAAAATCAATCAGAAACAAGAAGTGAAAGTGTTCTTTGGAGAATACAGTTATGGTGCAATTGACAAAGTAGGCGAAGAAGGCTTTGAAAAAGTTAAAAATTTTACACTTTGGGCAATCAGTCCAAATGGTGACAAAATAAAATTAGAGGTCACTCCAGAAGCCACATTTTACAAAACTACTTTCACACCAAAAGTGAACGGCACATATACAATTGTTCTAAATAACAATGAAATTGATGTGATTGATTATACGCAATATGATTTTGGAATTTTCAAAACTCATTATCACGCCACTGCCAAAATTGAAGTTGGAGAAAAATATGCCGAAACAGTTTCAATTAATCCAGAAGGCATAACGATTGTCGACGTTTCAAAGAAAAATTTGAAGCTTAACGATGAGGTTGTATTGAAGATTTTATATAAAAATAAGCCAGTAAAAGACAATGAAGTTGTAGTTTTTCTTAAAAATCAGTTCAACCAAAAAATCAAAACGGATGAAAATGGATTGGTAAAATTTACTTTACCATTCGCAACAAAATACATAGTTGAAACAACAATTAAAGAAGAAGTTTCAGGAAAGTATAACGGAAAAGAGTATCAATTTGTTTTTCATAGTGCTACTTATCCCATTATGATTGAGTAAAGAAAACAACTGCAAGGTTATGGATGTTAGAAAAAAAATGCGTTTTTTACACAAATGGCTTGGATTAATTTCGGGGCTAATTGTGTTTATTATAAGTATTACAGGTTGTATTTTTTGTTTTCACGACGAGATAAAAGACATAACTCGAAAAGAATGGCGATTTGTAACTCAAGAAAACAAAGCTTTTCTATTGCCTTCGGTTTTACAAGAAAAGGCTAGCAAAATTATACCTAATAGCAAATCAGGAATGGTTGCTTATCACGGTAAAAATCGATCGGCGGTTGTTTACACCCATAATAAAGAAGGGAATTTTTATGTTTATTTCAATCCTTATAATGGAAAATATCTTCAAACCGAAAATCCTGCAGAAGACTTTTTTATAATTGTAGAATACATCCATTTGTATTTGCTTTTGCCGGATTACATTGGTAAGCACATTATAGGCGGTGCGACAATACTATTCGTTATTTTATTGATCTCAGGAATTATTCAATGGTGGCCAAAAAAGAAAAAAGATTTAAAAAACAGATTGAAAGTAAAATGGTCTGCAAAATGGCGACGAGTAAATTATGATTGGCACAATGTGTCGGGATTTTACATTGCTACAGCGGGATTAGTATTGGCGATAACGGGATTAGTTTTTACTTATGATTGGGTAGGTGACGGAATTTATTATACAGCAAATCTAGGTGGAAATCGTGAACTAGAACAAAAGAAACCAGTTGTCGATACAACATTTTATAAGTCTGAAACTAGTGTAGCTATCGATAAGGCCATGAAAACAACTTTTTTGAAAAACCCTACATCAGAAATGTATTTTATAACCACACCAGACGATAAAAAGGAGCCAATAACTACCGGTGCATATCCGTATTCTTTGCGATTTGATCATCAAAACAATTATTATTTTCATCCTAATACCGGAGTGCTTTTAAAAGAACATTCATTTGAATCAAAATCACTAGGATTAAAAATTGTTGAAATGGATTACGGCATTCATACAGGACAAATTTTGAATTTGCCAGGAAAGATTTTAGCTTTCACAGTAAGTTTAATTGCTGCAGCTTTGCCTGTTACAGGTTTCATGATTTGGTATGGAAGAAGGAAAAAGAGTAAGTTGATTGTAAATAAAAATTAATTTTTTTTCTGTTTTTATGAATCAATCATTATATATCTGATTTATCCGCAATTCGCCATCCAGCTTCCGTTAACACAAAATAGACGGTATAGTGTTTTTTTGATAAGTTACTTTTTAATAAAGAAGCAAAAACAGTACTTTTGATTTTTGTACTGTAATTCACCCTAGCCTGTTTACTATTATTTTCAAATATGATTGTCTCAATCTCATCAAAAGTTTCATCAGCTATTTTTACTTTTTGAATATGATACTTTTCATCTTCCTGAGTTGTTATTAAAAGGTAAGGTTTTGCTGCATTGGTGAATTGTATTAGCGGTTTTCCAAGATCTTTCAATTTTTGAGTTCTTTGCACCAATACAAACCCCTTTTTTTCTAATCCAGCATTTAGGACTTTTTGTGCATATTTTGGATCACTGCAATACATATCGTAGTCCAAAACTTTGGGGTATTTGTATTTCATTGTAATAATTTCTGTTGCCAGTTTTTTATTTAAAGTTGGATTGGTGCAACTATTAATTAATATACTTATAACGATTATCGGGTAAAATAGCTTTTCCATGTTTTTTAAAGTTTAGATTTATTATTATTCAATTAATACTCTTTTATTCTTTTAATCATTCTTTCAAGAGCATCAATAGCAATTTCTTTGTCGCGCTCTTCTGCAACATATGCTTTGCTTCGCATTGAGTCAAAAGACAGATCATTCTTGTTAGGTGTTGACAAAAAAGGAACTATTGTTTTAAAAACCTGATTCATTGATTTTGAAATAAGAATTTTTAATTCATTTGAAGCTCGTAAAATGAGAGCAGTCTGGTCTGTGGATAGTTTACATAACACTTTATCTCGTACCTTATCAATCACTACACTTTGAAGCTTATTTTTATCAATATCATAATTTGGAACAGCCAAAAGTTGCTGCTTTTTCTTAAGATAAATAATTTCCTGCTTAAACCAACCGCTAACTATTTTTTTTAAGTTGTGAAATTGAGGATTTAAGCTCGCATTCGCCTTTATCTGGATCTGATTGAACTCTTTATAATGCAAAAGAAGAGTTTCCATTTTATCGGCAGTACTTTCTAGAGAGTTAATTTTATTAATTATTGACTGAGTAAAATAATTAATAAAATGCCTATCATTAAAATTCATATAAATTAGCAGCTGCTCTAAACCGGAATGAAGTTTTTCCAATTTGACACTTAGTGTCAAAGCTTCCAATTCCTTGATCAATTCTTTTTTATAAAGTATTTGTCGCAAAGTCACTGCTTTATTCTTTCTAGGATTGACAAAAGAATACAGATTAGTAAAAACGATACCTATCAACTCTTCATCGTATATATTTGCAATAAAACTACTTTTTAATTTGTCTAATTTTTGTCGCATTTTATTTTTTGATAGAGTGTGATAGGCAACTGTTATTCTGGAATCCAAGCTTAAATATTTACCAAATCTGTTTTCAATAAACAAGATTAACTCATCTAAACAGGAAATAAGTATACTTATGACTCCTTTTACAGCTTCATTCTCTTCACCAGCTAGTTCGTTTGTAATTGTAAGATTGTCCAAAAGAATTATTAAAGCAGAATGATAATTTTGAATCAAAACCTTTATTTGTCTTTCCTTTTTATAAGAGAACACCTTAGCTGTTAATTGTGACTGAATCACTTGTGCTTCTTGATTTGCTTTTTCAATTATTACTTTTGATTGTAATGTTGTAATCTGATTAAGATTATTTTTTTTAGGATCAAGCGTTAAAGTCACCACCGAATCCAGCCATGCTAAAAGATAGGTTTGAGTCATGATTTTATACTTTTTATTAATAAATTTTTGTTTCAAAATAGTTAATGAAAATTAAATCGTGAACGGTATTCTGAGGGAGACAAAGAGGTATGTCTTTTAAAAAAATTACTGAAAAAAGAAGTAGTGCTAAATTGCAATTCTTCTGAAATATATAAAATGGTTAGATTACTATTTTGAAGCATAATTTTTGCCTCCATAACTATAGCTGTTTCTATAAGTTGCTTTGGACTTTTCTCAACAACTTCTTTAACAATTTTATTGAGATGACCTGCAGTGACAAACAATGCATCTGCATAAAACTTTACACTATGCTGCTTTCTGCAATTTACATCTAGCAGTTTAAAAAATTGAATTACTAATCTTTCATTTCTTGAATACTTAACCTCTTTATACCAAGATGATCGAGAATAGAAACGCGCTAATTCATAAAGTAAAAGATTAAAACTATATAATATTAATTCATCTTTAAAAACATATTTGTCAGAGGTATGTAGCTTTCTATTTAGATATTTAAATAGGTAAATTAGCACTAAGACCTCATTAGTATTAAGAGCGATTTTATTTGCAGTTTGTAGAATGAAAAATTCAAAATAGCCAATGTGAGGCCATTTTATACTGTTTTTAAATGCAAAATCTGATGTAAATGATATCTGACTAATTTGTAATTGATCGCTCATATTCAAAATTTCACAAGTTGTCTTTTTAGGAATTGAAATAAGTTCACATACTGACAGATATATTTCTCGGTTGTTAATTTGCATCCATAAATAACCCGAATGAATTATCAATATAGAATAATACTGTGCAATAATGATCTCTTTTAAAGCATTCTTAGAGGTATAGCTTTCAAAAATGAACACTTGCAAACCAGAGTGATTTAATTTTGCTTTTTTATTAACCAAAACATTTCTTATTTAAAGTCTGTTGATCATAATTTGAATTTTTACAAATTTGTTTTAGAAAGAAATCTAAACATTAATGAAACTGAAATAAAAAATAAATTTGAAGCACCATTAATAAGAAACAACCATGCTAAATTATGTGGGTCAGCAATTTTTATTTCACCATTTATGAGGTAGCCCACTATTTCATCACAGAGTAATAAATCTGTGATGAAATAAAGACTAACTAAGTTGAAAAGGATTAAGACCAGATAAAAAAAGTGGATTATTTCCTTTTCAAATAATTGGAATTGACGCATAATTAATTAGTAGCTGGAAGATTTGCCATGATTCCTATAACAAGCGATCTTCCAACAGCACTATCTAAATTATCAACTGCACCAATGAAAGCTCCTGCTCTATTACCTACCGATGATTCCCAATCTTTATCTTTCCTTCTACCCTCATAATAAAGAGAATATCTAGTGATTGAGGCAGTGGTCAAAATAATTCTCTTATCCTCCTCACTAAATTGTGCATCAGCCATAACTCCTGATTCATAGGAAACAATAAATTGATGAACCGTTTCATATTGGACACCTTCCAGAAAGAGTAATGATTCCATAAAATCAGAAAAACTGACTTTTGCTAGATTTGATAATGAGGAATTTGCAATAGACTCATCAAATTTCATTTGAGGATAATTCACAATATCTTGGCACTTCTCAAGACATGCTGGTTGATTATCCAAATTTAAAAATGAGAATTCTGTATTTGCATTTACAATGGCACATATTTGTTGACTAATAAGCGGTATTGTATTGTACTGATAATTTTCATTCAGATAGACCTCAAGTATATCATTATGTAATTTGCCAGCAAAATCATAAATATTTGCCGGATTTTCTGCGGTCAAAATTTCTTCAAGACTTTCAGCTTTTTTTATTTTTTTTGCGGCAGTTCCTCTTGTAATAGTTTCTTCGGAATTTACTGTATCAGAGGTGCACGAAAAAGTTAGTAATACTAAAATAATTAATGAAAATGAAATAGATTTCATGATTAAAATGTGTTAAATGTGACCGGCTACTTTCATAGCCAATTCATTTCACCCGGATAAGCAGAATTTTAGTTTCGCACGATGCTAAACATTTTTGCTTTTGAATTCATGACAAAACTATAAGTCAAATTTTTGTGTTGCAAACCATCATGTATGGATTTCCAAGATATGAAGTATTGATTTTCTGGAAATCCATAGGTGATTTTCAGCATAAAATTCACCAAAATTTGTAGGTTTTGTAATCTTTATTACAATTTTCAATAATTTGTATCGTTATAATTTTTGAAGAGTATTTTTAGTTCAAAAATACTTGTCTACTTTAACTATCGCCCCACCTTTTTTGAAACCTATGATTAAAAAGAAACTTTTAATAGTAACTCTTTGCATAGTAAAATTTACTTATGCACAAGAAATAAAATTTCAGATCCCTGATTCGCTCCAGAATAAAGATTTTGATTATTTGTTTGAACAGATAGAATCCTCGCAGCAAGATGAGAAAAAACAAGCTTTATATCTGAATTCGTTTTTATACAAGGCCAAAGCAGAAAAAAATGCAGAAGAAATTGTAAATGGATACAAAAACTACATCTACTATGCTCCTGAAAATTTAAGACTGGTTTATGCTGACAGTATGATTTACAGTGCCCAAAGGTCAAAAGATAATGCATTAATTGGTTCGGCATATCTTTCAAAAGGAATTGAATATTATGCTCAAAAAAAACACAATTATGCGTTGGACAATTATTTGATAGCAAATAATTTTATTTCAAAAACCAATGACAAATACTTAATCTATAAAGTAAAATACAACATTGCAAGCATAAAATACTACCTAGGGTTTTATGATGAGGCAATCTCTTTGTTTAACGAATGTATCACTTTCTTTAAACAAAATAATGATAGAGCCTATTTAAATTCACTTCATTCCCTAGGTTTATGCTACAATAAAACTGGCAACTATGGCTTATGTACAGAAACTAATGAAAAAGGTATTTCGGAAGGAAAAAGATTGAAGAATGATGAAATGAAAAATTACTTTATTCATTCGGAAGGAATTAATCAATATTTTAAAAGTAATTATACGTTAGCAATTCAAAAAATAAGCGACGCATTGCCGAACGTAATCAAAAATAAAGATTTTGCAAATGAATCGGTTGGCTATTTCTATATCGGCAAAAGTTATCTGGGTTTAAAAAAAATTGAAATTGCATTATCCTATTTTAAAAAAGTAGATGAAATTTTTGAAAACAAAAATTACATTCGTCCCGATCTTCGCGAAAACTATGAAATATTAATCAATTATTATAAATCAAAAAAAGATTTAAAAATCCAGCTTTTCTATATTGGTAAATTATTAAAAGCAGACAGTATTATAAATACTAAGTACAAGTACCTCTCTAAGAAAATTTATAAAGAATATGATACTAAAAAATTACTGTTGGATAAGACCAGAATCGAAAACTCCTTAAATAATAGAAAATACAATGATTTCATTCTTATCAGCGTAATAGCCATATTGTTTATATCACTACTTTTCATTACATATTTTCATATCCGCAATAAGAATTTATACAGGCAAAAATTTGAGGAATTAATGAGTAAGAGTGAAGAAAATACTAAAACTGAAACCAAGATAAGTACTAGAGGCATTGAAGATATTAATGAAAGTACAGTAGCCTCTATTTTAAAACAATTAGAGAAATTTGAAAAAGATAAAAAATTTCTGGAAAAAGATTTAACAGCAGTCAAGCTAACGGTTGCCTTTGGTTCTAACGCAAAATACTTATCAAAAATAATTTTTCATTACAGAGGAAAGAAATTTGTAGATTATATTAATGACCTAAAAATTGATTACATTACTTCATCATTGAAAGAGGATAAAAGAATGAGAAATTATACTAACAAAGCCTTAGCAGAAGAAGCAGGTTTTAGCAGCACACAACGCTTTGCTACTGCTTTCTTTTCTAAAACTGGAATGCCTACCTCGTACTTTATTGACCAACTCAAAAAAGAACAAACGCAAATAGAAAACTTAAAAACAGAATAAATTATAGTAGGATTAGATTAATTGTATAGGATGGCGAAAACTAAATTATTAAAAATTCATAGCAATTACATCCGCTATCTGGTGTAAAACTATACTTTTACAGAATTAATTTTAAAAACACTTTTATGAAAGATTTAATTGCAAAAATAAATGCAGAAATCGAAACGTTCAAAACAGAAGCGGAATCGTTAACTGAAAAAGGAGTTAAAGCAGCTGGTGCAAGAGCTCGTAAATCAACATTAGAGCTAGAAAAACTTCTGAAAGAATTTAGAAAAGTTTCTGTAGCGGAAGCAAAAAAATAATTTTTTAAACTACAAACCTCAACTAATTCATTTTAATTGAGGTTTGTTTTTTATCTAACTCTTTATTTCAAGAATAAATTTAAATTTGTTCTGTAAATCATTCTACTCTTTCATCAATTGCTTCAAACGTCCTTGGTAGGATTGCAAATAGTTCCTTTTGGTAGTGTCATCTAAATAAGAAGCGTTTATCAATTTTTCAACCATTTCAGATTTTGATAGCATCAAATTCAAAATTTCTTTAAAGTTCTTTTCACTAATCCCAGCTAAATCAGAAAGTACTGAAAATTGTTTGCTGATTTTTCCTTGTCCTAAGTTTTTAGGCAATAATCCATCTTCCAATGCGAAGTCTTTATCTTCAATATGAATACGGCTATTCAATAAATCATAAGCAGGACTCAACCTATAGTCACCCTGAGCAGTTTCAAGCAATGAGAAATTTTTAAAATGAGCATCTCCATTAGAAAATAAGTAATTGAATAATAGAATTTTCAACAACTTTGGTGCTTCTAATTTATAAACCGGCAGATACTTTTGCATCAATTCAAATAACTCTAGGTAATTCCCTAAGTACTTGTAATGTTCTCCAAAGGTTTGAGGCGTTCTGCCAGCCAAAGAAGCAAAGTCTTCTTGACCCATTTTCGTGCCATCTTCGTTAACATCAAAACGTTTGGTGATATATGCGGGTGCTCCGTTCTTAAAAAAAATCAATGCATTTTCTGCTGTTTCTATTCCATAAACCTGTCTCGCAATTTGCATGGTCAAATGCTCGTTGGCTGGCATTTGATTTGGTTTTTTACCTGCACCAGGAATTGGCTTCAAAATGTAAGAACCTCGTTCACCTTCATTAATAAGTCGCAGTTTATTTTTTTCAAGCAATACAGAAAATTTTTCCTGTACGCCTGAAATGGACATCCGTTTTCGATTTTCTTCAAAAAGCGTATCTGTTTCTTCATTTGACGCTGGGGAATCATAAGGCAAAAAATGACGCACTTTTTTACCATCAAAAACCCTATTTAAACAAGTCCTGCTATACGTATCAAATCCTTCTACTAAAGTTCCTGGACAATATTTTATTTCTGGTAAATTCATTATTTTTCTATTTTAATAACTCTAACAGCGCCTATACTATCCTCCTTTGCAGTAATCATAAGTAGTCCAAAATAATCATCCAAATCGATCCTATTGTATTTGCATACTGTTAGTTTATTTGATCCTTCTGGTAACATATTATAAAAAAATGGAAACAAAAATTTTGAATAAAATTCTTGCTCGCTTTTCGGCAAAGTAAGACTTATGGCTTGCTTACTGCTATCTGTAATCCAAGAAACGTAATAGCGAAAAGAGAACGACGCATCATCATGCTGGGTTAGCAAACCAGCCTCTTGATCTTTAAAAAGAATTACAGCATTTCTCATTTGTTAGTTGTGTTATTTTTCACTTGCAAACACACTTCCATTCCCAAAACATCAGCTAATTTTTGTAATGTTTTGAGCGTAGGATTACCTTTTCCGCTTTCAAATTGTTTTAATGTTCGTAATCCAACATTAGACAATTCTGCCAAGGTATCCTGTGTGACTTGGAGTGACTCTCTACGGTCTTTTATTGTTTTTATCAATTCATCGAAGTGCATTATACGGCTCTTTTTTATACAAATATAGGTATAAAATCATTAATTACAATAAAAAGAGCATTAAAAAGCACTAATTGATGTAATTTATTAAGTTTGATGCTAAATTTTAGTAAATAGTGCTTTATAACGCACTATCGATTTGCAGTTCAATTATAAAAAAATTAAAATACACATTATTTACTAATTAAAAATAAGCATAATATCTTTTTAGTAAAAAGCAAATAGCATCATGCTTGATTCCAGAATTAAACATTATATATTCCAGAATTAAGAGCCGTAATGTCAAGCCAAACAAGAATTGAACTTAAATTGTAAAAACCAAATAGTATAGTGTTCAATTCGCGAATTACACACTTTAAATTTTGGAATTAAAGAACTATTTGAATTAGTAGGTTATTGCTTAACACTATTAAAATTAAGTTTTGGCAATAAAACTATTTTAATACCAAGGCTTAACTTTCTGAGTCAAAAATCATGTTTTGTCACTTATAAGTGAGTTTCAATCAGACATAATAAATAAAAATACATTTTTTTATAAACTCATGAAATCCATAACAATAAACAAATATTTGTATCTTAAACCAATTAAGTTTTTTTTTCAATTTTACTTTAGTAAATAAGTTAAGGTAATTAAACAAGGGCGAAATTTACCTTTATAAAATAAACACGGGTAAAAAATAAACAATTTTACTCTCGATATGTTTTTCATTTACTTTTCGCTAAATTAGATAAATTGAAACACTACTAAATAAATTAGTTATCATATCAAAGCCTCTTCCTCTATTGACGGAAAATAGTCAATAATATTTCTTTTATCTTTAGCTATATTTTCAATCATTTTATAGCAAAATTCACTTATACTTTCTTTTTCTTTATTAGTCAACGAATTAGATATAATGTTATTTCTATTAGCAGGATCAATGATTTTAATAAACATTATATTTTCAGCAAAAAAGCTAATTGTTTCTAGTAAACATTTCTCTATTCCATAAGAAATTTGCTTTTTCTCAAAAGCTTTTTTCACTAAAAACTCTATGTGAATTGACTTCAATTTTAAGTTATTCTCAAGTTTCCAGACTTTTAATAAGCGAATAATTTTTTTCTCTTTAGCAGAAAATTGCAATGTCTTTGATTGCTTCAAATAATTGGTTTTCTTGTACGTTGGCCTTTCAAAAAAGCCAGTATTGTTTACATATAAATAAGTGTCTCCTGAATTATTATCGACTTCCCTTAAAGGAACAACGTCGATTCTTTTTATTTCATTTTCAATATTAAATTCCAATCCTATTGAATGTTTTTGCTTTCTAATTCCAACTAATTTTGCATCTTCAAATTCGTCAAATATAAAATCAGAAACTGAATTATAAACATTCTCAATAGAGCCAGAGTTTCTTTTAAATGGTATTTGTATATCTATGTCTGAACCATAAATTGAAGTGTCTTTTGTAATCGAACCGTTTAAATTAGGATAATTAGCTAGCTCTTTTTTAAATTTAGAATCTAATTTAGTTTGAATTTGTTCCGCTTTTTCAAGTAATAATGTATTGTCATCTTTATAATAATTCAAGGTTTTATTCAAATATTTTGGAACATTCCCAACCGATGCAATAATTTTTGACATCTTATTATCCCTAATTAAACCTATCGCAAATCCACCTGTTCCACCTACAACAGCACCATTTCCAAATGCTTTGAAAAATTTTAACCAATCAAATTTTTGATTAGAATTGGGATTATTTAATTGTTGGAAAATATTAATTGTAGCATTTCCAATACCAAATATTAATACTCCATTAGTTGCATATTTTAAAGCTTTATTCATATTAATCTTCTTTTATTGATTCAACAAAACTTAATGTAGTCAATATACTATGATATAATGTGAATTTTGAATTAGCAAAATTTAATCTGGAATTTCTATCAAGATTTTTTGTAGTGTAAGCAACAAAACAAACATCCTCATCACTCTCTTCCGCCATTATTTTATCAATTTCAGCTTGAGAAAACTCCCCATCAATATTGTTGAAAATTATTAAATCGTGTTCTGGAATTACATTAGTAGTATTATTTATTCTAAAAATTAAATGTTTAAATTTAAATTTAGACATCGTGCTTTTAATATCTATTTGAGCATCCTCACTTGGACTTATAACAAGAATCTTTTTTGTGTTTTTAAGACTATTTTCAAATTCTTGATTACTCACTAATTTAATAATTTCTTCTCGTTTTTGCTCAACTATTGTTTCAATTTTATCATCAATTAATTTTTCGACTTTTTTCTTTATCCCCCAGAACATCATATATATTCCATATAGTGTTGTTGGAATTCCAAATAATAATATCAGACTAAATATATTTTTCACATTGTCATAATCATCTACGATTTCTTTATTTAATTCCTCTTTAGCTTTTTGAAATTCAATTATAGAAACATTTTCAATATTACTCTTATAGTCTTCTAAATAACTAATTCTTTTTTCTAATTCTACTGTTTTATCAGGTGTGTTTTCGGCAGATAATATATTACTTTGAATCATCAAAGAAAATATAATTGCAAATAATTTAAGTTTACTCATATCTATATAATTTATTTTTAAATTGAACATAAAAACCAAGTTCGATCTTGGTTTTGTTATAACCTATAATTAACATCACAGGATTTTTTATTGAAACTTCTTTATGGTTTGTTATTGCATTAATGGCTTTAATATCAGTATTACTAGGTATTGGTAAATTATTAGGATGTGTATGCCATTCGCCTACATAATACTTTTGGGGATTTTCATTATAATAGTTTTTCAATTTATCATCTATTCCTACAGTATCTCTCTCAAACAAATATGGTGTTGCTTTATATTTATTTGGAAGAATTGTATCTGTAATATTTAATTGAGTTTGGTCACTGGTATAATAACCTATTAAAAAACCTCCAAACTCATTTGGATTATGCTGTACACCAATATCAATAATATTTGAAAGCAGAACATCCTCAATATTAATTATCAATCCTATTTCCTTATTTTTATATATCAAAATTCGTTTAGTTTAATGTTAAATCCGTTTTCATCTTTAGTTTTCAGAACAAAGTTTCTTAATACTTTACTTTCATCTGAAAGTTTTAAGTTTAGATGCTTGATTGCAAATTGTACGAGTGTGTTAATATCATTATAGGAAGCTTTGAAAGTTGGGCTCCAGCATCCAGTTGGATTATGAATATCTTCCAAATCATTTTCTAAAATATTTTCAAATTGATTCATAACCCAATCATAACTTTTCGGTTCAACTGAACAAACTAAATCTTTTGCATTGTTTGTGATTGACATAGTTATCAAGCGTTTTAAATCAAGTTGGTTTAAAATATATAATAAATCATTATCAGTTGAACAGTCAATAATTAAATCATAGCAATCTAAACTTTGTTGCAATATGTTTTTGGCATCATTTGATTTATTTAACACCTTTGAGTAATGATGAAATAAACGACAATCTATAATACCAATTTCTACAAATGGAGAAATTCTAAACAATTCATTTGATAATTCATCGACCTTATTACACAATCCAGTAAGAAAAGAATATTCCGACCTACAAACATTTTCTGGTTCTTTTATATCAAAATCAATAATATCAATACTGGTACAGCCACATCTTGTCAAAGTTGTCGCGACAATACTTCCTATAGCTCCAATTCCAATTATTAAAATTTTACTTTTGGTAATCTTATCTGCCAATTTGCCTCTTCCAAAAAAATAATCGTAAGAGCAATTTCTTGTAAAACTCCAAATAATATCTTTGTCAATGAATCTACCTTTCCAGATTTGATTCTCTTTACAAGATTCGATAGGGAATTTCCCAACTTCTAGAATTGCTACTTGCCAATGTATTTCTAATTCAAAAATCTTATAACCAATTAGTAAAGGAATTGGATTCCCTTTTATTTTTTGATTTCTTTTTTGAACATTGTCTAAAAACTTAAAAAGATCTTGTGTTACGAGACCTTCCAAATCTTCCCAATTACTTATTATAAATTTTTTCTTTGTTGTGGGTGGGGTATCCAAAAACACGTATAACCCAATATTTCTATTTGCTAATTGCTTAATGTGATTACTCCATTTACATTCTGTGATTGTTCTGCTGAAAGGGTCTTTGAAATTTTGAATAATATGATTAGAAATTGTTTTGTCAAAATACAAACCATCAATTATTTTTGAATATTCAAAAAAGCCAAATTGATTTTTATTGAAAGAATAATCAACTTCGGTAAACAAATAAGAAAAATGAATGTTATTAAATTCTTTTGGTTGGAGAATTATATGTTCATAATGACTATCATTTTCTTTATTCAAATAATATTTTACAATCCATCTTTTCAATGAATTAATGTCTATTTCAATTTTTTTCCTTAAATCAATATTATGGGAAGTATGAATACAAATAGAGCCATTGCCCATTACGTGTCCATATTCTAAAAAATCAGTATTAAAAAAAGTTATTGATTCTGTATCAAATTTCTTTAATGGATATTCAGGAAAAATCTTAACATCAAAAATTAAAGTTTCGTCGCTATCAACTATTGAGACCTTTATTTTTCCAACAATAGTAGAATCAAAATCTGAACTAAATGGGATTTCAATTGAAACTCCATTTAGTTCAGAAATGATTTGTTGTATTTTATTTAGTCTTGCATCCATCAATTAACCGAATCTTTCATTTTTTGGTGGAGCAGAATAGAATCCATTTCCTTTATTTTCATACTTATTATCAGCTTTCTCTTCTTCAACAAATTTTGCGTTTTCAGGAAAGTATGTTTTGATATTTTCATCATTATCCTCAATTCTTTCAAGCATATTTTTCATATCATACGAAAGTGTTTCTCTTTCGGATTCAGTTAGTGAATCAATTAAATCATTGGAGCTATTTCCAGGATCTTTAAGTGTAAAACCGTCCTTTGTTACTTCATCACGAATATATTCCAATACAGTTTCTAATTTACTCCATAAATTACCAGTAATTGCTTTATTATCAAAAGCTTTAATTGTAATCAATTCTAAAAAGAACGATTTAGTCGGGTAATTATATTTGGTGTTTTTCCAAACTTTCAAAAGACGAATAATTTTCCTAATCGACTCTTTTTCTGTGGTTGCTCTATCTTTGATGTTTTTAATTTGTGCTTGAACATTGGTTTTAATTCTTTCACTTCCAGCGTCATAATTACCATACTTATAATACACATACAAATTCAAATTTTCATCATCACTATATTGGTCTTGATTTAATTCTCGCCCAGGAACCACATCAATTTTCACAATATCTCCATCATCATCACTATGAAACTCAATTCCAACGGAAACTTTTTGCTTTCTAACCGTAGCAACATCGTTATATTTTTCATAGAGAAAATCATAAACATCCTCGAACATTTCCTTTAGTGTTCCTTTGGAACCAAAAGCATTTCTTTTGAATGGCGAAACCATATCAAAATCAAACTTGGTATTCATAGCCGTATTTTTTGCGTATGAACCCGAATTAAATGGAGAATAAATACTATCACCATACTTTTCTTCCAAAGCCTCTTTAACCTCTTTGTTCTTTTCTTTATGCTTCGTTAAAAGCTGTTCCACTTTGGTAATTTGATGCGTTTTAATTACCGAATCTAAATGTAAATTCTTGTCCATATTTTATTTAATTGCTTTCATTGATATTAAATTATCTAAATTGTCTTTTGTTGAAGCATTTGGGTCACTTCTTAAATATTCTTTTCCGTTTCGCAAAACATATGTTACATTTACCTTAATATCCCAATTTGGATATTCCCAAACAACTGTTTTTATGTTTTTGTGTTGTTTTAATAAATTAATAGCTTCTAAATCACTTGTTTTTTCTCCCATTTTCCAAGAGTTTTCATTAGTCATTGGATGTAACATTACGTGGGTAATCCTTTCTTCTGAATCCTTCCATACACCTGAAATTAAATAATCTGCTGATTTAGCCATAATATTTTAATAATTTATATGTTTATAATTCTGACACATATTGCAATCATTGTGCCAAACTGATAAAACATTTATATATCTGTCAATTTGGCATTTTATTTGCTATTATGATAAACATAACGTACTTTTGCACCATATTTTAAAATCTATACATTATGAGAGACTTTAAAGGTATTCTCTACTATATGATTGGTAACAGAATTAAATCCTTAAGAACAGAAAGAAGTTTAAGTCAAGAAGACCTTTCATTACACTTAAACTTATCTAGAGCTTCTATTTCTAATATTGAATTAGGAAGGCACCAAATTCCATTATTTTTACTTTATGAGCTATCCTTATTTTTTAAAATTGGGATTTATGATTTAATCCCTTCAAACGAAGAAATTCAATCAAACTTAAACTCTAATAATCCAGAATTGTCTAAAATTTTAGACACGCAAAATCTAGATTTATCTCAAAAAGAAAGCCTTGAAAATATATTAAATAGTATATAGTTATGATACTTTATAAAAAAATAGAAGAGCAAACATTTAATATTTTATCAGAATTAAAAATTAACACTCCAAATAAAATAGATGTCTTTAAAATAGCTGAATATTTGGGTGTTGATGTAAAACCTGCCACACTTGACAGTTCAATTTCAGGACTATTTGTCATAAAAGAACAAAAACCATACATTCGATATAACGAAAAAGAAGCTCCACAAAGACAAAAGTTTACTATTGCACACGAATTAGGACATTTTGTTTTACACAAAGACACTCCATTGTTTATTAATAAAAACGAAAAAATTCTTTATAGAAATTCTGACTCTACAACTGGAGAACTTTTAAAAGAAAAAGAGGCCAATTCTTTTGCAGCAGCTTTACTTATGCCCAAAATGTTTATTGAAGAAGAAATTAAAAATATTCCTTCAGGTATAGATCCAATAATACATCTTTCTGATGTTTTTAAAGTTAGTACTCAAGCAATGAATTATAGGTTGAATAATTTAGGTTATTCTTTTTTAGGAATGTATTAAAAGCATAAAGCGAAAAGATTATTTTTATACATTACATCTATATTAATTTGGTTGTTACAACTAGTTTTATTTAAAATTGACTTTTCTTGAATAAATCTCAAACTAGTTCTACTTGGTTTGGGTAGATGTCATTTTTATTAATATTGATAATTTTTTTTATTTCAGGAATTAATTCCTTTTTTATTTCAAAACTCGTTATTATATTTTCTTTAAGTCTATTTTGAAATTTTCTATTATTTTCAAGTGTTGATAAATATTCTTTATTTATTTTTCTGGATTGGGGAGTGTCAATTTCATCCCAAGGAGAATGTTGAAATTGAGTTGCTTCAATAAAAAAACTTTTTAAAGAAATTTCCAGAGGATTCAAATCATTAGTATTATTGATAAAAAGACCATCTTGAGCTACAATTCGAATATTATTATATGCATTGTAAATATCCAAAAAATCTTCATTATGTTTGATTAAAAAAACTTCTAATACATTTAATTCAAACATTTTATCATAGTGTTCAATCAAAGAATTATAATCAAAGTCAGATTCTGCGGGATAAGAATTAAATACTTCTGTTGCATGTTTTTTGTAATTTTTGAAACCAGAAAAAACTTTGTCTATTCCAACTAGATCGAGTTCTGTATCATTAATAAAAAATAAACTAAAACGATCCTTGAAATCATTAATTCTCACGAAATTCTGAATTTCAAATTTTTCGGTTGCAAAATATAAAGCTTTTTTAATGTCAAATGTAAAATCTAAAAATGGTGTTGGGGCACCATAATGTTGTAAATAACTCCAAACAGAGAGTTTTGATGGTACTATTTTAAAACTTTCAAAATATTTTTTAAGAATTGGTTCATTTCTAACTAATGCAATATATTTTTCAATACTGAAATTTTGAGTATTATTTAAAATATTTTCTCTTTGTAATGATGTGTATATTTTCTAAGTAGAAGAATTTATTCCCCTATATATTCCTTGTGATTTGGCGTGTAACTTTAATAATTCTACAACTTCCTTAATTGTATCAACATTTATTATCTTAAAGTTTTTCGACTTTTCTTCAAGTGTAGAATATTCTGGTAATTTCATATTTTGTTATTAAATATCTGTTGATTTCTTCTTCACTTTGGTAAACTAGCTTAGAACTAATTTATAAAATTAATAAATAGTGCATTTTTTAAAGTTTTAGCAATTCTTGAACTTTAAATATTACCTAACAAATTACAGCATTTTATATTTTAATAGCAATATCGACTTTTAGTGATATATTGACTCATTATAAAAAAGTAATATAAAACTACTGCCAGACTTAAATACAAATAAAACAAAAAAAGATACCTAAACATATTTGAACTAACTATTTTTATAAAGGTTGTTCCGGTAAAAAATCTTTTGGAGAGCAATTCAAAGCTTTAGAGATTAAATTTAAGTGAATTATATTGTACTTGGCTTTTTTTGATGGCGCTTCTATTTGAGATATAAAAGTAATATTCTCACCAAATAACAACGACAAATCTTGTTCTATCATCTTTTTAGATTCTTTAATTTCTTTGATCCAGTATATGAAATACCTTTCTGCTTGCCTTTAATTACAAAATTTTCTTTATCTGTTTAATATAAATCAAAAGTTACTTTTATGATATACGCGTGTACTGATTAAATTATAACTTCATCTTTATAAACTTTTCTTTTATTTGATTTAATTTATACAATCCATGTCCAATGTTTTCATGAAGGATAAACACTTCATTTTCATCATATATAATACCACTACGTGAAATTTCAAAATTATTTAACTCTTCAAACTTATCTTGAAATTCACTAATTCTAAAATCAATATAATCTATGAATTTAATTATTAATTCATCTCGATCTTTAAACTTTAAAACTTCTTTTCTATTGAGCAAACAAATTACATAATTTTCGTTTTCAGTAATTAAATTTTTTACGAGTAAAAAATTTTCAAATTCGATAGGACTATCTTTTAATTGTGCCTTGAATTTAATATTAAAAAAAGAAGATACTTTTTCATAAATATCTTCATGCGTTTGCATTCTATTCATAACTAAGGCTTTTATAAACTTTGTTAATTTGATCTTTCTTTTAGATAAAAACTATTAGCTCATTAATTAAATTATATATGGCATCTATTCTCAGAATTTAACCTTTTAAAAACAAAAAAAAGTGCCTCTAGCTCCTTTCCCTATTTTTTCCTCCACCTACTTCCATATCTATTATAATCATCCATTCATAAAACTTTCCTCACAGGTAAAACCCAATAAACCAAACTATAACAATCCCAACTATCTCAAACCATTCCCTAATTTATAATAAAACTTTTAATAAATATAAAAATATTAAATGGAAAATAGTTTTGAAATGAAAAGCTTTAATTTCGAGTTAATAAATTGTTTAAATAAAAAAAATGCCTAAGCATCTTTGAATTAACTATTTATAGCGGTTGTTCTGGCCAAAAGTCTTTAGGAGAACATTCCAATATTCTTGAAATATCATTCAAATGTTTGACATTGTACTTTGCTTTTTTGGATGGAGCTTCAATATCAGATATAAAAGTTGTACTTTTTCCCAAAGCTAGAGAAAGAGAAACTTGGCTAAGACCTTTCTTTTCCCTCAATTCTTTTACTTTTTTTATTAAGTATTTCTCTATGTCAGTAAGTGATTCGTGCATAGTCACAAAATGACTTCAAAAAAGATTAAAAAACTAAGGACTATAATCCTGTATTTTAAAATATTTTATTATATTAGCACCGAATTAATTAAATTTGCGATTCTTCAAATACAATATTGAAGCATTCGCTTTGAATCTCGCACTAGAAAACTGGTAATTTAATAGAAACGAGATGATAAGTAAGATGCTCACGTCCTATGGCGTGGGCTCACTTATTGTTTCCAGGTATACCAGTACCTCTAGTGCAGTAAGCTGAGTACCCACGCCTCTTTTTATAGAGGTTATTAAAAATCTCTCATCTTCAATTCTTAGCGCAATTTGTTATTGATCATTCTCGCAAGTACCTATTGTTTAATCAATAAAAATTGTGCAAATGAAATAAAAAAAAGATTACTACACTTAATGCCTGCGCTGTCTTATTTAATTTTTTGAGTTAGTTAGTTTATTAGTTCGTGAACAGTTGCAGGCTATTAAAGAACTCAAAAAATCTTAGTCTCATCATTATTATCGGTTGAGATTTAAACAAAAAAGCCCTCTACCTACTGTTTGCGACAAGTGTAGAGAGCCAGAATTAAAAAAACTTTCGTTTTAATTTAACCTTATTCAATATTATGAAAAAATTTTCATTTAATAAAGGATTGGCGGTACTTTGCTATCCGTTTATTTTCGGATTTTACCTCTTCTGTACACCAGCCTTAGCAAGGAATACCTTAGCGTTTTCATATTCTCAACAACAATTCAAAGTTAGCGGTACCATAACTGATGCTATTGGTCCACTTTCCGGCGTCAGCATTACGGTTAAAGGACAACAAAAAACAGTATTATCAGATTTTGATGGCACATTCTCCATTTCTGTTTCACCTACCGATACACTTATATTTACCTACATCGGTTTCAAAACGATTACTATTCCAATCGATAGTAAAACAGTTATTAATGTTAAAATGGTAGAAGATGCGACCAACTTACAGGAAGTAAAAATCAATGCAGGTTACTACTCTGTAAAAGAAAGCGAACGCACAGGAAGTATCTCAAAAATCACCTCAAAAGATATAGGTAAACAACCGGTAACCAATGTACTTGCCGCGATGCAAGGCAGAATGGCAGGTGTTAATATCACGCAAAATACTGGTGTAGCTGGTGGTGGTTTTGATATTCAAATTAGAGGACAAAACAGTTTGCGTGCTGATGGTAATAGACCGCTTTACATTATTGATGGCGTGCCCTATTCTTCGGATGCTGTAGGTTCTGATTTAACAGGGATTGTTATTCCGGGACAAACCAGTCCATTAAATAGCATAAATCCAGCCGATATTGAAAGTATTGAGGTGCTTAAAGATGCTGATGCAACTGCCATATACGGTTCGAGAGGATCTAATGGTGTGGTATTAATCACTACTAAAAAAGGGAAAGAAGGAAAAACAAAATTTACTGCAAACGTGTCAGGCGGATTGGGCAAAGTCACCCGATTCATGGATTTGATGAATACACAACAATATTTACAGATGCGCAGAGAAGCATTTATCAATGATGGTATTCCATTTGGACCAACTGATTATGACGTAAACGGAACGTGGGATCAAAATCGGTTTACCAATTGGCAAAAAGAATTAATTGGAGGAACAGCAGAGTTCAACGATATTCAAACTTCATTATCGGGAGGTTCATCACAAACACAATTCTTAATCAATGGTAATTTTCATAAAGAAACAACTGTTTTTCCTGGTGACTTCAATTATAAAAAAGGAAATCTTCTTGCCAATATCAATCACGTATCCGAAGACAAAAAATTTCGGATCAATTTTTCAATGGGATATACTGCACAAGAAAACAACCAGCCTGGAATTGATATAACGCAACAATCCATATTGTTAGCACCAAATGCACCTTCATTATATGACGCAGAGGGCAATTTAAACTGGGAAAATAGTACTTTTAACAATCCACTCGCTAATTTTGAAGGCAAATACATTTCGACATCAAATGATCTTTTAGCCAATGGTTTACTATCTTATAATGTATTACCAAATTTAGTTGCTAAAACAAGTTTTGGTTTTACCGATACACGCTTCGAAGATAGCCGAACACAACCTTCAACAATCTTTGATCCTGCTTTTCAAGTAGGCAGTGAATTTTCGTCTATATACGTTAACACCACTTCAAGAAAATCGTGGATTATTGAACCTCAATTATCGTGGTCCAGAAAATTTAACAAAGCTAAAACCGAAGTATTAATTGGTAGTACCTTGCAACAACAGACATCAAACCAACTGGTTCAAGAAGCAAGCGGATTTACCAGCAATAGCTTAATCTATTCTCTTTCATCAGCGTTTAATGTATTTGATCTGATTGACAATGAAACAATTTATAAATACCAAGCCTTCTTTGGAAGAGTAAATTTTTCGTGGAATGATCGTTACATTATAAATCTCACAGGACGAAGAGATGGCTCCAGTCGGTTTGGTCCTGGCAGGCAGTTTGCAACCTTTGGAGCAATTGGAAGCGCTTGGGTATTTTCAAATGAGCAATTTATAAAAGAGAAACTCAGCTTTATAAGTTTCGGGAAATTACGAGCTAGCTACGGTACTTCTGGAAACGACCAAATTGGAGATTACCAATTTATAGATACCTACGGATCGTCTGGAAATAATTATGGTGGCATTATCGGCTTAGAACCTACTCGCTTATTTAACGCTGATTTTGGCTGGGAAACCAATAAAAAATTGGAGTTCGCTCTAGAAACAGGACTTCTTAAAGACCGAATTTTTATAACTGCTGGTTGGTACAGGAATCGTTCTTCAAACCAATTGGTTGGAATTCCATTACCAGCTACAACAGGATTTAATTCAATACAAGCAAATTTAGATGCCACAGTTCAAAACAGCGGTTTAGAATTTACTTTGCGAACAGTCAACATTCAAAAAGCATCTTTTAATTGGACAAGCAATTTTAACTTGACTGTATCACGTAATAAACTACTCGCCTTTCCAAATCTTAAAGGTTCGACCTTTGAAAACCAATATGTAATTGGTCAGCCACTCAATATAAGAAAAGTATACCATTACACAGGATTAAATCAGGAAACTGGTCTTTATCAATTTGAAGATTATAACGCAGACGGTTCCATTACAGCGGCTGAAGACAGGCAATCCATACGCGATCTAAATCCAAAATATTTTGGGGGATTTCAAAATTCTATTACTTACAAAAACTGGAATTTGGACTTTTTATTTCAATTTGTCAAGCAGTTGAATTATAGTGGATCTTACGGAACAGGAATTCCAGGAACGCTAACCAATCAACCAACAATCCTTACTGACAGCTGGCAAAATCCGGGCGACAACGCCACTTACCAGCAATACACAACTGGTGTTAACAGCGCAGCAGTGGATGCCTTTTTCAAATACTATGCAAGTGATGCGATTATTGAAGATGCTTCTTATATTCGACTTAAAAACGTTTCGCTAACCTACACTATTCCGCAACAATGGCTTAAAGGAGTGCAATGCCGACTGGTATTTCAGGGACAAAATCTTTTGACAATTACTTCGTATTCTGGAGCAGATCCTGAGTCCAGATTTAATACCAGTCTTCCACCACTAAAGGTTTTTACAACTGGACTTCAGCTTACTTTTTAATCTCTTAATGCAATATATTATGAAAAAGAAATCAAATATTAACTGCACTCAAAAAATCCTTTTTGAGTCATTAAATAGAAAATTATTATTTGGAATGTTACTTTTTAGCTTGGTATTTTTAAATGCCTGTGACAACTTTGTAGAAGTAGATTTACCAACATCACAACTAAACACAAACGCCGTTTTTCAAGATCGAGCAACAGCAAATGCCGCAATGATTAATATTTATACCAAAATGCGAGACGCCGGAATACTAAGCGGAAATGTTTCAGGAATGTCTAATCAATTAGGCAACTATGCAGATGAACTAGTTTACTTCGGCGATATTTCAGGAACAACCGTAAATTTTTACAACAATACCATACTTCCTTCTAATGGCGAAATCTTTAGTTGGTGGAGCAACAGCTACAATCAAATTTATGCTGCTAATGCTATTATTGAAGGTGTTAACGCTTCTACTGGATTAGCTATTGCTGATAAAAACCAATTGACAGGAGAAGCATTGTTCGTTAGGTCACTTTTACATTTTTATCTTGTCAATTTGTATGGAAACGTTCCTTACATAACGACAACAAATTATGAAATTAATAAGGTAGCCAATAGAACATTGAGTGCGGAACTTTATTCTAACATCATAGCAGACCTTGAACTTGCCTTTTCACTACTGCCAGAAGACTACATTTCAACGGATCGAGTACGACCTAATAAATCCGTAGCCAAAGCATTATTAGCTAGAGTATACCTTTACAATGGTTTATGGGCGGATGCGGCCAATTCAGCTTCCTACACTTTAAATAATACAGCGGTATACGCTTGGGAAACCGATTTGAACAAAATATTTCTGAAAGAGAGTACTACTACTATTTGGCAATTTTCACCGCGTTTTGATGGTCAAAACACGCAAGAAGGCGAAACATTTGTATTCTTTTCAGGACCTCCTTCGCTCGTTGCTTTAAGTGAGCAGTTACTATCTGATTTTGAATCTGGAGATCAACGTAAAGAAAAATGGATAGGTCCGGTTACTAATGGCATAGATACTTGGTTTCATGCCAACAAATACAAAGAAAAATCCATTACGTCAAGCTCATTAGAGTATTCTATACTATTTCGTTTAGC
The DNA here is from genome assembly GCF_011365745.1 of Flavobacterium turcicum. Taxonomy (GTDB): domain Bacteria; phylum Bacteroidota; class Bacteroidia; order Flavobacteriales; family Flavobacteriaceae; genus Flavobacterium; species Flavobacterium turcicum. The sequence goes on along the minus strand of NZ_JAAOBY010000002.1, from coordinate 334,960 downwards.
GGAGCAATACATCATTCGAGCTGAGGCTCGTGCGCAGCAAGGAGACCTGATTGGAGCGAAAGAAGATCTGAATAAAATTAGAACGACAGCAGGTCTTCCTGAAACAACTGCAATTAGCCAACAGGACATACTCACAGCAATTTTAAAAGAAAGAAAAGTGGAATTTTTCACAGAATTAGGACATCGCTTTTTTGATTTAAAAAGAGCTAATAAAATAAATGAAGTTTTAACTCCTATAAAACCTGGCTGGAACTCCACAGATAACTTGATGCCATTACCGGAATCTGAACTATCGTTAAATCCCAATTTAAATCCGCAAAATCCTGGCTATTAATATGAGATACCACATCATAGAAAATATCATTACAAATTCTTTTAGCTATTCAAATCGAATTAAGACCTACTTTGTAGGTCTTATAATTCTTTTTGTTTCATGCTGTGGCGTTGCTCAAAACAATAATAAAAAGGAACTTACGGCTGCCGATTATCCTTTGTGGAGTTATCTTACAGTCGAAAAACTCTCTGAAAATGCAAAATGGGTTAGCTATGTTAATTATTATGAAAATGGTAAAGACACTTTATTTGTTAAAAGCAGTAAAGGAACAATAACCTACAGTTTTGCTGGAGAAAGTAAAGGATCATTTATCGATGATACTTGGTTTTGTTCTATGAATCCAAAAGGAAACTTAACAGTAACTAATTTAGTAACAGCCAAACGAGAAACTATTCAAGGAGTAATCAAATATGATTTAAGAGCCAATTGTAAAGAACTTATCATTTTAAAAAAAGGCAATGACAAAGAGAATATTTTTGAGGTGAAAAACTTAAGTACTAACCAATCTATTGTTCTTGATTCCATTGAGAACTATTCTTATAATTCTATAGCGGATGCAGTAGTCTTGACTTCTAAATCCAAGGGAAACTCGACAGTTATTCTACTAAACTTAAAGAATAAAGTTAAGACGCTAGTAACTAATTCTTCTGAGCTACTTGACAATACTGATTTCGTATGGCAAGACGATGGTAAATCCTTTGCTTTTTTACAGCAATCTGCAAGTGATGTAGAAAAAAATAATAAATCCTCTGTATTCTACTATGTTATTCCAGAAAGTAAATTATACATATTTGACCCAAAGGAGCAAAATAAATTTCCGTTAGATATGAAAATCATTTCTTCTTCTTTCGCAAATCTTAACATTTCAAAAGATGGTAAAAGAATATTCTTTGGGTTGCAAAAAGGCGTTGTTCCTCCTAATGCTTCTCAGGTACAAGTTTGGAATTCACAAGATAAATTTCTTTATCCTGCTAAAATACAAATTGATGATTGGAATAACAAAACCAAAGTAGCAGTTTGGTGGCCTCAAGAAAATCGTTACAGTCAAATTACAGATAATGAATTTCCTAAAATGATGTTAAGCGGTGACCAAAAACAGGCTTTTGTTTATAATTCGCAACACTATGAACCACAAGCAAATTATGATGCGCCATTAGATATTTATACCGCAAATCTGGAAACTGGTGAGAAAAAAGTACTACTTCAAAATCAATTAGGAAATGAAGGAGGCACTTCTGTATCGATGTATGAAAAGCATATTGTTTATTTTAAAAGCAAACATTGGTGGGTTTATAATATGGAAAGCGGTTTACATAAAAATTTAACCAAAGATCTTGATGTTGCGTTTTCTGATCAAAAATCAGATTGGGCAGAAGAATCGCCTCCTTTTGGTAACCCTGGATGGACTGCAAAAGACAACACAGTTTTTATTTACGACCAATATGATATTTGGTGTATTGCTATAGATGGTTCAAAAGCTTTTCGATTGACCAATGGCAGAAAAAATAAAGTAGTTTACAGAATTATCATTTCACCAGAAAACCAATTATCAAAGATGAATTATGATGCTGGAAATTATAAAGCATCTTTCGAACCAAAGGAAACATTAATCATAAAAACGCAATCATTGGACCATACGGGTTACTGTTTTTGGAATAAAAAAACTGGATTAAAAACTTTGTTAGATAAAAAAATGCGCACTTCCCAAGTTATAACTACTACGAGTCGTAATGGCTTTGTCTATGTGGAAGAAAATTTTAATACACCACCAAAATTAGTATTTAAAGAAACAAAAGAATCCAACGAAAAAATACTATTTCAAAGCAATCCCCAACATTTCAAATACAACTGGGGATACTCCAAATTGATAGAATATACCAACGCTAAAGGAAGCATTTTAAATGGCGTTTTATGCTATCCTGCAAATTACAATCCAAAAACAAAATATCCTATGATCGTGTATGTATATGAAAAACTTTCAAAGGAATTGTACAACTACATTAACCCATCACACAACAATCCTACTGGGTTTAATGTTGCCAATCTAACATCAAAAGGTTACTTTGTTTTGCTACCTGATATAGATTATGAAGTTGGCAATCCCGGAGCTTCCGCTACAGATTGTGTAATTGCTGCTACAAAAAAAATTATCGCAAATGAACCTATTGATCCTGCACGAATTGGTCTTATCGGTCATTCGTATGGTGGGTATGAAACAAATTACATCATCACCCAAAGTACTATGTTTGCAACTGCGGTAGCAGGTGCAGCTATTAACGATTTTGTAAGCGGTTATCTTTGGACATCACCAAGTTATCAAAAACCCAATTTTTGGCACTATGAATTTGGACAATTACGTATCGGAAAATCACTTTACGAGGATTACCAAGGCTATCTGAAAAATTCTCCAATTTACTATGCCGATAAAGTAACTACTCCACTTTTATCTTGGTCAGGTGAACAGGATGGCCAAGTACATTATTATCAGAGTTTGCAGTTTTATTTGGCATTGAGACGCCTCGGAAAAACAAACACTATGTTGATTTATCCAGACGAAGGTCATGTTTTATCAAATCGATCGCACCAACAGGATTTGACCCAAAAAATTGAAGCTTGGTTTGACTATTATTTAAAAGGTATAAGTAAAAATTAAGGACTTAAGACTGGAAGAAAATATAATTTGAAATAAAAAAAGCAATGCAATTCCAGTTATGGAATTGCATTGCCATTTGTGCAAACTTTAGAATTATGGTCTGTAAATAGGTACTGAACATTGTCCAGATGAATTTTTACCAAATAATTGTGCACCACTTGGTACTAAACCCACGGTACAAACAATTCCATTATTTACATTCGAACACATGTCTCGTTGTTCACAAGAGGTTGCTTGCAGGTTCAGTTTAATAAATCCTTGAACTGGAGCAACTGTTTTGGAACGCTGACTCATTGCATTAGTTGTAAAAGCACCTGCTATCGCAAGCGCAAATACGGCAACAGGTAAAACCTGTTTGGCAAAATTTGTTTTCATAATAATAAATTTAAAATTATTAACGGTCTACTCTATTACAGGTTTTCGACCTTACCCTGACACTGCAGTATATTTTAAGAATGATTTTAGTTTTAGTTTTTATATGCCTTAATTAAAATGTCACTAAGTTTATAATGAACTAAACGTGATCCAATAAATCCATAAAAATTGTTATCGACCACACTAAAATTTTTCAACTTTTCATTTTTGATGTTATAGACGTAAAAACTACCTTGATACGAATTTGTATTGATATCATAAATGTCAATAATACTAGCATCATTCCACATTTCTTTAGGCTCGTACTGCCCTAATAAAGCCGAATTAATAAACAACAAATTTCTATAAAGTGCACTTGTTTTATTAACGATTAAAGGAGGAGCGGCTAGTTTTATTTCGTTTCTACTTTCTACTGCTCTAACTTTAATTTGTGCCTGACTTATCGTGTCAATTGTTTTACCGCGGTTATTAAGTTTTAAATCCTTATCCGCTACAATAAATTGATTTCGGTATAAGTAAACATACACTAGTTTTTGAATGTCTTTATCAAAATGTAAAGTACCATCCACATCAAAAATACCATCAATTTGCTTCTGGAGTAATTTTGAATTAAAGTAAGTTTTAGACTTGTCTCCAAAATATAATGAACCAAGTACACTTTCGCCGCTTTCATTGTTATTGGAACGAATAGCTAATGTCAGTGAGTCCATTAGCTGGTAATGAGAAAAAGTAGTACTTCCCTCCCATTTTACAAATGCTTTCCAATCGTTTATTTTTCCTTTAAAAATAACAGGAACCGATCCGTCAATTAAATAAAAGTTAGTGTCCGAAATACGAACCTGAACCGACTGAAAAGGAAATTCTATTCGGTTTGGTTGTATCTTAAATTCCGTCTTTTTCTTTAAATAAGAATCTAATTTTGTTACCAAAAGCGGTGCTGTATAATTTCCCAAATAGATAGCTTCTTTTGTAGCACCAGCAAAATAATAGGAACTAACCTTAAGATCTATTTCATTCAGTTTTACAGCGTTTCCAGAATACCGACGGACAAAATTATTTCGATGGTGAATGATGTCTTCCGAAAGAATAAAAAACAAAGTAATAAATCCAATACTTATGACAGTGCTACCGAAGATTGAAAAGTAAATTATACGTGGTTTTATAAAAAATTCAGTAACATTATTTATTGTTAGAACCAGAATTCCAATTAAAGCTATTATAACAAAGAATAAATTGAAAAGTAAGTGTTCCGTCCATCCCATTTTTTCAAGAATGCCACCGCAAGAACAAGGAATAAAGGAACTGTAATTTAAAATAATGTAGATATAGGTTGTAAACATAACCATCAAACTATAAGCAGCAAAAAGACCTATTAACCTGAATCTTTTTATCAGTAGTAGAAGAGAAATCAATAATTCTGTTAATGGAGCAATCCAAACAATCAATCCCGCAAAAGCACTTAGCAATGGTGACTGACCTAACTGTACTTCGAAGTTCTCAAAATCTAATAATTTACTAACTGCAGCATAAACAAACAATAACACATACAACAAGCAAATAGTTTCTAAAATTATACTTTTAATAGTTGTTCTTGATTTCATACTTGCAGGAGTTTAATGATTCAATATTTCTTACTCGAAATGTTTATAATAATAATTTTTTATTAACAGATGAACAAAAATTACAGATACATTTTTTATAAAATAATTACTTTTTAATATTCAAATCCAATAACCTTAAAGTGTAAATATTTGATTCGAAACCTTGATGATTTAAGAGTTATTTGATTTGGATTTGTAATAAACCAAAATTACAACAGCCTGTTTCAGATATTGTTATCAAAAACGTGCTTAGATTTTTCAAAAACATTCTATTTTAGTTAAATAATAAAATCGATACCATTTAAACAAAATTTGTCTAAATGATACCGATACAATTTTGAAATTCTGTTACTTTCCAGTGGCACTTAAAGTAGTAAGCTTTTCACTGAGTTCAATAAGTCCCGCTTTTTGCAAACATTCATCTGCTAAAAGTTTTAATTCTTGCAGATTTTCTTGTGAAATACTAGTCAATAATACAGATGATTTCTCATCATCTTTAGCTGATAATCCACGCTCAATAACATGATTCAATAACAGTACATTTTTTCGTGAAATTTTCAAATCAATCTTCACTACATCATTCATACCAGGGATACTAAGTATAGTATCAAATACTTTGGCTACATCATTTGTTGTTAGCATAATTTTCACAGTTAAATTAATAATTAATTATACAAAGGTATAAAGTCATACCTAAAGTGAGATAGACACAATATGTCCATGTTAGTGAAACCTTTTTTTAGTTATTTAACTTTGCCCTTGACTGATTAATGAACTTGAAAATGTGTAACTATGGATTTCAGAAAACAAAGACTTTTGATTGAGGACGTAAAGAAAATTGATATTACTGCCTATCTATCTTCATTAGGATTCCAGCCTGTCAAGATTAGAAACGCAGATTACTGGTATAATTCGCCACTGCGAAAAGAAAATGACCCTTCGTTTAAAGTAAACCAAAAATTGAATGTATGGTTTGATCATGGTTTAGGCAAAGGAGGAAATCTAATTGATTTTGGACTGCTTTTTCATGACTGCAACCTTATTGAATTTTTAGAAAAAATAAATACTAATCTCTATACTCAAAATCGAATTATTGAGCACGTAAGACTAATAGATTCTAAAGAAGGAAAACTAAAAATAGTAGATGATTTTCCACTTAGATCAACATCACTTTTAAATTACCTTGAAGACCGAAAAATACCACTTGAAATTGCTCGTCAATTTTGTCGCGAAGTGCGATACGAAATCAATGATAAAAAATACTTTGGTATTGGTTTTAAAAATAATTCTGGAGGTTATGAAATTAGAAATCCCTACTATAAAATCAGTAGCTCACCAAAAGATATTACATCTATAATTAATGGTGCAACAGAGGTTGCAGTTTTTGAAGGTTTTATAGACTTTTTATCCTTTAAAGCGACAACCAAAAACCTTCCCGAAAACGGTCAGGATTTTGTTGTTTTAAATTCTGTATCTTTTTTTGAAAGAGCACGCCCTTTTATGGAAAATCACGAATCCATTCGGCTTTATCTCGATCGAGATAATACGGGTTTAAATTGTACTGAACGTGCACTTTCATTGAGTACAAAATACAAAGACGAAAGTCACCTTTACAAAAGCTTTAATGATTTTAACGACTACTTGACGCAATCTTCGAAAGCTTCTAAAAAGCATTTCAGACGCAAGTTATAAATGTAAAGACAACTATTTTAATAGGTTAAGAAATTGCTATATCGGAAAAATTGCAACTCTTAAGAGATCTTGAAACTAATTGAAATAGCTAAAAGATTGCCACGTTCCTGCAATCGGCCAGATGAACGGTTGTATCACAACCGAATCTGGCTGCCCAATCACTCGGAACTCGTGGGCAGTGACACCGAAAATTAGAGAAAATGAAAACTATAGATGATGGAAGAGAAAAAAAACAACCGCACCAAATGGATTCATCTAAGATTAACAACAGATGAATACCAAAAATTGCATGCAAAATTCAAAAAAACAACGTGCAGAAAATTAAGCAATTACCTGCGTAATATATTACTTGAAAAACCCATTCAAACTACTTACAGGAACCAATCTTTAGATGAGATGATGGCTCAAATAATGCTACTGTATAAAGAACTAAATGCCATCGGAAATAACTTTAATCAAGTGGTGAAAAAGCTTCACACATTACATCAAATTCCTGAATTTAAAAACTGGATAATGAGTTACGAACTGGATAAAAAAATACTATTTAATAAGATTGAAGAAACTAAAAAATACATCCAAAAAATAACAGAAAAATGGTTGCAGTAATAAAAACAAGCCATTCAATTCAAACTATTTTCAACTACAATGAAAACAAAGTAAAGCAAGGTGTTGCTGAGTGTATTGGAGCAGGAAATTATCCAATTGATGTTGATAAAATGAATACTACTATCAAACTAAATCGGTTCTTAAAACAACTAGAATTGAATGAAAATGTAAAGCGAAACAGTGTGCATATTTCATTAAATTTTGATCCCTCAGAAAATTATTCTAAAGAAAAATTAATGGCTATCGCAAATACGTATATGGATAAAATAGGTTTCGGGAATCAACCTTACCTGATATACCAACATCACGATGCTGGACATCCTCATATACATTTGGTAACCATAAATATTGAAAGCGATGGCAAACGAATTGACTTGCATCATTTGGCTATTATAAAATCTGAACCAGCTCGAAAAGAAATTGAAGAAAATTTCGGACTAGTTAAAGCACAAGGTGCTAAAAAAAGAGAAGCTTTTGAATTAAAACCCATCACAACGAGTAAAATTCAATATGGAAAAATTGAATCTAAAAAAGCAATTACAAATGTGCTTGACGGAGTGCTTTCCTCTTATAAATATGCAAATCTTAGTGAACTTAATGCAGTTTTGCTACAATACAATGTACTTGCTGATCGAGGTGCTGAAAATTCAAGAATCTTTAAATCAAATGGACTGGTTTATCGCATTCTTGACGAAAATGGCAAACCTATTGGTGTGCCAATCAAAGCTAGTGATTTTTACAACAAACCAACTTTGAAATTCTTAGAAGAAAAGTTCATTCAAAATAAAACAATTTCAACATCAAATAAAAATAGAATCAAAAACGCCATCGACCTGATCTTTTTAGGAAAGAAAACTACCCTTTCTGAATTGGCTTTGTTACTTCAAAAAGAGGGAATCAATACTGTTCTTAGAAAAAATAGTGAAGGACTAATCTATGGAATCACATACGTCGATCATTCCACAAAATGTGTCATAAATGGTAGCACTTTGGGCAAACAATATAGCGCCAAGGCAATTCAAGAACGATGTGGATTTATAACTGCTTCAGAACAAAAAAAGAAAGTTTCTATTTATCATAAACAAATGGAATCTGAATCTAAAATTGCGATTAATGCTCCTTCAAATATAAATGAAACAACTGACTCAAATACAGCTTTTGGAAAAGTACTCAAACTGCTTACTCAACCAGAAAACCCCTTAGATTATGTACCGAAACAACTCAAAGGAAAACGAAAAAAGAAAAAAAGAAAAGGTCAATCTGATCATCAATAAAACTAAATAATATGGCGATGCAAACAGGCGAAAACGAACAAGCTCTGAGAAAGATTCTAGATATGACTAGACTTATCAGTATCATTATTTTAGTATTACATTTTTATTATTTTTGTTATGCTGGTTTCAAACAATGGGGTCTTGTCAGCGAATTTAGTGATACCATTTTAGGCAATATACACAATACACGATTGTTTAGTAGTTTTCATAAATCCAAATTATTTGCTTTCCTATTTTTAGCAATTTCTTTAATTGGTGCAAAAGGTAGAAAAGACGAAAAACTGAACTACAAAACAGCTTTCGCTTATATTATAACTGGAATATTTATTTATCTAATCAGTTACTTCACATTACATGTAACAACAAATGTGATTCATGCCATCATAATTTACATCACTTTAACTGCTATTGGATATCTTTTGATGCTAACTGGTGGCACTCTATTATCTAGAATTATTAAAAACCGTCTCGATAATAAAGATATTTTCAACAAAGAAAACGAGACCTTTCCACAAGAAGAACGACTCTTAGAAAATGAATATTCGATAAATCTTCCGGCCAAATACTATTTAAAAAACAAATTAAAAAAAAGCTGGATCAATATAATCAATCCATTCCGAGCAGTAATGGTTTTGGGAACACCAGGATCTGGTAAATCCTATTTTGTAATCCGGCACGTAATTACGCAACATATACGCAAAGGCTTTACCATGTTTATCTATGATTTCAAGTTTGATGACCTCTCTAAAATCGCATACAATACGTGGCTTAACTATAAACATTTGTATCCTAATCCTCCTCAATTTTATGTAATTAATTTTGATGATCTTACACGCACACATCGTTGCAATCCTTTAGAACCATCGGCAATGACTGATATTACTGATGCATCTGAATCAGCGCGAACCATTTTGTTAGGTCTCAATCGTGAGTGGATCAAACGCCAAGGCGATTTCTTTGTCGAATCGCCAATCAATTTTTTATCAGCAATAATTTGGTATTTAAAAAAATATAAAGATGGTGAATTTTGCACCTTACCACATGTTATCGAATTAATGCAAGCAGATTACGATAGTCTATTTACATTGCTTAGAACCGAGAAAGAAATTGAGGTATTAATTAATCCATTCGTAAATGCATACCTCAACGACGTAATGGAACAATTAGAAGGTCAAATTGCTTCTGCTAAAATTGCAATGGCAAGACTTTCCTCACCACAATTGTACTATGTTTTATCGGGCAATGATTTTACTTTAGACATCAATAATCCTGACGACCCAAAGATTGTTTGTATGGGAAACAATCCACAGAAAATACAAATTTATGGCGCTGTTTTGTCTTTATATGTCAATCGCTTAGTAAAGCAGGTGAACCAAAAAGGAAAACAAAAAAGTAGTTTAATATTTGATGAGTTTCCTACCATTTATCTCAACAATATGGACAGTTTAATTGCAACTGCAAGAAGCAATAAAGTAGCAACATGCCTCGGCATTCAAGACTTCAGTCAATTACGTAAAGACTATGGACGCGAACAAGCAGATGTCATTATGAATATCACTGGAAATATTATTAGCGGACAAGTTACAGGTGATAGTGCAAAACAACTATCAGAACGTTTTGGTAAAATTATGCAAGACAGAGAAAGTCTATCCATAAACAGTGGTGATACATCTATTAGCCGTTCCAAACAACTGGAATCAGCCGTACCACCATCTAAAATTTCATCCCTAAGTTCAGGTGAATTTGTAGGTATGGTTGCCGATGATCCAGATTGTAAAATTGACCTGAAAACATTTCATTGTGAAATTGTAAATGACCATCTAGCTCTAAAAAAAGAACAAGAAAATTATGAAGATATCACTGTAATTCGTATGGTTGATAATAGTATGGTGCAACGCAATTATTTACAAATAAAACAGGACATTCAAGACATCATTCATTCTGAAATGGAGCGATTATTAAATGATCCAGCGTTGGCTTATTTGGTGATTAAGAAGTGAAATAGGATCAGAATCTATAAAAAATATTATTATGATAAATAAATTTAATTTAATGCTATCTTATCTGAGTAACCAACATCGAAAAATTATCTTTAGCGTCATGACTACACAAATTTTCAACTTGATTTAAAGCTTCTTGAACTGTAGTAGCCGATTTAAATACATTATTAATTTGGTAAGAGTTTAATTTATCTGAAACACCGTCAGAGTATATAATAATTATATCTTTAGGAAGTAGATTATTGACCAAATGACAATCAATAATGCTTTCTTTGATACTACCAGAAACAGAACGAGTTACAACATGCTTATAACGCTCTATATTATTAATGATACTTCCATTATTAATCATTTGATTTATTAAAGTATGAGAATGTGTTTCATAAAGCAATTCATTATTTCTTAAGTGAATGATTTTAACGTCACCAACCCAAAATAAAAAAGCTTTATTTTTTAAAATAATAGCACCACCCAAAGTTGCTCCAATTTTAGCATTTAAATCATCTGACTTTTGTTTTATTATTAGATTAGACTTATTGACTGCTTTTTGAATTTCTTTTTCACTTATATCATTTATTGTAGTAAGATAAGTATGAATATTCTCTGCTACTAATTTTGAAGCAACATCCCCATACTCATAACCACCCATGCCATCAACTACCATGTGCAAAATCCAATCTGGATTAATTGATTTTGAAAACAAATAATCCTGATTGCTTTTTCTTTTGCCTTTATTTGAAAATGAATTAATCATTAATGATCTCCTGTTGCTTGTTTTGTAGCTCCTCCATGTTTTGTAACTCTAGGACGAGTAGAAATTTTTATTGGCTTTAACGTAATACTTTGTTCAGATGCTTTTGTTGACCATAAAAACCCATCGCCTGGTTTCAATATACTCAAATCAGAAGGTGTTAAACTACTCAATTGAGTTATTGACTTTTGAATATGTTTAAGCCATTGAGGACTATTAAATTTATGTAATAAAACTATACTACTAAGTTCAATGATTTCATTTGGTAAACTTGGCGGGTCTTGACTGGCAATCATAATACTTACTCCTTTGTGTCTCATTTCTCGTATAGCTGTAACTATATTTCCAGTAAGATCTTTATTATCCATATACTTGTGAGCTTCATCAAACACAATAAATTTATTGAAATGTTTGTCATTATAAGTTTTTACTCCAGAGAATATATTAAGCATTATAACAAACAATCCAAGTGCCTCATCTTTTACAATAAACTCATCTCTTAGGTCAACAATAATTAGCCTTCCCGGTTTCAAAATATCCCGTATATAAAAGCTGTCATCAATATATTCTCTTGCAAAACTTAATTTTTGTCTGGCTAATGCTTTTTGACTGTTTGAGAGTAGTTCTGATGATTCTACACTTTCGCTCAAACCTTCCATAGTTATGTTTCTCCTCTGTTCTCTCATCAAGGATTTCAATTGTTTGATATATGCAGAATCATTTCCTACAGCGCCAAGCAAGAACATCCAATCTTGAACATTCAACTCCATTGAATTAAATGAAATAGGTTTAATTTCAATTGAAGGATATTCCAATCGTCTATCTTCTATTTTATCTCTTGGAGTTAATAAAACTACATCTTTTATTGAATCAGGTTCTGCACCAAATTCTTCTTTCAATTTTTGCAATTCAGTTCTTTTATCATTTGGATATATCATTGAAGTGAATTCTGGTTCATAATCCATGCTTTCACTATAATGAAAAATAACTCCTGCTAGAGGCGATGGTAAAACATTGATGCTTGAAAATTGTTTTAAAACCATTTCGGATATAGTACCAATAGTATAACTTTTACCTCCTCCTTGAACACCAAATAAACTGATAGTGTTGGTTTCACTCAAATCGATAGCAATTTTTTTATTTTGAATACTCTTTCCTAAAATCCCATATTGAGGACTTTCGGAACTCTTCCCAACGATAATATCATAATCTGGCTTTATATAAGTATTCGTATCACTCGCAACCTCTTTGTTTACTTCATGAATAACTTCATTTGGACTATTCGGTGTTGGAGTAACAGGAATATCTTCTTCATTAAAATCATCGTCTAAATCGTCATTATCTTCTTTTCTATAAGATTTATTAGAAGGAGTTGAATCTATCGTTGAGTCTATTGTTTTAATAAGCACTTCAACTTCAGGGATTACATCTTTTTGTTGTTTAATTTTTGATTTAAACCTTTGTAAAAAGGGTTTTAAAGCTTCATTTGTTCCAAGAGCAGTTCGTAATTCATTATCAAATTCTTTCTCTTCTAATCGTGTAGTATTTAAATCAGAATCAGGATCTAAAATGTCTTCAATTAGTTTAGCCCCAAAAGTGAAAAAAGTTAGACTATCATCAACAACTTCTTTCTCATGTCTTTTAGAAAATGAAAAATCAAAAATAAATCCTAACTGATTAAATTTTAAACAAAAACCTTCATCAAGTGTTTGAAGGAATGAACAATAAGTGTTATAGGCAGTGTCTGAAAGATAATTATAACGATAAGCTCTTTCAATATAGAAACTTAACAATGTTTTAAACTCTTTATTTTTTATCTCTCTATCCAATCGATCGACAGTAGTAAAATTGTTTGGATCAAAATGATGTCTTATAGCCAGAATAGTGTTTTCTATCTGCTCTTTCATTTTTAATTTCAAATCTTCTTTCTCAGACACTCCTATAAACTTTCTGCATTTGATTTCGATAATAGAAATTGATATTTCACGTTTATCTTTATCAATTGAGAACAACAAATTATCAGCTCTACTTTTTGAATTAGAAGAAAGATTTTCAAAAATATTTTGATGCAAATCAATGGGAACTAAAACAGCTTCTTCAAGGAAACCTTTTTTTTCTAGTACTCTTTTGGTAAAAGCCGAACCAATTACTTCAAAAGCTTTATTCTTAGTAGAATTAAGTTGTAATACAAGAGAACTACTTACTGCTCTTAAATCTTCAAGAATTAATTTTATTTTCTTCTCATCATCAGTATTGTGAATATTCAAATTGAACTCTTCAAAATGTGGACCTAACAAACCTAGAACCTCTGACGAAGGCTTTGTGGTTAAAAAAGAAGATATCCCGGAAATTTCTTCTCCTGGAACATAATCTAATAAGAAAGGTGTTTTTCCGTCTTTTGAGGGTTGGTCAAAAATTTGAGGTCCCAAGTTTTTATCAAATGTTATTACCCAATCTGAAAACTCATGCAATTGAGAAAGCAAAACTTTATCTCTATTAGAAAGTCTTAGTTCAATAGAAGGAATCGCTTCTGTTGAATTTATGGCTAAAGAACCTGCGACAAAAAATTGCAAAGAAGAAAATAGTGAACTATACAATAAATTTTGATTATTGTCTTGGATTGCATCAACATCAATATATCTATTCCATTTAATGTTAACATCAATTTCTTCAACTTCAATAGAATGTTCTAATATTAAACCATTTAAATAAAATGATTTTATGTTACGATGAGGCTTGAAAAGAGTAATTTTTACAGCAAACGGATTAACTAAAAAGCTTAAATGCGCAGCATACTTTGATGGATTTTGTAAATAAGCATCAATTTTATTAATTGAAAACCTCAACTTTGGAAATAATCTATTCTTAGAAGATTGAGAAAATAATTCGGCTTCTTCTGAAATGTTGGTTTCTGGATTAATTAAATTCTTTAATGCTTTACCATGTTCAATTATTGAATCTTCGCCAATGAAAATGCGAACTTCAAATTTAGTATCTACATAATCTAAATTTTTACCAATTTCAACAAACGAGTCCGAGAATATTGCTGCATCTCCAACATTAAATAAGTTTACAACCAATTTATCGGTATAAGGATGTTGTAACAAGAAATTTTTAAGGTGCTTAACAACTAATTTTTTACTTATATCCGTTTCAACATAATTCTCTGTTGAAATATTGAATAATGTTCTTAAATAGTGCTTTAGTTGTTGTGTTACTGGCACTAAAGATTCATTTGTACCAACATTAGAATTGTCTAAATATATTGCCCAACCAAAAGACAATTCACCTGCATAATCATAATTCTTAAATGAATTCGGTTCAACATAAACCAACGGATTTACTTCCGGTGATAAATTGCCTAAGAATAGTTCTTCAAGCTGTCCCCATTCTTCTAAATGCACTTGATAATCTATAGTTTTTTTATACCACTCATCAAACAATTCAATTAATTGTAAAAACCAAGACAATCGCAAAGGATGAATTGGCGACATTAGTAAACAGGAAACTGAGCTTCCATCAGGGAGCTTAGTTTTAACTTTTACTAAATCTAAGATTTGAATTTCACTCAAAAAATGTTTTATAGTTTCTTTTTCATCTTCATTTAATTCATCATCAAAAAGATTATTCTTTAATTGCGTTAACCATTCATCATAAATCTTTAGATAGCTTTTAATTACTTCTTTTAAAGAATATAAATTACTAGTTTCTATAATACCATTCGCAGTTTCATTTGAGTTTTTTATAGCTTCAAAAAGCTGATGCCTCAACTGAATTAATAATTTTGGTGCTATATCGGTTAGTTCGCTGATTTCAAAATCTATTCCTTGAAGTCCTACAAAAGCAATATTATTACTTATAGAACAATTAATATGACCTAACTGATTGCTGTGCTTTAAAAACTCATTTTCTAATAGGCGTAGCTTCGTAGATAAATTAATTTGATAATTATGTTTGGGTGAATAATTAATATGGAACGTCGAAACGTGCGTAAGTTTATCATCATTTAACCAAACGTTAGACAAATCACTCAGAGGTGGTAAATCTATACCTTCCCTACTTTTTAATCGCTCAATATTATACTTAAAAAAAGCTTGTAAAACATTGTTTAATTTATCTTTTCGTTGTGTCTCCTCTTTCTCTGGGTTTTCATCAAAAAAATAATCAAAATCATCAGAATCGCAAGTCAACTTGTAATTATAGTTCTTCTTTGTTTCTGGATTTTTACCTTCTTGTTCCCATGTTTTTTGAATAGTTGATTCTTTAAAGTCATCATTTGAATTCAAAACATTACCATGTTCATCCTCAGCCAAAACTTTGAAAAAATAAGAGCCCTCATCAAACATATTAGGGTTTAATTCAATTTTAGCCTCCTGATAAGGTCTATTTGAATTCGTATTTTTTAATTTTCTTAAAGTTGAAATTTCTTCTCCAGAACGACCATCAACAGACATTAAAACAACTCTAAAATATTTCAAATCATCAATATCTTTTGGAGGCGGATTTGTACTGTATCGAATTATAACTTTTGAAGTTTGATTTGGATTAGCAATTAAAACTTTTTTACCTTCTTCAGTTTTAAAATCCGTAGATCTAATATCATCAATAAAAAGTTTAATTTCTTTAAAATTCAAATTAGGTATAGACCATTTATCAAAGCATAACTCTGAATAGGAAGAAGCAATAAGTTGACAAATACTTTCTTGTGATTTTGCATCTTTTTCAGTTCTGAAAAAATCAATAAAATACTTTTGAAGAGTATCCTGTTCAATAGGTAATTCATTTATTCTATCATATAACGGTCTATTAAAAGAACTTAATATTTTAACACTGGTTTGGTTAAAATTCAATCTTGATCGAAGCAAATCTTCATTCTCTAATAAATCTTCATCTGGCAACAAATCTAATTTAAAAAGGTTTTTACCTATCGATTTTGCCTCGTAATCATTTTCTTCTAGGGTGATTAAATAATCAATAACCTTTGAAGTTTCCATTTCATCAATAACTAAATAGCTAAATATAGAATGAATAATACGTTTATTATTAGCAGGAATTTTAGAAATAAGTACTTCTTTCAGTTTAATTTCAATACCCTCTAATGATATTTCTTTAAAAGTGGCATTGCCATAAGAATCTTCAGCAGCAGTTCTACTATTGGATGGTATTAGAACTAATAGAGGCTTTTCTTGTTGATTTCTAAATTCAATTAATTTAGTAGCTGAAATGTAACAGTCACCTCTTTCATCTTCAGAAACAATAAAAGTATTTATGCTCGGATATTTCTCCGTTATTTCATCCCATAAATACATAAGTTCCTTATTACCAAAACCAGTAATTTTCATGCAATGTCCAGCCTTGGCTGTAATAAACTCATTATTATATAATGAAATTACTAGATCTATGATATTTTGATAATAGGAATTAATTTTTGTAAGCTCCATGGGAAAATTATTTTAGTTCGTAACGAGGTCTGATTTTTTGTAAAATATAGGCATCACTCAAATCATTATAAAAACCTATTTGTCTTAATTTTTGTTTGAAAGCTTCTACATTTTCTTTAAATGCTAAATGAGTATTCAAATCAGCATCTTCAAATCTTGGTTCAGACAAGCCATTTATTATTAAACCGTATCGATTTCTGATTTTCTCTGTGAGTTCTTCTATTGATAAGCTTTTTGTGATAAAATCATTATCTTCTCTATGTAATACTTGTATTTGTACAAGAGCTTCGAGTAATCGTGTTCCTAACACAAATCGTCTAGGGTGTTTTTTACTTCTTCCTTGTGCAATAAAACCTCTTTCATTATTTTTTTGAGACAAATTATCAATAAATTGAACGTGATACTTGTATTGATATGGTCCTCTTATTTTCACAAGCAATTCAATGTATTTGTCAAAATAGGTAGTTTCATATTTTACCATAGAATTCAACAATTCTTTGTCTTCTTCATCTAATGAACTTTGAATATTATTCCAAAGTACTTGAAAATATAGGTCAAAATCATTTTGAGGATTTTTTAAAAGATTTAAAGTAGTATCTAAATTCTTTAAATTATTCTTATCCAAATTTTCCTTCTTCAATACGGCATTAATCTGAAATGTGGCCTTGATGTAATCATAAATAGAGTTATACATTTTATCAGCATCTTCGATAGCTATTTTTGATATTTTACTTTCAAAATCATCGGTACTATCCAAAACAATACTCCAGTCATCTTTAATATCAAAACTACCTGTTTCAACTATTTTTGGCAACAGATAAATCAACTTTTGAATGTATAAGGATAAGTGAAATGATGTAATAGTTTTTAAATAATCTATCAAAACATTTCTAGGGATTTCTCTTTTATAAACCAATAATCTCCTAACATCATCACAGTACAATTCAGCTTGAGCTTTCAATATGGGTTTTATTTGGTTTAATGCAGAAGCACTTTCTAAAAACCCGGGTCTAACTTTTTTTATTAAATGTAAAATTGCTAAACTATCAACATCCAAGGTTTTAGTATTACTTATGGTATCAGTTGTTTTATCCCAACCTTCCATTAAAAATTGTTTCAAATCATCTTTAACTTCGGGATTTTGTCCCAGCATTAAGTAAACCTGGTCAGCACTAAAATAATCTCGGGTATTTTGAGCGTTTCGTACACGATAACTTTCTAAATGAATCGGTCTTAGAGAAGATATCTTTTCTTTATCAAGATTTCCTCTAAAAACCATATTTACTAGATTAGTTCGCATCCATATTTCAATAGCTTCAGAGTGTTCAGTGTATCCTGTGACAGAACCTTCTTCTTCAAGTACTCTAAATGCATTTTTTAACTTTTCAATTTCAATAAAAGCATTTTCACCAGCTCTATTTCTTTGTTTTGGTCTTATACCATCATGCCGCAACAACATATACAAATTAACCATGGTATAGTCAATATTTACGGCTTTAGCATCAGCTGTAAAAAGTAATTCATTTCTAAATACACTTTCTTCTTTATTTAATTTTATAGCCATAGTTAAAAGGTTACTGGTTCAACATTAATATGATTATAGCTGTCTTTCTTAATTTTATAAAATGCAATATTATCTCGGGTTACAACCACTTCATTATAACTCAAATTTTCAAGTAAATTTTTAAAGACAATTAGTTCTATGAATTTTCCCTTAAGGTCATTTAATGATGGGCTAAATCCTTGCTGTATGAAGAATAGCATTTCATATAGATCAAGTGATATGGTTAAACGGATATGTTTTTCTTCTTTGTGTCTGAAAATAAGACTATCCGGCTCGTATTCTAAATATTTTACCAAGTGTTCAGTCTTATTTACAAATAATTCAAAATCACTTAATTTAAATAATTTGAAGGATTGTCCCATAGGATCTTTTACATCAGATGAAGACAAAACCAAACTATCTTTATCCAAATTTTCATTATTACAGCCTTCATTCAAAGAAACAGCCCTAGAAATACTTCTTTTTATAGAATCTTCATTGTTAGTGCTTTTTAATATTTTAACAAAGGTGAAAACAGAATGATAGGGTAATCGCAACAAATAAGAAGGCATTTTAACTATTTCATCATCAGCTTCATCTCTATAATCAGTGTCAATTAATTCAGATTTACCTTCAAAATATTGATGTCTAACAAAACTTTTATGTTTGGTTTTAATTTGTTGAATAATCTCTGTATTTTGTTCATGAGCTGGAATATAGGACTTATTAGCATTAAATACATCCAATAACGAAAACTCTCTTTCAGCAAACTCAAGGTAATTTTTAGATAAATGCTTTCCGAAAAACAAATCTCTATCCAAATATGGTATTGCTACTTCACCAATATCAGTTTCTCTCAATAGCTTTATAAGTCTATCTTGGTTAGCACTATCTTGAACAGAAGGATTAGTAATATTAAAATAATAATATTGCCAATACTTTTGCGGTTCGCTTTCTGTAGTTTGTAATAATGATTTTAAATCCTCACAAGAATAATCACGTGTTAAAGTATAGGCTATTAATGACCTTATATCTCTCATAGTAACATGAAGTTCTCTTTTCAAACTTACCGTTTTAATCAACCATTCCATTCTTGAAATAATAGTATCTCCTGCTGCACAATCATTAAAGCTGTCAACATTGTATTTAATAAAACAGTTTTTTGCTAGAACACAACCATCACATTGTTTCCATAATTCTTTTTTGGTAAGTGCTTTAAACTGGTTTCTAAACAAACTACCTCCTTCATCGTCTTGAGCAACAACAGAGCGTAAATTCAAATTAACGATCATTACACCTTCAGGTAATTTCGTATGTCCTTCTTCGTAAAAATAATTTTCAATAGTAGTAGCTAATTTCGAATGTTTTTGCGAAGTAGTTAAAAACTCTACAAGCCGTCCTTCATTGATTGCAATTATCCTTCCTTCTTTAGCTAAATTATAATTGGTCAATCCTTCAAAAGGAGAGAAAAAGGTATCTAAAACATCGTTATTAATATTATTTTCTTCATCTTGAGAACCATCGTAATTACTCTCAAATGGATTTCCATTTATTTTGAATCTTGCTCCATTATGATGCGGATGTTGGATAACTTCTTTTACATTAGAATCATTTTCAATCTTTTTAATAAAAGCAGTCTTACCATCACCAGCATTACCAGTAATGATTAGTAATTTGTATTGTCCATCAACTATAGCCGGAATTAAACTCTTATCTAACTTTGTTGGTGTATAAGTTAACTCATCAAATTGACTGGTATTAAAATTAACTCTGGTTCCAGCATTGCCATATCGAGATTGGCTATACAAAGAATTAAGGTAATCAACTATGTTAGCGCCTTCAACACTTATTTTAAAAGTCTTGATTTTATCTTTATGGGTGTCAAAAAGCTGCTTAATACTATCATAAACGCGGTCTATATTACCTGCTGTAAAAGACTTAGCTCCACCTTTCCAAAAAACATCACTAATGATTGTTTCATCTCCAACTTTCAACAGTAATTTAATTGGGCTTCCTAAATCAATAGTAGTTTTGTAACTCTCAAGCTTTCCTTTAAAACGCAAAAGAGCATTTTCAATAGCTTCATACAAATCAACATAAGCATTCATTTTATCATACAATTTTAAATTGAATGAACTTCCTTGATGAATAATCAATTGAGTATGATATTTTTTATTACGTACGCTAACACCTTCATTATCATCTGTCGGAGTAACATCGAGTAATCGGTCTTCTAATAAAAGTAACGCATCATACATTTCTTTAGCAGTGAAAAATCTTTCTGATTTATTTGTACCAATCGCTTTGAGTAAAAAAGCAGCAAATTCTTTTGATATTCTTGGCTCTATAACTTTCGGATTATTCGGAGCCTTGTGAGCGAAAGGCATTTTACTTGGATGCCATGGATATTGTTTACATATCAATTCATACAAAGTAACTCCTAATGCAAAAGTATCAGCGGACAAATCCCAATTGACTCTATAATTTTCAGAAATTAAATCTGGTGCTAAATAAGGATTAGTTCCAACAAAATCTTTATTTTCAGAATTGGCTGAGGCAACATTAAAATCAATTAATACAAATCGAGAACCATTATCCCAGATGATATTGTGAGGTTTTATATCACGATGCATCAATGGGCTTTTTTTAGTTTGCATATCTACCAGGGCAGACAAAATATCTTTACCAACCTGATATACTGTATTTATAGGCAATCGAGCATCAGTGCGTGTATAATTACTTAAACTTTCACCATCTAAATACTCCATAACAGTAAAAAATTGTCCTGATGCCGTTAAGTCATTCCAAACAAACTTGACAATATTATTATGTTTCAAATCTTTAAGAGCTTCATATTCATCTTTAACCGAAGAAAAAGTAACACTTTCGTTGAATAATTTTAGGGTATAATAAGCATCTTGAATGTTATGTTTTACTTTAAAAACTTTAGAATATCCACCTTTACCCAAGATTTCGTAAATAGTATACGCTCCAATAGAATCACCTTCTTTTAATTCAGCAAAATCATTTGTTGATGGAACTGGAAGTGCAGGAACTGGTTTTGGATGTTCAGTAGAAGTACTTTCTAAAGATTGAAGAATAAATTCTTCCAAAGCATCTACACTTTCAATTCGAGTAGAATCGTCGGTAAGTATTGTTTTCAAACAAACCTCATCCAACCATTTTGGAAGATTAGTATTAAGTTTTGTTGGCATTTTATCGGTTGGCAATTTGCCTCCTAATTTATCTAGTTCATAGGGTGATTTAAATGGTTCTACATCAGTAAAAAGCCAATAAATTAACACACCTAAAGAGTAAATATCAGAAGCTTGATTAGCATCACCAACGGTCAATTCTAGCGGATGATAAGCCGTTGCATTATTGATATTTATGGTAGGCATTACAGTATAACCTTCATCACTATGATCTACAAAATAAGATTTACCAAAATTTCCTAAATAAGCATAGCCGCTACTCAAATAAATATTATCCGGATTAATATCTCTATGAAAAATATTTTCCTTGTGAGCTTCTTTCAAAGCAACCATAACATTTCGGATGATATTTATCTTTTCTGGAAAAGTAAAAGTTTTATGTCTAGCCTCAGAACGTAACGAATTTTCTTCAAGAAAATCAGTAATTTCATAAAACAAATGATTAACATCATCATTCCTAAATTCAACATTTAGAATAAAAGGTTTTGCTTTAATTTTACTCAAAGCATTATATTGATTTTTTATACGCTCTTCTTGTTTCTGTAACTCTTCTTTGGACAAACCAACAGATTTAAGCGAATATTCTTTAACACGCCTTCTAACATTAGAATTAACTCCTTTTGGCTTAACAAAATATTCTACAAAATTGGATTCTTGATGCAAAATTTCAACAATCTCATAACCTTCAACTTCGCGTTTTTCATTAGGTGATTTTTTACTTTGGTTACCAATTAAAAAATCAACAATAGCAGTTTGAATAGAAATGATATCATCTTTCACTTTACCAACACTATAAGGGTCGGTAATAAATTCAAGCAATCGAGTATTCAACTCAAAAGTTAACTTTTGTGCTTCACGAGAGATAATAGGTTGATAGGAATTCTGATAAGAAAGAGAAACTAAATTTTGTATCCATGCTTGACCCCAACTATGATTTTCTTCTTTTAATTTAGAAGCTAATATTGCTGTTTTTTGACGACCAGTTTTCAATGGGTTAGCCATTTGACGGTCGTTCAAGTACCAGTAATTATCATCACCTTCAATGCGGCCTTTCCAATCTTTATTTTCAATATTAAATACAGCATGAGGCGCAACAACAATAAGGTCATATTCCCAATACTGAGTTCTGTTATTTCTGGGATTGGTCGAAGCAATTTCTACATTTGGAATTAGGAAATAATTATCTGGAAGATTTGCTTCTAGAAAATCGAGTACTCGCTTTTCTCCTGCATTTACAACAGACTCAAAGTAAGGTGGTTTTAAGATTTTTGCCATGATTCTATTTCTTTTTCGATTAATTTAATCGCACTCATTTCTTTGTTATAGGCATCATACAATTTTTTGTGGGCATGTTTCACAATTTCATCTATTTCATTCATTAGCTTATCCTCGATTATTGGCACTGGTATTAACTCTAATAATTTATGAATTGGTCTACAAAGTTTTGTGCCAGACTGTGTTTTTCTTATAAATCTAAAGCCATAATCAGAAGCTAACCAACAATATAAATATCCTGGCGGAACCTTCATATTAGTTTTCATGCGTAAAAATTCTCCAGAGATTAATTGCCCTTCAAGCTCTTCATTTGCGAAAATGGCCCGGCAAAATGTTTCATTTTCGCCAAGAGTACCGACACCCGCAATAATTACTTCTCCGTATTCCACAAGCTTATCCGCTTTAACAAACTTTCTCGCTAGCATTTTTCCTTGCTTTTTTATATGGAAAATATCCGACTGATTAATCAATTTTATTGCAGTTGGCGAGTCTAATTCTAATCGCTGAAACGAACTAGTAGAGAAGAATTTTTTATCATTTAGGCATTCTGCTAGTGACAAATACTTTCCTGATTTTACATTTTCTTCTAACTTTTCAATTCTTTTGGAGTAGTTAAAAGCATTTATTGAAATTGGTGTAATTTCACTAATATTTCTTTTGAATGCTGAGACTTTTCTGTTATTACTTTGATTACCAAAATATTCATAAGCATCTGTTTTTAGATCATTAAGGTTTGTATAAACTTTTAGTTTTCTCTGCGCAGATTTTAGCATTGTGTTAGCTTCGAAACGAAGACTTGACGCTTCTAAAATAAGGTTATGACTTTGTTGTTGTATAATTTCTTTTAAAATGGGAATTGGTAATGCTGCTAAGTAATCGGGTTCTATATGTTGTATAACGGCTCCAAATGTACCTTGCGTCATTAAAGAATAACCAAATTTTGAAGATAAGAATGAATATAAATATCCTGATTTAATATTATCGCATGGAACTACACGAATTATATGTTCACTGGCCGTTTTTTCTTCAAAATTTTTATTTACATATGCAGTTTTTCCGACCGTCCCTGATCGAGTCACTAAAGTCCATCCTTCTTTCAAATAAGACTGTTCTATGTTTTTTGTTATTTTTCTGGAGATATACTTTAATGAACTAAAATCTGATTTCAACATATCAGAACTGCCCATAAAAGGAACTCCCACGATTTCATTCTCTACGTAAATTCTTTTTGCTCTACCTCCATAAAATATCTCATCTGTGACATCACCTAATCTATTATTACCTAAAGGTGATTGTTCAAGTATTTTTCTGGTGACCCTTCCATCACTTAAGTGAAATGAAGAATCAATTCTTATATCTCCTTCTGATATCCAGCTGTATTTTCCTTTAAGTACTTTCACTCTTTATCTCCATTTAAAAAATTACTATATGCTTCAGTTATTTTAGGAAGGTCATCGTCTAGTTTTCTTATTTTTTCTTTTCGACTTTTCACGATATACGAACCATCTTTCTTACTAAATAAGTATTCAGTAATGGAATCAAATAGCAGCTCTGCACCATCCTCATCTCTAAGATATATTGGATTACCTCTTCTGTCCTTTCCAAGTTTTTCGGCAATAGCCATAAATACCTCATAATCCTCAACCCTATCTTGAGCGAGTTGTTTTGCTAATTCAGTCTTCTTTTCTAAGAATAACAACGAGGCCTGTACGCCAACTTGTGGTAAAAATGCTTCAACTGCTAAATCAACAGACGCTAATATTTTAAATTTATTGAGTATCCACTCTCTTACTTTAAGCATATTTGGGTTTCCTAAGATACCATCAGGCAAAACAATTGCCATTTTACCACCGGGTTTTAAAAAGTCATAACAAGCTTCTAAAAATAGTACCTCTGGAGCATCACTATACTTAGAAAGTTCATAGCGTTCAGCTACTTCTTTTTCAACCTTTACTTTAGCACCAAACGGCGGGTTAGTAAAAATCATATCAAAAGTACCACGAGCATCTTTATAGTAACGATCTTCAATATCTCCCATAACAGCTAAACTTCGGTTAATAGCATTCTCAATTTTAGCTATTTCTTCTGGATGATCCCATTTTGGGTAAGCAAGAGAGTTAACATGAAAAACATTGGCATGCCCATCACCAGCCATTACCATATTCATACGAGCAGCTTTTTTCAAATCAGGGTCAAAATCAAAACCAAAAATGCTATTTTCTGCATATTCCTTTACACGTTCATTAACTTCAATAGAATTATATTTAGCCATCAATAAAGGACCTTCTAAATTTGGGAATAACTCTTGGGCTATTTGTTTTCTAACATGGTCCAACACCATCACAATAAAACCTCCCGAACCACATGCTGGATCCAGAACACGATGTTTCTCAGTGGGGTTCAACATTTCAACCATAGCTTTTACAATGTTTCTAGGAGTAAAAAATTGTCCAGCTTCTTGTTTCAAAGTATTACTCACAATAGTTTCATAAGCCATCCCTTTCACATCAATAGAAGCATCCAAGAAAGAGTATTTAGCAAGTTCACCGGCTATGAAAGCGACTCCTTTATCAGTTAATTCAATACCTTCATTTCCTGTAAATACTTCCGAAAACATGGAGTTATCTTTTAGCTTTTGAAAAATTGCTTTAATTCTATCAGCAACTGCTTTTCTACCTGCTTCTGTGTTTTGTTCTTTTATACCAACCCAAAATTCTCTTCTATAACTTATATCGGTTTCAATAAATCGTCGTTTCTCATCATAAAGTTTACAAAAAATAAGGTTTAGCAATTGCCAAAAAGCATCTTTCTTTCTT
Source organism: Flavobacterium turcicum (assembly GCF_011365745.1). Taxonomy (GTDB): domain Bacteria; phylum Bacteroidota; class Bacteroidia; order Flavobacteriales; family Flavobacteriaceae; genus Flavobacterium; species Flavobacterium turcicum. The sequence goes on along the minus strand of NZ_JAAOBY010000002.1, from coordinate 309,384 downwards.
CCTTCGTTTCCATAAATATAATCGTGTGCTCGTTTAAATACTTTTATCAACGAGTCATTGGCAGGTTTTCTACTATAAGAACGGTCAGCTCGGTCAATATCAGCCAATGTTTCTCCTTCACCTGGGAAATCTGATAAATCTGTAAAATCAAAATCATAGCCTATAGCATCATCCTCTTTTTGAAGAAAATGATAACTAGAACCATTTGCCCACAATCCAAAATAACAACTTGGTACGGCAGCCATTGCATTTTCAAGAGTGGCTGTTAATCCTTTCTTGCTGTCATTCTCTTTAATTTTATCATCCTGAATAACACAAATTCGAATAATAGTATCTTGAATATGAGTTTTTCCCTTTTCAAAAACAACCAATTCAACTTTCTGCTTTTTAGCTTTACCAATATCTGGGTCAACAAACTCAATTTTAAAATCGCGTTCCATATCATCCAAATCAAAACCATACTCTTCATTTAGCATACGAACCACAGATTGTAAATTTACTTCTGCACTTGTGGCTTTCTTGGCTTCAGAAGTTAATAAACACAATACTTGATTGTCGTCTAAAATTATTTCTTCTTGGGTAATTGTTTCGTTAGTCATTATGTATTGTTTGTATAAGTTGTTCTATTTCATTTCGTTGGTCTCTTCTCGATGCATATCGCAGAAGCTTATTTTTATTTACATTATATTTTCTAAAGGCACATTCAAAAATTTCCGATATTGAATAATCAAGAGGTTTCAAATAATTTTCAGAAAGCAACCATGCATTAACTAAGATTCCTTCTAGCGTAGGTAAAACATAATCACCAATATGATCGGTAGGTGTTTCCGAAATCAAAGGGTATAATAGTATTACATCATTTTGAGGAAGAATATAACGTTGAATGATTTCTTGATTAGGCTCCAAATAAACTGGTTTACTCATGGATTGCATTTGTTCAAACAACTCATTAAGTTCATCCTTCTGCACTAACAAAAATACAGCACGCTTTTCATTTTCTCGTTCTATAATTACATCAAGCATTTCTGTATCCCACACAACCAATTCAGCAGCAGTAAATACTTTAGTTTTATTGTAAATACGTTTTGTTTTTAAGCTGAGTTCTAGCTTGAATTCAGGCTTAAAGGCAAAAGTGTATATACCTCTACCTGTTTGATAGATAAGATTTTCAGCTTTTAATTGATTGATTTTCCATGGTATAGTTTTATTGGATAATTCCGGAAATAAGTTAGAAAGGAACAAAACAAGCTCCTTTGAAGTTATAGTGGTTTGATTTGAAAACTTTCCTTTTATCGCTAAAGCTACTTCGGTATTTTTCATAAAATTGGTTAGGAGCATCAAATATAGAAATGTTTTTGACAAAATCAAAACTTTGGCAATTTATTTTTAAAAATGCCGATATTTTGTTTATTTTTTTAAATAACTCTAAGTGTTTAATTTAAGCTATTTAAGTATGTGAAGAGTAATTGTGATTAACCTTATCGTATCCTAATTTTATTTCTACTAAACTAAATTTAGTTTAAATAAAAAAATACAATTTAATTTTAATGAAAAACCAAGAAAAATAATATTGTAAAGACTATTGAATATTTAGATAAGAATTTCCAAAATAACAATATCATAAAAAGTTTGTAAAAACCTAAGTAAAATTTATCAAAAAACATTGAAACGACTACGATTAAAGTTGATTTGGCTATTTTTAAACTTTAAAAGTTACTGAAATTTGCATCAAATATTTAAACATAAAAAAGATGAAAATTATTGTAACAGGTTCTTTAGGGAACATTAGTAAACCATTAACGGAAGAGTTAGTCCAAAAAGGACATCAAGTAATAGTGATAAGCAGCAATATTGAAAAACTACAAGCTATTGAAAATTTAGGAGCTATTGCAGCCATTGGTTCAGTAGATGATGGGGATTTCCTAGCAAAAACATTTTACGATGCAGATGTCGTTTACACGATGGTGCCACCCAATTACTTTGCCGATGAAGATATAAGAGAATATTATCGCAAAATAGGTATTATTTACAAAAAAGCCATAAAAGAGTCTGGCGTAAAACGAGTTGTAAATTTAAGTAGTTACGGTGCACATTTAGATAAAGGTACAGGAATTATTTTAGGTTCTCATTTTGTTGAACAAACTTTGAACGAGCTATCTGATGTTAAAATAACACACATTCGACCTACTTATTTCTACTACAATTTAATGAATCTTATCCCAATGATCAAAAGTTCAGGAATCATTTTTGCGAATTATGGTGGCGAAAAAAGTTTTGAAATGGTCTCACCTATTGATATTGCTTCAGCCATTTTAGAAGAGATAGAAATGCCATCCACACATCGAAAAATAAGGTATGTTTCTAGTGACACACTTTCGGGAGTTGAAATTGCTAATATTTTAGGAGCTAAAGTAGGTAAACCTGATTTAAAGTGGATTGTGGTTTCTGATGACGAAACACGCAAAGGTTTCTTAGACAGCGGTTTTCCTGAACTTCTTTCAAATAATTATGTTGAAATGTTTTCAAGTTTAAACAGTGGTAAATTAGCCGAAGACTATAAATTGAACAAACCAGCAGTTTTAGGGAAAGTAAAATTTTCAGACTTTGTAAACGATTTTGTAACCACCTATAATTCATAATAAATATTTATTTTTGAGCAATGAAAAGCAATCCAATTCATAGATTTAAAACCATTAGCGAGTACCATCGACAAAGAGGGTTACCACCACCCGAACATCCGTTGATTAGTTTAATCAATTTTGAAGAAATGCAGTATTTGGGAGAAGCTAGTCCCGTGAGTTGGTCTATGGATTTTTATTCCATTGCATTAAAGCGCAATATTAATGGGAAAATAAAGTACGGTCAACAAAAATACGATTTCGATGAAGGCGTTTTGTTTTTCATTGCTCCAGGACAAATTTTCAGTATTGAAGTTGAGAACCATAAAGTTTTAGAAACATCAGGTTGGATGTTACTTGTCCATCCTGATTTTTTATGGGGTACAAGTTTGGTCCAAAAAATAAAAAAATACGACTATTTTGACTATTCAATAAACGAAGCTTTGTTTCTTTCTGAAAAAGAAGAAACAAGTTTAATAAACATTTTGCAAAACATCAAACAAGAATACCAATCGAATATTGATAAATTTAGTCAAGATCTAATTATTGCACAATTAGAATTGTTTTTAAAATATGCTGATAGATTTTACAACCGCCAATTTCTAACACGTAAAATTAGTAATCATCAAATATTAAATCGGTTAGAAAAATTATTAGACAATTATTTTGAAATGAATGATTTAAATGCTAAAAGTTTACCTACTGTCAATACAATTGCTGAAAATCTAAATGTATCACCCAATTATTTGAGTTCGATGCTCAAAGTATTGACTGGACAAACCACACAACATCACATTCACAATAAATTGATAGAAAAAGCAAAAGAGAAATTATCAACCACAAAATTGACTGTTTCAGAAATTGCTTTTCTGTTGGGTTTTGAACATTCGCCATCATTCAGCAAATTATTTAAAGCAAAAAGTGGTGTTTCTCCTTTGGAGTTTAGAAATTCATTTAATTAAAAAAAAGAGACTTTAAAATGGTTTAATGGTAAGTTTAGTATTATTGATTGGTATTTAAACCCTCGTGGTAATCAATGATTTTGCTTAAAACTTCCATTGTTATTTTAAATTTTTCTTCTCCAACTAATTCTATGTAATTGTCAATTAAATTGGATAATTTTTGATTTGAAGTCGTAACAAATTCTTTACCATTGTCAGTTAAATTAATTCTGTTACTTCTTTTATCATTATTTATAGTTTTGGAAGTTATCATACCAATTTCTTCTAATTCTTTTAAAGTTCTACTCATTGCTTGTTTAAAAACCAATGATTTTTTTGATAATTCACTGTTAGTATTGCCTTCTGGACTAATATTAAAAATTACAGGCATAAATGACAATTTCATATCAACCTTTTCAGGTTTAATATTATGTTGAGACCAAACATCAAAATGCTTTTTTGCAATACAAATTAACCTGCCAAAGTTGTCTTTATCATCATATTGAACTTTAATCTCTTTATTTTCATTCATCTTGATATATTTTTTACAAAGATATAAAAATAATAATAGTAAACAATGTTGTCTATTTAGTAAACAATGTTTACATTTGCGATAAACAATTTAATTCAACGAAAAATGAAAAAGACAATTTTAGTAGCTGGAGCAACAGGCAACCTTGGTGGCCGCATTGTAAAAGCTTTGGTAAAAGAAGGAGCAGCAGTTAAAGCGATAGTTCGTAAAGGTAGTGATCCAAAGAAAATTGAAGCTTTAAAAAATCTAGGTGTTAGTGTAATACCAATAGATATGGCTAACATTTCAGAAATTGCAGCAGCTTGTGTTGGCGTTTCTTGTGTAGTATCAGTACTAGCAGGTTTAAAAGATGTAATAATTGATGGACAAAAAAATCTTTTGGAAGGTGCAATTCAAGCAGGTGTTCCTCGTTTTATTCCTTCTGATTTTTGTACAGATTTTACAATCATTCCAGAAGGAGAAAATAGAAACTTTGATTTAAGAAAAGAATTCAAAAAGCATTTGGATAGAAGTCTAATTAAAGCAACTTCTATTTTCAACGGATGTTTTACAGACATTTTAAGATACAACACACCATTGTTTGACACAAATAACAAAACCATTGTGTACTATGACGATAAAATGGACTGGGAAATGGATTTTACTTCAATGGACGATACTGCTGCTTTCACGGCATTAGCATCTTTGGATGATGATGCACCAAGAGATTTAAGAATTGCAAGTTTTAGAGTAAGTCCAAATGATTTAGTGCAATTAAGCGAACAACACAAAAATCAGAAATTTGAACTTGTAAACGGTGGTTCTATGGAAGGTTTTTCAGCCTACAACAAAAGTCAAAGAGCGGCAAACCCAAAAGGCGAAATGGAATTATATGCCTCTTGGCAACAGTCGCAATATGTTTACAGTATGTTTTTGGCAAACCACTCCAATCTTGATAATAACAGATATCCAAATTTACATTGGGCTTCTGTAGAAGAAAATATTTAAAAATTAATTTCAAAACACAGTTAAATTCATCAATGATAGGTTACAAAAAAATTGACCAATACAACACGGAGAAAACAATTGAAATAGCAGAAAGTTTCAAAAATATAATAGAAAATTTAGGGGAAGATACCAACAGAGAAGGTCTTGAAAAAACGCCCGAAAGAGTTGCCAAAGCATTCCAGTTTTTAACACACGGATATGAATCGGATCCTTTAGAAATTTTGAAATCTGCATTGTTTACAGAAGATCATCAGCAAATGATTGTAGTGAAGAATATCGAAGTCTATTCCATGTGCGAACATCATATGTTACCATTTTTCGGAAAAGCACACGTAGCCTATATTCCTAATGGCAAAATAGTTGGATTAAGTAAAATCCCGAGAATTATTGAGGCTTTTGCCAGAAGGTTACAAGTGCAAGAACGGTTGACAGACCAAATTAAAGATTGTATTCAGGACGCTTTAGAACCACTTGGCGTAGCTGTAGTTATTGAGTGCCAACATATGTGTATGCAAATGCGTGGCATTCAAAAACAAAATAGCGTAACTACAACCTCTTCTTTCACTGGTGCATTTGAAAAAGATAAAACTAGAAAAGAATTTATAAGTCTAATCTCCAATAAGTTTAGTTAAATGGAAGTATTTGTATTTAAAACTAATGTAACAACAAAAAATGAAATTATTGCAATTAGTCAATTACTAGACAATACATTAGGTAGTGGTTGTTGGACTTTTGATTTAGAAGATGTTGATAATATTTTTAGAGTTGAAACTGATAGTAATAAAGCTTCAGAAATAATTTCAAATTTTAAATTATGCGGGTTTATTTGTGAAGAATTGCAATAAAAAAACCACACTTTTTTAATAAATCTAATATTTTATGAGTGTGTTTTTTCAAATTTATCAAACAAAAAAGTAAAGTTTAGGCTTTATAATTTAGATGGAAATTCAAACTTTAAAAAACTTTTTGTCAAATGACATATTTCGTAAAAACAGATTTCACCAACTTGCATCTATGAAAAATTTTATAGACTACGTCTTACAGTTTGGAAATTTAAACCAACAACAAATTGACTTAATTTCAAAAAAAACCACAGAATTAATCCTTCAAAAAGACGATTATTTTCTAGAAGCTGGAAAAGTTTCCAAACAGTTTGGTTTTATCATTGATGGCATTACTCGGGTTTCATATTACAACAACAAAGGAGAAGAAATAACCAAATATTTCATTGAAGAAAATAATATTTTAGTCGATTTAGAAAGTTTTGAAAACGAACTTCCTTCCATTGCATACGTTCAAGCCATAACCGATTGTAAAATGATTGTTTTTTCGAAAAAAGATTGGCAAGAACTGCTCAATACGATTTTGGGCTTTGATGCCATCGTATTTAAAATTATTTCAAAAGCATTACTTCAAAAAATAGAAAGAAGAAGTTCTATAGTTTCAGAAAATGGAACTACAAGATATTTGGCTTTTTTAGAAACTTATCCCAATCTTGCCAACCGTATACCCCTATCCTACTTGGCTTCCTATCTAGGTATGACACAATCTTCTTTAAGCAGAATTAGAAAAAATATTCGATAATTTGCTTTTTGCCAAATGGCAAATGATTTCATTTTTAATCGATGCAACTTTGCAGTATTAATTTAAAAAGTATAAAAATGAAAACCGTATTAATTACAGGAGCAAACAGAAGCATTGGGTTAGAAACAGCCAAAAAGCTTTCAAAAAAAGGACTATTTGTCTATTTAGGAACCCGTGACCTTCAAAAAGGAGAAGCAGTTGTAAAAGAATTAAACGATAATGGATACGAAAACATCAAAGCCGTGCAAATTGATGTTACTAATCTGGATACCATTGTAGCTGTCAAAAACACGATTGAAACTGAGCAAGGCAAATTAGACATTTTGATAAACAACGCAGGAATTAGTGGTGGATTTCCGCAATCAGCAATCGATACTGATATCGCTATTTTTAAAGAAGTCTATGATATTAATGTGTTTGGGCTAATTCAAGTAACTCAAATTTTTATGGATTTATTAAAAAAATCTGATCAACCACGAATTACCAATTTAACTTCGGGTTTAGGTTCGCTCACTTTACACAATGATCCAACTTGGCAATATTATGATATAAAAGCAGCTATTTACAATTCATCAAAAGCGGCACTAAATATGTATACTATCACTTTGGCTTATGAGTTGCGAGAAACTAATTTCAAAGTAAATGTGATTGACCCAGGTTTTACCGCTACCGATTTCAATCATCATACTGGTCCAGGAACTGTGGAAAGTGCTGCAACATTTGTAGTAAAACATACTGTAACTGATGATAATACACCAACAGGAAAATATTTTAGCAACGATATAAAAGATAGAACTGAAATAAGTCCTTGGTAAAAATAATATCGGAATTGTGATTGTAATAACTCATTTTGGATACAACTAACTTCATTTTGGAAACTTTAAAATTTTGCATACTGCGCACCTTTGTACTTCACAAAATATAAAAGTAAAGATGAGCAAAAAATTAGAAAACAAAGTAGTTATTGTAACTGGTGCATCCAAAGGCATCGGTGTTGGCATTGCAAAACAAATGGGAGCATCTGGTGCAAAAGTAGTTGTAAATTACGCATCTAGCAAAGAAGGAGCAGAAGCTGTAGTGGCAGAAATAGTAAAATCAGGCGGTAATGCAATTGCTGTGCAAGGCGATATGTCAAAACAAATTGATGTAAAAAGGCTTTTTGAAGAAACAGTAAAAGTCTTTGGTGGTTTAGATGTATTAGTAAACAATGCAGGTATCTATGAATTTGCATTATTAGAAACATTCACCGAAGATTCGTATAGAAGAATGTTTGATATTAATGTGTTAAGTCTTCTTTTAACATCACAAGAAGCTGTAAAACTGTTTGGTACAAATGGTGGAAGTATTATCAATATCAGTTCTTTTGCAAGTACAAGACCAGAACCATACTCTGTAGTTTATGGCGCAACAAAAAGTGCAGTAGACAATATAACTACATCACTTTCGCAAGAATTAGGTCCTAAAAATATAAGAGTTAATTCTATAAGACCGGGTGGCGTTTTCACAGAAGGTGTGGCTAGTTTAGGTACTACTGAAGATTCCGATGCTATAAAAGGAATGGTTAATAGAAGTGCTTTAGGTCGTATGGCTACACCAAACGATATTGGTAAAATGGCAGTATTTTTAGCCTCTGATGATTCAAGTATTATTACTGGGCAAACTATTGAAGTATCTGGTGGCTTTAAATAACTGTTATCTGAAATAATAAATTTTTGGGAATAGAGCTATTGACATAAAGACAACTGATAACAGCGAAGAATTAGATTTGTTGCAGGGCGAAATTTAAAATAATTTGAACAAAAAGAGAAACAATTAAATTTCTCTTTTTGTTTTTTAAGAACTTTACAAAATGAAAAAAGATGATAAAAATATAAGAATAATCAATTCTGTTTCTGAATTGCATCGATTATTGTCATTGTCAAAACCTTCGCATCCTTTGATTACTTTAATAAATCACAGCGATGTTGCAACAATATCAGATGAAAACAAGGAACGATTACTTTTAAATTTTTACAATATATCAATCAAAAGAAGTTTTCAAGGTCAAATGAAATATGGTAAAAACTATTATGATTTTGACGAAGGAACCATGTCATTTGTTGCTCCAAATCAAGTTATAGCAATGGATGATGATGAAAACAGAGACAAAGAAGGTTGGTCACTTTTATTTCATCATGATTTAATTCGAAATTATCCTTTAGGAAAAACAATTAAGAATTATGGCTATTTTTCTTATGAAATAAACGAAGCACTTCATTTATCTGATGAAGAAGAGAAAATAATCGAAAGCTTGGTTCAAAATATCCAAAAAGAATACCAATCAAGAATTGACACTTTTAGTCAAGATGTCATTGTTGCTAATCTCGAATTGTTATTAAATTATTGCAATCGTTTTTATAACAGACAATTTGTTACAAGAAAAATGGCAAACAACGATTTACTCTCTAAATTCGAAAATTTATTATCAAATTACTTTGAAGATAACTCAAAAATAGGCTTGCCAACAGTTACTAATTTAGCAGAACAATTGCATCTTTCGCCAAGTTATTTGAGTGATATGCTAAGAACAGTTACAGGACAAAATACGCAACAACACATTCACAACAAACTAATTGAAAAAGCAAAAGATGTTTTAACGACAACTAATTTATCAGTAAGCCAAATTGCTTTTGAGTTAGGATTTGAATATCCGCAATCATTTAGTAAACTGTTTAAAGCAAAAAGCGGAGTTTCGCCATTAGAGTATAGAAAATCGTTTAATTAAATATCTTTGTAAAAAATTAAAAATGGAAGTAGATCATATTTTTATATTTTCAAAAAATAAAGGACAAGAGGCTGGTGAATTTGTAAAATTTGGATTTACAGAAGGAACCAGCAGAGTTCATATTGGACAAGGAACGGTGAACAGAAAATTTTATTTCCAAAATTTTTTTATCGAAATACTTTGGGTGGAAAGTGAAGAAGAAATTAAAAGTGAATTTATATTACCCACTAAATTATGGGAACGTTCCAATTTTATAAATAATCAATACTCTCCTTTTGGAATGTGTCTTGTTAATACAGATGAAACAGAATTGTTATTTAAGAAATGTATCAAATACCAGCCAGAATATTTCCCTAAAGGACTAGAAATTGAAATACTTACCAACGAAAAAAATCCCAAATTACCTTGGACATTTCGATTACCCTTTAAAGGCGAAAAGAAGATAGTGGACGAGCATACTACTCATAAAAATGGAATAAAAACTTTAACAAATATAGAATTCAAACTACCGATTATTCAAGATGAATTTACAAGCTATTTTATAAATGAAAAACTTATAAAATTTGAAAATGGTTTAGAAACGAACTTAACATTAACGTTTGATAAGAATCAAAACAAAAAAGAATTTATATTTAAAAATCTACCCTTAATAATTAAATACTAAACAAACTTTGTTTCAATCCTCTTTTATCTTCTCTCTATGTTGTTTTCCCCAAGCTGCCATTGAATCTACTATTGCTTTGGCAGTATAACAATACGCACTAATTTTATATTCCACCGTTACTGGCGATGTATCGTAAACGGTTCTTATTACCATTTTATTAAGTTCAAGTTCCTTTAACTCTTTAGAAAGTACACGATTAGTAATTTTTGGAATGAATGCTTTGATGTCTGTAAACCTACTATTTCCTTGTTTTATGGCTATGATAATTGGCAATCTCCATTTACCACCAAATACATATAAGGTATCTTGGACATACATAATCATATTCTTTGTTATTTTTTCGTTTTCGCTTGTCATATTATTTTTATTGGTATCCTTTAGTATATCGGTATCAAATGTATACTTATTAATTGATAATTTTGCATTGTAACAAATTTTAAATAAAGAATTATGCAAAAAAGAAAATTAAGAGATTTAGAAGTATCAGCAATTGGCTATGGTGCTATGGGTTTGAGTATGGGATATGGTGCTACTCCAGAAAAAGAGGAAGCAATAAAATTAATTCGTAAAGCCTATGATTTGGGTTGCACATTCTTTGATACAGCCGAAATTTATGCAATGGGTGCCAACGAGCAATTGGTTGCTGAGGCTTTAAAAAGTGTTCGAAATAACGTTGTTATTGCAACAAAATTCTTATTTCAAAAAGATTGGGAAGGCAATGCTACAGAACACTTGATGAAAGAATTAAGAGGTCGATTAGAAAATTCTTTAAAAATGCTGGGTACAGATCATATCGATTTATATTACCAACACAGAGTAAATCAAGACATTCCAGTTGAAGATATTGCTTATTGTATGGGTGAATTTATAAAAGAGGGTAAAATATTGGGTTGGGGTCAATCACAAGCAACTGTAAATGAAATAAGACGTGCACACGCAGTAACTCCATTAACAGCACTTCAAAGCGAATTTTCTATTATGGAACGTATCTATGAAAAAGATGTAATTCCAGTCTGCGAAGAACTTCGTATTGGTTTTGTTCCATTTTCTCCATTGGCAAGCGGATTTCTATCTGGTAAATTAAGTACGGAAACAAAGTTCACAGGTATTGATGCCAGAAGAGTAATTACTCGTTTTGAAAAGGATAACATTATTGCAAATCAACCCTTATTAGATTTACTACATCAATTTGCAAGTGATAAAGAAGCAACACCAGCACAAATTTCTTTAGCGTGGATGCTCCACAAAAAAGATTTTATAGTGCCAATTCCTGAATCAACAAATGCTAAAAGAATTACTGAAAATCTTGGAGCAGCAAGTGTACTAATAACAGATACCGAATATGCAAATATTGAAACTGAATTAGCTAAAATTCAAATTCACGGTAACAGAACCGATGAAGATATGATGAAATTATGGTCACTAAAAGATTAATTTTTAACCAATTTGTAAAAAAATTGAATAAAGCCTGCACGTAAATTAGCAGGCTTATTGTGATATTTCTATTTTGAATATTTTGCTACTTAGCAACATTGCTTTTGTCTTTCATAAAAAAATAAGGTTCTATAATTAGTAAATCTTGAAAGTGAAAACAAAATATTAGATAATAAAAATATCCAAATAACACAACACTATGCAAAAGTTTTGGATGGAAAAGTAAGTAATGACAAGAAGATTTTAAAAGATAAATTTGTTATTTACTCAAAAAAAACTATTTCAAAAACTTCTTAGAATAAAACTTGAATTTTTTATAATTTTTAAATGAATTATGTTCAATCAATAACTTACAAACTTATTACATTAGCAGACCTATTATAATAATTCTTAATACATTCAACAAATATGAAATCAGTGGGAATTGACGGTTGTCGATCTGGTTGGATTACAGTGAGTTCAGAAATGGAAGTATATAAATTTGATACTATTCAAAATGTTATAAATTTTTATGGCGATGATTGTTTCTATTTAATTGATATGCCTATTGGATTACCAGATAAAGAAAATCCAGTCAGAGCATGTGAAAAACTCATGCGTTTAAATTTGGACAAAAAAAGAAAAAGTAGTGTGTTTGGAGTGCCATGTCGTGAAGCATTGCTAGCTTCAAATTTTGATAATGCTAACAAAATAAACAAGTTGATTTTAGGAAAAGGCATTTCAAAACAGAGTTTTTTTATCTTTAAAAAGATTCAAGAATTAGACAACGTTTTGTTAAATAATTCCAATAAAATTAAAATTTACGAATCTCATCCTGAAATAGTTTTCCATTTTTTAAATAATGAAAAATCTATGATTTTTAGTAAAAAAACAGAAAACGGGATTAAAGAGCGTCTTGAAATTTTAGAGATTTTTGATAAGAGAGTTAAGATGGTTTATAATAGTTCACTTTCCAAATTCTTAAGAAAAGATGTAGCTAAAGACGACATTATCGATGCAATGAGTTTAGCGATTTCAGGCTGCAAACTACCAAATAGAATTATAGAAACAATGCCCTCTGAAATACAATATGATAGTTCTGGATTACAAATGGCCATCTACTATAATAAAGCCAAACACTAAAAGGAAAGAAAAAAAATTACTTTAGGGAAAAACTAGAAAAATTGTTAACCAGTTACTTACTTAGTACTAATATTTCTTAGCTATAAGTTTTTCTATTAACTTTGCTACTTTGAATTTTTTTTAATTTTTAAATTATCGTTTAACAAATCATTGTTAATGATAAAAATCATATGATGGAAAACTTAATATTACTGCTTGATTTTGAGGATATAATAAAAGAATCTAAAAACAATCTAAGAGTGTCCGATCTTGCTGTTGTGAATATTGATAGTTCTAACTACTATGGTCAATTAAACACACCAACAAAGGCTAATTTCTTATGTCTATTCGTTGTTGAAAGTGGTGTTTTAGTTTACACCGTTTTTGGAGAGCAATATGAACTTAGAGAAAATGACATTCTTTTTTCTCATATTGCTGAAACTTTCACAATTAATAGTATTTCAGATGACTATAAAGCAAAAAAAATCCTTTTTTCTTTCGAGTTTGTAACGCAATCAGGGTTTCATCACAAATCAACTGATTTATTAAAAGGTTTTTTTAAAAATCCATCTAGTTCAATCAAGGATCAACCAAAATTGTTTGAAAAATTAAAAATTCATATCTCTGAAATTGAAGATTTAAATGATAGTAGAAACAATAATTACTACTTTAAAGAGATGATTTGGCATCACTTTTCTTTGCTTCTTTATGAAGTAGATAATTATTTTAAATTAAGTGAAAAACAAAATAGTACTACTTCTAGAGATGAAGAGATTACACTTAATTTTTTTGAACTTATTCGTACCCATTTAAGAGAACAGCATGAAGTACAATTCTACGCCGATAAACTATGTTTAACTCCAAAGCATTTAGGAAAAATCATTAAAAAATCTATGTTTAAAACTCCTAAAGAGGTGCTTAACCATTTACTCGTTATTGAAGCAAAATTATTTCTTAGAAATCCCGGTAACAATATAAGCGCAGCTGCACGGCATTTAAATTTTAGCGAACAAGCAGCTTTTAGTAAGTTCTTTAAAAAAGAAACAAATCATAGTCCTTCAGAATATCAAAAAACAGATTTCTTTTAATCAAATACGACATTTGGACATTTTTTTAAGAAATTATACTATTCATTTTTTTCTAAAAAGAGAAAAATGGACATGTATTGGCGTAAAATGAATTCATAAATGTTTATACGATAAATCGAACTTTGCATTCGATAACTCTTATAAACAAAAAAATGATTAAGAAAAAAAATGCAAAAACGTTACTAATTGGGTTTTTAGTTTTATTTCAGTACAGTTGTACAAAATCAAACACAAATTCAAGCACACAACAACCTATTGAATTACCAGTTGCTCTTGTAAAAACTGGAGAAGCAACAACCAAAAATGAGTATGTAGCGAAAATTGAAGGTATCAATTCTGTGGAGCTAAGACCTCAAATTTCAGGTTACATTCAAAAAATATTTGTTGATGAAGGTGATTTCGTAACAAAAGGACAGATTTTATTTTCTATTGAGAGTTCTTCCTACAGCGAAATTTATAAATCAGCTTCTGCTAAACTTGCATCTGCTAAGATAGAACTCAATAGAAAAAAAGAGTTAGCTAAAAGTAAAATTATTTCTGAAATTCAAGTACAACAAGCTGAGCTCTCAGTAAAAAGTGCCTCTACCGAATTAGAAAGTGCAAAAATAAATTTGAATTTTTGTACTGTAAAAGCACCTATATCAGGACAAATAGGCTTGATTCCTAATAAAGTAGGAAGTCTTGTAAATGCAACTGATCAAACTCCACTAACAACTTTATCAGACAATAGTTCTGTAAACGCCTATTTTAGTATTAGTGAGAAAGAATATTTCACAATTTTTAGTGATATTGAAAAGAGTAAAAAAACAAATGATATCGTAGTTGAACTACTTCTACCCAACGGATTAGTTTATGAAAAAAAAGGAAATATAGATGCTTTTGAAGGAAGTTTTGATAGCTCTACTGGTTCAAGCTTAATAAGAGCCAAATTTCACAATCCAAATAATTTACTTAAAACGGGTAATACAGGTAAAATAATTATTTCAAAACCAATTGAAAATGCAATTCTAATTCCTGCTTCTTCAACAATGTCAATTCAAGATAAACTTTTTGTATTTGTTGTAGATAATAATGGAATCGCCAATCAAGTTCCGTTAGAAATTATTGGAAAATCTTCTGATTCATTTATTGTAAAATCAGGATTGAAAAAAGGTGATAAATATATTGTTACAGGGTTTGATAGACTTCAATCTGGTACAAAGATTAAAGAAAAAAAATAATCTCATTAATATCAAATCTTAAAACATGTTAAAAAGTATAATAAAAAGACCAGTTTTAGCAACTGTCATTTCGATAATTTTATTGACACTAGGAATAGTTGGGCTTGTTAAATTGCCGATAACAAAATTTCCAGATATTGCACCTCCTGTTGTAACTGTAATAGCTGCCTATCCTGGAGCTAACGCAGAAACTATTTCACGTTCTGTTGCGCCTCCATTAGAAAATGCAATTAACGGTGTCGAAAATATGGATTATCTTTCATCTGTTTCAAGTAATGACGGTACATTAACTGTAACAGTAACCTTTAAATTAGGTACTAATCCAGACCAAGCTGCAATAAATGTTCAAAATAGAGTTGCTCAAGTTTCCAATCAGTTACCAGCAGAAGTTGTTCAAGCAGGTGTAACAACCTCTAAGAGACAAAATACAATGGTTGCTTTAGTTACACTAACTTCATCTGAAAAAAAATTAGATGGTTTATTTTTAGAAAATTTTGCAAAAATAAACGTTGTGCCTGATTTAAAAAGAGTTAAAGGTGTTGGCGATGTAATTGTTTATGGAAATAAGGATTATTCTATGAGGGTTTGGTTAGACCCAGTCAAATTAGCTTCTTATCAGTTAACACCTTCTGAAGTTTCAAGAGCAATTCAATCTCAAAATCTAGAAGCTGCTCCGGGTAGATTGGGTGAGAGTAGCAAAGAGCCTTTTGAATATGTAATTAGATATTCTGGAAAATTTACTGAACCAGCCCAATATGAAAATATCGTCGTAAAAGCTAAAAATGATGGCTCAATATTATATCTAAAAGATATTGCTAAAATTGAGTTAGGAGCATACAGTTACAGTGTTACTTCTAATTTAAATAAAAAACCAGCTGTAACTATGGCAATTTATCAGATGTCAGGTTCCAATGCAAATGAAGTACAACTAGCTGTTAACGAACGTTTAGAAGAGTTAAAGAGTTCTTTTCCAAAAGGTGTTGATTTTAAAGTTCCTTATGCTTCCAAAGAATCGCTTGATCAATCAATCAGTCAAGTAATAAAAACACTAATCGAGGCTTTCTTACTCGTATTTATAGTTGTTTTCATTTTTTTACAAGACTTAAGATCTACAATTATACCTGCTATCGCAGTTCCTGTTTCTATAGTTGGAACTTTCTTTTTCATGAAATTATTTGGCTTTTCAATCAATATACTAACTCTTTTTGCATTGGTACTCGCTATTGGAATTGTTGTTGATGATGCTATTGTTGTAGTTGAAGCAGTCCATGCCAAAATGAGCCATAAAAAAATGAATGCACGTTCGGCAACTATTTCTGCAATGAATGAAATTTCAGGAGCTATCATTTCAATTACTTTAATAATGTCTGCTGTTTTTGTACCAGTGGCATTTATGGATGGTTCTACAGGTTTATTTTATCAGCAGTTTGCTCTTACACTTGCTATTGCTATTGTTATTTCTGCAATAAATGCTTTGACTCTAAGTCCTGCTTTGTGTGCTTTATTTTTGAAACAACATGAAGATCATGACGAAATTAATAAAGAAAAAAGTTTTAAAGACAAATTTTTCTATGGATTCAATGCGTCATTCAATAGACTTACTCTGAGATATACTAAAACAACTTTATTCCTACTGAAGAAAAAATATGTAGCAGCTTTAATCATTTTAGTATTTGGCGGCATTTTCTTTTGGTTGTCAAACACAACTCCAAAATCTTTCATACCTGATGAAGATCAAAGTTTTATTATCGTAGCAGCAAATCTTCCTCCTGGTGCTTCAAAATATCGTACAGATGAAGTGATGAATAATACCGAAGATATTTTAATTAAAAATCCTGCTATCAAAGATGTTATTTCTGTAAATGGTTTAAACCTTTTTAGTAGCTCATTTTCCTCATCCGCTGGTACATTTTTTATTAAACTTAAAGATGGTAAGCTTAGAGGAAACGTTAACAAGATAAACGATGTTATTGGGAACATTCAAAATCAACTATCAAGTGACAAAAGAGCTAATTTCCTAGTAATAAATACACCAACAGTTGATGGTTTTGGTAATACAAGTGGAATGGAATTAGTTCTTCAAGACAGAACTAACAGCGAACTTCAAAAACTAGGTAATATCACCTATGGAATGATTGGTGCTTTGATGCAAAGACCAGAGGTTGCTGTTGCTTTTACAACATTTAATGTTTCATTTCCGCAATTTGAAGCAGTAATTGATAACTCTAAGGCAGCAACTTTAGGTGTAAATACAACAGATGCAATGAGTGTTATGCAAGGTTATTTTGGTAGTATTCAATCATCCGATTTTAACAGATTTGGTAAGTATTACAAAGTCTTGGTTCAAGCTGATCCAGAATCACGAAAAACACCTCAATCACTTAATGGAATTTTTGTCAAGAATAATAAAAATGAACTAGTTCCACTTAGTTCTATTGTGACTTTAAATTCTACAACTGGTGCAGAGGTTGTAGAGCGTTTTAATCTTTATAACTCATCAAATTTAACCGTGATGCCTGCTCCAGGTTATAGCACTGGTCAAGCTATAAAAGCAATTAAAGAAGTTAGTGAAAAAAATCTTCCAGCAGGGTATACTTATGATTTTAAAGGTTTGAGTAGAGAAGAAAGTTCTACGGGTTATCAATCTATTATTATCTTTTCTCTCTGTCTATTGTTTGTATACTTACTACTCTCTGCACAATATGAAAGTTATATTCTTCCGTGGGCTATTTTACTTGCTATTCCAGTAGGTTTATCAGGTGTATTTATCGGAATCGGATTTGCAGGAATTACCAATAACATATACGTTCAAATTGCATTAGTAATGTTGATTGGACTTCTTTCCAAAAATGGAATTCTAATAGTAGAATACGCTCTGCAAAGAAGACATTCAGGAAAAAGTTTAACAGCATCGGCTGTCGAAGGTGCAAAAGCCAGATTAAGACCAATATTAATGACTTCATTAGCATTTCTAACAGGTTTAATCCCTTTAATTTTTGTTTCAGGACCATCAGCTTTAGGTAATCATTCTATTGGTTATGCGGCAATTTTTGGAATGCTCATTGGTACAATCTTAGGTTTATTTATTACTCCAGTTCTCTTTGTTGTCTTTCAATTTATACATGAAAAGCTAGAAAGAAAGAAAACACTTGATTCTGATTGGGAACTTAACTAATTATAAAAAATTATGAAACTTATAAAATTATCACTATTTCTAACAACTACTGTACTTTTAATTAGTTGTTCATCAAATAAAATTTCAAAACCTGAAATAGAAATACCGTCAACTTTTAACGTTGAAAAAAGAGAATTTGACAAAGACACTTCAATTTTATTATCAAAATTAAATTACAAAGAATTTTATACAGATAGTGTTCTAGTCCATTTAATTGATGAAGCTTTAACAAAGAATAACGATTTAAAAATCGCGTTACTAAATATTCAGTCTTCAACATTGGAGGTAAAAAAATCTAAGTTAAGTATGTTACCAACTGTTAATTCAGCAGTTGGTATAGCTTCCATTAACAGACCATCTGATAATAGTTTAAACGGAATAACTTTAAATCAATTTTTAGGTCAAAAGTACATCGAGGATTACTCTTCAAATATAAGTATTTCTTGGGAAGCAGATTTTTGGGGAAAACTAAAAAACACAAAGGAAGAGGCAATCACAGATTTGTTAAAAAGTGAAGCCTCCACCAGAATTATAAGATCTCATCTAATCTCATCTGTTGCCGATGGATATTTTAATCTATTGTACTTAGATAATCAATTAGAAATCATAAATCAAAATCTAAAGTTAGCAGAAAACACTCTTAAAATTTTAAAAATACAATTTGAAGTTGGATCTATAAATTCATTAGCGGTCGAGCAACAAGAGGTTTTTATATTGGAAATACTAAAATCTATTCCGTTGGTTAAAAATCAAATAATCATTCAAGAAAATCAACTTTTACTTTTGGCAGGTTCAACGCCATCAAAAATTAACCGAATTTCAAAACTGCAAGATATAGTTTTTCTCTCAAAATTTAGTGAAGGAGTTCCTGCACAGCTTCTCAGCAACAGACCAGATATCAAAGTAAAAGAGTTTGAATTAAGAAAAAATTGGGCAAAAACAAATTTAGCCAAAATAAATATGTATCCTGCGGTTAATATAACTGCTCAAGGAGGTATAAATTCCTTTAAATCAGAAAATTGGTTTAATATTCCAAGTTCTCTGTTTGGTTTAGTTACCGGAAGCATTTTACAACCAATTTTTAACGGTAAAAAATTAAAAACAAAATACGAACAACAAAAGGTTGCAACATTGCAAGCTGAAATTAGTTTCAAACAATCATTCCTGTTTGCTACTGTTGAAGTAACAAATCTCTTAAATACACTAGAAAGTATTAAAGAACAAGAAATGATAGCTCAAAAGCAAGTAGAAAAAGCCAATATATTGGTTACTAATTCTTTAAAGCTTTATAGTTTAAGTGAGACTACTTACCTAGAAGTAATTTCCGCACAATCAAATAAATTAAAAGTTGAGATAGAATTAGCAATTATTCACAAACAAAAATTTGTGGCAATAGGCTTACTCTATAAAGCATTGGGAGGAGGTGCAAACTAATCTGTAAAAGTAAAAACTTAGATAAAACTTTAAATAATTTAAGATACAATAGTTATGAAACAGGATCGAGTTCTTGAGAAACTAGAGATTTTAGCTGATGCTGCAAAGTATGATGTTTCATGTTCAAGTGGTCAAAGTAATCGCGAAAATAAAAATAAAGTACTTGGTGATTCTAAAGGCTATGGTATTTGCCATGCCTTTACAGAAGATGGACGATGTGTATCACTCCTGAAAATTCTATTGACTAACTATTGTATTTTTGATTGTGCTTATTGTGTTAGTCGTAAAAGTAATGATGTTAAAAGAGCGGCTTTTACTGTTGACGAAGTTGTTGAGTTAACAATAAATTTTTATAGAAGAAATTATATTGAAGGTTTGTTTTTGAGTTCTGGTATTTTTGATAGTCCAGACGCAACAATGGAACGACTTGTAAGAATTGCTAAAAAACTTAGAACGATACATAATTTTAATGGTTATATACATTTAAAAGCAATTCCAGGAGCAAGTAGTGATTTAATGACACAAGCAGGAATGTATGCAGATAGATTAAGCATAAACTTAGAAATTCCTTCAGAGAAAAATCTTAAAATACTGGCTCCAGAAAAAAATCATAAAGATGTAATAACACCGATGACCTTTCTTAAAGAACAAATTGATGGACATAAAGAAGAAAAAAAAATCAACTTCAAAGCTCCAATTTTTGCTCCAGCAGGACAAAGCACTCAAATGGTAATTGGAGCAAGTAATGAAACTGATTTAGAAATTTTAGGAACAGCTGATGGCTTTTATAAAAAAATGTCCTTAAAAAGAGTTTACTACTCAGGCTACGTACCAATTAGCCATGATGCAAGATTACCAGCAATTGGCACACCAGTTCCCATAATCAGAGAAAACAGATTATATCAAGCTGATTGGTTATTTCGCTACTATAATTTTGATGTTAAAGAATTAGTCAATAGTACTAATCCAAATTTAGATTTAGATATAGATCCAAAACTGGGTTGGGCTTTACGAAATCTTGATCAGTTTCCTATCAATATTAATTACGCAGATTTAGAGATCATCAAACGCATTCCAGGTATTGGGTTTCTTAGTGCTAAAAAAATTGTTGAAGCAAGAAAATTTAGAAAGATAAGACCCGAAGACCTTAAAACTATTGGTGTTGCTTACAGTAGAGCTAAGTATTTTATGACCTTTGATAATCCTATTTCGATTACGAAAGATTATACACCTTTTGAGCTAAAACAATTAATACTAAAAAATCAAAATAGTAAGTATAAACCAAATTTCTCTAATCAACTTTCTTTATTTTAAAATGTACAAGATTATTTATGATGGAACGTATGAAGGATGGTTGACTGCTGTCTTTGACATTTATGAGTACAATTTGAATGATGTTTTCTTTGAAAAAGAAAATAGACCAAAATATTCTCTTTTTCTAAATCAGCATAAAGTCATTACTGATTTACAAAAATCAGAACGTGTACTAAATGGTTTAAAAAAAAGATTATCAAAGGATGGAATTAAAAGAATTTATCTAGCCTTTCTTTCAGAAGTTGATGAAAATGAAACCATCATGCTAAGGTTTGTAAAGTACGCTTTTGCTAGTACTGCCAACATTGAAAATGATTTTAGCAACAGTGATGTTTGGAATATTCGGAAGATCACAAAATTTGTAAAACGTGAAACACACAGAATGAAAGCATTTGTAAGATTTATGAAAACAAGCGATGAGGTTTTCTTTGCAATAATTGAACCAGACTGTGATGTTCTTCCTCTAATTGGTCATCATTTTAAAAGCCGATATGCAGACCAAAAGTGGTTAATTTTTGATGCCAAAAGAAAGTATGGAATTTTTTACGATTTAAATTTACTTTCAAATGTAGAGGTAGAATTTAGTAATAACTCATTTTTAAAATCTAAAAATAATTTAACCATTTTTGAAAAAGACGAGATTTTTTATCAAAAATTATGGAAAAGATATTTTAGTGCTGTAAATATTGAATCTCGAAAGAACACACGTTTACATTTACAACATATGCCCAAAAGATATTGGAAACATTTAATTGAAAAATTACCAGAAGATTAAGTTTAACTCTAAAGTAAACAAAAAATGGAGAATGAAAAAATTATTAAGTTTTATGAAATATTAAGCAGAGATTTCAAAATTTTTGCCGAAAATGACAATGATTGGGAAGCTAATGGTTTAAGTGATACTGACTTTAAAAGTTTAGTATCTGTTATGCTATCAACAATGACTCATACTAAACGTGTGATCACGGCAGCTGTTGCATTGTATGAAGTTGCAAATACTCCTCAAGAAATAGTAAAGCTAACAGACGAGGAATTAATTGAACTAATCAGGCCAGTAGCACATTACAATCGAAAAACGAAACACTTGAAGGAAATGAGCCAACAATTACTTGATAAACATGCAGGTAAAGTTCCAAGAACAGAAGAAAAACTTTTAGCCTTACAAGGCGTTGGTAGAAAGTGTGCAAGTATTATGCTCAACTTTAATTTTGGTGGAAATATCATAGCAGTTGACTCTCATGTTCATCGAGTTCTAAACAGAGTTGGCATCCTAAAAACTAAAACAAATGAACAAACAGCCGAAATAATTAATAGAATAACTCCTCTAAAATTTAAAAAACATGCGCACGAATGGATAATTCAGCAAGGTATGAATACTTGTACGGCAAGGAAACCTAAATGTTCCAATTGTTTGTTAGTAACTATTTGCAGTGAATACAAAGTAGTGAATAAAACAAATTAATAAATAAGCCTTTACAAAAAATCTTAATTTTCTAAAAAAATTAAAGGATGAAACAAGTCAGGAAAATTGCTTGTAAATCAATAAAAAAAATAGAAAACAATCAAAATAGAAGGAGGCTAATTTAAAAAATGAGTAACCAAATTTATAAATAATTCAAACAAACAAAATAAGTGAAAATAGTAGTAACAGGTTCTTTGGGAAATATAAGTTTACCGCTTGTAATGGAATTAAGTTTAAAAGGTCATCAAGTAACCGTAATTAGTTCCGACTCATGTAAAAAAGATACCATTGAAGCTTTAGGTGCAAAAGCTGCAATAGGCTCACTCCACGATGTTGAATTTTTAACCAAAACATTTACAGGTGTGAATGCCGTTTATTGTATGATTCCATCCGATTTTTCGCAAATAGATCAAGTAGCATATTATAAATCAATTAGTGCTAACTATGCTTCAGCCATTAAAGTTTCAGGCGTGAAAAGAGTCGTCCATCTTAGCAGCTGCGGTGCACATTTAGAAACTGGAACAGGATTTATTTTAGGTTCTCATCATGCTGAAATTTTTTTTAATAAGATAAAAAACATCGAGTTAACACATCTTAGACCAGGATATTTTTACTATAATTTGTTAAATTTTGTAGATATGATTAAAAAGGTTGGATTTATTGGAACCAATTTTGGAGGTGATGATAAAATAGTTTTTTCGCATCCCTACGATATAGCTGTTGCTGCTGCATACGAACTTGAAAAAGTTACAGTCGACAAAAAAATAAGATACATCTTCAGCGATGATACTAGAGCAAGCGAAGTAGCTTCAATTTTAGGTTTTGCTATTAATAAACCCGATTTAAAATGGCTCACTTTTACCGATGAAAACACCACGCAATCAATGCGTGAAAAAGAAATGCCAGAACATTTGATTTCTAATTTCATCGCTATGGGGAAAGCCATACATACAGGTCGAATTAGAGAAGATTTCGATTTAGATCGTTACAAATTTAAAGGTAACTTGAAAATTCAAATCTTTGCCGAAGAGTTTGCACTTGCTTACAATAAATAAAATCACTCACACTTGATTTGTTGAAATTACAATAAATATAATTAGCATCTAATTTCAAGATTTTATTTTACTGAATACTTAAAACTATGGAAACAATTCGTCTAAATACTGAAAACGAACAACAGTGGAAATCATTAGATGTTGCAATTTCATTCGGACCTTTACTTCGATATTTCAAAAATACTCAAGCTCCAAATAATTCAGTCAAAAAAACAATTTATGAATGTATTGTCAAAGAATTAGAAAAATTTCCGGAGGTAATTAAACCATTCACAAAACTTGAATTTCTAAATAAAACTCCCGAATTAATTGATCTTTTGCTAATGAGTATTTCTCCTTTGGCGAATGCTTATAACAAGAAGCCTTTGGCAATCGGTAGCATTTTTCCTGCGCGATTATTTTATTTAGATGATACTTTTGAAGCTATTATTTCAAAAGACAATCAAGATTTTTTATTTGATAAAATAAATCACAGTAGTAATACTTTTAGACTTTTCTACGCAATGGTATTAGATAAATGTTATAATATCAAAACCGACTTCTATAATTTTGAATACATTACTATTGAAAATAAAGAAAGAAATACTATCAAATATTATAAAATTTTCCCAAATACACAGTTCATTGAAATAGAACCAAAAGCGAAATTACCAACTTACAATGAAGAGTGGCCAACAATGTTAATAGATAATGGTGATAATTTTGAAAAACTTACAAAAGAGTTACCGTCTGAATTGTTTAAAATGGAAGGTTTTACAATTTTCTTGGCACAGGAGATTACCAACTTTGAAGCGATGAATCAACTCAAAAAGTTAGTTTTGAATTTACAGAACGAAAACGAAGCAGATTCACTAAATGAATTAGAACGTATTTTGGGAATTTTATTAGAAAATACAGATGTACAAGTGGGTTTAGTTCCTTTTTTTAAAGTAAATAATCAAATTGTAACTGACACAAGTTATTACAAAAAAACCATATTGATTAGTACAGTTGATCAACAACCTAGCGCATACATCAACCCAAGATCGGCTGCAGATCATTTTAAAGATAAATATGAACCTGTGATTCTATCAGTTGTAAATGATGATACTAAGGTTGAAAATTCTGTTTTAACTGGATTAAAATTATTAAACATTGGGAGTTACATGGTAACACCAATACGAAATTCAAATGGTCAACTACTTGGTATTTTAGAATTAGCAACGCATCAATCAAATGGAACTTCAAAACAGTTAGTAGTTAAGTTAGATCCAGCACTGCACCTAATTGCAGACATGTTTGAGTTTATGATTAATCAATTTGATGCTAAAATAACGACAATTATCAAAGAGCAATTTACACCTTTACAATCTGCTGTAGAGTGGAAATTTAATGAAGTTGCATGGGAAATTTTAAGTGCAAATTCAAACCAGAAAACCATACCAAATGTTAGTTTTGAAGATGTGTATCCATTGTATGGCGCAATTGACATTCGAAATTCATCCATCGAACGAAACAAAGCAACACAAACTGATATTGCTAATCAATTAGAAACTACAAAAAGTGTTATTAAATTCATTCTTTCTAAAATTGAAATGCCACTTTTAGAAGTAATCCATTTCAAAGTTGAAACGTTATTAACTACAATAGAGAAAGAATTCACTGCAACAATAGAGCAAAAAATAGTCGACTTTTTTGCAACAGAAATACACCCAACTTTAACCCATTTATCAGAAAGCTACGTAGATCTGTATCAAGAAATAAATGACTATATGGAAAAATCAAATTTAAAAACAGGTTCTTTTTATAATAATAATCGGGAGTATGAAAATAGTTTGCAAAAAATAAATAACACCATTAATGCTGTTCTTGAAAACGAAAGGGTAAAACAACAAAAAATATACCCGCATTATTTTGAAAAATATAGAACTGATGGTTTAGAATTCACTATTTACATAGGTCAAAATCTAAAACCTGATAAAAAATTTAATCCCATGTACCTTAAAAATTTGCGCTTGTGGCAATTAAGTACAATGGCTTTTATCGGAAATGCTACGCAAAAAAGTAGCTACAAAATGAAAATTCCATTAAAAACAACACAACTTATTCTAGCTCATAATAAACCAATAGCAATAAGCTTTCGAAAAGACGAGCGCCGTTTTGATGTAGAAGGTTCATATAATATTCGCTACGAAATAATGAAAAAAAGAATCGACAAAATTGAAATCAAAAATAATGGAGAGCGTTTAACAAAGCCCGATTATGTGGCAATAGTATATTCTAGTCCAATCGAAGCAGGTGAATACCGTGAGCATATAGAGTTTTTAATTAACAAAGGAATTTATAATCCTATTTATGAAGAACTAGAATTAGAAAATATGCAAGGTGTAAGCGGTTTAAAGGCTTTTAGGGTTGCAATAAACTACAGCTTTTTCCAAGACTAAAGAAAATCCTAACATTTTATTTCAACAACTTTCCATAAAATATTCATAAAAAACTAAATCAAAAATTAAAATGATTAATTACAAAAAAATCGACAGTTACAACGAAAAAAAAACTAATGAAATTGCTAAAAATTTTAAAAGCGTCATAGAGAATTTAGGTGAAGATATAACTAGAGAAGGTTTAGAAAAAACTCCAGAACGCGTGGCAAAAGCATTTCAGTTTTTAACACATGGTTATGACATAAATCCACTTGAAATTTTAAAATCTGCAATGTTTACAGAAGATCATAAACAAATGATAGTGGTCAAAGATATCGAAGTTTATTCCATGTGTGAGCATCACTTGTTACCATTTTTTGGGAAAGTTCATGTTGCTTATATTCCTAATGGCAAAATAGTTGGATTAAGTAAAATTCCTCGAATTATTGAGGCTTTTGCAAGAAGAATGCAAGTTCAAGAACGACTAACCGATCAAATAAAAGAATGCATTCAAGAAGCATTAGAACCACTTGGAGTTGCAGTTGTAATTGAATGTCAACACATGTGCATGCAAATGCGAGGTATTCAAAAACAAAATAGTATTACTACGACTTCATCTTTCATGGGTGAATTTGAAAAAGACAAAACGAGAAAAGAATTTATAAGCCTAATTTCTAATAGATATAGTTGATAAGAAAACAATTATATTTAGCTTTATGAAGTTTTATTTATAAAAACCGAACTCCAAATTATACTAGTACATCTGAAATATCTTCAAATAATATTAAAATAAATCAAGTCAATCTGTACATATGGATTTCTTAAAAAAAGAATTAGAACATGGAGTGAAACTTCATAAATGAGCATGACTAAAATAAAAGCATTTGCATCGTAAAAAAGGTTTAATATACTATACGTGTAATTTTACTATCACTAAAACAAAATGGAAACAACAATTGAATCAACCAAGCAAAAAGAAGTAATTAACGTAATGTGGTTCAAAAGGGACTTACGCTTACGCGATAATCCAACTCTTGCCCATGCAATAAAAGAAACCAGTAAAACTAAAGGTAGGCGTTTACTGCTGATTTATATTTATGAACCTTCGCTGGTTGCAAACCCACATTATGATGAAAGACACTGGCGATTTGTTTTCCAAAGCCTTACTTCTATAAACAGCCAACTCAAGGTTATGAAGAAAGCATTTGACCCTCAATTTATTGTAAATGAATA
Source organism: Flavobacterium turcicum (assembly GCF_011365745.1). Classification (GTDB taxonomy): domain Bacteria; phylum Bacteroidota; class Bacteroidia; order Flavobacteriales; family Flavobacteriaceae; genus Flavobacterium; species Flavobacterium turcicum. The sequence continues at coordinate 282,376 of NZ_JAAOBY010000002.1, read as the reverse complement.
TCCAAACATCCCAAACATCAAAATTGAAGAATCTGTTGAGCAATACAAAGCCGACCCAGCATGGTGTATCAACATTTTTATGGATGAAGTAATAGCAGTATTTGAGGAGCTACGAAATGAATATGAATTGGCAAAAGTTTTTTCTCACAAAGAAACTGGAATGAAAATTACCTACGATCGGGATATTGCTTTTGCGACTTTATGTAAAAATTATGGTATTCAATGGAATGAGTACACAAACAATGGAATAATCCGAAAGATCAAAGACAGATCAAAGAGATACGAACGATGGAAGTCCATCATGAATGAACCTCAAATGCATCCTGATTTTAGTTTGTTCAAACCTTTAGTTCTAACAGATGAAATTTCTAAAAATAACCCAGGTGAGAAGTTGCCTGAAAGCTGGAAAGAAGAAAATACAAATTTTCAATTAGGAGGTGAAAAACACGCATTTCACTATTTGAATATTTTTTTAAAAAATAATCTAAAAAATTATACCATTTCGTTATCCAAGCCTTTAGAAAGTCGTACAAATTGCAGTAGGATATCTCCATACCTTGCTTGGGGATGCATCAGTACACGACAGGTTTTTCAAGCGATTACAGAGGTAAAGCGAAGAAAAGCTCCGGGCGATAAAATATTATCCAAGGAGCTTAACTTGTATTCGAACAGATTAATGTGTCAGGGATCATTTGTCCAATCTTTTGAAAATAAGGACAACATTGAATTTGAAGATGTAAATAAATTTTTTAGTGGTATTAAAAAAAATATTGACCAACAAAGTTTTGAGCGTTGGTGCAACGGGCAAACAGGCTATCCACTTGCAGATGCTTCGATGCGTTGCCTTGCTAAAACAGGATTTGTCAATTTTAGAATGAGGGCTTTTTTAATTTCATTTTTAACGCACCATCTTTTTCAAGATTGGAAGGAAGGCGCCAAACATCTAGCAAAGCTGTTTCTAGATTTTGAGCCTGGCATTCATTTCTCACAAATGCAGCTCCAATCTGGCATGGGCAGCCATCAAATTGTAAGGGTTTATAATCCTGTCAAGCAATCTCAGGACCACGATCCAAAAGGAATATTCATTAAACAATGGATTCCTGAATTGGCAAACTGCGACGAAGCAGATATCCATGAACCTTGGAAAATGTCACTTCTACAACAACAATTTTGTGGAGTAATAATTGGCGAGGATTATCCTTTTCCTATAGTGGATGCCATAAAAACAGGGAAAGAGGCAAGAGAAATACTTTTCGAACCTCGTCTAACAAATAAAGCAGGCACAAAAAAGCCTCCTATTAAAGATTGACTTCTGTCTGTACAAAATAGAAACTAGTTTATTGGCATTTTGAGCATGTATAGAGATAATTGACATTAGATTATTTAAGTTCAATTTTTTTTCAAGCGGATGTTTTTTACTTTTATATTAATTGCTAATTTAAGCGTGAGGATTTTATTTAGATTCAGTTCGAGAAGTAAAGCAGAAAAACTTAAACTAAATTTTACTAAACAGTAGTATTATTGTGAAAGGGTGTTTTTATACAAATAATGATAACTTAGCACAAAATACAATCTAAAAAAAAATGGACTATATCATAAAAGAGGAAAAACTCGAACTTAAATATGAATACGGAAAAGGTGCTTGGACCTATCATTTAAGAATTCCAAACACAAAGAATATCCCAGGAAAATGGGGAGATATAAGAGTGTCTGGTTTAATCGACAATTACATAATTGAAAATAGAAACCTAGCTCCCACTAAAGGAGAAGATATGATGCTTTCCATAAATAGCGAAATAAGAAAAGCTATAAATAAACAAGGTGGCGATATTGTTACAGTTTCACTTTATCTTTTATCAAAAAATGAAAAAATAAACGAAAAACAAATTATAGAAACCTTCAAGGAATCAGGAGTTTTAGAAGCTTTCAATAAACTAAATCAATCTGAAAAAAATGAAATTTTTGAGAGTATCATTTCCCAAAAAATCGAAGAAAAACAAATCAAGGTTATTATAAAACACATAGATAAATTAAGCAAATGATTAAGCAAACATCTTTAGACTTTTTAAAAGAACTTAAAAAAAACAATTCAAGAGAATGGTTTGAACAAAATAAAGGAATTTATCAAAATTACAAAGATGATATTATTTTGTTCACGGAAAATTTGTTAAATGAATTATCAAAACACGATTTATCAATAGCAAATGCAAATTTAATTCCTAAAAAATGCTTAACACGTGTAAACAGAGATTTACGATTTTCAAAAGACAAAACACCTTATAAAAACTACGTTTTGGTAGTTTTTAATAAGAATGCACCACACGGTAATACAGCAGGATATTTTATTCATATTGAACCAGGAAACTGTATGGTTGGCGGTGGAATTTGGCAAACAACGCCAGAATTTTTAAAAAAAATTCGAAAAGAAATAAGTTATTCATTCGAAGAAATTAACGAAATAATTTCAAATAAACAATTTCAAAATATATTTCCAAGCGGTATTCAAGGTCAAAGTAAGCTAAAAAAATTCACTGATTTACCGGAAGAAAGAGAAGAAGTTATTGAATTACTTAAAATGAAAGGTTTTTGCACCAAAGAATTCATAAAAGATAATATTCTGACAAGTAAGGACGCGATAAAAATAATTGTTAACTATTTTAAAACTACAAAACCATTGATTGAATATCTAAATAGAGCTATAGAATTTGAAGAATAAAAGTCAAACTTCTTGGTACATTGCGAATTTTATTGTAATCCTCCATGTGCATTAAGAAAGAAAATTATCTTTAGAGGAACTGGCTCGAAGTCCTCAATTATGGTAAGCAACAGAATTAGATATACTTAGTAAAGTTACTTCAAGATTACATATTCTATTTTACAAAAGGAAATCAAAAACATTACGATATCTAAGTCGATAGTAAGAAAAGACGGTTATTAGCACATATATAAATTCAAGTCAAAAAATCAACAGTTAAAAATAATATGTATAAATAGAATAATATTGCTAATGTGTTGTTTTCAAATTTATCTTCATTTATGATAATGGTACTTTTCATTTAGTGGTAAATTGATACTTTAGGTTTTCAATTGCCACTCCTTCCCAACGTACAAAAAAATTACTGGCACAGTTTTTAGAAAAAACACGTACGCTACGCAACTCATACCAGTAATTTTTTTCCTAAGCTGTTAACCTTAATTAAGCATTGCAATTCATCACAAAGCGAGTTTATTGGTTATTGGTTTTTGCAATGATGTCATAATATCATTTATGTAAAACAGCCGCTCCACCCAATGCGCTTGCCAGTGGCTGCAGGACAACATTTTTTGCAGCTCCCAACGCATCACCAAGCTACAAAAAACACCGTCCTTCGACACTGTCTATAACAACATTCACTATTTCATCGGAAACATTACTGTTATAATTGTTTTTGAGAACGTTTACATTAACTGTTTTTAGCAACTTTATGCTTAAATCGGTAGTGTTTGCATTGCTTATGTAAGTAGAAAAATGGCTTTATTGTGTAGTGGATTTGCCTAAGGTAAAAGTTATTTTTCTACCCACAAAACCAAAAGGAGTCAGCAAGAGTATCTTTTTTATTTGCCAGAAACACTTGGTAAATTGATTTTCCATCAGCTTGATGACTAGCTGTTTCAAAAGACTATTCAAATTAAAATCAAATCTATCATTTTTAGGAAGTGTTGGCATCAAGCTGATAGTAAAATCAATCAGAAAATCACAGTAAGCAAATAAAAAAAGACACACTTACTTTGAGCTTCTGCAAACGCACTAGTTAAGTATTTGCATTTTTTTTAGAAGATGTTTCCTATTTTCATAAGACAATTTACTGATAATTGAAAAATTCCAGTTCCGACTAAGCAAACGGCATCCTCAAAATAAAAATCGTATGAAAGAGTATGAATTTTCAAAACAGAAAAATAATTGGAATGAAATCTCATCTCTTTTTTATATTTTCGAAATAATACCATTTCTGTAGAATATTTTCTTTCTTATAAAAATTTTAAAATCTGTCTTCGATATACTCTTCTACCATATCAAATTTAGTCACAAAATCAGTTTATTTCCGCAATTATTCAGTACATTCGCAATCACTTACTACTAAGGAGTATTCTTTGGGTTATTTGTCATATCTGATGAATAACGAACCGAAATTAAATATCTCAAATAATACTTATAACTTTCATAACAAGAAAGATGGGCATTTTTTAGTAAACCATTGCCATTATTTTAAACAAAAGTTCGGCTAAATGAACAAAAAAAATCTAAATGATAACCAAGAGGTACTTATAAATTCAAATGAGATTACTAAGAAAAATCCAGTTGAAAATTTAATTAGTTACACTAGTGAAAAAGAAAAAAGTGCAACAGAATTGCTTATTGTTAACAAGCAACTTACCTATCAAATTCAGGAAAAAGAAAAACTTGAAGCAGCGCTAATCACTGCAAATAAAGAGTTATTTTACCAAAATACTGAAAAAGAAAAACGAGCTGCAGAATTAGTCATTGCCAATCAAGAGTTGGAATTCCAAAACACTGAAAAAGAAAAGCGTGCCGCTGAACTGACTATCGCCAACAATATACTAGCACGAGAGAACGTAAGAAAAGCGAAGTTACAAGTTGAAAAAGAAAAACGTGTTGCTGAATTAATAATAATAAATAAAGAGCTTGCATATCAGGAAAACCGAAGCTCTGAACTAACACTTGCTAACATAGAACTCAAAAAAGCACAAGAAGAATTAGGTGCATTTTCCTATTCTGTCTCCCATGACTTAAGAGCACCTATTCGGGCAATAAACGGCTATACTCAAATTCTAATTGAAGACTATTCGGATGCTCTGAACGACGAAGGAAAAAAAGTACTTCAGGCAGTACTTAACAATTCAAAAAAAATGGGAATGTTAATTGACGATTTACTTGCGTTCAGCAAACTTGGTCGGAAGCAGGTAACTACAACCCAAATAAATATGAATAAGTTAGTCAATAGCGTTCTGGCCGATGTAGTAAATGAAAATGAAGCTAAAAGCCCTATTTTTGAAATAAACAATCTGACGCCAGCAATCGGCGATCAAGCTTTGATTAAGCAGGTATGGATAAACTTAATATCAAATGCAATAAAGTATTCGAAATATAAGTCTGAAACCAAAATCAAAATTAGCTCCAAAGAGGAGAATGACAGTGTTATCTTCTGTGTCCAAGATTGGGGTGCAGGATTTGATATGGAATATTATGATAAACTCTTCGGAGTATTTCAACGGCTACATTCACAGGAAGAATTTGACGGAACTGGAATTGGTCTAGCAATTGTACAAAAAATTATAAACCGCCATAACGGAGAAGTATGGGCCGAATCCAAACTAGGTATTGGTACGAGCTTTTACTTTAGTCTCTCCGCTGTGGACACAAAATAAAAAAAAATGAATTACGACGATGTTGAAATTTTGTTTGCAGAAGATAGTCCTGATGATGCTATACTAACGATTCGCGCACTGACTAAAAGTGGTTTTACAAATAAGCTTTTGCACGTTAAAGATGGCGCGGAAGCACTTGACTTTATATATTGCAAAGGTATCTATTCAGAGAGAAACCCGAAATCGCATCCAAAGCTATTGCTGCTAGATTTAAAGATGCCAAAAGTATCAGGAATGCAAGTGCTGGAAAAAGTTAAAAGCGATCCTGATTTAAAGGCAATTCCAGTAGTAATTTTGACTTCATCACAAGAAGATCCCGATATTGCCACATGTTATGATTTGGGAGCAAACAGTTATATTGTGAAACCTGTTGATAGTGATAAATTTTTCATTGCGATAAAAGAAATGGGAATGTATTGGATGATATTAAGTCAGCCATCAACCTAAGTTGTTATAATATTACAAAAAACACATTTATTGCATCAAAATTTATAATTCTTTATAGTGAAAACAATTAAAATAGTATTACTTGAAGACAATCCTGCTGATGCAGATTTATTGGTGCGACAACTCACCAAATCGGGAATTGATTTTTTAATTGAAATAACCGAAACTAGGAGTAAGTATATAGAAATACTCTTTAAATTTAAACCAGATATCGTATTATCGGATTATGCTATGCCATCGTTTGATGCAATTTCAGCATTTCAAATTTTGAAGCAAACAGATAATGCAATACCATTTATCATAGTGTCGGGTATCATTGGCGAAGAGAAAGCGGTTATGCTGCTAAAAGATGGTATAACCGATTTTGCATCTAAAAATAATCTTTCCGCACTTCCGCAAAAAATCACTCGTGCAATAAAAGAATTTAGTGAAATAAAGGAGAAAGAAGAAATTCTTGAAAGATTAAAAGAACAAACTGCAACTTTGCTTGTCGCAAACAAAGAATTAATTTTTCAAAATGACGAAAAGGAAAAGCGAGCGGTCGAATTGTTGAATGCAAATAAAGAATTGGTAGCCTTCAATTTTATCTCAAGTCACGATTTACAGGAACCATTGCGTAAAATTCAGACTTTCATCTCCAAAATGATGACCGAAGAAAAAGAAAACCTAACAGAAAAAGGTCGAAAAAATTTAAACAAGATAAATTCTTCTGCAACTCGAATGAGACGCCTTATAGATGATCTCCTTTCTTACTCTCGCATAAGTACAGTAGATCGGGAATATGAATTTGCTGACTTGCATCCAATCCTAGAAGAGGTAAAATACGAACTAAATGAAATCATAACAGAGAAAAATGCTACAATTATAGCAAATAACTTAATACCTGTTAAAATCGTTGTATTTCAATTCCGCCAGCTTATTCAAAATTTGGTGAGTAATGCCTTGAAATACACAAGCACAGATAGGATACCAATAATTACTATTGAAACTAGTATCATTAAACGTAGTGATACTGCAATTCGAGAAATTAAATCATTACCACAAAACTGTAATTACTGGAACATGACCATTAAAGACAATGGAATTGGTTTCGATGAACAATTTAATAAACGAATTTTTGTAATATTTCAAAGATTGGTTTCGAATGATAACAATTCAGGTACCGGTATTGGCTTAGCAATAGTAAAAAAAATTGTGGAAAATCATAACGGAATTGTCATAGCCCAAGGAGAAATTGATAAAGGCGCAACCTTTGAAATTTACATTCCAATAGTAGAAAATTGAAATTTGCAAATATCTCGACTGATTAATCAATCTTTGTAAAAACGTATTTTAATTAATACTTTCTTTCTTTCTAACGCTATACAATATTACTGATGTACTTCTTGCTCCAATTATAGTAAAATCTCACTCTTTTGGAGCCTTTTAATTCAAAATTTAATATTCAAATCACATTAAATTATTAGGCTTTAGGCTATAACAAATCATTATCTAAAAAATCCGCGAAATCAATGTCATATCGACATAAACTTGCATACAATTTTTAGTAAATTCGTTTTCTTTTTTAATTAATTTTAATAAAAAATCGGACTTTTTAAATTTATAAAATATCGCTTAGCAACTTCAAATCTTCTAGTAAAAGATTCGAATTTTGTACAAAAGGGGTCACAATAATTTTTAAAAAGCCTGTAAAGCCCTTGTTTTACAGGCTTTTTTAGGGTTCGAATTGATTTTAATTAAAACACTAAAAAATGTAACAACCTGATAAATAGTAAGTTATAGGTTCGAATCCCAACAAGTTTGTCAAAACATATTTTGTACCAAAGTTTACTTGATTTAAAAGTATATTTGATCTATAATTTAACTTTATAAATCTATTAAAAGTATTGTATCATAAAACTCGCACCAGTGGTGCGAGAAATTAATAAAGTTTTGTGATACGCAATAAGTAGCTGTAACTCTTTTTCCCAAAAGAAAGTGAAAGATTAATATTTAGATCCAATCATAACTCAGTAAAGTTTTCTATTTTTGTGAAAAGTAATTTTCTGAAAAAAGCTATTGTCATATCATTTGTTTTTATATTTCTGTGTGCTAATACAGAAATGGGGCAATTATTGAAATTACCCAACCTATTGCATCATTTCCTTGAACATAATGAAGAACACGATCATAATGAGGATATTTCACTTCTTGATTTTATCCAGATTCATTACTCCAATAAGGAGCATCATCATAAAAAAGGAGATAATGACCACCAAAGTCTTCCCTTTAAAACCATAAGCCATAATACGACCATTCTTTTGGCTTTTCACAAATCGGAAGTTTTCATATTTAGAAAAAATATAGCAGCACCTAAAAGCAATGCTATTGTTTTCAATCCCCAATTGTATAATTCAGGGGTTTTTGTCAATATTTGGCTCCCGCCCAAATTGAGTTAACGAACTTCATTTCAATAAGTTCTCAGATTAAACCTTAATCCGTAGATTTTAAATGCTTTGTCATGCGCTTTTTTTTGCGTAATGCCATTGGTATAATTTCGTTAATACTAAAATCATGCTCAATAAAATCATAGAATTCTCGATAAAGAATAAACTCATTGTTGGACTCTTTATCTTCGCCCTTATTGGATATGGAAGCTACCAGTTTACAAGGCTTCCCATTGATGCTGTACCTGATATTACAGATAATCAGGTTCAGGTTATTACATCAGCCCCCTCTCTGGGCGCAACCGACATAGAGCGGCTTATTACCTTTCCCATAGAACAAAGCAACAGTAACATTCCAGGACTCAAAGAAATTCGCAGTTTCTCGCGTTTTGGCTTATCGGTTGTAACCATTGTATTTGATGATGCAACGGATGTATACTGGGCAAGACAACAGGTAACCGAAGGATTAAGCGCTGTTAAAGACCAGATCCCCAAAGGAATTGGCGAACCTTTTCTGGCTCCTGTAACCACAGGTCTGGGGGAAATCTACCAGTATATGGTCAGGACTAAACCCGGATATGAAAACAAGTACGATATAACAGAGCTTCGCACTATTCAGGACTGGATTGTCCGCCGACAGCTTTTAAGCGTGGAAGGTGTGGCCGAAGTGAGCAGCTTTGGGGGGAAACTTAAGCAATTTGAAATTGCCATTGACCCCAACAAACTCCAATCCTATAATATTACCATCAGTGATATATTTAGCGCCCTTGAAAAAAACAATGAAAATACGGGCGGTGCTTATATAGAAAAGGGACCAAAAGTGCTTTATATCCGCAGCGAAGGATTGATTGGCAGCATAGATAATATCAAAGATATCGCCATTAAAAACAACAATAGCACCAATCCCTTATTTATAAGAGATGTAGCCGATGTAAGAATTGGAAGTGCTATTCGCTATGGAGCTATGACCTACAACGGAAAAGGCGAAGTTGCCGGAGCTGTAGTGATGATGCTTAAAGGTGCCAACAGTAATGTTGTGATCAAAAAAATCAAAGAAAGAATAGAACAAATTCAAAAAACAATGCCTGAAGGTGTAATTGTAGAGCCTTTTCTGGACCGCACCAAGATGGTAAATAATTCCATATCAACGGTTGAGAAGAACTTGCTTGAAGGTGCCCTAATTGTACTCTTTGTGCTGATTTTCTTTTTAGGCAATATAAGAGCCGGTCTAATTGTTGCCTCCGTTATACCAATGGCGATGCTTATTGCCGTAATTCTGATGAATATCTTTGGAGTCAGCGGTAATTTAATGAGTCTTGGCGCGCTGGATTTTGGACTTATAGTAGATGGAGCTGTTATTATTGTCGAAGCCTGCCTCTTTAGCCTCCACAGCAGGAAAGTGACCAAAATATCGCAGCAGGATATGGACAATACGGTGATAACAACATCCATTAAAATGCGTAACGTATCCGTATTTGGAGAGCTAATCATCCTAATTGTATACATTCCTATTTTTACCCTGCGAGGTATTGAAGGAAAAATGTTCCTGCCAATGGCGCAGACTATTGCTTTTGCCCTTTTTGGTGCCTTTATCCTCTCCCTTACCTATGTGCCAATGATGACTTCTCTGTTTTTAAGTAAAAATATTAGTCATAAAAAGAATTTTTCTAACCGTATCATGGAGAAATTGGAGAATTTCTACCAGCCTCTCTTAAATAAGGCATTGTCAATTCCAAAAACAATTATCACAATAACACTGTCACTGTTTGTTTTAGCCCTTATCACACTCTCTTTTATGGGAGGTGAATTTATGCCTTCACTTGAAGAAGGCGATTTTGCAGTCGAAACACGAGTTCTGCCGGGAAGTAACCTGCAGACTTCGATGACTGCTATATCCCAAGGCTCGAAAATACTGCTGGAAAAATTTCCTGAAGTAGAAAAAGTAGTCGGCAAAACTGGAAGCAGTGAAGTACCTACCGATCCAATGCCAATAGATGCCAGTGATATGATGATTATCCTAAAAGATAAAAGCCAGTGGACATCAGCATCGACCTTTGATGAATTATCAGAGAAGATGGCCAAGGAACTTGAAGCTGTTCCAGGCGTATCTTTTGGTTTCCAGTATCCGGTACAAATGCGTTTTAATGAACTTATGACAGGAGCCAGACAAGATGTGGTCTGCAAGATTTTTGGAGAAGATTTAGATACGCTGGCGCTTTATGCTAACAAATTAGGGAAAATTGTCAATACTGTTGAAGGAACCTCTGATCTTTATATTGAAACGGTTACCGGAATGCCTCAGGTAGTTATAGATTACGACCGTGCCGCGATTGCACAGTACAACCTGAATATTGAAGATATTAACCGGATTGTCAATACTGCTTTTGCAGGGCAGAGTACCGGAGTGGTTTACGAAGGAGAAAAACGCTTTGATCTAGTGGTTCGTCTCGAAGGCGAGAAACGTCAGGATCTGGCAGATGTTCAGAACCTTTTAATTCCAACACCAAATGGAACACAGATTCCACTTTCACAACTTGCTAAAGTGGCGATCACAGAAGGTCCAAACCAGATACAGCGTGAGGATGCCAAGCGCCGAATTGTGGTCGGATTTAATGTTCGCGGCCGTGATGTGCAGAGTATTGTGGAAGAGCTTCAAAAGAAAGTGGATACCCAAATAAAATTTCCTGCTGGTTATTATCCAACTTATGGAGGTGCTTTTGAAAATTTAAATGAGGCCAGAACACGCCTAATGATCGCTGTACCAGTCTCATTAATCCTGATTTTTCTATTACTCTACTTTGCCTTTAAATCCGTAAAACAGGGGCTTCTTATTTATTCGGCTATCCCACTTTCGGCAATTGGGGGAATTTTCTTCCTGGCCCTTAGAGGAATGCCTTTCAGCATTAGCGCGGGTGTTGGATTTATTGCCCTTTTTGGAGTAGCGGTGTTAAACGGTTTAGTTTTGATCGCGGAATTCAACAGCATTCGTAAAGCCGGAGAAACAGATCTGAAAAAAATTGTACTGCAGGGAACAAAAGTGAGACTGAGACCTGTCCTGATGACCGCAATGGTGGCATCCCTTGGATTTTTGCCTATGGCGCTCAGCACGGGATCAGGTGCAGAAGTGCAAAAGCCGTTAGCTACTGTGGTTATTGGCGGATTAATAATTGCCACTTTCCTTACTTTATTTGTTTTACCAATTCTATACATTATGTTTGAAAAAGGAATTAATCTAAAGTCCAATAAGACTACATCAATTACAACGATCTTTATATTGGGTATCTTTTTCTCTGCTCAAAATGTGAAGGCTCAGGAAAAGATTTCACTTGATAAAGCAATCGAAACAGCGCTTGAGAATAATATCCGTATGAAAAATGAAAAGCTCAATTCAGAGTATCTTCAAAGGATGTCCAAAACGGGATATGATATTTCCAATACCGGAATAATTGGAGAGTACGGCCAGTTCAACAGCAATGTCAATGACATTAAGGTGGGCGTTTCCCAAATCATAAAATTCCCGACGGTATACAAAAGGCAAAAACAGCTTTTGCTGGAACAGGCCAAAGCAGGTCAATGGAATGAAGCTTTTCAAAAAAAGGAAGTTATCAGACAAGTTACACTTCTATATTACGAACTTCTGTATTTGAAAGAGAAAGAGAAACTGCTGCTGAAAAACGACAGCATCTATTCGGAATTTCTTAGAAAATCAACCTTGCGTTTTGAAAAAGGAGAAAGTAACATCCTTGAGAAATCTACAGCTGAGAATCAGGCCGGTCAGATAAAAATCCAATTGCAGGAACTGCAAAGTGACTATAAAATTGTACAGTCCCAGTTCCAATATGTACTCAATGAAGACAAGGATTATGATGCTGCACCAACTAATTTCAAAATACAATCCAATGATAATTGGAATGAGAATACAATAGCCAGCCAGCCCATTGTTAAACTCAAAGAACAACAATTGAGCATTAAGAAATCGGAGATATCTTTAGAAAAATCAAAAAAATCGCCTGAGCTCATCGGAGGAATATACTGGCAGACTTTCAAATCAAACAGTGCATTTCAGGATGGTTACAATGGTGTTTATGGACAGTTTGGAGTAGCTATTCCGCTGTTTAATTCTGCAATTGGCAACAAACAAAAAGCCCTGGAGATCAATACAAAAATCGCGCAGAATGATCTGGAAAATGAAAAATTTAAACTCCAAAACCAGTACAGAGAAGCCGTCCAGCAACACACTAAAAACAAGCAAACTGTTGAATATTACGAGAATAAGGCACTCAAAAATGTGGATCTAGTTACTGAGGCTGCCAACAAAAAGTTTATAAACGGCGATATCAATTATCTGGAATGGGTAATGCTGATCAACCAAAATACCGAAATTCAAAATAATTATATTGAAACAGTACGAAAACTCAACAGCAGCATTATCGAGCTCAACTCATTAACAAAATAACTGTATTGCAATGAACTCTAAAATCTATCAAATATTCATTGAGCCGTTTAAAGCGTTGCAAAACAAAACCTTTGCAAAACTTTACTTAGCTCAGACCATCAGTCTTCTCGGCGATGCTTTTTCATGGGTTGGTCTGGCATTACTTGCCTATCAGATTGACAAGGAAAATTCACCGGTGATTCTCGCAACAGCATTGACCTTAAGAGTTACGGCATTTATTATCTTCACTCCTTTTGCAGGTGTTCTTGCCGACAAGATAGAGCGAAAAAAGATATTGTATGTGACCCATTTTATAAGAATGGCAATTATCTGCTGCTTGCCTTTTATAACAGCGCAGTGGCAAATTTATGTACTTGTATTTTCCTTAAACATCTTCAATGCTTTTTTTACACCAACCTACAGGGCAATTATTCCGCAGATAATCGAAGGCAGGTATTTTCGCGAAGCCGTAGGTCTCTCCACAGCTACATTTCAATTGCTGGGCGTTTTAGGTCCCGCCCTGGCAGGAATAATAGCAGTATGGCTGGGTGCTCGTGATATCTTTTTTTTAGATGGGATTTCATTTGTTGTGGCTGGAATTCTAATTCTTTCCATTCCCGGCAGTGAGCTGCAAAGAGGTGTTACAAGTCCGGTTACGGAGCCGCAAAATACATGTCGGGATGTCATAAAAGGCATTAGGCTGTTATTTGGAAACAAGATACTGCGTTTTGCCCTGAGCATAGAATTTGTTTCTGCTATTGCCGGAGCCATGATTTTGGTCAATACCATTGGGCATATTAAAAATACCTTATTGCTTGATGACAAATATTATGGATGGGCTATGGCAATTTTTGGAATCGGAGCCGCAGTAGCAGCATTTGTGCTGGGAAGTCTTGACAAATCCAAAACAAGAAGCGCTTCTCTAATCTGCGGGGCACTCCTATTGGGCATTTCTATTTTAATGGTCAATTACGTAGGCTACCCAGTATTACTTGTCCTATGGCTGTTTGCGGGACTGGGACAGAGTCTTGCTGAGATACCATCGGAAACCCTGATTGCTGAAACCATTGAACCTGAGAACCAGGGGAAAGTATATGGCTCGCACTTTGCATTTTCACATCTGTGGTGGGCTGTCGCTTATCCAGTTGCAGGATATCTTGGATCTCAATTTCCAAAATCAGAATTTTTATATGGCGGACTGTTAACATTAGTATTAGCTTTTGCTGCCATCATCATTTTTAAACCCTCTTTTAATTTTCAAAATAATAACATTCAGTCATGAAAAATATATTCATTGCATTAACCTCACTTATACTGCTCAATTCTTGTAGAGACACAAAATCAGAAGAACAGCCGCAGGAAGTAAAAATTGATAATACAACAACTCTGACAGATGCGCAGATTAAAAATGCCGGCATTGAACTGGGCAGAATACAACAAAAAGAAATATCTGAAACTTTGAAACTGAATGGAAAAATAGATGTTCCTCCACAAAATTTAGTTTCTATAAGCGTACCAATGGGCGGTTATCTAAAAAGCACTAAATTACTGGAAGGAATGTTTGTAAAGAAAGGTCAGGTTCTTTGTGTGGTTGAAGACCAACAGTACATTCAGCTGCAGGAAGATTATCTACTGGCAAAAAGCAAAATCGGGTACGCAAAAGCTGAGTTCGAGCGACAAAAAGAACTCAACCAAAGCAAGGCAAGCAGCGATAAGGTGTACCAGCAGGCAAAAATGGAATACAATTCGCTATCGGTAATGATACAGTCCTATGGCGAGAAACTTAAATTTGCCGGAATAAATCCTGCCTCCACTACAGCTGCCAATATTTCAAAAAGCATTAACATTTATTCTCCAATTAGCGGTTATATTTCTAAGGTAAATGTCAATACAGGCAAATACGTCACTCCCTCGGATGTGCTGTTTGAAATCGTAAACCCATCGGACATTCATCTGGCATTGACTGTTTTTGAAAAAGATATCAACAAACTTACAATTGGCCAGTCCCTTTTGGCTTATACCAATACTGATCCCGAGAAAAAATATGCCTGTAAAATCATCCTCATAGGAAAAGATTTCTCCCAGAACAGAAGCACAGAAATACACTGCCATTTTTCCGACTATGATAAAGAACTCCTACCGGGTATGTACATGAATGCCACAGTGGAAATAAAAAGTAAGATGTCAAATGTACTGCCGGCCGATGCTGTTATAAATTATGAAAACAAAAACTATATTTTTATAGCCAATGCAGGCAATCAATACCAGATGAAAGAAATCAGTATCGGGAATACTGAAAATGGTTTTACTGAGATAGTATCACAGGATATAGATAATCAACAGATCGTAACCAAAGGCGCTTATTCTATTCTAATGAAAATGAAAAATGTCGAAGAATAAAAAAATGTAAATTAGCCTAAATTTATAATTGTATTTTCCTTAAAAACTGAACGTATATTATGAAATGGATTACCAGAGAAAGACCAAAAATAGACCGTATTGCATGTCCCTGGCTCATAAAGAAATTTGTTGACAGAGAGGCAGAATTTATTTATGTTCCTTACAGTGACGTACTGGTAAAGGCCAAAGAACTTGATGCAATTCCTTTTGATATTCCTGATGTGGAATTTACGCACTATAATGAGCATTGTACTTTTGACTACATAATTAAAAAATATAAAATTGATGATCCTGCTATACTCATTATAGCAGGGATTGTCCGGGGAGCAGACACCGACAGGCATGATATTGCAAAGGAATCTGCCGGACTGTGGGCAATTTCAGCCGGGCTTTCCTATAATATCACTGATGATTACCAGCTGCTGGAAAATGGTATGGTACTTTATGATGCGCTCTATAGCTGGGCGGCCCATCTCTACAAACAGAACCATCTTCAAAATAGTCCTTTTGAAAACTTACTGCACCAGGTGTACAACAAATTTTTAAATAATAAAAAATCTGAAAATAAAAAAACACCTTCATGGGTGAAGGACTTAAAAGAAATGATTCAGGACCAGATCGACACCCAGTTTACTTTCGACTTAAAGCAGATTTCAACTGATCTGGAACTTAATCCTTCCTACTTGTCCAGAGAATTCTCCAAATACTTTGAAGATTTGAATTTTGGGGAATACGTCAGGAAATTACGGATCGAAAAAGCAATCAATCTAATTGAAAATTCTACTTACAGCTTAACCGAAATTGCGTACATGACCGGCTTTTCAGACCAAAGTCATTTTACAAGGATTTTCAAGCTTCATACCGGAAAAAATCCGTCTTCGTACCGAAAAAAAACGCAAAAAAGTAATCCAGATACAAAAAGTAAATAACCTTCTATTTCTATAGGTTTTGTGTATATAGTTTTGTTCTGTGAAACAAAACTATACCAATACAATGAAACCGACCTTGCTTTTTATAATGCTGTTTATAAGCATAACTTCTTTTTCCCAGGAAACCTATCCTAAAATAACAGGTTATTTTGGAATTTATCATCCTATAATTACAACTTCGAGCGAGCAGACCAATTTAAATTTTAGGGATTATTATGCCGTTGGTTTTCCAACCGGCATAAACATCTGGAAAAGCTCCAAAATAGGTTTTTCTTTTGAAATAGTACCCAATATCAGGGTTCAGGGTGCCAGCGATAAAGTAACCAATATCGTATTTCATCCCGGTGTCTTGGGTGCCTTGGGAAATGGTTACACTTTTGCCGGAAGGATGGCTTTTGAAAGTTCAGGCAGATACGGCATAACACCTGTGATCAACAAGACTGTAATAAAAAATGCAAACAGCAGCTATTTCGTGGCTGTCCCACTGCCAGTACGCTTTGGAAATGACCATCCCGCAACATTCACAGTTGGTTTTCAATGTGGAATTGCCTTCTAAAAAAATGCATCATGGAAGAAAATCAAAAATACAGCTTAAGAGCACTGGTACTTTACTTTCTAAAATTAGGAACTATTGGCTTTGGCGGTCCGGTTGCCTTAGTGGGTTATATGCATAAGGATTTGGTAGAAAACAGAAACTGGATTTCTGAAGAAGAATACAAAGAAGGACTGGCATTGGCTCAATTGGCGCCAGGACCCCTAGCAGCACAACTTGGAATTTATCTGGGATTTGTACATTACCGGATTCTTGGTGCCACCCTCGTTGGATTTGCCTTTGTATTGCCATCTTTTGTAATGGTAGTGTTACTGGGAATGATCTACAAATTATACGGTGGCTTATCTTGGATACAGGCTGTCTTTTATGGTGTGGGCGCTGCGGTTATTGGAATCATCGCGCTAAGTTCCTATAAACTAACCTTAAAGTCTATCGGCAAATTAAATCTGGAATCTTTCAAATCAAAATGGATCTTATGGCTATTTTTTATACTCGCCGTAGTTGTTACCTATTGGACTGAACAGGAACAGGTATTATTGTTTATTGCGGCCGGTCTTTTATACATGATCCTAAAAGCACCTCCTAAATGGTGGAATACAAAAACTGTAAATTCAATAGTTGTACTACAGGTTGCCTTTTGGGATTATCAGAGTACAATGCTTACCAAAATTGCCATTTTCTTTGCCAAAGCCGGTACTTTTGTTTTTGGAAGTGGATTAGCTATTGTTCCCTTCCTGCATTCGGGCGTAGTGGTAGAAAATCAGTGGCTCACAGAGCAGCAATTTCTGGATTCGGTAGCGGTCGCCATGATAACACCAGGTCCTGTCGTAATCACGGTAGGATTCATTGGCTATCTGGTTAATGGAATTATGGGCGCATTAGTGGCAGCACTGGCAACATTTTTACCTTGTTATTTCTTTACAATTGCAATGGCTCCGTCTTTTAAAAAAATTGCACAAAATAAACCAGTTAAAGCGTTTGTCGAAGGTATCACTGCTGCGGTGGTGGGAGCTTTGGTTGGATCTGTTATTGTAATTGCAAAAAGGAGCATAATTGACATTCCGACCACACTTATAGCTATTGTGAGTATTTTTGCTTTACTTTATATAAAGAAAATTCAGGAACCTTATATTGTTCTTATAGCAGCTATTTTAGGTATCATCATAAAATCAGTAATAATATGAACAGAAAAGACTTTTTAAAAACAGGCAGCCTGCTCGGAGCAGCATTGGTACTGCCTACAACTGATGCATTTTCGAAAAACTTAGCCGATAATTCCATTGATAAATTGGTAGATGCTAACGGAAATTACATCCAGCAGACCCTTCCCTATAATGAGAATTTTCTTGAACCGTATATGGATGCAGAAACACTTCACCTGCATTATACTTTCCATCATGGCGGCGCGGTTAAAGGAGCCAATAAAGATCTCCAAATGATAAAAAAGGCACTAGATGAAAATAATTTGGAAACAGTCGATTTCTGGACAAAAAAATTATCATACCATTTCTCCTCGCATATACTGCATTCCATTTTTTGGACCAACCTTACCAATAAAAGCAATCTGCCATCGGGCAATCTTTTAAAAAGAATTGAAAAAAGTTTTGGAAGTTTTGATAGATTAAAAGTGCTGATTGCAGCCACATCAAAAAATGTAGATGGAAACGGATGGGGAATTTTAGCCTATCAGCCCTACAGTGACAGTCTTGTAGTTTTACAGTGTGAAAATCATGAAAAGCTGACACAATGGGGTGCAATCCCAATCTTGGTAATTGATGTATGGGAACATGCCTACTATCTGAAATATAAAAACAAACGTACCGATTTTGTTGATGCCTTATTCAATATAATAAACTGGGATAATGTCGCACAAAGATTGAACGATGCAGAGAAATTGATGAAATAGAATTATGATTCTAAGTTTTTATAATTATATCAGATTAAAAGATTTATTAATTCGCAATGTTTTCTAAAAACTCTCAGCAGTGCTGAGAGAAATATGAGCATAAATCTATAGTTTTTATTAAGGTCATATTTATTTCATAAGTTTAAGGAATCCAATTCTTTCATTTTCAAACCTCTGTTAACTCGCTTAAAATCTGGAAATCTTCGAGTAAAAGGTTCGAATTTTGTACCAAGGATCACTTAAGGGGACGATCATAAATGATCGCCCCCTTTTTTACTTGATTTAATTCATTGATTTTCAATTTGTTATTTATTATTTTTTCTAATTTTTACTGGTTCGATATTTTTGATTTAAAAAAAAACGTAAAAAAAAATACCATAGTATATAATAGAACAATGATTTGATGTTCGATATCCTCTAGCGGGTTATTGTCAACTCAAATATGTTTGAACATCTTGATTCGAATATACTTTAGTAAATATATATAGGAAATCAAGTATCTCTTTTGCCTGTGCTACACTTGTCTCGATGCCATTTTTTTTCAATATTTTCATTGCCTGATTGACAGAGATGCTTCTATCTGAGAAGACTCTGGGTTTACTATTTGGAATTTGATCAATGATTTTGGTGTGTAAAAAATTAGTGTTAGTAATATATTGATCATTATAAGTAATTATCATGGATATAGTCTGATTTATTTGTAGAGGATTTAATTTCTTCGTTACGGGATCAAACGAAAGAGGTGTAAACAACTCTATGATATATCGTTTACCTGCTACATCTTGATTTTTATATAATGTTAAAACATTGTTTTCAGCCTCTTTTAAATCTTTGATGTTTTTGCGAGCATTACAACTAGTTAGACTCTCTTTGACAAGTGTAAGTCGCTCAGTAAGGAAATCCATCATCTGTTTGTATTCTTTTTTTAAATCATTAAAATCTTCAAAATCAATTTTATTCTGAATAAAATACCTTCTTATTTTCGATATTAAAAGTTCTTGATTTGAAATCTCTTTAAGAATCTTTTTTTGATCATTTATAAATTCCTGTTTCACAGTCAAAATATTTTCATCCTCCAGTATAAGTTCAAGTAATTCATAAACCTTTGATTTTATGTTTATTTTTTTTAATAGTTCTTCATATTCAAAGTCCAAAATTTCGGTTCTTATACGCCCTTTGCACTTACTAACTGCACAATGGTAGTATTGATACTTCGCAGATCTTCCAGCCGATATACTTCCAGTTAATCTTCTTCCACAGAATGGACAGATTAAAAATCCTCTCAAAAGGAAAACTGGTTTCATTTTTTGCTTAAATGAATTTGTGGTGCGACGGCTGCTTAGCAGGCACTGAACTTCTTTATAAAGCTTCTCTGAAATAATTGGCTCATGTATACCTTCTACAAAACATTCTTCATCCGTCTTATTTGAAGGAACAAAGACTAATCCACAATAAAATGGGTTATGTAGAAGCTTCCAAAAATTATTCCTGCTACAGATAAGCCCTTTGAGGTTCGCCGTCCTCCTAATGTAGCTAATTGTAAATTTACCTTTTGAATATTCTTCAAATGACCACCGAATATAATCGGCCTCAGGTTGTTTGAGCACGATAATCTTTTTGCCATCAGAAGCAACCTTGTTGATATAACCAATAGGTGCTTTTCCTGGCCATCTGCCCATTTTTCTCGCTCTTCTCATGCCATCAGAGGTATTTAGCCCTCGCCTGCTATTCTCTGCTTCCGGAATTGATAAATACATAGCAAGCATTACAGTACTTTCAGGAACTTCAAAATCGATTGTCTGATCAATAGCCATAGCTTGAGTATTCAGCTCTCTTAATATCCCGATCATTTGATAAGCATATTCGATGTTGCGGCTAAAACGATCCCATTTAATAATAGAATATTTTCTTTTGGACGATGTTTATTTTTTTTTATTGTTTTAATAAGTCTTGTCCATTCGGGTCTGTTGAAATCCTTGGCAGAAAAATCTTCTCTGAAAATTCCCTTTACCTTTATTTGGCTCAGCGCACAGAATTTTAATAAACGGTCTTCCTGTTCAATCAGAGAAAAACCCTTTCTTCTTTGTTCGTCAGTACTTACTCTGACATATAAATAAGCATTTTCCATAACAAAAATTATGTAGAGATTTCTTGATTTGCTTTTAGTAGGGAACACATCTAGACATCTCAAATTAGTTATATAAATTTACGAAACAGTAATCTTTCGGATAAATCAACAAGGAAATATTAGTGGCATTAATTATAATTAAACAGGTATAAATACGTGGTGGTTGATTTTTGCGAATCGATATATTTGAAATTGTTTGTTAAAAATTAAAATACGGTTTTCCATAAAAAAGAAATGAATTAAAAGGTAATATTTGTCTTAGTGGAAAAACTGTTAGATACTTTTCTGAATTACTTGTGTTTTGGTGACAAGTTAAACTTAGGATGAGACAATGACAAAAAGGAAAATTAAATATCAATATGTATACCGATAAACCCGCATCAATCCAATCAGAGGATTGTTTTCAACGCTATGAATTTTCAAAGCGCATCGCTTCAATCGTCACAAAACCTTCAATAGACAAATCTCTTATAATCGGTTTGTATGGCAGATGGGGAGAAGGCAAGACAACTGTGATGAATTTTATTCAAAAAGAATTACCTAAGGAAACAATTATTGTAAACTTTAATCCTTGGCTCTTCTCGGATGAACAACATCTTTTAAAATCATTTTTTACTAGTATTTCAGATTCTTTAGGTGCTTCAGATAAATCTAAGAAAGAAAAGATTGGAGAACTTTTAAGCGATTATGGGGGAGCTATTGGGTCTGTTACTCAATTTGTAGGCTTTAATACTGATGGTTTGGAAAAATTAGGTAATAAACTCAAAAGTACCTCTACGGAAGAATTAAAGAAAAGAATTGATGAATTAATTATTCAATCTGGAAAAAGCATTGTTGTTTTTGTAGATGATATTGATAGGTTAGATATCATTGAAGTTCAATATGTTTTTAAATTAGTAAAATTAGTCGGCGATTTCCCTAGGACATGTTATATATTGTCATTTGACGATGAAATGGTTTCCGCTGCATTATCTCCAAAATATGGAGGAGATAGTAAATCTGCTGGATATAATTTTTTAGAAAAAATCATACAAATTCCTCTTAAAATACCTAAAGCAAGTAAGTCGGCTCTATCCAAATATACCTTAGATCTTCTCAATAAAGTTTTGGACGAGAGTTCTATAGATTTAAATCAAGTTGAATCTAATGAATTTCTAGAAGTTTTTAATAATGCTTTTCTCCCCATTATGGACAATCCAAGGTTAGGCATAAGATTTTCTAACAGCTTGTCTTTTTCACTGCCATTATTAAATGGAGAAGTAAACATTAGCAACCTAATGATTTTAGAAGGAGTTAAAATTTTCTATCCTGGCTTATATGATTTTATAAGAAGCAATGGACAATTATTTTTAGAAAGGACTGATGGAGATCAATCAGATTTTAATAATAAAAAGCAAAAGCAAGATGAAATAAAAAAAGAAATTTCACAAGCAACCGTTATGTATGATGAAAAGAAACATAAAGTAATTATCGGAATGCTTGAACAATTATTTCCACAACTTAAAAGTATATATAGTAATACTGGTTATCCAGATGATATTTATGTCAGATGGACTAAAGAGAAAAGAATATGTTCAACTAAATATTTCGATCGATATTTTTCTTATTCTGTACAGGAAGGAGATATTCCGGATAATTACTTTGAAAATTTAGTTAAAGATTTTGAGGATGATAGCATTCACAAAATTGTAGTAAGACTTAATGACACCATAGACAGATATTCTGCATCTGACCTAATCCAAAAATTAAGGATGCAAGAAGGAATATTCAATGAGAAACAATCCTATAATTTATCTTTAGCGTTGGTTGAATTAGGACATACTCTACCAAAAGATCAAGATTTATATTTTTCTTCTACTTATACTCAGTCAGCTATTTTAATTACTCGATTGATAGGAATCCAATCTAAGAAAAATCAATTATCATTATTATTAAATGTATTTTCCATAAGTAAGTCTTTAGATTATAGTATGGTAATTCATCATTGGTTAATGATTCAAGAAGGAAAAGATCCAGTAAATTCAATTTTCTCTGAAAAGGAGAAATTAAAAATTAAAGATTTCCTAATATCTATTTTTAAAGATGCAATCACAGATGAAAACTTCTTTACTTTATTATCGGATGGAAATTTGTGGAGAATATTAAGTTGGTGGATAAATTCACTTCAATATAAAAAGACATTAAAAGCTTTTTGGGATAAGAACTTAAAAAAGAAGAACAACCCTGTTTTTGCTTTGAAATTATTGAAGGTTTTTACGCCGACTATTACTATGACTTCTTCAGCAGATTATATACCAAGAACATATAAATCTGGCTTTTTTCAGTTAAATTTTGACGCAATCAAAGATGTTGTAGATGTAAAGTTATTGAATGATAACCTACTAAAATTAGAAGGATTTAATGTAACTGAAATAAATCCTTCTGAAGTGTCAAGTCAAGATCCAATTAATGACGAAACACTTATTTCTGTATTCCATTGGTTTATAATTACTCAATAGATAAAAGGATAAAAAATATAAATAAATCCTTATTTTTTTATTAAAATAGATTCTTTAAAAAGCGTAATTTGGCATTCTAAATTATACCATTATAGAGATTTAAATCATTAAATTATTACAAACTTATGTCTGATTTAGCTTCAGGTGCAGCTTCAGGGTACATCTATCAATTTGAAAAAGCATTGCTTACTCTTTCAGGATTACAAAATGATAAAGATTTTGTTTCTATTGAAAGCGTAGATGATGTTGCAGCTCATAATGAAAAAGGTTCTGTTTTAATGACCTTTCAGGCAAAGCACAGTATATTAACTTCTGGAACTACTTTTGAAGATACTAGCAAAGCATTATGGAGAACATTCGAAATTTGGATACAAAAAATCAATACTAATATTTTTAATGATAAAACTATTTTTGTTTGTTCCACAAATAAAAAAATATCTAATGACGCTTTATTGTCCAAGATAAAAAATGAAACTTTCAGTAATGTAATTGTTTTAGTAAATGATTTACTAGCGGTGCAAAAAGCTAAATTATTAACAGCAAAAAAAGGAACACATATTCAAAAAACAATAGATTATATAGAGTTTGTTTTAAAAAATCAAGCAGTATTTGAGACTATAAAAAATAATCTACAAATTGAAGATGAAGAAAGCGTAAAAGAAAAGTTTATTGTTGAGTTACATCTAAGTTCTGAGAGTTATACAGATACTATTAGAGATTCTATTTATGAAGAATTTTATGGATGGATTAGTTTGCGAGCAAAATCTAAATGGTTAAATTCTGACGTAGCGCATTTTAGTAAAAATGAATTTGATGATAAATATTATCAAATTAAAACTAATCCTTCTATAATGAATGCTGTATTTAGAACTAAGGAGAGGCTTGGTACAATTGATGATGGCTTAATTAAGAAAGCTAGGAAGGAAATGTTTGTTAGGCAAATAGAAGATATGGCAAGGAATAAAGAAGCTAAGGAAAGAATAATTGTTAGAGCAATTCATGATTTTATATATTCGGATGTAGAAATTAAGCATATTATAATTAAGGGTGATTATACAGAATATGATTTTGAAGTATTTGTTAAACAGTGTAAAAATCATTGGCAAGAATTATATGATGTAAAAGTTTTAAAAGAAATTGATGAATATAATGAGGATGAGAAAAATTTAATATCGATTGATATTTATGATTCGATAATGAAAAGTATTGAGTTGAAATTTAAAGAAGGATTTGGTTTTACTACTGAAAGTGAATATGTTAAAAATGGGTGTTTTTTGAATTTATCCAACAAACCAGAAATAGGTTGGAGACCTGATTGGAAAATAAAATATCAAAGTAAATGAGAACAGAAAATCTTTTCGATTTAATTCAAAACTCAGCAATCAGCGCTCTTGCATTACATAGCTTTGCACTTGGCTATAATAAAGTTTCCAAGGGAAGAAATGAGAAAATTCAATTCCCAAGAATTGAATATACTTTTTTTGTTTTACCTATTGTATACAACAATAACGCTATGGAAATTTTTAAAAGTTCTGACCAACTTTACACGGCTATTTCGAAAGATCATAGTATAACTTTAGGATTACAGGAAAGGGCGCAAAAAATGTCTGAGCAGACATTTAATGGTCTTAACGTTGCATTTAGTAAAAAGATTTTATCATATAACAGAGATGATAAAACAATTGAAATATTGCCTGGGTTTAAAACTGAACGAATTAAATTTCATGACCAAAATTTAAGTACAGAAAATAGTATAAGAAAGATTCAATTAACAGCATATAAGCTGGGCGCAATATTTGCAAAAAAGAATAAGAGAAACATTCAAATAGAACTAAATATTAATTTCTAATGAAACTTAAAATAGCAACAATAATGCTTTATCCTAAAGATAAAAATTATAAACCAAGATTTATAGTTTTTGATGAAGATAAAGTAAACGTTATAACTGGATATAGTCAAAGAGGCAAGTCAGCAATAATCTCTATTATTGATTATTGCCTTGGTAGTAAAGATTGTAATATTCCTATTGATTTAATAAGAAACAAAGTTGATAAGTTTGCAATTTTTATTAATCTCAACGGAGAAAAAATTTTTATTGCTAGAGATTGCCCAACCTCTGATATTGGTACTTCTGAATCTATGTACTATTATAATGTCAATGTAAAAGGTGAAAATAAATCATTGAGAACAAATGAATGGATTGAAGATAAAGATGATTATAAAATAAACAGAGAATCATTAAAAAATTATTTAACAGTAGCTGCTGGTTTTAAAAACATCAGCGATAATGATGATTCTCAAAGTAATCCTTTAGATGCACCGGCAAGTTTTAGGGATACTACTGCATTTCAGTTTCAGCCTCAAGGGATTATTGCAAATTCCACAACTATTTTTTATAATACAGATACATTTGTTCATTTGAAGAGGCTTCAAAATTTATTTCCTTTAGTTTTAGGTTATAAGTCTTATGATATGCTGATTTTAGAAAAAGATATAGATGTTCTTGAAAAAGAATATAGAGATAAAGAAAAGAGGATTGAGGATTTGAAAAAAGCTTATGAGAATTGGCAAAAAGATGTTTACGAATATTATACTAAAGCAATTAGTTTAGGTTTAACAAATGCTGATATTAATATAGAGACATCCCATGTTGAGCAAATTAAGAATGAATTAAAAAATGTTGTAAAAAATGTGAAAAACAATAATTTTCTAAAAGAAAATTCATCATTAAGATATTCAGAAAAATTAGAAGAATTTGATAAAGATAGGATTAAGCTAAGTAGAGAGCTTGATGTATTAAAAGTTGATTTATCAAAAATAGAGCAATTTGATAGATCAAAGAACGAATATTTGAATGATGTTGTTCTAGAACTTGATAAAAGGCTAAAGCCAATAGATTGGTTTTTAAATCAAAAAGGAACAGATGTTTGTCCATTTTGCGATTCAAAATCTGAAAAAGCGATAAACGAATTGTTATCTCTAAAGGAAAGCGAAATGAATAATCTTTCAATTATTGGAGAGTCGAAAAAAATGTCATTCAGTTTTGAAAAAGAAAAATATTCTCTAAAAAATGATGTTAGAAATAAGGAAAAAATGTTACAGAGTGTAAATTCAAACATTAAAATATTGCTTGATGAGAATAAAGAATACTATAAGAAATATCAAGATGTTTTTGAATTTACGGGAAAAATCGAACATGTTCTAAAAACTTTGGATTCATTAGCTCCCACAGGAGAATTGACTGCTGAACTTATCAAACAAAAGGAAATTTTAAGTGGAAAACGTGAAGAACTTATTAGGCTTAATAAGACATTTGACAAAAATTCATGCTTGAAAAAAGTAAGTGATACAATAGATAATTACATTGCAAAGTTGCCAATCGAATCAAAAGAAAATAGGAAGGTTTGGCTAGATCCCGATAAAAGTGTTGGCATTTTGGTTGAGGACACAAAAACCGGAATTCGTAATTATCTGTCTAAAATAGGAAGTGGGGCAAATCATATGTGTTATCATTTGGCTACAATGTTAGGTTTGCATGAGTATTTTTTAAAGCTACCGGAAGAAGATAAAATTAATTACATTCCATCTTTTTTAGTCCTGGATCAACCAAGTCAGGTATATTTCCCAGAGGAGTATCCAAAACCAAATGATAATGTAGAGGAGAAAAAAAAGGAAAAAATATCTCAAGATATTGAAAATACAAGATTGATTTTTAGCACATGTTCTGATTTTATGACGAGAACAAATTTTCAAACTCAAATAATAATTTTAGAGCATGCTCCAGAATCAACATGGAAAGGAGATCTGAATATTAAATTAGTAGGAGAATGGAGAGGAGATGATATTGATGATCCTAAATTTGATGCTCTTATAAGGAAAGATTGGTTTGTTAATAATTAACAATTTAATTGTTTATTTAAACTTCAAACCAAACGTTATGAGAATAAAATTGTAAAGTTAAATTTTCGATTTCAAAAAAAGTTTATTGAACGGATGCTCTTTGAGCGAGTGAATATTGTACTTAAAATGAATATATTAATAATTAAGCTGTTGTAAATTGAATTATGTACAAATGATAGGAGCATTTTTTGTAATTGTTATTTGCTTTATAACTAATAATAAAAAACAATGATTTTTAGAATCTTAGATACTTGGGGTGAACATGATCCAAACTCCAAAAACGAAGTTTGTCTTGTATGGGACAATTGGAATGACTTTAGCTTTTATACTTTATTCGGTATTTTTTATGTAGATGAAAAATCACAAAAGCATGACCTTGGCGGAGTTAAAATTGGTTTTAAAGGACAACAAGAAAGCGATAAAGTTTTTCATATCGATTATGCATTTGATTACATTGGAGATGATTATTTTTCATTAGGAAATTCAGAAGAATATTACGAGCACCTTAATAAGCTGCCAGTGGAAATTAGAGATTTAATACTTAATCAGTTAAACGATATAGCAAAAAAGCAAGATATTTTTAACAGTGTTAAAGAAGAAAGGGTCGTTGAAGTTTCATTTCTTCGAGATCTACATCCAGGTACAATAACAGGACAATATAGAAGAATGGCTAATGGAGGTGCAAAATTAACGCCTTATAGTTTTCGATTTAATAAAGGAGATAAAAATGATCAAGATGGATTAAGTCTAGTGTTTGATGTAATTCCGGAATCGCTCCCTCCAACTAATATTCATGTTTTAATTGGGAGAAATGGTGTAGGTAAAACAACTTTAATTGATAATATGATTCATTCTTTAGTTGTTCCTTCTGGTTTTCTTCCCGTACAAGGTAGTTTTTATTTTAATAAAATAAATATGTATGATGATGAAGGAAATTCCTTTGCTAATTTAATTTCCGTTTCATTTAGTGTTTTTGATGAATTGGATCTGCGATCTGATGAGGAATTTATTAATGGTATGAAGTATTCTTATATAGGTTTAAGGAAAACGAAAGGAGTACAATCTGATTTAGAAATAAAAGATTTAAATGTTCTCTCAGCTGAGTTTTACGAAAGTTTAAAAGTATGCAAGTCTAGAGGTTTACTTCCAAGATTAGTAGAAGCTCTTGAAACTTTACAATCAGATCCTAACTTCCGAAGAGAAAGATTTGTTGAATTAATCATGCGCCGTGAATTGGATAAGTCAGAAATGGTTATTTCCACGGCCTTTAGAAGACTTAGTTCAGGACATAAAATTATTTTGCTTACAATTACTACATTAGTTGAAAAGTTACAGGAAAAGAGTTTGTTACTTATGGATGAGCCTGAAGCTCATCTTCATCCACCGCTTTTGGCAGCATTTATCAGATCGGTATCAGATCTCCTTATCAAAACAAATGGTGTAGCAATTGTTTCAACACACTCTCCAGTAATTCTGCAGGAAGTACCTAGAAGCTGTGTGTGGAAATTAAGAAGAAGTGGAGATATTACTGCTTCAGATCGCTTGAATCGCGAATCTTTCGGGGAGAATGTAGGAGTCTTAACTAATGACGTATTTGGTCTAGAAGTTACAAATTCCGGTTTTTATAAAATGTTGGCAGAAATAGTTAAAAATAACGATTATAACTATGATCAGGTTATACACTCCTTTAACAATCAATTGGGATCTGAAGCGAGATCAATTGTTATGGCTTTAATTGCTAATAAAGAATAAAAATAGAATGCGTAAAATAAATAAACCAGCATTAACAGCAGCAATGGTCTATCCTGAATGTCTTACAACAGTTGGAGACAACGGACTTCGAGGCAGACTTGAACGTTGCCAGACTTTGATAAATGATGCTGAAACAGAGTTTGAAGCTAAAATTACCAAAGGTCAAATCTACACAATTGCGAGGGAAACCGTAGTTAATGGAAATGTAACTTATAAGGAGCTAAAAAATGTTTATACAGCCCAAATGGTTCGAAAGCCTAAAGGAAGAGTGTATTATGATCAGCTTATCATGGCCGCACCAGAAGGGCTTTGTCCACTTTGTTCCCATAGGGAGGCAACTACATTGGATCATTATTTGCCTAAATCTAAGTATCCAAGACTTTCTATTGTTCCGATAAACTTAATACCTTCTTGTAAGGACTGTAATACAGGTAAACTAGCAGACTATCCCACTGGACCTGATGATGAGACACTTCATCCTTATTATGATAATATTGAAAATGTAATTTGGCTAAACGCTATAGTTAATAAGACAACTCCAGTTTCACTGTCTTTTAATGTTAAGGCTCCTACAAGCTGGGATAACTTGCTGAAAAATAGAGTAACTACACACCTAGATTGTTTTAAATTAAATATTCTATATGCATCACAAGCTGCTAGGAGATTATCTGGAATGAAATATAATTTGGAGAAAATTTATTCCAGCGGAGCTGCGCAGGCAGGTATCGTAAAATATCTGGCTGATGAAGCAGCATCAAATGCAGCTATAAATTTAAATTCATGGGAAACTGCAATGTTTAAAGCATTGTCAGAAGATGACTGGTTTTGTTCAACTGGCTTTCGTCTAATTGGATAGTGGATTGGATATGGAAAGGAAAATTACAGAGCATGTTAATTTGATATGTTATCAAAGAATTACTGAGAAAATTTTGGAGGGATTAGTTTAAACATAGCTCTACATTTAAAATTACCAAATGAAATAATTAAGCTTCCATTTAAAAACTTAGCATTTAATATAGAATCAATAAAATCGAGCCTCCAAAAAAATGCATATATGTCTCAATATCTTGTTTACATAAGACAAAATATCTGCTAAATAACTAAGAAATTTTTCATATTATATTTCACAGTACGTTTATAATTAGTAGTTTTAATCAAGCACTCCAAATAACTTATAATATGTAAAATTTTTATATGAATGTTTTAATATTAACAAGACTGGAACTATATGAAAAAATATGGTCAACACCAATGGTTGTTTTAGCCAAAGAATTCAATTTATCGGATAATGGTCTAAGGAAAATATGTAAAAAGCACAATATACCTACACCTTTAATGGGGCACTGGCAGAAAATTCAGTACGGGAAAAAAACTACTGTAATTAAGCTGCCAAATAAAAATAAAGAAGAGCAAATAAAAATTAATATTGATCAATCAAAGTCGAGCTCTTATCAACAGGATCCTAAAATTGATTTGATTTCTGAAAGTATAAAAAACAACAAGCGCCTTGTACTAAAAGTTTCAGATAGGCTAAGCAAACCCGACATTATAGTTGTAAATACTCAAAATTATTTAAAAGAGATAAAACCAGATGCATACAGTCGAATTAAAGGGACTGTACAAACTGGCAGAGGAATGCCAAGTATTATTGTTACTCCAAAAAATATTTCACGATCTTTAAGAATACTCGATAATCTTATTAAAAACTTCCTCGCGTTAAACTATAAAGTAGTTTTAAAAGAAGAAGGGTTAACTATCATCGCCTATGAAGACGACGAGATGAAAATTTCTATTAGAGAAATCTGTAATTCTGTCCAGGTAGAAACTGATTTTAGATGGAAAACCAGGGAGCTCATCCCTAACGGAAAACTTGCGCTGAAAGCGGGACGATTCGGAGCTTATGAATTTGTCGATTCTAACAAAAGCCTCATCGAAGATCAAATTGCAAAAATTCTTATCAAAATTGAAAGTGATTTTTTGGCAATGCATGAAATGAGAGCACGAAGAAAACTTGAAGAAATAAAAAGAAAAGAATTAGAAAAAATAGAACTTGAAAAACAACTTGAAAAAGAGAATGAATTGAATAAGTTCAAACAGTTCTATAACGATGCACACCGGTGGAAAAATTTTAATGTCTTAAAAGAGTATTTTGATTATATAAACACTCAGCCGGAGAAATCGTTACAAACTGAGCAATGGCTTGACTGGGCATCAAAGAAATTAGATTGGTATAATCCATTGTCTAATGCAAAAGAAGAGTTCCTAGATGATGTGGATAAAGATACCTTAAGTTTTAAAAAGAAAACATGGTATTTACCATAATTTGAATAACTCAAAAGAAATATTAATTTTCAAAGTTTGCCAATAGATAATATTAGCTCATTTTCAATTATAAAAAAAGCACTACGTTCACATGAGTTTAACCAAGCTTCATTTATTTACAAAAGATACCGATGCCACTGCTACCGAGCAGGGCTTTTACTTTCAAAAACTCATAACGCTGCGAACATGGCTTCTAAACAGGCTTGAGCAGAACGATACTGACATCTATTGTGACTATGAAGAGGATATTTTCGAACGCAGTGTAGACGCTGGAACTTCCACTTTTAGGCAAGTAAAATTATATTCTGACAATTTTTCTTTTTCTAAGGAAGAAATAGTAAAAAGCATAGCTCATTTTTTTATGCTCTACTGTAAAGGTGATTATATATTGGATGATGTGACCTTTATTTTTGAAACTAATTCTCGGCCAGCACGACAGTATAAAACCGAGGACCCAAAACTTTTGAAGGAGTGGTGGCAGAATCAGGATGAACTCTCACACGAGATGCTTGAAAGATGCAGGATAAAAGTAAAATCTATAATTGATGAATATATAACCAGTGTTATGAGCGCAAAGCTTTCTCCAGAAATGGACAAAGCAATGAAAGAAGCCAAGGAAATATATGACAGACTGCCTAATGATGTCTGGAATGATTTCGTAAGATCTATCAGATGGAAATTTGATGCAGTACCTCAAGAAAATGCCATCCCACAGCTTGTTAAGGAACTGGAGGAATTAGTAATACAGCTTCCTTTTTCTTTAAATCCAGATCAGGCCACTACTTATATATCGGTTCTTTTGTCAGAAATAGCTGCTCGGACTGCGGAAAAAGATACGCAGAAAAAAATTCTCACAAATCTGTCGCTTGATATCCTACTGCTTAATATGGGATCAGAAAAAGACAGATGGTATGCCGCCCTTTACGAAAAATGGAAAGAAGAGGAAACGATTAATGATTTCAGAGTCGGAGAATTCTATGAAATAATTGCTGCGACAAGGCACTGCAGATGGGAGCTGTTCGAAACCGATCATGACGAACTTTGGTGTAGCCTTTTAAAACAGTACATAGAACAGGAGGAAACATTAACATCCTGCCGTCGAAAAGCAATCTACGAGTATATTTTTATTCTTTTATCTCCCGATTCAAAAACCTTCACAATAAAAAATACAATTGAAGGTACAGAACACTTAATCAGATATTATTTTGAAAATCTTGACGATAGAAATTCCTTTTCTGATATAGAAGATGATATAATACTGCTGGAAATAGCGGCTAAGTATTCTGAGAGTTTTCCAGAACTTATTACGTTCCACGAGA
This sequence comes from Flavobacterium turcicum, assembly GCF_011365745.1. GTDB lineage: Bacteria > Bacteroidota > Bacteroidia > Flavobacteriales > Flavobacteriaceae > Flavobacterium > Flavobacterium turcicum. The sequence continues at coordinate 249,934 of NZ_JAAOBY010000002.1, read as the reverse complement.
TAGAAAATTGGCGAAATTCAATACATAAAACCATTGATAATAAAATATCAAATCATAACAATATCGATGAGCTTTGCCTGGCTTTACAGCTAATGGGAAACTTTCATTTTCATAACGATCCATCCATCTCTATTCTTGATAAGACGATTCAGTCAGTAGAATTCTACAGTAAAATCCCTGAAATTCTCCCGCAGGCCCGTACCTACAGTATAACGACGCTTAATAATCAAACCTCCGCCATATTAGATCTACTTATAAGACTCGATACAGAGATTGCCGCCATACAAGTATTGGAAGAATATTTGGATAGCATCGAAGTTTTGGCAATGAAAACAGGACAAAACCTTGAAACGGCAAAAACGCTGGTTCAAAGAAGTTCCAGTTATCTTAGCAGACCTTCAGTTGCAAACTATCTTAAAGCCCTAGGCTGCCTGCATAAAGCTAAAGATTACTGTAATAATGATGATGCCCGCCCCCAATTAATAATGGTACTTAACAACATTGCAAAAGTATATTGGGCTTTGGGAATGAATATTGCCTCTAAATACTATGGTCTGACTGCTCTCTGGGGGTCTGTCCATTTTGGCGATCATACTATATTGAAGATTATTGGTGATAGCTATGCTTCCGTTTTTCACGCCGACTACCAGCAGGGCAGCTGGGTCAGTGCATTAGATGATTTTCAAAATTACATCCACGCAAGAATTGAATTTAATGCTGATGATCTTGATTTGGAAAGAGATCATGTTTTGGCAAATGTTTTAGTGGAACTTGGCTTTATTCTAAGTACTGCGGCTATAATTCATCCAGAATTGCAGGCATTTATTCAACATCAGAAGCAAAAAATCGGTTGGATCTATACCGAATTTCTACAGGAAATTGGCCAGCATACTGAAGCAAAATTTCGAGATCAAAACAAGTTAAAAGAATTACTCAAAAGAAAACTTACCATGATTCCTTTCAGCGATATAGGACCGTCAAGGAAAATAGAATTTGACACCCATGGAATAAAATGGAATATTGTATTCTCAAATGAAGTAAAGATGAATGCAATTGCAGAAGAATTTACTGCCCTTTTTCAAATTATACTCTGTGAGATTGGTTTAATGAGTGTCGATCTGCATCTTCTAAAAATGCCGGTAACAATTCACTTAAGCCAAGACAATGAATACACCCACGATTTCAAACAGCGAATTTCTCATGATGAAGCAGTCTGGGATTTAGCAATCCCTGCCTTAGAGGTAACAGATCAGCTAAAGATTCAATACCACTATGCTTTTTTAACGAGTCGTATTAGAACTCTTTTAAGTAATTTAAGCCTGCTGCCGAGTAAAGAATTCTACGAAGCTTTTGATTCACTTTACAAAAAACAAAATTTAGGACATAAGGGATTAATTATAAATACCTATCAGAAAGTATATTTCAATCATTTAACAGAGGAACAGTTTAGTGAATCGCATCGTTCAGCTTTTAACCCTGTCAGCTTTGATGATTTTAATTCCGAAGGATCCAGACTTGATATAGCTTTTAAAGGAGTCAGCGCGAAATATGATCAGGCTGCGTCATTAGAAAAAATTGCCGGCAGATATAAGCGTAATTATAAAAGTTTATCCGTCAGTCTTGAAATCTGGAAACGGGATCCCAATTTTAAAATACTTATAAATTCATTGCGTAGTACAGGTTTTCTTGACTGGCAGATCCTTTCAGCTCTGAGAAACTTTGTGATTGCAAAAAAAGTCAATATCCTATTACAGAGAAATCCTCCTTCAACTCAGCAAGAGGCTGCAGCTTTAGCAGCAAAACTATCGATAGAAATGAGAAGACAGCTCGAAGATCAAAATTATATTCCAATACCACTGGAGTGGCTGACATCCCCTGAATTTTCATTTTACATGAATAAAGTACCCGTTGATGTCCTGGATTCTTACGGGTTACAAAATGGCATGAAATATCCAAACTTCAGTGCTGTGCACAGCTATCTCTCTATACGTTTTGGATTTTCCTCGGATGATAATTCCGAAGAAAGTCCTTTAAAAGATTTATAATTTTTTCAAGATAATACAGAGCTTTCGCTTTTCGCTTTATGTCAATCTTAAGTCTGGTTTCCTAAAGAAATGTTGTTATTTTCTCAGTACTTAGGAAATGAAAAAATCTTGGAAGAATGAAAAATACAGCTTTAGCTGTTTAAATGTAGCTTTAAAAGCTGAAAGATTTCTTTAAAATATATTTTCCTCATAATCACAGTAAATATCTCATCAGCATCTTTATTTTTATTGGACAGTCAGGTCTTAAGGGTTTTCAATTCATGAAGCTTGAAGCCCTTACAGTTTCAATAGCATCAGTTTCTTTAGATAAATCCATAATCGATTTTATTGAGACTAAATTTGATTTCATTAATTTGGTAAAACAAAATGCTTTTCTTTTCAAACCTCTGTTAGCTCGCTTAAAATCTGGAAATCTTCCAATAAAAGGTTCGAATTTTGTACCAAGGAGTTCACAAAACCCCAGCATTTGTTGGGGTTTTTTTATGTTTATACTTTTTGAAACCTCTATTTTTACTTTGTTAGTATCTAAAGTACAAATAGTAATCCTTATAAAACCACCCTCCTTCCTTTTCTAAGAAACCAGATAAATAGTTTTACAATCTAGAACTCTACTTGTATTCAACACTAGATGTTTTAAAATAAAAAAGAAAACATTATGTAAGCAATACTATATTTTGTTGTAATTTTGTATGACAAAGCAATCATTAATACTTAATTAATAACATTATGAATGATAAACCATACATAGATCGGGTAGCAATGAGTGATTTGGCTTTATCGCAAACGATCGGAGCATTTGTAAAACACCATCGCTTGTCTCAAAACAAAACACAAGAGGAAATCGCGCAAGCTGCCAACATAAGCCGCTCTACACTAAGTTTATTAGAAAAAGGCGGCACAGTTACGCTACCAACACTTTTGCAAGTGCTTCGTGTTTTAGATTTATTATATGTCCTGAATTCATTTACAATTCAAGAACAAATAAGTCCGTTGCAACTTGCCAAGCAAGAAAAACAAAAAAGACAACGCGCCAGAAATAACAATACAGATAACTCCTCAAATTCTACTTGGTAATGATAACAACTGCTTTTGTCAAAATTTGGGGAACCACCGTGGGAGCGATTGCATGGAATGCTGCAACCGGATTGGCTAGTTTTGAATACGATCCGAAATTTGTTGCTACTAAAACTGATTTGGCTCCATTGAAAATGCCCATTACCAACGCAACTAATCGTATTTTTTCGTTTCCAGAATTACAGCAAATCAAAACTTTTAAAGGATTACCCGGTTTACTAGCCGACGTTTTACCCGATGATTACGGAAACCAATTAATCAATAGTTGGCTTGCACAAAACGGCCGCCCTGAAAACAGTATGAATCCTGTGGAGCTTTTGTGTTTTATAGGCACTCGTGGTATGGGCGCTTTAGAATTTGAGCCATCGCAACTACAACCTACTAAAAGAGCTTTTGATATAGAAATTGATAGTTTGATTCAAATTTCTCAAAAAATGCTTTCTCGTAGAGACGAATTTGAAACCAATTTAACTCAAGACGAACAAAAAGCCATGCTCGATATTCTTAAAATAGGAACTTCGGCAGGTGGAGCACGCCCAAAAGCGATCATTGCGTATAATGCAAAAACAGGACAAGTTAAGTCAGGTCAAACCAATGCTCCAAGTGGTTTTGAACATTGGTTAATCAAACTCGATACGGTGAGCGATGTACAATTTGGCGAAAGCACAGGCTACGGCCGTATTGAACTAGCGTACTATTATATGGCTAAAGCTTGTGGAATTGACATGATGGAGTCGCGTTTACTTGAAGAAAATAATCGAGCGCATTTTATGACCAAGCGCTTTGATCGTGATGGAGGCCAACAAAAGCATCACATTCAGACCTTGTGCGCCATGCAGCATTACGATTTTAATCAAATAAGCAGTTTTAGCTACGAGCAACTTTTTCAAACCATGCGTTTGTTGCGCCTGCCCTATCCGCAAGCCGAGCAATTATTTCGCAGAATGGTTTTTAATGTGATTGCTAGAAATTGCGACGATCATACAAAAAATTTTGCTTTTCGACTTCAAAAAGGTGGTGCTTGGGAACTTGCTCCCGCGTACGATGTTTGCTTTGCGTACCGCCCAGACAGCGAATGGGTGAGCCAACACAACTTAAGCATTAACGGCAAAAGAAAAAATTTTCAAAGAGAAGATCTTTTACTAGTTGCTAAATCAATGAATATCAAAAAAGCAACTAATATTATAGACCAAATTCAATTGAAAGTTGCTAATTGGTACACTTTTGCCGATCAAGCTCAAGTAGATCCTGCATTCAAAGAGCGCATTGGCAGCTACCACTTGAAGCTGTAAATTACATAAAATGATAAGTCGCACTCAATTGTCCTTGCCATCTTGAATTCAAATTATCAACCAACCACGGTTTACCTTGTGGATTTTTAAATTGAAAAACAGGCTGTTGATTTTCGATACGCACGAAATCAAGTAAGGCATAACCCGAATTATTGATATTAGGAACGTATACTTGAGTTCCCCAATTTTTAGAAATTAAGTTCGCAACATTAAAAACATCAAGTCCAAATTCGAGTTTGTTTTTAAAGAGTTTTGTTTCAAAAATAACTTTCAAATCAACCTGATGATTCCAAGGCGTGCGCGCCGCATTGCGACTGGCATAACTACCACGATTTTTACGCAAGTAGTCATTTTGATTAATGTACGCATCCAACTGTAACCATTGGTCTGCAGCCGAAACTACCACTTGATTGCTACTATTTACTATGTTTTGCAATCTAATTTCAGATTGGTCTCTAGGAATATAAAGGATATCATTTTTAGCCGATCCATCACGGTTTACGTCACCTTCGTAGACAAAACTAAACGGACTTCCTGATCTTCCGTTGTACAAAAGCCCAAATTTTAAAGTTCTTGATTTGATTGGAAGGTCATAAAAATGATAAGAAACTATTTTGTGACGCAAGTCAAAATTAGATGCTGTAAGTTCAGGAGCATTCGCAACCAAAGCCTGATTCCATTCAAAATTAGCCGCATGTGAGTTACGGTTGGTGCTCGAAATATCTTTACTTACGCCATAGGTATATCCTAAAAATCCATTGTAGCGTTCCTCTGTTTTGGTTAAGCCAAAAGTGAGATTGTATCGGTATCCTTGTGAAGTATTGGTTAACAAAAATACGTTTGTAAAGTTCGGATTGATCTTTATGCTTTCTGCCGATGTGTTGTAGTACGGACGATTGTCAGCTCCTACAAAATTACTTTTTTGATCTTCTTTTCTGTTGATGGATTGAAACAATAAACCATCTAAGGTCTTGGTGTAGGTAGCCTCAAAATTAAGAGCAAAATTATTTTTTAAAGCTACATCAAGAGATATATTCGATTTCCAGTCTCGAGGTAAATTAAAATTGTTGTCTATCAAATTCACCTCAGTCAATCTTCTGCTTTGTAAAGGTGCTAGTTGACTCAAATCTTCATTTAAATCTAGGCTTCCCGTTGGTCGGTAATCGATATTAAAATATTTGGTTCCCGAGATATAGTATTCATAGGCGTACCAAACAAAAGGCATTCGCCCTGTAAAAAGTCCTGTTCCTCCTTTTAAATTGTACTTTCCAGCCGAATCAATTGTATAATTAAAATTAAAGCGAGGATTGATTATTGGCCTGCTATTAATCTTGTTTTGATAGCCAGCAAATTCAGGTGTATTTTTGATATCATCTGAAACTGGAAAAGGTGTTGGTGTGTTTTGCCAGTCCAATCGAAATCCGGCAAGAATCGAAAACTTTTTTGAAAGTCTGATTTCATCTTGCACATAAGCGCTTGACAAAAGCACCGAATAGTCAGCAGATGGCGTTCTTTTATTCAACTCAAAATCATTGTTCTCGATATTGTACACACCTCGAACTCGACTTGGTTGATCATTTAAAAAATTAGCAACAGAATTGTATTGCCATCTTCCGTTAAAGGCTGTTAAAAAACGATATTCAATAGCATTTATCTCTGTTGACGCACCTGCTGTAAATTTATGATTTTTCACATAATAGGTTACATTATCGGTTAGTTGAATTGTGTTTAAAGTCAATCCATAAACGGATGCTTCGCGATACGTTCCTGCAAAAATAGTGTTGGCAGTATTGTCTATAATTTCAATATGTGGGAATACGCGTCCGGAATAAGTTCGATCATCATTTACAGTAGATAACGAAACGGTCAACTTATTAGACAAAGCATTTGAAAATTTACTTTTTAATTCTGCTACAATACTATTTGTGGTCGAGTTATGACGGTAACCCTGATTGGTGAAATTGTAAACTGTGGGTGTCCATTCTAGATTATCTGCAAATCCAGTAACAAAATTGTTGCGAAGTGTGAGCTTATGATTATCTGAAATATTATAATCCAAACGCAGAAAGAGCTTGGTGTTTTTTCGTTCAATTTGAGCATCAAGTGCTGTTCCTGGATCATAATTGTATTTTGTTTTTAATCGGTCAGCAATTTGAGCAACTGTTTCCGGATCTATATTTGAAGTGGCGCTTCCTGGCGCATTTAGCACTGTTTCATTGCGGTCACCAACTTCAGCATTAAAAAAGTAAAACAATTTGTTTTTGATTAGTTTACCACCCAAACTTACACCGTAGGTATAATCAGTAAAAACGGCATTTTCTTGTCGAATTCCATTGGCATGTGAACCTATTAAATTTTTATTTTTTACAAAAGTATACACCGAACCTTCAGTATTATTGGATCCACTTTTGGTGACTGCATTAATACTAGCACCGGTAAAATTACCAAAAGTTACATCAAAAGGAGCTGTTTTTACAGACAAAGCACTGATGGCACCAAATCCAATTGGTTGTGTGCCTGCTAAACCGCCAGGAGTTCCTGATGCAGTTGATCCCGCAGCACCGCTAGCCGGTTCCTGAAAACCAAGAACATCATTTGTTGAGCTACCATCAATAGACAAATTATTGAAGCGATAATTAGCTCCACCAAACGAATTTAAATTGGCCTCTGGTAATAATCGTGTAGCATCTTGAATACTTCTGTTTGCGCTAGGCAGACTCGTTATCACCTCAATTTTTAATCTTTTTTCATTATTTTTTTTAGAGCCAGAATTAGAAACTACCGTAACTTCTTGAAGCTGTTGGGCATTTGCAATCAATTGCAAATCTCTTTTGGTGGCTTTTCCCAATAAAATTTGAACCGATTCTATTATTAACGCTTCGTAGCCATCGAGTACAATTTTAACCTGATAATCAGCTGCTGGCGGCAATTGATTGAACTCGTAATATCCATCACCTTGTGATAGCGTATTGTATTGAATTCCAGTACTTTTTTGCAGCACCGTAACGGCTACCGCTGGTAAAAAATTTCCTTGTGAATCAGTAATATTTCCTTTTAAAATTCCTGTAGTTTCTTGAGCACAAACCATTAAAGAACAGCACAAAAGTAAAAAAGTACAAATGTTTTTCATGTAGCGTAATTTATATTTATGAAATATACGTAACTACTAACAAGAAAGTTGTATCTTTCAATCGTACTTTAACGATTAATATTTAAAACAAAAATCACAACTAATTGATAAACAACATATAAAACAACCAAAAAAAAATTTAAAAATTAGATTTTATTCATCTAATAAATACGATTAATATGAAAGACAACAATACTTTTCACGCTTTAGAATTGGAATTATCACAAATGGCAAAATGTTTGTCTCACCCAGCACGAATTCAAATCATAACAATTTTATCCAAACATAAAGACCGTACTTGTAAAGAATTGGTAGCAGAATTACCCCTTTCACAATCAACTGTATCAAAACATTTGAATGACTTGTTAGAAGAAAAACTAATTTGTAGAAAATTTAGCGGAACTCAATCGCTTTATACTTTGGAATGGAACAAATTGGAACGTGTTTTTACCATTTTTGATCGATTGAATAAAAGAACTATGATCAATCGACCGAAAAGAAATTGTTGTTAATGTAATGTTTGGTTATGATTGGTCAGATTTGAAATAGCTAAAAACTTTTATCAAAAATACAGACGAAATTTAAAATAAAAAAGCCAAAAGAACGAAATAGCTTTTTGTAAACTACTTGCTTATTTAGCTTTTCTGTTAGGTTCAAAAAATTATTTAATTTCAACGATAATAAATTCGCTTCTTCTGTTTTGTTGGTGTTCCGCTTCGGTGCAAACTACATTATCCGCACATTTATTAAGTAGTTGAGATTCTCCGTAACCGTAGGCTTTTAATCGGTTCGCATCTACACCATATTTTATCAACCAGTTTTTGGTTGAATCGGCACGTCTTTTAGATAAATTAAAATTATAGGCATCAGAAAGTCTACTATCCGTATGCGATCTAATTTCGATTTTGATTCCGGGATTAGCCAATAAAAAATCTAATATCTTAGAAAGTTCGATTTCAGCATCCATGCGAATATCTGCTTTATTGAAGTCAAAATAAATAGGATTAATTTTAAAAACCTTTGCTAAATCATCTCCAAGTCCCACTCTTTGAATACTTTCTTCAAGTACTACAGGCAAAAATGTTTCACCAGATTGATCGCCCGTATTGGCAGGAATTTCTTCGACATGGTAATTTTTTTTAGATAACTGTAAATAATATTTTTGGGAACAGTCGACTACACCAAAATTAAATTTACCATCAGCATCGGTCATCAATGAGCGTAGGTTTTTATAATTATCATCATACAATACAATTTGCACACCCTCGATTGCTTTTTTGGTATTGCTATCTGTTACTATGCCTGCCAAAGTTTGCTCGCAAGCGGTCTGCAAAGGTTTAATTTCTTTGATGCGATAAATATCATCGCCACCTACTCCGCCGTCTCGGTTAGATGTAACAAATCCTAGTTTAGTAGCTGTATTTATAATGAAACCAAAATCATCTTTTGAGCTATTTAATGGGGCACCTACATTTATTACCTCATCGTAAACCCCTTCTTTTTTACCTTTAGCTACGAAAACATCTAATCCACCAAGTCCTGGATGCCCATCAGAGGCGAAATACAATTCGTTTTCATTTGAAATAAAAGGAAAAGTTTCTCGGCCTTCGGTATTAATTTTATTGCCCAAATTTTCGGGAGTTCCTAAAGAACCATCAAAGCCTATTGCTACCTTAAAAATATCCGATTGCCCAATGGTTCCGGGCATATTTGAGGCAAAATAGAGTGTTTTTTCATCAGTGCTTAGGACGGGATGCGCTGCACTGTATTGATCGCTATTGAAGGGCAGCTCAACAATATTTTTCCACTGCCCATCAATCAGTTCGGCTTTATAAATTTTCAATAAAATGGTTGCATTCTCATCATTTCCTATTTTTCCGTTAACAAAATTGTTACGAGTAAAATATACTGTTTTACCATTTTTGGTAAATACAGGTGTAGACTCATGGTATTTAGTATTTAAATTCCCTTCTAAAATTTTGGCTGAAGCCAATGTCCCATCGGCATTTTTATTTGATAAATAAAGATTGGTATACCCCTCGCCTGTCCAAGGATCCATTTTATCCGATTTTGAACTAACATCTCTTCCAGTAGCAAAAACTACCTTATCTTGGTAAAATGCAGTTCCATAATCTGAATATTTACTGTTAATTCCTGCATTAGTGATATCAAATCTGCCAGAATTACTTTTTATTACAGCTAAATAATCTTTTTGGTTTAAAGCTAATTTGGCTCTACCATCACTGCTGTTTTGTTTTTTAAACTTTTCCATCATTTCATCTGCCTTGGCATACTCCGTAATTGCTTTAAGAGATTGTGCGTATCGGTAGTACAATTCAGCTGAGACTGTATTTTGTCCCAAATCAAAAAATGCTTTATAATATTTAGCTGCACTCTCAAAATCGGCGTTAAAATAACAGCTGTTTGCTAATTTTAATACTAGATCAGGCGATTTTAATCCTTTCTCGTACAAGCGTTCGTAGGTCTTTTTAGCATCTACAAAAGCATAATTTTCGTAGTCAGTAGCTGCTTTTTTTTCGGTGTTTTGCGCAGAGGTAATAACGGTATAACCAAAGACAAAGAGTGTAAAAAGTATATGTTGTTTAGGATAGTTTTTCATCTTAAAAAAATCTTGGTGTTATTGTTCTTCTCTTGATTTTAGGTAGTTCATAGCGTAAAAAAAGTTCATGTGAACCTGAATTATAATTGTTCAATTTGGTGGTTTCAAAATCATAACTGTAACCTATAAACCAATTTTTGTTTACTTGAAAACCTGTCATTGCTGTTGCTGCTGCGTCTACACGATAGGCTAATCCTAATGTGAATTTTTCAGAGAACAAAACATTAGCAGAGAGGTCAACTTGCAAAGGCGCTCCTGCAACCACTTTTGTTAAGAAACTAGGTTTTAGTTTTACATTCGAACTCAAATCAAAAACATATCCTCCTATAAAATAATAATGTAAACGATCAATTTCAATACCGCTAGTATTATCATCAAAATGTTTGGTTGCTAAAAAGTAAGGCACGGAAGCTCCTAAGTACATTTTTTCAGAGAAAAAAAACAATCCTGCTCCCAAATTTGGTGAAAATTCATTGTCGATATTGTTTTGAAAAATTGGATTATTGACATTATAACGATTCAATTTTGTATAATCCACATTCAATAAATCAACAGAACCTTTGATCCCAAATGATAAATCAAACTCCTCAGAAATCATTATCGTATAAGACAGATCAACAGCAATATTACTTTGATTTCCTGCACCAATTTTATCATTTACTAAAGATAATCCGTAACCCAATTTTGAGTTTTCAATTGGCGAATTTATTGAGGCTGCATAAGTTGTAGGTGCCCCTTCTAGGCCCATCCATTGCGTACGATGCAATCCGAATATGCTTAGAGCACCTCTATTACCCGCATAAGCAGGATTGATGTTAATAGTATTGTACATGTAGTGCGTATATTGTGAGTCTTGCTGTGCAAATGAAGCACTACAAATAAAAATAAGCAGGATAAATGTATATATTTTTTTCATAGTTTTTGTTTTAGAAAAGTAAGCAATGCGCAAATTGAACAGTAGTGAAACTTTAATCGTTTTCTAAATGTAAATAGCCTGTTTTTTCTATTTTTTCACCTGCAAAATTGGTGTAATCAATCACATAAAAATAAGTTCCTGTCGGTAATCCTGAGGATTGTTGTATGGTCACTCTACCTTCTGACATTCCTCTAAAAGCCTTATTTGTATTATTGTAGCCTGCTAGATCAAAAACTTTTACCCCCCAACGATCAAATATTTGCACCGTATTATTCGGATAGCATTCAATTCCTTTGATATATAAAATACGCTCAAAATCGTCACCCGTATTTGGCGATACTGCATTGAAAACCTCAACAGCACAATCATTTATAGGCAACTCAGTAATCGTACATGTTAAACATGTAGGACTTACTGGACATGTAACACAAGGCGTTGGATCTGATGATGTAGCTGTTACTGTCATTCCTTTCGGGTTTGTGGAAGTTACTGTTGCCAAATTGTAAACTACACCTGCACTTATGTCACTTTGTGTAATGAGATATGAAGCTGAGAAATTAGTACTATTTATTGCATTTACTACCAGAGTTGGAATTGCTGGCCCAACAACAATAACATTAGGATCAGAAATCATCACATTGCTCAAAGTTGTTTGTCCCGTATTTTGAACAGTGAATGTATAATTTATTCGATCTCCAATATTTACAATTCCATCATTGTTTGAATCTATATAAACACCTTCTTTTAAAAGGCTAATACTTGAAACAGAATTTAAAATTGTCGTGGTTGGAGTATCATTAGTAATTGAAGTTCCTGAGGTGTCTTGAACAAGGACATTTTGTGGTGTACGCCCCGCAGCTAATGCTGAATTTACTACTTGGCCTGCATCAATATCTCCTTGCGTAATCGTGTAGTTTTGTGTTAAAGTACCACTAGCGTTTACTGCCAAAGTACTCGGGCTTACCGTTACATTAGTCAATCCCAATTTAGCATCCGTAACCACCGCATTGGTTAGAGTGGTATTGCCTGTGTTGTTGATAATGAAGGTATACGTAATAATATCGCCAACTTGTGCAGCTGTCGCATTGCCATTGTACACTGCCGTTTTAACCAAAGCTACGCTTGATGCGCTTGGCGCAGATGGAACTGTCGTTACCGTTGCGGTATCGTTCGTAGTTGTTGTTCCCGAAGTATCCGAAGCTGTCGCATTTGATGGATCAGTGGCACTTCCTATTGCTGAATTCGTAACAATTCCCGCATCAATATCGGCTTGGGTTATCGTGTAGTTTTGTGTTAAAGTGCCGCTGGCGTTTGGAGCTAAAGTACTCGGACTTACTGCAACATTGGTCATTCCTAATTTAGCATCGCTTACAACTGCATTGCTTAAAGTGGTATTACCCGTGTTGTTGATGGTGAAGTTATACGTAATGGTATCTCCTACTTGAGCAGCTGTCGCATTGCCATTGTAAACGGCTGTTTTAACCAAAGCTACGCTTGATGTTTTTGGAAGATTAGTTACGGTTGCTGTATCGTTCGCAATTGTTGTTCCCGATGTATCCGAAACTGTAACATTTGCTCGATCCGTCGCGCTTCCTACTGCAGAATTCGTTACACTTCCCGCATTGATATCGGCTTGAGTAATCGTGTAGTTTTGTGTTAATGTTCCGCTTGCATTTGGAGCCAAAGTACTTGGACTTACCGCTACATTGGTCATTCCTAATTTAGCATCCGTTACAACGGCATTGGTTAAAATTGTATTACCAATGTTGGTGATGGTAAAGGTATACGTAATGGTATCGCCAATTTGAGCGGCAGTGGCATTACCATTGTAAACGGCCGTTTTAACTAAAGCTACGCTTGATGTTTTTGGAACAGTTGTAACCGTTGCCGTATCATTTGTAGTTGTTGTTCCTGAAGTATCAGAAACTGTCGCATTCGATGGATCTTTAGCGCTTCCTACTGCCGAATTCGTAACCGTTCCCGCATCGATATCGGCTTGGGTAATCGTGTAGTTTTGTGTTAAAGTGCCGCTTGCATTTGGTGCCAAAGTGCTTGGACTTACCACTACATTGGTCAATCCTAATTTTGCATCTGTGACAAAAGTATTAGTTAATGTTGTATTGCCTGTGTTGGTAATGGTGAATGTGTAAGTAATTGTATCGCCAGCTTGAGCAGCTGTAGCATTGCCATTGTAAACGGCAGTCTTTACCAAAGCTACGCTTGCTATTTTTGGAACAGTTGTTACCGTTGCGGTATCGTTCGTAGTTGTTGTTCCCGATGTATCTGAAACAGTAGCATTTGACGGATCTGTGGCGCTTCCTACTGCCGAATTCGTAACACTTCCCGCATCGATATCTGCTTGAGTTATCATGTAGTTCTGTGTCAAGATTCCGCTAGCGTTTGGAGCCAAAGTACTCGGACTTACCGCTACATTGGTCATTCCTAACTTTGAATCTGTGACAACGGCATTGCTTAAAGTAGTATTTCCTGTGTTGGTAATGGTAAAGGTATACGTAATGGTATCGCCAACTTGTGCTGCAGTCGCATTGCCATTGTAAACGGCTGTTTTAACCAAAGCGACGCTTGAAGTACTTGGCGCAGAAGGAACTGTCGTTACTGTAGGTGTATCGTTCGTAGTTGCTGTTCCCGAAGTATCTGAAACTGTCGCATTTGATGGATCTGTCGCGCTTCCTACTGCAGAATTCGTAACAGTTCCTGCATTGATATCAGCTTGAGTAATCGTGTAGTTCTGTGTTAAGGTTCCGCTTGCATTTGGAGCCAAAGTACTAGGACTTAACGCTACATTGGTCATGCCTAATTTAGCATCCGTAACAACTGCATTGCTTAAAGTGGTATTGCCTGTGTTCGTGATGGTAAATGTATAAGTAATAGTATCTCCCACTTGTGCTGCAGTAGCATTGCCATTGTACACAGCTGTTTTTACTAAAGCAACACTTGATGTTTTTGGAAGATTTGTTATCGTTGCAGTATCATTTGTTGTAGTCGTTCCCGATGTATCCGAAACTGTCGCATTTGATGGATCTGTCGCGCTTCCTACTGCAGAATTCGTAACAGTTCCCGCATCGATATCGGCTTGGGTAATCGTGTAGTTTTGCGTTAATGTTCCGCTTGCATTTGCTGCCAAAGTACTTGGACTTACCGCTACATTAGTCATTCCTAATTTAGCATCAGTAACAACTGCATTGGTTAGAGTGGTATTGCCTGTGTTGGTGATTGTAAAGGTATAAGTAATGGTATCGCCTACTTGTGCTGCAGTAGCATTGCCATTGTAAACGGCTGTTTTAACCAAAGCTACGCTTGATGTTTTTGGAAGATTCGTTACCGTTACTGTATCGTTGGTAGTTGTTGTTCCCGAAGTATCTGAAAATGTCACATTTGATGGATCAGTGGCATTTCCTATTGCCGAATTCGTTACCGTTCCCGAATCGATATCGGCTTGGGTAATCGTGTAGTTTTGTGTTAAAGTACCACTAGCGTTTACTGCCAAAGTACTCGGGCTTACCGTTACATTAGTCAATCCCAATTTAGCATCCGTAACCACCGCATTGGTTAGAGTGGTATTGCCTGTGTTGTTGATAATGAAGGTATACGTAATAATATCGCCAACTTGTGCAGCTGTCGCATTGCCATTGTACACTGCCGTTTTAACCAAAGCTACGCTTGATGCGCTTGGCGCAGATGGAACTGTCGTTACCGTTGCGGTATCGTTCGTAGTTGTTGTTCCCGAAGTATCCGAAGCTGTCGCATTTGATGGATCAGTGGCACTTCCTATTGCTGAATTCGTAACAATTCCCGCATCAATATCGGCTTGGGTTATCGTGTAGTTTTGTGTTAAAGTGCCGCTGGCGTTTGGAGCTAAAGTACTCGGACTTACTGCAACATTGGTCATTCCTAATTTAGCATCGCTTACAACTGCATTGCTTAAAGTGGTATTACCCGTGTTGTTGATGGTGAAGTTATACGTAATGGTATCTCCTACTTGAGCAGCTGTCGCATTGCCATTGTAAACGGCTGTTTTAACCAAAGCTACGCTTGATGTTTTTGGAAGATTAGTTACGGTTGCTGTATCGTTCGCAATTGTTGTTCCCGATGTATCCGAAACTGTAACATTTGCTCGATCCGTCGCGCTTCCTACTGCAGAATTCGTTACACTTCCCGCATTGATATCGGCTTGAGTAATCGTGTAGTTTTGTGTTAATGTTCCGCTTGCATTTGGAGCCAAAGTACTCGGACTTAGCGCAACATTGGTCAATCCCAATTTAGCATCCGTAACAACTGCATTGGTTAGAGTGGTATTGCCTGTGTTAGTGATAGTGAAGGTATACGTAATGGTATCTCCAACTTGCGCTGCAGTTGCATTGCCATTGTAAACGGCCATTTTAACTAAAGCTACGCTTGATGTTTTTGGAAGATTGGTTACCGTTGCTGTATCGTTTGTTGTAGTCGTTCCCGATGTATCTGAAACTGTCGCATTTGATGGATCAGTGGCACTTCCTGTTGCAGAATTCGTTACCGTTCCCGCATCGATATCGGCTTGGGTAATGGTGTAGTTTTGTGTTAAGGTGCCACTGGCATTTGGAGCCAAAGTACTCGGACTTAGCGCTACATTAGTCAATCCTAATTTAGCATCTGTTACAACAGCATTAGTTAAAGTGGAATTACCTGTGTTGGTGATTGTAAAGGTATAAGTAATGGTATCGCCGACTTGTGCTGCAGTCGCATTGCCATTGTAAACGGCTGTTTTAACCAAAGCTACGCTTGATGTTTTTGGAAGATTTGTTAACGTTGCGGTATCATTTGTTGTAGTCGTTCCCGATGTATCAGAAACTGTCGCATTTGATGGATCTGTCGCGCTTCCTAGTGCTGAATTCGTAACCGTTCCCGCATCGATATCGGCTTGGGTAATGGTGTAGTTTTGTGTTAAGGTGCCACTGGCATTTGGAGCTAAAGTACTTGGGCTTACCGCTACATTAGTCATTCGTAATTTAGCATCGCTTACAACTGCATTGCCGAGAGTGGTATTACCCGTGTTGGTGATGGTGAAGGTATACGTAATGGTATCTCCAACTTGTGCTGCAGTGGCATTGCCATTGTACACAGCTGTTTTTACTAAAGCTAAGCTTGATGTTTTTGGAAGATTCGTTACCGTTGCGGTATCATTTGTTGTAGTCGTTCCTGAGGTATCGGAAACTGTTACATTTGATGGATCTGTCGCGCTTCCTATTGCAGAATTCGTAACAGTTCCTGCATCGATATCAGCTTGAGTTATCGTGTAGTTTTGTGTTAAAGTACCACTAGCGTTTACTGCCAAAGTACTCGGGCTTACCGCTACATTAATCAATCCCAATTTAGCATCCGTAACCACCACATTGGTTAGAGTGGTATTGCCTGTGTTGGTGATGATGAAGGTATATGTAATAATATCGCCAACTTGTGCAGCAGCTGCATTCCCGTTATAAACTGCCGTTTTAACCAACGCTAAGCTTGAAGTGCTTGGCGCAGAAGGAACTGTCGTTACTGTCGGCGTATCATTGGTTGTAGTCGTTCCAGACGTATCTGAAACTGTTGCATTTGATGGATCCGTCGCGCTTCCTACTGCCGAATTGGTAACACTTCCCGCATCGATATCGGCTTGGGTAATCGTGTAGTTTTGTGTTAAAGTGCCACTTGCGTTGGGTGCCAAAGTACTCGGACTTACCGCTACATTGGTCATACCCAATTTAGCATCGGTTACAACCGCATTAGTCAGAGTTGTATTTCCTGTGTTGGTGATAGTGAAGGTATATGTAATAGTATCTCCTACTTGTGCTGCAGTGGCATTGCCATTGTACACAGCTGTTTTTACTAAAGCTACGCTTGATGTTTTTGGAAGATTCGTTACCGTTGCGGTATCATTTGTTGTAGTCGTTCCTGAGGTATCGGAAACTGTTGCATTTGATGGATCCGTCGCGCTTCCTACTGCCGAATTGGTAACACTTCCCGCATCGATATCGGCTTGGGTAATCGTGTAGTTTTGTGTTAAAGTGCCACTTGCGTTGGGTGCCAAAGTACTCGGACTTACAGCTACATTGGTCATACCCAATTTAGCATCGGTTACAACCGCATTAGTCAGAGTTGTATTTCCTGTGTTGGTGATAGTGAAGGTATATGTAATAGTATCTCCTACTTGTGCTGCTGTAGCATTGCCATTGTAAACGGCTGTTTTTACTAAAGCAACACTTGATGTTTTTGGAACTGTCGTAACTGTAGGCGAATCATTTGTAGTTGTTGTACCTGAAATATCAGAGACTGTAGCATTTGAAGGATCTTTAGCGCTTCCTATTGCCGAATTCGTAACGGTTCCTGCATCGATATCGGCTTGGGTAATCGTGTAGTTTTGTGTTAAAGTGCCACTTGCGTTGGATGCCAAAGTACTCGGACTTACAGCTACATTGGTCATACCCAATTTAGCATCGGTTACAACCGCATTAGTCAGAGTTGTATTTCCTGTGTTGGTGATAGTGAATGTGTAAGTAATCGTATCGCCAACTTGTGCTGCTGTAGCATTGCCATTGTAAACGGCTGATTTTACTAAAGCTAAGCTTGAATTTTTTGGTAAATTAGTAATTGTGCTATCATCATTATCAACTGCGGTACCTGAAGTATCTGAAAGAGTATTATTGTCCGGATCTTGCGCAGTTCCTACTGCAGAATTGGTTACACTTCCTGCATCAATATCTGCCTGGGTGATAGTGTAGTTTTGAGTTAAAGTTCCACTTTCTGATGGTGCCAAAGTACTCGGACTGACAGACACATTGGTCAATCCTAATTTTGCATCTGTCACAACAGCATTGGTTAACGTAGTATTTCCTGAATTAGTAATCGTGAATGTGTAGGTAATGGTGTCGCCTACTTTTGCAGCAGCAGCATTTCCATTATAAACTGCCGTTTTCACTAATGAAACTGTATTTGCTTGTCGCAGAGCTGTGGCAGTACATGATGAACATGATGGATTAGGTGGGCAATCAACGCATGGAGTTGGATCGGTAGATGTTGCTGTCACTGTCGATCCAAAAAAAGTACGTGCGGTGATGGTAGCTAAATTGTAAACTACACCTGCATCAATATCCTGCTGAGTTATAAAATAAACTGCTGAGTAAGAATTTGTATCCGCTGCTCCTGCTGGCATAGAAGGGATCGGCAATCCAGAGGTTACGGCATTATTATCTGTAAGGGAGACGTTTGTCAAACTTTCATTACTTGTATTTTTAATCTCAAAAACATAATCAATTTTATCTCCAACATTTACAAGACCGTCACCATTAAAATCATTGTAAGTACCATCCTTTGTAAGTAAAAGAGAAGCAGAAAAACAATTGAAATTTCCAGTAGCACCATCATTGCTCTCCGAAGTATTTACAAAAGCACCATAAACATTGATAGAATTAATGACTGATGCTAATCCATTTACGGTGATTCTAACCTCATCAAATTCTTGTGATGTTTTGAAACCTACATTATATACTCCGGGAACAGAACCTAAAACATTTATTCCAAGTGCGGCAAGATCAATCAAATTCGCAGCTGATTTTGATTCAACCAAGATTCCGTTGTTATATGTACTAATTGTTAATGATTGAAACAAGTCTACTTGTGCCAAGGTACCCAAATCATCAATAACAAATCCTGCAAAAGTACCAGGAGGATAGGTAAACAACTGATCTTGCACAGCAATAGAACCTGTACTTCCTACACCTGCAACAAGAGTTATATTTGCAAAATCGCTAAAATCAGCGGTTACAACATTTGATGCATTTGTAACATCACAACCCACACAAACGACCCCAGAAATTCCGCTACGAGATGAATTAACTTGAACAGGAAATTCTGGATTTGATAAAAAATAAGTAGTATCACAAACTACGGTAGGTTCACAAAATTGCTGAATAACTGCATTATACACCCGAATGGTTCCGAAACTTACTGCTACTGTATTTTCAAAATTAATTTGAACTTCATCATAGTCAGTTGATGTCACAAAACCAAGTGTTTGCCTTCCTGAACCAGTCAGTAAATTAGATCCTACTGCTACTAATGCTCCGGAACCTGATTTAGTTTCTTGTAATACTCCGTTTAAGTAGGTTTTAATTGTAATACCATTTAATGCATCTACGTTGGCTAATGCTGGCGTTTCGATATTGAACCCAGCAAATGATCCAAGAGGATAATCTGTTATTTGATTTTTAACTGCCAGCTTACCAATAACACCAACTCCTACTGTATTATTAAATGTCGCAAAATTAGAAGGATCATTATCTATCAAAAATTGAGTATTAGTTACATTACAACCTACACAAAGTACACCATCAAAGCCTGTATTTGCAGAATTTACAAAAACAGGATATAGCGGAGCGGTCATAGCTGTTGGTGTATTACAAAGTAAATCAGGACCTGCGCAAAAATTTTGTAAAACTGAACCGAAAATTCTAGTTGTGCCTAAATTTAATGCCAAAGTTTGATTGATTATAAGCCGAACCTCATTAAAAGTCTGAGTAGCTACAAATCCTAAGGGTGTACGACCACTTGTATTTAACAAACCGGTATTCGCAATTAAATTACTTCCGTTGCTTTGTTCTCTTAAAATGCCATTTAAGTAAGTTGCAATAACTACATTTCCCAAAGCGCCAACTGCAGCTAAATTTGAATATTCGATTTCAAAACCTGCAAATGTGTTTATTGGATATACATCTACTTGATTTTTTATCGCAAACGTCGCAGTTGCCGCTACACCAAGATTAAAATTTAAAGTTGCAAAATCATCTGAATCCGAGTTAATAGCATTTTCAGCATTGGCAACAGTACCTAATCCAACTCCAGATATTCCTGTCACCGTTTGGTTAATAGCAACTGGAAAAGTAGGCAATTGAGGTTTTGTACTCACATTACAATTTAAAGCTGGGCCAGCACAATACTCTCTAAGGACTGCATGGTAAATTTTGGTAGAACTCAATGCTGAAACACCGGATCTAAAAACAATTTCTATTGCATCAAATGCAGAAGACGTATTAAAACCTACAATAAAATCGTTTGGATTACTTAATACATTTAATCCTAGTAAAGAGGCACCTGAAAAAGACTCTACTGGTTGACCACTCAAATAGGTGACTATACTTATACCGTTTAGTAAATCTAAATTTAATAAACCTACAAAGGGTTGGATTTTAAATCCTGCAAATGATCCAGCAGCATAAACTGTATTTCCATCAGTAACTCGCAAACGATGTATAGTACCAATTCCTAGTGCCCCAAAACTCGCGGTTGCATTATTGGTCTCATCTGCATCTATCAATCTGCTTTCGTTTGCTATAACGCAGCCCAACAATGAAGAACACACACCTGACGTTGAAGAACTAACCGATAAATTATCGAAATTGGTAGTCGTAAAAGAACGAGGAACTTCAAAATTGCATTGGCTGTATGCAATATTAGTACTGAAGAAGAATAAACCTAGAATAACTAGCGACAGCAAATTTACTTTTAAAGTCTTATCAAGTTTTAGCCAATTCAAAATGGATGGTAGGTAGCTCTGTTTCATAAGGACTAATTTTAGTTAAATCGATAAAAGCTTGGCGTTGTGTGGCTACGCATGCAGCCTAACACTAATCTATTTATTACTTGATTTTAGGGTTTAGTTAAAATTAAGGTAATCTTTTAAGGAACAGTAGATTATCCTGCGAATAAAAAACTACCAATTCATAAAAATAAATGGAGTTAAAAATCATCGTAAATAAATATTAAAACTGACACTTTCTTACAAATTTTACATGAACTGCTCTTTTTTAAGCAATTAGACATATCAAATAACAAAGTTTTTTATTACATTTGGAAGTAAACAACAATATAAAAGCCATAACTCTTGTACAATAAATTACTAAAACTAAAATTAAAGGCATTAAATCTCCGGCAAGTTATCAGTATCACACTTGTAGCTTGTACAGTTTTAATTCTGGTGAATTATTACACGATTAAGATTATGTCAGCCACTAGATCTTATGTAAATGGTGAATCTCTTTACTCTAAAGGTCACAACAAGGCTGTTAATAGCTTACTCCTATTTTTGTTCACCGAGCAAGATTTATATTGGCAACAATTTGAAGATGGTTTAGCAGTAAATTTTGGAGATGAAAAAGCACGAATTGCTATGCAAAGTGGCGCCGAAAAAAAGATTGTTAAAAATGCATTAAGTGAAGGAAAAAATTCTGTTGAAGATTTAGACGATATGATTTGGTTGTTTAATACCTTCAAATCAGTACCATTTTTTAAAAAAGCTATTTATCACTGGGAACTTGGTGATCAACTAAACAGAGAACTATTTCAACTTGGTCAGAATATCCATCAGGAAAGTAACAAAAATAAATTAAATGAAAATTATCGATCTGAAATGGTTGTGAAGATTAACGTATTGAATTCTAAAATCGAACTTAATCAAGATGCATTTTCACAAAGTTTTGGCAATGGTACACGCGCCACAAAAAAATACCTTATTTGGTTCAATGTAATTTTCAGTTTGATTCTCATCAGTACAATCACGCTATACTACTATGCTATTGCCAAACGCATCCAAAGATCGAAATTAAAGATAGGCGCTCAAACAAAACAACTTTTAAGCACTATTAAGGATTTAAAAAAAACCAAATACAATCTGTCGAAAGAAATCATCCAACACAAAAAAATTATTGGAACCATAAGTCACGACATACAAAGTCCCTTAAAATACATTCAGGTCATTGCAAAGCACTTATTAGACAATCCGCAGCAAGGCACTTTGTCTAGAAAATATATTGCTTCCATCTATAAATCAACAACGCAATTGAATGATTTTACAAAAAATCTAATCGATTACTCTAAAATTTATATTGAAGAACGACACGGCGAAAAAAAGACCTATTCAATCATTGAACTAATTGAAAATAAAATTTTATTCTTTGAGGAAGTTGCTGCAAACAATGCAACAGTTTTAATTGCAGAAGTAGCTCCTGATTTATTATCAAATATCAACAGCCGAATCGTTTCGGTAATCCTTCACAATCTAACGGACAACGCAGTCAAAAACACACACAACGGGACAATAACTATTGGCGCTAAAATAGAAAACCAAAATCTTATATATTACGTAAATGACACAGGGATAGGGATGAAAGAAGAACAAATAAACTATTATATGACACTTCAAAACAACCGAGACCTTGAAAAATTAATACTAAGCACCTACGGAATTGGTTTACATTTAGTGCTAGAATTACTCCTAATCATAAAAGGAAAAATACATTTTGAAAGTAATTTAAGGCAAGGAACAAAGGTAATGGTTACTATACCACTTGAGTAATTTGTGTAGAATTAAAATAGAATACAATGCAAAAAAATATCTTAATTGTTGATGATCATTTTGTAGTAAGCACAGGAATTTCAATAATATTACAGGAAAGATTCCCTGAATTTAATATTGATACTGCCGATACTTACTTTGAGTTACTAGCTAAACTAGAACAAAGTACCTTGGATTTAATACTTCTGGATATCAATATTCCGGGGGGTAAAAACACCGATATGATTCAAGAAATTAAGAGAATGCAACCCGAAGTAAAAATTTTAATGGTTTCAGGTTATGACGAAAAAACTCATGCCTGCCCATACATAATGGCTGGTGCCAATGGATATTTGAATAAACTTTGTGATAAAAATCAAATTACAACAGCTGTTGATTTAATTTTACAAAACGGATCTTATTTACCACCAAGCACCCTTCAAAATTTAATTCAAATAAGTACCAACAGAAACAGCTTGAATCCATTAGAGCAACTATCCAAAAGAGAAAAAGAAATTACGGAATTGCTGATTTTAGGAGACGGTAATATTGAAATAGCTAACAAACTTGATATTAATTTAACTACTGTTAGCACACACAAAAACAAAATTTTCAACAAGTTGAAAATCAAAAACGTGATAGAACTTTCTCAGCTAAGCAATAAAATGCCTGGTTTAAACAATTAACAATTTCAAGATACCGGAACTTTATAATTCTACTGTTTTTACGAAAGAACTATCAAAATAATGGCAGCAATTGCAGCAATAAGTCCTACGTAATTAAGCTTGGATAATTTTTCCTTAAAAGCTAGTACGCCCACTACACTGCCTAGCACAATAACTCCCATGTTCATTCCTGCGAAAACAGTTGAGGGATTTAGGGCAAATTCTTGGTGTGCTTTCAAATAAAACAAAATATTCCCGAAATTAAAAAGTCCAACAGCAATACCAAAAAGAACGTTTTTAAAAACAAATTTTTGCTTTTGAATACCTATTTGATACAATAACACCCCAACCATAATTGTTAGTGAAATCGCGAAAACTACAAATAGAGATGTGGTATATGGCAAAGTAGTATGCAGTGCCACTTGTTTGAACAAAATATCAATAGCACCAAAACCTACCAATACGATCGCAGGATAAATCCATTGCGAATTTTGATCTTGATTCGGCTTATTTAAAATACAAAGCAACGCTGGAAAAGCTATAACTAATGCACTTACTTTAAAAACAGAAAAGCTCTCACCAAAAAGTAACCAAGCCGCTAGGATGGGAATAAACAAGGACAAGCGCTGAGCTGCATCTGTTTTTACAATGCCTACTTGTTGAATTGATTTTGCTAAAACTAAAAAAATAGTAGGTAGTAATATACCAAGAGGAACATACAATTTCCACGGAAAAACGACGGTTTCATCTGTGAAATTAGGTTCAAAAAATAAGTAACAAAGTAGTACAGCAGTAGCATAATTAAAAGCTACAATTTGTTTCGGATTTGCATCATAACGGCGTGACATTTTAAAGATAACTCCAACGGTAACACTGCAAACTACACTTAAAAGTAAAAACAACATCTTATTTTATTTTGAACTGCAAAAATACATTTTTTAAAACGCTATACATGCAAGTTTTTTTTGAATAACTTTTTAAAATAAGATGTAAAAAAAGGGTTTAACTGAAGCTAAACCCTTTTGAAATTACAGTTTACTGATAAAACTACCGTAAATATCTTTGAACTGATAACCTTCTGCAAAGCGGTCTTTACTTAGTTTTTTATATTCAACTAATCCCCACAAGATAAATTCTTTCATGAAATTTTGATCTTGCTTTTCTAACTGCGGTTGGTATTTTTGAATCAAAGCATCCAATGGAGCGATGTTACTCAAAATTCTTTCGTATTCTGCATTGCTGCAATCATCTAGCAACTCAAAACCACTTTCGGCAAAAAACCACTCAATAACATCAGTGTATGGCGTTTTTTGATCTTGTTTTTCTAACTTTTCAATTTTCGGAAAAAAAGCTGGAAAAAAAGTATGTATCGCATCATTAAGTAAATGTTGTGCTACGGCTGCAGCTCCCTCTTGCTCTCCTTCGTAAACCAATTCTACCTTTCCGGTAATGGCAGGAATGATTCCCATGAAGTCAGACAAGCGCAAGGTCGTTTTATCGTCTCCTGCTCTCAAGGCACGACGCTCCGCAGTACTTAGTAAATTTTCGAAAGCAGTTATACTCATTCTGGCACTTACACCACTTTTGTTATCGATATATTCACTATCTCTGGCTTCAAAACTAATTTGCTCCAACAAATCACGCGCTAATGAAGGCACGTAAACCAATTCGCTCTGATTTGCATCGAGCTTTGCTTCTTGTTCCGTGATGGTGCGCGCAATTTTAATCGATTCAGGATAATGCGTTAATATTTGAGAACCAATTCTGTCTTTTAAAGGCGTAACAATGCTACCACGATTGGTGTAATCTTCGGGGTTTGCTGTAAATATAAATTGCATATCGAGCGGCATACGCAGTTTAAAACCACGAATTTGAATATCACCTTCTTGTAGAATATTGAACAAAGCAACTTGAATTCGGGCTTGTAAATCTGGTAACTCATTGATCACAAAAATACAACGGTTAGCACGCGGTATCATTCCGAAATGAATCACACGGTCATCAGCATAAGAAAGTTTTAAATTGGCTGCTTTGATTGGATCTACATCGCCAATTAAGTCGGCAACAGTTACATCTGGCGTTGCTAATTTTTCGAAAAAGCGTTCGCTACGGTGCAACCACGCAATTGGTGTGGCATCGCCTTGTGAGGCAATTAAGTCTTTTGCAAAACGTGAAATAGGCGCCAAAGGATCATCATTAATTTCAGAGCCAGCAACGAAAGGAATATACTCATCCAGCAATTCAATCATTTTTCGGGCCAATCTCGTTTTAGCCTGACCGCGTAAACCTAATAAATTGATATTGTGACGGGATAAAATAGCGCGCTCTAACTCTGGAATAACGGTGTTTTCGAAACCGTGAACGCCTTCGAAAGTTGGTTTTCCTGATTTTATTTTTTCGCGTAGGTTGTTACGCAATTCGTCTTTGATACTTTTAGTTTGGTATCCGGCTTGTTTTAATTCGCCAAGTGTTTTTATGTGGTTCATTGAGATCTATTTTGAAAATGTATATTATTTTTATGGTATTTGAGTTTGCGTTAGGGATGGAAGCGGCATCCTTTTGTGTAGCGATAGCAAAACAAAAGATACAGCGTACAGCCCGACCCGCCGCGGCGGGTAACGCCCTACTCTACTTTATTCTTTTTTTACGATTGGTTTCATAATCCTCAAAAATCATTTCGCCTAAACCTTTTAATCCGGTATAAAAGGCTTTCCCTTGGTTGGACTCCGTGAATTTATTGACGAATTTTTGCAAATACGGATCGTTGGCAATCATGAAAGTCGTAATCGGAATGTGTAACTTTCGAGCTTGTTGCGCCTGATTGTAGCATTTGTCAACGATGTATTCGTCGAGACCGTTGCTGTTCATGTAATACGATCCGTCTTTTTCGCGTACGCAACTTGCCTTTCCATCGGTAATCATGAAAATTTGCTTGTTGGTGTTTCTTTTTCGACGTAAAATATCCATGGCTAACTGTAAACCCGCTACGGTGTTGGTATGATACGGGCCGACTTTTAGGTACGGTAAATCGCGAATAGCAATTGTCCAAGCATCGTTGCCAAATACCAAAATATCAAGTGTATCCTTTGGGTAGCGTGTGGTTATTAATTCGGCCAACGCCATGGCAACTTTCTTAGCGGGCGTAATACGATCTTCGCCGTACAATATCATACTATGGCTGATATCAATCATTAAAACAGTACTCATTTGGGCCTTAAATTGAGTGTCTTCAACAATCAAATCATTTTCGGTTAGCATAAAATCGGCCACGCCATTGTTGATTTGGGCATTGCGTAAACTCTCTGTTAGCGAAATGCGCTCGAGTCCATCTCCAAAATGAAACTCGCGAAACTCACCAGTATGCTCATCACCATTTCCGCTGTGTTTGGTTTTGTGATTTCCGTTTCCAGCTCGTTTTAAGTTTCCAAAAATAGTATCTAAGGCTTGCTGGCGAATGGCTCTTTCTGTTTTGGCAGTAATTCCTAAGCCTGGAGTTCCATCGTCTTTGATTTCCTCGCGTAGGTAACCTTTTTTCTTTAAGTCTTCGATAAAATCATCGATGGTATACGAATCATCTGTGAGTTTGTACTCTACATCAAGTTCTCGCAACCAATCAATAGCTTCATCAAAATCACCTGAGGTATGGGTAATTAGCTCCTTGAATATACCAAAGAGCCTATCGAAGGGCGACTGATACGGCGCCTCATACGACTTGAAGTAAAATCCTTTAGTAGTCTTGTTTCTCATAATTGTTAAAATTACGGCTTTTTAAAAGTATGCTGTAGAAACGTTTATTAATTTTTAGTTAAAAACTTTTGGTCACTAATTTGACCATTACGGAATGTAAAAAGTTGTTATTTTGAAATAATTAAAAGTAAAAAAACCTACAAACCATGAAAAAAGATATCTTTGATTTATAAAACAAGGTGAAGAAATACTTGATTGCAGAATAGTATTGCAAGACTAATCTTTGATTTACTTTCAAAATTTTACAATCATTCCTGTCTTTTTTACATTTCGAACCAGATAATTACACCTTTTAAAACCATAAATCAATTCCTCAAAATCAATTAAAAAATGAAAAAATCAATTCTCTTTTTAACATCATTACTGTTCACATGCTTCGTTGTTCAAGCACAAACCTTTGAAGGCAAAATTGTTTATCAAAACAGTATTAAAAGTAAGTTACCCAATGTAACCGATGCTCAATTTGCAGCAATGATGGGCAATACAATGGAGTATTTCATAAAAAATGGTGATTATAAAACGATTTCTAATGGTAGCTTACTGCAATCTCAAAATTACATTAATGCCGAAAACAAGTTGTATACAAAAATGTCGAATTCCGAAACATTTATGTGGAATGATGGCGCTGTTAATCCAGACGAAGTACTCAAGGTAGAAATTAACAAAGCGGTTACTACTGTGGTAGGCTATAGTTGTGATGAAGTAATTTTAACCTGCAAAAGCGGTATTCAAAAATATTACTACAATGCCAAAATAGGCGTAGATGCTGATAAATTTGTGAATCATAAATTTGGAAATTGGCATGCCTTTGTATCGCAATCAAAAGCATTACCCTTAAAATATATCATAGAAAACCCTCAATTTTCGATGGAAGTAACTGCAACTAATATTGAAAAGAAAGTTTTAGAACCTAGTTTTTTTGCTTTACCAGCAAATGCAAAAACGGCTAAAAACCCATACTAAATCACAAATAAAATAATACTTTTCATATAATATTCCCTATAAACCTTGTTTTCATTATGTTACTACACTAAAAATGGTTTAATGTCGTTGTTATCAAAAGAATAACCACCAAAATTTTTAAAAGATGAAAACCATTAAAACAAACATTTTACTTGCATTGTTGTCCATGTTAACAACAGCAATGAGTTGCAGCGATGACGACTTAAACACTAACGGAAACGATGTAGCTGCAATAGTAAGCATTGTCAATCAAGGAACTTGGGCAGTGAGCTATTACTATGATACGGATCATGAAGAAACCAATGGCTTTGCTGGATTTACATTCACATTTGAAGGCAACAATACCGTTACAGCTACAAATGGAACAAATACTTACAAAGGAACTTGGTCCGTTACTGATGAAAACAGTAATGATGATAGCCCTGACGATCTAGATTTTAACCTAGCATTTACATCGCCGGCTCAATTTTTAGAAATTTCTGATGATTGGGAAATTATTGAAAAATCAGCAACTGTCCTAAAACTAAAAGATGTAAGTGGTGGAAATGGCGGTACAGACTTTTTAACCTTTACTAAAAAATAAATGTACAGTACAAAATAAAAAAGAGACTTTAGTGGTCTCTTTTTTATTTTCAATTCATATTATTTTACATTGATCATTGGCAAATTGACCCTTTACATAAAAATTCCATCCACATAATACCAAGCCCCATTCTCCTGAACAAAACTTGATCGTTCGTGATGTAGGCATAAAACCTTTTCCTGATTATGGTACCACGCTTTAAACTCAACGATATTATCTTGTGCTTTACCAATTTCCAATTTCAACCATTCATTTTGAGTAGCCCAAGTTAAATACTCTTCTTTTGAGTGGTATTTTTGCTGAGACGAATGCGTAGTTATCATTAAATATTCTGCATTTCGCAATGCAAATGCACTGTAACGAGAACGCATCAAAGTTTCAGCAGAACGGACTTTTGAATGCTCTAAATGAGCTAATTGACAGCAGCCAGAATAGTTTTTTCCAGAACAGCATGGGCATAAATCAGTTAAGTTCATTCGTATTCTAATTTATCATTGAACTCGAATCATTTAAACCAACAATTTTTTGCTGCAACTGATTTAATAAAACTTGGTATTTACTTATTTCAATTAAATCATCATCTTCATCAGAATAATCGAGTAATTCATCTAGTTCATCACTTACATCTGCCAAAGTTAGTAAAGCTTCTTGTGCATTCTTTGCAGCAATGCAATCAATAATATGCTGCACACTCTTTTTTATTTCTTCAAATTTAGGGTTTTCCATGTATGCTTACTGTTTAACTTATTCTTGATTGTTTTTATCCTCGTTAAATTTTTTGGTAATTTGCTTCAATTTCTCTTTTCTTGCAATTACCGCTTGCTTTACTTTATCCTGCGCTTTGTGCAATTTATCATTGTGTTTTTTGATGTTGCGTTCGTTATTTCTTCCCACAGTATTTTATTTATATATTTTTTGTTTTGCTTGGCAAAGTTCGTCTTTATTGTTCAAACAGAATTATTTTTTTAACATTGTTTCATCTTGATTTATTCAATTAATAACTTAATAAATTGATTGTTAACTATTTAAATTACTACCATTAAGAAAAAGTATACTTTTACATTAATCAAAAACTAAAATATTATAAATTTCTTATTTTATTCCTACAAAACAGTTGTCAGAAAATTTAATTTTCTATCTTGCACATAATAATAAATATTTTTCTTATATTTATTTGCTGAATGCTAAAGCTTTGTTAACATATCTTTTGATGCATGAACTTTGACAAAAAACACAATAAGCTCATTTCTTGGTTTTTAGAAAGACCTGTTAGCACCAGTTTCCTAACATTCTTGTTTTTGAGCGTCGTAGCAGGGTTCATTGTGCACCAGCAATACCAATTACTAAAGGAACACGACCGAAGAGAAATGAATAATATTCTTCAGGTTGTACATCAAAACATTGAACAATCGCTTAAAAATTATACCACTACTACCCTCACATTAGCGCTATCGATAAACGATCAGGGAATCCCAAAAGACTTCGAATATGTAAGCAAGCGATTAATTGAATCTAACAAATCCATATTTGCTGTACAATTAGTACCAAACGGTGTAATCAAATACATTTATCCTTTGGAAAAAAACAAGGCAGCAGTTAATTTAAACATTTTAACCGACCCTTATCTAAAAAATGAAGCCCAGCAGTCTATAGCAAAGCGTAAAATTTATTTTGCAGGGCCTTTAAAACTGCGTCAGGGAGGCCTAGGAATTGTTGGTCGATTTCCTATTTTTTACAAAAATAAATTCTGGGGATTTTCTGCTGTTGTTATAAAATTAGATACCTTTTTGGATGTTTCAGGGATTAAAAACATTGATAATTCAAAATATTATTTTCAATTTTCAAAGTTTGATACCACTCTTCAAAAAGAAGTTTTCTATTTGCCAAACGCAAATTATGACTTTTCGCAGCACTACAATATATCTAACAGAATTTCAGACGGGGATTGGAAATTATACTTGATATCTAAAAATCAAAATTATTTATATTCCCAAATTGTAATTCCAGGAGTAATAGGTATTATCATAGCAGCACTATTAGGTTTTTTAGTATATCGCCTACTAAATTTACCTAGAGAATTACAATCATTGGTTACTATACAAGCTACCAAATTATTAGACTCTGAAATCAAATTTCAATCTATTTTTGATCAAGCAGCGCTTGGGATTGCTCATGTAGATGCTAATACGGGAGATTTTATAGAAATAAACAACCAATTTTGTTCTATTTTAGGCTACTCGCAGCAAGAAATGAAAGAGAAAAACTTTCAGAATATTACGCATCCAGAGGATTTAGCATTAGATTTACAAATGTTAGGACAATTGATGGATGGTAAAATAAAAGAATATGCTGTAGAAAAAAGATATTTTACCAAAAGCGGAACAATTGTTTGGGTACATTTGACCGTTTCACCTTTACTAAAAAATGATAAAAAATTAAGCTCTGTTATTTCAATTGTAGAAGATATTTCACAAAAAAAAGAAGCTGAATTTTTAATAAAAAAGAATGAAACTCGCTTTAAAAGTCTTTTTGATGATTCTCCTTTGCCACTGCGTGAAGAAGACTTTTCTGCAATTAAAAACTATTTGAAAGAAAATAATCTTTACAAAAAAAACAAAACACTTTTAGCTGAATTTTTCACAAAAAACCAAGATGTGGTAAACAGTTGCTATTCATTAATAAAAGTGATAAACGTTAACAAAGCCTGCCTTAAATTATACAAAGTTAAAACGAAAGAAGAGTTAATACAGCACCAAGCAGTTTTACATAACATGCATTCTAATCAACATTTTATAGAAAGTTTAATAGGCATATCACAAGGAAAAAAACAGTTTTCTATTGATACTCAAATGAAAAATGCGGAGGGTGAATATAGAGATATCAATTTAAGATGGAATGTTATTAAAGGAAATAAAAGAAGTTTTGAACGAGTAATTGTGTCTAGTGAAGATATTACTGAACGACTTACTTCTGAGAAAATTATTTTGGAAACCAAACAAAAAGTGGAGTCCTTAATCAATACTATTGATGGAATTGTATGGGAATGTGACGCTGACACTTTTTCATTTAATTTTATTAGTCAAAAAGTAGAACATATTTTAGGATATACGCCCGAAGAGTGGTTGGCCAATCCTAATTTTTGGAGTGACCATATTTATCAAGAAGATACAGCTTGGGTACAAGAATATTGCAAAACAAAAACTGTAAGTAGTGAAGACCATGACTTTGAATACCGCATGATAGCCAAAGATGGCTCGATTGTTTGGTTGCGAGATATAGTAAATATTATTTATGAAAACGGAAAAGCGGCCAGTTTACGCGGCATTATGATCGATATCACCAAAGCAAAGCAAGCACAAGATGAATTGAATATTTCATTTACTATCGTTAGCGAGCAAAACAAGCGTTTACTTAACTTTTCTTATATAGTTTCACATAATTTACGATCACATACCAGCAATATTGCCTCTGTTGTAGCTTTGATAGAATCGTCTGAATCTGAAGAAGAACGCCAAGAAATGATGGAACTTCTAAAATCTGCAAGTGCATCATTAAACGAAACCATGTTGCATTTAAATGAGGTAATTAATATTCGAAATAACCTCGGATTGATATCCGAAACTTTAAATTTGAGGGATTATGTTAGTCGAGCTGCTGCTGTATTAGCTGACGAAATCTCAACTCAAAACGTTATCTTGCAGAATCAAATTCCTGATAACATTTTAATCAAATACAATCCGGCATATTTAGAAAGCATTTTATTTAACATTATTTCCAATTCCATTCGATACCGAGATAATTCACGTCAACCTTTGATTACAGTTAGCCTATATGAAGAAAATAAAAAGAAGATAATTCAAATTACAGATAATGGAATCGGGATTGACTTAGTGAAGAACGCAGACAAAATATTCGGAATGTACAAAACCTTTACATCACACGCCGATGCTAGAGGAATTGGTTTATTTATAACAAAAAACCAAATTGATGCAATGGGTGGAAACATTACAGTAGAAAGTGAACCTAATATTGGTACAACATTTAAAATTGATATACAATGATCACAAAAAAATCAATATGGATTGTAGATGACGACCCAATTTATCAAATTATCGCCAACAAGATAGTACAGCGATCTGCTATGTTTTCGGAGATAAGTACTTTTAAAAATGGTAGAGAAGCTATGGATATTGTGTATCAAGTTTTAGAAAACAAAAATACAATTCCTGACATTATATTGCTAGATATCAACATGCCTGTAATGGACGGTTGGGAATTTATGGAAGAATTATCGACTTTAAAGCCGCAAATTCAAAAAGAATTCTCAGTTTACATTGTGAGTTCATCTATTGCGGTAGAGGACAAAAGCAAATCGAAAAAATACAATGATATTTTGGGTTACATTTCAAAACCAATATCAGTTAATGACCTAATATTAATTGCTTCCAAAGACGAATAATACCAATCTGTCGAGATCGAAACGAAGTTTAGTTACCTAACATAACTTCGTTTTTTATTTCATCTAAAGCTTTATCAGTTTCAATTAACCTTGTAATTATCTTTCTTCGTAATATATCGATGTCTTCCTCATCAAAGTATTTTGCCCAAGATTCTAATTCGAGTAAATTCCGAATTTGTTTGATACGTTTTCTTGTATCAAAACTAGTCCTTAGTACTGCTTTTTTATCATACAAAGGGTTATTTACATGTTGATATTGAACTGTCTTATTTTCAAAATCAGCTTCTAAATAGTATAATCGATCAGTTGCGTTATCAGGATAGAAGGAATCCCATTTAGCAAAACCAAGTTTTCTTTTTCCTTGCGTTTCAGGTTTCATAGGCTCCAAGCGCCACTTACTATTCGCTAGGCGTCCCCAATGATTTGACAAACGGTACATTCCTACTTTGGTGTAATAATAAGTACTACCTGCTTTACTTTCGTACTGTATTTTTAAATGTTCAATAGCAGTTAATTCTACTTCTGTAAACACACAAAAAGTATTTTTAAAAGATCCGGGACGTGGTTTAAAATTAGAATTCATGACGCAAAGGTACATACAACTTATAAAATAAAACAGAGCTAAGGATATTTGCATAACTTTGTAACCAGAAAATAAATAACGCAAAAATGACAAAATCTCAAGACGATAAGATATTACAAAAAGGAATTTATACAGGAATTATGGAGAAAGACGACAAAAACAATTTTTTTTGCGGCATTTATCTCCTTGATTATAAAATGGCTTTAAAACACACATTAGGAGATTTGATCACAATTAAATCTGTAATTGAAAACCCAAGTGATATTAGTCATGCACAGTATCCGAAAAAATCAAAAAACTTTGACAAAGCAAATCATAAACCACAACAGTAAAGAAAACTAAACTTTTACACTAATTTTTTAGGTGACAAACGTGAAAAATAAAAAAAAGTGTACCTTTGCAAAAAATTGTCAATTTTGAAATCAAGATCTATTCATTTCATCTTAAAAGACAAGTAGTTACATATTTATGAAAAAAATAGTTGAATACCGCAAATTGCTTAATGTAGACAAAACTGCAGAGCTGAAAGATTTAAAAACCATTTATCGCAATGCGATGAAAGAAGCTCATCCTGATAAATTTCAAGGTGACGAGGCTGGATTGAAAGCAGCAGAAGAAAACAGTAAAAAAATTATTGAGGCATACCATTTCCTTGTTAGTATCAACCCAGAAACTATCAAAGCAAATTTACCTGAATACACTGAAACAATTTCTACATCAACCATTACAGATTATAAATTTGTTGACGGTAGATTAATCATCAATTTTTCAAATGGTAGTGCTTACGAATACATTAGCGTACCAAAAGCAACTTATGTAAAAATGGTAAATGCTGACTCACCAGGTCGTTTTGCTAAAAGACATATTTTAAATGCTTACACTTGGAGAAAAACAACAAACCAAGATTAAGGTCAATTTCTAAATATAAAAAAGCATTCTTGTTCCAAATAAGAATGCTTTTTTTTTGACCATTAAATTGTGAAATCAACAGTATACAATTTGATAATTTGACTTTTAGATACAGAATAAATAGTGAATTATAACAAAAAATTAGGTTGAAAAATTATTTTTATTTTACAATTTTTAAATACTTTTGCAACCTTAACTCAATTAACTAATTAATAATGAAAAAAATAATTTTATTACTTTCAGCAGCCCTTGTTTTTATTTCATGTAGTAAAGTAGGAAAAGATGAGTACTTAATTACAGGAACTGCAAAAGGAATTGACAACGGAAAAACAATCATTTTAGAAACTCAAGATGTTACTGGAATGATGTTGGCAAAAGATACTGTAAAAGTTGAAAACGGTAAGTTTGAAATGAAAGGAAACATTACTGAGCCTGCTTTTTATACACTTCAATTAGAAGGTGCGCAAGCAAAAATTCCTTTTATCCTTGAAAATGCTGAAGTTGTAATTGAGATTAACAAGGACAGCATCCAAAAATCAAAAGTGTCAGGAACATATAATAACGACGAATACATGACTTTTAACGAAGAAATTACAAAAGTGCAAAAACCACTTATGGATTTCCAAACTAAAAACATGGCAGCAATGCAGGCAGCTCAGCAAAAAAATGACCAAACTGTCATTAACCAATTGATGGGAGAATTTGCAAAGATTCAAGAAGATGTTACTACTAAATCTAAAGCAAAATACAACACTTATGCTGAATCACACCCAAAATCATTCATCTCTGCTCTAATCGTGCAAGGTATGTTGAATGATCCTAGTATGGATATCGCTAAAGCTGAAAAAATGTACAATGGCTTAGACGAATCTTTGAAAAAAACAAAACCAGGTTTAGCAATCAAAACTAAATTAGCGGAAATGAAAGCTCCTGCTGCTGTTGGTGCAACTCCTGCTCCAGCTGCACCAGCCGGTAACTGAAGAGCAGATTTTTCAGCACCTAATCCCGAAGGGAAAGTAATTTCCTTAAAAGAAAGTTTAGGAAAAGTCACTATAGTTGATTTTTGGGCGTCATGGTGCGGACCATGCCGAAGAGAGAATCCTAATGTAGTTGCACTTTACAAAGAACTCCATAGTAAAGGATTAAATATTGTTGGTGTTTCTTTAGACAAAGATGCTAAAGCATGGAAAGAAGCAATTGCAAAAGACAATTTAACTTGGACACACGTTTCCAACTTAAAATTTTGGGATGAGCCAATAGCTGCACAGTACAAGGTACAATCGATACCAGCTACTTTTATACTAGATGCCTCTGGTAAAGTAGTTGCTAAAGATCTTCGAGGCGATGCACTACGTGCAAAAGTTATCGAATTATTAAAGAAATAACGCTTGAAAAAGCAACATTTAAAAAAATCTCCTTCTTGGAGATTTTTTTATTTTATTCACTACCAATACATTAAAAAAAAGTACAAAATTAAGTTCATTTTTTGTTTGGAAACATCAAAACAGTTCCTATATTTGCACCCGGTTAGCAAAACAAGTACACTTGTTTAAGTCTTGGGGAGATACTCAAGCGGCCAACGAGGGCAGACTGTAAATCTGCTGTGAAAACTTCGCAGGTTCGAATCCTGCTCTCCCCACTAAAGCGTTTCAGATTTCTGAAGCGCTTTTTTTATTACCAAAATTTACATTACCTATTTAAAAATTATTGTTTATTCAAAACGATAGCACAACACTCCATTTTATGACTTAATAAGATTTTAGACATTTCCATAAGAATACAAGCAACATAGTTTAAAGTCCAATTACATTCCAATTAGAATTTTGAATCCTGACAAAGAATAATTAACTTAGGTCTTTTAAAAGCAGCTTCGACAAGCCGATTAACAAACAAAAAAACTATGAAAAAAATTCTAATCCTTTTACTGTTCATTCCCATTCATTTTGCAAGCGCGCAAAATGACAGTGATCGAATTGAACTAACCGATCTCTTAAAAATAAAAAACGTAAACAGTATCACTAGTTCTCCAGATGGAAAAAAAGCGGCCTTTACAGTAACTTCCATTGAAAACGACGAAAACAGTTCGTTAGACTACACTTATCGCACTCAAATTTACACTTGGACAAAAGATGCTAAAAATACTTTAAAGCAACTTACATCGGATAAAAATGGCGCATCTAGACCAGCATGGAGTCCTGATGGTAAAAAGCTAGCTTTTACGAGGTTTGTAAAAGATAAAACTCAAATTTTTGTCCTTGATATGGATGGCGGTGAGGCGACTCAGCTTACTAATTTTAAATATGGAGCCAATAACCCAAAATGGTCGCCTGATGGTAACAAAATACTGTTTTCAGCTAGCATTTCGCTTCAGGAACTTTTGAAAGACTCCATTTTAAATCCTAAGAAAACAGTTCCAAGTTGGAATACAGAAAAGCCTGGTTTTACATCAAATGATTATTTAGCCAATACTAAAATCAAAGCCAATCCGAACGGTTCATTGGCAGAAGTAAGAGCCTATTTGAACCAAAATGCTACCGATAAAAAAGCCATTGTTTTAAACAAGTTAAACTTTCAAAGCGAAAGTAATTTATCGTCTGAAATTAACTTTAATCACTTTTTTGAGACCGATGCAAAAATCAACAGCACACCAAAAGCCATTACCACCGGATTCTATAGCTTTTCATCAGCAGATTATATTACAAGTGGAACTCAAATCCTTTTGTCTGGCGATGTAGACAATATCGAAAACCCTGACCGTTCCCAAGAAAGTGAAATATTCACGGTAGCCACAGACGGTAGTAATTTCAAAATGATTTTAGGCGAGAACGGTAAACGCTACAGCAATGCGTCTGTTAGTACTTCTGGAAAATGGATTGCATTTTTATCAGGAGCAACTTCATTCGTAAGCATACCAACTTTATCAATTATGCCATTGAACGGCGGGCCAGAATCAATTCAGACGATTCCGTTTGACCGCAACATCTCTAATCTAAAATGGAGCAAAGACGACAAATTCCTTTATTTTACATCGCAAATGAACGGTGGGAATGTTTTACACCGAATTGCGCTATCATCTAAAAAAATTGAGGCTTTATCAGCAGCAGATCAAGGAATCTCTAGTTTTGATTTAGTTGCAGATGGTTTTCTTTACAGCAAGACTCAAGTAAGCAATCCATCAGAGTTGTATACAGCTGACTCCAATTTCAAGAAAGAAAACAAAGTAAGCACCTTCAACAATTGGGTTTTAGCCAAAAAACTATCTTATCCGGAAAAGAAAAGTTTTGTAAACGAGTTAGGACTAACCGTTGAATATTGGGTAATGAAACCAACTCAAACCACAAGTGGTGAAAAAGCGCCTTTGTTACTAGAAATTCATGGCGGACCATCTGCTATGTGGGGACCGGGTGAGGAAAGTATGTGGCATGAATACCAATATTTTTGTAGCAAAGGATATGGCGTAGTATACAGCAATCCGCGTGGATCTGGAGGTTACGGTCTTGATTTTTTAAGAGCTAATGTTAATGATTGGGGCAAAGGACCCGCAAGTGATGTTTTAACCGCTCTCGACAAAACAGTTGCCGAGGGTTGGGCAGATCAATCTAATTTATTCATCACGGGTGGTTCTTACGCAGGATATTTAACCGCATGGATTATTAGTCATGACAACCGATTTAAAGCGGCTTGTGCTCAAAGAGGTGTGTACGATTTGAATACATTTTTTGGAGAAGGAAATGCATGGAGATTGGTACCAAATTATTTTGGAGGATATCCTTGGGAACCAAAAGTTAAAGAAATACTAGCTCGTGAATCACCAATTAATTACGTGCAAAACATAACAACGCCATTTATCATTTTTCACGGAGCAAACGATCGTAGAACAGGATTTGTACAAGCCGAAATGATGTTTAGAAGTTTAAAAGTTTTAGATCGTCCGGTAGAATTTGTGGTTCATCCTGGAGCTACACACGAAATTACTCGAAATGGCGACAACAGACAACGTATGGATCAAATGTTGAGAACTTACGAGTTTTTTCAGCGTTTTTTGACCAAGTAATAAAATCTCCTAAAATGAAAAAAATCGCTACCAACAATTTGCTGGTAGCGATTTTTTATTTGAATGCAGCTCTTTTTTTTACAAAGTAGCCATATCGATTACAAAACGATAACGAACATCCCCTTTTTCCATACGGTGGTAGGCCTCGTGAATGTTTTTGATATCGATCATTTCAATTTCTGAGACAATACCGTGTTCTGCGCAGTAATCTAACATTTCTTGTGTTTCTGGCAATCCTCCAATTAACGATCCGGCTAAACTACGTCGGCCACCAATCAAACTAAAAGCATGCACTTGATAAGGCGTAGGTGGCACTCCAACACAAATATGAACTCCGTTTACGCGTAACAATGACAAATACAAATTTAGATCATGTGGCGCAGAAACCGTATCTAAAATAAAGTCAAAAGTCCCGGCCACACTCGTTAATTGCGCTTCATCTGATGTAACCACAAAATTGTGAGCTCCTAATTTTTTAGCATCTGCCTCTTTACTTGCAGAAGTACTCAGCACCGTAACTTCGGCACCAAAAGAAACTCCAAATTTAACAGCCATATGTCCTAATCCGCCTAAACCTAAAACAGCTAATTTATGCCCCTTCCCTACTTTCCAGTGACGCAATGGAGAATAGGTTGTAATTCCAGCACACAATAATGG
Organism: Flavobacterium turcicum; assembly: GCF_011365745.1. Classification (GTDB taxonomy): domain Bacteria; phylum Bacteroidota; class Bacteroidia; order Flavobacteriales; family Flavobacteriaceae; genus Flavobacterium; species Flavobacterium turcicum. Next base: position 210,872 of record NZ_JAAOBY010000002.1, on the reverse strand, counting down.
TGCAACAGCCGCTAAGTCAAGTTTATCCGAAATATGCAATACAAAATCTTCATGCACTACAATAGAATCCGAGTAACCTCCGTAAGTAGGCGTCACTCCATCTTGACCCAAAGCATTGTAAGTATCTGTGCGTCCTTTTAAACAATATTGCTCTAAACCTTCTTTACAATTGTCGCAACTTCTGCAAGAATCAACCAAACATCCCGTACCAGCAATATCTCCTACTTTAAACTTGGTAACATGACTTCCTACTTGTACCACCTTACCTACTATTTCGTGACCAGGAACCATTGGGTAAATTGAACCTCCCCAATCGTCTTTTATTTGATGTAAATCACTGTGACACACTCCACAAAACTGAATATCAAATTGTACATCATGCGGCCCTAATGTTCTTCTTTCAAAATTCCAAGGAGCTAAATCTGAAGTAGCACTTTGAGCTGCGTAACCTTTTGATGGTATCATATTTTTTCATTTTTAATTAAGTTTTAAATTTACACATAAAGCAGCAGTAAAAACTGTTTTTTAACGTTTTTTAAGAATCGTTCATCATGTAAAAAATTCGAACAACTGCCAATCAAGAATTTAGAAACAAAGGCGAGAACCTTACTCCTATTTTAAATTGATAAGGTTTTTTTGAGTAATTTTAGCCAGTAAAATATAAATAAGTAATACTTCCACATGGCTCAATACAAGGTAGAACAAATTTTTCTAGACACAATATTTAGTGAAACAGCATTGAACTTTCAAGAGTTCGAATCGTGCACTTTTACGAATTGTATTTTTTCTGCTTGTAGTTTTATCGATGTTACTTTCATTGACTGCACTTTTACTAATTGTACTTTTAACAAGGCAAAAATCAATCATGTCGCACTGCGAACAGTAACTTTTGAGTCTTGTAAAATTGTAGAAGTTAATTTTGCCATGTGCGATCGGCTGATTTTTGAAATCACCTTCAAAAATTGTATTTTAGATTTTTCTCAATTTTACGATTTGAATTTAAAGGAAACCGTATTTACCAATTGCAGTTGTGTTGCTGTCGATTTTATGAAAGCAAACTTGACCGCTGCTATTTTTGAAAAATGTGACTTATACCGCGCTGAGTTCGCGCAAGCCAATCTTGGTAAGGCGAACTTAGCAAGTAGTTTTAATTTTGCTATCAATCCTCAAAAAACTAAAGTCACCAAAGCAGTTTTTAGCAACTCTAACGTAAAAGGATTGCTACAACATCATGATATTATCGTGCAATAAAAAACCAAATAAAATCAGTTGCATTGCAGTAACACTGCTAAACTGACCCTATTTGATTCTTAAAAATTATAATCTGTAAAAATGATGTTTATTAAGAAAGCATTCAAAAGACTTATTATCCGTGGATAGTTTGACCCGTACCGTAATTAGCAATTACTGATTCTTCAAAAGCCAACCACTCTCTCCATCTCTTTTCAACATCAATTCCTACTCCATACTTGCGTGCATAAGTAATAAAAGTGGTGTAATGACCTGCTTCGCTTTCCATTAATTCTCTATAAAATAAAGCCAACTCTTCATCTTGAATATTTTCAGAAAGTACTTTGAAACGTTCGCAACTTCTAGCTTCAATCATTGCCGAAAAAAGTAAACGTTCTACCAAACCGGAAACGCGACTACCATCGATACTTTTTTTCATGTACATATAAAGTTCATTCACATAATCGTCTTTGCGCTCGCGACCAAGTGTTAAACCTCTTTTAATGATAATGTTATGCACTTGTTCAAAATGATCTAACTCCTCTTTGGCTAAAGCCAATAAGTCTTTCACCAAATCTTGATGCTCTGAGTTGTTGGTAATGATCGTAATGGCATTGGTGGCCGCTTTTTGTTCGCACCAAGCATGATCTGTTAAGATTTCCTCTATGTTTTTTTCTACAATATTCACCCATCTCGGGTCAGTAGGCAATTGCAATCGTAATACTCCCATTTTAAATTGGTTTCAAGTTTTAAAATTAGTTTCAAGTTTCAAGTTTTACCTAGAACTGAAAAAGTTTAAAATTTTGCGATACCATTCCGTAAACACAAAACTTTAAACTTTTAACCTGAAACTTTAAACAAAAATTTAATAAACGAAAATAGCTCTCTCGCTCATCATTTCGTTTACTTCATTTGCTACCTGTTCGATAATATCTTCGTTGGTGTGATCAACTAAAACTCTGTCGATTAAATCAACAATAGTTTCCATATCCGCCTCAACCAAACCACGAGTGGTAATTGCAGCTGTACCTACACGAATTCCAGAAGTTACAAATGGTGATTTATCATCAAAAGGAACCATGTTTTTATTTACTGTAATTTCAGCTTTAACCAATGCGTTTTCAGCTTCTTTACCAGAGATATTTTTGTTTCGTAAATCGATCAACATCATGTGGTTATCGGTTCCGCCTGAAATAATTTTATATCCTCTTTTTACAAAAGCTTCTGCCATAGCAGTCGCATTTTTTTGCAATTGTAAGGCATAAGTAAAAAACTCATCTTGCAAAGCTTCACCAAATGCTACTGCTTTTGCAGCAATAATATGCATTAAAGGACCACCTTGATTTCCAGGAAAAACAGCTAAGTCAAGTAATGAAGACATCATTCTGATTTCTCCTTTTGGAGTTGTTAAACCAAAAGGATTTTCAAAATCTTTCCCCATCAAGATCAAACCACCACGTGGACCACGTAAAGTCTTGTGCGTAGTTGTAGTTACAATATGACAATGCGGAATTGGATCGCTCAATAATCCTTTTGCAATAAGTCCCGCTGGATGCGAAATATCTGCTAACAAAATAGCACCAACGCTATCAGCAATTTCTCTAAAACGAGCAAAATCCATATCACGTGAGTAAGCCGAAGCTCCTGCAATGATTAATTTTGGTTGCTCTTTAGTAGCTATTTCTTGTATTTTATCATAATCTAAACGTCCTGTTTCTGGATCAACTCCGTAAAAAGAAGGAGAATACAAACGTCCTGAAAAATTAACAGGCGATCCGTGCGTTAAATGCCCACCGTGCGACAAATCAAAACCTAATATCTTGTCCCCTGGTTTCAAACAAGCATGAAAAACAGCAGTATTGGCTTGAGAACCAGAGTGTGGCTGCACATTTGCGTAAGCAGCACCAAACAATTCTTTAGCTCTATCAATTGCAATTTGTTCTACCACATCTACTACTTCGCAACCTCCGTAGTATCTTTTTCCTGGGTATCCTTCAGCATATTTGTTGGTTAATACAGATCCTGCTGCTTCAAGCACTTCGTCACTTACAAAGTTTTCTGATGCAATAAGTTCTAATCCGTGAATTTGTCTTTCTTGTTCTTCAAGAATAAGGTCAAAAATTTGTTCGTCGCGTTGCATTTTTTTGATTTTCGTTAATTTGATGCAAAAATACAAAAAAACGTTTGCTTAGTACTTAGATTATAATATATTTGATGAGTAATTTTTTAACAAAACAATTAACAAAATATGCCAATAACAGCTAACGATACGAATAGAAAATCATGGCTTGAAGTACCTTCAAACAGCGATTTCCCTATTCAAAATATACCTTTCGGAGTTTTCCTTACCAAAGAAAACATCGTAACAGTAGGAACTAGAATTGGCGATTACGCCATTGATTTAGGTGCATTACAACAATTGAACTATTTTGAAGGTATAGAATTGACCGATGATATGTTCATGCAAGATACCTTAAACGATTTTATTTCGGACGGTAAAAAAACTTGGCGTTTGGTGCGTAACCGAATTGCAGACATTTTTGATGTTAACAATCCGAAATTACAAAACAATCAGACAGATCGAGACATTGTTATTTTTGATATCAAAGATGTCGAAATGCAATTACCAGTTCTTATTGGTGATTACACTGATTTTTATTCTAGTAAAGAGCACGCTACCAATGTAGGAAAGATGTTCCGCGATCCAGACAACGCCTTACTTCCAAACTGGTTACACATTCCTGTAGGTTATCACGGAAGAAGTTCTTCAATCGTACCATCTGGAATTCCGGTACACCGACCAATGGGCCAAACTTTACCAAACGGAGAAACTAGTCCGGTATTTGGTTCTTCACGCTCTGTTGATTTTGAATTAGAAACCGCTTTTATCACCACTGATGTTAACATCATGGGCGAAAATATTCCAGTTACCGAGACCGAAGATTATATTTTTGGAATGGTTTTACTAAATGACTGGAGCGCGCGTGACATTCAAAAATGGGAATACGTGCCACTTGGACCGTTTTTAGCGAAGAATTTTGCATCTTCTATTTCACCGTGGATTGTAACTATGGATGCTCTAGAGCCTTTTAGAACAAAAGGTCCAAAACAAGAACCAACACCTTTGCCGTACTTACAGCAAAAAGGAAAGCACTCTTTTGATATTAATTTAGAAGTAGCAATACAACCAGAAAACGCTGAAGCAACGGTAGTATCTCGCTCTAATTTTAAATACTTATATTGGAGTATGTGCCAGCAATTGGCTCATCATACTAGCAACGGTTGCCGTGTAAATTCAGGTGACATGATGGGATCTGGAACCATTTCAGGACCAACTCCAGACAGTTTTGGATCGATGCTAGAACTTACTTGGGGAGGTAAAAACCCATTAAAAATGAGCGACGGAACTGAACGTAAATTCATTAACGATAACGATACTGTTATCATGAAAGGTTTCTGTCAAAACGGACAAGTTCGCATTGGTTTTGGTGAAGTTTCAAGTAAATTGTTACCGCCTTTTGTACGTCAATAAAAAATAATCAAACTAAAAAATCAAACCTAACAATTAACTTATTTTTGTTAGGTTTTTTTTGGCATTATATTTGAATTTTTTAAAATAGAAACAACTAAACATCAATCAAAATAGTAATCAATTACGAACTCAATCATCCGCTTATGAAAAAAATTACGCTCCTAATCGCTTTTATCGCTCTTGCAACGGCTTGCGGGGTCAAACAAACACAAAACGCATTGAGTTCAGGCAATTATGATCAAGCTATCGAAAATGCCGTATCGAACTTACGCAGCAATAAAGACAAAAAAGGCAAACAAGATTACGTTTATATGCTTGAGGAGGCTTTTGCCAAAGCAAAAGAACGCGATTTAAACACCATTAATTTGCTAGTAAAAGAGGCTAATCCTGCGCAGTTAGAAAAAATTTACAACATTTACCTGCAATTGAACCAACGTCAGGAGTTAATTAAACCCATTTTACCATTGAAACTGCTCAAAGAAGGACGCAATGCAATATTTCCTTTGGACAATTACAATGACAAATTAGTTGAAAGTAAAAATGCGCTTTCTGCTTATTTGTTTGGAAATGCTAAAAAGCTAATGGGAACGCCAGATAAAATGAAGTACCGTGCAGCTTACGATGATTTGCAGTATTTGAACAAAATCAATCCCAACTACAAAAATACAGTTGATTTAATGGACGAATGCCTAGCAAAAGGCGCCGACTATGTGCATGTTTACACCAAAAACGAAACAAATATGATCATTCCAGTTCGTTTGCAAAGTGATTTATTAGACTTCAGCACCTTAGGACTGAACGACAGATGGACGGTATATCATAGCAATAAAGTTAGAAATTTAACCTATGATTATGGCATGTTGATCAATTTTAGACAAATAAATATTTCACCAGAACAAATCAAAGAACGAGAATTTGTAAAAGAGCGAGTTGTTAAAGATGGCGTTAAAAAACTCATTGATGCAAACGGGAAAGAAGTCTTAGACGAAAAAGGAAAACCCGTTATGATTGACAATTTAGTCACTGTTAATGCCCGCATTTACGAGTTCAAACAATTCAAAGCTTGTCAAGTCACAGCCAAAATTGATTATATCAACTTACGATCGAACCAACTTTTACAATCTTTCCCATTGGCGAGTGAGTATGTTTTCGAGAATATTTATGCTACGTACAAAGGCGATCGTCGTGCTTCTGACGACAACTATTTCTCCTATTTTGATCGTAGAGCAGTGCCTTTTCCAAGCAGCGAACAGATGGTTTATGATTCTGGCGAGGACTTAAAAGCGAAATTAAAAGACATTATTACAAGAAATCGCTTTCGAAATTAAAATATAAAACAAAAGCTTCTCATAACACAACTCCTTGATAAACAAATATCAAGGAGTTTTTTTTTATACCAAAAATCAAACAAACCATTAAAAATTTGTTAGATTTTTTAAAAATAGGTTTCACTTTTAAAAATAAGTGTACTTTTGCAGCAATGAATCAGACAAGTTTACATACTACATTGTCACGGACAAAAGCACTAACTACTTCGCCCGAAGTACGGACGCTATCTGTATAGTCTCCACGTTGTTCGTTTAGTATTCATATTTCATTTTTCTCGTTTTGATTTTATCGCTCAAACCTATTGGATATTTGCATCCAATAACAACTCATAATTTATTCACAAATTATTCAAATACAATAAGCTACACTTATTTATTTACAATAACCCTTATTCTTAGGTATTATTTCATTGATACCAATCCAATTTTTTATTCCTTTTCTAACTCTAAAATTCAGCTTTTGAAATGAATATTTCTATTGTAACCGCTCAGGAAGAACACTATAAATATGCGCAAGAAATTTGCGATACCATCGAACTTTCAGCCTTGCTGAGAGGTACTGGTATTGCCAAAAGAACTCCTGAGTACATCCAGAAAAAAATGGAAACCAAAGATGCTGTAATTGCTCTTGAAAATGGCAATTTTGCAGGATTTTGCTATATCGAAAGCTGGCAGCACGGCCAATTTGTAGCGCATTCTGGTTTAATTGTACATCCAAATTATCGCAATCATGGTTTAGCCAAAAAAATCAAAACTTTTGTTTTTACGTATTCTCAACAAAAATATCCTGGCGCCAAAGTATTTGGTATTACGACGGGATTGGCAGTGATGAAAATCAATTCGGACTTAGGTTACAAACCAGTACCTTTTTCAGAGTTGACCAATGATCCAACTTTTTGGGCAGGCTGTAAAACCTGTACAAATTTTGAAATTTTAAAAAGCAAAGAATACAAAATGTGTCTTTGTACAGGTATGTTATACGATCCTGCTGAGAAACCTAAGATTCCACCAAAACACGATTTTAATGTCCGGATTTGGAACCGTTTAAAGAAAATAAAGCAAGCGCTCTTTTTACCAAAACTTTTTTGAAAGGTTCACTCCTAAATAATTAAAAGTACACTTTAAAGCTAAAATAGTGTACAAGAAAAAATAGACATTAAGCGGCAATAGCCCAACAAAAAATAAAACACAAATGGAAAATAAAAAAGTAGTTTTAGCCTACAGCGGCGGATTAGACACCTCATATTGTTTAAAATATTTAAAAAACGAAAAAGGCTTTGAAGTACACACCGTACTAATCAACACAGGTGGTTTTGATGATGCCGAGTTGGAAGCTATCGAAGCAAGAGCCTACGAATTAGGAAGTGCCAAACACGCCAATCTTACCATTCTTGATAAATATTACAACAAAGCTATCAAATACCTTATTTATGGAAACGTTCTGAAAAACAATACGTACCCACTTTCTGTAAGTGCTGAACGTGTTTTTCAAGCTATTGAAGCCATCAAATACGCCAAATCTGTTGGAGCAACCGCAATTGCACATGGAAGTACGGGTGCCGGAAATGACCAAATTCGTTTCGACCTAATCTTTCAAACCATTGCTCCTGAGATTGAAATCATCACTCCTATTCGTGACTTAAAACTTTCGCGTCAAGAAGAGGTTGATTATTTAGCCAAAAACGGCGTACATTATTCTTGGGAAAAAGCCCAATATTCTATCAACAAAGGACTTTGGGGAACCAGCGTAGGTGGAAAAGAAACATTGACTTCAGGACAACCTTTGCCTAGCGAGGCTTATCCTTCGCAGTTAATCAAAGAAGGGCACGAAAAAGTAACATTGGAGTTTCAAAAAGGTGAACTTGTTGCTGTAAATGGCATTGCAGACAAACCATCAAACAACATCGTCACTCTCGAAAAAATTGCTAGCGCGTACGCCATTGGCCGTGACATCCACGTAGGCGACACCATTATTGGTATCAAAGGTCGTGTTGGTTTCGAGGCTGCGGCCCCAATGATCATCATCAAAGCGCACCACTTGCTCGAAAAACATACTTTGGGCAAATGGCAACAATACTGGAAAGAACAACTAGGCAATTGGTACGGCATGCTTTTTCACGAAGGTCAATTTCTTGATCCCGTAATGCGTAACATCGAAACTTTTCTTGAAGACACCCAAAAAACTGTCAACGGAATTGTGACCGTGACCTTGCAACCCTATCATTTTTCGCTTGACGGTATCGAGTCGGAGAACGATTTAATGAACACTGGTTTTGGTCAATACGGCGAAATGAACAATGCATGGACCGCTGATGATGCCAAAGGATTCATCAAAATATTAGGTAACGCGCAAAACATCTTTTCATCGGTAAACCAATTGACGTACGAGGATTAAGCTGATATTCTTTTGGGCGTGACCCTTCGTAAAAACTGCGGGTCGGGTCATCCGCTATATCTTTTGCTCGGCAAAAAGCCTCACAAAAGGATACCGCTGCTACCCCTCACGCACACGCGCAGGAATACAACAACATATTTGCATCGCTACAAGAATCAAATAGGCAAAAATGCCAAGGAAAAAAATAGAATTATGATAACAATTGGAATTATAGGAGGATCAGGCTACACTGCAGGCGAACTCATTCGTATTTTACTATACCATCCGTATGCTACTATCGATTTTGTTTACAGCACTACAAATGCGGGTAAACCAATTTCAGTAGCGCACCATGATTTATTAGGCGATACTGATTTGCATTTTACCAATGTCATAAATCCAAACGTCAACGTAGTTTTTTTATGCCTCGGACATGGCAAGTCAAAAGCTTTTCTTGAAGCCAACCAATTTGCAAATCATACCAAAATAATCGATTTAGGTAACGATTTCAGATTGCACGATGATCAAATATTTCAAAACAAAACCTTTGTGTACGGACTACCTGAATTGCAAAAAAGCAAAATCAAAACAGCCAACTATATTGCAAATCCAGGTTGTTTTGCCACCGCAATTCAACTTGCCTTATTGCCTTTGGCGCAAGCCAATCAAATTACAACCGAAGTGCATATTAACGCCACAACGGGAAGCACAGGCGCAGGTGTAAGTCCATCAGAAACAAGTCATTTCAGTTGGAGAAATAACAACATGTCGCACTACAAAGCTTTTGAACATCAACATCTTGCAGAAATCAATCAAAGTATAGCTTCACTACAAGGAAATTTCAGTCAAGAGCTGCTTTTTATACCCAATCGCGGAGATTTTCCACGCGGAATATTTGCAACATTGTACACCCATTGCATTAAAAGTTTAGAAGAAATAGTTGCACAATACGAAGCCTTTTACAAAGACCATCCATTTGTTACCATCACCACAACCAACATCAACATGAAGCAAGTGGTACAAACCAACAAATGCATTATCAGTTTCATGAAAAAAGGCGACCGACTATTAATCACCTCTATAATTGACAATCTTGTAAAAGGAGCCTCAGGACAAGCCATTCAAAATATGAATCTAATGTTTGGCCTTGATGAAACAACTGGTTTACAATTAAAACCATCAGGATTCTAAAAAAATTATAAGATTGAGGGATTTAAAATTTTATACAATACTAAATTTTTAAATTCTTAAATCTTTAAATCTTTAAATTTAAAAGAAAATGAACTTATTCGACGTTTACCCATTATATCCAATTACTCCCGTAAAAGCCTTAGATTGCATCATCACTGACGACAAAGGAATTGAATATTTAGATTTATATTCTGGCCACGGAGTGATTTCTATTGGCCACAGCCAACCGGAATATGTAGCCAAAGTTAGCGCACAGCTTGCTCAATTGAGTTTTTATTCAAATGCCATTCAAAATCCATTACAAGTTGAATTAGCTGAAAGGCTCGGTCAAATGTCTGGCTATACGGATTACAACCTATTTTTATGCAGCTCTGGTGCCGAGGCAAACGAGAACGCTTTAAAAATGGCTTCTTTTCATACCCAAAAGTCTAGAATTATTTCCTTTGAAAATGCCTTTCACGGCCGTACATCAGCAGCCGTAGCTACTACCGATAACAAAAAAATTGTTGCACCAATTAATGCGCAACAAGTGGTTACTTTTTTACCACTCAACCAAATCGAACTTGTTGAAGCAGAATTAGCCAAAGGAGATGTTGCAGGCGTAATTATTGAGCCAATTCAAGGAGTTGGTGGTCTTGACATGGGAACCACAGGCTTTTTTCAAGCCTTAGAAAAAGCTTGCAAGGCACATGATGTGGTTTTAATCTTAGATGAAGTACAATCAGGTTTTGGACGTAGCGGTAAATTTTTCGCACATCAGTTTCATGATATTCAACCTGATATCATTTGCATGGCAAAAGGTATGGGCAACGGTTTTCCTATTGGCGGAATTTTAATAGCACCACATTTTAAAGCGAGCTACGGTTTACTTGGGACTACTTTTGGAGGAAGTCATTTGGCCTGTGCAGCTAGTATTGCCGTATTAGATATCATCGAAAAACAGCATTTAATGGAAAATGCACAAAAAGTGGAAGCTTACTTTATGGAAGCCATCAAGATTATTCCAGAAATCATCAAAGTAAAAGGACGCGGCTTAATGCTTGGTGTAGAGTTCGATTTTGATGTAAACGACTTGAGAAAGAAAATGATCATCGAAAAACACATTTTCACCGGAGGATCAAGCAATAAAAACTTATTGCGCATTTTACCACCTCTTACAATTACAACTGCTGCAATAGATACTTTTATCAAAGCATTACAAGAATCATTAGCAGAATTAAAATAATAAGGATAAAATGATTACATCAATTACTTAAAGTAAACAATTACCTTAAATCAATACATTGCACAACAAATCGATTTTAGAAAATTAAATCAATTGTACCATGAATTACACTTCAATTAAAGACATAGATAATTTGGACCAATGGGTTCAACAAGCCATAAAAATCAAGAAAAAACCTTTAAAGAATAAAAAACTAGGCAAAAATAAAACACTAGGAATGTTGTTTTTTAATCCAAGCCTTCGTACCCGTTTGAGTACGCAAAAAGCAGCCTTAAACCTTGGTATGAACGTCATGGTGATGAACTTTGGCAGCGAAGGTTGGACGCTTGAGTACGAAGATGGCGCCATAATGAATTCTGGTTCGTCAGAGCATATCAAAGAAGCTGCAGCGGTAGTTTCCCAATATTGTGATATTATTGCTGTACGTGCATTTGCGGGTTTGCAAGACAAAGAAAAAGACAATGCTGAAACAGTAATGGCGGGGTTTTTAAAATACGCTACCGTTCCTATTGTCAATATGGAAGGTGCTACTGGTCATCCGCTACAAGCTTTGGCCGATGCCATCACGATTGCCGAGTACAAAACAAAAGCACGACCCAAAGTAGTTCTCACTTGGGCACCTCATCCTAAAGCTTTGCCTCAAGCTGTAGCCAATTCTTTTGTAGAAATGATGCAGTTACAAGATGCCGAATTTGTAATCACTCATCCGAAAGGCTATGAGCTTAATCCAGAAATTACTAAAGATTCGCACATTGAATACGATCAAGACAAAGCTTTTGAAAATGCTGATTTTATATACGCCAAAAACTGGAGCAATTACAACGAATACGGTCAAATTACAAATTCCGACCCAAATTGGACAGTTACGGCCGAAAAAATGAAACTGACCAATAACGCTAAATTCATGCATTGTTTGCCAGTACGTAGAAATGTAATTGTAACTGATGAAGTACTTGACGGTCCAAATTCTGTTGTAATTGAACAAGCCAATAACCGAACTTACTCTGCACAATTGGTCTTGCAAAAAATATTAAAAAAATAAGGCATTGGGATGCAAACTTTCTAAGGCTCTAAGTCCTCAGAAGCTTTGTATTTCAGTGCCTCAGAAACCTTTTTAAATGGAAGATAAAAAACCAATAACGATAATAAAAATTGGTGGCAATGTCATTGACAATCCAACTGAATTAGCGCTGTTTTTAAACGATTTCGCAAACATGGAAGGGTTTAAATTACTCGTTCACGGTGGCGGAAAATCAGCTACTAAAATGGCTGAGAGCATGGGCTTAACTCCTGTTTTAATTGATGGGCGACGCATCACTGATGCCGCAATGCTTGATGTTGCCGTTATGATTTATGCAGGCCAAATCAATAAAAACATTGTGGCACAGTTGCAAGCTAACCAAATCAACGCAATGGGATTTACCGGTGCTGATGGAAATTTAATCCAATCACAAAAAAGAAATCACCCCACTATTGATTACGGTTTTGTAGGTGATGTTACTCATGTAAATTCGACTTTGCTTCAAACACTAGTAAATACCGGAATTGTACCTGTTTTTTGCGCTATAACTCATGATAAACAGGGGCAATTACTCAACACAAATGCGGATACTATTGCCAGTGAATTGGCCATTGCACTTTCAGCACATTTTGAGGTAACTTTAAATTATTGTTTTGAAAAAGCAGGCGTTCTATCTGATAGCAATGATGATGATTCGGTAATCGAACAATTAAACGCTAGCTTGTATGCCAAATTAAAAGAAGAAGACGCCATACATTCAGGCATGATTCCAAAACTGGACAACTGCTTCAAAAGCCTTAAACAAGGTGTGCAGAGCATCAAAATTGGCAAACGCCAAATGTTACAAAACAATAAAACCATTTGTACCACTATTAACTTATAAACCACCTAGGAACTGTACTACTTACAATTTATTGCAACCTTTCACCGTTCCAAACCCATATTTGTGGCAACCCAACTTATGAAAAACACAGCACAACTTACACAAGAGGCCATCAGTTTGCTCAAAGCACTCATCGCGACTCCATCTTTCTCCAGCGAAGAGCAGCAAACCGCACTATTGATTGAAAATTGGTTTCGCACCAATGCCATTCCTTTTGAGCGCGAAAACAATAATGTTTGGGCCTACAACCGCTTTTTTGATGCATCAAAACCAACCTTACTGCTCAATTCACATCATGATACGGTAAAACCCAATCAAGGTTATACCCTCGATCCATTTGAACCAATCGAACAAGAGGGCAAACTTTTTGGCTTAGGTAGCAATGATGCTGGAGGTTGCTTGGTATCGTTATTGGCTACTTTTACACATTTTTTCCCTCTTGAAAACCTACCATACAATTTAGTAATAGTAGCTTCGGCAGAAGAGGAAAGCAGCGGAAAAAACGGCTTAAACAGCGTTTTGCAACACTTACCTGAACTAGACTGCGCCATTGTGGGCGAACCAACTTTAATGCAACTAGCCGTTGCCGAAAAAGGATTATTAGTGCTTGATGTAGTCGTTAAAGGTACAGCAAGCCATGCGGCACATCACAATCCGGATAACGCTATTTACAATGCCATTCCGATTATCGAGTGGTTCAATAGTTTTCAATTCGATAAAGTTTCAGAAGTTCTTGGGCCGGTTAAAATGACGGTAACGCAAATCAATGCAGGCAAACAACACAACGTAGTTCCCGCCGAATGCCATTTGGTGGTCGATATTCGAGTAAATGATTGCTACAGCAATGAAGAGATTTTACAAACCATAGCAGCACATCTTACAGCGCAAGTTATCCCAAGATCCATGCACCTCAACGCCTCGTCTATTCCTTTAAATCACGGGCTAGTTCAGGCAGGAGTTGCGCTAGGCCGCACCACATATGGCTCTCCTACCCTTTCTGATCAGTCGGTTTTGAGTTGCCAATCTTTAAAACTTGGTCCTGGCGATACACTGCGGTCACATTCAGCTAACGAATTTATATACCTCAACGAAATCGAAGAAGGAATTCAATTGTACATTCAAATCCTAAGCGATTTTTTTAGGAGCTAATCCTGCTATACGTTGCAATCTTTCATGGCGAACCCCGCCATAAAAGGATTTTCACTACTACCATGGCTACAAACAAAACTAATAAAAACCTATTTTACCTTTTCAAATACAAATCGAAATGGTAAACCTGAAACAAAAACGAATATGAAACTTTGGGAAAAAGGAATACCTACAGACAAACAAATAGAACATTTTACCGTTGGCAACGACCGAGAATTAGACTTAGTACTTGCTAAGTACGATGCGCTAGGCTCCATTGCGCATGCCAAAATGTTAGGCTCCATTGGCTTATTAAGCAACGAAGAAACACACTCTTTGGTCAAAGCCTTGGAACAAATCATAAAAGATGTGGAAGCTGGTCAATTTGAAATTGAAGATAGTTTTGAAGATGTGCATTCAAAAATTGAATACCTACTAACCGAAAAACTCGGCGATGCTGGTAAAAAAATACACACCGCTCGTTCTCGTAACGATCAAGTTCTTGTAGATGTAAACTTGTACCTAAAAGATGTCGTAACCGATTTCAAAACCCAAGTAAAAGCACTATTCGATTTGCTGATGGATTTGGCTAAGCAGCATCAAAATGTACTATTGCCAGGTTATACACATTTGCAAATCGCCATGCCTTCCTCTTTCGGGATGTGGTTTTCTGCATACGCCGAAACTTTAATTGACGACATAAGCATGCTCAATGCAGCACTTGCTATTGTCGACCAAAATCCGCTTGGCTCGGCAGCAGGTTATGGCAGTTCATTTCCCATCAATCGAAGTTTTACAACTGCTGAATTGGGTTTTAAAACTTTAAAATTCAACTCGGTAGCTGCACAAATGAGCCGAGGAAAATCAGAAAAAAGCGTTGCTTTTGCCATGAGCAGTGTAGCAGCAACTTTGGCAAAATTCTCAATGGACGTATGCTTGTACATGAGTCAGAATTTTGATTTTATTGGTTTACCTGCATATTTAACCACGGGTTCGAGCATCATGCCTCACAAAAAAAACCCCGATGTTTTTGAATTAATTCGTGGAAAATGCAACAAAATTCAAGCTTTGCCTTATGAAATTACGCTAATAACTAACAATTTACCAAGTGGTTACCACCGTGATTTACAACTCTTAAAAGAAGGTCTGTTTCCGGCCATACAAAACTTAAAAGCTTGTTTGGATATTGCTTTATTTTCAATCAAAGACATTCAAATTAAGGAGCATATCTTGAATGATAAAAAATACGATTATTTGTTTACGGTAGACACTTTAAATGAAATGGTAGTAGCTGGAATGCCTTTTAGAGATGCCTACAAAGCCGTTGCAGAACAATTGGAAAACGGCAGCTACCAATCGCCTCAAGCTACGCAACACACTCACGAAGGCAGTATCAACAACCTTTGCCTAGATGAGATCAAACAAAAAATGAACAACACATTTTAAAAATGCAACTACTGCAACAACCACAACTACTTTTAAAAATCCATTCGCTTTGAGTGGATTTTTTTTTGATAATCGCCCTAAAGATTTCATTAGCAATTAATGTTTATATTTGAAATACAAAAAGTCAATTTCAATGATGCATAACCACCAAGAGCAACTTACTCAAGACCTTTTTGATCGAAAACTTATCGACAAATCACAGTTCGATGCAGTTCAAGACTACCGAAAATTGAAGATATTTTCATTGCACAACGAACTGAAATTGATGCTTTATGGATCCGTATTGGCAATAAGTAGCGGTATTGGAATACTAATTTATCAAAACATTGATACCATTGGCCACACGATACTTTTAGGATTGATTTTAATGGCAACTATCGGCTGTTTTTACTTTTGCAGTAAGAATGCAAAAGGTTTTCACAAGCAGGAAGTTTCCTTTGATAATCCTATTTTGGATTATCTCCTTTTAGCAGCTCAGTTTTTAACTTGTGTCTTTTTTGGCTATTTGCAATACCAATATAAAGTTTTTGGCACTTATAACAACCTAGCTACCTTGGTGCCAACCGCAATTGGTTTTTATTGCGCTTACTATTTTGACAACAAGAATATTTTATCGCTTTCAATCACCGGCCTTGCTGCTGCAGTTGGACTTACAGTAAGCCCGCAAGCTTTACTAAATAACGAAACCATCGCTACCGATTTTCTTTGTTACACCTCAATTATACTTGGATTTACACTTCTATTTTGGTCGCAATACAGCAAACGCATCGATTTAAAAACCCATTTTACATTTTTGTACCTCACTTTCGCACTGCACCTTATTGCATTAGCTTGTCTTTCGCAGCTTGTTGAAACATATTGGCCTATTTTTGCTATTGTACTTGGATATACTTGTTATTTGTTTTACAAATTTAGTTATCAGGAAAAAGCAGTTTCACTTTTTGTATTTACTTGTCTATATGGTTATATCGGCTGCAACATTCTACTTGGAAGACTACTTTCCCTTATTGATCTTGGTGAATTAGTAAGCCTGTTTTTTATGATAATTCCAGGCTATTTTATAGGTTCTATTGTTTTATTCATAAAAGTTATTAAAGACTTCAATAAAAAAATCGCACATGATAGCCCACGATAAAATACTCCTACAAAACAAATACCTACTTGAAGAAGCCAAAGCATTACAAGATACTGGCTTTATTTCTAAAGAGCATCACAGCAACATTAAAATAGAGTTAGCCGATTTTAAAAGTAACCACAATTTGCTTTTACGAATTGCATTTTTACTACTAGGGAGTTTTTTATATTCTTCGATTTGTGGATTTTTTGCGTTATCAATCCTTCAAGTTACAGGAGAGCATCTTGAAGTTCTATTTTTTGTATTTGCCTTGATTGGTCTTGCAGGAACTGAATTTTTTGCCCGACAAAACTATTTCGGTCATGGATTAGATGATGCTTTTATGATCGGATTTCAAATATGCTTGGCAGCTACCATCGGTATTATAACTTCGGGAGATGAATTTTTGATAGCCATTGTAGTAACAACATCAGCCGCATTCTGTTATTTGCGTTATTTACACCGTAGCATGTTGCTGTTAGCTTGTGTTGCCGCAACGGCAAGTATTTTTTACGGAATGCTAAACCTTGGTACTGAAATCGCAGCAATACTACCAATTGTAAGCATGGTGTTTGCATTGCTCCTTTTTTTACTTTGGAACAAAAAGCTACAGCATACTTCAACGTTTTATAAATTTGATTTAGATTTAATTCGTTATTACAGCTATCTGTTGTTTTATCTTTCGGGGAATTATTTGGTGGTTCGGGAACTCTCGGTAGTTTTACTAGAGCAAACCATCAAACCTGGTCAAGATATACCTTTTGCTTGGTTTTTCTATCTATTTACATTTATTATACCTTTTGGTTATATCTATCAAGGGTTACAACAAAAAAATAAAATTTTACTTTGGCTTGGTTTATCAGCATTAGCATTTTCCATTTACAGCATTCGTTTTTACTATAGCGTTTTACCATTGGAGTTGGTATTAACTTTTGGCGGATTATTTTTGTTTGGAGTTACCTATTATTTGATCAAAAAATTACAAAATCAAACAACTGGAATTACCTTTAAGCCAGATCGTTTTAGTAATTCTACTCCATTTCAAGCGGCCGAAATTATAGTCTCAACACAATTGGGTGGTGCACAATCCAATCAACAAACAACCGATTCGCCGATGGAATTTGGTGGCGGTGGCTACAGCGGCGGTGGCGCTTCGGGAGAATATTAAATCTATAAATATTATCTATCTCAAAGATTGATTTCGAATAAAAATTATTACCCTTCAGCCTAAGAAAAAATAAATAAATAAAAAAACAACTTTACATTTAAGAATTGTAAAGTTGTTTTTTCTTTGAATAATGATCAATTGATGATTACATTTTAGTTTTCAATTCTCCCGCATCGATATCGCTATGCGAAACATTGTAAACCGCTTTCCCTTCTTTGATCAAAATTAATTGTGGCGATTGATGAACAACTCCAAAACGAGCTGCGATTTCATTTGAAACCTCGCGGAAAGCAATTAAATCTAAATAAAAAGGTTGTACAAGATCTGAAAAGTCAAACTCGTTTTCAAATTGCTTCAAAGCCATGCGACTAATGCTACAGCGTGTACTGTGTTTAAAAATAACAACCGATTTATCTTGTGATAAAGCCACTAATTCATCAAGCTGTGAAATTGTCTCTAAATTGTTCCACTGCATTTTTGATTGGGCTTGTTCTTGATTCTCAGAACTACCAAAAATATTCTTCAAAAAACTCATAATTGTCTGTTTTTAAGACATTTTGACATTTTAAAAAAGCAAAAAACAGCTTTAATGTGTCAATTTGTCGTATATTTACTAATGGAATATAAATTGAATATTCTCACGCAAAGTTACTTAATTCAACCTAAAAATACCGAAAGATGAACTTAAATAAATTTACTATCAAATCGCAAGAAGCCATACAACGCGCACAGCAATTGGCGCAGGAATTGGGACAACAACAAATTGAAAACGAACACCTATTAAAAGCTATTTTTGAAGTAGACGAAAATGTAGCGCCCTTTATATTAAAAAAGCTGAACGTAAACCTTCCGTTACTTCAACAAATTCTCAATAGCAGTTTGCAGAATTTTCCAAAGGTTTCTGGAGGCGAAATCATGCTTTCTCGCATCGCAAACAGCACCTTGAACGACGCTGAAATCATCAGTAAAAAAATGAATGATGAATATGTTTCTATCGAACATTTGCTACTGGCTATTTTCGAATCGAAAGCCAAAGTCGCTCAAATTTTAAAAGATCAAGGCGTTACCTCAAAAGGACTAAAAGCTGCTATTGACGAACTCAGAAAAGGCGAAAAGGTAACATCAGCATCAGCAGAAGAAACTTATAATTCCTTGAACAAATACGCAAAAAACCTCAACGAACTCGCGCGCTCTGGAAAATTAGATCCTGTTATAGGTCGCGACGAAGAAATCAGAAGGGTATTGCAAATATTAACCCGAAGAACCAAAAATAATCCAATGTTGGTTGGTGAACCTGGTGTAGGAAAAACAGCTATTGCCGAAGGTTTGGCGCACCGAATTGTGGATGGTGATGTTCCTGAAAATTTAAAAGACAAACTGGTTTTCTCTCTTGATATGGGCGCTTTAATTGCTGGTGCCAAATACAAAGGTGAGTTTGAAGAACGCTTAAAATCGGTAGTGAAAGAAGTGACCGCTGCTAATGGTGACATTGTTCTTTTTATAGATGAAATTCACACACTTGTAGGTGCAGGCGGTGGCGAGGGCGCTATGGACGCGGCCAATATTTTGAAACCGGCCTTGGCACGTGGTGAATTACGAGCCATTGGTGCTACCACGCTTGATGAGTATCAAAAATATTTTGAAAAAGATAAGGCACTTGAAAGACGTTTTCAAAAAATCATGATCGAGGAACCGGATACCGAAAGCGCCATTTCAATTTTACGAGGCATTAAAGAAAAATACGAAACGCACCATAAGGTGCAAATCAAAGACGAGGCAATTATTGCTGCTGTCGAATTATCACAGCGTTATATTACCAACCGCTTTCTTCCGGACAAAGCCATCGATTTGATGGACGAAGCAGCTTCAAAATTGCGCATGGAAATCAATTCGAAACCAGAAGAATTGGATGTTTTGGATCGTAAAATCATGCAACTCGAAATTGAAATCGAGGCCATCAAACGAGAGAAAGACGAAAATAAGCTCAAAATTTTAGGTCTAGATTTGGCTAATTTGAAGGAAGAACGCAACGAGATTTTTGCCAAATGGAAATCAGAAAAAGATGTTGTTGATGGCATACAAATCATCAAAATACAAATAGAAGACTTAAAATACGAGGCCGAAAGAGCGGAACGAGATGGGGATTATGGTAAAGTAGCCGAAATTCGTTACGGAAAAATCAAAGAAGCGCAAGAGCAACTTGCTGCTTTGACAAAACAATTGCAAGAAAATCAATCGGGCACCTCTTTGATAAAAGAAGAAGTAACCAAAGAAGATATTGCCGAAGTTGTTGCTAAATGGACAGGAATTCCGGTCATGAAAATGCTGCAAGGCGAACGCGAAAAACTTCTAAAACTGGAAGATGAATTGCACCTGCGTGTTGTAGGTCAAGAAGAAGCAATTCAAGCCGTGAGCGATGCCGTTAGACGAAGCCGTGCAGGATTACAAGACATGAAAAAACCAGTAGGAACTTTTCTGTTTTTGGGAACAACGGGAGTTGGAAAAACCGAATTGGCCAAAGCCTTAGCAGAATACCTTTTTGATGATGAAAGCGCAATGACCCGAATAGATATGAGTGAATATCAGGAACGCCACAGTGTGAGCCGATTGGTAGGTGCGCCTCCGGGATATGTGGGTTACGACGAAAGCGGGCAATTAACTGAGGCTGTGCGTAGAAAACCTTATTCTGTTATACTTTTGGATGAGATTGAAAAAGCACATCCTGATACATTCAATATCTTGTTACAAGTTTTAGACGAAGGACGTTTAACGGATAACAAAGGACGTTTGGCCGATTTCAAAAACACGATTATAATTATGACTTCTAACATGGGAAGCCAAATCATTCAAGATAAATTTGATAATTTAAACGGAAGCGTTGAAGCCGCAACCGAAGCTGCCAAAGTTGAAGTTTTAGGATTATTAAAACAAACGGTTCGCCCAGAATTCATCAATCGTATTGACGAAATTGTAATGTTCACGCCATTATCTCATTCTAATATCGCTCAAATTGTAGGTTTACAATTAAAAAGTGTGGTGAAAATGTTAGCGGCGCAAGGAATCACGATAGATGCAACGCCCGAAGCAATTGATTACTTGTCAAAAAAAGGATACGATCCGCAATTTGGAGCCAGACCGGTAAAAAGAGTCATCCAAAGAGAAGTACTCAATGAGCTTTCAAAAGAGATACTTTCTGGAAAAATTACCACCGATAGCATTGTGTTAATCGATGCCTTTGATGGAAAATTAGTGTTTAGGAATCAAACCAATTTCGTTGATTAAAATTAAATAAACTTTAATACTTGTATAACACTGGTCGAGAGGCTAGTGTTATTTTTTTGAAAAAAAATCACTCTGGTTAAATCATCATGCATAGAGAAAAAATCCTTGAAATTTCTTGAAAAATGATTACAAAAAATTCAAATTTTTATCTATCTATTTTATCCGCCTAAAACAAAATTTTAAAAGTAATTTTAAAAAATCAGTAATAAAAACTTTACTTTTACAGAACTATTCTTATAAAATAAAAAAAACAAGAATCATGAAAAATTCTACAACAGTACTAAAATTGGTATTTTTTGCCGTTTGTCTTTGTTTTTTCCAAAACATCAATTCACAAACCAATTGGGAATTGTTAAACCCAAAACCAAGTAGTAATATTGGTTTAGATATTCGTTTTGTTTCTGCAGGAAGGGGATTTATCATAAATTCTAATGAAATACTAGAGACTTTAGACGCCGGAATTTCTTGGCAAAAAAAACAAAATATTAACAGTGCGAATGACCTAAATTTCAATGGAAACATAGGTTTTATTGTTGGAAATAATGGATATGTTTTAAAATCTAGTGATAGTGGAACATCATGGGCACAAATTCAAACAGGGTTTATTGACAATTTTAATACAGTAAATATTTTAAATGCAACTGATATTATTATTTCATCTTCCAATAGCATTATTAAATCCTCAGATGGAGGTTCATCTTGGACTAAGAAAACTATCCCTAACAACACCGTTAATAAAACATTTTTTGTTAGTCCCCTAATAGGTCATGCCGCATGTAATGATGGAAAAATGTTAAAAAGTGTTGATGGGGGTGTCACTTGGTACATTACTCAGAGTTCAAATATAGTTCCATCAGATTTATTGATGGTTCATTTCATAAATCAAAATATTGGTTTTTACACAAAAGAACATAGCGATTTGTACAAAACAATTGATGGCGGAGAAAGCTGGTCCAAAATAAATGGAATTTCTGATGCCATATATGCTATCTCATTTATAAATGAGAATATTGGTTATATAACTGGTGATGGTGGAGTCATCTTCAAAACAATAGATGGTGGGACCACATGGAAATGGAGTGGTTTTCAAAACGGACGTTTTAACAACTCAACTTTGTATGGACTACATTTTTTAGACGAGAACATAGGTTATGCAACTGGTGCTCGGGGGAGAATTATTAAAACTAGTGATGGCGGTAAAACTTGGATTGAAAACTCACCTACTTATGACGACATAAAACAGATACAGTTTATTGATAACAACATTGGGGTTGCAGCAGTTGGAGATAAATTCTTTAAAACTGTTGACAGTGGCAAAAATTGGAAAAACATTAGCTCTTTAAAGCTTAACCAATCAATATTCGCAGGTAAATTTCAATTCGTAAATAATAGTATAGGCTACGCAACAACTAGTTCAACTTATGGTGGACAAGTATACAAAACTCTTGACGAAGGGGTTACTTGGACAATTTTAAACAATGGAAATGACATTATTGATGAAGGGATTAGTTCTATTTTTTTTCTCGATAAAAACATTGGTTTTGTATCAGGAGGGTTCAATCAAAAAAAAGTAATGAAAACAACTGATGGAGGTACAACTTGGCAGCAGGTGTTAGATCAAAGTTTTGGACAAATACAATTTGTAAATGATCAGATAGGCTACGCGCACCGTATTGGTTATTCAGGTGGCAGGATATACAAAACTCAAGATGGAGGTAGTACTTGGACCATCAATTTTGATATAGATCAAAACATTAATTCCATCCATTTTTTGGATGAAGACAACGGTTACTTTGCAGCTGAAAACGGTTCAATGTATAAAACTAAAAATGGTGGAATAACATGGGAAAAATTGACTGTTCCTTATGTTGATTTAAGAACTGTAAAGTTTTATTCTAAAAATGTAGGTTACGTTTTTGATAATTATGGACAATTGTACAAAACCTCTAACGGAGGCGCCAATTGGGAAAATATAACACTAATCAACTCGTATGGCTCACCATCTAATGATATGGCCATAGTGCAAAAAGATCTCTATGTAAGTAGTAGTAATGGTAAACTTTTAAAAAGCGCTATTTCATTTAATCCATTTGCAATAAATGTTTATCCCGCTCTTAATCTAACAAACAAAGGAGCAACTATTTCTGGTAATGCTGCCTCGAACGATGGAACATTACAAAATATAAGATTTGAATATGGAACAAATTTAGCCCTAACGAATGTTAAAAATACAAATCTTAATTCAGTAACATTTGATACTTCTTTGGATATATCTTCATCACTAACTGATTTAACTCCAAATACAACATATTACTATAAACTAGTAGGAACTTACAACAACCTCGATTATTCTAGTCAAATATTGAGCTTTACAACACTTCCTGATTTGGTATTATCAATAAATGATATTTACAACTATTCATCAAATACCGCACAAGTATCAGGAAACATAAAATCTAATGAAAATGAAATTTCTAATATTGAGTTTCAATATGCCACCAAAAATGAATTTTCTGAATTTAGTACTTTACCACTAAGTACTACTGTCATTGGGAATACCAATCAAAATATTAACGGCGATTTGACAAATTTATTTCCAAAAACCACATATTACATCAGAATTAAGGCAGAACATAAAGGGCAAAACGTTTACAGTTCAGTAAAATCATTTAAAACAAAAGCAGAATATGCAATCAATTTATACAATCCTGATATTAATGGAAATAATGCTACTTTGCAAGCCTACATAAGCAGTTATAGTAAAAATATTACTAACATAGTTTTTGAATATGGAACCATAAATTATGAAAAATCTATCGCAACTGCTATTAATCAGATACCTGTAAACACTTCAAATTATGTAAGTGCTACAATTAGCAATCTAGACCCAAATCTGAATTATTATTTTAGAATTAAAGCATTAAATGGACCTGATGTCATTTATAGCAAAGAAAATGTTTTTAATACTTCCGGTAATGTCATTATAATTCCTAATCCAATAATCGAGACGAACTCTGGCTTCAATTTCGTTGGACTTATCAATGCTTATGGAAAATTGCTCGACGATATTCAATTTGAATATGGACTAACAGAAAGCTACGGTTCAACAATTAGTGGTTCGCCTAACTATGCATTTGGATATAATACTACCACTATAACATCCCCATCAACTAATTTATTACCAAATCAAACCTACTATTATAGATTGGTGGCCACATTTAACGGAAACAAACTTTACTCTAACAAATATCAATTTACAACAAAAACGCTAGGCATTAATGATTTTAAGACTGATTCTAAATTAATCACATTATATCCAAATCCTGCGAATGATGAGGTAAATATTATCACAGATGATCTTAGTGAAGTATCGAGTATTAAATTAATCGATATAGCAGGCAAAGTTTTAATGACTCAAAACAATCCAAATCAAAACAATATTTTTAAACTTTTGCTGTCAAATCATGCAAAAGGCATTTATATTATAAAACTACAATTTAAAGATAATACTACTGTTAGTAAAAAGATTTTATTCCAGTAATTTCAATTAAAAACAATAAACGACACCATTGTTCTTATCGATGCCTTTGATGGCAAATTGGTATTCAGGAATCAAACAGAATTGGTTTCATAATTGCAAAAAACAGCATAGCTATTTAAGTCCATTGATAACAAAATGCATCAGTACAATCTGATGCATTTTTTTTGCAGCACCAACTTATCTTCCAATCACGGTTGCTCCTGCTCTACGCTAAATCACTACGCTACGCTCCGTGGATACCGCTACGATCAGGGCTATAATCGACAACTATTTTTCAGCAGTCGCTTACATTTGCGTAACCCTTCAGAACAAAGGCATCAAATATTGAATAAAACTGCTACAAAGCATAACGTTAATACTTTTTTTTAAAGCAAAAAAGTTTTAGCTTCGCACCACAAAACAATCAAAAGGGTGGCTACTACGGGTAAGAAGTTCGTGTAAGCCCTACTAAAAACTAGAACTATGGCATCAGGATTTTTCGCATTATTAGATGATATCGCAGCAATGATGGATGATGTGGCTGTAATGAGCAAAGTAGCTGCAAAAAAAACAGCAGGAATTTTAGGCGATGACTTGGCCGTAAATGCTGAAAAAGCATCAGGTTTCGTTTCCAACAGAGAATTACCAGTACTTTGGGCCATTTCGAAAGGATCTCTCTTGAACAAAGTAATAATTTTACCCATTGCATTTGTGCTCAGTTATTTTTTACCAACAGCGGTAACTGTAATTTTGGTATTGGGAGGTTTGTATTTGGCATATGAAGGAGCCGAAAAAATCTACGAATTTTTTTTCCCGCACGAACACGAAAAAACAGAAATTACTACCGCAGAATTGACCGAAGAGCAAATACTCGCATTTGAAAAAGAAAAAATCAAATCGGCTATTATCACTGATTTTATTCTCTCAGTCGAAATAGTAATCATTGCACTTGGTACCGTACTTGGTGAACCTATTGCAAAACAAATTACAGTAGTGTCAATCATTGCATTATTGGCAACAGTTGGTGTTTATGGTATTGTGGCGCTAATTGTTCGTATGGACGAAGCAGGTTTAAAACTAATTCAATTGAACCCCAATGAAAAAAGTTTCACTTACAAATTCGGAACAGTATTAGTCAAAGCATTACCGCTAATCATCAAATCTTTATCTGTAATTGGTACGATCGCTTTACTTTTGGTAGCAGGAGGCATATTTGCACACTACATTCCATTTTTGCACCATATTGAAACACCACTTCCTGCATTTGTAATGGAATTCGCTTACGGTTTAGGATTTGGAATAGCCGTTTTGATCGTAGTAATGTTAGCAAAGAAAATTTTTGGTAAGAAAGCACATTAAGTGTTCGCTTTATACACGGATTACAAAATCAGTCTTCGGACTGATTTTTTTTTTGAAAGCAATTTTAGTCGATATAAAAATTCAAAAGATTATTTTCGAATACAACAAAAGATTATTCAAAAAGACCCTCTTTTGATTATTGTATTTATAGAAATTTCTAGTAGTTTTGAAGTATCAAATAAAAATACAACACTTGCTAAATAAGCGAGATATAAAAGAGAATCAGCGTTAAAAATATAGTATTATGGATATTGTAAAATTTAAAATCACACCCAAAACCATTAAAGTTGAAGTTCGAAACTCGAACAACTATGTTTTTGATTTTAACAACTCCGTAGCCATTGCGAAAGAAGATCGAGACGTACTTTTAAAACTTTATAATGCTTTAGATTTACTATTTAAAAAAGATACTCCCACAGAAATAAAAAACTACATTTCACCCAATCAAACCAATATACTAGATCAAATTGAAGAAGTTGGTGAACAAGATTCAGAGTAAAATAATAGACCAAAGCCCAAGCTTTAGCGCAAGCTAATCAAAAAAAAAATATTCTAGTTAAAAGACTTAAATCGAAATACTTAGCCACCTAAAGATTCTTTTTTCATCAGAAATGAAAAGTAATAATATGTTTTACTACCAAGATTGCGCTGAAAAGAATACAAACCTAAAAACATGCTCGAAGATTTCTCTTTTATTGGTTTGATATTAATTCCAGCAATTTTTTTCAAAAGCCGAAAAGCATTACGCGAAAGACAAACATTTTTAATAATTTTATGTGTTTGCATATTTTGCGGAATTTTGGCAATCTTAAACTTAGAATCAGCCGAAAATGGAAAACCAAACTTTGCACTTATTTGGTTTTGTCCATTATATTCTCTTCTCTTATACAGAATATTATTAATCGCATTTTGGGCAAGAAAAAAAAGAGATCCGAAAATTCCAAAGCGTGAACTATTTTATAATGGAAATGTAGATTTTTTTGCTGACAGACTTTTTGGTTTAATTTTTATAATACTGAGTATAATGTTGCCAATGTATTTGATAACGAAAAATTATTTGTAAAAAGTACAGCAAATTAAAGGCGTTTAGCAATACTGGGAATTTAGGATGAATTAAAATATAGTTTTGTATTTGAAATTTTGTCTTTAATCCATAATCTCGAATCTCTTATACCAACCTCGCAAAGCGCTAGAACTATATAATCCTAACGTCTGGTATAATTGGGACAACCAAAACACTTTTTATCCAGATTAAATTGATAGGTTAAGGATAACTCATAAATTCCGCCTGTTTTACCAATTTTTGAAGTATTTAAATCATAAGCCAAGCCCAATCTTAAATGATCGTATTGCAAGCCTGTAAATAAATTGACAGAAGTTAGCAATTGACTATTCAAACCATTTTTAGCAGGATTGGTCACTGCAGTGGCACCAAAAAACATTTTTTCAAACAATAAAGAGGCTCCTAAATCAACTCGATTGTAGCGACCTTGTTGCATGTAATTAGACGTCAAAAACAACTTTGTTTCGTATGGAAAGAATTTAACATCAATGTAATTGGCTAATAAAAATTCATATCCTGCACTCAATGAAAAAAATGTGTTCAAAGGTAAATTTCCATCTTGAGTAAGCGCAATATTTGGCTTGTTTAAATGTTTCATTGATAAACCAATCCACATACCATCGGTATTAAAAACCATTCCTGCACTTACATCAAAAAAGCTGATTTTCTCGTTTCTAAGCAAAGGATCAATCGAACTAGCATTGATAATTCCTGTTCTAATATTAATTTGATCTTCAAGAAGTAAGTTTTGAAATGCAAATGATTTAAAGCCAAAACCTGCCTCTATAGCTGGTCGAAATTGCCAATTATCACTAATTTGGACACGATAAGCATAGTTGGCATTCAGTTGCGTGAACGTGTAATTACTGGCATTTTCTCTTTGATTCAAAATGCTAATTCCAAAACCAGAACTCATTTCTTCATTCCAAGTATTTAAAAAAGCATAATCTGTATCAATTTTTAAAGCCAAATCAGGCCATTGTTCACGGTGAATTATACCCGTGTAAGTTGTTTCCATAAAACCTGTAAAACCGGGATTTAGTGTTTCAGGAACCAAAAAATATTGTGTGAAAACAGGATCTTGTGCAGTACTTGTCGCAAAAAAGCAAGCAGTAATAACAGTGGTAATAAAAAATTTAAAATTCATTCTACAATGCTTTTCTTTATTTAATTAATGTGAATGCGCCTTCTTCGACAACTGTTTTATTGTAAAAAGTAGTTGCTGAAAGTTTGAAATAATAATTTCCGTTTTCTGCATCTAAATCTTTTACTTTCCCGTTCCAACCGCTAAGTGTTTGGCCCTTTTCAGTATAAACGATACTTCCCCAGCTATCATAAACATCTAATGTCATCTCAATAAAACCTAAAAACACGGGCGCAAATGAATCATTTACTCCGTCACCATTTGGTGTAAAGGCATTAGGCATGACTACACTATAGCCTTTTTGCACAAGTAGTGTTTTGGTATTTACATATTGACATCCAAAAGGATAATTTACAGTTTGTTTAATTGTGTAGGTTCCAGGCTTTGTATAAATATGCTGCGGACTCGCTTGATCAGAGAAATTTCCATCTCCAAAATCCCAAGAAATACTAGTGAAATCGCCAGTAGCTAAATTGGAAAATTGAACAGGATCATGAATGGAATAAAGCTGGTAAACATCGTTGCCATACGAACTTGTTTCAAAATTTGGAGTTCCTAGAACTGGCGTAGCAACATTAAAATTAATGGCTGCGCTACAACCAAAACTATCCGTTACACTAAAAATGATCAAACCATTATTGTTGGTATTCATAATCTCGTTGTTGCTTCCAGAAACAATACCATCAGACCAACTCAAAGTATAGGGCGGTATTCCTCCTTTTACTTTACCCACAAACGTTTGTTTTACAAATTTAGTTTCACAATTATAATCCGTAAGCACCTCAACAGTAGGAGTTAATTGATCAAAACGTGTTATTTTCCATGATTGAGTCTCCGTGCAACCATTTGCATCGGTAACAATTACAGTATAGTTATCAGGAGGTAAATTTTGTAAATCTTCAGTAGTTGCACCATTTGACCATAAGTATTTAAACGGCTGCGCGCCACCTGTTACTACCAAATTGATAGCTCCAGTATTGGCATTTGAACAGCTTAATGTATTAGTTACGTCAGCTTTCAATTCTAGTTTCAAAGGCTCATTAATTATAAAAGTTCTTTTAATTTGACACATTTTAGCATCTGTAATCGTAACAGTATAGCGGCCAGGCCCTATATTATTTCGCTCAATTCCAGCAGTTGAGTCATCATCCCATACTAATTTTACAGGAGTCAATCCACCAACTAAATTCAAACGAATGTAAGCATTCTTAGCCCCAAAACACGAGATGTTTTTAACATCAGGATTGATTGTAAATACTGGTGCATTGTCAATGATTACTGGGAAAATCTTCGAACAATTTAAGGCATCCGTCACGGTAATTAAATACGTTCCTGCTGATAAATTATTCTGAACCAAACCTGTTCCTAAATTACTCCATTGTACTTGGTACGGCGCTCCTGTTGCAAAAGGAATTCCACCTTTAATATTGGTAATTGTAATAGATGCATTCGCGTCATTGTAACATGCTATTTCGGTTTTGGTAAACTCAAGTGCAATTTCATCGTTTTGGGTAAGAATCACTTGTAAATTTGCTGTACAATTTGAATTATCTGTAACCACTAAATTATAAGTACCAGCAGGAACATTTCTTAGGTTTTTATTGCTGCTGCTAAACCCATTTGGACCTGACCAATTGTAACGGTAATTAAAATTTCCAGGAGTGGTTTCAACTGCTCGTCCACCACTAGGTGTAACATTTATTTCACCCGTACTAAAACCATAACATAAAATATCTACCTTACTTTCTAATTTTACCTCAAGTAATGGCGGATTTATTACCACATAGGTACCTGTTAAAATATCGCAATTATTAGCTTCTTTGATCGTGACCTTATAAATACCCTCTTGTAGATTTCTAAGATCTTCAGTTGTAGAAAATGAAACCCCATCTTTGGTCCATTCATAGGTATAAGGCAAATTACCTCCTATCACATTGAGGTCAATCGTTCCGTCGTTTTTATTAAAACAACTGATATCTACTTTTGAGGCTCCAAACTGAAACTTACCTGGCTCTTCTACCAGATATGATTTGACAAATGGACAATTACCATTATCAATAACTCTTAATGTATACAATCCGGGTTTTAAATTGAGGATTGAGCTGGTATTGGCAGAAAATCCGTCAGGACCTGACCAAGAAAACTGATATGGACTGCCCGTTGCAAATGGAATTCCTCCAGAAACTACAATACTCAACGAAGCATCATTTGCACCAAAACAACTTGATTTTTTATTCGTTTCTACTACTTTAATCAAGGGGTTTACCACAACAGTAATTGTAAAGGCTGGCCCAGGGCAACTTCCTGCCGTTGGGTTGATGGTATAGGTAACTGTGGCAGGAGTGTTCGTGTTATTTACTAATGTTTGACCAATGGCGCTAACGGGAGAAAACTGTCCGACAGCACCACTTACTGCTCCTGCAGGCGAAACAACCGGATTAGTCCAAGTATAAGTCGTATTTGCAGGAACATTATCAATACCATTAGATGTAGGACGAACTAAAAATGAAGAACCACTACAAATTGATTCAGATTTTGGGCTAATAATTGGCGAAAGAACCGTATTTACTGAAAAATTTCGTGTTGCAGATGTGGTACCACAACTATTGGTTACACTAAAAGTAGCTTGGTAATTTCCACTAACTGAATAAGTAATAGAACCCGGATTCAAAAGTGTTGATGTTGATGGTGTTCCGCCTGGAAAACTCCATAAGTAAGTCAACTCTGATTGTGGTGCACAACCATCTAACACATTACCAACAGGTTGGATAGTAGCCGAATTACAAAAATCGGATATTGGATTTAAAGTGATTTTTGGTGGTGTTTTAACTTCTATAATCTGTACATTAACTCTTTCTACACCACAAGAATTTATAGTGGTAAGGCGTAAATAATAAGTTCCTGGAGTTACAAAATTAATTACTGGATCCTTTGAATTACGTCCGGTACCATTAGCAAAAAACCATTGTTCTGGCTTTTTACCACAAAAACCTTCAAAATAATTTATTACCTCCCAAATGTACGTTTCTGTTCCACAACTTTGTCGTACATCTGTTGTATTGGTGATTTGAGTATTTGAATTCGCACATGGTTTTGAATAGGTAAAACTAGGTTGCAATACTGGTTCTACACAAATTGTTCTGGTAACTGTTCTTCCAATTCCGCACGGCGTTTGGGCAAACATAGTTATTGTATAAGATCCTGGATTGTTATAAATATGTGATGGATTAACTGCTCTTGAAACAGGACTACCATCTCCAAAATCCCAAGTATAAACATTAAAAGTACTACAGTCATTAGTGTAACCTGCAATAGTGTTATTATTGAAAAACACTGATCTACCTACACAATTAACGCGATTCACGTTAAAATCAACCACAGGAACATCTAAAATAATAATAGGACCAGCTGTTAAATAAGTGCTCCCGCATGAGGTAGAAATAATTAAAGCAACAGTATTTCCGTTTGGGCAATTGAATCTAGTAAAGGTATGTGGAATTGGAAAATTTTGAGAAGCTGCTGGATTAGCCTTGTTGTAATAAATCGAGCTCTCTAATTGTGCTTGAGTGTAATTTACAATAGTTCCATCTCCATAATTTACCTGATATTTTGTATCTGAAGGATTGAGAGCCCAAGACCCAATTGCAAAATTCATTGGTGCCACAGGTAGACAAAAATTGGTCGTATTTCCCGGAGCAATTAAGGCTCCAATCGGGTTATTTGAATTTTTTACAATATATGAAACACGGTTATTACAGCCACTGGCACCTACTGCCGTAATTACCATATTAAAAGAGCCTAACTTTTCATAAGTATGCTGTCTAGGAAAAACAACATTGGTCTCTGTTCTACCATCTCCCCAATCAATATTATAAGAAGTAACACATGAAGTTGACGCCGATTCATTTCCAACATCAATGGTGTAACTTAAACTGGAATTATTATCTCCGCAACGTTCAAAAACCAAGTTGGAACCTGCCATTCTGTTTACAAATTTCAGATCGGGTTTTTGTTGTACCAAAACAGGTTTACTAACTATGCTTTCCTCCCCATTCTTGTCTTTAACTGTTAATTTGACAATAAAGGTTTGGATACCGCAACCTAAAGCCGTAAAAGTATGAGTCGGATTGCTGTCTGAAGATGTTTTTCCATCTCCGAAGTCCCAAAGATAGGTATAAGGAGCATTACCGCTCACAGTTGGGTTGAATGTAATTGGGGTTTCAGAACAACTACTATTGTTATTAAAATTAAAGTCTACAGTGGGAGCAAATTCCTTAATCTCAATGTTAGGGTATATCGTTTTGGCAAGTAACGAATTAATTCCAAAAAAGAGTCCCAATAGCACATACCATCGGAACAGAAGAGTATTTTTTTGCATGAAAACAAAATATATAATTTTCTCACAAAAATATCATAATTAATTAACTGGGCAATAGTAATACTAGTTATTTACAAAAATAAATACGAAACATGTTTTAGACTTCTTAAACAGGAAGAATGAATTAGCCTTGTTCCAAATCACATCCCAATACCTATTTATCAAATTAAACAAACTGTTACAAAGAATTATATTCAAAATAAAAAAGGCTATTTCCCGTGAGAGAAACAGCCTTTTTTAATTATTGCAAAGTGCTTCGAAGAATTATCTAGTATAAATAATTTAAAGCAGTAACATCGTTAGTATTAAATACACCTGTGTCACTTGAACTAAAACAAGCTCTCATGTATGAAGTAGGATCATATCCTGACGGAGTTCCCGGAATAAGCACAGCACCTACGCCTGAAGTCCCCTCATTAGTGTTTTCTCCACAACTTTGACGGCTAAACCAATCTGTGTGACGCAAACCAATACAATGTCCGATTTCGTGAGCAGCTACATGCGAGTTTACACCAACTGAATACGTATCCATACCAGAGTACAAAGTCACTGTATTGAATGGGTTTCCTCCTGATGGGAATCCTGCTACTCCTCCTGCACCACCTGCAGCTCTACGTACTACAATGTTTGCACCGGTAGTACTAGAACTGAAAGTTAAAGAGAATTTTAAAGTCAGGTTCAAGTTATTGTAGCGGTTAATTGCCGCTTGTAATCCAGAACGCATGTTTGCACTAAGCGCCGATGCACCAGTTCCTGATAAACCAACAACACGAATTGTTCTTGGTCCAGACACAAGGTTATTGGTTCTGTATTGTTCTGTGGTAATACCACCATGCAAATCCATACTATTAATTTGCGCTTTGGTCATAATGATATCACCTTCTATTAAAAACGCATCTTCTGTAACACCATTTTGGTTTACATGCTTTACAACTTTCACATCTTTATTGTTGAATGAAAGCGAACTAAGTTTAGCTAAGATCTCTGGTGTTACCTTAGTTGCATCTGCTTTTACAGCAGTAGTTTCGTCATCTTTAGTACAAGCTACAAAAGCCAAAACTGCACAAGACAACATTAAAATTCTTTTAATTTTTTTCATCGTTTGGTTAATTTTAAGAAAAGTTAATTGTTTTTTTTGAAGCACTTTGCAAAATCAAAAAGCCGAAAATAGACAATTAAATTTGTACGAAAATCATATTTTTATTAAAATAACAAATTTAACTAAAAAAGTTATATTTGTAACAAATGTTTTAAAAAAAGACAATCAAGAACAAATTAAAAACAAAAGGCCGTTTGTCAATACGATAATTTTATTGTTAAATAAAAACAATATCATCTAAAATTGAGTAATAAAATAACATTCAATTATTTTTTACTAATGAAATGAAAAGAAAAATTAGAAATTATTTTTTATATTTGAAAAAAAGTAAAAAATCAATTTAGTTAAAAAAATAAGTACTAAGAGGAATAATTTTATATATTTTAACATAATTTTTGTAAGTTGTTAAAATCAAAAAAAGACTTATATAATAGTTTCAAAATGGTCCGAAATAACAAATTCTTACAAATAAATTATCAGAAAATAAAAAAGTGCAATATATTTTAATCCAACTAAAAATAGCATTCAAAATACTTTATTACATGAATTTCAAAATCATTATAGCACTACTCTTTATTCCTTTGATATCTTTTTCGCAAAAAACAGATCGATGGAAACATTTGCTTACTACAACAGACCAAAAGAAACCTTCAACCTATTTTCTAACTACTGTTTCTAATGCATTGACTAACAAGTATAAAATAATAAAGCAATTAGACTCGCAATTTTGTATTATTCCTGTTTCGAACGAACCATCGGAAAAATTTAAGGAACAAATTTATCGGGTTAACAACGATTGGAAACTCCCGGAACAAACCCTTAAAAAAAATAGAAAAAACAATTTCAATCTCTCAACATCTAATACCAACTTACTTCAAGCCACATTAAACAAGTTGCAAATAGCACACAAAATTGTTGGTGATATGATCATGTTACGCACAGATTTACAAACAATACAAGAGCATATTTTACCATTACCTTTTGTATTATCTATTACAACAGAATCCTTTACTCCCACCCTTGAATCTAAAATTAGAGATCAAAATTTAACCGTAAATCAAATAAACGGGCTTTCAGAAAAATTTCCACTCGTTGATGGCGCCACTCAAATTATTTCCATTAAAGATGATTTGTTTGATACCGCCGATATTGACCTTCTCGGAAAATACATTACCTCCAGCTCAGAGTCAGCACAAGTAGGTGCTCATGCAACTGCTATGGCAACTATAGCTGCTGGATTAGGCAACAGCTCAGCATTAGGCAAAGGTGTCGCGCCAAAGGCTAAATTACAATCCTCCAATTTTAATTCTCTTTTTCCTGATCCAATTAATTCCTTACAAGGTGTAACCGTCCAAAATCATTCGTATGGAACAACTATCGAAAATTTTTATGGTCTACTAGCAAACGCTTACGACAAAAATTCATTTGAAAACACCAGCTTAAACCATGTATTTTCGGCAGGAAACAGAGGAACTGAGGGCTACAAAACCATTACAGGTAACTTCAAAAACTCTAAAAATAGTATTGTAGTTGGTTGTGTAGATACTAATGAACAAATAATGCCTTTTTCGTCAAAAGGACCTGCTAATGATGGTCGAATTAAACCCGAAATAGTAGCCTACAGTACAGAAGGTACATCAAATAGCGCAGCCATTACTACTGGAGTTATCGCATTGATGAACGAACTGCATACTGCAAAAAACAAACTGCCGCTACGTAATGATACTGCCAAAGCCATTTTAATAAACAGTGCTAAAGATTTAGGTAATAAAGGTCCTGATTTTACCTACGGTTTCGGGAATATAAATGCTACAAAATGTTTGAATACTATAAATGAAAATCGGATTATCTTGGGGAAAATTGGATCCATGCAAACTAACACCCATCAAATAGAATTGCCTGCCTCCGCAAAAAATCTAAAAATATCATTAGTTTGGACTGATCCCGAAGCGCCTGCCAATAGTACCTTTTGTTTGGTAAATGACCTCGATTTATCTTTAAATTCAACTACAGAAAATGAATTACCTTGGGTACTTAATGCAGCAAATCCAGCAGCTCCTGCAACTAAGGCGCCGGACCATCTCAATACAATCGAACAAATTGAATTAGCAAATCCTCAGGAGCAAACTTATACTTTAACAGTAAAAAGTCAGCTTTTACAAAATGATTTTCAAAATTACAGTATTGTTTATGATTATGAATCAGCCGATACCTTTGAATGGTTGTATCCAAAACGCAATGATAATTTCCCATTTGATGGAAAAAATCCTTCTCCTTTTAAATGGAAAACCAATCAAACAAATACAAACGGAACATTGTCCATTAGCTTCGATGACGGATTATCATGGACACCGATTCAAAATAATATCGACATACAAAATCAACGCTATTTGTACGCACCAGCTCAACCTCTTTTTGAGCAAGCTAAACTAAAAATGAAGATTAACGAACGAGAATATCTGAGTGATTCCTTTATTTTATCGTACGACTTAAATGTTACCACAACATTGGTTTGTAATGGAATTACCGAGATTACTTGGTCTACTCCACCAGCTGTGACCGCTTTCAATATTTATACATTACGCAACAGCAGCTTACAATTTAAAGAGCAAATAACAACTAATACTTACACCTTTACCGATGCCACAAATTATACGGTAGCACCCGTTTTTAAAGGAATTGAAGGCATCAAAAGTGAATCAACTGTAGTAACAAGACCAAATACAGATTGTTATTTTGAGTCGACTCTAGCTGAAATTGAATCAGAAAATCAAATTAAAATAAGCGCTAGTCT
Organism: Flavobacterium turcicum; assembly: GCF_011365745.1. Classification (GTDB taxonomy): domain Bacteria; phylum Bacteroidota; class Bacteroidia; order Flavobacteriales; family Flavobacteriaceae; genus Flavobacterium; species Flavobacterium turcicum. Next base: position 174,593 of record NZ_JAAOBY010000002.1, on the reverse strand, counting down.
TTTTAGTCTTTTTCAGATAAAAAAAATAGAAATACTTAAAACAAAAAATAATCAAGAAACTTCAATAAATACAATCTTAAACATCAATTCAAAAACAATTACCGTAACAGATGACAATCCCGAAATTGGTATTAATCGCTACTTTATAAGATTAACTTTAATTGATGGAACTGTATTCGACTCATCCGTATTCGAGACTAATTATTACTTTGAACAGTTATTTTTGGTTACTCCAACCTTGGTCCAAAAAGACAACAAACTTTTAATTGAAGCTAAATCCGAAGGCACTGGCGAATTACAACTTTTTAATAGTAGCGGACAATTAATGCAAACCAATCCAATTAGTTCAAAATCCTCGGAAATCACGCTTATTAATTTCACATCTGGCGTATATATTTATAAGCTTATTACCGCTAAAGGCGAGACTCAAACCGGGAAATTGATCAAAATCTAGTGGTATTGTGCTAATAAAATTGCCAAAAAAAGGGTTGCTATGAAAAAGCGAGGCTTTCTAAAAACAAATTCGCTAATACCCTATTTTTTACTCTTTCTAAAATTCACTATTTTTGCAGTCTAAAATTAGAAAGCATGTCAAATAAAAAATACAAAATAGCGGTTATTCAGTTGAATTTGAATGATGTTGCCGAAAACAACTTGAAGAAATGCATCAGTTGGGTTCGCGATGCCGCACAACAAGGGGCTGAAGTTATCTCTTTGCCTGAGTTATACAGCAGTCATTACTTTTGCCAAAGCGAAGATGTTGAAAATTTTTCGATTGCAGAGCCTTTGTACAGCACTTCTTTTACTGCTTTTAGTGCTTTAGCAAAAGAACTAGGAGTGGTTATTATTGTTCCTTTTTTTGAAAAAAGAATGGCGGGTATTTATCATAACAGTGCCTACATTATTGATACTGACGGGACAGAAGCTGGATTGTACCGCAAAATGCATATTCCAGACGATCCTGCTTTTTACGAAAAATTTTATTTCACACCAGGTGATTTAGGATTTAAAAACAATCCAACCAAAAAAGGAAATATTGGAACTTTAATTTGTTGGGATCAATGGTATCCTGAAGCAGCTCGTTTGACTGCTTTGAAAGGTGCTGAAGTATTGTTTTATCCTACCGCAATTGGATGGCACCCGCAAGAAAAAGAGCAATATGGTGAAAACCAACACAATGCTTGGATGACCGTAATGAAAGGGCACGCAGTAGCAAATGGTGTGTACGTAGCAGCAGCTAACCGTATTGGTTTAGAGCAATATTTACCTGACACAGCTGGAATTCAATTCTGGGGATCTTCTTTTATTGCCGGACCTCAAGGAGAAATTTTAGCACAAGCCTCACACGATCAAGAAGAAATATTAATTGCCGAAGTTGATCTTGACTTACAAGAAAATGTGCGTCAAAACTGGCCATTTTTTAGAGACCGACGTATTGATGCTTTTGGTGATATCACAAAAAGAGCCATCGACTAAATTTATATCGTAAAAACAAGACAAGCCTGCTAATTTCAAAATCAGCAGGCTTGTTTGTTTTAAATAATGACTCTATTTAATTCAAATCCGGTTGGAAAAATTTCACTACTCCATCTCCTTCGCTACTTACAACGAGTAAACTTCTTTTAGTAGGACTTTTTGATGGTGGTATAAAAAGTAATCCTTCAGGTGCATCGCCAGTTTTAAAACTTTGCAAATATTGTGGAAGTGCTGGGTTAGTAATGTCATAAACCATTACAGTATCTGTTCGTTCTAAGCCAACAAATAAAATATTTTTATTCCCCATTTTTGCCACTACAACAGCTTCTGGTTCTGAACCTTTATCATCACTACGTGCATCGTCATAGGTTCCAAAATCTTGAGAACGTTTATCTAAATCATTTTTGCTATCAAAAACCAAAGCGCCTGTATTTCCGTTCCAGATGGTAAAAGAACGCGCTCCAAAACTAATTAATTCATCCAAATCACCGTCATCTTCAGTATCACCTTCGGTAGCAACTAAATTCAAACGTCCCATTTTAGGATCGGTTTTTAAAGTTACTGCATCAGGAAAAGCAGTTGGATCTAATGACAAGGGTTTCAATCGTGCAACATCACTATAGGCACCATATTCTCTAGCGTCTCCCTCATTTGCTGTTACAAAATAAGTAGTTCCGTTTACCATATAACTGGCAATTGCATCTGGCATGAACAATCCTTTTAATTTCCATGGAGTGAAGGCAATTGCATTGTCTCTATCACTAACGTCAATACCATTTTCAACGCTGTTGAAATCTTTATAACCTAATCCAAAAAGAGCCGTTATGGTTTTGTTAGTCAAATCGACTTTAGCTACTCCATTGTTTTCTTGTAAAGTGATCCAAGCCGTTTTAGAATCTTCAGAGATAGTAATATATTCAGGCTCAATATCTGCTGCAAAAGATTTTGCTTTTTTAGAAATTCGAAATCCTTTTGCTTTCAAAGCTGTTAATTGATTTTCGAATCCCGAAAAATTCAAAGTAGTAACAGCATAGTTATTATTTACATCAATAATCGAAATAGTTCCATCAGGATCTACTGAATAGTCTGCATTTGGCTCTCCTTCATTGGCTGTCATAATAAATTTCCCGTCAGGCGAAAAGGTTAACATATCAGGTAATGCACCCACAGTTATTTCTTTAATCAAGCTATAATCAGTCGTTTTAAAAACAACTACTTTTCCATTTGCTTGTTTGTTAACAGTAGATTCTAATGCAACCGCTAATTTGCCATCATAAACAGCCACACTATTTGATGCTCCATTATAAACAGATAAATCAATCACAGCTAATTTTTTAGGACTAGTAGGATCTGATAAATCAATTACATCAATTTGATTGGTGTTGCTGTTATTTACTGTAAATAATTTTTTACCAACTTCATCATAGGCACTAATTTCAGCAGCACCCGTTCCTCCTATGGCAAGCGAACCAATTTCTTTAAAACTTGCAGCATTTTCATTAACGATTAACTCGGGTTCTTGATTTGCATTCGAATCTTTCTCGCAACCTACCAATACGGCACCGGCAACCAAGAACATCATAAATTGTTTTTTCATAATTGTGTGTTTTTTGTTTTTGCCAAAACTAACACGCAACTGTATTTTTGAAATTAACACAACATTATATAATTATTACCAAAACAATCAAGGTTCATTTCAAATATAAAATCAGTCAATACATAGTTTTCGAGAATGAAGTTGAATGTTTATATTTGCAATCTTTCAAATAATAACTTCTTTATGACTACAAATACAAGACGATTTCCTGCAGAGTGGGAAAAACAACAAGGAATGTTACTTTGTTTTCCACACAACGGAAAAGATTGGCCTGGAAAATACGAAGCCGTTCAGTGGGCATTTGTTGAATTTATTAAAAAAGTAGCCGCTTTTGAAACCGTTTATTTGGTTGTAGCCGATGAGAACCAACAAGAAAAAGTAACATCAATACTAGAAATGGCGCATGTTTCAGCCGACTCGGTATCCTATATTCTATACAAAACCAATCGCAGTTGGATGCGTGACTCAGGACCAATTATCGTATATAATGGTTCTGCAAGAGAAGCTTTAAACTTTAATTTCAACGGTTGGGCCAAATACAAAAACATACAGCTAGATAAATTGGTTCCTGAAAAAGTAGCCACTCATCTTGGCTTACCGCTAACGCAAGTGGTATACAAAGGAAAACCTGTCATTGTAGAAGGCGGTGCGATTGATGTAAACGGTCGAGGTACTTTGTTAACTTCTGAAGAATGTTTATTGCATCCAGATATTCAAGTGCGAAATGCTGGTTTCACAAAAGAAGATTACGAAGCCGTGTTTAAAGAATATTTGGGAGTGACCAATGTCATTTGGCTTGGAGACGGAATCGTAGGAGATGATACGCACGGCCATATTGATGATTTGTGCCGCTTTGTCAACGAAGATACCATTGTGACTATTGTAGAGACAAATCCAGAAGATAAAAATTACCATGCCCTACAAGACAATTTAAAGCGCTTGCAAAATGCAAAACTAGAAAATGGTAAATCGCCAGTAATTGTAGCTTTGCCAATGCCTAAAAAAGTACTTTTTGACGGACTGCAATTACCCGCTAGTTATGCAAATTTTTTAATTTTGAACAACTGCGTTTTGGTACCTACATTTAATGACAGTAATGACCGAATTGCATTGAATATTTTATCAGAATGCTTTCCTGACAGAGAAGTTATAGGAATCAGTGCTACTGATTTCATTTGGGGATTTGGAACTTTGCACTGCTTAAGTCAACAAATACCCAAGTAACAATTAAAATTCTAAATAAAAATAGGCTGCCTTTTCGGGCAGCCTATTTTGTTTAAAAACAATCCTAATTTTATTTTTCCTTGGTGAAAGGGATTTTTTGTCCATCTGGAACCAACATTTCGAAACCATTTAAACTATCGTTGAATTCAAAAGTCAATCCTGCCAGTTTAGATTCAAACTTGTTTTTACCAATTGGCTCTACACTAAAACTTGGATAACCTGTAATCAATGCATTCAAAACGCCATTTTTCTCTGTGAAAGTGATTTTAAGCGGAGCCATTTTTGTAGAATAAGTTCCTAAATATCCATCCAAAATCACATCTTTTTCAAGAGTTCCAGCTGTTGCTGTCCAAGTATTGTTTTTAGTATTGCTGTCTGGTAAAACGTGGTCTGGATCTAGAGTAATACTTTCAATTTCTTCAGTTGAATTGTGTTTGAAAGACCATGCTTTGTTACGTTGCCAAATTTCAACTGGTAAATTCACACGTGTAACTTTTCCAGCTTTAGTTTTTACATCTAAGGCTACTGGCATAGCCATTTTTTCGAAGTTTTCAATGGTAATTACCGCACCTAGTTTAGGATCATTTTTAACGTATTTCACATTATTTATACCTTGATCTAAACGCCAGTTGTATTGAAACCAACCTCTCCAAAACCAACTTAAATCTTCTCCAGCAACATTTTCAATTGTTCTGAAGAAATCATCTGGTTGTGGGTGTTTAAAAGCCCAACGCTCAATATATGTTTTCAAAGCCAAGTCAAATCGTTCAGGTCCTAGAACTTGTTCTCTCAAAATTACCAATCCAGAACTTGGTTTAGAGTACGCTAATAAACCAATATTACGTTCCTTCATATTGTCAGGAGAACTCATGATAGTTTCTAAATTCGGGCTTGTATACGTTTCAGCTCTCTGGTGCATGTCGGCTTTTGGCTCTTTATACTCACCATTGTTAAAATCAAGTGAACTTAATGAATTGATGAATGTATTAAAACCTTCATCCATCCAAGCAAACAAACGTTCGTTAGAACCTACGATCATTGGGAACCAAATGTGTCCGAACTCGTGATCAGTAACTCCCCATAAGTCGGCACCTTTAGACTCCCAACTACAAAATACAATTCCTGGATATTCCATTCCACCCTCATTTCCAGCGACGTTAATTGCAGCAGGATAAGGATATTCATACCATCTTTTTGAGTAATTTTCAATAGAAGCCTTGGTATATTCTGTAGAGCGTCCCCAAGCTGCATCACCAGCACTTTCGATAGGATACACTGACATTGCTAACGATTTTTTACCGCTTGGCAAATTGATTTTTGCAGCATCTAAAACAAAAGCCGCAGAAGAAGACCATGAAAAATCTCGTGAATTTTTGATTTTATAATTCCACGTTTTGGTAGCTGAAGTTGCTGATTTAGCGAGCGCCTCAACCTCTGAAGCAGATCGAATGATAACCGTTTTATCGCTTTGTTTTGCTTGTGCCAAACGAGCTTGTTCCGCCGCAGAATAAACAGCAGTTGTGTTTACCAATTCTCCCGAAGCCACAACTATGTGGTTTGATGGGGCAGTAATACTTACATCAAAGTCACCATATTCTAGGTAAAACTCAGAAGCTCCCAAGTACGGGTTAGTATTCCAGCCGCGCACATCATCGTACACACACATACGTGGGTACCATTGAGCAATTGTGAAGATTTTTCCGTTTTTAGTTTCCAAAACTCCCATTCTATCTGATCCCTCAAAAGGCGCAACAAATGAAAATTCAATTTTTACTTTTACAACGCCACCTTTTGCACTCAAAGCTTGAGGTAAAAAAACTTGCATTCTAGTATCAGTGATTACATACTTAGCTACTGACTCGGTTGTTACTCCTTTATTAGTGCTAAGAATTTTAACCGATTTAATTTTGTGACCTCCGTCAAAAACTTGTCCTTGAGCACCATTTCTACTTCCTGTTAAGGGCACAACGGCATTTCCACGAGAATCAGCTTTGAATAAATTTTGATCCAAATTCATCCATAAAAAGCCCAATTTATCCGGACTATTATTGGTATAGGTGATAATTCCCGTACCGGTAATTTCATTTTTTTGCTCATCTAATTTAGCCGTCAATTTGTAATCGGCGCTGTTTTGCCAATATTCGGCTCCAGGTTGACCACTTGCAGAACGAGTATTTGTTCCGTTTTTCGAGTAAAAATGAGGTGCAAAAGCATCATGATAATCATACTTTGAAATCGGTGCTACTGCTCCATTTGCAGGAGCCTGCTGCGCTGACAAAGTATGAACTCCTACAGACAGTAAAGCAACTGGTAGTAGAAATCCTAATTTTAAGTTTTTCATTGTTTATAATTTTTTATACAAATTAAATAAAAAAAGAGGAATTTAAGCCTTAAAAACACAATCATTACCAGCTGCATGAATAAAAAAAGTGCTTCAAGCAACTATTAGATATTTTATAAATACTTTTACACTATTGCAAATTCTCATTTTAAATCAACTAACGTGATTACAACGCTACAAAATTCAAAACTTACCGTTCAAATCAAGCAGCTTGGAGCCGAATTATTTTCGATTACAAACTCTGAGAAAAAAGAATACATGTGGGGAGGTGACCCAGCTATTTGGGGAAAGCACGCTCCTATTTTATTCCCAATTGTTGGAACTTTAAAAAACAACACCTACAATTTTAATGAGCAACAATACCAATTAACACGTCATGGTTTTGCAAGAGATATGCCTTTTGATATCGTACAATCGTCAAAAACAGCAGTTACTTTTTCTTTGCAAGCCGATGCAAAAACTTTAGCAGTTTACCCATTCCATTTTGAATTGCAGGTGAGCTACACACTTCAAGATGCTTCAATTTTTGTTGATTACAAAGTGAGTAATAACGGTGAGCATTCGATGCCGTTTGCAATAGGTGCACATCCTGCATTTGCTTTAGCAGATAATTTTAATGATTATAGTTTAGTATTCGAAAAAGAAGAAACTTTGAAATATTTTATTCTCGCCAACGATTTAGTATCTGATCAAACCAAAGTTCTTGCTTCAAATAACAAAAAAGTAGCATTAGATTATGATTTGTTTGCACACGATGCTTTGATTTTTAAATCTATTGAATCTAAGGAGCTGACCATTCTCCATCGAGAAAAACCACTTTTAAAAGTAAAATTTGCTGGTTTTCCCAATTTGGGGATTTGGACAAAAACTAACGCTCCTTTTATTTGCATTGAACCTTGGTATGGTTATTCTGATACTCAAACTGCAAATGGTAATTTGTTTGAAAAAGAAGGAATGCAAAAACTTAATGCAAATCAATCTTTTACGGCACAATATCAAATTGAAATACTTTAAATCTTCATCCGCATGATGGTAATTAATTTTTCTCCATTCCCTATTTTAAAAACAGAGCGATTGGTTTTGAGACGTTTAGATAATAACGATGCTGCCGAATTACTTGCGCTACGTTCCAATCCTCAAACAATGGAATTTATTCCACGACCACTTTTACATACTACTGAACAAGCCCTTGAACATATCAAAACAATCAATGATAACATTGATGCCAACTTAGGAATAAATTGGGCTATATCATTTCAAGACAACCCGAAAATGATTGGTATTATTGGACATTACAGAATTAAACCTGAGAGTTACAGAGCCGAAATTGGGTACATGTTATTACCTGAACATCACGGCAAAGGAATTATTACAGAGGCAGTACAAAAAGTTGTGAAATATGGATGGGACGAGATGAACTTGCATTCCATTGAAGCCATTATCGATCCAGAAAATTATGCTTCCGCAAAAGTACTAGAGAAAAACGGATTTATTAAAGAAGGTCATTTGCGAGAAAATGAATTTTTTGACGGTCGCTTTTGGGATAGTGTTATTTATTCGATTTTAAAAAAATAAAACAATCACTTTAAAAGTGATTTTTAAACCACAATACCTATTTGGTACCTATTATATTCTAAATTTGCTCCAAACCATTTTACAATTTGAATACCGTTGGTAGTAATTCGATAATTATGAAAAAACTAATTTACTTCAGTCTCCTTTTAATTAGCACTTTCGCTCAAGCACAAACCTATGTAAAAGCCAATGCGATAACTACCTTGCTAACCGTACCAAATGTTGGGATTGAAACCAGCATTGGTGAAAAATCAACTTTTCAGTTTGATATTACCGCATCTATGTGGAAATCTATCAATGGAAATCCAGCGCAATTCTATATGTTTATCCCAGAATACCGTTATCACTTCAAGGAAAAATTTAATGGTTTTTATGCTGGCGTTCACTTAGGTGGAACCGTGTATAATTTTCAAAAATGGAACTACTGGAAAACGGATAATTATGAAAAAGGTGTGGGATACATGGCCGGGGCAACAATTGGCTACCAAAAGAGAATTAAAGAACGCTTTGTTTTGGATTTCTTTTTAGGTGGCGGAAACCATCAGGGTTTTTACAAAGGGTATTTAGTAAGTACAGGTGAACGTGTGGATGAGGCCAAAAAATACAACAAAAGTGGTGAATGGCTTCCTTATAGAGGTGGCATAATGCTTTCTTACCGAATTAAGTAATGGAATTACTTTGAGAATTTTGGAATAGTTTTTACATACAACTCCTCAACTTGCTGACGTGCCCAATCGGTTTTACGCAAAAAAGTAAGGCTTGATTTTACACTTGGGTTGTCTCTAAAACATTTAATTTTGACCAATTCTCCTAAAGTATCAAACCCATAATAAGCAACCAATTGCTCTACAATAGATTTTAGGGTAATACCGTGAAGTGGGTCTTTTGATGTAGAATTTTGCATAATGCAAAGATAACTAATTTTCAACCGAAGCAAAATACAATTGATCATGAAAACAAAACTGATTTTATTCCTATTAATGGCATGGCAACTTAGTTTTAGTCAACAAAAAAGCACTACTTATTATTTTATTAGACATGCCGAAAAAGTAGACAACTCTAAAGATCCAAATTTATCAGAGTTAGGAATGCAACGAGCACAAAAATGGAAAGCTATTTTTGAATCAATTGATTTTGACCAAATTTACAGCACTAATTACAAAAGAACTCAGCAAACAGCGACTCCAATTGCTACTGCCGATAAAATTGAAATACAGCTTTATGATCCTCAAAAAATTGATTTAAAGGCGTTTAAAAAAATAACTTTAGGTAGAAAAGTACTGATTGTAGGTCATAGCAATACCACTCCAGACTTTGTCAATAAGATAATAAACCAACAAGTATTTAACGATATTGAAGATACCACCTTTGGAAACCTCTATATAGTAACAATTATTGGTGACACCATTAGTTACCAACTACTCAAATTACCTTAATTTGACAAAACCATTTTAAATTTTATTACCTTTGTCACCTATGGTAAAAACAATAAACATATTCAACAAAAGAGCGAAATTCGATTATGAAATTCTCGATACCTACACTGCTGGAATTGTATTAGCAGGTACTGAAATTAAATCTATTCGTTTGGGCAAAGCCAATATTACAGAAAGCTTTTGTGAGTTTAACAGCAATGCTGAGCTTTTTGCAATCAATACCTATATTGAAGAGTATGCTTTTGGTAATCAATTCAATCATAAATCCAGAAGTGAAAGAAAATTACTTTTAAAAAGGAAAGAATTAAAAGGTTTACTAAAAAGCGTACAAGCCAAAGGTTTAACCATTGTTCCTTTAAAATTGTTTACCAATGAAAAAGGCTTGGCTAAACTACAAATTGGCCTTTGTAAAGGAAAGAAAACCTACGATAAACGCGAATCATTAAAAGAACAAGATACCAAACGCGACTTAGAACGAATCAAAAAATCGTTCTAAGTAGTTCCCTTTGATTTGCATTAATTTAAGAACTCAATTGATGACTTAAATCGTCAAGACTCGCAAAAACATTTCAATTATATGCACCAAATGCTTAAATCAGCGCGCGAACAAAAAGGTTTGAAAACTCGAGAAGTAGCGCAATTATTAGGCATTGATCAGGCTTTAATTAGCAAATTTGAAACCGGAAACCGTAAGCCTACAAGAGACCAATTAGTCAAACTAGCTCAATTACTTGAAATAGATATTGAAAAAATTGTGATACTTTGGCTTAAAGATAAAATCCTAAACGAAATCAATAACGAAGAATGGGCAATGCAAGCCTTACAACTCGCTCAGCAGGAATTACAAGTAATTACTAAACCAAAAAAGTTCGAGCCTTCAAAAATCCTTTTACGATTATTAGATGAAGTTACTTCTTTGAAAAATGACTTGAGTACAATTAGTCACTTTGACCGATACCGCATCTCCAAAGCTTTAGAAATAGAACTCACTCATGAAAGTAATCGTGCTGCAGGCAACAGCATGAGTCTTGAGGAAACAGATTTGATTATCAACAAAGGCCACACGATTTCAGGTAAAAGCATGCGCGAACACCTTGAAGTCATTAATCAGCACGAAGCACTCGCCTACCTTCGTGACCTTGCTCAAAACAATACAGTTATCAGTCCTAAAGAATTACATACCCTTTATCAATTGTTAATTCGCGGAATTTCATCAGATGCAATTGAAAATCAGACAAATGAATCAAACAAGGAATTGGAAAGCTTTTTCACATGGTTCGAAAGCCAAAAAAATGAGCTTCATCCTATGATTTTTGCTGTACAAACCTATCAAAAGTTAAGAAGGCTGTCTGTTTTTGATGTTGAAATTGAAAAAATGGCGTGCCTAGTAACAAATTATTTATTCTTACTGAATGGTTATACACTTTTACCGATTATTCAAACCTTATTAAACACAACAAATTCAAGCGAAGAAGAAAATTATATCGCTGTGATTAATGAACAGAAAAACATTTTGAAACGATATGGTTTAACTACTTCAATCGAATGAAATTGAAATAGAAGCTGAAAATCTAATAATAAAAAAGAGATTAACCTCAGAATACCCGATATCTTACTTAATTTTTATCTTCCAAAAGCGGTACAAATCGAAATTCACCAAATTCGTGTTTTTCAAATTGGGTTTCGTTTTTACGAATAAGTAACGTCATGATTTGAACGTCTTCGCCAAGCGGAATTACCAATCGACCTCCAATTTTTAACTGAGCCATTAACGGCTGCGGGATAAAAGGAGCACCCGCAGTGACAATAATACTATCAAATGGCGCATAGTTTGGTAAACCTTTGTAACCATCACCAAAAGAAAGATGCTTGGGTCTAATATGCAATTTCGGAAAAAAATTAGATGTCTTTTTAAACAACTCTTTTTGTCGTTCTACGCTATATACTTTAGCTCCCATGGTACACAAAACAGCCGTTTGATATCCCGAGCCAGTACCAATTTCTAAGATTTTATCTTCTTTTTTAACTTCTAACAATTGCGATTGAAAAGCTACCGTGTAGGGTTGCGAAATAGTTTGCCCCGCCCCAATAGGAAAAGCCTTGTCTTGGTATGCGTAATCCTCAAAACTAGAATCTAAAAACAAGTGTCTTGGTATCTTTTTAATCGCATCAAGTACATTTTTATCTACAATCCCTTTTTGCTCTAAAATGCTTGTTAGTTGATTTCGAAGTCCTTGATGTTTGGCTGTATCTCTCAAAATGGGGTAGTTTTATTTTGGTAAAAATAGAGGGAAAAATGCCAAAAAGCAAATGGCAATTTGCAAAAACAATCCTTGCAATTATAGCCTGAAATTGGACTTTTTTAAATTGAATTTTAATCATATTATTGCTATTTTTGTAAAAATTACATCGTTATGCTAAAAATTGGAGTATTAGGTGCGGGTCATCTAGGAAAAATACATTTGCGTTTATTACAACAATCTGAAAAATATGAATTAGTTGGTTTTTACGACCCCAATCAAGAAAATGCTGAAAAAGTAGCTAAAGAATTTGGTTACAAACATTTTAGCACTATCGCTACTTTAATACATGCTGTAGATGTAATTGACATTGTTACTCCTACTCTTTCGCATTACAAATGTGCCAAAGTCGCAATCAAGTCAGGAAAGCATGTTTTTATTGAAAAACCAATTTCAAACACTGTTGAAGAAGCCGAAGAAATTATCGCTTTGGCAAATGAATACAATGTAAAAGGGCAAGTTGGACATGTGGAGCGCTTTAACCCTGCGTTCATTGCGACCAAAAATATGATCGAAAACCCAATGTTTATTGAAGCACATCGTTTAGCAGAATTTAATCCTCGTGGAACCGATGTTCCTGTTGTTTTAGATTTAATGATTCATGATATTGATGCTATTTTAAGCGTAGTACAATCTAAAGTAAAAAATATAAGTGCGAGCGGAGTTTCTGTTATTTCTGACACTCCTGATATTGCCAATGCCAGAATTGAATTTGAGAATGGTTGCGTTGCTAACTTGACCGCAAGCCGAATTTCGATGAAAAACATGCGCAAATCACGCTTTTTCCAAAAAGACGCTTACATCTCCGTTGATTTCCTAGAAAAAAAATGTGAAGTCGTTAAAATGAAAGATGCTCCAGAAGTTCCAGGCGATTTTGATATGATCTTGCAAAATGCTGAAGGAGTAAAAAAACAAATTTACTTTTCGAATCCTGAAGTCGAGCAAAATAATGCCATTCTTGATGAATTAGAATCGTTTGCAGATGCCATTACCAACAACACCACTCCTACTGTAACCTTAAATCAAGCAACAGAAGCGCTGCGAGTAGCGTATCAAATCATTGACTGCTTTAAAAAATAAATATAACTACTTTCAAGTTTACCGTTTTCAGTTACTCATAATAACTTTAAACTTTAAACTTTTAAACTTTAAACTCAAAATATGAAAACAATAGCCGTAATTGGTGCAGGAACAATGGGTAATGGAATAGCACATACCTTTGCGCAAAGTGGTTTTACCGTAAAATTAATAGATGTTTCTGAAAAATCATTAGATAAAGGAATGGCAACTATTGCCGCTAATTTAGATCGAATGATTGCTAAAGGTACTATCACCGAAGAAGATAAAACAAAAACAATTACCAACATTATTACTTACAATGACATCGAAGATGGAGTTGTTGGCGTTGATTTAGTTGTTGAAGCGGCGACTGAAAACGTAGCTTTAAAACTGAGCATTTTTGAGAAGTTGAATAAACTATGTTCTCACGATACTATCTTGGCTACCAATACATCGTCTATTTCTATCACACAAATCGGTGCTGTTGTAGCGCACCCAGAGCGTGTAATAGGCATGCACTTTATGAATCCGGTGCCAATTATGAAATTGGTGGAAATCATTCGCGGGTACAACACTAGCGATGAAGTTACAAAAACCATCATGAGCCTTTCTGAAAAATTAGGAAAAACTCCTGTTGAAGTAAATGACTACCCTGGATTTGTTGCCAACAGAATTTTAATGCCAATGATCAATGAAGCTATTGAGACTTTGTACAATAAAGTTGCTGGTGTGTATGAAATTGACACGGTGATGAAACTAGGAATGGGACAACCCATGGGACCGCTACAACTTGCTGATTTTATTGGTCTTGATGTGTGTTTGGCAATTTTAAATGTAATGTACGACGGATTCAAAAATCCAAAATATGCGCCTTGTCCATTACTTGTAAACATGGTTCGCGCCGGAAAATTAGGAATAAAATCAGGTGAAGGTTTCTATGATTATTCTGAAAGCAAAAAAGCGGAAAAAATATCTAAACAATTTATTTAATGTCATAAATATTGAAAGTCAAAAGTATCAAGGTAAACTTCTGTCAACCTTGAACTTTTGACTTTTGACCTTTGACTTTTGACTTAATTATGGCAAAAATAATTCCTTTTCAAGCGGTGCGCCCTACTCGTGATAAAGTTTGCCTTGTAACGTGCAGGTCCTACGAGGAATATGTCAATGCAGAGCTTGCTGCACAACTAGATTTTAATCCGCTTTCTTTTTTACACATTCTAAAACCCGCTTACACCAATCAAGAAAGTGTTTCTTTCGAAAAAAGATACCGACAAGTACATCAAAAATACCAAGATTTCAAAAATGAACTCATCTTGGTAAAAGATAAAAAACCAGCACTATACATTCATAAAATTGTCAACAAAACGCAATCCTTTACTGGAATTATTGCAGGAACAAGCGTAGCGGATTATTGCGAAGATCACATCAAAAAGCACGAAGATATTATTGCGTTTAGAGTGCAATTGCTTAAGGAGTACATGAAACACGCCGCCTTCAATACAGAGCCGGTTTTAATGACCTACCCTGACAACAAAACCATCGAAAATTGGATTTTTAATTGTACCCAAAAATTAGCCGATTTTGAATTTTCAACGACCAAAAAAGAAATTCACTATCTCTGGAAAATTGATGACGCATTAGAAATAAGTTGGTTGCAAAAAATATTCGCTCAAACAGAAAGCTTGTACATTGCCGATGGTCATCATCGAACAGAAGCCATGAGAATGCTTGCTGCGGAAAATGATAATCCTGAAAACACGACGACAAACCACATTTTGAGTTATTTAATTTCTGAAAATAATGTCAAAATATACGAGTTCAATCGATTAATCAAAGATTTGAATGGCTTGACCAAAGCTGAATTTTTACATCAAGTTAGTGCTCATTTCACAATCGAAAATAGAGCGCAACAACCATTTCAACCGATTCAAAAACATCAATTTGGAATGTATCTTGAAGAGGAGTTTTACAGTTTGACTTTAAAATCTGAAAATCTAAACTTTGAAAGTCCATTGGATTCATTAGATGCTCAAATTTTATACACTACAATATTGTTGCCTATTTTAGGTATTGAAGATTTGCGTAATGACGAACGAATTGACTACCTTTCAGGAAAACAGGCCGTTTTAGAGTTAAAAAATAAAATAGATCAAGGCGAATTTGAGTTAGGATTCTTTCTTTTCCCTTCCAATATTAGCGAAATCAAAGCCTTAGCAGATGCTAATTTGATAATGCCACCGAAAAGCACATATATCGAACCCAAATTCAGAAGCGGATTGGTCGTTTACGAATTTGATTAGGTTAATACATAAAAACAAAACCATGTCTATCACAAATAATTTACAAAGCATAAAAGAATCCTTGCCGGACCACGTTACTTTAGTTGCAGTTTCAAAAACGAAACCTGTATCCGATTTGATTCAAGCCTATGAAGCGGGTCAACGCATTTTTGGAGAAAACAAAATCCAAGAAATGGCCGATAAATGGGAACAAATGCCCAAAGACATTCAATGGCACATGATTGGTCACGTGCAAACCAATAAAGTAAAATTTATGGCGCCGTTTGTAAGCTTGATTCATGGTGTAGATAGCTTAAAACTATTACAAGAAATCAATAAACAAGCGTTGAAAAACAACCGTATTATTGATTGTTTATTACAAATTTATATCGCCGAAGAAGAAAGTAAATTTGGTCTTGATGAAGCTGAACTGACTTCCCTCCTTTCCTCAAATGAATTTGAAGATCTGAAAAACATTAGAATCGTTGGATTAATGGGAATGGCAACTTTTACTGACAACAAAGATCAAATCAAGAAAGAGTTCACGCAATTGAAAACAATTTTCGAAAAAACGAAAGCTTTAACAATTTCAAACTGCCAGCTCGAGACCCTCTCAATGGGAATGTCCGGTGACTATCAACTTGCGATTGAATGTGGTAGTACTATGGTTAGAATAGGAAGTAGTATCTTTGGGGGGAGAAATTAATTTCAATTTCAAAGTCGATAATGCTGTTAGAAACTGAATACTAAAAACTGAACACTGAATACTTATTTTGTACGCAATACTCGACATAGAAACCACAGGAGGACAATTTAACGAAGAAGGAATCACTGAAATTGCCATCTATAAATTTGATGGACATGAAATAGTAGATCAATTCATAAGCTTGGTCAATCCTGAAATTCCCATACAGCCGTTTGTTGTAAAACTTACTGGTATCAATAATGCTATGCTTACTTCAGCACCCAAATTTTTTGAGGTAGCCAAACGGATAATTGAAATTACAGAGGGTTGCGTAATTGTGGCGCACAATGCTTCTTTTGATTATAGAATCCTGAGAACAGAGTTCCGCAGATTAGGCTATGATTTTGAAGCCAAAACACTTTGTACCGTTGCTCTATCACAGAAATTATTACCAGAACAACCATCACATAGTTTAGGGAAGTTGGTACGTGCACTTGGCATTCCTATGGCCGACAGGCACCGTGCAAGCGGAGACGCATTAGCTACCGTTAAACTGTTTAAAATTCTTTTAGAAAAAGATTTAGAAAAAGAAATCGTAAAAGATTTCATCAAACTAGAAGTACAAAAAGGCATTGCTCCCAAACTCTTAGACATTGTGTCAAGTTTACCATCAAAGACCGGTGTTTACTACATTCATAATGAGAAAGGAAATCTGATTTACATTGGTAAAAGCCGAAACATCAAAAAAAGAATCAACCAACATTTTACTGGAACTACAAAAAAATGCAAAAAAATTCAAGCTGATGTTTACACTGTAACTTATGAAGAAACGGGTAGTGAACTAATCGCTTTATTAAAAGAAAGCGAGGAAATCAAAGTCAACAAACCCATATACAACAGGGCACAACGCAAAAGTATTTTTCAATTGGCTTTGTATGTAGAAAAAAATGAGAAGGGATATTTGAACTTAAAACTTCAAAAAGCGGATGGTCGTAAAAAAGAAATCACGTCTTTTACTTCTATCCAAGAAGGAAAAAATGCCTTATTCAGAATCACATCTCATTACAATTTATGCCAAAAACTAACGGGCTTGTACGCTAGTAAAACAAATTGTTTTCAATACACCATTAAAGAATGTGATGGAGCTTGTGTAGGCGAAATAACTCCTGAAGAGTACAATACAAGAGTGCAAGCTTTTATCGACAAAAATAGTTTTGACAATCAAAACATGATTTTAATTGACAAAGGCCGAACTATAAGCGAACGCTCAGCGGTATTAATTGAAAACGGAATTTACAAAGGGTATGCTTTTTATGATTTAAACTACCAAATAAACAATGTTGAAATCCTAAGAAACATCATTATCCCCATGCAAAATAATCGCGATGTGAAAAATATTATTCAAGGACACATCCGAAAAAACAAGACGTTAAAAATAGTTCATCTCTAGATAACCATATTAGCTACTATGCAGCGATTCAAATCAAAATTTGACACGTTCAGACAACAAACAAATATCATAATCTACGGCACTAATACAGCCGCTGGGCGACTATTTGATTTGGTTTTATTACTTGTCATTCTTGCAAGCGTAGTTATAGTAATGCTAGAAACAGTCAAAGAAATCGATACAAAATATCATACAACACTGTTGCTTTTGGAGTGGATAATTACTGTTTTTTTTACTTTAGAGTACCTGTTACGCATTATTTCAATCAAAAAACCACTTACTTATATTTTTAGTTTTTATGGTGTTATTGACTTAATCGCGACTTTACCCATGTACTTTTCGTTATTTTATGTAGGTACGAGTGTACTAACTGTGGTAAGAGCACTGCGATTGCTTCGCTTATTTAAAATTTTAAAACACCCTCAATTTTCATCACAATCTACGCATCTTAAAGAAGCTTTGTTAGCCAGCCGTGGTAAAATACTCATATTTATTTACTTCATGCTCATTAGTAGTGTCATCATTGGATCTGTCATGTATGTAGTCGAGGGCAAAGAAGGCGGCTTCACAAGTATTCCCATCAGCATTTACTGGACAATTGTCACGCTCACAACAGTAGGATACGGTGATATTTCACCCATTACACCTCTTGGCCAAACCATCGCATCTGCAGTTATGATTATGGGTTACGGAATAATTGCAGTCCCAACCGGAATCGTATCGGCAGAGTTTGCTAATAGTCATCGAAAAAAATTAAAAGCCGAAAAAATAAATCCATGTGCCACCTGCGGAACAGACGGACATGAGTTTAACGCTAAATATTGTTTCCATTGCGGAACCGAATTATAATTTATTAACCTTGAAGCCAATCCAGCTGTTCACAGCAACTCCTCGTGACTTCAGTTGTTTTTCTAAGGCATAAAAGGAGCTTCCTACGGTCGCTCTTTTACACCAAGAAAAACAAACTTCAATCACTGTGGGGTTTACGTTGCCATCTGGGCTAAAAAATATGAAATACCTAATCACTATCGTCGGTCCTACAGCTATCGGGAAAACTTCCCTTAGCATTGTCTTGGCAAACCACTTTAATTGCGAAATCGTGTCATGCGACAGCCGACAATTTTTTAAAGAAATGACCATTGGTACCGCCGTTCCA
Organism: Flavobacterium turcicum; assembly: GCF_011365745.1. Classification (GTDB taxonomy): domain Bacteria; phylum Bacteroidota; class Bacteroidia; order Flavobacteriales; family Flavobacteriaceae; genus Flavobacterium; species Flavobacterium turcicum. The sequence continues at coordinate 156,012 of NZ_JAAOBY010000002.1, read as the reverse complement.
AGCCTAGCTGAATTGGCTGCAGCCAAACACCATTTTATTCAAAACAAGTCTATTTTTGAAAATTATACAGTAGGAGATTTCGAAAAAGAAGCCATTGCTAAACTTAACGAACTATTTCAAAGTAATGATTTCGTAATTTTAGTAGGCGGCTCAGGCTTATACGTTGATGCAATCCTAAAAGGCTTTGATGAATTTCCTGAAATTGATCCTGAATTGCGTATTCAAATAAATTCACAATACGAAAAATTGGGAATTGGATATTTACAACAAAAACTAGAACAACTTGATCTAACCTATTACAAAACCCTAACCACAGAAAATCCGCAAACTTTACAAAATCCGCAGCGCATGATGCGTTTTGTAGAAGTATGCCTGGGAACGGGAAAACCGTATTCCTCTTTCTTGAACCAGAAAAAAAACAACCGAGACTTCACTCCTATATTAATCGGTTTAGAAGCTGACCGAAAGATAATCTATAACAGAATCAATCAGCGTGTAGATATTATGATGAACGAAGGCTTGCTAAACGAAGCCAAAACTTTATATCCCAATAAAGAACTAAACGCTTTACAAACGGTAGGATACAGAGAATTGTTTAGCTTTTTTGATAAAGAGTTTTCATTAGAATTTGCCATCGAAGAAATAAAGAAAAACACGCGACGTTTTTCTAAACGTCAATTAACTTGGTTTAAAAGAAATGAAAACACCAAATGGTTTGACTTTGAGACGCCGTACACAACCATTATAGATTACATTAGAAAGTACAAATAATTCATTAAATCATAATTCATACTTAAATACATGCCTATTTCCCCTAATTTCAATTCCATTATCACCAAACAATGGGATATTAATTTTACACAATGTGCGCCCAATGGCTTTTTAAAATATACAGATTTATGTAATATGTTACAGCTTACTGCAGCTGCCCATTCTGAACTTGGTGGTATTAGTTTTTATGACATGCAGGAGTTTCACCAAGCTTGGGTTTTAAGCCGCATGCGCGTTGAAATAGCAGAACTTCCAAAATGGGGCGATACTGTAACGGTTACAACATGGATCAATTCATTAGAAAATTCGCGTTCCGTTCGTGCCTTAGAGATGCATTTGAACGGAAAAAAAATTGTGGGCGCCGAAACCTTTTGGGCTGTATTCAACACCCAAAAAAGACGTCCTGAAGCATTGGCTTTGCCATACGATCACTTTGAACTTTATCCTGAAAAAAAGGCTACCGCAAACGGATTTAGCAAAGTAAATGTAAGTACTGCCACAAGCAAAATTGCCGATAAAACAGTGTACATGTCAGATTTGGATATTGTAAACCACGTGAACAATGTAAAATACTTAGAATGGTGCCTTGATTACACTGCGGCACCTTTACTATTAAAACAACAATTACAAAGTATTGAAATGAATTTTTTAAAGGAATTATCACTTCAAGATCAAGTAGAAATTTTAAAACAAGAAGATGATTACGAGAGCCTTTTTAACATTACCACAGAAGGAAAAACGTGCTTTGCTTTGCAACTCAACTGGAAATAAAAAAATGCCCTAAGAAATAAATCTTAGGGCATTTTTTTTACTATTTTTAACAGTAATTATTGAGCTACTTTGTTTTTTACAACTAATCTGAAGCCTTCACCGTGAATGTTTAAAATTTCAACATCCTCATCTAATTTTAAGTACTTGCGTAACTTTGCAATATACACATCCATACTTCTTGATGTGAAATAATTATCATCTCTCCAAATTTTAGTTAATGCTAATTCTCTTGGCATTAAATCATTTTCATGCAAAATAAGCATTTTAAGCAACTCATTTTCTTTTGGAGAAAGTTTTATTGGCTCCTCATCTTTGTACGTTAAAAAACGTAGTTTAGAGTTCAAATGAAATTTACCAACATTAAATTCAAACTGCACTTGTTCAGCTTTGGTGTCAGATGATTTTCTTTGAATGATGGCTTTAATTTTCATTAACAAAACCTCAGAGTCAAATGGTTTATTTAAGTAATCATCAGCTCCTGCTTTGTAACCTTTTAACACGTCCTCCTTCATGGATTTAGCAGTTAAAAAGATGATAGGAACATCATTATTTTTTTCTCTGATTTCTTTTGCTAGTGTATATCCATCTTTGTAAGGCATCATGACATCTAAAATGCAGAGGTCATAGGTATCTTTTTTGAATTTTTCAAATCCTTCCATACCATTTTTAGCTAAAGTCACATCAAAATCATTTAGCATCAAATAATCTTTCAAGACAGCTCCAAAATTAAGATCGTCTTCTACTAAAAGTATTTTTTTATTTACATTTTCCATATTCTAATTTATTAATGGTAATTTTATTATGAAGGTACTTCCTTTTCCCTTTTCACTTTCTACATAAACTTGACCGTTATGGTCGTCAACAATTCTTTTTACATAAGCAAGACCTAAACCGTGCCCTTTTACATTGTGGATGTCTCCAGTATGTTCTCTATAAAATTTTTCAAAAACTCGTTTTTGAGCTATTTTACTCATTCCTAAACCTCTATCTCTAACTTTTATAATAATAACATCTTTGATATTTTCAGTATAAATATCTATTTCAGGTGCGTTAGGAGAATACTTTATCGCATTTTCTAAGATATTCACGATCACATTGGTAAAATGAACATCATTTATTAGAACCGTTGTTCTTACGGCTTTAAAATAACATTGTACTTTACCTCCTCTATCTTCCAGTATTAAATTCACATGATCTATAGCATCCTCTATTATATCATGAATATTGTTTGAATCCTTTGTAATATCTAGCTCTTTCTTCTCTAATTTAGATATTCGCAAGACATTTTCAACTTGGGCGTGCATGCGCTTGTTTTCGTCCTTAATCATTTGCAAATATCGAAGCACTTTTTCCTTATCCTCAATTATTTTTGGGTTCCTTATTGCATCAAGAGCTAGGTTAATGGTAGCAATTGGTGTTTTGAACTCATGCGTCATATTATTGATAAAGTCGTTCTTTATTTCCGATATCTGACGTTGTCTAATTAACTGATTCAGTGCACTAGTGTAAGCGATCAAGATGATTAATGTAAAAACAATTGAAAGTATCGTGATACTAACCAATTCTGACAATAAAAACTTCTTTTTCTGCGGAAAAGTAACTAGTAATTGGTATTTACTATTGCCCTCGTTATCCGTAAAAATAGGAATAGAATATGTTGCCTCTTTATTGTATTTAAAATCATTAGATTTAACAGCTGTAGCAATATTATTATTGTATACACTAAACTCAAATTTGGTATTGACACCAGATTCTGCCAGTTCTTTTTTGATTAATTTACTAAGCGTTTCCTTCGAAACTCGCTCCTGAATTGGCAAAACAGAAGCAAAATCTTTGTAAAAAATCTCAAATGAAGCATTGTCTAAAACATTCAAATTCCCTGACTTTTCAATTTTAATATCAGGAATCATACTTTGGCTCAACCCCGAATTATCGATTGAATTATCATCATAAACCTCTGTTACCCTTTTGGAGCTAAAGCTTTTGAATTTATCATTGTTGTATTTTTTATCAAAGAACGACGGTGAAATATTGTAATCTTCAGATATGATACTGTTCGAATAAATAATCGTTTTTTTGGTACGAGGATTTTTTTGAACATAGTAAAATTCCAAGATATCATCTCTCTTTGGCACCTTACCTGTACTATCCTTGTAATGATTTATCTTATCGTAAAAATTATAAGCTTCTTGTTTCTGAATCTTTTCGGCAACATTGCCAATCACTTGGTTCACATGAAACTTGAATTGCTCATTGTTATTTTCAAAAGAATTGTTAAACCAATATACTTGTACAAGAATTATCCCAATTAGGGACAAACTCATTAACAATACAAGCAGTCTAAAGAAAAGTTTATTCATCGAAACAAATTTAGTATTTTAACAATATATTAAATGATAGATTAACCAAACATTAACACCTAGGGTTGTTTTTGTTTAATCTCTAAAATTTTAAGAATTTTAGTAACTTGTGCTTTAGCTAATTCTAAATCATCATTTTCAATAACAAAATCGCTTAAAGGAATTCGCTGACCATCAGTCCATTGTGAATTCATTCTTTGCAAAACAAGCTCTCTAGAAGTTTGGTCTCGTTGCATAACCCTTGCTATTCGGGCCTCTGTGCTTGCAATTACAGTTATAACGCAATCACATTCTTTATATTTTCCACTTTCAAATAAAATGGCAGCTTCATAAAGTACATATGGAAAATGTTTTTGCTCCAGCAACCAATTGTCAAAATGTTTTTTCACTGCAGGATGAACAATTCTATTCAATTTTTGCAATTGTTGAGATTCATTAAAGACAATAGAAGCTAATTTTTGTCTGTTAATTATACCATTTTCAACAACACCGCTACCAAAAACATCTGCTACAGCGGCTATAATGTCAGGATTCTGCATTACTTTCTTGCCTGCGTCATCGGCTAAATAAATAGGAACACCAGCCTCTTTAAAATAAGTAGCAATAGTAGATTTTCCGCTACCAATACCTCCAGTTAACCCGATAATTTTTGTCATATTATTTTTTAAAAAATAACTCTGGAAATGCTACTTGGGGTTTTTGTTTTAAAACAATTACTTTAATGTACGATTGTAAAAAACCAGTACCGTAACCATAAAATTGTTTCCACACAGCGACAAGCGATAAATAGCCAATTTTTAAGCTTTTGGTTTGGTAGGTTGCCGTTCCAAAAAGTATTGCGAAATACAAGAAATACAACTGTAAAAAATAATCAAAATTGCAAAATACTGCTAAAACAGCTATTACTAAACCAACGATAAATACAGTTGGAAAGAAAAAAGTTAATTTGTTGTGCTGTGGATACCAACTATTTAAAATAGGCCTTGCTTTACCAAACTTGGTTACTTGAACTGAGAATTTATCCCAATCGATTCGGCGTTTGTGATACACAAATGCATCTGGAAACAATTTGGTTTCGAATCCTAAATTCCACAAGCGAATGGATAAATCTGGATCTTCGCCTGGATGAATGTTCCCAAAGCCTTTTGAAGCTTGAAAGGCTTTCCGTGACAATCCCATATTGAAACTACGAGGCTGAAATTTATCTATCTTTTCAGATCCACCACGAATACCGCCAGTTGTCAAAAAAGAGGTCATGGCAAAATTTATTGCCTTTTGAATATCTGAAAAACTATCCAAAGCACGATCTGGACCACCAAAACAGTCTACATAATTCTTCTCTAAAGCACTAGCTACATTATTCAAATAATCGGCTGGAATAATACAATCAGAGTCAAAAATGATAAAATAATCACCACGGGCTTTATCCATTCCATAGTTTCGAGAATCACCCGGTCCTGAGTTTTCTTTGTAATAATAACAAATATCCAATCGATCGCCATACTTACTGGCTACATCTTGACACCTAATGGTCGATCCATCTTCAATTAAAACAATTTCAAACAGTTCGGTATAGGTCGTTTTTGATAGGCTTTCTAATAATTCATCAACTTCGTCTGGCCTATTGTATACTGGAATAATTAAGGAAAATAACATAATGGAAAATGGTGGTTTTACAACACTTTTTTGATTCAAAAAATTTTAACAAAGATACTCTAATCCATAAAAAAACCATCAACTTTTCAGCGATGGTTTTTTATATAATTTTATGATTTTGAATTAAGCAATGCTTTCAATTCCCATCATTTCATTAGCCTCTGCTTTATAATCAACACCAGCTACGTCAAATCCGAATAAGTTATAAAAGTCTTTTCTGTATCCTTCAAGATCACCTATTTCAGCAACATTTTCAGTAACAGCTTGATCCCAAAGTAATGCAACCTTTTCTTGAACATCGGCACGCATCTCTAAATCGTCAATTCTAATTCTACCGCTTTCATCAACAGGAACTTCACCATTAGTGTACAAACGCTCTTCGTACAAACGTTGAATTTGCTCGATACATCCTTCATGAATTCCTTCTTGCTTCATGATTTTGTATAACAATGAAATGTACAAAGGAATAACTGGAATAGCAGAACTCGCTTGAGTTACCAATGCCTTATTTACAGATACAAATGCTTTTCCATTCAAATCAGCTAAGCTATTTGTAATTTCAAAAGCAGTTGCTTCTAGGTGATCTTTGGCACGACCGATAGTTCCTTTTCTGTAAACAGCCTCTGTCAATGCTGGTCCAATGTATGAATAAGCAACAGTTGTAGCTCCCGGAGCAAGCAAATTAGCTTCTTTTAAAGCGTCAATCCACATCGCCCAATCTTCACCACCCATTACGGCTACTGTATTTTGAATATCATCATCATTACATGGAGCAATTGAAATTTCAGAAACTTTTCCCGAGTGAAAATCAACTGTTTTGTTGGTAAAAGTATCACCAATTGGCTTTAAAACCGAACGGTGCAAAACACCAGTTACAGGGTGCAAACGCACTGGACTCGCCAAACTGTAGATTATTAAATCAACCTGACCCAAGTCGGCTTTGATTAAATCAATAGTTTGTTGTTTGATTTCATTTGAAAAAGCATCTCCGTTGATACTTTTAGCATATAAACCTGCTTTGTGTGCTTCTGCCTCAAAAGCTGCAGAATTGTACCATCCTGGCGAAGCTGTTTTTCCTTCTGCTGGTGCTTTTTCAAAAAACACACCAATAGTAGCAGCATCAGATCCAAAAGCACTAGTAATTCTTGAGGCTAAACCAAATCCAGTAGAAGCTCCAATTACCAATACTTTTTTAGCACCATCAATACTGCCTTTTGATTTAATATATTCAATTTGATTTTTTACATTTTGCTCGCATCCCGCTGGGTGAGATGTTGTGCAAATAAATCCTCTCATTCTTGGTTCAATAATCATATTCTTGCTTATTCGTTTATGTACAGTTTTAGTTTTTTTTTGTGCATTTGTAGTTGTAATTACAATTCAAAACGCAGACAAATATAATTTAAAAAATTAGTTCAACAAGGCTTTTGCATGATTTAAGGCAGAGTCAGAGACTACAGTTCCAGACAACATTTGAGCGATTTCCACTACTCTATCTTCAGCAGACAGCAATCTCAATTCCGATTGCGTATCTTCTCCTACAGTTGATTTTAACACTTTGAAATGCGCATTTCCTTTGGCTGCAATTTGCGGTAAATGCGTAATCGCAAATATTTGCATCTGTTGACTCATTTGCTTCATAATTTCACCCATTCTGATAGCGATTTCACCTGAAACTCCAGTATCAATTTCGTCAAAAATTAAAGTAGGTAGTTTTGAATACTGTGCCAAAATAGCTTTTACGGCCAACATTATTCGAGACATTTCACCACCAGAGGCTACCTTTTTCAAAATCCCGAAATCAGTTCCTTTGTTTGCCGAAAACAAAAATTGAAGTTCATCTTTACCATTAGTATGATATACTTTTGATGGCAATACTTGAATGTCAAAGCGAACGTTGGGCATACCCAAAGATGCTAAAATAGTAATCAATTGCTCTGTCAAGACCGGAATAGCGACTTGTCTATTTTTACGAATCACTTCGGCCATAGTATCTAATTGCTCTGTATGAGAAGACAACGAAGCAGTTAAGATTGCAATATCCTGTTCCATTGTTCCTAACTCCAGTACAGCATTCTCTAATCCAGTTTGGATAGCCAACAACTCTTCTACAGTTGCTACTTGGTGTTTTTTCTGTAAAGAGAAAATCAATTGTAATTTTTGACTTAATAAGTTAAGTTGTTCTGGATCATCAATCAACTTTTCCGCATTGCGATTCATTTCAGCAGAAATATCATTAAACTCAATAGCTAAACTTGTAATGCGATCTAATAACAAGTTATACTCTTCAGAAAAAGAAGCAATTTTTTGAAGAGAAGCTTTAATTTCATTCAAATTATGTAAAACTCCAATTTGCTCTTCGTTCGAAATTGACAAAGCTCTTTGAAGAGACTCTTTGATGATTTCAACATTATTTAATTTTTCAAATTCTGTCTCTAAAACTTCTTGCTCACCAGCTTTTAGTTTGGCAGCCTGCAATTCTTGCAGCAAAAAGGTATTGTAATCTTGTTCTTTTTTAGATTCAGCTTGTTTTTTAAGTAGCGCATTCAATTTAGATTGATCTGATTTGAATTTTTTTAACAAGGATTGATATTCTGAAATAGTTTCATTGTTGGAAGCAATTGCATCAATAATTGCAAACTGTACTCCTTCATCAGATAATTCTTGAGTTTGTTGCTGTGAGTGAATGTCTAAAAGAAAAACACTCAAATCCTGCAACTCTTGTAAATTCGCTGGACTGTCATTTATAAAGGCTCTTGACTTACCCGATGGTAAAATTTCACGTCGGATAATAGTCTCATCTTCGTAATCCAGATCGTTCGCCTCAAAAAACGGACGAAGATTGTATTTGCTAATTTCAAACTGTGCTTCAATTACACATTTTTCTTCTTTATTTTTTAGAGAACTCAAGTCAGCTCTTTTACCAAGAACCAATCCTAGAGCACCCAAAATTATCGACTTTCCAGCGCCAGTCTCTCCTGTAATTATAGAAAATCCAGATGAAAAATCTATTGAAAGTTTTTCTATTAAAGCGTAATTTTTTATCGAAAGTGACGTAATCATTAGTTTGATTTATTAATAGATAATTGGCAGTAAAAGAGGATTTTTTTTAGGGATTAAAAAGTCATCATAGCCCACTTACTAGAGTTTAAAGGCGAAATTTTATTCAATCCATCAACCAAATCTGCGGTAGGTACAGATGGTCCTCCTGAAAAAATGGAAACTATTTCATCAGACTTAGCGTCAAAAAAAACTCTTGACAAAAAAGCATTAGGCCTTGATGTATTTAATTTGGAAAGATTTATCAGCGCTGTTTTTACGTTATCTTTCGCGCTCCTTCCATCCTGACTCATTACATCCAGAGCGGTGTGGTAATCATACATTGCTTGCCTAATTGGCTGGAATGGTGGCGAAAGTAAATCATTTATTAAAAAGAAACGCGTTTGATTTCCATCTGCTTGACTCCACCCTTTAGCACCACCCTGCTGTGCCACGGTTGCAATGTTTTGAGCAATCTCAAAACTATTTGAACCAGAATTAGCTACAAAAGTGTCAGCATCTAGGCCCAAAATCATATAACTATAAAAAGCTAAAACAGAAACTAAATTAGAATCGTACGAAGCTGGGTTAAAAAATAGATTTTCAAATTCAACGTACCTAAAACTAAAATCTTTATCGTTGTAATTTAAAACTGGAGAAGCATAAGTAGAATTATAAATTGGACGAGAGGATTGTACCTGAATAGAAGCTGAAAATTGATCAGAACTATTAGAATTGATCGTAATGTACATGGAACAATTAATCTTTTCGGACTGTTTTAAAGCTTTGCCTGTCCAATCGGTTTTGTTAACAAACTCTGTTATTGATGTTTGTAAGGTTTTAAAAACCTGCTGATTCGTTGCACTCAAACGCTGTGAATCAACAGTAACGGTACAGTTAAGCTGCTGTGCTTGTCCGTATCCACAAATAAAAAGGAGTAAAAAAGCATATAATTTCTTCATCTTTAACTTTTAGTATTTGTTTGACTCGACTTTTTTAGGATAATAGCATATTAACTGCACTCTAACTACGAATCAAAATGTTCTAAAACTTTTGCTACAATATCGGTAGCAACTGCCTCCTTAGATTTTAACGGCATTGGTTCAATGACAAAATTCTTATCAATGAAAGTAATTTTGTTAGTTGGTGTACCAAATCCTGCACCGTCATCTTGTAAGGAGTTTAAAACAATCAAATCTAGGTTTTTTTTCTGAATTTTCAATTTTGCATTCTCAATTTCATTTTCGGTTTCTAAAGCAAAACCAATCAAAAATTGCTGTTTTTTATGAGCTCCAAATGAGGCTAAAATATCTTTTGTTTTTTCTAGCTCAATTGTGAAATCATCAGATGCTTTTTTAATTTTCTGATCAGCCTTGTACTTAGGCTTATAATCTGCCACAGCGGCAGCAGCAATAGCTACATCAACATCATTATAAAATTCGTGACATGCATGGTACATTTGTTCTGCAGCCACAACAGGTACAACTTGAATTAACGAATGATTAATTTTTAAATGCGTAGGACCTGTGACTAAGGTAACCGAAGCACCTAAATCAGCGGCAACTTGTGCTATATCAAAACCCATTTTACCCGACGAGTAATTACCTATAAAACGTACGGGATCAATCGCTTCGTATGTCGGGCCAGCAGTAATTAGAATTTTTTTACCTTTCAAAGGCAATTTACCCTCTAAATCAGCTTCTATAAAAGCGATAATATTTTCCGGCTCTGCCATTCTGCCTTCGCCAGACAAACCACTTGCTAACTCACCTGTTTCTGCAGGAATCATCATATTACCAAAACTACTTAAAGCTTGAAAACTAGCAACAGTGGATGGATGCTTGTACATATCTAAATCCATAGCTGGCGCAAAATAAACCGGACATTTAGCCGACAAATAGGCTGCAATAAGTAAATTATCACAGGTGCCGTGTGTCATTTTCGATAAAGTGTTGGCTGTTGCTGGAGCAATAACCATAAAATCAGCCCAAAGTGCTAATTCTACGTGATTGTTCCATTTTTCATTCTCGTCGTCTTGATTGTAAAAACTTGAGTGAACTGGATTTTTAGAAAGCGTAGATAAGGTAAGCGGCGTTACAAAATCCTTAGAAGCAGGTGTCATTATCACTTGGACATGTGCACCTGCTTTTATGAAAAGTCGAACTAATGACGCTGTTTTATAGGCTGCAATTCCACCAGAAATTCCTAGTAGAATTTTCTTCCCGTTTAAAACTGACATAGTATGCTATTATTTGTTTGAATCTCTGTGGTAGATTTTTCCATCTAACCACTCTTGAACTGCTAATGCATGTGGTTTTGGTAATTTCTCGTAAAATTTAGACACCTCGATTTGTTCTTTATTTTCAAAAACTTCTTCAAGACTATCATTGTATGTGGCAAACTCTTCTAATTTCTCTGTCAATTCTTTTTTGATTTCAGAGTTGATTTGATTTGCTCTTTTAGCCATAATGGTTATCGCTTCATACACATTACCAGTAGGTTCTTCAATAACTGTTTTGTTATAAGTTATTGTATTTACTGGAGCATTCGTCTTTTTTAAATCCATGACTTTATTTATTTAGTAAATTTTTGTAAATCTTTTTCTATTCGAGCCAACATTGCTGCTGCCTCTTTTTTATATTTTGTTTCTGCGTTGAACTTCATCAAACTTGACTGTGCTACCTTAGCCGCATTTAAACGTTCTTCCATTTTAGATGGAATACTGTTTATTGCCAATTGGTAGGCTGAATCAAACTTGTAAAACAAAGCATCTTCTTTGTAAGGTGTACCTGGATAATCAGCAACGAAATTATCTAAAGCTACGATGGCAGCTTTATACTCTGTCACGGTATGATAACCTTTAGCATTTTCGTAAACCTTTTTTTGAATTTTACCACTTAAAGTCTGTACTATAGCATTCGCTTCTGCTAAATAAGTTGAATTAGGATAAGCATCAATAAAAGTTTGCAATTTATCAAGCGATTTGTTGGTCTCCGTTTGATCCAAACTATACACGGGAGATAACATTGAATAACTCTTAGCTCCAAGGAAGGCTGCTTCCTCTAGTTTTTCACTTTTTGGATAACCTGAAACAAAACTTTCAAACTGATATCCTGCCAAATAATATTGTTTGGTTTTAAAATACGACTGAGAGAACATGTAAAACAACTTTTCTGCTTGAGGTTTTCCGCGATACGAAGGTGCTATTTGCTCAAAAAGTCGGATGGCTTTATTGTATTTACCAGCATCATACATTTTAGTTGCTAAATCAAATTTAACAGCCACATCTTCTGATTTTAAGGCTTTTTGATACTCATTACAAGAGCAAAACAGGACAACTACAATAAAAAGCGATATTATTTTTTTCATTTTCTTACTTATTTCATGATTTGCAAGCTGAAACTACTTACAGAATCACGCCGAAGTTTCGTCGGCAAATTTAGTTATTAATTTAGCGACTGCAAAATATATTTTTTATTTAAAAAAAGCGTCTTTATTTAGCTAATTTTTGAAAGTTTCCCCACAAAAGCAGCAATTCTACTAGACAAATCATCATTTACAGTAACTAAAGGTAAACGTACCGTATTTTCGGTTAAACCTAGTACACTAAAAATTTCTTTAATCCCAGCTGGATTTCCTTGTTCAAAGATCATATCAATACTTTCAGCTAAAAGGTATTGCGTTTTAAAAGCTTCATCTACTTTACGATTAAGCCCCAAACGAATCATCTCAGAAAATTCTTTTGGAAAACCCTGCCCTATCACTGAAATAACCCCGGCTCCTCCTGCCAAAACCATTGGCAAAGCAATCATGTCATCCCCAGAAATCACCAAGAAGTCTTTAGGTACATCTTTAATTAATTGCATCGCTTGAACTAGATCTCCCGCTGCTTCCTTAATTGCAACTACATTGCTAAACTCATTTGCTAATCGAACCACAGTTGCAGGCAACACATTACTTGAAGTCCTACCAGGAACATTATATAAAATTACAGGAATTGGTGATGCTTGCGCAACCGCCTTAAAATGTTGGTAAATTCCTTCTTGTGTTGGTTTATTGTAATAAGGAGACACCGATAAAATAGCTGTGAAGGCTGATAAGTCTCTAGTTTTCAACTCCTCCACTACTTTTGCAGTATTATTTCCGCCTACTCCCAAAACTAAAGGTAAAATGCCTTTATTCGCCTCAATAACAGTTTGAATTACTACCTCTTTTTCTTCTTGAGAGAGAGTGGCATTTTCGGCAGTTGTACCTAAAACTACTAAATATTCAATTCCTCCATCGATAGAGAATTGAACAATTCTTTTCAAAGCTTCTATATCGATTGAAAAATCTTTTTTAAATGGAGTGATTAAGGCTACTCCGGTTCCTATTAATGCCTGCATGATCTTATATTTATATTTTGTTTAGTATTTTTAGATATTTGAATAACTCGTCAACAAAAACCTTAGGCTTTGTGTCTGGGGTTTGTAGTAAAAAATGATTCAATCGTTCGTCTATAGTATCAAAACCTACTTTAAATCCTGCTTTTGACTGTTGTGCTACTTTCATCAAAAAGGGATTCGCCTCGTCGAAAAAATTAACTAACAAATCAAAATCTGTATTACAAAAATCAGTTATAAATTTCTCATTAATTGCACCACTCCAACCGAAATCTTTAGAACCAAAATGACTGTACTTGTCTGTAAATTCATTCCTTTTCTCTGAATTAAAAACCAAAAAAGAACAGTTTTCTACTTTAATTCCGTGTGTCAAAATTTGGTTCAATAAGTCATCGTGATAATCTTTACTTTGAGCATCTGCTAGTATCCCAACTGTTTGCACACGGTTATTTACAACATTTGTTTTTAAATTATCCCAACCGTAATTTAATGATTTTTTTACCAAAAAACGCTTTATATAATTTAAAAACATAGTACTTTTACCTGATTACAAATTTAATTAATAAAGTCGCATTTAAAATGGTAAATTTAAAAAAGTATAACGATGTTTTGAAACTTTTTGTTATATTCTTAACACTTATTTGTATTGCATCTTGCAGCAGTCAAAAATATTACATTACAAAAATTGAGGGAAAAAAAGTTCCAATTACCAACACCAATTCACAAGTTGCTGCAATTGAAAACTTTGTAGCACCTTACAGAGAACACATCAATAAAGACTTAGATAATGTTTTGGCAATTTGTCCTGAAACTCTGGACAAAAGTAATGGGAAATGGCAAACCAAAATCGGAAATTTAATGGCCGATATAACATTGCAATATGGTACGAAAGCATTTCAATTAAGAGACAAAAAAAGTATAGACATTTGTTTGCTTAATAGTGGTGGTATTCGTTCTATTCTTCCAAAAGGAAATGTAACGGCTCGAACAGCTTTTGAAATTATGCCTTTCGAAAATAGTCTAGTAGTAATTGCACTAAAAGGAGAGCAAATTATTGAAATGGTAAATTTCTTTATTGCCGAAAAAAAACCACACCCTTTAGCAGGAATTACATTTACAATTGACAAAAATAAATTTGCTAAAAACATTGTGATACGAGGAAAACCAGTTCAAAACGAAACTATTTACTACGTTGGTACCAACGATTATCTAGCCAATGGTGGCGATAACATGAACTTTTTCAAAAAAGGTATTCAAAAATTTGATTTAGAATACAAATTACGCAACATCTTAATTGATTATTTCAAAGATGTTGATACTATTGCGGTTCCCAACGATATTCGTATCACAGAGGAATAAAACATAGTTTTAAAAAGAATTTATCAGAGAAAAATAATAGCAAAATAGATCTGCACCGATTAGGATTTTCTGTTTGGCGATAACAAAATAAGGATCAGTATTTTAAGTTTTAAAATATTGCTCCTGCTTTTAATAAAAAAGTATACACATGAAAAGAAGAGAGTTTATAGAAAAAACCGCTGCCGGGTCTGCATTACTTGGTTTAGGAGTATCATTAAGCAGTTTTGGAACTTCAAAAACAAAACATTTGACGATTTTACACACAAATGACGTGCACAGTTACATTGATCCATTTCCTGCTGACCATCCGAGAAACGCTAATATGGGCGGTGTGGCGCGCCGAGCTGCATTAATTGAAACGGTACGTAAAGAAAATCCAAATGTACTTTTGCTTGATGCAGGAGATATTTTTCAAGGAACTCCGTATTTTAATTATTACGGAGGCGAATTGGAATTCAAATTAATGAGTATGATGCAATACGATGCATCTGCTATTGGTAATCACGATTTTGATAATGGAATTGATGGTTTACGCGCACAATTGCCACATGCAAAATTCGATTTTTTATGTGCTAATTACGATTTTAAAAATACTGTGATGGACGGTTTTGTAAAACCATTCAAAGTATTTAACAAAGATGGTATCAAGGTGGGAGTTTTTGGACTTGGAATAGAATTGGCTGGTTTAGTTGATAAAAACTTATCAAAAGAAACAGTGTATAATGACCCGCTAGAAATTGCCCAGGATATGGTGCGCATTTTGAAAAAAGAACAAAAATGTGATATTGTAATTTGCCTTTCGCATTTAGGATACAAATACAGAGACGAACCTAATAAAATCTCTGATATAAAATTAGCCGAACTTACTCAAGATATTGATTTAATTATTGGTGGTCACACACATACTTTTCTAGACAAGCCAACAGTTTTAAAAAACAAAGCTGGTCAAGATGTACTTGTCAACCAAGTAGGTTGCTACGGCATAAATGTAGGGCGCATTGACTTTTATTTAGATAATGAGAAGGCTAAAGCCGTTGATGGCAAAACTATAATTGTATAAAACTCCTTCAACTAAAAATTGGATTTACTGAATAAAAAAAGAATCGATTAAATGTAATCGATTCTTTTTTTTTACAACAGTGTTCCAAATTCTGATTTATCTTCCATATCAAGTGCATACTTGTAAAAAGCATAATAACAACTTACGTGAAGCATCATGATTAAAGGCTCAAAATGTGATAACGGAAACCTTGCTAAAAAACATTTTTCAATTAGCAATAAAAAATAAAGGGAAGCATACAATAATCCAAAAATATATAACCAAACTGTATTATTACTCAATGACTGATTGATGTATAAAGATACAATGATGCCTAATGCTACCGCTACAATTACATTCTGAATCATAATTACAGTATGACTATTTAATGGCAATCCTTCTGAATTAAATAATAGGTACGAAAAAATACAGAGAAATGGAACAATAGCCAAAAGCGTAATTCCTATTTTTTTAAAATTTTGTAGCTTTAAAATCAAAACAATCAATAATATTCGAAAAGTCACAATCGAAATTACTCCTAAAATTACAAACAACATCGAGGTATTCATCATCATTATACTTGTACAAAGTAAAAAGAAGCAACAAGCAAAAAAAATAGGATCCCTTCGTTTTGATGATAACCAATAAAGGACAATCAATAAAACGGCTACAATTGGTTTGAATACCACAGTAAAAAGATGATTTTCTCTCCACTCAGCAACTACAGCTACTAATGAAAAAGAAAAAAGTAAAAAAATAAGAATATTCTCAACCGAAAAATAAGGTTTCTTAAACGATATCAGCATTATTTTAAGCTATTAACTTCATAAAATCATCCTCCGAAATAATCGAAATATTCAACTTGACGGCTTTATCCAATTTGGCAGGACCCATATTTGCTCCAGCAATTAAATAATCTGTTTTGGCAGATATAGAACTCCCTACTTTTCCACCGTTGTCTTCAATTGCTTTTTTCAATTCGTCACGAGAAAATTTCTCAAAAACACCAGATACCACAAATGTCTTACCAACCAACAAATTAGTTGCATCAGGATTTGTATTTTCTAATAACTCAAATTGTAAGCCATAACCTTTTAATCGTTGAATGATAATACTGTTTTGTTCGTTTTGAAAAAAGTCCATTACACTTTGAGCGATGCGCTCTCCTATTTCATCAACGAGCATCAATTCTAATAAATTTGCTGTTCGCAAAGCGTCAATAGTTTTGTAATGCTTAGCTAATTTTTTAGCGACAGTTTCACCTACAAAACGGATTCCCAATGCATAGAGAACACGTTCGAATGGTATATTTTTAGATTTTTCGACACCATTTACTAAGTTATCAGCTGATTTTTGAGCCATTCTTTCCAATGGTAAAATATCAGCAACTGATAAGTCGTAAAGATCTGCGTAGTTATGAACTAAATCATTTTGATATAAAAGCGCAACCGTTTCGCCACCCAATCCTTCAATATCCATAGCTTTTCGAGAAATAAAATGCTGAATACGACCTATAATTTGTGGTGGACAACCATAAAAATTTGGGCAATAGTGATTAGCTTCACCTGCATTTCTTACTAAATTAGCTTCACACTCTGGACATTTATCAATATAGATTGTTGGCTCAGCGTGAAGTGGTCGCTGGGTTAAATCAACAGCGATAATCTTTGGGATAATTTCACCACCTTTTTCAACAAAAACAGTATCTCCAATTCGAATATCTAATTTTTCAATTTGATCCGCATTATGTAGGGAAGCTCTTTTTACAATTGTACCAGCCAGTTGCACTGCTTTAAGGTTTGCAACAGGCGTGATAGAGCCTGTTCTACCAACTTGATACGAAATAGATTCTAAAACGGTAGCAACCTGCTCTGATTTAAACTTATAAGCCATGGCCCATCGGGGCGACTTGGCAGTGTAACCTAATTCATCTTGAAATTGTAGGTTATCCACTTTTATGACCACGCCATCAGTTTCGTAAGGCAAATTGCTTCGGTTTTGATCCCAAAAAGCAATAAATTCGAAAACTTCATCTAAATTTTGTGCCAATTTTGATTCTTGAGGAACTTTAAAACCCCATTTTCTCGCAGCTCGTAAGCCTTCAAATTGAGATTGAAAAGGAAGATTTGGCCCAATCATAAAATACAATAAACAGTCTAGCGGACGTTTGGCTACTTCTGCACTATCTTGTAATTTTAAACTACCCGAAGCTGTGTTTCTAGGATTAGAATAAGGTGTTTCACCAAGGGATATCAAATCTTGATTCATTTTTTCGAAACCAGCAAAAGGCAAAACAATTTCGCCACGAATATCAAACTTTTCTGGAAAATCATTTCCTTTTAAAAACAGAGGAATTGATTTGATAGTTTTTATATTATTCGTAACATCATCTCCTTGAAAACCGTCACCACGAGTTAAGGCACGTTTTAACTGTCCGTTTTCATAGGTAATACTAATTGAAGCTCCATCATATTTGAGCTCACAAGTATATCGCAAAGGCACATCGCCTAAGGTTTTCTTTATACGATTTTCCCAATCGATTAAATCTTCTTTTGAATAGGAGTTATCTAATGAGTACATTCGGTATTCGTGCGCCTTGGTCTCAAAATTCTTCGTAATAGCACCACCTACTCTTTGGGTTGGAGAATTAGAATCGTACCATTCTGGATGTGCATTTTCAAGATCTTGAAGTGCTTTTAATTTCATATCAAATTCATAATCCGAAATCAATGGTGCATCTAACACATAATAATTGTGGTTATGAAAGTGTAATTCTTCGCGTAATTTTATTATCGTATTTTGATCATCCATAAAAAAAAAATTGGTCATTTTAGTGCCTGAAATCAGTGTACTAAAATAACCAAATTAAACCAAAAAACAACTAAATTAGGATTTGATAATTGAGTTTATTTGTTGGTATAACTGACCGTCGCTCAAAAAGGCTCCTTGTTGTATTAATTGAAAAATTGATGAATTTCGCTCTTCTGTGAATTCTTTTTTACCTACTTTCATTTCAATAGTTTCTGTAAACATATTATCACTCAACCATTGTAAACCTTCACGAGTTAGAAAATCAACATCGGGAACTAATGATTTTAAGACAATTGATTGTACGTGCGTATCAAAACATTCAAAAAGAAAAATATGATTTTTAGAAAAATGCTCTAAAAAAGTTGCTCTAGACAAAACGCCTTCCCAAATCAAATCAGAGAAAACATCTAATTCTTGCTCTGCTACTTCAGGTTTTTCTAATTTAATTTTATCCCATTCCGCTTTATCAATTGCTTGGGTTGCTAAAAAATTAGTAAACTCTTGCGTTAATTCTTCAAATTGCTCTTTTGTAAGTCTTGAATATTTCATGAAATGTATAATTGCTATTGGTCCTGTTGTGGACTTTGATTAAAATAAAAATGGGTGCAAATTTATAATTTTAAAACCAAAAAAGCCTTCTTTTTCAAGAAGGCTTTTTTGGTACATTAGAGTATCTACTAAAAAATATATCTTAATCCGAATTGTGCTTGCCATCTTGACAATAAGCTAGCATCGTAATTGAATGTTTTTGTTTGCGTTCCGTTAAAAGTATAAGTAGGTACTTTTGTAGTTTGATTAACGCTAACTCCAATAGGTTGGATACTTGTAGGAACTTGTACCAATCCCCAATCAGAATTAATTAAATTTCCAACATTTAAGATGTCAACACTAAACTGAATTGTATTTGTTTTATTTGAACTAGAAGATGGTTTAAAATTAAAATCTTGAATTAATTTCATATCCCATTTTCCTCTCCAAGGTGCTAAAGCTCCATAACGCTCTGCGTATTGCCCTCTTCTACCACTCAAATACTTATCTTGACTAATAAATGCATCAAATGCAGCACCTTGACCAGGAGCACTGAATGCCATTGTACCAAT
This sequence comes from Flavobacterium turcicum, assembly GCF_011365745.1. GTDB lineage: Bacteria > Bacteroidota > Bacteroidia > Flavobacteriales > Flavobacteriaceae > Flavobacterium > Flavobacterium turcicum. The sequence goes on along the minus strand of NZ_JAAOBY010000002.1, from coordinate 136,724 downwards.
TTCAGCTGTTGTTGGAACGTAAATTAAGTCATTCGTTCCTGATCCGTCATTATTAACATCACCACCATAAATGTAATTGAAACGACCTCCTTGAGCATATTCAAAGAAAGTTGAAATTGTTGTAGCCCATGCATCATTAGAACCGTATTTCCATTTTTTTGAACCTACACCAATAAAACGGTGTGTATCTCCATATTTAGAATTTGATAAAACAGCATTGTTTACATTTCCTAAAGCAGGATTAAATGCAAACGCATCACCTGTAATTTCAGCTTCGATAGAGTTCACATCTTTGGCAACTAGGTAGTTGTAAGCTAAACTAGCGAATACTCCGTTATCAAATGTTTTTTGCAACTTTACAGAAGAGTTCAAAACATAACCTTTACTAGAATTGGTCATTACATAAGCATTGTTAGCACCTTTATCTGAAGCATTGTAGATTAAACGATTATCTACACCTGCCAAAGTACCTGATGGAGTTCTTAATCCCCAGTTTTGAACGTGTACCCCATTAATATCTTTATTGTAAGCAACATCAAGTGTAGCAATATAATTATTTTTGAAACGGTGATCCAAACCTAAACTACTTCTCCATACTTGTGGCCACTTAAAGTCTTTATCCATAATTTGGAAGAAACCATCATCAGCACCACTTACTTGATTTCCTAACCAAACGAAAGGAAGTTTTCCTGTAAAAATTCCAGAACCTCCACGCAATTGTGTTGTTTTATCACCTTTTACATCCCAATTAAAACCAAATCTAGGAGACCACAACAATTCAGCAGTAGGTAACGTAGTTGAGATTAATTGCTCATTCATTTTAGTTGTTGGATTGTAATACAAAGTGTTATTGTTTCTTGTAGCTCCATTTTGCGTATCAATATATTTCTGAATCAAATCTGACGTATTAAAATACAATGGCTTATCAACTCTAATACCATACGTGAATTTAAAATTCTCAGTAATATTCCAATCATCTTGCACATAGAATGCAGCTTGACCTACATTTAATTCCGCTAATTTCCAGCCGTTATCAGCACCAACAGCAAAAGTGTTTTTTGTTGCAGCTGTGTTTTGCGCGTAAAGTAAATTTTGTGCAATAATACTACTTGCAAATGGTTTAGCAGCATCTGTTAAAAAATCTTGTACACTGAAGTACGGAGAAAAGAAAGTTCCAGCATAACCATTTGGATTACCAAAATTATCATAACCAGCAAGATTAAATGAGTTTTCAAATTGGTACTTTTCAAACGAACCACCAAAGGTAAGTGCATGTGTTCCTAAAGTATAATTTAAATTATTTGTAATTTGCAAAACCTTTTGACTTAAAGTATTATTGATAGAAAAAGGCTCGTGTCCTGCGATAATATAATTAGATCCATTACTTTGAATATTAATTACTGGTGCTGGTGTCGAAAAAGGGTTTCTGAAATCATTAAATGTTGTGTATCCAGCTTGTAATTTGTTAGACACAGTTTCACTCACTTTTGAATTAAGCTCTACTAAAAAAGAACTTAACTCATTGTTAATTTGGTAACCTGATTTTTCAAATTGAAGTGTATTTGCATCCGGTCCTCTAAATCCTAAAGCTGATGGATGTGCTGGTTTATCTTTACTAGCATCTAAAAAATTGTAAATAACTGCTAATTTATTGTTGTCATTGATATTCCAATCTAATTTAAAAATTCCTTTATTAGAATTTGAATTGTGCTTGAAGCCTTGATATGCTCCAGTATTATAACCTAAATTACTTAAAGCAGTTGAAACTGCAATCAAATCAGATTCTAAAACTCTTGATTCATTCACTCCAGTAACTCCATCACCATTATTGGCAACGAAATTAGACCCCAAATCACTTCTTTGGTCAATTTCAAAATTGGCAAAAAAGAAAAGTTTGTCTTTTACAATTGGTCCACCGATGCTAAAACCTGCCTGAGTTTGCTCTAGCGAAGGAACAAAAATATCTTGACCCTTAATTCGTCCTCCTGTAAGATCTTGATTTCTAAAAAAAGCGTAAGCAGTTCCGTGAAATTCATTAGTACCTGATTTAGTAACTGCATTTACAGATGCTCCTGTAAAACCAGATAAAGTAACATCATAAGGAGCAGTAGCTACTTGAATTTGATCAATTGCATCTAATGAGATAGGTTGAGAACCTGTTTGCCCACCAGGTGTAGCTGCATCTAAACCAAACGGGTTGTTAAACACCGCTCCGTTCAAAGAGTAACTATTGTATTGATCATTACGCCCACCGAAAGATCCTCCACTTGCTGATGGCTCTAAACGGGTGAAATCTTCTGCAGATCTAGAAATTGTTGGCAAAGCTGACAATTCTTTTCTACCAATTGTAGTTTCAGCACCTGTTCTACCGTTACCAAACACTTTGTTTTTAGCTCCTGTAACTTTCACCTCGCTCAATTGCATACTTTCGTCTGACAATTCAGCATCCAAAATCAAAGCTTTACCAAGTTCTAGGTACACTTCATTAAATTCTTGAGATTTGTAACCAACAAAGGATATGGTGATTTTGTAAGGTCCACCAATACGCATGTTTAGCATATTATATCGCCCATCGATATTTGAAACTCCTGAATATTTAGAACCTGTAGGAGTGTGAATTGCCAAAATTGTAGCCGACGGTAGTGTCTCGCCTGACGTACTTTTTACAATTCCTTTAATACTAGACGTTGTAGTTTGACTGATCATGGTGATCGAACTACAAAAGATAAGTAGTAATGTGATAATTTTTTTCATTTGTTTGAGTATGTATTGTTTATGGCGCGAAATTAGGCAAAAAAAAATCACTCCGAAGAGTGATTTTAGTAATTTATTAACAAAATACTAACACAATGTTATTTTTCTGCAACAATTTCATAGTCTAATTCAACTATAACATCTCTGTGTAAACGTACACTAGCAGTATATTTACCAGTACGTTTTACAATTCCACTAGTGATGAATTTTCTATCAACCGACTGACCACCTTTAGCCAACGCTTCAGCGATGTCACTGTTAGTAATTGAACCGAATAATTTTTCTCCACCTGCTTTTGCAGAAATTTTAATTTCAATAGCTTTCAAAGCTTCACCAAGTGCTTTTGCATCTGCAACCACTTTAGCTTCTTTGTGCGCTCTTTGTTTTAGGTTTTCAGCTAACACTTTCTTTGCAGAAGCAGTAGCTAATTGAGCAAATCCTTGTGGGATTAAGTAATTACGACCATAACCGTTTTTTACAGTTACTACATCGTCTTTAAATCCTAAATTTTGAACGTCTTGTTTTAAAATAAGTTCCATGTTGTTGTCCTTGTATTGTAGAAGTTAGCCCGCTCGAAGCGAGGCAACAACTGTGATTAATTATTATTTAAGTAAATCCGCTACGTACGGCATTAAAGCTAAGTGACGTGCTCTTTTTACAGCTACAGACACTTTTCTTTGGTATTTCAAAGAAGTTCCTGTTAAACGACGAGGAAGAATTTTTCCTTGTTCATTTACAAATTTCAATAAGAAATCAGCATCTTTGTAATCAACATACTTGATACCTGATTTTTTGAAACGACAGTATTTCTTAGTTTTGTTAGTTTCTATGTTTAAAGGCGTTAAATATCTGATATCTCCGTCTTTTTTTCCTGAAGCTGATTGTTGTAATGTTGCCATGATAATTAAGCTTTTGTAGATTTTAATTTAGTTCTTCTTCTTTCAGCCCATGATATAGCATGTTTGTCAAGACTTACAGTCAAGAAACGCATAACTCTTTCGTCACGTCTAAATTCAGTTTCGAAGGCAAGAAGTACTTCTCCAGATACTTTAAATTCGAACAAATGGTAAAAACCACTTTTTTTGTTTTGAATTTCGTAAGCCATCTTTTTTAGACCCCAGTCTTCTTTCGACACCATTTCAGCACCTCTACTAGTAAGAAAATCTTCAAATTTGCTTACTGTTTCCTTTACCTGAACTTCAGATAAAACGGGATTTAAAATGAAAACAGTTTCATAATGATTCATAAAAATATATTTATTGTTAATTTGGGTGCAAAAGTAATCATTTTTTTAAAACAAGCAACTTTATTTGATTTTTATTCGACGTATGACAAAAAAAGGAGGTTAACTGGTTGCAGATCAAAAAATAATTACTATGTTTACCGTGCCAAATCTTAAAAAATCTAAATTATGAAACTTAACTGTGTAGTTGTAGATGATAGTTCGATACAAAGAATGATCATTGCAAAGTTAGTTAATAATCACCAAAGCTTACATTTAATTGGTGATTTTTCTAATGCTATTGAAGCGCGTAGTTGCATGTCTATTCACAATGTTGATCTGATTTTTCTCGACATTGAGATGCCAGTAATTAGTGGATTCGATTTTTTGGATGGTTTAAAAGTAAAACCTCAGATCATTTTTATCACCTCAAAAGCAGAATACGCAATGAAAGCTTTTGATTATGATGCTACCGATTATTTGCAAAAACCAATTGCAATCGATCGTTTTAATTCGTCTGTTAAAAGAGCTATTGATTTTCATTTACTTAAAAAAGAAAACAAAGACGAAGAAGGTGATCACATTTTCATTAAAAGTAATCTTAAAAAATTAAAAATATTTACATCAAAAATCAAATGGATTGAAGCATTTGGAGATTATGTGAAAGTAGTTACTGAAGATGATAGCAATTTAGTTTTATCTACAATGAAGGCTTTTGAAAGCGACTTACCAAAGGAAAAGTTTGTACGTGTACACAAATCATATATCATCAACATTGACAAGGTGGAACGTTTTAATAGTAAATTTGCCGAAATAGGGTCAACAAAAATACCTCTGAGTCGCCACAAAAAAGAAGATCTAGTAAAAGCTTTATCTTTTTCTTAATAAAAATCAACATTTACAGAAACTTTAATTGCTCTGTATTGCGCAACAGCTTCAAAACTATTCAGGATTTTCTGGATAGTTTTTTTTGTTGAAGCAACTCCAACATTTTGAGGCAGTTTAATCATAATAGTTCGCAAATATTCGTTACGAATTCTGCTAATCGCCGGCTCTTCTGGACCCAAAACAGGCATATTTAAATTTTGTTGTAAAACCTGATACAACCACATAGAACCTTGCTTCAACTTATCATAATCACGCTGTTTTAAAGTAAGCTTAATGATTCTAAAGTACGGTGGATACTTATAAATTTGCCGATCATACAATTGTTCTTTATACATAGCAGCATAATCATTTCTGGTAACCTGTTGAATAGTATTGTGATTGACATTATAGGTTTGAATAATTACTTTGCCTTGTTTTTGAGCGCGCCCTGCCCTACCTGCCACTTGTGTCATCATTTGATAACTACGCTCGAAGGCACGAAAATCTGGATGGTAAAGCATATTATCAGCATTTAAAATACCAACTAAGCTTACATTATCAAAATCTAATCCTTTGGCTAACATTTGCGTACCAACCAAAACATCAATTTCTCTATTTTTAAAAGCATCAATAATACGTTCAAAACCAAACTTACCTCTCGTCGTATCTTGGTCCATACGTCCTATTTTAGCATTTGGTAAAATAGAAAGTAACTCCTGCTCTATTTGCTCAGTACCAAATCCTTTAGTCAACAAATCAATACTAGAACACGAATGACAATTGGTAGGTTTCGCCATAGTATAACCACAGTAATGACAGCGCAACTGATTTTTATTTTTATGATAAGTCAAACTTACATCACATTGTTGGCATTGAGGCACATGCCCACAAGTCATACATTCTACAACGGGTGAATAACCCCTTCTATTTTGAAACAAAATTACTTGTTCGCCCAACGAGAGCGCTTGCCCCATCTCAGCAATTAAAACATCACTAAAATGGCCTGTCATTTTTTTTCTGAAATATTTATCTTTTAAGTCAACCAATTCAATGACCGGCAGCTGCACATTACCGTATCGTTTACTAAGCTCAACTAATCCAAACTTTCCGGATTGTGCATTGTAATAGGTTTCGACACTTGGTGTTGCGGATCCCAGTAATACCTTTGCTTTATGAGAATGAGCCAATACAATAGCCGCATCTCTCGCATGATAACGTGGCGCAGGATCTACTTGTTTAAATGTTTGTTCGTGCTCTTCATCTACTATCACCAAACCCAGATTTGAAAATGGTAAAAACAAAGCAGAACGGGCACCAATAACAACTTGCGCTTTTTCTGAATTTGACAAGACCTGCCTCCATACCTCAATACGCTCATTATTATTGTATTTGGAATGATAAACAGCCACTTTGTTACCAAAATAAGCATTTAACCGGCTGACTAATTGAGTAGTCAAAGCAATTTCAGGCAACAAATACAAGGTTTGTAACCCTGAATTCAAATATTCTTGAATAAGCTGAATGTAGATTTCCGTTTTACCACTTGAGGTTACACCATGCAACAAGCACACCTCTTTAGACTCAAAAACTGCCTTGATAGCCAAGCTCGCTTCCTCTTGTTGATTACTCAATTTTAGTTCGCTGGCATTTTTAGCTCCAAATTCTACACGATCTGTTTCTAAAAAATACTCTTCGAATATTTCTTTTGTTATTAAAGCTTTAACAACTGCAGTTGATGATTGTGTTATTTCTACTAATTTCTTTACTGTTATCGGCTTTTTTTCACTTGCACTAAGTTGAAAAAAAGACATCACAATTTCTCGTTGTTTTTGAGCGTTTTTTAAGTTGTTTAGCAAAACACCCAAACCCAAATCGCCAACATATTGAGAGTGCAAGCGCACATATCGAATCAATTTGGGCTTATAACTTTCTTGAATCTCTTCCTGAAGTACTAAAATATTTTTATCTACCAACTTTTGAATGACAGGAAAAATATTCTTCTTGTTCAATATTGCAATGATATCGTTAACTTTTAAGGTAGATTGTTGTTGTAATGCCTCGTATACTAAAAACTCATCGTCACTTAAGAGCGAAACATCTATTATTGAGCTAGTTTGCTGCGAAATAACAGTTTCACTCTCCAATAGCAAAGCGCTTGGCATGGCACCTCGGTACACATCACCAATAGCACACATGTAATACGATGCAATCCATTGCCAATGTTGTATTTGAATCTCAGTAACAACTGGTTTTTCGTCTAATATTTGGTGAATTTCTTTTGCTTCATACAAAACAGGAGCGTTTTGATGCATGGCTATCGCTAAACCTGTATAAATTTTACTTTTACCAAACGGAACCGCTAAGCGCATCCCTTTTTGAATGAACTTATATTCTTCCTCTGAAATAGCATACGTAAAGGTCTTAGCCAAAGATAGCGGCAAAATTACTTCAACAAAATACATGTATTATCTTTTTATTTTGAAAGCTTTTCACTTTACGTTTTTGATTTATTCAAAATCTTAATGAGACATTTATTTAACTCTATTCCAAGTTTGAGTGCGACCAAAAAGAGATACTCCAATGTACCCTCGTACATTTAATTTATCATTCCCCTCAAGTACAATAAAACATTTGTACTGCTTTCCGGTTGTTGGATCTACAATTTTACCTCCATTGTATTCTTTACCATCTTTTTTAAGACCTTTAATGATAACAAGACCCATTACTGGTTTGTTTTTATCTTCTCCAGTACATAAGGTACAAATGCTTTTTCTTTTATCTGCCTCTACGATATCAACAATTTTACCATACAAAAGTCCACCACGTTCATAAATTTCGACCGTAGATTTAGGCTTACCTGTTTCATCGTCAATAGTTTTCCATTTACCAACTACTTGATTATTTTGGCCATAAAAAGCCATTGAAATCATAACTGCTACTGCGGTAATCACTTTTTTCATTCTACTCTTATTTTTATTATTTTTTTACTAAAACTATTCCCTTTTAAACTACTCTTTTTTTGCGCGCAACTTAGAGACTGTTGCATTCAATTCAAATCCCAACAACAAAATTACACAGTTAATCCAGATGTAAAACATCAAAATTAAAAGCGTTCCAATGGAGCCATACAACTCATTGTACTTAGAAAACTTGGTTACCCAAATCCCGAAAAGATAGGAATCAATCAAAATTAAAATTGTTGTGAATACAGATCCTATCGAGATAAATGCTCTATTGCCTACTCTTTTAGTTCCGAATTTAAAAAGTACCGACGTAGTAAGCAAAATCATCAAAATTACAAAGGCATATCTACCTGCGACAATTAGTAAAACTTGGTCGCTAAATACAGTTTTTTGCAACAAAACTTCAAAAACAACAATGGTTGCTACGGTAACCAAAAGTAAAACAGACAACAACAAAGACATTGCTAAAGCCACCAAATACTGCCTAACAAAACCCCTTTTTACAATAACATGTCTTGAAGTTTGAAAACCACCAAGAATTCCGTTTAGACCATTTGCCATCAAAAAAATAGATAACATAAAACCCGAAGACAACAAACCAGAATCACTATTATTCAAAATATCACTAATGATTTTATAAATAGCATCATAGGTATTAGGCGGAACACCATCTTTAACAAATAGTAAAAAATCCTCCTGAAAACCATCAATTGGGATAAAAGGAATCAGATTCAAAATAAAAAGTGCAAACGGAAACAAAGCCATAAAAAAACTAAAAGCAATGGCACTGGCATGATAGGGAACGGCACTTTCAACAATTCCTTTACTATAGAGCACAATCAAATCATATAAAGACAAACCTTGTAACCATGGTAACTTCAATTTTTGAAGTCCCGAGATTACATGCCTAATAACAGGCATTTTAACAAGTTTATCTTCTAATAAGAGATTCATATTGCTTTTAAACTCAAGTCCATGTTATAAACAGAGTGTGTCAATGCTCCTGACGAAATGTAATTTACGCCACATTCTGCATACGCTCTAATCGTACTTTCGTTAATATTTCCGGACGATTCTGTCAGACATTTATCTCCAATTAGCGCAACTGCTTTTTTGGTATCTTCAAAGTTAAAGTTGTCAATTAGAATTCTAAAAACACCTTCACTTTCTAATATTTCCTCAATTTCAGCTAAATTTCTAGCCTCTACAATAATCTTTAGATCGAGCTTATTTGCTTCTAGGTAAGCTTTGGTTTTTGCAATTGCCAACGTAATTCCCCCAGCAAAATCATTATGATTATCCTTAAGCATAACCATATCATACAACGCAAATCGATGATTTTCTCCACCACCAATTTTTACAGCCCACTTTTCACAAGCCCTAAATCCTGGTGTAGTTTTTCGAGTATCTAAAATTTTAGCTTGAGTTCCTTTTAACAATTGTACATATTGATTGGTTTTTGTAGCGATTGCAGACATTCTTTGCATCGAATTTAAAACTACTCGCTCTGCTTTCAAGATGGATTGTGAACTACCACTAACATGAAAAACGACATCTCCTTTTTTTACAAAATTCCCATCTTCGATAAAAGTTTCAACTTGCAAATCAGCATCAACGTATGCAAAAACCTTTTTAGCAAAAGCTACACCAGCGATGATCCCATCTTCTTTTACCAATAACTTCGCTTTTCCTGCTGCATCAATAGGAATGCAAGCTAGTGAACTGTAATCTCCGGTTCCTACATCTTCTCGAATTGCATTTTCAATAATTAATTGTAATTCTTTTTCGAACTGTTTTTCGCTGATCATTTTTCGATAATTTTTGAATTGCTAAAATAGGTTATATTTTGCGGACTAGGAAATTTGGAAACAAGCAACTTTATTAAAAATATGATAAAAAAACTTTTTCAATATCAAATTTCTAGTACCAAAACCCTACCCTAATTATTTTGGCAAATAGCAATAATCAAGTATCTTTGAGTTTCTAAAGAATGAACTATTATGAAATCATTGCTCTATTATAGCGCTGTTGCGCTCCTTACATTGACTTCTTGCAACAAAGAAACTCAAAAGCCTGTGCCAAATAAAATTGTAGTTCCTTTTACAGAGGTAGGACGCCAAATGAAAAGTGAAGTTCCAAATTCTACTCCAGCAACAAGTTCAGCCGTGGCGTCAACTAGCGCTGACGCAAATCCAGCACATGGTCAGCCAGGACACCGTTGTGATATACCTGTTGGTGCCTCATTAAGCACCCCCGTAGCTCCAACTCCTGCAGCAACACAAAATTCGGCACCACAAAATACTGCAGCACAGCCTGCAACAATTCCAGCACCTGTAGTCACTGAAGCAGGAATGAATCCGCCACATGGCCAAGAAAATCACCGCTGTGATATTGCAGTCGGTGCTCCATTACCAAAAGTGTAAAAAATGGAAACAAACTCTTTGGAAACCATTATTCTTTTCGATTCAAGCCGAAAAGAAGATTTTGATACTTGGCGTACCGTAAACGACACCGTGATGGGAGGCATTTCAAACAGCGAGATGAGAATTGAACGCAAAAACTTCGTGCTGTTTAAAGGTAAAGTATCTCTAGAAAATAATGGCGGTTTTTGCGCAACTAAACTAGATTGTCAACATAGCGGCATATCACAAAAAGCTACAGTTTTTCTACATTTAAAGGGCGATGGTAAACAATATCAATTTCGTGTGAAGCAGTTTAGATCAGAACAACACGCCTTTACTTATACTTTCACTACAGGTACAGACTGGGAAGTAATCAAAATTCCAGTTGCAGAATTACCCCCTTTTTACAGAGGACGACAATTAGATTTACCTAATTACACCGGCGGAAATCTCGAAGAAATTACTTTTTTGATTGGTAACAAAGTAGCCGAAACTTTTGAATTGTACATTGACAAAATCTGGCTTGAATTTTAATTCAAACCACTTTTCCTTATCCAAGATTAGGACTACCTTTGCCCAAAAGCATTACTTTTATGAATATCAAGCTTATCGCAATAGGAAAAACCGACAATAAGGCATTACAAACTTTAATTGACGATTATACTAAACGGTTGTCGTTTTACATCAAATTTGATCTCGAAATTATTCCCGACATCAAAAATGTAAAAAACCTTAGCGAAAGCCAACAAAAGGAAAAAGAAGGAGAACTAATACTCTCAAAAATTAATACAACTGACCAATTGATTCTGCTTGATGAAAACGGTAAAAATTTCTCAAGCGTAGGTTTCTCGGCCGAATTACAAAAGAAAATGAATTCAGGAGTAAAAACTTTGGTATTTGTAATTGGCGGTCCTTACGGATTTTCCGACACTGTTTACGCCAAAGCACAAGGCAAAATTTCTCTTTCGCTTATGACTTTTTCACACCAAATGGTCCGGTTATTTTTTATCGAACAATTGTACCGCGGCTTTACTATTTTGCGAAACGAACCCTATCACCATCAATAAATTGATTAATAATTATTTCAAGTTTTGAAGTAAAGTAACGCACTCCATAGCTTCTTTCACATCATGTACTCTCAGTATCTTAGCACCTTTGGTTAGCGCAACAGTATTCAAGACTGTTGTACCATTTAAGGCTTCCTGAGCGGTTGTTTCTAAAGTTTTATATATCATCGATTTGCGAGAAATACCAACAAGCAACGGCAACTCAAGAATATGAAAATGGTCTAATTTTTGGAAAATTTCAAAATTTTGAGCTACAGTTTTAGCAAAGCCAAAGCCAGGATCTACAATGAGGTCATTGATTCCAAAACTGCGTGCTAATGCTATTTTTTCAGAAAAATAAAACAGTACATCTTTTACTACATTATCATAATTTGTCAAAGTTTGCATCGTCTGCGGATTGCCACGCATGTGCATCATGATATAAGGAACATTGTATTTAGCCACAACTTCAAACATTTCAGCATCTAAACTCCCCGCCGAAATATCATTTATAAGAGCTGCACCGCTATCAAGAGTAGCTTTTGCAACAGCACTCCTAAAAGTATCTATCGATAATAATGTGTCAGGAAAATGTTTTAAAATCAATTCAATTACGGGCACAATGCGCTCAATTTCCTCTTGCTCGGTTACAAACTCCGCATTTGGCTTACTAGAATAAGCTCCTACATCAATAAAAGTAGCGCCTGCCTGAAGCATTTTTTCTACCTGAGTCAAAAAAGCAGTTTCATCTTTATACTTTCCACCATCAAAAAAAGAATTGGGTGTAATATTTAAAACCCCCATTACCTTCGGACTACTTAAATCGATTAAATTTCCTTTACAGTTAATTGTCATTTTATACTTGTTTTAATTCAATTCCTTTTGTGGTAAGGCCCAAACCAGCAAGATGAAAGTTTAATATGAGTGGTGTAACAACTTTGGAACTTTGAACTTCGGTCTTAATTCTTTACTTTTGAAAAAAATTGAATACAAATATACAGCAATAATGAAGAATACTTCACAAGAATATGATGCCGTGATTGCTACATGTCGCAGCCTTTTTGTTAACAAAATGAAAGATTACGGTTGTGCTTGGCGCATTTTACGACTCCCATCACTAACTGATCAAATTTACATCAAAGCACAGCGCATTAGGAGTCTTCAAGAAAACACAACTCGAAAAATTGATGAGGATGAAACAGGCGAATTTATCGGCATCATCAATTATGCGGTAATGGCTTTAATACAATTGGAACTTGGAGTCGTAGAGCAACCCGATCTTGAAGTGGCCAAAGCAACCGCTCTGTATGATGCTAAAATTTCTTTAACCAAAGAACTCATGGAAGCCAAAAATCACGATTATGGTGAGGCTTGGCGCGAAATGCGTGTGGCATCCTTAACCGATTTAATTTTACAAAAACTGCTTCGCGTAAAGCAAATCGAGGACAATAAAGGAAAAACATTGGTATCCGAAGGAATTGATGCTAATTATCAAGACATGCTTAATTATGCGGTTTTCGCACTAATTTTAATGGGCTTTGGCTCTCAAAAATAATTTCTTTACATGAAAAATTCAATTACTCAATTTTCAAGAATATTTGTCGGAATCCTTTTTATCATTTCAGGATTAATCAAGTTAAATGACCCAGTAGGATTCTCATACAAACTCGCCGAATACTTCAGCGAACCCGTTTTTAACCTACCAATTTTCGTCCCTTTTGCTTTAGCAATAGCGCTATTTCTTGTAATACTTGAAGTGGTTTTGGGCGTAATGCTATTAATTGGCTACAAAACAAAGTTTACAGTTTGGAGCTTACTGATTTTAATTGTCTTGTTCACATTCTTAACTTTTTACTCGGCTTATTTTAATGTGGTAAAAGATTGTGGTTGTTTTGGTGATGCTTTAAAATTAACACCTTGGGAATCATTTACAAAAGATGTGGTATTGTTAGTTTTTATTTTGATTTTGTACCGAAACCAAAAACTCATCAAACCGTTATTTCCTGCCGCTTTGCAAAATACTTTGTTTTTAGCAAGCATTGCAGCTTCGGCATTCATGGGCTATTGGGTTTTAAACCACTTGCCTATCATCGATTTTAGACCTTACAAAGTGGGCAACAGCATTCAAGCAGGCATGAAAATTCCTGATGGCGCTGCAAAATCAGTAGTTGAAATGGTATTTATTTACAAAGTAGACGGTGTTGCTAAAGAATTCAAAGAAGCTGATTTAATGGCGATACCAGAAGGAGCCGTTTTTGTTGACCGAAAAGACAAGGTAATTACTGAAGGCTACGTACCGCCTATTCATGATTTTATTATGGAAAAAGATGGTTCTGATTATAAAGATGAATTTTTAAATGCTCCTAAATTACTTTTAATTACGGCTTATGATTTACCAAATGCTGATGCCGATGGGATGAAAAAGTTAGCAAATTTAAGTAAAACCGCTATCGCAAAAGGGTATCAGGTTGTAGGAATGACGGCTTCATTACCAGAGGATATAGCTGCGGCTCAAAAAAAATACGGTTACAATTTTGATTTTTATTTTTGTGATGCAATCACAGTTAAAACTATTGAAAGAGCAAATCCAAGTATTATACTTCTTGAAAAAGGTACCGTAAAACAAAAAGTACATCATCAAGACTTGGATCAAATTAAGTGGTAGAAAAAAGTTCAAATTACAAAGTCGTAAATACTCTCATGAGTTTTACGACTTTTTTTATGGTTGAACGTAAAATGATACAGAGCAAAAACGAAAATTTGTTACACAATTATTATACGATAACGATATAAATTTGTGATTTTCGAATAATAATTTCAAAAATGCTTTTTCTCTATTTGGCATTACATTTGTTTACGTAACTTTGTTAAAAAGAAAATAAAAATGAAAAAATTAATAGCACTATTTCTAGTAATCTTGAGCTGTTCATGTAATACTAATGCGCAAAAAACCGCATTCTCAAAAACAGCATTATCAGAGACGCTTTTGGCACCAAATGGTAGCCAAGTAGCATTTAAAAACATTTTAAAGAAACACAAAGGTAAAACCGTAGTAATTGAAGTTTGGGCTTCGTGGTGTGGTGACTGTGTAAAAGCAATGCCTAAGGTAAAAGAAATGCAAGCTGCTCACACAAATGTTGATTACGTATTTATTTCAATGGATAAAACTGCTGACAAATGGAAGTCTGGTATCGAGAAACACGCTTTGGTGGGAGATCACTATATGGCCAATGACCAAATGAAGGGTGTTTTTGGAAAAGCAATGGACATCGATTGGATACCGCGTTACATTATCGTGGACAAAACAGGTAAAATCGTTCTTTACAGAGCCATTGAAACCGACTTTGATAAAATTAACGAAACACTAGAAAGTTTAAAGTAATCTACTACTTTAACACACACGAAAAAACTAATAAACTTACAAGAGAATTATAATGAGAAAAAAGATTGTTGCTGGAAACTGGAAAATGCATAAAAATGCGGAGCAAACAGAAGATTTATTGAATGAATTAATCGCTAAAATTCCAACTGATACAGATACAAACGTAATTGTTGCACCTACATTTGTCAATTTAGCATCGGCAGTAGATCATTTAGAATTTACTAATATCAAGGTTGCAGCGCAAAACGTACACCAAGCTGAAGGCGGTGCATTCACCGGAGAAATTTCAGCAGACATGTTGAAAAGTGTTGGTGTTGATATCGTTATTTTAGGTCACTCTGAACGACGTGCCATTTTTCACGAAACTGATGCACTCATTGCAAACAAAGTTAACACAGCTTTAGAACATGATATGACTGTTATTTTTTGCTTTGGCGAAGAATTAAAGGACCGTCAATCAGCCAATCATTTTAATGTGGTAGAAAACCAATTAAAAGATGGTTTATTTCAAATTGAAGCAAAAGATTGGGAGCAAGTTGTTTTGGCTTACGAACCAGTTTGGGCTATTGGCACAGGTGAAACTGCTTCGCCAGAGCAAGCGCAAGAAATGCACGAATTCATCAGAGAAACTGTTCGCAAAACATACGGAAATGATATCGCTGATACTGTTTCTATACTTTACGGAGGAAGTGTTAAACCTGAAAATGCAAAAGAAATTTTCTCTAAGCCAGATGTTGATGGCGGATTAATTGGTGGTGCTGCTTTAAAAGCAGATGATTTTGTTGCAATTGTTACTGCAATCTAAAACAACTCCTATTTAAAACAAAAAAAACCGATGCTCTAACAGCATCGGTTTTTTTATTTTAGATCCCAATTTCAATTTGAAAACGGGCGTACCAATTATTTTTTCTGTCACCTGAATAAAAAGTTAGTGTATCAAAACTAATTTCACCTTGTACTTTAAAGGCATGTTCCCAAATATACTTGGTGAGTCCTAAACTATATTGTTTGGTATTGGGAGCCAAAGTCTGAATATCAGTTCCGACCTTTTGAGTTGAAAAACGACCAATTACTTCATAATTTGATACAAAATTATAGCTGACTTGATGGTCAAATCCATGACCAACATAAGCAAAATTAAAAAGGCTTGCGTCAGTAGGGCTAAAAGTAACAGCGTTCTTACTCGTGGTTCTAGACATATAACTACTCATGAAAGCCCAACCATTGTATTTGAGCATAGCATCCAACAAAACGGATTTCATAGTTCGAGCTTGAAATAAATCATTTCCTAATTGTCCTTGCGTTCTCTTGGCTTGATTATTTTGCTGAAAAGCTCCGGAGAGCATTAATTTAGGCTTTGGTTCTCGCACAATATCTCCCTCAAAATAACTACCGTCTTTTGCAAAAGCGCCAAACGGAAACAATTCTACTTTACCAGTTACAGCTAAACCTGCATCAGCGTTATCGGTAATATTTCGGCCTTCTCCCGTTGAAATGGCAGTTTTAAAATTATACGAAAACGCATCCTTAAATTCATTCAAATTGTGAACTTGAAAACCAAAATCACGATCAATAGTAAACTTAGCATTATTGATGGAGCGATCGGTCAACTGCAATCCTCCTGACGAATTTACACGTTGTCTATTTCCAGGTAATTTCGTTTGACCAAAACTGAGATTCCAATTTTTGTTGGGTCTGTAAAATAGCACAGCATCGCGAATAATGTTTATATTTTCTCCCTCTCTAAATTCACCTACATCGCCCGGGGCAAATGACAATTGCACCGCATATAAAAATTTTGGTGAGCCCACATAACCATCCAAGCGCAATCGCAACCTACGAATTTGCCCATCATAGGAAGCTGCAGCTCCTTCATTATCTAAGTAGGTAACTCTGTTTTGCATTCGGAACCTAATATTTAATTGGTACAAGCTATCTGGCGAAGTGATCCCAATTCCTTTTCCAAAACTATAATAGGGCAAAGCAGAAAGTTTTAAATCATTGTCTTGATTGCTTCGTTTAATAGACACTTGAGCAGAACAATTCATGTAAAAAGCAAGCGCAATGATTAAGGCAATTTTTTTCATTATTTTGTTGTGTGTTTGTCCTACAAATGTAAAATATTATTTAAATATCAAATGCATTTGCTACGCTATTGTTACCTTTGCAAAAAAAATAAGCATGTCAAACATTTATATAGGCTACCATTTTACGATAAGTCCAAAAGAATTGGGTTCAGAAATTTTAATTGCTGAATTAGGAGAAAAAGCATTTGAAAGTTTCACCGAAACAGAAAACGGCATCTCAGCTTTTGTACAAAAAGACCTTTGGGACGAAATGATTTTAGAAGGAGTACAAATTTTAAGTTCAGAAGAATTTGAAATTGATTACACATTTGAAGAAATCGAGCAAGTAAACTGGAATGAAGAATGGGAAAAAAACTTTGAAGCAATTGACGTAGACGGGAATTGCCATGTGAGAGCTCCTTTTCACCCAAAAACTGATGCAGAGTTTGATATTGTAATTGAACCAAAAATGAGTTTTGGAACTGGTCACCATGAAACTACACACATGATGATTCAGCATTTACTAGAAATGGATGTTACTGGTCTTAAAACACTAGATATGGGTTGCGGAACGGCAATCTTAGCTATTTTAGCTGAAATGAAAGGCGCACAACCAATTGATGCTATTGATATTGACAATTGGTGTTATTTGAACTCGATTGAAAATGCAGCACGCAACAATTGCAAACACATTACCGTGTATGAAGGCGAAGCTGCTTTACTTGCAGGGAAAAATTACGACTTGATTATTGCCAACATCAATCGCAATATTTTATTAAATGATATGCAAAGATATGTGGATTGTTTAAATCCGGGTGGGACTTTGTTGTTGAGTGGCTTTTACCAAGAAGACATCCCGTTTATCGATGCGTCATGCACTGAAAAAGGGTTGACCTATGTTAAAAAATTTGAAAGAAACAACTGGGTATCATTAAAATACGTAAATTAGAACTAATATTTGTAAAAAGTAATAATCACAGTACAAAAAGCAAATAAAATGAGTACTAAAGAAAAAGTTAGAGAAAGAGTCAGTTTAAAAGAGGCTGTGCAGCTTGAAAATGAAATTATAGTGTACAACGACGATGTCAACACTTTTGATCATGTTATTGAAACTCTCATTCGTGTATGCGATCATACTCCTGAGCAAGCAGAGCAATGTTCCTTAATTGTACACTATAACGGAAAATGTACCGTAAAAACGGGACCTATTGAAAAGCTAAAACCGCAATGTACGCAACTGCTCGAGGCAGGAATTAGCGCTGAAATAGTGTAATTAATTCGTTTAAAAACAATAAAAAAACCTATTCTTGATTTGATCTCGAGTAGGTTTTTTGCTTTAATTTGAGTTTACTACTTCTAGTTTAATGAGGCAATTTTGAACGAATGACACCGTACAAAAAGGTACCCAATAGCGCGCCAAACAACACAATAAGTACACTCCAAAAACCTGCGCCAATTAATATAAAAATTGGTCCTGGACAAGAACCAACTAATGCCCAACCCAATCCAAAAATAAGACCACCAATCCAATATCTGGCATTTCCTTTTTCCTTATCAGGAATATTAATCGCTGCACCTGAACTGTCCTTAACATTAAAACGCTTGATTAGCTGTAACCCTATTACTCCAGTTACAATTGCAACGGTAATAATACCAAACATATGAAAAGATTGAAATTGAAACATTTCGTAAATTCGGTACCACGAAACGGCTTCGGACTTTGTAAGGACAATTCCAAAAACAAAACCCACTAAAAGATATTTTATTATATTTTTCATTTTGAACTATTTAAAATGATTAGGATAAAAGATAAGGCAAAATAAAATGAGCCATCAATAAGCCTCCGATAAAAAAGCCAATAACCGCTTTTAAAGATGGAATTTGCAAATTGCTCAAGCCAGAAATAGCATGACCAGACGTACATCCGCCGGCATAACGGGAGCCAAAACCAATTAAAATTCCGCCAATAACTAATAAAATAAGAGTGGCAGGATTTGCAATTGCATCAGACCCAAAAAGAGCCGCAGGCATCAGTTTACCATTTGGCGCATCAATACCCATTTGTTCTAATTGTATGACTGTAGCAGGATTTAAACTAACGTTAGAAGGGTCGCTCATGAATTGAACTGCTACAAATCCACCAAGCATAGCACCCAGGACCACAACTAAATTCCAACGCTGCGATTTCCAATCAAAATTAAAAAATGAAACCTTTTTACCCAATCCAGACATTGCACAAAGTGAGCGCAGGTTCGAAGACATCCCGAAAGCTTTTCCAAAATAAGTAAGTGCCAGCATTATCATACCAATCAAAAAACCTGAAATATACCAAGGCCAGGTTTGAAAAATTATTTCCATATTCTTGAATTTTTTAGACAAATATAAGAAGCATTTGCAAAGTTCAATTAACACTTGTAATTTTTGAATGTAGAAATACAATACATATTAGTTTCAATTATCTTTGTTTTAGAAATTGAACTCGTAAAAAGCGCTACAAACAAATATAAAAAACCACCTAGCATGAAAAAATTACTCCTCTTAACCATCTTGGCACTACAACTAAGCTCTTGCACTAGCACCAAATCAACTTTAAAAAACACCGATGACTCGGCACCAAACCTACGATTGAGCGAAAACAACACCTTTATAATTACTCAATTTAGCACTGATAAAAAATATGGATACGACAAAGATTACCCGATAAATTTATTTTTTAGCGGAACAGCAAATACAGCCATTAACCAAGAACGATTTTTGAATGCATTGGCTGGGCCAAAAGGCGAAAAAATAAGTTATGAAAAATTAGAAAGCTGTTGTCCTTTTCCAACCACAAAAAGCGATATGGGTGCAGGTTTCTTAGATGTATATCAGATTAAATGGCAAGGTCAAAATAAACCTGTTTTACTTTACTTAAACATCTATGAAAAAGGAATTTTGATGGTTCCCGTGGGTTTTACTTTAAAAAAATAATCGTTCCTAGCCCTGATAGCAGTGGAAATCCTTTTGCTTTTTATTTTCAAAAAGCAAAAGATTGCAACGGATAGCAGGAAAGAGCTCCTAAAAAAAATAAAATCGCCAACAAATTTGTAAAACCTGACTATCTTTGCAACTTTAAAAAACAACACATTATGAACATACAAGATATCCCTTTAGTTAAGCATACTGATAGCGGCAATTTTTTCTTATTGGCTGGACCATGCGCTATTGAAGGCGAAGAAATGGCATTACAAATTGCTGAAAAATTAGTTGGAATTACTACCAATCTTCAAATTCCATTTGTATTTAAAGGTTCCTTTAAGAAAGCAAACCGTTCTAGAATAGATAGTTTTTCGGGAATTGGAGACGAAAAAGCTTTAAAAATTCTAAGAAAAGTTTCTGAAACTTTTAATATTCCAACCGTTACTGATATTCACACCAATGAAGATGCTGACATGGCTGCTCAATATGTTGATGTATTGCAGATTCCTGCTTTCTTAGTACGTCAAACTGACTTGGTAGTTGCAGCCGCTAATACTGGTAAAGTTGTGAATTTAAAAAAAGGACAATTCATGAGTCCAGAAAGTATGAAGCATGCCGTTCAAAAAGTGCTGGATTGCAACAATACCAATGTGATGGTTACGGATAGAGGAACAATGTTTGGGTACCAAGACATGATTGTTGATTTTAGAGGTATTCCGACAATGCAAAACTATGCTACAACGGTACTTGATGTAACGCACTCTTTACAACAACCCAATCAAACTGCAGGTGTGACGGGTGGACGCCCAGATATGATTGAAACGATTGCCAAGGCCGGAATTGCAACAGGAGTAGATGGAATTTTTATAGAAACACATTTTGATCCTGCTAATGCTAAAAGTGACGGTGCTAATATGCTACATTTAGATTATTTTGAAGCTTTAATGACTAAGCTTGTGGCTATTAGACAAACTGTGAATAAATTCTAATTTTTGAGAACTAAACAATTGAAAAAAATAATTTTTATATCTGCATTTTTAACAGTTTTGGCTGGAAATAGGGTTCAAGCTCAAGACGATATTAAAATTCAAGATAAATATACAGCACACAATAAAGGGAAGTTTTTTGTATCATGGGGCGGAAACAGAGAAACATATAGTAAATCTGATGTGACTTTTAAGGGTGCTGATTATAATTTCACCCTAAATAACATAACGGCGCATGACAAACCTAAGGGTTGGCACGTTGACTATATCAACCCCACTAAAATGACCATCCCACAAACTAATTTGCGTTTGGGTTACTTTATTAATGATCATTATAGTGTAGCCCTTGGAGTTGACCACATGAAATATGTGATGACTCAAGGTCAAACGGCTAATATTAGTGGTACAATTGCAGCAGGAACGCCTTTTGACGGAGTATATAATAATTCCTCGATTGAATTGACTGAAGATTTTTTAATGTACGAGCACACCGATGGTTTAAACTATGTACATACTGAAGTATCGCGTTATGATGATATTTCCAAACTATTTAAAATTACGAATACTGATAAAATTCAAGTGAATCTTACGGAAGGTATTGGCGCAGGAGTACTTTATCCGAAAACTAATACTACTTTGCTTGGCAAAGAGCGACACGACGATTTTCATGTTTCAGGATATGGAGCTTCGGTAAAAGCAGGTGTAAATGTTACTTTTTTTAAACATTTTTATATTCAAGGAGAAATCAAAGGCGGTTACATCAACATGCCAGACATTCGCACCACGCAAAGCACCGCGGATAGTGCTTCACAAGATTTTTTCTTTTTGCAAAGAATCATAGCTTTTGGTGGGATATTTAAACTATAACACTATCACAATAATTCAAAGTACAAAAAAACAGATTCTACAACAAAGAGTCTGTTTTTTTGTTTAAGATTTAATGTTAAAAACATTGTGATAAAATTACCCGTGTAATAGACAAATATTGACTAGATTTGGAAACGAACTGTTTAATCGTCAAAACAAAATATAAACATTTCTTAATTTTTTATTTAGCTTAGAAACAGTATCATTAGGTGAAATAATCATGACTAAAAACAAAGAAAATCCTGATTCTGAGGGAATTTATCATTTTGATAATTTCTTTAAAATATCTGCAGACTTTATTTGTATTGCAGGTTTTGACGGTTATTTTAAAAGAATAAATCCAGCTGTGTCTCGAACATTAGGATACACAGAAGCAGAACTTTATGCTAGACCTATAAGTAGTTTTGTGCATGAAGCTGATTTAAAAAATACAATTGAAACCAGGGAGCAGGTCTACAAAAACAAACCACTTCTTAATTTTGAAAATCGATACTTAACAAAAAGTGGAGAAATCATTTGGTTGTCGTGGACTTCAATGCCTGTAATGGAAGAAAAGTTAGTATATGCTATTGCAAAAAATATTACTCATACAAAAAAAAGGGAAGAAGAACGCAATATTTTACTAGCAAAACTAACTCAAATCAATAAGGAACTTACAGTACTTTCACATAAAACTTCGCATGATTTAAAATCGCCACTGAATAATATGCTTGCTGTTTTCAACTTGATAGACAGTTCGAAAATTGACGATAGCGAAACTCTAGAATTAATAAACATTTTACAGGAAACAAGTCAAAATTTAAGAAATACACTCAATGATTCACTTGATCAACTACTTGTTAATGAAAATTTACACGCCCAAATTGAAACCCTAAATATTCCCGAAACTTTGGCGTTAGTAACAGCTTCAATCAAATCATTGGTTTTAAACTCTAAAGCTACTATAGCAACTGATTTTACTGCTTTTGACGAAATAGATTTTAATAAAGGCTATTTGCAAAGTATCTTTTTAAACCTGTTAAGCAATGCCATTAAATATAGTAAAGCTGATAGTTCACCAAATATTTTTATAACTACAAAATATAATAATGGTATCAAACAATTAATTTTTAGCGACCAGGGAATTGGTTTTGATTTAGAAAAAGTAAAAGATAAAGTCTTTGGCCTCTATGAAAAATTTCATGATAATTCAGACAGTAGTGGCATCGGATTGTATCTGGTTTACAATCATATCAGCAGTTTGGGCGGCAATATTTCGGTTAATAGTAAAACGAATGAAGGAACCACTTTTACCATTTCGTTCAAATAATTTTAAAAACCTACAAAACATAAAAAAACCTGTCTCTTTCAAGACAGGTTTTTTATTTAAATACAATTTTGAATTACATTTTTGCTTTCAAAGCTTTTGCCTCAGCAGTCATTTCAAGAGCATTATAAACACCTAATAATGTTTTAGATACATCTTGATTTGTTGGATTTAATTCAACTGCTTTTGCTAAGAATGGAATCATTGCTTTGAACAAATCTTCTCTTTTCTTTTTCAATTCATCGTAACGTTTTTGATCTTTAGTAGAATTTCCTAATTTATTCATCTCATCAATGATTACCTTCTCATCTTCCAATTTCATGGCAGCAAGATTAATGTAAGCATTCACGTATTGAGGATTGATATCGATTACTCTTTTATAATATTTCTCAGCATCAACTACGTTTTTCGCATTAGCGCTAAGAACACCCAAATTAAAAATTAGCTCGGCATCATTCGGATTCTTTTCTAAAATTTCAGAAACTAGTTTTTTGTAAGTGTCATAGTCTTTCGTTTCTAGGTACAAATTAGCTTCGGTCAAAGCCAAAGACCCATCTTCTGGATTTGCTTTACGTGCCTCTGAAATTGCTTTTTTAGCCTCCTCAACTCTTCCTTTTTCAACCAAGATTAAAGCCATGTTTTTAATAATCTCTCCTCTTTTTGAAGGTACAACCTCTGTTCTTGGTTTTTCATGTGTACCAAGTTTCACCATACGGTCTCTTTCTTGTGCAGTTGTAAAGAAGTCCTCCTGAGAAGTTAACTTATTTACAGCAAAAAAACTGGTGCCCTTACCAGAATAATTCAAAGTTTTCAGAGTCCCATAAAGTTCCAAAGCTTTGTCGTAATCTTTAGCATTTACATAAGTTGAAGCTGCATAGTACAAATTGATGGTATCTTTTTTATCTAACAAGTAGGCATCGTATAACTTTTTAGAACTTTCTGCATGTTTTTCAATTTTAGAATCTGCAATAGCACTATTGATCAATTTAATTTTGATATCAGTTACTGATTTTGTTGCTTGTGCAGAAAATTTTGATTTCCCTGACGCTTTTTCAGCATCAAGCAAATCTTGAAAAGCTTTGGCAGCGGTTGAAAGACTAGCATCGGTATTTACATTTTTATTAGCTAAATCTAGGTATGTATTTCCTTTAACAAAAAAGAATTGTGCCTTTTCAGCATCTGCTGCATTAGCAATTAATGACTCCGCCTCAGTTAAAAATGTGGCCGCCTCTTGAGATTTACCACCTTTTAAAGCCTTTTCAGCAGCTTTAATTTGGTCTTTTTGAGCAAAAGTAGTTACTGATATCAATAACGCTGATGCTAATACTACATATTTACTGTTCATGGTATTCTAATTTAATTTATAATTGTTTTAATTTATGTTTATTCTTCAGATTCTTCTTCGTCTTCAACATCTTCGTCGTCCTCGATAACTTCATCTTCGTCGTCTTCATCCTCTTCAACAACTTCTTCTTCTAACACTTCCAATACAGGTTTAACTCTTTCGATAGCAACTGTTTCTAAAACATTTCCATCTTCGTCAACAACAACCTCGGCAACATCGTCTTTCATTACTTTAGTTACCGCAGCGATTGAGTCTTTACCTTTCAAATTGATCAATTTCACTCCTTGAGTTGCGCGCCCCATTACACGTAAATCTTCAATTGCCATTCTGATTGTAAGTCCTGATTTATTAATAATCATTAAATCATCAGCATCAGTAACTGCATTAATCGATATTAAGTTTCCTGTTTTCTCGGTAATATTAAGTGTTTTGACACCTTTACCACCACGATTAGTAATACGGTACACATCTTCTCCATCCTCGTCAACTAATTTGGTACGTTTTCCGTATCCGTTTTCAGTTACAACAAGAATTTGTGAATCGTTGATATTATCTTTGGCTACAGTAACCATGCCAATTACTTCATCCGACTCGTCTTTCAAGCTAATTCCGCGAACCCCAGACGCTGTTCTACCCATTGGTCGTGTTTTAGTTTCCTCAAAACGAACAAGTTTACCTGATTTAACTGCCAAAATAATTTGACTTTCGCCATCAGTTAATTTTGCTTCAAGTAACTCATCACCTTCTTTAATTGTAATAGCCGCCACCCCATTTACACGCGGTTTTGAGTATTTCTCTAATGAAGTTTTCTTTACCTGACCTTGTTTTGTAACCATGATTAAGTTGTGACTATTGATATAATCTTTGTCCTTAAGGTCTTGGGTACAAATGAAAGCTTTAACTTTGTCATCGCTTTCAATGTTCACTAAGTTTTGAATGGCTCTACCCTTAGCTGTTTTACTTCCTTCTGGAATTTCGTACACACGCATCCAGAAACATTTTCCTTTTTGAGTAAAGAACATCATATATTGATGGTTTGTAGCCACAAACATGTGTTCTAAGAAATCTTGATCGCGAGTTCCTGCGCTTTTTTGTCCAACTCCACCTCTATTTTGAGTTTTGTATTCTGTTAAGTTGGTACGTTTGATGTAACCTGCATGCGAAATTGTAATTACAACATTTTCATCGGCAATCAAATCCTCAATACTAACGTCTCCACCAGAATATTGAATGGTAGAACGACGCTCATCACCGTACTTATCACGAATTTCTTCAAGTTCTTCTTTTATCAAAGCCGTTCTCAAATTAATATCAGCTAATAATGCTCTTAAATGATCAATCAATTTCATGATCTCTTCGTACTCCGCTCTTAACTTGTCTTGCTCCAGACCTGTTAATTGACGTAAACGCATTTCGACAATGGCACGAGATTGAATATCAGATAACTGAAATCTCTCCATCAATTTATTACGAGCTTCCTCAGTATTTTTAGACGCCTTAATTAATGCTATTACTTCGTCAATATTATCTGAAGCAATAATCAAACCTTCTAAAATATGAGCTCTTTCTTCGGCTTTGCGTAAATCAAATTGTGTTCTACGAATAACCACATCATGACGGTGCTCTACAAAATAATGAATCATATCTTTCAGATTCAACATTTGCGGACGTCCTTTTACCAAGGCGATGTTGTTTACACTAAATGAAGACTGTAATTGTGTAAACTTATAAAGTGTATTTAAAACTACGTTTGGAGTAGCATCACGTTTTAAGATGTACACAATACGCATTCCGTTTCTATCCGATTCATCACGAATATTAGCAATACCATCGATTTTTTTATCGTTTACCAAATCAGCAGTACGCTTAATCATGTCTGCTTTATTGACTTGGTATGGAATTTCAGTAACAATGATACACTCCCTTCCATCTACTTCTTCAAAACCAACTTTAGCACGCATGACAATACGTCCTCTTCCAGTTTTGAAAGCTTCACGAACTCCTTCGTACCCATAGATAATACCTCCTGTTGGAAAATCAGGTGCTTTAATATGTGTCATCAACTCGTCAATCTCAATATCGTTATTGTCGATATAAGCTAATGTTCCATTAATTACTTCGGTAAGGTTGTGTGGTGGCATGTTAGTAGCCATACCTACTGCAATTCCTGTTGCGCCGTTTATTAATAAAGTCGGAACACGCGTGGGCATTACTTTAGGTTCATATAAAGTATCGTCAAAATTCAATTGAAAATCGACTGTTTCTTTTTCGATATCTGCCATGATTTCTTCAGAAATCTTGCGCATTCTAGCCTCAGTATAACGCATTGCTGCAGGACTATCACCATCAACAGACCCAAAGTTACCTTGACCGTCAATTAATAAATAACGCATGCTCCATTCCTGAGCCATACGCACCATGGCATCGTATACAGAAGTATCACCGTGCGGATGGTACTTACCAAGAACCTCTCCTACAATTCTGGCGGATTTTTTATGGGCTTTATTTGAAAAAACTCCTAAATCATACATACCATAAAGAACTCTTCGATGTACAGGCTTTAAACCATCTCTAACATCTGGAAGCGCTCGAGATACAATTACAGACATTGAATAATCAATGTAAGCTGACTTCATTTCATCTTCTATGTTAATAGGAATTAACTTTTCTCCTTCAGACATAAGTTGTTATATTAAAATATTATATTAGTTTCAAAACGTGCCAAGATACACTTTTTAGATTTTTTTTTACCAATTTACAGCAACATATTTCAATGATTTATTAACAAAATCAAACCTGCTTTTAGTTGATAATTTAAGGTAAATTTAACTCTTAAATCGTGATATTTTTTGTCTCTTAGCTGACATGCGCAACAAGAGGAACGGTTTTTGTTTTTCAAAATGCAATTCATTAAATTTACGAGATCAAATATATAATATGGATGATAATTTTTCACCAAGAGTAAAAGACGTTATAACCTACAGTAAGGAAGAAGCCTTGCGTTTGGGTCATGACTTTATAGGTACTGAGCATTTAATGTTAGGTATTTTGAGAGATGGCAGCGGAAAAGCGATTCAGATATTGAACAACCTAGATATTGATCTAGAACATTTGCGTCGAAAAGTAGAAATATTAAGTCCTGCAAGCCCTACCCTAGAGGTCAATGTAGAAAAGAAAAATTTACATTTGACTAGGCAGGCAGAGCGCGCCTTAAAAACTACTTTTTTAGAAGCAAAAGTATTCCAAAGTACCTCAATAAGTACCGCACATTTACTGCTATGCATCTTAAGAAACGAGAACGATCCTACAACCAAGCTATTGAATAAGCTAAAAATAGATTATGATATAGCCAAAGAACAATACATTAATATGACGCCAAACGACGAAGATTTCAGAGAAAACTTGCCACGCAATGAGTCTTACAATGACGATTCAGGACAAGATGACAGTTTGAAAGAAGGAACTTTCAACAATCCGACAAACAAATCCAATAAAAAATCAAAAACTCCAGTTCTGGACAATTTTGGTCGTGACTTAACCGAAATGGCCGAAGAGGGCAAGCTAGATCCTGTCGTAGGACGCGAGAAAGAAATAGAACGCGTATCGCAAATTTTAAGCCGTCGCAAAAAAAACAATCCTTTACTTATTGGCGAACCAGGAGTTGGAAAATCAGCAATTGCAGAAGGTTTAGCGCTTCGTATTATACAAAAAAAGGTTTCGCGTACACTTTTTAACAAGCGAGTGGTAACTTTAGATTTAGCAAGTTTAGTTGCTGGAACAAAATACCGAGGACAGTTCGAAGAGCGTATGAAAGCGGTCATGAACGAACTTGAAAAAAACGATGACATTATTTTGTTCATTGATGAAATCCATACAATCGTTGGGGCTGGTGGCGCTACAGGCTCATTGGATGCATCTAACATGTTTAAGCCGGCTCTGGCTCGTGGCGAAATTCAATGTATTGGAGCTACAACTTTGGATGAATACCGTCAATACATCGAAAAAGATGGCGCATTGGAAAGACGCTTTCAAAAAATCATTGTTGAACCGACTTCAGTTGAGGAAACAATTACGATTTTGAACAACATTAAAAACAAATACGAAGATCACCACAACGTGACTTTTACACCTGAGGCAATTGAAGCCTGTGTAAAATTGACCGACAGATATATGTCTGATCGATTTTTACCAGACAAAGCAATTGATGCACTTGACGAAGCAGGTTCACGTGTACACATTACCAATATCGAAGTACCGAAGCAAATTTTAGATCTTGAGCGTCAATTAGAAGAAGTTCGCGAGATGAAAAATGTAGTGGTTAAAAAACAAAAATACGAGGAAGCTGCCAAACTGAGAGACGATGAAAAACGCATCGAGAAAGATCTTGCTATTGCTCAAGAACAATGGGAAGAAGATGCTAAAAACAACCGCATTGAAGTAACTGAGGATAATGTAGCCGATGTTGTTTCAATGATGAGTGGCATTCCCGTAAACCGTATTGCACAAACAGAAAGTAACAAACTTGCAAAATTACCAGAGCTAATTGAGAACAAAGTTATTGGTCAAAAAGAAGCCGTTGTTAAAATAGCACGCTCTATTCAGCGTAACCGTGCAGGATTAAAAGACCCAAATAGACCAATTGGATCGTTTATCTTCCTTGGTCAAACAGGAGTTGGTAAAACACAATTGGCTAAAGTTTTAGCAAAAGAATTATTTGACTCAGAAGATGCGTTAATCCGTATTGACATGAGCGAATACATGGAGAAATTTGCCATTTCAAGATTAGTGGGTGCGCCTCCAGGATACGTAGGCTATGAAGAAGGCGGACAACTTACTGAAAAAGTAAGAAGAAAACCTTATTGTGTAGTATTATTAGACGAAATCGAAAAAGCACATCCTGATGTATTTAATATGTTACTTCAGGTTCTTGATGACGGATTTTTAACGGACAGTTTAGGTAGAAAAATTGATTTTAAAAATACAATTATAATCATGACCTCTAATGTGGGTGCCAGACAATTAAAAGACTTTGGTCAAGGCGTTGGATTTGGTACAGCTGCAAAAGTGGCCCAAGCAGATGACAATTCGAAAAGTATTATTGAAAATGCTTTGAAGAAAACATTTGCTCCTGAATTTTTAAACCGCATTGATGATGTAATTGTATTCAACGCACTTGAAAAACATGATATTGATTTGATCATTGAAATCGAACTGAAAAAACTATATGCTCGTGTGGCTGAATTGGGTTACAATTTAAACCTTTCAGATACTGCAAAAGCATTTATTGCTGACAAAGGTTTTGACAAACAATTTGGTGCTAGACCACTAAAAAGAGCGATACAGAAATATGTAGAAGACACACTCGCCGAAGAAATAATTACTTCAAAAATTCTAGTAGGTGACGAAATTTTCATGGATATCGAAGAAGGAGCTCAGGAATTAACTGTAAAAGTGCACAAAGCTGGCGAAGCAAGTAACTTGTAAAAACCACTTTTTAATTGATAATAAACCCGTTACGTTTTTATAACATAACGGGTTTATTCTTTACAGTAAACCAACATTTTGTGAAAACAAATAGCTACATTTGAATTTTAAAATAAGATTAAATCCGCAATTTATGTCAGATAATAAAGTAATTTTAGGTAGCGAAGAATGGTGTTCTTTTCCAGAATTAGGCATTCCTACCATAAAAGCCCGTGTCGATTCAGGTGCTAAAACATCAGCATTGCATGCTATTAACATCGCACCCTTTATCAAAAACGATAGTAACTGGGTAAAATTTGACATTAATCCCATTCAAAATAACTTAAAGACAGTAATTCATTGCGAAGCTCCACTAATAGACAAACGTATTGTAAAAAGTTCAAGTGGTTTTAGAGAACACCGCTATGTAATCCAAACTAATGTTCAACTTGGTAGCGGGCAATGGCCTATAGAAATGACTTTGACCAATCGTGATTCCATGGGTTTCCGTATGTTATTGGGTCGTGAAGCTATGAGCGGAAGAGTATTAGTTGACCCAGAGCAAAAATATTTACTAGGACAACCTACGAGCGATACTTTAAAAGAATTATACAAAAATTCAGAAAAGGCAAGTTCAGGATTACGCATCGGACTTTTGGCCAGTAACCCAGAATTATACAGCAACAAACGTATCATGGAAGCTGGCGAAATGCGCGGTCACGAAATGCACTTTCTCAACATAAAGGAGTGCTACATGAAATTGGATGCCAAAACTCCTGAAATTCACTATCGTGGTGGTAAGATTCTAAATCAATTTGACGCGATAATTCCGAGAATAAGACCAAGTATCACTTTTTATGGCTGCGCATTAACACGACAATTCGAAGCTTTAAAAGTATATTGCTTGAACTCATCTAACGCTATTACACAGTCGCGTGACAAATTATACTCGTTACAATTGTTACTCAATCATGGTGTTGCTATTCCTACAACAGGATTTGCCAATTCACCTTTGGATACAGATGATTTAATTAAAATGGTGGGCGGATCTCCTTTAATTGTAAAATTACTTGAAGGTACCCAAGGAAAAGGTGTCGTTTTGGCAGAAACTAAAAAAGCAGCGGAAAGTGTTATTAACGCCTTCAAAAGTTTAAATGCCAACATTTTAGTTCAAGAATTTATAAAAGAAGCTAATGGAAAAGATATCCGATGCTTTGTAATTGACGGAAAAGTAGTTGCTGCTATTCAACGTGAAGCAATGCCGGGAGAATTTAGAGCTAATATTCACTTAGGTGGAACTGCATCCGTTATTAAAGTAACTCCAGAAGAAAAGAAGATCGCCATTCGTGCAACTAAAGCAATGGACTTAAAAGTGGCGGGTGTTGATATTATTCGATCTTCAAAAGGCCCCTTGTTACTTGAGGTAAATTCTTCTCCGGGACTGGAAGGTATTGAAGGAGCCACAAATAAAGATATTGCTGGCGAAATGATTAAGGCAATTGAAAAAAACTTTAGACAAAAAATAGAGCTTAAATAAATTTCTGATTGACATTTCATGCCAATAAATGATTTAAACTTTGATCTGCCTGAAGAAAAAAATAAAATAATAAACCTAAATAAATGAACGAGTACTTAACTATAATTCTTAGAAGTAGTGCCGTTTATTTTTTTATGGTGGTTGCATTACGGCTCTTTGGAAAGAAAGAACTATCTCAGTTGAACACAGCCGATGTGATATTAATTTTACTCATCAGCAATTCAGTCCAAAATGCAATGGTGGGAGACAATACCAGTTTGTGGGGCGGACTAGCTGCAGCTTCGGTTCTTTTTACGATTAATTTTACTTTAAAAAAACTAATGTACAAATACCCTAGTTTTAGTAATTTCATGCAAGAAAAACCAGAAGTATTGATCCATAATGGTAATCTCGATTTCAAATCCTTAAGCAAATTGAACATCACGTCGGACGAGTTAAAAGAAGCTATGCGCGAACACGGAGTCGAACATTTTAAAGATGTAAAACTTGCAATGTTAGAAATTGATGGTAATATAAGTATCATTTCAGGCCAAGAAAACATTAGACAAACCTTCCACAAACGAAAAAATACTCATCATTCGAAATAGCCGACAGTTTTACAGATCTATAATGATATTATATAGTACAAAGTCAGAAAAAAATAGCCATAAAAAAAACCATTCTGAGAATGGTTTTTTTGTTTTATCATATTTTGTTTAAATAAAAATGCGAAACAAGTAATAAACAAGTGCAGCTAAAATTGCTGAAATTGGAATTGTAAGCACCCACGCCCACATTAAACTTACTGTCATTCCCCATCGAACAGCTGAAACACGTTTTGTTAAACCTACACCAATAATAGAACCAGTGATTGTATGGGTCGTACTAACAGGAACTTTAAAATGCTCTGTAAAATACAATGTTAATGCTCCTGCAGTTTCTGCAGCGACACCTTCAAAAGAAGTTACTTTTGTAATTTTAGATCCCATTGTTTTCACAATTTTCCATCCACCACTCAAAGTTCCTGCTGCAATTGCAGAGTAACATGCAAGCGGAATCCACTCTGGCATATCACTCTTGATTCCCAGAGCATCATTAGGAAGAACAACATTTAACCATTCTGGCATCATATCTTGTGAAATTCCACTTGTTTGAATATACACCGTCACAGCAGCGGCTATAATTCCCATTACTTTTTGAGAATCATTTCCACCATGTCCCAAACTAAAGGCTGCAGAAGACAGTAATTGCATCTTCTTTAACCATTCTGTTGATTGATGTAAATTTAAGCTACTAAAGATTAGACAAAATCCACTTATTGAAAGTACTATGAAAGCTACTAAAAACCATTTGATGTTGTGTGTTTCAAAAACCACACTCCAAAAATGCGATTCAAAACGAGGTTCTTCAATAGCATCGTAATAGATCATTTGACTTTCTACAAACCAAATTGTCAATAAGATTACAAAAACAGTAAATATTTTTGGTCCAATTTCTCTTTTGGAAGCATTAAGCAACCAAATAGAAATTAAATAAGACATTAAAGCACCCAATAAAGGCGCTAAAACGATAAAAGCAATAATAACAAGAACTCCAGAAGGGAAACCTCCATCTTTACCGGCTGTGTACCAGTTTATAGTGTCGTACCAATAGGCTGTCTCCATTTCGGTACCTGTACCTGTTGTATACGAAGAAAAACCGTGCACCATTAAGGCATGAGCAATTGCTGCTCCAGCAAAACCACCAATTAAAGTATGTGACGAACTAGAAGGAATACCTTGCCACCATGTAAATAAGTTCCAAATAATGGCTGCAATAACACCGGCTAGAATTACTACCAAATCAATTTCCATGGTGTTGGCTGTTTTTGCAACAGTATCTGCAACACCAAAACCAAAAACCCAGTATGCTAAAAAGTTAAAAAAAGCGGCCCATACAACGGCTTGAAAAGGCGTTAAAACCTTTGTAGCAACTACAGTCGCAATCGCATTAGCAGCATCATGAAAACCATTGATGTAATCAAAAATTAATGCTAAGACTATGATTACTATTAAAAGAGTAAATTCCATATTTATAATTTCAGAATAAAACGGATTGGATTAAGAGTGCTTCACAGAAATTGATTCTAAAACACCTGCAACACTTTTGCATTTATCAGTTGCCGTTTCTAAAACAGATAATACTTCTTTGTACTTGATGATGTTTTTTGCATCTGTTTCATTTTCAAACAAATCTAAAACCGCTTTGTCATAAACGTTATCCGATTTGTTTTCTAATTTATTGATGCGAGCACAAGCATCTGTAATATTTTTCATTTTTTTCAAATCTCTCAATTCGCGAATAGCAACATCAATATTTTGACATGCTTCTAAATTGATTTCAGTCAACTTACGAATTGATTTCGTGATTTTGTCAACTTGATACAAACGCATTCTACTTGCTGCACCGTGAAGGTTACCTGCAACGTTATCAATAGCAGTAATTAACGAGTGAATATCCTCTCTATCAAACGGAGTAATGAAATTTCTACTCAATTCTAAGTTAGTTTGACGGGCAATGTCCTCTCCTTTTTGTTCCAACACATCAATTTTTTGAAAAAGAATTTCACGCTCTTTCAAAGGTAAATTAACTGCTTCGTGTAAATTTTCAGCAATTTCAATCAAATTGCTTGAAGCTTCTTCAAAAAGAGGGAAGAACTTTTTGTCTTTTGGAACCAAAAATTGGAAAAAATTATTAATGTTCATTTCATTTAAATTTAGTTTGGCAAAATTACTTCATTATTCAGCGCGAATGTTAAGTTAACATTAACAAATCGCTTTCAATATCGAAAGAGTTCAAAAAAGTAATTGTCTTTTCGATGTCATAATGCAATATTCTGTCTTCTTTAACAAATGGTACTTCGCCACGGAAAACTGTCAAAAAACTTTCTATAAATGGACTAGACTGCAGAGGCCTTCGATAAGCTATTGCTTGAGCTCCTGTGAGCAGTTCAATAGCTAAAATGCGTTCAACATTTTCAAGAACTCGTAAGGCTTTTGTCGCTGCATTTGCACCCATACTCACGTGATCTTCTTGACCATTACTAGATACAATGCTATCAACGCTTGCAGGAGTTGCCAATTGTTTGTTTTGACTTGCAATACTCGCTGCGGTGTATTGCGGAATCATTAAACCCGAATTCAATCCAGGATTATCAACTAAAAATGGAGGCAAATTGCGCGTTCCTGAAATAAGCTGAAAGGTTCTGCGTTCTGAAATACTGCCCAACTCAGCTAATGCAATAGCCATAAAATCTAGCGCTAAAGCCAATGGCTGTCCGTGAAAATTACCTCCAGAAATAATCTGATCTTCGTCGACAAAAATATTTGGATTGTCGGTTACCGAGTTTATTTCTATCTTGAAAACTTGCTGTACATAAGCTATTGCATCTTTTGAAGCACCGTGAACTTGAGGCATGCATCGAAAAGAATACGGATCTTGAACCTGAACTTTGGGCTGCGAAATAATTGCACTACCTTCTAAAAATTCTTTGATTCTTTCAGCTGTTGCCAATTGTCCTTTGTGAGGTCTGATTTGATGAATTAACACATCAAACGGTTCTATCCTACCATCAAAACCCTCTAATGAAATGGCTCCAATTAAATCTGACAAATACGAAATTTTAGCTGCTTTTAAACTTACATAAGCTCCGTAAGCACTCATAAACTGAGTTCCGTTCAATAAAGCCAATCCTTCTTTTGATTGTAAAACAATAGGTTCCCAATTAAAAAAACGCATTACCTGTTCAGTCGAAACTATTTTGCCCTCAAAATACACCTCTCCTTCTCCTAGTAAAGGCAATGACAAATGTGCAAGCGGA
Organism: Flavobacterium turcicum; assembly: GCF_011365745.1. GTDB lineage: Bacteria > Bacteroidota > Bacteroidia > Flavobacteriales > Flavobacteriaceae > Flavobacterium > Flavobacterium turcicum. The sequence continues at coordinate 101,722 of NZ_JAAOBY010000002.1, read as the reverse complement.
GCCAAATCGCCCGATGCTCCTAAAGAGCCTTGCTCATAGACTACTGGCCAAATTTTGTTATTGTACATAGCAATCAAGCGCTCAACCGTTTCGAGTTGTACACCTGAATATCCATAACTTAATGATTGAATTTTTAAAAGTAGCATAAGCTGCACAATGGCAACAGGAACCTTATTTCCGGTACCACAAGAGTGCGACTTGACTAAATTTTCTTGTAATTGCGCTAAGTTATCGTTGGAAATTTTGACATTACATAGTGATCCAAAACCTGTATTAATACCATAAATGGGTGCTGCATGCAACTCCATTTTTTTGTTTAAGTAATTTCTACAACTTAAAATTTTGTCCTTGCTCTCCTCTGATAAGCACAGTTTTTTATCTTGAGTGAATATTTCATGTAACAAATCAAAATCAAGAGTTTTACTTGTAATATAATGCGTTGAATTCATCGGTTTTCTATTTGGAAAGTAAAAGTGATTAATTCTTTAGGATTACACAATACCAGTAGCATTTTATTTCAAAAAAAGCTTCAACAAATCTTAATGATTCTGGTGAAAACTGTAAGTGAGATACATAGCTTTTAATGTAGTTCACAACTAGAATCCGAATCAAACTCTCATTTTTGAATATTGTTTCAGCTAAAAACTAGGATTTATTTCCTAATTTTTCCTGATTAAAAATGGAATATAAATACGAATACTTAGATTTGACTGTACATAAAACAACCAATATTCAGCAATTCTTAATTTAAAACTACAATAATCAAATATTCACAAAAAGAGCACTTTAGACTTTCATTTCTACAAAAAACCTTATTTTTGAAAAACAATCATGGAACAAAAAAATTACATACAAGTTTCTTCTAAATCGATCTCAACTGAGGCGGTTTCTACCATGACGTTTACTACAACTACCACTACCCCTTTGGGGTAAACAATCTACATATAACCAAGTATTTTTATTTGTCTCCTATTTACAAAGAGACCAAACTACAGTTGTAAAAAGGTATTTACAACAATAAAATACGATCTCATTCATGCAAATACAGCACACAACTTTACACATTACAACACATGAAAGTCTTAAAATTTGGTGGCACATCGGTAGCCAATGCACAAAACATAAAATTAGTTTTAGAAATAATTGAAGAATCAAGATCAGGAGAACGCTTAGTCGTAATTGTTTCTGCTTTTAGTAAAGTCACTGATTTACTACAACTCGCATCGCAAAAGGCAGCACAAGGCGATGATAGATTCAAAGAAATAGTAGCCGAAATAGAAACCAAACACCTAGAAGCACTTAAAGCTTTGATTCCTGTGAGCGAGCAAAGTGCCTTGTTGAGTCATATTAAACGTATCATCAATCATCTTGAAACTTTATTGGATGGCTGTTTCTTGCTGGGCGAACTATCTGCCAGAACATTAGACACGATTCTGAGTTTTGGTGAATTACTTTCAGCATACATTATTTCTGAAGCTTTACAGCAAAAAATAAAAAACAGCGGTTACAAAGATAGTCGCGAACTTATTAAAACTGATAGTAATTTCGGAAAGGCAAGCGTAAATTTTGAGGTAACAAATGCTCTCATTCAAGAATACTTTCAAACAAACAGTCAGGAAGTTATTGTTATGCCTGGATTTATAGCTGCTTCAACAGAGGGTATTACTACAACTTTGGGGCGTGGAGGTTCAGATTATACGGCAGCAATACTTGCAGCAGCCTTGCGAGCGCATCAATTAGAAATTTGGACGGATGTAAACGGGATGTTTACTGCAAATCCTAAAATTGTAAAGCAAGCCAAACCTATTGCAAACTTGTCGTATCAAGAGGCTATGGAATTGTCTCATTTTGGAGCCAAAGTACTTTATCCACCAACAATTCAACCTGTTTTACGCGAGAGCATTCCTATTTTGATTAAAAACACTTTCGAACCCACTGCAATTGGCACTTATATTTCGAATGACATTTTTACGCAAAATAATCCCGTAAAAGGAATTACGCACATCGATTCCATTACATTGGTAACTTTGGAAGGTTCAGGAATGATTGGTGTTTCTGGATCATCAAAACGTCTTTTTGAAGTGCTTTCGCAAAAAAACATAAACGTAATTTTTATCACACAAGCTTCATCGGAACATTCTATTTGCATTGGAATTTTAAATTCAGATGCTGACACAGCTGAAAATGCCATTAACAAAGCCTTTGAAGTAGAAATTTCGCAAAATAAAATTCAACCTTGCATCGTTGAAAAAAACTTATGCATCATCGCTTTGGTTGGTGAAAACATGAAAAACCATCAAGGTTTGAGTGGCCGAATGTTTAGTACTTTGGGTAAAAACAATGTCAATATTCGAGCCATTGCTCAAGGGGCTTCAGAACGAAACATATCAGCAGTAATAAATGAACGTGATGTAAAAAAGGCTTTGAACACACTCCATGAAAACTTTTTTGAAGAAAACACCAAGCAATTGAACCTTTTTGTGATGGGTGTGGGTAATGTAGGTGAAAAATTCATTGAACAAATTCACCAACAGAAAAAATTCCTAAAAGAAAAATTAAAAATCAACTTACGTGTTATCGCTTTATCAAATTCACGTAAAATGTATTTTGACGAAGATGGAATTTCTTTAAAAGAATGGCAATTTTTGCTAGACACAGGCGATGCAGCTGATGCTTCTTTGTTTTTTAAAACAGCCAAAGAACTCAATTTACGTAACAGTATATTTGTTGACATTACTGCAAATGAAAGCGTTTCACAAACCTATGAACATTATTTAAAACAAAATATTGCTGTAGTAACTTGTAACAAAATTGCTTGTGCATCTGAATTTGACAATTATAAAAAATTGAAAAAATTATCTCGCCAATACAATGCGCCATTTTTATTTGAAACCAATGTTGGAGCGGGCTTACCAATTATTGATACCGTAAAAAATTTGGTTGCATCTGGTGATAAAGTCAATAAAATTCAAGCCGTTTTATCGGGTAGTTTAAACTTTATTTTCAATAATTTTAATGAAAGCAGCAGTTTTCATGATGTAGTTAAAGAAGCAGGTGTTCAAGGATTTACCGAGCCCGATCCGAAAATAGATTTAAGCGGAATTGATGTAGCGCGTAAAATTTTAATTTTGATTCGCGAAAGCGGCTACAAAATGGAAATTGACGAAATATCAAATGAATCTTTTCTGCCATCAGCTTGTTTGGAAACATCTGACAATGAAGCCTTTTTTACATCATTAATTACGCATGCTGATCATTTTAACACCATATTTCAAGAGGCAATTGCCAAAGATTCGCGATTAAAATATGTAGCTCAGTTTGAAAATGGAAAAGCTAATGTTGGCTTGCGTTTCATCCCGAAAGACCATCCTTTTTATAATTTGGAAGGAAAAGACAATATCGTGCTCTTTTTCACAGACCGTTACTCTGATCAACCGTTGCTAATTAAAGGAGCTGGTGCAGGAGCTGCAGTAACCGCTTCCGGAATTTTTGCTGATGTGATTCGAATTGGAAATATATAGAAATAGTTTAAAGTTTCAATTTTAACAACTGAAAACAACTTTAAACCTGAAACAAAAAATCATGAACGAAATAAAGTTATTTTGCCCTGCAACAATTGCCAATTTATCCTGCGGATTCGATGTGCTAGGCCTTTGCTTAGAAACCGCAGGCGATGAGATGATTGTTAGAAAATCTACTGAAAAAGGAGTTCGAATCATCAAAATAGACGGTGCTGATTTACCTTTGGAAACCGAAAAAAATGTGGCCGGTGTTGCAGCTCTCGCAATGTTGGAGCAAATTGATTCCCCATTTGGATTCGAAATTGAAATATACAAACGCATCAAAGCTGGCAGTGGTATTGGAAGTAGCGCAGCTAGTTCAGCAGGGGCAGTTTTCGGTATTAACGAATTATTGGATAATCCTTTTACTAGGAAAGAATTGGTATTATTTGCCATGCAAGGCGAAAAGTTAGCAAGTGGAAATGCACATGCTGATAACGTGGCGCCTGCCCTACTCGGTGGATTTACACTCGTTAGGAGTTCGAGTCCGCTTGATATAGTAAAAATTCCAAGTCCAATCGATTTATATGCAACCGTTGTTCATCCTCAAATTGAACTCAAAACTTCTGATGCCCGCTCCGTTTTAAAGCAAACCGTTTCGTTAAAAAGCGCCATCACACAATGGGGAAATGTAGGCGGCTTGGTTGCTGGCTTGTACACGCAGGATTACGAATTGATTGGTCGCTCGTTACACGATGAAATTGTTGAACCACTTCGCTCTGTTCTGATTCCTGGTTTTGATCTTATTAAAAAAAGTGCTTATACAAATGGCGCGCTCGGCTCTGGAATTTCAGGTTCTGGGCCTTCGATTTTTGCCTTGAGCAAAGGACTAGAAACTGCTAATGCTGTTGCAAAAGGCATGAGCAAAGTATACGATGAAATGAACCTACCTTACGAAATACATGTTTCAAAAGTAAATGATGAAGGAATTAAAATTATCTAAACGATAATTTCAGTTGCTTACAAAGCAATAATTTAAATTAATAAAATAACACAACTACTTACAACATTAAGCATGCAATACTATAGTTTAAACCACAATGCCCCAAACGTTACTTTTCAAGAGGCCGTTGAGCAAGGATTAGCCAGCGACAAAGGTTTGTATTTCCCAGGATCAATTACCCGACTTCCTGATAGTTTTTTCGAAAATATTGAAAAAATGAGCCATGAAGAAATTGCTTTCGAAGCCATAAAACAATTCGTAGGCGACGAAATTCCGGAAGCAATTTTAAAACAAATCATTGCAGAAACACTTTGTTTTGATTTTCCTGTTGTTGAAATAGAGAGCGGTGTTTTTTCGCTTGAATTATTTCATGGTCCAACTATGGCGTTTAAAGATGTCGGGGCAAGATTCATGTCGCGCTGCTTAGGCTATTTTAATTCTGATAAAAATAACAGCTATAATACCGTTTTAGTAGCCACATCTGGCGACACAGGTGGTGCAGTTGCAAGTGGTTTTTTGGGAGTTCCTAGCGTTGACGTTGTAATTTTATATCCTTCAGGAAAAGTAAGCGACATTCAAGAACGTCAATTGACAACCTTGGGACAAAATATAACAGCACTTGAAGTTGACGGTTTTTTTGACGATTGCCAAGATATGGTTAAAAAAGCATTTTTAGACGAATCATTGCAACACAAAAATCTTACTTCGGCTAATTCAATTAATATTGCGCGATGGTTGCCGCAAATGTTTTACTTTTTCTTTACCTACAAAGCTTTAAAAAAATATAACAAACCTCTAGTTTTTTCGTGCCCAAGTGGAAACTTCGGAAACATTTGCGCGGGAATTGTAGCCAAAAAAATGGGGGTACCTATTCAACATTTTATTGCAGCTACAAATATAAATGATACCGTTCCACGCTTTTTAAAAGAGGGAAAATACAATCCTCAATCCTCAAAAGCAACCCTATCAAATGCTATGGACGTAGGAAATCCGAGTAACTTTATCCGTATTCAGGAGCTTTACCAAAATGATTTAGCAGAATTTAAAAAAGATTTTAGTTCGTTTTCATTCACTGACGAGGAAACCTTGGTTGCAATGAAAAATATATTTGAAAAATCAGGCTATGTTGCTGAACCTCACGGCGCGGTTGGCTACCTTGGTTTAAAACAAGAATTACAAAACCATCCTGAGGCTATTGGTATATTTTTAGAAACAGCCCATCCCATCAAGTTTTTAGATACTGTTGAGCCTGCTTTGAAGATAAAACTCCCAATTCCGATGCAAATTGAACCTATATTAAACAAAGAAAAATGGAGTGTTTCAGTACGTAATTACGAGGATTTAAAGAACTATTTAATACAGAATTAATCCACTAGAAACAAAATTATATCAGGATTTCAAATGTGTGTTTTACGAGGTGACTTTTTTATATCTTTGACGTTCAAACAAGCAAAAAATAATGATTACCAAAGCAACCGCATCTGATATCACGGCACTCAACACATTGATAAATTCGGCTTATCGCGGCGAATCCTCTAAAAAAGGCTGGACTACAGAAGCCAACATTTTAGAAGGTTTGCGTACTACCGAAACTGAATTAGCAGAAACCTTAAATGATTCAAAAAACACTATCTTAAAATACACTGAGCAAGAGCAAATTATTGGTTGTGTTTTGTTAGTTCAAAAGGAAAATCAACTGTATTTAGGAATGCTAACAGTATCACCCGAATTACAAAATGGAGGTGTTGGTAAAAAACTACTTCAAGAAGCTGAAATTCATGCCAAGTCACTTTCATTACCAAAAATTGTAATGACAGTAATATCTGTTCGAGAGGAACTTATAGCATGGTACAAACGCAATGGCTATTCAGAAACAGGAGCGCGCGAGCCTTTCCCCGCAAGTGAAGTTCATATTCCAATTGCAGCTGAGCCACTAGAATTTTTAGTTCTCGAAAAAGTTCTTTAAAAAAATCATTTTGGCTACAAAACCATTTCTTCAAATAGGCGTTGGGCAGTTAAATCTAAATCATCGCACAGTCCCGCATGCGGACGCGAAGTTTGTATCACAGAGCTGCGCAAGGCGGTTAACCATCTAAAACGAGAAGGAATATCAAACTGCGCTATTGGGCCTGCTTGTTTTTCGCCATGCGCAATTTTTGCCAAAGCCTCGACATTTAATTGCAGTTGTTCAATGTCTAATTCTTTCGAAAATAGTTGCAATTTTAAAGCGTTAATGGTACAAAGAACTTTGATAAATTTGGCTTTTTTACAAAACAGAATGACACCAACATTGAGAAATTCTTCGCGCTCAACTTGAGGTACCACTCTTATTACCGCGTACTCATATAAGTGTTTTTCTTGCATTTTGCGCTTCTTTTATAAAAATTTCAGAATGTTGTAATCGGGTCGTTAAAAAGTTGAAATACACTTGGCGGATTTGTTCAGGAGTTTCATCTGTATCTTCCCAATGCAACCAAACTTCAGGAATTAAATTGACAATTTCTTGTAAAACAGCAGGCGTTAAAAGAGCTTTACTAGCAGCATCTACTTCATCAAGTACCGTAGCTTGCGGCAAAAGCACATGATCTTTAATCAACCCAAACGGGCTTTGTGCATGCTTCTCCCATGTAGTCCAAGAATGATGAAAGTACAAACTTGCACCGTGGTCAATCAACCACAATTCTTTTTTCCACAGCAACATGTTAGTATTTCTAAACGTGCGGTCTACGTTGGTAATAAAAGCATCTAACCAAACAATTTGAGAAGCTAATTTAGCACCGACTTGCGTAACCACGGGGTCAAAATTAATAGCACCAGACAAGTAATGCAGCGCCAAGTTAAGGCCTTGACTTCCTTGCAGTAAATCCTGAATTTCTTCATCTGCCTCCGAGCGACCAAAAGCTTCGTCAAGGTGTGCAAAAACCAATTCAGGCATTTTCAGACCCAAAAAACGGGCAATTTCGCCACCTATTAATTCGGCAATAAGTGCTTTAACACCATGCCCTGCTCCTTTAAATTTTAAAACATATTTAAAATCATCATCGGCTTCAGCTAATGCGGGCAACGATCCTCCTTCGCGTAAAGGCGTAATGTAACGCGTCACGTTTACTGTTCTCAGATGCAGTGTTTTATCCATAATTTAATTGGCTAAGGCATTTTTACCTATTTGCAAATTTACAAATAAGTGCTGTAAAATTTCGGAATTGGCACCATTACTATTTAATAAGCATTGCTAATCGACTGAATCGCTATTCATTTTCCTAACCTCTAATTAAAAAACAGAGTACCGAAAACGATTGAAATAATCCCTCAAAGAACCTTTGTCACACCGAATAAAATCAATAAATTAGCCACTTAAAATTTTAGATTCAACAAAATGAAAAATACTGCGCTAACGCACATACATGAAAGTTTAGGAGCAAAAATGTTACCATTTGCAGGCTTTAACATGCCTATTTTATACGAAGGAGTAAATACTGAACACGAAACCGTACGTAACGCGGTAGGTGTTTTTGATGTTTCGCACATGGGCGAATTTTTGCTTACGGGACCAAATGCTTTAGCTTTAATCCAAAAAGTAACATCGAATGATGCCGCTACCTTAACTATTGGAAGAGCGCAATATTCATGTTTACCAAACGCTGATGGCGGAATTGTAGACGATTTATTGGTTTACAAAATGAAAGAAGATCAATATCTTTTAGTTGTAAACGCATCAAACATTGACAAAGATTGGGAATGGATTTCTAGCCACAATGATTTAGGTGTGGATATGAAAAACCTATCAGACGACTATTCACTTTTAGCTATTCAAGGGCCAAAAGCAGTTGAGGCAATGCAATCATTAACTTCTGTTGATTTAGCGTCTATTGCCTATTATCATTTCGAAGTAAGTGACTTTGCAGGGATTGAAAATGTTATTATTTCAGCAACGGGATACACAGGTTCAGGCGGCTTTGAAATTTATTGTAAAAATGATGAAGTAGAGCAAATTTGGAACAAAGTTTTTGAAGCAGGCGCTTCATTTGGAATCAAACCAATTGGCTTGGCAGCTCGTGATACTTTACGATTGGAAATGGGATTCTGTTTGTACGGAAACGACATTAACGATACGACCTCGCCATTAGAAGCTGGTTTAGGCTGGATTACAAAGTTCAACAAAGATTTTGTGAATGCCGCAAACTTAAAAGAACAAAAAGAAAAAGGAGTTAGCCGCAAATTAGTAGCTTTCGAAATGCAAGAACGTGCCGTACCAAGACACGATTACGAAATAGTTAATGCCGAAGGAACCGTAATTGGAATTGTAACTTCAGGAACTATGTCACCTTCTATGAACAAAGGAATTGGACTAGGATACGTTACTACAGAAAACAGTAATATTGATCGTGATATTTTTATCCGAATCAGAAAAAATGATGTTCCTGCAAAAGTAGTTAAGCTACCTTTTTACAAAAAATAATCCTTTAAAGGATCTTAAACAAAAAACCGGTAAGCAGTAGCTTCCGGTTTTTTTTATCTCGAGATTCACGATGTCTTTTTTATTTTTTATGAATTGTGATGCTTGCTTTCTCCCCTTTCTTTAAATTCGACATCAAGTCAAAAGAAGTATCTCCATCAAATAAAGTAATTTTGGCGGTATTAGGAGCAATTGTACCTTCGTTAATTGCTTCAATTTTAAACTCATTTTTAGTCCCATCCAGAATTACTTCGATAATTCTTTTAGCATTGGTTAATTTATGCTTGGTCAGAATTAATTTATTATTTTGATAAATATTTACCACATCGCCATCTTCTTTACCAATGTCGTAAATCTCCATTTTAAATTTATTCGATCCCCAAAAAACATTTAAATTTTCATCGTTACTCAATCGATTTGTTTTTAAACTGTCCAAGACTTTCAAAGGATTAATATTCTCTTTAGTTTTCACATCAACCTTATTCGATTTTTGAATGCGATTATTTACCTTATTGACCAAATTATAAAGTTTAGTACTTCCTATTAAAACAAGTGTACCATCAATACACTTCTGTTTATTTTTGTACAAACCTTTAAATGCTCCTTCTAATTTACTAGTACTTTGCACCAACTTTAATTTTCCTGAGAAATTAACAAAACAGAATGCACTCTGTTCAAACTTTGATTTGGTGTACACAATATTTGTTTCGCGGAACTCGAACAACTTTAGTTTTTTATTATAGCTACCTTCTATTAAATTTTTGGTTTCATGCTTACCTGCTAAATCAGTAATTGAATAGCCCTTTAATTTTCCGTTCAATTCCTCGAAAACCAAACGGTATGTGATAACACTTTTTTCATTTCCATTCAGTTTTAATGCTCCAAGAAACTCATAATTATTTTGTGAAAATGCTTTTTCTGCTGTTAGGAAGTATCCTAGGAGGCACAGAAAAAAAATTGTTCTTTTTTTAATAAAAATATACATCGGTATTTTAGTTTTTTATTTATATTTGGCACAAACTTAAACTTTTTCTTATGAAAATCAAATTACTTTTTACAGTTGTACTGTTATTTTTAGGTGTTTTGACAACAACCTACGCGTCTTTCCCTGTGCAAAGAGCAACGAGTGAAAACACTACAGTAGTGAACACTCAAGAAGATGAGTTATCATCTCCAGCCGCTATTGCAAGCGGAAAAAGCCAATTGATAGCTTTATTATTAGCTTTTTTCGTTGGTGCAATTGGTATTCACCGTTTTTACCTAGGGTACACTTGGCAAGGAATTGTTCAGTTGTTAACATTCGGAGGTTGCGGAATTTGGGCTTTAATTGACTTAATTCGCATCATCACTGGAGATTTACAACCAAAAGGAGGTTCATACTCTACAACACTTTAAGACAACCTAAAAATGCGTAAAGCTTATTTTTATCTTTCGAATCTTGTATTGATATTAGCACCAATTGTTTTGCTCTTTTTACCAAAAACTTGGTTTGATAAAGGAGAAAGTACTTGCTTGTCTGTAGTTTTGGCTGGAATTGAATGTTATGCTTGCGGACTAACTAGAGCTGTGATGCATTTTATTCATTTTGACTTTGTAAAAGCTTGGGAATACAACCCACTTTGCTTTGTTGTAGTGCCGATGCTATTTGTCATGTGGCTAAAAGCAATTTACGATATTCAAGGTAAAAAAATGCCGGGCATTATAGGTAGATTAACTTATCCAAAAGAGGCTTAGGCCTCTTTTTTTTGCTTTATTTTTTTATATTTGCACTTCAAAATAATTAATAGAAATGGGAAGAGCGTTTGAATTTCGAAAAGGAAGAAAAATGAAACGTTGGTCAGCAATGGCCAAAGCGTTTACCAGAATTGGTAAGGATATCGTGATGGCTGTGAAAGAAGGTGGACCAAATCCAGAAGCCAACTCTAGACTAAGAGCGGTGATCCAAAACTCGAAGGCAGTTAACATGCCGAAAGAAAATGTGGAACGCGCCATCAAAAAAGCAACTGACAAAGATACGGCTAACTACAAAGAACAATTATTTGAAGGTTACGCTCCACACGGAATTGCTATTTTAATTGAAACAGCAACAGATAACAACAATCGTACAGTAGCTAACATTCGCAGTTACTTTAACAAATGTAACGGTACTCTTGGAACACAAGGATCTGTAGAATTCATGTTTGACCATACTTGTAATTTCCGTATTCCGAATAACAACCAAGATATCGAAGAACTAGAATTAGAATTTATCGATTTTGGTGCAGAAGAAATTTTTGCTGATGAAGATGGTATTTTAATTTATGCGCCTTTTGGAAGCTTTGGAACTATCCAAAAAGAACTAGAAAGTCGCGGAATCGAAATTCTTTCTTCAGGTTTTGAAAGAATTCCACAAATTACAAAAAAACTTACTGAAGCTGAAATGGCGGATGTGGAGAAATTGATCGAGAAAATCGAAGAAGATGATGACGTGATGAACGTGTATCACACAATGGAGGAATAAATTCCTACTTATAATTCCAAAAGCTCTTGACCTACAAGGGCTTTTTTTTATGTCTATCAATTACCACAAAGCAAAAAAAAACTCCAGATTGCTCTGGAGTTTTATATGGGATTTAATTCAATGTTGAATTATTTAATAAATTCGATTTTTTGAACTTCCTCTTCGTTGATGCTATCAAAAAAGCCTTGCTCATTCATCCAATCATCGCTAAATACTTTGCTCATATAACGAGAACCATGATCAGGAAAAATAGCAATTACGTTGCTGTTTTCATCAAACTCTCCTTCTTCAGCATATTGCTTGATGGCTTGCATTACTGCACCAGAAGTATATCCTACAAATAAACCCTCTTTTTTGGTGATTTCACGAGCAGTGTGAGCACTTTCCTCATCAGTCACTTTCATGAACTTGTCAATAATGTCAAAATCAGTTGCTGATGGAATTAAATTTTTACCTAAACCTTCAATACGGTACGGATAAATTTCTTCGTTATCAAACTCTCTTGTTTCGTGGTATTTTTTTAACACCGAACCAAAAGCATCTACTCCTAAAATTTTGATATTCGGATTTTGCTCTTTCAAATATTTGGCAGTACCAGAAATAGTTCCTCCGGTTCCGCTGCAAGCAACTAAATGCGTAATCTGTCCGTTAGTTTGTTTCCAAATTTCTGGACCGGTAGAGTTATAATGTGCATCAATATTCAACTGATTAAAGTATTGATTGATGTAAACTGACCCTTTTGTTTCTTCGTGTAAACGTTTTGCAACATTATAATAAGATCGCTCATCATCTGCTGAAACGTGCGCTGGGCAAACATAAACTTTGGCGCCCAAGCTACGCAACATGTCAATTTTATCTTTTGATGACTTTGAACTTACTGCTAAAATGCAATTATACCCTTTAATGATACTTACCATAGCCAAACTAAATCCCGTATTCCCTGACGTAGTTTCTATAATGGTATCACCAGGAGTTAAAATTCCACGTTTTTCAGCTTCTTCAATTATATATAATGCAATTCTATCTTTAGAGGAATGTCCTGGATTAAAAGCTTCAACCTTAGCGTAAAAATTTCCAACTAGATCTTCAGTAACTTTATTTAGTTTAATAAGGGGTGTATTCCCTATTAATTCTAAGACATTATTATAAGCAGATATTTCTTTTTTCATAAAAAAATAGTTAGTCGCACCGACTATAAATTCGAACGCGCATGGTGCAAATTTAACAAAAATAATCTAATTAGTTTTTAATTTCTTCTAAATCTAACAAAAAACTGTATTCCTTAGCGAGTTCTTTCAATGCTTCAAATCGCCCTGAAGCCCCGCCATGACCCGCATCCATATTGGTATTCAAATACAAAACGTTATCATCGGTTTTAAATGCACGAAGCTTGGCCACCCATTTGGCAGGCTCCCAATACTGCACCTGCGAATCGTGCAGGCCTGTTGTAATAAGCATATTAGGGTATTTTTGTGCTTTTACGTTATCATAAGGCGAATAAGACAACATATAATCATGGTATTTTTTTACGTTTGGATTTCCCCATTCGTCGTATTCACCCGTTGTCAATGGTATAGTATCATCTAGCATGGTTGTTACAACATCAACAAACGGCACCTGAGCAATTACGCCTTTATACAATTCAGGAGCCATATTGACCACCGCACCCATTAACAATCCACCTGCTGAACCTCCTTCAGCGTACAAATGATCAGCAGAGGTATAACCTTGCTCTATTACAAATTTCGAGCAGTCAATAAAATCAGTAAACGTGTTTTTCTTTTTCAGCAATTTCCCATCTTCGTACCATTGCCTTCCTAAATCTTCGCCTCCGCGGATGTGTGCAATTGCAAAAACAAATCCACGATCTAAGATAGAAAGTCGTGTAGAAGAAAAATAGGTATCCATCGTTACACCATATGAACCATATGCATAAAGTAATAACGGATTTTTACCGTCTTTTTTTAAGCCTTTTCTGTACACCATCGAAATCGGTACTTTAGTACCATCCTTTGCAGTCGCCCACACACGTTCTTCGGTATAATTATCTTTATCAAATTTACCACCTAAAACTTGTTGCTCTTTTAGAATCGTCTTCTCCTTAGTTGTCATGTTAAAATCAATTACTGACGAAGGTGTAGCCAATGACTGGTAACTGTAACGCAAAACATCTGTATCAAAATCGATATTCGTTGTAGTAAATGCATTGTAGGTCTCGCTTCCAAAAGGCAGATAGTAGTCCGCTTCACCACTCCAAGGCATAATACGAATGTGATTCAAACCATTTGAGCGTTCTTCTACAACTAAATAGCTCTTGAAAATTTCAATGTCCTCCAGCAAAACATCTTCACGGTGTGCAATTACATCTTTCCAATTTTCTTTGGATGTAGCATTTTCTGGTGTTTTCATTAGTTTGAAATTGCTCGCCTTATCCTTGTTGGTTAGAATGTAAAAAGAATCTCCAAAATGCGAAATACTATATTCTAAACCACGTACTCTTTTTTGAAAAATAGTAAATTCACCATCAGGCTGCTCCGCGTTTAAAATGCGATATTCCGTTGTAAGTGTGCTACCTGAACTAATTACAATATATTTTTTAGACTTTTCTTTTCCCACAGAAACACTAAATGTGTCGTCTTTTTCATAAAAAACAACGACATCTTGATCAGCTGAAGAACCTACTTTGTGTTTAAAAACCTTGTCTGAACGCAGCGTAACCGTATCTTGTCGGGTGTAAAAAATAGTTTTATTGTCATTTGCCCAAACTGAACTTCCATCAGCATTCTCAATAGTGTCAGAGAATAATTCGCCCGTTTCTAGGTTTTTGATTTGAATGGTGTAAATTCTTCTTCCCACCGTATCCACTCCAAAACTCACCAATTTATTATCAGGGCTGATACTCATTCCGCCAAGTTGAAAATAAGAGTGCCCTTTGGCTAATTCATTACAATCAAAAAGAATTTCTTCTGCAGCGCTCAAGCTTCCTTTTTTTCGAGAATAAATCGGATAATCTTTGCCAGTTTCGTAACGAGTAATATAATAATAACCATTATACAAGTAAGGAACGGACTGGTCATCTTCTTTAATACGAGCTTTCATTTCTTCATACAAAGCCTTCTGAAAATCTTTCGTACCAGCAGTAGCAGCTTCGTAGTAGGCATTTTCTTGATTCAAATAATCAATTACTTCTGGATTCTCGCGATCGTTTAGCCAAAAATAATTATCGATACGTTTTTGATTGTTTTTTTCTAGCGTTTTAGGTATAATTTTAGCTTTTGGCTGAGTCATAGGAGTTACTATTTTTTGTGCTTGCACATTACTATTTACAATTGCAAAAATAAGACAAACACCACTAAGGAAGGGTGTGTTTTTCATGAATCTTTTATTGATAATGACTACGCAATATAGTAATTTTGTAACTGAATTAACTTAAAAATAGCTAAACATGGATTTAATGGGAATGATGGGCAAATTAAAAGAGACCCAACAAAAAATAGAAGACACAAAAAAGAGACTTAATACGGTATTGATTGACGAACAAAGTTCAGATGGATTACTTAAAGTGACGCTAACTGCTAACAGAGCGATCAAATCAATTAGTATTGACGATGTACTTTTGGAGGATAAAGAACAACTAGAGGATTATATGATTTTGGTTTTAAACAAAGCTATCGCAAAAGCCTCTCAAGTTAATGAAGCCGAATTGGATGCTGTGGCAAAAATGGATATGCCGATGATTCCAGGAATGGATAATTTGTTTAAGTAAAAAAAAGTTTAAGGTTTACCATTTTTTGAAATCAATAAAAACGGTAAACCTTAAACTTTAAAAAATTCTTGAATTAGCTTTACACTAATTTTTGAAGTGTTTCAAGAACATAAGTATGCATTACTTCTTTATAATCTAAATGGGTTACGATACGTAGTTTACCATGCCCCATTGAACTAATTAAAATATTTTTCTGCTTTAGCAGTTCGATTAAATTCTTCTCGATTACATTCGGAACCAAAGTAAAAATCAAAATATTCGTTTCTACTGGCTCTACAGAAGCTACCCAACTTACCCTTTTTAATACCTCAGCAATTTCTTTAGCTCTGCGGTGGTCTTCGGCCAAACGTTCAATATTATTATCTAAAGCATAAATTCCGGCTGCAGCCAAATAACCTACTTGGCGCATTCCTCCACCAAATATTTTACGGATACGTAAAGCACGATGAATTGTTGCTTTGTCACCCAAAAGCACTGAACCAATTGGAGCACCCAAACCTTTTGACAAACACACTGAAATCGTATCAAAAATTTGCCCAAAAGCTCTAGGATCTTGTCGTTTAGCTACCAATGCATTCCAAATTCGCGCGCCATCTAAATGGAATTTCAAATTATTAGCTTTGCAAACTGCTTGAATTTTTTGTAAATCTTCAATTTCATAACAAGCTCCACCCCCTTTATTGGTTGTGTTTTCAACGCAAACCAAACTCGTTAACGGGCTGTGGTAAAATTCAGGATCATTAATCGCTGCTGCCACTTGATCTGCTGTAATCATTCCGCGTTTTCCATCAAGCAAACAACAGGATACACCGCTATTAAAGGAAACTCCACCACCTTCGTAATGATAAACATGTGCATATTTGTCGGCAATTAATTGCTCGCCTGGTTGCGTATGTAATTTAATAGCCGTTTGGTTAGCCATCGTTCCCGAAGGAAAAAAAAGACCAGCCTCCATACCAAACATGGCTGCTACCTTGGCTTCAAGAGCAATAACTGTAGGATCTTGCTTGTATACATCGTCTCCCACAGTTGCGTTTAACATGTGCACTAGCATTTCGCGAGACGGTTTTGTAATCGTATCGCTTATTAAATTTATTTCCATAATATATTTTTATTTAGACACGGTGCAGCACTTACAATTGCACCGTCGCATAATTTTCCTATTTTTGTGGCACAAATTTACACAATACGAATTGTTATTTCCAATAAGTTCCGTTAAATCTGAACTAATATTACACAGCAAAAACGTAGCGAGGTAAAATGATTAAATAACAACCTAGTACACTAATTTTTATGACAACTACCGAACAAATAAAAGGTATTGTGGAGCGCCTTGGTGCGTTGAGGAGGTATCTTTGACGTTGATGCGAAACTAATTGAAATATCTAACGAAGAAGAAAAAACATTTGCTCCCGATTTTTGGAACAATCCTAAAGAGGCTGAGCTTTTGGTAAAAAATCTTCGAAACAAAAAAAAATGGATAGAAGACTACAATAAAGCGGTTGAAATGACCGACGAATTAGAGTTAGCCTATGATTTTTATAAAGAAGGAGAACTTTCTACAGAAGAATTAGACGAGCAATACAACAAAACAGAGGCACATATTGAGGCCATCGAATTCAAAAATATGCTGTCTGACGAAGGTGATACACTAAGTGCCGTAATTCAAATTACAGCCGGTGCTGGTGGAACTGAAAGTTGTGATTGGGCCGAAATGCTTACGCGTATGTACATGATGTGGGGCGAAAAATACGGTTATAAAATCAGAGAACTGAACTTTCAAAAAGGAGAAGCCGCTGGAATCAAGACAGTAACTTTAGAATTTGAGGGCGATTATTCATTTGGTTATCTGAAAGGAGAAAACGGCGTACACCGTTTAGTACGTATTTCGCCTTTTGATAGTAACGCCAAACGACATACTTCATTTGTATCCGTTTACGTGTACCCGCTTGTTGACGATAGTATTGAAATTGAAATCAATCCTGCGGATATTGAAATTACTACCTCACGCTCAAGTGGCGCTGGTGGGCAAAACGTGAATAAAGTAGAGACGAAAGTACAACTGTTTCACAAACCAACCGGTATTCAAATTCAATGTTCAGAAACGCGTTCACAGCAAGATAACAGACAACGAGCCATGCAAATGCTTCGTTCTCAATTGTATGAAATTGAATTGAAAAAGAAACAAGCGCAACGTGCAGATATTGAAGCCGGAAAAATGAAAATTGAATGGGGCTCACAAATCCGAAACTACGTGATGCAACCCTACAAACTAGTCAAAGACGTCAGGACTGGCTACGAAACAAGCAATGTGGATGGCGTCATGAATGGTGAAATTGATGAGTTCCTAAAAGCCTATCTCATGATGATGGGACAAAAAGAAGAATAAATTTTAAAATCCTATAAAAAACTTTTTTTTATAGGATTTTTTAGTTAAAAAAAGAAAATCAAAAATGCATTTATAAAACTTGAATCACAATCCAATAAATGGCTTAGCGTGGTAAAATCTAAGATTAATTAGGATAACTACGGGTAAATTCTTTTATTTGAAAAATATTTAACTCAAAAACTTCCAATTTTTCAATGAAATCCTATACAATTAACGAAATAAACGAAATTCTTAACGGAGAAATCGTTGGGTCAACCCTAACAAGCATTACTGCTCCTGAACAATTAGAAGCTGCCAGCACTACGGAGATTTCATTTATAGGAAACAAAAAATACGAAAAATTTTGGGCAACCTCAAAGGCTTGTGCTGCTGTTGTAAATGAAGATATTAGCATCGAACCAGGTGATAATCGTGCTTTTATCAAAGTAAAAAATGCCGACTTAGCCATGTCACAAGTTTTAGAACTTTTTGCTCCGCCAACCCCAGTGTTTGCAGTTAGCATACATCATACTGCAACCATTGACGCTACCGCACAAATTTGTAATGGCGCAAAGATTGGCGCTGGATGTTACATAGGACCTAATGTAATAATTGGCGACAACTCAACTATCTATCCAAACGTAACGATTTTAGACGAATCAACTGTAGGTAAAAACACCGTAATTTGGTCGGGTACGGTGGTAAGAGAGCGCTGTCATATTGGTAACGACTGTATTATTCATCCGAATGCAACAATTGGTGCTGATGGTTTTGGTTTTCGACCTGATCCACAACGGGGTTTGGTAAAAATTCCACAAATTGGTAACGTCATCATTGGTAATAATGTTGAAATTGGCGCCAACTCTTGTGTTGACCGCGGAAAATTTAGCTCTACCGTTCTTGGTGATGGATGTAAAATTGATAATCTGGTACAAATTGGTCATAACAGTAAACTTGGTAAATTTTGTATCATGGCCGGAAACAGCGGATTGGCTGGATCTGTAACCTTAGGAAACGGCGTAATCATTGGAGGAAGCGCATCGATAAAAGACCATACAACTATTGGTGATGGTGCTATTGTTGGTGCTGGATCTGGTGTAACTGGCGATATTCCTGCCGGCAAAACAATGTTGGGTTACCCTGCGGTTGAGGCTAGAGATGCCTTAAAACAATGGGCCATCTTAAAAAGACTCGTTAACGAATCTAAAAATAAATAATTATTTTTTTTATCATATCCATAAAAAAACAGAAGTTCGCTTCTGTTTTTTTGTTTATATAGCAATCAAACACGCTATTTTTTTCACTAGAACACGACATTGATACTAATAATTAAGTTCCTTTTTGTATTTTAGCACAAACTTTTATAACTATAATTGACCATGGATTTGAACTTCAATAAAAACGAAGACCACAATAAACTTTTGTTATCTGCTTTGCGCCAAAAATTAAGCATTGTTAAACTTGGCGGCGGCGAAAAACGCATTCAAAAATTACATAGCGAAGGCAAAATGACAGCCCGCGAGCGCATTGATTATTTGTTAGACCCGAAAGCAAAAAGTTTAGAAATTGGAGCTTTTGTAGGCGAAGGAATGTACAAAGAACACGGCGGATGTCCATCAGGAGGTGTGGTGGTAAAAATTGGTTATATCAAAGGCAAACAATGCGTGGTTGTTGCCAATGATGCCACGGTAAAAGCGGGTGCTTGGTTCCCAATTACAGCAAAGAAAAATCTTCGCGCACAAGAAATCGCAATGGAAAACAGATTACCAATCATTTACCTTGTAGATAGTGCCGGTGTTTATCTGCCATTACAAGATGAAATTTTTCCAGATAAAGAACATTTTGGCCGTATTTTCAGAAATAATGCGCAAATGAGCAGTATGGGTATTACACAAATCGCTGCAGTTATGGGAAGTTGTGTAGCAGGTGGCGCGTACTTACCAATCATGAGTGACGAAGCTATGATTGTTGATAAAACTGGAAGTATCTTTTTGGCAGGCAGTTATTTAGTAAAAGCTGCCATTGGCGAGAGCATCGATAATGAAACTTTGGGCGGTGCAACAACACATTGTGAAATTTCAGGTGTGACTGATTATAAAGCCAAAGACGATAAAGATGCTTTGGATAGAATTAAAAAAATAGTCGATAAAATTGGTGATTTTGACAAAGCTGGCTACAACCGTATTACTCCAGAAAAACCAAAATTTGACGAAAATGAAATTTACGGTTTGTTGCCAAAAGCGCGCAGCGAACAGTACGATATGATGGATATCATTCACCGTTTGGTCGATAACTCTGAATTTGAAACATACAAAGATGGTTACGGACAAACCATCATCACAGGTTATGCCCGCATTGACGGTTGGGCAGTTGGAATTGTAGCTAATCAACGCAAAGTAGTAAAAACCAAAAATGGCGAAATGCAGTTTGGAGGAGTGATTTACTCTGATAGCGCTGACAAAGCTACTCGTTTTATTGCTAATTGTAACCAAAAGAAAATTCCGTTGGTATTTGTACAAGATGTTACCGGTTTTATGGTGGGTTCGAAAAGCGAGCACGGCGGAATCATCAAAGACGGTGCTAAATTAGTTAATGCCGTTTCTAACTCTGTTGTTCCAAAATTCACAGTGATTGTAGGTAACTCCTACGGTGCTGGCAACTATGCCATGTGTGGTAAAGCTTATGATCCTCGATTAATTTTTGCTTGGCCAAGCGCTGAACTAGCGGTAATGGGTGGAACGCAAGCAGCTAAAGTTTTAGCTCAAATTGAATCTTCATCGCTCAAGGCAAAAGGTGAATTGGTAGACGAAACCAAGGAAAAAGAACTATTCGACACCATCAAAGCACGTTATGACGAACAAGTTTCTCCTTACTACGCAGCTTCACGCTTATGGACAGACGCTATCATTGACCCTCTCGATACCAGAACTTGGATTTCTATGGGAATTGAAGCGGCCAACCACGCTCCTATTGAAAAAGCGTTTAACTTGGGCGTAATTCAAGTGTAAATCACATTGACTTAATTGCTGATAGCAAAAATACATAAAACAAAATAGCCCGATTTACAGTCGGGCTTTTTTTATGGAACTAAACAATTTAAAAATCGATTAAATATCCTTTTAAAACAAAAAAGTGAGTTGTTTCCAACTCACTTTTCTAACAAATTAAATTCAAAATCTAAACCAAATCAAAACGGTCAAGATTCATTACTTTAGTCCAAGCTGCAACAAAATCAGTTACAAATTTATCTTGACTTGTACTGTATGCATATACTTCGGCAAGTGCTCTTAATTCTGAGTTAGAACCAAAAATCAAATCAACTCTTGTTCCGATCCATTTGATTCCGCCAGCGATACGATCGCTACCTACAAAGGCATCATCAGACTCAGAAACCGCTTTCCAAGTAGTACCTAAATCCAATAGGTTTACAAAGAAATCATTAGTTAAAGCATCTACTTTTTTAGTAAATACTCCGTTTTGAGATTGATCAAAATTAGTGTTTAATACACGTAATCCACCAACCAAAACTGTCATTTCTGGCGCAGTTAAAGTCAATAATTGCGCTTTGTCAATAAGCATTTCTTCTGCAGAAACAGTGTATTTAGTTTTCACATAATTTCTAAATCCGTCCGCTTGTGGCTCTAAAACTGCAAACGACTCTACGTCTGTTTGTTCTTGAGAAGCGTCTGTTCTACCAGCTGCAAAAGGAACTGTAATTGCGTGCCCTGCATTCGCAGCTGCTTTTTCAATTGCGGCATTTCCAGCCAAAACAATTAAATCAGCAATTGATAAATGTTTCCCAGTAGTTTGCGCCGCGTTAAATTCATTTTGAATTCCTTCTAAAGTTTGTAAAACACGTTGCAATTGTGCTGGATTGTTAACTTTCCAGTTTACTTGTGGCTCTAAACGAATACGTGCTCCGTTAGCTCCACCACGCTTATCAGAACCTCTAAATGTAGATGCTGAAGCCCATGCCGTGCTTACTAATTCAGAAATACTCAATCCTGAAGCTAAAACTTTTGCTTTCAAAGTTGCTTCATCTTCAGCATCAATTAAAGCATGATTAACTGCGGGAACTGGATCTTGCCAAATTAACTCTTCAGCAGGAACTTCTGGTCCTAAATAACGAACTTTTGGTCCCATGTCACGGTGTGTCAATTTGAACCAAGCTCTTGCAAAAGCATCATTAAAAGCATCTGGATTAGCTAAGAAATGTCTTGAAATTTTTTCGTAAGCTGGATCTACTCTTAAAGATAAATCAGTAGTTAACATAAACGGCTGATGCGTTTTGTTTGGGTCGTGCGCATCAGGAACTGTACCTGCTCCTGCATCACCAACTGGTTTCCATTGGTGTGCTCCACCTGGACTTTTAGTTAATTCCCATTCGTAACCAAATAAGTTTTCAAGGTAATTGTTACTCCAAGTTGCAGGAGTGGTTGTCCATGCACCTTCTAATCCGCTGGTAATTGTATCCGCACCGTTTCCAGTCCCGTAAGTGTTTTTCCAACCTAAACTTTGCTCTTCCATAGAGGCAGCTGCAGGCTCTGCTCCAACATATTTATTTGGATCAGCAGCACCGTGCGTTTTTCCTAAAGTATGTCCACCCGCAATAAGAGCAACTGTTTCTTCGTCATTCATAGCCATTCTACCAAAAGTCTCTCTGATATCTTTAGCTGCCAACAGTGGATCTGGATTTCCATCCGGTCCTTCTGGATTCACGTAGATCAATCCCATTTGCACTGCTGCTAACGGATTTTCAAGTTCACGATCGCCAGAGTAACGGCTGTGTGGTTCTGTACTTAATGAAAGCCATTCTTTTTCAGGTCCCCAATAAATATCTTCTTGTGGTTCCCAAACATCAACACGACCTCCTGCAAAACCGAAAGTTTTAAAACCAGCTACCTCAAGCGCACAGTTTCCTACTAAAACCATTAAATCTGCCCAAGATACTTTGTTCCCGTATTTTTGTTTGATTGGCCATAATAATAGTCTAGCTTTATCCAAGTTAGCATTGTCTGGCCAGCTGTTTAATGGTGCAAAACGTTGTGTACCAAAACCTGCTCCACCTCTACCATCGGCAATACGATAGGTACCTGCACTATGCCAAGCCAAACGAATGAAGAACGGACCGTAGCTGCCATAATCAGCAGGCCACCAATCTTGTGAAGTTGTGATTACTTCTTTAATATCATTTTTTAAAACCTCTAAATCAACTGATTTAAATGCCTCAGCGTAATTAAAGTGCTCTCCCATCGGGTTTGAAGCCACTCCATTCTGACGAAGGATATTCAGGTTTAATTGATTTGGCCACCAATCGCGATTGATTTTGCCATTACGTTCGCTTTGCTTAGGCGCATTTGCACCAGCAGAGAAAGGACATTTACTCTCTCCATTGACATTGTAAGAGGTAGGTCTTGAATTATTTTCCATAATATGTTTGATTTTTAATTTTCTAATTTCAAATTTACCTAAAAAAATTTGAGCTTAATTAAAATTTCAATAGATAAAAACTATAACACAACAAAAAAACCATACTTCAGACCGATGTAAAACATCTCTTTCTACCTTTGAATCAAATAGATAAACTAAATTTTAGTTACAATTCGAAATCAACTATGGAAGCTTGTATTTTATGCTAAAGAAAGCAGTTGACATGAGAATATCAATTAATAATGCAGACGTTCTTTTAAAAGTCCATAAACCCAAGTACCAAAAATAGCAGCTAAAAGAGGAACTAACATCACAGTGGCACCGCTACCTATTTGTGCAAATAAAGGACCTGGACAAGCTCCCGTAAGTGCCCAACCGCAACCAAATAGTAATCCGCCTATAATTTGACCTTTGTGAAAGGGCTTGTCTTGAAATGTAATTGGCTGACCGGAAAATGTTTTGATTTCATATTTTTTGATAATAAATACAGAAAGCATTCCTACTACTACTGCACTACCAATTACACCGTACATGTGAAAAGATTCAAAGCGAAACATTTCTTGAATGCGGTACCAACTAATGATTTCGGCTTTGATAAAAACAATTCCGAAAAGTGTCCCGACGATTAAATATTTTAAAGAGTTTAAAAAGCTACCACGATTGCTGTCCTGCTCCTTATAAATAGGTGTAGTATTTTTAAAGTTATTCATGTTACTAAAATTAAAGAGTTAAAACAAAAGGCAGAATAAAATGAACCATCAGCAAACCACCGATAAAAAAGCAACAGGTTGCAATTAAAGACGCTACTTGCAAATTAGATAAGCCCGAAATAGCATGACCACTTGTGCAGCCTCCCGCGTAGCGCGAACCAAAACCAACAAAAAATCCTCCAAGCACCAAAACCACAAAACCAGGAACTGTAAACAAATTATTCCATGAAAACAATTGCTCAGGAAGCATGCCGCTAATTTCAGTAATACCGTATTGCGCTAGATTGGTTTGTAATGATGAGGAAATTTGAATAGGATCTGGATTTGAAAGTCCAAAAAAGGCAATTACGCCTCCAAGCACAATTCCCAACACAAAAAACAAATTCCAAATTTCCTTTTTCCAATCGTATTTAAAAAAAGGAATATTTGCTGGCACACAAATAGCGCATGCATGGCGCAATGAAGAGCTAATTCCGAATGATTTGTTTCCAATTAGCAATAAAGCGGGAACAGTTAAGCCTATCAGCGGGCCAGCGACATACCAAGGCCAAGGTTGTTTAATAAATTCTAAAATTTCCATAGTGTTAATCATAAATTATTTTTGACAAAGGTTGAGTTAATAGAAGAAACGTTCTGTTACTTTTGTCACATAACTCCTTTTTTAAAGACTCATTTCAGGTTAATTTTCCACAAGAATACTTTACAGTCATTCTTAAAGTTTTAAATATTCAAGTTGGTAATCACCTACATGTTTTTTATTGTTAGCAATTGACTTGCGATGAACAAAATAATTTGCAATTCCGAATACAAAAATGATCAATGAACAGGCAAACAAGCCCAATTCGATATAAAAACTATTTGGAACTGTAATTAAATTTTTAAGGCTTAAACCTGCTATTAAAAAATACATAGCCGTTCGCATAAATGACAAAAAAGTAGATTGATTAGCCAACGTTGTGCGCTGAAGTGCTAGTTTTTCTCGTAAAATGAGATCTTTATTTTTCTTTTGTTCTGAATTCATCGTGGTACTTATTTAAAATTGGATGCTAATTTGCTCGCAAGAGATTAAACCTGTTTTTCATCTGACACAAAAGTAAGAGCCATATAAAACACTCACAGTGACAAATGTTACAGAGGCAATAATTGTGAAATAAAAATGGAAGGATTTGGAAAAGACTGATGCAAAAATTGATCCCAGAATACCATAAAAAGGAGATCAAGACAAAAAAAGTGCTGGTGAGATATCTGGAAAATACAAATAAAAAAAACCGTAACACTTCAAATGAAGTTCTTACGGTTTTTTTTTGTGGAGTCGCCGGGAATCGAACCCGGGTCCAAACAAGCAACTAAAAAGCTTTCTACGCGCTTATTTCCTGATTGAATTTTCGATAGTGTGCTCGGCCAGAAACAACCACACCCTACTTATCTTCTTAATGTCGAAATCCACCCGAAGCTCATGGAAATCTAGGTTTATTTTTACGGTTCCCCTGTACTGAACGCCACAAACCAAGGCTTTCAAGGAGAATCCAGCTTTCCTATCTGATAGGAACGTGGCGTAATCGTACTATAATTCGGATTATGCAGCTAAAGCGTAGTTATTTTCGCCGTGTAAAAGTGTAAGATCTTATATTTACGAGCAAGGCCTCAATGCTCGACGTGCTTACTTATCAATTCGACTTGCTGTCAAAACCAGTCGACCCCAATTTTCTCATTTTTTTTGTGAGTGCAAATGTACACTTTTTTATAATCTTCTATCTCAAAAATAGTGCCTTTTTATTTATTCGTCCTGAAAATTAAACGGATAATCTCCGAATAATGTAGCCAGTTTTCTAACATCATACGTTTTGCGTGTAAACTTATTTGAAAGTGCAATGATGGTGACGCCTTCCTTAGTTAAAGTAATGTAAGATGACGTGTTCCCGTGCCACCAACCATTGTGAAAATAAAAATTTTGTCCCGTCTCCCAATTAATCATTCTGATACCAAGTCCGTAATTTTTAGTTCCCTTTCGCTCATTACTATAAGGTTGATAGACTTGTTTGTTTAGGTCTTTCGACAAAAACTGAGCACTGCTCCTAGCACGATCAAATTTCAATAAATCACGTGGCGTAGAGTAAATATTTTTATCTCCGTACACTGCATCAAGATAATCCTTTCCTATTTCTACTTTATTGCCTTTATACGAAGTGACAGCAGTTTCTTTATCACGCTCGTAATCAAAAACATAAGTGTTTTTCATACCTAGTGGTTCGAAAATAATTTTTTTCATAGCCTCCTCGTAAGACAATTTTGTAATGTTTTCTATAATTAGCGCTAACATTGCATAATTGGTATTGCAGTACGCAAAACGAGTATCAGTTGCAAACTCTAAACCGATATCCTTAGTTGCCATAATGGTCAAAATATCTGTATTAGTCAAGGTATTATGCCTGTCCCAAACCGATTTATCACGATCGGTAAAATAAGCATAGTTACGCAATCCGCTACGGTGATTCAGCAAGGTACGCACTGTCACTTCTGGATAAGGAAAAGACTTTAAAATGGTATTTACTTTTTGATCTAAACTCAACCTTTTGGCGTTAACCAATTTTAATACTGCAGTGGCCGTCAACACCTTGCTTACAGATGCAATATGCAAAGGAGTATTTGCTGTAATAACAGTTTCATCTCTAAAATTGGAGAAACCTTCATATTTCTCGTAAATGATTTGACCATTTTTGGCTACCAAAAAGCTTCCATTTGCAGTTTGATTGGGCCAGTTTTTTTTGTAAAAAGAATCGATTTCAGCACGCTTCACATTTACATACGAAGCCATAAGTTTTGGCTCAGCTGCTGCCAAAGGTTTCATTATTGGCAACCTATTTTTTGGCAATTGATCGTCTCGTAATTCTACCTTTACTTTCTCTTTGGCACAAGATCCAAAAATCAAAAAAAGGAGTGATATATGTAGTATATTTGCGTTTTTAATAAAATTCATTGTGGTATAACTAGAAAGACAAATATATAGAATCAGTCTGTTTTTGCTCCTTCTTTTTTTTAAACCTTAACAGTATTTTATCAGTAGTAAAAGACTTTTGGAATGCTACTAAATTGTACATCAGTGCATACTTGAATAAAAACTATCGAATTTTTCGAAAAAAAATTAAAAGAGAAAGGGTATTTGTTATATTTGTAACAAATTGAATTATTAAAGTTATATTATAATTTAGAAAAAACTTATAAAATGAAGTTTGGAATCATAAAAGAAAGAAAAAAACCAGCAGATCGTAGAGTTGTTTTTTCTCCAGAGGCATTAGTAAAATTAAAAAATCAATATCCAAGCATAGAAATTCTTGTTGAAAGTTCAGATTGTCGCATTTTTACAGACGAAGCCTATGAACAAGCCGGAATCGAAGTTGGTACTGATCTTAGTACTTGCGATGTTTTGTTGGGAGTAAAAGAAGTTCCTGTTGAAGCACTAATTCCTAATAAATCGTATTTCTTTTTTTCGCATACTATTAAAAAACAGCCGTACAATAGAAATTTGCTACAAACCATATTGAAAGAAAACATTTCTTTGTTTGACCACGAAACTATCGTGAATGCTAAAAACCAAAGGCTAATAGGTTTTGGTCGCTATGCTGGCATGGTTGGTGCGTACAACGGAATTCGTGCTTTCGGAATCAAATTTGAATTGTTCAAGTTACCTAAAGCAGAAACCCTTTCGGGAAAAGAAGCGCTGATTGCACAACTGAAACGTGTGATTTTACCTCCTATTAAATTTGTAATTACCGGTAGCGGAAAAGTAGGAAGCGGTGCGAAAGAAATACTCGATGCCATGAAAATCAAATCGGTAACCGTAGAAAATTATTTGACTAAAAATTACACTCAAGCTGTTTATACGCAAATTGATGTTTTAGATTACAATAAACGAAAAGACGGCCAAGTTTTGGATTATTTTGATTTTTACCAAAACCCAACTGAATACGAAACCAATTTTGAACGATTTACCACTGTTTCTGACATCTATATTTCAGGACATTTTCATGCCAATGAAGCTCCAATGATTTTGACACAAGAAATGTTAAATTCAAAAGATTGTAAAATCAAAATTGTAGCTGATGTTTCCTGCGATGTGAACGGACCAATTGCTTGTACTTTGCGTGCCTCAACAATAGCGGAACCTTTGTACGGCTACTTGCCGCTAGAAAACAAGGAAGTCGATGTTTTTCATCCGGGTGCGATAGTGGTTATGGCAGTTGATAATTTGCCTTGTGAATTGCCAAAAGATGCTAGCGAAGGATTTGGGCAAATGTTTCTAGATAATGTGATTCCAGCTTTCTTTGATGGAGATAAAGACGGTATTTTACAACGTGCACAAATTACTCAAAACGGCAAATTGACCGAGAGATTTAGCTATTTGCAAGATTATGTAGACGGTCAATAAACAGATTCTTACGTATATTGGTAACTCATATTTAATACGCTTCGAAATAAAATCGATAATAAAATTCATACTTATTAGCCTGTAGTCTTTGATTACAGGTTATTTTTTTTCAAATAGTTATCGTAACAATTACCATTCAATTAACAATCCGTAAAGACTTGCAAAGGGAAGTATTGCTTAATTTTGTAAAAAAATACAATGTCAGCATCCCTTCCTATTTCGATTTTAGAATTGGCAATTATTGCCGAGGATAGCAACGCTACTTCAACTTTAGAGAGAACTAAACTACTAGCTCAAACAGCCGATAAATTGGGTTACAAGCGCTTTTGGCTGGCGGAACATCACAATATGGCACACGTAGCCAGTTCAGCAACCGTAGTTTTAATAGGTCATATAGCTTCACAAACGCAAAAGATCCGCGTAGGTTCTGGCGGAATCATGTTACCCAACCATGCACCACTGATTGTAGCTGAACAATTTGGAACATTAGCCACTTTGTATCCCAACCGTATTGATTTAGGATTAGGTAGAGCACCGGGCACCGATGGTTTAACAGCGCAGGCCATTCGTAAAGATTTTGTAGAACAATCGCAACGTTTCCCAGAAAACGTAACGGCTTTGCAAGACTTTTTTAATGTAAATAATGCTTCCGCAAAAGTACGAGCGTTTCCTGCAGAAGGTGTTTCTGTACCCATTTGGATTTTAGGTTCCAGTTTAGACAGCGCCGCATTAGCAGCATCTAAAGGACTTCCGTACGCATTTGCAGGTCATTTTGCTCCAAAACTCATGCATCAAGCTTTTCAGTATTACCGAGACCATTTTGAACCTTCAGCGTATTTACAAAAACCCAAAATGATGGCTTGCGTTAATGCAGTCACTGCTGATACAGACGAAGAAGCGGCAAAACTTGCCACAAGTTTAACGCAAATGTTTTTGAACTTAATTCGAAACGACCGCAAACCCTTGCAACCGCCCGTTGAAGGTATTAATGATCAAATGAGCGAAGTAGAAAAATTTCATGTAGATCAAATGACAGCCTGCTCTTTTGTGGGAAGTCCTGAGAAAATTGCGCGCGAACTGCAACAATTTATACAATATACACAAATAAATGAGCTCATGATTACGAGTCCGATATATGATTTTGATGCAAAAATAAAAAGTATGCATCTTATGAAAACAGTTGCAGTATCAATAATTACTTCAAAAAAAGAAAATCTTGTACTGTAGCGTACAAGATTTTTCTTTTTTTATTCTTGAGCCAAAAAATCTTATAAAGAAGACTATTTTAATTTACCCACCATTTCTTCTGGTCGAACCCATTCGTTAAATTCTTCCGCGGTGACATATCCTAATCGAACAGCTTCCTCCTTTAGAGTAGTTCCGTTTTTATGTGCCAACTGCGCAATTTCTGCTGATTTGTAATACCCAATTTTAGTATTTAAAGCAGTTACCAACATCAAAGAATTGTTAACCAACTCAGCAATCCTTTGGTAATTAGGTTCTATACCTTGAGCGCAATGCACATCAAATGACACACAAGCATCGGCTAACAATCGCGCTGACTGTAAAAAATTAGCAGCAATCATGGGTTTAAAAACATTCAACTCGTAATGCCCCTGCATGCCTCCTATAGCTATAGCAACATCATTACCTAAAACCTGAGCGCACACCAATGTTAAAGCTTCGCATTGCGTTGGATTCACTTTTCCCGGCATAATTGAGGAACCAGGCTCATTCTCTGGAATAAATAATTCTCCAATACCAGATCGCGGTCCCGATGCTAACAATCGGATATCATTTGCAATTTTGTTTAGAGAAACAGCCAATTGTTTTAGTGAGCCATGGCTTTCTACCAGCGCATCGTGTGCAGCCAAAGCTTCGAACTTATTGGTAGCGGTTACAAACGGATGACCTGTAAATTGTGCTATATAATCAGCAACTTTTATATCATAACCATCAGGCGCATTCAAGCCCGTTCCTACAGCGGTACCTCCTAGTGCTATTTGAGAGAGATGATCCAATGTGTTTTCTAAGGCTCTAATTCCAAAATTTAATTGTGCTACATAACCCGAAAGTTCTTGTCCTAAAGTAAGCGGTGTTGCATCCATTAAGTGTGTTCGACCTATTTTGACAACGTCGCGAAACGCAATGGCTTTATTGTGCAAAGTATCGCGAAGTTGCTGCACCGCAGGAATTGTTTTTTCAACCACCATTTTATAAGCTGCTATGTGCATTGCCGTGGGGAAAGTATCATTTGAAGATTGCGATTTGTTCACATCATCATTTGCTTTTACAAAAGGTTCATCAATACCAATTTGTAAACCCGCCAAGACTTGTGCTCGATTGGCTATTACTTCGTTTACATTCATATTACTTTGCGTTCCAGAGCCTGTTTGCCAAATCACAAGTGGAAATTGGTCAGCTAAACTACCCGCTAAAATTTCATCGCAAACAGCACTGATAGCCTCTTTTTTATCTTCTGATAAAACCCCCAAGTCAAAATTAGCATGAGCTGCCGCCTTTTTCAAATAGGCAAATCCCTCAATAATTTCAATGGGCATTGAGGCAATTGGTCCAATTTTAAAATTGTTCTTCGAGCGCTCTGTTTGGGCACCCCAGTATTTATCATGAGGTACTTTTACCTCGCCCATGGTATCTTTTTCAATTCGGTACTTCATTTCAATTATTTTTTAGTTACGTTATTGAAGCTTAAACAAAGTTAAAATTCATCAATTCAGCATATTAAAAACAAACCAAAGTCGTTTTAATTTTTCAAGAAAGTAAGTTACGCTATTTATTGTAAGGTTGAAAATTGTCATCAGTTTTTATTAAAAATTATTGCTATCACAAAGAATTAAACTTACATTTGTAGCAACATTCAAAATTCCGGAAAACATGTTTGAATTTTCACAGTATTTAGGCTTTTTACTTTTCTTGACCATACTAACTATAGGTTTTTGGTTAATGTTTTTTCTTGTTGGTTTCGTATCCTATTGGGTTGGCGGAGCTAGTTGGGAAGCTTTTAAAGAGAAAAGAGCAAAAAAGAAGCAAGAACAATCAGCATAAGCTTTTTGTTATTATAAAAAAGGACATCCAATGGGTGTCCTTTTTTTTTGGGTTTCAATCTAATTTACAAGAATAAAAAAAAGGACTCATTTTCATGAGTCCTTTCTGTTTTATCCTTGGTAATCGCCTTCGCCGTCACCTTGCATTTTGCGCTCTGGCTTATCACGCTCGTTTTTCGCTTTATTGAAACGATACGTAAATGATAAGTTGATTTGACGTACTCTCCACTGCATTTCGCTGAACGAATTTGCAAATTGTGGCAAGTTAGTTTCCATAATTCTTTTTCGAGAATTAAACACGTCACTTACGTTAAATGACAGCGTACCTTTGTCTTTTAAAACATCTTTACTAAATGCTAAGTTAGCTGCAAATACGCCTAAACTTCTGCCTTGAGCATTATTTTGAGGACCATTGTAAGTTGCATTTGTTTGCCAATCGATTTTATATGGTAAAGTAATTTTTGAAGTAATTCTTGTAAACCATGACGTAGCTACGTTGTTAAAATCTTGTACAACCTCATCACCTGAAAAACTGGTGTAAGTAAACACCCCTTGTGTTTCATTTCTGAAAAAGTTAAAATTCCCATTTAATTTCCACCATTTGTATGGAGAATAATTCAAAGTAAATTCAAAACCTGCTCTGTATTCTGTGGCTAAATTGATTGGTGAGCTTATTGTTACAGGAATACCATTTACAAAATCACCTGATTCTCTTCTTGCAAATTGAAATACATCACTTGTTTTATTTAAATACAAAGAAGTATTAAAAGTCAATTTTTCCCATCTTTTGATGTATCCAAAATCAATCGCATCTGTAAATGCTGGATCTAAATCAGGATTACCAACAAAGATGTTGATGTTACTTGACAAGTTGCTAAACGGATTTAACAAACGTCCTCTTGGTCTTTGAATTCTACGACTGTAACTTACAGAGGCACTACTTTTGTCCGATATCTCGTAAGTAAAAAAGGCACTTGGAAAAAAGTTATTGTACTTTTTTGTATTAAAATCGTCGGTAGCCAACTGATTGATGTTGATGTTTGAATCTTCAAAACGCAATCCTAATAAAACAGAAAACTTGTTAAACTTGGTTCCGTATTGCGTGTACAAAGCATTTACTTTTTCTTTGTATTGCAACATGTTAGTAAAGTTCGGATTAGAAACCCCATCATTAAGCACACTATAATCGGTCAATAATTCTGAAAAATCGCCACGATATCCTGCCTCAAATTGACTAGCTTCTCCCAAGGGAAGAACATAATCCATTTGGATCAAGTTTCTACTTTGTTTTTGATCATTCAATGTAGTATCAAATTTTACGTCACTAGTATTTGTTGCAGTATCCGTAATCAAAGCATCATTGAACTCATCACTCGTTGAGAACGATCCATCAATAGTTAATTTGTGACCATCTTTTTTGAATCTCTTAATGAAGTTCGAAGAGAATTCAACACTTTCATTGTCGCTTCCCTCTATGTTGATACGATTTCTGCGGTAATTAAAAGATCCATCCCCATTAATATAATCTTGGAATACATTATCGGTGTTGTCTCCGTTGCTTTTTCTGTAGTTAAATGAATTTGTCCAAGAAGTGCTTTCGTTCAAATACCATTCTACACCAAAATTTCCATTATATCCTTTGCTCAATCTTTCGTTAGTACGAGATTCATTTACAGAATTTGTAATTTGGTTGTTGTCGTTCAAATAATCCGTGTTTGTGATTGCGTTTCCTGGATTATTACGATCGTTGTATCCTTGTGTAGTAAAAAGATTAAAGTTTTTAGACTTATAATTTAAAGTACCACTCAAACCATAATTAGCAGGATCTCCTACAGAAGCAATTACAGTTCCGTTCAATCCTTGATTTTTTCCCTTTTTCAAGATGATGTTTAATAATCCTCCTCCACCTTCAGCATCATAACGTGCAGATGGGTTCGTGATGACCTCAACTTTTTCGATGGCATCTGCTGGAATCAAACGTAATGCCTCAGAGATATTGATTGCATTCGAAGGTCGTCCGTCAATTAAAACACGTACATTTTCGTTTCCGCGTAAGCTTACATTTCCTTCTACATCAACAGATACTGATGGAATATTATCAAGTACATCACTTACAGTACCTCCTTTTACCATAAGGTCGTTCCCTACACTGTATACTTTTTTGTCAAGTTTAATTTCGACAGTTGTTTTTTCAGCTCTAATAACTACTTCATTCAACTGATTGGCATCTTCATCAAGGCTAATAACTCCAAGATTAGTACTTTTTTGAAGATTTTTTTGTTTGATGTCATTGGATTTGAAAGATATAAATTCAATTTTTATATCATACACTCCTGGTTTTACCTCAATGTCAAATTGACCTGTTGCATTGGTGATTCCACCAGCTACTGGTTTCGGATCATTGGGTAGCATAAAGGTAATAGTTGCGTACTCTAATGGCTGCTTGCTTACTTTTTCGACAACCTTACCTGATATTTTAATTTTTGATCCTGCAGCGCCCGGTTGTGCAAAAGTGAAGAGCGATGTAAAAACAAGAACAAGAATTAAAACGGATTTGATTTTTTTCATTTTTTAAAACTTTGGTTACGCTTTTTAGATGACTAAACCGATTAATGGTTTAATAAGGAGAATCACAAAAAAATGTTAATAAAAAAATACGTACTTAAATTGCTAAAAAATCTTGGAGCAATTTTTCATTACGTCCCACAATAGCTTTGTTACGATCAATTACAATCGGACGTTCGATTAAAATGGGATATTGTACCATTGCTTGAATTATAGCCTCATCAGTCATTTCAGTTCCTTTGAAGTTTTCTATCCAAATTTTCTCTTTTTGTCGAATCAAATCAATGGGTTTGTAATTTAACTTTAAAAGGATTGCTTCTAATTCTTGAAAAGTTGGCGCTTCTTGTAAATAATTAACAACTTCAAAATCTATATTATTAGATGTCAATACAGCCAAACATGTTCTAGACTTACCGCAACGGACATTATGAAAAACTTTTATCATGAGATATACTTTTAAAATAATTAATGGAAAAATTCTGATTATTTAATGTAACAAAAGTAGCATTTGTTAAACTTATTTAAGAAATAATTAAACTTAATTGTATGTACATCGAACAAGGAATACAAAAAAAAAATTCATTTTGGGGCTACATGCTGGGTTCTCTGATATTGATAATTGTATCATTTATTGGGCAGTTGTTATTTGTAGGAGCGCTTTTTATTGACTCGCAATCAAACAACCTTCCGTTTCCTACTTCTGAAAAAGGAATGATGCATTATTTCGATTCGAATACAACACTATTTTTTCTTTTGATTCCTTTCGCAATTGTGCTAGCAGCGCTTTACTTATTGGTTCGTTTTTATCATAATCAATCCTTTTTATCAGTTACCACTTCGCGCAAAAAAGTAGATTGGAAACGTGTTGCCTTATCATTTACAGTTTGGGCTTCGATTACCATTGTTACCACATTAATCTCCTATTTTTTATACCCTGAAGATTTTAAATGGAACTTTAATCCTCTACCGTTTGCCTTTTTGGTAATTATTGGCGCGCTACTAATTCCTATTCAAACCAGCACCGAAGAGTATATTTTTAGAGGTTATTTAATGCAAGGCTTTGCTACTTTATCAAAAAATAAATGGTTTCCACTGCTTCTTACTTCTATAATATTTGGTGGCATGCATTGGTTTAACCCCGAAGTAACGCAGATGGGTCCAATTATTATGGTTTACTACATTGGCACCGGATTATTCTTGGGGATCATCACCTTAATGGATGAAGGCATGGAACTGGCTTTGGGATTTCATGCGGCCAACAACCTCATCGGCGCGTTGTTAGTAACCTCTGACTGGTCAGCCTTTCAAACCAACTCCATTTTTAAGGATGTCTCTGATCCTTCTGCTGGCTTTGATGTGATTTTACCTATTCTTATTATCTATCCTATACTATTATTTGTTTTTGGTAAAAAATACCAATGGACCAATTGGAAAGAAAAATTAACAGGGAAAATTTTAAATGACTAACTTTGGTAAAGAACCTAAACC
Organism: Flavobacterium turcicum; assembly: GCF_011365745.1. Lineage (GTDB taxonomy): Bacteria > Bacteroidota > Bacteroidia > Flavobacteriales > Flavobacteriaceae > Flavobacterium > Flavobacterium turcicum. The sequence continues at coordinate 66,445 of NZ_JAAOBY010000002.1, read as the reverse complement.
ATCTTAAGCTATGATCGCAACCTATCAAAAAGTACATCCTCTTTTTAAATTAAATGGATTTCATCTGGATCGAGATGATTTATGCCGAGTAGCGTATAGTTTTATTAAAGAAGGTGATCCGTATGAACAAGCAATTGGCTCCTTTATATTAGATTGGTTTGATGCGAAACCTTATTTAGAAGTGAGTACTTCTGGCACAACAGGTACTCCCAAATTAATACAAGTTCAAAAATCAGCAATGGTGCAATCTGCTTTAGCTACCGGGGCTTATTTTGATTTAAGTCCAGGAAATAAAGCCTTGCATTGCCTTCCAACACAATACATTGCTGGAAAAATGATGTTGGTGCGTAGTTTTATTTTGGGGCTTGACCTCGATCTTGTAACACCAAACAGTACTCCTCTTGCTAAAAACACCACAACCTATCATTTTGCGGCTATGGTACCATTACAGGTACAAAATTCAATAGATAGTTTGGGAAAAGTAAAAAAACTAATCGTGGGTGGCGCCAAAATGAATCAAGAACTAGAAAGTTTGGTTGCCAAATTGCCTACGCAAATTTTTGAAACTTACGGAATGACCGAAACGGTTTCGCATATTGCTGCTAAGCGTGTGGGCGCTACTTCTTTCTCCGTTTTACCAAATGTTACTATTAGTCAAGATCAAAGAGATTGTTTGGTGATTGACGCGCCACTAGTTTCTTCAGAAGTTTTGATAACTAATGATTTGGTTGAAATTTTAAATAAAAAAGAATTCATTTTATTAGGTCGAGCAGATAACATTATCAATAGCGGGGGAATTAAATTGATTCCCGAACAAATTGAAACAAAGCTCGCCTCAAAAATAAAAGACCGCTTTTTTGTAGCAGGAATCCCTGATGCTACTTTGGGAGAAAAATTAATTCTTGTCATTGAAGGTGAATCAAGAGAAATTCCACTTAATGTTTTTGAAACTTTAAGTACTTACGAAAAACCTAAAGACTTTCTTTTTGTTTCACAATTTCTAGAAACAGAAAGCGGAAAAGTAAAAAGAAAAGAAGTTATAACTCAGATTCTCCACGAGAAGAATGCATAAAACAAAAACATCTGAAAGTAAAACCAGATATTATTTGATTTCTTTTCAGATGTTTTGTTATTTAATTCAAAACCCTTGATTTACAAAATATAATCCGTGTTGATGAAGTTGGATTCCTTACTATTGAGTAATTCTTGAAGGATCTCGTTATTGTAAGCATTGTCTTTTGATGCTACAAAAGTTCGTATTGAAAACGAACGCAAAGCATCATGGATACTCAAAGTTCCCACTGCCGAATCTTTGCGGCCGGTAAACGGAAACACATCGGGACCTCTTTGGCAAGAACTATTTAAGTTTACACGACAAACTAAATTTACCAATGCATCAATCAAAGGTGCTATCGTTGTAATATCCTTACCAAATAAACTTACTTGCTGACCGTAATTTGATTCGGCCATATCGTTAAGTGGTTCTTGAATTTCACTAAAAGTCATAATTGGAACTACAGGACCAAATTGTTCCTCATGATACACCCGCATAGCTTTATTTACAGGAAAAAGTACGGCTGGAAATATCGCATTTGGAGTTGTTTGTCCTCCTTTTTCATTAATGATGGAAGCCCCATTTGCTATAGCATCATCAATTAATTCTTGAATGTAAGCAGGTTTATCTTTTTCAGGTAATGGTGTCAGAAACACTCCTTTTTCCCATGGGTTTCCAAAGGCAAGCGCATCTACTTTTGCTGCAAAGCGTTTGTTAAATTCTGCTGAAATAGACTCGTGAACGTAAATAATTTTGAGTGCGGTACAACGTTGTCCGTTGAATGATAATGAGCCTGAAATACATTCTTGAATCGCTAAATCCAAATCGGCATCAGGTAAAACAATCGCTGGATTTTTGGCTTCGAGTCCTAAAATAAGTCGCAATCTGTTTTTATTGGGATGTTGATCTTGTAAGGCAATCGCTGATTTACTATTGCCAATCAAAGCTAAAATATCAACTTTCCCGGATTTCATTATTGGAGAAGCTACCTCTCGACCGCGACCGTAAACAATGTTTATAGCTCCTTTTGGAAAACTATTTCGGAAAGCCTCTAAAAGTGGAGAAATTAATAGTACACCGTGTTTCGCAGGCTTGAAAATTACCGGATTTCCCATGATTAACGCGGGAATCAATAATGAAAATGTTTCATTCAAAGGATAATTGTACGGACCGAGACACAATACTACCCCGAGAGGACCACGGCGTACCATGGCGTTAATACCTTGCACTTTCGAGAAAAAGGCGCTACGAGTATTGAGCTCTTTTAAACTTGTAATAGTATCGTAAATATATTCTACTGTTCGATCGAATTCTTTTTCAGAATCGCCCAATGATTTACCAATTTCCCACATTAATAATTTTACAACTTCGGCACGAGTGGTTTTCATTTGTTCAACAAATCGCTCCATACACTTAATTCGGTCAGCAACTTTCATCGTTGGCCAAAGTCCTTGTCCGTTATTATAAGCTTCACTTGCAGCTTGCACTGCCTCGTTAGCTTCTGCCTCACTCATAAACGGAATAGAACCAAGTAGTGTGGGTCCATAAGCATCGGTCGAAGAGATAGTAGAAAAAACAGGTGAAGTTTGTCCTTCCCACTTTTTTAATTCGCCGTTGATCAAATAGGTATCTTGATTCAATAAAGCTTTAATCTGAAATTCTTCAGGAATTGTATTCATTTAGTTGGTGTTTTGTGGTTAGTTAATTAGCTATTGTAGTAGTTTAAGGCTCTACCACTTCGCCTTCCCAATCTAAGATTCCTCCTAGTAAATTGTACGCATTTTCAAAACCTAATTGATTCATGATTTCGCAAGCTTTGGCGCTACGCATTCCGGAACGGCAATAAACATAGTAATTTTTATCTTTATCCAATTCTTCAACAGCGTCAATAAAACCTTGACCTTTGTGAATATCAATATTAATAGCGTTTGCGATAAAACCTTCGTTAAACTCATCAGCAGTTCTTACGTCAAGTATTACCGCATTTTCTTCAGCTTCAAACTGAGCTACCCAATCTTCTTGTGTTAAATTCATAATGATGTTTTTTTTGTAAAAATACGACGTTTTTAAGTAACAGTTATCGTGGCTTTTGTTAATTAGATAATAAAAACAAGAAAACGATTTCGCAACCGTATTACAATCAATACTATAGCCGAAATCGGTTTTAAAATTAGCAAAACACCCTATTTCATCGATAGGACATACAAAATTAATTACTTAAAAATAAAGTAGTTAGCTTAAAAAATATATCCAAATCATCTACTATTTTCTATTTTATAAAGTACTTTTACCATCATCAAAAATTAAAATTAACAACAGATGATTGTTCCTTTAAAAACAATTTTTCCGCAATTCTCGCCTGACTTACTCGCTGCCGTAGACCAAGAAGCTTCTTACCAAACACAAGAAGCAGGTAGTATTTTAATGCGAACTGGTCAGTACATTAAAAATACGGTATTGGTTGTGAGCGGCACCGTAAAAATTTATCGTGAAGACCAAGATGGTGGCGAATTTTTTATGTACTATTTACATCCTGGTCAAGCTTGTGCGTTATCAATGATTTGCGCCACCAGAAATGAAAAAAGCCAAATAATGGCCAAAGTAGTTGATGAAGTCGAGCTAATCACTATACCGCTAGCAGTTATGAACAAATGGATGATGCAGCACCGCTCTTGGTACGAATTCGTGATCGAAACCTATCGAAACAGATTTGAAGAAGTTTTAGAGGTAATTGATAGTATTGCCTTTAGAGCCATGGATGAACGTTTGGAATTCTACTTGCAGCGTCATGCAGATTCTTGTGGCTGGAATGAGCTAAAATTATCTCATCAAGAAATAGCATCTGACTTAAACACATCAAGAGAAGTTATCTCAAGACTTTTAAAAAAGATGGAACAAAGAGGTTTGCTGAAATTACATCGCAATAACATCGAATTGCTTTCTAAAAAATAACATTCATTGCTTCTTCTCACTTTTAACTTATTATGGAATATTTTGGCTATTTAGCATCAATAATTATCGGACTTTCGTTGGGTTTAATTGGTGGTGGCGGATCAATATTAACAATACCAATATTGGTCTATTTGTTTCAAATTGATCCCGAACTAGCAACTACATACTCCTTATTTATCGTAGGGGTTACATCCTTATTAGGCTGTATTAGCCATTATAAATTGGGCAACTTACAACTCAAGTCAGCTTTGTACTTTGCAATACCATCTGTATTTTCTATTTTAATTATTCGAGAAGTGATTTTTCCGCAAATTGCTACTACCCTTTTTACAATAGCAACTTATCAAGTTTCTAAAAACGATTTAATCATGATTGTTTTTTCGATTCTAATGATGGCGGCAGCGATAGCAATGATTCGAAAAAGCAAACCCATTCCTGAAGGTTTAAAAACAAATTACATACAATTAGGCGTCATAGGTTTTGTTGTGGGCATCGTGACCGGTTTCTTAGGAGCAGGAGGCGGATTTTTGATTATTCCTGCTTTATTATTTTTTGCTAATTTACCAATGAAACAAGCTGTTGGAACTTCCTTACTGATTATTTTTATCAACTCTAGTATCGGGTTTGCGGGCGATTTGTATATCGGGACTGCAATTGATTATCGACTATTATTAGTGATTGCCGCGATGGCTTTTGTTGGGATGCTGATTGGAATTCAAATTTCAAAAAAGATAAATGGAGCACAACTCAAACCTATTTTTGGTTGGTTTGTTTTAATCATGGGCGCGTACATTATTACCAGAGAACTTTTTTTCTAAAAAATATACAACTGTAACAATTATCACTTTTATTACAAAAAAACAAAAGTACATTTGTACTCAAATAAAACATACTATTATGAAAATTGAACAAATATATACCGGATGTTTGGCGCAAGGGGCCTACTACATCACCTCAAATGGAGTTGCAGCAATCATTGATCCACTGCGTGAAACGCAACCGTATTTAGACCGTTTGCAAAGAGATGGCGTAGCATTAAAATATATTTTTGAAACCCATTTTCACGCTGATTTCGTTTCGGGACATTTGGACTTAAGCAAGCAAACAGGAGCGCCTATTGTTTACGGTCCACAGGCAGTAACTGCTTTTGAAGCCATTTCAGCTGCTGACGGGCAATTATTCCCTCTTGGAAATGTAACTATCAAAGTATTGCACACGCCAGGACATACGATGGAGAGTACTTCTTATTTGCTTTTAGATGAAAACGGTAGAGAGCACGCGCTCTTTTCAGGTGATACATTGTTTATTGGCGATGTTGGCCGACCTGATTTGGCCCAAAAAGCGGCGCATTTAACACAAGAACAATTGGCTGCCACATTATATCAATCTTTACGTTCAAAAATCATGACTTTGCCTGATGATGTGATTGTGTATCCGGCGCATGGTGCAGGTAGCGCTTGTGGCAAAAATATGAGTAAAGAAACAGTATCGACCATTGGAAACCAAAAAGCTACCAATTATGCATTGCGTGCGAACATGACGGAAGCCGAGTTTATTCAAGAAGTTACAGATGGTTTGTTACCACCGCCGGCCTATTTTGGTATGAACGTAGCAATGAACAAGCAAGGTTACGAGAGCTTTGAAAATGTTTTAAACCTAGGTATGAGAGCACTTACGGCCGATGAGTTTGAAACTGCAGCCTCTGACACTGGAGCTTTACTACTGGATACTCGTAAAAATGGTGATTTTGCCAAAGGTTTTATTCCGCAATCGATTAATATTGGTATTGATGGTGACTTTGCTCCGTGGGTAGGATCGATGATTGCCGATGTTAAACAACCTATTTTAATTATTTGCGAGGTGGGTCAAGAAGAGGAAACTGTTACCAGATTGAGTCGCGTAGGTTTTGATAATTTGGTAGGCCAGTTGGCAGGAGGTTTTGAGTCTTGGGTAACTGCAGGAAAAGAAACCGATACCATCAATAGAATTACTGCCGACACATTTGCAAAGCAAGTAATTATAGGCGAAAGCAAAGTAATTGACATTCGAAAAGCAACAGAATATGCAGCGGAACACGTAACAGACGCCTACAGCAAACCACTCGCCGCTATTAATGATTGGATTGAAGATATTGACCCAAAACAACACTTTTTTATTCATTGTGCAGGCGGATACCGCAGTATGATAGCGGCATCAATTTTAGAAGCAAGAGGATTTAGAAACTTTACTGAAATTGAAGGAGGATTTAACGCTATTGCAAAAACTGAGGTTCCAAAAACTGATTTTGTTTGTCAAAGTAAAATACTTCAAAACTAATTCAGCAAAGGTAATTTTGCCATGAACCTCAACACTTATTTGTGTGATTTTCATATTTTAAGTAATTTGGAAATCACGCTACAAAACGAAATTAAAATTGAATTTAATGAGTGAATCAAAAGAGACTGATTTGAATGAAACACTAAACAAAAATTATTGGGACAATCGTTACCAAACAAACAATACCCAATGGGATATTGGTCAAGTTGCACCGCCTATTCAGGAATTTATATACTCTATTGCTGAAAAAAATGCTAAAATTTTGATTCCGGGTTGTGGGAATTGTTATGAAGCCATTTATTTGCTTGAACAAGGATTTACAGCCATTACATTAATAGATATTGCACCTACATTAGTCGATAGTTTACAGGAAAAATTCAAAAATGACCCAGAAATTCAAGTAATTTTAGGAGATTTTTTCGAACATCAAGGCCGTTATGATTATATTCTGGAGCAAACTTTTTTTTGTGCGTTGCCTCCGCAAAACAGACCCTTGTATGTTTCAAAAATGAAAGAATTACTTGCTTCAAACGGTGCATTGTTTGGATTGTTGTTTGACCGAGAATTTGAATCAGGACCTCCTTTTGGCGGAAGCAAAATGGAATACCAAGGTTTATTTGAATCAGATTTTAATATCATTAGCCTTGAAAAAGCCAAGAATTCAATTCAGCCAAGAGCTAATGCGGAAGTTTTTATTCATTTTCTTAGAAAAAATTAAGGTTTGTACTTTTAAAATCAGTTTATTGTTCGCTAGCAAGTATCATTTATAACTTCTACTCTCAATAGATAAAAAAACGGATAAGAACTGCAAGTAAACAGTTTTTATCCGTTTTTTAATTATTCCTTGGTTAACCACAAGTGCAACATTTTCTCTAAATCAGCTTGTATAATTGGCTTTGGTAAATAATCATTCATGCCAGCTTCAAAACATTTTTCCTTGTCACCAACCATGATTCCTGCAGTAATGGCTATTATTGGAACATCTTTGTAGCCCTCTATTTGTCGAATTTCGGCTGTAGCCTCATATCCATTTTTGTTTGGCATTTGAATGTCCATCAAAATAAGATCGGGTTTGTAATTACGAGAAATTTCAATCGCCTCGCTACCGTCTTTGGCTTCATAAACGAGACAATTTTCAATAATCCGTTTCACTAACGTTTTAGCTAACATCATATTTATTTTATTATCCTCAACAATGAGAATCTTTTTATCTGATAATTCAAATTGAGGAATAGTTGTATTTTCGTCAATAGATTTTTGAATTGCTATTGCTTCATTTTTTTTATGTTTGGCTTTTTTAAATTTAATTTCGAAAAAGAAATCACTTCCTTCACCAAAAGTACTTATCAACTGAAGCCTGCTATTCATCAAGGCCAGAAGCTGGTTTGAAATTGCTAAACCAAGTCCTGTACCTCCAAATTTTCGATTGGTCGAATTATCTTCTTGTACAAAAGATTTAAAGATTTTCTTGTTGTTATCAGTTTTAATTCCGACTCCAGTATCCTTCACGGAAAATTTTATAGTAGACCACTTTTGCCCCGAAGATTCTACTTTGTTTATGTCTAAACGAATTTCGCCAAAGTGGGTAAACTTAATAGCGTTACTCAAGAGATTTACCAAAATTTGTTTCAGTCGAACGGAATCGGCTAAAATATATTGCGGAACTAATTTATCGATATTTAGTATTAACTGGATGTTCTTCCTGCTCGCTTGAATTTTAAACAAATTAATAACCTGAGTAGTTAACTTAACAATATTAACTTCTTCGATGGTCAATTCTAATTTTCCAGATTCAATTTTAGAAAAATCCAAAACGTCATTTACAATATCCATAAGTGAGGTTGCGGACTCATTTACGGTTGTCATGTATTCTGCCTGATTTTTCTTTAAATTAGATTTCATTAATAGGTGCGTAAATCCTATAATTCCGTTCAATGGTGTCCGTATTTCGTGGCTCATATTGGCTAAGAAATCTGTTTTAGCTTTATTTGCTGCTTCGGCTTGTTCTTTGGCCTTCAGCAATTCCATCTCAAGTATTTTTTGCTCTGTGATATCGATAAAACTTATAATAACCTCAACCAAATTACCGTGTATATCAAAATCAGGAAAACCATTGACCAGCAACCAAGTTATGGCGCCAGAATCAGACAGTTCTAAGCCGACTTTAAAGTTTTTAAGCGGTTTTTTAGAGGCAATAATTTGATTTACCGGATACCATTCCAATGTCATTTTATCATTGTTTTCATCGTAAAACTTCCAAATCGGACTACTCGCCTTCATTCCCTTCAAGGAGTCTACATCGTAAGCTAATAACTCAGCTGCCTTTTGATTCCACACAATGATTGAAGTATCAGGAGCGTGAACAATGATTCCGGCATCTAAATTGCTAATCAGTCCGCGGTAACGTTCTTCACTTTTAAAGAGCATAAGATCGGACTGCTTTGACTGCGTAATATCACGACTCAAACAAATATAATGCTTCTCATCGCTTGCACTGTCAGACATTGGTGCAACCGACAGTTCAAACCAATGCAAGCCTGATGTTGGTAGGTTAAGTGAATATTGACGTCCCGTTGAATATCCAAATTCACTAGCTTCTTTTAAAGCAGATAATATTAAGTTGGAAGCATCTGCTGGTAATATCTCCGAAAATAATTTCCCAATAAAGTACTCAGGTGTTGCTAGTAGCAATTCGTTGGTACGGGAATGATAATTATATATTTTCCCATCGCCATCTAACTCAAAAAGCATATCAGGAATGGCGCCAAGAATAGCCTCCATTTTTTTATGCATTTTCATAAACTCGTCGTCAATTTTTTTCCGTTCGCTAATATTTCTAACAATTGCCACAATCCTTCCGTCAGCAATCATCTTAGCAGTAATTTCTACAGCGACTAAAGAACCGTTTTTATGTTGCATACTGCGTTCTATTAACGTTTGATGGCCATCTGCTAATTCTTTATACATTATCGGTATTCGTTCGAGCTCTTCAATTTGATATAAATCTTTGACGTTTTTAGAGCACAATTCTTCTTTAGAATAGCCCAACATATTGCAAGCACTTTCGTTTACCTCTAACAAATCACCACAAAGATTATTTATAAAAATAGCGTCTGATGCTTGCTCTATTAAACTGCGGTATTGTTCTTCACTATTACTTAGTTTTTCTTTAATATTTTTTAACTCTGTAATTTCAGTTAGCGCCCCATTTAATCGAATAGCCTTACCATTATGGTCTCGGGTGACGATACCACGGTCGTAAAATATACCATAAGTTCCATCAGCTTTAAGAAAACGAAATTCATCTGACCAACTGCTTTCCGTTCCAGCATAAGTTTCATCTAATTTTTTCGTGACCCGTTCAAAATCGTCTGGATGTAATTTAGAACGCCATAAAACTGTATTTTGTAGCCCGTTAGGTTCTAAACTGCCAAAACCTAACAGATCAATAAATGTTTGATTGTTCCAACTTTGACCGGTAATTAAATCTACTTCAAAAACAGCATCATTTGTAGCCTTTGCAATAGTTTCAAAACGGGAGTTTGCAGTTTTGAGTTCCTCTTCGGCTTTTTTAATTTCAGATAGGTCAAGTCCCATTCCTAACAAACATCGTTCACCGTTGTATTGAATTGGTTTTGAGTTGATAAAATACGGAACCTTCACCTTATTTTTTGTATAAAAAACAACCTCAATTCCTGGCAATTTATCACCTTCTTCAAAGTTTATTGCAAATGCTAGTTCTATTCGATCTCTAATTTTTGATTTTTCATCGTCGTCAAACAAATCAAGCGCTCTTAATTGCCCCATTTCTTCGGACGAATAACCAGTGAGATTTTCAAAGTTTTTATTCCATTTTACAAACTTTCCATCCTCATTGTACAAATAGAAGATTCCTGGTAGATTATTAATAACTACTTCAGACAGCTGCTGCTCTTTTAAAATTGCAACTTCAGATTTTTTGCGTTCTGTTATGTCTGTTATAGTACCAACATATCCAACTACCTCATTTTTAATATTACGTTCTGGTATTGCTTGTCCCATTACCCAAACAATAGTACCATCGGGTTTCAAAAAACGATACTCTGTTATAGATTTTTCCTGTGTTTTTGAGTCCAAATGCCATCTTTTTGCCAAATAATCTTTGTCATTTGGATGCACTGCATCGAGCCAACCGTAACCAATGGCATCGTCAAAAGAAAAACCTGAAATCCGACTCCAATAAGGATTTACATACGTTGTATACCCTGTAATGTCAGTTCTAAAAATTCCAACGGGAGATACTTCTGTTAAAGTGTGGTAGCGTTGTTCACTCTCAATTATTGCTTCAGATGCTTTTTTCCTTTGTGATTCATTTTCAAGAATTTCAAGTGCAAAGGCAATATCGTTGGTTGCCTCTTGCAATAATTGTATTTCTTCTTCATCAAAAAAGTTCTTTTCACCGGCATAAAACATGATGACACCTATTACTTCCTTAAATTTCTGAATAGGCAATGCTATCACAGATTTATAATTGCGTTTAAGTGCTTCTTCTTTCCAAGGCAACATCATTACATCTATCTCAACATCATTGCAAACTATATATTGGTTTTCAAGAAATGCTCTAGCAGCAGGGCCTTGACCTTCAGGTATATTTGCATTTGTTGAAGGAATTACAATATTTTTAAAATAGTCTTGGTGATCACCCGCCATACGAACGGGTTGTAATAACTGCAGTTGCTCATCATACAATCCAATCCATGCCATTCTGAACTTTCCCTGTTCAACTGCAATTGTACAAGCCTCATAGAATAAATTTTCTTGATTCGTCGTACGAACAATCATTTGGTTCATGTGACTAATAAAAGAGTATAAACGATTGGCTTTGATGATCTTTTGTTCCGCTATCACTCGAGCAGTAACATCTGTTATAATGCCATGACAAATTACTGTTCCTTGTGGCTCCAAAATTGGCAACGAATTTATATTATGCCACATTAAACCCTTTGTAGGATGAAAATATCGGTATTCTGTTTGTAGTGGTACCAAATTATTTTTAGTATTGGTAACGCTAGCTAACAAAGGAGCAAGATCATCAGGATGTACGGCAGCATAAATTTGTTGCTGATCGTTTTCTATTTCTTCAAATCTAAATCCAAAAACATCTACAATCGCACTACTGGCGTAGGTATAAGTAAAGCTTCCATCTAAATTTTGTCGTAACGAATAAATCATTCCTGGCGAGGCTTCAGCAATTTTTAAAAATTTATCCCGTTCCAGCTCCAATTGCATTTGAGCCGCTTTTGCTTGAGTAACATCTCGCATATTGGTAATAATCCCGCGCACATCAGGATCGTGCAAAAGGTTATTAACGTATCCCTCCATCCAAATAAAGTGCCCATCACTGTGCTTGACTTGAAACTGTACCGGAAATGACAAACCCGGATTTTTGATAGCCAAAGCCATTTTTTCTTTCACATATTGTAAATTGTCTGGATGTATAAAATCTAGGCCGCATAATTCTGAAAAATCATCGTTTGTCCAACCTGTGATTTTTTTTGAAGACTCACTTTTAAATAAAATTCGATAGTTTTCGTCTAATAAAGTGATACTATCTTGATTGTTTTGAATAAAAGCCCTAAATCGTCTTTCATTGCGAACAAGTTGTTCTTGAATGTTTTTTTGTTCTGTAATGTCTTTTACAAAACCTAAAAATTTATTTTCGGATAACTTTACAGCTTCGGCAGCCCAGCATCTCACTTCCCCAGATTTTGTTTTGATAAAAATTTCTTTTTTACCAACACCATTTTCTACCAATTTTTTAAATTCCTTAATGTACTCTTGAATCTCTTCTTCAATCGATAAATCACCAAACTTCATTTTTAAAAGTTCTTCTCTTGAATATCCAGATAATGTACATGCTGCTTGGTTGACCTCTAAATAATGACCTTTTTCACCTATTACAAAAACGCCATCGGGGGCATTGTCGATATAAGTTTTAAAGTTTGAATTACTTTCTCGCTCTTGTAGTTGCAATTCGTACTCAACTGCCGAAACGTCACGTTCTTTTATTTCTTGTTCGAAATTTTTCTTATTTGTAATGTCTTGAATCGTTCCTTTTAAATGGCGTACAACTCCATCTTCATCAACAATTGGAAAAACTTTCACATTTAAATACTTCCTCTTTCCATTTGATAAAATCGCACATTGTTCAAATACTAATTCTTCTTTTTCACTTGCGCAAGTTGCTATTTTGTTTAAAAAAAGGGCAGCAGATTCCTTAGTTAAAACTGATAAAAACTCCTGATAAAAATCTAATTGTGATATTTTTTCAACTTCATAAATAGCACATAACTTCTGCGACCATTGCATTTTTTTTGATGTAAGATCTAGTTCCCAATTGCCTATTTTTGCAATTTTTTCAGTATTATTGGAAACTGTCTCACCATCGAGTAATAATTTTTGTGTAGTTTCTAAAACAGCAACTTCCCTACCAACACAATGGATGCACTTACTTTTTGATGACAGTATCAATAGCCATTCAAAATCAAAAATTCTTCCATCATTCCCTAGCAATCTATTGTTTAAAAAAGTTCTAGAAATACCACTAGCTAACAAGTCTAATGCTTCCACAGTTTTTTCATGATCATCCGGATGTATAAAATCTAAAAAGGAACAACTGAGTAAATCTTGGTCTGAAAAACCAAATTTAGCTGTGAAAGTGCTGTCATTTTGCTTAAATAAACCATCGAATGCAACCATGCACTCCACTTCGTGGGACTGATCGAAACCATTTTCAAAATTTTTGAGTTCAGCATTTTCTTGCTCCAACCTACTAATTTGTTGCTCTTGGGCTTTGAGTTGCCTGATTAGATCGTCATAGGATGGTTCTTTTGATTGCATATTGTGAAAATATTAAAGAAAAAGCTAAATGTATAAATTTTTAAAACTTAAATCAAGTTTACTTTTTTCAAATTAAAACCTTCAAAAAATCAACAAATCAAATCATTAGGCATTTAAAAATGTTTTAAAATTCAAGTTTAAAGAATGCATTTACATAACTTTGAATTGCTAATTTTTCTTGGCTCTTAAAAAATTAACAAAAATTTAATCAACATTTGTATATACAACATTAAATAAAGACTACATTTGTACCCACAAATGACATATATACAAATATGAAAATTGAAGAAATATTAAAATCTACTGTTGCGATGGATAATTCTAAGAAAATTATCCTCAATATCATGTACACGCAAAATGTACTAGCAGAAAATTTTAATGAAATTTTGAAACCTTTTGAAATATCAAGTGAACAGTACAATGTCTTGCGCATTTTAAGAGGACAAAAAGGAAATCCAGCCAATATGTGCGTTATTCAAGAGCGCATGTTAGCCAAAACAAGCAACACAACTCGGTTAGTAGATAAATTACTTTTGAAAAGTTTTGTTACTCGTAAAGTTTGCTCAGACAACCGCAGAAAAATTGAAGTTTTGATTACGCAAAAAGGACTCGATATCCTTGCAGCATTAGACGAAAAAGTTTTGACTCACGAACAGTCTTTTTCAAAAAAGTTAACAGATAAAGAAATTGAAACACTAAATCAATTGTTAGAAAAATATAGAAATCCATAAATACCAAAAACAAAAATGAATACATTCTTAGAAAATCAAAATTGGAGATATGCAACAAAGAAATTTGATGCTTCCAAAAAAGTAAGCGCTGAAGATTTAAATACTTTAAAAGAGGCTATTAGACTCAGCGCTTCATCGTATGGTTTACAGCCGTACAAAATTATCATTGTTGAAAATCCTGAATTAAGAGCTAAAATTCAGCCATCAGCATGGGGACAAACACAAATCGTTGATGCTTCTCACCTTTTAGTTTTTGCTAACGAGGTAAATTTTGGAGCTGAAGGAATTGATGCTGTGATTACTAACATGAGCGAAACAAGAAGTATTCCTGTTGAAAATTTAAAGCCTTATGCTGACTTGATGAAAAACAACTTGACTACACTTCCTGAAGAAGTACGTAACACTTGGGCAGCAAAACAGACTTACTTAGCAATGGGTAACTTATTGAATGCTGCAGCTGAGCTAAAAATTGACGTTACGCCAATGGAAGGATTTGTTCCTGCTGATGTAAATGCAATATTAGGACTGAACGAATTAGGCTTGAACGCTTCTTTGATCGCGACCGTAGGTTACAGACATGAAGAAGATGCAACTCAATTTGCTAAAAAAGTACGTAAATCAACTGAAGAATTATTTATTACACTATAATTATTAATCCACATTAAACAAAAAAACAAATGAAAAATCTAAAATCAATTGCATTAGCAGTAGTAGTAGCCTTAGCTACAGTAACAGGAAACGCGCAAACTAAAAAAGTAGATGCTGCTCAAAGTTCTATTAAATGGGTTGGAAAAAAAGTAACAGGTGCTCATGAAGGTACAATCAACCTTAAAAGCGGAAACCTTGTTTTTAAAGGTAAAAAATTAGTTGGTGGAAACTTTGTTGTTGACATGAACTCAATGAATGTAACTGACTTAAAAGCAGGTCAAGGAAAAGAAAAATTAGAAGGACACTTAAAAGCTGATGACTTTTTTGGAACTGACAAATTTGCAACTTCAACTTTAGTTTTCAAAAAAGTAACTGCAAAATCTGCAAACGCTTACGCAGTAACTGCTGACTTGACTATAAAAGGAATTACTAAACCAGTAACTTTTGACTTAACTACAACTGCAAACACTGCAAATGCTAACGTAGTAGTTGACAGAACTAAATACAAAATTGAGTACAACTCAGCTAGTATCTTCAGCGCAATTGGTGACAAAGCCATCAACGATGATTTCACATTAGCTGTAGCTTTAAAATTCTAAGAATTTATTGCTCTCACATTATAACCCCAACAAGCAATTGTTGGGTTTTTTTTTTATATATTAATTAATCTTCAGTCAAGATTTAACAAAATAGCGAGATAACTGCTTCATTTTTAACAAGCGTTTTATTTGCAAGTCCGATAATCATTTCTATATTTGCACCATACAAAAGAAAAAATGAACACAATTTTAAATAATACTTGGTGGTGGAACAATTTACGTCAGTCGTCGTGAATAGAGCTCCTATAGTATGTTTAAAACTACTTATATAAAAAGGCTTGTCATGACGACAAGCCTTTTTTTTATGTATCACAAAATCAAAACTAATCAACTAAAAATACAAGATCTTGAAATCATTTGCTTTACATACTCACTACAAACAAATTCTTGCAGACACCATCACGCCTGTAAGTGTGTATTTAAAAATTAGAGATAAATTCCCTAACAGTTTACTGCTCGAAAGTAGCGATTACCACGGCAACGACAACAGCTTTTCCTATATTTGTTGCAATCCCATCGCTTCGATAAAAATAGAAAATGAAACGGTTTACAAGCAGTTCCCTGATGGAACTTTTGAAAAAACGGCAATCGAAGCTACTACAGATGTACCGTCAATTATTCAAGAATTTTCTGGACAATTCAAATCTGAAAAAAACAATTTTAAATTCATCAATAACGGTTTGTTTGGGTATATTTCGTATGATGCAGTGCGTTATTTCGAAAAAGTAACTATTGCTAAAAAAGAGAATAGTAATACCATTCCCGATATTTATTATGCGGTTTACCAAAATATAATTGCCATCAACCATTTTAAAAATGAAGCTTATATATTTTGCCACAGCATAAACGGTCACAATAATATTTCAGAAATTGAGCAATTGCTTCAGTCTCGCAATATTGCTTCGTATAAATTCACCAAAGAAGGAGCTGGATTTTCGAACTTAACGGATGCCGAGTTTAAGCACAATGTAGCTTTGGCTAAAAAACATTGCTTCCGCGGAGACGTTTTTCAATTGGTACTCTCACGCCGATTTACGCAAGGGTTTAAAGGAGACGAATTCAATGTATATCGCGCCTTACGCAGCATCAATCCTTCACCTTATTTGTTTTTCTTTGATTATGGCGATTTTAAAATATTTGGGTCGTCGCCCGAAGCGCAAATCATCGTTAAAGATCGAAAGGCTGAAATTCATCCAATAGCGGGAACTTTTAAACGAACTGGCGATGACGAAAAAGATGCTGAATTAGCCAAACAATTATCAGAAGATAAAAAAGAAAATAGCGAACACGTTATGCTTGTTGATTTGGCTCGAAACGATCTCAGTCGACATGGCCACGCAGTAAACGTGGAGCGCTATCGTGAGGTTCAATTTTTCTCGCATGTAATTCATTTGGTGTCAAAAGTAACAGGACATTTGCATGAAAATGCTACAACCATGCAAGTAGTAGCCGATACATTTCCAGCAGGAACCTTGAGTGGTGCTCCAAAACATAGAGCCATGCAACTGATTGAAGAGTACGAAAAAACAAATAGAAATTTTTACGGAGGCGCCATTGGTGTCATGGATTTTGAAGGCAATTTTAATCACGCAATTATGATTCGTACTTTTTTAAGTAAAAATCATCAATTGCATTGTCAAGCAGGCGCGGGAATTGTTGCAGGATCAGATGAAGAAAATGAAATGCAAGAAGTGTACAATAAATTAAGAGCATTAAATACGGCTTTGGATTTAGCGGAGACCATTTAAAATACTAATTTAAAGATTTAATAATTCAAGAATTTAAAGATTGTCTAAAAGTAGAATTTTTTCCACGAGCCTGAACAACGAACTGGCGAAGCAATCTTTTAATCTTTCAATTTTTCAATAATAAAAATGAAAAAAATACTAGTCATAGACAATTACGATAGCTTCACTTACAATTTGGTACACTACCTAGAAGATTTAAATTGCGAAGTTACGGTGTACCGAAACGATGAATTTGAGTTGGACGAAATTGCTTCGTTTGATAAAATTTTACTCTCGCCAGGTCCTGGTATTCCTGACGAAGCTGGTTTACTAAAAGCGGTTATTCAAAAATATGGACCAACAAAAAGTATATTTGGAGTATGCTTAGGGCAACAAGCTATTGGCGAAGTATACGGAGGAACATTGACCAACTTAGATAAAGTCTATCACGGTGTAAGCTCTATGGTTCAAACCACGGTTACTGATGAAGGTTTATTTGAAGGTTTAGGTAATTCATTTGAAGTAGGACGTTACCACTCGTGGGTTGTCGAAAGCAATTTACCCGAAGTACTTGAAGCCACTTCTATTGATGAAAACGGACAAATTATGTCTTTGCGTCATAAAACTTATGATGTTCGCGGCGTACAATTTCATCCCGAAAGCGTTTTGACGCCTAATGGTAAAAAGATATTAGAAAATTGGGTGAAAAATTAGTCATAGGCTCCAAAGACTCTCAACTTTAAGACAGATACAAAAAATGAAAAACATATTAAATCGCCTAATTAATCATGAAATACTTTCTAAGCAAGAGGCCAAGGAAGTATTGATTAATATTTCGAACGGAAGTTACAACAGCAGCCAAATCGCTTCTTTCTTGACCGTTTACATGATGCGAAGCATTACCATTGATGAGCTTGCAGGATTTCGCGAAGCCTTGCTAGAATTGTGCATTCGAGTTGACTTGTCGGCCTATAACGCTATTGATTTATGCGGAACAGGAGGCGATGGAAAAGATACTTTTAATATTTCAACATTGGCGTCATTTGTGGCTGCGGGTGCTGGTATAAAAGTAGCAAAACACGGTAACTATGGCTTATCATCTGTTTCAGGATCGAGCAATGTCATGGAAAAAATGGGAATTAAGTTCAGTAACGACCCTGAGTTTTTAGAGCGTTCTATCGATCAAGCAGGTATTTGCGTATTGCATGCGCCACTTTTTCACCCTGCCATGAAAAATGTAGGACCAATTAGAAAAGAATTAGCAGTAAAAACCTTTTTTAATATGTTGGGACCGATGGTGAATCCGTCTTTTCCTAAAAATCAATTGGTAGGTGTTTTTAATTTAGAATTAGCTCGAATGTATGCCTATCTCTATCAAAATACCGAGGTAAATTTCACAATTTTGCACTCACTTGATGGCTATGACGAAGTATCGCTAACAGGTGCTACCAAAACCATTAGCAATACAATGGAAGGCATGTTGCACCCTGAAGATTTTGGGGCTAGCCTATTACTTCAAACAGATATTGAAGGCGGAAAAACAATTGACGAATCAGCTCAAATGTTTACAACCATCATTTCAGGTAAAGGTACAGAGGCTCAAAATAATGTAGTTTGTGCCAATGCAGCAATGGCAATCGCGACGGTTACTAAATGCAGTCCTTTAGAAGGATTTCAAATAGCAAAAGAAAGTTTATTATCCGGAAAAGGACTTTTATCTTTGACCAAATTGCAAGAATTGAGTAAATAACAAAAATTTAGGGTTTAAAGTAATTGATTTGAAAAACTTTAAACGTTAAACAAAGAAAACGTTAAACACATAAGAATGAATATCTTAGATAAAATCATAATCGACAAAAAACGAGAAGTCATTCTCAAAAAAAATATCATTCCTGTTTCGCAGTTAGAATCGTCAGTGTTTTTCAATAAAGAAACCATTTCATTGCGAACTAATTTATTAAACAGCAGTTCCGGAATTATTGCCGAACACAAGCGCAGATCACCATCAAAAGCAGCTATAAATTATGACTTCACGGTAGAAGAAGTAACAAAAGGCTATGAGAATGCGGGTGCTTGCGGAATCTCGGTACTAACCGATGGGAAATATTTTGGTGGATCGCTTGACGATTTGCTTCTAGCAAGAGCAAGTGTAAATGTTCCGCTTTTGCGAAAAGAATTTATTGTTGACGAGTATCAAATTTTAGAAGCCAAAGCACATGGCGCCGATTTAATTTTGCTAATCGCTGCCGTTTTAACGCGAGACGAAATCAAATCATTATCTGAATTTGCTAAGAGTTTAAATCTTGAAGTGTTGCTCGAAGTACACAATCTTGAAGAGTTACACAAATCGATAATGCCTTCATTGGATCTAATCGGCGTAAATAATCGCAATTTAAAAACATTCGAAGTCAGTTTAGATTTCAGTAAAGAATTAGCATCTCATATTCCGGATGAATTTGTTAAGGTTTCCGAAAGTGGTATTTCATCAGTAGCGGCCATTCAAGAATTAAAACCTTACGGATACAAAGGTTTTTTGATTGGAGAAAACTTCATGAAAACCGATAACGCAGGCGCAGCAGCTACTGAATTCATTCAACAATTAGGTTAAATAAAAAATTACAATAAACACCATTATACACTTAATAATGAACGAACAAGAAATACCAATCACTGCAAAACAAACTGGCTATGCCATGAAAATTTGCGGAATGAAGTACTCTGAAAATATTCTCGAAGTAGCTGCACTTTTGCCAGATTACATGGGCTTTATTTTCTGGGAACCTTCGTCACGGTATTTCACAGGAACTATTCCAACCTTACAGGCATCAATAAAAAAAGTAGGTGTATTTGTAAATGCAAGCGTGCTTGAAATACAAACAAAAGTCAACCAACACGATTTAAAAGCCGTACAATTACACGGACATGAATCTGTTGCATTTTGCCAAGAATTAAGAGAAGTTTTGGGTGTTAACATCGAAATTTTTAAAGTCTTCTCTGTCGGAAGCGATTTTGATTTCGAATCTATAAAAGAATTTGAAGACAGTTGCGATTACTTCTTGTTCGATACCAAAGGAAAATTACCCGGAGGCAACGGTACAGTATTCGACTGGAAAATGCTACAAAATTATCCTTCACAAAAACCATTTTTTCTGAGTGGTGGAATAGGTCTTGATGAAGTAGCACAAATAAAAGAAATAACAAAAAGCAACTTACCCGTATACGCCTTAGATTTGAATAGTAAATTTGAAATTGAGGCAGGATTAAAAAACAGTAATGCATTAAAGCAGTTTCAGGAACTACTGAGACAATAAACTTTTAAAAAAAATATCATGAGTTACAATGTAAACGAGAAAGGTTATTACGGAGAATTTGGTGGTGCATTTATCCCTGAAATGTTATATCCAAATGTAGAGGAACTACGTCAGAATTATTTAAAAATCACAGCCGAACCTTCTTTTCAAGAGGAGTTTGACAGTTTATTGCGTGAGTATGTAGGTCGCCCTACTCCACTTTACTTTGCCAAAAGATTATCAGAGCAATACAACACCAAAATTTACTTAAAGCGTGAAGATTTATGCCATACTGGTGCACATAAAGTAAACAACACAATCGGTCAAATTTTACTAGCTAAACGCCTCGGAAAAACCCGCATCATTGCTGAAACTGGTGCAGGACAACACGGTGTAGCCACAGCAACTGTATGTGCATTAATGGGCTTAGAGTGTATTGTGTACATGGGCGAAGTCGACATCAAACGACAAGCTCCAAATGTGGCTCGTATGAAAATGTTAGGTGCTACAGTTCGTCCAGCAACTTCAGGATCAAAAACTTTAAAAGATGCTACTAACGAAGCAATTAGAGATTGGATTAACAATCCGCTAGATACTTATTACATCATTGGTTCAGTGGTGGGGCCGCATCCTTACCCTGATATGGTCGCGCGCTTCCAATCGGTTATTTCAAAAGAAATCAAAGCACAATTGCTTGAAAAAGAAGGCCGTGAAAACCCTGATTATGTGGTAGCTTGTGTAGGTGGCGGTAGCAATGCAGCCGGAACGTATTACCACTTTCTTGACGAAAAGGACGTGAACATTATTGCCGTTGAAGCAGCAGGATTAGGCGTTGATTCTGGCGAGAGTGCTGCAACCTCAGCACTAGGTAAAGTTGGCGTTATTCACGGTAGTAAAACTTTGTTAATGCAAACCACCGATGGCCAAATTACCGAGCCATACAGTATTTCAGCTGGTCTTGATTATCCTGGTGTAGGCCCAATGCACTCACATTTATTTGCTTCTGGACGTGCACAATTCATTTCAATTACCGATGCGCAAGCTATGGATTGGGGTATCAAATTATCAAAAACCGAAGGATTAATTCCTGCGATCGAAAGCGCGCACGCCTTTGCAGTTTTAGACGAAATGAAATTCAAGCCAGAGGATATTGTAGTCATCAACCTTTCTGGGCGTGGCGACAAAGATTTAAATACATACATTGATTATTTCAACTTATAACATCAGTATATTTGGGGCGTTTCCCGCCGCGGCGGGTCGGGCTGTACGCTGTATCTTTTTCATGGCAAAAAAAGCCATGAAAAAGGATGCCGCTTCCATCCCTAACGCACACCAATAACCAGAAATCAAACTACTTATGGAATATTTATTCTCCTACGGTACCCTTCAGTCTAAAGAAATTCAGATGCAAGTTTTTAATAAACTTTTAATCGGAACCGAAGACCAACTTACAGGATACAAACTAAAAGGTTTGCAAATTGAAGAAGAATTTGGAATGGAAGATTATTTTGTAGCCATGCCAAGCGATAATCCTGCAGACACTATCACCGGAATTGCCTTTGCAGTGACGAGCGATGATCTTATCAAAGCAGATCAATTTGAATCAAACGCTTACAAAAGAATTCAAATCACATTAAAATCAGGCATCACTGCTTGGATTTTTATTGAAAGTTAATAGAAAACAGTAATCGCATCAAACACAAAAAATAAATCCTTTAGCTTGCTAAAACCTTGCTGAAAGACACAAAAAGAGTTTACAATGAACAGAATAAATCAGAAATTACAAGAATCAAAAAAAATACTTTCCATCTACTTTTCAGCTGGATACCCAAGTTTGAATGATACCGTTCAAATCATCGAAGATTTAGAAAAAAATGGTGTCGATATGATCGAAATAGGTTTGCCATTTAGTGATCCTTTGGCTGACGGACCAACCATTCAAGAAAGTTCAACTCAGGCTTTGCATAACGGTATGACCACGCAAGTCTTGTTTGATCAACTAAAAGACATCCGAAAAACGGTTTCTATTCCTTTGATAATTATGGGTTATTTTAACCCAATGTTGCAATATGGAATTGAAGAATTTTGCAAACAATGCGCCGCTATTGGTATTGACGGACTCATTATTCCTGACTTACCCGTTGACGTTTATGCTGATTCCTATCAATCTACTTTTGAAAAATACGGTTTAAAAAACATTTTCCTAATCACTCCTCAAACTTCTGAGGCGCGCATTCAATTTATTGATAGTGTTTCTGACGGATTCATTTACATGGTAAGCTCGGCTAGTGTTACCGGCTCACAAACCGGATTCGGAACTTCACAAGAAGCTTACTTTGAACGCATTGCCAATATGAATTTGAAAAACCCACAAGTGGTGGGTTTTGGTATCAATAATGCAGCTACTTTTCAACAAGCCACACAGTACGCAAAAGGAGCTATTATTGGTAGTGCTTTCATCAAACATCTCACGGAACAAGGAACAGGAACCATTGCAGAATTTGTAAAAACGATTCGCTAAGCATTTCCACAAACAATTTCATAAATACAAATCAGCCTCTACCAAGAGGCTTTTTTTTATGCAACATAAATAAAAAAACGAAGGCGCAAGAATGATTTCAACCCCATACATTCAGTAGTAATTTCTTTTCCCCACAGCTCATTTTTCGTCAAAAACCACAAGAAATTGTCAATCTTTTTTTGCAATTTAGCAACAAATATATTTTATACTTTAAAACACCAAAAATGAATTCATTTACCAAAGAATTATCCTTTAGATGGTCTGATCTTGATCCTAATTTTCATGTTCGCCATAGTGCTTATTACGATTTTGGTGCACAACATCGAATTGAAATTTTAGAAAGCTTGGGGTTGACTATGAGAGTCATGCAAGCGCAAGGTTTTGGTCCTATTTTATTTAGAGAAGAATGCGTATTCAGAAAAGAAATCAAACTTTCGGATCGCATTGTCATGCATACCAAAACCTCAAAAGTTAATGAAGATGGCTCCCGCTGGTCTATCATTCACGAATTCAAAAACGAGCAAGATCAAGTGTGCGCAACCATAACCGTTGATGGCGCTTGGATGGATGTAAAACTGCGTAAACTGGCCTCTCCTACTCCAGAATTGGCTATGCAAGCTTTGAGTATTTTTCCTAAAAGCGATAATTTCTCAACAAAATAATTCAAATTATAACGCTCTCTTTTAAACCTATTTTAAAGGAAACAAGGTTTGCGTACCTACAAAACTAGGAGGATTATTATAAAATTTTCCTAGTTTTTTATTGACCTCTTTTTTAACTTAATTTGCAAAAAACCTCACGGCATTTCTACTTAAAAACCTCTCAAAACTAGTTTGTAATTAAAAATATTTTTATTCAAATTTTGAAGTAAAATTAACGTATCGGCGAAAAGAGAAATTATACAATTTTAAACAAAAGTTTTATAAGCAATTGTAAGGCAAATTAGCGACCTTTGCAACAATTGAGTTCTCATCAGGACTGCAAAATTGCAACTAATAGTTGGTTTAAATTTAAATTGCTACGTTTGAAAAAACACTTACAAAAAAGTTTAAAAATCGCATTATGGATTTTGGGTGGTTTATTTACCCTTTTTCTACTGCTTTTGATTGTCATTCAAATTCCTTCTGTTCAGCTTTATGCCAAAGACAAAGCCGTAGTTTATTTGCAAGACAAAATTAAAACGAAAGTAAAAATTGAGCATCTCTCAATTGGTTTTCCCAAAAATGTAATCTTGCAAGGCGTTTACTTTGAAGACCAAAAAAAAGATACCCTTTTAGCTGGCGAAAAACTTGCGGTTGATCTCAGTATGTTTCAATTGTTACGCAATAAAGTCGAAATTAATAGTATCGCACTCGAAGGAATCACAGCTAATATTTCTAGGTCAAAAAATGGCGTATTTAACTTTGATTATATTACTCAAGCATTTGCATCACCTCCAAAAAAAGAAGATAAAAATAGCACACCAATGACATTTTCGGTGGAGTCTATTGCGCTTGACCGTATTCAATTGCGCTACAAAGATGCGTCTGCCAACAATGAACTAAATACCAAAATCAATCATTTTCAAACGACCATTAAAAAGTTTGATTTGGAAAAGATGGATTTTGACGTTCCAAAAATTAAAATAAATGGGTTAGCAGTTCTTTACAAACAAGGGAAATCAGCTCCTAGCAATACAAAAATTGATGCTAACAATTCGAATCCAGCAACGCCTTTGCAATTAAAACTAGGCGTATTGGATTTTGGTAAAATTAAAGTAGCGTATGCGGATGAAAACAACAAAATCAATACTCAATTTTACTTTAAAAAACTGCTCGCAACAATTGATAAATTTGACCTCAACAACCAATTTGCAATTCTTGAAAGCGTTGAATTAACCGGAGTTGAAGGAGAATTAGCTTTGGACAAAAATACCACACAAAAAGTGGAAAAAGTTCAAGAAGTAGCTGCTACAACGGGTTGGGAAATCAAAATAAAGAAAACAGCTTTACAGCGTATTGATTTTAAATTTAATAACAATAACGCGGCTCCTGTTGCAAAAGGCATTGATTATAACCACTTGCACCTGCGCAACTTTAATATGGATTTGGAATCTTTAAATTACAATCCAGAAAACATTTCAGGAGACCTTACCAAACTTACGATCAAAGATAAAAGCGGTTTGAACATTCAATCCTTGAAAGGAAACTTCTTTTATGGAAAAAAGAATTCATTTATCAAAAATCTCTATCTAAAAACCCCAACTACTGAGCTTCGCGATGAAATTCAAGTTGGCTATCCTTCGCTTGAAGCACTATCTAAAAATCCGGGAGATTTAAGTGTCATCGCGCGTCTTAAAAAGAGTCGTTTGGGTGCTCATGATATTTTGATTTTAGCACCTGCATTAGCCAGTAATCCACCGTTTAAAACCAATCCCAAAGCTATTATCTTGATTGATGGAGCCGTAAAAGGAAAACTTAAAAATTTGGTAATTCCCTCACTTGAGGTAAGCGGAATTGGCAGTACCAAATTAGCTGCAAGTGGCATAATAAGAGGCTTACCAGACATGGAAAAAGCGGTTTTCGACTTAAAGATTAAAGAATTTAAATCAACAGCAAAAGATATTTATTCGTTTGCTCCAAAAGGCGTAATTCCAAATACGATTCAACTCCCGGCACGATTGAGCTTAAATGGTACTTTTAAAGGAACCATTCAGTCTTTCAAAACAATGCTCAATTTAAACAGCAGCATTGGAATTGCCAAAGTAAATGCCAGTTTGGACCAAAGAAGAAAAAACGCGGAACAGTACCAAGCGCAAGCTACATTTGTAAATTTTGACTTAGGGAAACTACTAAAAAATGATTCTATTGGTAAAATAAGTGCTACTGCCAATGTAAAAGGAACTGGTTTTAATCCAAAAACTGCAACAGCGGCATTAAATGCCAATGTTGTAAAGGCATATTTCAATAAATACAATTACAAAAACATTGCTTTAAAAGGATCAATCAAAAAAGGATTATTTCAAGCAACTGCCACGGCAAAAGATCCTAATTTGAATTTCACCATGTTGAGCTCGGGAAGTTTTAGAGACAAATATCCAACTGGAAAAATCAAACTCAATATGGATATTGCCGATCTTGAAAAATTAAATCTGCATGCAGGTCCTTTAAAACTAAGAGGCTTTGTAGATGCTGATATACAGTCGGCAAATTTAGATTTTCTGAACGGAACAATTGTGGCACAAAATATTGAAATTACAAATGCAAAAGAGCAATTTGTAATTGATTCTATTCAAGTTACAGCTAAATCTACAGCGCAAAGCAATGTAATAGAATTGAAAGCACCATTTATGAATGCTGCTGTAAATGGACGTTTTTCGTTTTCACAATTAGGAACAGCTTTATCCCAATCAATCGCTGCTTACTACACTACAAATCCTGTTCAAAAGAAAAAAAATACAGCACCACAGCACTTTGATTTTAAAGTAGCTCTGGTAGATCATCCTATCTTATTTCAATTGCTTCCAGATCTTAAAAGCATCGAGCCAATTGCATTATCAGGTCGATACAATTCAGTTAACGATACAATTATAATGCAAGGAACCGTACCAAAAATGGTATATGCAGGTGTAACCGTAACTAACGCTGCTCTAAAAGTTGACACCCAAAATCAAGCTTTAGTGTATGAGTTTTTGGTGGATGACATCCAAAACAGCGCTTTAGAATTGCCTCATACAGAATTGAAAGGCAGTGTGAAAAATAATACTGTCGAATACCTATTACAATTAAAAGATAAGAAAGATAAAGAACGCTACCTTTTGACAGGAGAATTAGTTGCTATAAATGGTAATCAAGAACTGTCTCTCGATAGTAATCGTTTCGTTTTGAATTACGAACCTTGGGAAATTGCCAATAGTAATCGCATTCGTTTTGGTAAAAAAGGACTGCTGATTACCGATTTTAACTTGAATAAAAACGGAAGCGGGATACAAATTCAATCGGAACCCAATACCGAAAATGCACCTTTGCAATTAGAATTCAAAGATTTTGACATCAGCACAATTACAAGTTTTGTCGAGAAAAACGACCTGCAATTGAGCGGTAAAATTAATGGTGAAGCAAAGGTTACAATTAATACTCCAAGTCCACTTTTTACTTCTGATTTGGATGTTCAGAATCTAACCTTTAAAAAAGATACCGTTGGTAACCTGAAAATTAAAATTGATAACGCAATAGCCAATCAATACAATGCCAATATTGAAATAAGTGGTCAAGAGAATCAAGCGGAATTAAAGGGAATCTACAATGCCCTAAACAGTACTTTTGACTTGAATATTGATCTAAAAGCGCTACAATTAAAAAGTATTCAAGGCTTTACTTTGGGTAATTTAACTGAAAGTAATGGTTTTCTATCAGGTCAATTGGATCTAAAAGGAAACACCTCAAAGCCTGAACTTTTAGGAGAAGTACAATTCAACTCTGTTGGTTTTACAGTGAAACCCTTGAACGCTAAGTTCCAACAAATCAATGATAAAATTACTTTCACACCCAATACCGTTTTACTAAATCGCTTTACAATCAAAGATGAAAAAGAGAATGACCTTATTATTGACGGTAAAATAGATATTAGTAACCTTACCAATATGGGATTTGATTTAGCCATCGATGCTAAAAACTTTAAAGCGGTCAACTCGAAAGCCAAAGACAACGATTTGTATTATGGTGAATTGTATCTTGACAACCAATTACAAATTAGCGGAACATTAGACAGCCCGCAAATTGATGGGACAGTTAAAATTAACAAAGACACCAAATTTAACATTGTTTTACCACAATCAGACCCATCAATTGCCGACCGCGAAGGCATTGTTGAATTTATTGATCAAGACAAACCAAAAGCTGCAACAGCAATCGCACTACAAGAATTTAGCAGCAGCACTGAGGTAAAAGGAATCAACGCATCGGTAAATATCGAAGTTGACAAAGAGGCTGAATTATCAATTATTATCGATAAAGCAAACGGTGATTTCTTAAAACTAAAAGGTGAGGCACAATTAAACGGCGGTATTGATCCATCAGGAAAAACCAGTTTAACGGGCCGCTACGAACTTTCTGAAGGAAGTTATAAAATGAATTTTAACGCCATCAAAAGAAAATTCGATATCAAATCAGGAAGTTACATTTTATGGACCGGCGAGCCAACAACAGCAGATATTAACATTACTGCAGTTTACAAAACCGAAGCCGCTCCTATTGATTTGGTTAATGATCAATTGGGCGATGTAAGTGCATCAGTTCGCAACACCTACAAAGAGAAAATTCCGTTTGAAACCGAACTAAAAATGAATGGCGAATTGCTGCAACCGACTATCTCTTTTGATATTGTTTTGCCAGAAGGAAATAATAATGTGGCTACCGAAATTATCAATTCGACTCAAGCCAAATTAGAACAAATTAGAACACAGCAGGACGAATTGAATAAGCAAGTTTTTGCCCTTTTACTTTTGAATCGTTTCATTGGCGAGAATCCTTTTGCCAGCGAAAATGGCGGTACCTCAGTTTCAGCATTAGCAAGAGAGAGTGCTAGCAAACTTTTATCGCAACAATTGAATAATTTAGCAGGCGATTTAATTCAAGGTGTTGAACTGAACTTTGACTTAAATACTTCCGAAGATTTCACCACCGGTCAACGTGAAAACAAAACCGATTTAAGTGTCGGGATTTCGAAAAAGTTGTTGAACGACCGTTTAAAAGTAACGGTTGGAAGTAGTTTTGGCCTCGAAGGATCTCAGCAAGCCAATCAAAACGCAAGCAATATTGCAGGTGATGTAGCTCTTGATTATCAAATTTCAAAAGATGGAAGATACAAAGCGCGCGCCTACCGAGTAAACAAATACCAAGTAGCGCTGCAAGGTGAAGTTATTGAAACGGGCGTGTCATTTGTAATTACGATGGATTACAATAAATTCAGCGAATTGTTTAAAAAGAGTCAAGCGCCAAAAGAAAAATCAAAAAAAGCAACACCAAAAAAATAACAACATGAAGAGTCATTATTTACCATTGGTACTTTGCCTATTTTTGCTATCTGCTTGCAGCGGTACACAATTTTTACCCGAAGGTGAACTTTTATACACTGGCGCCAAAGTAATCGTAAAAGATACCGCCACCTCAAAGGAAGATCAAAAATTACTAAAAAATAGTTTAGAAGATTTGGTACGCCCAAAACCAAACGCAAGTTTTTTTGGCATGCGACCAAGATTATACCTTTACGCCTTTGCAGGAAATCCAAAAAAAGAAAAAGGTTTCAGGTATTGGTTAAAAAATAAAGCAGGACAAGCGCCCGTACTTTACAGCCAAGTAGATCCTGAGTACACCAAAAATGTGCTGCAAAATTCTAGTGAAAATTCAGGATTTTTTACAACACGAGTTACAGCCGACTCTACCACGAAAGGCAAACTAGCTAGTGTTTTGTACACGGTAAAACCCGGGAAACCGTATACCATTAAATCTGTAAAATTCCCAACCGACTCGTCTGTAATTGGTAAAGCCGTAAACGCTGCGATGCGACGTAGCCTTTTAAAAATCAATAAACCATACAGCTTAGAGGTTATAAAAGAGGAGCGCATTCGTATTGACAGCCGCTTGAAAGAAAAAGGGTTTTATTATTTTAATGCTGATTATATCTTAGTGCAAGTGGATAGCACCGTAGCCAAAAATCAAGTTGATTTAATTGTAAAAATCAAAGAAGCTACGCCAAAATTAGCGTTAACGCCATACAAAATCAACAAAATAATCGTTTATCCAAATTTTTCTATTGGTCCAAATGGCATCAAACAATCAGCAGATTCTATCACCAAGTACAATGATTTGACCATTATTGATTCTGCAAAATTATTCAAACCACGCATTTTCGACAGAGCACTTTACTTTAAAAAAAACGATTTATACAATCGTACTAATCATAATTTGTCTTTAAATCGATTGGTAAATTTGGGTACTTTTAAATTCGTAAAAAATCAATTCACAGTATCAGATACAACCGCCAACTACCTTGACGCGTATTATTACCTCACTCCTTTACCAAGAAAATCATTGCAGTTAGAACTTCTTGGTAAAACCAACTCTGCTAACTATACAGGTACAGAACTCAACTTAAATTGGAGTAACCGAAACACTTTTCGTGGAGCCGAATTACTCACAGTATCTGCTTTTGGAGGGGTCGAAGTTCAAGTATCGGGACAGAATAACGGTTTTAATGTGTATCGTGTGGGAACCGAAGCTAATTTAATTTGGCCACGATTGATATCACCTTTTAAATTGAAAGAGCCCACAGGATTTGTGCCAAAAACAAAAGCAACACTTGGTTACGAGTTTCAAAACAGAACCAATTTATATTCATTACAAACATTTAAAGGTTCGTTTGGTTATTTGTGGAAAGAAAACGAACGCAAAGAGCACGTTTTGCAAATTTCAGAGATTACCTATGCGAGTCCTCAAAACGTAACCGACCTTTATTTACAACAAATTGCTAGCAACCCTACTTTAGAAAAAGTTATCGAAAAGCAGCTTATTTTTGGTCCTACCTATTCGTACACGTACACCAATACGATGCAAAAAAGGAAGAAAAACACTTTTTATTACAAAGGAAGTATTGACTTGGCAGGGAATATTGCAGGTTTAGCAACAGGTGCAAACATTCAAAAAGGCGATACAATATCTATCTTTAATGTTCCGTTCAGTCAGTTTATAAAAATTGAAAATGATTTTAGACATTATTATAAATTGGGTCGCGAGTCGCAATTGGCTACAAGAGTAATTGCAGGTGTAGGTTACGCTTATGGAAACTCGAGAGAAATGCCGTTTATCAAACAATTTTTCATAGGTGGCACAAACAGTTTGCGTGCTTTTAGAGCGCGCTCAATTGGTCCAGGAAGTTTTGATGGTTCAACTACAAACAGTAATGCATTTTTACCTGACCAATCCGGAGATATCAAAATTGAATTCAATACAGAATATCGAGCACAAATTTATGGTCCCGTAAAAGGAGCTCTTTTTGTAGATGCTGGAAACATCTGGTTGTTGAACGAAAATAGCGACAAGCCAGGAGCTAAGTTTACGAAGAATTTCATGAGTGAACTCGCAGTAGGTGCCGGAGCAGGATTGCGATTTGATTTTTCATTTCTGGTTTTGCGTACTGATTTTGCTTTTCCTTTGCGAAAGCCCAATTTACCATCAGGAAATCGTTGGGTTTTAGATCAAATCAATTTCGGAAATGGAACTTGGCGCAAAGAAAACCTCATCTTCAATCTAGCCATTGGATATCCTTTTTAAACAAGCATAAAAAAAGAGCATCATTTTGTAATGATGCTCTTTTTTATTTAAGTTGGATTTGGTTTAATTTACCAAGAACAAAGCATTGCTGAACAATAAGTTTCCGTTTTCCCAAAAACCTCTAAACAAAGGATTATCAACCATATAAATTACGGTTCCGTTTCCTTTATAATCAACAGCAAAACTTACTGTATTATCTAATTTTTTGCGAATATTACTTCCAACAAAGCCATAGCTTTTAAAATCTTTAGGTACGTAAACCACATTTGTTGCTCCTTTTAACAACGAATAATGTCTATCATCGGTACGCAAACTAAAATATTTATCGCCCAAACCAAAAGCCAACGGATGCGTTTTGTTTAATACATTTTCAATAATTGCACCCGGAATTGATTTTGAAATCGATCTACGTTCTGCATCTTGAAAATCCAAAAACCGCTCTTTTAATTCGGCTTCGTCATCGGCTTTCGCTGCATTTTCTTTTTCTTCATCAGTGGCAAAACGCGTAAGAGCAAAATTTTCTTTGCCATCAAATAATGACAATGCGTTGTTCATAGCAATGACTTTTCCTCCATTAGAAACCCACTCGGCTAATTTTTTTTGTTGCTCTTCTGACAAGGAATAATAACCATCAGCTAAAATTAAAGTGGTATAGCTGTTCCAATTCACTCTATTGAAATTAGAAGTCTCGACAACACTCACCGGATAACCAATTGTTTCTTGCATATAATACCACGCAGCACCAAACTCGGTGCTTGACACTCCTTTTCCTGATAACAAAGCTACTTTTGGCGCTCGTAACAAAACGAAATTTTCTCCACCAATATCTTTGGCATTAGATGAATATCCCGTTTGTATAAAATTGTAATCGTTCTTAACTTTGATAATATTAGAAACGGTATTTTCAAAATCAGCCATTTTGATATTGTCTGTTTTGGTCACAATCAATCCGCCTGGCTCTACCACAACATCTCCAAAAACGGCTTTTTTCATAGCTGAACGCACTTTGATATTTTTTTGATGCAATGCTGCTAAAACTTGAGCTGAAACCCTGTTATTCCAAGGAATATAAAAAGCATATACCTGTTTTGGAACTACTTTTTCAGCAATTTCAATCCTCTTTTTTGTGGGAACAAGAAGATTATTCTTTACAGCATAACCCTGAACTCCATAAGCTAACGGAAGAGCCCACGCAGTGATATCATAGGATAAACTATCGTTTAATTTTTGATTTGGTTCAAATAAAACTTGTGCAAAAACTGCCTTTTGCTGGTCCACTTTTACAATCATATCATTTGGCTCTACCGAAAAAGCCTTATCGGATTTTGTGTAATAATCAAACCCTGTTGCTTTTTGAGTACCTGCTGCATAGCTGTACTCGATATTGTTTTTAGCGAGCAAATCGGCTAGTTGTACTAATTTAGGGTTTTGCTTCAAGACATAGGTTTTGTAATTCCCTTTTACCGTTTTACGAGAATTATTCATAAATCCTCTAAAGCCTTTCAATAAAACATCCACTTGTCCTGACGCCGATTCTACCACCGTCAACACTGCAGTGGCATGATGGGTTAAACGGTCTTTAATAGTTAAAACATTACCATTACTCATCAATACTGCACGACCAGCGCCTATTCCTCCCTGCTCCATAGTCATTCCAACTGCACCGTTATAGGTTGGATAAGTATCACCATAGCTAGGATAAAACAAATCAAAACGCTCACTTGTATTGTACATCCAGTTTTGAGCATCAAATTTCTTTGAGATATTTTGGCCTAAAGTAGCATGAAAATCTTTTTGATAGGGTTCAATGTATTCGTGCAAAGGTTCTGCTGATGGCGGGAAAAAATAAGGAGAATCATACCCCATTTCGTGCACATCGGTATGTACTTGCGGCATCCATTGGTTGTAGAGCGCTATGCGTTGCTGCGACTCAATTTGCGTTTGCCAAGCCCAATCACGATTCAAATCGAACATATAATGATTGTAGCGCCCGCCTGGCCAAGCTTCCATGTGTTCTCTATCTGATAATTCTGGATGCGTTTGCTTTCCAGATATTTCGCGTAACCAATTTCCATATCTTGAATATCCGTCTGGATTAATACAAGGATCAAGAATAACGATCGTGTTTTCTAACCATTTTTTAGTGGTTGCATTACTTGGATTGAGCAATTCATAAGCCACTGTCATGGCACTTTCAGTTCCCGCAAACTCGTTTCCGTGTACGTTAAAACTTAACCAAACAATCAATTTATCGCCAATACTTGCAGTACGATTGGCTGACATACCGATGGCCGCAAGATTATTATTTCTGATAGCATCTAATTGCGATAAATTTTCTTCTGAGGAGATAAAATATACACTCAAATCGCGTTGCTCAGCTGTTACACCATACTTTTGATGTTTAATCAGAGGAGATTTTTCGGTTAAATGTTTGAAATAATTTTCTACTTGATGGTAGTATGAAATTTGTTTCCCATAAAGAGGTAAAAATTCCGAAGGACTTTGAACTTGCGCCTGCATATTCCAGACAAAAGCAAGCAGTAGTCCGAAAGAAAAAATAGTTTTTTTCATATTGTTTCAATTAGTTATGCCTCAAAAATAGCCATTTAGTGTATTATCCACAAACTATTTTGAACCGAAAAAGTAGTTTTGAATGACTCATTATACATCCATCAAAATCAACTATTTTTTATCAAATACTGATAATACAGCTACAATCATTATTAAAAAAACAATAATATTTAATTTTTAACTAGCATCATTGCCACATTCTATTATATTTGCAAGCAACAAAATCACACTACAAATGGAAGAATGTATCTCTGTTTTTGACATGTTAAAAATTGGCGTTGGCCCATCGAGTTCCCACACTTTAGGCCCGTGGAGAGCGGCAGAGCGTTTTTTGACAGAACTTCGTGAAGCAACTATTTTTACAGAAGTAACTCGCATCAAAATCGATTTATACGGTTCCCTTTCACTAACTGGAAAAGGACACGCAACTGATCTTGCCGTGATGCTTGGGTTAAGCGGACAAGATCCAGAGTACATTCCGATTGCCAACATTAACAGCATCATTCAAAACATCGAAAACACGAATACAATATTGTTGGGTGACGAAAAAAATATTCCATTTTACTTTTTACAGGACATTGTTTTCAATAAAAACTTTTTACCTTTTCATGCCAATGCACTCACTTTTACGGCCTATTTGAGCGATGAAAAAGAGTATGCTTCCACCTTTTACTCTATTGGTGGCGGATTTGTAGTAAAAGAAGAACGTGTAAATGCCAAGGAAAAAGTAAAGATAAAATGCGCCTTCCCCTATCCTATTGACAAAGCAACCGAATTACTAGCCATTTGCCGTCAGAAAAACAAATCGATCTCGGAGATTGTTTTTGAGAATGAAAAATCAATGCGAAGCGAAGACACCATTGATCACGAGTTACTGCGCATTTGGCATACCATGTTAGAGTGTATGTATATTGGTTGCCATTCAGAAGGTATATTACCAGGAGGACTCAATGTACGTCGTCGTGCTTTCGACATGCACCAAAATTTAATTGGTTTGTCTAACTATAATTCGCCACAATCTTGGTTGGAAGAAATCAGAAAAACCGAAGTTAAATTCAGACAAATTTTGCAATGGGTTTCTACTTTTGCCCTTGCAGTCAATGAGGTAAACGCTGCACTCGGACGTGTAGTTACGGCTCCTACTAATGGTAGCGCAGGAGTAATTCCAGCCGTATTGATGTACTATTTGGTAATTGAAAATCATCAAGCAGGTAACAAAGAAATCAAGAAATTTTTGATGGTTGCCGGCGAAATTGGAAGTATTTTCAAAAAAGGGTCTACAATATCAGCAGCAATGGGAGGCTGTCAAGCAGAAATTGGTGTATCATCAGCGATGGCCGCAGCCGCTTTGTGCGAGGTAATGGGCGGAACTCCAGAACAAGTTCTAATGGCTGCTGAAATAGCGATGGAACATCACTTGGGACTTACTTGCGACCCAATTGCCGGATTGGTTCAAATTCCGTGTATTGAGCGCAATACTATGGGCGCCATAAAAGCGATCAATGCCGCTGAACTTGCCTTGCAAACCGATCCTAAAAATGCAAAAGTACCGTTAGACAAAGTGGTCGATACCATGTGGCAAACAGCTAAAGACATGAACAACAAATACAAGGAAACATCTGAAGGCGGTCTTGCCATTGCAGTGAATATGGCCGATTGTTAGAATAATAATCGTCTCGTTTTGTTGAACCTTCGACTAAAATAATTCGATAAACTCTATTTTTTGCGGGTATCAATCAGGTGCACAATTTGCCAAGTATCAGCATTTTTCACGAAAGTGAAAGCGTTAATACCAGTATGACTCACTTTGCCATTCACTGAAAAAACATAAGGCGTCCAAGCATGGGCCATAGCGCCATTTACTTGAACATTAAAGCCTTTTAACTCTTCCTTGAAGGCCATTCCCGCTGGAATTGAAGCAATCGATTTCATAAAACTCGCCACTCCATCACCAGTTACCGTTGCAGTTGTTGGCTTTTCTGCTATGGATTGCATTAGCATTTTAGGGTGACAAAAGGTTTTGAGTTGCGCCGTATCTTTGGTATGAAAAGCCTCAAAAAACTGAATTATTGTAGTTTTTATTTTTTCTTTTTCTTGTTTCTGTGCTTGCAAACTTCCCACAAAAAAGCACAAAATCATTACGGTAACTATACGCTTCATATATTCCATTTTTATAATTAGTACTTTTACAAACTTAGTGTTACATTTTTGATTAAAAAATATTCATTTTAGTACCTTTACCGCCTCAAATAAAAGAATTATGTCTGTAGCAAAAAAAGATTACAAACGCATCACAACAAAATCATTGATCGAGATGAAAGCCAATGGCGAAAAAATCTCGATGCTTACCGCTTATGATTACACCATGGCTAAAATTGTTGATACTGCTGGTATTGACGTTATTTTGGTAGGAGATTCAGCATCAAATGTTATGGCAGGTCACGAAACGACTTTACCAATTACGTTAGATCAAATGATTTACCACGCCTCATCAGTAGTGAGAGCTATTGAAAGAGCCTTAGTTGTGGTTGATTTGCCTTTTGGAAGTTACCAATCAGACCCAAAAGAAGCATTACGCTCTGCTATCCGAATCATGAAAGAAAGTGGCGGCCATGCAGTTAAATTAGAAGGCGGCCACGAAATTAAAGATTCGATTAAAAAAATACTACATGCTGGAATTCCGGTGATGGGACATTTAGGTCTTACACCGCAATCTATCTATAAATTTGGTACGTATACAGTTCGTGCAAAAGAAGAAGAAGAAGCAGATAAATTAATCGAAGACGCCAAATTATTAGAGCGTCTAGGATGTTTTGCTTTGGTTTTAGAAAAAATCCCAGCTCACCTAGCTGAAAAAGTGGCGCAAAGTATATCGATTCCTGTAATCGGTATTGGTGCTGGTGGTGGTGTAGACGGTCAAGTATTGGTTATTCACGACATGTTGGGTATGAATAATGAATTCAGTCCTCGTTTTTTACGTCGCTACATGAACCTTTACGAAGGAATGACACAAGCCATTGGAGAATATGTGGCCGATGTAAAATCATCTGATTTTCCAAATGCGAGCGAACAATATTAAGCCCTAATCCCCTACTGGGAAATCCGAATGAAAATAATATCAAATAAAAACAACCTTCAAATTCTGCACGAAGACAACCATCTTATTGTTGTTAACAAACGCGTAGGAGACCTTGTTCAAGGTGACAAAACCGGAGACAAACCCTTACCGGAGGTTGTAAAAGAATATATCAAAGAAAAGTACAATAAGCCAGGTGCTGTGTTTCTAGGAGTTGTTCATCGTTTGGACCGCCCAACTACAGGGATTGTAGTTTTTGCAAAAACCAGTAAGGCATTGAGCAGAATGAACGAATTGTTTAGCAATCGTGAAACTCAAAAAACCTATTGGTGTGTGGTTAAAAACAAACCGCAAAAAAGCCATGACAAATTGGTGCACTACTTGAAAAGAACCGAAAAAAACAATACTTCTAAAGCACATTTAAAAGAAGTACCCGAAAGTAAATTGGCCAGTTTAGATTATACAATCATAAAAGAACTTAATAATTATTGTGCCCTTGAAATTAATTTGCACACCGGGAGACACCATCAAATTCGCGCCCAATTATCTGCAATTGGTTCTCCTATCAAAGGTGATTTAAAATATGGTTTTGACCGAAGTAATCCCGATGGAGGTATTCACCTGCATGCAAGAAAATTAGTTTTTGACCATCCGGTTACAAAAGAAAAACTAGAAATTATTGCTCCAACACCCGATGATGTAATTTGGAATGCCATTTAAACAACATTCAAAAAATCTATTCCTCTTAATTTTAGAGAAAAGAAAACCAAATACGGCGAGCTATAACAGCTCGCTTTTTTATTAAAATCAAAATTGGCTTTAAACTAATTAAATTGTACTTTTAAAATAAAAACATCTGATGAAATATACAACCGATCTAGGGTACCGAAAAGAATCGTTAAAAAAATTGCTTGACGTAATTACGCAACACGAAGACGAAATTATAAAAGCCCTATATGATGATTTTAAAAAACCTGATTTTGAAGCTGTTTTAACCGAAACCAATTATGTTATCAGTGACCTTAAAGCAACTATCAAAAATTTTGACTCTTATACCAAACCTAAAAAAGTTCGCGCTTCCTTACTCAACTTTCCTTCATCTGACTACATCTACAGCGAACCGTACGGACATGTTTTAATTTTGTCTCCTTGGAACTATCCTTTTCAACTTGCTTTTTGTCCGCTTGTTGCAGCTGTAGCCGCGGGAAATGCTGTTACACTAAAACCCTCAGAACTTACACCTAAAACCGCCGCTATAATTGCTAAAATTGTACGTTTAACTTTTACGGTACAACATGTGGTCGTGGTTACTGGTGATGCCAAAGTAGCGGCAGATTTACTAGAAAAACGATGGGATTACATCTTTTTTACGGGTAGCGTGGCAGTAGGAAAAATTGTAGCCAAGGCGGCCGCAAAACATCTTACACCAGTTACACTAGAGTTGGGAGGTAAAAGTCCGTGCATTGTTGATGAAACCGCCAATATTAAAATTAGCGCACGACGAATTATTTGGGGAAAAATTGTAAATGCTGGACAAACCTGCGTAGCACCTGATTATGTTTTGGTACATGAATCTGTTAAACAGCAATTAATTGAGGCGCTACGTTTTGAAATTACCGCGGCATTGGGCGAAAATCCACAAGAGTCTCCAGATTACGCTCGCATTATCAACCAAAAAAATTGGGAACGACAATTACAACTTCTCGAAAACCAATCGATACTTTTTGGAGGCCAATCGGACAAAAATAGTTTTTACGTAGCTCCAACCTTAGTTGACGAACCCGCAAAAGATAGTTTACTAATGACAGAAGAAATTTTTGGTCCAATACTTCCTATCATCTCCTACACTAATATTTCTGAAGTAGATCAAATTATCAACAGTTACGAAAAACCGCTTGCACTTTATCTGTTTTCTGAAAACAAAAAATATGTTGATTATGTTTTGCAAAATCATTCTTTTGGAGGTGGTTGCATCAATGACACAGTGGTGCATTTGGTAAACGAGATACTTCCGTTTGGTGGTGTAGGACATTCCGGGATGGGCGCTTATCACGGAAAACTTAGTTTTGATATTTTCTCCCATCAAAAATCGATAGTAAAAAGAGGAACTTGGCTTGATCTACCGCTGCGCTACGCACCTTATAAAGAAAAATTAAAAACCATTCGTAAACTTCTAAAATGGATGTAGTTGCATAAAATATTCGGAGCCGCACAATCTTTTTATGATAAATAATATTTGAAGAAGTAGTAGATTCATAAAATTATTTAAAACAAAAAATGAAACTTTTTACAAAAAATGCGACTATTAAAACATAATAATCTAAAACCAAACCGATGCAAACAACCTCCAGCACGTACACAAAAAAACGTCTAGCCGAAATCAAAGAACAAGGATACGAACTTGATTTTGGAACCGTATTCAACAACACCATCGAAAACTATAAAAAAATTGCCTGGTATGGAGGTTTAATGATTTTTGTATTTTTTACTCTTTTTAGTTTAGTTCTTTTCGGAATAGCCATTGCTTTTATTGGATTTCCTGAATTAAAAGCCATTTTAAAACCAGAAAATTTACAATTAGAAACTTTACCTCTGGAAATTTTACTATATGTTTCTGTAGCAACAGTATTTATTGCTGCTATTACATGTCCTTTTCCAGCTGGTTTAACAAAAATGGCACAAAGCGCTGACAAAGATGAAGAATTTGGTATTGCAACCATGTTTCAATATTATAAAGCGCCCTATTTTGTTGAACTCTTAATAGCTTCAGTACTCTTGGCTATCGTTAGTTCATCAATACAAAATACTATTGCTTTTTTTCAAATTCCATTTTTAGGTTATGTGATATCAAGTATACTTTCGCTGTTTACCTTTTTAACTGTACCTTTTATCATTTTTGGAAACTTAAAAGCAGTTGAATCTATCAAAGCAAGTATCCTTGTGGCCTCTAAACAGCCATTGACTCTTTTAGGCTTGATAGTCGTAAGCTCGATTGCATCTTGGATTGGATTTTTAGGTTGTTGCATTGGATTAGTATTTACTATTCCTTTTGTCTTTTCATTATACTATGTTGTTTATAAAGAAATAATTGGTATTGAAACTCCTGAAGATTTGGAGTATAATGGCTAGAATTTTTTTTTTTAATAAGAACCAAAACAGACCGATTACTTGTTTTGGTTCTTATTAAAAAATTACTTAATTTTCAATCAAATTAGAAGTACTTTTCAAATTTTATTGAATTAAAGCCAAAACAAATCATGACTTACGCTTGTAAAACTATAGCAGCTTTACAATTAAACAATTCCTTAATGGAAGAGATATCTGTACTTGCGAGTGCTGTTCCTGTCTCATTCATTGACAAACTTGCGATGAATAATAATTTATTCCGCATTCTGAATCCTTTTATTTTACTTTTATTGTTTTTGATTATTTTCAAATTTTCAAAAATTACACAGCTTCTTTATCCCGATTTTATCAAACGAAATTCTGTAAAAGACTCAAAAAGTGAGGAATACCAGCTTTACTTTTTGTTTATTGGAATTATAATTCCTTTTTTAGAAATTAGTTTTGAAATTTTTGAAATAAGAGATTCCAGCTTGTTAGCTACAAATTCTTTCATAGGTATTTTCTTTTTGGTACTTTATTTTTTGGTACTTTATTTTTTGAGCAAAAAAAATAATTTTATTTACCAGAATGGAGAGAAAATTTTCCGAGTATTATTCTTAATAGCTCTGGTTTACATTGCTCGAAATATCATTTTATACTCTCCTGATATCATTCCTTCGATTGCATTTGTTGCTGCTTTTTTCTTCTCGTATTCTATAGTAAAGCCACAAAAATGGTATTGGATCTTAGTAGCAATTGTTTTCATTTTCTTGCTTGTATTAATGGTTTTTGAAATCATTCCTATAAACACTGCCATCATTTTATTTAATTATTGCATAGCAGTTGTGGTGGTTAATTACATAAGACAGCTTTCTATTTTAAATTTAAAAAACAAACTCAATTTTAACAACCAAATTATTAATAAAGGGAACTCGTTAATTTTAGCAACTAATATTAAAGGTGAAATCGTATTTTGTAGTGAAAATGTTGAAACTATTTTAGGATATTCTGTAGATCAAGTAATGGGCTTAGGTTATTGGAAATTAACTGAGGATACGGAGTTTTATGGCGAAGATTATCACAAAAAATTTCAAGTAGATCGCGTATTTACACGCCGACTCAAGTGTAAAAATGGAGATTACAAGATAATTAGGTGGAATGACAAAAAATTTTCGGATGACCTCATCATTGGAATTGGCCAAGATGTTACTCATGAAATGGAAATGCAAAATCAATATGAAAACCTCATTCAAAACGCAATTGATTTAATTTATGAAGTAAATAACAGGGGGCAGTTTGTATTTGTAAACGAATTCTCAATCAAAGCTTTAGGTTACAAAAAAGAACAAATAATTGGTAGTTATTTTACTGATTTCATACGTAAGGACTTTGAATCTTCTATGACTGATTATTATTTAAATAACACAACTGATAAAAGTTTTTTCCCAACCGTTGAATTCCCAATGATTAAAAGCAATGGCGATGAATTGTGGGTATCGCAAAAAGTAATTATTCGTCGTAACGAGCAAGGTAAAATTATTGCTTACTCAGGTATCGCCAGAGATATTACAAAGTTCAAAGAAATTGAATTCGATACCAAAACGCGACAGAAAAAATTAGACGAATACAACAAAACCATAACAAAACTATCTACAACCAATTTTAGTAGCTATAGTAACCTTGAGCTTGGTATAAATCAAATTATTGAGACCTCTGCTAAAGTCATGAAATGTAACAGGGTAAGTTACTGGAAATATGAAAAAGACAAAATTATTTGCGAAAGTTTGTTTGAATTAGATCGAAATTGCTTCAGCAAAGGTGAAGTATTGTACCAAGAAAATTTCCCTTTATACTTTGAGAAATTAACAACTCGAAAACAAATTTGTGCCTCTAATGTTGTTAAAAAGAAAAGCCTAAAAGAACTTAATGCCGAATATTTCACAAAACATAATATAAAATCACTTCTAGATATTCCGCTAATTTTAAACGGTGAATTGTTTGCAATTTTATGTTTAGAATCGACCCATTATAAAATAAAATGGGACAATGAAGATATCAGTTTCGCAAAAACAATTGCAGATATTATTGCTCTAAATATCATTTCACAAAGCCGCTTTGAAACAGAAGGTAAACTCGCATACAAGAGTGAACTTTTATCTGCAATGGCTTTGTGTACCGAAAATTTCTTAAATTCTACTAATCTCAACGATATCTTTGAAGATGCCTTGATCATTATGGGTAAAGCAACCAAATCCCATCGATCTTATTACTACGAACACAATCAAGAAACAGGATTAATTAGTCAAAAGCACCGTTGGTTTGTACAAAACAATAAATTAACTGAAACCAACCCAAGACTTCAAAACATACCTCATTCAGAATTTGAAGATCTTTTAATTCCGTTGTTAAATAACGAAATTTACGAGGCTACTATTTCGCATATCGAAAATAAATCGCTTCGCCAAAAACTAGAGGGTGTTGATGTAAAATCGCTTATATTGTTTCCTGTTTTCATTAAAGATAAATTTCAAGGCTTTTTAGGCTTTGATGATACAGTAACAGAGCGTTATTGGAGCGAAGACGAGGTAACCATTTTAAAAACCTTGGCTCGAAATATTGCCTCTTCTATAGAACGCATTACCAATGAAACCGCCATTTATGAAAGTGAAGAGAAATTTCGTTCCTTAGCTAACAACATACCTGGAACGGTATATTTGTCAAACTACGATGAGAACAATACTAAAATTTATATAAACGATGAAGTAGAAAAATTAACAGGATATGCAAAATCTGCTTTTTTAAATAATGAATTATCGTTTATCGATCTCATTCATCCAGAGGATAAAATTAAAACGATTAACAAGCAAAAAGAAGCAATTGAAAACAAAAAGTCTATTCGACAAACATACCGCATTATACATAAAGAAAACCGCGTAGTTTGGGTTGAAGAATTTGGAGATGCCATCTACAAAAATGACAAAATTGCTTTTTTAGAAGGTATTTTTATTGATATCACTGAGCGTGTAATTGCTGAAACCGCAATTCAAGAAAAAGAGCTGGCTGAAGCGGCCAACAAGGCAAAATCAGAGTTCTTAGCCAATATGAGCCATGAAATACGAACACCTCTCAATGGCATTATCGGTTTTACAGATCTGCTAATGAAAACGACGCTAGGACCTACTCAAAGTAAGTACATGAAAACCATTAGTCAGTCTGCACACTCTTTGCTTGATATCATCAATGATATTCTAGATTTTTCGAAAATTGAGGCTGGAAAACTAGAATTGTACGTCGAAAAATGCAACATTATAGAGCTTTTACATCAAGTGATTGATTTAATTTTAATTGAGTCTAATCAAAAAAAGTTAGCATTACAATTGGATATCGCAGAGGATTTGCCAAAATTCTTCTTGTTGGATAGTGTTCGACTAAAACAAATTTTGATTAACCTATTAGCCAATGCAGTAAAATTTACTGAAAAAGGAAGTATCAAATTAGAAGTAAAAATGCTCAACCCTCTTCAGGATGGTAGCGCTACTATTCGCTTTGCAGTAAAGGATACAGGAATAGGAATATTGGACGAAAATAAAAAGAAAATCTTTCGTGCTTTTTCACAAGAAGACGGATCTACAACAAGAAAATTTGGAGGAACTGGTTTAGGACTTACCATATCTAACCAGTTACTTGGACTAATGAATAGCAAGTTGCAGCTCGAAAGCACTTCCAAAAAAGGTAGTACCTTTTATTTTGACATAAAATTACAAACTTGCTCTGAAATTATTGTTAGCGAAAGTCTCTTTGATACTGATTTTAACACCATAAAAGACATGGTTGTAAAAAATAAAATCAGCTCAAAAATGGCAACCATACTAATTGTAGAGGACAATAAAGTAAATATGCTGTTATTAAAAACAATTTTAAAAAACCTTTCCTTTCCTACTACAATTCACGAAGCCGCAAATGGATCACAAGCTGTAGAGCAATTTGAAAAATGGAAACCTGACTTTGTATTTATGGATATCCAAATGCCAATCATGAATGGTTACGAGGCCACAGAACAAATACGAAAATTAGAATCAGGCAAACAGGTACCCATCATTGCAATCACGGCCGGAACCGAAAAACAAGAAAGAGACAACTGCCTGAAAGCCGGCATGAACGATTATATCCCAAAACCAATTATTAAAGGCA
The DNA here is from genome assembly GCF_011365745.1 of Flavobacterium turcicum. Classification (GTDB taxonomy): domain Bacteria; phylum Bacteroidota; class Bacteroidia; order Flavobacteriales; family Flavobacteriaceae; genus Flavobacterium; species Flavobacterium turcicum. The sequence goes on along the minus strand of NZ_JAAOBY010000002.1, from coordinate 22,476 downwards.
TTGTCGAGGAAACGTTTTTCAAGTGGCAACAAGCGTAACAAAAACAGAAATTCAATAAAAAAGTAACAGTTAAATTCAAACTTATGAAATGGAGTGGCAGACGCGAAAGCGGAAATCTTGAAGATCGCAGAGGAATGTCTTCAGGTGGTAAAACAATTGTTGGCGGAGGAATAATAGGAATTATAATTATTCTATTAAATACTTTTGGTGGTGAAAATGCGCAAATGCTAACTCCTATATTAGAACAATTAAATCAAGGCGGTCAAAGTGCGCCAACCGAGCAAAGAGACCTTACGCAAGCTGAGCTTACAGAGGGCAAAATGGTAGATGCGATTATAACTGACACTGAGGATGTTTGGACCAAAATTTTTCAAGAAAACAACTTACAATACAAAGAACCAACTGTGGTTTTATTTTCAGATGCTGTAGATACGGAGTGTGGAAGTGCGACATCAGCGTCAGGACCTTTTTACTGCCCTGCTGACCAAAAAGTTTATATGGACTTGACCTTCTTTAATGATCTAAAAACCAAATTTGGCGCTCAAGGAGGCGATTTTGCAACAGCCTACGTAATTGCGCATGAAATAGGCCACCATGTACAAACCTTATTAGGTACATCAGCCAAGATGCGACAAATGCAACAAGGAAAAAGTCAAGCCGAAGCAAACAAATTATCAGTAGCTCTCGAGTTGCAAGCTGATTTTTATGCCGGTCTATGGACACATTACAATCAAAATATGAAAAACTTCCTTGAAGAGGGAGACCTAGATGATGCACTTAGCGCTGCACATGCCGTAGGCGACGATGCAATTCAGTCGAAAATTCAAGGGCATATCGTTCCAGAATCATTCACACACGGTACTTCCGCGCAGCGTAAACAATGGTTTATGAAAGGCTATAAAAGTGGTGACATTAGACAGGGAAATACTTTCGAAGAACTATAAAGGTCTTAATGAATTAAAAAGAAAGATAGGGTTCGACCCTATTTTTTTTTACTAAAAAAACAATATTATAGTTAAAAGATTACAAAAAATAAGTAATGTTCGCTATAAACCAGCATATCAAAAAATTAGCAGTACCTTCGCGCACAATTAAAAGAAGTATTTTTTTTATGTACATACTTCGTAAACACCATATATGTCATTCAAATCGTTAGGATTATCTGATGAGCTACTCAAAGCCATCAGTAAAAAAGGTTACACTACCCCTTCACCAATACAACAAAAAGCAATTCCACCCATTTTAGACGGAAAAGATGTATTAGCCTCAGCTCAAACCGGTACCGGAAAAACAGCTGGATTTACGTTACCAATTTTACATACGCTCGCTCAAGGAGTACAACTACGCAACCGCCCAATTAGAGCGCTAATACTTACACCAACACGTGAATTAGCAGCTCAAATTTTAGCAAATATTAAAGAATATAGCATCTTTTTAGACTTAAAAAGTGCTGTAATTTTTGGCGGAGTAAATCAAAATCCGCAAGTAACTCAATTACGCCAAGGCGTTGATATTCTGGTTGCAACTCCTGGACGATTAATCGATTTACAAAATCAAGGTTTAATAAGCCTGAATAAAATTGAAATCCTTGTACTAGATGAGGCTGATCGCATGCTCGACATGGGATTTTTAAGAGACATTGAGCGAATTTTAAAAATCATTCCTGCCAAAAGACAAAACTTATTATTCTCAGCCACGTTTTCTCCAGATATCAAAAAACTAGCAATAGGTATTTTACACCAACCCGTTCATGTTGAGGCAACTCCTGAAAACACAACTGTTGAAGCAATTGCTCAAAAAATATATCCTGCAGCCAAAGAGAAAAAAACCGAATTAATCATCAAATTGATTTCGGAGGGTAATTGGAAACAAACACTCGTTTTTACGCGCACCAAACAAGGTGCCAATAAATTGTGCGAGAGCATGAACAAAGCCGGAATTGTAGCTGCTGCCATCCATGGAAACAAAGGACAAGGTGCACGAACAAAGGCTTTAGACGGCTTTAAAAAAGGAACTGTCGCAGTGCTTGTAGCAACCGATATTGCTGCAAGAGGACTCGATATTCCATTATTACCGCACGTAGTTAACTTCGAATTGCCAAATATTCCTGAAGATTATGTACACCGCATTGGTCGTACAGGTCGCGCGGGTGCCAGCGGCGAAGCTATTTCATTGTTTAGTCCTGACGAAACACAATTTTTAAGAGACATCGAAAAACTAATTGGATTGCGCTTGCCTAAAGAGCAGATTCCTGGTTTTGAGGCCGACCCAAATGCATCTACCGCTCCTATTAAACAAGGGCAAGGCAGACCGCAACGCAATTCCACACCAAAGCAACCTAAAGCTGATGCTAGTAAACGTACAAGCTCAAATAGCTTTGGACCACGAAAACCTAAACAAAATAACGAAAGACGTTCATCTAACTAATATTGGTTGTTTTAGGAGCAGAAAATCTCATTTCAGATCCTAACTTGTCCCGCTTTCCGTTGCAATATCCCGAGAAAAATCGGGAGGATTTACACTTCAATTGGGGCTAAAATCACGTTTATCTTTCAAAATTAAAATCAAAACTACTTTCATTTACGAGAGTAGTTTTATTTTGAATTTATACTACCAATTTTCAATGACACTTTAATAGAACTAGCCCAGCCAACCATCGCGATCCAAACTTCGGTACTGAATGGCTTCTGTAATATGCATAGCTAAAATATTCGGAGCCGCATCTAAATCGGCTATCGTTCTTGCTACTTTCAAAATCCTATCATACGCTCGAGCCGACAAGTTCAAGCGCTCCATTGCTGTTTTTAATAATAATTTAGAACTATCGTCAAGCACACAATATTCTCGAATGTGTTTGGTATTCATTTGTGCATTGTAATGAATGTGGTCCATTTGCTCAAAACGCAACGTTTGAATTTCTCTTGCTGCCGTAACTCGCTCACGAATCGAAACACTGCTTTCCGCCTTGCGATCATCTGATAATTTATCAAAAGGAACAGGGGTTACTTCAATATGAATATCAATGCGGTCCAATAAAGGCCCAGAAATTTTACTCAAATACCGTTGCATTTCATGCGGAGAAGAAGTTTGTGGCGCATCAGGATCATTAAAAAATCCACTCGGACTCGGGTTCATACTGGCCACCAACATAAAAGAAGATGGATAAGTTACTGTGAATTTAGCTCGTGAAATAGTTACTTCTCGATCTTCAAGTGGCTGTCGCATCACCTCCAAAACATCTCGTTTAAACTCCGGCAACTCATCCAAAAACAATACACCATTGTGTGCCATTGATATTTCACCCGGCTGCGGATAACTACCTCCACCCACCAAAGCTACGTTTGAAATCGTGTGGTGCGGACTCCTGAATGGCCTTTGATTCATCAAGCCTACTTCTTTTAATTTTCCAGCTACACTATGAATTTTGGTGGTTTCAAGCGCTTCGCGTAAAGTCATTGGTGGTAATATACTTGGCAATCGCTTGGCTAACATGGTTTTTCCTGCTCCAGGCGGACCTATTAAAATAATATTGTGCCCTCCAGCTGCTGCAATTTCCATACACCGCTTAATGCTCTCCTGCCCCTTCACATCCGAAAAATCAAACTCAGGAAAGTCTAAGGTTTTATAAAACTCAGCTCTCGTATCTATTTTTGTAGGTTCCAAAGTACCCTTGCCTTCAAAAAAATCAATTACTTCTTGTACGTTCTCAACACCATAAACATCTAAACCTGCAACGATAGCGGCCTCTTTTACATTTTGCTTTGGCAGAAAAAAACCTTTAAAACCCTCTTCTTTCGCTTTAATTGCAATAGGCAAAGCACCTCGAATAGGTTGTAAACTGCCATCGAGTGACAGTTCGCCCATAATAATATACTCAGCCAACGCTTCGGCTTGAATTTGCGCAGAAGCTACAAGAATACCCATCGTCAAAGTTAAATCATAAGCAGAACCCTCTTTTCGCAAATCAGCAGGAGCCATATTAATTGTAATTTTTTTACCAGGCATGGCAAATCCGTTATTTTTAAGAGCGGCTGCTATGCGGTAGCTACTTTCTTTTATGGCATTATCAGGCAATCCTACCAAGTGGTAGCCAATACCTTTATCCATGTTAACTTCAACCGTTATTGTAGTTGCTTCGACTCCAAAAACAGCACTCCCAAAAACTTTAACTAGCATACAATCAATATTTTATTTTTAAAAGTAAACAAAAATTTTAAATTATACCTACAAATCTTACATATTTTATCAATTATTGAACATTAGCTAAAAAAGATTGCATATCTCTTTAAATTTTTATTAAAATCACTTCAAATTCGTTGATTAACTATCAAAAATAAATGTTAAAATCCATTAAAGACAAGGAGAAATATTAACATTTTTTTACTTTTAAGGACTAATTATAAACTAAACTATGAAAAAAATCGTACTACTGCTGGTTTTAAGCATTTTCATGCCTAAATCCTATGCACAGGAGTACTTTCCTAACAACGAAAGTATCCCCAACAAGACCAACAATTTTACGGCATTTACTAATGCTAAAATTTATGTAACACCCACACAAATTATCCAGAAAGGAACTTTATTAATCCAAAATGGAAAAGTAGTAAATGCGGGAACTAATGTAGCAATCCCAAAAAACTGCACTACTATTGATCTAAATGGTAAATCGATTTACCCATCGTTTATCGATTTGTACACTAGCTTTGGAATAGAGAAACCAAAACCTGCAGCAACAGCGGGTCGTGGTTCATTATACGATACCAAACGCGTGGGTTATTATTGGAATGAAAACATCAAATCAGAGCAAAACGCCTACCAAGCCTTTAAGTACGACCAAACTAAGGCCGAAGAATTACTAAAGGCTGGTTTTGGTGTTGTAGGTTCGCACATCCCTGACGGAATTGCTCGCGGTACAGGAACTCTAGTTGCATTAAATAATTTTGATAACAGCAATCAATTACTAACTGATAAGTTGACTAATCATTTTGCCTTTTCAAGAAGTGTAACAACGGCGCAATCTTACCCAAGTTCATTGATGGGAATGATGGCACTATTACGCCAGATGTACTACGATTTGGATTGGTATAAAAAAGGAAATTCCAAAACAAAAGATTTATCTCTTGAAGCATTGGCGAGTAATGAAAAATTGGTGCAAATTTTTACAACCGAAGATAAACTGAATAGTTTACGTGCTGCCAAAATTGCAAAAGAATTCGGCTTAAGCTACATCCTTAAAGGAAGCGGTAACGAATTTGAACGTATTGAAGAAATCAAACAGACGAATTCGAAATTCATCATTCCAATCAACTTTCCAGAGGCTTATGATGTTTCCGACCCGAATCAGGCCAACCAAATGGAGTTAAAAGATTTGAGATATTGGAATCAAGCACCTAGCAATTTAAAAGTATTGTCAGATAACGGAATTGTTTTTGCTTTGACCACTGATAAATTGAAAAAAATTGAAGATTTTAGAACCAATCTTTTAAAAGCCATTCAATACGGTTTTGATAGTACTAAAGCTTTAGAGGCACTAACTACCGTTCCTGCAGCACTTTTAGGAAAAAGTAATGAAGTAGGATCTTTGAAAAATGGAAGTTTAGCCAACTTTGTGATTACATCAGGAGCCATTTTTGACGCCAAAACTGTAATGTACGAAAACTGGGTACAAGGAAATAAATTCGTCATCAACGATTTAAACACCAAAGACATTAGAGGAAACTACGATTTAACGATTGGAAACGAAAAGTTCAAATGGAAAATCAACGGCGAAATCAACGCTCCTAAATCAGAAATTACGACAACTGATGCTAAAAAAGTGAATTCAAAATTGACATTCACCAACAACTGGGTTTCTACAGTGGTAAAACCACTTGATTCAACCAAAACGAACTTTACTAGATTAATTGGTTATGTTGACAATACCGATAATTTATCTGGAAAAGCGGTTTTGTTTGATGGATCAGAATTGAAATGGGCTGCTGTAAAGACGGCTGCATTTGCAAAAGCAATAGATTCCTCAAAAGTAGAAAAAGGACCTGCAATCATGCCAGTTACTTACCCGAACAATGCTTACGGAAACACGAAAAAACTAACAGCAACTACCCTTTTATTCAAAAATGCAACTGTTTGGACGAACGAAAAAGAAGGAATTCTGGAAGAAACAGATGTACTTGTTAAGAATGGAAAAATTGCTGCCGTTGGAAAAAATCTTTCAGATGCCAGTGCCACTGTTGTTGATGCAAAAGGAAAACACCTTACTAGCGGTATTATTGACGAGCACTCGCATATTGCCATTTCAAATGGAGTAAACGAAGGCGGTCACAACTCTAGCGCCGAGGTAACTATTCAAGACGTAGTAAACTCAGAGGATGTGAATATTTATAGAGAATTAGCTGGTGGAGTAACTACTTCGCAATTGCTTCACGGATCAGCAAACCCTATTGGTGGTCGCTCTGCCATTGTAAAATGGAAATGGGGTGCTGCTGCAGATGAAATGTTATACAAAAACCAGCCAGGCTTTATCAAATTTGCACTTGGTGAAAACGTAAAACAATCGAACTGGGGTAATGTTAACCCTACTCGTTTCCCACAAAGTAGAATGGGAGTTGAACAAGTATTTACTGATTATTTTCAACGTGCAAAAGATTATGATGTAGCTTGGAAAGCATACAATTCAAGCAACAAAAAAGGTAAAGCACCTCGCGTAGATTTAGAATTACAAACCTTAGCTGAAATTTTAAACAAAGAGCGTTTTATTTCTTGTCACTCTTACGTACAATCAGAAATCTTGATGTTGATGAAGGTGGCCGAGAAATTTAACTTTAGAGTAAATACATATACGCACATTCTAGAAGGATACAAAGTTGCCGACAAAATGAAAGAACATGGTGTTGGAGCTTCTACTTTCTCTGACTGGTGGGCCTACAAATTTGAGGTGAATGATGCTATTCCATTCAACGGACCTATCATGCACAAAGCTGGATTGGTTGTAGCTTACAACTCTGATGATGCCGAAATGTCAAGAAGATTGAACCAAGAAGCTGCAAAAGCAGTTAAGTACGGTAATGTATCTGAAGAAGATGCTTGGAAATTTGTAACCTTAAACCCTGCAAAATTATTACACATTGATGATAAAGTAGGAAGTATCAAAACTGGTAAAGATGCTGATATCGTTTTATGGAACGCCAATCCGTTATCAATTTATGCCAAAGCAGAAAAAACTTTAATTGAAGGTGTTGTATATTATGATGTTCAAAAAGACGAAGAACAAAGAAAAGCAATCATTAAAGAGAGAAGCGAATTGATTGGTCAATTATTGCAAGAGAAAAACAAAGGAATGAGCACACAACCTGCTAAAAAGAAAGAAAAAGTAGAATACCACTGTGATTCTCTTGAAGAATTGTAGTTAGTAGTACAATAGATTTCTTTAAAAGCAGAGCACTGCTCGATTCAATCCTAAAATTTAAAATTATGAACTACAAAAAAATAATGCTTGCAACCTTGATGCTTGGTGCATCTACTCTTTTGCAAGCGCAACAAACTCCAGCCAATAAGCAAACCAAGTCTGTTTTGATCTTGAATGCAACGGCACACATCGGTGATGGGACTGTTATTGAAAACAGCGCCATTGGTTTTAAAGATGGTAAAATAACGCTAATTGCCGATGCAAAAACAATCCGCTTGGCTGCAGATGCTTATGATACAACAATAAATGCAGGAGGCAAACACGTATATCCTGGTTTTATTGCACCCAACTCTACATTAGGTTTAGTTGAAATTGATGCCGTAAAATCATCTGATGATGAAAGCGAAATTGGAAGTATGAATCCAAATGTTCGCAGTATAATTGCTTACACGGCTGATTCGAAAGTAATCGAAACCGTACGACCAAACGGAATTTTAATGGCTCAAATTACGCCAAGAGGTGGAATCATTTCAGGCTCATCTTCAATTGTACAATTGGATGCTTGGCATTGGCAAGACGCTTTGGTTAAGGAAAACGATGGAATGCACTTGAATTTTCCATCTACTTTTAGAAGAAGCGGTTGGTGGGCTGAGCCGGGAGCAATTGAAGCGAATAAAGATTATCCAAAACAAGTGAATGATCTAAGTTCTTTTTTCACCAATGCAAAAGCCTATTTGGGTGATACGGCCAAAGAAAGAAATTTGGTATTAGAATCTACAAAAGGACTTTTTGATGGTACGCAAACATTGTACATTCATGCTAATGAAGAAAAACAAATCATTGATGCCGTACAATTTGCCAAACAAAACGGAATTAAAAAAATGGCAATTATTGGAGGTTATGAAGCGTATAAAGCAGCTGAATTATTGCAAAAAAACAACGTAGGTGTATTGTTGAAGCGCGTACACGACATGCCAGAAAACGATGATCACGATGTTGATTTGCCTTATAAAAACGCAAGACTACTGACCGAAAAAGGAGTATTAGTGGGGTTAGAAAATAGTGGTTCACACGAAAGAATGAACACCAGAAACTTACCATTCCTTGCAGGTACTTGTGCCGCTTATGGTTTAGATAAAGAAACAGCATTACAATTAATTACTTCAAATACTGCTAAAATTTTGGGTATTGATGAACAATGTGGTACCTTAACACAAGGTAAAGACGCAACTTTATTTATATCAGAAGGAGATGCTTTGGATATGAGAACAAATAAACTTACCAACGCCTTTATTCAAGGAAGAGCTATTAGTTTAGAAACACACCAAACACGATTAAACGAGCGTTACAAAACAAAATACAATCAAAAATAAATAAAAATGGGACTATTTAATGCAATTTTAGGAAATGCCTCAGAAGTTGATATCGAAAAAATTTCGGCTGAGTTTGAGCCCATCTTGATCGATGGAGAACATATTGAAAAAGCATACAAGCTTATCAAAGATCTCTTTTTGTTTACAAACAAGCGACTTATATTAGTCGAGAAACAGCTTGTAGGCACCAAGGTAGACTATCTAACGATTCCTTACTCTAGCATTAAAAAGTTCTCAAAAGAAAGTGCTGGAATCTTAGATATGGATGCTGAGCTAAAAATTTGGTTAAACCATGATAATGCTCCAATTACAAAACAATTTGGAAAAGGAGGTAACAATATTAATGAAGTATACAAAATTTTGAGTAAGCATACTTTAAAGTAGGTACATTTAAATTCAAAATAAAAGCGCTATTCGAGTCAAATCGGATGGCGCTTTTTTTATGCAGTACATTTGATGTCAAAATTTATACTAACCAATTTATCGGTAAGACTTCAATCATCATTCGTAACTATTTAAGTTTTAACCTTACTTTAACAAATTACAAAATTAAGAGACCATTTATCATTTACCTATAAAAAAAAAGGGGTACTAATGAAAAAATGATAAAAATTTAATAGTAACTATTATTTTTTATGGGGTATAATGATGATTTTTATACTTTTATCGAAATTTAAAACAAACAACTATGAGAAAAATTATTTTAAGTGTGATTTTAATCGCCATTTTGCTACTGACCCTTTTTTCAAATTATTTTATAATTGATAGTCCCGCTCCTACCGAACCCGTAAAATTTGATACAGGAGATACTGCTTGGATGATTGTTGCAACAGCACTTGTTTTAATAATGACTCCTGGATTAGGTTTTTTTTACGGAGGAATGGTTGGCAAAAAAAATGTAATCAGTACCATGCTGCAAAGTTTTATGGCTATGATAATCGTAACTGTCTTATGGGTTGTAATTGCATTTGGTTTATCATTCGGCCCAACAGTAAACGGAATTATCGGTAATCCATTACCTAATTTAATGTTTCAAGGCGTAGGAACAAATACCGCTTGGAGTCTTGCTCCAACAATACCTTTCTTATTATTTGCTTTGTTTCAGGCAAAGTTTGCTATAATAACACCCGCTTTAATCACAGGCGCATTTGCAGAAAGAATCCGTTTTTGGGCTTACCTTTTATTCATGGTATTGTTCATTTTATTAATATATACACCTTTAGCACACATGACTTGGCATCCTGATGGGATATTCTTTAAAATGGGAGTATTAGACTTTGCTGGTGGTACTGTTGTACACATGAGTGCAGGTTGGGCTGCATTAGCAGGAGCCATTTTTTTAGGAAAAAGAAAAGCACAAAAACCTAATCCTGCACGTATCACTTACGTATTATTAGGAACAGGTTTATTATGGTTTGGATGGTTTGGTTTTAATGCTGGATCTGCATTAGGTTCTAACGGCTTAGCAGTTCAAGCACTAGGAACAACTACTGTTGCAGCTGCTGCTGCAGGAATGGCTTGGGTATTTCTTGACAAAATTCTTGGACAAAAATTATCAGCAATGGGCGCATGTATTGGTGTTGTTGTAGGTTTGGTAGCTATTACTCCGGCAGCTGGTTTTGTTAGTATTTCACACGGAATTTTTATCGGTGCCTTCGCAAGTATAGTAAGTAATCTTGTTGTGAGAGCATTCCATAAAGGTAAAATTGACGATGCTTTGGATGTATTTGCTTGCCATGGTGTAGGCGGAATGGTAGGAATGCTTCTTACAGGAGTTTTTGCTTCTAAATCAATTAACTCAGTAGTTGGCGATAACCAAGGACTTATTTTTGGAGATGCAACTTTATTTCTAAATCAACTAACTGCTTTGGTAATTGTATCTGTTTTTGCCTTTACTGCTTCATACGCTTTGTTTTTCATTGTAAATAAAATTACTCCACTTAGAGTAAGCGAAGAAAAAGAAGAACTTGGACTTGACATCACACAACACGGTGAGTTTTTATAAGAAGAACAAACCAATTTAAATAAAAAAACACTCTGAAAATTCAGAGTGTTTTTTGTTTGGCATAATTTGATTTTAAGTAGAAATTTTAAAGCAAGCCTTTATTTACTATTTAAAAGAATAAAGAATAAGTATTTCATTTATTTTAACACTGTAAATTCAATACTTGAATCATTATAAATACGATGTGTTTGTTTTTGAAAATCTTCTGGCTTGGCATAAAAAATATTTTCTACAAAAGTCTGTGGATTCAAATCAATTAAAGGAAACCAAGTACTTTGTACTTGAATTTGGATTTTGTGTCCTTTTTTGAAAGTATGAAAAACATCTTGCAACTTAATATTTACTGGTGTTTTTTCATTCGCAACAAATGGTTCTGGTTTAGAAAAACTATTACGGAAACGTCCACGCATCACTTCGCTACGAACCATCATGTGGTAATTACTCATTTTTAAATAAGGAGCAACGTCTTTTGTTTCTGGTTCATCAGCAGGAAAAACATCGATAACTTTTACAATCCAATCAGCATCAGTTCCTGTGGTTGCAACTTGTAGTTTAGCTAAAATTTCACCAGCCAGAGTCGTGTCATCTTGTAAAACTTCCGTTTCAAAAACAACTACATCAGGACGTCTAGCAGCAAAACGCTGATCATCGGTCATGTATTTTCTGGGTGTAAGGCCTTGCTGCTTGATATCTTCTGAATATGGAACTGGTTTTTTAGGATCACTCACAAATTCTTCAAAAACAAAACTTTTATTAGCTTTCCTAGTTAACTGATTGCCTTGTAAATAAAAATTTTGCTTCTCTGTATTTTGAGGTGGCCATGTTTCATAGGTTTTCCACTCTTTTTTACCTGTATCAAAAACATAGGCTTCTGGCAACTTATTTTCTCCTTTGCCATTATTTTTTAAGAAATGACGGAAAAAATTCGCCTCAATATTTTTTTGGTAATAAGCTGAAATACTATCCCCAAAATTGATATTACCAATAACTTGTTTAGCAGAATTGCGAGCCCAATCACCGTGACTCCACGGTCCCATTACGATGGTATTGTAATTTTTGCTATTTTTTTCAATAGTACTGTACGTATTTAATGGACCATACAAATCTTCCGCATCAAACCATCCTCCTACTGTCATTACTGCTGGCTTGATATTTTTTAAATGCTGCAGTAACCCTCTTTTTTGCCAAAAATCATCATAGCTTGAATGGTCTTTCAATTGCTGCCAAAATTCATTGTCTTTACCATAATACTTGTCTAAATTAGATAAAGGTCCTGCATCCAAGAAAAACTGATAATCGTCATTCGTTCCTACATTACTAAATTTGTACCACGGTTCAGTAGTGCGCTTAGTTTTTTGTGGTCCAAACAATGGTGTTACCTTCCAGTAACTCAATAAATATGCACCATTGTGATGAAAATCATCAAAAAAGAAATCAGCAATGCACGCTTGCGGCGACACCGCTTTTAAAGCTGGGTGATTACTTAACAACGAATAACTTGCATAAAAGCCCGGATAGGAAATACCCCAAGTACCTACATTTCCGTTATTATTAGGTACATTTTTAACCAACCAATCAATCGTATCGTATGTGTCCGAAGCTTCATCAACTTCTATTTTCCCTTTCTTATTCGGGATAAACGCACGCATATTGTCATACAGACCATCGCTCATAAAACGTCCGCGTACATCCTGATAAACAACAATATAACCTTCTTTCATCATTGTTTCACTAGGCCCAACAGCACGCTTGTACTGCCCTTCACCGTACGGACCAGAATTATAAGGCGTACGCTGCATGATGATTGGATATTTTTTAGAAACATCCTTTGGAGAATAAATAGAAGTGAATAGGGATTGCCCATCGCGCATCTTTATATGTACCTCTTTTTTTGTATAGTTTTCGGCTACATAATTGGGCACTTTTTCTTGTGCTAAGAGAATTGTACCAACAAAAAGCAGTACAACACTGAATAGTTTTTTCATAAGTTTTTTAATTAAAAAATAGTGTTTAAAGATATAAAAACTACTCGGAATTAAGAGCCAATAGCCCGCATTTTTAGAAAGAAATCAAATAATTAATTCAAAAAATAAATTAATAATAAATGCAATTTTAATAGCTATTGAGAGCCAAATAAATTAGTCTGAAAACGAAAAAGCACTAAAGACACTTTTATTCTAGTGCTTTTAGTGCTTTTTTGTTTAAGTAAAAAAGTGTAATTACTTTTTGTTGAAAGTATCAATACCTTGACGCAACCAAGTTTGATACTCTGTAGCATCTGAATTATAACTTTCTGGTTTTTGGGATAAAGAATTACCCTCGTGATCTATAATGATATAATATGGTTGCGCATTGGATTTAAATTTTGTAATTTGAAAATCACTCCATTTATTTCCTATTGTTACGATTTCTTTTCCAGTTTCTTTCGAAACATATTGCTCACTTTTTGGCAAATCTTTTTTAGAATCGACATACAATGAAATTAGAACAACTTCCTTTTGTAAAATAGATAAAATCTTAGGCTGAGACCAAACATAATCTTCCATCTTACGGCAATTAACACAGGCATAGCCAGTAAAATCAAGTAAAACAGGTTTGTTAACAGACTTCGCATAAGCCATACCTTTGTCATAGTCTTCAAAAGCAATTAAATCATGTGGGCCAAGATGTGCTCCATCAGGCAGCGATTGACTTGAACTTGCTGCAGTTCCTTTTGAATTTCCAACTCCATAAGGGCTTTCACTATAAGTCATTGGTGGTGGAAAACCAGAAATAATCTTTAGTGGTGCTCCCCAAAGTCCCGGAATTAAATAAACAGTAAAAGCTAATACAACTAATCCGAGTGATAATCTACCAACAGAAATACTACTCAAAGGGCTATCATGTGGTAACGTAATTTTTCCTAATAAGTACAAAGCAAGACCACCAAAAATTGCAATCCAGATAGCCAAGAATACTTCGCGTTCTAATAGATGTAACTGCAATACAAGATCTGCATTTGACAAAAATTTGAATGCTAATGCTAATTCTAAAAATCCTAAAACAACCTTAACAGTATTTAGCCATCCACCTGATTTTGGTAAAGAATTCAACCAACCTGGAAACATAGCAAATAACATAAACGGCAACGCTAAAGCCAATGAAAAACCAAACATTCCCACAACAGGAGCAATTCCGCCTTTAGAGGCTGCTTCTACTAATAACGTTCCAACAATTGGTCCCGTACAAGAAAAAGATACAATTGCTAAAGCCAAAGCCATAAATAAAATACCAACCAAACCACCTCTGTCAGCTTGCGAATCGACTTTATTTGCCCAAGAGTTAGGCAACATTATTTCGAACGCTCCTAAAAATGAAGCCGCAAAAACAACTAAAAGAATAAAAAAGATAATATTGAACCAAACATTTGTAGACAACGCATTCAAAGCATCGGCACCAAAAATAGCAGTTACCAATAATCCTAAAACTACATAAATAAAAATAATAGATACGCCATAAATCACTGCATTACGAATTCCAGCTGCTTTGGTTTTACTCTGTTTTGTAAAAAAACTCACGGTCATAGGAATCATAGGAAACACACAAGGTGTTAATAATGCTGCAAAACCAGATAAAAATGCAATAAAAAAGATAGACAGCAAACCCTTTTTCTCTGTTGTATCCTCCACTTTTACAACTTCAGTAGAAGGCACTGAAGCTGTAGATTGTTCTTGAACTGTATCCGCTGTTGGCGCAACAACTGAATCAGTTGCTGATTTAACGGTATCAACTTTTGCAATTGTAGGCATTGTAGCTTGGATCGCAGTAGCTGCAGGAACTTTTAAAGTAAAATTTTTCTCCTGATTGATACAAACCTCTTTACAAACCTGATAATTAAGGTCAACTTTTATTTCGGTTAATTTCGGATTTATAACCTTGATTTCTTGTTGGATTTGTGCTTTCTTCTCGAAAAAAGTTTCATTCACTTCAAAAATATCATTGTAGGCAGTTCTAGTTTTACTTTCTTTGGCTTTACCAACCAAAGTATAGCTGCCTTTTTGATTTTTAAAAATAATTTCTAATGCTAGAGGACCGCCATCTGGTGTGAATTGAGAGTACAAGTGCCAATCATTTTCAATAACAGCATTAAAAGTTAATAAATAAGTAGAGCCCCCTTTATTTTCAATTTTGGTAGTCCACTTAGCAGGATCTAAAACTTGTGCACTTGAATTAGCGTATACCAAAAAAGCACATAAAAGAAAGAATAATTTTTTCATTAGCGTAGTTCTATTTTTAAAATATTTTTAGTTGTTTCGGTTACTTTAAACCGTTCGTCTGGTCTTAATCCAACAATCCAAACAATTTTTTCATCGGAATATAGCAACCAAGTTTGCTCTTTTTCATTTAAAGACAATTTTTCATCTTTAAAAAATTTACTGACTTTTTTTGACTTCCCTTGCATACCAAAAGGATGAAAAACAGCTCCCTCACTCCACTTTTGCAATCGTAATGGGTAGTGTAACAAATCTGAGTCTACAAAGATAGAAGTATTTGTGGCGATACTAATGTCGGCTACTTTGCAAAACGTTAGATTTAAGGGAATATTAACTTCTTTTTGATTTTCAGAAATAAAATATTCCTCAGCAGGATTTACGTAATTTATTGGACTTAGGATTAAATAATTCCTGTCTTTTAATAAGCGATATGTTGGCGAATAAACAAACTTACCCGTCTGACTTTCGACCAAATTGTAAATATCATCCCAAGCCGTAAAGCCAAATTCATTAAGCCATTGGTATAAATAGGATTGGTAATTTGGTAACTTTTTTAATTTATTTAAATCAAAATAAATTGAATCATCCTCTTGTTTTGCTACTTGCTGGTAAATCATGATTGCTGCATCTTCAACCATTACTTGCGCTTCTTGCAAATAGTTTTGCGTTTTTTGAAAGGAAACCAAAAAATTCGAATTTAAATCCTTTAGAATAGGAACTAAATGATGACGAATTTTATTCCGAAGATACTTATCAGAGGCATTACTGCTGTCTTCGCGCCATTCAATACCGTTTTCAGCCGCATACAACTCAATTTCTTCTAGGGTAAATGTAAGCAGCGGACGAATTATTTTATCGTTTTGCTCAGGAATGCCTGTCAAACCCTCTATACCTGTTCCTCGACTTAAATTGATCAAAAAAGTTTCTAAACTATCATCTGCATGATGTGCAGTAATTACATAATCAAAGTTCTCGGTTTCTAACAATTCATAAAACCAGTTGTAACGCAATTCACGTGCGGCAACTTGAGTGGAAACCTTATAATCTTCGGCAAAAGCTTTTGTATCAAATTGTGTTATAAAAACTGGAATGCCATGATTTTCCGCATAAGTTTTTATAAAATTTTGATCCTCGAAACTTTCAATACCACGCAATTGAAAATTACAATGTGCGATTGCAAAATCGTAATTCAAATTCTGAAACAAATGCAACAGAACCATGCTATCCTTTCCGCCGCTAACAGCCAACAACAGTCGCCTCTTATCAAGAAATGAAAAACGTTCCGAAAGAATTTCTTTTAAAGTATTAATCATTAGGATAATTTTATTGATTAGAATTTACTCTTGCAAAACTGCATACATCGCCTTAGCTTTTAATAAACATTCTTCGTACTCTTTTTCAGGAATTGAATTAGCTGTAATTGCACTTCCTACTGAAAAAGAAAGGTATTTTTTCACATCATTATACAAAATACTACGAATAACAACATTAAAATCGAAATCGCCATTTGGAGTAAAATACCCAACAGCACCACTGTAAACGCCCCGTTTAGTTTCTTCCAAACGATCTACAATATTCATGGCTGAAATTTTTGGTGCTCCCGTCATGCTTCCCATTGGGAAAGTCGATTTTATGACATCAACAGCCGTATAAGGTTCTGCCAAACGTGCTGTAATTGTCGAAATCATTTGATGTACTTGTAAAAAAGAATAAATTTTACAAAGTTCGGTAACTTGAACACTCCCCTTCTGTGCGGTTCTTGACAAATCATTTCGAACTAAATCAGTAATCATAATATTTTCAGAGCGTTCTTTCGGATCAGCGAGCAAGGCATTTTTTGACTCCTCGTCTTGTTCCACATCCAAAAAGCGCTTAGCCGTGCCTTTTATTGGTTGCGAAATTATCAAATCTACTTCTTTACGCAAGTAACGCTCTGGCGAGGCAGATAAAATAAAATGCTTATTATTCTTGAAAAATACAGCAAATGGAGGTTTTGAAATTTCGTTCAACTTCAAAAATTTTTCCAACGGATTAATCTCAGCTTTTTCTGCAAAAAACTCCATACAAAAATTGACTTCGTAAATATCTCCTCGATGAATATGGCTTAATATATCATTAACCTTGGTTACATAATCCTTTTGTGAAATTCTTTCTTCAATAGTTACCGTTCCCAAACTATTAATTTGCGATTCTTCAGTTGCCTGAATGGACTCAAAATCGAACTCAATTTCATCATCACATAAAAACAAATATTGCATTTCTAATTCTTGCCCCTTCAAGATAAATATCTTTTTAGGTTGAAAAAAAAACAAATCAGGAAAATCTAGATTATCTGGATTGGAAGAAGTAACGCTTTCAATATCATTCTTTAAATCATAAGACAAATAACCAAATAACCAATCCTTAGTACTTTCTTGATATTGTTTCAAGTCTTCAAAAGCGTTCACATAGTCTGTTTGTATGGCTGTAAAAGCATCAACAGCAAGTATACAATCGGCACTAGAATATTGTTGTGGATAAGAATTACTGTTTAAAAATACAACTTCGCGAAACTGTTGCGCCCATTTTACAAGTTGTTGCTTGGTTTGCAATGGATTTTCGACATTTTTTATAATGGATGTTCTCAATGAATTGAAATGTTTTTGATAGCTCAAAATTACAACAATTTTACGTGAAAAAAGCAACCGTGAACTATTCTCGAAGGTAATAATCTTCAAAGTTTTTAATTAAAATGCGTACCCATTTATACCAACCTAAATTTATCGGCATGAAATTTGGATTGCGTGAATTGTACCATTTTACTTAAGTAATAAAACGCAATTGAAGAAGAAAACACCTATTAACAAATAAATTATTCACCTAAAAAACAAAAAAATTATGCTTAAAAAACACCATGTTCTATTGCCTTTACTGCTAATAATTTTAGCTATTTCTTGCAAAAAAGCCGATGCTTTAGAAGAAACTGCTTCAGATACTACAACTTCTTCAAGCGGCAGTACCAACATACTTTCTTCAGCTGCTGCAGTGGAACCAAAAAATAGCGATCGGAAATTTGTTCGTACTGCCGATATTAAATTTAAAGTAAAAAATGTTCCCATTTCCACTTACATCATTGAAAATGCTACCACTAAATTTGGAGGTTTTGTAACTAATACCAATTTACAAAGCACAATTTCTGAAAAGAATGAAGTTAAAATTAGCCAAGACAGCACTTTAGAAATTACCAAATATACAGTAGAAAATAACATTACCATTCGGGTTCCCAACACACAAATGGATACCGTAATTAAAACCATTGCCAAACAAATTGATTTTCTGGAATACCGAGTAATCAAAGCCGATGATGTTTCATTACAACTACTCTCTAATCAATTAAAAGAAAAACGAGAAGCAAATCAGGAAAAGCGCCTCACAAAAGCGATTGACAGCAAAGGCAAGAAACTAAATGAAGTAGTGCAAGCTGAAAACGATCTGAATCAAAAATCTGAACAAAAAGACAATAGTAAACTCGAAAATATCTCACTAGCTGACCAAGTAAATTTTAGCACATTAACTTTACAAATTTACCAGCGTGAAACTATTAAGAAAGAAATGATCGCTAATGAAAAACAATACCGTCAAGGTTTTGGTTCGAAAATAATTGATGGTCTAGAAAATGGTTGGTATCTTATCGAAGGAATAATAGCAGTAATTGTACAATTATGGTCGATTATTTTGATAGGTATATTAGGCTATTTCGTTTACAAAAAATATTTTCAAAAAGGCAATTAAATAAAAAACCCGTTCAATTTTGAACGGGTTTTTGTTAAAATATAATGTACTTATACGTGTAAAGCTCTATTGTCGGTAACCGCAAGAGCTGCCTCTTTAATTGCTTCCGCAAAAGTTGGATGCGCATGAGACATTCTAGAAATATCCTCTGCCGATGCTTTAAACTCCATAGCCGTAACTGCTTCGGCAATTAAGTCAGCACAACGAGCACCAATCATGTGAACTCCCAGAACTTCATCTGTCTTTGCATCTGCCAAGATTTTCACAAAACCATCCGTATCTCCACCTGCTCTTGCACGACCTAACGCTTTAAAAGGAAAACTTCCAGCTTTGTAGGCTACGCCGTTTGCTTTTAATTGCTCTTCCGTTTGACCCACTGCTGCTACCTCTGGCCAAGTATAAACCACACCTGGAATTAAATTGTAATCGATATGAGGTTTTTGACCTGCTAAAATTTCAGCAACCATAACTCCTTCTTCCTCTGCTTTGTGCGCTAACATTGCTCCACGAACAACATCACCAATTGCATAAATATTAGGAATATTGGTTTGTAAATGATCGTTTACTTCAACCATTCCTCTTTCGGTTACTTTAACGCCAGCTTTATCTGCATTCAATCCATCAGTGTATGGGCGACGACCTACAGAAACTAATGCGTAATCTCCTTCAAGTGTTATTGTTTCTCCTTTTGTATTTTCAGCTTGCACAACAACAGCATCTCCATTTCTATCAACCGATTGAACTTTGTGCGAAACATAGAATTTCATACCTTGTTTCTTCAATACTTTTGTCAATTCTTTAGATAAAGACGCATCCATTCCCGGAATAATTCTGTCTAAATATTCAACAACAGAAACTTGTGCTCCTAATCTCAAGTATACTTGACCAAGCTCAATACCAATAACTCCACCACCAATAATTACCAAATGTTTTGGCACTTCTTTAAGCTTCAATGCTTCTGTTGAAGTGATAATTCTTTCCTTGTCAATTTTGATAAAAGGTAAAGAGGATGGCTTTGAACCTGTTGCGATAATAATGTTTTTTGCTTCGATCGTTTCAGAAGTACCATCAGCTTTTGCTATTGCTACGTGAGTTGCATCAACAAATGAACCCAGACCTTCCAAAACTGTAATATTGTTTTTATCCATCAAAAATTTAACTCCACCAGAAGTCTGATCAACAATAGCTTGTTTGCGAGCAATCATTTTTTCTAGATTTACTTTTACTTCGCCAGAAAGCTCAATACCATGGTCAGCAAAATGAGCAATTTCACTGTAGTGATGAGAAGAAGCTAACAATGCCTTAGATGGAATACAACCCACATTCAAGCATGTTCCGCCAAGGGTTGAATATTTTTCAATAATGGCCGTTTTGAAACCTAATTGTGCACAACGAATTGCTGATACATATCCGCCTGGTCCTGAACCTATAATGACTACGTCAAATGAACTCATAGTAAATTTTTTAAATGGTTTTATAAAAGTGATACAAAATTAAGGAATTAAGTTTTGTTAAAAGTTGAATTTTGAAGGTTTTTGTATGCTTTTTAGAGGTATTAACATTTACTTATCATTTAAATCCTTCGACCGAATATTTCTATCTACAATACAATTTGTGTAGTATTTTTTATTTCATCAATCATAAAAGTACTGTGTGTACTACCAATATGACTCAATGAAGTAAGTTTGTTTATCAAAAATTGCCTGTACGCCTCCATATCTTTCACAACTATTTTTAGGATATAATCATAATCTCCGCTCACATGATAACATTCGACAACTTCAGAAAGTTGCGCTACCTCCTTCTCAAATATTTGAATGTATTCTCTTGAATGTTGTATTAACTTAAGGTGGCAAAAAACTAAAAACCCTTTTTCAACTTTCGATTTATTGACTATTGCTACGTATTTTTCAATAATTCCCTCCCGTTCTAATTTTCTTACGCGCTCATAAACGGCAGTAACAGATAAATTTAGCTTTATCGACAACTCTTTAGTTGTTTTTTTACTATCGTTTTGAACTAGCTCGAGAATTTTTTTATCAATCACGTCTAATACTATCATAAAATAAAATGTATAAAATATCTAAAATTCAATTAGAAAAGCCTTCCCGATAATTATTTAAACTACCAAATTAAACAATAATAGATAATAAAACTAAAATAATGAACAACTATTGACAAAACACCTATAAAGATCGAATTTAGACCTAAAATACTAGAAACTACAATTGAATAATAAAAACAACGAAATTCACTTTAAAAATAAAAATCATTAATAAATAATCAACAAATGAAAAATTTCAATCCAGCAAACAACATTCAAGACCTTCAATATTTTGGCGAATTTGGAGGAGTAAATCCATCCATTTCTGATTCTTCTACCTATACTTTTCTTTCAGCCAAAACGATGTTTGATACTTTTGAGGGTAATATGGAAGGATGTTACTTATATTCGAGACATTCCTCACCTAGTAATTTATACTTGGATCAAGCATTAGCAGCTATGGAAGGTACAGAATCAGCCAATGTTTCGGCTTCTGGAATGGGTGCCATTACACCTACACTATTACAATTATGCGGAACTGGAGATAACATCGTTTCGAGCAGAACAATTTACGGAGGAACATATGCTTTCTTAAAAAATTTCACTCCAAGATTAGGAATCAAAACTACCTTTGTAGATATTACAAAATTAGATGTTGTAGAAGCTGCCATTACTCCAGAAACAAAAGTACTATATTGTGAAACAGTTAGTAATCCGTTGCTAGAAGTTGCTGATATTAAAGAACTTTCTTCTCTTGCAAAAAAACACAACTTAACGCTCGTGGTTGACAATACTTTTTCGCCATTATCAGTTTCACCAGCTAAATTAGGCGCAGACATTGTAATTCATAGTCTAACAAAATATATAAATGGTAGTAGTGATACAGTGGGAGGTGTAACTTGTGCATCTCAAGACTTTATAAATAGTTTAAAAAATGTAAATAGTGGAGCCAGCATGTTATTAGGTCCTACAATGGATAGTTTAAGATCTGCAAGCGTAATGAAAAATTTACGAACCCTACATATTAGGATGAAACAGCATAGCAACAATGCTTTTTTCCTAGCGGAACGTTTTGAAAAAGATGGATTAAAGACCGTATATCCAGGATTATCAAGTCATCCAAGCCATACGCTCTATAAAAATATGATTAATCCTGAATACGGTTTTGGCGGAATGATGACCATAGATGTAGGAACACTTGAAAAAGCAAATGAACTTATGGAATTGATGCAAGAAAGAAATTTAGGTTATCTAGCTGTAAGTTTAGGGTTTTATAAAACTTTATTTAGTGCTCCAGGAACATCAACCTCAAGCGAAATTCCTTTAGAAGAACAAAAAGAAATGGGATTAACTGATGGCTTAATTAGATTTTCAATTGGATTAGATAATGACATTGAAAGAACATACCAATCCATGAAACAATGTATGATTGAATTAAACATCTTCTAATTAAAGTATAATTTTTAAATGTACAAAAAAAATCAAATTACCAACTTACAACAAACGCAAAAAACTCCCTAAAAATAGGGAGTTTTTCATGTTGCTATAGTACTCAGAGCGGGACTTGAACCCGCACGAACATTGCTGTTCACTGGATTTTAAGTCCAGCGTGTCTACCAATTTCA
>NZ_JAAOBY010000019.1 GCF_011365745.1 Flavobacterium turcicum | reverse complement strand
TCCTGTTGGAACCGCGCAAGTTGGTTGTAGAACAGTCGCTGCAGTTGGCACCGCTGGTGGTGTTGGCGCATTATTGAGAGTAACGGTACTATCTGCTTGAGTAATACAGTTACCGTTTAATGTACTTTTGGTGTATAAAGTATAAGTTCCTCCATTAAGATTACCAAAAGTAGGTGAGTTCTGAAAATTAATACTATCTAGACTATATTGTACATTATCCTGCGTAGCAAAAGTTAGAGTCCCAGTTGGAGAAGTACAAGTTGGCTGCACTACATTAAAAGCAATAGGTTTAGTTACAAAACTCATTTCAAGAAAAGCTTCCGCGTAACAAGGAGTCAAAGCGGCAGATGCTACAATAACTGGATTTGGATCACGTAAATTAAAGTCAATAGCATTAGAACCATAATCTAATGAACTAGATCGTTCCGGACTTAAAAAAGAGTTTGTAATCGACTGTAGACCGTTATTGTCAGTCACGACGGTGAAAGCAAATAATTTAACATCTCCAGTTGTATAGCCAATTGCAGCTTTTTTCAACAGAATTTCAAAGCCATTTGAAATATCAGAAATACCAGAACTACTTGGATTAACACCAAAAGCCGATGATGGGTTACCAGAAGAAGCATTACCAATAAAACTTAACAATGAAGTATCACTTTTCAATTCTACCAAATTAGCACTATAATTCCCAGTTATTGGATCCAAAAAAAACACTAAACAATAATCTGCTTCAAAATAGGAATCAAAAGCATTACTATTATCATTTATAAAATTGAAAGCTTTAACAGATCCACTACCATCAACAACATCTGCAAAATTAGTAGTACTAAAACCACCTGGCTTTGTATCTAAAAATAAAAGTAGGCTATTGTTACTCGTAACTTTGCCAGGCACAGCAAAAATAATGTTACTCTCTTCAGAAGCAATTTTAACAGCGTTAACGTAAGCATTGACTGATGAACTTGAAAGAGGAGAACTTAAACCATTATCTTCCAGTGGCCCTGTTCCAAAAGCTCTTTCGTTCGAAACTCCATCGATAACTGATGAAAATCTTGAACGAACCATAACGACTTGACCATCCGTTAGTGTATTAGTTATAAAAGTTCTGCTTGAAGACATCTGTTGAACAACATTTCCATCAACAGAAAATTCAAATAAATCAGCCCCACCATTTGCCGTAAAAGTAACCGATTGACCTAAACAAAATGGCTTGGAATGGTCAACAACAGGCGAAGAAGAAAGTGTAACAGCGGTCGGGACAACAAATACCGACGCTGCAACAGGCACACGAATACTAAAATCACTCCCTAACCTACTCCGAACATAATACGTTCTAGTAGCACGAATACTAGGACTAAAATTATTACCAGTAAAAATAGGAGTTGATGCATTTTGAGAAGTAAACCACTCCACTGTCTCGGATGTATTAGAAGCAAAAGCAGATAGATTAACTTGAACGAAATTAACACCATCACCACAAGAACTACCAGCGCTAACTGAAGGAACCGAAATAACAGCACTTATCCTTTTTGCTCTTGTAGAACGTTTATTTTTTTTAACTGTATCGAAAACCGATTGACTTTCTTGATCAAAATATTTTCTCAAAGATTTGTCGTGCTTTTCAAACGAAAAGCCATTCAAAACAACGGACAAAATAATAACGACCGGAATTACAAAATTATAGAGTAATTTACACTTCATATTTGAGTATTTTTAAATTTTGAAATATCATAAAAATCAACGACAAAAGTAAAGTATTATTCTCAATTAATAAGGAAATATTTAATAAAGCAATAACTACAGAAAAAAGTTATATTAAGAAAACAGAGTTTACAACATAGAAAATTAAACCATCCACGGCCCCATATTAGCTTTCGAAAATAATAACACCGTATAAACGCAAAAAACCCTCCCACACATTAGTGTAGGAGGGTTTATTATAGTACTCAGAGCGGGACTTGAACCCGCACGAACATTGCTGTTCACTGGATTTTAAGTCCAGCGTGTCTACCAAT
>NZ_JAAOBY010000018.1 GCF_011365745.1 Flavobacterium turcicum | reverse complement strand
TCTCGCAAGAAATTTTATCTTTGATAGAAAATAATCAGTTCCGAAGTTCGCAACCTCGCCAAGCGCCGGAACGTTAGTGGCTATTTTACCAGAAAATCTGAATATGAAAAGAATAATCTACTTTTTTTTAATTTTTAATTTCAATTTTTGCTTCTCGCAATTTGGAATAATAAACGATTTGGACGGATTTGTAAATGTTAGAAAATCAGCCGAAAAAGTAAACAATATTTCCGACAAGTTAGAAAATGGATTTATTGTTTACTGTTTTGAACCAAAAGGAAATTGGATAAATATTGATTACAAAAAAAACGGAAAAGAATTAAATGGATACATTTACAAAGACAGAATTAAATACATAACCGACTTTCAAAAAATTCCATTGAAATCAGAACTTGATGGAAAAGTGAAGTTGGAAAATGAAAATGTAAAAATTGAAATTTGTGAAGCTAAATTTATCAAAGAAAAACATAAATTAAATTTCTTCAAAAATGACAAATCTATATTAGTGAAAATAGATAATTCGCAATTTTTTGGTACTGATGGAAATATTCCGAAAACAGAATATAAATCAATTCAAATTGAAATAAATAACATAAAAATAGAATTACCAAACGAAGCGCTGAAAAATTTATATGAACCAAGTTTGTATAACTCAAAAGCAAATTATGACGAAAAAAATGATATCTTATATATTTTTTCTTCAAATAGTGATGGAGCTGGCGGTTACGAAATCATATGGATTATTAAAAAAAAGAAATACAAATACAGAATCGAAGCATATGGATTCTAACAAAAAAACAGCCACTAACAGGCGTTTGGCAAGATTGCGAATTTTGTAGTAAATTCACATTTACATTTCGCAAGAAATTTTATCTTTGAAAGAAAATAATCAGTTCCGAAGTTCGCAACCTCGCCAAGCGCCGGAACGTTATGCGTGAGTTTTGGAATTTACGCAGACATTAAGAATTAGAAATAAAATTACCTTACCGCCAGAGTTTTTGAAAGCACAAACTTGAAAGTGAAACTTAAAAGCGAAACTTGGAAACTGAAATTTGAAAAGCAGTAACTTGAAAGCGAAACTTGAAAGCAGAAATTTGAATGCAGAAACTTGAAAGTGAAACTTGAATGCAGAAACTTGAAAGCAGAAACTTGAAAGCGAAACTTGGAAACTGAAATTTGAAAATCATTATCCGAAAAGAAGATAGAAGTAAATTTTTCCACAAAAATAAACCCACGCATAACAGCCGTCTCAAGCCATTGCGAATTTTCTTCTAAATTGACACTTTCGTTTCGCAAGTTTTTTTATCTTAGCCGAAACTGATCGGTCCCGAAGTTCGCAACGGCGTGAGGCGTCGGGACGTTACCAGCAATATTTTATGACGAATTTCTTAAAATACATCTTTCTTTTTTTTCCAATTATTGTTTTTGGACAATATCCTTTTGAAAAATTTAAAAGTGTAAAAAGTACTTCCTTAGAATTTAAAATGACTGAAAAGGAGAACGCATTAAATTATTCTAAAATTGTAAATTCATTTTTCAATGATAATTCTGATCTAGAAGTTACCATACACGGAAATACCGAAAATTCAAGAGAAACTTATGTAGAGGTGAAAACAAAATCGAAAAACAGAAAGTACTTTGAAGAAATTCCTGCTCAAGGAACTGATGGATTTTTTATTGCTGACTTTAATGGTGATGGAAAAATAGATTTTAAAATTGTTTGTTATTATATGGGTTCTGGACTTGCCTCATTAAATGTTAGAGTAATTTACTTTTTCCAAAAAACTAATAAAGAATTTACCAAAATATCTTTTGACGATAAATTTGGAGAAAATATGACGGAAAGAGATTTGAATGGTGACGGAAATTTTGAAATCATTACAAAGACTCTACAAAATCACAAAAATCATAATTATTGGCTTTTCAACATTTATAATTTTGTCAATGGAAATTTGGTCTGCCTTAATAACAAAATGAATTATCCTATAATGGTTCAATACTTATACAAAGACAATTATAACGTTACTAATAAATTGACAAGAAAAGAAATGAAAAAGTATGAACTCAAAAAACCTGAAGAATTACTAATAGAAAATTAATACTGCTGGTAACAGGCGTTTGGCAAGATTGCGAATTTTGTAGTAAATTCACGTTTATTTCTCGCAAGAAATTTTATCTTTGATAGAATATAATCGCTTCCGAACTTCGCAACCTCGCCAAGCGCCGGAACGTTAGCACCAATACCTCGTGAAACCCTGAACACATTAAAATTGAAAGAGAAAATTAATGACTTTATAGAAAATTTGAAATGTTCTCACATATCAAGAACTTTAAACGGAGAAGATTTTGACAGTAAAAGAGCATTTATAATTGGTTTGTCTGAAGAACTAGTTTTGGCAAAAGAAGTTGATGATTTTGTGGTCAGAGGTTTTTTAATATTTCCTATTGAACATATTTCAAAATTACGCCGAAATAGAAACGACATTTTCTATGAAAAAATCTGTAAAGCAGAAAAACTAATCGAGCCAAATATAAAAGACCATAATATTGACTTGAGTTCTTGGAAAACAGTTTTTGAATCAATCTCAAAGTTAGGCTATAATGTAATCGTCAGAAATGAATATTCAGAAGATGACACATTTGACATTGGACCGATTATAAAAATAACAAGCAAAAAAGTAGATATAAATTATTTTGATGCAAAAGGAAATCTTGACACAGAAACAACTGAAATTCCATGGAATAAGATAACTCTAGTGGAATTTGATGATATTTATATAAATCTGATGAGTAAATATTTGAAGAAAAGTAAACCGAAAAAATAAGTACTGGTGCTAACACACGCTACAAGCAATTTGGGTATTAGGCTTAATTTGAAATTGGTTTTGTATTTGGAAGATTTGGCAAATCCG
>NZ_JAAOBY010000017.1:0-3483 GCF_011365745.1 Flavobacterium turcicum | reverse complement strand
ATAAAGTTCATTGACATATTGAGATAAGAAATAATAAAAAGTAGAAAGCAGTTTTTTCTAATTTATTAGAAAAAGCGAAAAAAAACGGTCGTAATTGATTTTACGATTGGTACAATAAGCAAAATAAGGGCGTATGGGGGATGCCTAGGCTCTCAGAGGCGATGAAAGGCGTGATAAGCTGCGAAAAGCTACGGGGATGGGCACACACCAATTGATCCGTAGGTACCTGAATGGGGCAACCCACTATCTTGAAGAGATAGTACACCGATAGGTGGGCAAACCCGCTGAACTGAAACATCTAAGTAGGCGGAGGAGAAGAAAACAAAAGTGATTCCGTAAGTAGTGGCGAGCGAACGCGGATTAGCCCAAACCAAAGTTGTTACGGCAATTTTGGGGTTGTAGGACCACGAGATTTTATGTACAAGGAACCGGAATTGACTGGAAAGTCGAACCATAGAGGGTGATAGTCCCGTATGGGTAACGAGTATAATAAATAGTGGTATCCTGAGTAGGGCGGGGCACGTGAAACCCTGTCTGAATTTGGCGGGACCATCCGCTAAGGCTAAATACTCCTGAGAGACCGATAGTGAACCAGTACCGTGAGGGAAAGGTGAAAAGAACCGTGAATAACGGAGTGAAATAGATCCTGAAACCATACGCTTACAAGCGGTCGGAGCCCTTAAGTGGGGTGACGGCGTGCCTTTTGCATAATGAGCCTACGAGTTAACGTTGCTGGCAAGGATAAGTGGTTAAGCCACGGATCCGTAGCGAAAGCGAGTCTGAATAGGGCGCTTTAGTCAGTAGTGTTAGACGCGAAACCGTGTGATCTACCCATGGGCAGGATGAAGCGCTGGTAACACAGTGTGGAGGTCCGAACCGGTTGACGTTGAAAAGTCTTCGGATGACCTGTGGGTAGGGGTGAAAGGCCAATCAAACTCGGAAATAGCTCGTACTCCCCGAAATGCATTTAGGTGCAGCGCACGGCGTAAAGTTATATAGAGGTAGAGCTACTGATTGGATGCGGGGGCTTCACCGCCTACCAATTCCTGACAAACTCCGAATGCTATATAATGTTTCCGTGCAGTGAGGGCTTGGGTGCTAAGGTCCAAGTCCGAGAGGGAAAGAACCCAGACCATCAGCTAAGGTCCCCAAATATACGCTAAGTTGAAAGAACGAGGTTTGTCTGCCCAGACAGCTAGGATGTTGGCTTGGAAGCAGCCATTCATTTAAAGAGTGCGTAACAGCTCACTAGTCGAGCGGACGAGCATGGATAATAATCGGGCATAAGCGTATTACCGAAGCTATGGATTTGTAATTTATTACAAGTGGTAGGGGAGCATTCTAACAGGGTAGAAGGTGTATCGTAAGGTATGCTGGACTGGTTAGAAAAGAAAATGTAGGCATAAGTAACGATAATGCGGGCGAGAAACCCGCACACCGAAAGACTAAGGTTTCCACAGCTATGCTAATCAGCTGTGGGTTAGTCGGGACCTAAGGCGAACCCGAAAGGGACAGTCGATGGACAACGGGTTAATATTCCCGTACTAGTTATTACTGTGATGGGGTGACGGAGTGATGAAAGCGCCGCGAACTGACGGAATAGTTCGTTGAAGTACCTACCTATAAGACCCGCAGGCAAATCCACGGGTTTTGGGGAAATACGATAGTACTCGGATACTTCGGTAGAAGAGATAGTGCGCCTAAGGGCTTCCAAGAAAAACCTCTAAACTTCAGGTAATAAGTACCCGTACCGCAAACCGACACAGGTAGTCGAGGAGAGAATCCTAAGGTGCTCGAGAGATTCATGGCTAAGGAATTAGGCAAAATAGACCCGTAACTTCGGGAGAAGGGTCGCCAGCAGCAATGCTGGCCGCAGTGAAGAGGTCCAGGCGACTGTTTATCAAAAACACAGGGCTCTGCAAAATCGTAAGATGAAGTATAGGGCCTGACACCTGCCCGGTGCTGGAAGGTTAAGTGGAGATGTTATCTTCGGAGAAGCATTGAAATGAAGCCCCAGTAAACGGCGGCCGTAACTATAACGGTCCTAAGGTAGCGAAATTCCTTGTCGGGTAAGTTCCGACCTGCACGAATGGTGTAACGATCTGGACACTGTCTCAGCCATGAGCTCGGTGAAATTGTAGTAGCGGTGAAGATGCCGCTTACCCGCAGTGGGACGAAAAGACCCTGTGCACCTTTACTATAGCTTAGTATTGACCTTGGATAAATGATGTGTAGGATAGGTTGGAGACTGTGAAGTGGCGTCGCTAGGCGTTGTGGAGTCATTGTTGAAATACAACCCTTTGTTTATCTGAGGCCTAACTCCGCATTGCGGAGGACATTGCTTGGTGGGTAGTTTGACTGGGGTGGTCGCCTCCAAAAGAGTAACGGAGGCTTCTAAAGGTTCCCTCAGTACGCTTGGTAACCGTGCGTAGAGTGCAATGGCATAAGGGAGCTTGACTGAGAGACATACAGGTCGATCAGGTACGAAAGTAGAGCATAGTGATCCGGTGGTTCCGCATGGAAGGGCCATCGCTCAAAGGATAAAAGGTACGCCGGGGATAACAGGCTGATCTCCCCCAAGAGCTCATATCGACGGGGGGGTTTGGCACCTCGATGTCGGCTCGTCACATCCTGGGGCTGGAGAAGGTCCCAAGGGTTGGGCTGTTCGCCCATTAAAGTGGCACGCGAGCTGGGTTCAGAACGTCGTGAGACAGTTCGGTCTCTATCTACTGTGGGCGCAAGAAATTTGAGTGGATCTGATTCTAGTACGAGAGGACCGAATTGGACAAACCTCTAGTGTATCTGTTGTCACGCCAGTGGCACCGCAGAGTAGCTACGTTTGGAAGGGATAAGCGCTGAAAGCATATAAGCGCGAAACCCACCACAAGATGAGATTTCTTTTAAGGGTCGTGGGAGATGACCACGTTGATAGGCTATAGATGTAAAGGCAGTAATGTCATAGTCGAGTAGTACTAATAACCCGTAAGCTTATGTACACCTTTTCCTCCCGAGTAATCGGGAGGGAGAAACTTTCTAATACTTCAATGTATACTTTTTTATATTCTTTATCTCAGTATGTTAAGATATTATGTAACTGATGTTTAATATTACATGTAAACAACATTACAAAAATTGCCCAAAGCAATTATAACTTCTTAAGGTGGTTATTGCGGCGGGGCTCACCTCTTCCCATCCCGAACAGAGTAGTTAAGCCCGCCAGCGCAGATGGTACTGCAGTTATGTGGGAGAGTATGTCGTCGCCTTTCTTTGAAAGCCCATTCTAATCGGATGGGCTTTTTTTTTAGCATTTACTTTTTACAAGTAAGGTACCTTAGCTCAGATGGTAGAGCAATGGACTGAAAATCCATGTGTCCCTGGTTCGATCCCTGGAGGTACCACATCCAAAGCTCGGATGGTGAAATTGGTAGACACGCTGGACTTAAAATCCAGTGAACAGCAATGTTCGTGCGGGTTCAAGTCCCG
>NZ_JAAOBY010000016.1 GCF_011365745.1 Flavobacterium turcicum | reverse complement strand
AAAGATAAAATTTCTTGCGAGAAATAAACGTGTATTTACTACAAAATTCGCAATCTTGCCAAACGCCTGTTAGTGGCAGTACTTGTTTTTTTTTAAGTTTCACTTTCACTTTCACTTTCATTTTCACTTTTTCTTCATTTTCATCCCAATATAAATTCTCACCGTTCTTTTTGAACCATTTTTTCCATTTTCTCAAATCTTTTTTTGATGTTACTTTTGATAATTCATAACTATCAAAATCTACATAATATTCTATTCCGCTAATTTCTTTTAAAAATTCGGCAGAAGACTTTAATTCGACAATTTTGGTTTCCTTTCCGTTTAGATAATTTTCAACAATTAGTAAATTATTCTCAAAGATTTTTATTGCTTTGTTTTGGCTATTTGCAAATTGACAAACACTCAAAAATAATAAGCATAAAAAGATGATATTTTTCATTCTAATGTGATTTCAAAATTTACGATTTTTTGTGAGTATTGACACTAACGTTCCGGCGCTTGGCGAGGTTGCGAACTTCGGAACCGATTATTTTCTATCAAAGATAAAATTTCTTGCGAGAAATAAACTTGAATTTACTACAAAATTCGCAATCTTGCCAAACGCCTGTTGTGCGTTCGTTTTTTATTTTTCGTTCTCGTTATAAAATTCTAATTCATATTCAGACGCAAGACATTCAAAAGTTTCATCCTTAAAAAAGAAAATAAAATGTTTTGTATAAAAATTATTACTATCAATTTTCACAATCGGATTCGGCATATTTCGGTCTAATCCGCTTTTGATTTCATAAAATTGTCCCCAAGGTAATTTGTTTGGATTTGTTCTATATTGACCATAATAATAACCTTCGTCATTACAAGTATTTAGAGAATATTCCGCACAGTTTTTGAATAAAATTTTCGCTTTGTCTCCTTCTTTAAAATTTTCGAATACATAATGGTTTAAATAAATATCCATTATTAAATTTTCTCCGTCCAAACTTAACTCAATTTCAGGTGAAACTGGATCGGCATTCCAATCAGTTGTCAATTGGATATAATCGATTTTTTGAGATTGAATTTTCTCAACAGTTTTTGAATTTATTTTTTCTCCAAATATTTTATCTATCCAATTCAATTTCATTTATTTTTCGTTTCGTTCGTCCAAAATGACGCACAACGTTCCGGCGCTTGGCGAGGTTGCGAACTTCGGAACCGATTATTTTCTGTTAAAGATAAAATTTCTTGCGAGAAATAAACGTGAATTTACTACAAAATTCGCAATCTTGCCAAACGCCTGTTAGTGGTAGTGCTTATTTGAAATTTACTGTTACAATTTTTTCTTCGGGTTCTTTAAATGATTTAACAAAGTTAATTTTAATTTGTTCTTTTCTATTTTTGTCTATTGAAGCACTAAACACTTCGAGATTTCCAGAGCCATTCTTTTCAAAAGATTTTCCATTCTGATTTATGAAAAAGTATGATAATAACGTATTTATTTCGGGAAGTTTTTCTTTCAGGTTAAAGCACATCCGATATTTGCCAGTTGGTTTATATTCTTCAAAGAATAGAAAAGAATGCTCAAGTTTTGTCTGTTGCTCAATCCAGCATTCATTGAATTGAATTTTCAAGCCATATTTTTCAATCTCATTAGGCGAAAATTTTAGTTCTCTTACAAAAGCTCCCTTTGATTTCGATTCGGTAATGGATTTCGAAACCCAATTTTTCGAATAGTATTCCATTATCGAATTTTCCAAATTCAAATAAGTAAGGTAAATGCTAGTCAATACAACGCCAACAATTGATAGTATGATAATTTTCTTTTTTGACAGTCTGAATTTAGTCATATTTCTTCAATTTTCCAGTTGTTTCTGGGGCATTACCACTAACGTCTTGGCACTACAGCGGGTTTGGGACTAAATTAAGCCTATTCTTCGGATTTGCCAAATCATCCCAAATACAAAACCATCTTTCCATTAAGCCCAATGCCCAAATCCGTTGTAGTGGCTGTTAGCAGTAGTCGCTTTTAATCAGAACCAATAAATTTCGTTATTCCACTTTTTACATCAACTTCAGCCCAAGAATGTTTTCCAAAAGTAACATTAAGAACTTTTCCATTAAGTTTAATATAACGGATTTTTGCTTCTCCAACTTTCGGCTTTCCGCAAACTTTAACAACGTTTGTTTTCCATTTTAGTTTTCCACTTTCATAAGCAGACAAAGTTTGGTTGTCGTTTTCCAAAAAATAGACAATAGATTTATCTTCAATTCCTCTATAATTTGAGATTGCTAAATTCAACTCAGTTTCTTTTGTTATTTTCTTTTCATCATACAATTTCTGTTGAGCAAAACTTGTAGATAATATCAAAAATTGAAAGATAAAATACAAATATGGTTTCTTCATAAGTTTCTGAATTCTCCGATTTTTTTTGCGATTACTGCTAACGTTCCGGCGCTTGGCGAGGTTGCGAGCTTCGGAACCGATTATTTTCTATCAAAGATAAAATTTCTTGCGAGAAATAAACGTGAATTTACTACAAAATTCGCAATCTTGCCAAACGCCTGTTAGCGGCTGGTTTTGTTTAAATTTCAATATTCGTCAATTTCATCATCCGTAATCCATTCTTTCATTTCAAGCAAAACTTGATTTCGCATAAATTCAAAAAAATCTGAATATTCATTTTCAATTATATCCCAATCAGATGTGTTTTGTTGAAATGATGGATGAAAGACAATTACATTTTCGCAAACTTTTCCATTTTTAATTTCAAATCCAGCAAATGTGTCCATGTCTTGTCTATTTCCAAAAGTCAACACTTCTCGATTTGAATTATTCTCTATTTTAAATCTTTCACTCCCAATTGAGTTTGAATTTAATACTTCATCAAAATGCCAAGGAATAAATTTTGTCAATTTTAACTTTACAAACCAATTATAAGAATTAGGAATTTCCATCTCCAGAATTGTTTAAATTTTCAACATTCATTTTGGTTCCAAATAGCTCGCTCCATTTTATTATATTTTCAAATTCTCTTGTAATTACAAACGAAAAATTTTTTATACTGCTTGAGCTTATTATATTTTCTACTTCTCTAATTTGAATTTTATTCTCAGCATTAATTACTAACAAGTCATTCTCTTCTAATTTTCCATTAATCAGTTCACACACCAATAGAATACCATTTCCGCCAATATTCGGAAATCCATTTTGAATTTTTATGATAGTTTCATTTTTGCTCATTTTTGGTAAACTTGCCGCTAACGTTCTGCGGCTTGAAGCTGTTGTGGCGGATTAAACACCATTCAAAACCGATTATTATTAATTTTTTATTCCCGCCAAAATCTATTCCAAATAAACCTAATTGCCACAATAGCTACAAACCGCTGTTGTGTGAGGTTATTTCTTCTTTGGTTTGTTTTTCTGTGTGGTTTTTTTGGCAAGTGAATCTTCTTCTATGATTTCATTATCTTTAAAACCTTTAAATAATTCAGGTATAAATTTAGATACAATATTTATTTCAGAAGTGGGTATAGTCATTCCAATAACATCTTCTAATTTGTTAGTTTTATTTTTTTTGAAGTAGTCATCTAATGTATCTGTATAATCAGTAGTTATTTTAAAAACTTGAGTTTCTTTGTCCCTATAACCACTCATACTTGGTATAATAGTTATATGAGAATTTTTTAAAGGTTCAGAAACATTAGATAAATAACCAACATACACTTTGTTTGATTTTGTAGTTATCATCAAAAGATTATTTTCGTTACCAACTGAATCCCAAAACAACTTTTCATAGTCATCGCCCCATTTTTGGATATTCCAATATAAAGCTAAATTTTTAGGGAATATTCGATTAACAATTTTTGCTAAAGGGTAAGAAAGTAGAAAAATATAAAAAGAAACTGTTAATCCTTCGTGTTGTATGGGAACTAGAAACTTGAAAAATTTTCTAAAACATATAAAACATTCAAGTTTTAAAAGTTCATTTAAGTATAAACCTATTATAGAAAGTAATACCCCTGATATTACGGAATTAAATATCAGCCTTTGTCTGTCAAGTCTTTGGTGGTAAAATTTTGTAAAGTAAGATGTTATAAGAAAAATATAACCGCCTATCAATGGAAGAAGTAGTAAGTCAAATTTGACCATTAGCCTTTGACTTTATATTCCTTTACAATCTTTTTTAAAGCGTCTATTTGTTTTCTGGTTTTTTCTTTATCTGAAAAAATATCTTCTGACTTAATATAAAAACCTCCGTTAGAAGTGACTTTAATTTTTGGGTTTGGTTTTAACTTAAAAATATTCATATCAAAAGGATTTAGTTCATCAAATATACAACAAATTTTATTCCAAACAGATTTTTCTTCTGTACTCATTTATTTCGTGTTTTTAGCACGTTGGTTTCTGTATAATCTCACACAACGTTCTGCTACTAGGCGTAGTAGCGGGGTTAAAATTCACTATTTTTCTGTTATTACTTTTTTCGGCAAGTACAAAACCGTTTTAAAATTCAGCCTTTTGCCGCTATTTCGCTTAGTAGCTGTTGTAGGTAGTTGAAATTTTTGTGTTTGTTTTCGGAAAATAATTGTTAATGTCAAAAATATTTTCTATTTTCGCATTTCGTATAATTTAAAATAATTGCGTATGGTAATAATAGAAAACCAATTAATCCCATTATTATGGAAAAAATTGAGAAGCCTGAGTGGCAAAAACCTGAGAACTACAACCTTGTTATTGAAACCGCTTGGAAGTTAGTGTCTCTTTATTTTATGTTAAGAGGATAGGTTAGTCTATCAACTCTAAATGAAAGTCATTTAGTTTTAATTTTT
Organism: Flavobacterium turcicum; assembly: GCF_011365745.1. Classification (GTDB taxonomy): domain Bacteria; phylum Bacteroidota; class Bacteroidia; order Flavobacteriales; family Flavobacteriaceae; genus Flavobacterium; species Flavobacterium turcicum. The sequence goes on along the minus strand of NZ_JAAOBY010000016.1, from coordinate 1,014 downwards.
AACCTCGAAAGTCGAATTGTGCTACCAACACTTTTCGGCTTTCTTTTTTCTGTCTTTTTAGTGTCATTAATTGCAATGCAATAATTAACTCTAGAAAACAACACTGCAAATATACAACTAAAATGCATATATGCAAAAACTTTTACTATTTAACGCTTTTTTAACATTTAAAACAAACACAAAATTTCAAATAACTTATGATACAAACTGAAAACATTAGCAAAGAACACTATATTAAGTTAACATGCCCTCAATATTTCATAAAACTACCATTCAATAAAAATGAAACAATAAATGAAACTAAAGTAACTTGTGTATTTATGGGCAACTCTGTAGTTGGTCATTTAGAGTGTGTAGGTATAGAATATTTTGATAAAATTGATAATGAAACACTTTTAAGTAAAACGTTTGGTAAATGCTCTCCAATTTATGTTTCTGTCTTTAAAGGTACACCTTTTAATATAGACGAAGAACGTAAAAGGTTAATTGTTTAATGCGTTTCTGTAAAAGTCTTCGTCTTTAATTCTTTCTGCTGTACTTTCAACGCCTAATATTTTTATTTGTGCAGATTTAGCACTTTCTAAAAGAAATTCACAAAACTGTTCTACTTCGCTGTAAGTTCTGGTTTCAAACTTCTGAAGTAGGTCAAAGGCAACATTTCTAAAAAATTCAGCTTTTGAGTTTGATAAGTTTCTTCCGTTGTTAATCCTTAAATAGTTTATAATCTCTTTAGTTTCTACTGTCATTTCTGTTTTCGTGTTTTTCAACGGTATAGGATTTTCTTATCAATTACCTACAACGTCCCGCCGCCTCATGCCGTTGCGAACTTCGGAACCGATTAGTTTCGGCTAAGATAAATAAACTTGCGAAACGTAAGCGTCAATTTAGGAGAGAATTCGCAATGGCTTGAGACGGCTGTTACCGGCTGGCTTTTCCTATTCGGTAAACTTCCAGTTTAAATTCCACAACGCTTTCAAATTCATTATTCCACACTCTAAATTCCATTTTGCCATA
>NZ_JAAOBY010000015.1:8284-10920 GCF_011365745.1 Flavobacterium turcicum | reverse complement strand
AAATTAAAAAATTTGGCTATTTTAGCTGGAATTAGTCAAGCGGTTAAAAGAAGGCACTTCGCATAGCCGCAAACGTTAGGCGCAACTTTACCCAACAAAACTAAAGAAATGATATTCAACAATTTAAAAGTAACTAGAAAAGAATTATTCGATTTAAATGAAGGTAAAATAATTTTTACTTCACAAAACGGGAAGGAAATTGAGGCTTTTTTTTGGGGAGAAAAAATTGAAGATGATAAAAATTATTTAGTTGAATTTTCATCGCTTGACTATCCATTAGATTGGAATATTATTTTTTCCGAAAATGAACTAAAATTAAAAAGTTTGATTGCTGAAAATGGACTATGCTCCTATTTAGCATACGGTCAAATCATTTCTATAAATCCAACCGTTGCTGATTTTGGTGACATTATAATGGAAATAGATTTACCGACAAACGATAAAAAAGTTGTTGGAGAATATATTTATTGGAAAATTGATAGACTTGATATATTAAATATAAAAAGCAGCGCCTAACAGGCGTTTGGCAAGATTGCGAATTTTGTAGTAAATACACGTTTACATTTCGCAAGAAATTTTATCTTTGATAGAAAATAATCGATTCCGAAGTTCGCAACCTCGCCAAGCGCCGGAACGTTAGCGGTCATTGTAAAATCCAAGCGTAGAAAAAATACTTTAAAAATTAAAATATCCTAAAAATGAGAAAAACTTTATTAATAGCATTTTTGATAATCTCTAATCTTACATTTGCACAAAAAGTGAGTTTTAAAATTATAACTGAAAAAACTGAAATAGACGATATAGGAGCTGTTACATTATATGTAGATGTAATAAATAATTCAAAAAAAGATATAACTATTTTAAAACCTGCGACTGACTTTAATCAAAAATGGAGATTCTACGATGTTAAAAATGAGTGTGACAACATTCCTGAATGGCAAGCAGAACAGCAAAAAATGATGGCATATTCTGAATCAGATTTATTAGTAATTCAAGCAAAAACTAAAGTTGAAATAATGATAAATGGGAGGATGAATGCAAATATGTTATCTTGTAAATCAAAAACTTTTCAAATAGAACTCTTTTATGATGCAAATGAATTAATTAAGAATCCTAAAACTAGAAATTGTAATTCTGATGAATTAAAAATAATAAAAAAGCTAACACCAATTGTAATAAAAAGTAAGAAAGAAAATATAGTGATGAACTAAAACAACGAACCGCTAACAGCAGTTTGGCAAAATGGCGGGTTTTGGGCTTAATTTGAAGTTAGTTTTGTACTTGCAAAGTCAGTGTTTAAACGAAAGTTTAGGCTTCCATAATCCGCCACATCGCCAAGCTGCAAAACGTTATAGGCTATACTACCAAAAATCGTAAAAAGAAAAATATGAAAATTTACTGTTTGCTTTTCTTAACTATTTCAACTTTGAGTTTTTCACAAAACAATTCAGAATCTGACGTTTTTAAAAAAATCATTGATGAGCAAATTGGAAAGGGTACATTCGGAATATATGTTCAATGTGAAAAATATAAAACTTTTTTTGACCTAAAAGAGTTTAAAGAAGAAACTGGTCTTGAAGTTCCTGAAAAAATATTAAATGAAATTGAAGCAAACGTCGCAAAAAACAATGATGAAATTTGGAATTCAGAATTGATAAAAGAATTGAATTACAGCTCTGATCTTATAAAAAACAAAAAATGTTTGACTAAAAAAGAAGCTGAAGAAATATTTATAAAAACAAAGAAAAGACAAAAAATAATCTCTATTAGTGAACCTGTCTTTGACAATAATTACGAAAATTGCATTGTTTCTGTTATTTACTCGACATTTACACACAGCGCGAGTGGACATAGTTATTTTCTTAAAAAAGTTTATGGAAGTTGGACAGTAATCGCTGTATATGGAATTTGGATGACCTAAAAAGTACAGCCTATAACAGCCGTTACAAGAGATTTGGGCAAAAGGCTGAATTTAAAGATGGTTTTTTACTTGGAAAATTTGTACATAATGGAAAAAACTCGCATCTTTAATCCCAAACCTCTTGTAGCGCCAGGACGTTATATGCCACTTATCTGCGACAAAAAAGATAAATTCGTAGAACAACACTTCTACTCTACTTTTCGACTTTAAAACATAACGGAATAATTTTGAAAAGCAGAAACAAAAAAGCAGAAACCGAAAATCAGAAACCGAAAAGTGAAAAGTGAAAACTGAAAAGTGAAATTTAAAAGTGGAATCTGAAAAGTGGAATCTGAAAAGTGGAATCTGAAAAGTGGAATCTGAAAAATGTAAACCTGAAAATTGGTAAAGAAAAAAGTTTAAGCGGCATATAACAGCCGTCTCAAGCCATTGCGAATTTTCTCCTAACTTGACGCTTTCGTTTCGCAAGTTTTTTTATCTTAGCCGAAACTAATCGGGTCCGAAGTTCGCAACGGCATGAGGCGCCGGGACGTTATATGCCACTTATCTGCGGCAGAAAACATAAATTCGAAGAACAACACTTCTACTCTACTTTTCGACTTTAACACGTAACGGAATAATTTTGAAAAGCAGAAACTGAAAAGCAGAAACTGAAAAGCAGAAACTGAAAAGCAGAAACTGAAAAGCAGAAACTGAAAAGCAGAAACTGAAAAGC
>NZ_JAAOBY010000015.1:0-8186 GCF_011365745.1 Flavobacterium turcicum | reverse complement strand
GCAGAAACCGAAAAGCAAAAATCGAAAAGCAGAAACCGAAAAGTGAAAACTTAAAAGCAGAAACCGAAAAGCAAAAATCGAAAAGCAGAAACCGAAAAGTGAAAACTGAAACTGAAAAGTGAAAAGTGAGAACTGAAAAGTGGAATCTGAAAAGTGGAAACCTGAAAATTGGTCAAGAAAAAAGTTTAAGCGGCATATAACAGCCGTCTCAAGCCATTGCGAATTTTCTTTTAAATTGACGCTATCGCATCGCAAGTTTTTTTATCTTAGCCGAAAGTAATCGGTCCCGAAGTTCGCAACGGCATGAGGCGGCGGGACGTTACCAGCAAGCAAAAAAAACGCGACAGTGATAAGTTATAATAAAAAACATCCTAAAAGTTTAACTGAACCTGAAAAAAAGAAAATAAAAAAGATAAATATTTTTTGTTATTTCTTAATGGTTATAGCTCTTATTTCCATAGTGGAAATTAACGAAATGGATAATAATTTTAGCGGAACAATTTTATTTGTAATATTCTCAATAATTGGATTAATAATAGCAATGGTATTTTTACGATATGTAAATAGAAAAATAACCATAATTTCAGATAATAAAGACACTGCTAATTTTGTAAATGGAATAATATTCGTGCTATTTATTTTTGGCTTTCCTGCTTTGGCTAATTTATATAACAGAAAAGTAAATATTGGAGAAATTAAATGCAGTAATTTTAAAGTTTTAGAATTAGGCGAATCAACGTATAAAACCCATCGATATTTTTTATATGTAGAAATAAATAACACCTATGAAAGATTAGCAACAAATAAAACCATTTGGAATGAATTGAAAGTTGGAAAGAATGTTGAATTATGTGTTGCAAAAGGTGGACTTGGAATGGAGTTCTTAAAAAGTATAAATTTTAAATAAATTGCCAGCTGGTAACACACGCTACAAGCAAGCTGGGCAATGGGCTTAATTTGAAAATAGTTTGCGTTTGATACATTTGTTTTTAACCGAAAGATTACGCATCTTTAATCCCAGCCTGCGTGTAGCGCGGGAACGTTAGCCGTCAGTTTAGAGCGACAGAAAACCGAAAGAAAACAAAACTATAAACGAAGAAAAAATGAGTATTTTTAGTAAACTATTTAATGGTAACGAAAAGCCCAATTTTAATGCATTATTTGAGAATGAAAACTTCAAGAATTTTATATCAAAAGCAGAACATATTTCTTTAGGTTATGGTGAAATAAATATATTCAAATTAGAAAATATAGAAAAAGAACAAATTGGATATAGCGTATCCGAAAATGGAAAGTCTTTAACTGGTAACAAAAATGGAGATTGGAAAAAGAATTGGGTTATAATTGCAACTGATAATATGGATGATCCAATTTTTGTTGATATTGAAAATCAAAACTTGCCAGTTTTTATTGCTGAACACGGAAATGGAGAATGGGAAGAAAATTACATAGCAATTTCAATTGAAAATTTCAGTCAAATATTAAATGATTTAAAACAATTGTCAATTAAAAGAGAAAATCCTGTTCAAATTGAAAAAAATCCGATTTCAGAAACAGAATTAGAAATATTTTTATCTAAAACAAAAGAAGAAAATAAAGGAATGGATGTCGAATATTGGAAAATATTTTTAGAAAATGATTAATAAAAAACCGAACGGCTAACAGCAGTTACACGAGATTTGGGTTTTAGGCTTAATTTAAAGTTGGTTTTGTACCAGAGAATTTCAGTCTTTAACCGAAAATTAAGGCGTACTTAATCCCAAACCTCGTGTAGCTGCAAAACGTTATGCGTGAGTTTTGGAATTTACGCAGACATTAAGAATTAGAAATAAAATTACCTTACCGCCAGAGTTTTTGAAAGCACAAACTTGAAAGTGAAACTTGAATGCAGAAACTTGAATGCAGAAACTTGAAAGTGAAACTTAAAAGCGAAACTTGGAAACTGAAATTTGAAAAGCAGAAACTTGAAAGCGAAACTTGAAAGCAGAAATTTGAATGCAGAAACTTGAAAGCGAAACTTGAAAGCAGAAACTTGAAAGCAGAAACTTGAATGCAAAAACTTGGAAGCAGAATCTTGAAAGCGAAACTTGAAAACTGAAATTTAAAAAGCATTAACCGAAAAGAAGACAGAAATAAGTTTTTCCACAAAAATAAACCCACGCATAACAGCCGTCTCAAGCCATTGCGAATTTTCTCCTAAATTGACACTTTCGTTTCGCAAGTTTATTTATCTTAGCCGAAACTAATCGGTCCCGAAGTTCGCAACGGCATGAGGCGGCGGGACGTTGGTGGTCAGCTTCGAGGAACGAAATACCGAAAAAAAATATTGAAATGATTAAATACATAATTATAAAATATACTCCAGACGGATATGGTGGAATCTTATCAGAAACTAAAACAGTTAATAAATCTGAATTAAAAAACAATTTAGATAATGATTGGATAGTATATGAGAAAATAATACCTATAAAAACTCCGTTTTTAAAATGGTGGAACAAATTCACTATTGATAATAAATTATTCATTTTGAGCTTTTCAATTCCGAGTTTAATAGCTGTTTTTTTTGGAGTTTTAGCTTATCAGACAGACAACGAGAATGACTCCTTAAAACTACAGAACAAGACCTTAAATGAGAATTATAATCAATTAAAACGGAGTTTTCTTCTGATTTCTGATTCATTAAATGCAGAACGACAAAAAGCTGAAAATATATTACAAAAAGAGAAAGCAAAAAAAGCTTTTTATATAAATCAAAAGTCGAAAAACGAATAATAATATTTTTTGAATACATAGCATAAAATTTAAAAATGTGTTTCACTTAATGCGGTGGAAACACGTAACCGAAAATAAAGCCGAACCACCAACAGCCGTCTCAAGCCATTGCGAATTTTCTCCTAAATTGACGCTTTCGTTTCGCAAGTTTATTTATATTTGGTGGAAAATAATCGGGTCCGAAGTTCGCAACGGCGTGAGGCGGCGGGACGTTAGCGGTTATTTTAAAGAACTGAAACGGAAAATATAGTATTTTATAATATGAAGAAAAAAATCTTATTTTTATTGGTAATAATCTTTGGTTGTTATTACTGGTATTCTTTTACAAGCGAAATCAAAAAATATGAAATACTTAATGAAATTATCAAAGATGATAAATTAGCTCTATTTAAAATTTGTAATAAATCAAATAAAATTGAAATCTTCGAAAACAATTTAAACGACTTTACTTTTCTTGAGCAACTATCTGTAAATTTCCAAAAATTAACGCAAACGGAACATAAATTCAAAGCGGAAAAGATTAAGTATTTTAATCGTAGATTGAATAAAATGGAATACAGTGAAATTATTCCAAATTGTGATAAGCAATATGAAATACTTTATAAAATTTCTTTACCAATTGTTTCTCCTGACAAACAATCTGTGATTATTAAGATTACTGAAGATTGTAATTGTATGCTGGGCGGACAAAGTGGAACATACTTATACAGAAAAATTGATGGAAAATGGAAACGAATAAAAACATTAAATGGCTGGATAAGTTAAAAAAACAACCGCTAACAGGCGTTTGGCAAGATTGCGAATTTTGTAATAAATTCACGTTTACGTTCCGCAAGAAATTTTATCTTTAACAGAAAATAATCAGTTCCGAAGTTCGCAACCTCGCCAAGCGCCGGAACGTTAGCAGTTATTTTAACGCAGACTCAAGAATTGAAGAAAATAAATCGACATTATGAAAAAATTTTACAAACCTTTATTATTTATTATAGTCTTATTTTTTTATTAATTACAATAAATAAAATTACTTTCAGAGAATTTGAAATTAATACTACGAATGATGCTGAATTAATTAAATATGAAATAGATAATAAAAAGTACAATAAATCACTTCCAGCAAGTTCAACATTAGAAATTAGCGATAATTTTGAAAAAATAATCCAAAAATCAGTTTATAAACTTGATTCTAATTTTTTTCTCAAAGGTAGAGATTATAATAAGATGTTAAATCCAAAAATGCTTAAAGAAGTAGTTAATGAAGCTAGAAAAGGTGGCGGAAGTTCAAGTGGAAATACTTTTTTTAATAACTTATTGAATAAAGAAATAGTAACTTTTACAATTTATACAGAGACAAATCCTGAAGAGCTTAAACTAATAAACCGATTTACTAAATATGATGAAAAATTTAAAATAAATGAAATTTGGTTTAAGTATTTAGCAAAAATAAAAATTGAATATAACATAAAAGTTGGGAATAATGAAAAGACTTCTTTTTATTATGAAAATACAGAAATTTGCTCACCAATTAAACTAATATAGAAAAAAACAACTGCTAACAGGCGTTTGGCAAGATTGCGAATTTTGTAGTAAATTCACGTTTATTTCTCGCAAGAAATTTTATCTTTGATAGAAAATAAACAGTTCCGAAGTTCGCAACCTCGCCAAGCGCCGGAACGTTATGCGTGAGTTTTGGAATTTACGCAGACATTACGAATTAGAAATAAAATTACCTTTCCGCCAGAGTTTTTGAAAGTAGAAACTTGAAAGTAGAAACTTGAAAGTAGAAACTTGAAAGTAGAAACTTGAAAGCAGAAACTTGAAAGCAGAAACTTGAAAGCAGAAACTTGAAAGCAGAAACTTGAAAGCAGAAACTTGAAAGTGAAACTTGAAAGTGAAACTTGAATGCAGAAACTTGAAAGTAGAAACTTGAAAGTAAAAACTTGAAAATGAAACTTGAATGCAGAAACTTGAAAGCAGAAACTTGAAAGCAGAAACTTGAAAGCGAAACTTAGAAACTGACATTTGAAAAGCATTATCCGAAAAGAAGATAGAAATAAATTTTTCCACAAAAATAAACCCACGCATAACAGCCGTCTCAAGCCATTGCGAATTTTCTCCTAAATTGACGCTTACGTTTCGCAAGTTTATTTATCTTAGCCGAAACTAATCGGGTCCGAAGTTCGCAACGGCATGAGGCGGCGGGACGTTGGCAGCAATAAATCAAAAAACGTGCAGAAAATAGAATCTCCAAAAATTAACGAATGGTTAGAAAGTGCTATAAAATGGCAAAATGTTTCTCGTCCATTGAAAATTTCAAATTTCCTTCCAAAATTTGACAATTACGTAGGTTTAACTTGGAAACTTGGCATAATTGAAAATTTTCCTTTTAATGATTTTATTGAAAATGCAAAATCACAAACAGAAATAAAAAACAATAGAGAGATTTGGCATAATTATCCTGAAATATTTAATGAAGACTCTGAAACTGGATTTGTAGAAATTGCAACAGAAGAAATCTTTAGAAAATTCAAAATTCCTTACCATGATTACAAAAATGATGGAAAATTACCCTGGAATACAAGAGCAATAAGACTTTTAGAAAGCAAAATCAAAGAAAGCTTATCTTTAATATTAGAAAAAATTCCTGAAAATGAAAATCTAATCATGTATTGGGAAGATAATTACAGATACAATATTGAAGATAATTTATTCAATATTTCTAAAGAAGAATTCTTAAAAGAAATGCAGAATACAAGATTTGATGCTAGCATATATTTATATCCAGAAAGTAAAAATTGGTGCTTAGTTAATCTTGAAGATTTAGGATTTAATATTTTGGCGTTTAATGACGTAATAAAACCACAAATGGAATTCTTAACACAAGTAGAAAATTTTAAATTGACTGAAGAAAGCGAACTGTTTGGAAATTAATTTTTACTGCTGCCAACAAGCGTTTGGCAAGATTGCGAATTTTGTAGTAAAATCACGTTTACATTTCGCAAGAAATTTTATCTTTGATAGAAAATAATCGGTTCCGAAGCTCGCAACCTCGCCAAGCGCCGGAACGTTAGCGGTAATATTACGCGAAAATCGGTAAAAAGAAAGCTCCAAAACAATTCAACAAATTAATGGAAAATCTAAACGAACAAATCAGACTTTACTCACTTGGCGCAACTGTAAGACACAAATCGACGTTTGAAAATTTAGTTTCATTCAAAAATGAGGAAGACTTAACTGATGAATTTATTAAAACTTGGACTGTTCCATTCTACATGAATCTTGAAGAAAATAATCAAGAATGGTTTGAATTATTATTAAATGTAAAAGAAAAAATCACTAAAGAAATTGTAATAAAATTACTTGGAGATTTCAATTGGCGGACAAGACAAACTGGAGCATTTTTCGCAATAATTAAAAATTATACAGATTTAATAGACATTATTGGTATTCATTTTCTAAAAAGTGAAGTTTGTTATGCTGGAAGAATTTACGCATATATGTTTGCTTACTTAAATAGTGAAAAATCATCTGAATATTTAGAAGATTATTTAACTTACTACTTATCAAAAAAGGAACTCTGGTTTGACCAAAGAGAAGCTATGGAAGCTCTGACTTATATTGACAAAATAAATGAAAACGATTTAGTTACTAAACATAAAGAAAATTGGCTAAAGTTTATCGAAAACAAACCAAATTGGGAAAAGGAAATAAAAACTGAATATTTAGAAAACTATATTGAGTTTATAAACAAAGTGAAAGAGACAAATAATAAATAAAAATACTACCGCTAACAGGCGTTTGGCAAGATTGCGAATTTTGTAGTAAATTCACTTCTATTTCTCGCAAGAAATTTTATCTTTGATAGAAAATAATCGGTTCCGAAGTTCGCAACCTCGCCAAGCGCCGGAACGTTAGCGGCAAGCATAACGCAAAATTACTTTTAACGACCATCATTTTATGAATAGAATAATTTTAATAGGTAATGGATTTGATTTATCTCATAACTTTCCAACTGGCTATCATAACTTCTTAGATTATTTATGGGAGAAAATCTGTAAAGAAGTACAAGCCGCTAGTTTTGATACAAAATTTAGCAATAAATATATTTCAGTTTCACGAGTACCTCGCCAATGGATTCCTGGGCATAGCTATGATGTACTCGTTAAAAGTTTAAATTATATAGGGAAACAAATATCATACAACAATAAGTTTTTAGAAATTATCACTAATCATAAAAATCTTAAAAATTGGGTGGACATCGAAAATGAATATTATATTTTACTTAAAGAAACTTTCAAAAGTGAAAAAAGTAAATTCACAATCGAGGATTTAAACAGAGATTTTGAAAATATTAAAATTGAGTTAAAAGAATATTTGCTTAATGTAGAAAAGGAATATTTAGAAAAGTTAATTACAACAGGAATAACAAATAATATTGGTTCAAAAATATATGCTCCTTTTAGACTCAGAGATTTTAACGAAAATTCTATAAATGAAAAGACAAATATTGAATATGCTAAACTTAAACCAATTATTGACGACATTGAACATAATAACTTCTCACTTTCAGATGCAGAAGAACTTCAACAAAAAATTATTTCCAGAATAGGACTAAAAGATTCAAAACAACAGTTAAGAAAATTATTACTATCAGATTCAGCTGTAAACTACTTTGATTTACTACCAGAATCGATATTATTTTTAAATTTCAATTATACAAGTACTGAAAAATTATATCTCAATAAAAATGATTACGATAATTTTGGAAGTTATCGTGACAAACGAGTAGATATTATTCACATACATGGAAGCGTTGACGATTCTCATTTAAATCCAATTATTTTCGGTTTTGGCGATGAATTGGATGATGACTACAAAGAGATTGAAAAATTAGAAAATAATGTTTATCTCGACAATATCAAATCTATAAAGTATCTTGAAACTGAGAATTATAAAAATCTATTGCAATTTATTAATTCAGGAAAATATCAAATTTTACTCTTTGGTCACTCTTGCGGCACCTCAGACAGGACGCTTTTAAACACTTTGTTTGAAAATGATAATTGTGACTCTATCAAAACTTTCTTTTATGAATGGTCAAATGGTAATAATTATAGCGACATTATTAGAAATATATCCAGAAACTTCAATAATAAGGCAGTAATGCGTGACAAAGTTGTAAACAAAAAATATTGCGAAAACATTTCATAAGATGCCAGCCGCTAACACACGTTTGGCGCAATTGCGAATTTTGTGGTAAATTCACGTTTACATTTCGCAAGAAATATTATCTTTAACAGAAAATAATTCGTTCCGAAGTTCGCAACTGACGCCAAGCGTGGGAACGTTATAGGCTATGCGGCCAAAAATGCAAAAAACAGAAAATACAATGAAAATTATAACCTGGAATTGCAACA
>NZ_JAAOBY010000014.1 GCF_011365745.1 Flavobacterium turcicum | reverse complement strand
CATCCCAAAAATATATCCCGAAAATTCATTGTGAAAAAACGTCGTAGTCTAAGTGGTACGCTCCAATTACGTCCAACGTTCCGGCGCTTGGCGAGGTTGCGAACTTCGGAACTGATTATTTTCTGTTAAAGATAAAATTTCTTGCGAAACGTAAACGTGAATTTACTACAAAATTCGCAATCTTGCCAAACGCCTGTTAGCTGTTGTTTTTCTTTCCGACTTCCAATGTGTAATAATTTCTGTCTTTTGTTATAAACTTAATTTCGATTTCGTGTCCAGTGTAAATTGCTCTTAAAGTTTTATTAATATCTTCTGTATATGCTGTATTTTCAACTTTAAGTTTTTCACCTTCAAGATTTTCAAGCCAAATTAATTCTTTTGAATAATTATCATAATTTGGTAAGTTCTCTTTTTCGATAACTTTAATTTTAATTTTATTTTTTTCTAATTTGCTTTCTGAAAAAAAACGTAATGACCAATTCGTTTTTGGATTATATTTTGACAATATTTTTTTTAGCCATTCATCTTGATATTCCTTTTGGATATTTTCAGTTAGATTTTCGTCAACATACATTTTAATTCTTAAGTTTATGTAATTGTTATCGAAATTAATGATTTCATTTTCAATAAATAAGTGTTCAGTATTTTCAAGATGATTATTTATGAACTTATTATTTATTGTGCCAACAGTTCCGCTTCCGCCAACTGAACCTTTTGCGTAAAGATTCACAATTGAAGAATTTGGTTTACTCCAAATATTTAGTTCATCTCCAATCTCTATTTCATATTCACTTTTTATTCTGTTAAATTTAATATTACCTTCAAAAGGTAAATTTTCTGAACTTTTAGAAGTTCCAAATAAGAATGAAAAAAATCCCATAATTTTCTTTTTTGAAGTTTCGTGATTTAAAATAACAGCTAACGTTCTGGCGCTACACGAGGTTTGGGATTAAAGATGCGAGGTTTTTCGGTTAAACACAAATTCCCCAAGTACAAAACTATCTTTAAATTCAACCTAATGCCCAAATCTCGTGTAACGGCTGTTATCACTCGTTTTTATTCAGTTAGTGTTTTATTTATAATCCTCTCTATGCCTTTCTTTCCAATTTCACTTAAACCTCCATATTTCATATTCGGTGAAAAAGGAATTGATTTTGTCATTCCACAGCCTTCCAAACACAACCAGATTTTACCGATTTCCTTATTTTGCTTATTATAAAATCTCAAAATATATTCTGACTCAGTAACTTTCCAAGTTGTTTCTCCCCAATCGAAATTAACAGGATTATTGAAAAAAGCAATTACTTCTGATTTACTTGATTTCGATAATGTGTTTGAAGTCAAACGACTTAACAAAAATCTGTTTTTAAATAGTTTCACTTCTGCAACTTCTTCTCTAGGGAAGTTATATTTTTCATTCCCAAAATTCCTTTCAAAAGCTTTTTCTTGTTCTTCAGTTGTTTTGTACATATAAAATTCAATCATCTCTTCTTTCGGTGTGAAAGTCGCATAATATTGTCCTCTATCAAAAACATCAGAAACAAAAACAAATCCAATAATTATAATAATAAAAACGGCAAGAAATATTTTCCAAATAGTTTTCAAATTGCACTTCGGTTTTAAAATGAGTGATAACGTTCTGGCGCTTGGCGAGGTTGCGAACTTCGGAACAGATTATTTTCTGTTAAAGATAAAATTTCTTGCGAAATGTAAACGTGATTTTACTACAAAATTCGCAATCTTGCCAAACGCCTGTTAGCTGTAGTACTTTTTATTCTCTTTCGTCTGCTTTCCAATCAATTTCTCTCTTTATTTCTTCAAACGTATAATTTCCAAGTTTTAAAATTTCTCCTTTTTCATTTATATATCCGAAATTTTCGCAAACAATAGAGTAGTGTTGGCAATCTTCTTCTTTTGCGTGTTCTTTCCAAGGAACTTTTTTACACTTTTCTCCAATTATTGCTTTTCCATTATGAAATGAAGTCACAATTTCAAATTGAGGTTTTATAACTATTTGACCTTTTTCGTTTGCAAATCCAATTTTATTTTCGCCATCAATTATTCTAATTTTATTTTCAATTAAATAATCTGGACTTGGTTCTCCAAAACTTGTATTATAAACTTGAAACAATATATTTTCTTTTGCATCAATTGCAGTCCAACCAGGATTTCCTTTCTTGCCAAAAACCGCAAAATATCCATAATTATCAAAATTGAATGTCATGTAATATTTTGACGAATCTAATACTTTTATTAAATTATTTTTTTCATCAATAAGTGAATAAACATTTCTCCAAGTTTCAGTTTCTTTTTGTTCAACTTTGAATTTAGTTTGTGAACTCAATTTCGATAAAAACATTACTGATAATATTATAAATTTTAATCTCATATGCGGTCATTTTTGTGGTATTACAGCTAACGTTCCGCCGCTTCTCGTCAGTTGCGAACTTCGGAACGAATTATTTTCTGTTAAAGATAAAAATTCTTGCGAAACGTGAACGTGAACTTACCACAAAATTCGCAATTGCGAGAAACGGCTGTTGGCAGTAGTTTTTTTATTTATTAAACCTTTTTTTTGCTATCAATCTTTCATATTTCATAACCAGCTTCGCAATTTCGTTTATTAACGTTTTACTCTTCAAATCAAGATTATACTTGTAATTCATATTTTCTTCTTTTCCATCACTGTCGGCAGATTTTAATAAATCAAAATCATCAAATCTCTTTTCAGTTATCTTTTCTTTCACAATAATTTTGAAGTTTTGATGATGAGAATGATCACGCATTTTGGTGAGTATTCTTTTTTTTCCATTTTCTATATCTATAAATTGATAATGCTTAACTTTTTCAATTGTAATTGCTCTTTCATTTTCGAAATAATCCTTCCAAATTTTATCTGCGTTAATTTCAATTGTTGAATATTCAAAACAACTATCTTTTTTCGTCAGTAAGGTTTTGTTATTTTCCTTCCAAAAGAAATAGGTTGGTTCAAATTCGCAATAATCATTTATAGTTTCTTCACTATAAAGTTTTACAGAACCAACTGAATAGTCATCAAATACACAAATTGTATCAATTTTCTTTTCTCTAAGTTCAATTAAAAAGTTTTCTGGTGAAGTTTGGCAAAAACAAGGAATACATATTAAAAAAGCGAATATTATTTTAAGATTTCTTTTTTCCATTTCTATCGTTTCGTTTATTGTAGTGTTTCTGAAAATTACTGCCAACGTTCCGGCGCTTGGCGAGGTTGCGAACTTCGGAACCGATTATTTTCTATCAAAGATAAAATTTCTTGCGAGAAATAGACGTGTATTTACTACAAAATTCGCAATCTTGCCAAACGCCTGTTGGCAGATCGGTTTTATTTTTCAGTCAATATTTTTCTTAACTTTTGATAATCGCCACTCATTCCAAATTCTTCTGTGTTAGATTTTGTTCCAACAATTACATTTGCATCGCAGCCAAAACAAATTTTTGCGATTCCGATTATTTTAGATTTTCTTTTAAAAATTAAAATGTCTCTGTAAATATAAATACAAGCTGTTGCATAAGATTCTGAATGCTTTTTCTCTGTAAAAATTTCGTCTATTTTGTCGAACTTTTTTGGTTCAATTTTCGATTTTGTATAGCCGAAAGATTTTAAATTGTCAATAAAATTTGTGTCTGTAATTGACTTAGGAATTTCACCTAAAATCACACCCATTTTTAAAGAATCTTTTACTGATTTTTTTTGATTATCATATAATTCTTCAATTTGGTCTTCTTCAATTTCGTTTTGATAATACTCAATTTCGTCATATTCAAAATATTTTTCTCCTGTAATTTTCGGTTCTTTTATGACACTTTCAACATTCTGCATTTCAATATTTTCTGCTTTAGTTTCTTTTTTGAAATTACAGCTAAAAAGTAAAATTGCTAATAAGAATATTATATTTTTCATTTGATTCAGTTTCGTTTTTTCGTTCCGTTTTTCCAAACTGTCTGCCAACGTCCCGCCGCCTCATGCCGTTGCGAACTTCGGACCCGATTATTTTCCACCAAATATAGATAAACTTGCGAAACGTAAGCGTCAATTTAGGAGAAAATTCGCAATGGCTTGAGACGGCTGTTATAGGGCGGTTGAATATTTTAAAGTTTCTATTTTTCAGATTTTGCCTTTCAAGTTTCGCTTTTCGGTTTCCACTTTCAAGTTTCGTTTTTTAGATTCTGCTTTTCAAGTTTCGCTTTTCGGTTTCCACTTTCAGGTTTCTTCTATTCAGATTTTGCTTTTCAGATTTTGCCTTTCAAGTTTCGTTTTTCAGATTCCACTTTTCGGTTTCTGCTTTTCAGATTTTACTTTTCAGATTTTGATTTTCAGATTCTGCTTTTCAAGTTTCGCTTTTCGGTTTCCACTTTCAAGTTTCTACTTTCAAAAACTCTAGCGGAAGATTAATTTATTTCTAATTCTTAATGTCTGCGTAAATTCGCAACTGCCCTATAACGTCCCCGCGCTACACGCGGTTTGGGTCTAAAGTAGCGTTATTTTTCTGATTTGCCAAAACTTCCAAATACAAAACCAACTTCAAATTAAGCCAAATGCCCAAATCGCGTGTAACGTGTGTTATGCAGCGTTGCGACACGTCTGAAAAGCACCAAAGTTCATCCGTTCCAATTTTTCAGCCCAATGTCAGCAACTTTTCCACGTTTCAATTTTGGTCGCTTTCAATTTCGGTCGCTTTTCCGTTTTCTGTTTGTCGTCAGAATTATGTTTTTCCATTAAAAACTCAAAATAAAAAACGAAAAATTTTCCGCCTTCCGTTTTCCTCAAAGTGATTCATATTTGCTTGTCTTTTGAATTTCGCTGTCAGATTCCGAGCTTGATTTTCGTCGGCTCGCTAGCTAGTTCATTATTATCTTTTCATTTTCAAAACGTCTGGTTGATGTCGGCTGTTTCTTTTCAACGGAGCAATGCGGCATAACGTTCCGGCGCTTGGCGAGGTTGCGAACTTCGGAACTGATTATTTTCTATCTAAGGTAAAATTTCTTGCGAGAAATAAACGTGAATTTACTACAAAATTCGCAATCTTGCCAAACGCCTGTTAGCAGAAGGCATGATGTTGTTTAAAAGCAATCCCAATAACTTTCGATACTCTTTTCTCCACAATCTTTACAAACAAAGTAATATATGTTACCAACATCGCCAATCATTATTCCGTGGCTTGACCAATTATCATAATCAGGAGGACTTTCAACTCCATCCTCTGCGTCGTCACTTGATAGCTGGAATAAAAAATCTTTTGTTTTTCCGCAATTACATTTTGGATAAAATGGGCTTTGAGTAAAACTTGGATAACCACTAAGTTTGGTATTAGGTATAGGATTATATTTATCCATAAATTCTTCAGAAAACTTTTCTCCAAATTTATTTTCAATTTCAACAAAGTCATCTTCATTAAAATCATCAAAATTTGGGAAATCAAATTTTTCTGTAGGTTTTAAATAACAATGTGGAACTTCAGGTTCAAAGTCAGTTAAATTGTTTTTTTCTTTTTTAAATTCGTTATTTATTTCACATTTAACTTTTGAAAAATAATGAAACATTTTATGGTCATAGAATTCACTGTATGAATCTTTACAATCATTATTTGGGCAACGGAATAATTGAAAAATGTTTGAGTCGTTAGGGAAATAAAATTCTGAGAAATCCTTTTTATAAATTTGAAAGACAAAATTCAAGGAACTATGGCAAGAGTTACATATTGGATATTCAGAAAATGATTCTAAATTTGGATAACCGCCGAATTTACTTTCTGTCCATTTTATTTCGTTTTCTGATTTGTGAGGTTTTAATAAAACAGTTTTTCTACCATATTTTTCTGAAAGATTTTTTATGTATTCTGTTTCGAAAAATTCTTCACTTGTCATGTTTTCGTTTTTCATTTTTTCAGAAAAATTTAAACCAAATATTTTTTTAAAAAAGTTCATTTCTTCGTTTTTTTTAATGCTTTCTGCTAACGTTCCGGCGCTTGGCGAGGTTGCGAACTTCGGAACTGATTATTTTCTATCAAAGATAAAATTTCTTGCGAGAAATAAACGTGAATTTACTACAAAATTCGCAATCTTGCCAAACGCCTGTTAGCGGATGGTTTTTTTTTATCTAATCGTAATCCAATCCATTTTTGTTTCAATTATTTTCGGTTTAGTTGGCATTTCAATTTCTTTATATTCTCCAATTCTGTTATTTTCGTCAGTCAAAAATACAAAGTTCCAATTGTTTTTTTCATCATACATGAATTCCCAATCCATCATTAAATCTTGAATAATTTCAATATTTGGATATTTATGTTGTATGTCTGATATCTTAGATTTTGGATTTAAACCATTTTTTGTTTTTAAATTTTTATTTAAGGCAATAAGAACAAATATTTCTTCAGAATCTCTTTTAGGAACAAGCGCTAAAACAGGCTCGTTTTTTAGTGAATAAATATAAGCTTTTCCACCACCATCAAAACCAAAATCATACGCTTCAGCTTCTTCTTTAGTTAATCCATTTAGCATTTTTTCGGCATCAATAATATTCATTCCAATTTCTATTTCGCCAATTTTTCCTTTCGATATTTTAAATTTTTCAAATTCAAATGTTTTAGTTTCTTTCTTTTGAGTTTCAACTTTCTGAATTTGATTATTCCGAGTTTCAATTTGTTTTCCAGTTTCGTTTTTACACGAAATTTGAAGTATGATTATAAATAATAAAGTTAATTTTATTTTCATTTTTTCTTTTTTGCAATATTGGTCTAAACTATCCGCTAACGTTCCGCCGCTTCTCGTCAGTTGCGAAGTTCGGAACTTTTTATTTTTCTGTTAAAGATAAAAATTCTTGCGAAACGTGAACGTGAACTTACCACAAAATTCGCAATTGCGAGAAACGGCTGTTAGCCGTTCGGTGTTGCTACTTTCATTTAGTTATTTTTCAATATCAACTTAATTCCCTTTTTCTTTAGTAATAAGTTTGTAATTTCCAAATTTCAATATTGCAACAATAAGTAAAAGCATAACTGCCGAAGAATAATTTTTTGTATTAAAAAAACAATGTGCTATGTTATTTCTTAAATTCATTCCCTCTGAAGTAAACAGAAATTTAAAAAAAGCAATGTCGTCTGCAGGAATCAATGACTTTAGCTTTTCGTTCTCTAATAACTTTTCAAAATTAATTCTTTCTTCTGTTCCGCTTTCTTTGATTTCAATTGTTTGGGCGCCAATCACTCTTGAAAATTCACGCAATAAACCTTCAAATTTTAATACTAAACTATCTATTGCTAAAATGTAACCCTGGGAATTATGTTTGTTTGTTTTAATATCAATTTCTGATTGAACAAAGAAACTTTGTAAAGATGGTGACAATAATTCAATCCAATTAAAACCTTGAGTGTCATTATTTGTGTCCAAATATGTAAAATCTTGACCGTACCAAGAGTTTTTTTTCAAGTAATTAATTAAACTCTCATATGAAATTTTGCCACTTTTAATTCCCTTTGAAAAGACAAGCCAAGTGTGTTGAATGGTGAAATTATTAATATATATTGAATAAGAATTAATTCCGCCTGATTTATTTTTATTGATGTTTTTATTGATATCAAAAACAATAGTTGATATGAAGTCAAAACTTGCTGGTTTAATTTCTTCGTTTAAGGTTGATGCATTAGGAATTAATTTCTCTAATATTAAATAATTATATATGTCATAATCGCTACCTTTCTCAATAAGTTGAGTTGTTTGTTCTTTAATGGAATTCCACCATTGATTTAACGGTTTATTTATGTTTTCATTTTCCGACTCAAAAGAGACTTTCTTAAGGTCAATGCTTTTTTTGGATTGTTCTAATAAAACAGCTGTTGCCTCAATCTTTGCTTTGTTGTCTGCTTTTTTATATTCTTCTAATGCGTTTGTATAATAATGATGAGCAATAAAGCCTTGATTTTTTTCAGTTTTCAATTGTGCGATATGATAATCACCTAATTTTTCGTGAAATTCATTTGTAGGGATTATTAATTTTTGGCTTAGAATAACTAAAAGATTTAGATAGCTTTCTAAAACTCTTGATTCTAATTTTTCAATTGATTTTTTGGAGTAATTATAAAATATTTGAATTAAAGAAGAATCTGTTTTTTTATTATTTTCAACTATAAATTCCATCAAGGAATATTTAATAAAATCATTTAGTTTATCGCTTTCTAAAAGCGACAAAAAATATTGAATCACTTCATCTTTTTTGAAATTCACTGTTTGACACAATACAAAAAGATTTTTGAAATATTTGCCAAACGAATGACATTGTAAATTATCATCAACGGAAAACGATGAGTTCTGCAAGAGTAACAAATAATTTTCAATTGCTTGTTTGGCAAAATCAATATGTTTTTTAGGACTTAACCAAAGCAAATGATTGTACTTAGCTTTATACTTTGGATTGTTTACAATGTTAGCTCTTGATTGGATATAATCAAAGTTATCGTCAAATAATTCTAATGTTGGATAAGCGTTTCCACCCATTTGAAATTTTGGAATATGTACTCCATTTTCTATTGAAAAGTCAGCGAAGAATAATTCATAAGAACAAATTTTCTTTAAGCTTTCTTCATCTGTTCTATCTCTTAAATCCGTAATATATTTGTAAGTGTTTAAATCTAAATGTTTAAAATTAGTGTCATTTTCAAGATAATCGTAATATTCTTCTAAGTTTTGAAAATTCATTTGATATTTTATGTAGATTTCTTTTTTACGCGGGTTTCGACACTGACGGCTAACGTTTTGCCGCTTGGCGCTGTTGCGGATTTTCAGCACCAAACTCTCACAAATATAAACAAATTTTTAATTCAAGACTTAAGCTTCCAAAAAATCACCGAAACCGCAATGGCGCCAAACGGCTGTTAGTGGTTCGGCAGTTTTAGAAATTCCGCATCACCATTTTATTTTTCAAGTTTCTGTTTCTGATTTAAAGTTTCGCTTCAAAGTTTTGCTTCAAAGTTTTGCTTCAAAGTTTTGCTTCAAAGTTTCGTTTCGAAGTTTGTATTCAAGTTTTGATCCTAAGTCTGCTTTAAAATTTCTCTTCGAAGTTTTACATCCAAGTTCTGATTCTAAGTTACGTTTCAAAGTTACGTTTCAAAGTTTTGCTTCCAAGTTTTGTTTCAATTTTTTTAGTAACAATTACGGATTTTTTTAATTCGAAGAGCTTTAACCAGTAATAATATCAAACGTCTTGCGGAAGACAAATGTGAAGTGTAATTGATATGATCTGCGTAATTTCTGCTGCTGACCACTAACGTTCCGCCGCTTCTCGTCAGTTGCGAAGTTCGGAATGAATTATTTTCTGTTAAAGATAAAAATTCTTGCGAAACGTAAACGTGAAGTTACCACAAAATTCGCAATTGTGAGAAACGGCTGTTACCAGCAGCTTTTTTATATCCACACCATATTTGTATTCAATCCCCATTTTCTATTTCGTTGTCCAGAAATAAACTTCGTAATCTCTTCCAATGATTTGTGTTTTATGATTCCCATTCCAACACCAGTCCACAAATCCACAATACCTTTTGAATTATATTTTATAAAAAGGAAATGTGTTGAACTTCCAATTCCGCCAGTTCCATATGTCAAAACCAAAATGTCATCACTTTTGGCTAGAAAAAATAATCCTCGACTTGGAATTTTCGTTTCTATTACGCATCCTTGCTGATATTCTTCTTTTGGATTTGCAATCTCAAATTTCTGTGCGATACAATCTAATTGTTTTTTCACTTCTTTCGGAATAGTATTCTTGTCATTAAGAACAACAAATTTTTCACTTTGAAACTTATTTAAAAAATCATCTAAATTTCTGTTTTCAAGTATTTTATTTTCATCAATTTTATATGGACAGTTTATCTGTGAAAAGCTATTCAGAGAAAATAGAATTAGAATGATAAATTTCAATTTTTTCATAGTTGTATTTGAAGCAGATTCGTGGTAAAGTTGCTGGTAACGTTCCGACGCCTCACGCCGTTGCGAACTTCGGAACCGATTACTTTCGGCTAAGATAAAAAAACTTGCGAAACGAAAGCATCAATTTAGGAGAAAATTCGCAATGGCTTGAGACGGCTGTTATATGCCGCTTAAACTTTTTTCTTGACTAATTTTCAGTTTACACTTTTCGGTTTCTGCTTTTGAGATTCTGTTTCAAGTTTCGTTTTTCAGTGTCCACTTTTCAGTTTTCAGTTTCTGCTTTCAAGTTTCGTTTTTCAGTTTACACTTTTCAGTTTACACTTTTCGTTTCTGCTTTTCAGTTTCTGTTTTTCAGTTTCTGCTTTTCAGTTTCTGCTTTTCAAAATTATTCCGTTACGTTTTAAAGTCGAAAAGTAGAGTAGGAGTGATGTTCTTCGAATTTATGTTTTCTGTCGCAGATAAGTGGCATATAACGTTCCGGCGCTTGGCGAGGTTGCGAACTTCGGAACCGATTATTTTCTATCAAAGATAAAATTTCTTGCGAGAAATAAACGTGAATTTACTACAAAATTCGCAATCTTGCCAAACGCCTGTTGTGCGATCGCTTTTATTTACAAATTTCAGTTTTTAATTTTTCAGAAATGTTTTCCCATTTCGTTTTTTCGGTAATTATTAATTTACAATTACAATCTTCAGCAACAATTATAATATGCTTATACCAATCAACATATGTCCAATTTTTTGGTTTTGGAGAATACAAAAAATGATTTTCATTATCCCAATGCACTTCAGTTGCAGTTCTGTAAATTAATGTAAATTTTACTTTTTCGGGTTTGATATACAATCTTTCTATATTATCAATACCAATTTCGATTATATTATCGGTTTCCATTTAATCAAACATTTCTTTATACTTTTTTACGTGTTCTGGAAATTCAGTTTCAAAAAATGGATATGGAATACCAACAATTGTTATTTCAAATTCATTAGAATCCATTCCCGAAACAGAAGTTGCCACTCCAGTAATTTCATTTCTATATTTATTAAGAACTTTTATGTTCGGTATATTTAAAGTTAAAATCAACTTTTCGTCTTCATAATCTGTAAATTCAATTCTGTTTTTTGTACAATAATCTTTGAAAAAATTATAACCAGAAATTATATTTTCAAATTTGATTTTCCCAAATACAGTTCCCATCGGCGCATCAGAATTCTCAAGTTCTGTAGTTCCAATTTTAATATTGTCCATTTGAATTTCGTAGGTCAAGTTTTCCATATTACGTTCCGTTTTTCCAAAGTGTCGTACAACGTTCCGGCGCTTGGCGAGGTTGCGAACTTCGGAACTGATTATTTTCTATCAAAGATAAAATTTCTTGCGAGAAA
>NZ_JAAOBY010000013.1 GCF_011365745.1 Flavobacterium turcicum | reverse complement strand
AATCAATAAGGTTAGATATGAAGTTTTTTTCATCGCTGTGATGATTGGGGCGGTTTTGCAGGATTGATAGGGGAATTTAGCGGTTATCCATGATAATTCGGCGGATGTTCTACCTTATATACTATGAAAAATGGCTGTGTTTTACTCTACCCGTCGAGTGAAATTGACAAAAACGGTTCTCAACACATTTTTTAATGCGTTTTACTGCGCAAAAAACACTCGAACTGACGTTTGAAAAAATTACAGTCTACGAGTTTTACTCTATATGATATGTAGCTGTCACAAAATTCGACTATAATACCTGCAGCTCGCGTTAGGGATAGCAGCGTAAAGCCCACAGCCACGACCCCTTCGGGAGAGGCGAGGACTTGTAGCGAATAGCCCGACGCTTTTCTTGATCCTGCCCTACCAAAAGGCAAGAGCAAGAAAGGCGGAACGCCCAACGAAAAGAACTCACCTATATATAATGTATAAATAGTTGCTTTAATTAAAAAGTTTATCGTAATATTGCAATATTAATATATAACGATGGGAACGACTAAATTTGAATTTTATACAGAAGAACAAAATGAGCTGGCTGTTTTAGCAAAGGCAATTGGCCATCCGGCGCGTATTGCGATAATAGAACACTTGATTAGTGTTGGAAGTTGCGTGTGTGGTGCTATTGTAAACGAACTTTCACTAGCACAGCCAACGGTATCGCAGCACTTGAAGGAACTTAAAAATGCGGGTATCATTAAAGGTTCACTTGAAGGCAATGCTATTTGCTACTGCTTAGACGAGAAAGGATTCGCTAAACTAAACACATTTTTTGGAAAAATTACCACTCATTTGGAAAACAAAAACAACGCTTGTTGCTAATATTTAAACACTTAAACAATGAAATTATCAGAGATTAAAGCAGAATTGCATCAATTGAATCAGGTAACATTTGTTTTGCCTGATGGTACCTATGTACCAGAACATTTCCATGTTACCGAAGTGGGCCTACTCGTGCGCCGTTTTGTAGATTGTGGCGGGAAATTACGAGAAGAAAAAATAATCAATTTTCAGTTATGGGATGCGAATGATTACGATCATAGACTGAAACCTGCAAAGCTATTGAACATTATCAATATATCTGAAAAAATGCTCGAGATGGATGACTATGAAGTCGAAGTTGAATACCAGAGTAACACCATTGGTCGTTATGATCTTGGATTTAATGGTACTGATTTTTTATTGCTGAACAAACAAACTGCTTGTTTGGCTGAAGACCAATGCGGAATTCCTGCTCCCAAGCAAAAATTAAGTTTAAATACACTAACCAACAACAGCTGCACACCAGGCGGAGGCTGTTGCTAAAATACAAGTGGAATGAAAAACTCTAGCACTACCCTATTGCCCAAATTACAAGAAAGTATTGAGCAATTAGATTATAACTCTATACCTGCAGAAAGGCGCAACCTTTTGCAGCCGATGATTGAATATCTTCAAGAAAAAGTTTCAGCAGGATCAAACATAAGGTTGAACTTTATTTGCACTCATAATTCAAGAAGAAGTCATTTGTCTCAGATTTGGGCTCAAGCTGCTGCTGCTTATTATGAGATTCCAAATGTTTATTGTTATTCTGGCGGAACAGAAGCAACGGCACTTTTCCCGATGGTTGCTGAGACTTTGAAGCAAAATGGTTTTTTGATAGAAACCATTGCAACAAGTAGTAATCCTATTTATTCAATAAAACACAGTTTGAATGAACCAGCTATCATTGGATTCTCAAAGAAATACGATGATACCTTCAATCCTACTGATCAATTTGCTGCTTTAATGACTTGCTCACAAGCGGATGAAGGCTGTCCGTTTATATTTGGAGCTGAAAAAAGAATTCCGCTACAATATGAAGATCCGAAATTATTTGATAATACAGCAGAGCAAGCCACCAAATATATGGAACGCAGTTTACAAATTGCAACAGAGATGTGTTTTGTATTTTCTCAAATAAAATCAATGTAATGGCAAAGAAAAGACTTCATTTTTTAGATCAATATCTTACGCTTTGGATATTCTTAGCAATGTTGCTTGGTGTGAGTATTGGTTATTTTATTCCGGACAGCAGTACTTACTTGAACTCCTTGTCAAATGGAAGCACAAATATTCCCTTAGCAATAGGATTGTTGTTGATGATGTATCCACCGTTAACTAAAATAGATTTTTCGAAAGTACCGCTGATGTTTCAAAAACCAAAATTACTTTTACTATCACTATTAGTCACTTGGATTATTGGACCTTTTTTAATGTTTGGACTAGCAACATTGTTTTTGCAAGACTATCCAGAGTACATGACCGGGCTTATTATTATAGGTATTGCGCCTTGCATTGCAATGGTGATTGTTTGGAACGAGTTGGCCGAAGGCAATCGGGAATTGACAGCAGGTTTAATTGGTATTAATAGCCTATTACAAGTTTGTTTTTTTAGTTTTTACGCTTACTTTTTTCTTGAGATTATGTTGCCATTGGTAGGCATCAAAGGATTGAACTTGCCTATAACCATTGGAAGCATTGCAGAAACAGTTGGAATTTATCTCGGAATCCCTTTTGTATTAGCACTTATCAGTCGGTACGGAATTATAAAAGCAAAAGGACAAACATGGTTTAACCAAAAATTTATTCCTTTTATATCACCAATTACTTTGATAGCGTTGCTTTTTACTATTGTAATTATGTTTAGTTTAAAGGGTGAAATGCTAGTTGCTTTGCCATTAGATGTAGTTACAGTCGCAATTCCTTTGGTATTGTTTTTTACCATTATGTTTTTCTTAATGTTTTTTGTGGCGAAAAAATTTGGTGCTAATTACAGAGATACGGTAGCACTTTCGTTTACTGCATCGGGAAATAATTTTGAATTGGCGATTGCTGTCTCTATCGGTGTTTTTGGTATTAATAGTGGTCAAGCTTTTGCGGGTGTTATTGGACCTTTGGTAGAAGTACCGGCATTGATTCTGCTCGTGAGAGTTGCATTTGCGTTGAGAGAAAAATACTTTTTGAAGCAATAAACCCTTTAAGTGAAATTAATTTTTGCTTGTGATTTTCGTCAGTTCAAGTTTTTTTACCCCGAATCTTACTGAAGAAAACAGTATCGAGCATTTCGATAAAAATCCAAGATAAAAGAAAAATTTCCTTAACAACGGTTCTCGATACATTTTTTGTTCCGTTAAACTCCACAAAAAACACTCGAACTGACGGTTTGTATTATTTCACCCAACGATTAATATTAATTGCGTTTAAAAAATAAAAGCATCGGTAGAAATGCTATCGATGCTTTTTTATTGGTAAAATTGTAAACGTAAAAAGATTAGAATGTTTTTTTTTTAAGTGATTGAAACGTTGATATCATCTCGTAACTTTTATCAAATTTCAGTTTTGCCGGGACTTGAGAAAGATTAAAAACTGAAATCGCAAATACAAAACCAGCTTAAAAGTTTACCAACAAACCCAGTTACATTAAAACGCTAAATAAGTAAATCTCATAATTTTTTCTTACAATATATTTTACTCTCTTTGAGTTTGAATCCAACGCTTGAATATAAATTGATTGCAGCCAATCTGTGATCTTCTGTAAAAAGTAGTATTTCAGAAAGTTCTTTTTCTTTACCTACTTCCACTAAAAGGTTTATTAGTTTTCTTCCTATTCCTTTTCCGCGTGAAGCGGAATCTACAACAACATCTTCAATCCAACCTTTGTGTCCGGATATAACTTTGTAAGTACACATTGATGCAATTCCAATTATTTTGTTGTCATCCTCACAGTATGCGACTGTAATCTGGTTTTCCTCATTCAATATTTCCTCAAGATCTAACTGGATTTTGTTTGGACTTAATTGACGGAATAATTCAGAAACTTGCTCCTTAATATCTAAGTTTAAATTATTTTTGCTTAAAATAGCTGTTTTCATTTCTTTTCAAATCTGTTAAAAAATACAATTTTATCAAGTTAATTTTTTATTTCAAATTCTGAATTAAATTTAAGATTGCTAGAGAACGAAGCAAAGTGATGCGCAACTCTACGATTGAAGTAGCGTGGTTGTAAATTCCTCTAAAATCTCAAAAGCTGTTTCTGCCATTTTATTTCCTTTCGTATCGAGTAAAGGATTGATCTCAACAAATTCAATACATGCTACTTTTTGAGAAGCTACAATTTGTTTCAACATAGCTGACACTTCAAGTGGATCAAATCCTCTTGGTACAGGAGTACCGGTACCGTAAGAAACCATATCACAATCTAAAGAATCAACATCAAAAGATACGTAAATCATATCGCAGTCGTTCATTTTGTACAAAGCTTCGGCTACACAAACATCAAGACCGCGGTAACGGACCTCGGCTACTTTATAATTTTTTATTTGCAAACGCCCGATTTGCTTATCTTCTTCTTCTTCGGTATCGCGAACGCCAAAATAAACCAAGTTTTCCGGAAGAACTTTTGGTCCCGAGAAACCAATATTTTTCATTTGCTCCCAATCCTCTTGTGTATCAAAGCTTACGTCATTATTTTGGCATTCCAAATTATCTTGTCCTAACGCAGCTGACAACGGCATGCCGTGAATATTTCCGGATGGCGAAGTGTATGGCGAATGTAAATCGGCATGGGCGTCAATCCAAAAAACACCAATTTTTTTATCTGGATACGCTGCTTTTATCCCACTAAGTGTTCCCAAAGCAGAAGAATGATCACCAGATAAAACAATTGGAAAAAATCCTTCTTGCAAAGTACTTTTAACGACTTCGTGTACGCGGTTGCACTGCTCTAGCACATGTTCGATTCGTTTGGCCGATGTACTTGTGCTTTTATTGTAGATGGTTTCGTTGTGCGTTTTTACATCTTGAAACGGATATTGATTAAAATAGTCATTATCTCTATTAATAGCTGCAATTTCTAAAGCGTCGATTCCTAAATCAGATCCACGAGTTCCAGCGCCAATATCAGATCTGTTTTTAATTAGTTTAATTGTTGTTTTCATAAAAATCCGCAGTCTATTTAAAATCATTCAAAGCCCGTTCGATAATTCCTAAACACTCGTGAATTTGTGATTCGGTTATAACCAATGGCGGCGCAAAACGAATTTTATTTCCGTGCGTTGGTTTAGCAAGCAAACCGTATTCACTAAATTTCATGCAAATGTTCCAAGCTAAATCCGACTCTTCGTCGCAGTTTACAACAATGGCATTTAGCAATCCTTTTCCGCGAACCAAAGTTATAATTGGATTTCTGGCTGCAATTTCGTTCAATCCTTGACGCAATACTTCGCCAAGATAAGCTGCATTTTGAGCTAAATTTTCGTCCTTCACTACTTCAAGTGCTGCAATAGCAACCGCAGCCGCGACAGGATTTCCTCCAAAAGTAGAACCATGCTGACCTGGCTGAATGACATTCATAATTGCATTATTAGCCAACACCGCAGAAACAGGATAAACACCTCCTGAAATTGCTTTTCCTAAAATTAAAATATCAGGTTTTACCTCAGGCGTATTTTTACAACCGTTTTTGCATTCGCAATTACCACAAGTTGCCAATAAACGACCTGTACGTGCAATACCTGTTTGCACTTCATCAGCAATAAACAAAACATTGTGCGCTTCGCAAAGTGCTTTTGCTTTTGCCAAATAACCTTCGCTTGGTACATACACTCCTGCTTCACCTTGAATTGGTTCAACTAAAAAACCAGCGATTGTGTTTGATGATTGCAAAGCTGCTTCAAGTGCTGCCGTATCATCGTATGGAATTTTTATAAATCCAGCGGTGAAAGGACCGAAGCTTTTACGTGCATTTTCATCATTTGAAAAAGAAACAATCGTAGTTGTACGTCCGTGAAAATTGTTTTCGCAAACAATGATTTGTGCTTGATTTTCAGGGATACCTTTTACTTCATAAGCCCATTTTCTGCACAGTTTTACAGCTGTTTCAACCGCCTCCGCACCAGTATTCATTGGTAAAACTTTATCGAAACCAAAGTATTTCGTCACATATTCTTCAAAAGGACCTAATTGATCATTGTAAAAAGCACGTGAAGTTAGCGTCAGTTTTTGCGCTTGCTGCATCATTGCTCCCACAATTTTCGGATGACAATGCCCTTGATTCACTGCTGAATAGGCCGACAAGAAATCAAAATAACGTTTACCATCAACATCCCAAACATACACTCCTTCTCCTTTTTCGAGCACTACAGGCAAAGGATGGTAATTGTGTGCGCCATATTTTTCTTCTTTAGCAATTAGTGCTTCGGCTTTATTGGATAAATGGGAATTTGTTGATGTCATAGCAAAACGTATTTAATTAGTACTGAAACAAAAATACTAATATTATTTAAAAATTAGCATAAAAAACAATAATTTGACTTAAAATTAAACTTAAAAAAATATTTTATATAAATTCTAACTACTAAAAAGTCATTTTATTAAAGATAAATAAAGACTAAATTTTTAATTTGAAGAAAAAAAAGTACTTTTATAATTCGTAAACACTTTAAACACAAAAGCCTGATATGGAACCCATAGACGATTTCGATATAAAAATCATTCAAGAATTAGAAAAAGACGGCCGCATGGCCTACTCTGCCATAGCAACTACCTTAAAAATTTCGAATACCATGGTGCACCAACGCATTAATCGATTGATTGAGCATGGTATAATTACGGGTATTAAACCTATCATCAACGAAAAAAAATTGGGTTATGATTGGGGTGCATTTACAGGATTAACATTGAATAAAGATCAAGATTCAGATCGTATTATCGAAGAGCTGAAACAAATTCCTGAGATTACAGAGTGCTACTACATCACGGGATCATTTACTTTGTATGTAAAAATCAATGCGAAGAATCACGAACACATGCGACGTATTCTTTACGAAAAAATAGACAATATTCCTGGCATTGCTAAAACCGATTCGATCATTGAACTAGGCTGCGCCTTTAAACGCAATGTAAGTTTGTAAATCTAAACACTTCACTCCTATGAAAATTTTGTCACAACACATTTATCTTCTTATAATAGCTTTATTTTTTACTACAAATACCTTCGCACAAAGTATTGATAAAAAAGAAATTAACCGACTCGAAAAAACAGCGAAGCAAGTACAAATAATTAGAGACCAATGGGGAATTGCACATGTGTACGGAGAGACTGATGCCGATGCCGTTTTTGGACTTTTGTATGCGCAATGCGAAGACGATTTTAAGCGCGTTGAGATGAATTACATTGAAAAACTAGGACGATTGGCAGAGGTAAAAGGCCAAAGTGTTTTGTTCAATGATCTCGAAACTAGATTGCTTATTGATACTGAAGCTGCGCAAGCTGATTACAAAAAAGCGGCGCCTTGGATGAAAAAATTACTTCAAAGTTTTGCTGACGGGGTCAATTACTACTTGCACAAACATCCTGAAGTTAAACCGAAGCTTTTGCAACATTTTGAACCTTGGTATCCTTTATTATGGACCGATGGTAGCATTGGCGCCATCAGTACAGGCGGATTAACTACCGCTGAGCTTAAAACTTTTTATTCAGGTAACAATAGTAAAGTAGCTTATACAGAGCGCGAACCTAACGTGCAAACAGGATCAAATGGTTTTGCTATTGCCCCATCAAAGTCGGTTACAGGAAACGCAATGTTGTACATCAATCCGCACACTACTTTTTACTTTAGACCTGAAATTCAAATGAGCAGTAACGAAGGTTTGCAGGCTTACGGCGCTGTTACTTGGGGACAATTTTTCATTTACCAAGGTTTTAACGAAAATTGCGGTTGGATGCACACCTCGTCAAATGTTGACGTAGCCGATTTGTATGCTGAGAAAATCGTAAAAAAAGAGAATCGATATTTTTATGAATATGAAGGTAAATTACGAGCCGTCCAACAAAAAAATATCACTATATCGTATTTAGAAAAGGGAAAATTAATCCCCAAAACATTTACGACTTATGCGACGCATCACGGACCTATCATGGGCGAACGCGATGGTAAATGGATTAGTTTACGCGCCAACAACAGATCAATGATTGGCCTAGAGCAAAGTTGGTTGCGCACCAAAGCGACTTCGTTTGCTAGCTACCAAACCGCAATGGATTTAAAAGCCAATACCTCCAACAATACTATTTATGCGGATAAAGAGGGGAATATTGCTTATTGGCACGGGAATTTCGTCCCTAAACGCGACCTAAACTTTAATTGGTCTAAGGAAGTTGATGGCAGTATAAAAACAACGGAGTGGCAAGGCTTACATACCGTTGCAGAGAGCGTACATGCTTACAACCCGAAAAATGGATGGCTACAAAACTGTAATTCTACCCCTTTTACTGTGGCAGGAATCGAAAGTCCAAAGGCGCAAAACTATCCTAATTACATGGCGCCCGATGGGGAAAATTTTCGTGGCTTGAATGCCGTTCGACTGCTTGGTCAAAATAAAAAATATACTTTAGAACAATTAATCGCTGATGGGTACAATACCAAACTAACAGCTTTTGAATATTTAATTCCTGCTTTGCTTAACGCTTACGCGAAGACTTCAGCGGCGAATACTGATACATACAAGAATCTTGAAGAACCGATCGCAATTTTAAAAAATTGGGATTATCATGCCGATGAAAAATCTGTCGCAACAACATTAGCCGTAGAATGGGCTTACCGATTGGATCCTATTTTACAAAAAGTATACGTGAATCAAGGTGAAAAAGATCAGGTTCAAAACGCCATCGCTTTTGCGGAAGCAGCAACAGCTGAACAATTGTTACCGCAATTGCAAGCCGTGGTTGCTGATTTACAGTCTAAATTCAACACTTGGCAAGTGCCATGGGGAACCATCAACCGTTTTCAACGCAGCTCAGGCGCTATTGATTTAACCTTTGATGACAACAAAGAAAGTTTACCAATAGGTTTCGGACCAGCGTTGTGGGGAAGTTTACCTGCTTATAAAAGCAGCTATGCTAAAAACACGATTAAACGTTATGGCAGTAATGGTAATAGTTTTATTTGTGCAGTAGAATTTGGACCAAAAGTAAAAGCAAAATCCCTTTTGGCAGGCGGAAACAGTGGAGATCCCGCTTCGGCACATTTTACTGATCAAGCCGAAATGTACCAAAAAGGAATATTTAAAGACGTATTATTTTACAAAGAAGATGTTTTGGCCAATGCTAAAAAAACCTATTATCCTGGAGAATAAACCTGAAGGTTGGGCCTATCATTTTTAAAAATGACGGCATTGTTTTTTTCCATTAAACTTTGTCGAAATGATTAAAATAAGCTTCAAATTTGTAGTAACAAAAAATTAAAAATTATGAAACAATTCGTTTTAACTTTATTAGGTGCTTTTGCGATTTCGTTTGGCGCGCAAGCTCAATTAAAAGCCGTTGCTTATACAGATGGCGCTCAAAAATTAAATGGTTTATCAATTGCTCCTCAAAAAGGAAGCAAAACCAAACCAGGTATTTTAATTCTTCCCGCTTGGAAAGGGATTGATCCGCATGCCAAAAGATCAGCCGAAGAACTTTCAAAAATGGGATACTATGCCTTTGTAGCTGATATTTATGGAGAAGGAAACTATCCTAAAAACACGCAAGAAGCTGGACAAAGAGCGGGTTACTACAAAAACAACGTAAAAGAGTACCAAAGACGCATACAATTGGCACTAGACCAATTAGTAAAAGCTGGTGCTAATCCGGACAATATTGTAACCATTGGCTATTGTTTTGGCGGAACAGGTGTACTTGAAGCTGCAAGAGCGGATATGAAATTGAAAGGTGTAGTGTCATTTCACGGAGGTTTAGGCCGCGACGCTGCAAGACTAAACAACCCAATTACAACAAGAGTATTGGTATTGCACGGAGCAGACGATCCTTATGTTCCTGCAGCGGAAATCTCTGCTTTTCAGCAAGAAATGAGAGATACAAAAGCCGATTGGGAAATGATTTATTATGCAGATGCCGTACACGCATTTACAGAGCCTGAAGCTGGCAATGACAAGTCAAAAGGAGCTGCCTACAACGAAAAAGCAGCCAAACGTTCTTGGGCACGCATGAACACCTTTTTGAAAGAGGTATTGCAATAAATCAAAAACACTTTTTAAAAACAGTACACCATTGGTACGGTACTTTCATAAAGTTTGTACGTATTAATGGTATACTGTTTTTTTTATGCCCAAAAATTTAAACGAAGTTCAAGAGTCGATTCGCTTTTGCGCCAGCGTGCCAATAACAACTCGTACAGCCTCGATTAGAAAACAAAATCATATTAGTATAGCGAACCAAAGTAAGTTCACGAAAAATATTAGATTGTTAAATTCCTACATTATTGGGTTAAAATTTTCATTTTTGAGAATCTTTTACTCATATTTGTCATGTAATACAACATTAAAAAAACTAAAAAACATGAAAAAAATCCCATTATTGGCAGTCATAGCCGGGCTAACCATCAGTTGTAGCAGTCAGAAAACTGGTGTTGTGGCAGCAAATCCAGGCAAATACATGAATACCATAACCGCCGATGAGTTAAAAACACATCTTTACATTGTAGCTTCGGATGAAATGGAAGGCCGCGAGACAGGTTCTGCAGGTCAAAAAAAGGCAGGTAAATACATGATTGAACAATATACTAAAAACGGCATTTCGTTCCCAAAAGCTGCCACTGACTTTTATCAAAAAGTACCGGCTAGTTTTTTAAACGCTAGAAGAAATCAAAACTTATCCGACTCTGAAAATATTTGGGCTTTTATTGAAGGATCCGAAAAACCGGAAGAAGTAATTGTGATATCTGCGCACTACGATCACGTGGGTGTCGAAAAAGGGAAAATTCACAACGGAGCCGATGACGACGGTTCAGGAACTGTGGCACTTTTAGAAATTGCACAAGCTTTTCAAATGGCCAAAAAAGCAGGACACGGACCAAAAAGATCTATCTTGTTTTTGCACGTAACGGGCGAAGAGCACGGCTTGCTAGGCTCACGTTATTACTCAGAAAATCCGTTGTTCCCGCTAGCCAATACTGTTGCTGATATCAACATAGATATGATTGGCCGACGCGACAAAAACCACAGCAATAGCAATTATGTATATGTAATTGGTGCTAACAGACTTTCAAGCGAGCTAGACGCCATTTGCACCACTGCCAATGCAACTTACACGCAGTTAGAATTGGATTATACGTTTAACGATCCAAAAGATCCGAACCGTTTTTATGAGCGTTCAGACCATTATAACTTTGCAAAATTTGGAATTCCATCGGTGTTTTTCTTCAACGGAGTGCATGCTGATTACCACAAACCTACCGATACTCCTGACAAAATTGAGTATGATGCATTGGCAAAAAGAGCTCAATTTGCTTTTGTAACTGCTTGGGAATTGGCTAATCGTGCCAACCGAATTGTGGTTGACAAAAAATAATTAGTGGGGCACCACCTTCCCTACACTATCGTTTCGGTAAGGTCGGGCTATCCGTTACAATCTCCCGAGAAAAATCGGGAGGATTTTCACTACTATCCCTGGTGCATAAAAAAGCTTTGATTCACGTCAAAGCTTTTTTTTGCTTTTACATGACTTTTAGTTTTAATCTGTAGGTTAAAATAGTTATTTCTCTATAAATTTAAAGCTGTTGAATAAGTACCACAAAACATTAATAATCAAACTGTTGAATGTAATTAGTTTTTGATGATAATTTTTCGTCAGTTCGAGTGAGTTTCGATAGAAAATTGAATCGAGAGCAGAAAAATTATCATTAAAAACAGTTCTCGATATGCGTCACTTCGAGTAGCGGAGCCTATCGAGAAGTTTTGTTCCGTTTCTCTACACAAAAAACACTCGAACTGACGTTTTTAATAATTACACCCAACGGGTTAATAATCAACAAAAAACAACCAAATTAAATCGAATTTTCTTTCTTTTTTTCACCACCAAGAGCAATTTTTTTCTTATCTTTATGAAAGAAATGTATATGGTATGAACTGGAGAGCCACCACTGTAAAACACAAAAACGAAACTAGAATAGCGGTTTATTTTGATCACAATAGGGATTTAATTGCCCGTATCAAACAATTTGAAGATGCACGATGGAGTCAAACTTTACGCGCTTGGCACCTTCCTGCTACTCCCGAAAATTTTAATCATTTTCAAGTTCCAATTCCAATATATTACTACCCATCTGCTGAGGGAATTCAAGAAATAGAAAAATTCAAAAACTGGTTGCGCTCCAAACGCTACAGCGAAAGTACTCTCAAAACTTATTGCGAAGCATTAAAATCTTTCCTGACTTTTTTTAGAGAAAAAGCAGTTGCAGCGATAAGCAACGAAGATGTTATTCAGTACACAAACAGATATATCTTAGAGAACAAACTTTCAGCATCGTTTCAAAATCAAATGGTAAACGCCATCAAATTGTATTTTAGTACGGTTCAAGAAACGAAAATAGAAATCGAAAAAATTCATCGTCCAAAGCGATCTAAAGTTTTGCCAAATGTATTGAGCAAGCAAGAAGTAAAATTAATATTAGAGGCTCATAGTAATATTAAACATAGAATGATGCTCTCTTTGATTTACAGTTGCGGGTTACGCTGTGGTGAGCTTCTTGCCTTGCAACCACAACATATTGACTCCAAACGAAACGTAGTTTTATTAAAAAATGCGAAAGGCAAAAAAGACAGAATAGTTCCCTTAAGTCCAAAAATTTTACATTTACTACGTGATTATTACACTTTGTTTAAACCTGAAAAATATTTGTTTGAAGGAAAAATAAAAGGTTGTGCTTACGACAGTCGCAGTTTACAGCAAGTATTAAAATCGGCCTTACAAAAAACAGCGATAACAAAGCCCGTAACTTTACATTGGTTGCGACATAGTTACGCAACACATTTACTAGAGACTGGGACTGATTTACGATATATCCAAGAATTACTGGGACACAACAGCAGTAAAACAACTGAAATATACACCCATGTAAGCACGAAAAGTATTCAACAAATAAAAAGTCCATTTGATGATTTGTAATAAAATTATTATTGTTATATTTGGAGCAAATACGTTATCGTATAGCGCCAATACGCCCAAATTTGGTATGATACACGCTATAATGTAGCGTATATATACTAGTTGGACGTAATTGGAGCGTACCACTTAGACTACGACGTTTTTTCACAATGAATTTTCGGGATATATTTTTGGGATG
>NZ_JAAOBY010000012.1 GCF_011365745.1 Flavobacterium turcicum | reverse complement strand
AATTAAAAAATTTGGCTATTTTAGCTGGAATTAGTCAAGCGGTTAAAAGAAGGCACTTCGCATAGCCGCAAACGTTGGCAGATATTTTGAGAAAAAAACGACGTTACAGAAAACAAACACAAATTTATAATTATGAGAAAATTTATTTTATTAATGTTATTTATAACAACAATTACAAACGCACAAGAATATAAATTAGAAGAAAAAACTGTTACAGGTATTTTTGAAGTTAAAGATAAAACGAAAGCAGAAATTTTTGCGTCAATCAATAAATGGGTTTCCATAAATTATAATTCAGCAAAAAACGTTGTTCAAATGAATGATTTAGAATCAGGAACAATAATTATAAAAGGAATTAATGAAGTGAGCTATAAAAATTCAATGAAAGAACTTTATCCGAATAATAAATATGTTGAAGAATACACTAGAACTAAGTTTAATCATCTTATAGAAATTAATATTAAAGATAATAAGTTTAGAATTATTTATAAAATAACGGATATTGCTACAGAAGATGTTGGTTATAATTCTTTGATTTTTAAATGTATCAGCTTTGATGGAATAAATGATAGCGCAATTACTGAATATAATGATAAAATGGAAGGTTTATTAAAACAAGGATTAATTGGAAAAGAAAAACGTGAAAAATTTAAATCTTTTACAAAACCAATGTTTGAAGGATTAAGCAATAATTTGGTAAGTGACATAAAAGTAACAATGCAGTCTATTGAAAAGTCAATTATTGAAACGTCAAAAGACAAATGGTAAAATAAAAACATCTGCCAACACACGTTTGGCGCAATTGCGAATTTTGTGGTAAATTCACGTTCACGTTTCGCAAGAAATTTTATCTTTAACAGAAAATAATCAGTTCCGAAGTTCGCAACTGACGCCAAGCGCGGGAACGTTATATGCCACTTATCTGCGACAGAAAACATAAATTCTTACAACATCACTTCTACTCTACTTTTCGACTTTAAAACGCAACGGAATAATTTTGAAAAGTAGAAACTGAAAAGCAGAAACTGAAAAGCAGAAACCGAAAAGTGGAAACTGAAATGTAGAAACTGAAATGTAGAAACTGAAATGTAGAAACTGAAAAGTGGAATCTGAAAAGTGGAATCTGAAAAACGAAACGTGAAACAAAATCTGAAAAGCAAAATCTGAAAAGCAAAATCTGAAAAGCAGAATCTGAAAAGCAGAATCTGAAAAGCAGAATCTGAAAAGTGGAATCTGAAAATTGATCAAGAAAAAAATTTAAGCGGCATATAACAGCCGTCTCAAGCCATTGCGAATTTTCTTCTAAATTGACGCTTTCGTTTCGCAAGTTTTTCTATCTTAGCGGAAAATACGCAGTCCCGAAGTTCGCAACGGCATGAGGCGGCGGGACGTTAGGTGCTAGCCGATCGGTGCGCAACAAAAACTGAAAATAAACCGAAAATATAAATTAAGATGATACTTTTACAAAGTAGAAACTTAAAAACCAAAAATAATGGCGTTAGGATTTGAAAACGAAATTGAAATCATTGAAGTAATGGAAGGCTACTTAATAAATTCTCGTCCACCAGAGGAAGTTAGAAACGAAGTAGACATCAATTATAAAATAGAAGGTCAAAGCATTATTGTTTTTGAAATTCGTCCTGTTTGGAACAATCCAAGCGAAAAAATGGAATCTAATGTAGCAAAAGCAACATTTACGAAAACCGAGAACAAATGGAAAATATATTGGTTTAAGTCTGATATGAAATGGCATATTTACAAACCAAATGAAAAAGTAAATAACCTAAAAGAGTTTGTGAAAATTATTGAAGAAGATAAACATTGTTGTTTTTGGGGCTAAACAAAAACATTGAATTTCAAAATAAGACCAGCACCTAACAGCACTACAACGATAGGTATAAGGTTGACACAGAGTCAAGAATCTAACGCAATTTTATAACCAAAAAATATCGTGGACAAAAATTTTAACTTTCACATTACAAATAAGGACTTTATAATTGGCAAAATAGCCTTGAATAACAAGACAAAACAAGCGGACATAGATTTAATTGGCTATGAATATTATAATGACTACCAAGACAAATTTATTTATACACTGAAAGAACGACTAATCTTTAAAAATATAAATTTTAAAGTTACTGTTGTTTTCAAAAGTTATAAAATATGGTTAATTGAAATCAAACACGAAAACGACGACATTACGGACGACACATTAATTAAAGAATTACATCAATATATTCTCTCGACAAATTTATCGGGAAGAACTAAAGCTGAATTAATGCAAAAAAAATTGTTGAGACTAGAATTTATAAATAACTAGCTTTTGATAATGAAATGTTATACAGCATCAAACAGAAAAGGCCAGCACCTAACACACGCTACAAGCAATTTGGGGATTTGGCTTAATTTGAAATTTGTTTTGTATTTGGAAGATTTGGCAAATCCGAATAATGGGCTTAATTTAGTCCCAAACTGCTTATAGCGCGGGGACGTTAGTGGCAATATTCCCAAAAATCGTGATAAAAGACAGAAAAATAAAAATAGTTGGAATAATATTAATTGTTTTGGGAACTCTATCCATAACTCTTTCACCTTATACTTTATATTTTTACTATTTACCATTAATCATATTGATTGTTGGAATAATTTTAATCTGGCTAACAAATACTAAATTAATTACGAAAATTGTTTGCACAATATCTCCGATTATATTTTACTCAATTTATACATATTTATGGACTTTGTCTAATATTTTGCCACCTGAATTTTTTTTAATTCCAAAAGATTACAGAGGAAAAGTAAATATTTTATATAAATCTAATTGCGGAATATTACTTAAGGAAACTGAAAATAAATTAATTTATCAAATTCCAAATGATGGAATTCTAATTCTTAAAAATGAGCAAGAATTCGGATTTATTAACCAAGAATTTTATTTAGTAGACGAAAGTGGAAAAAAAACTAAACTACCAAAAATGGACGTAAGAGATTTTAATGAAGAATGGACGTTAGAAAAAAATCCAAACGAACCGTCAAGAAATCAACTTGGAATTTTCCATTGGGGAAGAACTGGAACTTATGGAGAAACAACTGATATAAATGGAAAGAAAATTGACAATTATAAAGAATGTACCTTTCAAGAATTTTACATTTCAACTTAT
Organism: Flavobacterium turcicum; assembly: GCF_011365745.1. GTDB lineage: Bacteria > Bacteroidota > Bacteroidia > Flavobacteriales > Flavobacteriaceae > Flavobacterium > Flavobacterium turcicum. Next base: position 11,660 of record NZ_JAAOBY010000012.1, on the reverse strand, counting down.
AATGATTTAGACAAAAAATACGGATTTAAATATGAACGAAGTTTTGATTCAATTAGAGAAGCAAAATTAAAAAAATACTGCCACTAACAGGCGTTTGGCAAGATTGCGAATTTTGTAGTAAATTCACGTTTATTTCTCGCAAGAAATTTTATCTTTAACAGAAAATAATCAGTTCCGAAGTTCGCAACCTCGCCAAGCGCCGGAACGTTAGTGGCAAGTTTACCGAAATCGCAGAAAACCAGAACTTTAATGAATAAACTTATTTATTTTACGATTTTTACATTAATGTCTTTTGCCTTAAAAGCGCAAACAAAAATTAGCTTTGAGAAAACTTTAAAAATAGAACATATTTATGGAGATGAAAGTTATGCTGTAGAAGAAATGCAATTTGAAATTAGGGATGGAATAGTTTATGGCAAAATAACAAATCCAAATAAGAATGCTTTACTAAACTCTGAAACAAAACTAAAGGTAAGCGAAGTTGAAATTTTGAACTCTTTTTTGAAATTAGTTGATAAATACCAAAATAATTGTCAAGAAGAATTTAAAAGCTCTTATGTTCAATATTACACAATAATTATAGACGGAAAAGAAATAAAAATATACAAATTTTGCAATTGGGAAAAGCTAACATATTTTGATATCAAACAAACTATTTTTGGAGAGTATCTTAAGAAACTTGAAAATGAAGAGCAAGATTTAAACAATGAACTTTTTACTTTTCTAAAAGGTAATTGGAAAGGGAACGTAAGATTTGACAAAGTAGAAAATGGACCAGAATACAAAGTAGAAAAGTTTCAAAAAGTAAATGCAAAAGAAGAATACATTGAGTTTAAAAAAAATAATAAATTGCTACTTCATCTAAATCAGAAAATTATTTTTTATGAATATAGAATTGAATTTCTCGATGGCGAAAAATATTTGAGCATATTTGGTGACGGAAAAAAAAATGGAGAGAAATTTATTTATGGACACAGATTTTTAATAAAAGAATTAAGCGAAAACAAAATAGAACTTAATCGTTCATAACAATAAAACCAGCCACTAACAGGCGTTTGGCAAGATTGCGAATTTTGTAGTAAATTCACGTTTACATTTCGCAAGAAATTTTATCTTTAACAGAAAATAATCAGTTCCGAAGTTCGCAACCTCGCCAAGCGCCGGAACGTTGGCAGTAATTTTAAAAATTCCGAATGAAAAAGACATTTATCTTATTATTTACATTTTTTTTATTTTCTTGTAGTTCAGAATTTAAAGTAATTGAAAAACCGACAGAATACTCCGAAATAATAAAACGAAGACAAATAGTTGGTGCCAAATTTTCTGAAAATGGAGATTGTTTTATGCGTTTACAAAACGTAAAAAGATTTACACCAAACCTTGACGAAATTAAAAATGCCGAAAATATTTTGCGGAAAAATATTCGAAAAACTAATTCAAAAAAAATCAATCAAGGAGACAGTTGTCCAATAATTCATCATAACCTAAATCTTTTTAGAAGACAATATTGGGGCTATTATAACGAAAAGAATGAAAAAGTGATTTATGTAACCTTTAATAAAAATAAACTCAGACTTATAGAAAAGATTAAAGGTTTTCAAAAAGACGAAAGTGATAGATGGAAAAAGGAAAGGGAAAGTTGGGAAGATGGTTGCAGTAATCATTGGGAGATTAAAATTAACTTAACAACAAAAGAATTATTTGAATTTGGAGTTAATGGAATTGGATAAAAAAACTACTGCCAACACACGCTACAAGCAATTTGGGGATTTGGCTTAATGGAAAAATTGGTTTGTATTTGGAAGATTTGGCAAATCCGAAGATAAGGCTTAACTTAACCCCAAACTGCTTGTAGCGCGGGAACGTTGGCAGACATATTATGACGAAACTTCAGAAAACAACATTTATCTTAATACTTATTCTTTTTGCAAGTTGTAAAAGGAATGAGAACAATATTGAATTCAACAGAGATATTGAGTTTAACAGAAATGTATTGGCCGAAATTTTGCCAAGCATAATGGACTCAACTTGTGTTGATGTAAGAATTTTTTCAAATCCTCCGCCTAGATATGGAAAATCAATATTTAACAAAGAAGGTTACTATGTTAAAACTGATTCGACGAAAGCAACTCCAGAAGAAATTAAAAATTTTAAAGAATGGAAACAACAAATTTCTGATATCGAAAAAGATACTTCTAAAATAATTATTGCTTTTGACCCAAAAATTTTGCCTTATGAAAAAGAGTATGAAAAAATAATAGTCGAAAATTTTCCTAAAGATACTTTACTAAAAGTAAAAACAGATAAAACAAAAGAATATATTCTTGATTTTAAGAACATTAAATTGAATGGTAAATTCAAACTAAAAAACATAAATGAATTTGATAAAGAAAACATTTTTGAAAGAAAATACAAATTTAACTTTTCAGGAATATTAAGAGTTTCAGGAATAAAATTTGACAAAAAACGTGAAAACGGAATTCTTGATGTTGGCTTTACTTGTGGAAGATTATGCGGTTATGGAAATAAAATCTTTATCAAGAAGGTAAAGAATAAATGGAAAATAATTAAAATGGAAGAAACTTGGATTTCATAGAAATACGCCTGCCAACACACGCTACAAGCAAGCTGGGCAATTGGCTTAATTTGAAAATAGTTTGTATTTGATGCATTTGTTTTTAACCGAAAGATTACGCATCTTTAATCTCAGCCTGCGTGTAGCGCGGAAACGTTACCACTCATTTAAATGAAAATCGCGAAAATATTAACAATTACGTTTTTATGTCTACTTGTAACGATAATCTTTGCAGGCGGTGGACACGGTACGTACATTCCAGCAAAAATAATTTTTCCTTTTACAATGTTATTAGCAAATATAAATAACGAAATAAATTTCATTGGTTTTATACTAGCTTTAATTCAAATCACAATCTATAGCCGAATTTTAATGAATAAACCAAAATGGAAATATTTTTTGATTGGAATACATTTATTTGCTGTTTTTTTATGTTTCTACTTTAATAATGACTCATTTTGAATATACGTGAATTCACTAAACTAAAGACCGAATATAAAAGTATTGTAATTAGTAGTGCTTTACTTTTTATACTTCTCATTTTATTGTTCGTAATCGAAATTTTTATTTTTTGGGGAATTTATGGTGAAGGTGCAACTGCAAGCAGAATTTCAGAACTATGGTACGTTGAAATAATTTTAGATTATTTACCGATTTTAATAATTGGTGGGTATTTAGGACTGAAAACTTATGCAAACTATAGAAAGCGGAAATATATTGAATCCAAAACAAACATAATTACATTATTGATTTTGGTTTTTTTATTCTTGATCCGAAACGAAATACAACAACTAATATTCTGAAGATAAACGAGTGGTAACACTTGCTACTAGTGATTTGGGTAATTGGCTTAATTAAAAAATGGTTTTGTATTTGTGAGAATTTGGTTAAGCCGAAAAATAACGCTAATTTAGTCCCAAACCACTAGTAGCAAGGGAACGTTAGCAGGCATTTTACCGCAGAAAACTAAAAACCACTGAAAACCAAATGAAAAAAAGACTTCTAATTCTAGCTTTATTGTTTAGTCTAAAATCTATTTCCCAACAGAAAAATGACATCAAACTTTCCGAAATAAAATTGTGCGAACTAACTTTAGACAATTTAAAGCAAAATGATGTTGAATTAAAACAAATCAATTTGGAAGAAATGGATTTGTGTTCAGATGGTTTTGTACAAGATGGAAGGTTTGAAAATAGAATTGGATATACTTCAAAATTATATCCAGGTGTTATCTTCCAGAAATATCGTAAAGATTTAAATTCAATTGCAAAAATTCATTTAACAAAAGATTTCAAGGGATATTTACCTGACGGAAAATATGTTGACTTAAAGAACATTAAAGCGGGGGAATTTATCGCAAAATATGACAGTTTAGATATTTGGACTTCTCGTGGTTGTTCTGATTATTTAGGAATAAATAGAAACAAAGAAATTTATTTTTATGTTAAATTAAATAAGAAAAAAGAACCTCGCTATCCAATAGACGATAAATATTATTCCGAACAACAAATAGAAGGAATTGATATTGTTTCTGATTGTTATTCAACTCAACAAAATAATCAAGAAAACAAACCTTTATACATCGTCGAAGGTAAAGAAGTGACTGAAAAAATTATCGCCGAAATAAAACCTGATGATGTAGAATCGATAAATGTCTTAAAAGATATAAGCGCAACTAAAAAATATGGCGAAAAAGGAAAAAATGGAGTTATAGAAATTTATTTGAAAAAGAAGTAGAAAAAACGCCTGCTAACACACGCTACAAGCAAGCTGGGCAATTGGCTTAATTTGAAAATAGTTTGTGTTTGATACATTTGTTTTTAACCGAAAGAATACGTATCTTTAATCCCAGCCTGCGTGTAGCGCGGGAACGTTATAGGGCAGTTGCGAATTTACGCAGACGTTAAGAATTAGAAATAAATTAATCTTCCGCTAGAGTTTTTGAAAGTAGAAACTTGAAAAACAGAATCTGAAAAGCAGAATCTGAAAAGCAGAATCTGAAAAGCAGAAACTTGAAAGTGGAAACCGAAAAGCGAAACTTGAAAGCAGAAACTTGAAAGTGGAAACCGAAAAGCGAAACGTGAAAAGCAGAATCTGAAAAGCAGAATCTGAAAAGCAGAATTTGAAAATCAGAAACTTGAAAAGTAGAATCTGAAAAACGAAACTTGAAAGTGGAAACCGAAAAGCGAAACTTGAAAGGCAAAATCTGAAAAATAGAAACTTTAAAATATTCAACCGCCCTATAACAGCCGTCTCAAGCCATTGCGAATTTTCTCCTAAATTGACGCTTTCGTTCCGCAAGTTTATTTATATTTGGTGGAAAATAATCGGGTCCGAAGTTCGCAACGGCATGAGGCGGCGGGACGTTAGCAGTAATATTAACCGAAAAACGACGAATTGAATAAATGAAAAAATAAATAATTTTTATATTAACATTATTAATAAATAATTTTTTATTCAGTCAAACAGATACTATATCAAAAATTGAAACTTCTAAACATGGAAATCTTGTAGCTTATTTATATGAATTAGAACAAATTCAAGGCATAGACAATATAGAGCATACTGATACACTTTTAGATTATAAAATAAACATTCCAATTTGGTGGAAAATAAGAGAAACACCTAACATTTTTATGTTTGGAGGAACTTTACCTGCTATTAATGGAATTGAAAATGCAATACTATTTAAAAGTTTTCAAAAAAATGAGTTCAAAGATTTAGAGGATTTTGATAACTGGGTTATTAAAAGTTACAAAATAGGTGAATTTCCAAAATGGTCAAATAGTCATACTATTCTTTTAAAAAAAGAAAATGAAGACTTCAAAAAATTTGGAAAATCATATTTTGTTCAATTAATACGAGGTGGAAAATTATATGAATGTCAATATATAATAATTGAAACATCCAAAACATATTTGTGGATTGATTTTACAGCAACTAAAGAAACATATAAAGTGAATTTAGAAAAATTTAGTGAAATATTAAATCGATTTGAAATTATAAAATAAATACTACTGCTAACAGGCGTTTGGCAAGATTGCGAATTTTGTAGTAAATACATGTTTACATTTCGCAAGAAATTTTATCTTTGATAGAAAATAATCGGTTCCGAAGTTCGCAACCTCGCCAAGCGCCGGAACGTTAAATACAAGTTTTGTTGAATCGAGAATGCTGAATTAAATCTGAATATTTTCACATCTATTTTGCTTGAATAATTCTCTCCTATTTTCTTTTTTTCGAAATCATTATAAAATACTTGAATTGGAAAAAATGTGTTGATTTTGATTGCGAAAACAAGTTGAATCGGAAAAATTTACTTGAATTAGATTGCGAAAAATGTTGAGATGAAAAACGTAACTTGAATTGGATTGAGAAAAGGATTGCGCAAACTTGTTGAATCGGCAAGCGAAACTTGAATTGGATTGCGAATAACTTGTAGAAACGAGTTTGATCTCTTGAATTGGTTTGCGAAATGTATTACGAAAATGTTGGAATCGAAAAACGAACGAAAACTGAAAACCTAAAATGAGAAATAGATAAAAAACCTGTATTTAACAGCGGTTTGCTAAAATGGCGACTTTTTCTTTAAAATCACGCTCACTTTTAGCAAGAAACATTATATTTGAAAGAAAATAAGCGGTTACGAAGTCGCCACTTCAGCAAGCCGCGGAACGTTATCACTCAGCTTCGGTGTAACGGCTAAAATAACTCTGTTTCTTTTTCTGCTATTGCAATTAATGGATTTCCAAACTTATCAGAATCTAAATGTTCTACAATGTTCCAACTACTATCCATAGGTTCTCTAGTGTCTTTAAAATACCATCCGCCTTGAGATTCCCACCCTGTTTTAGTATACTCAGTTTCGTACCATTCTTGTTCTACTATTCTTTTTTCTGTTACTGTAATCATTTTATATTGGTTTATATTTAAGGTTAAAAAGCCGAAGTGATAACAGCTAGTACAACTCACTAGGGTATTCGACTTTTGGTTAATATTGTTTTGTATTTGTTTTAAATTGTCACATCGGAAAGTATTATGATTACTTATCCCTAGCGTGCTGTACTAGCGGGACGTTATGCGCAAGCTTACCGCAGCAACTTAAAAAATATCAATATAACTCGAAATTCATGAAAAATATATTTATTAAATTAAAAAATGGAAATATAGAAATCAATCATATTCGAGAGTTGTACACAATTATAAAACAACATTTTCATAACAACAAACTACAATAAATGCCAACTGAAATTAAAAGTTCGTTTGAAATAAAATTAGAATTTAATAAAAATACCGAAAATCCAAGTAGGCTTTTTTATTCATTCGCAGAAATGATTGATAGTGTGAACAAACTTGATATAGTCATTGCAAGGACAATAAATTCAAGTATTTCATCAAAAATCATTCTTGATGATATTGAAAAAGGTTCAATACTTGCAAAACTTTGGAATGAATTAGTTATAAGTGAAGATGGCAAAATTGACAATCCTGCACCACAAGAAAACGTAAAAAATTACTTGGAAAACTCAAGACGAGCTGCAATAAATTTTGTTTCTAATAATAAATCAAGTGTTGAAGATTTAGGAAAATTAGGTTCAGAAATTGCAGAAATTGCAGAAACAAATAAAGTTAAAGAAACTTTTAATTATGCAGAACCTAACCTGATTGAACTTGCAAAATCCATAAATGAAATTAAAAATTCAACGGATGATTTGAATGGAAATGAAGGTTTCATTTTAACAAATTCAGATGAAAAGCCTTCTGAAATTATGAAAAGCGGCGGCGAAAAAATTGATATTGAAGCGGTAGAAAAATTTCTCACAAAAGAAGAACTCGTAAACAATTATGAAGCTTTTTACAAAATAAAAAAACCTGATTTTTTAGGTGATTCTCAATGGGATTTTAAGCACGGAACTAAAAGTATCAAAGTTAAAATTCTTCATCAAGAATGGTTAGATCAATTTCATAAAGGTGAAAATGTTGTATTACCAGGAGATTCGTTAAAGGTTAAAATAAAGCAAACTAACAAATACAATCAAAATGGATATTTAATCTCTGAAAAAATTGAAATCATTGAGGTTTTAGAAATCAGAAAAAATTAAAAGAAATGAAATTAGAAAAAAACATCGTATACGTTCTTACTTCTGAAATTTTATTTACAATCTTGCCATTGTTGATTCTTCTAATTGTTAGAAGTTATGAAAATAAACTTGAATTGATTTTTTTTAATACTGAATGGTCAATAATGGCAATCATTTTGTTTGGTCAATCGATTGTCAAATTTTCTTCTGGAATTTCGAATTCAAATTTAAAATTTAGATGGCAGTTAGTTTCGCTAATAATATCTATTATTATTATTTTTGGATTAATTCCCTCAATAGTAATTTTGATAATTAATCTTCTTGCGAAAGAAAATTTATATTCAATGTATTTTCTACAAATAATAATGTTTGTTCTAAGTATATGCACATTTTTTTTAATTGGCTATTTAGGTCAAAAAATGTTAGAAGACAAATAACTGTGTACAACAGGCGTTTGGCAAGATTGCGAATTTTGTGGTGAATTCACGTTTACTTCTCGCAAGAAATTTTATCTTTGATAGAAAATAATCGGTTCCGAACTTCGCAACCTTGCCAAGCGCCGGAACGATAATACAAGAAATTGAAAAGGAAAATTTCACATTCAAAAACTGGTTTCCCCGTCCTGGACTAAAAGAAAAAAATACAGATTTCGTATCAAGATTATATATTGGTCAATCATACGACAAAAATCATTTTGATTTAGTTAAAAATGGCTGGATAAACGATCATTGCGAAATTTGCTTTGAAACTTTAGGTGAAGAGAAAAATGAATATGTCGAAACTTCTGGATATTTTGATGGAAGTGATTGGATTTGTAAAACTTGTTTTGAGGAACTTGTTTTGGCGGAAAATCTAGAAAGTAAACTCAACGATATAGAAAAATTTGGAGAATAAAATTAAAGCCAGCGCATAACAGGCGTTTGGCAAGATTGCGAATTTTGTAGTAAATTCACGTTTATTTCTCGCAAGAAATTTTATCTTTGATAGAAAATAATCGGTTCCGAAGTTCGCAACCTCGCCAAGCGCCGGAACGTTGGTGGCTATGATTGAAAATACTACAGAAAAAATAAAAACTAGATACGATATAATAATAAAAATATTTGAAAACTGAAGAGTCTATATTATCTGGTAAAGAAATTTCTCATATAAGAATTAAATATTGGAAATCCATACTAGCGAACACTATTGTATTTTTGATGTTCGGAATTCCTTTTTATCTAGTGAATGAAAAGGGGATTAAGTATGAAGATTTTTCTTCAATTCTTTTTAATATATTTTTTTTCATAATTTTATTACTAACATTACTAAATCTAATAGGTTTATTAATAAGTCAAAAAGAAATAAGAAAAGATATTAAAGAAAAAATAAAAATAAAAACAGAAATTATAATCAGAGAAAAACGAGAATTGACAAGTTCATCAAGCACTTCCGAAACTAATTCAACTACTTATAGACTTTTATTTGAAAAAAATGAGTACTTGACCGTATATGATGTAGTAAAAAGTGATTTTAATAAAATAAAAGTGGGTGACATAATAGTTTTAGAATGTAGCAAATCAAGTAAATGGGTTATTAAAATTGAGTGGAATTCCGAAAACATTGAAAACAAAAGCTATTTAAAGTAAAGTTACTGGAGTATATTTAATACTAAATATTGAGATTAAAAAATTTAACAAAATGATAAAAAAAAATTGTAAATGTAAAAACTGGTAAAAAAGAAAATTGAAAGTTAAAATCAATGAATAAAATATTAAATCATAAAAAATCACAGCCACCAACAGCGGTTTTAAGAAATTGGGGTTTTCGGGCTTAATTTAAAGTTTGTTTTGTACTTTTGATTTCGGTGTTTAATCGAAAGTTTCGGGCTTACAAATCCCCAACTTCATAAAGCCGCGAAACGTTGTGAGCAATTTAAAAACATCCTGCTAAAATGAAAAAAACATATATATTCATAATTTGCTCCATAGTAGTTCTTGTATTTTGTGGAATTGGATTACATGGAAATATATCGGGTGAAAAATTCGATTCGAATAAATGGAAAACAACCAAGTTGGATAATGAGCATGACATGTCTCGACGTTGGGATATGATGAATAGTTTGAGAAATAATCACAAGTTGGTTGGAATGTCAAAAAATGAAATTATAAAGTTACTTGGAAAACCTGATAGCAGTTTTTCTACGCCAAAAACATTCAGGTATTTTTTGGGATATGCACATTTTGGAATTGATACTGGAAGTTTAATTATAGAATTTGAAAATGAAACTGTAGAAAACTATTTAGTTACGAGAGGATAAACTGCTCACAACAGGCGTTTGGCAAGATTGGGGTTTTAGTGGAATTACCGTTTTTTATCATATATTCGTAAAGCGGAAAATACTCTGCTACAAAGTCCCCAACCTCGCCAAGCGCCAGAACGTTAGCAGAAATTTTATGAAATCTATCTTAAAATGAAAAAATCAATATTTATATTAACCTTATCAATTTTTATTTTAAGTTGTAATAAGAAAAACGAAAATCTCCAAAAGAAAGTCGAACTTATTGAAAAACCATTAAGTTTAAAAGAGATTAAAGATATTAACTCAATTGTAGAAACTGTAATAATCCAAGACAGTTTAAAAGTTTTAAAGTCTAATGACTATACTAACTTTCTTTGCCACGATTTGAGAAGACTACCAATAGACATTCCAGAAAAACAAGCCAATGGATTAGTTTTACCTCCAGCGCCAGGTCGTATTTATTTAACTGAACTATTAAATGAAAAGATAAACAATGAAATATTTTTCACAGAAAAAGATAAGTCTAATCTAATTGCGCAAAACTCTAAACCTTCAAAATTCATAATTGACAAATCAATTTTAAAAAATATAAATTCAACATCTTTCGAAAAAGAAAATGCAAAACGAAAAAAAGGCGAAAACTATCGTTTTTATGAAATGACTATTCCAATTTTTTCGCTCGACAATCAAAAAGCTTACATTGAATTAGGATATCATTGCGGAACTCTTTGTGGACACGGAAAAGCTATTTACTTGAAAAAGTTAAACAGAAAATGGATAATTGTAAAAAAGTTTGGAACTTGGATAAGTTAAAAAACTTCTGCTAACAGCCGTTTCAAGAAATGGCGAAAAATGTGCAAAATTCACATTTTTCTTTCGCAAGAATTTTTATCTTAGTGGAAAATATGCCGTTACGAAGTTCGCCACTTCATGAAGCGGCGGGACGTTAGTGGTAATGCCCAAAAAAGACGCAGGAAAACAGAAAATATGCAGAAATTTTCAATTTATACAAAGTCAAATAAGTTTTATTGGACTGCGGAAATTATTACGTATTCCACAATATTTTTTTGTTGTGGAGTTATGCTTTTTAAGCAAAAAGTTTTGAACTTAGAAGAGAATCTACTTGATAAAGTTCTTCTGTGGTTTGTGCTTAGTACATTTATGTTTGGTGTTATTTTAAAATTCTATAACATTGGTAAATATGAACCAATTCGTGGAAAATTATTAGGTTACCTAATATTTGAAAAAGATAAACTTACTGTTTGTGACGAAATTTATCCAATTGAAAATATCAAAAATATTAAAATCTATAATAATGACTATAGTGGAAAATTAGTCAACACATCTCAAGGAAATCTTGGTCCAGCACTTTCGAATGGAACAAGTAATCATATCATAATTTTTTTTGAATCTGGCAAATCAAAAAGACATCAATTTGAACTAATTAACTCAGATGATTTGCAAAAAGTTAGAAAAGAATTAATTAATTACTATCTAAAAGGAAAAATAGAATTTGACGAAATAACAAATGTTCTTGGAGAAAAAAGCCGAAGTGAAGTAGCAGAATTCAAGCTCGAAATTGAAAATGAAAGAAGGCACTACCACTAACAGCCGTCTCAAGACATTGCGAATTTTCTTCTAAATTGACGCTTTCGTTTCGCAAGTTTATTTATCTTAGCCGAAACTAATCGGTCCCGAAGTTCGCAACGGCATGAGGCGGCGGGAC
>NZ_JAAOBY010000011.1 GCF_011365745.1 Flavobacterium turcicum | reverse complement strand
CTGTTAATGTAAAGATCACATTGCTTCCCACATTTGGTGTAGGATTGTTTACTGTTTTAACAACACTTACGTTGGATGAAGCGTCAACAAAGTTTCTACCTGTGATGGATTGAAAGCCAAAAACGTTATTACCAACAACACTATCATTTGCTCCATCTACATCTGAAAAATTAGAGAAACCAGTCAAATTAGTCTGAGTTACCGTGTAAGTACCTAAGCTCCCCACAGGAATGACAAACGAATAGTTTCCGTTTGCATCTGTTGTTGTAGTTTGGCTGCTCGGACCACTTAATGTTACAGTAGAACCCGCGATATTTCCTCCAGCATCTAATGAAACATTACCACATAATAGCGGTGAAGTCACAACGTTAGTCTGTCTATTGGTATAAGTAATATCTCTAAAATAGAGTGAGTAAAGTCGATTTACTGTTGTATTGCCTTGTGTCCCAAAAGAAATAATCATTGAATTACGATTTTCATAATAGGCAGTGTACGCAAACTCTGGAGTAGTACCTGTTCCAGGCTGTGTAATTGATGTCGTCGCGGTACCTCTAAGAGAAGATGCTGAACTCGAAAATGTAACATTGGTGGGACTAGAATTGAACTGCGCATCTGGTCTATTGACTTCTATGAACTCTCTTAATGCAGCACTATCACCATCAATATCGAGGCCCGAGACATAATAATTCAAATTAACAGGATTTGCTAAAGTACCTCCTACAGTAACAAAGTTAATCGTAAATGTAGCCATAGCAGATTCAGCACCATTGGTTGTCAAAGATGGCTGTATTGCTTCATCAAAACCATCAACACCCTCAGTAACTGCAGCTTGGTCAAGAATGGCAATTGTAGGATTACCACCTGTTCCGCTAAGTGCTGAAACTGTTAATAATGCATCAGCTACACCAGGGACAACGTTAGGAAAACGATATACATCTCCAACATCTACTATTGAGTTATTAGAACCTGATACAAATACTGGATTTTGAAAACTTAAACTAGAAACTGTTTGCGCTGTACTACTACACGACCTTTTCGTTGTTGTATCAAAAGGAACAGGTGTTACTGTCGATGTATTATTTGCTAAAAATGATTCTGCTGGGAGACCGGTCCTACTAATCGTCGCTGTATTCCCATAAACCCCTGTTGGTCGCACAGTTGCAGTTATGCTTAAATTGGCTGTTGCATCTATTCCTAAAGTCCCAATTGTCCATACTCCGGTCCCAACGTTATATGTTCCAGTAGCTGTACTGTGACTTACATAAGTATACCCACTTGGCAACAAATCATTAACTGAAACATTCGAAGAGGAACTTGTACCAAAGTTACTCGCCGCAATATTAAAAACAACATTACTGCCAAGAGCTGGGTACGTATTATCGACGGTTTTGGAAACTCTTAAATCATCTTCCCCAACAGATGTACTTATTAAGAAAGCATCAGCACCAGTCCACGCAACAGCACCAGCTGTTCCATTTCTATTACCAAAAACTTCTAAAACAATTGTACGCACATCATTATTTGCAAACCGTACTGTTCCTCTGGCTGAGTTGGTTGTTGCAGCATTGACATTTAATGTATAGTCATTGTTAATAGTCTTTGCAGCATCATTAACATTTAAGTCGTTGTTCCCTGAAACACGGGAAATTGCTGTGCTAGCAAGAACATTCGTTCCTACACTATTTAGAACCGAGCGAACGGTGAACTCTGCAGTTAAGGAAGTAGCACCATCACTGCCTCCCAAACCTTTAAAATGCAATAAAGGATTTCTTGTGCCTCGGGCAAAGGTTATTGTAATTTCACCTAATTTAACACGTCCATTTCCTGCTTGTGTTCCAGCCGTGGCAAAATCCGCTACAACTCTTAAACCAAAATTTGATGCAATATCAATACCTGTACCCGCTGCTGAATTATAACTCGTATACTGACTATTATCAAGTCCAGCACCTACATTACCAATTGAGTTAAGCAACTGATATGCCGGCTGCGCCGCTTCACCAAAACCAATGGAATTGGTGAAATTAACCAAAGTAACATTTATTTGAGCATTTAGTGGCGAATTGACACTGTATGGAACAAATGTATTGCCTCCAGGGTTATCCGTGTTCTTTTGCAATGGTACAGTAAACCCAGTAACCCTACCATTAGCGGTAGCAGGAGTTATACTTGCCATCTCTAAAGCCTGAGTTTGAGAAAAACTCTTGACCGTAGAGGTAAGTGCAAAAACAACAAATAAGAAAGATAAATAAACTCGTGACTGACTTTTAGTAAAGTTGTGCATACGCTATGATTTTTTAATCTGTTTTTTTTATTTCAAATAGGAAAAACGAATTGTTTCGAATTCCTTCTTTTTTCTATCAAAAATTTCTAACTACTTAGTTGAATCGAAAGAACAAAATAGTAATTAACTAATCCCTCTTCCGTTTATACCAACAAGCAAAGAATTAATCAACTTGTTCATTTTACTCTAAGCTAGTTTAAACTAGATGTACGTTAAAAATATCTTAACGGTTTTGTTAAAAATGAAAAAAAAATGAAAATTTTATTTTGGAGACAAAGTTTACAAAAAAAATCATAAAATCAAATACATTTTTAGAATGACAGCAATAATTCCTAAAATAAAACACTTGGATATCAACACTTTTGACAATTCAAATGATTTTCATCACAATTTAAAATTATAAAAATTTAACATTTGAGAATCTAAATATTGATTGTAGGGCGTTTATCCCATAGTAAAACGTTTTAACTTACACAACAAGACGCAACTTTAAGCAATCAATATCGACCTTGAGACCAACAATAATAAAATTACTAAAAGGGAAAATAATAAATAAAAAACTTTCGACGAATAGACAAAATGTGTAGCTAAACAGTAAAAATTAGTAGTTTAATTAGTAGTGAACTATAAATTCGAGCCAGAGAACTATCTTAAAAGCATAAATAACATCACTACTCTAATACCGAAGTGAATTGTTTACGATATTGCGAAGCACTCTTTCCGGTAAAGGCTTTAAATGATTTGTTGAAATAACTAAAATTATTAAATCCACTTTCAAAACAAATTTCAGTAACACTAATCGGATTTTCGGCTAGCAACTTGCAAGCGTGAACCAAACGATAATCGTTTACGAATTTGGTAAAAGTTTTATGGGTAATTTTTTTAAAATACCTACAGAAGGAAGGGACGGTCATGCTCACTAACTGCGCTATTTCTTCAAGACTAATATGCTCCTGAAAATGATCTTTCACATAATTAAAAACTAAATTAATTCGATCATTATCCTGCATTTGCATTTCGAGCAAAAAACCATTAGCATTCAGAACTAAGGCGTCGTCAGCTTGTTCCAATTCATGAAGAATCTCCAGCAAACATAGTATTCTTTCGAACGGATTTTGTAAGGCCATCTTTTCTATCTTCTGACCTATTTTGATCTTCGTATTTCCTGTAAAAGCGATCCCAGCTTTCGCTTGGGTAAGCAAATTAAGTATCGAAATAAACTCTGCTTGGTTAAAAAAATTATCACCCAAAAACTCCGTTTTGAATTGAATAACAGTCTCAGTTCTATTGCCAGTTTGTTCATTAGTGAATCCACAATGTGGCAAATTACTACCTATTAAAATCAAGTCACCATCAGTATAATAGGATATGTGACTTCCTATTTGACGTTTACCAGAACCACCATTTACAAAAACAAGTTCTATTTCCGGATGGTAATGCCATAAGTGTGCTTTACTATTTTCATTTTCTATATACTTCGAAAAATAAAATGAACTCCCAAAAGAAGGCACAATAATTTCAAAAGCTGGTGGAATTGATTTCATACGTAACAATCTAAATATCAATGTAAATGTAACAAAAACCATTAGCATATTTACCACGAATTAACCTAAATCGTTTTCGTAAAAGGTAATATAGCACACAAATATGAAAACCCAGCATCATTACTACCTAAACAACTACCGTAATTTAGCAGCAGATAAATATCAATAACATCTAACACGTAACGATTATGAAAAAGATTTTAAAATTTAGTTTCTTGCTAGCTACACTAGTGTTAACTACAAAACAAGTACGAGCAAAAAATATTGATTTTTCACTGAATTTAATTAAAGAAGATGGAAAAACAGTAAGTTTTAATTTGAAAGAAATCAATACAATTGCTTTGTCTATTTTCGACAGCAACGACGCTTTGATTTTTCAAGAAAAGGTGACCAATCAAGATGAGATAAACAGATCATACGATTTAACAGCACTACCTGATGGAGAATATTTCTTAAAGGCTGAAAGCGATCGTAAAATTGCTACGTACAAAATCGAAGTGAAAGGTAGAGTAGCTAAGCTAGGAAACACAGCGATTTCTACCGTGTACAAACCTGTAGTTGTAAATAAAAATGGAATGGTAACTGTAAACGTTCTAAATGCAGAACAAAAGACTGTAAAAATAACTGTTTACGGCGTAGACCAAGCCGAACTGTACACTCAAGAAATTGGCTCTAATCAATATGTAGGTAAAGTTTTTGATTTGAAAAATGTACAACCTGGCAAATACACTTTTGAAATTAAAAACAATGGTAAAACATTTGTAGAAAATGTAATTATAAAATAAATAAACACAATAAAGAAAAGGCTGCACTTATAAAATGCAGCCTTTATTTATATTTATTAACAGCCTTCAATACCACAACTATCTCCCGAATCATCGTTAAGCATTTGCGGTTTTTTTACAAAGTCACCTTCGTCCCAAACTTTATCTAAAGTCTTCACAAAAGTATCAACATGTTGCGCTCCAGAAACAGCATATTTATTGTCGAATACAAAAAAAGGAACACCTTGCACGCCTATGGCATTAGCCTCAACTATGTCAGCGCGAACTTCGGCAACGTACTTATCTGATGAAAGCACCTCTTCAATTTCAGTAGAAGAAAGTCCTACCACAAGCCCTAAATCCGATAGCGTATTATTGTCGTTTACATCCTTGCCATCCGTTAAATAGGCTTTTAAAAGCAATTCTTTTAATGCATCACCTAGCTTATACTTTTTAGCTAAATGCAACAATTGATGCGCTTTTAGGGAATTAGCCATAATTGCTTTTTCAAAATGAAAATCCAATCCTGAATTAGCAGCATTCTCAGTCATGTTGCCCAACATCTCTTTAGCCCAATCTGTATCTTTTCGATATTTTTCAGCCAAATGATCAACCAAGTTATCATCAGGAGAGGCAACGAAATTAGCATCTAACTGAAAACTCTTCCATTCAATCTCCACCGCATCTTTGTATTGGAACTGTTCAAGTGCAGCTTCTAGCCTTCTCTTTCCTATATAACAAAACGGACACATAATATCCGACCATATTTGAATTTTTAAAGTATTTTGCATCTGTTCTACAATTTAAAAAATTATTGTTTGTATATACAAATGTACAATACTAAATACAAAACACGACAGTCATTATGCTTTAATTAAGAGTATAACGCTAATTTTAAAACACAAAAAAAAACCATCAAAATTATTTCTGATGGTTTTGTATAATTGAAACTAATATTTTTTTTAAGAAATCAAGTCTAACACTACCGAAGGAAACAAACCTAATGCGATATTCAACACTATTGCAATAACAGCAACTGCATAAATTACAACAGGCGTCCCTGTTCTCGTCTCATTCGCCTCTTTAGTAAACATGGCTAATATAAGCTTGAAATAATATCCAACACTAATAATTGAATTAATCACAGCAACAATAACTAGTGCAAGATAACCAGCTTTAATCGTATCACTAAACAAAACCAACTTAGCAAAGAAACCTGCAAATATTGGAATACCAGCCATAGAAAGCAATGCAGCGGTCAATATCACCGCCAATAATGGATTTGTTTTTCCTAGACCATGAAAGTTAACAATATCTTCATTATCTCTATTTTTACATACGTACAACACCACACTAAAAGCTGCTATTCCAGCAAGTGCGTAGGCAGAAGTATAATACAATAAACTACCAGCAGCAGTAGACAGGCTTAATAAAGTCATCAACATAAAACCCGCGTGCGAAATACCGGAAAAAGCCAACATTCGCTTTACATTAACTTGACGCAATGCCATAATATTTCCAACCGTCATCGATGCCATCGATATAATGACAACAACCAACTGGAACGATTCAGAAACATCAGCATTCATTACCGAAAGTAACTTGAACAAAGTAGCAATCGCTACCACTTTAGCCAAAGTACTCATCAAAGCTGTAGTTAGTGCAGGAGATCCTTCATAAACATCTGGAGCCCAAAAATGGAACGGTACAGCAGCAACTTTAAATAACATACCAATGGTAAGCAACACAATTCCGATTGGGAACCAAATAGGCAATTCAGCAGATTGAGATAGTTCACTAATTTCAGTAACATCAAAACTACCCATCGCTCCGTAAATTAAACAAATACCGAACAATATGATACCTGAAGCAAATGAACCCATCAAGAAATATTTCATCCCCGCTTCATTACTTTTTAAACTCAAACGATCACTTGCAGCTAAGATGTAAAGTGCAATAGATAATACTTCGATACCTAAAAAGAACATGGCTAAATTTCCAAAAGAAACCATAGCAACAGCGCCCGCTAACAAAAATATTTTTATCGCAATAAAATCAGAAATTTTAGATTGTTTTTGTTCATAAAAATTATGACCCAAAGCAACCAAGAAAATTGTCAAAACAATAAACAATGATGAAAATGCTCCTGAAAATTTACTTACAACAATCATGTTATTGTAGAAACTAGCAGGCGTATTCATTTCAGAAATTGTCAAACCAAGTACACCCAAAAGACCAACAATCGTAATTGGAACAATGGCTTTGCGTAAATTAAATATTTCAAATAAAAGGCATAAAACACCTAATCCTATTATAGCTATTAATGTATTCATTTCTTATTTGACTTAGTTAATTCGGTTGATTTGTGTTAAAATTTCTTCAAGACTTGGCGTAATCAAGTCAGTTATTGGTTTAGGATACATTCCGAAAAAGAATAACACTCCAATAATGATAATAAAAGTTAAAGCTTCTGAAAGAGTAACATCAGCGAAAACTTTAGTATTGGTTTCTCCTAACATTACATACTGGTACATTTTCAACATGTAGTATGCTCCCAATATAATAGTTGTTCCACCCAAGATAGCGAACCAAACATTGATTCCGTATAAACTGTAAAGAACGGTAAACTCCCCAACAAAGTTGAAGGTGGTTGGTAATGCTACAGAAGCCAAAACCAATATTAAAAATAGTGAACTAAACTTAGGAGCTTGAGTTCGAACACCACCCATTTCTGAGATTAACCTAGTTTCATATCTACGGAATAAAACTTCAGCCGCATAAAATAAGCCTACAACAACAAATCCGTGAGCGATCATTTGTAAAACTGCACCACGCAAACCATCTAAAGTTAATGTATATGTTCCAGCTGCAATTAAACCTACGTGTGCCAACGAAGAATAAGCTAATAATTTTTTCAAATCTCTCTGTCTAAGCGCTACTATTGATCCGTAGATAACACCTGCAATACCAAGACCTATAAAAACAAACATATATTCTTTAGCAGCTAAAGCCGTAAGAGGTAATTGCCAACGGATAACACTGTATAAACCCATTTTTAACATGATACCCGAAAGTAACATCGTTCCAACGGTTGGCGCTTTTTGGTAAACAGCAGCTTGCCAAGTATGAAAAGGAATCAAAGGAATTTTAATCGCATACGCTAAAAAGAAAGCAAGGAAAATCCAAAACTGCTCATCAGCTGACAAATTCAATCGATACAAATCTTCTAAAAGTAAACTTCCTGCTTTTTGGTACATGTACACGAAAGCCACCAACATGAATAAAGAACCTGCAAGGGTGTAAATAAAGAATTTAACCACTGCCCTTTTGCGTGACTCTGAATCGCCATTACCCCACAATAAAGCTATAAAGTAAATCGGAACGAGTGCCAATTCCCAAAAAACATAATACAACAATCCATCGCTAGCTAAAAACGTTCCGACCATTGCAAAGGACATAAACAAAACTAATGCGTAGAAAGCTTTCGCATTTTCAAATTTAGAACCTAATGAAGAAAGGATAATCACTGCCGTAAGAACGGTAGTCAATAACAACATGGCTATTGATAAACCATCTACTTTAAGTGCAAAAGAAATATTAGGTTGCGCAATCCATTGCTGAACGAAGTTTGCATTTTGACCTAAATTATATTGATTTAGTATAACGATAGAAGCCGCAGCTGCCACTATACTGAAAAGTAAAGCTACTTTTGAAGCTAATTTATCACCTGAAAGAAAAGTGACAAAAGCACCTACTAAAAGAATAATTAAAATAAGAGATACATTCATAATATACGATTATTGAGCTAAGAATAAATAAGAAACGATGGCACAAAGACCCAACACAAATACAAAAAGATAAAGTCCGATACTTCCAGTTTGTATTTTCTTACCTTGATAGCTTAATTCATTAGTCACTTTTCCAAATCCGAACACTAAAGCTGATAAACCTGTCTCAACGGTATCTCTAAAAAAGTTAGAAAGAGCATTGATTGGTTTCACAAATATCGCATCGTAAACTTCATCAACATAATACTTGTTGTATATCGTTTTAGATAGTCCAGTAAGCGCTTCGTCAAGAACAGGAACGTTATTTTGCTTAACAAATTTGATGTAAGCTAAACCAATACCAAACAATCCACCAACAACAGCAACACCCATCAACATGTATTCAGTAGTACCTAAATGATGTGCAGCGGTAGCTAACTTTGGTAAAATCGGAATTAAATAGTGATTCAACCAACTGTTTCCTGGTAAACTAATAACACCACCTACTGTAGCTAAAATTGCTAATATTATTAATGGAAAGGTTATTAAGGCTGGACTTTCATGTAAATGATGTTTTTGCTCAGCAGTTCCTCTAAATTCTTGAAAGAACGTCAAGAACATCAAACGGAACATGTAAAAGGCGGTCATTACAGAAGCGATAGACGCAACAACCCATAACGGAATATTATGGTGGAAAGCAACTAACAATATTTCATCCTTAGAGAAGAATCCTGAAAACAAAGGAACACCAGAAATAGCTAATGATGCAATTAACATCGTAATAAATGTAATCGGCATAGCTTTACGTAAACCACCCATATTGCGCATGTCTTGTTCTCCGTGCAAAGCATGAATAACTGATCCAGAACCTAAGAACAAACAAGCTTTGAAGAACGCATGCGTGATTACATGAAATACTGCTACTTCATAAGCACCTAAACCTAAGGCCAAAAACATTAATCCCAATTGAGAAACTGTAGAATAAGCCAACACTTTTTTGATGTCGTTTTGCAACAAACCAATTGTCGCAGCAACCAATGCAGTAACGGCACCAACAATTGCAATTACATTTTGAACATCTGGAGTTAAATCAAATAAAAAGTTCAATCGTGTTATCATAAAGATACCCGCTGTTACCATGGTAGCGGCGTGAATCAACGCAGAAACAGGAGTTGGTCCTGCCATTGCATCTGGCAACCAAGTATACAAAGGAATTTGAGCCGATTTACCACAAGCTCCAATAAACAATGCGAAACCTGCAACAGTAAGCCAATACATATCCACATTACTTCCGGTTGTGATGGCTGCTTTTAAACTCGTATAATCAACAGTCGAGAATAAACTTCCTAAGATGAAAATTCCAATCAACAATCCTAAATCACCAATACGGTTCATGATGAAAGCTTTCTTTGCAGCATCATTGTACTCTTGATTTTTGTACCAAAATCCAATCAACAAATACGAACATAGACCAACGCCTTCCCAACCGATAAACATTACCAATAGGTTACTTCCTATTACTAAAGTTATCATAAAAAAGATGAACAAATTCAAGTAAGCAAAAAACTTGTGCATATTTTCGTCATCATGCATGTAACTGATGGAATACAAATGAATCAATGATCCGATTCCTGTTACAAAAAGCAACCACAATAAAGACAGTTGATCCAACTGAAAGCCGAAATCAACTTTAAAATTGCTAATCTGAATCCAATCAAACAAAGCTATGCGAATACCTTCCGGTTGCGCTGCTAATCCTCCAAAAAAGTAAACCGTAGCTACAAAACTAACTACAACTGCCAATGTACCTATGACACCCGATACCGTTTTGCCAAGGCTTTTGCCAAAAAACACATTCAATAAAAATCCTAAAAAAGGAGCAAGAACTAAAACTAAAGCTATATTGGTATTCATCTCCATTTATCCTTTTAAGTTTTTTAAATTATCAATAGTAATTGAACCAAGGTTTCTGAAAATAGAAACTAAGATAGCCAATCCTACCGCAACCTCTGCTGCTGCAACAGCCATCGAAAAGAACACAAAAACTTGTCCTTGTGCATCCTGATGGTAAGTTGAAAATGCCACAAAAAGCAAATTCACCGCATTCAACATAATTTCAATAGACATAAATACGATAATGGCATTTCGTCTGTACAACACTCCAAAAATCCCAATACAAAAAAGTATGACACTCAAGAATATGTAATTTTCAATACCAATGTGGTTTAAAATATTATTCATCTTATTTCTGTAATTTTTCTTTTTTAGACAATAATACTGTTCCTATCATCGCAACCAATAATAATATCGAAGCAAATTCAAACGGAACCATGTATTCATTCAGCAACACTTTACCAAGCACTTTGATTGATTGATAATCCTCACCGGTAGTTACATATTCTCCAACAATTGGTTTTGAATTAATGAAAATCAATATTAAAACCGCACAAATCAAACAGAACGAAACAATAGCTCCCAAACGCGTAATTCGCGGGCGATGCACTTCTTTCTGTTCATTCAAATTCATCAACATGATCGTAAAGAGAAACAAAATCATGATAGCTCCCGAGTAAACAATGACGTGAACTATCGCTAAAAATTGCGCATTCAATAAAAGGTAATGTCCTGCGATAGAGAAAAAACAAATCACTAAATAAATAGCACTGTGAATTGGGTTTCGACTAAAAATAGTTAAAAATGCGGTGGCTAAAGTAATTGCAGCCAATACACAAAATATGATAAGTACTGTAGACATTAGTTCGCGTTTTTAAGTTGAGTATTTTTAATAGCCATTTCCAAAGGCATTACTAATCTGTCTTTACCAAAGATAAAATCTTCTCTCTCATAACTTGACGGTACAAGAACTTTACTTGTTGTAAGGTAGATAGCATCTTTCGGACAAGCCTCTTCACAAAGACCGCAAAAAATACAACGCAACATATTAATTTCATAAATAGAAGCATATTTTTCCTCGCGATACAAATGCTTTTCATCCGCTTTACGCTCTTCAGCCTTCATAGTAATAGCTTCAGCCGGGCACGATAAGGCACACAAACCGCATGCTGTACAGTTTTCACGACCTTGTTCGTCACGCTTTAACATGTGTTGTCCGCGGTAAACGGGACTCATAGTACGAACTTGCTCAGGGTATTGTATGGTAACCTTTCTAGTAAACAAATGCTGAATGGTGATAAACAATCCCTTGATAATCGCAACAAGGTACATGCGCTCCCAAAAAGTCATCTCCTTGTTGGAGACTAACTTTTTTCTTCCCGATAAGGATATACTTTCTATTGACATTTTTTATTTTTATTTGAAGCTTATTCCTGCTATTCGATTCAATCTTTTACCCTGATAAAAATCAGGCTAAAAGGATTTCCACTACTATCAGGGCTAGGGCTTTCGGTAAACAACTCTAATTTCTTCCTGGTTTTAGTACAGCTAACTTAATTTATAATCCAAAATAAGCAGCAATATCAGCTCTTAAAATTACAATTCCGGTAATTATAATATTGATAATCGAAAGCGGAATCAAAATTCTCCATCCTAAGTTCATCAATTGATCGTATCTAAATCTCGGGATTGTCCAACGTACCCACATGTAGAAAAAGATAAATCCACACAACTTGATAAACAAAGCACCAAACCCTAAAATATTCGCCGCATTCACTCCCCAGTTTTCAACAACCCAACTCATTCCCGGATAATTATACCCTCCAAAAAACAAGACCGCTAAAATAGTAGAAGAAATGAACATATTTGCATATTCAGCAAATAAATAAAAGCCCATTTTCATAGACGAATATTCGGTGTGGTAACCCCCAATTAATTCACTTTCGCACTCCGCCAAATCAAAAGGTGTTCTGTTCGATTCTGCAAAAGCACAAATCAAAAAGATTACAAATGAAAGTGGTTGGTAAAATACATTCCAGTTCATTCCAGCTTGCTGTGCAGAGATTTCTCTTAAACTCAAAGTTCCAGTCATCATCAACAAAGCAATCATTGAAAGTCCCATGGCAACTTCATATGACACCATTTGTGATGCAGCACGAACAGCTCCCATCAACGAGAACTTATTATTCGAAGCCCATCCTCCAATCATGATTCCGTAAACACCCACAGACACCACTCCAAAAAAGTATAGTAAACCAATGTTCAAATCGGTTGCTTGTAATAAAATATCTCTTCCAAACAAATGCAATCTGTCTCCCCACGGAATCACAGCACTTGTCATTAAAGCCGTACTCATAGCAATAGCCGGACCTACAAAAAACAAGAAACGGTTTGGCGTATTTGGCTCAAACTCTTCTTTAGAGAATAATTTTAAACCATCAGCTAGTGGTTGAAACAAACCTAACGGACCCGCTCTGTTTGGCCCTACACGATCCTGCAACCATGCCGCCACTTTACGCTCTGCCCAAGTAGAATACATCGCCATTAACATTGTCAGTGCAAAAACAGCAACAATTATGACACTTTTTTCAATTATAATAACGCTATCCATTGTTCTCGGTAGTATTAAAAGTTGTACTTCCTTCGTTTGTCAATGGAATTTCAGCCATACTGATTTTTTTACGGTCAACAGCTCTACCCAACAAAATGTTCTCTTCGGTTGCAATTTGCACTTTTTCTAACTTTCTGTTGTATTTATTTACGTTGATTACAGAATCTTTTTCAAAAGCTCTTGGTCCTTCAATAGTCCAGTCAGCTACATCTTTATGGTCAAAACGACAACCGTTACAAATGAACTCATCAACTTCGTGGTACTCGTCTTTACGACCTGTTACACGCTGAATCTCGTCACCAAACATCCAAACAGTAGTTTTACCTGAACAAGTAGGACAATCTCTGTGCGCATTATACGGTTTACTAAACCAAACTCTAGACTTAAACCTAAATGTTTTATCGGTTAAAGCTCCAACAGGACACACATCAATCATGTTTCCTGAAAACTCATTGTCAATTGCTTTTGAAATGCAAGTTGAAATATTAGAGTGATCTCCTCTATCCATAACTCCGTGTACGCGCTCATCTGTTAATTGATCAGCCACCATTACACAACGGTAACATAGAATGCAACGGTTCATGTGTAACTGAATGTTCGGACCAATATCTTCTGGCTCAAAAGTTCTTTTCTCTTCAATAAAACGAGTCTCTGACTTTCCGTGCTCAAAGCTTAAGTTTTGCAAATCACATTCACCAGCCTGATCACAAACTGGGCAATCTAAAGGGTGATTGATCAAAAAAAACTCCGTTACCGATTTTCTAGCTTCTTGAACTCGTGGTGATGACTTACTATTCACTTCCATTCCGTCCATACAGCCTGTAACACATGATGCCATCAATTTTGGCATTGGTCTAGGGTCTGCCTCACTACCTTTGGCAACTTCAACTAAACAACAACGGCATTTTCCACCGCTTCCTTTTAGTTTAGAATAATAACACATCGCTGGCGGTACTACCTCACCACCTATCATACGTGCTGCTTGCAGGATAGTTGTTCCTGGTTCTACTTCTATTGACTGTCCGTCTATTGTTACTTTCATTTCTTTATTAGTTTCAAGTTTAAAGTTTCATATTTCAGGTATTTATCCTGAAACTGAAACCTGAAACGTTTTATACTGTTTGCTTTGCTACTAGGTGCTTTACTTGTTCAAAAGGCTCGGCAACAAAATGATTTCTATTTTTGATTTTCTCTGGGAAACGAATGTGGTATTCAAACTCATCTCTAAAATGACGAATCGCAGCAGCTACTGGCCAAGAAGCAGCATCACCTAAAGGACAAATAGTGTTTCCTTCAATTTTACTTTGAATGCTTAACAGCAATTCGATATCTTCTTCGCGTCCGTGTCCGTTTTCAATACGATGCAATACTTTTTCTAACCAACCCGTACCTTCACGACATGGTGAACATTGCCCACAACTTTCATGGTGATAAAAACGAGAGAAATTCCAAGTATTACGGACGATACAAGCTGTATCATCATAAACGATAAAACCTCCTGAACCCAACATCGATCCTGTAGCAAAACCACCATCACTCAAAGACTCATAAGTCATCAAACGATCTTCGCCATTTGCAGTTTTATAAATCAAATTTGCTGGTAAAATTGGCACAGAACTTCCTCCTGGTACGAATGCTTTCAATGGTCTGTCAGAACTCATACCACCCAGATATTCATCTGAGTTCATGAATTCATAAACACTCAATCCTAAATCAATTTCGTAAACACCAGGGTTTTTAATATTTCCAGAAGCAGAAATTAATTTAGTTCCCGTAGATCTACCAATACCGATTTTAGCGTAGTCAGCACCTGAATTGTTTACAATCCATGGCACAGCTGCAATGGTTTCAACATTATTCACTACCGTTGGATTAGCCCACAAACCAGATACCGCAGGAAACGGCGGCTTGATTCTTGGGTTTCCTCTTTTTCCTTCTAACGACTCAATAAGAGCAGTCTCTTCTCCACAAATATAGGCACCACCACCTATTTGAACGTGTAAATCCAAATCGTATCCGGTACCTAAAATATTTTTACCTAACCATCCTGCAGCTTTCGCCTCAGCAATGGCGCGTTCTAAAATTTTATACACCCACATGTACTCTCCACGAATGTAGATGTACGATAAATTTGCACCAAGAGCATAACTTGAGGTAATCATTCCTTCAATCAATAAGTGCGGAATGTACTCCATCAAATAACGATCTTTAAAAGTACCTGGCTCCGACTCATCTGCATTACAAACCAAGTGTCTTGGCTTACCCGATTTTTTGTCGATAAAACTCCACTTCATCCCCGCAGGGAACCCTGCACCACCACGACCACGCAATCCTGAAGTCTTTACTTCTTCTACTACTTCGTCAGGTGTCAAGGTTTTTAAAGCTTTTTCTACAGAAGCATAACCACCATTAGCGCGGTATACCTCATAAGTTTTAATTCCTGGAATATTTACTTTATCTAATAATATTTTCTGTGACATATTATTTATCGTGTAGAATTATTGTATTGTTTTTGCAATCATCAATTAACTGATCTACTTTTTCTTTGGTCAAATGTTCCTTGTAAAAATCGCCCAACTGCATCATTGGAGCATATCCACAAGCACCTAAACACTCTACTCCTCGAACTTCGAATAAACCGTCTGCTGTAGGTTCTCCAACCTTTACACCTAATTTTTCGCAAGTGTAATCCATTAAGTCCTCTACTCCATTCAAACAACAAGGTGATGTTTGGCAAAATTCAAACATGTATTTACCAACTGGTCGACGGTTGAACATGGTATAAAACGAAACTACTTCATACACCTCAACCGGTTTTATTGAAAGAATTTCAGCAACCTTGTCTTGCAATTCAATACTCAACCAATCGTTGTGAGCATCTTGAACTTCATGCAAAACAGGAAGTAAAGCTGATTTTTGTTTGCCCTCTGGATAATGACTTATTAGCTCATTGATGCGAGCCATCAAGGCTTCAGTCATATTTATTTCTTGTTTGTACTGTGTTCTTTCCATTTTAAATATTTTAAATTTTGAATTATAAATTTTAAATGTTTTGGATACTTTATAATTTAAAATTCATCATTTATAATTTTACTAAGCGTCTAACTCTCCTGCAATTACATTTAAACTCGACAAAATAACAATCGCATCAGATAGTAACGAACCTTTAATCATTTCTGGATACGCTTGGTAGTAAATAAAACAAGGTCTACGGAAATGCAAACGGTATGGAGTTCTACTTCCGTCAGTTACCAAATAAAAACCAACTTCACCATTTCCTCCTTCAACAGGATGGTAAATTTCGGCTACTGGAACCGGAACCTCACCCATAACAATCTTAAAGTGATAAATTAAAGATTCCATGTTGTTATATACATCTTCTTTTGGAGGCAAGTAATAATCTGGTACATCAGCATGGTATTCATTTCCTGCTGGCATTTTATCCAACGCTTGACGAATAATGCTTAAACTCTCCCAAACCTCGGCATTACGAACACAAAAACGATCATAAGTATCACCTGATTTTCCTACTGGAACGATGAAATCAAAATCTTCGTAAGAAGAATAAGGTTGTGCAACACGTACGTCATAATCTACACCAGCTGCACGCAAGTTAGGACCTGTAAAACCATAAGCCATAGCTTGTTCTGCAGTGATCGCACCAACATTAACGGTACGGTCAATAAAAATTCTATTTCTTTCAAAAAGGTTTTCGAACTCTTTCCAAGCAACTGGAAATTCTTCTAAAAACACATCTAATTTTCTAAAAGCTTCTGGAGACCAATCTCTTTCGAAACCACCAATACGACCCATATTTGTTGTCAAACGAGCACCACAAATTTCTTCGTAAATCTCATATACTTTTTCTCTAAACTGAAAAACATATAAGAAACCGGTGTAAGCTCCAGTATCAACTCCTAGAATAGAGTTACAAATAATATGATCGGTAATTCGCGCTAATTCCATAACAATAACACGCAAGTACTGTGCACGTTTTGGAACCTCAATACCTAACAATTTCTCTAAAGTCATCCACCAACCCATATTATTGATAGGTGATGAACAATAATTCATTCTATCTGTAAGCGGTGTAATTTGATAAAAAGGTCGGTTTTCGGCGATTTTTTCGAATGCTCGGTGAATATATCCAATTGTAGGCTCTGCCTCTAAAATACGTTCTCCATCCATCAACAAGATATTTTGAAAAATACCGTGTGTAGCTGGGTGGGTAGGCCCTAAATTTAGAATCGAAAGCTCGCTTCCGTCTTCATTTAGTTGCTCTGCAATTCTTTTAGCATAGCGATGCTCTGGTGGTAATAATAGTTCTGACATTTAGTTAATGTGAAAAATTATAATATTTTTTTTAGCAATTTTTGACAGTACGACCGAAGAAACGATCGTCTTTATCCGTTCTTCCGCTGTCTTCCATCGGAAACTCTTTACGCATCGGGAACGAAATCATTTCATCCATATTCAAAATACGTTTCAACTGTGGATGACCGATGAAGTTAATACCGTAAAAATCGTATGCTTCACGTTCCATCCAATTAGAACTTAAAAAGATATTGGAAATGGTTTTAATTTCGGGATTAGCGCCATTTAAATACGATTTGATTCGGATTCTTTTGTTCTCGTACCAATTGTGCAGGTGATATACCACTGCAAATTGATGATCTTCATCATTATCAGGATAATGAATACCGCATAAATCGGTTAAGAAATGAAAACGTAATGTAGGATCATTTTTCAAAAAAAGGATGATAGCAGTAATTTTATCTGAGCTCGCTTCAAATGAAAATATATCTTGTTCTTGTTTGAAGTCAAAAACAGCTGAATCAAAAGTTTCAACTAGTTTTTCTTGAATTTGTGTAGTTTCTAGCGCCATTCTTTATTTGATATTATAAGAAGCTAATAATTCTTGGTATTCAGGTGAACTTCTGCGTCTCACAGATTCTGTTTTTACCAATTCTTGCAATTTCATTACACCATCAACAATTTGTTCTGGTCTAGGTGGACATCCTGGCACATAAACATCGACAGGAATTACTTTATCAATACCTTGTAAAACAGAATACGTATCGAAAATACCACCAGATGAAGCACAAGCACCAACAGCAATTACCCAGCGAGGCTCAGACATTTGCTCGTATACTTGACGTAAGATAGGTGCCATTTTTTTTGATATTGTTCCCATTACTAGCAACATATCCGCTTGACGAGGCGAAAAACTCACACGCTCTGATCCGAAACGGGCCAAATCATAATGTGAAGCCATTGTTGCCATAAATTCGATTCCACAACAAGAGGTTGCAAATGGCAAAGGCCATAATGAATTGGCACGAGCCAAACCCACAACATCATTCAGTTTTGTAGCAAAAAAACCTTCACCAACAACACCTTCTGGAGGGGCAACCATAGTTACATTTGAATTACTCATCTTTTGAAAAATTATGAAGTATGAATTATGAATTGTGAATTCATAATTTAAATTTTAAAACATTCTTTTAAAACACATTAAAAATTAGAATCTATGGCATTCGCTAGTTCCAATTCCTAAATATTCTTTATTCCCACTCGAGTGCCTTCTTTTTGATGATGTAAAAGAAACCCACCAAAAGCAACAACATAAAAACAACCATCTTGATCATTCCATCCATTCCCAGTTCTCTAAAATTTACAGCCCAAGGGTATAAAAAGATAACCTCAACATCAAAAAGAACAAATAGAATAGCTACCAAGAAATATTTAACAGAGAAAGGAATACGCGCATTACCTACGGATTCAATTCCACATTCGAAGTTTTTATCCTTCACCTCCGAAGATCGCTTTGGACCTAATTTACCCGAAACTAAAATAGTACCTACAACAAACCCTACAGCTAAAATGAACTGCATAAGGATTGGAATGTAATTTAACTGATCTGATTGCATATAATGGTTTTTACGAATAACAATAAGCTACAAAGATAACTTTCAAAAAATTAAATACCAATTAAAACTTAGAAATACATGACTACTACAACGATGTAAATTTGCAATTTTTATCAATTATAAATAAGGCTTTAATAAATAATTAAGAGCTGTTTAAGCTTAGTTTTTTACGAATATGTAAATTTTCGACTCCTTCAATCTTTCCGATGATGCATATTCATAAAAAAAGCGTCCCGATATCTTCGGGACGCCTTAAACATTCGTAGGCAATAAAAAAATATTTTTTATGCTTAGATCACTGCTACTTTCGCAGCAACTTTTCCTTTTCTTCCTTCTTCTTCTTCATAGCTAACTCTGTCACCTTCGCGTAATTCTTCCGCGTTGATTCCTGAAGCGTGAACGAAAATGTCTTTTCCTGTTTCTTCGTCTGTAATGAATCCGTAACCTTTAGACTCATTGAAAAATTTAACTGTACCTGTACGCATTGTAATAGTAATAATAATTTATAATGTAGCAAATGTAATATTTAATACAATACGAAAAACGTTCGAGGCTTTTTATTTTGTAAAAATATTGATATTCAACGTTTTCTAGTACACTTACGTTTCCTAGGTCACTTATTTTAATTGAATATGCAACTCATTTAGTTGCGAAACATCAATTGCAGATGGCGCATCAATCATAACATCGCGACCTGAATTGTTTTTTGGGAAAGCAATAAAATCACGTATTGTTTCTTGTCCACCCAAAATCGCAACAAGTCGATCTAGTCCAAATGCTAATCCTCCGTGAGGTGGCGCACCAAACTGGAAAGCATCCATTAAGAAACCAAACTGTGCTTTAGCTTCTTCTGGAGTAAAGCCTAAATATTTAAACATTAACTGCTGTGTTTCTTTGTCATGAATACGAATAGAACCTCCACCAATTTCGTTACCATTCAAAACCATATCATAAGCATTTGCACGAACTTGACCTGGATTGGTTTCTAATAAGTGCATGTCTTCTGGCTTTGGAGATGTAAACGGGTGATGCATCGCGTGGTAACGACCGCTTTCTTCATCAAATTCTAACAAAGGAAAATCTACTACCCATAAAGGAGCAAATTCTGCTGGATTTCTCAATCCCAAACGAGTAGCCAACTCCATACGCAAAGCACTTAATTGCGTACGCGTTTTATCTGCTGGTCCAGAAAGCACAAAAATCATGTCTCCTGCTTTCGCACCCGTAATTTTTGCCCATTGTTGCAAATCATCTTGATCGTAAAACTTGTCTACCGACGATTTGAAAGTACCATCATCATTGCATTTTGCATACACCATTCCTGACGCACCCACTTGAGGACGTTTTACCCAGTCAATTAACCCGTCAATTTCTTTACGCGTGTAATTTCCAGCTCCTGGAACTGCAATACCTACAACTAATTCTGCTGCATTAAAAACAGGGAATTCTTTGTGTTGAGCTACGGCATTTAACTCTCCAAACTCCATCCCAAAACGGATATCTGGCTTGTCATTTCCGTAGGTTTTCATGGCGTAATCGTAAGTAATTCTTGGAAATTTATCTACATCAATGCCTTTGATCTCTTTCAATAAATGTCTTGTCAATCCTTCAAAAACATTCAAAATATCCTCTTGCTCTACAAAAGCCATCTCACAATCGATCTGTGTAAACTCCGGCTGTCTGTCGGCACGTAAATCTTCGTCACGGAAACATTTTACAATTTGAAAATATTTATCCATTCCACCCACCATCAATAATTGTTTGAAAGTTTGTGGCGATTGTGGCAAAGCATAAAACTGTCCTTCATTCATACGAGAAGGCACTACGAAATCTCTAGCTCCTTCTGGAGTCGATTTAATAAGATAAGGCGTTTCTACTTCACAGAAATCCAAATCAGATAAATACTTGCGTACTTCCATGGCCACTTTGTGACGGAAAAGCAAACTATTTTTAACCGGATTACGACGAATATCTAGGTAACGGTATTTCATACGAATATCTTCGCCACCATCAGTTTCATCTTCTATTGTAAAAGGTGGAGTTAAGGCTGCATTTAGAATCTGTAATTCTGAAACCAGGATCTCGATATCACCCGTACTCATGTTTTTGTTTTTAGCCTCACGCTCAATCACGGTACCTTTGACCTGAACAACAAATTCACGACCTAAGGTTTTCGCCAACTCAAAAACGGTTTTTTCAGTACGACTTTCGTCAAAAATTAATTGTGTAATTCCGTAACGATCACGCAAGTCAACCCAATTCACAAATCCTTTATCACGAGATTTTTGAACCCAACCTGCCAATGTAACTTCGTTATTGATATGCGTGGCATTCAACTCACCACAATTATGACTTCTATACATGTTTTACAAATTTATTATTTAATCGCTACAACGCGGGTGCAAATTTAGGACTAATATTCAATAATGAATTGCCAAAGGATAAATTTTACCATCAAAGCGATGGCAAACTTGAAAGCCAATGTTAAGTTTTACTTCAATGTTACCAAATTGTTAACTTAAAGTTTTTTTATTGTAAAATAGTTTTTATATTTGTGACTATAAACGAATCTTTTAAAAACCTACATCATGAAAAAATATATCATCATTGCCGTACTAATGTTTACTGGAATCGCATCAGCACAAGAAAACAATCCAAAACTAGAAGCTATTGGAGAATTAGTAAAAACTACTTACTACTTTAAAAATGGAAATGTACAACAAGAAGGATTTTTCAAGAACGGAAAACTAGAAGGAATTTGGACTTCATACGATGAAAGCGGAAAAAAATTAAGCGTAGCTACCTATAGCAACGGGCAAAAAACAGGAAAATGGTTGTTCTGGAATGGAATTAATCTTAATGAAGTTGACTACTCAAACAATAGAGTTGCTGCTGTAAAAACTTGGAAGCAAGATGCGCTAGTTAACAATTAACATCAAAAAATATAATGACTAGTCCTAAATAATCGATACAGATTATTAAACAAAAATAATTAATTAAACACTTGCTGGATCGTTCTTGCAA
>NZ_JAAOBY010000010.1 GCF_011365745.1 Flavobacterium turcicum | reverse complement strand
TCGTGCGGGTTCAAGTCCCGCTCTGAGTACTATAGCAACATGAAAAACTCCCTATTTTTAGGGAGTTTTTTGCGTTTAGATAGTGTTAGAGGATGATTCTTTAGGAATATATAAAAATGTCTAAAATTTATTTACAATTAGCAGTATATTAGTAAAAAATTAAAACTAACATAAAATAACTAACCACAATGAAAAGAAGATCCTTCTTAACAACTGCTACCTTAGGTTCAGCCGGACTAAGTACACTTCTGCTTTCAAGTTGCTCTGATGGTGCAAAAAATGTTACAAAAGATAACGACGGTTCCGACTTTGAGATTGATTTTGAATTGGATGAAGAAACTATTTCTAGTTTGCAAAAGAAAATCGAAGATGGTACTTATAGTTCAGAAAAATTAGTTGCTCTTTATTTAAAAAGAATTGAAGCAATTGATAAAAATGGTGCAAAATTAAATTCTGTTATTGAGGTCAATCCTGATGCTTTAGAAATTGCTAAAGCAATGGATGCTGAATTGAAAAATGGAAAAAAGCGAGGGGCATTGCATGGAATACCAGTATTGATAAAAGATAATATAGATACTGCTGATAAAATGCAAACTACAGCAGGAGCATTAGCGCTTGTCGGGAATATTTCCAAAAAAGATGCTTTTATAGTAAGTAAATTACGAGAAGCTGGCGCTGTTATAATTGGTAAAACTAATTTAAGTGAATGGGCAAATTTCCGTTCCACTCAATCTAGTAGTGGATGGAGCAGTAGAGGTGGTCAAACTAAAAATCCTTATTTTTTAGATCGTAATCCTTGTGGGTCAAGTGCTGGCTCTGGTTCGGCAGTTTCAGCAAATTTATGTGTTGTAGCTATTGGTACCGAAACAGATGGCTCTATTGTATGTCCCTCATCTGTAAATGGTATCGTTGGTATTAAACCTACTGTTGGGCTTGTGAGTAGAAGTGGTATCATTCCAATTTCTGCAACTCAAGATACCGCAGGTCCGATGGCAAGAACTGTTGAAGATGCCGCTATACTGCTTTCTGCAATTACAGGTAGTGATCCTTTGGATACCATTACAAGTGAAAGCAAAGGAAAAACAGAGAAAGATTATACTGTTTTTTTGGATTTAAATGCACTAAAAGGGAAACGTATAGGTATTGAGAAGAGGCCTCAAGGTACGAATACTGCTGTTAATACTTTGTTGAATGATGCCATTGAGATCTTGAAAAAACAGGGTGCTACAGTTTTTGAGATAGATTTTATCGATAAAATTAATGCTACTGGGCAATCAGAATTTGAAGTACTGCAGTATGAATTTAAAGATGGAGTCAATAAATACTTAGCCTCTGCTAAGGCAAAAGTTAAAAATTTACAGGATGTCATAGCCTTTAATAAAAGCAATGAAAAAGATGCAATGCCATATTTCAAGCAAGAAACATTAGAAAGTTCCGAAGAAAAAGGATCTCTGTCCGATAAGAAATATACCGAAGCTTTATCAATTAGCTATACTCAAAATAAATCTTTTTTAAAATCTGTTTTTGAAAGTAATAAACTTGATGCAATTTGTGGTATAACGATGGGACCTTCATGTAGTATTGATACTATTTATGGAGATAAATGGGGAAGTTATTCATTAACATCGCCAGCAGCTGTTACTGGTTTTCCGCATATTACGGTGCCTTGTGGGCAAGTTTATGATTTACCTGTGGGTTTGTCTTTTTTTAGTACACCATATCAAGAGGGTAAATTAATTGGGTTAGGATTTGCATTTGAGCAAGCTACCAAGAAACGCGTTAAGCCATCTTTTAAAAAGTCATTTTTATAATAACTCATAAATAAAAAAAAGGGTATTGAGGTACCCTTTTTTATTAGAACTGCAATGCCAACGATTTTTTTATTCTTTAAAATCTATGGATAAAGAATTGACACAATATCTTTGTCCTGTTTTTGTGGGGCCATCATTAAAAACATGTCCCAAATGGCTTCCACAATTTGAACATAAAATCTCTGTGCGTTTCATGCCGTGTGAAGAATCTTCTATGTATTGAACTTTTCCTGGAATCGATTCATCAAATGAAGGCCAACCACAATGTGCATCAAATTTTGAATCACTTTCAAATAAAGGCTCATAACAAGCTCCACAGGTGTAAGTTCCTTTTTCGAAGTGTAAGTTATAAGTCCCTGTATGAGGATATTCGGTGCCTTTTAAGCGTAGAATGCGAAAACGATCTTCACCAAGCTGTTCTTTCCAATCTTGCTCGGATTTTATTATTGGATATTTCATAACTGTCTTTTTAATTGAGTTCTTGACTTTTTATAAATGTAATAATTTTAGAGATTACTGCAGCATTTCCCAGTATTTTTCGATGTCCTAAATTTTCTGTAAGTTCTATTTCGCCCTTGTTTAAATGCTTATAAATATGGTGTGCAGTTGTTACAGGAACTTCTGGATCATGTTTATCGTGCAGAACCAAAACAGGAACTGTAATTGTGCTTGCGGCTCTGAAAGCGGCATGCTCACTCATTTTTGTACCTAGTTTTTTTTCAAAATGACCTATTAGTAAAGGCACATATTTTGAATTTAAACCTAGTTTTTTGACAAAGTTTTCTATCACTTCTTCGATGATGTCACCGCTGCCAATAGCGACAGCACATTTTACTTTTAATCCTTGTTTCATAGCATTAAGTACAGCCATACCTCCTAATGAGTGCCCAATAATGGCATCAAAAGGTCCCATAGTGTTATCAATTTCAAGTATAGATTCAATGAAATCTCCCATTAAACTTGAGTTTCCTGCGGAAGCGCCATGAGCTGGGGCGTCAAAACTAATAGTTGAATAGCCTTCGGCAAGAAGATTATCTGATATTTTAAACAATTGTGTCCCTCTGCCTGACCAACCATGAACTATTAAGATTTTTTTATTGAATGCACCGTTTTCATAAAGTTGAATATCTTGATTCAAAGAGGGAATATATAGCTTTCTTTTACCGCTTTTTTGCAGCATTTGAAATTCTCTTTTGGGAATTTTGTGTTTTACTGGTGTAGTAAAAATTTTCGCAATTAAAAGCACTGTTAATCTCTCAGATAATAAAGAGATTAATTTAGTTGGGACCACTATAATTTTAGGAATTTTCAATGATTCAGTAGCAGGAGAACTTTTTTTTGTCATTTTATTAAATTTTCAAGTCGGTCGAGTTTTTGGTATTTTTTTTACTAAATTTAGAAAAACATAAAAGTAGTATTTTTAAGTTGTAGTTGAAAAGACAAAGTTATAAAGTTGTTGGGTTTAGCTTTCTTATAAAAATTGCTTGTTTAAAAATGGAATAATTTAATAATTCAAATAGATTTTATCACGATGGAAATTTTTCATATCAGTGCCGAATGTTATCCCGTTGCAAAAGTAGGTGGTTTAGCGGACGTCGTGGGTGCCTTACCGAAATATCAATGTAATGCGGGTTATCAAGTTAGGGTTGTGATGCCTTGTTATGATACTAAATTTAGAACTGAAAATCAGTTTGAATGTGTACATTGGGGCAATGTAACTTTAGGGCATTTTAATTTTCCGTTTAGTGTGCTCAAACAAATAGATGATGAATTAGGTTTCGAACTTTACCTGATTGAGATTCCTGAATTATTTGATCGAAAACAAGTTTATGGTTATCAGGATGATATAGAGCGTTTTTTATCTTTTCAAATAGCTACACTTGATTGGATTGTAGGTCGAGCAGAAATTCCAGATGTGCTTAACTGTCACGATCATCATACAGGATTAATTCCTTTTATGACCTTGTATTGTCATAAATATGCCAAATTACGGTCAATATCTACTATGATTACTATTCATAATGGACTATATCAGGGTCAATTTGGATTTGATAAATTGTATTATTTACCGCCTTTTGATTTAGAACATGTAAAACTTTTAGAGTGGGACAATTGTATCAATTCATTAGCTGTTGCAGTCAAATGCGCAGGTGGTGTAACGACTGTTTCTCCGAGTTACCTAAATGAAATAAATTATTTTGCTAACGGTTTAGAGTCGCTTTTTAACTCTGTCAGATATAAATCTCGTGGTATTTTGAACGGAATAGATATTGAGGTTTGGGATCCTGCAAAGGATGTAATGCTGGCAAAAAATTATTCTTTGACTACTGTTCAGAAAGGAAAGCAAGAAAACAAGAACAAATTATGTTCCCTTTTTAATTTCGATCCCGAAAAGCCATTATTCAGTTTTATAGGCAGACTTTTTGACGAAAAAGGCGGAGACTTACTACCTGAAGCTGCATCACGATCGTTGAATGCACATTACAAATCTATTAATATCTTAATTTTAGGTTCAGGAAATGAAGTTATTGAACAACAATTAAATGGACTTTTAACTGAATTTGAGGGTAACTATAACACTTTTATCGGTTATAATGAGGAATTAGCACATTTGATTTATGCTGGTTCTGACTTTATATTGATGCCGTCAAGAGTGGAACCATGTGGTTTAAACCAAATGTATGCCTTAAGATACGGAACCATTCCAATTGTTCGTCGAACAGGTGGTTTGCGCGATACTGTTATTGATTTTGGCGATGATGGTAATGGTATTTGTCATGATCAGGCATCGGCAGATGATGTAGTTTACTCAATAGGTCGTGCGGTAGACTTCTTTCAGGACAAAAAGCATTTGAATCAATTAATAAAGAAAGCCATGCAAACCGATCATTCTTGGGAGCGAGTTTGTCAAGAATATATAGAAATGTACAACCTAATTATATCACATAATGAAAGCTAAAAAGAAAAATGTAATTGCCATTATTTTGGGCGGAGGACAAGGTTCCCGATTGTTCCCTCTTACTGAAACTCGATCTAAACCCGCTGTTCCTATTGGAGGAAAGTATCGTTTAGTAGATATTCCGATTTCTAATTGTATGAATTCAGATATTTATAGAATGTTCGTTTTAACTCAGTTCAACTCAGCTTCGCTTAATGCGCATATAAAAAACACCTATAATTTCAGTATTTTTAGTCATGCTTTTGTTGATATTTTGGCCGCCGAGCAAACTCCAGATAACCCCACTTGGTTTCAAGGTACTGCTGATGCGGTAAGACAGTGTATGCCTCATTTTTTAAATCATGATTTTGATTATGCTTTAATTCTTTCAGGAGATCAATTGTATCAAATGGATTTTAATGATATGGTTGAAGAGCACATCAAAAACGATGCAGACATTACTATTGCAACCTTGCCAGTAAATGCCAAAGATGCCCCAGAATTTGGGATTTTAAAAACTAATAGCGCTAGTGAAATTGAATCGTTTATTGAAAAACCAGCGAAAGAATTATTACCAGATTGGGAATCTGATGTAAGTGACCAAATGAAATCAGAAGGTAAAAACTACCTTGCATCGATGGGAATTTATATTTTCAATCGTCAATTGCTTATTGATATCATGGCCAATAAAGAAACCAAAGATTTTGGCAAAGAGATCATTCCGCAAGCCGTTGGTAACAAAAAAATATTAAGCTATCAGTATGAAGGATACTGGACCGACATTGGAAATATCGATTCGTTTTTTGAGGCAAACATCGGTTTAACCGAAGATTTACCTAAGTTCAATTTATTCGACAACGATAATAAAATTTTTACCAGACCTCGTTTATTACCGCCTTCAAAATTTCAAAAAACCATGGTTGATCGTTCGCTGATTTCAGAAGGTTGCATTTTAAATGCCAAAGAAATTATGAATTCTGTCATAGGGATTCGTTCTCGTGTTGGGGAAGGAACAGTAATTGAGAATTGTTATGTTATGGGTAATGATTTTTATCAAAATATTGATGAAATGACCGCCGATATTAATAACGGACGCCAATTGGTTGGGATTGGAGAAAGATGTTTCTTAAAAAATGCTTTGATTGACAAAAACTGCCGTGTCGGAAATGATGTTCATATCAGTGGTGGCACTCATTTAGCTGATTTTTCAAATGAATTGTACGCAATTAAAGATGGAATTGTTGTAGTCAAAAAAGGAGTCACAATCCCAGATAATTATGAGATTAAATAAATCCTAAACACAAAAAAAGTTTTTACTTACAATTAGTTAGCAGCACATCCACCTCTTATGAGTACAGTTATCACACATTCTTTTTTTACCGATTTTGATATTGATTTATTTAAAGCAGGCAAACATTTTCGGCTTTATGAAAAATTAGGAGCGCACCTCACAACAATCGATGGTGTGGCCGGTGTTTATTTTGCTGTTTGGGCACCATCAGCACGCCAAGTTTCTGTGATAGGAGATTTTAATTTCTGGAATAAAGGGGAGCACGCTCTATCCGTACGCTGGGACTCTTCAGGTATTTGGGAAGGCTTTATACCTGGAGTGCAAAAGGGAACTGCGTACAAATATTTTATAGAATCAAATAATGGAGGTGTTGTGGCAGAAAAAGCAGATCCTTTTGCTTTTTATTGTGAACATCCACCTAGAACGGCATCAATTGTTTGGGATTTAGAACACAAATGGAACGATAGTAATTGGATAAAAAACAGACCAAAATACAATAATTTAGATAAACCTTACTCAGTTTATGAGGTACATCTAGGCTCTTGGAAACGTCATGTTGATGGCAATCGCTTTTTATCCTATGCAGAATTAGCTCAGGATTTGGTTAAGTATGTAAAGGAAATGGGTTTTACTCATGTTGAATTTATGCCCATTATGGAGTATCCGTACGATCCTTCATGGGGCTATCAATTGGTTGGGTATTTTGCGCCAACTTCGCGCTTTGGTAATCCACAAGAATTCATGCAATTGGTCAATGAATTGCATAAAGCCGAAATTGGAGTAATTCTAGATTGGGTTCCATCACATTTTCCGGATGATGCGCATGGGCTTGGTTTTTTTGATGGATCGAATCTTTTTGAACATCCTGATAGAAGAAAAGGTTATCACCCAGATTGGAAAAGTTTGGTTTTTAATTACGGACGAAACGAAGTGCGTTCTTTCTTGATAAGTAATGCCTTGTTTTGGTTAGATCACTATCACGTTGATGCGTTGCGAGTTGATGCTGTTGCCTCGATGTTGTATTTAGATTATTCAAGAAATGATGGTGAATGGGAGCCGAATATTTATGGAGGAAGAGAAAATCTAGAAACGATCAGTTTTTTAAAAGAATTTAATGAAGCTGTTTATGGCAATTACGAAGGTGTGCAAACGATAGCCGAAGAAAGCACTTCTTTTCCTATGGTATCTCGACCAACATCGATTGGTGGTTTGGGTTTTGGAATGAAATGGATGATGGGTTGGATGCACGACACTTTGGATTATTTCAAAAAAGAAACAGTTTATCGAAAATACCATCAAAATGATTTGACTTTTTCGATGACTTATGCTTTTTCTGAGAATTTTATGTTGCCTTTGTCTCATGACGAAGTAGTTTACGGAAAAAA
Source organism: Flavobacterium turcicum (assembly GCF_011365745.1). Taxonomy (GTDB): domain Bacteria; phylum Bacteroidota; class Bacteroidia; order Flavobacteriales; family Flavobacteriaceae; genus Flavobacterium; species Flavobacterium turcicum. The sequence goes on along the minus strand of NZ_JAAOBY010000010.1, from coordinate 52,867 downwards.
ATCCATTTTGGGCAGAATGCCCGGCGATGATTGGCAACGATTTGCAAACCTCAGATTGTTATACGGTTACATGTTTGCGCATCCGGGAGCCAAATTGCTTTTTATGGGTAACGAATTTGCGCAAGAAAAAGAGTGGAATTTCGAAGCTAGCTTAGATTGGCATTTGCTCGAACAACCCAATCATTTGGGAATTAAAAAACTCATCACCGATTTGAATGCTTTGTACAAAAAGGAAACAGCCCTTCATGAAAAACAATTTGAGGGCGGTGGTTTTGAATGGATCAATTATTCTGATCATCAAAATGCAGTTTTATCCTTTATTAGAAAAGGGAAAAATTCCAATGAAGATGTGATTGTAGTTTGCAATTTTACCCAAGTAGTTCGTCAGGATTACAAAATTGGTATGCCGCGCACTGGCAAGCTTCAAGAAATACTCAATAGTGATGCCACGCAATATGAGGGAAGCGGCGTTTCGAATACTTCAAAATTAACAATTGAAGCCACTCCATATGATGGCAGAGATTACTCGGTTGCAATTACACTTCCGCCTTTAAGTGTAGTTATTTTTAAAATTGTTTAAATAATATCCCAAGCCATTTAATTTATCTTAAGTGGCTTTTCGATTTACTAGGTTTAGTCAAAATACCACAAATCATGATTACAAATACTTCGTTAGAGTACAAAGGAGATACCTATCCGTCAAGAATTGTTTTAGTAGAGCAAAACGTCGATTCTTTTTATTTTCATTCAGAGAATAATGTTATCTTAAAAATTACGGTGCTACGTGATAGTTTAATTCGATTTCGATATACCACAAAAGGATATTTTAGTACTGATTTTTCGTATGCAATTGATAAAAGTCATACGCATGGATATAATTTTTTAGAATTTCAAGAATTTGAGCAATTTTACAGAATTACTACGAGTAAAGTGAATTGCATTATTCAAAAAGCTGATTTGCGCGTTGCTATTTTAGACAAAAATAATCACCTGATTCTTGAAGATGAACTTGGTTTTCATTGGGAAGAAAGTAACGAATATGGCGGAAACATTGTCAAAATGAGTAAAACTTCTAGAGATGGAGAATGTTTTTATGGCTTAGGTGACAAAGCTACTCAGATGAATTTGAAGGGAAAACGACTCGAAAATTTTGCGACCGATCAGTACGCTTATCAAAAAGATCAAGAGCCTTTGTATAAAGTAGTTCCTTTTTATATTGGCTTACACAACAAGCAATCGTACGGAATTTTCTTTGACAATACGTTCCGTACTTTTTTTGATTTTTGCCATGAGCGTCGCAACGTAACTAGTTTTTGGGCCGAAGGCGGCGAAATGAATTATTACTTTATTTATGGCCCTCAAATGCAGGATGTGGTCACCACTTACACCGATTTAACTGGCAAGCCTGAACTACCGCCTTTGTGGGCTTTGGGTTACCATCAATGCAAGTGGAGTTATTTTCCGGAGAGCAATTTAAAGGAGATTGTTGCAACTTTCAGAGAACTAAAAATTCCGTGTGATGCGATTTATTTAGATATTGATTATATGGATGGTTTCAGGTGTTTTACTTGGAATAAGTCGCATTTTCCGGACCCAAAACGTATGGTGGCCGAGTTGGCAGAAGATGGTTTTAAAACAATCGTAATTATTGATCCCGGAATAAAAATCGATAAAGAATATGCCATTTACCAAGAAGCTTTAGCCAAAGATTATTTTTGTAAAAGAGCCGATGGGCCTTATATGAAAGGGAAAGTTTGGCCTGGCGAATGTAATTTTCCTGATTTCACCAATCCTGTGGTGCGTGAGTGGTGGGCAACTTTATTCAAAGAACTAGTTTCAGATTTTGGGGTAAAAGGAGTTTGGAACGATATGAATGAACCTGCTGTCATGGAAGTGCCAAACAAAACATTTCCTATGGATGTACGTCACGATTATGACGGAAACCCTTGCAGCCACAGAAAAGCACATAATATTTACGGAACTCAGATGGCGCGTGCTACCTATCATGGTGTAAAAAGATATGCCTATCCTAAAAGACCTTTTGTAATTACCAGATCAGCTTTTGCAGGAGCGCAACGCTACACCTCGTCTTGGACAGGTGACAATGTGGCGACATGGGAGCATTTGTGGTTGGCTAATATTCAAGTGCAACGCTTGTCACTTTCGGGAATGGGCTTCACCGGCTCTGATATCGGTGGTTTTGCAGAACAACCTTCGGGAGAGTTGTACGCGCGTTGGATTCAGTTGGGCGTATTTCATCCATTTTGTAGAACGCATTCTTCGGGCGATCATGGGCATCAAGAACCTTGGGCATTTGATGAAGAAGTTCTAAATATTACTCGAAAATTTGTCAATCTGAGGTACCAATTACTCCCGTATTTGTATACTATGTTTTGGCAGTATATCAAAGAAGGTGTTCCGATGTTAAAACCACTAGTTTATTTTGACCAAGAAGATATTCAAACGCATTACCGTAACGACGAATTTATCTTTGGTAATCAAATAATGGTTTGCCCAATACTTGAACCTAATGCTTTAGGTAGAAGATTGTACATTCCGCGTGGGCAGTGGTATAATTACTGGAATAACACAGCAATGACGGGCGGAAAAGAACTTTGGATTGATACTGATTTTGATCAGATTCCACTTTTTGTAAAAGCAGGTGCTATTATTCCGAAATATCCAGTGCAACAATATGTTGGTGAACTGACTTTTGAAGAACTGACTTTGGACGTTTATTTCAAAAATGGAAAAGAAAAATCAGTAGTTTACGAAGATGCACAAGACGGCTACGATTATAAAAAAGGCAGGTTCAGTTTACTTTCTTTTCAATTAACAGGTAAAGAAAATGAACTTATGATTCAGCAACATAAAGAGGGGAAATTTGAAACTTCATACAAGAACTACAAAATAAATTTAATTGGTTTGCCTTTTGAAGTTCGTTCCATCGAAATTGATACAGTTGCTGTTTCATTAGATGCGGATGGCTATATTCAAAATGGATTTTTGTTTGTAGAAAAAGGTTTTTCAGTGCTGCATATTAAAGGTTAGAGCACAAAATGATGTTACTTTTTTTGTTAATTGTATAAATTGAGCGTGGATATTAATTGTATTTTTGTTGACAACAAACACCAAATATTATGAAAAAAAATCTAATAGCAGGAATAGCAGTAGTAGCACTTGTAGTAGCTTGCTCAACTAATCCTATAACGGGAAAAAAGAATTTTAATTTTGTTTCTAACAGCCAATTATTCCCATCTTCATTTCAACAATACGGGACTTTTTTGAAAGAAAATAAAGTAATTACAGGTACGGCTGAATCAAGAAAAGTGGAAGCGATTGGTTTCCGAATCAAAGCAGCAGCAGAAAAATACTTAACTTATTTGGGAAAAGCAGAATATTTAAAAGATTATCAGTGGGAATATAAACTGGTAGATAGTAAAGAGGTTAATGCTTGGTGTATGCCTGGTGGTAAAATTGTGGTATACTCGGGTATTTTACCAATTACGAAAGATGATGCAGGATTAGCAACTGTAATGGGGCATGAAGTATCACATGCTTTGGCTGATCATGGTGCGCAACGTATGAGTACAGCACAAGCTCAAGAGGTTCTTGGTCAAGTTATAGCTGTAGGAGTATCTGGTAAAAGTGAAAGAACGCAGCAAATTATTGGTCAAGCCTATGGTTTAGGTTCACAATTTGGAGTTATGTTACCATTTAGCCGAAACCACGAAACGGAAGCGGATAAAATTGGATTGACCTTGATGGCTATTGCAGGATACAACCCAGAGCAATCTATTGCATTTTGGCAACGTATGTCAGCAAAATCTGGTGGCCAAGCACCGCCAGAATTCATGAGTACGCACCCATCTGATGCAACTCGTATAGCTAATTTACAAGCTTTTATTCCAGAAGCTAAAGCTATTGCAGCACAAGTGGGAGTTTTGAAATAATCTTATTTTTAGAGAAGTAATACAGGCTAACTGAATACAGTTAGCCTTTTTTCATTTGTAGGATGAAGTACTTTACTAAAATTTGTAGGTTATCTTTAGATAAATTTTTACAGCAATAAGCTTGAGTTACGTGAAAAAGAAATAAATTCGTGCAGTAAATAAAATTCTATGGTACAGCTTGAAAAAGGAAGTAAGAAGTTATTAAATGCATGGGCATTTTACGATTGGGCAAACTCTGTGTATACCCTAACGATTGCCTCGGCGGTATTTCCAATTTTTTATGAAGCACTTTTTGCAGAGCGTGACCATTACATAGATGTATTTGGTCTGCACTTAAAAAACTCTGCATTAATTAGTTTCGTTACTGCCTTCGCTTTTTTAGTGGTATCGTTTTTGTCTCCCTTACTTTCCGGAATAGCTGATTATTTAGGCGACAAAAAGTCGTTTATGAAATTCTTCTGTTACATGGGCGCACTCTCTTGTATGGGATTGTATTGGTTTGAGTTGGACTCTATTTACATTGGTTTATTATTTTATTTCTTGGGTTTGATTGGTTATTGGGGGAGTTTGGTATTTTACAACTCGTATTTGCCAGATATTGCTTTTCCGGAGCAGCAGGACAGCATTAGTGCTAAAGGGTATTCTATGGGCTACGTAGGAAGTGTGATTTTATTAGTCATCAATCTTGGAATGATCATGAAGCCAAAATTGTTTGGCATTACAGGAACCGATAGTGAAGCAGCCATGAAAGCCATGCGTTATTCCTTTGTGATGGTGGGTGTTTGGTGGGTTTTGTTCAGTCAATATTCGTATTACTTTTTACCGAAAGGGAGTGCTGTTAAAAATCAAAAAATCAGTAAAGCAGTTGTTTTTAACGGATTCAAAGAATTAAAAAAAGTTTGGCAGTTACTGAAACAAAATATTCCACTTTTGCGCTACTTGCGTAGTTTTTTCGTGTCGAGTATGGCTGTTCAAACGGTGATGTTGGTAGCAACCTATTTTGGTGCGCAAGAAATAGAATGGAGTACAAAAGAGGAGGGAACCATTGGACTGATTATATGTATTTTATTGATTCAATTAGTTGCTGTTTTGGGAGCTTTCTTAACTTCAAAGGCATCAGGTCGTTTTGGTAATATTCCAACTCTAATTGCAATCAATAGCATTTGGTTGGTTTTATGTGCATTGGCTTATTTCATTACACAACCTACAGAATTTTATATTATGGCTGGTTGTATTGGATTGGTAATGGGTGGAATTCAATCTTTATCACGCAGCACGTACTCTAAATTGTTGCCGGAGACAGAAGACACAGCTTCATTTTTTAGTTTTTATGACGTAGCCGAGAAAATAGGGATTGTGATTGGTATGATTGTTTACGGTGTTGTAGATCAAGTGACCGGAAGTCCTAGAACAGCTATCTTAATTTTGGCGTTGTTTTTTCTAACGGCAATTGTTTTGTTAAATAAAGTGCCAAAAAAAGGTGCTTTAGATAACTAAAACACCTTTCTATAATTTTAAATATTTCTTACTAGGCTTTAGAAATTGAGCCAGAGCCATTTACTTTAGTGTCTTTTTTCTTTGGGTCGCCTTTGTATTGAATATCACCAGATCCTGAAACGCGCGCGCGAATCATTTCGGAGCAATAAACGGTAGTATCTCCAGAGCCCGACACGGTTGCATCGGCATTTTGTGCTTTCAGCTTACTGGTATCTATATCACCTGAACCACTTAATACGGTGGTGATTTCAGCAGAAGAACCGCTTAAATTAATATCTCCAGACCCAGTTAAAGTTACATCAACATTGGTAGCACGCACATCTAAATTCATATCACCAGAACCCGTTAATTGAACCTGAAAAGATTTTGATTCAATAGGATTTTTTGTAGTAACATCTCCTGATCCGGTCATTGCCACCTTTGAAATTGACTCAAGAGGAACTGTGATGATAATTTCTTTTCCTTTACTAGGGCTGATGTATTTGTTTTTTTCAGATGCAATCTTCAATTGATTATTTTCAACTGAAATATTGATGTATTCTAGTAAATTTTCTTCGCCTTTTATGGTGATGTTGCCCTCTTTTCCTTCGACTAAAACCACATCAAAAAAGCCTGTTACAGCAATTCCATCATAACTTGCAGTAGTTTTTTGTTGGGTAATTACGTTGCCATTTCCTGTTATTTTTCCTTTGCTAGACCATTGCGCTTGCACAAAAGAAGTGGCTAAAATGGCAAAAGTAAGTGCTAATAGTTTTGTCTTTTTCATAGTTATTGTTGTTTATTGGTTTTGTGTTAAAGAAATATTTCCGTATCCGGATGTAATTGTCATTGTGTTTTGTCCTCGCTTTTTATGAAACCCTTCGTAGCGTTTATTATTTGAAACTTCTTCTTTGTTATCTATTTCTAAATCAGATGAATATTTAAAATTAGCATATTTTAAATTGACATCAAAGTCAAACGCGTAATTAGGGTGATATCTTAAATTAATTCCAGTGTAATCGCCTTTAATACTTACATTTTTGGCTTTGGCAGAAAGGTTTTGAACGGTTAATGAACTATATTGTGTGGCTAGTTTTAAGGCGTTGGACACTTCGCCAAGACGGATGGTTAAATAATTTCCTGTGGCTTCAAGAATTTGAACCGCATCAAATTTGATTTTGCCGTACGTGCAATCGTATCTGATCATGTCAGCGCTAGTGATTTCTACATCAGTATAGTCAGCGTTTAAATCGAGTTTGCCAACTTCGGCGATTTTTATACTCGAATATTTGGCCTGTATTGTTCCAGTGCGCAATGAACTCATGCTAGAATTAGAACAATACTCTAAATTATATTCACTATTTCCTGACACTTTTCCCATAGTCACTTTTCCGTATTTGCAGGTGATGTTGGCATCAGCATTGATATCGGCAACCAATATAGAACCGTATTTGTTTACTAATTTAACGCCTCCTTTATTTGGAATTTTAATGGTGTAATTGATTTCAAAGTTGTTGTTTTTACTTTTTCCGTTGTATGAAGTGTTTTCCAGAATAGTTTTGGCGCTTACTAAATTTTTTAAGGCTGTGATAGCAATTGAAATATTGTCAATTCGCTGGTTTACATATTTTTCATTATCTCCACTTACTTTTATTAAAACATCAATTTCGATGATATCTTGATTCCAAGTAGTTACGGTTATATTTCCGTAGGAATTGTCAATTGCTACCGTGGCATCAGCGTTGACATAATACGCTTTTTTTATATTTTTTTGCTTATTGTGTGCAAAATCATCTGAATTCGCTTGCGCTAAAAATGGAAGAAAAAGCAGTAGGAAAAGTAGTTTACATTGTTTTTTCATCGGGTATGTTTATTTTTCGTTCGTTTTCTTCAATGTGCTGTAGCACCGTTTGCAAAAATGAAATTCGAGTTTGTAAATTGGCAATCATGGCTTGTAAAATGGGTTTGCTTTCTCCATTTTTCTCGAGTTCTAGAATTATTTTTTCATAATCGGCATCAAGAACCTTCATTTGCTGTAAAGCGTCGGCAATTATTTTTTTGTTTTCAGGCGATTCTTTTTCATTGAGTTTATCCAGCTCTTTTTTGATGATTACTGTAAAAATTGAATCGGTTTGCTTAGTTTCTTGAGAAGCAAAATGTAAGTTGGGCTTTGGGGGTGCTGCTTTATTAAAAAGTGTGATTGTCATTATTAGCAATAGTGAAGCAGCAATACTTAACGGAATCAAGTACTTTTTAAATGATTTTTTTTGTTTTAGTTTATTTTTGAATCTGTTCTCGTGACCTTCTAGTAATGGTGTTACATCCCATTCGTCTTGCCAAGTTTCAAATAATTCATTCCAATTTTCATTTTCCTTTTTCATAATTCCTCCAGTTTTTTTCGTAAATTTTCTTTTGCTCTACTCAATGTGGTTCTCACATTGGCATAACTTATATTTAGGATTTCGCTAATTTCTTCTTGGTCATAACCTTCAATAAAATGCAAGCTCAATACCACTTGGTAATTGTATTTGAGTGTTCCAATACAGTCTATAATTTGTTTTACTTTTAGCTCTTTAAATTCGGCTATATCGACACAATTTTCAGTTTGATCTTCTAATTTGAAAATGGTATTTTCAAAATCTTCTGTTTTAAAAACATTATTTTTCTTTAAAAAATCAATACTTCGATTGACAACTATTCTTTTAAGCCAAGCACCAAAAGCCACTTCTTGTTTGTAATCGTCAATTTTAGTAAAGGCTTTCAAGAAACTTTCTTGCATCACATCTTCTGCATAATGGCTGTCCTTTACAATGCGGTGCGCTACATTATACATAGCCTTTGCATATCGATTGTAAATTTCGAATTGTGCTTTTTGATTGTTTTGTTTGCAACTTGCAATCAAGTCGTCGATATGGTTTTCTTTTGAATTCAAATAGTTTAAGCTAGTTATGTAAAGAGACTTTGAAAATTTGGTTTTGTTACACTTTTGTAAAAAAATAGTGTAATTGACTTTACTTTGTGTTTTAAAATGGATTAAAATAGCATTGATGCTTTTTTTGTAACCGAAAGATACGTTCTTTTGGCATAGTGATTGAACCGTAAAGGGACATTCTAATTTGAAGGTCTTTGCTTTGATTTCAAGCAATATTCAAAAGTGTAGAACTCAAATTGGTGTCGCTTTTATAAAAATTAATGACAAAAAGACTTAAATAATAATATGTCAAATCATAAAATACTTACTATTGACAATCTGTCACTTCAAGAATTTGATTCTGATGCAGATTTAATTCCACTTTTAACTCCCGAAGACGAAGAGGAAATGAATAACGAAGCTTTACCGGAATTGTTAGCCATTTTGCCATTGCGTAACATGGTTTTGTTTCCTGGTGTTGTTATTCCAATTACTGCGGGTCGTGACAAATCTATCAAACTGATCAACGATGCTAATGCTGCTGGAAAAACGATTGGTGTTGTGGCTCAAATCAATGAAGAAGATGAAGATCCTACTAAAAATGACATTCATAAAATAGGTACTGTTGCCCGAATTTTACGTGTTTTAAAAATGCCTGATGGCAATGTAACCGTGATTTTGCAAGGTAAAAAGCGATTCGAAATTGAAGATATCGTTGAAGAGTTGCCCTACATGACTGCTCAAATCAAAGAAGTTCCCGAAGAACGTCCGGCTAAAAATGATTCAGAATTTGTAGCTATTTTAGACTCGATGAAAGAGTTGGCCATTCAAATTATTAAAGAAAGCCCGAGTATTCCTAGCGAAGCTACATTTGCAATTAAAAACATTGAAAGTCAGTCGTTTTTAATCAATTTTGTGACTTCTAACATGAACTTGTTAGTACAAGAAAAACAAGATTTATTGGCTATCAATGAGTTAAAAGGCAGGGCATTAGAAACACTTCGTTATATGAATATTGAGTTGCAAAAACTCGAATTAAAAAACGATATTCAATCTAAAGTACGTTTTGATTTAGACCAACAGCAGCGTGAGTACTTTTTGCACCAGCAAATAAAAACCATTCAAGAGGAATTAGGGGGCGTTTCGCAGGAGGAAGAGATGGACGAAATGCTTCAAAAGTCACTCAAGAAAAAATGGGATGATAAAACCAAAAAGCATTTTGAAAAAGAACTTTCTAAAATGCGTCGTATGAATCCGCAAGCGCCTGATTTTGGTATTCAGCGTAATTATTTGGAGTTGTTTTTAGATTTGCCTTGGAATGAATTTTCTAAAGATAATTTCGATTTAAAAAGAGCACAAAAAATATTAGATCGCGATCATTTTGGATTGGAAGACGTTAAGAAAAGGATGATTGAACATTTGGCAGTTTTAAAATTGCGAAATGATATGAAGTCTCCAATTATTTGCTTAACAGGACCTCCGGGTGTGGGTAAAACCTCAATTGGTCGTTCCATTGCAGAAGCGTTGGGTAGAGAATACGTGCGTATTTCATTGGGTGGTTTGCGTGATGAATCTGAAATTCGTGGACACCGAAAAACCTATATTGGCGCTATGCCAGGTCGAATCATTCAAAGTTTGAAAAAAGCAGGTACATCAAATCCAGTTTTTGTTTTAGATGAAATTGATAAATTGTCAAATAGCCATCAAGGTGATCCATCATCAGCATTGCTTGAAGTTTTAGACCCAGAGCAAAACAATTCTTTTTATGATAATTTCCTAGAAATGGGTTATGATCTTTCAAAAGTCATGTTTATTGCCACTTCAAATAATATGGCAGCAATTCAGCCCGCATTGCGCGACCGTATGGAAATCATAAAAATGTCAGGATATACCATTGAAGAAAAGGTAGAAATTGCGCGCCAGCATTTATTCCCAAGACAGTTAAAAGAACACGGATTAACATCGAAAGACTTGACGATAGGCAAAAAGCAATTAGAAAAAATTGTGGAAGGCTATACCAGAGAATCAGGTGTTCGTGGTCTCGAAGGAAAAATTGCGCAAGTGATTCGTAATGCTGCGAAATCAGTTGCAATGGAAGAGGAGTACAATAAAAAAGTTACTGATGAAGATTTGGTAAAAACTCTTGGCGTAGCACGTTTAGAGAGAGATAAATACGAAAACAACGAAGTGGCGGGTGTAGTTACGGGACTAGCTTGGACCTCAGTTGGTGGTGATATTTTGTTCATTGAATCGTTACTTTCGCCTGGAAAAGGGAGCATGACCATCACAGGGAACTTAGGTACGGTGATGAAAGAATCGGCTACAATAGCGCTAGAATACATCAAAGCCAATACAAAATTATTAGGTTTAGAATCGGAAATTTTGTCCAAATACAACATTCACTTACACGTTCCAGAAGGAGCAACACCTAAGGACGGACCAAGTGCGGGTATCGCAATGTTAACTTCGTTGGTCTCTTTATTTACTCAAAAAAGAGTGAAGAAAAATTTAGCAATGACGGGCGAAATTACCTTACGTGGCAAAGTATTGCCTGTAGGCGGAATCAAAGAAAAGATTTTGGCAGCCAAAAGAGCTAACATCAAAGAAATCATTTTGTGTCACGAAAACAAAAACGATATTGACGAGATCAAGCCAGAATATTTGCAAGGATTGACATTTCATTACGTGAAGGAAATGAGCGAAGTTCTAGAGTTTGCTTTAACCGATCAGAAAGTTAAAAATGCCAAGACGTTGTAAAAACGTTTTCAATTAAAAGTTTAAAATCCAAATTCGACAGCTAGTAAAAAGCTTGTTGAATTTGGATTTTTTAATTAAAATAAACTTAATTCTACAACTGCAAGAGCGCATTTGTTTTTTGTACCAAAAGAGAAGGATAAAGTTTTGGCGCTTGTAGGTGATCGCCTTCGTAAATCCAAAGTTCTTTTTTTGATTTGGTGTTGTTGTACACTGTTTCGCATTGGCTAAACGGTACGTCTTTGTCGGTTTTAGAATGAATAAACAAAACAGGTACTGATTGTATGTTTTTGATGTCTTCTGCAGCAGAATAAGGCGAAGTTACATACATACGAATCATCTGGTGTTGCGCTTCGGGAGTTTTACTTACCGCAATTTCTGTAAAGGAGCTTATAACACCATCTACAATTAATCCACTTATTTTATCTTGGTTGTTTTTGGTTAAATTCACCGCAACTTGTGTTCCCATTGATGCGCCGTAAATGATGATTTTTTTGTTTTTAAAGTCGGGATTCTTTTGAATTTCATTAAAAACAGTTTGAGCATCTGATGCAATGTTGAGGTGCGTGGGTTTACCACTTGATTTTCCGTATCCTCTCATGCTGATCATGATCGCGGTATATCCGTCATTTACCAAAGGTTTTACATAGCCTGCATAATTCATACAATTGCCTCCTGCACCTTGAAAATAAAGCACAACTGCTTGCTTTGCTTTTTGTTTTGGCGATATAACAACAGTGTTAATAGTGTCGTTTTCTACATAATAATTTTGCTCCTTAAATTGTAAAGAATCAAGTGTTATTGTTTTTGCTTTTTTAGGATAGTAAAATTTGTCATCCATTTGCGCTTGCGTGGCTACTGTTGCTAAAAGTAATAAACTGCTGATAAGTAATTTTTTCATGGTCGTTGTGTTTTAGGTTTTAATTTCATGTCAAAAGTAGCGTGAGGATAATTTGTTGCAAAACAAAGCCTACTCAACTGTCGATTTTAAAGACTGAATTGTATCATTTTAAACTTTTCTTTTTCTAAAAAATAATATCTTCGCACAAGCGTTATCATTTTTGTACTTTTGCGCTCCTAAGACATGTTTAAAAAATTAATGATATCCAGTTTGTTACTCTACGGCAGCGCATCCATCGGGCAGATAGGTGGTCAAACGGTATATCAATTTTTGAACTTAGTAGCCTCGCCAAGGCAAGCCGCACTGGGTGGCAAAGTATTGACTATTTATGATAACGATGTCAATCAGGCGCATTACAATCCAGCCACCATCAATCCAGAAATGCACAATCAGTTAGCTATAAATTACGGAAGTTATTTTGGAGAATTATCTTATGGTACTGCTTCGTACGCCTATACGTATGATAGGCACATTCAAACTTTTCAAGCGGGTATTAATTACATCAATTATGGTAGTTTTGAAGGTTATGATGAGCAAGGTCAACCAACTGAGTCGTTTTCGGGTAGCGAAGTAGCGCTTTCAATGGGTTACGCATATAACGTTCCCTATACCGATTTGCATATTGGCGCTAGTGCTAAATTAATATCTTCAAGTTTAGAAACCTACCAATCATTTGGCGGCGCTTTAGATTTAGGAGCCTTGTATATTGACGAACGCAATGATGTAAATTGGGCGTTGGCCATACGAAATATCGGTACTCAATTTTCAACCTATAATGGTATTCGAGAAAAGTTACCATTAGAAATTTTAGTTGGAGTTTCACAAGAATTAGAAAATGTTCCTATACGCTGGCATTTAACATTAGAGAATTTACAACAGTGGAATGTTTCCTTTTCAAACCCCGCAAGAGCAGAACAATCATTTGATGGAACAGCAACTCCTGAAAAAGTTTCATTTGTAAACAACGCATTAAGACACGTAATCGCTGGGGTAGAGTTATTTCCTAATCGAGGTTTTAACCTGCGTTTGGGATACAATTTTAGGCGAGCCGAGGAGTTGCGAATTGTAGAGCAGCGCAATTTTTCGGGATTATCAGTAGGTTTTGGACTCAAATTAAACAAACTCAAATTCAATTATTCCTACTCAAGATATACACTTGCTGGTAATACGAGTCTTTTTGGACTCTCCATCAACTTTCAAGAATAAAACAATCGTTTCAACAATAAATAAATAAATTATTTTGACAAATAAAATCACCATTGCTATTGATGGCTTTTCATCAACGGGAAAAAGTACCTTGGCCAAACAGTTGGCGCAATATTTGGGATACGTATATGTAGATACAGGTGCTATGTATCGTGCGGTGACCTATTACGCGATGCAAAAAGAATATATTACAAGTGCTGGATTTGATGTTGCTGCTCTTGTGAATGATTTGCCAAAAATTTCATTACAGTTTCAGTTTAATCCTGCTTTGGGTTATGCTGAAATGTATTTGAATGGCGTACTTGTAGAAAAGGAAATTAGAACCATAGAAGTGTCAAATTTTGTGAGCAAAATTGCCGAAGTTTCCGAAGTTCGAGCCAAGTTGGTCGAGCAACAAAAAGAAATGGGTAAAAACAAAGGCATCGTTATGGACGGTCGCGATATTGGTACAGTTGTTTTTCCGGATGCAGAACTGAAAGTATTTATGACTGCTAGCGCAACTACTCGTGCGCAAAGACGTTTTGATGAGTTGGTAGCAAAAGGTGATGCAGTAACTTACGAAGAGGTGCTTAAAAATGTAGAAGAGCGCGATTATATTGATACACACAGAGACGATTCGCCTTTGGTAAAGGCTGATGATGCGATAGCGGTAGATAATTCTGCTTTGACTAGAGAGGAGCAATTTGCAGTTGTTTTAGATTTGGTAGCACAGCGTACTAAAAACATATAATTATTTGCAGATTTCATTTTTAATGGTAGATTTACGCCTTGTAAATTTTTTAAAGTATATAAAACAATTCATCTCATGGGAATTAAAAATAGATTGGTAATAATGAGTTTTCTCCAGTTTTTTGTTTGGGGAGCTTGGTTAATTACAATTGCAAATTATTGGTTTGGTACGAAAGGATGGGAGGGAACGCAGTTTGGATTGGTTTTTAGTACCATGGGAATCGCTTCTTTATTTATGCCAACGCTTACGGGTATTTTAGCAGACAGATGGATCAATGCTGAAAAGTTATATGGAGCACTACACATATTGTATGCTGCAGTTTTGTTTTATATTCCGCAAGTTACTACGCCTGAAAATTTCATTTACATTATGTTATTGGCTATGTGTTGTTACATGCCAACAATTGCGTTGAGTAATTCAATTTCATACAACGCGTTAAAAATAAACGGATTGGATGTGGTGAAGAGTTTTCCGCCTATCCGAGTTTTTGGAACCATTGGTTTTATCGCAGCAATGTGGATCACCAACTTAACAGGAAATAAAGCAACTGCTTATCAATTTTATATTGCAGGTTTAGCAGCGGTAGCACTTGGTTTGTATGCCTTTACTTTGCCGCCATGCAAACCACAACGATTGTCTAAAGAGAATGCTTCTTTAATGGAGACTTTAGGATTAGAATCGTTTAAATTATTTGCAAATTATAAAATGGCTTTGTTTTTCATCTTCTCTATGTTTTTGGGAGGCGCTTTGCAATTAACAAATGCTTACGGTGATGTTTTCTTGGATGAGTTCAAGCATTTCCCTAAATACGCCGATTCATTTGTAGTAGAATATTCTACAATTATCATGTCGATTTCTCAAATTTCTGAGACCTTGTTTATTCTAGCAATTCCGTTTTTCTTGAAACGTTTTGGTATCAAACAAGTAATGCTTATTAGTATGTTGGCTTGGGTATTGCGTTTTGGGTTGTTTGCTTACGGAGATCCAACAAGCGGTTTGTGGATGATTATTATGTCTTGTATTGTGTACGGAATGGCATTTGATTTCTTTAATATATCAGGTTCATTATTTGTAGAGACCAATACTGATGCTAAAAACAGATCGTCAGCGCAAGGATTGTTTATGATGATGACCAATGGAGTTGGAGCAGTTTTAGGTAGTTTTACCTCTGGTTGGGCAATTGATAAATTTTTTACCAAATCATTTGCAGGAACTGGTGATTTAGCAGCTTTCTTGCAAACCGAACCTACTAATGCAAAAATGGCTGAGTTTGTTACTAGTCAAGGTAAAACTATTGGGGCAGACGGTCTTTTTGATTCGGTTATACTAATGAAAGACTGGCATACGATTTGGCTGGCTTTTGCACTATACGCGTTAGCAATTGCAATAGCTTTTGCAGTTTTGTTTAAACACAAGCACAATCCTGAAGATGTAGAGCAAATTAGTCACTAAGATAAATCTAAAACCCGATACCATTTTGTATCGGGTTTTTTTATTCCAAAAATGCCTCTATTTCCTCAATAGCCCCGATTGCAGCGGCATCCTTTTTCAGGACTTGCAGTTCGCCGCAGCGAAGGGAAAGGACTGTAAAAGATAGAGCGGAAAGCGGGAACTTTCTCTACAAAAAAAGCCAATTTATTCGCTCCTGATAGTCAAATGATTAACTTTTGCCTAAAGTTTTGTGGTTTAAGATTAATGTGTTACTTTTGCACATCTTTTGGTGAATAAGAGTTTCCATTGGGTTGCAGTAAATTATACCAACAACTTCTGCTGTTTTCTATCACGTTATGAAGCTCGAGAAAATACAGAATACAAATTTTTAATCAGCATGTCTGAACAAGTAAAATCACAAGAAGAGTTTTTAGCAAATTTTAACTGGCACAATTTCGAAGAAGGTATTGATGCTGTTGATGAAAAAAACTTATTAGAGTTTGAAGAATTAGTTTCTAAAACTTTTATTGCAACTGATCAAGAAGAAGTTGTAGAAGGTACAGTTGTAAGAATTACAGATAGAGACGTTATCGTTGATATCAACGCTAAATCTGAAGGTGTAATTTCATTGAATGAATTCCGTTACAACCCAGCATTAAAAGTAGGTGATACTGTTGAGGTATTAATTGACATCCGTGAGGATAAAACAGGTCAATTAGTATTATCTCACCGTAAAGCACGTACTATCAAATCTTGGGATAGAGTTATTTCGGCTAACGAAACAGGTGAAATCGTTAATGGTTTTGTTAAATGCAGAACTAAAGGTGGTATGATCGTTGACGTTTTCGGAATTGAAGCGTTCTTACCAGGATCTCAAATTGATGTTAAGCCAATTAGAGATTACGATGTATACGTAAACAAAATGATGGAGTTCAAAGTTGTGAAAATTAACCACGAATTTAAAAACGTAGTTGTATCTCACAAAGCGCTTATTGAAGCGGATATTGAAATCCAGAAAAAAGAAATCATTGGTCAATTACAAAAAGGACAAGTATTAGAAGGTGTTGTTAAAAACATTACTTCTTATGGTGTGTTTATTGACTTAGGTGGAGTTGATGGATTGATTCACATTACTGACCTTTCTTGGTCTAGAATCAACCACCCATCTGAAGTTCTTGAATTAGATCAAAAATTGAACGTTGTAATCCTTGATTTCGATGATGAGAAAACAAGAATTCAATTAGGATTGAAACAATTAAACGCTCACCCATGGGATGCTTTAAATGCTGATTTGAAAATTGGTGATAAAGTAAACGGTAAAGTTGTTGTAATCGCTGATTACGGTGCATTTATCGAAGTTGCTGAAGGTGTTGAAGGTTTAATCCACGTTTCTGAAATGTCATGGTCTACGCACTTGCGTTCAGCTCAAGATTTCGTAAAAGTTGGTGATGTTGTTGAAGCTGTTATCTTAACTTTAGATCGAGATGACCGTAAAATGTCATTAGGTATCAAACAATTGTCTCAAGATCCTTGGACTGATATCACTGCTAAATACCCAGTAGGTTCTAAGCACACAGGTATCGTTAGAAACTTTACAAACTTTGGAATTTTCGTAGAATTAGAAGAAGGAATTGATGGATTAATCTACATCTCTGACTTATCTTGGACTAAGAAAATCAAACACCCATCTGAATTCGTAAACGTTGGTGAAAAACTTGACGTTGTAGTATTAGAGTTAGATGTTGACGGACGTAAATTATCTTTAGGTCACAAACAAACTACTGCTAATCCTTGGGATCAGTACGAAGATTCATTCGCTGTAGGAACTATCCACAATGGTGAAATTTCTGAAATTGTTGACAAAGGAGCTACTGTAGAATTCGGAGATGATATCGTTGCTTTCATTCCAACTCGTCACCTTGAAAAAGAAGACGGAAAGAAATTGAAAAAAGGCGATACTGCTGATTTCAAAGTAATCGAATTCAACAAAGAATTCAAAAGAGTAGTTGCATCTCACACTGCTATCTTCCGTGAAGAAGAAGAGAAAAATGTGAAATCAGCTTCAGATAACAATTCAGGTTCATCTACTAATGCACCAGCTGCAACTTTAGGAGATAACAATGATATGTTAGCTGCATTGAAAGCTAAAATGGAAAAATCAGAGAAAAAATAATTCTCCGTTTTTTTAAAATAGAAAGTCCCACAGCAATGTGGGACTTTTTTTTGTGCTTTAAAAGATTTATCTAATAAGAAAAGGTGTTAACTAAATCCAAAAGTATATATTTGATTTTTTAAAAATTACTGATGAAAAAAATCTACTTTTTGTTGTTAGCTCTTTGTTTTTTTAATGGTTTGAGTGCCCAGATTATTAATTTTCCTGATTCGAATTTTAAATCAAAGTTGCTTTCGGCAAGTTCGGGAAATACAATAGCTAAAAATTTACTAGGAAATTATTTTAGAATAGATTCTAATTATAATAATCAAATTGAACTTGCTGAGGCATTGCAAGTTAGTTATCTAGATATGAGTAATTCGACACTTTCTTCATTACAAGGTGTTTTGAGTTTTACCAATCTGCAAAGTTTAAATTGTTCAAACAACAAAATTACTTCTCTAGATTTAGGAGGTTTGATAAATCTTCAAAACTTATATTGTTCAAATAATCAAATTAGTTCATTAAATATTGCAGGCTTGAATAACCTTCGAGTTTTATTTTGTGATATTAATTACCTATCTTCAATTAATTTGAGTGGTTTAACAAATCTTCAAATTTTGAATTGTTCAAGTAATAATTTTTCATCCTTGAATTTAGGGGGATTGAAAAATCTCATTGATTTAGATTGTCATGATAATAGTTCTTATATCTCGACATTAGATCTAAGTGGATTGTCAAATCTAACGCGTTTAGATTGCAGTAATATAACCCTTAATAAATTAATTACAAGTGGACTGACAAGTCTTCAACAATTAAATTGTAGAAATAACAGCCTTATTACACTTGAACTTACAGATTTGATTAATCTAACTAATTTAAATTGCTCTACTAATAATCTCGTAACGCTGAATGTTAGTGGTTTAACAAATCTTCAAGTTCTAAATTGTTCTCGTAATATGCTGAAATCTATAGATGTTAAAAGTTCAAAAAAACTTCAAAATTTAAATTGTAGAGCAAATCCATTTGGTTCATTAGATTTAAATGGTTTGTCAAATCTAAATATTATTGACCTTGATTTTAACACAAGCTTAAAATCACTTTATATAAAGGACATTGGGTTTAATAGTAATGATCCAACTCATTTATTTAATTTTGACACTCAATTTGCGTTGCAATATATTTGTGCTAATTCTGGTCTAATTCCTTATTTGCAACAAAGAACATCTAAGTATGGCCAAAATGGTGCCAGTTATAATTGTCTGGTTATAGATTCCTCTTGTTCTTCCAATCCATATAGTGATGTTATTGTTAATGTTCCGGATGTAAATTTTAAAAATAATTTGGTGTATTCTAATTGTTTTACTGCTACCGCTAAAGATTTAACTGGCAAGATCATTCGGATTGATAAGAATGCTGATGGTGAAATTCAAGTCAATGAAGCATTACAAGTAAGTTATTTATTTATTACTTCAACACAACCTATTACTTCTTTAATTGGAATTAAAAATTTTACGAATCTTCAAAATTTGTATTGCAACCAGTTACAACTAACGTCGTTAGATTTAACTGGTTTGACTAAACTTCAAACTATTCAAGGATCTAATAATGCTCTTACATCTGTAAATGTCACAGGTCTAATAAACCTTAATAATTTGTATCTTGATTCTAATAAATTGTCACAATTAAACTTGAACGGTTTAGCTAATCTTAAAACTTTACATTGTAGTTCTAATCAACTGAAATCATTAAATTTAAGTGGGCTAGGTAATTTACAGACTTTAGAATGTTATTCGAATCTACTAAGTTCAATAGATTTGAGTGGTTTAACAAATTTATTAGATTTGAGTTGTCAAAGTAATAAACTTACTTCTTTGAATTTTAATGATTCAACAAAAATTAAATCTTTAGCATGTTATTATAATCTTCTTACAAATTTGGATGTTAGTAATTTGTTTAGTCTTGGCTCATTATATTGTAATAATAATCTATTAAAGTCATTGTTTTTAAAAAACGGTATCAATGAGAAAAATCTAGAATTTGGCAATAATCCTGGTTTAACTTATATATGTGCAGACGATACACAAATATCAAATGTAGAAGCACAAATTTTAACCAATAAAATGAGTGGTTGTAATGTAAATTCATATTGTTCGTTTACTCCAGGCGGAAATTTTTATACAATTAAAGGAAATAATAAATTAGACAGTAATGCTAATGGGTGTGATTTTTTAGATAATGGTGTCCCATATGTAAAATTAAAATTGATTAATGGTTCAATTTCTGGAAGTTTAATATCTGATGCTTCTGGAAAATATTCAATTCCACTACAAGCAGGAATGTACACTATAACTCCAGCAATAGAAAACTCAAATTATTTCACTATTTCTCCATCAACAGTAAATGTCAATTTCCCAACTCAAACCAATCCTAATATTCGAGATTTTTGTATTACGCCAATTGGTGTACATCCGGATTTAGAAATCACATTATTGCCATTACAAAACTCTAGACCAGGTTTTGATGTTGAATATAAAATAGTATATAAAAACAAAGGAAATCAAACACAATCTGGTTCCGTAAATCTAACTTTTGATGATACTAAATTAGATTTTATTTCAGCGATTCCAGTTGCAACTGATCAAAAAGTAAATAGTCTCTCTTGGAATTTTACAAATCTTAAGCCGTTTGAAAGTAAGGAAATAATCTTTACATTAAATGTAAATTCCCCAATGGAAATCCCTGCAGTAAACAATGGGGATATTTTGGATTTTACAGCAAACATAACTTCGGTAGTTATTGATGAAACCCCAATTGATAACATATTTACTTTAAATCAAACTGTTGTTGGTTCATACGACCCAAATGATAAAACTTGTTTGGAGGGCAATAAAATCAAACCAGAATTAATTGGGCAATATGTACATTACATGATTCGTTTTGAAAATACAGGAACTTATGCAGCACAAAACATTGTTATAAAAGATATGATTGATTTGTCAAAATTTGATATTTCAAGTTTAATTCCAACTAGTTCAAGTCATTCTTTTGTTACTAAAATTTCTGATATAAATAAAGTTGAATTCATTTTCGAAAACATCAATCTTCCTTTTGATGACGCAAATAATGACGGTTATGTTTCTTTTAAAATCAAAACAAAGCCAACTTTAAAAGTTGGAGATTCATTTACCAACGAGGCTAATATTTATTTTGATTATAATTTCCCAATAGTTACAAATAAAGCTATATCAAAATTTGAAACAACTTTAAATATTCAGGACTTTGATTTTTCTAATTATTTCAGTTTGTATCCAAATCCAGCAAATGAAGAATTAAATATTATTGCTAAACAAAATATAGAAATACAGTCTTTAACAATATATGATATTTTAGGACAAGTAGTTATTGCTGTTCCTAATGCTAAATCAGTCTCAAAAATCGATGTTTCCAAACTTTCATCCGGTAACTATTTTGTAAAAGTAAAATCAGATAAAGGATTTTCAAGTAAGAAGTTTATTAAAAATTAAGTTTAAGAATATCAGAGAAAAAATAATTCTCCGTTTTTTCATAAATAGAAAGTCCCACAGCAATGTGGGACTTTTTTTGTGCTTTAATTTTTCTAGGAGCTTTGTCCTGCTATTCGCTGCAATCTTTTACAAAGCTTCTAGCCAAAAGGCTAAAAGCTTTGTGAAAGGATTTACGCTGCTATCAGGGCTAGGGAATTCGTTTGCAGTACATGCATTCTTTATAAATTTCACCTATTTTATATTCATTCAACTTTAAAATTTACTCAGAATTGTACCAATTTACATTCGTGTGAATCTGTGTAATTCGTGTTTTATTTTATAGCAGTAAATATCTTTAATGGTATCCTATTTCTAATTAACTGCTAATAATTGAGATTCTTCTGGTGTAAAATCGTTAATGATCGCGTAAGTATCAATTTTGGCAATAGCCATTTCATCTAAAATGTCAACTAGATTTTTATAGTTGCATTTTTTACTAGGTTTTATAATCACAATTGGTTCTCTTGACGGATCGCCGTAAATCTCTTGAATTAAATGTTTTTTATTTTGCAATTCTTTTCGGATTCCATGTGAATCGTAGGATAATGTTTTGGGTTTTTCATTAGGGTAGCTTAAAAGTCCATGGTAGCTTACTAGCCTGTTATTATTGTCTAGTAAAATGGTAATCATGCGAATGTCTGTTCCTGATCCACAATTTGTTCTACCATCCCATTCTGGATTCTTATCAGGTAAGCCCATGCTCATAGTTTTTGGCTTTGCCAAATCAATAGTGACCATAAAAAATACGATCAAAAGAAAAGATACGCTAACCATTGCAGTAAGGTCAACTCTTGATTCTAGTTTTTTGCTTCTAATTTTTTTTAGTTTCTTTTCGCTATTCGGGTTAAAATCTTCCATAATCGTTTTGATTTAAATTGATAGTAGTAGCAAAATCGTTTTTCAATTGTACTAAAGGTACAAAAAAATCATTCTTGCAGAATAATTTTACTAAAATTTTTGGTCTGTAACTCCTTATAGATTAAGGCTTGGTGAATTTGTTTTGTCAAATTCGTAAAAAATGAAAACCAAAACCATTTAATGTGCGTAAATGACTTTATATAACTTAACAAAAATAAATTTTATGAAAACTAAAAAATTCTTATCAATCGCATTTATGGCCTTAGTATTTGGAGCAACTTCTTTTGCTCAAAAAACAGTAATGGTAGGTGGAGCAGCAATGTATCCTTCTAAAAACATTGTTGAAAATGCTGTAAATTCGAAAGACCATACTACTCTTGTAGCGGCAGTTACTGCAGCAGGTTTAGTAGAAACATTACAAAGTAAAGGACCATTCACCGTTTTTGCCCCAACAAATGCAGCGTTTGCGAAATTGCCAGCAGGTACAGTAGATACTTTGCTAAAACCAGAAAATTTGAAAACTTTGCAAACTATTTTGACTTACCACGTAGTTGCAGGAAAAATGAATGCTGCTGATATTGCTAAAGCAATTAAAGCAGGAAACGGTAAAGCTACCGTGAAAACCGTAAGTGGTGGTACGTTAACAGCTTGGATGAAAAGTAAAGATTTGTACATCACTGATGAAAACGGAAACATGTCAAAAGTTACAATTGCTGATGTAAACCAATCAAATGGTGTAATTCACGTTGTAGACACAGTAGTTTTGCCTAAACAATAACAATTTAGTTTAAGGTTAATATGTTTGTTAGTCTTAAGAGCCTCAGATTTCTGAGGCTTTTTTGTGCAATAAAAAAACCGATACTTTTTTGAGAGTATCGGTTTTTTTAATTCTTGTTGGTTCTTCTTATCTTAAAACAGCGCCGAGCTCTGTTTCAAATGTTTTTTGCAACTTGCTCATGATTTTGTCAATTTGCACATCTGTCAAGGTTTTAGCGCTATCCTGAATGGTAAAACTAATAGCGTATGATTTTTTTCCTTCGGCAAGATTTTGACCTTGGTACACATCAAAAAGATCTACATTTTTGAGCAATCCTTTTTCTGTTTGTCTCGCTAGGTTGTAAATACTGCTGTAAGTTACGTTTTCATCAATCAATAAAGCCAAGTCACGTCGAACTTCCGGATATTTTGGAATTTCTACAAACTTAATTTTTGTAGAGAGTTTTTTCAAAATTAAATCCCAGTCAAAATCAGCATAAAATACTTCTTGTTTGATTCCGAATTGTTTCAAAATACTCTTTTTCACAACTCCTAACGACACTAAAACATCGTTTCCTATCGATAATGAAATTCCTTCTGACAATACATCTAGAGTAGTCGGGATATTTTGAAATTTAGATAATCCTAAACGAGATAAAATCCCTTCGACATAACCTTTAAATAAGAAAAAGTCAGATGGTTTTTGTGCAGCCGTCCAGCTTTCAGCGTTGCGATTTCCGGTTAAAAACAAAGACAAATGCTTTTTTTCTTCGTAACCTGCCAAATATTTGTGGTACGTTTTTCCGAATTCAAATAATTTTAAATCGGCATTTTTACGATTAATGTTATACGATACTGCCTCCAAACCAGAAAACAATAGAGATTGGCGCATGGTCGACAAATCAGCACTCAACGGATTTAAAATCGTAACATTATTGCTAGGATTCAACTGCTCTGATAAATCAACATATGATGCTGTTGTTAACGAGTTCGCCATCATTTCATGAAATCCTTGAGAGTTCAATTGTGTGGCAATAGTATTTTGTATTTTGTAATCTTCGTTTCTAGGAGCATTAAACACGGTTGCGTTCAACTTATTTGAAAAAGCAACATTGTTGTAACCGTATACTCTTAAAATTTCTTCGATAACATCAATTTCTCTTTGTACATCTACTCGGTATGACGGAATAGTTAAACCAAGCCCAGCATCAGAAACACTGTTAACTTTAATGTCAAGTGAAACTAAAATTTTCTTAATTGTATCTTTCGGAATTTCTTGACCAATAATTTTAGCTACTTTGCTGAAGTTTAAGAAAACTGTGAAATCCTCGATCTTTTTTGGATAAAAATTTACCACATCAGATGTGATTTCTCCACCTGCTACTTCTTGAATTAATAAAGCAGCGCGTTTTAAAGCATATTCTGTAATTGTTGGGTCAATACCTCTTTCAAATCGGAAAGACGCATCAGTATTCAATTGATGTCTTTTAGCTGTTTTACGAACGCTTACCGGATTAAAATAAGCGCTTTCTAAGAAAATAGAGTTCGTACTTTCTGATACGCCAGATTTTTTTCCACCAAAAACCCCAGCAATGCAAAGTGGACCTTTTTCATCGCAAATCATCAAATCTTCTTCATGTAGTGTGCGCTCAACATCATCCAGTGTAACAAATTTTGTTCCCGCAGGAAGTGTTTGTACAATCACTTTACCATTGATTTTAGCTGCATCAAAAGCGTGTAGCGGCTGACCAAGATCATGTAAAACATAATTGGTAACGTCAACTACATTGTTTTTTGGTGTTAAACCAATAGCTTTTAATCGGTTTTGCAACCAAGCTGGTGATGGTTTAATCTCAATTCCCGAAATGGTTACACCACAGTATCTTGGAGCTAATTTGCTCTCTTTAACATCAACATCTATTTTTAAAGTACGTTTGTCTACTCTAAAATTACTAACAGATGGAGTGATTAGTTCTACACTAATTCCTTTTTGTAGCATTCCAGCTCTCAAATCGCGTGCTGTTCCCCAGTGACTCATAGCGTCAGCACGATTGGGTGTTAATCCAATTTCAAAAACTTCGTCGTTTTCTATTTTAAACACCGTTGCAGCTGTTGCGCCAGGAACTAGAGCATCGTCAAGAACCATAATTCCGTCATGACTATCACCTAATCCTAATTCGTCTTCGGCACAAATCATACCGTGGCTTTCTTGACCTCTGATTTTTCCTTTTTTGATGGTAAATGCTTCTCCATTGGCATCGTATAAAACGGTTCCAATTGTCGCAACAGGTACTTTTTGTCCGGCGGCTACGTTGGCTGCACCACAAACAATTTGTACGGGAGTTCCTGTTCCTAAATCAACGGTAGTTATTTTTAGTCGATCAGCATCAGGATGTTGTACGCAGGTTAACACATGACCCACTACAATCCCCTCTAAGCCTCCTTTTACAGATTGGTATTTTTCAACGCCTTCTACTTCAAGACCTAAATCAGTCAATAGAGCAGATGTTTCCTCTGAATTCCAGTCTGTTTTAATAAATTGCTTTAACCAGTTGTATGATATTTTCATGTGATAATTTTAATAAAAGTGCAAAGAGCTTCATTTTAGAAACTGTGTGCAAATATAAGGATTGAAGCGTGTAGAAAGAAACAATTTTTTTGCTTTTTTAAACGGTTTCATTAGCATTGTTCAGTTGTTCTTTTTCGATATGAAAACCTAATTAAATGTGAAATGTGTAATAAATAGTTCTTAAAAAAATGTATTTGGAAATTTTATGCTACTAATTGATACTATCGTACTATATTTTTTGGAATTGGGTTGCTAAATTTGAAAAAACATAAAACGTACTACTATGGATAATGTGTTCAAAAGACCTGAATTTAAGGCAAAATATGATAATTATATTGGCGGTAAATTTGTTGCGCCAACAAGTGGAACTTATTTTGATGTTGTTTCACCAATTGATGGAAAAGTATTTACGCAAGCAGCTCATTCAAACAAAGCGGATCTTGATTTGGCTGTCGATGCGGCTTACGATGCTTTCAAAACTTGGGGAAAAACATCAGTAACCGAGAGAAGTGTTCAATTAAATAAAATTGCCCAAATAATCGAAGATAATTTAGAATATTTAGCAATTGTAGAAACCATAGACAACGGAAAAGCAGTTCGCGAAACTCTTGCGGCCGATTTGCCTCTAGCGATAGATCATTTTAGATATTTTGCAAGTGTAATTCGTGCCGAAGAAAGCTCAATAACCGAATTAGATTCGCAAACAGTTTCGATTGCATTAAGCGAACCTCTTGGGGTTGTTGCGCAAATCATCCCATGGAATTTCCCTATTTTAATGGCAGTGTGGAAACTGGCTCCAGCGCTTGCAGCAGGAAATACAGTAGTGCTTAAACCAGCTGAGAGTACTCCGATATCAATTTTAATCTTAATGGAATTGATAGGAGATGTATTGCCTCCTGGAGTTGTAAACATCGTTAATGGATTTGGTTCTGAGTTAGGAAGAGCCTTGGTAACCAACAAAAAAGTTTCAAAAGCTGCCTTTACAGGATCAACTCCTACAGGACGTTTGGTTATGCAATATGCCACAGAGAATATTATTCCAGTAACCTTAGAACTTGGCGGGAAATCACCAAATATTTTTATGAAATCAGTGGCAGATGCTGATGATGAATTTTTTGATAAAGCAGTCGAAGGTGCTGTGATGTTCGCCTTAAACCAAGGTGAAATTTGTACCTGTCCATCACGTTTATTGGTACACGAAGATATCTATGATAAGTTTATTGCCAAAGTAATTGAACGTACCGAAGCAATTGAAACAGGACATCCTTTGGATAAAAATACCATGATGGGTGCTCAAACTTCGATGATTCAGAAGGAAAAAATTCTATCCTACATTAAATTAGGAAAAGAAGAAGGAGCAGAGTTGCTTACTGGCGGTTTAGAAAACACTCACGACGGGGAATTAGAGGGTGGTTATTACATTAAACCAACTCTTTTTAAAGGGCATAACAAAATGAGAATCTTTCAAGAGGAAATTTTCGGACCTGTTTTAGCAGTGACTACTTTCAAAACAACTGAGGAAGCCATCGAAATTGCAAATGACACCATTTATGGTTTGGGCGCTGGTTTATGGACGCGCGACGCTCATGAAATTTATCAGGTTCCAAGAGCTATTCAAGCTGGTCGTGTTTGGATTAATCAGTACCATTCATATCCTGCAGGAGCTCCGTTTGGAGGGTACAAACAATCAGGAATTGGTCGTGAAAACCATAAAATGATGTTGGGTCATTACCGTCAGACTAAAAATATGCTTATTTCTTACGATAAAAATAAATTAGGTTTCTTTTAATTGGTTACAATAGATTGTTCAATTCAAAACCTGGCAAGTACTTCAATTTGCCAGGTTTTATTTTAAAGACAAAAAAATGAAAAAACGAATTCATGCTACTCAAAAAGCGATTGATTTAATACACATTTTACAAGAAAAACATGGTGATTTGATGTTTTATCAAGCAGGAGGTTGCTGTGAGGGAACGCAGCCGCAATGTTTTGAAAAAGGAGGTTTTTACCAACGCTATGGCGATGTATGTATTGGTACAATTGAAAACACAGAGTTTTGGGTGGATAAAGATTTATTTGAATATTGGAAACATGCTCATTTTACCCTTGATGTTTTGGATGGCTTTGGCGTAGGAGGCTTTTCATTGGAAACTCCACTTAAAAAGACATTTCGAATTGAATATCGTTTGTTTTCAGAAGAAGAACTTCTTGATTTAGAACCGCTGCGATTTATAGAATAGACTAATTTACAAACAGTTGTTGGTATTGTTTTGGCGTGATGCCTTCGTGCTTTTTGAACAATCGAATGAAATAATTACAATCTTCAAAACCAGATAAATAGCAAACTTCATTAATTTGAATCGCTGGATTTTTAAGTAATTGTTTGGCACAACGCATTTTTTCTACGTGAATAAATTCTACAGGACTCATGCCTAGTTCGCGTTTGAAATAGCGATAAAAAGAGCTTGTGCTCATAGATACTTTGTCGCTAAGCTGCTTCATGTTGAAATTTTCTTTTATATTTTCCCTGATAAATGCTACAATTTGGGTCATAGGATTATTAGGATCCGTTGAAGTTCCTTCTTCTAAAGATTGAGTAGCTTGCGATTGTATAATGCGGATTAATAATTCTTGTAATGTCAAATCAGCGAGAACATCCTTGGTGATCGATGTGCTCATGCATTCCTGAATTAGTTTATTGATAGTTGTAGCTAATTCAATATTGTTGTAGAAAAAATAATTTTGGTAATTAAGCTGCCAAAACTGATTGTTTCCTTCCTTTGGATAACGTTCGTTCAAAAATTGGAGTGTATCTGTAATTTTTACTTGGTCAATGGCAAGCGCTAAGCATTGTGTGGGGTTGTGACTTGAAGCCTCTGGAAAGTCAATTTTCATAGCTACATTTGACGGAATCACAACAGTTTCGCCAGGTAAATAAACAAAACTTGGGTCATCAAAAAGGTGCATTACTTTTTTACCTCGAAGCATACTAGTTACCACCAAATCATTGAACTGTAAAGGCACAGCCATTGAGGATTCGTAAGTTTCGAATAAATTTAACTCGCAATGGTTCAAACCGTAAACAGTTCTGTTTTCTACTAAAGTTTTAAGTGATTTTTCGTTAGATAACAGTGGTGGCTGAATGAAATAGCGGTTATTATTCATAGTATATTACTTTTCGATGAGGGAAGTATAAATATACTAAAAAAGCTTTATTCGGTAATTTACTTTAACATTTTTACAGTAATTCGTTGACGTGTCTCTGGATGTTTTGACTAATTTTTTGCGTTGGCAAATCGTTTTCATCGGTACCAAAAGGTTCTTCGATTTCTTCAGCAATTAATTCCAAACTTGCCAAGACATAAAAAATAAATACAACTACTGGAACAACGTAATACCCCAAATTAAAAGAATATCCAAAAGGTAAAGTCATTACATAAAAAAAGATAAACTTTTTAATAAATGCACTGTAGGAGTAGGGAATTGGAGTGTTTTTAATCCTTTCACAAGCACCGCAAATATCAGTAAACGACTTCAATTCTTCGTTCAAAATGATAAGTTGGTCACCTGTAATTTTTTTATCGTTGTATAATGAATTTATTCTTTCAAACATCAGCTTAGCCACTTGATTAGGCCTATGTTTTTCTTGATCCAAATCAATAACTAAGTTTTCATTTAATTGTTGGCTCGTTGCTTCGTCCTTCAAATGCAAGTTTAAAACAAAAGCGTAATTTGGAATTAGATTTCTAAAAAAAGCTACATCTTCTTCGTTTTTGAGAATCGCAGCTAGTTTCAAAGCAAGATTGCGACTGTTGTTTACCAAAGCGCCCCATAATTTTCGGCCTTCCCACCAACGATCATATGCAGTATTGGTTCGAAAAACAAGCAAAAGGGAGATTACAAATCCCAGCATTCCGTGCATGATGGTTATGTTTCTGACATAACTGTCTTCGGCTAATTTCCAATATTCTACTTCAACATAACCAACTATTCCCGAATAAAACCCAATGGCAATCATCACTGGAAATAATTTTCTAAAAGTATCTGCTTTGTGAAAGCGGAATATAAATGTAAACCAATCTTTGGTGTTGTACGAAACCATTTTGTTTTTTTTACTGTTGTAAAAGTAATTAAAAAACCAAATTACCAGCCAATTCACGTAAAGCAATTTCAGATAGTTTACCTTGAAATTGAGCATTGCTGTAACGTACTTTAGCATTCACATAATTTAACTGCGCTGTTCTAAATTCTAAAGTGGTAATAGTTCCAATTCGGAATTTATCTAAAGTAATTGTTAAGTTTTGTTGTGCAATAGCTTCGTTTTTTTCTTCTAAACGAATCAGTTCTAAATTAGTCAAATACGTTTGGTAGGAGGAAGCCAACTGCGCATTAAGAGTCAGATTTTGCTTATCAATCGTCAGTTTAGAATTAGCTACTTGTAATTTTGCGATTTTCTCGTTTCTGTTTTGTGCAAAACCATCGAAAATATTAACGGAAGCCGTAAATCCGTAATTAAAACCTCTGGATTGCGATTCTCTAACAAATCCTAAACTACTTTCACTTTCTGAAAAATTGTAGGCCGTATTCACTCTCAAAGTAGGGTAGCGCGCAGCTTTTACTTGTTTTAGCTCTAATTCAGCCACTCTCTTATTGATGATTTGAGCTTCTAATTGAGGGTTTTGTTTTTCAGCTAAGGCTTTCAACTCTGGTAAAGTTAAAAACGAATCGACAGCTAGTTCATCTACTACTTTAAAATCAGTTGTCACATCACGTGCGAGAAGTTGATTGAGTAAAATTTTACTATTAGCGTACAATTCTTTTTGACGCAAAAGTGCGACTTGATCTGTATTTAAGTCCACTTGTGCATTTAAAACTTCAAGTTTTGATGCCTTACCAATTGTAAATCGGTTTTGAGCCAATGCTAATCGTTGGTTAGAAATTACAATAGTCGTATCAAGAGCTGCTAATTGTTGCTGCTGCTGCACCAAATCGTAATAGGCTGTATTGACATCACTAATTCTAGTCAGAATAGTGAGTTTCAATTGCGCTTCACCAAGCTTTTGTAATTCTTTTAATTGATCTCTGCGTGCAAACATACGCATACCATCAAAAATAGTCCAATCCAATCCAACACCGTAGGTTAGATTGTTATTTTTGGCATTATCTAATTCGTTTTGTGTACCATCCTGCCTTATTTGCGAACTATTTTGAATACTGTTGTTATCCAAAACATTTGCAGTTAACGTAGGTAGCATTCCAGCGTTACCAATAGCATTATTTATCTTTTGAACATCAAGATTATTACGTCCAATTTTAATATCGTAATTATTCTCTAATGCCGTTTTTACAGCGTTTTCTAGAGAAAGTACTTCTTGCGCAAAACCGTTTGAACAGCATAAAAATAGGAACAGTCCGGTTGCGATATGTTTTTTAAAATTTGTCATTCTTCTAATTTTTCGTGCCAAAAAAAATGGCTATTTGGCTTGAATACAATTACTTAATTTTATTTGAATTCTTTCTCGTACTCTTCAATACGGTCAAATTCAGGATAATGTTTACGTGCTTTAGACCACATTAAATACATGGCTGGAATAACAAACAATGTTAATACGAGAGAAAAAATAGTTCCTCCTACGATAACAACTCCCATACCAATACGACTTGTAGATGCCGCTCCTAAAGACAAAGCAATTGGTAATGCACCTAATGATATTGCCAAACTGGTCATTAAAATTGGTCGCAAACGTGCTTCAGAAGCTTCGAGAATTGCTTCTAATTTTGGCTTTCCTTGTTCACGGAGTTGGTTGGCAAATTCGACGATCAGGATTCCATTTTTGGTAACCAAACCAATTAGCATTACGGTTCCAATTTGACTAAAAATGTTCCAAGTTTGATCAAATAGCCACAATGAGAACAATGCACCAGCAACAGCCATGGGTACGGTTAAAATGATTATAAATGGATCGATAAAACTTTCGAATTGTGCTGCTAATATCAAGAAAATTAAAAGTAAAGCTAAACCGAAGGCGAAAGCAGTATTCGAACTACTTTCAACAAAATCGCGAGATTCGCCACCTAAATCGGTTGTAAAACTATCATCTAGAACTTTAGCTTTGATTTCGTTCATAGCGTCAATTCCGTCACTGATACTTTTTCCAGGTGCCAAACCAGCAGAAACTGTTGCAGCCATATAACGGTTGTTGTGGTACAACTGTGGCGGATTACTTTTTTCCTCAATAGTCACTACGTTGTCCATTTGAATTAATTCACCTGCGCTGTTTTTTACAAACATCGAGGTTAAATCCAATGGTTTTGAACGGTCATCTTGATCGAACTGCCCAATAACTTGGTACTGTTTACCATTTCGCATAAAATATCCAAAACGTTGACCGCTTAAAGAAAGTTGCAGCGATTGGGCAATATCTATAACTGAAATACCCAAACTTTCAGCTTTTTCTCTATCAATTGTGACATTGACTTCAGGTTTGTTGAATTTCAAGTTGACATCACTTACAGCAAAGGTTGGATTTTTAGCCACCTCATCCATAAAAACAGGAATCTTTTCTTGCAATTTTTCAAAGTTAGGTGCTTGAATGATGTACTGAATTGGCAAACCACCACGACGATTTACAGCAATTGTTGGCTGTTCGATAACAGACGTTTTTGCATCAGGATATTGCTTGGTCCACTTGGTTAGTTTTTCGGCAATTTCTTTCTGAGAATCTTTACGTTCGTCTGGTTGTACCAATGAAACTCTGATGAATCCACTGTTTACAGATGATGAACCAAAACCTGGTGACGTAATTACGAGCGCTACCTTTTTACCCGGAATAGAATCATCTACTAGTTTCGAAACTTCTTGCATGAATCGATCAGTGTATTCGTATGAAGAGCCTTCAGGCGTAGACATTCGCATTACAAAACCAGAACGATCATCGTAAGGCGCAGTTTCTTTTTGAATCAAACTATAAAACAAGTAAATCAAGCCAAAACAAGCAATTAAAATAGGGAAGCTCAACCATTTGTTTTTGATGAAAGAACTTAACGAGCTTGCGTAACTGCTATTTAATTTTTCAAAATAAGGTTCTGTTTTGATGTAAAAATTAGACTTTTTCTGCTCGCCACCTTTCATTAAATAAGCATTTAACATTGGTGTTAAAGTCAAGGAGACAAAGGCAGAAATTAAAACTGCGGCTCCAATCACCACTCCAAATTCTCGAAACAGTCGGCCTACGAATCCTTCTAAGAAAATTACTGGTAGGAACACTGCGGCTAAGGTTACCGAAATTGAAATTACTGCAAAAAAGATTTCGTTTGATCCTTTAATTGCCGCCTCAATTGGCGTCATTCCTTCTTCGACTTTTTTGAAAATGTTCTCCGTTACTACAATACCATCATCAACAACCAAACCGGTTGCCAAAACAATGGCTAAAAGTGTTAACACATTGATTGAAAATCCGAACAACCACATGATAAAAAAGGTAGCAATAAGTGATACCGGAATATCTATTAAAGGTCTGAAAGCGATAGCCCAATCTCTAAAGAATAAGAAAATGATCAAAACTACCAAAACAATCGAAATTCCAAGAGTTTCAGCTACTTCGATTACTGATTTTTTTACAAAAACAGTATTGTCAATGGCAATATTTAATTTAATGTCTTTTGGAAGGTCTTTTTTTAGTTGCTCAAATTCTTTGTAAAATGCAGCCGAAATATCTAAATAATTGGCTCCCGGAAGTGGTACAATAGCAACTCCAACAAGCGGTGTTCCTGATTGAGTCATTTTGGTTTCGGTATTTTCAGGACCTAAAACTGCATTTCCAACATCGCTTAAACGTACTACTTTTTCACCTTCTGAACGAATGATAATATTGTTGAATTCTTCTGCTGTTGAAAGGTTCCCAATAGTTTTTACCGTTAATTCCGTATTGTTTCCGGTAAGTTTTCCAGATGGTAATTCTACATTTTGCTTGTTTAAAGCGGTTCTCACTTCTGCTACTGTACAACCGTAGGAAGCTAGTTTTACCGGATCAATCCACAAACGCATCGCGTAGCGTTTTTGCCCCCAAATTTGAACTCCAGATACTCCTGGGATAGTTTCTAAACGTTGCGAAATTACATTTTCAGCATAATCGCTCAATTCTAAAGCGTTTCGAGTGTCACTTTGAACCGTCATCGAAATAATGGCATCACCATTGGCATCTGCTTTTGAAACTACTGGTGGTGAGTCAATGTCTTGTGGTAAGTTTCGAACGGCTTGCGATACTTTATCACGCACATCATTAGCAGCGTCTTCAAGGTTTTTATCCAAGTTAAACTCGATGGTGATGTTACTGCTTCCTTGTGCACTTGACGAAGTAACGTTTCGGATTCCATCAATCGAGTTAATTGCTTTTTCAAGTGGTTCTGTGATTTGCGATTCGATAATATCAGCATTTGCACCAGCGTAATTTGTTCGAATCGATACTTGAGCGGGGTCAATAGAAGGGAATTCCCTCACGCCCAGAAAAGTGTAGCCAATTAAACCAAATAAAACAATGGCTAAATTAATTACAATGGTAAATACAGGTCTTCTAATACTAGTTGTTGATAAACTCATTTAGATTTTTAATTTTTGATTGCTGTTTTTAGATTTTTGTGTTGTTCAGAAATCTACCTTTTGAATCTATTTAACTTTTACGGCAATTTCGGCCTCATTTTTCAATGACATTACGCCTGATGTGATCAGTGTATCTCCTACGTTTAATCCTGAGAGAACAAGTAGCGAAGTAGCTGTTCTTGTTGTTGTTTCGATATTCACTTCTTGAGCAAGACCATTTTTAGATATAAAAACTTTTTTACCATTTTGAACCGGAATAACCGCTTCGGTAGGAACAATGATGGCATCTTTAATTATGTCAAGTGGTAAGTCAACATCAGCAAATGTTCCGGGTAATAATTTTCCATTTTTATTGTCGGCTAAAGCGCGAACTTGAAGGGTACGAGTTGCTACAGCTACTTCAGGTTCAATGGCGTAAACTGTTGCGGTATATTTTTCATCTGAGCCAGACACCTTGAAATGAAGTACAGTATTGTTTTTAACTTGTGTGGCGTATTTTTCTGGGATCGAAAAAGTAATTTTCAATCGGCTTGTGTTCACCAATTTCGCTACTAAAACCGTAGGTGTGATGTATGTTCCTGGTGAAATACTGCGTAAACCAATTTTTCCTGAAAATGGTGCTCTAACAGATGTTTTAGCAATTTGTGCACGAATTAACGAACTTTGTGCTTGTGCCGATTTTAGATCTGCTCTGGCTAAATCATATTCTTCTTGGCTGATGGCTTCTTTTTGTAATAATAATTTCGCTCTGCGTTCGTTTTCGGAGGCTAGCCCTTCTCGAGTTTGCATTTGCGTAAGCTGTGCTCTAAGTTCAATATCATTTACCTTGAACAAAACTTGTCCTTTGCTTACGTTACTTCCTTCTTGAAAATAAATACCTTCAACAATACCTGAAACTTCGCTTCTTATTTCTACTTGCTCGTTAGCTTCGATAGAACCTGAAAGTGACAAATTGTTATCAAATGTTTGGGCTTTAATTACAATTCCACTCACATTCATTTTTTTTCCTTTTCCTTTCGGATCTTTTCCATCACCATTTTCACTTTTGTTTTCCATGATTCTGTAACCAATAAAACCGATGATTCCGGCAGCTAAAAGGGTATAGGATAAGTATTTAATTTTCATAGAGTCAAGTATAAAGTAAGATTATGATTGTATAAATTTAGTTAAAAGCAAATTTAGCTTTTATTACTGTACCGATACTTTTCTTAATTTTTATTTAACGTTTGTTGCTACAAATGTTGTACAGAAAAGTATGAGTAAGACAGCAAAAATTGCCTTTTTGTTTTTTTTAGACACTGAGTTGTTAAAATGGTTTAATTTGATTTTCGAAAAAAATAGAAAAACTAAATGGATTTAGTAACTGGGTTTATCAAATGTATAAAACAATTAACTAATGTAGTTCCAAATATTTTTCTTTTTAGTTAATTCTAAGTAGACTGCACTCAAAGTAGCGTGCTCTGGTTTTTCTAAAGGAGCATCAGCTTTTAAAATTTTCATAGCATGGTGCCGCGCCAAACTAAGGATGTCCCGATCTTTAACAATATCAGCAATTTGTAAATTCAAAACACCGCTTTGCTGTGTTCCCATTAAATTACCAGGGCCGCGTAATTTTAAATCGACCTCAGCAATTTCAAATCCGTCGTTTGTGCGCACCATGGTTTCTAAGCGAGTTTTGCTATCAGCGCTTAGTTTGTGGCTACTCATCAAAATGCAATAGCTTTGATCGGCACCACGACCAACACGACCACGCAATTGGTGCAGCTGTGACAATCCAAAACGTTCCGCACTTTCAATAATCATAACCGAAGCATTGGGAACATTTACACCAACTTCAATAACAGTAGTAGCCACCATGATATTGGTTTTACCATCAACAAAGCGTTTCATTTCGGCTTCTTTGTCGGCAGCTTTCATTTTACCATGAACAATTGAAATGGCGTATTGTGGCAACGGAAAATCACGAGAAATACTTTCGTAGCCATCCATCAAATCTTTGTAATCCATCGATTCCGATTCTTGAATCAGTGGATAGACAATATATATTTGTCGACCTAAGGCAATTTCGTCTCTAATAAATTTCCAAACTTTCAAGCGGTTGCTGTCAAAACGATGTACGGTTTGTATGGGTTTTCGCCCGGGTGGTAGTTCGTCGATCACTGAAATGTCCAAATCGCCATATAAACTCATGGCCAAAGTACGAGGGATAGGAGTAGCCGTCATTACGAGCACGTGTGGCGGAATACTATTTTTTTTCCATAATTTCGAGCGTTGCTCCACCCCAAATCGATGTTGCTCATCGATTACGGCGAGTCCTAAATTTTTAAACTTAACCTTATCTTCTAGCAAAGCATGCGTACCAATCAAAATTTGCAGACTTCCATTTTCTAACTCTTCATGAATTTGTCTGCGGGCAGCTATTTTACTTGATCCAGTTAGTATTTTTATATTGAGATGCAGTTTTTCTGCCAATTCGGCTAAACCTACAAAATGCTGATTGGCCAAAATTTCTGTAGGAGCCATTAAACAAGCTTGAAAACCATTGTCCAAAGCCAATAACATAGTCAAAAAAGCCACAATTGTTTTCCCCGAACCCACATCACCTTGCAACAAACGGTTCATTTGTGCATTGCTGCCCATGTCGGTTCTAATTTCTTTAATCACCCTTTTTTGAGCATTCGTCAAATCAAAAGGCAAGTGTTCTTTGTAAAAACTATTAAAATTATCACCCACAATTCGAAAAGGATGGCCTTTTATTTTGTGTTTTTGAATTAAATTTTTGGTGATCAATTGCAACTGTATAAAAAACAATTCTTCAAATTTCAGTCGGAATTGAGCTTTTGCTAAAGCATCTGGATTTTTTGGGAAATGTATGTGCAGTAACGCATCTTTTTTAGAAATGAGCAGCAATTCTTGTAGCAAATACGTTGGCAGCGTTTCAACATACAAACTGTGTGTTTCCGTAAACAACTGCAGCATCATTTTATTGATTGTGCGGTTCGAAATTCCTCTGTTAGTCAAAGTCTCTGTCGAAGGATAAACCGGTTGCATAGCTGAGCGCAAGCTTTTTTCATGCTCACTTAACAGTTCAATTTCAGGATGTGCCATGTTGTACGCCCCGTTGAACGAGGTACATTTACCAAAAATAACACACATTTCATTCAATTTTAGCGATTCACGAACCCACTTGTGTCCCTGAAACCACACCAATTCCA
Organism: Flavobacterium turcicum; assembly: GCF_011365745.1. GTDB lineage: Bacteria > Bacteroidota > Bacteroidia > Flavobacteriales > Flavobacteriaceae > Flavobacterium > Flavobacterium turcicum. The sequence goes on along the minus strand of NZ_JAAOBY010000010.1, from coordinate 15,790 downwards.
TCTGCCCCGTTTGGTCCACAAAAGTAGCAACGAGACGTTTTCTGCCTTTGCCAAACTCCACCGTTTTTACATGAATAATTTTACCAATGAGTTGTACCTCAGCAACATTATTTTGCAGCTCGTTAATTTTGTAATAACGGGTTCGGTCAATATATCTGTTCGGGTAAAAATTCACCAAATCAGCGTAGGTATGAATCCCCAATTCCTTGCGCAACAGAGCACCGCGACTAGGTCCCACGCCTTTTAAATATTCAATCGGAGTAAGTAAAATTTGATTCAATGACATCTTTTGCTGTTGGAATTAAGGTTTCGCTACGTATCTGTTTTTATTCGCAATTGCGACCTATTTCTACCGCACGAAGATAGTTTTTTGTTCCTAAAATAGAAAATGCTCTTTACTTTAAAAACAAATCTTTCTCTTTTGTTGTGGCAGCTATTCTTGCTATTCATTTCAAGCTTTTTGCCACAAAACCTTTTTTCTTGCCTTTGTCAGGAGCTTCCTTTGGTCGCTCTGTCAAAACGAGAAAAAAATGGTTTTTTGTCTGCAAAGGCTTTTCATTGCTATCAAGGCTGCGAAATTGTTGTGAATAGCAATAAAGGACTTCGGTTGCTAAAATACCTCATTGTTAAAACTATATTAATTTTATAAAATTAAATTGTGTACAATTTAATCACGTCATATCTTTGTACCATAAATTAATTCAATTATGAATGAGCAACTCAATTTAAGTCAGCAAGTTTGTTTTCCTATTTATGCATTTGCAAAGGAAATCATCAATCAATACCGTCCTTTGCTAGATGCTATTGAATTGACCTATCCGCAATACTTGGTCATGATGGTGTTGTGGGAGCACGATTCGCAAACCGTCAATCAGCTAGGAGGCAAGTTGCATTTAGACAGTGGAACGCTAACGCCTTTGTTAAAACGATTGGAGACTAAATCATTGGTGAGCAGAACGCGCAGCACAACTGATGAACGCATTGTAAACATCACTTTAACCACAAAGGGAAAAGAGTTACAAACTCAAGCGGCTAATATTCCTCAACAACTTATGAACGCGATGAATCTAGAAATAGAAGATCTTGAAGAATTAAAACGAATTATCACAAAAATTTCAAATAAAAATAAATAATACATTTAGCAATATGAAAGCATTATACAGTACAAAAGCAACTGCACAAGGCGGCAGAAACGGTCAAGTGAAAAGCGAGAATGGCTTTTTAGAACTAACAGTTCAGCATCCAAAAGCATTAGGCGGAGCAAATGATGATCACGCCAATCCAGAAATGTTATTCGCAGCAGGATACGCCGCATGTTTTGATAGTGCGCTGAACTTAGTTATCAAAAAAGAAAAAATTACAACTGGAGAGACTACGGTAACCGCAAACATTGGTATCGGACCAAACGCTACCGGAGGTTTTACTCTTGAGGCCGCTTTGCATGCCAATATTCCTGGAGTTACGATCGAAGTAGCACAAGATTTAATTGAAAAAGCACACCAAGTATGTCCGTACTCTAACGCAACTAGAGGAAATATTGAAGTTGCGCTTTCAGTTTCAAACAACTAAATTCATAATTAAAACAAATACAATGGCATTAATTGAAGATTTGAATTGGAGACACGCTGTAAAAGCATATGATTCAACCAAAAAAGTAAGTAAAGAAAATATTGATAAAATAATCGAGGCGGCTCGATTGGCTCCAACTTCATCTGGTTTGCAACCATTTCAGATTTTGGTAGTTGAAAATCAAGAGTTAAAAGAAAAATTGGTGCAAGGCGCTCTAAATCCAGAGTGTATGCGTGATTGCTCGCATGTATTGATTTTTGCGGGTTGGGACAGATATACTGCTGAGCGTATAGATAAAGTATATGATTTTACAACTGCTGAACGTGGTTTGCCACAAGGTCGTTTTAATAGTTATACTGATATGCTTAAGAAAATTTATCTAGCGCAACCTGCCGAAGAAAATTTTGCTCACATTGCCAGACAAACTTATATCGCTCTTGGCTTAGCTTTGGCACAAGCTGCAGAGTTAAAAGTGGATACAACGCCTGTTGAAGGTTTCAAAAATGAGGTAGTTGACGAGATTTTAAAACTAAACGAATTAGGTTTAAAAAGTGTTTCCTTAATGTATGTAGGTCATGCTGATACACCAAACGATTGGATTGCACCTATGAAAAAAGTACGAATCCCAACTGAGGAATTTGTAGTGGAGTTCAAATAGATTGAAATAAATCAGATTTTACAGAAACTGATTTTAAGCTAAGTTCAAAGCAAATGAAAATTGTTTGCTTTGAACTTTTTTATTTTTAGGTCTCGCAGTGTAGGAACAAATTAGTAAACTTGCACTTGTGATTTTTTATTTTCAATTTTAAATAACGTCTATAATGACTTCAATAATTATAACTATACCAGAAAAAAGATGCATTGGAATGCGCCAAGATATGTCCTTTGCACATTACAAAGCGCATGAAGTTTGGCAGCGTTTTATGCCACGCAGAAATGAAATAGAAAATAGGTTGGGGCAACACTTTTTATCGGTTCAAATGACTGATGCCAATTTTTGGAGTAATTTTAATCCTAATACTTCTTTTCAGAAATGGGCGGTAGCAGAAGTTACTGATTATTCATCGCTACCTGAAGGAATGGAAATCATTACAATTCCGTCAGGTTTATGTGCTATGTTTATTTACAAAGGAGACGGAACCGATGCGCCTGCTTTTTTCGAGTCAATTTTTACAGATTGGCTGCCCAACTCAGATTATCAATTAGCTCATCGTCCGCATTTTGAACTTTTAGGAGAAATGTACCAACGTGGCAATCCTGATTCTGAAGAAGAAGTTTATATTCCCATTGAATTGAAATAGTGCGTTTCGATTATTTCAAAGAACAATTTTTGCAGTCGAAATCAAATTCATAGCGCCTACTTTTAAAATAGCGCTTACATTTGCCAAAAAAAATACAACATGATAACTCATTTGGCATTGTTGCGCGGTATCAACGTATCGGGCCACAATATGATTAAGATGGAGGCTTTAAAAACAGTGCTCGAAACAGCAGGTTTTCAAAATGTACAAACCTATATTCAGTCGGGTAATGTTTTTGTAGATACAGTTGAGACCAATGCTGCGGCTGTGGGATTCAAAATAAAGCAAGAATTGTTTAAAAATTTTGGTCATGAAGTACCTGTTGTTGTCATTGCAAAATCTGATTTAGATGCGTGCCTAAACAACAATCCCTTTTTGAAAGAGAAAGAAGTTGATACAAAAAAGTTATACGTAGCCTTTATTTCTACAACGCTAAAAGATACAAGTATCAATGATTTAAAAGTTAGTCAATTTAAACCAGATGAAGCCCGAATTGACGGCAATAAAATTTTTATTAAATATGCTGTTGGTGCTGGTAAAACACGTTTTGATCAAAAATACATCGAAAAAAAATTAAATGTAACAGCTACAATTCGAAATTGGAATACAGTTACTCAATTATTACAGTTACACACAGAACGATTGTAATATCCTGCTTTTAAGTTGGTTGGAAATCACTTTGTAAGTAAACATCAAATGTAAATAAATGTATTATTGGAGGTTTTATTATTTTTTTTGAAAAATAAACTTTTTCCACGCAACCTTTTTTTAAAACTACATCTTAGGTTTGTCCTTTGCAAATGAAAACATAGGTTAGTTATACTTTAAAATGAAAAATTTTTAAAAAAAGGAGTGCTTACATTAACATTTTTCATAAAGATTAGTTTGGTTAATTTTAAGAAAATGAAGTACTTTATAAAGAGCATTTAAAAGGTGAAAATCTTTTGATGCTCTTTTTTTATGCAAAAAAATAATAAAGAACTTTCAACTATGAATTTCAGAATTTTATCTTATGTTTAAACTTTAATTAACGCTCAACTACCAAATAACTTTTATCAAACCATAGAGATGACTTTTAAACTTTCTATAATTGCAGTAATTTTCAGCGTATCGAGTCTTTTTGCTCAAAGTAACAAGGCAACAGACTATTTAAGTCCACAATTTCACAAAGAGAAACGTGACGCATTTCGTTTAAAAATGCCAAAAAATTCGGTTGCAGTTTTCTTCAGTAATCCTTTACGCAATAGAGCGAACGATGTCGATTTTATTTTTCACCAAGATCCTGATTTTTATTACCTAACGGGTTACAACGAACCCAATGCGGTTCTTGTTGTTTTTTCTGAGAAACAAATCCTTTCTGACGGAACTTCAGCTAACGAAATTTTGTACGTACAAGAAAAAAATGCAAGACGCGAGCAATGGACTGGCATCCGTTTAGGGATAAAGGGAGCAAAAAAAGAACTCGGATTTGCAGTAGTCAAAAATGGTAGTGATTTTTTAAAAGCCGAAATCACTTTCAGTAAGTTTGATACTGTTTTGTATAAAGAGTTTCAAAACGATGTTCGCGATGAAAACAATGAAGTAGCAAATTTGTACCAGTTAATTTCAACTTTTAAAACTCAAATCGATTTTGATAAAGAAAGTAACGCTCAAAATGATCCAGCAGCATTAAAAACCGTTAATCCGACAACTTCAACACCAGTAAGAAAGACTAAGCTTGATACGAAATCGATGTTGAATTTTATGGCAGCAATGCGAGAGATAAAAACGGATGAGGAAATCAAATTAATTACAAAAGCCGTTCGAATTTCTGCGATGGGACAACGTGAAATCATGAAAGCGATGCATCCTGGCATGTCTGAAATGGAAGTACAAGGTGTTCACGAATATGTGTATAAGAAATACGGAAGCGAATATGAAGGATATCCCTCAATTGTAGGTGCGGGAAACAACGGTTGTGTTCTGCATTATATTGAAAATACAAAGCTAAAAGTCGAAAATAATTTGGTTCTAATGGATTTAGGAGCAGAATATCACGGCTACACTGCCGATGTGACAAGAACAATTCCTGCAAATGGAAAATTTTCTATAGAGCAACAATTAATATATGATTTGGTTTTTCAAGCCCAAGAAGCTGGTATTGCTGCAGTACAATTAGGAAATTCATTCAATGCTCCAGATGCCGCTGCAAGAAATGTGATTACAGAAGGTTTAGTTCGATTAGGAATTGCTAAATCAGCAATGGATGCCCGACGATTTTTTCCACACGGTACAAGTCATCACATTGGTTTAGATGTACATGATCCTGGAACTTACCAAGCCTTCAAACCCAATATGATCGTAACGGTTGAGCCAGGTATTTACATTCCAATTGGGAGTGATTGCGACAAAAAATGGTGGGGAATAGCAGTTCGCATCGAAGATGATATTTTAACAACCACTAAAGGTCCGATCAATCTCTCTGCAGAAGCCCCAAGAAGTAGCAGTGAAATTGAAAAATTAATGCTTGAAAAAAGTATTTTGGACTCATTTTTGCTTCCTAAATTAGACTAATATTTATTGATTAAAATAAATGTCTAATAGCGTCTCCAGACTAAAAAGAAACTTTTTGACGGTAAATTTTGCATTTTGTCGGATTAATATTTCGACTTTGTATTAAAATTGTTATAAATGTTTTTCTTTTTTATATGCAAACATAATAAAATTGTATTTTTGCATACTTATTTGTTTGATAATGTGTTTGTTAAAGTATTGAAAACATTACTTTCAAACATTCAGAAAATGGGGAAGGGAGATGATGCAAATTAAAAAATAAAATGATTACACCAGAAAGACACCAATCAGAAGTTAAAAGACTACAAGTTTTAGAATCATATTCTATTTTGGATACTTTACCAGAGGAGGATTATGATAATCTAGCTGCTATAGCATCGCAAATATGTGATACACCAATTGCTATAATTGGCTTTATTGATGCCAATAGGCATTGGTTTAAATCGCGGGTAGGAACTGAATTCAATGATAACGAAAGAGATTTTTCATTTTGCGGGCATGCAATTAATAGTGCAAATAATGTTTTTATTGTGCCTGATACTCGCAGAGATACGCGTTTTCAGGATAATCCTTTGGTAACAGGAGAATCACAAATTCTTTTTTACGCAGGTGTTTCTCTTTTAGATGATAATACTGGCTTGCCTATAGGTACGATATGTGTTCTTGATCATGAACCTAAAAATTTAAGTGAAGGCCAGATTAATTCATTGCAAGCACTTTCAAGACAAACGATGAAATTATTGGAGCTGCGTGCCAATAAATTAAAGTTAGAAAAAAATATTGCTTTGCTCGAGAAAAAAAATCAGGATTTGGAGCGTTTTGCATACAGTGCAGCTCATGATTTAAAATCACCACTATCAAATATTTCAGGACTATCGACACTACTTATTGAAAGTTATGAAGATAAAATTGATGGTGAAGCCATTGAAGTTATCGGTCTTATAAGAAGTTCAGCTTTGAAGCTAAAAGATATGATTGATAACTTACTTGTAATTAGCAAAGCTGAAAGCATTTCGGACATCAGTAATGACGAGGTTTTAGTGACCACTTTAGAGACAGAGTTAAAAAACTTGTTATCCTTTGAAGATAATTGTACAATAACATTGCAAACCAATGTTGTGGCGTTATACATCAACAAAACAATTCTTGAGCAAATTTTACTCAATTTGATTTCAAATGCAATTAAGTACAATAACAAACAAGATATTCAAATAACCATTTCTATTCATGCTGAAGCTGCGAGCTATACCATTTCAGTTCAGGATAACGGTTTAGGCATTTTACCAGAACATCAAGATATCATATTTGATGAATTTGAAGTAGTTGAAGAGCAAGATCGTTTTGGCCAAAAAGGTAGCGGTATAGGTTTAGCAACTGTAAAACGCTTAGTAGAAGCATATAAAGGCAGTATTGAAGTTTCATCAGAAATTGGAAAAGGTTCGCTATTCACATTTAGTTTACCTCGATTGAAATAAAGAAAACAAAGTAAATCGCGCTATTTACTTTGTTTTTTCTATCAAATCGCAATACCAAAATCCATATTCATATGGAGCGTTAGAATGCGTATCACAGGCTGTATTTGAAGCAGTTGAAGTAGCTGGTTTTTCATATTTTCGATATACAGTTTCTCCAATTTCAAAACTAATTGGTTGTTTAAACAAAGGACCATCAAAAGTAAAGGTGTGAAATTCTCCATTTTCACCGCAAGGATCCACATTTTCAGGCAAGTCTTCTAAAAAGGAAGCATCAATAATTCGCCCAACAAAACTTTGATCCAAATACCGTTCGTTTACACAAACTACTATTGTTTTGAATCCTAAATCAATAAATTCTTGAACGAGTTCAGGCGTTGACTTTTGCCATAGCGGAAAAACACCTTGAAGACCAACCGTAGCTAATTTTTCGTCGCGGTAACGGCGTAAATCTTCTAAAAATATATCTCCAAAAATTGATTGGGTGATGCCCTGATCTTTTAATTTCGATAGTTTTTCATGCATTACATTTTCGTAAACTTCCATGCTCGGCATTTCTGGCAAATACATTATTTCTAGCGGAATTCCGATACTTTGAGCTTGCTGCTGCAGTAAACTTTCGCGCACGCCATGCATTGAAATGCGCCCGTATTTTTCATTTACACTCGTAAGTAAGCAAGTCACTTCTATTTCTTGTTGTTGTAAAATTTTATATAATGCCAATGCAGAATCTTTTCCACTGCTCCAATTAAATAAGGCTTTCGTTTTCAATGTAGATAATGTTTTGTGCGGTAAACTTACAAAATTTCAGGCTGTAGTACTGCAATCCTTTGTAACTTTGAAACTCTTGCTGAAACTACTTATATGAAATATATTTTTTTACTCATGTGCTCTTTTGCTTGGTCACAACAAACCAATTTTGTTGATTTTACTACCGCAAATGCAATGCTAACGATTAACGCAGAGAACAAATCTGTTGCGGGCACTGTAACCTATACTTTTGATGTGTTAAAAGATACCGACACAATAGCCATTGACGCACAAAACATGACATTCGATGAAGTACTTATTAATAAAAAGTCTGTTCCTTTTCAAAACAACAAAAAAGCCTTATTATTAGTTTCTAATTTTAAAAAAGGAAACTATACTCTTAGTTTTAATTACCAGTGTAGCCCTAAGCAAGCACTTTATTTTGTTGGATCAACAGCTTTGGATAATTTACAAATTTGGACACAAGGGCAAGGGAAATATACAAGCCATTGGTTTCCGAGTTTTGATGATGTCAAAGAAAAAGTAGTTTTTAATCTAGCTATACAATTTGATAAAGAATATAGCATTATTTCGAATGGTATTCTAAAGGAAAAAATCGTAAAGGACAATAAAGCTACATGGAACTACAAAATGACTAAACCAATGAGTTCGTATTTGTTGATGTTGGCTATTGGGAAATTTGATAAACGAATTGAATTTTCTAAATCGAAAGTGCCACTACATACTTATTTAGAGCCGAATGACTCTGCACGATTTGATTGGACCTATCGTTACAACAAGCAATTGTTTGATGCACTTGAAAAACTAATTGGCGTGCCTTATCCATGGGAAGTGTACCAGCAAGTACCTGTGCGAGACTTTTTGTACGCAGGAATGGAAAATACAACAGCAACAATTTTTAATTCGCGCTATGTTGTAGATGAAGTAGGTTTCAATGATCGAAGTTATACCAATGTGAATGCACATGAGCTCGCGCATCAGTGGTTTGGCAATTTGATCACGGCAAAAAGTAGCACGCATCATTGGTTACAAGAGGGTTTTGCTACTTATTTTGCTTTGCTGGCAGAAAGGGAATTGTATGGCGATGATTATTTTTATTTTAAATTATACGAATCGGCGCAGCAGTTAAAATATGCTTCGCGAACGGATGCAATTCCTGTTTTAAATGCGAAGGCGAGTTCGCTTACTTTTTACCAAAAAGGAGCTTGGGCGCTATTTGTTTTGCATCATGATATTGGTGACGAAGCGTTTAAAAAAGTCATTCGAAATTATCTCACTAAACACGCATATCAAACGGTAAATACAGATGACTTTTTTGCAGAGGTTAGAAAAGTAGCTTCATATGATGTAAAGAACTTTAGCAAAATTTGGCTTGAAAGTACGGCATTTGACACTCCAAAAAGCAATGAATTACTCTCGAAAAACAAAATGATACAAAGCTTATTGGCAGTGGAGCAGTTTAAAAAAGTAGGTTGGGACCAAAAGTTCGATTCGATACTCAAAATTATGGATTCTCAAGTGTACTTTTCCGTAAAAGAAGCTGTACTCAAACAACTAAAAAATGAAAGGTGGGAGTGTCAAGCTGTCTTTTTCACCAAGGCCTTGCAATCAAATGATTTGCAATTGAGGCAAGTTGTTGCGCAATTATTACCGCAGTTCCCCGCTAGTTTTAGGGAGCAATACGAAACTTTATTACAAGACGCCTCTTATCAAACCCAAGAAATTGCCTTGTACACACTATGTAATTTATTTCCAGAAAACCGATCTAAATATTTGGATCAATCAAGAAATTGGGTGGGTTTTAACGATTATAATTTGAGGGTACTATGGCTTTCGCTTGCTATTACCACGCCAAATTATCTTAATGATTTGGATTCAAAAGTTAAAGAACTCAAATCGTACGCATCTGCAAAATACGAGGCCAACATCCGTCAAAATGCGCTTGAAAAACTAATTGCATTTGAGTTAATTGATGAGGTTGTTTTACGTGAGTTGGTGCAGGCAACTACACACCACATGTGGCAGTTTTCTAAATTTGGTCGCGATTCCATTCGGTTGTTATTGAAAAATCCACAATGGAGAAACGCTTTCATTGCTTTAGAACCTAATTTAGAGGCAACTGAGAAAGCGCAGCTCAACCGATTGTTGAAAGAATTGTAATTGCAATTTTACCACATTTCTGCCACTTCATTTTTTAAAAAGGCCAAGGCAGCATGACTCGGAGTTTGTTTTTCTAAAAATTGTTGCAGCAATTGCTCCCGTAACTGATCGGCATTGTTTACGTTGGCTTCACTAGCTACTTTGCGAATCATCTGAATTGTACTGTTTTTTGCAGTAAGAATAATTGTCCAGGCTTCATCAGATAAATAAAGTTGTTGTGTCAAATTATGTTCTAATTCTTGCTCTATTTGACTGATTAGGTAATTAGCATAATCGTTTTTATTGTCACTAATAGGAGAAACGCGCAACAATAGTTTATTCGGATTAATGCGTTCTAAAAATAAGGTCAATCGCTCATAGGCTTGCAAACGAAGTGGTAAAGCTTGTTTGTTGGCTTCATTTTGTAACTGAAATTTTCTTGTTTGCTGCATTTCTGCAAAATAAGCGGTAAAAAAATAATAGGCTACACCGCCTGTTACAAGTGATGGTATTGTGTAAGCTAGAATGTCAATTAATTTAGAAGTATCCATGGCGATTGTTATAGTATTAATCAAAAAGCAAAAATATACTTTTTTAGGTACAAATCAATTTAGGATTCTTAGCTAATAAGGTGGTGGAATATTATTTTTGTCTCGGCTTTGAAAAATTAACGATGGAAAACTACATTTTACCTTTATTGTGTTTGGCTGCTTTTTTTGCGGGATTTATTGATGCAATTGTAGGTGGCGGAGGCTTGATTCAAACTCCAATGGGATTGGTCTTATTACCTAATCTTCCCGTAGCAACTGTAATTGGAACTCTCAAGATTCCTGCTTTTAGTGGTACTTCAATTGCGGCCTACCAATACCTTAAAAAAGTAAGCATGAATTGGAAATTATTGGCAATAATGATGGCCTTGGCACTTCCTTCCGCTTTTTTGGGATCAACTTTACTGACTTATGTGAGTAATGATTTTATGAAACCTTTATTGCTCGTTGTGCTATCGTTTTTGGTGATTTATACCTACGCAAATAAAAATTTCGGACAACAGAAAACAAAAGATACTTCTGCCACAACCCAAATTTGGTATGCTGTTTCCATCAGTTTTGTGATTGGGTTGTATGACGGTTTTATTGGGCCAGGAACAGGAAGTTTTTTGGTAGTCGCATTTATAGCTATTATGGGTTTCGACTTTTTACAAGCCAGTGCCAATGCCAAAATGGTCAATCTAGCTACTAATTTTGGTTCTATTTGTTTGTTTTTTATCAAAGGAAAAATTATTTGGAGTATTGCCTTGCCTATGGCTGCAAGTAATGCTTTTGGTGGTTTTTTAGGAGCTAAATTAGCCATAAATAAGGGCAATGGATTTATCAGAATCTTTTTCTTGATTGTCGTAATTGGCACCTTGACTAGGTTTGCCTACGATGTGTTTTTTAAATAAAAATGATCTTTAATGCAACGTTACTTTCTAGCTTTTGCGGCAGCGTAAATGTTGTTTTTGATATTCCAAAGCTCGCTCAAAATGCCTATTTTTGTTCTTTTAAACTATATAATTCTACATGCACAAATATATCGATCAACTCAATGAAGCCCAGCGCGAACCTGTTTTGCAAAAGGACGGTCCTATGATCATCATTGCGGGTGCCGGCTCCGGAAAAACAAGGGTGCTCACCATTCGTATTGCTTACCTGATGCACCAAGGCATCGATGCTTTTAGCATTTTGTCGTTAACCTTTACCAATAAGGCTGCACGAGAAATGAAAAAAAGAATTTCAGATATCGTAGGAGCAGGCGAAGCCAAAAATCTTTGGATGGGTACTTTTCACTCTGTGTTTGCTCGAATTTTGCGTTCAGAAGCGGAGCATTTAGGATATCCTTCTAACTTTACTATTTACGATTCTCAGGATTCACTGCGTGCCATTTCAGGAATTATCAAAGAGATGCAGCTTGATCGTGATGTTTACAAACCAAAGCAGGTTTTAGGACGTATTTCTAACTTTAAAAATAGTTTGATTACGGTGAAGGCTTATTTCAATAATCCGGAACTTCAGGAGGCTGATGCCATGTCGAAGAAACCAAGAATGGGCGAAATTTATCAAAATTACGTAGACCGTTGTTTCAAAGCAGGCGCAATGGATTTTGATGATTTGTTGTTAAAAACCAATGAGCTCTTAACGCGTTTTCCAGAAATTTTGGCCAAATACCAAAACCGTTTCCGATATATTTTAGTTGATGAGTACCAAGATACCAACCATTCGCAGTATCTTATAGTACGCGCGTTATCGGATAAATTTCAAAATATTTGTGTAGTTGGTGATGATGCTCAAAGTATTTATGCTTTTAGAGGAGCGAACATTAATAATATTTTAAACTTTCAAAAGGATTACGAAGGTGTAAAAACTTTCCGTTTGGAGCAAAATTACCGTTCTACTAAAAATATTGTAGAGGCGGCCAATACGATTATTGATAAAAATAAAGTCAAGCTAGATAAAATTGTTTGGACAGCCAATGATTTTGGACCAAAAATAAAAGTGCATCGTAGCCTTACCGATAATGAAGAAGGCCGTTTTGTTGCTAGTACAATTTGGGAACAAAAAATGCAAAATCAACTCCACAATGGGGCTTTTGCTATTTTGTATCGTACCAATGCGCAATCGAGAGCTATGGAAGATGCGCTGCGTAAACGAGACATTCCGTATCGTATTTACGGTGGACTTTCTTTCTATCAAAGGAAGGAAGTAAAAGACGTTTTGTGCTATTTGCGTTTGGTTTTGAATCCAAAAGACGAGGAAGCGTTGATTCGTGTTATCAATTACCCTGCACGAGGAATTGGGAATACCACCATCGAAAAACTGACGATTGCCGCTAATCATTACAAGCGTTCGTTGTTTGAAGTGATGCAAAATATTGAACGAATTGATTTAAAACTTAACTCCGGTACCAAACAAAAGTTATTGGATTTTGTGACTATGATTCAGAGTTTTCAAGCAATTAATGAAAACCAAGATGCTTTTTATTTGGCTGAACATGTTGCTAAAAAAACAGGTTTAATTCAAGAACTCAAAAAAGATGCGACTCCCGAGGGAATGGCAAAAATTCAAAACATCGAAGAGCTTTTAAATGGTATAAAAGATTTTACCGAAGGGCAAATTGAAGTTGATGGTGCAAGAGGATCTTTGGCTGAATTTATGGAAGATGTAGCTTTGGCCACTGATTTAGATAAAGATACTAGCGATGAAGATCGTGTGGCTCTAATGACCATTCACTTGGCCAAAGGACTAGAGTTTCCACACGTTTTTGTAGTGGGTATGGAGGAAGATTTGTTTCCTAGTGCCATGAGTATGAGTACCAGAAGCGAGCTTGAAGAGGAGCGTAGATTGTTTTACGTAGCTTTAACACGTGCCGAACACCAGGCGTATTTAACTTATTCGCAATCGCGTTATCGCTGGGGCAAATTAACCGATAGCGAGCCATCACGATTTATTGAAGAAATAGATCCTCAATATTTGGAGTATTTAACTCCAGCAGAGAGTAATTACCGATTCAAACCAATGATTGACAGCGATATTTTTGGCGATGTTGATAAATCTAAACTGCGATTAGCGAAACCATCTAACGGAACTCCGCCACCTAAAACAAGTGCTCCAGGACCAAAACCAGAAATAAATGTTCGAAAATTAAAACCAGTTGGTTCTAATGCAGGTTCAGGAACAAGTAATTTATTTGACAATCAATTGGCAATAGGTAATGTGGTTATGCACGAACGCTTTGGCAAAGGCGAAGTTCTCAATTTGGAAGGAGCTGGTGCTGATAAAAAAGCAGAAATCAAGTTTGAAGTAGGCGGTCTTAAAAAATTATTGCTGCGCTTTGCGAAATTGGATATTATCGGATAAAAATTTGTTTGAAGTTTAAGTTTTAAAGATGTCATTAAAAAGCACTCTAAACCTTAAACATTTTAAACTTTAAACTTAAAAATAAATGGCACAGTTTATCAAAATATACGAAGACAAACCCAACGAAGCCGCTATTGCAAAAGTAGTGAAGGTTTTAAAAGAAGGGGGATTGGTGATTTATCCAACCGATACCGTTTACGGATTGGGTTGTGATATTACCAATACAAAAGCACTGGAACGCATTGCAAAAATCAAAGGAATTAAGCTAGAGAAAGCTAATTTTTCTTTCATCTGTCATGATCTAAGCAATTTATCCGATTACGTGAAACAAATTGATACGCCTACTTTTAAAATCCTAAAGCGTGCTTTGCCAGGACCGTATACTTTTATTTTGCCCGGAAATAACAACTTGCCAAAAGAATTTAAAAAGAAGACTACAGTCGGAATTCGTGTTCCAGAAAACTCCATCATTCTAGAGTTAGTCAAACAATTAGGAAATCCAATTGTGTCAACCTCAATTCGAGATGAAGATGATGTGATTGAATACACAACAGATCCGGAGTTGATTTTTGAAAAATGGCAAAATCTAGTTGATCTTGTTATTGATGGCGGTTACGGAGATAATGTAGGTTCCACCATCATCGATTTATCTGATTTTGAGCCAGTAGTTGTTCGTGAAGGAAAAGGTAGCTTAGATATTTTATAAATACGGATTATGAAAAGTGCAATATTTATAGTTTTGTTTTTATTCACAACATCACTTTGCGCTCAAGTTATTAGCGGCAAAGTTGTTAATGATAAAAAAGAACCATTAGCAGGTGTAAATGTGTTTTTTGATGGCACTACTATTGGTGCAGTGACAGATCGTTTAGGAATATTTACTATCAATCAATTTGTTCAATCTAGTTCCATATTGGTAGTGAGTTGCTTAGGTTATCAATCATTATATCTTAGTGGTATTAACTTTTCTAAGGAGTTGAATATAACTTTACTTCCGCAAGTAGTAGCTCTTAATGAGGTTCAAATTAAAAGCGATGGCTTTACTAGAAAACAAAAAATGAAGCTTTTTAAAGAACAATTCTTGGGCGCTAGTTCTATTAGCAAAAAAATAGTGATTCAAAATGAAGACGATATTCGCCTAAGGTACAATAAACAAACTAAAACTTTAGAGGCCTTCGTATATCGACCCTTAATGATATTTAATTATGAATTAGGTTATAAGATAACTTACGAGCTTGTCAAGTTCGAGGCTCATTTTAGCACGTTAAGCATCAGTTCAAAAGATGTGACCAAATCCTACTATTCGGGTTTGTCGCTCTTCGAAAATCACATTGTTACTCCCGCTATTATTAAAAAACGATTGAAAGTTTTTCAAGGGTCTCATTTGCAATTTTTTCGAAACCTAGCATCTAATTCTTGGGGGAAAGACCAATTTTTACTTTTTAAAGGAAGTTGGCAAGCGGATCCCAATGTACATTTTAAAGTTTCAGACTCGTTGGGTATCAAAAAAGTAGTGGTAACAAATCAACTCAACGTAGATTCCAACTTGCCATTTTTTGCTACATTTAATGTTTTGTATAAAAAGAACTCGCAATCAAAGGTAACTTTTAAAACTAGTACTTTTTTTATTGATCGTTTTGGAAATAATACGGATATCGAAAATATTTATTTTTCTGGTGATTTAGGCGATCAAAAGGTAGGTACTATGTTGCCGATTGACTTTGGCTTGTAAATGAGGTTTACTTGTAATTTTTAATCAAACAACTTTAAAAGATTTGATTGTTTTGAAACTTTTTTTTAGCATTGGAGTTGAAATGTAACTTGGTAAAATTTATCACTTATGTTTTATTTTAAATTGTTGCAGTTTTATTATAAATTTTTATATTTACACCAACTGCGAAAAAAAAGAATCTTCATAGTATGCTATTCTTAATTATATTTAATTGGTTGTTAAAGAAAAATTGAGGATACATTAGGGCAGGTCTTCGGATCTGCCTTTTTTATTTTAAATGAATTGACTAGTCCTAAATAATCGATACAGATTATTAAACAAAAATAATTAATTAAACACTTGCTGGATCGTTCTTGCAAG
>NZ_JAAOBY010000001.1 GCF_011365745.1 Flavobacterium turcicum | reverse complement strand
CTTGCAAGAACGATCCAGCAAGTGTTTAATTAATTATTTTTGTTTAATAATCTGTATCGATTATTTAGGACTAGTCATAGATCAAAAACTGATGTTCGCTTAGCGCGAATAAGATCTTTTAACTTAATCCAAAAAGCCAGTGTTAGATACACTGCAAACCACAAACCCGCGGTGACAAACGATAAGTAAATAAAAAAAAGTCGCACACTACTAGCACGCATTCCTAAAGTATCTGCCAATCGTGAAGACACATGGAATCCGTGTTTTTCGAAAAAAAACTTAAGTTTTATAATTACTGACATACTATTTAATTGTTAGAACAAATCTACAAAAAATACAGGATGAAATAACTCTAGTAAAATTAAAGTCCCGCTTTTAATAAATCGACCCCAATTGCACACTCTAAGCATTTGCTTTTATTACAATATTCATTTTTGAGCTGTAATAGGGCTTGCGAATCAAATGCATTACTAGCATCAATACCAAAACTAGAAAATTTAGTAATTATAGCGTTTTTCTCTGCAGCAATTCCTTCCATAATCGTCAATAGATTATCTGAAACCTCACCTCCTTTACTCTTTTCGTAAGCAAATTGCATCGGAATTATGGTATTGATTAGGATTAAATCGATAAAAGACTTAGATAGTTTTTTAGTTCTTTTAATACTATTTTTATCAAATTGATAATGCAAATCCCAATAAGAAGATGCTGAAATTTCAAACAGCTGATACCATTTTTCAATAGTTTGTACTTGCATCAAAAGTTCGAATAAATTGGCATTTTGATGGTATAATTGTGCTAGTTGTGACAATCTAACAGTTGGAAAATTATCAGGACGGTGTTTAAAAAACTGCACTGTACCTTCAACTCGTGTCTCCAAATTGTACTTGTGGACCAAATACAAAAATCTAAATTTTAAATCCTTGAAGTACGCATCTTCATGCTCTGGCTCCAACAAGCCTAACAAACCAAAAAATAAAGCTTCCAAATTAGCAAGCTCTGAGCGCTCTTTGCGAATAATTGAAAAAGGAATAGACTGCGCCATCCTTAAAAAAATATCCCCATTGGTATTTAACCCAAAATTCTTGGCCAATAACCAAAACAAAGTAGCTTCCCAGTCGTTTTGTGACTGGACTAAAAACGCAAAAATAGGTGTAGCTTTACGATCTAATCTTTCAAAAAACAAACGCTCTTTCCAATTACTCCAAACAAAATTTGCTGTACTTGCTAGCTGTTTTTCACAAAAAATCCAAGACTTATACTCTACTAAAACAGTGTAATTTTGCACCGTTTGAGCGTCTACGTAATTTTTAAGTTCTAAAACAGGAATGGTACTGTTGTTTTTTCTAAAAATTTCGGTGTCATGTTCCCACACAACATGAAGGATCACATTTTCATAAGCAGGATCTTGCTCGTGATGATGAAGATACCAATCAGACGATTTTACATGGATTTCAACATTTCCAGCCCATTTTTGTTCACCAATTGTGATTTGAGCATTAAAAAAATCAGGACCTGCTAATTCCAAATACTGACCAGCAGCAATCACAGTTACAGCCTCACCACTTGTAGTTGTCATTTCGAAACTGCTGAATTTTTTAAATTTCCAGATATAATGTAAAAAATCTTCCTTCATAGATCTAAATTTAAACAGACCTAATGTACAAAAAAAGATTATAATTTAATAAGAAAATAAAGATTTATAAAACAGTTAAAGCCACACAGTCAGATAACTACGCACCTAAAAGATGAGCTACATATAGCTTCGCACAAGCACGCGCATCAGATAAAGCCTCATGATGCTGCAATATAATATTCATCACACTACAGCAATCTTTAAGTGTTGTAGGCTTTAGACCTTTTGCTCTGTACAATTTCACTGTACACTCCCAACGGTCTTTTATATCTAAATCTTGATATGGTAATTCATACATCGCCATCGATTTTTGAAGTACAGACCGATCAAAACTTTCATTATGCGCTACTACAATTTGCCCTTGCAAGCGTTTTTTAATCTCAGGAAAAACATCCAGAAAAGTAGGCGAGAAACGCGTGTCTTTTGGTGTGATGCCATGGACCGCAATAGTGTACGGACTATAACTATTATTAGGTGGCTGAATCAAACTTACGTATTCATCGACAATTATTCCGTCTTGAACGGTAACAATACCAACTGAACAAGGATGGAAAGAAATTGCAGTTTCAAAATCAATAGCTGTAAATGTCATAGATTGTGAATGATAAGAATTAAACGAATTGAAAGCTGTGGGATAAGGTTGGGTGCAGGACATAAAAAAACCACAGTACAACAAATCAAAACGTATATAGCTAGATCTTGCTGTACTGCGGTTGAAATTCTGACCCTATTTTATCGACCCAATAATGTCGTACTTTGTGATAATATGGTGTTTGCCATTAGAAAGTTCTACTAAAACAGCAGCATTTTCTTTTGTAAACAAACGAGACACTTCATCAATTGGAGTGCTCTCGCTTACAACTGGAAATGGTTTGCCCATGACATCTTTAATCGGTTTATCGGCAACGTCTTTGTTCGCGACATAGCTTTGAAATAAGTCACTTTCGTCAACTGAACCAACAAATCCATTAATATCTATTACTGGGATTTGTGATATTTTGTATTTACGCATACGCTCAATAGCATGCGAAACCAACTCCTCGGTGCGAACAACCACAAGCGGTTTATCGATATGATCTTTGATTACATCAGCTGCTTTTGTGATTTCATCTTCAAGAAAACCTCTTTCACGCATCCAATCATCATTGAACATCTTACCCACATAGCGACTTCCTGAATCGTGAAAAAGTACTACAACAACATCCTCAGGTGTAAAATGATCTTTCAATTGCAACAAACCTTTAATGGCTGCACCAGCAGAATTCCCAACAAATATACCCTCTTCTAAAGCAATTTTTCTGGTGTAAACTGCGGCGTCTTTATCAGTCACTTTTGTGAAACCATCGATTAGAGAAAAGTCAACATTTTTAGGTAAAATATCTTCTCCAATTCCTTCGGTGATGTATGAATAAATTTCATTTTCATCAAAAATTCCAGTTTCGTGGTATTTCTTAAAAACAGAACCGTAAGTATCAATTCCCCAAATTTTAATGTTTGGATTTTGTTCTTTTAAATATTTCGCTGTCCCAGAAATGGTTCCACCGGTTCCTACTCCTACTACAAAATGAGTTATTTTACCATCGGTTTGTTTCCAAATTTCCGGACCTGTTTGCTCGTAATGTGCAATTGCATTCGAAGGATTATCGTATTGATTGACGTACCAAGAATTAGGAGTTTCCTCAGCCAAACGTTTGGAAACAGAATAGTAAGAACGTGGATCAGTTGGCTCAACATCAGTTGGGCAAACTACAACTTTAGCACCTACGGCACGAAGAATATCCATTTTTTCTTTGGATTGTTTATCTGAAATAACGCATATTAACTTATATCCTTTGATGATAGCAACCAAAGCCAATCCCATACCTGTGTTACCAGAAGTTCCTTCAATAATAGTTCCTCCAGGTTGCAAACGACCATCAGCTTCAGCATCTTCAATCATTTTCATAGCCATTCTGTCTTTTACAGAATTTCCCGGATTGAAAGTTTCTACTTTTGCTAGTACCAAGGCATCAACTTCGGCGGTAACTCTATTTAGTTTTACTAGTGGAGTATTACCAATAGTACCTAATATATTTTCTGCGTAATGCATAAAAAAGTGTATTTAAAATTAAGATCTGTTACAAAAACGATCGCAAAGATAGTGTTTTGTTACAAAATAAATATGTTCAGGACAGATTGCGTTCGTGATAGTAGCGGCATCCTTTGCTTGCTTTCTTAAAGCAAGAAAAGATAGAGCGGATAGCACGTAAAAACGCCCAAACGGATTAATTGAAAAAATTCCAAATTAAACCAAAACGAATCGTGAAATCACGAGAAGGATTATTTGGAGATGAGTAGAAATTATTACCGGTAAAAGGAGAGTTGAAATGCTCTACTTTGAAATATATTCTCGTGCGCTGAATTTTTGCATTGATGAAGAAATCTAAATTAGGATGATTCCCAATTTCTTTCTCATTTTGCACAAAGAACTCACCAATTACGGGATTGTACTCATTGGCAAGATATTTAGAAAAATAATTTAAAGAGATACCTGTTTGCAAGAAGAGTGCATTTTTGAACAAGTAATCAGAGTAATAAATGGTGTTGCGCGTCACTAGTTCTGGAACATTTAAAATAGCATCATTTTGTTCTGTTTTTTGATACACCACGGTGTTGTCAAGAGCGAATTTGCCAAACTGAAATTCTCTACCTAATTTTAAAGAAAGATACTTAATTGTTCCATTGTACTGTGCAGGTGCAATTATTTGTGTACGCTCGCTTTTTTGTTCAGCGGTTGCTACATCTGCGAAATATAAATGATCATTGAGAACCGATAAATTAAGCTCAGCATTCAAGAAAGGAGTAGTAGCCGTTCCTTTGATAACATTGATTTTTTCGTTTTTAAAATTATTAGACCAATTGTATTCTATATAACTACTTTGGTATAAATTGTAGTTATTATTGGGTAACTTATTTAAATTTTGGTACTGAAAAGTGAATTGATAATCATCGTTCAAGTCATAAGCGACTTGTACATCCAGATTTGACAAAGACTGATTAGTAATGCTACGCGAGTATAAAAATTTACCTTGAACATTGTCTTTTTTATATGTGTATTGCCCACCAGCTGAATTAATGTTTTGACTAAACGCATTTGGAATAGGTACTTGATTATCAAAAAACAAAACACGGTTGTAGTAATAATTAGAACGAAAATCATCAATAAAAAATTCAAACAAACCCAAAGAAGTATTCTCGTAAACAAGACCTGCTTTATTATACATTCGGTTGTAACGAGTTTGGTCATTGATACCAGAATCGGTAAATGAGGCTCCAAAACGATTCACCTCTGTACTGCCAACATTTGAGGGTACTGTTAGTTGGTTGTATTCAAAAAATTTATTTTCATAATTAATTTGGTGTGTTACCGATAAGTTATTGCTACCTTGTTTAGGATTGATTCTGAAATTTTGATCCAAAAAAATCCTTCTTCCTTTTAGAAAAGATTTAGCATCGTTTAAAAAAACTTCAAAACGCTGTCGGTTATTAAAACTTGGATTCTCACTTTCAAAATCATTTATTGTCGTAATGCCACCATTTTCCTCATTTAAAATATCTTGATAGGTATAATGTACTTTGGCAAAATACCTTTTGTTTTTAGAATTAAAATTAACTGTAAACCTAAAATTACCAGTACTAGAAAGTTGGTTTAAATATTTACCCTCTGAACGAAGACCTTTATAAGCGATACTAAAATTCAAATTTTCAGATGTATTTAAACTAAGGAACGAATCAACAGATTGGCCACGACCAACCGTGCTTTTAAAATAAAGTTCGGTTATAGGCGTAGCTACAGAGTTGTAACGAATTTGATTAGCCTCAAGAAAATTAAAATGTTTTGCCTTGAATCCCATTTCAGGAAATGGAGAATACCCATTTAAACCAAATTGCAAAGTATTATAAGTTTGCCCATCATTTGAAAACGGCAACAGCCCGAAAATATCTCTTCGCAAATAGTTGTGACTGTACTCCTTTTGAATGGTAAGCGACGTATCTATATAGGTTGTGTCGTTTTCTAAACTAATGAAACGGTACAAATCTAAAGTAGCAACCTTGTCGACACTTTTCTTTTGCGCGTTTACCATACCTGATTGGGATTGGTCTTTGTTTGCGTTTTGTTCTTTATCCTGCGCATTCACAAATACAGAAAACAAAATAAAGGAAAGTAGAAAAACGATTCTCATATTCAAAATATCATAATTTAAGGTGTAAAGATAAATCTAATCCTTTAAATGATGAGTCAATTAAAAAAAAACTCTAAAAATTACTACTGAAAACAGTACTAAACATTTACAAATTCAAAATTAGCGAAGTAAAATAAAACAAAAAGACCGCAAGTATGTACTTGCGGTCTTAATAAATATACTAAATCTCCAAAAAAGATTTAAAATCTAATTAGTATCCAGGGTTTTGAGTAATCGTTGGATTAGGATTTGTCTCTACAGTTGGAATTGGCAAAGCAAATCTATAATCAGTAACTGGCAAGGTGCAATTAACACTAGCCGTACAGTCTAACGGATGTCTGTCAATACTAACATTAGCAAAAGCAGCACCACCTAAACGTTTAAGATCAATAAATCTGTATCCTTCAAAAGCAAATTCAATCCTTCTTTGGTTCAATATGAACCTCCAAGCATCTTGAGCAGTGGCAAATACTGGAGCAGGCTGCGGAGTTGCAAAACGTGCATCAAGTAAAACTTTTAATGTATTAGCAGCAGTCAACAATTGTCCTGCAGCTACCTCAGCTTCTGCTTTAATTAAATGCATTTCAGACATTCTAATTAATTTGAAATCAGCATTTAATTGACCTCTTGCAGGTGTACCAGGATGTTTACCAACTGGAATGACATCTGTAGTTTTATAGCTCGTCGATGTTAAATAATTTGGATCAATAATAGAAGTAGCATCAGGGATTACAAGTTTTCTAACATCACCATTAGGTAAAGCATTATACAAAGCTCTATTAACTTCATAAAATGGAGAACCGTTTATGGTTGAACTTACTGATGCATAGATATTACCTAAATTAGTTGCCTGTGCTGACTGATTAACTACTCTTCCAAGCTTCAATAAAGTTTCACCTGCTGAAGCATCAGTAAAAACAGATTGATAAGTACTAAATGTAGATAATGCCGGAGCACCAGAAGCAGTAATAACTAAATTTGCTTGAGTTAAAGCATTAGGATAATCACCCTTAAGAGCGTAAGCACGAGCTTTCAATGCTCTCGCAGCAAATCTATTTGCTCTGATAGGATTCAAACCAGCAGTACCAAATAAAGCAATTGCATTATCTAAGTCAGTATGAATAGCAGCATAAGTTGCTCCGTTTGTAGCTCTAGGAAAATTAGCATCTAAAGCTAATTCAGTTAGTGCAAGGACACCGGCCAAAGCAGCATCATCCTTTGGATTAGGTGAAAAGTAAGATACTAATCTTAGGTGTGCATAAGCTCTTAATGTTAAAGCCTCTGCTTTCAAAATTCTAATTGCGTTAACTTGTGCAGCATTGGCACTGATTATAGGGTCAAGCAACAAACGATCGGCATTTACAATAACTTTGTTAGCCCTTGCTAAAGTAACATTAGCAGTGGTCCAAATACCATTTGCAGATGCAGATGAAGGGGTAAGAAGAAATGCATAACTATCATTAATACCTTGACCACCATTAGTAATTCCGGGAGCAATTTCATCTGTAAAAACAGAAGTAAATTCAATGTCAGATCTACCGTACAAAGCCACATATATGTTATTTGTTAGCCTTGTTAAATCAGCAGAAGACCTTATTGCTAACTCTTCAGTAAGCACCCCTGGTGTTTGTGGCTCTAATAAGTCAGTATCACATGATGCTAGAGACAAAAAAACCGCAAAAAACAATAATTTATTATTAAATTTCATGATATATATATATTTTAAATTAAAATCTTAAATCCACTCCGAAGGTAAAAATCTTTGGTGTTGGATACTGACGACTATCAGCTGCTCTATCACTCTCTGGATCAAAACCTTGCCATTTAGTGAAGTTAACTAAGTTTTCTCCTTGAAGAGTAAAAGACAATCCAGTCAAGAACGTTTTATCCAAAAACTTCTGTGGAACGTTATACCCTATTTGAGCATTACGAAGTCTAATGTAAGATGCATCACGTAAAAAACGATCAGAATTATCATCTTGTCCTTCATTACCAGCAGTTAAACTTGGAATATTTGAAGTAGTATTATTAGGAGTCCATGCATTTAAAAGATCATATGACTTGTTAAAATCACCATAACCTGACTGTTGGTAATAGATTTCCTCATCACGATCAAATCTAAACACCTCTGCAGCGAAAGTGAAAGTAGAAGCAATAAAGAATCCTTTGTAATTGAAGTCAAAACCAAACCCACCTTGATACACAGGTAAATAATTTTTACCAGTTTCAACTCTATCACTTTCTATAGGATTCTCAGTAGTTCCGCCTGATTTACTTACAAATAACAAATTACCATTTACAGGATTTACACCAGCGTAAGGAATTGTATAATATTCAAATGCAGGTCCACCATTTCTATTAATTAAATTCCCATTAGGTATTCTTCCATCATTTGCAGTAATGCCTGATAAAGTATTTTTATTGTAAGAACCATTAGCTCTTAAAGTAAAAGTCATATCACGATTTCTGATAACATCAAATGCAATACCTAATTCATAACCATCATTGGATACAGTAGCGTCAGAATTTCTTAAGAATCCAGATGCTCCAAATGCAGGTGACTGAGGATCAGTAAAAAATTGATCAACTGTTTCTTTGTTGTATTTATCAAATGAACCTCTTATTCTCGATTTAAAAAACTCAAAATCTAAACCTATATTCCATTGCTTTGTTGTTTCCCATTTTAAACCAGGTGCTCCAAAAGTAGGATTAAACGTAGCTTGCCCTGCATAACTTGCACCACCTGTAACTCCTGCAAATGTTGTAACATAGGCTGGCGGAACAATTCCTGCAAAAACAGTACCATTGATGATTCTCTGATTACCAACAGTTCCATAAGATCCTCTCAGTTTTAATACATCAACAAATTCTAGCGAGCTCATGAAATCTTCTTCATCTATATTCCATCTTGCTCCTACAGAATAAAAATCACCATTACGATCTTCTTTCAAGAATCTACTTGAAGCATCTCTCCTAAATGACCCTAATAAACCGTATTTCCCTTTGAAATCATAGTCAACCGATGCGAAATACGAAATCAAATCATTTCTTAAATTACTCGCAGCAACAGTTGGAACATAAAAGTCATTAGCACCAGTTGTATTGTCAGCAATGTATCCAGCACCAGTATTAGGCTTATACAAAGCAATGTCCAAACCATTTTGAGTAAAGTTATTAACGTTAAGTTGAGAATAATTATACTCAGCGTTTAAACTTACATTAAGCGTATGCGAACCAACAACCTTGTTGTAAGCTAATTGATACAGATTGTTAAAGAAGAATTCTCTCCTTTGACCGATTGATTCTGAACCATCAAATTCAACATACGGAAGATTATTAAGTGTACTATTAACAGTACTAGCTGAACCAGCTGAGTTAAAAAGAAGTGCATTAAATGAACGAGGAAATGTAGCTTGGAAAAATCTATTGGACAACAATTGTCCTGATACTCTTGATCTAGCTGTCAAATCATTGGTTAATTTATAAGAAAAATCAGTTGCTACATCTACTCTTGTCTCCTCATTAGAAGTAGCAAAAGTTCTTAATTTGTCAATTAAAAAATAAGGAGTCAGCGATAAATCTGCAGTTCCAGGTAATGTGTTACCTACCCCAGAGAAATCTAAAAATGTCTGAGCAGAGCTTACATACTTATCTGCACTTAAATATGGTGCAGCTTGATATGCTCCTAACACATAATTCTGATTTACACCACCAGTTCCAAGTGAAAGCGCCTCATTACTTTTACTATGGTTTACGGCTGAATTTACTTGAAATCTGAACTTTTCATTGGCTGATTTACCATTAATATTCGATCTCAATGAAAATCTTTGCAATTTAGTTGTTTTCAATGTACCCTCTTGTTCAAAATACCCCAAAGATGTATATGAATTAAGATTTTTACCATTGTTTTCAATACCTAAGTTATGATTAACAGAGGTTCCCTGTCTGAAGAAAACATCTACCCAGTTTTGATCAATATTATAGGCGCTAATTTGAGCATCTGTCAAAGTAGATCCATAACCTATACCTCTATTCTTCTCAATTTGAAGTAATTGTTTTGCATTGGCTATTCTATATTTAGGTTTTTGAAGCTCACTTACACCATAGTTTGTAGAATATTTAAATGTTGTTCTAGCGTCTGTAAATTTACCACCTTTAGTTTTAACTACAATCACACCATTTGAACCTCTAGATCCATATTCAGCAATTGCAGCAGCATCTTTTAAAACCGATACAGACTCTATGTCATTTGGATTAAAAGATCTAAAGTTATCACTATTAGATGGAAAACCATCTATAACATATAATGGATCTGAATTTCCATTTAATGTACCAAGACCTCTAATAATAACAGTCGATTTTGAACCCGGTTGACCAGTACCTGTAGCAATATTTACACCTGCTAACTGTCCCTGCAATGTATTCATAACATTCGCATTAGGACGATTTTCAATAGATGCAGACGTAACTGTAGCTACGGCAGTAACGGCAGTTTTCTTGGTAACTGTTCTATACCCTTGAACAACAACTTCAGATAAAACCTTCGCATTGTCCGTCATTAAGACATTAACACTACTAGCAGCACCTACTACTTTAGTTGTTTCAGTCATACCTACAAATGAAAACACTAAAACATCGCCCGTTTTAGCTTTAATAGAATACTTACCGTCTAAATCTGTTTGCACACCAGTCTTAGAACCCTTTACTCCAACATTAACTCCAGGAAGAGGACCGGTAACATCTGTTACCACCCCAGTTATCGTTTTCTCCTGAGCAAACGATAAGTGCATTGAAAACGCTACAAGTAGCGTCATAATCCATTTGTACTTTGATCTCATATTTAATAAATTGAATTAGTTATATCGCAAAAATCACAAATAAATCTTAAATAAGCAAGCATTTGATTTTTTTTAACAAAATATAATCTTTAAAAGATTTACATAAAAAAAACTAACATCACAACAATAGCAGCACTTCGCCTCCATATAACTCAAAATTTAAAGAATTTATCTACTTTTACACAAAAAATACAAAATGTTAAAATCTTACTTTTTAGAAGCTGTTTTGGAGGCTGGCACTGATGAGGCAGGCCGCGGTTGCTTAGCAGGCCCCGTCACAGCTGCAGCTATTATTTTACCACCAAATTTCAAACATGAACTTTTAAACGACAGCAAACAATTATCAGAGAAAACTAGATTAAAACTTCAACCTATTCTAGAAAGCGCAGCAGTAGCTTTTTCAGTAGTTCATTTGGACGCTACCGCTGTAGATGAGTTAAACATTTTAAACGCATCTATAAGAGCAATGCAAGAATGTATTATTGGCCTTACTGTTCAACCCAAATCTATAATAGTCGATGGTAACAGCCCTTTTATTCCAAAAGGCGGTATTAAACAAAGAGTCGGCAGATTATTCACCACACATGAAATAGAAACCCTGAACAATATTAAAAGCACAAGCATTATCAAAGGTGACACTATATATAGGAGTATTGCAGCTGCCTCTATTCTAGCAAAAACCTATCGCGATGCGTACATGGATCAAATACACGAAGAATTCCCAATGTATAACTGGAAAAAAAATAAAGGCTACCCAACTAAAGAACACCGAGAAGCTATACGTAAATACGGAGTTACTAAATACCACCGTATGTCGTTTAGACTTTTACCAGAACAATACGAATTAGAATTATAAAAATTTACTCCTTAATAGTGGTCTCTTCAAATTGGGCTTCAAATAAAACGGTAAGATGTTTGATTATCTTACTTTTCATCTCGGCTTCATCTACTTTTTCAACCCCCAACTCTACTTGCAAAGAAGTTACTGCTTTACCACGAATACCACACGGAATAATATTATCAAAATATCCCAAATCAGCATTTACATTTAAAGCAAAGCCATGCATAGTCACCCAACGAGAGGCACGCACTCCCATCGCACATATTTTTCGGGCAAATGGTGTTCCTACACCTAACCAAACGCCTGTTTCGCCTTCGCTTCGGCCGCAGGTTAGACCATATTCTTGGAGGGTAAGAATGATGGCTTCTTCTAGGAAACGTAAATACTTATGAATGTCTGTAAAGAAATTTTCAAGGTCTAAAATAGGATAACCTACAATTTGTCCCGGTCCGTGATAAGTTATATCACCACCTCGGTTTATTTTATAAAACTTAGCGCCTTTTGCCTCTAATTGATTTTCGGATAAAAGCAAGTTATCTAAGTCACCACTTTTACCAAGTGTATACACATGAGGATGCTCAACAAAAAGAAAATAATTGGGCGTAGCCAAGTCGAGCTCTTCTCTGCGATTTCGAATTTTTAAATCAACAATTCCTTTAAATAGTTCCTCTTGAAGCTCCCAAGTTTGCTTATAATCTTGTAATCCTAAATCCTGTAATTGAATGGTTTTGTTCATGCCTAGATGCAATTTTTGGAGATTATGCAGTACATAGTGCACAACCTATATATATAATGAGTGCAAAGGTACAAAGTTTAAAGCGAAGAAAAGTTGTTATGAGTTTCGTTCCTTACTCAAAAAATACCTCTAAATTCGTACTTTCAGGGTTAGATAAACAATCAGAGAGCAGCAATTTTAGCTGCAATGATTTACGATCTTCACTAATTTGAGCTGATGGATTGGAAACCCATTTAATTTTTCGAGCAAAATGATAATCTAGTACTAGATCTTGTTTGAGGTTAAATGCTTCGTATCGCTTTTTAAGATTGCTAATTTCATCTTGCTGCTTTTTCAATTCGGTTGGATTCGTAATTTTCACTTTCCGAGAAAATACATTGTCTTTTAAACCAAAGCTGACCAAGTAATAATGTTCCTCGGCTACTAATGCATAATTATTTACAATATCATCTGCATAATCTTCTGTTTTGTACAAATCAGGAATTTCTTCTACTGAATTAAAAGAGTGTTTTATTGTGGTTCGAAAGATTTTCTCGATTGCACTTTTAAATTCATGTACGGTAACAGCTGCGTACTTTTGAAAAATTGCTTTTTCAGAATCAGGAAGTCGCCCAAATGTTTCTTGATGTTTCGAAATCACATCTTGAAAAAAATAAGTAGTATCTTTAAAAAAAGTTTCTTTTGTATACTCCTCGCCTACAAGCTGCATGTAACTTTGCTCATCTCGAAGCTCGGTGACGGTAATTGAACCTTGACCCTTTTCATCTACAGTTAAGGTTTCGCTTACCTGACAACTTAGACAGCAAAAGCATAGCAATAAAGCCAAGATTGGATACTTCATAATTTCATTTTAGAACAAGAATTCAAAAGTACGAATTTTACATTTAAAAAATCAGCTACTGAAAAAATAAAACGACTCCCTTAGCCCCGATTGCAGCGGCATCCTTTTTTACTTGTTTTTTTTAAACAAGTAAAAAAGATATAGTGGAAAGCGGGAAAAACGTTTATAAAAAACGAAAAAATGTGCTTCAAAAAACCTTGTATTTTAAGCTTTAGATTTAAAAACTTATATAGTATCTTTGCGCTCTTAAAATCAGCATAAAATGGCATTATCCGAACAAGAAATATTACGCAGAGAAGCACTAACCGAATTACGTAATTTAGGCATTGAGCCTTACCCAGCAGCCGAATTTATCACCACCGCATATTCTAGCGAAATCCTTGCCGATTTCGAAAAGTATGAAGGAAAAGAAGTGGTTTTAGCAGGACGTTTGATGGGAAAACGTATCATGGGAAAGGCCTCATTTGCTGAATTGAAAGACGCCGAAGGCCGTATTCAAGTATATATTTCGAGAGATGATGTGTCGAATGACGAGGAAAAAACAATGTACAATGTAGTGTTCAAAAAACTCTTGGACATTGGTGATTTTATAGGGGTACGCGGAACGGTTTTCAAGACTCAAGTTGGTGAAATATCTGTTCATGTTTACGGATTAACGGTGCTTGCTAAAGCGTTGAAACCACTTCCTGTTGTCAAAACAGATGCCGATGGTAAAACCTATGATGCTTTTGCCGATCCTGAGCAAAGATACCGCCGTCGTTATGTTGATTTAACTGTAAACGATCACGTTAAAGAAACGTTTATCAAACGTACCAAGTTGTTTAACGCCATGCGTTCTTTTTTTAACAACGCGGGCTACCTTGAAGTTGAAACTCCAGTTTTGCAACCTATTCCTGGAGGAGCCGCTGCAAGGCCATTTATTACGCATCACAATTCATTAGACATTCCGTTATACATGCGAATTGCGAACGAATTGTACTTAAAAAGATTAATTGTTGGTGGATTTGATGGGGTGTATGAGTTTTCTAAAAACTTTAGAAATGAAGGAATGGACCGCACGCACAACCCAGAATTTACCGCTATGGAAATATATGTAGCCTACAAAGACTACAACTGGATGATGAAATTTACCGAAAACTTACTGGAACATTGCGCTGTAAGCGTAAATGGTACTAGCGAAGCTACTTTTGGAGAACATAAAGTCAATTTTAAAGCGCCTTACGCACGCGTTACGATGACAGATTCTATCAAACACTTTACTGGTTTTGATATCTCAGGAAAAACAGAAGCGGAATTGTTTGAAGCAGCGAGAGGAATGGGAATTGACGTTGATAAAACGATGGGGAAAGGGAAACTTATTGATGAGATTTTTGGCGCTAAATGTGAAGGAAATTACATTCAGCCAACTTTTATTACGGATTACCCAAAGGAAATGTCGCCACTTTGCAAGCAACATCGCGACAATCCAGAACTTACAGAACGTTTTGAATTAATGGTTTGCGGTAAAGAAGTTGCCAACGCCTACTCAGAATTAAATGACCCAATTGATCAAAGAGAACGTTTTGAAGATCAAATGCGTTTGGCAGAAAAAGGTGATGACGAAGCGAACGGCACAATAGATGAAGATTTCTTGAGAGCTCTTGAATATGGTATGCCACCTACCTCTGGATTGGGAATTGGAATGGACCGTTTGATGATGTTTTTAACTAATAATTCATCAATTCAAGAAGTATTATTGTTTCCACAAATGCGTCCTGAGAAAAAACAAGTTAAAATTGAACTTGAAGAAGACGAAAAGTTAATTGTAACACTTTTGCAAGCAAATAACAATCAAATGGAGTTTGGTTTATTAAAGAACAATGCAGGACTTAGCGGTAAAAAATGGGATAAAGCCATGAAAAACCTTTCGTCATTAGGAATGACCGAAGTTGTAGTGGATGGCGATGTGAAAGCTTGCCGATTGAAGGAATAACAGATCTTATAATAGAACATTAAAAGGAACTTCGTAATGGAGTTCCTTTTTTTTTTGGAACAACTCCAGTTACAATAACAGAGCTTTCCTGCTACTAAACCTTAGCTAATTTTAAAAGATACATTTGAGTTCGATGATTTTCGACAAAACCACAAAGATGTTAAATATGTATTAAAAATCATACATATTTTGTTTTAAGTTCTATTTTTACTTAAAAAAATAGATATGAAAAAATTTACAACATCCTTATTTACACTTTGCGCATTTGCATTTGCAAATGGTCAAGCCAAAGATGGCCAACTATTAAAAGGCAAGTGGTTAATTGAAGCCAATACTGGTTTTGGAAATAATGTAGGTTCTACTGCTTTATATTTCAGTAATTCCAATGGCGTAAACTCCTTTAATATTGGAGCAGAGGGTGGCTATTTTATTAAGGATAATCTAGCTATTAAACTTGGATTGGGCTACGGAGAAATTGATGGTATTGGTGAACCTATTGCCTACAAAATTGGAGCAAAATACTATTTCAAAGGTTTAATTCCTGTTGAACTATCGTATAACGGTATCGGTTTTGGGGATGCTGAATTAAATCCTACATATGTTGGTACACAAATTGGTTACGCCTTATTTTTAGGAAAAAACGTGAGTATTGAACCTGGAATAAGATACAATCTAGCTACACACAAACAATTCTATGATAATGCTTTACAACTAAACATAGGTTTTGCACTGCATTTTTAAGCACTTCTTCACTATATAAAAACAAGTAAGCCAACCCTTCCCAGAGTTGGCTTACTAATGCAAAAAACAATCTAACTATTAAAACCCTAAACCTACGGCCATTGCAGTAGCTTGTATATTAAGATCTGCTACTTTTGTTGCAGCTCCTGTAGTAGTGTTCAGGCTGTAAACTCCTGTTACACCGTTAACTTTTAGTAGAGCAAAAGCACTTCCGCTTGTTCCTCCAATATCAAATCCGCTATCCGCATCAATATTAACTCCTAAACTTCCAATAGAAACTAGTGTTCCGTTGTTTGGTGGATCTTGACGGAACATTGTATCAGTTTGTGAATCAAGCACAAATAATACCGTTGTTGTAGCACCAGCAAAGTTATTGGTATATGCTGCAGCATTTACAACTGGAGTTCCTGGATTTAAGTTTCCATCAACCGTAACCGCTCCTGTGTCTGGGTGCAAACGTAAGTTTTGACCTGTATTACTCACTAAACGAATTCTATCTACTGTTGGATTAAAATCAAATCCAAAAGAAGTACCTGATAAAGCTGTCAACAAACCTGTACCTACTTGAGTCAAAGCTCCACTAGCAGTATTAACAGAAAATAATCTACTTTGATTTGTAATAGCATACAAAGCTCCTGTTGCAGGTCTAAAATCGATTCCTACTACACTTTCTCCCGAAGCAAGACCTGTTAAGGCAACGCTATTGTTTGAACCGTTTGTTGGATTGAAACGAACTAACATATTTCCTGCTGTTGTAGCATAGGCTATTGGATTAGTTTTGAATGCAATACTGATTACCGATGCTGTAAATTTACCAACATTTTCTGCTTTACCAGTTAACAAGCTAACTGTGAATAATGTAGAAACATTGTTACTGTTAGTCACTGCTAATGCAGTAGAATTATCTGGCAAAATATCCATATCACCAGTTCCTTCAAAATTTACACCTAAATCACCCACTAATTGCAAAGCTCCGTTGTTTGGTGGATTTTGAATATATAATTTATCTTGTTCAAAGTCAATATCATATAATAAAGTAGAAGCTGCACCAGCCATACTATTTGTGTATCCTACAGCCCCAATTTTAGCAGAACCACCACCATTTATGGCACCATCAGTTGCTGCAACTGTTCCCAATTCAGGGTGTAGTCTTAAATTTTGACCTGAGTCAGTTACCAAACGAATTCTATCAACTGTTGGGTTAAAATCAATTGATGCGTTTCCTCCAGCTAATAGCGGAGTGAATGCTACAGCTCCAAGTGCCGTTGCTTGACCACTTTTTTCGTTAATAACATACAATCTGCTTGAAGAACCTAAACCGTATAGTTGGCCGGTTGCTGGTCTGTAGTCAATGCTCACAATGTTTTCTGACATAGGCAGACCAAGAATAGCGGTAGTTGACGTAGCAGTATTTAAATTACGTGCATTATAAGTTAAAATAGTATTGTTACTAGCCAAGGCAGTAAAATTAACATCTGGTGCTACCACGGCAGGTGGTGTTACAGGAGTTTCCATTTCTTTTACATCATCATCATTACATGAAACCGTAAATAGTGATAAAATAGCCAATCCAAAAGTGGAAGCTAAACCTAAGTTTTGTTGATTGTTTTTCATTGTTTATTTATTTAGTTATAAGGAGATGTACGAAGGATTTTCAAATTTGGTTTCCTATTCCTATGAAAAAAATTAAAAAACAAGATCATTTTCAGTTCTAGAAATCAAAAAGACCGCATTTTATTGGCTTCGCACGATCTAAATTTTTTTGTAAAAAAAAATGCTGTGGTAATTTTTTTGGCCTTTATATCTTTATCCCTTCACTAAAATAAAAAGAGATAAGTTATCAGCTATAAAATTTTAGTGACTGAATATCAAGTAATTATAACATATATTCTTTTAAAAAAAACACTTAAAACAAAATACAAAAACTAATAAACTTATGTTAAGGATTAAACTTTTAGCATTCAAAGCAATCTTAATGGTATTAATCCAAAAAACAAAACACGATGAAAAAAGTACTAATTGCAGTTGCATTAATTGTAGGAATGGCAAGTAATGCTCAAGAAAAAATGGAAGGCCGCAGAAATGCGAGAGAGAATCAATTAACAAAAGAACAAAGACAAGAGTTGCATTTAAAAAAAATGACTTTAGACCTTGATTTATCTACAGCCCAACAAAAAGAAATTCAAGTTGTTCTCAACGAGCAAAGTAACAAAAGAGAGACTGCATTGGCAAACAGAAAAGAAAAGCAAGCAGCAAATGCTAAAAAACCAACTGCTGACGAACGTTTTGCAATAAAAAATCAAATGCTAGACGATCAAATTGCAATGAAAGCAAGAATGAAAAAAATACTTTCTAATGAGCAGTTTAAAAAGTGGGAAACCATGAAAGAAAAGAAAAATGATCGCATGAACCACCGCCTTGCAATGCATAAGCAACGTAAAGGAGGTAATTCTAATACAAATAAATAAAATTAGTTTTAACACATTAAAAAGCCCAAAATGAAATTTCATTTTGGGCTTTTACTTTTAAATCATAATTTACTAAAAAGTTTTAGAAACTCTATCTATGGCTTCAATTGTAAAATCTAAATCTTCATATGTTAAAGCATCTGTGATAAACCACGTTTCATAGGCTGAAGGCGCAATATAAATCCCTTCTTGTAACAAACCATGAAAGAATTTCTTGAAAGTTTCATTATCTCCTTTAGCAGCCGTTTGAAAATCAACAACTGGTTCAGCATCAAAATGAACTGAAATCATTGAACCAATAGTATTAATTGTAAACGTTACTTGGTTCGCCTCGAGTACGCGTGCTATACCAGCAGCCAAATAAGCCGTTTTCTCTGCCAATCTGGTAAAGATGCTTCTATCTCGATCTAATGCTTGCAACATAGCCAATCCTGCAGCCATAGCCAAAGGATTTCCAGACAAGGTTCCTGCTTGATAAACAGGACCAAGTGGTGCTAAATAATTCATGATTTCCTCACGTGCTGCAAAGGCCCCTACTGGTAAACCACCACCTATTACCTTACCAAAACAAACGATATCTGCATTTACTTGAACTAATTCTTGAACACCACCTGCAGCCAAACGAAAACCAGTCATTACCTCATCAAAAATTAACAGAATCCCGTTTTCAGTACAAAGTGTTCGTAAACCTTCTAGAAATCCTTTTTGAGGCGGAATACAGCCCATGTTTCCTGCTACAGGCTCTACAATAATAGCGGCAATTTCGTCCTTGTTTGCCTCGATAAGTGCTCTTACATTCTCTAAATCATTGTATTTGGCCAACAAGGTATCTTTGGCCGTACCCGCTGTAACACCAGGACTATTTGGTGAACCAAAAGTAATTGCTCCACTACCCGCTTGAATTAAAAACGAGTCAGAGTGGCCATGATAACAACCTGCAAATTTTACGATTTTGTCTTTTTTAGTAAATCCTCTTGCCAAACGAATTGCACTCATACAAGCCTCAGTACCTGAATTGACAAACCGAATTTTATCAATATTTGGCACCATTTTAACGGCTAAAGCTGCAATTTCAGTCTCTAAAGCGGTGGGCATTCCAAATGAGGTACCTAACTTAGCTTTATCAATTACTGCTTGTACAACTGGTTCATAAGCATGACCCAAAATCATCGGACCCCAAGAATTGATGTAATCAATTAAACGATTACCATCTTCATCATACAAATAGGCTCCCTTGGCACTTTTTACAAAAATAGGAGTTCCTCCTACTGCCCTAAAGGCACGAACTGGCGAGTTTACTCCTCCAGGAATTACTTTTTCTGCTTCAGCAAAAAGCTGACTACTTCTTTGATATAACATTGTATTATTTTGAGAATTAGTGTTAGTGATTATTTTACAACCAGACGCTGTCCTACAGAAAGGATATTGTCTGATAACTTATTTTTTTCTTTCAATTCTTCTACTTTTAATGCAAATTTTTTAGAAATCGAATACAAAGTATCCCCTTTTTGCACCACATATTCAGCCTCATTTAGCTCATTATTTTGCGCTAGCACCACGGTTTCTTTTGATGGCACATAATTACTATCTAAAACTTGATTATCGTATTGATGCAATTGGTATCGGTCTATATACGAAATAAGTTTGTCTGGGTATTTAGGGTCAGTTGCATAACCTGCCGCACGTAATCCATGTGCCCATGCTTTGTAATCGCCTTTTGGCAATAAGAACAACTTGGCATATCGATTTCTTGTTGTTAAAAATAAGGCATGATCTCGAAACGATTCTGATGGGCTTTCGTATTTACGAAAACATTCTTGCGAAGCATCATCATCGTGTTTTACGCTATCACCGGTCCATCCTACATGGCATTTTATACCAAAATGATTGTTAGCATTGAAGGCTAAATCTCCTTTTCCAGCACCTGATTCTAATATTCCTTGAGCCAAAATAATACTGGCTGGAATGCCATAGGACTTCATGTTATTCATGGCAATATCCTTAAATTTTGCGACGTACATTACAATTACATCAGAGGTAACCACCGTTTTTGAGGTAGAAACAATTGTTTCAGTTTCGGTTTTTTTCGGAAATGTTGCGGTTACTTTTTTCGGAATTGGCTTCGTTTTACCAACGGTAGAAACTGGATTTTTTTTTATCGTCCTAGTTGGAGTTGTCTTAGTATTGGAAACCGGTTTTTTAGTCGTAATTATGGGCTTTGTTGTGTTGCAAGACCCCAATAATATGACGGCAAAAAGAAGTACTATTTTTTTAAACATGGATATCTATCGTTGGTAACTGTTTGTTTTTTAATTTTAAATTCATGCCTGCAACACCTTGTAAACCGCCACTGTGCACAATCAATATTTTAGAATTTTCAGGAAAGTAATTCTTTTGAATCAAGTCAAAAACTCCAAATACTGTTTTTCCTGTGTAAATTGGATCAAGCGGAATTTTAAACTTTGAATAGAACTCATTGATGAAATCTACCAACTCTAAATTCACCTTTCCATAGCCTCCAAAATGATATTCGGTAATCAATTCCCAATTATCTCGATTTACAAAATTACGAATTTCATTGCTTAAAAAATCACCTTTTAGAGCAGGAAAGCCTAAAACTTTTTGAGAAGGTTGCGCGCTAGCAATGATTCCAGATATTGTACCACCTGTACCCACGGCACAGCAAATAAAATCGAATTCAGCATCAGTTTGCGTTAAAATCTCAGTACATCCTTTGATTGCAAGTTCATTTGTCCCTCCTTCTGGTATATTATAAAACCAACCAAATTGCGATTTTAAATGTTCTAAAAACGTAGGATCTTCTTTTTCTCTATACTGTGACCGAGTGACAAAATGAAATTGCATACCACACTCTTGAGCAAAACGCAATGTGGGATTATCGAGTATTTTATCAATGAGTTCCTCACCGCGAATTACGCCAATTGTCTTAAAACCATTGACTTTACCTGCGTACGCTACTGCGGCAATATGATTTGAAAAAGCACCTCCAAAAGTCAGTAATGTATAGTGATGTTCAATTTTAGCTTGTTGCAAATTGTATTTTAGTTTCCTGAATTTATTTCCTGAAACAAATGGATGTAGTAAGTCCTCTCGCTTAATAGCAATAGTACAATTATTAGGAAACAGCTGCGGCAAGATTTGATTCAATGTTCTAAATTTATCACAAAGGTAAAACTATTCAACAATAAAAAGTGCAACCCTTACGAGTTGCACCTTTTAAGTAACCAAATCCACCAACTTAATTTTTTACAATAATCTTTTTCCCAACTGTTTTATTGTCTGCTGTGCTTAATTTAACAATATATATTCCATCAGCCAAACCATTTGTAGGGAATTCATATTTGACATTTGAACCAATATCTTTTTTAGTAAACAACAATTTTCCAGCAATATCATAAATGCCACAATAGCTCAAATCTAATGATTCTGGATTTTCAATTACAACGTTTTTTGCGCTGTTATTGTGATAAACGATAAAGCTTTCAGCCTTCAATTCATCAATTCCTAATGTAGTGTTTTTACGGAACGTAATTTCAAATTGCGTTGTGTTTTTTCCTGCCGGTAAATCTAACTCATGAAAGTTATTTTTGATATCGTAATACAAATCACTCACCTTATCGTGAAGGTAAACGGCTTCTACTGCATCCAAATTCATAATATCTTTGACAGTAATTTTATAATTCGCAGGCTTATCATTTTTAAAACCAACAGCTATTTTTTTATCAAGGTCAAAATTGGTGACATTAATAATATATTCTGCGTTGTTAAGAGCTATGAACATATCTGCAGCTGCACTATCGCTTGAAGATAAAGCATCCATCGCACGATCTATACCATCTGTAGCTTCTGGCATAAAAGCTAATGCCAATTGGCGGATTCCTTGATTATTTAATAAGGCATTGATTCTTATTTGAGGTGTTACTGCAACACTTACTTTATTATAATCAAAACCAGAAACAGACTGTACTCTTGATAAAAATGCAACATTGGGATCTACAGCTTTATCCTTTTTAGGCTGCACCTTTTCAAATTGAGAGTTATTCGCTGCACCTTCTTTTACAAAAACGCGATATGCATTTTTCATTTCAACCGTTCCGCTTACATTACCCATAATCATGAAACCCTGCCCAACTGGCGAAAATCGTCTATTAAACATGCCACCTGTTGCAATCATTGTACTTGGGTTGCCTGAGCCATCATACGAGTAAAAGGTAGCTGGGACATAAACTCCAGCTCCACCACCTGCTGGCGAAAAAGCTCCGTAACCACCTTTATAGTCAGCAATGTAATGAGAAGCAACCGTTTTATCATGCTCCCAAAAGTAAGCAATACCGGTAGTTTTAAGTTGTTCTGTTAAAAAGGCTGACAAATCAATAGCAGAAGGATATGGGTTTCCTGTTAGAGTAAATTGCGAAGCAGCTATTGGAATTTGAATGGTTC
Source organism: Flavobacterium turcicum (assembly GCF_011365745.1). Lineage (GTDB taxonomy): Bacteria > Bacteroidota > Bacteroidia > Flavobacteriales > Flavobacteriaceae > Flavobacterium > Flavobacterium turcicum. The sequence goes on along the minus strand of NZ_JAAOBY010000001.1, from coordinate 892,849 downwards.
CATCATTCGGCTTTCCTCTAAAATCATAGCGTTGCTTGCTTCCTGAATTATTTTGAACTCCATTGACTGTTGTAGAATTGGTTCCTGCAGTCCCTTTCATTGTAAAGCCTTCACCAGCATTTATTGATGACGCAGAACCTACTGTAATCCAACTTGCATAATTGGATGTTCCAATTAACTTGTATATCCAATATGGTGCGATCGATAAAGGATTTGCCTGACCATTGTAATTATTCATAGGTAAAATGGTAGGTTCATTAAAACTGATCAAACCCGTTACATCTTTTAATTGTGAAATACCAAATGGCGAATTACCTGCAGTTGCACTAGCTCCTCCAACTGGTGAACACCAATAATTGAACTGAAAATTATTTGTGGTGCCTTCTTGAAAAACAGATAAAGCACCTAAGCCTTTATTGGCACTTCCGGCAGTACTTGCTTGTACCAATTGTGCATTTTCGCGCAAGTAGAGATTACTCGTTGTTGCATTAAGCTCGACTTGATTTTTAACAAAAACAACTTGATTTTTAGCAAATACAAAACTATTAGGACTCACATACATTTGCGCATACATGTGAAACTGAAAAAGCACCATTACCAAAACGGCTGATCTCTTAAGTAATTTTGTCTTCATAATTGCTAGAATTAAATTCGTGACTCCTGTTTCTCTTAAATTGATTGCTCTGGTTTAAATCAAATCTTCCCGTTAAGCAACGAGACAAAGCTACAAAAAAAAAGAATTACAAAACACTAAAAAAACCGATAAAAAGTACAAAATATCGATAAAATACATATTTTTAATAAAAATATATTCTTTTTCTTATAAATAAAATTTAGACAATAAAAAATTGTACTAAAGAAGTTGATTACTTGAAACAGTTATTTTTTGTTTACAAGCTTTTTCAAAATCGTTTTATCAAATAAATAAACTGGACTAACTTAAAAAACGGAAGAAATTAAAAATAGGGCGTTTGGTAAAATATGACAAATCGTGCTCGTTTGCATACGCCTCACGCTCAAAACTAATAGCACGATAAGCGAGTTGCCATTTTTTTAGTTTAATTAAATGCCAACAAAATTCAATAGCGTACCACAAAAAAAAGGGAATAATTAAAAGCTCTAATTGCTGTCGCAGATGTATTTTTTCATGTTGAACCAACACAAGATCTTGTTTCTCACATTTATCGTTAAAAATGATAAACGGAAAAAGAGTGATGCTGCGGTATCCTTTCGGAATTAAATATTTGGCCACAATCAAAAACATTCGCTTTAAAATTTATAAGTTTGTAGTGGGTCGGTGCTCTTTTAAAAGCTCGAATTAGCAACAAAATAAGACCCAATAAATTCAAATTGCACTATGACAAGCCAAAGTAATGAAAATAAATTAACAGAGGGCGAAGATTTCTATTATACTCCAGAAGGATACAAATGCTTTACCGAAAAACACCATTTAAAACGCGGTTATTGCTGTAAAAATGGCTGCAGACATTGTCCGTATGGATTTAATAAAAAAACAGGTACAGTAAAAAAGTAAGCGGTTTGCAGTCAAAAATTCAGGTAAAAACGAAAAAACACACATCAAAAAATGACTTTTCAAGAACAAATACTTCAAGGAATACCAACAGTTTTACCACAGCTTAAGCCGTATGACAGTGCCCGATTTGCTAATCCAACTGCATCTACAGCAATTAATCATGCTCCCAAACGAAAAGACATTTTATCAGATGATGAAAAAATACTAGCGCTTAAAAATGCCTTACGCTACTTTGAGCCACAGCATCACGCCGAATTACTTCCAGAATTTAAAGCTGAATTAGAAACTTTTGGTCGTATATACATGTATCGTTTTCGACCGGATTACGAAATTTATGCCCGACCTATAAACGAATATCCCGGAAAAAGTACGCAAGCAAAAGCGATCATGTTAATGATTCAAAACAACTTGGATCATGCTGTTGCGCAACATCCGCACGAATTGATTACCTACGGTGGCAATGGCGCTGTATTTCAAAATTGGGCGCAGTACTTACTTACCATGAAATACCTAGCCGAAATGACCGACGAGCAAACACTCAGCATGTATTCTGGGCATCCAATGGGATTATTTCCTTCGCACAAAGAGGCGCCGAGGGTGGTTGTTACGAACGGAATGGTGATTCCAAATTACTCTCAGCCAGATGATTGGGAAAAAATGAATGCTTTAGGCGTGTCGCAATACGGACAAATGACGGCGGGAAGTTACATGTACATCGGTCCACAAGGAATTGTTCACGGAACGACAATCACGGTTTTAAACGGTTTTAGAAAAATTAAAAAAGCTCCAAAAGGCGGTTTATTCGTAACTTCTGGATTAGGCGGAATGTCTGGCGCGCAACCAAAAGCAGGAAATATTGCAGGTTGCGTAACCGTTTGTGCAGAGGTGAATCCGAAAATTACCCATATTCGTAGTTCACAAGGTTGGATCAATGAAGTGATTGAAAATATTGATGAATTAGTCCCAAGAGTTAAAAACGCTTTAGAAAATCTAGAAGTAGTTTCAATCGCCTATCTCGGAAATGTCGTTGATGTTTGGGAACGATTTGACCAAGAAAATTTGCATATTGATCTGGGTTCTGATCAAACTTCACTGCACAATCCGTGGGCTGGAGGTTATTATCCAATTGGAAATACTTTCGAGGAATCCAATGATTTAATGGCAAATCATCCTGATAAATTTAAGGAGGAGGTACAAAAAACATTACGTCGCCATGCGGCTGCGATTAATAAGCATACAGCAAAAGGAACTTATTTCTTTGATTACGGGAATGCCTTTTTACTAGAAGCATCGCGTGCTGGAGCCGATGTTTTTGCCGAAAACCACATCGACTTTAAATACAACAGTTACGTTCAGGATATTATGGGTCCAATGTGTTTCGACTACGGATTTGGTCCATTCCGTTGGGTTTGTGCCTCAGGTAACCCAAAGGATTTAGCTAAAACCGATACAATTGCTTGTGATGTTCTCGAAGAAATGATGAAAAATTCACCTGAAGAAATTCAGCAACAAATGGCCGATAATATTCAATGGATAAAAGGCGCTCAAGAAAACCAATTAGTTGTAGGCTCACAAGCCCGAATTCTTTATGCTGATGCCGAAGGAAGAATAAAAATTGCCGAAGCATTCAATCAAGCCATTTCCCGCGGCGAAATAGGACCCATAATTTTAGGACGCGATCACCACGACGTTTCCGGAACCGATTCTCCGTACAGAGAAACATCTAACATTTATGATGGCTCCCGATTTACAGCCGATATGGCCATTCAAAATGTAATTGGAGACAGTTTTAGAGGCGCAACTTGGGTATCTATTCACAATGGTGGAGGCGTAGGTTGGGGCGAGGTAATTAACGGTGGTTTTGGTATGGTTCTTGATGGCACTAAAGAAGCATCAAGACGTTTAGAATCAATGCTTTTCTGGGATGTGAACAACGGAATTTCCAGACGCAGTTGGGCGCGCAACGAAGGTGCAATTTTTGCAATCAAACGAGCAATGGCCGCGCAACCTTTGCTGCAAGTGACCATCCCTAATGAAGTTAGCGATGATTTACTCAGCAATTAAAGTAAGAACATAAAATAAGTCCCATTAATATCAAACTGAAATACCATGAAAACAATTAAATTACTCTCTGTACTATTCGTTTTTGTATTGGCTTCCTGCGCCTCTGTTCGGGTGCAATCTGACTTTGATTCGAAAGTTGATTTTTCACAATACAAAACATATGCATTCCATAAAAACGGAATTGATAAGGTTGAAATTTCGCAACTGGATAAAAAACGAATTTTAAACGCAATTGACGTTGAGCTTAGCGCAAAAGGAATGACCAAAAGCGAAAATCCTGATTTATTAGTCAACATTTTTACCAAAGAAAGAGAAAGAATCGACGTAAACCAATTCAACATGGGTTGGGGTTACGGCTGGGGTTGGGGTTGGAATCCATTTTTATGGGGTGGCAACAACACCTTTGCATCTTCTAGCGTTGAGGGTACTTTGTTTATTGATTTAATCGATGCTAAAAAGAAAGAATTAATCTGGCAAGGAGAAGGCATCGGTAATATTACCCAAAATAACGGTAACAAAGAAAAAAGAATCAACGAATTTGTGAACCAAATTCTAGCTCAGTTTCCGCCAAAAGCGAAATAAGAACACCACTTAATTAAACGAAAAGTCTACCTTTGTGTAGGCTTTTTTTATACTTTATTATGACTACACTACACGATATAAAAACATTAGATGATATTAAAATTTTGGTTAATTCCTTTTATGCCAAAGTTCAAACAGACGATTTGATAGGACCTATCTTCAATGCTAAAATAGGCGACAGATGGCCCGAACACTTAGAAAAAATGTACGGTTTTTGGGAAACAATTCTACTCGAAGTACACTCCTATTCTGGCAGTCCGTTTCCGCCACACAAGCATTTGCCTATTGGCAAAGAACATTTTAACCGTTGGATGCAACTGTTTACTGAAAATGCTGATGCGCAATTTGCGGGACCGCTGGTTGATGAAGCTAAATACAGAGCCAAAGGAATGGCCGATATGTTTCATTATAAAATTGATTATTTCAGAAACTTAGAACAGCAACAAAACAAAGACTAAAACCAATTAACTTTCCAGTTCAAAAGCTTTCAAACCCTACAAAATAATGATGCGTAACTCCATATTCGCCTTACTTAGTTCCTTTTTATTTTTAGCCTGCGCGACAAACAAACCAAGTCTGGCAGCAGAAAAAGCACCACAATTGCGATTTTTGAATCAAATTGAAATTCCGTTTAACACTAGTTTTCAAAACACAACGATAGGCGGTTTATCTGGAATTGATTACGATGCAAAAAACGACTTGTATTATTTAGCTTGCGACGATCGCTCTATTTACCAAGAAGCTCGTTTTTACACTGCTTCAATCGCGATTCAAAACAACGCCATTAGCGAGGTCGCTTTTAAAAATACCTATCGTTTGCAAAACGAACAAGGAGAATCCTTTGCCAATTGGGAAACGACACCCAACCTATCAACTGATCCCGAAGACTTACGTTACAATGCAAAAACTAAAAGTTTACTTTGGACTAGTGAAGGCGCTCGCGTGTTAAGCTCCGGGAAAAAAGTGTTGCAAAATCCGGCCTTGACCATCATGGACACGAAAGGAACCTATGTGACCGAAATGAAACTCCCTGAAAATTTACAGGTGCAGGAAATTGAAAAAGGCCCAAGAAACAATGGCACGCTAGAAGGTTTAACTTTCGATTTCGATTATAAAAATTGCTTTGCCAATTTAGAAGAACCTTTGTTTGAAGACGGTCCACAGTCGAATTTAAACACCGGAGGTTTGATTAGACTATATCAATTTGATACCCAAAAAAATCAGAATATAGCGCAATTCGGTTATCGATTAGAACCGATTGCAAAAGCGCCATCGCCGGCAGGTGCCTTTGCTGTTAATGGTATTTCGGCCATTCAATATTATGGAATAAATCAGCTTTTGGTGGTAGAGCGCTCCTACTCAACGGGTACGCAAGCGTGCACGGTAAAAATCTTTTTATGTGATTTAAAAAATGCGACTGATGTAAAAAACAGCACGTCACTGCTAGTAAACAGCATTCAATTAGCATCGAAAAAATTGATTTTGAATCTGGATGAACTCGGCATTTTTATTGACAATATTGAGGGAATTACCTTTGGCCCTCGACTTGAAAATGGCAACAGATCGCTAGTGTTGGTATCTGACAATAATTTTTCAGAGAAACAAAAAACACAATTTTTGTTATTTGAGGTAATCGAGTAATAAATCGAGGCGACTTTTTTGCAATACACCCCTAGCCCCGATTGAAATAGAAAGCTTTTTGCAAAAGCCGTTTTGATTTTTCTTGTTGCGGCAGAGCGACCAACGGAAGCTCCTGCCGAAACTGTAGAAAAACAAACGGATGTGCAAAAACTTGCCATGAAAAGCGGGAAATGGCTCCTGAAATTCGTATTTTTGCGGCTGAACTACAACGTTTTCGACATGAACTCAACTATAGAAAGCAATCCGTTATTAGACCGATTGCCAAAGCACTTACGACAATTTATTAAACCTCAGGATTATAGCGATTACACGCCCATTAACCAAGCGGTTTGGCGTTATGTGATGCGTAAAAATGTGGCGTATTTATCGAAGGTAGCCCACAATTCGTACCTAGACGGTTTGCAGAAGACAGGAATTGAAATTGACGATATTCCGAGTATGTACGGAATGAACCGTATTTTGAGCGAAATAGGCTGGGCTGCGGTTGCAGTTGATGGATTTATTCCGCCAAATGCCTTTATGGAATTTCAAGCTTACAATGTATTGGTTATTGCGTCAGACATCAGACAACTCGAACACATTGAATATACTCCAGCACCCGATATTATTCACGAAGGTGCCGGACATGCGCCTATTATTGCTAATCCGGAATATGCTGAATATTTGCGTCGATTTGGTGAAATTGGTTGTAAAGCGATATCATCGCACAAAGATTACGAAATGTATGAGGCCATTCGTTACTTATCGATTGTAAAAGAAGCCGAAGATACGCCTGAAGATACGATTGCTGCTGCTGAAAAAGCGGTTGAAGATTTGCAAAATAATATGGGAGAACTCTCAGAAATGGCTCAGATTAGAAACCTACATTGGTGGACAGTAGAGTACGGCTTGATTGGTACGGTAGAAGATCCGAAAATTTACGGTGCAGGACTACTGTCATCAATTGGCGAAAGTGCACACTGCATGACTCCTGCGGTAAAAAAAATACCTTACGATATCTCGGCAGCTAACCAGAGTTTTGACATTACTAAACTACAGCCGCAGTTGTATGTTACACCAACATTTGCGTATTTGAATTTGGTTTTAGAAGAGTTTGCCAATAAAATGGCGTTGCGAACTGGCGGCTTATCAGGGATTAAAAAACTTATTGATTCGAAAGCATTGGGTACCGTTGAATTGAGTACCGGCTTACAGATTTCAGGTGTTTTCAGTTCGGTTATTGAGCACGACGGAAAACCGATTTACCTACAAACTACTGGAAAAACGGCATTGGCTTATCGCGAAAAAGAATTGGTAGGACACGGCAACTTAACGCATCCGGAAGGTTTTGGTAGCCCAATTGGAAAATTAGAAGGCATCAACTTGGCTATTGAAGACATGAGTCCGAAAGACTTGAATGCTTACGATATTTTAGAATCGAAAACAGTTACTTTGGATTTTGAAGGCGGTATTAAAGTTACAGGTGAAATTATTACTGGATCGAGAAACTTACAAGGCGAAATTACTTTAATTCGTTTTAAAAACTGTACGGTAACGCATGGTGAGAAAGTATTGTTTCAACCAGAATGGGGAGTTTATGATATGGCAGTTGGGAAAAAGATAACTTCGGCATTTTCAGGACCTGCTGATGTGAAGAGTTTTGATTTGATTACGCATTTGCCATCGAGCAAAACTATTAAAGCGAAACAATCTGCTGAGCGCGATGATTTGGAAGTTTTGTACCAAACCGTTCGAAATATTAGAGTTACAAAAGATACACAAACATCATTGGCTCCAATTTTTGAAAAGTTACAAAACAACCACCCTAACGATTGGCTACTCGCAGTTGAAATCACAGAATTGTTACAAGAAAGAGATGAACCGCAGTTGGCTCAGGAAATCATGGTATATTTAGAACAATTGCAAAGTAAAAGACCCGAAGTAGCTCATTTGATTGCTGGTGGCTTAGACTTGATTTTTGACAAAGCGAAAGCTTAAAGCTATGAACCGTAAATTCGCAGATTTAAGAGATTTGGATTTGGTATCGGAAAACATTTGAAAAAAATTTAACCGCAAATTCGCAGATTTATATCAAATAAGATAAAGCTGAATTTTGTGGAAGAAAACAGTTTAATAAAAATTTAACCGCAGATTCGCAGATTTTTAAAAGTATTTAAAATTTGCGAATTTGCGGTTTTTCTTTGCTTTACATTTTGATTTTTTGCCCAAAATCTTTTTCGGTTTCAATTACTTGACCGTCATATTTCAATGTCCAGCCCAACTGACTTGTGGTAATCAATAACTTAGATAACTCACTAATTAATCGGTTTTGTGCGTTAGTTTTCAAGGACGATTTTTCAATTTTTTTAGCCAAATTGGCTTTTACCGACTTGTTGATTTTATTGTAATCGTCACCCGTGAAAGGATTTAATTTACTTTGTTCGACGTCATAAAATTGAATATCGGGGCTGATTTTGATTTCTTCCTTTGGAATTTGAACAATCGTAATGATTTTGTTAATGGAATCAATATCGTATTTCATTAGGTGCAAATCGTAAGCTACAGTAACATCAGCATTAACCACAACCAAGGCTTTTTTCTCAAAAGAAAGCATATCCATCAAATATTTCTGTTGGTTTTTATAAGTAATCACCTCAGAAAAATGCCCTTCAGTAACCACTAATTTCCCAACATTTAAAATTTGTTGCTGAATAAGATTGGTGTTATACGTAATATCTTGATCCTCGTCTTTCTTGAAGTCGCAGAATTTAAATAGCAAAAATATGATTAGAGCTGCTGCTATTCCGATTAATATTCTTTTCAGCATAATTAAAATTTCATGAATGAGTATTGAGATTCTAATATAGTTATTTTTTCTCTGACTTTGGCTTGAAATTTCAAATGACTTTCTGATTCGGGGTTGAATGGCTTGTGAGCAAGGCTTTTTTGCACACCTTCTACCTCATCCATTGTTGACCAAGCTTTTCCTGAAATGACGGCGTCTGCAAATCGTTTCCAAATGTAATTAATCGCTGTTTGATTGGGATGCAACATATCATCGGTATAAAAACGATAATCACGCAATTCGTCCATCATGATTTCATACGAGGGGAAATAACTTACAGTCGAAAGTTGAAAGTCAAAAGTCTCATGAAGCGCGCTAATAATGTTGGCTTTGCTCCTTTGGTTTTCAACAAAACCGTCTTTGATGTGTCGTACTGGTGAAACTGTAAAAATAAGCTTGCATTGAGGGTTTAGAGTACGAATTAAATTGACTGTATTGGTGATACTTTCTTGTATTGTTGCCACAGTCAGCAATTCTTTCTGAAATTGTTTTTGAGGTACTTTATGACAATTTGCAACAATTTCTTGGCTTTCGATATGACGATAAACCCACGAAGTCCCATAAGTGATAATGCAATGGCTTGCTTGCATGATGTATTCGCGAACGGACGCAAGAATAGCATTTAGTGTGGCCAACAATTCGTCTTTGTTTGATGTACTTAAATCAGAATGCGCATCAAAACAATGCCAACGTTCGTTGTAAAAAAAGACATCGTTATCAGTAAATTTCTTTTCAGAAACAGCCAACTCGATAAGTTTTTCAATTGCTAGTGGATGAAAGAGAATTCCAAATGGATTACAGCTATTTTGAAATTTATAATAGTCTAATTTTTCAGCCATATTTACAGCAAAACAAGAACCTATTGACATGATTTTAGAAGTGTAATCAATAAGGAATTCATTTTTAGGAATGGGAATTGGTGTAGTAAACTGCATAGAAAAAAATTTAAACTAGTATTGCTTTTGTATTATGGGTACAAAAAAAGCCCTTTTTCAAAACATCGAAAAGGGCTTTTGATAAAGTTTTATCTTTAATAAAAATAGGTGACTTTTAAATATTCTCGATCATCAGGTGCGTCTTCGAAAATCTGTTCAATAAGATAATTGTCGTCATCATATTTCATTGTACAACTGTACATGTTAGCAGAAGATGTAACACTGTCGTCAGCAAAAATAGTCGAGTTTTCAACAACCGTCATAATACCGTTATTGGCAGAAATTAAAGCAAAATGATCTAGTAATTTGCTAACACCTGCAATCTGGTTCCAAGGGTTTTTAAATTGATCGTAGTTTAAGGTAATTAATTCAGTGCTTTTACCTCCTTTTTGATCTACCACAAAGGTTTTTTTATTTGTAATAATGTTTGCGGATTTCACAGTGAATACGCCTATATATAAAGGTTTTTCTTTTTGATCTTGTAGTTCAAAACCTTCATAGTTAATTGTTCCATCCGTATTGTATTGGTAGCGTACCACTTTTTTGTCAGATGATTCGACACGGGCCAACTTACCATTTTGGTATGTGTAATTGTATACCGTTACCTTATTATTTTTCTTATCTGTAGTTTTAATCTGCGAAATTAAACTATCAACGTAAGTAAAATCATTGCGAACCAACTCGCTGTTTGTATTTACAAGTTTATCTCCTTGGTACTTAAAAACAGTGGTTACTGTCTTATCATCTGCAGTGGTTTCAACTATTTTATTGACTAATTTTACCTCTCCATTTTTCTCTTGGCTACAAGAAGTAAAAAGCAAAACCAACAAACCAATAAGCTGTACTATTTTTAATTTTTTCATTTCATTTAAAAGTTGCAACTGCATTTTTACAGTTGATTAACTGTTTTATTTGCAGCACTTCAAGCGGTCAAAGCTACACAAAATAGCTCACATTTAAAAAATTTTAACTCTTTGCCTTATTGTACAAAGGCAATTGCTTGTTCTAATGCTTGTTGGATTCCGTTTGCATTTTTCCCTTTTCCAGAAGCAAAAAACGGCTGTCCGCCACCATTCCCGTCTATTAATTTTCCTAATTCTCTAATTACAGTTCCAGCGTTCAAGCCTTTTTCTGCAACCAATTCTTTTGAAATGTAGCAATGGATGTTAGGCAAACCTTCTTCAATTGAAGCTAAAAATACAAATGAATTTGGTTTAGTAGTTCCAATAGCTTGCGCCAAATCTTTGGTAGAACTCATTGATAAATCAACTTGTTTTGCCAAAAAGTTAATACCGTTTACCTCTTGAAAATCAGCAACCAAAACATTCTTTAATCCGTCGATTTTCTCTTTTAATAATTGCTCGATTTGTTTTTTCAGCTTCGCATTATCATCTTGCAATGAAGTTACTGATTTTAAAACATCTTGTGGGTTTTTCAGCGTTTCTTTAATCTCTGCCAAAGTTTGTTCTTGATTTTGGTAGAAATTTTTCACTGCATCACCCGTAATGGCTTCAACACGACGAATTCCTGCTGCTACTGCTCCTTCTGAAATGATTTTGAAATGCCAGATTTCGGCGGTGTTTTTTACGTGAATTCCACCACATAATTCTTTGCTTTCACCAAATTCTATCATTCGAACTGAATCGCCGTATTTTTCTCCAAACAAAGCCATTGCTCCTTTGTCTAATGCTTCTTGAATTGGAATGTTACGGTGTTCTACCAATTGTAACTGTGCTTCAATTTGAGCGTTCACACTTGCTTCTACTTGACGCAATTCCTCATCTGAAACTTTAGAGAAATGCGAAAAGTCAAAACGCAAATAGTTTGGATTTACTAACGAGCCTTTTTGCTCTATGTGTGTTCCTAAAATACTTCTCAAAGCCAAATGCATCAAGTGTGTAGCCGAGTGGTTTTTAGAAGTTGACGTTCTTAAATCCGTATTTACTTTTGCTACAAATCTAGCTTCAATATTTTCTGGAAGTTGCTTAGCAAAATGTAAAATCAGATTATTTTCCTTTTTTGTATCAATGATATCAATCGTTTGGTTTGCCGAAACCAATGTTCCTTTATCACCTACTTGACCTCCACCTTCTGGATAAAAAGGCGTATTGTCTAAAACGATCTGGTATAAAACACCATCTTTTTTAGAATCTACTTTACGAATACGAGTGATTTTTACTTCGCTTTCTGTTTGGTCGTAACCTACGAATGTTTCTACATTTCCAGGAATCAACACTGTCCAATCCTCGGTTGAAACTTCAGATGCAGCACGTGAACGATTTTTTTGCTCTTGCATAGAAGCATCAAATTCAGCTTCGTTGAAAGACATTCCTTTTTCTTTTAAAATCAAAGCCGTTAAATCTTTCGGAAAACCAAAAGTATCGTACAATTCAAAAGCTTTTGCTCCTGAAACTTCATTTCCTGAAGTTTCTGCAACCACTTTGTCTAACAATTGTAATCCTTGATCTAAAGTTCGTAAAAACGACGCTTCTTCCTCTCGAATTACGTTGGTAACCAATTGTTGTTGTGCTTTAATCTCTGGAAAAAATTCTCCCATTTGATTTGCCAAAACAGCAACTAATTTATTGATAAAAGGTTCTTTGGTATCTAAAAATGTAAATCCGTAACGAATTGCACGACGCAAAATTCTACGAATTACATAACCAGCTCCTGTGTTTGATGGTAATTGTCCGTCAGCAATTGCAAACGCTACGGCACGCACGTGATCTACAATAACACGAATGGCAATATTAGTTTTATTCTGTTCCTCTGAAATGTTTTTCACTTCATCAGATGTATATTTCAACCCTGTAATTTGTTCTACTTTCTCAATAAGTGGTGTAAAAACATCCGTGTCATAATTAGATGTTTTGCCTTGCAACGCCATACACAAACGCTCAAATCCCATTCCGGTATCTACATGCTGTGCTGGAAGTTTCTCCAGTGATCCATCGGCTTTACGGTTGAACTCCATGAATACATTGTTCCAGATTTCAACAACTTGTGGGTGATCATTATTTACGAGACTTTTTCCTGAAACCAAAGCTTTTTCAGCATCGGTACGCAAATCAACGTGTATCTCAGAACAAGGTCCACACGGTCCTTGATCTCCCATTTCCCAAAAGTTGTCTTTCTTGTTTCCAAGAATGATTCGGTCTTCATCAATTAATGTTTTCCAGATATCCCAAGCTTCTTGGTCAAAAGGCACATTGTCTTCTGCGCTTCCTTCGAAAACAGAAACGTATAAATTTTCTTTTGGAATTTTGTACACTTCGGTTAAAAGTTGCCAAGCCCAATTGATAGCTTCTTTTTTGAAATAATCACCAAAAGACCAGTTTCCTAACATTTCGAACATGGTGTGGTGGTAGGTATCAAAACCTACATCCTCCAAGTCATTGTGTTTTCCTGAAACGCGCAGACATTTTTGAGTATCGGCAATTCGGTTGCTTTTTGGAGTTCCGTTACCCAAAAAATATTCTTTGAATTGGGCCATTCCTGAGTTATTGAACATCAAGGTAGGATCGTCTTTTAAAACGATGGGCGCCGAAGGCACAATTAAATGCCCTTTGGATGCGAAAAACTCTAAAAACTGCTTGCGTACTTGTTGTGATGTCATTTTTTTAATTTAAAAATTTAAAGACTTAACAATTTAAAGATTATTTAGAATTGAATTTTTCAATTTTTTAATCATTAAATCTTTTTGTTCCTTTTGCCCCAGATAGTAGCGAAAAGCGTTGTGAAATGAAATTTATTTTTTCTTGCGCTGGCAGAGCGACCAACGGAAGCTCCTGCAAGGGCAATAGAAAAAACAATTTCATGAAACAACCTTGCAGCGGATAGCTGGATTGGGCACATGTATTATTAATTCCTGAAAAAAGGCGGTATCGAATGAAACATTTCTTAAATTTGTTCGACTAACCCTTTACAAAGCGCAAAAATAGGGTATTTTAAAATATGTCGAAAGTAAAATATTATTACGATTCTGAAAATCTAGCCTATAGAAAAATAAAAACTAAAAAAAGGCAAAAAATAGGTGTTGCATTGCTTTTTATAGTTGCTGCAGCTTTGTTTGGTTTTTTGAGTTTCATTGTATTGTTGAACACTCCTTATTTTGAAACGCCAAAAGACCGCTTGCAAGCTCGTGAAATTGAAAATTTGAAACTAAATTATGCTATTTTAAACGAACGCTTAGACGAAATGAGCGATGTTGTTGCCGAAATTGAGGACAGAGATAATAATTTGTATCGCGTGTATTTTAATAAAGCTGCGATTCCGGATTCGATCAGGAAAGCGGGTTTTAAGGATAATAATCGTTACCAATTGCTTGCCGGATTTGACAATTCAGAGTTGGTAAAATCAACTACCAAAAAAGTAGATGTTTTAAGCAAACAGCTTGCCATACAATCAAAATCTTTGGATGTCATTTTAAAGCTTGCCGATGCGAAAAGTGATTTTTTGTCAGCCATTCCTGCCATTCAACCGGTACGAAACGAGAATTTAAAACACATGGCATCTGGTTTTGGGTATCGAACAGATCCTTTCACGAAAGCGCGAAAAATGCATGAAGGAATGGATTTTACAGCCAAATCAGGTACTCCCATTTATGCTACTGGCGATGGAGTTGTGGCAAAAGCAGATAATACTGCCTCGGGTTACGGCAATCATATTGTAATTCGGCACGGATTTGGATATGAAACCTTATACGCGCATTTGAGCAAATACAACACTAGAGCTGGAAAACGCGTGAAAAGAGGTGATATTATTGGATATGTAGGCAGCACGGGACGTTCAGAAGCGCCGCATTTGCATTACGAAGTTCATAAGGATAGTAAAGTAGTGAACCCGCTTAATTTTTATTACGGAAATATTTCAGCGGTTGAATATGTGGTTATTGCGCAGTTGGCGAATCAAGAGAATCAGTCGTTGGATTAAAAGAGTGAATCGTGAGAAGTGAATTGTGAGAAGTGAATTGTGAGGAGTGAGAAGTTTAGTTTCATTGGGCGAAAATTAAATAAAGTAAAAAATTAGAAAATAAATAAAAATGCAAATTGATTTACCAAAAGACAAACGATATTACAGCATTGGCGAAGTAGCCAAAGCGTTTGATGTAAATGCATCGCTCATTCGATTTTGGGATAGTGAATTTGATATTTTAAAACCTAAGAAAAATGCAAAAGGCAACAGAATGTTTACGCCTGAGGATATTACCAATTTGCAATTGATTTATCATTTGGTAAAAGAAAGAGGTTTTACACTTGAAGGAGCAAAAATTCATTTGAAAGAAGGTCAAAAGAAAACCTTGGATAAATTCGAAATCATTAAAAAACTAGAAGCAATTAGAAATCAATTAACTAATATTAAAAACGAACTTTAGCGTGACGCTAGGAGTACCAAACAATTAAAACAAATAAACATTAAATTAAACAAACATGAGAAGATTTTTGCCTTGGATTATCATTGGAGGATTAGTTGTACTTGCTATTATGTACTACATTAACGTAACTAACGGAGCTGTTGTAGTTGATCAAGCAGTTAAAAAAGAATGGGGTAACGTGGAAACTTCGTACCAAAGACGAAATGATTTAATTGGCAACTTGGTAAATACGGTAAAAGGAGCTGCTGATTTTGAAAAAGAAACTTTAACAGCGGTTATTGAAGCTCGTGCCAAAGCTACTTCTGTAACAATTGACCCAGCTAACGTGAGCCCAGAACAATTAGCAGCTTTTAACTCAGCGCAAAGCGGTGTGAGCAGCTCATTATCTAAATTATTGGTTTCTGTAGAACGCTACCCTGAATTGAAAGCAAATTCTAATTTCATGAAATTGCAAGATGAACTGGCTAGTACTGAAAATCAAATTTTAACAGCTAGAACTCGTTTTAACGAATCAGTAGAAGTGTACAACAATTATGTTTTGAAAAATCCTAGAAAATTGTTTTTATCAGACTACAAAGAAAAAGCTGCCTTTAAAGCTGTTGCAGGTGCTGAAAAACCTGTTGAAGTAAAATTCTAAATCCTATTTTTAATTTTGAATAACGATTTTTGATTGCAATCTTGCAGTTAAAAATCGTTATTTGTAATTCAATCCCTTTCTTATGTCAAAAGTAGAAGATTTGTTGAGCAGTGCCGAAGAGCAAGAAGTAGTAGCTGCCATTTGCAGTGCTGAAAAAAATACCTCAGGAGAAATTCGAGTTCATATTGAAAAAACTACTGATCAAGATCCATACGACCGCGCTATGGATGTTTTTCATGAGTTGAAAATGGATGCAACCGAATTGAAAAACGGTGTATTGATTTATTTGGCAGTAGAAGATCGCAATTTTGTTATTTGTGGCGATCAAGGCATCAACGAAGTGGTTCCAGATGATTTTTGGGACTGTACGCGTGACATCATGGTTGCACACTTCAAAAAAGGCGATTTCAAACAAGGCTTGATTGATGGCATTCACCGCGCTGGCGAGCAATTACAACGCTACTTTCCTTGGCAAGAAGGCGATACAAACGAATTATCAAACGAAATCTCAAAAGGATAATGAAGCTATATCCAAAAAATATCTTAACTACACTTTGCTTTATTGGTTTCTTACTGATAAGTTTTGCAGCAAATGCTCAATTTACTATTCCGGCTAAACCAGATTTACAAACATCCGTATACGATTATGCTAATGTTTTGAGCAGTACCGAAAAAGCACAATTAGAGCAAAAACTCATCCGATATTCTGATTCGACCACTACGCAAATTGTAGTCATAACCATTGAAAGTTTAAAAGGCGAAGATGTGAGTTTACTCGCTACCAAGTGGGCACAAACTTGGGGAATAGGTGGCTCAGCTCAAGATGATAATGGCGTAATTGTTCTTTTGGCTAAAGCCGAAAAACGAATTGCTATTAATCCTGGATATGGATTAGAAGACCGATTAACTGCTGGTTTAGGTGGCGAAATTATTCGAAATATTATTGTTCCCGAATTTAAAGCCGGAAGTTTTTACAACGGTTTAGATAAAGGAACGGATGCCTTAATTGATGTTTTTAAAGGAAAATACAAAGGCAAACGCGTTGAAAAAAAATCGGGCAAAGGCTTTCCTATTGGACCCATCATTTTAATTGTGATTGTTTTAATAATTATAGCATCGCGCAGTAAAGGCAACCGAAATAATGGCAATAACGGTGGCGGAGGCATTGGCTCTTCCCTACTCGATGTGATCATTTTAAGCAACCTTGGCCGTGGTGGCGGAGGTGGATTTGGTGGCTCTTCAGGTGGAGGCTTTGGAGGAGGTGGCTTCGGTGGTGGTTTTGGCGGAGGCGGTTTCTCTGGCGGAGGATCTAGCGGAGGTTGGTAAACACTGCAGCAATTTTAAGATTAAAATGATTCCCTTTATAATTGAAACACTCTTATTTCATGCCACGCATAAATAAGAGTGTTTATTTAAAATTAGATTTTCATGCTTTCACAAAAAGCCAAATATGCTTTAAAAGCCCTTTTATATTTAGCACAACAAGAGGACACACACGTGTCAAGAACTCTTGAAATTGCTGACGCAGCTTCTATTCCGAAAAAATTCTTGGAACAAATACTCCTTGACCTCAAACGCGGGCATTTTGTAGGTAGCAAACAAGGTAAACTTGGCGGCTATTACCTTTTAAAATCTAAAAATGAAATCACTTTAGCTGATATACATCGGCTTTTTGATGGTGCAATCGCTTTACTGCCTTGTGCTTCTTTAAATTTTTACGAACGCTGTTCTGACTGTACTGATGAATCAACATGCGCCTTACGTCACGGGCTAATTGTCATTCGTGAGGAAACACTCAAAGCTATGCAAGGCATTACTATTGCTTCGTTAATACATCGTTAAAAAAATATATTTTAAACTCTACTAATTTTATAGAATTTATATATATTTGCATCGAAATATTAATAGTAACTCTATTTAAAGCAAGATGAAAAAGATGCAAGTACAAAAATCCCTAGAAGTTTTCAAAAAATTAAACCCCAAATCAATCGGCTGTATGATGTGTATGTGTTAGAAATAAAAAAAATTATTTTAAAACTCTACTAATTACATATATATAATATAAATGAAAAATATTTATCTAAAACTAAGCACAACTTTATTATTTTTTCTAGTTTTCTCCACTTCTTTTGCGCAAGTACTTCTTGAAGGAAAAGTAAAAGACGAACAAGATGCGCCAATTGAAGGTGTCAACATCGTTCTAAAAGGTACCACAAACACTACTACAACGCTAGCTGATGGGACTTTCAGTATCGAAGCAAAGTCACTTCCTTTCACGCTGATCGTGCAATATGCAGGCTATAATACCAAAGAAATTAAAATTACTGAATTGCCTACCAACATAAAACCGCTGGAGATTATCATTTCGTACGGAGAAGAAAAAGTACTCTCTGAAGTGGTTGTTACCTCTCGTAGAAGAATAGAAAAAGCACAAGATATTCCAATTGCCGTATCTGTAGTAACCGGAAAACAAGCCGAACAAGCAGGTGCTTTCAACGTAAATCGCGTGAAAGAATTGATTCCTTCGGTACAATTGTACTCCTCCAATCCTAGAAATACGGGTATCAACATTAGAGGACTTGGTTCGCCATACGGACTTACTAATGACGGGATTGATCCTGGTGTTGGTTTTTATGTTGATGGTGTGTATTATGCACGTCCAGCAGCCACCACTTTAGACTTTGTAGACATTGACCGTATTGAAGTATTGCGTGGACCACAGGGATCACTTTTTGGCAAAAACACAACCTCAGGTGCTTTTAACATAACCACCAGAAAACCAAGTTTTACATCTGGTGCTGATTTTGAAGTAAGCTACGGAAATTACGGTTTCCTTCAAGCTAAAACATCAATAACAGGTGCGTTAAGTAAAAAACTGGCTGGTCGAATCTCCTTTTCGGGAACTCAAAGAGACGGATTAATTGATAATGTAGTGACTGGAAGAGCCACAAATACGTTAAACAATCAAGGAATTAGAGGCCAATTATTGTACAATGTTACTGAAAACACGAACATTTTATTCGCTGCTGACATCACTACACAACGCCCTGATGGATATGCGCAAGTTATTGCTGGTGTAGCTCCAACACAAAGAGCTGCTTACCGCCAATTTGATGCCATCATTGCCGATTTGAATTACCAACTCCCTAGCAGAAATGCTTTTGACCGTAAAATTGATCACGATACACCTTGGCGTTCTGGACAAGATTTAGGTGGCGCATCGCTTAACGTAGATACTAAAATTGGTAAAGGAACTTTGACCTCAACTACAGCATGGCGTTTTTGGAACTGGGATCCTTCAAACGATAGAGATTTTACAGGACTTCAAGTTTTGGCTAAATCACAAAACCCTGCCAGACATACGCAGTTGACACAAGAAATTCGCTATGCAGGACAAGTGTCTACTAAATTAAGCGGAGTAATTGGTGCCTTTTTTATCGATCAAACGGTAAAAATTAGAGGAACAGAAGAATCTGGAAATGCACAATGGCGTTTTTCTCAATCGCCGGTAAACTACAACAATAACGGGGTTTCAACTCCTGTACCGCTTGCTAGATGGGCTGAACCAGGATTACTTGAAGGCTACGGAATACGCACCATTGCTGATATTCATGCTGTGAGTGCGGCTTTATTTGGTCAATTAGATTGGCAAATCACCGATAGATTGCACATTCTACCGGGATTGCGCTACAATTACGACAAAAAGGAATCGAACTACGACCGTCAAACGTATGGTGGTTTACAAACCAACGATCCACAATTATTGGCAATAAAAAGAGCGGTGTACACCAACCAAACCTTCTCTGCAAACAAAGATAAGTTTGACTTTTCAGGAAATATAACGGTGAATTACAAAGCGACTGATAAAATAAATGGCTACGCTACATATGCTAAAAGTTACAAACCAGTGGGTGTAAATGTAGCCGGTTTGCCTACTCCTGCCGCAGGACAAACATTGGCCGATCTTGCTGTAATTAGACCCGAAGACGTAAATCATTATGAAATTGGAATAAAAACCTCTCCGTTCAAAAGAGCTATTTTAAACCTGACTTTGTACAATACGGATATCAAAGATTTCCAAACCAATGTACAAGCAGCTGAATTAGGAGTTAATCGTGGTTACCTAGCCAATGCTGACAAAGTACGTGTACGAGGTGCTGAAGTTGATGCTAGTTTTGTAATCAATGAACATTTTGCCTTCAACGGGGCTGTGAGTTACACGGATGGTAAATATGTTAAATTCACTAATGCTCCGCTACCGCTTGAAGAAACGGGAGCTCCTGTATCATTCAAAGATGTGTCTGGAACTACTTTGCCTGGTGTTTCAAAATGGGCCGGAAGTTTAGGCGGAGAATATACCAAATCAGCTAAGTTTTTTAGCAACCTAGGTAAATTCTTTGTGGCAATTGACTCGTATGCGCGTTCTGAATTTTCATCAAGTCCATCAGCTTCAAAATTCTTGGTGGTTCAAGGATATGCTATCTTTAACGGTCGTTTCGGATTTAGAGCAACCGAAGGATTATCTGTAAACTTTTGGGGTCGAAACCTCTTGAACAAAGATTACTTTGAGCAATTATTACCAGCTGGCGGAAATTCTGGACATTATGCTGGTGTTTTAGGCGACCAAAGAACGTACGGAATTACCTTGAAGTATTCGTTGTAAACAACAACTTCAGTCTTTTATAACACAGCACCGCTATCCTATAAGTTAGCGGTGCTTTTTTTTTATGGGTAATAAATTGAATCAACAAATATGTAACTACTTTAAAATGGCTGACTTTGTGTACATTTGCAACCATTTTAAAACTAATGACTCAAAAATTCCTTTTCATTTGTACACTACTCTGTTTGGGGTTGCAAGCACAAACCGTAAAAAAAGTGGACCACCAAAGTATTGTATGGACGCGCTACTACAACCAATTACAGTTGAGTGAAAAATGGTCCTTGCATTCTGAAATTGACAATAGAGTTTTCACAAAACCCATTCAGCAAAATGTTTATGTGTTGCGTGTGCAAGGACGTTACAGAATAAACAGCCATCTGGAAACAGGTGCTGGTTTTGCTCATTTTTCGGTTACTACACAAATACCTGAAATCAATCCCAACTTTAGGATTCCTGAATACCGCGGGCAACAAGACTTGACTTGGCGAATCAGCGGCAAAAAACTAGTACTTAATCAGCGTTTTCAAGTAGAGGAACGTTTTATTCACAATGCTAATTCCTCAGGATTACTACCCGGAAGTACTTTTTCCTGGCGTTTTAGATACCGTCTGCAAGGAGATTATACGTTTTGGAAAAAAGAAAACCAAGCTATAAAAGCCATTCTCTCTGATGAAATCATGTTCAATGCTGGAAAATCAACTCGTAAAAACACCTTTGACCAAAACAGAATTTACGCAGCGATACATTTTCAAGCTAGCAACCATTTTTCGTATGAGTTAGGCTACCTCAACAGTTATCAAAGGCGACCTAGCGGTGTTGACTTTTTTGATCGTGATATTATTCGATTGAGTGTTTTTCATCGTTTGAATTGGAAAAATAAATCCTAGAAAAAATCCCGAATTTCTTCGGGATTATCATTTGTTCTCGCGTTACAACGGGTTTATAAATAAATTAAGTTCATTCTACGGATTTGAAAAAGCATCATAAATACAAAACCGTTTTTAAATTAAATATCCAAATTTCTGTTTGTATTTGTTAGCTACAGTTCATTTTTTATGCAAATTTATTTTTATACAATTGAATTACTTCTTTAGCATCATTTTGTATATCTTCATTTTTTAAATTTGCTTTTATAATTTTATCTAGATCTGGCATTGCTTTTGACATTTCTTTATTTTCAACAAGAATTTCTTCTCTGACGTAGTTTATAAAAGCAAGTGAGCTCAAGTAAGAATTGTTTTCTGCTTTAGACATTTCCATGGATTCAAAATAATATTTTCTTCCAAGATCGTGATATCCTCTTCTGAAATATAAAAGACCTTTTGTTGCAGTTAAACAAATTGATGAATAACTATTTGAGTTTAAATCTTCTTTTCTGACATCTTTTAAGTACTTATCAGCTTCATCAAGTTTGTTTTGAAGACATAATGAGTAAATTATATTGTTTAATAAGTGTGCATCATTTGGATGTGATAATAAACCTAATTTAGCAATTTCACTCGCTTGACTAAAGTCTTTAAGTTTCCTAGATGCGATTTCATTTCCAAACAAAACTGCCATTTTCGAAAAAGGTTGGTCAAAAAACCATTTTTTTGAAAAATCTATTGAATCTTGCCACTTTTGATGTTCGGAGTTTTCTCTAGCAAATGCTTCAAATGAGTTAACTAGCTGAAATTCATTAATATTTAATTTAATTAAATTTCTTTCTTCTTGTGAAGCCCATTCTGCTTGCGCTAAAGAATTATCATTAGGATGGATTAATGATTTTTCAAATAATTTTCTACTCTTATTAATTTTATCATTTTTTAACTCTACTGAAGCAATAGAGCTTGCAAGTTCAGTGATATTAAATGGATGAAAGTTATTTGATTCTATAATTTGAATACCAGATTTTGTAAAAACTGAATTTCTATCCCTTAATGAAGCGATTGAAATTTCAGTTGCCAATAACCAAGGATCAAATTTAGTTAAATTGCTTTTTCTAATAATGTCATGTGCAATTTCAAAATCTCCAATGTGTACATAAAATCTTGCGACACTTCTCAAAATAAAACGATTTTCAGGAGCTAAGTATAAAGCATTTTTTATAGCTCTTTCAGCTTTTAAGTCTTGGCCTAATATAGAATAATATCGTGCAAGTTCAATCCAATTAATTGGATTATATGGGGTTTTAATTAATTTTTTCTTGAGATTATTTATTTTAGAATAAATTTCAAATAAGTTTGATTTATCATTAAATGTAGTAGGATTTGTAATGTCCAAATTTAATTCAATTTCTTCCTTTTTATGTGTTAGTATTTTGGTAGCAACATCGATTATTGCTTTTGAAGCCAATGATTTGTTTTGTAAAACAAATTCCGAAACATCTTTAACCGTTTGGTTATTTTCTTGGTTACAAACTAATGCTACACCCAAAATATCTCCTGCTATTCCGATGCAATTAGAATCATTCCAACTATCTATTAAATCTGAAATATCAGGCTTAAAAGAAGAATCAAGTTTAATATTCTTGCTACCATTTAATTCACCTAATTTTGAAGTGTTTTCAAAGCTTCTCCAGTTTGGAATTATATGTCTATCTTTTTTTTCGAAAAAATTTGCCAATTTATTTAGTTATTTTATATTCAGCTTTTTTTGCTAAAAAGTTAAAAATTTCAACGAATCTATCCATTTGATAGTTATTACCAATTTCCTTTAAATTTTTTATATGACCTCTTTTTCTAGGATCTGGATGACACAGCATTTTTATAGCTTCTAAGAGTTTATCTTGACCATCAATGTCTTTTGTATGCTCTTCTACTACTGATAATGATTCTTCAAAAGCATTAATCCAATATGGCAAAGCATTTTCAAAATCTAAAGTTAATATATTTATCGACGGATTTACTTTAGAACCTAATAAAGCAATCATACTTTGTCCAGTAAAATAAAAACTAGCCATGCTGCCTAAAAGGAAACAGTCAATTGCAAAGACTTTATCTTTCCATTCAGAAAGTACATATTTATGGAAGACTTCAGGTGGTGCGTATCTGATATCTCCAGAAAAGTCATAGCTTGAATGTGGAGCATTTAAATCATGACTTAAAGCCCTTCCTAAATCTCCAACCTTAGATATTCCATTATCGAAAATAAATACATTTGATGGTTTTAAGTCTTGGTGTGAAACGTGAATACTATGAAGTTGTTTTATTCCAGTAGCAATATTATGCAATGATCTTAACTTCCATGAATTATCAACTAAAGTTGTAAAGTTTATATGCTCTCTAACATCACTATCCGCTTTTTCAAATACCATATAATATACTCCCGGAATTAAAAATCCACTAATGTTTTCAAATGAAGCTTCAAGTAATTTTGAAACTTTAGTAAGATTTCTATTTTTACATCTACTCAAAATTTCTTTTTCAAAGTTATATGTATTTAACATATCTGCTTGAGCTTTAATTTGATCGTCTTCGGCTCTCAAAAAAGTAAGTGTGTTTATTGCTTTTAGAAAACCAATTTGATTGTCTTTTTTAACAATATAACAAACTGAAAAATTACCGCCGCTACCTCCGGGTTTGATTTTTGTTTTTTCTATTACTTCCCACCCAGATTTTAAAGTTCTGCCTTCGAGAGCGTGTACGGCACTAATTTGATCATCAGAAATATTTGAAATAGGATTACTTATCATTTTTTTATTTTTTTACTTTTCTAAAAATCAAGACTTTATTGTTAAACTACGAAGTTATTGTACCACGAAATTTTCGAATTACTGCTAACTAATATATATGAACCATGAAATAATTCCAATCTACCCAAATATAGATAGCTCCTTTCAGTTCAATAACTCTTATTTCTACGAATATAACTACAACAATTACAGTAAAAATAAAAAATCTACAAACGGTTAATAAATCCGTTAATAGGAAATAAATACTACAAAAAAAGCCCAAGAATCAAATCTTGGGCTTTTGGAATTTGTCTCAACAAAAAAACCACTTCGTTACAAAGTGGTTTCTAGTCTTATTTCTCTCTAATATAAATATCGATTGGCACTCCTGAAAAATCCCAATTTTCTCTAATTTTATTTTCAAGGTAACGTTTGTACGGTTCCTTAACATATTGTGGCATGTTGGCAAAAAACACAAACTGAGGCGTTTGTGTAGGCAACTGCATGCAATATTTAATTTTCACATATTTCCCTTTGGTAGCTGGTGGCGGATAAGCCTCAATTACCTTAAGCATGAATTCGTTAAATTTAGATGTCGCAATACGCTGCTGTCTGTTTTCATACACTTTTACCGTAGCTTCTAATGCTTTTAGCAAACGCTGCTTGGTCAATGCCGAAACAAAAAGAATAGGCACATCCGTAAACGGCATTAATTCTTTCTTGATTTTTTCTTCGTAATCGCGGGTTGACATGGTATCTTTTTCAACCAAATCCCATTTGTTTACTAAGATTACAACACCTTTGCGGTTTTTTTCGGCCAACCAAAAAATACTTTGGTCTTGTCCTTCAAATCCACGTGTGGCATCAATAACAAGGATACAAATATCTGCATGTTCAATAGCACGCACAGAACGCATTACCGAGTAAAATTCTAAATCTTCTTTTACCTTAGCCTTACGACGAATTCCCGCCGTATCCACCAAGTTAAATTCAAACCCAAAACGGTCAAACTTTGTATCAATAGCATCACGCGTTGTACCCGCAATGTCCGTAACCATAAAACGTTCTTTACCAATCAAGGCATTGATAAAACTTGATTTACCAGCATTTGGTCGCCCAACTACTGCAAAACGTGGCAATACCACTTCCTCTTGAACAGGTTCTGGTTTTACTGGGAAAGCATCAATTAAAGCATCTAATAAATCTCCAGTTCCACTACCTGATATACTCGCAAAAGTAAAATAATCTCCTAAACCTAAGTTGTAAAACTCTAAGGCATCTTTCTCACGCATGGCGTTGTCAACCTTGTTTACGGCTAGCAAAACCGGCTTAGTCACTTTACGCAACAAGCGCGCCACAACATCATCCATAGGCGTAATGCCTTCCTCAACATCAACCACAAAAATGATTACATCGGCCTCATCAATAGCCAGTTCAACTTGCTTGCGGATCTCGCCCTCAAACACGTCATCAGAACCTTTTATGTATCCTCCGGTATCAATTACAGAAAATTCTTTTCCGTTCCACTCGCTTTTACCATAGTTTCTATCGCGGGTCACCCCAGATACTGAATCTACAATAGCTTCTCTTCTTTGTATCAGCCTATTAAAAAGGGTCGATTTCCCTACATTAGGTCTTCCTACTATCGCAACAATGTTATTCATAATATAATTTGAAAATTCGTTTTTCCGAAACCTTATTTTTCCGTTTCGGGTGGCAAAGGTAGTGTTTAAAAGCGTGATTATCAATTTTTTTCGAATATTAGCCACATTGGCAAAACCTAATCACCTCATCTTCAAAACAAAACTCACAACGGCACCACTAGCCTTTGTATTTATTCGTTCTTCGAATATTCTAAAATATCGCCTGGCTGGCAATCTAAGGCTTTACAAATAGCCTCCAAAGTACTAAAACGAACCGCCTTAGCCTTTCCTGTTTTTAATATGGATAAATTTGACAAGGTCAAATCCACCTTCTCCGAAAGCTCGTTCAATGACATCTTGCGCTTGGCCATCATCACATCTAGGTTTACAATTATTGCCATAACTTAAATGGTTAGTTCGTTTTCTTGCTGCATTTCGATTCCCTTTTTTATAATTTGCCCAATTACCAATAAAATGACACTCGTAAACCACCACACATCACCACCACCAAAACTTAAATCAGCAACATTAGGCATTTGTAGTCCGTCTTGAATCAAATTCTTTGTAAAGCCTGCTCCCCACAATGAAAACAACCCAATTCCAAAAGAAATACTAGCCACCAAATCAATAAATTTCTTTAGAGAATCATTAAAAGGCTGTGCCAAATCAATTTTTTTACTGTGAAAAACAAGTACAATAGTGTAAAACAATACCGATTTCAACACCGAAACAATGCACATTAAAACGGTCAAAGTCACATAATACGACTGGTTGAAATGATACAAAGCTGCCAAATCAACTTCTGTCCAAAACTTACTTGCCCCAGCAGGATTAAACATTAAAGTAAAAACAGTGTTGAAAATAAAGCCACCCGCCTGGATGCAAAGCCCTACAAAAATAATCCAAGATACCACTTGCAGTACTTTAAAAACAAAATTGGTTTTTCTAGACATGATACAAAGTATTTAAAATTAAAACACAAATATATCAATATTTATTGAAAAACAATAAAAATACATTATTTATCAAAATATTTTTATCGCTTTTAAAATTTTCAGGAGCTAATCCAGCGCTACAGTACAACTCCTCGCGCCTCAAGGAGCTGTTGCAAAGCCCGTGCAGGAGCTTCCTTTGGTCGCTCTGTACGCGCAACAACAGCATCCTTTTTTCGCTGCGGGGTTTCCTTTTCGCTCTGGGCTAAAAAAAAATCAGTACAAGAGACTAACTCTAGTACTGATTTTAAATATTGCATTTAAATGAAAACTAAAAAATTACCATCAATTCACTCCTCACTCCTCACCTCTCACTTTTCACTTCTCACTTCTCACTTCTCACTTCTCACTCCTCACCTCTCACTCCTCACTTCTCACTCCTCACTTCTCACTTTTCACTTCTCACTTTTCACTCCTCACCTCTCACTTCTCACTTTTCACTAATCACTACTGATTATACCCAAAACGCTTCAACATATTCGCGTTACTTCTCCAGTTTTTGTTCACTTTTACGTAAAGTTCAATGTGAATTTGTTTTCCAAAGAACTTCTCTAAATCTTCACGCGCCTCAGTTCCTACCTTTTTTAAAGCGGCACCTTTATGACCAATCACAATTCCTTTTTGAGTTTCGCGTTCCACCATAATCAAAGAACGAATACGAATGATATTGTCGTCTTCAAAAAATTCTTCAGTAACAATTTCAACTGCATACGGAATCTCTTTGCTGTAATTCAACAAGATTTTTTCACGAATGGTTTCATTCACAAAAAAACGTTCTGGCTTATCCGTAAGCTGATCTTTTGGATAATACGCTGGCGACTCTGGCAAAAGTGTAATGATTCTTTGAAAAACCTCAGGAACATTAAAATTTTGCAAGGCTGATATTGGGTATATTTCAGCATTCGGCACTTTGGCTGTCCAAAAAGCCACTTGTTGCTCTAATTGTTCTTGGTTTGAATTGTCAATTTTGTTAAGTAATAGCAAAACTGGAATTTTCGAGTGAATGATTTTATTAAAAAACGCCTCATCCTTAAGTTCCTGCTCCCCTATTTCGACCATGTAAATCAAGACATCAGCATCTTCAAAAGCCGATTTCACGAAATTCATCATCGATTCCTGCATTTCATAGGCTGGTTTAATGATTCCTGGCGTATCCGATAAGATCAATTGAAAATCCTCACCGTTTACAATACCTAGAATTCTATGACGAGTTGTTTGTGCTTTTGAAGTAATAATTGATAATCGCTCTCCAACAAAGGCATTCATTAATGTTGATTTACCAACATTTGGATTCCCGATGATGTTTACAAAACCTGCTTTATGTGACATATTTTAAAATAATTTAAGTCAAAAATATTATGTAGCATTTCTACTTTAAAATTACCAATTTAAAAGCATAAAAAAACCTCAATTTTACACTGAGGCTACTACTGTAACACCTTGACATTTTGCAGACAAAGGTACAACGGAATTCAATATACGGCACCACATTTGAATATTTATTTTTAATTAAGCATTCAAGCTAGAGCAAGGGAATACAAAATATTCCTTAACGTAATTGCCTATCAAACTTTAAAATTTTGAAACGTGCCCTTAATGTCTAAAATACCAGAATTTAGAAGTCAAATTAATGCTAAGCTTCGTCCTTGGTGTTTTTTACCAAACCAATTCCGGTCAAAAAAAAGACAAATCCTAAAACCCCATATACAATTAGTGACTTAATATCTTTTGTTTCACCTGATGTATTGGTAAAAACAATGGCAGTATAGACTAAACCTGCAATTCCAAGAACAGTTAACAGTCCTCCAAAAATTCTCTTTAAATTCATAATCTTATTTATTTCAAATTAGTAAAACCAACAAAATAGAAATTATACTTGTGGTCTTTAAACACCAATATTACATCGTCTGTTGTGTAAAAACGCTCCAAAAACTTAACTTTTAAGTTTTGCATAGCGCTTTACAAAGGTGCTTCAAGTTCACTAATTGCAGTTATACAATAATTGTTTATTGTTATATGATTTCCTTCACTATAAGATATTCAAAAAAAAAAAAAACATAACCGACTTATTACTAATAGTTTATCTAACAACCAGAGATTTTTAAAAAATAAAATTGTATTTATCAAATTTATGACTATCTTTGCACCCGAAACAACGCGGGATAGAGCAATAAAGCTTTCGTAAGGTTTCATATCCGCCACGGCGGACACAGGTTCTGAAACATTGATTAAAAATATATCGCGGGATAGAGCAGTAGGCAGCTCGTCGGGCTCATAACCCGAAGGTCACAGGTTCGAGTCCTGTTCCCGCTACTAGAAAAGCTTCAGAGAAATCTGAAGCTTTTTTTTGTTTATCTTAGCTTTAATGAAGCTTGATTCAGATTGTCGACACGAATTAGGAGGGCTCATATCCGCCACGGCGGACACAGATACGAGTCTCCACCAGTGCGAGACTACTATAAAAGCTTCAGAAAAAGCTGGTGTTTTTTGTTTTTAAAAACTTTCTATCATGGATGAATTTGTGGTTTACATTTTATATTCTGAAAAATTCAATAAAAACTATACCGGATTTACATCTAACCTCATAGAACGTTTCAAATCACATAACGTTTTAGGCACTAAAGGATACACCTTGAAATTTAGACCTTGGACTGTAATTCATGTTGAATTTTTCTCTTCTAAAGCTGAAGCCATGAAAAGAGAAAAATATTTAAAGTCAGGAATTGGAAGAGAGTTTATTAAAAACTTAATTCTAAAATAAAAACTCGTCGGGCTCTTATCCGCCGCGGCGGACACAATTTCGAGTCTCCGCTACGGCGGACTACTAGAAAGCTTCAGAGAAATCTGGAGCTTTTTTTGTTTATATTAGCTTTAATGAAAATTGTTATAGATTAAGGGTGCGAAGTCGAAGACATTCGCACATCTTTCGATAAGGTGCTTTTATGAGAGAGCTAGGAGAGCAATTTGAAAGGCCTTGCTTAGCAAATGCCTCCGACTTCGCGCCATTTAAAATATTTTTTTACCGCAAATTCGCAGATTATGGTATTATTCAATCTGCGAATCTGCGGTTACATCAGATTTAATTAAGCTTATTCAGTTTGCGCGTGCGAAGTCGGAGACGTTCGCATAGCTTTTGATAAGGTGCTTTTGTGAGAAAGCGGGAACTATTACGAAAACACCACTTGAAAAAGCTGGTGTTTTTTGCTTTTAAAAAACTCACAATCACCCTGATTTTCTTGCCTTTAAATCCAAAAATTGATTCTCTAAAAAATAAATTAAAAAAAAAGGCTTTTTTGAGGTAACAATTAATATGGTATTGTATCAAAAGGTAAACTTTAAAAAATTACATCTTATGAAAACGAAATCTATTTTAATTATTGCATTTTTCCTTTTGATCTCAAAATCTGTTTTTGCGCAAACCGCCTTCAAAGTAGAGGTAAAAGGAAAAGGAGCTCCCGTAATGTTGTTTCCTGGTTTTGGCTGCACCGGAGAAGTTTGGAATGAAACAGTGGCAGAACTTTCTAAAAACAACGAATGTCATATTTTTACTTTTGCTGGATTTGGGAATGTCCCACCTATTGAAACCCCTTGGTTGGCTACCATCAAAGATCAGATCATTTCCTATGTAAAAACAAAAAAAATAAAGAATGCTACATTAATTGGTCATAGCTTAGGAGGTACTTTAAGTTTGTGGTTAGCCTCTCAGGAAACCAATTTGTTCAAAAAATTAATTATTGTTGATGCTTTGCCTGCGACTGCCGCTTTAATGATACCTAACTACAAAGGAGAAATTATACCGTATGACAATACGCAAAGTAAAATGATGATGACTATGGATCAAAAAGCGTTTGAAGGAATGAATTCGCAATCCACTTCTTTTATGTGTATGAACAAAGAAAAACAAAAGACTATCAATGAATGGATGCGTCTTGTGGATCGAAAAACTTACGTTCACGGTTATATCGACATGCTAAATTTAGACCTACGAAAAGAAATTTCTAAAATTAAAATTCCTGTTGTAATTTTAGCTGCTTCAAATCCAGATCTTACCACAGTACAAAAAACCTATAAAGCCCAGTATGAAAACCTGCCTTCTGTTAAAATTGAGTATGCAGCAAACTCCGCTCATTTTGTTATGTACGATCAACCGGAATGGTTTATGGATAAAGTAAAACTTGAATTAAAATAAGGTGGCTAAAAAAGAATTATTCGACGAGATTTATTACAAAAATTACAATAAAGTGTTTCGATTGTGCAAAGGATATTTTTGTGGCGATGCCGCATTAGCCTCTGATGCAACTCAGGAAATCTTTATCAAAGTCTGGGAGAAGTTAGACACTTTTAGAAATGAATCAAATATCAGCACTTGGATTTACCGGATTGCAGTAAACACTTGCCTTCTTTATTTGAGAAAATCATCTTCAAAGAAAGAAATCAGGACCGATATCCTGCCTCAGATTGTTTCAGAAACCTATTCGAGCGAAAAAGATGAGCAGCTTAGACAAATGTATCAATGCATACAAAAATTGGAAGAAACGAACAAGATGATCATCCTGATGACTTTAGACGGTTTAGAATATCAGGAAATATCAGAAGTAATCGGGATAACCGAAGAAACCCTTCGCGTTAGAATTCACAGAATCAAAAAAAGTTTAACTCAATGTGTACAAAATGAAAACATTTGAAGAATTACAAAATATCTGGAATCAGCAGACAGCATCTGAATCACAACCAACTCCCACCGAAATCATAAAAAAAGCGGAGTCACATACTAAAAAAATAAAACGCGGTCATTTGTGGACCAGAATAATTTTGAGCTTAACTTCTGTAATATTAATCTTCTATTATATCTGGTCAGGTGCTTATAGAAACATACAGTTTAGTATTGGCTTGTGTATTATGATTGTAATGCTTGTGAGCCGCGTAGCCTTAGAATGGATCAGCGTAAAAAAGCTTGCCAATTTAAATACTGATCTCACATTAATAGAATACAGTAAACTAGCATATCAGTTTTATACTTGGAGAAAAAAAATACATTACATCCTTACTCCTATTATTTACCTCACGTATACAGCTGGATTTACATTGCTTTTACCTGTCTTTAAAAACATTTTCTCAAGAGGCTTTTATCTTTACATTTTATTAAGCGGATATATTTTTTTATTTCTTTTTGCATTTTTTATGATACGATTCATTCAAAAGGAAATCAAGCTTTTACACTTCTTGAAAAACATTTCGTAAAGAAACAATTGGCAGCTGTTTTACCGTCTCCCATTACTAGAAAAGCTTCAGTCTAAAATCTGGAGCTTTTTTTATTAATCTCAGATTTACTGAGCTTTATTCAAATTGAAGGTGCGAAGTCAGAGACATTCTCACAACTTTTAATAAAACAAAAATTATGAAGCGAAGCATTTTTGAAAATTTTATATTTTATATTTCAATTCTAAAAATTACTTTAAATGTTCCATTTTCTCAGCGGTTATTTTCTTCACTTGATTGACCAATAATGGCAAAGCAGGCTCTACCATATTATGTCCGAAACCTTGAATTTCATAGAGCGTTGTAGCTTTATGACCAACAACTTTCATCATTCGCATGAAGTAAGCATTCTCTTCGTAACGACCCAACATTTCTAGCTCCCTATCGCCTGTAATGAGTAATAACGGTGGTGCATCAGCGCGCACATGATACAAGGGAGCAAATGCGTCAACGACAGGTTGGGTGTCTGGAATTCCGCGTTCTTTACGCAATTCATAATGAGTAATTACTTGCGGACTCAACGGAATTAAACCTGCAATTGTATTCGCATCGGTATTTTTTGCCTGCAACCATTTTTTATCCATACCAACCATCAGGGCCAGGTAACCTCCTGCGGAATGTCCAGCTACAAAAATTAACGACTTATTTCCACCGTAATTTTCAATATTTTGAAACGTCCATGCTACCGCAGCAGCAGCATCTTCGATACATTTTTCGACTTTTACCTTTGGTGACAACCGATAATTAACAGAAATCACTGCAAAACCTTTGTCTTTTAGTCCGTCCGGTAGCTCTTTGTTTCCACCTGAAAGTCCGCCACCATGAAACCAAATTACCGTAGCGAAACCTTTGCTGTTTTTTGGATAATAAACATCTAAAACGCAGCGCTCTTTAACGTACTCATCGGTCTTTGAGTTAGTAATATCATAATAAGAAACGTTACTCACCGTAGCGTATTCTGTTTTTTGAGCCCATAAAATGGAAACTGTAAAAAGGAAAAAGATTGCGAAAATTTGTTTTTTAATCATGTCGTAAGGTAGCATATTTATTTTGTAGCTCTAAAATTAAGTAAAACGTGTACACTGGCAATTTAATACTACCTAAAAAGTCTTGATTATTATTACAACTTATCTAAAGGCTAATTTGAATTGTTTGGACTGATCATTTTGTAGGAACACAATAACAAATAGAAACCACAAATCAATACTTGTTCTAAATGTGATAGCAAACTTACCTTTAGTTTTCGTTAGTTAATGAGTACGGAACATCTTCCTTTTTTGTGCCTCTTTTTAGATTGGGCGTTGCAGACATTTCTATTTCTAAAGAAGCACCTTTAATTAGCTCTGAATGACTGATCCAGTTTTTAGAATATGTTTTACCATTGAATTGCAATGATTGGATGTACCTATTTTCAACAGTATTTGCT
Source organism: Flavobacterium turcicum (assembly GCF_011365745.1). Lineage (GTDB taxonomy): Bacteria > Bacteroidota > Bacteroidia > Flavobacteriales > Flavobacteriaceae > Flavobacterium > Flavobacterium turcicum. The sequence continues at coordinate 859,623 of NZ_JAAOBY010000001.1, read as the reverse complement.
GGAGCATTAATTTGAATTGTCTTACCGTTTTCTAGCTGAATAGTTGCCTTTTTAAACAATGGAGCCCCTAAAACATATTGATCAGATGCTGGAGTCACAGGATAAAATCCGAGAGCTGAAAAAACATACCAAGCAGAGGTTTGCCCATTATCCTCGTCACCACAATACCCATCGGGAGTGGCGTGATACATTCTGTTCATCGTCTCTCGAACCCAATATTGCGTTTTCCAAGGCTGATTGGCATAATTGTACAAATAAATCATGTGCTGAATGGGTTGATTTCCGTGAGCATATTGGCCCATATTAGCAATTTGCATTTCTCTCATTTCATGGATTACTCCTCCTTTAAAATTGCCCGTCGCAAAAACAGGTGGAGCAGAAAAAACTTTGTCTAACTGCGATACAAATGTCTTTGGTCCGCCCATTAAATCTATCAAACCTTGCACATCATGAAAAACGGACCACGAGTAATGCCAACTATTTCCTTCTGTAAAACCATTAAACCACAGAAAGGGATCAAAAGACGTAATAAATTTCCCGTCCTTATTTTTTGGTCGCATTAAATTATAAGAAGGATCAAAGAGATTTTTATAGTTTAGACTTCGTTTTTTATACAAGTCGATTTCGGATTGTGGCTTTTTCAAGGCTTTAGCCAATTGATAAATCGCAAAATCATCATAAGCATATTCCAGAGTTCGAGCTGCACTTTCATCAACGGCGTCTTGTGGCACAAAGCCCAAGGTATTATAAAAATCAACTCCAGCTCTACCCACAGCTCTCAAAGGCCCCGGATTATTGGCACCGTGAATTAAAGCTTGGTATAAATTTTCGATGTCGTATTTTGAGTTTTTTCCGCTCTTCAAATACGCCTCAGATACAATAGAAGCCGAATTATTACCCACCATGATATCGCGTAAACCAGGACTTGACCATTCTGGCAACCAACCGCTTTCTTTATAAGCATTCGATAAGCCTTCTTGCATCTTAGCATTCAGATCAGGATACATCAAGTTTAAAAATGGGTATAAAGCCCTAAAAGTATCCCAAAACCCAGTGTCAACAAACATATAACCAGATAGTACTTGACCATTATAAGGGCTATAATGAACTATATTTTTGTTTTTGTCAAACTCATAGAATTTTCTTGGAAAAAGAAGCGAGCGATACAATGAGGAATAAAAAGTTCCCATTTGGTCAGTCGTCCCGCCTTCTACTTTTATTCGGTTTAGCTCCTTATTCCAAATGGCTTTTCCTTTCTCTTTGAGCGCATCAAAATCATCATTCCCAATTTCTTTTAAATTCAGTTCCGCTTGTTCATAACTGATAAAAGACGAGGCTACTTGTACATTAACCGCTTCTCCAGATTTCGTTTTAAAACCTACAACTACTCCGGCATGGTTGGCTTGCATTTCTAAAGCATTTCCTAAAACATCGCCATTAAAAGTTGCATTTGTTTCAAAATCTTTATCAAAAACAAGGACAAAATAATTTTTGAAATTTTGAGGCACACCACCACTATTTTTTGTGGTATAGCCAATAATTTTTCTTTCAAAAGGGATAATTTTTACATAAGATCCTTTGTCAAAGGCATCAATAACAACGTATGCGTTATTGGTTTCAGGAAAAGTGAAACGAAATCGTGCAGCCCTTTCGGTAGGTGTAATCTCGGTAGTAACTTTATGATCAGCCAAATACACACTATAATAGTATGGAGTAACGGTTTCGGCTTTGTGCGAAAACCAACTTTGGCGTTCCTCTTCCTTAAATTTTAAATCACCAGTGACCGGCATGATTGAAAACTGACCGTAATCGTTCATCCACGGCGAAGGTTGATGGGTTTGCTTAAAACCTTTAATGCGGTTTGCTTTATAGGTATATGCCCAACCATCACCCATTTTTCCTGTTTGGGGTGTCCAAAAGTTCATTCCCCATGGCATTGCTATGGCGGGATAGGTGTTCCCATTCGAGATTCCATAATCTGAATCGGTACCAATTAGCGGGTTCACCCAATCAACAGCTTGCCTAGCTTCTGTAACCACAAGTTCTTGTGCTGTACCCGAAACTATGAAAAACAGACTCAACAACACGAACCGAATTCTATTTATTTTTATACTCAAAACTACATTATTAATTGCGTTAATTATTCCTTTTCTGACTTCGGAATTTCTAAAAATATCTTTTACCAAGCTTTCGAAAATAAGCTGTAAACCAGTTTCCTTCTCACTATAAATCTTTTGTTTATTTTAAAACTGCTCCTGCAAAACCAACTTTGCTGATTGTAATTATATTACACATTATATTGATTTTGCAGTTATTTGCTTAAATACAATTTAACTAACACAGACTGTTGGCACCACCAAACTGTAATTTCAAACATGGATTTTATTAAACTGAACGAAAGTAAATTAAAGGTGATACCAGAATCCTTCTTAACAAAAATACTAATACGTTTTAGTTTAAAAAATATTTTTTCCTAAATTTATTTTCATGATAGCTTAATAGGATTTGGATTGAGGAACATCAAAATTTTGAAAAATTAATCATTAAAAAAGTCATAGAACGTAAAAAACACTTCATTAAAAGTAAGCCTTAAAAATAAATATAGGAGGAATAATTACGTAGATATTCGAAAAAGCAATTGAATTACTCAATTCACCGAGCAAATGACTACAATAGTTATTTAAGTCTATAAAAATGAATGGATTACAACAAACCAAAGACAATTTTAGAAAAATACTTTTTCTGTTTTTATCTACCAGAAAAATTAAATCTTAGATTTCGATACAAAGAATATTCGTTAAAATACCCTGACTAAATTCTATAAAAAAAGGTCTATTGCATCTGCAATAAACCTTTTAGACTTTACTTTTTTTGTAATTAGCTTCCTTTGTTGAAAAGAATCATCTTGAAAATTATCTACCAAAATCATCTTGCAGCCTAACAATATCCTCTTCATCTGACGGATGATTGGGATCAGTATGTTGCCAAATTTCAGCTACTACACCCCAACTATTCAAACCTATCAAACGATGACGTTCTCCTGTATTCATTTTGATAAAATCACCCGCTTCAAGCACTTTTAAATCTCCTTCTTCATCAGTGTCACTTATTTTTACTCCGACCGGTCCATTGACTACTTTCCACACTTCAGACCTTCTGAAATGATACTGCCAAGAAAGTCTACATGATGGCGCTACAACCAAAATTTTTGGGCTTCGCTTAGATGTGAAATCTTCTGACTCTGGAGCAAGATTAGGAAAAAAATTTGAAGCAAAAGTATTTGTTTCCTTTTCATTTATCACAAAAAAACCACCCCAAGGTCTAGTTTGATCTTCATTTTCAATGGTATAATTAGCCGTTTGCAATTGATTTCTGATCTCATCAAAAACAACTGCTTTATCCAATAAGTTTGTTAACTGTACTTGCATTTTTTAAATAATTAAATTAAAAATGAGGCAGTTCCTCTTTTATTTTTTCCCAAAAAACCTCATTGTAAAAATAAGCTGCCTCCAATATAGTAGTTGCTTCGGTGTTTTCTAAAATTGCTAAAGGCATCTTTAATCCCAAATTAGCAAATTATTGTTTTAAAGCAGTCAGAAATATACATTCACTATTTGTAAATTCCCTATCGACACTAATATACTTCGGCAAAATTACGCAGAAAAGGCGTTAAAAATAAACTTAAATTGAGTGTAAATTTTTGATACACCTTTTTAGCCGATTCAATACTCAGTTCTGCCAATTCCGTTATTCCTGCTTGTAGCTATAACCCTATATGCCCTCCCCTATTACTAAATAAACTGTCAAGCTGAAAATAATCTATTCCTGCACCATCTTTCAATTCTTTATACTGCAAAAGTCCTGTTTTCGGAATTGTAACGCCTTTAGCCATTGGCAAAGTATCATTTAAGTTACAGCACCATAATTGGTACATTATGTTTTTGGAGCAAATCTTAAAACAACATTAGTGTTTTTATAAGTAGTCAATGTTCTACCAACTGCAAAGCAACTCGCATCATTTAAAAATAGAACGGACAACTGTGCTAAACAGAGATATTTCGCAATTCTTCTACAAAAAAACTTCTGACAGCGCTTCTTAATTCATATTTCATTCAAAATTGACAATTCCTATTTGCTAATGAAAATGCAACTCCAATTGGTAACACGGCTAGTATTTGAATTTTAAAAAAATTAAATTCAAAATGTATGATAACCTACTATTTATCATACAAAAAAATTACTTTTTGAATAAAAGTCAAACATCAAGATGTAAAACAGTTCTTTATAATCGTTAGGCAGGATTTAAAAAAATAAATTGTACTGTTCTTTCCTTACAAGACAAAGAATAGTTAAAATAAAAAGAGTTAAATACTAGTTTTAAAGCGTGAGCCTAGTTGCTAGTTAGGAGTTGCCAAAGAGGACTCTCTAATTTTCAATTTTCCTTGTAATACAACTCGTTTTGGGCTTTCATGAACTTCTTTTCGCTGTAGTAACGGTAAAAGAATTTTCATAACTTCGGTACTTATTTCAACCATAGGCTGAGATACAGCAGAAATCGTAGGGGTATGTATTTTGAAGAATTCATTATCATCAAAAGTAAAAATGCCCAATTTATTAATTAAATGAGGTGCGTTTTTCTTGAGTACTTTTAATCCTGTTTGAGCCAAATAATTGGTTGCAAAAAATACAGCGTCTCTATTTTCGACTTCAATAATGAATTTTTTTATAGAATCCCTAGATGTTCCAGCGCTTGATTCAACATAAGGTATCACTAATACATTAGAAACTAAATCCGCCTCTGTAATAGCTCTTTCATAGCCTCCAAGACGATCTGTCATTTGGGTTTGAGTGGAATCTGTTGTAATAAAACCAATACTCTTAAAATTATTATCGATTAAATGTTGAATTGCATTGTACGTAGCTTGTTCATTATCTACCACAACGCTATTACAATCTAAATCAGAAAAATACCGATCAAGCAAAACTACTGGTATATTTTCGTCAAGCAATTCTTGAATCACGCTTTTAATTCCGGGAGAAGGCACAATGATAAAACCGTCTACTTGTCTGTATTTAAAAAGACGAATAAGCTCAATTGATTTTTCATCATTGTTTTCGTTGCTACAAAAAATAACTTTATACCCTTTACTGTATGCAATATCCTCGATTACACGAGCTAATTTAGAGAAAAAGCTATTCGAAATATCTTCGACCATAAATACTAAAATATTTGATTTACCGGTACGAAGACTTTGCGCTATTTGATTTGGTGTATAATTTACCTCTTTGGCGTAATTCAATACTTTCTGAATAAGTAAATCAGAAATGTGTTTCTCCTTCCCTTTTCCATTCAAGACGAAAGAAACCGTTGTCACTGAAATTTTAAGATGTTCAGCTATTGATTTAATCGAAACAGGTTTTTTTTTCATCTTTACAACTGCATTAAAAAACGGACAATTTACTTTTAATTGATTACCAAATGGTAAGCACCAAAGATAATAAAAGTATTATTAACAAAGGATAAGCGATGCGAGATGCAGTTTGTTTTTTTATATTTCCTTGATTTATCTTTCTTAAATCTCCGTTAAACCAAAAAATCATTAGTAACCGACGATTTCAACGCATAGTTTTTTTTGCAAAGCGAGAAATGAAAAAACACAAAAAAACCTGTAAAGTAAACTCCACAGGTTGTAATGAACTAAGTTTATTAAAAGCAACTAAATATGAATTCTATTATTAATGTTAATCTTCGGCTGCAATCGCTGTATTTCGTGAAGTGCTTAGCTCTAATAGGGTTGCTACGCCTTTATCGTTTACCATAGTCATGTTTAAGGTATCTAAAACAGCTAGATTTCTTGAAACCAAACCATTAAATTGGTTGTAAGATATATTCATTTCTTTCAAATTGTTCAATTTTTCTAATTCAAAAGGAACTTGACCTACCATTTTGTTATCAAAAAGACTTAAGTTTTCTAATGCTGTTAATTGCTCAACTTTTCTGTCCAAAGCACCTACCAAAAGATTACTGTTCAATAGTAATGCTTTAAGATTTTTAATTTCATAAAGAGATACCGGAATTTCACCTTCTAATTGATTATTGAATAACGAAAGCACTTCTAATTGACGTAGAGCACCGATGGCTTGTGGCAATTCACCAGATAAACCATTCATGTATAATTCTAATTTCTTTAGGTTATTTAATTCACAAATAGCGTTTGGAATTGAACCTTGAAGTTTATTAAACGAAAGATTCAATACTTGCATTTGCTTTAACTCTCCTATCGCAGAAGGAATTGTCCCCGCAATTTGATTTTTGTGTAAATCTAATTCTTGTAAACTTTCTAAGTTTTTAATTTCAGCTGGCAATTCTCCAATCAAATTGTTATCTGCTAATTGAAGTGCAACAACTTTATCGTTTTGCAACTTTACTCCAAACCATGTAGATACCGGAGCTGATAAATCCCATTTAACTTTCCATTGACTGCCGTTAGTTGACTCGTACAATTTTACAAGTGCTTCTTTTTCGCTTGGTGAAACAGCAGCTAGCATTGAAAATGCACAAAATATAGTTAGTAATAGAGTAGTTTTCGTTTTCATACGCTGAAATGTTTGATTTAACAGGACGAAAGTACACTTAAACGGGTTTACCAGCAAATAAAATCGACGAACGACATCATTTGTGTTTTTTTTTAACGATATACCTTACAATACGTAGTTGAAATCATTTTTCAAATGTTTTAGTATATTTGTTTTAACAACTTAAAAACTAAAATTATGGAAATCAATTTTTTAGCACTGCTGGTAGCCGCTTTATCAACATTTGCAGTTGGATCTATATGGTACCACCCTAAAGTTTTTGGTACACGATGGATGAAAGAAACAGGACTAACTTTGGCGCAATTGCAACAAACTAATTTATTTGTTTTGTTTGGTGTATCAATTATTTACGCACTAATGATTAGTTTTTTAATGCAAACACTAACTATTCATCAATTTGGTGCATTAGGAATGATTGGTGGTGATCCAGCATCAGCTAAACCATCTTATGGAGCATTTATGAACGATTACGGAACAGCTTTTCGAACCTTTAAACACGGAGCTCTTCATGGCTTCTTATCGGGGCTTTTCTTGGTTTTACCGATAATAGGAACAACCGCTTTACACGAAAAACGTAGTTTTACTTACACAGCAATTGTTAGCGGATATTGGATCGTATCATTTATGATTATGGGCGGTATTATTTGCGCTTGGCAATAATCTAAGCATTTTGTAATTATTTTTTAACTACTAGCTTTTATTGTTTTATCGTTTCAATTGCTTCCGCAATTTGCAGGTCTAAATCAGTAACTCCATTATGATCGTGAGTTGTTAAGGCAATTGAAACTTTATTATAAGAATTTGACCAATCTGGATGATGATTCTGTTTTTCGCACAGCAGCGCCACTTGAACCATAAAAGCAAAAGCTTGTTTAAAATCAGAAAAAATAAAGTCTTTGCAAATACGATCGTTATTCAATTCCCAACCACTAAGCTTGGCTAATGCTGGCTTGAGAACATCTGGAGTTAATTTTTTCATTTTTATATCTTTTTATCAGGTTAAAGATAGCTATTTAATCAAGAAGATATAAAACATTAAGATTATTACTTAATTTTGAGGAAAATTAAAAATCCTATTGACCTCCTCGTTTTCATTTCAATTATTTACTTCAGCTATTACTCTTCCTTTAGAGTGGGACACTATTGCTGTGACCAATCTTTTTCTTACTCGTAATTACCTACAAATTTTAGAGGAATCAGCACCCGAAAATATGGATTGCCATTTTATTGGGATTTATCAGGAAAACCAATTAAAAGGAATTGCACTTGGTCAATTTTTAGATTTAAACCAAGTACCATCATACGGTGCTCGCGATAAATCATTAAAAACAAACATCCGTAACTTTGCCTTTAAAAATTTTGGAGCCCACGTATTAGTTATGGGCAACAACATGCTTACAGGTCAAAACGCTATGGCTTTCGCCAGTGATACTCCCAAAAAAGAAGCGTTGGCATGCATTCAGCAAGCGAGTAAAGCATTAGAAAAAAAATATAAGTCATTAGGTAAAAAAGTACACATCAGTACTTACAAGGATTTTGAGAAGAAGGAAATCAGTGATTTTGAAATTCCTTCGTTTAAAAATTATTATCGATTTAGCACCCAGCCTTCCATGTTGTTTCGTATTAAAGAATCTTGGAAAAACGAACAAGATTACATAGATGCATTATCAAAAAAATACAGAGACCAATACAAAAGAGCTCGCAAAAAAGCAGCAGGAATCGAAAAACGAAAATTACATTTAGAAGATATTATTTATTTTGAAGAGCGCATTTATGAATTGTATTTACACGTCGCTAAAAACGCTCCCTTTAACACCTTTTTTCTAGCCAAAAATCATTTCCAGAAGCTGAAAGAAATTCTCAAAGACCAGTTTTTATTTTACGGATACTTTATTGATGATGAACTAATTGGATTTAACACTTTATTGAAAAACGGCAACACTATGGAAACCTATTTTTTGGGTTACGATGATTTGCTACAACGAGAAAAGATGTTGTATTTGAATATGTTATACGATATGATTGCCTATTCAATCAATAAAGGATTTAACGAAATTGTTTTTGCAAGAACGGCGCTTGAAATTAAAAGCTCCGTTGGTGCAGTACCAGTTGACATGTTCGGTTTGATGCGACATAGCAACCCAATCATTAATCGATTTATGCCCTTGTTGTTTCCTTATTTGGAGCCAGAAACCATTTGGCAAGAACGAAATCCTTTTAAGTAGCGCTAGTAACAATAGGAACTGCAACTTTTATTTGTTGGTGTAAAATAGCGATATCGAGCTTAGTTTGCTTCCCACAATATTCTCCGTCAATTTGAAAATTAACCGGTTGTTGAGTCGTTATTGTTGCTTTTTTCGTCGAAATAATTTCGACATCTTCATCATTTATTGGCATGTTTCCGGTGATAATTTTACCAAAAAGCACTAAATCCATATTTTTTAAAATCACCAATTCAAACAATCCATCATCCATCAGTCCCGCTGGATTTATGGTTACTCCTGTTCCGTATTTTTGTGAATTGGCAATAACAATCATGCGCGCCTCACAAGCAACAGTAGGAAAATCTCCTGTAATGGTTGCAAAAAAAGGAGGTTCTAAATCAATTAGTGTCGAAACAGTTTGCAGCATGTACCCTATTTTACCTCTAATGCTTCCGTTTTCGTAGTTCTTAACCAAATCAGCATTCAAACCAATATCACTTAAATGGATGCTTTTTTTACCGTTTATTGCAATCATGTCAATGGCTTTTGTTTCTCCAGAAAATGCAATTTCAAGATTCTCTTCAATGGTAGTTGGTAAATTCAAATCGACCGCCAAACCATTTGCAGAACCTGCTGGCAAAATCCCCAAGATAACATCGTGCTCCTCCATTGCCTCAGCCACCATTTTAATAGTGCCATCACCGCCAGCCACCAGGATTCGTTCAAAAAGAGATTTGTCATACAAGGTTTTGATGTTTTCAATATCATCCTCGCCAGATGTGGTGTACACCTCAAGATTCACTCCGAGATTTTCGGCAAATTCTGAAACCATAGTTATAATTTCTAATTTGTCAATATCACCTGAGATAGGATTAACCACCAACAATATATTCTTTTTCACTTTCGCGTCGTTTATTACTTAAAAATCTTTAATTTGTACTCTTTCAAAAGTACCAAAATTTATGAAACCAATTCTAAAATTATATCGCGGCTATGCAAATGACCAAGAATTGATTGTCATGGGGCATGTTTTTAAGCCCTCCTCCCGTGAAGAATATAATTTTCAAAAGAAGAATTTAAAAAATGCTAGTTCGATTATTAAATTGTTTCAAATTAAAACTTTGGCAAACGCTGATGTCTATTTGCATTACAAAGGACTAAACATACACACAAAAACACTAGACGATGGCTACTTTAAGTTTTGTATTCCAATGGATACAGAAATGCAGTACGGTTGGAACGAATACAAAGTAAGCACGCCCTACAAACAGAAAAGTATTTCGGAAAAAGGCTCCTTTATACGACCTCACAAGGGCAATCTTGGAATAATATCTGATATTGACGATACTTTTTTGGTATCGCACACTTTTAATCCGTTAAAAAAACTATACGAACTACTTTTTAAAAACATCAATAAACGCACAGTATATGATGATGTTGTAACCCATTACCAAGCGCTTAGCACAGCCGGTCGATCGCAAAGTGAGGAGTTCAACGTGTTTTTTTATGTTTCAAGTAGCGAGTGGAATCTATATCGGTTTATAACTAAGTTTACTGAAATGCATCAGTTACCCGAAGCAGTTTTGTTACTTAAGGACATCAAAACTAGCCTTTGGGATTTCTTTTCGACAGGTAGAGGCAATCACAATCATAAATTTGAAAAAATCAAACACATTTTAGAGTTTTACCCCAACCTTGAATATGTATTGCTTGGCGATGATTCGCAACAAGATGCTTTTTTATACGAAGCAATCTGTAAAATTTTCCCCGTAACGGTAAAAGCTGTTTACATTAGACAAACGGGATTGTCTCCAAAAAAGAAAATAAAAACAACCTTAGACAACATTGCTTCACTAAAGGTTTCTGTTTGCTATTTTAAAGACAGTAGCGAAGCTATTGCGCACTCAAAATCCATTGGAGTTATTTCATAAAAAAAGAGCCTTTTTAAAGCTCTTTTTGAATTATAAATTATCTATTTCTTCTTGAATGATTTCCCAATCTAACAAAAGTTGGTCTAAATCTGCTTTCTTTTTATTGTAAGCGGTAAAAAACTTAGCATCCTCGATGTGTTTGTCGTAGTTAGACGTTAACATTTTATCATCATTTTGAATGTCGCGCTCTAATTGTTTGATTTGACTCTCAACCTTACTGAGTTTGTTCTGCAAAGCTTTACCTTTCTTTTGGTCTTCGTACGAAGCTTTATTGCTCTCTTTAGGTGCAGTAGCTTTACCAGCGTCCTTTTTCTCCACTTCACGCATGTTTTCTAAGTTGCGTTGCTCTAAGAAATAGTTGATATCACCTAAGTACTCTTTGATTTTTTGGTCTTTGAATTCGTAAACAATATTCGACATTCCTTGTAAAAAATCTCTATCGTGAGAAACCAAAAGTAGCGTTCCTCCAAATTTTTGCAAAGCTGCTTTTAAAACATTTTTAGATTTAATATCCAAGTGATTGGTAGGCTCATCCATTAACAACACGTTGATTGGCTGTAACAAAAGCTTGCATAGTGCTAAACGGTTACGCTCACCACCCGAAAGTACTTTTACTTTTTTCTCAACATCATCACCACGAAATAAAAACGATCCAAGCATGTCGCGTACTTTCATACGGTTGGTATCTACAGCTGCGTCTTCCATAGTTTGCAACAATGTAATCTCTCCATCTAAATATTCGGCTTGATTTTGAGCAAAATACCCCAATTGTACGTTATGACCGAGCTTTATAGAACCTTGATATTCAAATTCATCAACAATTGCTTTGATAAAAGTCGATTTTCCTTGACCATTTTGTCCCACAAAAGCAATTTTACTTCCACGCTCAACAAGTAAACTTATATCTTTTAAAATCGTTGTGTCACCATAACTTTTAGTTACATTCTCAGCTTCAATAACTACTCTTCCTGGTTCTTTTGAAACTGGAAAAGAAATATTCATCACTGAATTATCATCTTCATCAACCTCAATCCGTTCCACCTTATCTAATTTTTTAATTAAGGACTGTGCCATTGATGCTTTCGATGCTTTGGCGCGAAACTTTTCAATCAATTTTTCAGTCTCCTCAATTTTCTTGGCCTGATTTTTTTGAGTAGCTAATTGTTTCTCTCTAATTTCATGACGCAATTCTAAATATTGAGAATAAGGCTTATTAAAATCGTATGCCTTTCCTAATGAAATTTCAATAGTTCTGTTAGTTACGTTATCCAAAAACATTTTATCATGCGAAACAATCACCACAACTCCTGGGTAATTACGTAAAAAGCTTTCTAACCAAATGATACTTTCAATATCTAAGTGATTCGTAGGCTCATCCAGTAATAAAACATCATTCGATTGCAGTAGTAATTTGGCCAACTCAATACGCATTCTCCAACCTCCCGAAAATGTTTCGGTTTGGTTGTCAAAAACTTCTCTTTTAAAACCAAGACCCAAAAGAATTTTTTCAGTGTCGCCCACATAATTGTAACCGCCCAAAACTTCAAATCGATGCGTATAATCAGAAAGATCTTCTATAATTTGGCTGTATTCATCGCTTTCGTAATCCGTTCTTGTTACCAATTGGTGGTTGATTTCTGCTAACTTTTTCTCAACAGCTTTTATCTCTGTAAATGCTTCGTATGCCTCTTCTAAAACAGTTCTACCGCGTTCAAAATCGATATCTTGTCGTAAGAAACCCATTTTGATATCTTTCTCTTGAGAAATGACGCCCGAGTCTGGAGCAAAGTCACGCGCTAACATTTTCAACATGGTTGATTTTCCCGCACCATTTTTTCCAACTAATCCAACCCTATCTCCTGCACCGAGTCTAAAAGTAACTTCTTCAAACAAATAAGAGCCACCAAAAGAAACCGATAAATTATGTATATTAAGCATGTATTGTGATTTTATTCCTCTGTGATTTATTAAATTTGCCTATCTTCTGGTAGGACTAAAATCAGGAAAATTAAATTTTTTGCAAATGTTAAAAAAAGGATCCAAATTATATAGCATTTTAACAGGAACTTGTCCTAAATGTCACAATGAGAGCATGTATTTACAAAAAAACCCATGGCATTTAACCCAAGTTTTAAAAATGCATGACAATTGCAGTCATTGTGGATTGAGATATCAAATAGAGCCATCCTTTTTTTACGGAGCCATGTACGTAAGCTACGGATTAAATGTCGCTATTGGTATTGCAGCGTTTGTCATTTCTTTTTTCTTCTTTAAATCAAATTTAAAAGAGGCATTTGTTGTTATAATCATTGCATTAACAGCACTATTTCCGTTTGTTTTACGCTGGGCTCGAAACATTTATATCAATATGTTTGTTTCGTATGACCCTAATCAAAACAAAAAATAAATCCCTACTTTTTACGCTTTTCAAATCGCCAACAGTCAATACTTGGGTCTAAGGCATTTTCAAACTCGATAAAATCATACAAGGCCTTAGCCATTGACGGCCCCAACATAACGCCTCTAGTTCCTAAACCATTTAAAACGTGTAATTGAGGATGTATTTGGTGCGTTCCAATTAATGGTCTTCTATCTCGAACGGTGGGTCTGATTCCTGCAAAATGAGATATAATTTTAAAATCACAATTGATAATTTCTTGAATTCGATCAATCAATTCTTGTTTGCCCTCCTCGCTTGTGTCATTGGTTTTATCTTTCCAATTGTAAGTAGCTCCTACCTTAAAAAGATTTTCTCCAAGCGGCAATATAAATACGCTGGTGTTAACTATTACATCGAGTTTTAAACCAGGCGCCTCAATTATAAATAATTCGCCTTTAGTTCCATCTAATGGAAGAGAGTTAAAATACGGATTAGCGTGCAAGCCATACCCTTCAGCAAAAATAACATGTTTGGCAATAATCCCTTTATACCGCACTCCTCCTGTAATCAACTCCAAAGCATCATACTCAAAATCAAATTCTTCATATAGACCTGATGCCGAAAGGAAAGCCCTAAATTCCTGAAGCAATAAAGCAGTATCTACATAACCTGTATGTAATACTTGACCGTAGCCATGAGGAGATTCAATACCAATAAATGTATCATGAATTAAAGTAGTTGATAAAAAAGGGGCTAAATTGACTTTATCCGAAGCAGTAAACCAATTATTCTGTTCTTCCACTGAAAAAAACTTACGGAGAATTGGTTTCTTAAAATCAAACTGAAAAGATAATCGTTTTTCAATTCTATTGTAAAAAGCGTTCATTTGTTCAAGTTGCTCCTTTGCATTCCATACTTCGCTAAACCGCTTCAAAATAACCGGATTATACAAACCTCCAGCTACACGAGATGAGTTTTGAGAATTATTATCCACTACACAAATTGTCTTATCATTTTCAAGTGCCCATTCTGCGAAAGAAAGTCCACCCAAGCCAGCACCAACTATTAAATAATCAATCATAAAATATCAGTTTAAATATCACCAATAAACAAAAAAACTCCTACCACAAGGGTAAGAGTTTTATCTGTTTTAATCTTACGGAAACTAGTAGTTCCACATATCCGATTCAAAATTTCTAATCTTGTCTTTTACTCTTTCAGATTCTAACAACTGATTTTGAGCATTGTCTTTCATGTACTCTTCAATTGCACGATCTCCGTAAACGTTTTCTTCTTTATAAATCAAACTGTTAAATCGGCGAGAGTTCAAAATTTGATCAAACGAAACTGGCATCGCTGAATTTTTATCATTAAAAGCTTTTGCATTATGTAAAACTTCGCGCGCCGCTGGGAAAAACACCCAAAACAACTCGATATAATCTTTCTCATCACTGTTCATCGTATACACGTCAGGAGTAATAGGACAAATTCCTAACAAACGATATTTCAACTCACTTTGACGTTTGTCAAAATACCAATACCCTTTGATTTTGTATTGCGTAACATCTTGCGCAGATAAATCCTGTCTGACAATGTACTCATCAGAAATTCTATTACCAGCATTTAATTGCTCTCTACCAGCATCAGTAGTATCGACACGAGTTAAAGAGCCCTGAATGTCTTGCAAAGATTTTTTGGTATTGAAATAACTATCAGTATAGACTTCAGTGATTTGACCATTTTTCATTGCCTTAGTCAATACATCATATAAAGACCTTCTATCAGAACCAATATTCGCTGTATCAATAGGAAAATATAAGGAGAAATTGATCTTCTCACTTAAATCAATAATTTCCCATGTTGTTTTACCCATTAAAACATCACGGTCGTGTACATAACCGTAGGCTAATGGTTTATCGTTATCTGAATCCAGCTGTGCAGCAGTTTTTAGTCCAATTTGGTCTGGAGTTTTTGCATTTAGCAAATTCGACTGCCCTACGGAACTAATGCTCCAAGAAAGAGAGACGATAGCGATAAAAAGATTTCTTACATTCATAATAGTGTCCTAATAAAATATTGACTTTGGTTTATACAACCGTTGTATTATTGTATTTCATAAATTACAGGTGCGGTTCTTGGCAACAAGTAGCTACCCGCTCCTTCTAATTTTGTTTTGATCTCAGAAATAGTAACCTGATCTCCACGTCCGGCTTTTGCCAAAACAGCTTTACATTGTGCGTTTAATTTGTTTCCTTGAACAACTACGGTAGGTTGACCAGTAACTTTTAAGTTAAAACCAACTACACTCAATCCTACTTCAAAGTCAAAATCAACAAGCTTAGCTCCAACAGTAGAAATTTCTAAACTTGATTTAGGACCTTTAACAACTCCCATTTCTCCACGGATAGTACCCGTTGGACCAGGAATACCTTTGATTCTAAACACACGTTTATCAGAAGCTACTTTACCATCTGCCATTTTTCCAGAAACATTGATTACAACTTCGTTACCAGCTTGTGGGCTCATGTTGTATTTTCCGTTACCAACTTTAGTTAATCCTGGTGCAGAAGCATTAACATTGTTATCAGCGATTCCTGCAAAAGAAATAGAAATTGGGTTTACAACTCCTCTATAAACAACATTCATTTTGTCTGCTGAGATAGTAGCAGAGTTAGGTCTAGGAACAACTACGTACTTTCCTTGAAAAGGTAATGGAATGTTCTTTCCGTCTTCTAAGAAAGTAAATTTGCCGTTGATTGATTGCTCACCAACACTTCCAGCAGTCATCGAAATTACAGCTTGTCCGTTAACTATTTTTCCTGGACCAGAAAAAGAAGTTGGTTTTGTATTTTCGTCATAACGACCTAAAACTACTTTACCTGTAACTTGTTCTCCTTGAAAGTAAGCACTCTTGTCTAAAACAACAATCGCTTGATAATTGCTGTAAGAAGCAGCAGCAACGGCCGCTTTTCCTAATAAAGTATTGTAAACATCTGTCTCCACTTTTTTAACATCATTTTGCCAAGCAGACAGCTTTGCTAACGAAGCAACAGCTGGAAAACCTTTAAAATGGTAATCTAAATATGCTATTGCTATTCCGTCTTTGTTTTTAACTGGTGCAAGATCAAATTTCGACTCTACTTCGCTTAAAATTGGCGCTAATTTTTTGTTTCCACCTAAAGCTGCCTTAACATCATTTTTGTACTGCTCAATAGTTTTAACGACTTCGTTACCTTTTGCAGAATATCCTGCAGGACTAAACCAAGAATTATCTAAGTTGTCTCCTTTATCCATTTCCTCATAAGGTAATTTACCTGTATCTGGATTTGTTTCAGTACCTGTTAAAACTTCCGTTTTTAAACCTGCAATATAGTCGTAGAAATTCTTAGTAAGTGTTTCTACTTTGTGAGCAGTTGCAGCAGCGTCTTTAAACTCTCCGCCTGCCTCTGCAGCTTTAGCATCTAAACTCAATAACATTTGAGCATTAGATTGTTCTGCTGCTGTATTTGATCCTTCAAATTTTTCATTCATTAATCCAAAAGCAGATAATACTTCTTTGGACATGTTTAATGCTAACATAGCGATGAAAACCAAATACATAAGGTTAATCATCTTCTGTCTAGGGGTTAGTTTTCCTCCTGCCATATTTTCTAAATAATTAGTTTATTGTTAATGTGTCGCTTGACTAATTATCCTTTATTGTTCATAGCAGAAAGCATTCCACCGTATACACTATTTAAAGAAGATAAATTAGAAGTTAAAGACTGCATTTGCTCTTTCAATTTCAAATTGTTAGCTGCAACTTCTTCATTAATTTGTGCATTTTTAGAAGCACTTTCTAATTGTATTTTGTACAAGCTATTTAGAGACTCCATTTGAGTAGCCGCTAAACTTAACTCTTCACTATATTTTTTAGTAGAAGCAATAGAATCTACTGTAGGAGCAATTCCTTTAGCTGCTGATTCAAAATTTTTTATACTGTTTCCTAAACTTGCCATTAACGCACCGTCAATTTTTGCATCTTTAAGTAATGTATCTAATTTTTGAGACAATAAACCTTGCGTATCTGCTGCTGGTTCTGCTTTTTTAGCAGCTGGTTTTGCAGTTCCACCTACTAACTCAGGGTAAACGTTTTCCCATTTGTATTCATCATCAACTGGTTCGAAAGCTGAAAGTGCGAAAATTGCAGCTTCAACAACTAGTCCAATTGTCAACATCAAGTTTCCTGTGATAGGACCAAATTCAATATGTGTGATTTTAAATAATGCTCCGATGATTACAACTGCCGCTCCCATACCGTAAGCGAAATTCATTGCTTTTTTACCTAGTAATGCCATAATAATAGTAATTTAAAAATTTAATAGATTGGGTTTTTGTTATTTTTTCTTTTTTCCTGTTCCAGTTGTCTGAAGCCCCATGTAGTCTTGTACTGTTCTAAAACCAATGTAACTTCTTGCTGAATCAGCGTATTCGTAATCTCTTGTGCTTACCTGTAGGAAATAAGCAACATCTTTCCAGGATCCTCCACGTAATACTTTACGTTTGTTGGATGCATCTAAAACATTTGGGTTCATTGTAGATACATATTCGTATGCGTTAGGATCATATGCTGAATCCGTCCATTCAGAAACGTTTCCGGCCATATTGTATAGATTATATCCGTTTGGTTCATATGATTTAGCTTCTACTGTGTATAAAGCCTCGTCTGCAGCATAATCTCCACGGTTTGGCTTGAAATTAGCTAAGAAACATCCTCTATCATTTTTCGTGTAAGGACCTCCCCAAGGATATGTAGCTGATTCTAAACCACCTCTTGCTGAATACTCCCACTCTGCCTCTGTAGGCAAACGGAATGAGTTGATTAAATCACGACCTTTTCTTTTTGACTTGATGTATGTATTTTTATATAAAGTTCTCCAAGCACAAAAGGCTTTAGCTTGTGTCCATGTAACACCAACTACCGGGTACTCGCCATATGCTTTATGCCAAAAGTAGTCGTTATGCATTGGTTCATTGTATGAATATGCAAAATCTTTGATCCAAACTGTAGTATCTGGATAAACCTTGATTGTTTCAATTTTAATAAAATCTTTTCTTCTACCAACTTTAGCTTTGGCAGCAGCTTGAATATCCATCCAAGAATAGCGGAACTTCAATTTATTTACATCTATGGTACGCAAACCGTTGTATGACTCTTCAATTGGCAAATACATAGAATCCATCACCTCAGTGTAATATTCATCAGGATATAATTTGGTATCCTTAATTAATTTCACCTTTTTATTTAATCTTCTACCAGCGTACTGATCATCCTCTGTACCGATACTGTAATAGTTATCATACATGTACTTATCGTAAGCAGTCATTTTAGTTGGATCTGAATCATTGAATGCAAAATCGCCAATACTACCTGCATTTCTCCCTCTTCCAGTACTTGCGGTTGCTGTTTGACCATTCATATCAGCCATAATAGCCAAACGAACTCTCATTGTAGAATCTTTAACCCACTCTACAAACTTTCTGTATTCTTTATTTGTGATTTCCGTTTCATCCATATAGAAAGAACGCACAGTAACAGTTTTGGTAGGTGCATCTTCAATATTTGCTAAATCAGCATCTGATTTACCCATAATAAAAGATCCTCCTGGTACCAAAGTCATCCCATAAGGTTTTTCAGGATGCCATTTCCCTCCATCAACACCAACTAATTCTCCTCTGTCGCTTGTTTTACCACAGCCAGTTAAAAGGGCTATAATCGCTGTGAAAGCTATGAACTTCTTCATATAAATTTGGTTATCTAATCATTATTTTTAAGTGTGTAAACCTATTTATTATTTTTTACAAAAACAATTTTTTTGTTCCAAACAAACTGTTTTTTATAAAAAAATCATAAATATGTCCTAAATCGATCTAAACGATGTTTTTTCTTTGTGCTTTCCACCACCTTTCGGGCAGTTCTTGGTTGCAAGCAAGTAAGTATTCATCGTAGGAACACGGTAATAACGTGTTTCTTTTTAATTTATTATTAACATTTGAAATAAATGGAATTTCTATCCACCAACGGTCTGTTTTATCACTTTTATAAAAAACCAGTTCCTCCTCTTCTAAAGGCACAATATATTTCAAATAATTCTCTTTGCTTCCAAATGGATATTCATGTGAACGGTAATGAAACCCTTCGATAAAGTACCAAACGACTTGAGCTGCAAGCACGGCTTCGGCAGCAGTATTGTTATGATTGTAAATACCAAATGAAGATACTTTATCACTTATTCCTGCATACCTGCTTAATGCGCAAATTTCTTTACCATTAAAGCCATTTGGCTGAAAACGAATTGTATTTCCAGAATCAGAAGATTTAACAGAATTCAGATCAATACTAACCATATCAGCATCTCTAAAAACTGGTTCTGCAATTGCAATATTATTAGAAACTTCACCTAATCGGTAGGCATCAAAATATAATTTTTCGATCAAATCAATTTCTTCTTGCGAGTTGAAATAAGTCTGATATCCGATATTGCAATAATTAAACAAATTATTTGGTTCCTCTACAATCATTTTGGTAAGGTATGAAGTAGCTGAAAGATCTTCTTCATCTGTACCGAAATCAAATTTTGCATCAACGGCAACCAAATTCACCATTTGCTCTAAAGTATCATACGCACGATACAAAGAATAGGTGATGTCCTGAGAGCCGCCAAGAACAATAGGTATTATTCTTTTTTTAATTAATTCGGTAGCAATTTGCTTTACCGCAAAATAAGTATCTGAAACATTACTTCCTGCGGGAATATCTCCCAAATCAGCGATAGAAGCGTCCCAATTTCCTGGAAATAAACTATAAAATTGCCTTCTTATTGGATTAACCTCCACCTCAGAAATAGCATTACAATCGCCGCGATTATCCAAAACACCAAAAATGGCAATTTGAACCTGATCTAAATCCGGAAATTGATCATTAGTATGTAAAACAACCTTACTTCCTAATTGCTGCGCCTTAAGGTTACCTATAAAATCAAGAACATCTGAGTCTATGGGTTTCAAAAAATCAAATTCCATTTTCTATTTTTTTGCTACTGGCTTTTTTACCACTGTTTTTTTTGCTGTTGCTTTTTTGGCTGGCGCTTTTTTGGCCGCTACTTTTTTGGCTGGAGTTTTCTTTGCGATCATCTCTTGTACTTCGGCCAAAGTCAATTTTGCAGCATCAACATCCTTACTTAATTCAATTTTTATCTTTCCTTTAGTAATAACAGAGCGTCCCCATCTTGCTTTTTCAACCAAGATTCCTTCATCTTCCCAGTTGTGAAGCACTTTATCTATATTTTTTTGTAATTTATCCTCAATCAAGGCTTCAATATCATTTTGAGATAAATTATCAAAATCATATTTCTTGCTCACATTGATAAAAAGGCCATTCCATTTGATGAAGGCACCAAATCGCCCGACTCCTCTCTGAACACCTTCGCCTTTGTAGACAGCTATTGGCGCATCAGCAAGTGCTTTTTCATCAATTAATTCTTTGGCGCGTTCAAAATCAACATCGAGCGGGTTTTCGCCTTTTGGCAAAGATACGAAAGCTGCACCATGACGAATATAAGGACCGTAACGACCATTACTCACCTCTACTTCTTCATCTTTATAAACACCTAAGTTTTTTGGTAACAAAAACAAGTTTAAAGTTTCTTCTAGCGTGATGTTACCAATATTTTGATCGTTCATCAAGCTTGCGAACTTCTTGTCTTCATCATCAGCAGCGCCAATTTGAGCCATTGGGCCAAATTTACCCAAACGCACCGAAACTGGTTTGCCTGTTTTAGGATCAGTTCCTAGAATACGTTCGCCACTTTCACGTTCTGCGTTCGCTTCCACATCTTTCACCGTTGGATGAAATTGATCGTAAAACTCCTGCATCATTTTGGTCCAAACGATATTTCCTTCGGCTATTTCATCAAAATCTTGTTCTACTTTGGCAGTAAAATTATAATCGAGAATGTTTCCAAAATTCTTAACCAAGAAATCAGTAACAATGGTACCAATATCTGTTGGAACTAATTTTCCTTTATCAGAGCCTGTGTTTTCTTTTAGTACTTTTTCAGCAAGCGTGCCTGCTTGCAAAGTAAGTTGCGTATACTTACGCTCTTGCCCGTCAAGATTCCCTTTTTCAACATAATTTCTGTTGATAATTGTAGAAATTGTTGGTGCATAGGTAGATGGCCTACCAATACCAAGCTCCTCTAATTTTTTCACCAACGACGCTTCTGTAAATCGAGCTGGCGGTCTTGAGTAGCGTTCAGTAGCGGTGATATAATTATTCTGTAACTTTTCGTTCACTTTCATGGCTGGCAACATGCCTTCTTGCTCTTCTTCGTCATCATCATGACCTTCTAAATAAACTTTTAGAAATCCTTCAAAAAGCAACACTTCACCAGAAGCTGTGAATACCTCGTTGTGATTATTAGCTTCAATCTTTACATTGGTGCGCTCAAGTTGTGCGTCACTCATTTGTGAAGCAAGTGTACGTTTCCAGATCAAATCGTACAAACGGGCTTGGTCACGATCAATATCTACCGTGTGGCGTGACATATCTGTAGGTCGAATAGCCTCATGAGCTTCCTGAGCGCCTTTGCTTTTATTGGTGAAAGTCCTTGGTTTTGAGAACTCCTTGCCATAGGATTTGATGATTTCAGCTTGAGCTGCCTCCATCGCCTCTTTTGATAAATTAACACTATCCGTTCTCATATAAGTAATCAATCCCGCTTCATATAAACGTTGTGCTAACTGCATGGTAATACCTACCGGTAAATACAATTTTCTAGCTGCCTCTTGTTGTAAGGTTGAAGTGGTAAACGGACCTGTAGGCGACTTTTTGGTCGGTTTTGTTTCTAACTCCCCTACTTTATATTGTGAACCTACGTTATTTTTTAAAAAAGCCTCTGCTTCTTGTTTTGTATTAAAATTTTTAGGCAACTTAGCTTTGAATGCTTTTCCTGCTTCGTTAGTAAACTCGGCTACTACAGAGTAAGTTGCTACTGCATTAAAGTTTTGAATGTCGCGCTCGCGTTCAACAATTAATCGAACCGAAACCGATTGTACACGACCAGCAGATAAACCGCCTTTAATTTTTCTCCATAAAACAGGCGATAATTCGTAACCAACCAATCGGTCAAGTACACGTCTGGCTTGTTGGGCATTTACTAAATTATAGTCAATTTCACGTGGATTGTCAATCGCTTTTAAAATGGCTGTTTTTGTAATCTCATGAAAAACGATGCGTTTGGTTTTTTTAATATCCAAATTTAGCTCTTCGGCTAAGTGCCAAGAAATAGCCTCACCCTCGCGGTCCTCATCGCTCGCTAGCCATACCATTTCTGCTTTTTTAGCCAAACCTTTTAACTTGGTAACCAATGCTTTTTTATCTGCAGAAACCTCATACTTTGGTTTAAAACCTTGCTCCACATCTACTCCTATTTCTCGTGAAGGTAAATCGGCAATATGCCCATAACTGGACTCTACTTGATAATCACTTCCAAGAAATTTTTCGATTGTTTTTGCCTTTGCAGGAGACTCTACGATAACTAAATTCTTTGCCATTGCTCTATTTTTCTGGGACAAAAGTAGAAGTTTTTTTTATATATCGGGCTTTTGCCGGTTTTTAAAATAGAATAAAACCTACTTGATTAGATTATTTGTTGCGAAACGCCTTGTTTCATATCTCTCGAAAAATACTTTGAAAATAAATAAATTCCGCCTCTTGTATTACGAAAATAACTCATTTAAGGTTCATTTTAAACAGTAACATTTGTTTCCGCTCTTTCAAAACACTGACTCTATTTATAAAAATAACCATCAACCAAATTTTAGTAATGGCATAAAAAAGAATTTCTTATTTCGCAGTACAAAGTAAAAAGTAAAGCAAAATTGAAACTTTTTTGACAACTTCATTTATCCTAGAAGCATTCAATTGTAAAATGCAAAACATTGTTAATTTGTAGGCTGACATCTTGTCATATTTACTGAAATTACGTTATCTTTGTGCTTTGAAAAAATGGAATGGAAAAGATAATTGAAGAAAGTAAACAAGGCGAAAGTCTCGTTTTAGAAAATAAACCCGAAAACACTAAAAAACTATTTATCGAGAGTTATGGTTGCGCTATGAACTTTTCAGATAGCGAAATTGTAGCTTCTATTTTATCCGGAAATGGATACAATACGACTCAAGTATTGGAGGAAGCCGATTTAGTTTTAGTAAATACATGTTCTATTCGCGACAAAGCAGAACAAACCATCCGAAAAAGATTGGAAAAATACAATGCCGTAAAACGCATCAATCCAAAAATGAAAGTGGGAGTTTTAGGTTGTATGGCAGAGCGTTTGAAAGAAAAGTTTTTAGACGAAGAGAAAATCGTTGACATGGTAGTTGGTCCAGATGCCTACAAAGATTTACCTAATTTATTAGCCGAAGTTGAAGAAGGTCGTGATGCTATCAATGTAATTTTATCAAAGGATGAAACTTATGGCGATATCTCGCCTGTTCGTTTAATGACTAATGGTATAACTGCTTTAGTTTCTATCACTCGAGGATGTGATAATATGTGTACTTTTTGCGTAGTTCCTTTTACCCGCGGACGCGAACGCAGCCGTGAACCACAAAGCATTTTGAGTGAAATTCAAGATTTATGGAGCAAAGGCTACAAAGAAATTACATTATTAGGTCAAAATGTTGACAGTTATTTGTGGTACGGTGGCGGCTTGAAAAAAGATTTTGTAAATGCTAGCGAAATTCAAAAAGCTACTGCAATTGACTTTGATCAATTGCTTGAAATGGTTGCCGTTGCTTTTCCTAAAATGCGCATTCGATTTTCAACCTCGAATCCGCAGGATATGCATGAAAGTATTCTGCAAGTGATAGCTAAATACCCAAACATTTGCAAACACATTCACTTACCGGTACAATCAGGAAGTAATCGTATATTAAAAGAAATGAATCGTTTGCATACGCGTGAGGAATACATGACTTTGATTGATAAAATAAGAACTGTAATTCCAAACTGCGCTATTTCGCAAGATATGATTGCAGGTTTTCCAACAGAGACAGAACAAGACCATCAAGACACTTTAGCGTTAATGGAATATGTGAAATATAATTTTGGTTATATGTACTCGTACTCTGAGCGCCCAGGAACACTTGCCGGTAGAAAAATGGAAGATGATGTACCCGAAGAAACAAAAGCACGCAGACTGCAAGAAATTGTAGACTTGCAGCAAAAACACGCTTGGTTTCGTTCAGAAGAATTTATTGGTCAAACCGTAGAGGTTTTAGTCGAAAAAGTTTCTAAAAAATCAACTGAAGAATTCTCAGGCAGAAATTCACAAAGCATAACCGTAGTTTTCCCAAAAGAAAATTATAAGATTGGAGATTTTGTGAATGTGAAAATTACAAGTTGCACAAGCGGAACTTTAAAAGGTGAAGCGGTTGGATATTCTGAAATGAATTAGAAAGTTAGTTTCAAGTTTCAGGTTTAAAGTTCACTCGATAACTTGAAACCTGAAAAAAAAAACTTTAAACAAAAATCAAATGGAATCAGTTCAAAATATAAAACAGCGCTTTGAGATTATCGGGAACGATCCGAAGCTCAATCGCGCCATAGAAAAAGCCATTCAGGTTGCTCCTACTGACATCACCGTATTGGTTGCCGGCGAAAGCGGAGTTGGTAAAGAGAATATGCCTCGTATTATTCACTCCTTATCTCATAGAAAACATGGCAAATACATTGCAGTAAACTGTGGGGCTATTCCGGAAGGAACTATTGATAGCGAATTATTTGGTCACGAAAAAGGCGCTTTTACAGGTGCTACAAGTACGCGTGAAGGTTATTTTGAGGTAGCTAATGGCGGAACTATATTTCTTGACGAAGTGGGCGAATTGCCTCTTACCACCCAAGTGCGATTATTGCGCGTACTTGAAAATGGTGAATTTATAAAAGTGGGATCGTCACAGGTACAAAAAACTGATGTTCGAATTGTGGCTGCTACCAATGTAAATTTGTTTGATGCAATCGAGAAAGGAAACTTTAGAGAAGATTTATACTATCGTTTGAGTACCGTAGACATTACTTTACCGCCTTTGCGAGAGCGCAAGGACGATATTCATTTGTTATTCAGAAAGTTTGTTGCTGATTTTGCACACAAATACAAAATGCCTCCGTTGAAACTAGATGAAAATGCGGTGCTGTTACTGCAAAAATTTAGATGGAGTGGTAACATTAGGCAATTGCGCAACGTTGCGGAACAAATTTCAGTTCTTGAAACCAATCGCGATATTTCTGCTGCAACTTTGCAATCGTATTTACCGGAGCAAGGAAGTAATTTGCCATCTGTCATTAAGGATAAAAAAAGTGAAAATGACTTTTCGACCGAAAGGGAAATTTTGTACAAAGTACTTTTTGATATGAAAAGCGATTTGAATGATCTCAAAAAACTAACGCTCGAATTAATTCAAAACGGAAGTACTCAGGTTCAAGAAACGAATCAACATTTGATCAAGAAAATCTACGGAACAAAAGATAGCGATAACGAAATAGATTTTGAAGAAGAACCAAGAACCGGTTTAATCACCACACCTTCTGCTGAAGAATTATACCAAGAGAACGATGATAATTATCTTTTTGCCGAAACAGTCGAGGAAGAAGAAACCTTGCGCTTAGAGCAAAAGGAAATCGAAATGATAAAAAAATCGTTAGAAAAAAATAAAGGAAAACGAAAAGCTGCTGCTGATGAATTAGGAATTTCGGAGCGCACTTTATATCGAAAAATTAAGCAATTTGATTTGTAACTACAGATCAGATTTTCACCAATTACTTTCAAGAACATGAAATTTATAAAATATTTTCTTTTAGCCCTATTGATTGCAAGTACAAACAGCTGCTCTGTCTATAATTTTACGGGAACAGGTAACATTGATGCCAAAACCTTTCAAGTTGGATTTTTCCAAAATAATGCTGAATTAATTGAACCTGGAATTGACAGAACATTCACCTTGAAATTACAAGATTTGATTCAGAATCAAACGAATTTAAACCTTGTAACAAATAGCGCCGACTTGACTTACGAAGGTGAAATTGTAGATTACAGAATTAGTCCAATGACTGCCACGGCTGATCAAAGAGCTGCACAAAACCGCTTGACCGTTCGAGTAAATGTTCGTTTTACAAACAAGAAGAAAGAAACAGATGATTTTGAAAAATCGTTTAGCTTTTTCTTTGATTATCCTGCCGAACAACAATTAATAGGTGCACCACTTAATTCTGCTTTAGAAGAAATTTTTGATCGTATTACACAAGATATCTTCAACGAGTCTTTAGCCAAGTGGTAACTCAATCCAACCTGCACTCACAATTATATGACCAAATAGCTGTATCTTAGCATACAACTTGATTTAAAACAAAATGGAATTAGCTGACTTTACCTACTTAATAACCAAGCCGGATGCTATCCTTGAGAAGCAAACCACAGCGTTAGATGACGTGATTGCATCGTATCCTTATTTTCAAAGCGCGAAAGCCATTCAGCTTAAAGGACTATACAGTCAAAACAGCTTTAAATATAATGGCGCTTTAAAACTAACGGCCGCCCACACTACAGATCGTTCTGTACTTTTTGATTTTATCACTTCCGAAAATTTTGTCGCTATACACAAACGCCTGTATGAAAAGAAACTGCAAGCCATTTTAGACATTAATGTTATTGATAGCGAAGAAATCAAACAACCAGAAATTATAGAACCAGTTTTAAGCCCTGTTGAAAGATCGATTTTAACCTCGATTAAAGAAGCTTCAACGCCTGAACCCAAAGAGCAAGAAGCCATACTTATCGAAAAACTCGAAATAGGAAGCCCTCTTGAATTCTCTAAAAAAGAGCAACATTCGTTTCAAGAATGGCTACAACTATCAAGAACGGAGCCAATCAAACGCGACGAAATTGAGAAAAGTATTCCAGAGGAACCTGCGCTTGATCCTGAAAAATTAAAAAAATTAGCTATTATTGATAAGTTCATTGAGACTAGTCCTAAAATTTCTCCTGTAAAGCAGAACTCGAGTCCACCTGTGAATATTGAACTTCCTACAGCCGATCATTCGGCATTAATGACAGAGACCTTAGCGAGAGTTTATTTGGAGCAAAAAAAATATCAAAAAGCGATACAAGCTTATGAAATATTAATTTTGAAATATCCAGAAAAAAGTAGTTTCTTTGCGGACCGCATATCGGATATTAAGATTTTACAACATAATAATAATTAAACAATGAGCACATTTTCAATTTTTTTAGTTTTAATAACTATAGTTTGTTTCCTATTAATAGTAGTAATCATGGTACAAAACCCTAAAGGTGGCGGATTATCATCTAATGTTGGTGGTTCACAAATGTTAGGTGGAGTACAAAAAACAACTGATTTCTTAGACAAAAGTACTTGGACACTTTCTGCTATTTTAATTGCGCTTATTTTACTTTCAAGCTTAAGTTTCACTGGATCATTAAGTGATACTGATTCTAAAATTATTGAAAATACACCAGCTTCTGCAGCTCCAGCTCCAGCTGTACCAGCTCAAAACGCACCAGCTGCTACAAATCCAGCAAAATAATTACTTGATATAATATAGAAAATGCCAGCCTGTCAAAGCTGGCATTTTTTTTTAAGAAATTATGTCAGTTTTATTAGCATGGCATAATTTCTGAAAGTTGCTTAGCATTCCAAAATAAATAATTTAAAAACATAAATCATGGCATTAAACATTAAACCACTTTCAGACAGAGTTCTTATCGAACCTGTTGCCGCAGAAACAAAAACTGCATCAGGAATTTTTATACCAGATACAGCCAAAGAAAAGCCTCAAAAAGGGACTGTTGTTGCTGTAGGAAATGGAACTAAAGAACACACAATGACCGTAAAAATCGGAGATTCTGTTCTTTACGGAAAATACGCTGGGACCGAGTTAAAACTAGAAGGAAAAGATTATTTGATCATGCGCGAAGATGATATTCTAGCGATAATCTAAATTTTGTTAAAAGTTTCAGGTTAGATTCCTGCAAGCAACTTTAAACTAAAACAACTTTAAACTAAATTAAAAATGGCAAAAGATATAAAATTTGATATTGAAGCACGTGACGGATTAAAACGTGGAGTTGACGCATTAGCAAATGCTGTAAAAGTAACATTAGGACCAAAAGGACGTAATGTAATTATTGGAAAAGCTTTTGGAGGTCCAAACGTAACCAAAGATGGGGTTACCGTTGCTAAAGAAATCGAATTAAAAGATCCTTTAGAAAATATGGGAGCTCAAATGGTAAAAGAAGTAGCTTCAAAAACCAATGACTTAGCTGGTGATGGAACTACAACTGCAACCGTTTTAGCGCAAGCAATTGTAAAAGAAGGATTAAAAAACGTAGCTGCCGGAGCAAACCCAATGGATTTGAAACGCGGTATTGACAAAGCAGTTGAGGCTATTGTAGCTGACTTAGCTCAGCAAGCTAAAGTTGTAGGTAGCGACTCTGAAAAAATCAAGCAAATTGCTTCTATCTCTGCTAATAATGACGAGGTTATTGGTGAACTAATCGCTACTGCTTTCGCAAAAGTAGGAAAAGAAGGAGTGATCACTGTAGAAGAAGCAAAAGGTACAGATACATATGTAGATGTAGTTGAAGGTATGCAATTTGACAGAGGATACTTATCTCCGTACTTTGTTACCAACTCTGAGAAAATGGAAGTTGAATTAGAGAATCCATTCATCTTATTGTACGACAAAAAAGTATCTTCTTTAAAAGAATTATTGCCGGTACTTGAGCCAGTAGCACAATCAGGTAAGCCATTATTGATTATTGCTGAAGATGTTGATGGCGAAGCTTTATCAACATTAGTAGTAAACAAATTAAGAGGAGCATTAAAAATTGCTGCTGTAAAAGCACCTGGATTTGGCGACAGAAGAAAGGCAATGCTAGAAGATATTGCAATTTTAACTGGAGGAACTGTAATTTCTGAAGAGAGAGGTTACACTTTAGAAAACACTACAATTGAAATGTTAGGAACTTCTAAAAAAGTAACTATCGACAAAGACAATACTACAATTGTAAGTGGTGCTGGAGATGCAGACATGATCAAAAATCGTGTGAACCAAATTAAAAGTCAAATGGAAGCTACTACTTCTGATTATGACAAAGAAAAACTACAAGAGCGTTTAGCTAAGTTAGCTGGTGGCGTTGCTGTTCTTTATGTTGGTGCTGCTTCTGAAGTAGAAATGAAAGAGAAAAAAGACCGTGTAGACGATGCATTACACGCAACTCGTGCTGCTGTAGAAGAAGGTATTGTTGCTGGAGGTGGTGTAGCATTATTAAGAGCTAAAAATGTTCTTGCTGCACTTACAGCTGACAATGCTGATGAAGCTACAGGAATTCAAATTGTTTCTCGTGCAGTAGAAGCTCCATTAAGAACTATCGTTGAAAACGCAGGTCTTGAAGGATCTGTTGTAGTTGCTAAAGTTGCTGAAGGCGCTGGTGATTTTGGATACAACGCTAAAACAGATCAATATGTAGATATGCTTGCTGCCGGAATTATAGACCCGAAGAAAGTAACACGTGTAGCATTAGAAAATGCAGCATCTGTAGCTGGAATGATATTAACAACAGAATGTGCATTAATTGACATTAAAGAAGAAAGCGCTGGAGGCGGAATGCCAATGGGCGGTGGAATGCCAGGAATGATGTAATCCTAAAGATTAGTAAATAAATTAAAGGTCGAAGCTCTTGCTTCGACCTTTTTTTATACGCCAATAAAACCGCGTTAATAGAATGACTTGCACTAAAATAAAATCTAATAAAGTGGTGTAAAAAAAAGGATGCAGTTTTCTATAAACCACATCCTTTTTTATGTTAATCAGTTGTTATTAAAGTCCTAATTATTTTATTCTTGAGTCTTCGACTTTCGGCTAAATTTATAAATAACAGGCAAAATCGTAATTCCAACCAAAGTAAGAACAATTAACTCAATGTGCTCTTTCAAATCGATTTGATAATTAGTCAAAAGGAAACCATACAAATAATGACCCGCAAAGATTAATGTAAAAGACCAAATAAAAGAACTTAGGATGTTATAAAACATAAATTTTTGCTTGTTCATAGAAACGATACCAGCAACTATTGGTGCAAAAGTTCTAAATATTGGAAGAAAACGAGCAAAAATAATCGCCTTGCCACCATACTTTTCAAAGAAATCTTTTGATTGTACTAGATACTTACGCTTGAACCAAAAACTATCCTGTTTATTGTACAAATAATATCCGCTTTTTGACCCAAACCAATATCCCACTACGTTTCCTAAAATACCAGCTAACGCAACCAATGTAGATAACAAGACCACATTTAAGAAATCATTATCAATAAAAACTATATTTTCAATTAATTCGCGACTGTAAATCCCTGCCAAGAACAACAAACTATCCCCTGGTAAAAAGAAACCTGCAAAGAGACCCGTTTCGGCAAAAACAATAAATAAAACGATATAAATCCCCAACTTAATCCCGTTAATATCAAAATGGATGTAAAAAAGTGGGTCTATTAAATTCTTCCAATCAAAATTGTTCATTCTAAGTTTTTTTGTACTACAATTATTAGCGCGTGAAAGTACATATAATAAACATCAAGAACAATTTATTGTTTTATTTTAAAGTTTTATTAACGGTTGTAAAAACCCTCGAAAAAGACAAAAATTGAATTATTTTACTTGCTTTTGATAATACAAACCTGCCAAAAATAATAGTAAAAAAAGAGGTTGAATAATAAATCTTCTGATGTAAAACAAAACCCAGTTTTGATTTGGTAAATCGTTCAAAAGCACAATGTAGAAAGCAACAATTAATACCACAAAAAAGAACAAATACAGCAGTGATGCAAACTTAATTAAAGCTTTGTCTCGATATAAAATAAAAATGATTGCCAGCGAAAAAACGGTATTTAAAAAATATCTAAAAAACAATCCTAAAAACAATTTACCTTCATCTAAAATAGGAAGTTTTGAGTCTTCAAAATCGTTTTTAAAAAAATCTAGAAAGGGATCATAAAACATTTGATTCTCAAAAGCACGTACCAAAATTAAAAGCACAACAAGAACCATCAAAAAGAAAAAACGCGACTTGTTTTGAAGTAGTTTACGCAGCATAACTTGAATATTTACGCACCCAAATTAACCATAATAAAAACACCACACCGTAAATTGATAATGGAAAAATGACTCCATGAAGCAAAGGTTCTTGGGCTGGATAATAAAAAATTAAGGCGCTCAAGGCTGCAATGCGAAGTACATTTAACACATAAATTAAAACACTACCGCACAAAACATAACCAATTGTAATAGCCCAGCGACCAGAAAAAGAAATCACAAATGAAGCAAACAATATTAGAACGCTCACTGCATTACAACCTTCAACAATCCTAGCTACGTAATGATTTTGATACATAAGCTTCATGTAAGCGTGTTTTGAACTTTCGGTTACAAAAGAATTAGTAGTAAAACAGTCCAAAACCCAAGCGGTATGATTGCTAACCATCTTGGTGATCCCATCCACTTTATTCATTTCAAATCCAGATAAGTAGTATTGATACAAAGCTGTCAAAACAACATAACTCAGAAAAAAAGAACCTAAAAAAAGTAAAAAGGGTTTGTATTGGTAATAATATTTTTTCAACTTAATTTTTTTTTAACAAATTTATACAAAATATAAAACCGTCTTTAAATACTTTTGTAAAATAAAATTAACAAAACATGACCTTTCAAGAATTACAACCTAAAGTTACCGAAATTACTCAAAATACAACTCAAACCCGAGGCGAAAAACTTTTGTCTATCTGTCAACTTTTGAGCAATTCTATCCCTTACTACAATTGGGTAGGATTTTATTTTGCCAATCACGAAACAAAAACGCTTCATTTAGGACCTTACGTAGGTGCAGAAACAGATCATACTGTAATCCCTTTCGGAAAAGGAATTTGCGGACAAGTTGCCGAGTCGAATGCAAATTTTGTGGTGCCCGATGTAAGCGCTCAGGACAATTATATTGCTTGTAGCTTTACCGTAAAATCTGAAATTGTTGTGCCTCTTTTCGTAAACGGACAAAATATTGGCCAAATTGATATTGATAGCCATGTAATAGACCCTTTTACTGAAGAAGATGAGCGCTTTTTAGAGTTTGTAAATCAAGAGATTGCAACATTATTTTAGCATGAAAAATAAAAAGCAAGCCTATAATTACTCAAAACTTATTTTTTGGTGTTTAATGCTAGCACCTGTATTTGGTTTTAGTCAAGAATCAGTTGGTAAAAAAATATATCTTGACTCACTTGGTGTAGAAACAAACTACGATAATCACTTGTACTATCGTGTGATTGAATCTTTCGATACGACCACAAATATGTATAGTTTTAAAGAGTATTATAAATCCGGAGCTATATCAATGTCAGGTCAAGCACTCACTGCCAATGTTGAAAGTAAATCTGGAGAGTTTATTAATTATTACGAAAACGGGAATAAAAAGAGCATTACCAACTACTTAAAAGGCAGATTAGTTGGAAATGAAGAACTATGGTACGAAAACGGTACAAAGGAATCTGAATCAGAATATTTTGAATCAGAAGATGGATTTTCGACGTTACAAAAACTTAAAAACTACTGGCTGGAAAACGGCAAGCAAACCGTTGTTAATGGCAATGGTACCTATGAAAAAACTTTTAAGTTCGGGACTGAAAAAGGAATGTATAAAAATGGACTGAAAGAAGGTTCTTGGACAGGAACCTTTATCACTATTTATGGCTATACTGAACAATATAGAGACGGCGAGTTGATTTCAGGAGTGAGCACAGATCAAGACAATAATGAATATTCCTATACCCAATTAGAAGTTAAACCAGAACCATTAACCGGTATGAAAGATTTCTACCAACATATCGGGAAAAACTTCCAAATCCCTAGAGCTTACGACAGAGTAAAAGGAAAAATATACATCTCGTTTGTTGTAGAGAAAAATGGTGACTTGGGCGAAGTGAAAATCCTCAAATCATTGAACGATGTTTTAGATCAAGAAGGAATTAGAGTCGTTAAGAGTTACGGAAAATGGAAACCAGGTATACAAAGAGGGCAAAATGTTAGAGTACTATACTCCCTGCCTATTGCACTACAAGGCTCTAGATAATTTACAACAACCTCAAAATAAAAACCGATTAATGTTTCCTTATTCATAATTATTTTTTACTTTTGCACCCGTCTACCAATAGATGGCAGACATACATAAGAATCATTAAATAATATTGGAATGTATTTAACTAAAGAGATTAAAGAAGAAATCTTCGCACAACACGGAGAAAAAACGAATACTGGAAAAGCTGAAGCGCAAATCGCTTTGTTTACTTACAGAATTAGTCACTTAACTGAGCACTTGAAAAAAAATCGTCATGATTATAATACAGAGCGTTCATTAGTATTACTAGTAGGTAAAAGAAGATCGTTGTTAGATTACTTGAAAAAGAAAGAAATCAACAGATACCGTGAAATTATCAAAGTATTGAATATCAGAAAATAATCAATAGGAAAGAGGTGCGAAAGTGCCTCTTTTTTTATTTTATATAATATTGTCTTAAATCACTACAGAAGTCCTGACACAAAAGGGATTAGAGCTAAGACAAAATCGCAGCATCAATTCATTTGGATTGATTATTAAAAAAAGTTTGGTTTTTCATTGGGTTTTAGGCATTAACTACGCACAACAACAACTACAACACAACTAGAACCCATGTTTAACTAAAAAATTAAATTTATGATTCCACAATTATTTGTAGAAAGTATCGATTTAGGTGATGGCAGAAGCATCACAATCGAGACAGGTCGTTTAGCCAAACAAGCTGATGGATCTGTAGTAGTAAGAATTGGAAAAACTGTTATTCTCGGTACAGTTGTTTCCGCAAGAAAAGCAAGTCCAGGTATTGATTTTTTACCATTAACGGTAGATTACCGTGAAAAATTTGCTGCAGCGGGTCGTTTCCCTGGAGGTTTCTTCAAAAGAGAAGCACGCCCTAGTGATAGCGAAGTATTAACAATGAGATTGGTAGACCGTGTATTGCGTCCGCTTTTCCCAGATGATTACCATGCTGAAGTTCAAGTTATGATTCAATTAATGTCTCATGACGAGGATGTAATGCCAGATGCGTTAGCAGGATTAGCAGCTTCGGCAGCACTTGCTTTATCTGATATTCCATTTGAAACTTTAATTTCTGAAGCTAGAGTTGGTCGTATTGATGGTAAATTCATCATCAACCCTTCTCGCGCACAATTAGCATTGTCAGACATTGACATGATGATTGGAGCTTCAACCGATTCTATCGCCATGGTAGAAGGTGAAATGAAAGAGATTTCAGAAGCAGAAATGCTAGAAGCAATTAAATTTGCTCACGAGCACATTAAAGTACAAATTGCTGCGCAAGAAAGATTAGCTGCCGCTTTTGGAAAAAAAGAAGTACGTGAATACGAAAATGAAAAATCTGATGAAGCTATTTACGCTAAAGTAAAAGAAGCAGCTTACGATAAAATATATGCTATTGCTAGCAAAGGTTCTTCTAAACAAGAACGTACTTCTGCATTTGCAGAAGTAAAAGAAGAAGTAAAAGCTTTATTTACTGAAGAAGAATTGGCTGAAAATGGAGATTTAGTTTCTAAATATTTCTATAAAACCAATAAAGAAGCAGTTCGTAACGTAACCCTAGATTTAGGAACTCGTTTAGACGGAAGAAAAACTACAGAAATCAGACCAATCTGGTGTGAGGTAGATTATTTACCATCAGTACACGGATCTGCATTGTTTACACGTGGAGAAACACAAGCTTTGGCTACAGCTACTTTAGGAACTTCTAGAGAAGCTAATCAAATTGACTCTCCATCTGAACAAGGTGAAGAAAAATTCTACTTGCATTACAACTTCCCTCCTTTCTCAACTGGTGAAGCTCGTCCATTAAGAGGAACTTCAAGAAGAGAAGTTGGTCACGGAAACTTGGCACAACGCGCCTTGAAAAACATGATTCCTGCTGATTGTCCTTATACAATTCGTGTCGTTTCTGAAGTATTAGAATCGAATGGTTCGTCTTCTATGGCTACTGTTTGCGCTGGTACATTATCATTGATGGATGCTGGTATCCAAATGATTCGTCCAGTTTCTGGAATTGCAATGGGATTAATTACTGACGGAGAACGTTTCGCGGTATTGTCTGATATTCTTGGTGATGAAGATCATTTAGGAGACATGGACTTTAAAGTAACTGGAACTTCTGAAGGAATTACCGCTTGTCAAATGGACATCAAGATTGACGGTTTGAAATACGAGATTATGGAAGCTGCATTGGCTCAAGCTCGTGACGGTCGTTTGCATATTCTTGGAAAATTAATTGAAACTCTTGCTGCTCCAAAAGAAGATGTGAAACCATACGCTCCAAAAATCATCACTAGAACTATTCCAGGTAACTTTATTGGTGCTTTGATTGGACCTGGTGGAAAAGTGATTCAAGAATTACAAAAAGCTACAGGAACAACTATCGTAATCAACGAAGTAGACGAACAAGGAGTAGTTGAGATCTTAGGAACTGATCCAGATGGAATTGCAACTGTATTAGCAAAAATTGACTCTATCATCTTCAAACCAGCAATGGGTGAAGCTTACGAAGTGAAAGTAATTAAAATGTTAGATTTTGGTGCGGTTGTAGAGTATACTGCAGCTCCTGGAAACGAAGTTTTATTACACGTATCTGAATTAGCTTGGGAACGTACTGAAAACGTTAGTGATGTGGTAAACATGGGCGATGTGTTCCAAGTAAAATACCTAGGACTTGATCCTAAAACTAGAAAAGAGAAAGTATCAAGAAAAGCTCTTTTACCAAGACCTCCACGCGAGGAGAAAAAAGAGTAATCAGATCTTAGTTTACTAAAGGTTTATTTATAGAAAATCCCGTTCGCAATGCGAACGGGATTTTTGTTTTCTAAAAACACATAACGTTATAATGTAAACTAAACCGCATTAGGGATAGCAGTGGAAATCCTTTTTATTCGCCGCGGCGAATAAAAAGATTGTAACGAATAGCCCGGACCGCAGGGAATGCCCTCCTTCGGCTTCGCTCAGAATTAAACTAAATAAAATTATTTTAAAAACATTGTAACTTTTTTGCAACTCCTTACGTATAACTATTTGTACACTTTAAAATTGAGGAGACAACACCATGAGACAACTTAAAATTACCAAGCAGGTAACGAATCGTGAAACTGCATCATTAGACAAATATTTACAAGAAATTGGAAAAGTTGATCTTATCACGGCTGATGAAGAGGTAGAGTTAGCACAAAAGATTAAAGCTGGTGACCAGCGCGCCTTAGAAAAATTAACAAAAGCCAACTTACGTTTCGTAGTATCGGTGGCAAAACAATATCAAAATCAGGGTTTAACCCTTCCCGATCTAATTAACGAAGGAAACCTTGGACTTATAAAAGCAGCACAACGTTTTGATGAAACTCGTGGTTTCAAATTCATTTCGTATGCTGTATGGTGGATTCGTCAATCGATTTTGCAAGCTTTAGCTGAGCAATCTCGTATTGTGCGTTTACCTTTGAACAAAATTGGTTCTATCAACAAAATCAACAAAATGTACGCTTTATTAGAACAATCTAACGAGCGTCCGCCATCTGCTGAGGAAATTGCAAAAGAACTAGATATGACCGTAAATGATGTAAAAGAGTCTATGAAAAACTCTGGTCGTCACTTATCAATGGATGCGCCACTTGTAGAAGGTGAAGATTCTAACCTTTACGATGTATTGCGTTCTGGAGAGTCTCCAAACCCAGATAGAGAGTTAATTCACGAGTCATTACGTACTGAAATTGAGCGTTCTCTTGAAACTCTTACACCTCGTGAGGCTGATGTAGTTCGTTTGTACTTTGGTCTTGGTGACCAACACCCAATGACTTTAGAAGAAATTGGAGAAACTTTCGACCTAACTCGTGAGCGTGTACGTCAAATCAAGGAAAAAGCAATCCGTAGATTAAAACATACTTCTAGAAGTAAAATTTTAAAAACCTATTTAGGATAACTATATTTGTTTCAAGTTTAAAGTTTAAAGTTGCTCAAAACATCTTGAAACCTTAAACTTGAAACTTTTTTAAAGCAAACAACAGTCTGATTAACTGTTCGTTTTTTGATTGATGATTGAAACCTCGGCTGATTACCGAGGTTTTATTTTTTTCAATAAAACCTCGGTCTGTTCTCCGCCACGGCGGATCGAGTTTCCGAGGTTTTATTTTTTTTCAATATAACCACAAATCACTATTTACTTCTCACTATTCACTTCTCACTATTCACTTCTCACTATTCACTTCTCACTATTCACTTCTCACTATTCACTTCTCACTATTCACTTTAAGGGCGTAACCCTCCGTAAAAACTTCGGGTCGGGCTATTCGCTATATCTTTTGTTTCGCTAACGCTGCACAAAAGAATGTCGCTGTTATCCCTTACGCTACCTTCGTTACAAAAAGACGCTATTTCTTCTTAATGAAAAAGTACTTCAATTGGTCTAAAAAAACTATTTTTGCACCAACAACTTAAGAATCTGAAACATATTCAGATTAAACAACTACACAATGAAAAATACACTTATTGCTCCATCAGTATTAGCGGCTGACTTTGGAAACCTACAGCGAGACATTGAAATGATCAACAATAGTGAAGCCGATTGGTTTCATATAGACATCATGGACGGCATTTTTGTACCAAACATTTCATACGGAATGCCAGTTTTACAAGCTATAGCAAAACACGCTACCAAAACAATTGATGTACACTTAATGATTGTAGATCCTGATCGTTACATCAAAACATTTGCTGACCTAGGAGCTAATATCCTGAGCGTACATTATGAAGCGTGCACACACTTGCACAGAACGCTGCAAGCCATAAAAGCAGAAGGAATGAAGGCAGGAGTTGCCATTAATCCACACACTTCAATTGATCTGTTAGAAGATGTAATTAATGATATTGATTTGGTTTGTATCATGAGTGTAAATCCTGGTTTTGGAGGACAATCATTTATTGAAAACACTTACGCAAAAGTAGAAAAGCTAAAAGCTTTAATAAACCGCAAAGGAGCGCAAACAATTATTGAAATAGACGGCGGTGTAACCAACAAAAACGCGCGTCAGCTAGCAGAAGCTGGAGCCGATGTTTTAGTTGCTGGAAGCTACGTATTTGGAGCTACTGACCCAATTGCCACGGTTGCCGACTTAAAAAAGATTACTACCATATAAAACGACAAAAATCCCAATCACATAGATTGGGATTTTTTATTTCTAGAAGAATTACTTTCAAAAATTTTCAGGGCTTCCTATTACAAAAGTTATTCAAACAATAGAAAAGCAACAATCAATGTCATAATCACGTTAAATAACTGCGCCAATAAAAAAGCGAACAATGGTTTTTTACTACTATTTGAAAAAAGCTCTTTAAAATTGGTTTCAAGACCAATACTAGTAAAGGCTAAAGCAAACCAAAGACCTTGAATATTTTTTAAACTTTCTTTTACAACTTCTCTCGTTTCAGATGGAACCAAAAAAGAAAAAAACAAAGAGGCAGCAATAAAACCCAAAACAAACTTCGGAAAACGCTCCCAAATAACTCCTAAAGTAGGTTTGGCAGCCTGAACATCGGCTGTTTGGTTTTGCGTATACGTCCAATAAACTGAAATCGCAAAAGCAGCAATTCCTAATAAAACATTTTGAGAAAACTTAACGATAGTACTTATTTTTAAAGCCGTCTCGCCTACTAATGACCCCGAAGCAACAACCGCTCCCGAAGTATCAATGCTTCCGCCCAACCAAGCTCCTGTAACTGTTTCTGGAAAGTTAAAATATTTAGCAATCATCGGCATAAAAATCATCATTGGGATTGCAGTAACCAACACCATCGAAATTACGTAAGATAACTTTTTTGAATCTCCTTTAATAGCTCCCGAAGTAGCAATAGCTGCTGATACGCCACAGATGGAAACGGCACTAGATATCATCATAGTCAGTTCATCGTCAACTTTAAGTTTTTTACACAACCAAAAGGCAAAGTACCAAACTGACAAAACCACAACCAATGCTTGTATAAGTCCCAACGAACCAGCTTTTAGAATATCTGAAAAAATCACACTCGTTCCTAAAAGCACCAAACCAATTTTGACAAAGACTTCAGTTGAAAGCGCTGTACGAAACCAGTCAGGAAGTATAACCAAATTACCGATACACAACCCTATTGCTAAACTAAAAATAACCGCTTCTAAATTATAATTTTTTACCCAGCTGTTTCCGGCACAAATAAGAGCCAAAAGGGTAAGAGCATACAGTACTGGAAAAACTATAGCAAAATACCGCACTGACTTACCAATCAACAATGCTGCAAGACTGCCTAATGCTCCAAAATAGAAAAATTGAACAAGGATAAGCAGCACATTTTCTTTTGAAAAAACCGTATCCATCAAATCAGAACCCGTGGACCATTTAAAAACAGGCACCTCTGGCAGAAATACAAACAGCGATATAGCAATAATTAAAAATCCAATGAGTACCACAGTCCAATCTTCGTGAAGACCAAAATTCTTTTCTTTCTTTTCCATTAGAATTAGTTTGTGTTATAAAATTAATATTGTGTAGCGATAAAGTAGGCTTATCAAAAATAGCAACCTTTAAAAATTTACTTTCCCCACTTGTCACTACTATACAAATCTTGGTAAATAATTATAAAAAATAGCTTTACAATTGGGAAATAAC
This sequence comes from Flavobacterium turcicum, assembly GCF_011365745.1. Lineage (GTDB taxonomy): Bacteria > Bacteroidota > Bacteroidia > Flavobacteriales > Flavobacteriaceae > Flavobacterium > Flavobacterium turcicum. Next base: position 819,633 of record NZ_JAAOBY010000001.1, on the reverse strand, counting down.
AAAAAGACGCAACTCAATTCGCTTGGCGGCAGAGCACAAAATTACCTGCTTTTGTAATTTAGCATCCTAACAACATGTTGGTATAATGCGGGATGATTCTCTTTAAAAATTAAAGGAGATTCAAAGAAATGCTCTAAAACCACGGCCATAAATTCAAACTCATTTTCATAAGCATAAGCTCTAAAATATCCTTTTCGAAGTAATTCATTTTGACGATTAGGGTCTAAAAAATAACTTAGTGATTGGTTGAAAGAATCGTGATACACAATTGCACTTGCATCTTTACTTTTTACGCCATGCACTTGTAAGGCATGCGCAAACTCGTGCAAACCCAAATTAATATTGTCATTTTTCGTTTGTAAACCGGACATAAAATCTTCCCAAGAGAAAACTATTGCCTTCGCTTTTATATTTAACTCCCCTTTGTGAAAGACACCATTGCCATCCGAATCATAAGAAGTAGGATAAATAATAATTACTTCAAAAACAGCTATTAAATACTTACGCAAACCAAAACTCAGCATGACGTAAGTAGCAGCGATTAAAACCCGCATCTCATCGGTAACTTCAATTTTCCTACCTACAAATTGATAACGCTCGATAAAACACACTATTCTATGTTCAAAATAGGATTTGTATCGTGTGGAAAGTGCCGTGTAGAAAGGAAAATTTTCAAGAAGTAATTCTCTTTGATTCGGTGACAATTTGCGTTGTACCGGATAAAAATGAACATAAAGTGGCTTATTAAAAAGAAATAAAAAAATGGGCTCTACAATCACAAAGATCACATAGAGCAAAAGAGATACAGCAACAAACCCAGAAATTATCAATGCAATTGTCATACGAAAAGATGGATTTATTAAAAAAGCTTCAACCATGCTCCCTCCTTGGGAAATCAGTTGAAGCTTTAAAGTTAAAAGTGGCCGCGACAGGGTTCGAACCTGCAACCCTCAGAGTCGAAATCTGATATTCTATCCAGTTGAACTACACAGCCAAAAAAATCTCAAACAAAACAGTTTTTCATTGGAGTGTTAAAAACACTGTTGGTATGCAAAAATGTAACTGCCGATTACAAACCAAACGGAAAAGTTTTGTTTTTTTTGAGAGGCGCAAGTAACGATTTTAGATTTACAAAATAAAATCGTTATGCATAAATTTCTGACTAGGTCAATAATTTTTTTACTATTGTTGAAATCGTTCTACCCTCAGCGGTTCCACCAAGTTGTGCAGAAGCCAATCCCATTACTTTACCCATTGCTGCAATACCAGAAGCTCCTGTTTCAGCAATAATTTTAGCAATTACAGCTTCTACTTCCTCCTCACTTAACTGAGCTGGCAAGAATTTTTCGATTACAGCGATTTGAGCCAATTCTGGCTCAGCCAAATCCAAACGGTTTTGCTCTGTAAAAATTCTTGCGCTTTCTTTACGTGTTTTTACTAAACGTTGTAATAACTTCACCTCTTCATCTTCGGTAATTTCTTCTTTAGATCCAGAAGCCGTTTGCGCTAAAAGAATCTCACTTTTTATGGCTCTTAAAGCTTCTAAAGCAACTGTATCTTTGGCTCTCATGGCGGTTTTCATTTCGTCCATGATTTGTACTGATAAACTCATATATTGGGTTTTAAATTTTGTTTTAGTGTTGTAGTTGAAACAACTTATGAATGATGCATTTTTGCCCCAGATGAAAGTGAAAAGCCTTTTGAGAGGAAAACACATTTTTTTCTTGGACTTAAAAAGCGACCAAAGGAAGCTATTTTAAGGAGGTAGAAAAAAGTGTTTTGTGCCAAAAGCTTGTAACGGCAGCTGGAAATAGGCTCGACAAATTTACAGCATTTTAACCGTAATAGCAACTGCTGTTAATGTCATAACATCAAAAAAAATAACCCGAAAATAAGTTCTATTTTCGGGTTATTTACATTTGGTATTATTGCGTATTAATCAACGTTATCGTGCAAATACGAGTTGTTTGATCTGAATTGTAAATCGTTGTTACTGTCAGTACTCAATGAAATTCTTGAATTAGCACTGTTCACTTGATTAGTTGAAATATCGACTCCAGAACGCTTGTAGGCTGGTCCTTTATCAAAATCGTCACGATTCGCTACGTTGTTATTGAACTTATAGTTGAATTCTTTTAATTTTTGACGACGCTCATCTGCTTTCATACGCATTGATTCCTCAATAGTCATTTCCATTGGCGAAATTGCTGCGAAATCAACTGGCGCCTCATTTACTGTGCGCTCAACATGCTTTAGTGTAATATTTAATTCAGCTGGAATTACAGGTTCAACTACTTTAGCAACTGGCTTTGGCATGAACTCTGCTTCTGGCTCCATAAACTCCTCTAAAGAATATTTGATAATGCCGTTATCTGAAAGTTCTGTTACAGGAACGAACTGAACCGCATCATTTACTTTGATTTCTTTTGTTTCGTTGGTTAGTTCCCAAACTACTTTATTTTCTTGCACTGGAGCTGCTGCTTCAGTCTTAAAAAGTGGCAAGTCAAAAGAAAATGCGGTTTGTTCTTGCTTTTCTGGCGCTTTTGGCTGAACTGCTTTTACTTCTGGAATAGCATTGGTTACTACAAAATCGATATCAGTGATTGGAGAAACTATCTCGAAAGTAACATCCAAATTTTTGATAAAGTCAGACATTCCAATTAACTCCTCAGCATTTACCTCTGGAGCTGCAACAACAGGAGTAGGAACGACTACTTCATCTTCCATAAGATCAAAGACAATTCTTTCGCTTGAACTTGAAGATACTGGAGTTTCAATATTGATATCAAAAGTATTTACTGACGTATTACTTAAATTATGAACACTTCTTTGCTCATCCTCTAAGGTGTGAATAATTTTTTTTGGCTCTGTGTTTACGATATCATTCTGTTGTTCGATATCAAAACCTGTAGCAATAATTGTAACTGCAATAGAATCACCAAGAGCTTCATCCTCACCAACACCCATAATAATATTGGCATTGTGACCTGCTTCAATTTGAATGTGGTCATTGATCTCGCCAATTTCATCGATAGTAATTTCATTAGTTCCAGAAACGATAAGCAACAATACGTTTTTGGCACCAGTAATTTTATTATCATTCAATAAAGGAGAATCTAAAGCTGCGATAATAGCCTCTTTTGCTCTGTTTTCGCCAGAAGAAACAGATGATCCCATAATTGCTGTTCCGCTGTTATACAACACGGTCTTAGCATCACGTAAATCGATATTTTGCGTGTAGTGGTGTGTGATTACCTCTGCAATACCTCTTGAGGCTGTAGCTAAAACTTCATCCGCTTTTGAAAATCCTGCCTTGAAACCAAGATTACCATAAACTTCTCTTAACTTATTATTGTTGATTACAATTAAAGAGTCAACCTGCTTACGCAATTTTTCGATACCAATTAAGGCTTGTTCCTGACGTACTTTACCTTCAAATAAGAAAGGTAAAGTCACAATACCTACAGTAAGAATATCTCTTTCTTTAGCTAATTGTGCAATTACAGGAGCAGCACCAGTACCTGTACCTCCACCCATACCAGCAGTAATAAAAACCATTTTGGTATTTACATCTAACATTTTCTCTATCTCAGAGATACTTTCGATGGCTGATTGTTGTCCTACATCTGGATTTGCGCCTGCTCCCAAACCTTCAGTTAAGTGTACACCTAATTGAATTTTGTTTGGAACAGCACTATTATGCAATGCTTGAGAATCTGTATTACAAACGATAAAATCTACCCCTTTGATTCCTTGTCTAAACATGTGGTTTATAGCGTTACTACCGCCGCCACCGACCCCTATAACTTTTATTACATTTGATTGATTTTTAGGTAAATCAAATGAAATACTTCCAAATTCTGTGTTGCTTGGCATAATTTTGGGTTTTTGATATTTATTATTAATTCTTATTCTTTGCTGACTTCTTATTCTACGTTATCTAAAAATTCTTTAATTTTTTCTACATAACGATCAAAGAAGTTTTTTTGTATTCCTTTTACTGTCGAAGGTGCCTTCACTGCTTCTGGCTCTACCTGCACTTCTTCTTCTGGTTCATAAACAACAGTTGGTGTTTCTTGAACTCTTTTTACAATTTCTTTTGGTTGTTCTATTTGACCTTTTCGAACAGCACTTTGAGAATTATTCTCGATACTCTTCATTACCAAACCTACTGCTGTCGCGTATAAAGGGCTTGAAATTTCTTCATCTGAATTACCTGCCAAGTGCTCATTAGGATAACCAATACGCGTATCCATACCGGTAATGTACTCCACCAATTGTTTGATGTGCTTAAGTTGCGCACCACCTCCAGTTAATACAATACCTGCAATTAATTTTTTGCGAGGATCTTCGTGTCCGTATGCTTTTACTTCTGTAAAAACTTGATCAATAATTTCTACAACTCGTGCGTGAATAATTTTAGACAGATTTTTCAAAGAAATCTCTTTCGGCTCTCTACCTCTTAAACCAGGAATTGAAACAATTTCGTTGTCTTTGTTTTCACCTGGCCAAGCAGAACCAAATTTTACTTTAAGCAATTCAGCTTGTTTTTCTATGATTGAACAACCTTCCTTGATGTCATCTGTTATTACATTTCCACCGAAAGGAATTACAGCTGTGTGACGAATGATTCCATCTTTAAAAATAGCCAAATCAGTAGTTCCACCACCAATATCAATCAAAGCAACACCTGCTTCTTTTTCTTCTTGACTCAAAACTGCGTCTGCCGAAGCCAACGGCTCTAAAGTAAGTCCTGACAAATCAATACCAGAACTTTGAATGCAACGTCCTACGTTTCTAATAGAAGCAGCTTGCCCTACCACAACATGAAAACTCGCCTCTAAGCGTCCGCCGTACATACCGATAGGTTCTTTTATTTCAGATTGACCATCAATTTTAAATTCTTGTGGTAAAACATGAATAATCTCTTCTCCCGGCAACATAGCAAGCTTGTTGACTTGGTCAATTAAAAACTGTATGTCATTTCCGCCAATAACCTCTTCCGGATTATTTCTACTAATATAATCTGTATGCTGTATACTACGAATGTGTTGACCCGCTATACCAACAACAACATCCTTAATTTTAAAACCTGAATCTATCTCCGCTTCCTGAATTGCTTGCTGTATAGATTGAATAGTTTGGGTAATATTATTTACCACACCTCGAGCCACACCAAGACTTTTGGATTTACCTAATCCTAAAATTTCGAGTTTCCCGTACTCATTCTTTTTACCTATCATGGCAACAATTTTAGTTGTCCCAATATCTAGACCTACTGCAATGTTCTCTTTTTCCATTCTCTATTATTTAGTGCAAACTACTTGATCCGTAAATCGGAGGTCAATTTTCTTATATTTATACAACGAACTATCTAAAACTGCTTTTTGAAAAAAAGCTTTATAGTTTTTAAATTTCACTGCCGCATTTTTTAAATTACCAAAATCGATGCGGTAATCAAAATTCCTATTGTACATTTTTAGGCTACTGTTCGGCATTATCTCGACTCCAATAATATTTTTTTTCAAAAAATCATCTTCGTAAATCAACCGAAACAAATTCACCAATTCTTCATTATTTACTGACCCAATTACTCCAGAAACAAGCGGAACTCTTGCAGTAAAATTGGTTGACAAAGGCATTGTACCACCTTCGTAATCAATATAAAAAGACCTTTCATTGGCAAAAACTCTTGCTATTGGGGTCTTTTGCTTTACTACTGCTTTAAGCACGCCATCAATAGTCACAAAAACATCTGATTCTTTAATCATTTTTTGTGAATTGATAGTTTGCTCCAACTCCCTCAAATCTAAAGTAAGTTTTTCAATACTTTTTACATCCCTGTTTTTTTCTATTAACAATTTATTAACCGATTCTTGTTTAACATACGGATCTAATTGCTCAACAAAAATAACTTCTGTAGCTCTTAATTTCCTTTTTTCATTTCGTTTTGAAGTGAACGAAAAAAGAAAAATAACTAGTCCAAACATCAGGACTAATCGGGTATTTGTCCAATTAAAGCGTTTCATTGATAGCCATTTTAATTTGCGGAACCATCTCTCCTATATCACCTGCACCAATAGTCACAATCACTGTTGCATCGCTAGCCAAAACAGCAGGAATAACCTCCGATTTTGTTAATAACTTTTTATGCTCATTTGACACCATTTCTAACAACCAACTTGAGGTAATTCCTTCAATTGGTAGCTCTCTTGCTGGATAAATATCAAGTAACAAGATTTCATCAAAAGCTGAAAGACTTTTTGCAAAATCAACTGCAAAATCTCGCGTTCTACTAAAAAGATGTGGTTGAAATACTGCAAGTACTTTTTGCCCAGGATACAATTCTCTAACGGCTTGATGTACTGCATTAATCTCAGTAGGATGGTGAGCATAGTCGTCTATATAAACCTTTTCATCACTTTTAATCTGGTACGAAAATCTTCTTTTAATCCCTTGAAAAGAAGCAATGCCTTTTGCAATGGCCTCGGTTGGGGTGCCGAATAAATTAGCCATTGCAATCGCCATTAATGCATTCATTAAATTATGTTTTCCTGGCAATCCAAAATGTAGGTCTTTGATGATTTCAGTAGGTGTCTGTACATCAAAAACATAACTTCCGTTGCCAATTCGCACATTATAGGCACGATAAGGTGCATCCGTATTAATTGAGCAAACCACCCCATCAATTGGTAATTCACTTGTTATGAATAACTTGTTTTTATCTTCTACTTTAGAGGCAAATTCGATAAACGACGCTTCAATTGCATCGCTCGTGCCATATATATCCAAATGATCTGCATCCATAGAAGTAATACATGCTATATTTGGATGCAAATGTAAAAACGAACGATCGAATTCGTCGGCCTCGACAACAGTGACCGTTTTTCCGTTTCCGATTAAGTTTGAATTGTAATTTTCTACAATGCCGCCAATAAAAGCGGTAACATCGGCGCCACTTTGATGCAATATGTGACCTAAAATTCCAGAAGTAGTTGTTTTACCATGTGTACCCGCAACGGCAAAACAAAAAGTATCTTTAGTAATAATTCCGAGTACCTCGGCTCTTTTTTTAATCACAAAATTGTTTTGCAGAAAGAAATTCCATTGTGAGTGCGAAACTGGAACAGCCGGAGTCACTACTACCAATGTGCTTTCAACAGAAAAATGAGATGGAATAAGAGTTACGTTATCTTCAAAATTAATTGCAATACCAGACGCTATCAACTCGTTGGTTAATACCGATGGCGTCTTATCATAACCCGCTACTTGTTTTCCCAAGGTTTTAAAATAGCGCGCCAGATTACTCATACCAATACCACCTATACCGATAAAATAAACGTTATGTATTTGCTCTAGATTCATTTTTTATTCTGTTTAAAATTTTATTCTAACGAAGTATCACTGTTTTACACTAAACTTAATTTCCTTAATCCCGAATCAGTTTCACAATTTCGTCAACAATATCTTTAGTCGCATTGGGCTTAGCCAAAGCTTTCATATTTGTGCTTAAACTTTTTTGCAACTTTTCATCGTGCAATACATCGTTGAAAAGTGGCTGAAATTTAACTTCTAAATCGCTTTCTTTTAATAAAAGTGCTCCCTTTTGATCAACAATTGCTTGTGCATTTTTAGTTTGATGATCTTCGGCAACATTTGGTGACGGAATGAAAATAGTCGGCTTTGCTACCAAACATAATTCAGACACAGATGAAGCACCAGCACGTGAAATCACGAAATCAGCAGCTGCATAAATTAAATCCATTCTGTCAATAAATGCTACCACTTGAACGCCAGGTTTGCTGTTCAAATGCTCATACTCTGACTTATAAAAATTGCCACATTGCCAAAAAACTTGAACACCAGAAGCAATCAAAAAATCCAATTCTTTTTCAATTAATTGGTTAATTCTTCGTGACCCAAGGCTTCCGCCTAAAACCAAAAGCGTTTTTTTAGAAGCATCTAAATTAAAATATTCAATTCCTTGATTTCTTTTTGATTCAATATCTAACAGATCTTGACGAACAGGATTTCCTGTTACAATAATTTTATCTTTTGGAAAAAAGCGTTCCAAATTGCTATAAGCCACACATATTTTGCGTGCTTTTTTACTCAATATTTTGTTTGTAATTCCAGGAAAGGAATTCTGCTCTTGAATTACAGTAGGAATTCCTGCCGATCCTGCCATTTGCAATAGCGGACCACTCGCAAAACCTCCCGTACCGATAACAACATCTGGTTGGAATTTTTTAATTATAGCTTTTGATCGCCATAAACTTGACATTACTTTTAGTGGAAATACAGCATTATCAAATGTGAGCTTACGTTGTAAACCAGCAATCCATAAACCCTCGATAGCATATCCTGCTTGAGGTACTTTTTGCATTTCCATTTTATCTTGGGCACCTACAAAAAGAAAAGAAGAGTCAGGAAAACGCGACTTTAATTCATTTGCAATAGCGATAGCTGGATAAATATGTCCGCCTGTCCCGCCTCCACTCAATATGAATTTATAGTTTTTCATTTTTGTATGCTTAAATATCTACTGTACTTTATTTATTGTAAACTGCCTTCAAAGGATTTGAACCTTTTTCTTCAATTGAGTAAGAAGGTTCTGCATTGTTTTCAGCCTCGATAGTCTCATCAATTAAACGCTGTAAAACTTCATCACGCTTGGCCGCTTCTTTCTGTTCTTCGGCGATTTCTTCTTCTTTTTTCGTCACACTTAAAATAATACCAAGTGCAATACAAGTCATCCAAATAGAAGTTCCTCCACTACTAATTAATGGTAAAGTTTGACCTGTAACCGGTAATAACTCAACCGCAACAGCCATATTGATCATTGCTTGAAATATCATCGGAAATCCTAAACCGATAACCACTAATTTCCCAAACATGGTAGGCGCTTTATGAGATGCTACTACGAAACGAATAAGCAAAAACATATAAATAATCAAAACTCCAATTCCTCCCACAAGTCCATATTCCTCAACGATTATAGCGAAAATAAAATCGGAGGAAGATTGTGGTAAAAAGTTTTTTTGTACACTTTTACCTGGACCCAAACCGTAAATTTTACCAGACGCTATAGCAATCTTTGCTTTTTCTATTTGGTAATCGTCTTCATCTGGTTTGTCGCTTGTAAAACTTTCTATTCGGCTTATCCAAGTATCTACACGATTAGGAAAAGCATTGGGAAAAGCTTTAGCAACTAAAATAAAAAATACTAAAGCTACAATACCTGATCCAACTATAAATCCGATATACTTTAAAGGATATTTACCAATAAAAACTAACATAATTACCATTGAAAAAATCAAGGCAGTTGTTGAAAAATTCGATGGTAAAATAAACATTAGGGTGATGAAAACAGGCAACCACAATTCCTTACAGGATTGTACAAAATCTATGGGAGTTTCTCTAGTTTTAGAAAGGTATCTTGCAACATAAATAAACAAAATCAGCGCAGCAAATGCCGATGGTTGAAAGGACAAACCGATGAACGGAATTTGTAACCACCTACTAGCGTTTGCGCCACCAATAACGGTTCCTTTTACCATTGTAATCAACAAAATCACCCAAACAAGAGGCAATAGCAATCTAGATAAAGAACGAAAATATTGGTACGGAATTTTGTGTACATAAAAAATAATGGCAAAACCACAGCAAATGTGAACCAAATGTTTCAATAAATATCCCAGGGTATTTCCCGTACCATGGCCTAAATAAGCTAAATTACTACTCGCACTAAAAACAGGCATAAACGAAAACAAAGCCAATAAGGCCACAAATGACCATATTACTTTATCTCCTTTTAATTTGTTTACTAGATTTTTAATCATTGCTTGTAGTTTTGAACTTTGGGAATGGATTTCTATTATAAACTTTTAACCGCTTGCTTGAATTGTCTTCCTCTGTCTTCGTAGTTTTCGAACAGATCAAAACTAGCACATGCTGGCGACAATAATACCGTATCACCTTTCTCTGTTAAACGCTGTGACATACGAACTGCATCATTCATATTCGTTACCTCAATCATCATATCAACTACATTGCCAAAAGCATCGATAATTTTTTTATTATCCACTCCAAGACAAATAATAGCCTTTACTTTTTCGCGAACCAAAGACATTAACTCATTATAGTCATTTCCTTTATCTACACCACCCACAATCCAAACTGTTGGTGTATTCATGCTATCTAATGCAAAAAAAGTTGCGTTTACATTCGTTGCTTTTGAATCGTTGATATATTGTACGTTTTGAATTTTAAGGACTTTTTCAAGACGATGCTCTACTCCTTGAAAATCCGAAAGACTTTCTCTGATGGTAGCCTTTCTTATTTGCATTAATCGAGCTACAGAAGTTGCTGCCATTGCGTTTTTCATGTTATGTTTTCCTTCTAATGCAATGTGCTCTGTGTCCATTGTAAATTCGTCTTTAGTAATCTTTACTTCCATTTTGTTATCTTTTATAAAGGCTCCTTCGCTGAAAGTTTGTGTCAATGAGAAAGGAATTAATTTTGCTTTTGTTGTATTGTTTTTTAACCAATTTGTGATCGCCTCATCGTCGGCATCGTAAATCAAATAATCCTCTTCGGTTTGATTCATTGTAATCCTGAACTTGGCTGCTATGTAATTATCATAATTGTATTCGTAGCGATCCAAATGATCTGGACTTATATTTGTAATTATAGCAATATGCGGTTTGAATTTTTCTATTCCGTCTAGCTGAAAACTACTTAGTTCGAGTACGTACGAATCGTACTTATTATCGGCCACTTGCCAAGCAAAACTTTTACCGATGTTACCTCCTAACCCAACATTCAAACCTGCCGATTTTAGCAAGTGATGCGTAAGCATGGTCGTAGTCGTTTTACCGTTACTACCTGTAATACCCACAATTGTTGCTTTTGTAAAAGGAGCTGCAAATTCAATCTCTGATATTACCGGAATTCCTTTTTCTAAAAGCTGTTGCACCATTGGCGAACGATCAGGAATACCAGGACTTTTCATCACTACATCGGCGTTTAAAATTAAATCTGCCGTGTGCTTTTCTTCTTCCCAAGCAATACCATTAATTAGAAGAACTTCTTTGTAATTGTTTTTGATTTTCCCAAAGTCGGATACAAAAACATCGTATCCCTTACTTTTTCCAAGGATCGCGGTACCTACACCGCTTTCGCCTCCTCCTAAAACTACTAGCCTCATACTATCTTAATTTTAAAGTAACGATAGACAAAATGGCTAACATGATGGCTACAATCCAAAAGCGAGTTACAATTTTGCTTTCGTGGTAACCTTTCTTTTGATAGTGATGGTGCAAAGGCGACATTAGAAAAATTCTTCGTCCTTCGCCAAAACGTTTTTTGGTATATTTAAAGTAGCTCACTTGCAGGACTACTGAAAAATTTTCGACTAGAAAAATTCCGCATAATAAAGGAATCAGCATTTCTTTACGCACTGCAATTGCTAGTACAGCGATAATTCCTCCTATTGTTAAACTTCCTGTATCGCCCATAAAAACCGATGCGGGATAAGAGTTGTACCATAAAAAACCAATTAACGACCCAACAAATGCGGCTATAAATACAGTCATTTCACCCGAATTGGGGATGTACATAATATTAAGGTAGTTCGAGAAGATTATATTTCCAGAAACAAAAGTAAAAATACCGAGTGCCAAGACACTGATTGCCGATGTTCCTGCGGCCAAACCATCAATACCATCAGTTAAATTCGCTCCATTAGAAACCGCTGTGATAATAAAAATAACAACTGGAATAAAAACCAACCAAGCCCATTTTTCATAACCATCACCCGTCCAAGCTAAAACCTCAGCATAATCGAATTCGTTGTTTTTGAAAAACGGAATTGTTGTTGCTGTCGACTTTTCTTCGATAGGAGCTGGAGTTATTACTGTACTATTTGGCGCTTTAAAAATATCCGATGTCGAAGTATCAGTGCGCACCGTAACTCCCGCATGAAAGTACAAAACAGTACCTACTATTAACCCTAATCCTACTTGACCTATTACTTTAAAAATTCCTTTTAAACCTTGTTTGTCTTTTTTAAAGATTTTGATATAATCGTCAATAAAACCAATAGTTCCCATCCATAAAGTGGTCACTATCAACAAAACGATGTAAATATTATGCAGTTTAGCAAACAAAAGAACCGGCAACAATGTGGCAAAAATAATGATCAAGCCACCCATGGTTGGCGTACCTGCTTTTTCATTTTGTCCCGCTAAACCAAGTTCACGAACTGTTTCTCCTACTTGCTGTCTTTGTAAAAAACGAATAATTCTTTTACCGTAAATGGTAGACAATAATAACGAAAGCATTAAAGCTAAGGCAGAACGGAAGGTAATGTACTGAAAAACTCCTGTGCCCGGCACATCCATTACTTTGTCTAAATATTCGAATAAGTAGTATAGCATAATTCGTTGTTTATTTTATGATTCGGTTTGATTTACGATGAAAAGCAAACTTGAACTTGATTTTATTTTTCTAATAATTGTAATAACTCTTTTACCGTTTCCATATCATCAAAATGATGACGAACACCGTTTACTTCTTGATACGACTCATGCCCTTTTCCAGCAATTAAAATGATATCGTTGGACTGAGCCAATTGACAGGCGGTTTTTATAGCTTGGCGTCTATCAGTGATTGAGACCATTTTTTTGAAATCTTGCGCAGGCACACCTTCCTCCATCTCTTTGATAATGATTTCCGGATCCTCGTTACGCGGATTATCAGCTGTAAAAATGGCTTTATCACTCCAAGTAGTTGCTAAAGCTGCCATAATAGGTCTCTTAGCTTTATCTCTATTTCCTCCACAACCAACTACCGTAATCAATTGCTCGTTCTTGGTGCGGATATCGGTTATGGTTTTCAAAACATTCTCAAGAGCGTCTGGTGTATGAGCATAATCCACAATAGCCGTAATATTCTCTTTCGAAACGATAAACTGAAAGCGACCTGAAACACTTTCTAAATTTGATAACAACCTTAAAACCTCAAGGCTTTCTAAGCCTAATTCTACTGCGGCACCATAAATTGCTAATAAATTATAAGCGTTGAAGGTTCCTATTAACTTCACCCAAACTTCATTTCCATTTATCTTAAGCAGTAAACCTGCTAGTTGATTCTCTAAAATTTGCGCTCTATAATCAGCATAAGATTTTAAAGCATACGTACATTTTTTTGCTGCCGTATTTTGCATCATCACCATTCCGTTTTTGTCATCGGCGTTTACGAGTGCAAAACTACTTTTTGACAAACCATCAAAAAATGCTTTCTTGACATCTCTGTATTCTGCAAACGTTGCGTGATAATCCAAATGATCGTGCGACAAATTGGTGAAAATCCCACCCACAAACTGCAAAGATTCCGTTCTTTTTTGATGAATACCGTGCGAGCTTACTTCCATAAAACAGTGGGTTACGCCAGCATCAACCATTTCAAGTAAGTAACGATTGATAGTCAAAGAATCTGGAGTAGTATGCGTTGCTTTGTATTCTACATCATCAACTAAAATTTTAACGGTAGAAAGCAAACCAACTTTAAAACCCGCTTTTTTAAACAATTGATATAATAAAGAGGCGATAGTCGTTTTACCATTTGTACCCGTAATTCCAACCAATTTCAATTCACTTGATGGATTTTGATAAAAATTCGCCGCCATAAAAGCTAGAGCAGCATTCGCATCAGCCACACGGATATAAGTCACATTCGGCTCCAATACCGCTGGCAACTGCTCACAAACAATAGCTACTGCACCTTGCGAAATGGCAGTGCTAATAAAATCATGCCCATCAGAAATTGTTCCTTTGATAGCCACAAAAACATCATTTACTCCAATATTTCGGGAGTCAAAATCAATTTTATTGATAGTTACAGTAGTTACCCCTTGAATAGATTCAATGGCTACTTTATGTAATATGTCTTGCAATACTTTCATGATAATTCTAATAATACCGTTGCGTTTTTCACCAATGCATCTCCTGCTTGCAAAGATTGTTTTTTCACTTTACCTACGCCAATCACCTTAACTTTAAGTCCAAGATTACCTACTAAAGCTACAGCGTCCATGCCAGACATTCCTTTGAGGTTTGGCATAACATTGGCTTTCTTTTGCACTTTTGAATAAAAAGAAGCATAATGTGTTTCTTGTTTTTTGATTTTTCGATCAATATTTCTTATTGCGTTTGTTGATGGCGCATCAGTAAAAATCTTTTGTGCAATTCGTTTAAAAACAGGTCCGGCTACATCTGCTCCATAAAAATTATTCAGTGCTGTGTTCGGCTTGTGAACCACTACGATACAAGAGTATTTTGGGCTTTCAGCTGGAAAATAGCCCACGAACGAAGAAGCATAATACATTCCTGTTCGACCTGCTTTACCGTAATTGACCTGAGCGGTTCCTGTTTTTCCTGCCATCGAAAACTCTTTCGAATATAATTTTTCCCCTGTTCCTTTTTTAACCACATTAGCCAAAACTGCTTTCAGTTTTACAATGGTTTCCTTCGAGCAAATTCTCGGGTTAAGGACCTCTTTATCGTATTTTTTAATGGTTTTGTTCCACTCCTTAATTTCAGAAACAAACTGTGGCTTCACCATTTCTCCATCATTAGCAACAGCATTATAAAAAGCTAAGGTTTGCATCGGTGTAATGTGTACGCCATACCCGAAAGCCATCCACGGCAAAGAAACTCTTGACCAATTTTTATCAGTAGGTTGCGGCACATACGGAATTCCCTCTCCTTTTATAGAAAGTCCCAAAGTTTTACTTAAACCATAATTATTAAGGTGATTTACAAACTGTGACGGATTGTCTTTGTAGGCATTGTAAACCGCTTGAACTAAAACCGTATTTGAAGAAACCTCAAAACCACGTCCTAATGAAATTTTGCCATAACCTCCTTTATGAGAGTCGCGAACTTTGCGACCAAAATAAGTAACCTCTCCACCTTTACTATCAAAAACAGTACTCGTATCAGCTTTTTTATCTTCAAAAAGCGCCATTAAATCGGCTAGCTTGTAGGTAGAACCAGGTTCATGCGATTCGGCAACAGCATAATTAGTCGTTTCATAATAAGTTCCGTCATTGGCGCGTCCTAAGTTTGAAATTGCTTTGACATGACCTGTTTTTGTCTCCATCACTACTACTGATCCGTGATCTGCCTCATAGGCTTCCAATTGTTTTAACAAAGCATGATGCGCAATATCTTGTATGTACACATCAATTGTTGAAATCACATCGTATCCGTCCTGAGGATCAACTTCATTTACATCACGAATTGGTTTCCATTGACCTTTAGCTATTTTTTGTTTTAAAATTTTTCCGTCTTTTCCGTTTAAATATTCTCTAAAAGCCCATTCAATTCCTTTTCCGTCAACTGAAACGCCATTTGCAGTACGCTCGTAACCCACAGTTCTTTCGGCTATTTTACCAATTGGATGCTCGCGAACTGTTTCTTGCTCTACGATAATTCCGCCTTTGTATGCGCCTAAATTAAAAAGAGGAAAACCTTTAATTTTAAAATATTGCGTATAGCTTAATTTTCGACCAATTAAAAAATACCTGTTTTTGTTGGCTCTGGCTTTGCGCAATTCATTTTCGTAGAAATAAGCGGTTTTACCCAAAACAGTGACTAGCGAGTCTGATAATGACTTTACGTTTTTCTCAAATGCCTCGCTTTTTGGGGCCAAAGCATCAAAACGAATTTCGTAATTAGGTATAGATGTTGCCAATAAACTACCATCTGCCGAGTAGATATTCCCTTTGTTGGCTGGAATAACAAAATTCCTAACCGTTCTTTCTTTAGCAAGCTGACGATAATATGCTCCTTCGACCCACTGAATGTTGGTCAACTTTACCACAATAGCAATTGCCATCAAAAAGATGAAGCCTGCTACTAGGTAAACTCGGTAGGAAATATTTTTATCGTCTACTGCCATATTTTTTGAAAAAAGTTTTTCTCTTCTTTTTTAACCACTTTAATTTTAATTGGAGGAACCGTCGCTGGAAAAATTTGTTTCTCCTCCATTTTTTTCGACACTGTTGATTCCATTTTTAATTTCATTAACTCTGAACGACGATCTACAAATTCTGATCGTAACTCCTTGACTTCATTAGTTAATGCTACAATTCTAAACACCTTTTGCTCGTAACGCTGCGTATTGGCAATCATGATTATCGCCAGTATTATTATAAAGACAATGAATCTCCAGTTTTTGAATGCATCATCGTTAACTAGAAATCGGGCTTTTAAAATATTGTACACTCCGTTTTTCATCAGTAATGCCCTTATTTTTTTTCTGCTATGCGCAGTTTTGCACTTCTTGCTCTATTGTTCTCCTTAATTTGCTCGTTGTTTGGAACAATTAACTTGCCTACACTTTTAAAAGGAACAGAAAAATTGCCAAAAAAATCACGTTCTGGTTCCCCATCAAAAAGTCCGTTTTTCATAAAGCGTTTCACCAAACGATCTTCGAGTGAGTGATACGATATAATACTTAAGCGGCCTTCAGGACTTAATATTTCTAATGACTGCTCTAAGAATTCTTTTAAAACATCCATTTCTTGGTTTACCTCAATACGAATGGCTTGATAGATTTGCGCCAAAATTTTATTCTTTACACGATCTGGTAAAAAACGAGCTAAAACTTCTTTCAATTCGTCGGTAGTTTTTATCGGATATCGCTCGCGTTCCTCCACAATTGTTCTGGCAAGAGCAGGCGCATTTTTCAATTCCCCGTAATCCAAAAACACTCTTTTTAATTCCGCTTCTTCATATTCATTTACAACCTTATAAGCGTTTAGATCGTTTTTTTGACTCATGCGCATGTCTAAACCTGCATCAAATCGAGTAGAAAAACCGCGTTCCGGCACATCAAACTGATGTGAAGAAACTCCAAGGTCGCCCAAAATTCCATCTACACTTTTAACACCATAAAATCGTAAAAAGCGCTTGATAAATCTGAAATTTTCATTTATTAAGGTAAAGCGATCGTCATTCAAAGCATTAGCCAACGCATCTTCATCTTGGTCAAAGGCAAACAATTTACCATTCGGACCTAATCTTTTTAATATTTCTTTGGAGTGACCACCGCCACCAAAAGTTACGTCTACATAAACTCCATCAGGTTTTATATTCAAACCATCAACTGATTCGTGAAGCAAAACTGGATTATGATATTCCATTGTCGTCGTCATTTAAATTCCCCATTACTTCTTCGGCTAGATCAGCAAAATCCATATCTTCACCACTTATTGATTTTTCGTATAAATCTTTATCCCAAATCTCTACAATATTTACTGCAGAAGAAAACACTACATCTTTTGAAATACTGGCAAAAGAAACTAAATCCTTTGGCACCAAAACTCTTCCTAAAGCATCAATTTCAACCACTTTTACACCTGCCGTAAAACGACGAATGAAATCGTTGTTCTTTTTAACAAATCGATTCAACTTGTTAATTTTTGCCATCATTGCATCCCATTCTTGCATCGGATACAGCTCCAAACAAGGCTGAAACACCGAACGCTTCAAAACAAATCCGTTTTGAAGAGAAGAGGCCAACTGCTTTTTGAGAGGCGCTGGCATGAGCAGCCTTCCTTTAGCATCGACTTTACATTCGTATGTTCCGACAATTGTGTTCAAACAAAAAGTGTTTATTGATATAGAGCAAAAATATAAAAAATATTACCACTATTTACCACTTACTACCACTTTGTTAATAAGTTTAATCACTTTCATCCCATAATAGGTAGTTCATAGACTGTCAACATATTAGCATTCGAAAAGTAAAAATGTAGGAAACCTAACGTTAGATTAAACATTCCAAAAACACTATCTGTATTTCATCGATATTTAGACAGAATTAATCGATAAAAAGAGGCATTCTTATACTGATTTTGGCAATAAAAAATAGGTCTCTTACGCAAGGTTTAATGATAATTTTAGAATTAAAAAACACCCGAAAAATTCATTTTTGTTTATTAAATCCTATATTTGTCGAAATTGAAAATAGGCATTCAAAAAAAATGGAAAAACATTATAAAAAAGAAGGTAAATACAGCTATTATGAAGCAGGTGAAGGAACTCCCATTGTCATTTTACATGGCTTGATGGGCGGACTAAGCAACTTTGATGCCGTTGCCAATCACTTTTCCTCAAAAGGATACAGAATCATCATTCCTGATTTGCCAATTTATACCCAGAATATTTTAAAAACCAACGTAAAAAGCTTTGCCAAATACGTTAAAGATTTTATTACTTACAAAGGATTAGAACGCGTTATTCTATTAGGTAATTCACTAGGAGGCCATATTGCGCTGTACCACACTAAAATGTACCCAGAAAAAGTAGCAGGACTAGTAATTACAGGAAGTTCTGGATTATACGAAAGCGCTATGGGGGATAGTTACCCAAAAAGAGGTGACTACGAATACATCAAGAAAAAAGCCGAAGACGTATTTTACGATCCTAAAGTTGCCACAAAAGAGTTGATTGATGAAGTGTACGAATCAGTAAATGACAGAATCAAATTAATTAAAACTTTGACTATTGCTAAGAGCGCCATCCGTCATAACATGGCCAAAGATTTACCAAAAATGCACGTGCAAACTTGTATTATTTGGGGTAAAAATGATAAAGTTACGCCACCAGATGTTGCTGAAGAATTTAATAAACTATTACCAAACTCTACCTTGTATTGGATTGATAAATGCGGACATGCCGCTATGATGGAGCATCCGGAAGAATTCAATAGGCTGTTAGAAGAATGGCTTACGCACACCCATTTAGCAATACATTAATCTCAGCAGCCTCACATTCCCAATTTAATATGAAAATCAATACCGCCGAATTTGTAATTAGTAACTCTGATGTTTCAAAGTGCCCGAAGGACTTCTTGCCAGAATATGCCTTCATAGGTCGTTCTAACGTGGGGAAATCTTCGTTGATTAATATGATTACCAATCACAAAAAGCTTGCAAAAACTTCAGGCCGACCTGGTAAAACACAATTAATCAATCACTTTTTAATCAACAACAATTGGTTTTTGGTTGATTTACCTGGTTACGGCTACGCCAAAGTATCTAAAAAAACAAAATCTATTTTTCAGGAATTCATCACAGATTATTTTGAAACTAGAGAGCAATTGGTGTGCGCTTTTGTATTGATTGATATTCGTCACGAAGCGCAAACTATTGATGTAGAATTCATGTCGTACATGGGAGAAAGTGAAATTCCGTTTTGCATCATTTTTACCAAAGCTGATAAAATTAGTAAAGTAAAAATTGACTCGCATATTGCGGCATACAAAAAGAAAATGTTCGCTAACAACTGGGCCGAAATGCCTCAATACTTTGTAACCTCCGCTACAGAAGGCATCGGAAAAGAAGAATTACTAAGCTATATTGATGAAGTAAACCAAGAAGTTTTTAAAAACAATAGTCAGTTTTAAGAACTGGTACAAAATAAAAAATCCAAATTCAGTTTTCGAATTTGGATTTTTTTTACTTTTTATTTTCCGCTCACAAGCTCTAGCTTCTCAGCAAAATAATCACAGAAATCTTTCATGGTATCAGCCATTTTCTCATCGTTTGTAGCACGTTTAAAAGTATCTGCCATTGCCACTAAAGTTTGATGAAAGAAAATTTTCATTTCATCAACAGGCATATCTTTTGTCCATAAATCAATTCGCATACTTTCTTTGGCTTTACTATCCCATATAGATAGCATGATGGCTTTAGTATCTTCTTGTTCTACGCCACCATCAGCAGCAGACCACGTTAATTTTTCAGGTACTCTATTTTCATCAAGTTCAATTTGAAACTTAATTTCGGATGTGTTGGTATTAGACATTATTTTTTAGGTTTGTATTTTGATTGAACAAATATTTCTTTAGCGTTGGTTTTTAATAATTCTGACAAAGGTACTTCGTTATTTTTCGCGTAAGCTCGAACAATTTGCCATCCAATCCAGGCACCCACTTGACCTGGTGAATCGTTGTCAATTTCAAGATAAAATTTAGAAAAAGGCGCCGGATTAATAAATCGTGGCGCTAATTTTTGGTCGGTGCTATACAGCATTTCTTTTTCAAGAAAGTAACGCCAGATGTAGCTTTCATTCTCTTCGCACCATTTAATTTGTTCTGGAGTATATCCCATTTTGTCAGCATCTGAGTAAGCAGGCAACAACAAATCTTTTAAATACAATTGTTTCCCTTGATAAATCATCTGACTCATAAAATCTTTCTCGATTGGCACTTGTATTTTGCTACCAGCAAAACTAGCAACCACATCAGGTGCAATTTGCTTGGGTTCGAAATTTTGTTTGAGATACTTCGGAAACTGATAAAACTTATGTCCTTTTCCTAAATACAATTCTAACGAAACAATTACCAAACTATCTGCATAAATAGCTTTGCTGTTATAATCCATTTCAGCAATGATGGTGACTAACTTTGGCGTTTTTACTTCTGGGAAATAATATTTTGCATGTTTAAAAACTTCGGTTACCTCTTGCTTTACAGAATCAATATTGCTGTACTTTTTTTGTACTTCGGTATACAATTCTCGCCACAACGGGTTTTGCATTTTTTCAATCCACACCTCATCAGGAGTTCCTTCCGGAAAAAAGTAAGGGTAACATTTTTTGATTTTTTGAAGATCTTCTGGTTTTGTTTCAAAAAACAATTGATCAAAACGTTCCACTTTCATTTCGACTGGGATTGCTTCAACTTCTTTCTCAACCTTAGATTTCTTATCACAGGATGCAATAAAGAAACAAAAGACAATAAGAAACAGGTATTTTTTCATATTAATTTTTTAAATTTGTTAGTAAGGAATCCTGAAAAAAGGAGAGCAGCACAAATTGCTTTTGCAAATATACATTCCTGCTTTTTAAAACGTAATTATTATGACTAAAAAAAGAACTATCAACGTAGAGAATGTCAATGAGCAAATCGTTAATTGGTTAAAAACGTATGCCCAAAACGCAAAAGTAAATGGATTTGTTGTTGGTATTTCAGGAGGAGTTGATTCGGCCGTAACCTCCACTTTGTGCGCGCAAACAGGCTTACAAGTTTTGTGTGTCGAAATGCCTATTCACCAAGCGCCTAGTCACGTATCCCGTGCACAAGAACATATTGAACAGTTGAAAGTACGATTCCCAAACGTGAGTAGCGATCGAGTAGATTTGACACCTGTTTTTGAAACCTTTAAAAGTGCAGTACCAACAAGTTCTAATACTGCCAAACTGAACTTGAGCTTGGCTAATACTCGTGCTCGATTACGAATGACGACCTTATACTATCTCGCGGGTATTCACGGATTACTCGTTGCGGGAACTGGAAATAAGGTTGAAGATTTTGGCGTAGGCTTTTATACCAAATACGGAGATGGTGGTGTTGATTTGAGTCCGATTGCTGATTTAATGAAATCCGAGGTGTATGCTTTGGGTACTTATTTAAAAATTCCGAATTCAATTTTGACCGCAGCACCTACAGACGGACTATTTGGAGACGACCGAACCGACGAGGACCAACTCGGTGCCTCCTACGATGAACTAGAATGGGCAATGTTAGCTTCTGAAGCAGGACAAACAGCTTCTGAATTTGAAGGAAGAGAACGTACTGTTTTTGAAATTTACACCCGTTTGAACACTGCAAATCGCCATAAAATGGACCCAATTCCGGTGTGTTTTCTTAAAATTTAATTAAAAAAAAATATTTTCTGTTGATTTACAAATATTTACAGAATTTATTTATTAATTTTACAGCTCCAATTACAAACAATTCTAAAAAATTTTTATTATGATTAAAGTATGTATCGCCGACAATTTCCCTGTTGTGCATTTTGGAGTAAAATCTTACTTTAAAGATAATGCTGACATCTCAATTGCTGCTAACGTGGGCAATTTTATGATGGTAAGGGATATTCTTCAGACGAAGGAAATTGATGTATTAGTTTTAGATTTGGAGCTAGAAGGACTTTCTAGTATTTTTGAAGTGAAAGCCCTTTTGAAAAACTTTCCAAAAACTAAAATTATTATCTACAGTGGCCTTTCGGAACAAATCTACGCACCAAATGCGATTAAAGCAGGTGTTTCTGGTTTTGTGCACAAGTCTGAAAAGTTAGAAACTCTTGGTATTTCTATTGTTAAAGTACAACAAGGAAAAATCATTATGAACGAAACTGTTAAGAAAAACTTAGCCCTAATCGCTAAGCAAAGTAAGAGCGAGCGTTTGTACAGAAAACTATCGAACAGAGAAGTTGAAGTTTTACGTTATTTAAGCGGAGGCAAAAAAAACCACGAAATTGCCGAAATCTTGAACTTAAACGAAAAAACAATCAGTACTTACAAATTGCGTTTGTTAACTAAACTGAACGTAACCAACTTAGTTGACTTAGTTGACAAAGCTAAAAAGTTAGAGATCGTTTAGTAATACCTAGACATTACTCTACCTAATTTTTTCGAAAAAGAGTGGATTAAAATATTATAATCCATCACAAGAGATAAAGACTCCCTATTGTCTGAATTTGGTTCAGATGATAGGGAGTTTTTTAATTCTTCGATAAGACTGCCTACCAAATACCATCTTAAAGTTAAAATAGTTTCTGAAACTTCTTGTGCAATAGTTTCAGTTTTTGATTTCGGAAAAATATTTTGCCCTACCCAATTGTGCAATACCAATTGCTCGTCTTCCATCAAGATATCAGTTACTTCTTGTGCAAAATCAGCATGCAATTGCATCAAGTACTGCTCAATGGTAAAACTTTCATTTTGGTGATAATACGCAATTAAATCATTGTAAATCCCTCTAAAAAGCGGATTTGCCAATTCAACCTCATCTTCTTGCAAACTCAAATAAATGCGCTGATACACTTTATAAAGCTTACGCTCCGTAACAATCACAATTTCGCCTTCTTCGTTGGCTCTATGAAAAGCATCCTCAAACTCTTCTTCAAGGTTACCATAGAGCAACAATATTTCAATAATTTTACGCTCTAGTCTGTAAAGCACATCTACTTTTTCAGTAGCAATTGGGTTTTCGTTTTTAACTACTTCAAATGCTTTTGGAGCTCCACCTTCAGCTTGTTTTTGCTTTTTACCAATTTCAGCAATATCTTTTTGCATGAGCTGAGCGAGCGTACTTTGCAAAACTTGCTCCGAGATATCCATAATTCGGGAACATTCCTGAATATAAATTTCACGCTGAATGCGATCCGGAATTTTTGAGATACTACCCACCATATCTCTAATCAAATCTGCTTTTTTGATCGGATCATTTTTGGCTTCATTCATCAAAAGCGATGCTTTGAACTGAATAAAATCTTTAGCATTATCCTCTAAATAACGAACTAAATCATCGTAAGGTGTTTTCTTAGCAAAACTATCTGGATCCTCACCATCAGGGAAAGCACATACTTTTACGTTCATGCCTTCTTCCAAGATCAAATCAATTCCGCGAACAGAAGCGCGCAAACCAGCGGCATCACCATCAAATAATACCGTCACGTTTTTGGTCAATCGGTTAATCAATCTAATTTGATCTGGCGTCAGTGCTGTCCCGGAGGAAGCTACTACGTTCTCAATTCCGGCTTGATTGAACTGAATCACATCTGTATATCCTTCAACTAGATAACAATTATTTAATTTGGCAATTGATTGTTTGGCTTGAAAAATCCCGTACAAAACTTTACTCTTATGGTAAATTTCACTTTCGGGAGAGTTCAAGTATTTGGCAGCCTTTTTATCGTTGGTTAAAATTCGACCTCCAAAACCTAGAACACGGCCAGACATGCTTTCAATTGGAAACATCACACGCCCTTTAAAACGGTCAAAAGGTTTGTCCTCACGGGGAATGGTCAAACCTGTTGCCTCTAAAAATTCTAATTTATATCCTTTTCCGAGTGCTTCTTTAGTAAAGGCATCCCAAGATTCAGGAGAATAGCCTAAACTGAACTTTTTGATGGTTTCGTTGGTAAAACCACGCTCTTTAAAATACGAAAGGCCAATGGCTTTGCCTTCCTCGGAATTTAAAAGTGTATTATGAAAATAGGTTTTTGCAAATTCTGATACCAAATACATGCTTTCGCGTGTGTCCGTAATTGCTTTTTCTTGATCAGTTTGCTCTGTTTCTTCAATTTCAATATTGTACTTTTTCGCTAAATACCGAATGGCTTCGGGATAGGTAAAATGCGAATGTTCCATCAAAAATGCAACCGAGTTCCCTCCTTTTCCAGAACTAAAATCTTTCCAAATTCCTTTGGCTGGCGAAACCATAAACGAAGGAGATCGCTCTTCAGAGAACGGACTTAATCCTTTAAAATTACTCCCTGCTCTTTTGAGATTTACAAAATCGCCAATAACTTCCTCTACACGAGCAGTTTCATAAACAGTATCAATAGTAGCTTTTGAAATCAAGTTGAAAAATTATTTAGGGATTGAAAAATGTAAAATTACGCAAATCAAATTGGATTATTCATACTCTAAAAAAACAAAAAAGCACTTCTTTCAAAGTGCTTTTCAAATTATGTAACTAACTAAAACAATTTTTAATTAAAATCAAAACGCAATCCTAAGGATACATTATTTTGTTTCACTGCATTGTTTCTAAACAACGGATTTAGATCGTATTTCAAATACAAGCTAGTTGCTTTGTGCCCAACGTAAGCGCTCAAACCATAAATAAAATTTGAAGTATTGAAATCGCCTTTGGTAACCGTTCTTTCTTTATAACCGGCCTCATCGTAATTGATGTATTGCTTCGATTTTAAGTTGGCACCAACATATCCTCCTAGACCAAGGCGGAAACTGTCATGCGTTTTAAAATAAGTTTTTCCATCTCGTTGTGAAGTTTTGGTAAAATCGAATTCTAAATGAACTGGAATAACTAGGTTTACGTTTCTAAAACGTGAATCATCATGAGTGTTTGGGTTGATAACCAAATCAGTTTGTTGTCCGTTATCCACAAAAATTCTATTATCCGTAGGTCTTAAGTTGTTGTACATTAATGACAAACCGTATTTGGCATGCAACAAGTTATTGTTTTGCAACAAACGCGTGTTGTAACTCAATCCCCATTCATAAAAATGAGATCTTACATATTTGAAATCTGAGTTGGCGACTTTTCCGTCTGTAATAACATTATTAACCCCTGTAGCAAAAACAAATTGTGACGTTGTTTTTTTAGATTGACGTGCCTCTTTGTCCTCTTGTCCGTTGTAGACCTTCATCGAGGTAAGGTTAATTTCGGTTTGTGAACCAATTGAGCTTGAATTATTACCCAAAACAACTGTTCTACCGCCAGATCTGTATTCTTTAGCATCTTCTACTTTACCGTCTACTTTATCCTGCACCAGTTTGTTTAGTTTAGCTTGTTCTACGGCTACTTTTGACTCGATATTATTTGCATGAAGGGTTGCTTTCTGCATTTTCAACTCATTGGCTTTCTCTTTTGTGATAGCTCCTTTTGCAAGATCAGCATCAATACTTTCAATGGCTACTTTTAGCGCTTTTTTCTCTGTGCTAGTAATGTCTTTAATTTCGTTACTTATCGCTTTAGCTCTCGTTTCAAATGGAAGAGAAACATTATTTCTACCTTTGGTTTGACCCGTTTCGGCTGTTGCATCATCAACAACAGTTATTACTAAATCTTTAAACCATACCTGACCTGTTTCATTCAACAATACTCCGTAAGATATGGCAGTAGCCTCTTCAGGAACAAACAAAACTACTTCATAATTTGCCCAATCTTTCGAACCTCTAATTGGTCGTCTTTGCATATTATCAAAAGCTAATACTGCAGTATTGTAATAATCGACACGCATCCATAAACCAGCCCATGATTTTACATTTTCTGTTTTTACAGTGGCTGTCATCTTTATCGTTTTTCCTGCGTATTGTGATGGCGCTACCGTTTTCATTATGGTTCCAAAACCATATATTTTTGATTGATTGGATTTAATTTGATACACATTCGCATCATTTGCATCTGGTCCCATAACATAACTATCCGGTTTTGAACCTCGATAATGCCAATCGGTACTATTTTTAATGGCTTCTACTCCTTGTGCGTTCATTTTATTGAAAACTGAAAGCAACAACATCGCTGTAATTAAAATAATTTTTTGCATGATTTTCGTTTTTTGATTGATGATTGAATTTAATATTTATTCGTAATTTCTGTTTACTAAGACCGTTCTAATCGCGTTAAAGTTTTTATTGAATTTATTAATTGCCGACTCTTTGAAGGTCTGATTTAATTCTGATTCAGCCTTTGACAACAACTGATCAGGCTGAACTACAATTGATGTTGCAGATCTATTGTTACTTTTTAAATTAGCCTCAGATTGAAAATTCTCGTTAGTTACCTCTGCCAACAAGCGCGCCGCAGATAATGAAATAGTTCTTTTTTGAACATCGTCAACTGTTGTCATTGGCATTACTCCCTTGTTCTCAGCAGTTGTTTTTTGAGCAATTTCATTTTTATGTACACTATTCGAGTTTAGAATAGGTAAAGACTTTAGACTAACATTTTGTTTTACAGCCTGCAGCCCTTTTGCAGAAGAAGTTTGTACTGCCACTTCCTCTTTTGGACTTTCCGAACCTGGCTGTCCTTTTTCAATTTCATTCGAAGTCCTACTTTCAACACCAACTACAGTAGTTTTTGATGGAATTATATCGCTATTATTACTCCTAAAAAACAAAGTAGATAGCAATAAAACACCAACAAAACTTGCTGCCAAGTACATCCACGGAAATTTATTTTTTGGTTTTGACTGCTCACCTAAACTTGGGCTAGCTGCAGTTAACATAGCATCTAGTTTGGACCAAGCCATTTCAGAAGGCTGAATCTCACGAGCATCCAAGCGTTCTTTTATTTGTTTTTCGAAATTATTCGGTTCCATTTCGGTATGATTTTAAGGTTTGCACCTGTTCTTGTAACATTCTGCGCGCATGCGATAACTGAGATTTTGAAGTTCCTTCGGCAATGCCTAAAAGACTCGCTATTTCATGATGTTTGTAGCCTTCGATAGCGTACAAGTTAAAAACAGCTCGGTACCCTTCAGGTAAATTATCAATTAAAAATTGAATTTGCTCCACCGAAAATTGATCTGTTATTGTATCCTGAGATTCTTCAACAAAAAATTCATCTTCGGTATAATTCATTTTTTTATGAACTCTTAAAAATGAAATACACTCATTTACAATGATGCGGCGTATCCAACCTTCAAAACTTCCTTTGTGTTCAAAATGATTAAGATTGGTAAACACCTTCATGAAAGCGGTTAGCATTACATCTTCTGCTTGCTGCAAGTCTTTGATGTATTGCCTGCATACGCTTAACATTTTGGGAGCGAATTGCGAATAAATTTTCTGTTGTGCTTGTCGGTTTTGCTCGACAGCCAACTGAATTAATTCTCGTTCTTCTTGATGTAAGTGTATCACTTTCATGTGCGTGGTTCTTGCTCTACTTTTATCTCAAGTCCGTTTCATACAGACTTCTATTAGCATAGACGCTTGTCGTTGTAAAATGGTTGCATGGGAGGTTAATTTTTTTCAAAAAAAATTTAAAAAAGGAATTCTGAAAGCAAAAAAAGGGACTATTTTTTACGTTCTATTACATAATTCACCATCAAAACCAAGGCTGCTTTGAAGTCGGAATCTGGATAATTAGCCAGTAAACTCAATGCCTCAGCTTGAAATTGCATCATTTTATTTTCGGCGTAAGCCAAACCTTGATTATTTTTTACAAAAGCGATAACCTCTTTGACGCGTTTTTTATCTTTATTGTGATTTTTGATGGAATTGATCAACCAACTTTTTTCTTTTGAAGTGCAAGTATTCAATACATGTATCAATGGCAAGGTCATTTTTTGCTCTTTGATATCAATTCCTGTTGGTTTTCCGATGGCTTCATCTGTGTAGTCAAACAAATCGTCTTTAATTTGAAATGCCATACCAATGAGTTCGCCAAATTTGCGCATGTTTTCTACTTGCACGGCATCTTCAATCACTGATTGTGCACCAAGCGCGCAACAAGCAGCAATTAGTGTTGCCGTTTTTTTACGTATAATTTCGTAGTAAACCTCTTCGGTAATGTCAAGTCGGCGGGCTTTTTCTATTTGCAACAATTCGCCTTCACTCATTTCGCGAACGGCAACTGAAATAATGCGCAACAAATCAAAATCGCCGTAATCAATAGAGAGCAACAAACCTTTAGAGAGCAAATAATCGCCTACTAAAACGGCAATTTTATTTTTCCAAAGTGCATTTATGGAGAAAAAACCTCGGCGTCTGTTACTATCATCAACTACATCATCATGAACTAAAGTAGCAGTATGAATAAGTTCAATGACGCAAGCACCGCGATAGGTACGTTCATTAACTTGGCCTGACGCTAACATTTTTGCAGTCAAAAAAACAAACATCGGACGCATTTGCTTGCCTTTGCGATTGACAATATAATACGTAATGCGGTTTAAAAGCGCCACTTGTGAAGACATCGACTCGTAGAACTTTTTTTCAAAAAGTTCCATTTCATCAAAAATGGGCTGTTTTATTTGCGAAGTGATATTCATGAGTTCCAAAGATACGATATTAGCAAGAAATCAGGCAACAAAGCATCTTCTTTTGGATTATTATTAAGCAGTAATTTCTTAAGCTTCTTTGTTTGCCAATTGACCGCAGGCAGCATCAATATCTTTACCACGGCTTCGACGTACTTTTACCACAATTCCGCTAGCTTCTAGTGCTTTAATGTAGTTATTGATCGACTCTTCGGAGGCTTGTTGAAATTCGCCATCATCAATTGGGTTGTATTCAATCAAGTTCACTTTGCAAGGCACGTATTTACAAAACTTAACCAATGCATCAACGGCTTGTTTGTTGTCATTAATACCTTTCCAAACCACGTATTCATACGAAACCTTACTTTTTGTTTTACGGTACCAATACTCTAACGATTCACGCAAATCAGCTAATGGAAAACTAGTGCTAAAAGGCATAATTCGTGCGCGAACCTCATCAATTGCAGAGTGTAAAGAGACAGCCAATTTGAATTTCACATCGTCATCAGCTAGCTTTTTTATCATTTTAGGAACGCCTGATGTAGAAACCATAATACGCTTTGGAGACATTCCAAGACCTTCTGTAGAAGTAATCATTTCAATCGCCTTCAAAACATTGTTGTAATTCATAAGCGGTTCACCCATTCCCATGAAAACAATATTTGACAAGGGATGATTGTAGTACAAACGACTTTCCTTATCGATGGCAATAACCTGATCATAAATTTCGGCAGGTTCCAGGTTGCGCATTCTTTTTAGTCGTGCCGTAGCACAAAAATTACAATCTAAACTGCACCCAACTTGACTAGAAACGCAAGCAGTTGTTCTGGTAGCGGTAGGAATTAAAACCGACTCCACAACCAAACCATCATGCAAACGAACAGCGTTTTTAACCGTTCCGTCTTCTGACCGTTGCATCGTATCAACCATAATATGATTAATAACAAAGTGCTGTTCGAGCATGCTGCGTGTTCCTTTTGAAACATTAGTCATATCTTCAAAACTATGGGCTCCTTTGCTCCACAACCATTCATACACTTGATTGCCTCGAAAAGCTTTTTCGCCATTAGCCACAAAAAAATCACGAAGTTGCTCTTTTGTTAAAGATCGTATGTCTTTTTTATCGATTTCCATGCTGCAAATTTAATGACTATTTGTTGATTTATTCCATCAATTTAAAGAAATGCACACTTGTTGATTTTATAATTTGGTACCTTTGCATTCCACAGCAAAAAAATTGAATCATGCATTTTATTTCGCCTGAATTAGAGGATTACATCGAACAACATTCTGAAAAAGAACCTGCATTATTAGCGGCTTTGAATAAAGAAACTTACCAAAAAATTCTGCTGCCGCGAATGCTAAGCGGTCATTTTCAAGGTCGTGTTTTGAGCATGTTATCTAAGCTAATTAGACCATTAAACATCCTAGAAATAGGAACCTATACTGGCTATTCTGCATTATGCCTTTGCGAAGGCATGCAAAAAGGAGGGCAATTGCATACGATTGACATCAAAGAAGAGTTAATCGATTTTCAGCGAAAGCACTTTGACAAATCGCCTTGGGGAGCACAAATTGTGCAACATTTAGGCGAAGCAGTACATATTATACCCACGCTAGAACTTAAATTTGATTTGGTTTTTATTGATGCAGATAAAGAAAATTACCTCGAGTATTTTGAATTGATTCTGCCAAAAATGAATACGGGCGGCATTATTTTATCTGATAATGTACTTTGGAGTGGTAAAGTTTTAGAACCCTTGAACCCAAAAGATGTGAGCACAAAAGTATTATTAGAATACAACCAACTTTTAGCTACAGACCCAAGAGTGGAAACTGTTTTATTACCCATTCGAGATGGTTTGACGGTCAGCCGTGTTTTGTAAATAGCAGGAATCACTTTTCTGCATAAAAAATTCGAAATCATGTTACTACAATGAGTAAGATGATTTCGGATTTTGAATTTTATACTAAAAATTTAATTCAACTGTTTTCAACATTATCGTCCTAGCGGAAAAAACTTTTTTTGAAAATGAGAATAGGTTTTGAATACTAAATAACCACTTAAAACTCCAAATAAATAGCCAGTAAGAATATCTAACGGATAATGTAATCCAAGATAAATTCGGCTGTAAGCAAAAACCAACGGCCATAAAAAAATGAAGCCAAAATATTTAAATTGAGATCGAAAAATACAAAATATAAAAGTCGCAACTGCCATAGAATTAGAAGCATGGCCTGAAAAAAAGCTATATGAGCCACGTTGCTGCACTACTCGAATGAAAGAGTTAATATCAGTATTGTTGGATGGTCTCAAGCGTTGAAAACTATTTTTAAATAAGTTCGTAACTTGATCCGTAAACGTCACTAACAACGCTACAAAAACAAGTAAATAAATGGTTTGTTTGACACCTATCTTAGAGTAAATAAGGTATAGCAATAACAAAAAAAGAGGAATCCAGTTGATTTGTTTAGTTACCAACAACCAAAACGGATCGAAAGACTCTGAACCTAAACCGTTAAGAAAAACGAATAAATCAATATCAATTGCACGTAGTTTGTCAATCATTACATTTGGCGTTTGATAGGACCTTCAATTTCCTCAATAACTTCTTTAGCAGCATCAACAGGCTTCGTTGTATCTACAATTAAATTGTCTTTCACAGTATTGATTTCGTTATTAAAACCCTCTGTAATACTTGTAAATTGAGTTGTATCACCTAGCAAATTTTCTTTTGCTTTATTGATTTCGCTAGTAATATTTCCTGTGAAATCAGTTAATGATTTAGAGTCAAAACCATTAGCTTCTGCTCCTTTTTGAATTTCATTCTTAATATCGTTTGTTGCGTTTTTTAGCTGTGCCATAGTCTTACCCAAAGTGCGAGCGATTTCAGGAATTTTATCTGATCCAAAAAGCATGAGCACAATAAACATGATAAAAACTAATTCGCCTCCTCCTATACCGAACATAATAGTGTTGTTTTATTTCAAAGACAAAGATATTACTTTTTGCTACTTTGACTTTTAATTATTTCATAAAAAAAAAAGACTCTTTACAGAGTCTTTTTTTGTTTTTAAGTTTAGTCAAATTTAGATTTTACTTCTTCTTTTGGCCAAGTGTTATTGGTTACATCAATATCAGCAGTTTCTAATTTTGGATCTACTTGAATTTTTTTGATTGCCTTTGCAGTAGCGTAAACTTTTTTGGCAGTATCATTATTTTTTCTCCAAATTTGAGCTGGATACTTGAATACTTCTTTAGTATCATCTTCGTAAGTTAACTCCACAATAATAGGCATTAACATTCCGCCTGGCTTGTTGAACTCTACTTCATAAAAGAATTTAGGTGCTTTAATCGCCGCTTTTTCTTCTGCTGAGAAGTTTTTGTTTACGTAATCAGATAGTAAATTCACATCTGAAATAGCCAATGCTTTTTTATCTTTCGCAGGTAATTCCTCGCTTGTTCCAGGAACTAAGTAAACGAAAGGTCCTTTTTCTTGTCCGAAACGACCTCTGCGTACTACCGCATCTTTTAATTCTTTAGTTGCAGTTTCAGAAACAAAATATTGCTTCACCTCTTTTACGCCGATATCCACATAGTCTGTAGAATAAAACCAACCTCTAAAAAACCAATCTAAATCAACTGCTGAAGCATCTTCCATTGTTCTGAAGAAATCTTCTGGAGTTGGGTGTTTGAATTTCCATCTGTTAGCATAAACTTTGAATGCATGGTCAAATAATTCTCTTCCCATGATTGTTTCTCTCAAAATGTTCAAACCTGTTGCTGGCTTTCCGTAAGCATTAGATCCAAATTGAACAATCGTTTCAGAGTTAGACATAATTGGCTCCAAGAATTTTTGATCACCGCTCATGTAAGGAACTATTTTACTAGCAGGTCCGCGGCTTGAAGGGAAATTAACATTCATTTCTTGCTCAGCCATGTATTGCATAAACGTGTTCAATCCTTCGTCCATCCAAGACCATTGACGCTCATCTGAATTAACGATCATCGGGAAAAAGTTGTGTCCAACCTCGTGAATTACTACACCAATCATTCCGTTTTTAATACGATCGCTAGTTACTCCTTTTTCGTCAGGACGACCATAGTTCCAGCAAATCATTGGGTATTCCATTCCTTGATCTTCGGCAGATACTGAAACTGCTTTTGGGTAAGGATAATCAAAAGTGTGTGCTGAATAGCTTTTTAAAGTGTGCGCCACAGTTCTAGTTGAAGTTTCTCCCCACAATGGGTTTGCTTCTTTTGGATAAACTGATACTGCCATAACTGTTTTTTCGCTCAGTTTTACAGCCATTGCATCATATATGAACTTTCTAGACGTAGCAATACCAAAATCTCTTACGTTTTTTGCGCTAAATTTCCATGTTTTCTTTTTATCTGAGAAACCTTTTTCAGCCGCCTCAGCTTCTGCTTGAGTTACAATAACTACTGGCTTATCATATGATTTTGTTGCCAATTCGTATCTTTTAACCTGCTCTGGGGTAAATACTTCGCTACGGTTCATTAACTCTCCAGTTGCTTCCATCACGTGATCAGCAGGAACAGTAATGTTTACGTCAAAGTTTCCGAAAGGTAAAGTAAACTCACCTGTTCCCCAGAATTGCATGTTTTGCCAACCTTCAACATCATTATACACTGCCATTCTTGGATAAAATTGAGCAATTACATATAATTTATTGCCTTCTTTTTCGAATAATTCGTAGCCAGAACGACCACCTTCTGCTCTATAATTGTTAATGTTGTACCACCAATTAATTCCAAATGAGAATTTCTCACCCGGTTTTAAAGGAGTAGCTAAATTGATACGCATCATGGTTTGATTGATCACGTATGATAAAGGATTGCCCTTTGCATCTTTTACTTGCTCAATATTAAAACCACGCTCTAATGGATCTTTGAAAAACTTGCTTGCAAAATTTGATGCAGGCAAAACTTGATCCATTCTCTGACTTTCTGCCAAAGGAGTTTGTGAGTTTTTATTTTGTTGGTTTTGGTCTAATTGTACCCATAAATACTCTAAAGTATCTGGTGAATTGTTAGTATAAGTGATGGTTTCAGAACCAGTTAATCTTGATTTTTTGTCATCAAGCTCAATGTTGATTTTGTAGTCTGCCTGCTGTTGGTAGTAAGCTGGACCTGGCGCTCCAGAAGCAGTACGAAACATGTTTGGCGTAGCCATCAAATCGTACATTTGGCTAAACTTATTGGTGTCGTATTTGCCTGGTTGTCTTGGCGCGACTGTAGCCGGTTTTTCCTGTGCGAAAAGCATCGCAGGAAAAAATAGTAAAAAGGACAATTTTTTCATAGGTAGAAATCTGGTTATTATCTGGTGTGAAATTAAGAATTTTAGTGATTACAAGCCTGTTAATTTAGTACTTTAACATTCCTCGAACAGAACTATTGGTCAACAGTAACGTATTTTTAGTTCCTTTTATATTAAAATGCATGATATTTTGTTGCTCTGAACTACTCTCCGTAAGCAAACTGTTAAATACTTCGAGCTCCGATATTTTTTTTACTTCATTTACCCGAAGGTAACAAACCAAAACATCGCCTTCTAATTCTTTAGTAACAAAGAAAAACGGTTTACTTTGATTGTTTATTTTGATATTGAATTTTTCGTTCAAATACTTTTTCAATAAAACGA
Source organism: Flavobacterium turcicum (assembly GCF_011365745.1). GTDB lineage: Bacteria > Bacteroidota > Bacteroidia > Flavobacteriales > Flavobacteriaceae > Flavobacterium > Flavobacterium turcicum. The sequence continues at coordinate 785,373 of NZ_JAAOBY010000001.1, read as the reverse complement.
CATCTTCTGTGGTTTCTTTTTGGTCTCCCAAGTACACTTTTTTGTTGTATTTTTTCCCCAATGCCAAATTTAAATCATCAACAAACAACCGAGCAGTTACTTGTAGCATTTTCTTTTCAGGCACAAAATTTACCTGAAAAAGACCTACATAAAATTTGTGATATGCAAATGAAGACACCGTTAAACTTAACAATGCCAGTAAAATAACTACAACAGATTTTTTCATTTTTTAAACAATAATTCCTTTTAAGCCAATAGCATTTACGAACTAGAACTTGTTAGACGCCAAAAAACGCAAAAGGTTTCATATCGTTTCGAAAAAAATTATGATTTTTTTAATAGAATGCAAAAAAAACAGCAAATGACTTTAGGAATATACGATTAAAAGTAATTTAATACAATTCATTATCAAATAAATAAAGGTTATCTCTATTCACGTGAATCCAAAAAACCTTTGTATTTTACAGCCAATATAGCCAGCTCAAAAGCAATTTTATTTGTATCCCGAGTATCCATTAAAACTACAAAAGAAGGTTCTTCAGCAACGAAAAATTTAAAACCAGAACAAAACTCCGATGGAATTTGTAGTTGATCGGTGTAGAAATTAGGCTCAAACCATTCCGACAAAAGCTTTACTACTTGCTCCTTTTTCTCTAAGGCAACCAATACTTTTAATCTTTTCGTTCGCCCATTAATTTTATTAATCAAAGGATCGAGCGGCATTGAACCACCAAGTAATCCCAACAACATAATTGGTTTAAAATCTCCAGCTGTTTGAAGTTTTCGCTCGGCTGGCGTGAAGCGTTTGGGTTCTGTGATCTGAGCTCGAATCGAGCGTGCCGTAATCGATTGATCCTTTACAATGACTTCGGGTAATACCGTGATTTTTTGTGGAAGTTCAAATTTTATAACGCTTGAAAGTAAATCTTGTGCTGTTATTATTTTTCGAACAGTCTCATAATTGAACGCCGAAACAAGTAGTTCATCTCCTGTTTTTGCTAAAATAGAAAAACTTCCCATAGTGGTGCTTTTAACTTCTTGCCCCGTTGTCGAATTTCTAATTGTAGCGTCGGCGATGGATTGCTCTTGACATACAACTAAACCTCGAATCGAAGTTAGTTTTTGATCTTGCGCCAGCATTACCGCAGTGCTAAATCCAAACAAAAGGAGGTAGATACTAGTTTTCACTCATTCGAAGTTGGTTGTACTTTTCAGCCAATGGCACAATTAAAAACATAACTAATGTTTTGTTTTTGGCCTTCAATGCCGCTGCAAGAGCATTATCTTCAACACAATAATATAAAAATCCTTTTACATAATCTTGCGGCACTTTTAAGGTTTCAGTAAAATAGGTTTCGTCAAATAAAGCTTCTAATCGATATAAATTGCTTTCTTTTTTTTCGACCAAAATCTCCTTTTTCAGCATGGCCTTCCTTCCAGAAATAGTGTTTAATAAGCCGTCTATTCCGCCCCCAGAAGTTGCAGTATACAACTTACGTTCTGCTGCGGTATATTTTTTTTGACCATACGGAATAATCCCTAAACTTTCAGCCGTAATAGACGATTCGGCAATAACCACTTCTTTTAAAATGATACTTTTAGAATACATTCGAATTTGCATTTCATTTCCAGATCCTTGATCTATCGCTGAAATTGTTCTTCGCACGGTTTCTAAATTAACGGCAGAAAAGACAAGTACGTCACCGTTTTTAACCTCAATTTCAAAAGTACCGTCACTTTGAGAAAGCACCAAAACTTTGCTTGTTATGTTGTTGATATTGATTCTGTCAACACTTACCGAGTCCGCAACAACCCGACCTTTTAACTGACGACTTACATTGACTTGCGCACTAATGCCTTGCATCAACAGCAAAAAAAATAGCAACAATAGGACTCTGTATTTATTCACTTATTATTTTTTTATATTTTATGGCCAAATCATTAATTAAAAATTGACTCATTGATTTATTTTTAGATTGTAAAGAGGCCACAAATTGAGGATCTTCGATGGCAAAGTACTCAAAACCTTTTACATAATCTGCAGGAATTTTAAGTTTACTAATTAAATAATCAGACAAAAATAAAGCTTCAAATTGCTGCATGTATCGTTCCTTTTTCTCTATTTGCAGTTCTTTTTTTAACATTTTCGTTCTTCCAGAAATCCAATTCAAAAGTGGATCAGCCGAAATAGATCCTCCCATCATAGTGCCCGCATTTGCCGAAGCATTTAAATGTGTAGCCGTATATAACTTCCGTTCTGCAGGCGTGTATACTTTTTGCCCCTTCGGGATAATCCCCAAACTGGTAGCACTTACTTTCTCTGAAACAACTACCTCATCGAGTTCATTGACAATTCGTTTCAAAAAAACTGACAAAACCTCTTTTTGTAAAATAATTGCAGTGAGCACCAAACAAAATTCTTTATACTGAGGAGCAGTGAAACAAAGGGCATCACCCGCGGTAGCTTTTATTTCAAAATTACCCTCTGCATCTGTCTGCACAACATCATTTGTAGTCTTATTAGCGACATAAATCCCTGCCGCATCTGCACGAACAACCTCAACTCGACCTTTTACAATTGATCTATTTGCATTTTGCGCAAACAAATTAAAACCAAAAAGAACCAAAAATAAACAGTATATCCTTATTGTTTGTAGCATACCTTAATCCCTAAGCACGTAAAAGTATCATACTCAACTCCAAATTTAATACTAATGCCGTGGTAAAAAAATGTTAATTAAAAAGGAATACAAAAACAGACTTTAATACCTTTATCAAAAAAATTATATTAATCTATGAAAAACGCCATCATAGCGAGTACCTCGACATTAGCTAATGAAGATTATTTACAATATTTACTTCCTGAATTAGAATTGCTATTCAGTCAATGCAATACTATTCTTTTTATTCCATTTGCAAGGCCAGGCGGAATGAGCCATGAAGAATATACCGATAAAGTAAAAAGTGCATTTGCCAAGATCAATAAAAAAGTCGTTGGCATTCATGAATATGACAATCCTGAAAGTGCTATTTGCAATGCTGAAGGGATTTTTACCGGCGGTGGCAATACTTTTCTGCTTGTATCCCAATTATACAAAAACAAAATCATGACCGTTCTCGCTGATGTAGTAAAAAAAGGAACTCCTTATTTGGGATGTAGTGCGGGAAGTAATATTTGTGGCTTGAGTATGCAAACGACAAATGATATGCCAATTGCTTATCCACCAAGTTTTCAAACATTAGGAATCATACCGTTTAATATCAACCCACACTATTTGGATCCTGATCCAAGATCTACTCACATGGGCGAAACACGAGAAACCCGTATTAAAGAATTTCACGCGTACAACTCGGCTCCAGTTTTGGGCCTGCGCGAAGGAAGTTGGATTGAGGTGAAATCAGACAAAGTAAAACTAAAAGGCCCCTTAACAGCAAGACTCTTCTTGAAAAATCAATTAGCAGAGGAGTTACCATCTGGTTCTGATTTGAGCGCTTTGAAATAAGGAAATTAAAAAAATCCAAAGTAGTTTGCTTTGGATTTTTTTTATGGTTTAAATTGAATCTACAAATAAGAGGTGAATACATTGCATAAAAAAAGCCCCAAACAAATGTTTGAGGCTTTGAGCGAAAGACGAGGCTCGAACTCGCGACAACCAGCTTGGAAGGCTGGAGCTCTACCAACTGAGCTACTTTCGCATTGTAATACTTATTTTTTGTTTCAAAGCTAGATTTGAAACCTAGAGCGAAAGACGAGGCTCGAACTCGCGACAACCAGCTTGGAAGGCTGGAGCTCTACCAACTGAGCTACTTTCGCATTACAACGGTGCAAATATACTTAATAACTTTGCTTTCCTGCAAGTTTTTTTCTGAAAAAAACTAAAATTCACTCCGCTTTTAGACCTCAACAAAGTACATTTTCGTACCTAATTTATTTACAGTGAAAATCTTATCATCAATAATTTTGACGAAAAAAAAATTAAAAATTAATAATCAAAACCGAAAATCAAACTTTCTAACCTTCAGTTTTAAACCAAAATTTGATTCTTTTTTTAGATAATTGGATTTTTCAACTATAAATTATGAAACAAATGTTCCTCCCAAAGCAACTGCACGCGAAGGATGATAGATAAAAAAGCAAGATTTATTTTTAATAAGATTAATAATTTCTTTAGAAATATTACTTGGTACAGCAGGACAACCTTGGCTTCTGCCCAACCTTTGATTGTTTTTTATAAAAGATTCCGAAACATAATCGGCGGCATGCATAACGATACCTCTTGCCCTTGCGTGATCATTTACTCCTTTTTCGAGACCATCTAATTTAAGAGATAAACCATGTTTGCCAGAATAAACCTCAGCAGTTAGATAAAGACCAAGACTACTTTTAAAAGATTCTGCAGCGTTCGAAAATGAAGTAGCAAACTCTTCGCCAGTATTGCGTCCATGCGATACCAAAGAATGAAATTTAACTTCGTTAGTTGCCATATCAATTACCCACAGTCGCTTGGTATTTGCTGACAAACTAAAATCAATAATAGTAAGCAGTTCTTTTTGCACGAGTCCTTTGTTCTTTAGATTGGTGTAAGCTTCTACTGCTTGCTGAAAACTTTCTAAAGTTGGGATTTGTTTGTTTTTAAGCTGTAAATCTTGATAGATAGCCTCTACTTCGTCAAGGTTCTTGACGTCGTTACTAGCAACAAATGAATGTTTGGTTTCTGATGGAATGGCAGCAACATTTTTAGAAAGTAAAAATAGTGAGCAAAAGGCAATAAAAAGCGTAAGAAGTGTATTATAAATCATTGATTATCTTTAGGTTGTAAATAAATTTGGGTTTGCAAACCTAAGGTATTTATTGAGAAATGAATAATTTTTAACACAATTTTATTCTGACAAGTGCTTTTGTAATTTAAACAAATTAGCAGGAGAGATTGACAAAAACAGCAATTTCTATGTTAATTTTATTACTTTTGTATACAACTAACTAACCATTTCATGCCAAAACCACAATACGTAATAGCACTTGTTCTGCTATTATTTTCTGTAAATAATTACAGTCAAAAAAAAATACTTCAAGCTAAAAAAACCACCGAAAGCATCATTATTGACGGCAAAACAAACGAAGCTATCTGGGCTTCAACTGCAGCAGCTTCGGACTTTATCATGTTTGAACCCGATAATGGAAAACCCATTAGTGCGGATAAAAAAACAGAGGTAAAAATCGTTTATGACAATGACGCTATTTACATTTCGGCACTGCTTTATGATAATGAACCGAGTAAAATTCAAAAGGAATTAACTAACCGAGATGTTTTTGGAGTATCGGATCATTTTGCGGTCTATATCAACGGGTTTAACGACGGACAGCAAGATTTTCGTTTTTTTGTTAGTGCTGCAGGAGTACAAATGGACTGCTTAGCAACAGAAGATTTTGAAGACTTTACTTGGGATGCTATTTGGGACAGCGAAGTTTTATTGACTGATTTTGGATGGTCTGTAGAAATGAAAATCCCATATGCTGCTTTGCGTTTTTCAAAATCAGAACAGCAAGTTTGGGGCTTAAACTTTATGCGTGAAATAAAAAGAGACGTTCAAAAATATACTTGGAATCGTATTGATACCAAAATTGGCGCTGTAATTCCGCAAGCCGGAATTTTAGAAGGGATTTCAAATATCAAGACCCCTACTCGATTATTTCTTATTCCGTATGCATCAGCCTATGCACAAAAAAGTGATATTGGTTATGACAATACTTTTAAAGCGGGACTTGACATTAAATACGGAATCAATGATTCATTTACGCTAGACGCCATTCTTGTACCTGATTTTGGACAAACAAAATTTGATAATGCCATCTTAAACTTATTACCCTTCGAACAACGTTTTGAAGAAAATAGACCTTTTTTTACTGAAGGAACAGATTTATTTAACAAAGGTGGATTATTTTATTCCCGTAGAATTGGCGGATCTCCAACTAGTGAACCCGAATTAAATAACACTGAACAGATTGTCGATTATCCAAGTACAGTCAATTTAATAAATGCAGTAAAAGTTTCAGGCCGTACCGAAAAAGGACTTGGAGTTGGATTTTTGAATGCCATTACCGAGGTAACAAAAGCAACAATTCTAGACGAAGCCACTGGAAGTAAACGCAAAGCCGTGATTGAACCCTTGGTTAATTATAATATGTTAGTGCTGGACCAACGATTCAATCAAAATTCATCGGTTACTTTTGTAAATGCTAACACTACTAGAAATGGCGGTTTTAGAGATGCCAATGCATCTGCTTTACTTTATGATTTAAGCACTAAAGAAAACACATATAATTTGTACGGCGATTTTAAGTTCAGCCATGTAAACGATACACAAAATTTCAGTGGCTACAAAACAAGCATCAATTTTGAAAAAACTAGTGGTCGCTATCGTTATTTATTTTCAGGAAAATATTTATCTGAGAACTACGATATCAACGATTTAGGTATTATTTTTTATACCAATTATCATGCTGCTTCTGTTAATGGTAGCTATCGCATTTTAAACCCTACCAAAGTGTTTAACACTTTAAAAGTGGAGCAAGAACTGAATTTAGAATTGCAAAACACTACCGGTAAAATGCAAGAAGCTTGGTATAAAACTGTTATTAAAGGAACTACCTTAAACAACAACTATTTTGAACTAGGAGTAACAGCAAGTCCTTTTACAGTATATGATTTCTATGAACCACGCTCTGAAGGCAGTTACGTTTACAGACCACGAAATTTAGCCACTTATTTTGGTTTTGAGTTAAATAGAAACAATACTTTTTTGGTGGATATGACTGTAAGCTATGTAAAATTTGACGAACGTGGGCGCAATACTTACGAATTTTACGCTGCTCCAAAGTACCGTTTTAATGACAAACTATCTTTAGCATTTGCTATCGATTACTCAAAATTAAATCAAGATCGCGGATGGGTTGATTTTGGAGACAATGATGAAGTTATTTTTACCGAACGAAACCGCGAAATCCTGCAAAACGACCTTACTGGAAAATACTCCATCAATAATAAGATGACGCTCAACCTAACTGCACGCTACTATTGGTCATACTCCAAAAATCGAGAATTTTTCACCCTGCAGCCTAATGGATTTTTAACTTCTAACAATAGTTACAATTTAAACAAAGACCGTAATTTTAACTCTTGGAACTTTGATTTATCCTACTCATGGTGGTTTGCGCCCGGCAGTGAAATTTCACTTTTATATCGCAATTACGGCTTGCAACGTGCTAGTACAGTAGAGAAAAATTTAAACACGAATTTAAAAAACGTCTTTAACAGCGACCTAACTAGTGTGTTATCGATTAGTATACGCTATTTTATTGATGCGAATGTGTTAAAATAATATTTTTCAATCCACAACTGTAACATTTCACATACAAATTAGTCTATTAATGCAAACTGTAATGCACTTAAAAGAGATTTCTCTTGAAGCTATTTTGGTTTTACAATCATCATCAAATCAACCAATCAATCGTTTCATGAAAAAACTAATCTTGTTGACACTTTTTTTAAGCTCCATTTACAGCTTTGGTCAAAGAAAAAAATTAGAAACTAAATTCATTACAGATAAAATTGAGATAGACGGAAAAGTCAACGAAGCAATTTGGCAAACTGCACCAATAGCGGGCGATTTTATCACCTTTGAACCAGATAACGGCAAACCCATTCCTGAGAACAAGAAAACTGAAGTGCGCGTTCTATATGACAATGATGCTATTTATATCGCGGCTGTAATGAATGACGAAAATCCTGAAAAAATTCTTCGTGAAATTACACAACGCGATGATTTTGGTACTTCGGATGTATTTGGAGTATTTATCAATGGATTTAATGATGGGCAGCAAGATTTTCAATTTTTTGTAAATGCTGCTGATGGTCAAGCCGATTGTATTACAACCGATACCAATGGCGAGGACTATTCTTGGGATGCTGTGTGGCGAAGTAAAGCTGTTATTACAGATAAAGGTTGGAACGTAGAAATGCGAATTCCTTATGCTGCATTGCGATTTTCAGCTGAGAAAAAACAAACTTGGGGACTTAATTTTTTCAGAGAAGTACGAAGAGACCGATTTAAATACACTTGGAATTTTATCGACTCTAAATTAGGTACTTTTACACAACAAACCGGAATTTTAGAAGGAATTGAAAATATAAAACCACCAACTCGACTCTTTTTATTGCCTTACTCCTCTTTTTATGTTGATGCAAATTCTCGACAAAAAACAGTAGGTACACTCAAAGGTGGTCTAGATGTAAAGTACGGTATCAATGACGCTTTTACCTTAGATATGATTTTGATTCCTGATTTTGGACAAACAAAATTTGATGATCAAATCCTAAATTTAGGTCCTTTTGAACAGCAATTCAATGAAAACAGACCCTTTTTTACAGAGGGAACTGATTTATTTAGCAAAGGAAACTTGGTGTATTCTCGTAGAATTGGTGGTAATCCGACAAATTCACCATCAGTAGGAACCAATGAAGTTCTTATTGAAAATCCTGCTAACGTAAGTTTAATAAATGCCTTTAAAGTATCGGGAAGAACTAAAAATGGCCTTGGAGTAGGAATTTTAAATGCCGTTACTCAAAAAACATCGGCAACTATTGCTAACACCGTAACTGGAGAAACACGCAGAGAATTATTAGAACCGTTAGCAAATTACAATGTCTTGGTACTTGACCAGCGCTTTCGCAAAAATTCCTCAGTTTCATTTGTGAATACCAATGTAACCCGCAACGGAAATTTTAGAGACGGAAACGTAACGGCGCTAGTATGGGATTTGAATACTAAAAAAAACACCTACAATTTATCGGGTGATTTTAAATACAGTTATGTCAATGAGGGCACAACCAAAACAGGAATCAATTCGCAACTTAATTTTGCAGAAACAAGCGGAAAATTCCGCTACGGGATTGGTGCTGATGTGATGACCAAAGATTTTGATAATAATGATTTGGGCATCAATTTTGAAACCAACTATTACAGCATTTATGGGAATACCAGTTACCGTATTTTAAAATCAACCAAATATTTCAATAGTTTTAATACTAGAATTAATACCTACCATCAATTTCAAAAAGAGACTGGAAAAATTCAGTCTAGTAACATCAATTATCAGGTGAATTCAAACACTAAACAAAACCACTACATTGGTTTCGGATTTGATGCTAACCCTGTAGAAACTTATGATTATTACGAACCTCGTGCCGCTGATAGGTTTGTAATTCGCCCAACTAGAATTGGCGGTTTTATTTATATTTCAACCAATTACAACAATCCTTTTGCTCTTGATTTTAATCCATCATTCTCTATTTTTGATGAAGCAGGTCGTAAATCATATGGCTTCTCTGTGGGACCGAGATACCGTTTCAATGACAAATTATCATTGAATTACAATTTTAATTTCTCACGACAAAACAACAACAAAGGTTTTATTGATAGTGTAAATGATGACCAAAATGCGGCAACTCCCAACACAATAGTTTTTGCTAACCGCAATGTGGTAACTTATGCCAACACCTTATCAGGTAAATATTCACTAAACAGTCAAATGACTTTTAACATCGCATTACGTCATTATTGGTCGTATGCCGAAAACAAAAATGCGCTTACTTTGGGTAATGATGGCCGCTTGAACTCAAACAATACGTACAGCGCGAACAAGAATTCAAGTTTTTACACTTGGAATGCTGACTTATCATACAATTGGTGGTTTGCTCCTGGCAGTCAAGTATCAGTTTTATACCGCAATAACGCTGGTAAATTTGATCGAAGCATCAATAAGGAATTCGCAAATAACGTAACTTCTTTATTAAATAATGATGCCTTGAATCATGTTTTCTCTATTAGCATACGCTATTTTATAGATGCAAATCAGGTATCAAAACACTTATAACTGCATTAATTTTAAAAATTACAACTGCAAATAAAAGAATTATCATTTTTTGTAAAGCTATTTAAGCTATTACGCAATTGTGGTTTTCATGTTCCTCAAGATTTTTAGAAATACTTTACCTTTGTTTAAAACTAAAACAGATGAATAAGAAAGTAATTCTAATGATTTTGGACGGTTGGGGAAAATCACCCGACCCGAAAGTATCTGCAATTGACAACGCTCATGTACCGTTTATAAATCGTTTGTATGTGAACTATCCTAGTGCGCAATTGCGCACCGATGGCTTAAATGTTGGCCTACCAGAAGGACAAATGGGTAATAGCGAAGTAGGCCACATGAATCTTGGCGCAGGACGTATTGTTTACCAAGATTTAGCAAAAATTAATTTAGCGGTAGCACACGGTACACTTGCAAAAGAGCAAGTACTTATTGATGCCTTCACCTATGCTAAAATGAATAATAAAAAAGTACATTTTTTAGGTCTTGTATCTGACGGAGGAGTACACTCACACACCTCGCATTTACGCGGATTGATTGATGCCACACAAGAATACGGACTTGAAAATGTATACGTACACGCTTTTACTGACGGACGCGATGTTGATCCTAAATCAGGAAAAAAATACATTCAAGATCTTCAAGACTATATTGCTCCTACTAAAGTAAAAATTGCCTCTGTAATTGGCCGTTATTACGCAATGGACCGAGACAGACGTTGGGAACGCGTAAAACTTGCTTACGATTTAATGGTTAATGGTGTTGGAACTCCATCGACTGATGCAGCAGCGTCGATAGCAGCCAGTTATGATGAAAATATTACCGATGAATTCATCAATCCGATTGTAATGGTTAACGAATGTCATCAACCGCTTGCATTAATTGAAGAGGATGATGTGGTAGTGTTTTTTAATTTCAGAACTGATAGAGGGCGCGAACTTACAGAGGTTTTATGCCAAATGGATTGTCACGAACAAAACATGCACAAACTAAACTTGTATTATGTTACGTTAACAAATTATGACGAAACCTATACCAACGTTAAAGTAGTTTACAACAAAGATAATATCACCGAAACACTAGGTGAAGTGCTCGAAAAAGCCAACAAAAAACAAATTCGAATTGCAGAAACAGAGAAATATCCACACGTAACTTTCTTTTTTTCGGGTGGTAGAGAGCAGCCATTCATTGGTGAAAGCCGAATTTTAAAAAACTCACCAAAAGTAGCCACTTACGATTTACAACCCCAGATGAGTGCCTATGAATTAACTGAAGCATTGATTCCTGAGTTAGAAAAAGAAGAAGTTGATTTTGTCTGTTTGAACTTTGCCAATGGCGATATGGTAGGACATACCGGAATCATGAGCGCAGCAATTCAGGCCTGTGAAGCAGTTGATAAATGCGTAGAAAAAGTCATTACAACAGCTCTAGCTCACAGCTACACTACACTTGTAATTGCTGATCATGGAAATTGCGAAACGATGATTAACCCTGACGGTAGCCCCAATACCGCACACACCACCAATCCAGTTCCGTTTTTATTGGTAGACAAAGAAATAAGAAACGTTCACGACGGAGTTTTAGGTGATATAGCCCCAACAATACTTGAATTGATGGGTATTGAAAAACCTGCGGTAATGACTTGTAACTCTCTACTATGAAAAAGTACATCATTGCGCTGTTAAGTATCACTTTGGCTAGTTGCATCTCACTTAAAACAGGCAAAGACGGTAGCCCTGGCGAGAATGGATCAGATGCAATAGGAACCGAGAATGGAAAAAATGGCGCTCCCGGTAAAAACGGTGAGCCACGATAGACCAAACAATAAATAAAAATCTAGGAGTTGTCAAAAGTAATTTTGAACAGCTCCTTTTTTTATTCCTCACTATAATAATTGAGATTAATCAATACACAAATAAAAGTTAAATAATTATTATCGATAGTAATACTATTATTTTTAATTACATTTGTATCAAATAAAAATGTACAACTAATATTTTAATAGTATGAAAACAATGCTTTTATTGCTCACGTGTTTGTCCTTATCTGTATCAAGCTATGCTCAGGATAAGCAATTAAAAAAAATCAAAAACAAAAAAGTAGCCATTGATTCTGTGCAATGGAGAAAAGAACATTATGTAGTCAATAGAGATTCAGCGTATGCTGATCCTCGAATTGCACTCAAAAAATTAATAGGCGGCAACAAACGTTTTGTTGAAGGCAAGAGCATCAAACCAAGGCAAAACATGGAGACTATCAAAAAACTTGAAAACGGACAGGAGCCTTTTGCAACAATTGTAGCTTGCTCTGATTCACGAGTACCAAACGAAATGATTTTTGATCAAGGTCTTGGAGATTTGTTCATCATTCGTACCGCAGGACAAGTATCGGCGGCGGCATCATATGGGAGCATGGAATTTGCTACTTTAAAATTAAAAACAAAACTGATTGTTGTGCTGGGGCACACAGAATGTGGCGCAGTTGCAGCAGCTGTAGAGCGTCCAGAAAATGTTCCAGGACATATTGTAACCTTAATCAATGAAATCAAACCAGCAGTAGCAAAATGTGCTCATTTACCAGGTAACGCAGTTAACAATTCTGTAAGACAAAATGTGATTGATCAGGTTAATAACTTAAGAGATTTAGAACCTATCTTGCACAAAAAATACGTAAACGGTGAAATTTTAATAGTAGGAGCGGTTTATGATATTCACACCGGAAAAGTAGAGTTTTTACAAGAAACTTTACATAACTTACCACAACTCAAAAAATAATGAAAAAAAACGCAATTCTTTTTTTAGCCCTGTTGTCTCTAGTAGGCAACAGGACTTTTTCGCAAAATACCCGCATTACTGATCGCAACCAAATAGGCTGGCTAGGCTACTTTGGTGCCGTAAAAATTAGCGACAAGTACAGTATCCATTCTGAATATCAGTGGCGTCGTGACAACTACATTCAGGACCCATTACAAGGATTATTGCGTGTTGGACTCAATTATCAAGCAAATCCAAAATTACAACTTCGATTAGGTTACGCTTGGATCGAAACACAACCTTACGGAGATTTTCCTATAAATGGTTTTGGTAAGGACTTTACCGAGCATCGCATTTTTCAAATGGCTACATTAACAGATAAACTTGCGCTCGTAGATATTTCGCATCGCTTTATGCTAGAGCAACGTTTTGTTGGCCGCTACACCAATGCTGAATTAGAACGTGAAGACGAATATTTGTTATTGCATCGCTTGCGCTATATGCTTCGCGTACAAGTGCCATTAAAAGGAACCAGTATTGCAGACCATACACCTTACCTTGCTGCGTATAATGAAATCTTAATTGGTTTTGGGAAGAATGTAAATGAAAATATATTTGATCAAAACAGGTTAGGACTTTTGTTAGGATACAAGTTCAACAATCAACTTCGTTTAGAGGCTGGCTACTTGAACCAAACCGTCCAATTAGGCCGAGAAATAGAGCAACGCAATGTTTTTCAAAACAACAATGGTTTCATATTGAACACCATTATAAATATTGATGCCACAAAAAAGTAAATCTCAAGGGCTGCAAGCCATGAATTGCGCAAGCAGCCACTTGAAATTTTTACAACGCTACATACTCGATTATTAAATTAAAGTTAAAAACACCATATTGATAGTGTTACTATTAACCTTCTTGATACCTTTGTAAAAACCGTAAATAGTTGAAAAATGAAAAAAGTACTTTTGCTCGCGTTTCTTTGTATTTACAATTCCTCAATTTTTGCACAAATCAAAACCGAATCAAACAAGGAATACACCAATCTTGAGGAGGCGCTGCAACATCCGGAACAAATTATCAATTTGAATTTAAGTAATCAAAAACTAAAATTCAATACCATTGATTGGTCAAAATTTACCAATTTAGAATACCTTACGTTAAAAAATGACCATTTAAATGAAATTCCCACAGGAATAAGTACGCTAAAATCTCTTAAAAAAATAGATTTGAGTGGCAATGATTTCAGCGTTTTACCTGCTAATTTCTGGGAGTTATCTAATTTAGAAGAAATAGTTTTAAACGATGACAAAAAGATGGATGTGCCCAAAACACTTTCCATTTTAGCCAAATTACCTAATTTAAAATCACTACATCTAGAGGGAGACAAACTTACTACATTACCCGATGAGATTTTAAACTTCAAAAATCTTGAAAATTTATATCTAGGAAATAATCAACTGCAAAGCATTCCAGTGATTAAAACTTTAGATCATTTGAAATACCTTGATTTAAAAGGGAACAAAATCAAAGTTGATTTACAAGATACTAGAAATACTAATTTTGGCTTTAAAATCAATTTTTAAAAAAACGAACATCCCTTTTATTCAGCAAAAATACCTCTAATGGATTCCATTTTAACAAATATAATTATCTCAGTCAACGAAAAACTATACGTTAAAAACCCTGAAACTTCAGCCTTGGGTAAAAAGATTATCGAACACAGTATTTTGATGATTGATCAAATTGGTTTTGAAAATTTTACTTTTAAAAAATTAGGTGAATCAATTGGTTCAAACGAAAGTTCTATTTACCGATATTTTGAAAGCAAGCATAAATTAATGCTGTACTTATCTTCATGGTATTGGGGATGGATTGAATACAAATTAGTTTTCGCGACCAACAACATTCTAGATCCACTAGAAAAATTAAAAAAAGCAATTGTAATAGTTACTGAAAAAATAGAAGACGATTCGACCACTGCACATATCAACGAATCTATCTTGAACAAGATCATCATTGCAGAGTTTACCAAAACCTTATTAACCAAAGAAGTTGATGAGGAAAATAAGGAAGGCTTTTTCTTGGTTTACAAACGAATCATAAATCGCTTAATCGAGATGATAGCGCTTGTCAATCCAAATTATTTGTATGCTAAAAGTTTAGCTTCATCAATTGTAGAAGGCGCCTTACACCAACACTTTCTAAAAGACCATTTAAAAACAATTACTAATTGTAATGAATCAGTATCACCTACTGATTTTTACCTTGATTTAGTAGAAAAAATTGCAATATAAACAACTATGAAAAAAACACCGTTACGTAGATTTTACAACTTACTTTCGTTAGATAAAAAAGATGTTTATCAAATATTTTTCTATGCCATCTTCGCAGGTTTAATTAGCTTGTCGTTGCCATTAGGAATTCAGGCCATTACCAATTTCATACAATCAGGTCGAGTTAGTGCCTCTTGGATTGTCTTGATAATATTAGTAGTATTTGGAGTAGCACTTGTTGGTATTTTATCTTTAATGCAATTGCGAATCACCGAGAATTTACAGCAAAAAATATTTGTTCGCTCCTCATTTGAATTTGGGGCTCGACTTCCTAAAATAAAAACTGAGGCTTTGTACAATACCTACCCGCCAGAATTAGCCAATCGATTTTTTGATACTTTGACTATTCAAAAAGGAACCTCTAAATTACTAATTGATTTCTCAGCAGCATTATTACAAATCGCTTTTGGAATCATTTTACTCTCACTTTACCATCCGTATTTTATAGTTTTTGGACTTTTACTCTTTTTGCTTTTGTACTTCATATTTAAATTCTCCTACAATTCAGGTCTTGAAACCAGTTTAAAAGAATCTAAATTCAAATACAAAGTTGCAGGTTGGTTGCAAGAAATGGCACGAAATAGCTTTAGTTTTAAAAACGATTTGAATTATAATTTCGGACTTCAAAAAAACAATACTATTGTGTCCGATTATTTAAACTATCGCGAAAAACACTTTAAAGTTATCCAAAGACAATTTACGCAATTGATCCTTTTTAAAGTAATAATCACGGCCAGTTTATTATCAATTGGTGGTTTCTTAGTTTTATCACAACAAATGAACATTGGTCAATTTGTTGCTGCAGAAATTATTATCCTTTTGGTTATTAATTCGGTTGAAAAAATCATTTTAGGTCTTGAAACTTTTTATGATGTACTGACTTCAGTTGAAAAAATCGGGCAGGTAACCGATTTAAATCTGGAGGAAGAAGTTGGGTTTGATAGCGATACCTGCTACAACAGGATAGCATTAGAAACTGAAAATTTAAGCTTTAAATTCCCTGACTCTCCAATCGAAATTTTACAATCTTTATCGATCAAAATCGAACAAGGTGAAAAAATTGTAATTGATGGCGCTAACGGATCAGGAAAAACGACACTTATCCGAATCCTTTCAGGTTTATTACAACCAACTTCTGGCGCTTTTTATATAAATGACGATACATTCAAGAAAATAAATTTAAAACAATACCGATCTCAAATTGGCACTATCATTTCGGGCGAAACTCCTTTTGAAGGGACTTTGCTAGAAAACATAACCTTTAATGATCCAAGTATCAAAACTGAGGATTTAAAATGGGCAATTGATGGCGTTCAATTATCGGGTTTTATCAAAGCTTTACCAAAAGGTCTTGATACTCCTATTTTTCCGGAGGGCAAGCAACTTTCTTCATCTAATGCTCAAAAAGTACTTTTGGCACGAAGCATCATTCACAAGCCAAAAATTTTGTTTTACGAAGACCCAACGGATGTAATGGACGAAAAAGTGGCTAATGAAATTATTGATTTCATTACGGCCGATTCACATAAATGGACCATCATTGTTTCCTCTAAAAATCCGTATTGGAAAACAAAATGCACACGAAGAATAACCATGCAAAATGGCATCATACAACTTGATTCAAAAAATATTTAGACATGCTAAACATATCTGAAAACACTTCAAAGCTGCCTTCATTAGAACGCTTTACTACTGTAAAAAATTTAGTAAACCGACCTCATTATAAAATTTTAAATAAAATAATAGGCGGTGTATCTGTAATTGGGCTTATTGCCTTGTTTTTGCCTTGGACACAAAATATTTCAGGTTCCGGTAGCGTAACCACTCTTAAACCTAACCAACGCCCGTTATCTATTCAGAGTGTTATTTCTGGACGACTCGAAAAATGGTACGTGCAAGAAGGTGATTATGTAAAAAAAGGCGATACCATTCTTTTTATCTCAGAGATTAAAGAAGAATATATGGATCCGAACTTGGTACAAAACACCGAGAACCAAATGAATGCCAAGAAACAATCTTTACTTTCATACGGATCAAAAGTAACTACTTTAGAAGGCCAAATAGAAGCAATTGAACGCGAAAAAGTTTTAAAACTACAGCAAGCCAGTAATAAAATCAAACAAGCTGTGCTGAAAATAAAAAGCGATAGTATTGATTTAGTAGCAGTTCGTACTCAACTAAAAATTGCAACTACACAGTACAATCGAACAGTTGAACTGAACAAAGAAGGCTTAAAACCTTTAACTGATATTGAAGAAAAACGACTTAAATTACAAGAAGTTGAAGCTAAAATCATTACTCAGGAGAACAAATTATTGACGAGTAAAAACGAGTTTATCAACGCCAAAGTTGAAATCAACAGAATTGGTGCAGAATACGCTGAAAAAGCTTCGAAAGCGAATAGTGATAAATTTACAGCCTTGAGCAATCAGTTTGATACCGACGCACAAGTGAATAAGCTACAAAATCAATATGCGAACTACAGCATTCGTAACGGAATGTACTATATCAAAGCGTCGCAAAACGGCTACGTAAACAGGGCGTTACAATCAGGAATTGGAGAAACCATAAAAGAAGGAACTCCAATTGCAACCATAATGCCTGCAAAATATGATATTGCTGTAGAAACGTATGTGAATCCCATAGATTTACCACTTATAAGCAAAGGCGAAAAAGTACGCGTATGGTTTGATGGATGGCCAACTATTGTTTTCTCGGGATGGCCTAATATGTCGTACGGAACCTTTGGTGGAAAAATTGTAGCTATCGAAAATTTCATCAGTCCTAACGGAAAATACAGAGTTTTGATTGCTCCTGACGAAAATGATCACAAATGGCCAAAACAACTAAGCATTGGTGCAGGTGCACAAACACTTGCCTTATTGAATAATGTACCCGTTTGGTTTGAAATCTGGAGAACACTTAACGGTTTCCCTCCTAATTACTACACACCTACAACTGCGACTTCAAAAGAAAAGAAATAATGAAACAACTACTTATTGCGTTTTTATTTTTTGGTTTTGTTGCCTCTGCTCAAAACATTCCATCAAAAGAATTTACCTACAACGAATATTTAGGATATGTAAAAAAATACCATCCCTTGGTAAAAAATGCAAACCTAGAGATTAGTAAAGCACAGGCAAATTTAATGATGGCTAGAGGTGGATTTGACCCGAAAATTGAAGTCGATTTTAGCAAAAAACAATTCAAAGACACTGAATATTATTCTATTTTGAACAGCAGTTTCAAAATTCCGACTTGGTACGGAATTGAAATTAAAGCTGGTTTTGATAACAATGAAGGTGTTTACCTAAATCCTGAAAATACGGTACCAAATCAAGGACTGACATCCTTAGGAATCACTGTGCCTTTGGGTCAAGGATTACTGATTAACCAACGAATGGCAGATGTACGCAAAGCAAAAATGCAATTGCAATTGAGCCAAGCCGAACGCAAATTACAGGCAATTGCAGTTCTCTATGATGCATCTGTAGCGTATTTCAATTGGAAAAAAAACTTTAACGAGGTTGCACTTTATAAAGAGTATAACGAGAATGCCCAAATCCGATTTAAAGGAATTAAATCCTTAATTGTTCAAGGCGACAAACCTGCAATTGATAGCGTGGAGGCTGGTATTATTGTAAAAAATAGACGTTTAAGTCTAGAGGATTCGCAACTAAAACTTACCAAAGCTAAGCTAGAGTTGTCTAACTTTTTATGGTTAGAAAACAATATTCCGCTTGAACTTGCCGAAGAATTAATTCCAGAGTCACAACTAGAATTTACTATTCAAGAAAGTTTACGTACCAATGATTTGGTCAATCAAGATTTCTCAATTACCAATCACCCAAAGATTAATGCTCTTGAGAGTAAAATTGATATGCTTACTGTCGAGCAAAAATTGAAGGCCAATATGCTATTACCCAAAATTGACGTGGGTTACAGTTATTTATCGGAACCAAGTTATATCGATAATTACCGCTTTGAAGATTACAAAATTGGACTTAACTTTTACTTTCCTCTGTTTTTAAGAAAAGAGCGAGGAAGCCTTAAGTTAGCCAAATTCAAGGTTCAAGAAACTCAATTTGCTTTAAATCTGGAAAAAGTACAATTGACCAATAAAATTAATTCTCAAAAAACAGAAATTGAATCGCTCATCAAACAACAACAATTGATTAAAGGTTTAGTAAATGATAATTTAACGATGCTAAAATCAGAAGAGCGACTGTTTTCATTTGGCGAAAGCTCTTTATTTTTAATCAACACCAGAGAGAACAATTTGGTTAGCGCACAACTCTCTAGAATTGCTTTAGAAAACCGTTTTTTCATTTCTAACTCAGAACTTTTTAAAATTATGGCCAATCCGGATTAAATAATTTTAAAATTGTACTTTTGCGAACTGAAAATTCGAAAATATGATTATTCAAAAAACACGTGAGGAGATTGAATTAATGCGCGAAAGTGCCTTAATCGTTTCTAAAACATTAGGAATGATTGCCTCTGAAATTAAAGAAGGCGTAACTACTTTATACCTTGACAAATTAGCAGAAGCCTTCATTCGTGATCACGGCGCTGTGCCTAGTTTCCTTGGCTTATATGGTTTCCCGAATTCATTGTGTATGAGTCCTAACTCGCAAGTAGTACACGGAATTCCAAATAATACTCCATTAAAAAGTGGCGATGTCATTTCAGTAGATTGTGGTGCTTTTAAAAACGGTTACCATGGCGATCATGCCTACTCGTTTGAGATCGGTGACGTAGCTCCAGAAACTAAAAAGCTTTTACAAGTTACTAAAGAATCTTTATATGTAGGTATACGCGAACTTCGTGCGGGGAATCGTGTGGAAGATGTGGGTAATGCCATTCAAAAGTACAACGAAGCGCACGGTTATGGCGTGGTTCGAGAATTAGTAGGACACGGTCTTGGCCAAAAAATGCACGAAGATCCAGAAATGCCCAATTATGGTAAAAAAGGGCGTGGCAAAATGTTGGTTGAAGGAATGGTTGTTGCCATTGAACCGATGATCAACATGGGAACGCGTAACATCAAACAACACAAAGATGGCTGGACAATTACCACTGCCGATGGAAAACCATCAGCTCATTTTGAACATGATGTAGCAATCATCGATGGAAAACCAGAATTACTCTCAACTTTTGCCTACGTATACAAAGCTTTGGGAATTGTGAGCAATGAAGAAGATGAGTTTAGAAAAGTGCCTTTGGTGATGTAACATTTCTTTGATTGACACAGATTACACAGATTTTCACAGATTATTTATTTTTTGAATATGGAGGAATTTTATTTAAAACAAGAAACATACAAAATTATTGGACTCTGTATGGAAGTACATAAAATTCTCGGTAAAGGTTTCAATGAAATTGTTTACAAGGAAGCTTTGCAACATGAATTTATAAAAAATAATATTCCTTTTGAAAGAGAAAAAGAATACAAAATTGAGTACAAGGATATTGTTTTATCAAAAAAATATTTTGCTGATTTTGTAGTTTTTGATGAAATAATATTAGAAATAAAAGCAATCTCACAATTAACAGCAAGTGATACGGGGCAAACTCTAAATTATTTAGCTTGTTCGAAAAATAAAATAGGACTTGTTATTAACTTTGGCGAGGATAGTTTAAAATACAAAAGAGTTATATTATGATAAAAAATCTATTTCGCTCCTATTTGAATCTGTTAAAATCTGTGCAATCTGTGTCGTATAATTATATTAATCTGAAATTCGTGTTCAATAATAAATTTTAAATGAAATCTGCTTTTAAACTTATCCTCAATACCATTCCACGTCCGCTTTTAATTCGCTTGAGTTATATCGCGAGACCTATTATTGCTTTTACCTTGAAAGGCGAAAAGTTTACTGATCCTATTGATGGAAAAAGTTTCAAATCAATGTTGCCATACGGATACGAAACACAGCGTAACAATGTGCTTTCGCCAAGTACGCTTTCATTAGAGAGACACCGTTTATTGTGGTTGTACCTCAACGAGCAAACCGATTTTTTTACAGCTCCCAAAAAAGTTTTGCATTTTGCACCTGAGCAAGCTTTTTATAAATTGTTCCGTAAACAAAAGAATCTAGATTATACGACTACCGATTTGTTTTCACCATTAGCAGATGTAAAAGCAGATATTTGCAATTTACCTTTCAAGGACAATCAATACGATGTTATTTTGTGTAACCACGTTTTGGAACACATTCCTGACGATACCAAAGCGATGCAGGAATTGTATCGTGTTTTAAAACCTGGCGGAATGGCTATTTTACAGATTCCACAAGACTTAAAAAGAGAAATAACTTTTGCGGATGACAGCATAACCGACCAGAAAGAACGCGCCAAAATATTTGGACAATACGACCACGTGCGCATTTACGGTCGTGATTATTTTAACAAGCTAAGAAGTATCGGTTTTACAGTTATTGAAGAAGATTATACCAATAAAATTGCACCTGAATTAGTAGAAAAGTACTGTTTAGCCAAAGGCGAAATTATACCAGTTTGTTTTAAATAATATTTAGTAGATTAAAACCCAACACAGATTCCACAAATTTGCACAAAATTATCTGTGTGAATTTGTGGAATCTTTGTCTTTATTACCTAACAATCAAATAACGTTTTACTTTTGCAATCCGAAAATCATTTCCAATTTTGCTTTGATCTTAGTTTTGAAGCGAAACTCAATTGCTACATTCCTACTATCTATGTGGTCGGACATGCGGATACCATCACGTATTTAGAAAAAAAAGCAAGTTCAGAAGTGCTGCAAAGTATGGGCGTTGAGGCAAAACAACTCCCACTTGCAACCCAAAAAACACTCAACATTTGCGAAAGCCTGCAGCCAGAAGTCCTGTTTAAAAAATACCGTACAAAAAGTAAAGCCGCTAAGAAGATTGAGGACTTGTTGCAAGACGAGAAGCTAAAATTCGGAATTACACAATTCATACAAGTACAATTAGCGTCCTTTTATGCTTTAGTTCGCGAACATGATTTTCCGCTTTCATTTCAATTAGGTAAAGAAAAAGATTTTCGCATCAGTCGTATTGGCACTCAAAATCCAGCTTTAGAAACCGAACTCCATTTTGATAAACACGAAAACGGAATTTCATATACTTTAAAACTCAAGGAAAATGACCTTTCTTTTTATCCCTCAGACACAACAGTAACATTGTTGTTAAACGAACCGGGATGGCTTGTGGCACACCATAAACTGTATGCGTTAAAAAGCATCAATTCTAAAAAAATAACCCCTTTTTTAAATAAAAAAACGGTCGAAATTCCTTCGAAATTAGTACCCGACTATTTTGAAAAATTCATTAAGGATATTGCCCAAAAAGCAGCTATCAGCGCTACGGGATTTGAGGTGATTACCCAAACCAGTATTCGTTCTTGCAACATTCAATTGGTACATGATTTTTTTAAAAACACCTATTTCATTAGTCTTACTTTTGATTATGACGGATACATTTTTGATGCCACTAAAACCAAAAACACGCAAACTGAAATTGATTTAAAAGACTTAGCGAATATAAAATTAATCCAATACAAGCGCACTCAAGCTGAGGATAAATTTATTGAATCCCTACAAACGCTTGGTCTTGGCAAACAAGAAAATCAACTTTTTGGACTTTTGCAAAAACCAGAACAAAAAGATACCTACGCTTGTGTGCAATGGGCATTAGAAAATCGTGTAAAATTAGAATCGTTAGGTTTTTCATTAGAAAATCTCAAAATCGACGGAAAATATATTGATAATAACGCAGTTACCATTACATTCTCCAACACCATTCAAAACGATTGGTTTGATATTAAAATGACTGTAGTTTGTGCTGATTTTGAATTTAATTTCAGCGACTTGATTCCGAATATTAAAAACCAAAATCGCTTGTTTCTCTTACCTAACGGGAATTATTTTTTGATTCCGTTAGAATGGATGACGCGTTACGGAGCTATGGCTAAGCTGGCTAAAATCAGCAACGGAACGATGGCTGTTCTCAAAAGCAATTTTGGTGTTTTTGAAGACATTCCGCAATTAAAACAGACCTTGCATGTAAAAGAAACGGTTCAATACCAACCTTCGGATTTGGTTAAAGCCACGTTGCGACCGTACCAAATAGAAGGCGTACAATGGCTTTTAGAACATTACAACAACGGTTTAGGTGCTTGCTTGGCGGATGATATGGGATTAGGAAAAACATTGCAAACCCTATCAACACTAGTCACCGTTCAAGAAAAATTGGATTTTGAAAAAGCCGAAAACATGCAACTCGATTTGTTTGGAAACGAAATCCCTGTTGCCAAAGAATATCTAAAAGCTTTGATTGTACTTCCCTCCTCTTTGGTGTTCAACTGGTACAACGAAGCTAGAAAATTTACGCCTCATTTCAGGAGAATTCAATATGTTGGACAAGATCGAAAACTAATTTCTAAAAAATTAGAAAAATACGACTTGATCTTTACGAGTTATGCGGTGGTGGCGAGAGATCTTTCCATTTTAGAAAAGTATCAATTTCGTTTTTTGATTTTGGACGAAAGTCAATACATTAAAAATAAAAACTCGAAAATTTTTCAGGCGATTAATCAAATTCAAACAAGCCATAAAATTTCTCTGAGTGGTACTCCTATCGAAAACTCATTAGACGATTTGTGGTCACAAATGCAATTTATCAATCCGAATATTTTGGGGAGTTACGCTTTTTTTGCGGAGCATTACAAAATTCCTATCGAGAAAAACCAAGACGAAAATAGTCTACTGGAACTCAGAAACCTCGTCAGTCCGTTTATTTTACGTCGGACAAAAGAACAAGTTTTAAAAGACTTACCGGAACTTTCTGAGCAAGTTTTTTATTGTGATATGGAACCTGAACAAGAGAAATTATACGAAGAAGAAAAGTCGAAAGCTAGAAACGCACTTTTAAAAACCGATGGTTCTGGCATTGACAAAATCAATATTATCAATACGTTGATGCGCTTAAGACAATTGAGTAATCATCCTAAAATGATTGATAAAAAATCAGAACTTGATTCGGGGAAATATATTGCGGTGACCCGATATTTAGAAACCTTAGTGCAATCCAATCAAAAAACAATAGTATTCAGTTCGTTTGTGTCGAATTTGGAATTCTATAAAAAATGGAGCATCGAAAACAAAATTGATTTTTGTGAATTGACTGGTGCAACACCACAAAATGAACGTGCATACCAAGTTCAGAAATTTCAAGAACAAGAGCGCTCAAAATTGTTTTTCATTTCCTTAAAAGCGGGTGGCGTGGGACTCAATATTACTAAAGCTTCTTATGTCTTGTTCTTGGACCCATGGTGGAATCCTTTTGCTGAAAAGCAAGGAATTGGTCGCGCGCATCGTATTGGACAGTTGAATAAAGTAAATGTCGTTCGATTCATTACCAAGAATACCGTCGAAGAAAAAATCATTCGATTACAAGAAAACAAAAAACTACTTTCGGATGCACTGCTTGATGAAAACCACATCAGCCCTGAAATTGAAGAAAATTTAGATTTTATATTAGCATAAAAAAACCTGCTACTTTAGTGAAATAGCAGGTTTTGGTTTTAAGACTAAAAAAATTATTTTTTCTCTGGCATCAAAATACCGATCACTTTATCTTTTGTAAGATATTGTTTTGCGATGTTCTGAATATCTTTGGCAGTAACGGCATTCACCATTTCTTCCATTTTCAAAACATCTTCAGGATTATATGCGTTTACATACGATCTTGTCAAGTTAGACAACCAAAAACGGTTTTCTTTACTATCTTTTCTAAAATCGGCTAATTCACCTTCTTTGAATTTAGCTACATCTTTTTCATCTGGTCCTTTGTCAATAATATTCTGAAGTTCTTTCAATGCTGAAGCAGTCAACTTCTCAGCATTTTCTGGTCCGCAAGGGAAACCTATTGAAAAAGTATACGATCCGTAAGGCATTTTGTTCATACTTCCTCTGGCATTTACACCATAAACACCACTTTCATTTTCACGTAATTGCTCTACCAGTTTAATAGTAAGTACTTCTCCTAACGCTTGCATGCTCATAGCATCTTTAGCAGAATATTTGGCATCTCCATAAAACATGATGGTCACGTTACTCTTAGGATCTGCTCCTTTATTTACTACTTTTTTCAAGTCGCCTTTTAGCAATCGGTAACCTAGATCAACTGCTTTTTCTTTTTTGTCATTCGCTGGCAATGAAGCAATGTATTTAGTAGCCATAGCTTCGATTGTTGCATCATCAACATTTCCTACGAAGAAAAATTCAAAATCAGCAGCATTTGCAAAACGCTCTTTGTACTTTTCGTACGCTAATTTATAATCGGTATCAGCCCAAGATTTATCAGTAGGCATGATTCCAAAAAATCGTGGGTTATTCTGGTTCAAATAAGTATAAAACTCCTGTTGGAAGTAATTCTGTGGCGTAGAAGCCATGTTTTTGAAAAAGCTTGATTGTTTTTGTTTGAATCCTTCAAAAGCTTCTTGGTCAAAATTTAAATCTGTAAAGTAAGCATGCGTCATTTGCATTAAGTACTCTAAGTCTTTAGGAGTTGATGTACCTCTAAGTCCTTCGCTAGTACCTCCAATATAAGGATTGACTCTTGCAATTTTACCTGTCATGAATTTGTTGATGTCATTCAGTTTTAAGCCAGAGAAACCAGCTTCAGCAAGTGCTCCATTAGCAAACTGAACTTTTTTCATTTCCTCGTTTGAGTACAAATTAGATCCACCTAAACTAACCGCTTCAAAAAGCACTTCGTCGTTTTTAAAATCGGTGTTTTTATATGTCACTTTAGCACCATTGGAAAGAACTAAGGTTTTTGTACCCAATTTTTCATTACTACTTCGGCTTACCACCGTTCCTGCTTTTACCTCTTTTCTAAGCAAGCTAGTAGCTACTGCAGCATCTTCGTAAGGTTTTAATTCGTCCGTATTCACTTTTATTGCAGCTAATACTTCTTGCTCTGTAACTTTTTTCAAGCCTTCTTTTTCAGGACCCGTTAAAATAATAACTCGGTTATCCTCTTTAACATACTCTTTAATTAAACCATTTACATCTGCTAGCTCAATTAACGGTAAGATTTGCTTGAAGGTTTGAAAAGTCCATTCAATACCTGGAGCTGGTTCTTTTTCTAAGAAATTTGCTTGAAGCTCGCCTACAAAATTCTCAGAGTTCGTTTTACTTCTATCATTGTAGGCTTTTTCAATAGAAGCCATAAATTCAGACTTAGCACGGTCTAATTCTCCTTGTGTGAAACCAAATTTCTTAGCACGTTCATTTTCTGTTACCAATGTTTTCAAGGCACTTAGTTGCTTGTCTTCTGATGACATTGCCACAGATTGATATCCTTTTTTGGTTCTTGCAAAAGTACCACCATAATAAGAATACCCATAAGTGAAAGGTGGTGTTGCAGAATTTGTTAACTCATCAAGACGCGTATTTAAAAGCGTTGCAAATAAATTTTCGATCATGTAATTTTTAAAATCACCTAGATTTACCATTTTCTTAGGTGCAGCATAATCTTTGTACAATAATTGTACTTGTGTATTCGATGCTTCTTTGTCGCTTTCTACAGCTACAAAAGTTTCTTTGTGATTAGGAACTTCAAATACTTTTCTTGGTTTTTCATTTGCAGGATTTTTGTAAGTAGAGAAGTGAGAAACAATTTTTTTCTCCATTTCGGCTACATCAATATCACCAACCACAATAACACTCATCAAGTTTGGACGGTACCAATCTTTGTAAAAGTTAATTAAAGACTGATGTTTGAACTTTTCTAATACCTCTTTTTGACCAATTGGCAAACGAGTAGCGTATTTTGAATCGTGCATCATTTTAGGAAGATAACGACCCATCATTCTTTTTCCAGCGCCAAGACCTAAACGATATTCTTCTAATACTACGCCTCTTTCTTTATCAATTTCTTCTGGTGTCAAAACCGTGTTGAAAGCCCAATCCTCAATAATTTGAAATCCTTTTTCTAATTTTTCAGGATCATCTGATGGAATTGGCAAGAAATACACCGTTTCATCAAAACTAGTGTAGGCATTTAAATGTTGTCCAAATTTAACTCCGATACTTTGTAAGTAATCTACCAGTTGATTTTTAGGAAAACGCTTTGTTCCATTAAAACACATGTGTTCCATGAAATGCGCTAGTCCTTGCTGATCATTTTCCTCGAGAATAGAACCTGCATTAACTACTAGTCTAAGATCTACTTTCTTTTCTGGTTTGGCATTTTTCTTGATGTAATAGGTTAATCCGTTTGGCAAAGTCCCAGTCTTTACACTTGGATCAAGCGGAATGGTCGCATTATAATCTAATTTTTGCGCAAAAAGCGCAGCAGGAATAATAAAAATTCCTACTAATAAATGGTTGATTTTTTTCATATGTTTATTTTGTTTGCTGTAAAACTAACGAGTAATTTTATACTTTATTACCATTTTTTAAAATAATTAACAGAAATTACACACGAAAACATAATCAAGAAGCAATCAAAATAAATCATTCCAGTTTTACGTTTTTTAGTATCTTTAAAACTTGAACTTATTTCTAAAAAATGTCAAAAATCCGAATACTATATACTACCCTATCCCTTATTTTGTTTGGCAAGTTTGCTCTTTTTGCACAAGTTGAAAAAGAAATTACACCGCCTTTTCATATCAAAACAGTTGCTTTCGTACAAAACGATCAAAACAAAGTGCCAATTTTTCAGCTTGGCGAAGGTTTTCAATTGGAATTTGACGACTTATACGGCAACGAAGCCAACTATTACTACGAAATTGTTCACTGCAATTTTAAATGGGAACCGTCTCCCATTCCTAAAAACGAATACTTACAAGGTTTCGACAACCAACGCATTCAAGATTACAGTAACTCTTTTAACGCATTGCAGCTGTATTCTCATTACAAGTTGTCCATTCCCAATCAATTTACGCAACAGCTTAAAGTAAGCGGTAACTACATACTTAAAATTTTAGACGAAAACCGCGATGTAGTGTTTAGTCGAAAATTCATTTTATTTGAAGACCTAGCCAAAGTACCCATTCAAGTAAAAAGAGCACGAACTGTAAACACTCTAGTTAGCAAACACAATTTAGATTTTAGCGTAAAAAGCAACAGCCTTACGTTTCAAAATCCACTTAAAAATGTCAAAGTAGTTTTGCTACAAAACGGACAATGGCACACAGCAATTCAAAATATAGCGCCGCAATATACGATTGGCAACGATTTGATTTATAAATACGATACCGAAACACAATTCTGGGCAGGAAACGAATTTCTGTTTTTTGAAAATAAAGACATTCGATCTGCTAGCAACAATGTAGCGAGAATCAATGCCAAAACAGACATTTATAGCGCCTACTTATATACTAGTGCCGCTCGTGCCAATACGCCTTACACTTTCATGCAAGATGTCAACGGCGGATTTGTGGTAAACAACCTCAACGCGCAAAAAAACGAAATCGAAGCCGATTATGTTTGGGTATATTTTAGCGTATCTGCACCTACTTTTAGACTCAACAAAAACATTTACGTGACAGGAATGTTCAACAATTACGCCCTTACAGATGAAAATAAAATGGATTACAACCCTGAAAAAGCCATTTATGAAAAAGCCATTTTAATCAAACAAGGGTTTACTAATTTCCAGTACACCATTGCAGACTCTAAAGGAAATATCGATTATGAAAACGCTATTGACGGCAATTTCTTTGAAACAGAAAACGAGTATACCATTCTAGTATATTACCGAGAAGCCATTGACCGTTACGACCGCGTCATCGGAAAAGGAAATGCAAGTTCAGTGAATATCATCAATTAAAAAAACTTTGGCAATAACCATTAAAATAACACTCTTTTTTTGTAAATTTGTCAATAATAAACACATATTCATCCTTTTAATATGGTTTCTCAAATAACAAGAGGCATAAAAATTTCAGTATTAACTAGTTTTGAAGGCACCTACTTCAAAAACTACAAAATTCACTTTGCCTTTAGTTACGTAATTACTATCGAAAATCATAGTAAGGACTCTGTACAACTTATTACTCGTCACTGGGAGATTTCTGACTCGCTTAATGACCTCGAAATTGTTGATGGCGAAGGAGTAATTGGTAAAAAACCAGTCCTTAAACCAGGAGAACAGCACACTTATAGCTCTGGTTGCCTATTATCATCACCGTATGGCGCTATGAAAGGCTATTTCAACATGATCAACTTCACCACCACCCGAAACTTCAAAGTCATGGTTCCTACTTTTAGACTTTGTGCGCCATTTGCATTAAACTAAATCGCATTATCAGGAGCTCATCCTGCTTTTCGCTACAAGTTTTTTTGTGTTAAGCCCTTTTTTATAGTCCTAAAAAGAGCTTCTTGCAGTTGCTTTTTTAGTCCTTAAAAATGAGGCTCTCCACTTCAAAAAGCTTCCCACTTCAATCAGGGCTAAACCTACCATTATACAAAAGTGCACTGTACATAACTTCAAAAAAGTACAAATCTTTAAAGAAACCTTTGTACTTTTGTTTTTAGTTTAAACAACAATACAACACTATTTTTAACCCAATAAAAACATCAATATGTTAAAAGGATTTTTTCACGTACCCAATGCGGTAAACGAACCTGTAAAAAGCTATGCCCCTAATTCGCCAGAACGCGCAGCCGTTTCTGCAGCATACGCTGAAATGTGGAACAACACAGTAGACGTACCCCTTTATATCGGAAACGAAGAAATAAGAACTGGAGATACAAAAAACATGACTGCACCGCACGACCATCAGCATGTGGTTGGTGTGTATCATCAAGCCGAAAAAAAACATATTGAAGCCGCTATTGCCACTGGACTTCAAGCAAAAGAAGCTTGGGCTAATATGGCTTGGGAACAACGCGCTGGAATTTTCTTAAAAGCAGCAGAATTATTGGCTGGACCTTACAGAGCTAAGATCAACGCTGCAACAATGATCGCACAGTCAAAAACAATATACCAAGCAGAAATTGATGCCGCTTGCGAACTTATTGACTTTTTACGTTTCAACGTACAGTACATGACACAAATTTACAACGAGCAACCAAAATCTACTGCTGATATGTGGAACCGCGTTGAATACAGACCTCTTGAAGGATTTGTATACGCCATTACTCCTTTTAACTTTACAGCAATTGCTGGAAACTTACCAACAAGTGCTGCCTTAATGGGGAATGTTGTGGTTTGGAAACCTGCAGCAACTCAAGTGTACTCTGCTAACTTATTGATGCAAATTTTCAAAGAAGCAGGTTTACCAAATGGTGTAATCAACATGGTCATGGGAGACTCAGGAATGATTACCGAAACCTTATTGGCTAGCCGTGATTTAGCTGGAGTTCACTTTACAGGATCTACAGGCGTATTTAATGATATTTGGGCAAAAATTGGTACTAATATCAGCAAATACAAAACATATCCACGTATTGTAGGTGAAACTGGTGGTAAAGATTTCATTATTGCACACCCATCTGCACATTCAAAACAAGTTAGCACAGGAATTTCTCGTGGTGCTTTTGAATACCAAGGTCAAAAATGTAGTGCTGCTTCACGCGTATACATTCCGCAAAGTTTATGGCCAGCTGTACAAGCTGAACTAGAAGCTGATTTGAAATCAATGAAAATGGGGTCGCCACAAGATATGAGCAACTTTATCACTGCGGTAATCTCTGAAGGTTCATTTGATAAATTAGCTAAAGCCATTGACCAAGCCAAAGCTGATAGCGATGCAGAAGTAATTATGGGAGGGAATTATGACAAATCAAAAGGTTACTTTATTGAACCAACTGTTATTTTAACTACCAATCCAAAATACGCTACAATGGAAACCGAACTATTCGGACCAGTTGTGACTATTTATGTTTACGAAGATGCTAAATGGGCAGAAACATTGGAATTAGTAGACACTACATCAGAGTACGCTTTGACAGGAGCTGTTTTCAGTCAAGATCGTTATGCTATTGAAGAAGCTACAGTAAAACTACAAAACGCAGCTGGTAACTTCTACATCAATGATAAGCCAACAGGAGCTATTGTAGGAATGCAACCGTTTGGTGGAGCAAGAGGATCAGGAACGAATGATAAAGCAGGATCTATGCAAAACTTATTGCGTTGGACTTCTGCAAGAACTATCAAAGAAACTTTTGTAACTCCTGTTGATTACAGATACCCGTTTTTAGGAGAGTAATTTCAATCCTATAGTCAAAAGTACTTAAAGTACTTTAGCAAATATAAAAAAGCCGAATCTAAAATTTAGATTCGGCTTTTTTTATCTAATTCTTTCTTTAGACTTTATGACTTTTGACCTTAAGACTAAACCGTAAACTTCAACGGCAAGTGAACTACTTTTTTAGTCTCAAAAAATTCATCCTCAAAATAATCTGCTAAGTTGTACTCGGTAGCTTTTGGGAAATCTTTTAATTCTTCGGTTAAGTCACCTCCTTTTAGGTAGAGGATTCCGTTTTTCAATTCGTGTTTGTGTTGTTTTTTAATTTTTGTTTTTACCCAAGACACAAAATCAGGCATGTTGGTTACGGCGCGACTCACGATAAAATCGAAATCACCTTTTACATTTTCAGCACGCATTTGCTCTGCTTTTACGTTTTTCAACTCTAAACCTTCGGCAACAGCCTGAACCACTTTTATTTTCTTGGCAATAACATCAATCAAATAAAATCTAGTTTCCGGAAAAAGAATCGCCAATGGAATTCCTGGAAATCCACCACCCGTTCCTACATCTAAAACATACGTTCCTGGTTCAAAAGTCATCACTTTGGCAATACCAAGTGAATGTAAAATATGTTTGGTATACAAAGCATCAATATCTTTTCTAGAAATCACATTTATTTTTTGATTCCAATCGTGATACAGCGCATCTAATTTTTGAAACTGTTCGATTTGAATTGGTGTCAAATTAGGAAAACACTTAAGAATCTCGTCCATCTCTTCTTTTTTTTAACAAAAGTAATACTTTACAGTTAAAATATTTATGCCAATTTTGTATATCCAAAAATTTATAATAATTACCTTTGAACTTTATCACAATTATATGAATAACACTGCGCCTACTTTTGCTAAGCAAGATAGCTTGAAATTTTTTAGAACACTTAACTCACGGGTTAACAACTACTTTAAAGAAAACAACATTCAAAAAACAGGAAACTGGAAACTGTATTTAAAAACCATCATTTTATTCACTGTTTTTCTTGCGCCTTACTTTTTAATATTAACACTTGATATGCCATTTTGGGCACACCTTTTATTGACAATTGTCATGGGAATTGGTATGGCGGGCGTTGGAATGAATGTAATGCATGATGGAAATCACGGATCCTATTCGAATAAATCATGGATCAATAAATTCATGGGGGGTACCATTTATGTATTGGCTGGAAACGTGTACAATTGGCAAGTGCAACACAACGTACTACACCACACCTACACGAATATTCCGGGACATGATGAAGATTTAGATGCTGGTCGTGTAATCCGATTTACGAAAGAAGCAAAATGGTATAATTTTCACCGTTTTCAACAGTATTACTCTATTTTCTTGTACGGTTTATTGACTTTCAATTGGGCGATTACGACTGATTTTAAGCAAATGCGTAACTACTTAAAAAGAAAATTATCTTACGGAGAAGCTAAGAGTCCAAAAATATTATGGACTACTTTAATTATTACTAAAGTTATTTATGTTGCTATTTGGATTGCATTACCAATCGTAATTGGAATCACTTGGTGGAAAGTACTGATAGGATTTTTTGTGATGCATTATACTGCTGGTTTGATTTTGAGTGTTGTGTTCCAACTAGCGCATGTGGTAGAGGAAACAATCAATCCTACACCAAACGAATTAGGTGAAATGGACAATACTTGGGCTATTCACCAATTGTTTACCACTACTAATTTCGCACCCAAAAACGCAATCGTAAACTGGTACACAGGTGGTTTGAATCATCAAATTGAGCACCATATTTTCCCAAATATCAGTCACATTCACTACGGGAAAATTGCAAAAATTGTAAAAGAAACGGCGCAAGAGTGCAACTTACCTTACTACGAATACAAAACAATGCGAAGCGCTGTCATTGCTCACTTCAAACATTTGAAAGATTTGGGACAAAACCCAGCAATTACTGCTTAATTCTCAATAGCAGCAAAAGAATAAAACTAACTACAACTATATACTAATGAATCCATTATCCGATAGAATTAACAACTTATCAACTTCGCAAACCCTTGCCATGGCGGCTTTAGCCAGAGAATTAAAAGCACAAGGAAAAGACATTATTAGCCTTAGCCTTGGTGAACCTGATTTTAATACTCCTGATTTTATCAAAGAAGCAGCAAAACGCGCCATAGACGAAAACTACAGTACGTATTCACCTGTTGAAGGGTACTTAGAGCTTAAGGAGGCGATTTGCAGAAAGTTCAAAAGAGATAATGATTTAGAATATAAACCAACTCAAATTGTAGTTTCTACTGGAGCTAAACAATCATTGTACAACATAGCTCAAGTAATGTTGAATGACGGTGACGAAGTAATTTTGCCAGCTCCGTATTGGGTATCGTATTTCGAAATTGTAAAATTATCAGGTGGAGTTCCTGTTGAAGTTCCTACATCTGTAGAAACCGATTTCAAAATCACTCCAGAACAATTAGAAGCAGCAATCACTCCGAAAACTAAAATGATGTGGTTCTCCTCACCATGTAACCCATCAGGATCTGTTTACAGCCGTGAAGAATTAACGGCGCTTGCGGCAGTTTTAGAAAAATATCCAAACATTTACGTAGTTGCTGACGAAATTTACGAGCACATCAATTTTTCAGGAACTTTTTGCAGTATTGCATCCATCCCAGGAATGCTCGAAAGAACAATCACTGTAAACGGAGTTGCCAAAGCTTTTGCCATGACAGGTTGGAGAATAGGTTATATTGGAGCACCTGAATTTATTGCCAAAGCGTGTACTAAAATCCAAGGTCAAGTTACCTCAGGAGCCAATTCTATCGCACAACGCGCTACTATCACTGCTCTTGACGCTGACCCAAGTGTATTGAAAGAGATGGTGAATGCTTTTCATAGTCGCAGAGACTTAGTTGTAGGGCTGCTAAAAGAAATTCCGGGAGTAAAAATCAATGTCCCTGAAGGTGCTTTTTATGTATTCCCAGATGTGTCTTCGTTTTTTGGAAAAACATTAAACGGAACCGAAATTAAAGACGCCAATGATGTATCGATGTATCTTTTGGCGCAAGCCAATGTAGCTACCGTTACTGGAGACGCATTTGGAAACCCAAACTGTATTCGTTTTTCATACGCCACAAGCGAGGCCCTTTTAACCGAAGCGCTGTCTCGCATCAAAAATGCATTAACGGTTTAATACCTATACGCACATACCTAAAAGCCTCTTGATCAAACAAGAGGCTTTATTATTTAAAGCCAAAATCAACGCCAAATGAGAGCAAATTTTCAAACATCATTTGTATTGTATAACTTATGAGCTTACGGCAAAAGATAAAATCCAAAAAATACGGTTTTGAATTAGAAATCTTGAATAATTTATTAGACCTTTGCACACTTTTTTCGGCGAAAGCCCAAAAATCTAATGTTTTAGCAATTAACCCATTATCATCCCAAAGATGAAAAAGAAAATAGAAATCCTCGCACCCGCCAAAGACCTCATTCACGGTATGGCAGCTATTAACGCAGGTGCTGATGCTGTATATATTGGTGCTCCGCAATTTGGCGCACGCTCAAATGCAACCAACTCTATCGAAGATGTGGCGGCTTTAGTAAAGTACGCACACCTTTTTAACGCACAAGTTTTTGTGGTTATCAACACGATCTTGTACGATAACGAGCTAGAAACTTGCCGCCAGATGATTTGGCAATTGTATGATATTAAAGTTGATGCTTTAATTGTACAAGACATGGCCATCATGGAGATGGACTTACCTCCTATTGTATTGCACGCTAGTACACAAGCCAACAACCGTGATCCTCATAAAATTAAATTTTTGAAAGATGCCGGAATGAAACGCGTCGTTTTGGCTCGTGAATTAAATTTACACCAAATCAAAGAAATCGCAGATACGGCTGATGTTGAATTAGAATTCTTTGTAACCGGAGCGCTTTGTGTGTCGTTCAGCGGAAACTGTTATATGAGTGTGGCCAATGGCGAACGCTCTGCTAACCGTGGTTCCTGCGCTCAAAACTGCCGTTTACCGTACAACTTAATCGATGGTAATGGCGACACTTTAATCAAGAACAGTCACTTACTTTCGATTAAAGATTTTGATGTTTCGGATCAAATTCCAAATCTTGTAGAAGCCGGCGTGATGTCCTTTAAAATCGAAGGGCGTTTAAAAGATATCGTTTATGTAAAAAATAACGTTTCGTATTTACGTCAAAAATTAGATGCTTTCTTGGAAGGGAATGAAAACTACACCAAAGCTTCTTCTGGAAAATGTACCTACACTTTTGACTCAGCTTTGAACAAAAGTTTCAACCGTGGATACACCGATTATTTTGTAAACGAAAGACACCAATCTATCGGTTCTTGGGAAAGTCCAAAATCAAAAGGGCAATACATCGGGAAACTAATTCGCACTGTGGGCAACGCTTATGAAATAGAAAACGGCGAATTACTCAACAACGGCGACGGTTTGTGTTACATCAATGAAAATAATGAAGCTGACGGAATTTATGTAAACAAAGTCGAAAACGGCTTGGCTTACCCAAATGTTTTAAAAGAACTAAAAGAAGGCACTTTTATATACCGTAACAACGACGCGGCTTTTATCAAAATTGTAGAACGTGAAGACAGTGCGGTTCGTAAAATAAGCACCACTTTGCACCTAAACGAAACCGAAAATGGTTTTGAGCTAACTGCTACTGACGAAGATGGTAATGTGAGTACGGTTCAATTGGCGCATCCAAAAGAAAGAACCAAGAACAACGAGTCGATTGAAGAAAACTTTAAAATTAACTTGGCCAAAACGGGTTTCACACCTTACACAGCTGATGAAATTACAATTGCTTTTTCTGAAAATTGGTTCTTACCAATATCTAAAATCAACGAAATGCGAAGAACGGTCTACGAACAACTTTCGGAAACTCGTTTGGCTAATTACAAAGTTGAGGAACACCAATTGGTTAAAACATCGCATCCTTATCCTGAGACAAAACTGGATTTTATGTACAATGTTTCGAACAAACTGGCACGTAAATTCTACGAACGTCATGGCGTTACCGAAATCGAAAAAGCTTTTGAATTGCAATGGGATCCTGGAAAATCACGTGTAATGACTACCAAATATTGCATCAAATATGAGTTGGAACGTTGCCCGAAATACCATCGTGAAAATATGGACAAGAAGGTAAAAGAACCTTTGGTATTAAAACAAGGCGAATTAGAATACAAACTCAAATTCAATTGCAAACCCTGCGAAATGGAAATTTGGGAAAAAGACGCTGAATTCGAAATTGAAGAAGATCACTTTCATTAGATCTTAACCGCAAAGGGCTCAAAGCTTACGCAAGGTTCGCAAAGATTTTTTCATAAGGTCTTTGCGAACCTTTTTTAATTAACACCAACGCCTTGTTCTCTTGGCGTAAATCCTCGCGAACTTTGTAGTTAAAAACATTTTTTGTTACTTTTCAGGCGATTAAACCTTGATATCAAAGTTCAAAAGAGATTTCACACGAATGTCTTTGTGAACCTTTTCTAATTCACCACAAAGCCTTGAGCTCTTCGCGTAAATCCTCGCAGACTTTGCGGTTAAAAATATTTTAATTACTTTTCAGGCGATTAAACTGTGATATCAAAGTTCAAAAGAGATTTCACACGAAAGTCTTTGTGAACCTTTTTTAATTCACCACAAAGCCTTGCGCTCTTCGCGTAACTCCTAGCGAACTTTGCGGTTAAAAACATTTTTAACTACTTTTACTATTCTAAAAACCCACAACTATACAACAAACTTCAAAATGAAAATACTACTCCTCGGCTCTGGTGAATTAGGTAAAGAATTTGTAATCGCTGCACAACGCATTGGGCAAACTGTAATTGCAGTAGACAGTTATGAAAATGCCCCTGCTATGCAAGTAGCGCACGGTTTTGAAGTCATCAATATGCTCGATGGCGAGGCATTAGACCGCATCGTTGCCAAACACCAACCCGATTTTATCGTTCCTGAAATAGAAGCTATTCGCACAGAACGTTTTTATGATTACGAAAAACAAGGTATTACCGTAGTACCATCCGCAAAAGCAGCCAACTTTACGATGAATCGTAAAGCCATTCGTGATTTGGCCGCCAAAGAACTTGGGCTAAAAACGGCCAACTATCGTTACGCCACCACCGCCGAAGAATTGACAAAAGCGGTAGCCGAAGTCGGAATGCCATGCGTGGTAAAACCATTGATGTCTTCTTCTGGAAAAGGACAATCAACCATAAAAACGGAATCTGATATCGAAAAAGCCTGGCAATACGCTGTTGATGGTTCTCGCGGAGATGTGGTAGAAGTAATTGTTGAAGCCTTTGTCAAATTCAATTCGGAGATTACCTTATTGACTGTCACGCAAAATAATAATCCTACGCTTTTCTGCGCCCCAATTGGTCATAGACAAGAACGTGGTGATTATCAGGAAAGCTGGCAACCTGCCCTGATATCCGACAAAGATTTATACGAAGCCCAAGATATGGCCGAAAAAGTTACCGAAGCTTTGGGAGGCGCAGGACTTTTTGGAGTCGAATTTTTCTTGGCAGATGATGGTGTTTATTTCTCAGAATTATCGCCAAGACCACATGATACTGGAATGGTAACTTTGGCGGGAACGCAAAACTTTAACGAATTCGAATTGCATTTACGTGCCATTTTAAGTTTACCTATTTTTGAAATTAAGTTAGAAAAAGTAGGTGCTAGTGCTGTGATTCTAGCATCTGAAAACTCTGAAAATCCTAGTTTTACAGGAATAGAAAAAATTGCTGCTTTGCCCAAAACTGATTTTAGAATTTTTGGCAAACCCACTTCAAGACCTTATCGACGCATGGGTGTAGCTTTGGTAAATGATAGTCTTGAAACACCTATTGAAACGGTTGTAGAAAAAGCGGAGAAAGCGGCAGCACAAATAACGGTTCACCCATAAGTGCATACATTAAAACGTAAGACATAAAATCTAAATTTTTGCCAATATGAAATTTAAAAACATCCTACTCTTGCTATCTAGTTGCGCGCTAATGATAAACAGTACTTTATTAATCCTTGAAGTGACTTTTATAAAGCCTAATTATTTATATTTCACTAATACTGTTTGCAGTTTGTGTATTATTTATGTGGTGCTAACAAAGAAAAAACAAAGCATTTCCACCAAAAACTAATTTTTGGTGGTTCTAAAATGGCTAGGTGTCAATCCTGTATGTTTCTTGAACAATCGGGTAAAATAGGAGTAATCTTCATATCCTAAACGTAATGCGATTTCGTTTACCGTAAAATCTTTGTCAAACAGCATTCGTTTGGCCTCGAGTATAACTCTGTCCGTGATCACTTCGGTGGTGGTTTTTTGGAGTCTTTCGTTGCAAATTCTATTTAAATGTTTCAGTGTTATGTGAAGCTGGGCTGCGTAAAAAGAAGGCGCTTTCTCTGTCTTGTAATGCTTTTCTAACTCCGTTTCAAAAGCTTTAATTTTTACATTATAAGCATGTGCTTGATGCAAATTCGATTTTTGATACTTACGAGCAATTTGAATATGAATGCAGTCCAAAAGATTCAAAATATAATCCTTTTGCCAAGGCTGAGTATACTGTGATTCCTCGATAAGTCTTTCAAAATAGGGCACAATGGCAAGACTTTCGGCAGTTTGCAAAACAAGCTCGGGTTTATTATCCACAGCAGAATAAAAAGGATAGTCGGCAATATCTTTTTGTCCAAAGTAAAGATTGTAAAATTCCTGAGAGTAAAAAACAACATATCCTTCGACATCCTCGGATAAATGCCAATGGTGAATTTGTCCAGGTTGCATAAAAAACATACTTCCCGGCTGAATGTCAAAAACATCAAAATCAATTTCATGCGTTCCAGAGCCTTGTGTAAAAAACACTAAAACATAAGAGTTATGACGGTGTGGCTCCTCTACAAAACTATGCGTAATTAAATGATTTTTAAAGGTATTGATATACAAATTACTATTGACTGCATTGCAATTAAACCGCTGAATATTGTAAATGGGATACTTCGCCATGATTTCTAAATGTCTTTATTGTCCTAGAAGTAGCGAAGATAGAAAATACTATGCATAGCAATAAGAAATACCTTTGATAAAAATAAATATCATGTCACACGCTATCGCTCATATTCTAAATAATGATTGTCCTCAGTGTCAAAAAGGAAAAGTTTTTAATGAAAAAAATATCTTTTTTAATTTTGGTTTCCCTAAAATGAACGAGTACTGCTCTCATTGTCATTACAAATTTGAGAAAGAACCTGGCTATTTTTTTGGAGCTATGTACGTCAATTATGGTCTAACGGTAGCGCAAGGAATTGCAACTTATGTGTTAGCCCAATTTTTTTTCAAAGAGACTTTTGATTTAAGAATCATTCCTATTATTGCTTTTGTAATTATCAGCTTATCTTCTTTTAACATCCGATTATCAAGACTGTTGTGGATTTACATGTTCAAAAACTATTCGATGTAAAAAACCGGTATCTTTGTTTTTTATAACTCTATTACCATGAAAAAAATACTTTGTTTAGCATTTATAATTGTAGCTACCCTTGCCAATGCTCAGGATAAAAAAGAAAACCAAAAAGCTAAAATTGTTGAAGCCTCTTGTGGACAATGTCAATTTGGAATGACCGGACACGGATGCGATTTAGCCGTTCGCATAGACGGAAAATCTTATTTTGTGGATGGTAGCTCGATCGATTCCCACGGTGATGCACATGCCAAAGATGGGTTTTGTTCTGCTATTA
The DNA here is from genome assembly GCF_011365745.1 of Flavobacterium turcicum. Classification (GTDB taxonomy): domain Bacteria; phylum Bacteroidota; class Bacteroidia; order Flavobacteriales; family Flavobacteriaceae; genus Flavobacterium; species Flavobacterium turcicum. Next base: position 745,337 of record NZ_JAAOBY010000001.1, on the reverse strand, counting down.
GAAAAGCATCTGTACAAGGAAAAGTGGTAAATAATCGTTTTAAAGCAACTGCCTTTACCCTTTTGCCAAAAGAGAAAAAGAAATCCTAAAAAAAACACCCCAAAGAGTCGTGAACTTTTTGGGGTGTTTTTTTTTTAAATAAATTAGCCCTTTATTTTGCTTTTGAACTTGACTTCAAAGTTTTATTAGCGAATGTAGCTACATCAATTACTTCTTCCATATCAACATCAAAAGAAATCATCACACTATCGCCCACCATTGTCACAGGCAATTGATTGGATATTTGCGATGAGCCTACAAAAATATTAGGATAGTCTTTTACTTTGAAATAATAAAAGCTATTTCCATTTTTTACATCATTTTGAATGCGCGTCACAATAGATTGTACTGATTTTTGAGTCGAAGCACCATTCGGATTGATTTTGTTATCTGCCATATTGTAGACATTTTTAAACGAAGTCAGCGTTTCGCGCATGGTATTGCCCACACCTACAATCGTATAATCTGAAATGGCCACCATAGCAAACATTTTCACCAAACCACCATCGTCTTTTAAAGTCATTACGTAGGTTGGAATGTTGTTTATGTTATACGGAATTGGCAACGAGGCACGGTATCCTTTTTCTTGAACTTTGCCCTGAGCCGAACTTTGAGCTGCAAATTCAGTTGCGCCGCCTTGTTTGTAAAAAGTAGTTTCTTTGGTTCTGGTATCTACCAAAACAAAACCTACTGCCGATTCATCTTTCCCAACCGAAGTTAAGCCTGTGTACCAATAAGACTTGTTATCTTTACCATAAACCAATGTTAAACCTTCTGTGATTTGAAGTTTATCTGCATTCGAAAAATTCCAATAACCATGCACGTATTCGCCCCAATCATTCAATTGATCCTCGATAAAGGCTAAAGGTTGAATGCGATCAACCCACTTTGGAGTATTGGCAATAGAATATTCGGTAATAGCACCAGACTGCGCATCAACAACCAAGGTTCCTGTGGCTTCTTTTCCTGAAAAACCTATTTTTTTATCGTATTTAGTTACAATCCAAAACGGATTTCCAGCATCGTCAATTTCAAAACTAAAATCAGTCAAACCTACTGTAGCATTTCCGTTAAAGTAAACATGTCTGTGAATATCACTTTGGAAATACGCACCTTGCTGGTACTTAATTTTGACCGCTTTGCCGGCTACGTTCTGCACCAATTTTACATCACGCTCATTGGTTGCTGAAACCATTACATATCCTGCTGTTCCCTCTTGATTGTTGAACCATTTAAAAAAACCAGAGTGTAACAAAGGCGCCACCCAATACAAACTGTTGTTTACTTTTTGAATACAAAAATCGCCCAACTCAACTTGACTTCCTAAAGCTGGTTGCGATCCCAATATTTTTTCGCCCAACAAATGCGCCAATTCTTCGTCAACAACACGAATTTGATCAATAGCGATTGGTGCTATATGATTGGTGATTTTTTGACCATTTTTAACCGGGCCTAATAATTTTTGATACGAATCAGATCGAAACATTTTGAGACTGGCTACAAAAGGTAAAACCGTACAATAACCCAAAACAACCAAAAAAGCATACACTAAAAACCTACTTGGCTTTGAAACGAGTTTAAGCTGATTATTAGAACCTGAAACTGCAAAACCTGCCGAAAACAAAAGAGCCAAAACCACTAAAATAAGCAGAATAAATGCAAAGCCCGTAAAACCGTAATTGAAAACGGGTAAATTATTGTAAACCAATAAAAACCCCAAAAACAGTAAAAAAATAATACTAATTGTCTTTTTCATTTTGAAAAGTTATTTGTGTACCTGATTAGTCTTTGTACATCAAAAAGCGTTACACATTTGCTTGCTAAAAAGGAACTATTGATTGATGCAAAAAAATAGTATTTTTGCAGCGAGATAGAGTCGTAAATTCTATCCATAGTAATTTTCAATATTTAAAACAAACACATGAAAGCATACGTTTTTCCTGGGCAAGGCGCACAATTTACAGGTATGGGTAAAGACTTGTACGAGAGCAGTCCTCTTGCAAAAGAATTATTTGAAAAAGCGAACGAAATTTTAGGATTTCGCATCACCGATATCATGTTTGAAGGAACTGCCGAAGAGTTAAAAGAAACCAAAGTAACACAACCAGCAGTTTTTTTACACTCTGTAATATTGGCTAAAACTCTAGAAAATTTTACTCCAGAAATGGTAGCGGGACATTCTCTTGGCGAATTCTCTGCACTAGTTGCTAATGGCGCTTTATCTTTTAAAGATGGTTTAAAGCTAGTTTCTCAAAGAGCTTTAGCTATGCAAAAAGCTTGCGAAATTACTCCTTCAACTATGGCCGCTGTTTTAAATTTAGACGATAAAATTGTTGAAGACATTTGTGCTGCTATCGATGGTGTTGTAGTAGCTGCAAATTACAACTGTCCTGGACAATTGGTGATTTCTGGTGAATACAAAGCTGTTGAACTAGCATGCGAAAAAATGAAAGAAGCGGGTGCCAAAAGAGCCTTGATTTTACCAGTAGGTGGTGCTTTCCACTCTCCAATGATGGAGCCAGCTCGTGAAGAATTAGCTGCAGCTATTGAGGCCACTACTTTTTCAACTCCAATATGTCCGGTGTATCAAAATGTAACTGCAAATGCCGTTTCGGACCCGAACGAAATCAAGAAAAATCTAATCATTCAATTAACAGCTCCTGTAAAATGGACGCAATCTGTACAGCAAATGATTGCTGATGGAGCAACCTTATTTACCGAAGTTGGTCCTGGAAAAGTACTTGCTGGGTTAATTGGAAAAATCAATAAAGAAGCAGCTACAGCCAACGCATAAGCTACTTTTCAGTTTATAAAAAATTCTCATAGGCATGCGTTTATGAGGATTTTTTTTATATCTTTAAAATATACAAACCCATAAATTAATAAAATATGAAAAAAGTAATTTTAGGAATAGCCTTTTTAGCATTAGTATCTGTATCTTGTAAAGAAGAAACAAAAGAAAAATTAGACGATGCAAAAGATGCTGTAGGAGTTGAACTAGAGCAAAAACTAGATACTGCTGAAGTTAAAATGGACAAAGCAGTAGATACTCTACAATCAAAAACTGGAAAAGCACTTGAAAAAGGTGCAGCAAAATTAGATGAAGCGGCTGCAAAAATGAAAGAAGCAGCGAAAAAATAAATCAATAAAAAAAGGCAGTCTTTGTAGACTGCCTTTTTTCAATTATGCTCTTACTTTCTGTTCCCATTTCCAGGCACTTGCCATGGCTTCTTCTAGTGTTGATTGTGCTTTCCAACCTAAAACCTCATTAGCTCTTTCAGTACTAGCATAGGCTGATGTAATGTCTCCTTCGCGTCGACCTACAATTTTATAAGGCAACTGCTTCCCACTTACTTTCTCGAAAGTTTCAATTACTTCCAGAACCGAACTTCCGGTACCGGTACCTAAATTGAACGTCTCAACTTTGGTTTGATTTTTCTTATTCAATAAGCGCTGCAATGCAATAACATGGGCTTTCGCCAAATCAACTACGTGAATATAATCGCGAATGGCGGTACCATCGGGCGTAGGATAATCGTTTCCGTAAACTGATAATTCTGCTCGCAATCCCATTCCGGTTTGCGTAATAAAAGGCACTAAGTTTTGTGGAACACCCAATGGCAATTCTCCAATTTCAGCTGATGGATGAGACCCAATTGGATTAAAATAACGCAATAAAATCGCGTTGATATTGGTAACTTTGACTGTATCTGTAATAATCTCTTCCCCTATTTGTTTGGTATTTCCATATGGAGACATGGCAGTTTGAATAGACGCATTCTCAGTAATCGGCATTGTTTCGGCTTGACCGTAAACCGTACAAGAGGAACTAAAAATAAAATTGGCTTCAGGTTTTTGTTGTAATTCCTGCAACAGATAAATCAAAGCACTGATGTTATTTTCATAATACAACAACGGATTTTCAACACTTTCGCCCACCGCTTTTGAGGCAGCAAAATGTATCACGCCTGCGATATCATCATGTCTTTTAAAAAAATCTTGAACTTTATCTTTCTCTCTTAAATCAATTTTTTCAAATTCGGGTTTTACTCCTGTAATATTTTGAATTCCATCTAATACATCCAAAGAAGTGTTCGATAAATTATCAACGACCACAACTTCGAATCCTTCGTTTTGCAATTCAACAACGGTATGTGATCCTATAAATCCTAAACCTCCTGTTACTAGTATTTTCATAATAAGTTATTTTATAAGTGTATTTTTTACACTGACTTAATTCATAAAAAAGACGCGAAAACCGCGTCTCTTAAATTATTGTAGATATTCTAAAACACTTGATGTAATGAAAGCAATTTGCTCATCATCTAACTCAGTGTGCATTGGTAACGAAAGTACTTCAGTTACTAACTGATTGGTTACCGGAAAGTCTTCTTCTTTATACCTAGCATCAGCGTATGCTTTTTGCGAATGCAACGGAATTGGGTAATAAATAGCACAAGGAATTCCTTTGTCTAACAAATGTTGCATCAAACCATTTCTATCAGCATCAAGAATTCTTAAAGTATATTGATGAAAAACGTGACAGTCACAAATATCACAAATACTTGGTGCAATTATATTTTTATGCCCTTCAAAAGCCGCAGAATATTTACGTGCTGCATCTTGTCTGGCTTTTCCGTATTGATCTAATAAAGGTAATTTAGCATTCAAAACTGCTGCTTGTATGCTGTCTAGTCTTGAGTTTACACCCACTACATCGTGGTGGTAACGCTCATACATTCCGTGATTTACTATTCCGCGAAGTTTGTGAGCCAAAGCATCATCATTGGTAAAAATTGCTCCACCATCTCCATAACATCCTAAATTTTTAGAAGGAAAAAATGAAGTCGCACCCACATGACCAATAGTTCCTGCTTTCTTTTTGGTACCGTCAGAGAATTTGCAATTAGCACCAATAGCTTGTGCGTTATCTTCAATCACGTACAAATTATGTTCTTTGGCAATAGCCATAATCGCTTCCATATTGGCCGCACGTCCAAATAAATGAACAGGTACAATGGCTTTTGTTTTTGGAGTTATGGCTTTGCGAATCCCATCAATAGAGATGTTCATGTTGTACATGTCTACATCAACTAATACGGGAGTTAGTTGCAACAAAGCGATTACTTCAACAGTGGCTGCAAAAGTAAAATCGGCAGTAATAACCTCATCACCTGGCTTTAAATCCAAGCCCATCATTGCAATTTGCAAAGCATCAGTACCATTAGCACAAGGAATTACGTGCTTTACATCTAAATATTCCTCTAGTGATTTTTGAAATTCGTGCACTTTAGGTCCGTTGATATACGTATTGGTGTCTAAAACTTCTTGAATAGAAGCATCTACAACCTCTTTTATTTTTTCATATTGACTTTTTAAGTCAACCATTTGGATTTTTTTCATTTCGATTTTCAGTTTAATGTTCGAAAGAGAAGCCTGCGATTACATTCTGGTTTCTTTCTTAAAACGAAGAACAAAAATAGTTATTTATGTCTTGATACCAATACAACGTTTCTTAAAAAGCAGGCAATAAAATAAAATAAACTGCGCAGTCTTGAAATTTAAAAAAATGATGCGCTAGAAATTCATTTAAAGAAAACGTATTTTAGCCCAAAATTTTTAGCCATGCTTTTTATCTACAATTTATTAGTTTTAGTTGCGAGTTTTCTTTTGAAAATTGTGGCGCTTTTTAGTCCAAAAATGAAACTTTTTGTAGACGGAAGAAAAGGTGTTTTTAAGCAACTTGAACAGCAAATAAAACCAACAGACAAAACCATTTGGTTTCATGCCGCATCCCTTGGCGAATATGAGCAAGGATTGCCCGTGATTGAAAAAATAAAAGAACAATTCCCAAGTCATAAAATAGTGCTTACTTTTTTTTCCCCATCAGGTTACGAAGTCCGAAAAAACAATGCTATAGCTGATGTGACGGTTTATTTACCAATGGACACAAAGGATAATGCACAACAATTTCTTGACCTCGTTCATCCTGAAATGGTGTTTTTTATCAAGTACGAATATTGGCCGAATTACTTAAACGAACTCAAAAAACGCGATATAAAAACCTATTTGATTTCTGGAATTTTAAGAAAAAACCAAGCCTTTTTTAAATGGTATGGCGGCTTTTACAGAAAAGCACTCGATGCTTTTACTTACTTTTTTGTACAAAATGAAAGTTCTAGAAAACTCTTGCAACAATTAGGTAAAACCAATGTTATCGTGTCTGGTGACACCCGTTTTGATCGTGTGGCCACCATTTTAGAAAAAGACAATACTCTGGATTTTATTGCTCAATTTAAGGATAACACTACCACAATTGTTGTGGGAAGTTCTTGGCCAAAGGATGAAGATTTCATAATAAACTTCCTTAACTCGACTGCTTTGAATGTGAAATTTATAATTGCTCCACACAATATTAAAGACGAGCAAATTGAAAAACTCAAAAATAGCATCAGCCGAAAAACTGTTTTATTCTCTGAAAAAGAAAATAAAAACCTAGCCGATTTTGATGTTTTTATCATTGACACTATTGGGATTTTAACCAAAATTTACAGTTATGCTGATATTGCTTATGTGGGTGGAGGCTTTGGAAATCCTGGCGTGCACAATGTTTTAGAACCCGCTACTTTTGGTGTTCCAATCGTTATTGGTGCCAATTATTCGCATTTTGCAGAAGCAATCGCATTGGTTAACATGGACGCTTGTACTTCCATAAAAAATCAACAAGAATTGAACGAGACTTTTGAAAATTTAATTCGAAATGAAGACATCCGTCACGAAAAAGGACATATGTGCAGCACTTTTGTACAAATGAACAAAGGCGCAACGCAAATGATTGTGAGTCGAATTTAACTCGCTTTAGTGGGTTTTGTCAAATAAGTTATAACAATTAAACTAGTCTAGTCAACCAATAGAACTTTCACAAATCAATAAACCATTAAGTTCATTAAGAAAATTAAGAATCATTGCGCTTACTGTTGCATAATTCTCTTTATGATTTAGAGAACAAGCTAATTTTAAAAATTCTTGCAAAAGAGCTGTAAACTAGAATTCAAATTAATAACCATTGACGCCTTGAATGAAGACTAAGTCATTGCTATAAACTTAGCTTATCTTTGAAATTGCTGGCTTGTCTTCGGGAAATTTCGACTTTGATATCTTTTGGAAGTTCTGCTAAAAGATTACCGCTAAACCAGGTTTCAATTTTACCAATGTATTGCACATTTACAATTTGGTTTCTATTGGCTCTAAAAAAATATTTCTCGGGAAGTTTTTCTTCAATTTGGTTTAATGATTTGTTGATCGTGGCTTTTTCATTTTGAAAAAATACTTTGGTGTAATTGCCATCAACTTCAAATAAGTAAATATCAGAGATTTTCACCAACCAGCATTTTTCACCATCTCTGATAAAAATCTGATTATCTAAAGCTAGTTTCTTCTCATTTTTTTCGGCTCTTTCGATCAAGTTTGTATTTACTTTTTCTATTGCTTGTGCAAACCTTTTTGGATTGATTGGTTTTAATAAATAATCGAGCGCATTATATTCAAATGACTTGATGGCATACTCATCAAAGGCGGTTGTAAAAACCGTAATAGGTACATTATCGAGCATTTCAAGCAAGGCAAAACCATCTTTTTCAGGCATGTTAATGTCCAGAAAAAGCAAATCAGGTTGCGTGTTGTTGATGAGTTCAAAACCTAAATCTACATTTTCGGCTTCACCAATTATTTGAATTTCAGGGTGATTTTTAATTAATTCCTTTAGCTCATTGCGAGCCAAACGAGAATCTTCGACTATGACAGCTTTTATTTTTTTCATCGGTTACTAAGAAATAGGTAATGTTATTTTAGCAATGACTTCATTTTCAAATTCATTTAGTGAAAAAGTGGCGCTTTCGCCGTAAATCAACTGTAATCTTCTTTGAATGTTTTTGAGACCTAATTGTGTAGTTCCTGTTTGTTGAGACAAATTTCCTGTATTCTTAACCAGAATGTGCAAGTCGGTATTTTCTTTTTTTATTTTCAACAATAAAATACCGCCGTTTTTTAGTTGCGAAATTCCATGTTTTATTGCATTTTCAATCAACATTTGAATGATCATAGGCGGAATAGGTAATTTTAAAGTCTCTTCTTCTATTTCTGAAATAAATTGCAATCGATCTTCCAATTGAATTTTTGAAATGGCAATAAAATTTTCAACCATTTCAATTTCTTCTTCAAGTGCAATTGTATTTACCTCGCTTTTTGTCAAAGAATACCTCAGCATTTCAGACAATCGCGTGATCATTTCCCTTGATTTCATTGGGTTTTCCAGAATCAAACCGCGGATATTGTTTAAACTATTAAACATAAAATGCGGGTTAATTTGCCCTTTTAAAGCATTGATCTGTGACTCTTTGAGTGTAGACTCTAGCTCTAACCGATTCATTTTATTGTCTTTTAGTAAGAAAATTGTTTTAATTACGGTGTAAGCAATCATCCATATAAAAAACAAAAATGCAACTGTCAACATAACAAGCGCACCAGCTTTTAGATTTTGGCTAGGATGATCGATAATCTCGGCTTTGTCGTAAACAAAAGTGGCCATCAAGTAATTATATCCATTAACGAATACAAAAAACAGAATGCTTGATACTAAAAAAACAAGCAATAACTTAAAAAAATCTTTCTTAGAAAAACTTTCAAAATCAATGTACTTTTTAAAAAAGTAACGAACTGCATAGGTTATCGAAAGTATTGCAACCGTATGAGAAAAATAATCTAAAAGGAGTTGCCATGTTTCGTATCCTAATACATTGCTTTTGGGATTTAGTATTGAAGGCAGAAATATAAATCCAAATATAATGGTCCAGATCACAATTTGAATGATCCAAAACGTATATTTTCTTTTTGATATTTTTTCTATTGAATTCGTTTTCATTGCTTTATTATGAAATTAGTACTGTGAAGTACTCCACAATCTTTATAACTGTAATCAAAATTAGTTTTACCATCATTTTGGGTTTTAAATTAAAATATTCCTTTTAAAACTTTTGGCGAAGTACAACTACTCCGCCAAAAGTAAACTTTTTCAAATTAATTTTTACTACTTCAAGTGTTGTGCAAAAAAGCCAAGCATTGATTTATAAAGCTCAATTTGATTTTCTTCTCTAAGAAAACCATGTCCTTCATTGTACTTTACCATATAAGGAACTTCAAATCCTTTTTTGCGCAAAGCAGTCACAATTTGATCTGATTCTCCAATGTTAACCCTTGGATCATTTGCACCTTGAACCACAAACAAAGGCTTTTTGATTTTATCGACTTGATAAAAAGGCGATACCTCTTTGGCAATTTTAGCCTGTGCAGGATTGTCTAAATCATACCAAATTTTCTTTGTCGCTTCTGTATAAGGTTTCCAATATTCAGGAAAAGAACTAAAAAAAGTTTCAATGTTTGAAATTCCCACATAATCCACTCCACACGCATATAAATCAGGTGTTTTTACTAATCCCATCAAAGTAGCATATCCTCCGTGACTTGCACCATAAATAGCAATTTTATCTTTATTTATCCATCCCTGTGTCAATACATATTGCACCCCATCTTCAAGATCATCCATCACTTTACGTCCAATTTGACCATATCCTGCTTTCAAAAATCCTTTTCCGTATCCTCCTGAAATTCTGAAGTTTACATGTAAAGTAGCATAGCCGCGACTAGCAAACAATTGTGCTTCTGGACTAAATCCCCAACTGTCTCTTAACGTTTGTGGGCCACCGTGCGGATTAACAATTAAAGGTACCTTTTTTCCTTCTAAAGCCTCTTTAGGCAAGGTGATATACCCGTAAATTAAAATTCCGTCACGACTTTTAAAAGAAATCGGTTGCATTACAGCCATATCTTTTTGTTCTAGTTTTGGCATCAAATCGAACATATAAGTTAATTTATTTAACTTTGAATCGTACTGATAATATTTCCCGTAAAATTTATCACTAGAAACAATGATCAACATTTTTTCTTCATCATCACTTTGGGAAACAATTGAAAATTGCGCATCCTTAAATTCCTTTTGTATGTTGTCGTATATCTTTTTAAAAGTTTTACTTATTGGGATGATGGTGTTTTTTTCTCCGTTAAAACCAACGTAGTCCACTTCAAAATTTCTTTTTTCAGAAAGCCCTAGAATATTAGAATCAAAGGTCGGGTTAGAATAAATTTCTTTAATCATCTTATTCTGCTTCAAATCATACAAAACAATTTGTGTTTTATCAGATTCTAAATTTGATATTACATAAGCATCATCGGGATTGGGCGTTTGGTAATTTAAAGAAACAAATGTGAAGGTTTCTGTAGATTCAAATTCTTTTAACAATTTAAAATCGTTAGCACCTGAAGGCTTATAGTAATACTGCATACTTATTCCATTAGCCACTCTTACAAAGCCTATTAGATTACCATCTTGATCAAAATTATAGACCAGTATTGGGTTTTTAAGGTCCGTATTGGCATATAATCTTTCTATCGCTCCCGTTTTGGTATTGATTTTATAAGGTTCCTTAAGTTGCTTGTTTTCCTTATTCATAGAAACGATAATAAAATCTCTTTGATTTTTTAGTACCGTATTAATTTCTGCCTGTACACCGTCAAAAGGCGTCAAATCAATTGAAGTAGAACCATCAATACCAGCAGAATAAACATGTATGTTTTCATTTCCTCCTTTATCCATGGCATAAATTAATCGCTCATTATTCAACCAAAAATACGTTTTGATGAGTTCTTCTTTTTCCTCTATTACCAGAGAAACTTTGCCTGTTTTAATCTCCTTTACGTACACATTGGTTTTGCCGTTATCCATTTTTTGAAAATAAGACATGCGTGATCCGTCAGGTGATAATCTAAACGTTCTTGCTTTTGCTTTTGTAAAGAAATCTTCAACAGCATATTTGTAATTTCCATTGTCAAAAGAGGCTAATTTTTCTAGCGCTCCTTTTGATGAAGGCAGCGAAATATCGCCAGGTCTTTTTGCTTCAGGTTGAGCTGTTTGTGCAGTGGCATTTGACAATCCCATTATTGCTAGTGCAAGTACAATGATATTTTTTTTCATGATCTAAATTGATTTGATTGTGATTGATTTGATTTGATTGGTTGATTGATTTTGATTGATGATCTATTTTTTAAGCCATTATTAATTTTATTAAGTAAGCTAGTAAAACTCCAATCGTAAAACTTAAAACTGCTTTTACTACAACTATTCCTTTTTTTAGAAATTCTGTTTTCATACTTTTTGTGATTGATTGATTGATTGATAGAATTGCTTACGCAAATTTAAATTTAGGTAATTAACATTTTAACGTTCTAGCGCTTAGCGAGGTTGGGGATTTAAGATGCGGGATTTTTCGGTTAAACACAAATTTTCCAAACACAAATCTATCCTTAAATTCAGCCCAAAACCCCAATCTCGCCAAGCTGTTAAGGGTTCTGGCATTTTTTGTGCTTCTTTTGTCATTTTATTCTGCTGATACAAAAATTGTCATATAGTAATTTATGCAGTGCAATATTGTAAGTATTAATAATTCCTTATTGTCAAACTTGTCGAAGTTTTGGGTTGTTTCAATATTATAGTCATAGTTAAGTTTATTCCATTTAAAATCAGTTTCAGCAACCATTAACTCTCTATTGTCTGGGTCAATTAAAACAAACTTACTACTCAAAAGTCCGTTAAGTTTTAGTAAAAAAGTATCTTCTTTGTTATCAAAAAAGGTTTTGATAATTATTCCTTTCCAACCCATTTTAAATTCTAATAAAGCTTTTGTGCCGTCTTTCAACTCAATTTTAGAGTCCCAAAAACCTTGTGGTTCAAGTTGATATTTTGCACCGTCAGACATTAAAATTTCAGCGTTGAAAGAATACCATTTTTCATAAATTAGTTCCCCAATTTTCTGATTGCCAAATGTTAAATTGAAATTTTGAGAATTTATTGAGTTTGCCTTGTATTGTCCCATAGATGTTACTTGATTGATTGATGTTCGAATTGCCTAGGCCAATTTGAGTTTAGCCGATTAACGTTTTAACTAGATGAAACAATGCAAAGCCTATTAAAAAACCTACTACTGCTTTTGCTACGACTACTCCTTTTTTTAAAATTTCTGTTCTCATTGTCATTTGTTTTAAATTGTTTTTGTTTGTTATGATGAGACAAATATAGAACGGCTTCTGCTCTTGTTTTACCGAAAAATGACGAACGGTTGTATCGAAATGACGAACGGTTATGGCAAGACCAAATTCGATATTAACTACCTTTACGCTACTAAATAGATCAATATGATTCACTTTAAACCAATAGATAAACAAGATGTAAATACTGTCAGTACTTTGATGGTCGATTTTTACGCCATTGACGGCTATCCTATTGCTATTGAAACGACGAGAGAATTACTAGATCAATTTATAGACAATCCAGAGTTAGGAAAATGTTGGTTGATCTACAGGGAAGAGCAAGTGGTAGGTTACCTTATTCTAACCTTTGTGTTTAGTTTTGAATACCAAGGGAAAATTGCTTTTTTGGATGAGTTATTCGTCACAGAAACAGCTCGAGGCAAAGGCATTGGCGGCAAAGCCATAGATTTTATAAAAGCCGAAAGCCCTAAATTATCGTTAAAACTGATCTATCTTGAGGTAGAACCACACAATATAAAAGCGCAAAAATTGTATCTTGCCAGCGGTTTCGAAATGCATAATCGAAAATTAATGCGTCTTAAAACCGATTGAAATTGCTAATACAATAATCAAACACGGCCTTTTTAAAAGATCTATTAAATTGGTTCGTTTTATAGAAACCTATTCAAAGTAAGTATTGATTTTAAAAATGAAAACCAAAATATGTGAAATTTGTTCTATTGCAGCCAGTACAATGTTTCGGGTTCAAATCGCCACGGGAAAAAACTGGATTTTCGTTTGTCAATCTTGCTGCGAAAAATCAAAATCATTGCCCCAATATAAATACGGAGGCACTTGGAAAGGCAAACGACATTAAGTCATTTTCTGTTCCACTATAATTTAAATCAATCATCCAGTTGTATCACACTTTTCTCAAACTAAATTATATACCAATGAAATTTTTAAAATTATTCTTATTACTATTTGTCATTCAAACACAAGCGCAACAAGGCGGTATGTGGATTCCCTCCTTACTAAAAGGAATGAATGAAACCGAAATGAAGAATCTAGGCATGAAAATGTCAATCAAAGACATTTATGATGTGAATCAGTCTAGCATGAAAGACGCTGTTCCGCATTTTAACGGTGGCTGTACTTCTGAAGTAATTTCTCCAAAAGGCTTATTGCTTACCAATCACCACTGCGGTTATTCGCAAATTCAATCGCACTCCTCAGTTGACAAAGATTATTTAGCCGACGGTTTTTGGGCCTATAAAATGGAAGACGAATTGCCAAACGAAAATTTGACTGTTACTTTTATGGTGAAAATTGAAGACGTAACTACGCAAATACTTGAAGGTACAGCAACACTTGCAAACGAAGCCGACAAACAGAAAAAAATTCAAGAAAACATCACAAAATTGAGCGCCTCTTTCCCGAAAGAATCTTGGCAAGAAAACAAAATTCGTACATTTTACGAAGGCAATCAATACTTACTTTTTGTAACAGAAACTTTTTCTGATGTGCGTTTGGTTGGTGCTCCGCCTACATCAATCGGTAAATTTGGATCAGACACAGACAATTGGGTTTGGCCACGTCATACAGGAGATTTTTCATTGTTCCGCATTTATGCTGACAAAAATAATCGTCCCGCAAAATACTCCAAAGACAATATACCTTACACTCCAAAACACTTCTTACCTATTTCGCTTGACGGTGTTGCCGAAGATGATTTTACGCTTGTTTTTGGTTACCCAGGAAAAACCAACGAATACCTACCATCTGTAGCCATCGAACAAATTGTAAACGAACTTAATCCTGCAAAAATTGAGATTCGTGATAAAGCCTTAAAAGTAGCTGACGGATTCATGCGTAAAGACAATGCTATTAAAATTCAGTATGCCTCTAAATATGCTAGTATTGCTAATTATTGGAAAAAATGGATTGGAGAAACCCAAGGTCTTCAAAAATCGAATGCTGTAGCTGTAAAACGCAATGACGAAAAAACTTTTCAAGAAAAAGTAAAAAAAGCAGGCAAAGAAAAAGAATACGGAACCCTACTTGCTGATTTTGATAAAAACTACACAGCAATTGCTCCTTACGCTCTAGCTAGAGATTACTTTATGGAAACCGTACAGCGCAACACTGAGTTGTTAAGTGCTGCATACCGCTTGTACCAACTAGAGCAAGTGTACAACGCAAGAGGTGAACAAGCCTTCAATGACCGAAAAAACAATTTAATTGGCGGGCTAGCTGATTTTTATAAAAACTTCAATGCAACTGTTGATGAAAAAGTTTTCGAACAATTGATCGCTTTGTATGCCACTAAATCACCAAAACAATTTTTACCAAATAGTCTAGCTAATGTAGATGCAAAAAAACTAGCTACCGCCATATACAGCACTTCTAAAATCACGAGCTACGCGGGCTTAAAAGAATTACTTTCTGGTGATGCGGCTACTACTTTGGGCAACCTAAGAAAAGATCCAGCTTACCAATTGGTAAAAGAACTTGCGGATAGTTACAACACCCAAATTGCTCCCAAATACGATGAGATAAACCAAACGATCACAGCTTTGCAGCGCATGTATATGAAAGCACAATTAGAACTTAATGCTAACGGTCGTTTGTTTCCAGATGCTAATAGCACCTTGCGTGTTACCTACGGAAAAGTAAAAGGTTACGAACCAAAAGACGCTACTTTATACACTCCTGTTACCTACCTAGAAGGTGTAATGGAAAAATACATTCCTGGAGATTATGAATTTGATGTACCTTCAAAATTAGTGGAGCTGTACAAAAACAAAGATTATGGCAATTATAGCGATGCTACCGGCAAAATACCCGTGTGCTTTATTGGAACCAACCATACGACAGGAGGTAACTCAGGAAGCCCCGCAGTGGATGCAAACGGTAATTTGATTGGTCTTAATTTTGACCGTGTATGGGAAGGTACAATGAGTGATATTTACTATGATCCTAGTATCTGTAGAAACATCATGGTAGACATTAGATACGTATTATTTATCATGGACAAATACGCTGGCGCAAAAAACTTAATGGCCGAATTAAAACTTGTACACCCTAAAAAAGACAAGGCATTGATAAATAAACCATTAAAACAAAAGCAGTCAGAAAAAAAGTCCAAATAAAACTTTAAAAAAAAATGCATTTGATGTGCAAAAACTGGCACAATAATTGTAAATTTGCTGAGCATTGGGAAAGAATAATATTTTTTAAAAAATAAATGAAAAAATATTTTCCATATTAAAAAATTTATATCTTTGCCACGAATTAATAATTAACCTTTATATTAAATTAAGATGAAAAAAGTATTTTTAAGTTTAGCTGCTGTTGCTGTATTAACTGTTGTTTCTTGTAAAAAAGCTGATGCACCTGCTACTGATGAAGCTGCTGCTACTGTTGATTCTGCTGCTATGGTAGTTGATTCTGCTGCACAAGTTGTTGATTCTGCTGCGCAAGTAGTTGATTCTGCTGCTGCTGCTGGAACTGAAGCTGCTGAAGTTGCTACTGAAGCTGCAAAAAAATAATTAGAACTTAAATTCTAAAAATTTTAAAGCCATCCGCTTAGCGAGATGGCTTTTTTATGTCGTAAAATGAAATAATTTCATTGCGCAAAACAAAAAGAGTCTTGAATACGTTATCGTTTTCAAGACTCTTTTCTTTTAATCTAAAAAAATACAGTCGTTGGTTGAGAAATCTAAGATCTCTGCTGCCGAGCCGTATTTCACAATTTCATCTATCCCTTTTTGCAAACGCAAAGCCGTTGTGTATTTTCGACTGGTAGCAAAATGATGCCCTTCGAGAACTACTTTAAAAAAAAACTTCCCACTGGTCGATTTAAATTTTAAAAAATCAGCTGACGAAAGTACTTTTTTAAAATGTTCAATAGCCTCCTCGGCCTCGAACTTTAATTCGTAACTCAAACTTGTAAAAATCACTTTCCCTTTCCTTGAGGTAAAAACAAACTTATACTCGTCATTGTAACGCTTACTTATCACAAAAGCCCCCATATTGATTGTTTTTTCAAAATTAAACCTCGCTTTACGACTTGACCATTTTTCAATCAGAACAAAATATATCCTTTGACTTTAGGTCATAAAAAAAGCCCCTTCAATTGAAGGGGCTTTTGTACTCAGAGCGGGACTTGAACCCGCACGAACATTGCTGTTCACTGGATTTTAAGTCCAGCGTGTCTACCAATTTCACCATCCGAGCATTAAGAGGTGTTTGAGCGAAAAACGGGGCTCGAACCCGCGACCTCGACCTTGGCAAGGTCGCGCTCTACCAACTGAGCTATTTTCGCATTTTGTATTTAAAAGAACTACAACACTTGTTCTGTATTGCGGATGCAAATTTAGGACATTTATTGGATTAAACAAGTCTTTTTTGCAAAAAAATCAAACAAAAACGATAACAATCTGATAACGTGCGCTTAAAAAACTAAATTATTTTCGGGTCAACATTCTTTTAATTTCATTGAGTTTCATTAACGCCTCCATAGGCGTTATGGTATTAATGTCAAGACTGATAATTTCCTCTTTTATTTCCTCTAGCAAAGGATCATCAAGGTTGAAAAAACTCATTTGCATGGTTTCGGTTTGCGCTTCTTTTAAACTAGCGCCTCTCTTCGCAACTGAATTTCCATTAAGCGATTCACTTGAATGATTTTTCTCAAGCTTCTTGAGGAGTTTTTGTGCTTTTAAAATCACTATTTGTGGCATCCCAGCCATTTTAGCCACGTGAATTCCAAAACTATGAGCACTTCCTCCTTTTACTAATTTTCGAACAAAAAGAACAGTGTCCTTCAATTCTTTCACTGCTACATTATAGTTTTGAATTCGAGTCAGTGATTCACTCATTTCATTCAATTCATGATAATGCGTAGCAAATAAAGTTTTAGGCTGCGCCGGATGCTCATGCAAAAACTCCGCTATGGCCCAAGCAATCGAAATTCCGTCATAAGTACTCGTTCCACGACCAATTTCGTCTAATAAAACCAAACTGCGCTCTGAGATGTTATTCAAGATAGATGCCGTTTCATTCATTTCAACCATGAAAGTAGATTCTCCCATCGAAATATTATCACTTGCTCCTACCCGCGTAAAAATTTTATCTACAACGCCCATTCGAACACTCTCTGCAGGAACAAAGCTTCCCATTTGCGCCAGCAATACAATTAATGCGGTTTGACGCAAAATAGCCGACTTACCCGACATATTGGGACCTGTAATCATGATAACTTGCTGCGTATCGCGATCTAAAAAAACATCATTAGCAATGTAGGGCGTACCTACCGGTAATTGCTTTTCGATAACAGGATGCCTACCGTTTTTAATATCCAACTCAAAACTCTCGTCTAAATCAGGACAAACGTATTGATTTTCGATGGCGAGTTGCGTAAAGGAACACAAACAGTCCAATTGCGCTATCAAATTAGCATTCATTTGTACAGGCTTGATGTAAGTTGCTATCCAAGCTACCAATTGCTCGAACAACTCTACTTCTATTTTGTGAATTTTTTCTTCGGCACCTAAAATTTTAGTTTCGTATTCTTTTAGTTCTTCTGTGATATAACGTTCTGCGTTTACCAGGGTTTGTTTTCGAATCCATTCGGCAGGAACTTTATCTTTGTGCATGTTTCGCACTTCGATGTAGTAACCAAAAACATTATTAAACGATATTTTTAATGACGAAATCCCCGTTGCTTGTGATTCGCGTTTTTCAATACCCTCTAAAAATTCCTTCCCCGAAGTTGAAATTGCTCTTAACTCATCTAGCTCCGCATGTACGCCGGTAGCAATCGCGTTTCCTTTGGCAATAGCCACTGGCGCATCTTGATTTAATACCGTATTTATTTTTTCGCGAAGTAAATCGCAACCATGCAAACTATCACCAATGATTTTTACAGCTTCCTGCGGGCTAGCCAAAGCCAACTTTTTGATAGGCACTATCGCGTCTAACGATTCCTTCAGGTATACTACCTCACGAGGCGACACTTTTCCAGCAGCAATTTTTGAAATCAGTCGCTCCAAATCAGATATTTGCTTGATTTGATTTTGAATGTCTCTTAAAACTTCTTGATTGTTTTTTAAATAGGTCACCACTTCATGTCGACCTTTTATTTTATGACTGTCTTTTAAAGGCAAAGCTAGCCACCTTTTGAGTAATCGCCCACCCATTGGCGAAAGCGTTTTATCAATTACATCAAGCAATGTGACCGCATTTGGATTGTAACTATGGTATAATTCTAGGTTACGAATGGTAAAACGATCCATCCAAACATAAGCATCTTCAGCAATACGCTGAATTGAAGTAATATGCTGTACTCTATTATGTTGTGTTTCCGAGAGGTAATACAAAATAGCTCCCGATGCAATAATTCCATCCGCCAACTCCTCTACTCCAAATCCTTTCAAGGAAACCGTTTGAAAATGCTTGGTTAAAGTTTCAAATGCGTAGTCCTGTTTGTAAATCCAATCTTCGAGATAAAAACAGTGAAAATCTTCGCCAAAAGTTTCTTTAAATTCTACTTTTTTATTTTTCGGAATCAAAACCTCACTTGGGTTGAAGTTTTGCAATAATTTATCAATGTATTCCGCATTGCCCTGAGCGGTTAAAAACTCGCCTGTTGAAACATCTAAAAATGAAATACCTATTGATTTATTGGCAAAATAAATGGCTGCCAAAAAATTATTAGTTTTAGACTGAAGCACCTCATCGTTTAATGAAACTCCAGGTGTTACCAATTCGGTTACGCCACGTTTCACAATCGTTTTGGTCATTTTAGGATCTTCGAGCTGATCGCAAATAGCCACTCGCAGTCCCGCTTTGACCAATTTAGGCAAATACGTATTTAATGAATGGTGCGGAAATCCGGCCAAAGCAGTTTCTCCCTCAGATCCTGCACCACGTTTAGTTAAAACAATTCCTAAAATTTTCGAGGCTCGAACAGCGTCTTCACCAAAGGTTTCATAAAAATCACCTACACGAAACAATAAACAAGCATCCGGATACTTCCTTTTGATTTCATTGTATTGTTTCATCAACGGTGTTTCCTTAACTGCTTTATCTTTAGAGGCCAATGTATTTTGCTTTTTAAATTTAATTTCAGGGCGAATTTATAGTTTTTTGACCAAAAATGTGGAGATTCAAAAAAATTAAACAAGTTATTTAAGAAAAAATTAGGCCTATAAAACGAAAAATTGCATAAATTTGTATAATATAATAAAAATTAAAAGAAATGAAAAAGATAATTGCTCTAGCCTTGCTAGTTACTTTGGGAGTTACTACTTCGAATGCGCAAGAGACTTCAAAAAAATTAAAAGCTAAAAACACGAAAATTACTAGCGCTAAAGTTAATGGTGCCGGGATGGTTTTTGTTACAGAAACTATTGATTACGGAAATATTGCCGCTAACTCTGACGGAAGAAGAGAATTTGTATTTACTAACAACGGTAACAAGCCGTTAATTATTACAAACGCTCAAGGTTCTTGCGGATGTACAGTACCTACTTACCCAAAACAACCTATCGCTCCAGGTGCAAAAGGTGTTATTGGTGTGAAATATGATACTTCAAGAGCGGGACAACCGTTTACAAAAACAGTTACTTTGACTACAAATGCAGTAACTCCAAGTAAAACATTAACTATCAAAGGAAACGTTTTACCTCTTGAGGCAGCGAAAAGCTAAGGAATACCAAACATACTAGAAAAGCTTCCATAACCATCTGGAAGCTTTTTTTTTGATAAAATATAAAATATGAGAAAGCTAGAAAATAGCGAGTTAGAGCGAAAATCGATTGCTGATTTCAAACAATCAGAAAAAACACCACTCATCGTAGTTCTTGATGATGTAAGAAGCTTGCATAATATTGGTTCTGTTTTTCGTACTTCGGATGCCTTTTTGATCGAAAAAATTTACCTCTGCGGTATTACAGCCACACCTCCTAACAAAGAAATTCATAAAACAGCTCTTGGCGCTACCGAAACAGTAGCTTGGGAGCATTGTGAAAGCGTTCTTGACGTAATCACTAAACTAAAAGATGACAACATTACAACACTTGCAATTGAGCAAGTAGAAAGTGCAATTTTATTGCAAAATTTTAAAATAGAACCTCAAAAACGATATGCAATTGTGTTTGGAAATGAAGTTCACGGAGTTTCACAAGAAGCAGTGGCACTATGCGATGGCTCAATAGAAATTCCGCAATTGGGCACCAAACATTCCTTGAATATTGCAGTAAGTGCAGGAATTGTGATTTGGGATTTATTTCAAAAATTAAATTGGCCTGCTAATTAAAGTACTATATCAAGTAATTTGTTCCCCATGAAATTAAATACTTTTTTAAAAATAACGTTGGCTTTCCTAGTATTTGCCCCAATGATTGCAAATGCAGCGATTGCTAATACAAATCTGATTTTTAAAAAAGAAGGTGACTCAATTTCTAAAAAAACAAAAACAACTCTTGCGGTTAATTCACCTCGAATAGCAGCAAGTGGTAATCAAATATTTTGCCCAGGAAGTCCTTTAAATGTAGTTACTGATATTACCATTACTGGCGCCGATGCAACTGACATAGGAACAGAAGCAGTTTACATACAAATCACTGGCGGTTACGCTAACGGACAAGATCTACTTACATTAACCAACACAGCCATGCATCCCACCATAATTGCGACGTGGAGTGCTGTTGAAGGTAAGTTACAATTGTCAAGTCCAATTAGTGGTGCAAAAGTACTTTATCAAGATTTTGTGCGCGCCATTAAAAATGTTGTCTTTAGCAACTCAAGCGCGAATCCAGCGGGAACTGCGAGAACTTTTTCTATAACTCTAGGACAAGCCAATTACTTACCGCGAAATGGTCATTATTACCGATTTATTTCAGCAATAAATATACCGTGGCAGGATGCAAAAATAGCAGCAGAAAACAGCAATTACTTTGGATTACGAGGCTATTTAGCCACATTAACAGCTGCAGATGAAGCACAAATATCTGGAGAGCAAGCCCAAGGAACAGGATGGATTGGAGGAAGTGATGCAGAAACCGAAGGTGTTTGGAAATGGGTAACTGGCCCTGAAAACGGAACTATATTTTGGAATGGACTCGCCAATGGATCGGCACCCGCTAATCAATTTGCGTTCTGGAATAGAAATGAACCCAATAATTCTGGTAACGAAGATTTTGCTCATATCACAGCGCCTGGTGTTGGAATTCCTGGTTCATGGAATGATTTATCTAACACCGGAGATACTAGCGGAGATTATCAACCCAAAGGATATATTGTTGAATATGGTGGCATGCCAGGTGATCCTGTACTTGAAATTGCAACTAGCACCACTATGACTATTGCCAAAATCACCACTACTACACCTGATAGCCGTTGTGGCTCTGGAACCCTCATTCTTCAAGCAACCGCCACTACGGGCACATTAGACTGGTACGACACTCCAACTGGTGGGAGTATACTTTTTAGCGGCCCTTCATTTACTACCGAGTTTTTAACAAATTCTAAAACCTATTATGTTTCAGCAGGCTGTCCAACGAATCGTACAGCAGTAATTGCTACCGTACAACAAATTCCGAGTATTACAAGTACTAATTCACCCGTTACACGCTGTGGCGCTGGCAGCGTAACTTTACAAGCAACTACAAATACAGGAATCATCAACTGGTACGAAAGCGCTACTTCAACTCAAATTATTGCCACAGGAACTAGTGTAACATTTGCCAACGTAACACAAAATACTACTTACTACGCACAAGCTTTTAACAATAGCTGTACTGATGGCGTTAGAACAGCAGTTACTGTAGAAATCAATATACCTCCATCAGTTATTGATCAAGATTTAATCTTATGCCAAAACGACAACCTAACTCTTGATGCAGGTATAGCAAATGTAAGTTATGAGTGGTCAACCGGTGCACGAACTCAAACTATTCAAGTTTCCTCAGGTGGCACATATACTGTAAAAGTAACCGATAGCCAAGGATGCAGCGCCGTTAAAAAAATTAATGTAGTAGAATATTTAGCGCCTACAATAGATCGAATTGATGTAAACGAAAATAGAGTTGTAATTTATCCTGAAACGGAACAAAATTATTACGAATACTCTGTAGATGGTACTAATTACCAAAATTCGAATGTGTTTTTTAATGTTCCAAGTGGTTTACGAACTGCTTTTATAAGAGAAAAAAATGGTTGCGGCATTGATTCAGCGCCTTTCGTAGTGGTTATTGCTCCTAAATTCTTCACCCCTAATAACGATTCTTACAATGATATTTGGGAAATCAAAGGTCTTATCAATTATCCGCAAGCAAAAGTCTCTATTTTTGATCGTTACGGAAAATTAATTGTAGTTCTCAACCAATTCAAAACATTTTGGGATGGCACTTTTAATAAAATTCCTTTGCCGGCTGATGATTATTGGTTTGTACTTAAACTAGACGCTACATCACCAGAAAAAAGAGGGCACTTTTCACTTAAAAGATAAGAGACGAGAAAGAAGTTAAAAATTTTGGGAAAGCATTTTTTTCTTGATTTCCTCCAATATGTACAGATAGTCTTCTTGATTTTTTACAAAATCACGATCAGAAACATCGATGATTAGTACATTTAAATTGGTTTGCGACTTGATATAATCCAAATAACCGCTGTTGATTTTATCTAAATAATCAGCTGGAATTTTTTGCTCGTAACTGCGTCCCCTTTTTTTGATGTTTTGCAACAAACGTTCTGAATTTTGATATAAGTACACATACAAATCAGGCCTTGGCATTTCTTTGTAAATGATATCAAAAAGATTGCGATACAAGCGGTATTCATCTTCTGCTAAAGTGATTTTCGCAAAAATTAAAGACTTAAAAATATGATAATCGGCTACTAAAAAATCTTTGAACAAATCGAATTGTGCCAAGTCATCGGATAGTTGTTGGTATCTATCAGCAAGGAATGACATCTCTAGCGGAAACGCGTAGCGATTTTGATCTTTATAGAATTTTGGTAAAAAAGGATTATCGGCAAAACGCTCTAAAACGGTTTTCGCGTTGAAATCCTCTGCAATTTTGGTTGCCAACGTGGTTTTACCCGCTCCAATATTCCCTTCGAAAGCAACATAATTGTAGCGTTCAAGTGGAATACCTTGCAAAGGTTGTGTCATATTTTGCACAACGGCACAAGGGCTAACATCTGCTGACAAAGATATCATTTGGGTTATCGTTTTGCCCAAAACGGGATGCTCCCAATCTAAATTTAAATCTTGTAAAGGCAACAGTACAAAATTACGATCTTGCATTAATGGGTGTGGCACTTGTAATTTTTCAGACTGGATTACATCATTATCAAAAGCAACAATATCGATATCAATAGTTCGGGCAGCATATCCAGTTGTGCTCTTTCGTAACCTACCCAATTGTTTCTCAATTTTTAAAACCTGATTCAAAACTTTGTGCGCGCTGCTATAGGTATGAATCACTACAGCACAATTATAAAAATCATCGCTCTCAAAACCCCACGCAGGGGTTTGATACAATCTAGAAACACGCAAAATAGTGCCTATTTGTTGATGAATCAATTGAAGACTCTGCTCAATCGTAGCCAAACGATCGCCTTGATTGCTGCCTATAGATAGAATAACT
Source organism: Flavobacterium turcicum (assembly GCF_011365745.1). Classification (GTDB taxonomy): domain Bacteria; phylum Bacteroidota; class Bacteroidia; order Flavobacteriales; family Flavobacteriaceae; genus Flavobacterium; species Flavobacterium turcicum. The sequence continues at coordinate 721,500 of NZ_JAAOBY010000001.1, read as the reverse complement.
TGATGCTGTGATTTCATAATTGATGCAAATTAACTAAAAGAATTTTAGAATTAGGAATATATTTGCGACCACTTTTATTTGCTTAATTTTTGAAATCCTATACAACTGTGCTGTAACATTTCAAGAATTTTGCGACTGATACAAAAAATAAATTATATGAGATTTTTAGGAAATGTACTGGCAACTGTCATTGGGATATTTGTCTTTTTTATGTTATTCTTTTTTGGAATCGTTTTAATAGGAACCATTTTTGGTGGTGAATCTGATGGCGTTGTGGTAGATAGTAATTCGGTTATTGAATTGAATCTAGAAAACGTTCAAAATGATTACGCTGGTAAATACAACGATCCTTGGGTTACTGCTTTTTCAGAAAATGAAAAAATAGGTGTTATTGACATTATTAATTCTATAGAGGCTGCAAAAACCGATGATAATATCAAAGGTATTTCTATTTTGAATAACAATTCGTATTTAGGAATGGCACAAAGCAAAGCCTTGCGCGATGCTTTAGAAAGCTTTAAACAATCAGGTAAATTTGTAATGGCCTACGGCAATACCTACTCACAAAAAGAATACTACTTGAACTCGGTTGCTAACACCGTTTACTTGAATCCAGTAGGCGAAATGGATTTTAAAGGATTGTCGTCAGAAGTTATGTTTTTTAAAGATTTTCAAGAAAAATCAGGTTTGAAAATGGAGGTTATTCGTCATGGAAAATACAAAAGTGCGGTTGAACCTTTCTTAGAAAACCAAATGAGCGAGGCCAACAGAGAGCAAACTACTGCATTATTGACCTCTGTTTGGAATTCAATGATAAAAGACATCGCAAAAAGCAGAAATCTTAGTGTAACAAAATTGAATGAAATTGCTACCGGTCTTTTAGCACGTACTCCTGAAATGGCAAAGGCACAAAAACTAATTGACGTAATTGCTTACGAAGATGTATACCATGATGCCATTAAAAAAGCATTAAAGGTAGATAAAGATGAGGATTACAACAGTGTTTCGATACTTGATTATGCTCAAAAAACAGCAACAACTGCAAGTATAAATAGCGCTACGGATGAAATTGCCATCATTTATGCGCAAGGCGAAATTATGGGCGGTGAAGGAGATGTAACTGTAATAGGCGAAGGTTCAATGCGCAGGTCTTTGCAAGAAGCTAGAACTAATAAAGACGTGAAAGCGATTGTTTTGCGTATTGATAGTCCGGGTGGAAGCGCCTTAACTTCGGACTTAATTTGGAGAGAAATTGAGTTGACTAAAAAAGTAAAACCAATCGTGGTATCTATGGGTAATTATGCAGCATCAGGAGGCTACTATATAGCTTGTAATGCAAATACTATTTTTGCTGAAGAAAGTACCATCACAGGATCAATTGGTGTATTTGGCGTATTACCTAACTTTACAACTCTAGCTACCAAAATTGGCATTCATACAGAACAAGTAAAAACCCATTCTAACGCTGCTGATTATAGTCCGTTTGTACCATTGGATGAAAATTTCAAAGCCGTAACGCTTGAAGGTGTGGAGCACATTTACAAAACTTTTGTGACTCGCGTAGCTCAAGGCCGAAAAATGTCGTTTGCACAAGTAGACAACATTGCACAAGGACGTGTGTGGACTGGCGCCGAAGCACTAAAAATTGGTCTTGTAGACAAAATTGGTGGTTTGGATGACGCTATTGCAAAAGCGGCTTCGTTAGCAAAAATAAAAGAATACCGAACTCAAAATTATCCAGAATACGACAAAAATTTCGATGATTTACTAGCAGGTTTCCCTTTTGCACAATCAAAAGAGCGTTTTATTAAAGAGGAAATTGGAGAAGAAAACTATCGCATGTTGAACGAAATTAAAAAACTTCAAGCCAGACAAGGCGTGCAAGCCATGCTTCCGTTTGCGATCAAAATGAAATAAATAAAAAAATTGAAAATACTTTTAAACCCGCTATTGTCATTACTTTAGCGGGTTTTTCTTTAAATCATATAAGCTTTTATGAAAACATTAGAAAGATAAAAAGTCAAAATCCAGTATTTTTGTACAATAAAGTAATTGGTAAGCAATTCAAAATAAGCAACATCACATGGTAAAGAAAATTTTAAAAATAGTAGGTATAGTCCTTTTGTTGCTAGTAGCAACATTATTTGCAGCACCCTTTTTATTTAAAGATCAAATAAAAGCAAAAATTACCGATGCCATTAATGCAAAAGTTGACGCCACGGTATCCTTTGCTGATGCCGATTTAAGTTTGTTCAAAAACTTTCCAAATGCTAATGTAACGCTAGAAAAACTAGTAATCATCAATAAAGCGCCTTTTGCGGGAGACACATTGGTTTCACTAGGCGAAGTCAACCTTAAAATGTCAATTAAAGAACTTTTTAAAGATAAAAAAGAACCAATAGCTATTGATGGAGTTACTTCAAAAGACGGGTTGATCAACATTATTTTTAACAAAGATGGTGTTGGAAACTTTGATATTGCACTTAAAGACGCCAAAAAAGAAGAAGCTTCAACTAGTAATCCGCTGGCTTTAAAAATTCAAGAATACAAAATTGAAAATTTTCAGTTTCGCTATTTTGACGAAAGTTCAAAAATTAAAATGGTTATTGACAGCTTGAATCACGAAGGTACAGGTGATTTTGCAGCTGAAAAACTAGACTTAACAACCAAAACCACAGCTAAAGTGAGCTTGAATCTGGATAAAGTCAATTACATGAATCAAGTAGCATTAACACTTGATGCCGTATTAGGAATCGATTTAAAAAACAGTAAATACAGCTTTAAAGAAAACAAGGCATTAATTAATCAACTTCCGTTAGAATTTGATGGCTTTATACAAATTGCTGATTCAGGACAAGAATATGACTTGAAATTTAAAACACCAACTTCGTCATTTAAAAACTTTTTGGGCATAATACCAGCTGCCTACGCAGCTAGTTTAGATAATGTACAAACCACAGGTGACTTTACCATTGTTGGTTTTGCAAAAGGATTATACTCTGAAAGCAGCGTACCCAAATTCAATATTGCAATTGCCTCTAACAATGCTTCTTTTAAATACCCGAACTTGCCTAAAACTGTTGAAAAAATTGTTATTGACACTAAAATTATAAATGAAACCGGAATTCTTAATGACACTTATGTGAACTTAGATAAACTCTCGTTTCAAATTGATCAAGATGTATTTAATGCCAAAGCAAACATAAAAAACATCACCCAAAACGCAATAGTAGATGCCGCTTTAAAAGGAACTATCAATTTAGCAAACCTATCAAAAGCCTACCCTATCAAGCTTGACAAACCATTATCTGGGATTTTAAAAGCCGATGTTACCACAAAGTTTGACATGCAAAGTGTTGAAAAAAGTGAATATGAAAAGATAAATAATGCGGGCACCATGAGCTTGTCTGGCTTTAAATATGCTGATGAAAATGGCAAAACCATGAACATTAGTACGGCGGTGGTTCAGTTTAACCCAAGCCAAGTTAATTTGAAACAATTAAATGCCACAACTGGAAGAAGTGATATTAGCGTAAGTGGAATTCTGGAAAACTTTTATGGTTTTATTTTTAGAAATCAGGAGTTGAAAGGAAACTTTTTCATGTCGTCAAATCAATTAGCGGTTGACGATTTTATGACGACTGAAGAACCGGCAAAAGACAACACTGCTGGAAAAAAAGCCGAGGCGATGAAAATCCCCGCTTTCTTAAACTGTACGCTTAGCGCAAAAGCCAATACGGTATTGTATGACAACCTGCAACTAAAAAATGTAGCAGGAAAGTTAATTGTGAGAGACCAAAAGGTAACACTAGAAAATGTGAAAACTTCTATTTTTGGTGGATCGATTGGAGTAAACGGAGCCGTCTCTACAAAAGGGAAAGTACCTGTGTTTAATATGGATTTAAAATTAAACCAAGTCGATATTGCGCAGTCATTTACCCAATTGGAAATGCTGAAGAAAATTGCTCCTATTGCGGGAATCATTAACGGCCGTTTGAATTCGAATATTAAACTAAACGGAAATCTAGATGCCACCGAGTTTACGCCTGACTTAAAAACTTTAACCGGTGATTTATTGGGCCAACTGTTATCAACTACTGTCAATGAAAAAAATTCGACTTTGTTGAAAGCAATTGGGTCAAACATTAAGTTTATAGATGTAAACAAAATAAATTTGAATGACATCAAAGCAGCAATCACATTTAAAGATGGTAAAGTAAATATCAAACCATTTGACATTAAGTACAAAGACATCAAAGCTACAATTGGCGGCACACACGGTTTTGATCAAAGCATGAGTTACAACCTAAAATTTGATGTTCCTGCTAAATATTTGGGTAACGAAGCCAATGCCTTACTAGCAAAATTAACTCCTGCCGAAGCTGCTAAAATTGAAAACCTGCCTATCAATGCGATTTTGGGCGGTAATTTTACCAATCCGAGAATAACAACAGATATCAAAACGGCGCTGACACAATTAACAAACCAATTGGTGAAACAACAAAAAGACCGTTTGGTAAAAAAAGGAACTTCAGCGATAACGGATTATATCAATAAAAACAAAAAACCAGGAGATACCACAAAAACAGCTGTGCCTACCAAACCAGCCACAAAAGAAGAAGTAAAAGCCAAAGCTGCTGATTTATTGAATGGTTTGTTTAAAAAGAAAAAGAAACCAGCTGATACCACAAAAGTAAACTAGGTAGAAGTACATTAAAAAAAGAGGAATTTCAATAGGTTTGAAATTCCTCTTTTTTTTGTGAAACATAGTGGCGTTTTGTCATTGAAAGCCAAAACGGGTATTGTATATTGTGTTGCGTAAAGGATGGAAGCGGCATCCTTTTATGCAGCGGCAGCGAAATAAAAGATACAGCGAACAGCCTGACATTTTTAAAATTTTTTCTATTTTAAAAAAGGGTACGCCCAACTGTTTTACACGGTGATGGACACCACATAGCCTTCGGAGCCGCGAACATTAAAAACGGTGCCGTCATCAAAGAGTAAATACTGCCCTTTTACGCCTGTTAACTTGCCTTCGAACTGCGGTGTTTTATCAAGATTCAAGCTATTTACCTTCGCGGGATACTGCAAAACAGGATAATTCATTTCATACAAATCGTTGTTTTGATTGTAAAAATACTCCTGAACTTCGGATGGAATTAAGTGTTCCAGTTTTAAGCGCTCCGCCACCAAATCGACTGGCTCAATCGTGTTGGTTAACATTTTGCGCCAATTGGTTTTGTCTGCATAATGTTTTTTTAAAGCGACCTCGGTGATTCCGGCAAGATAGCGATTCGGAACCTCAACGATTGAAATGGCTTGGTTGGCGCCTTGATCAATCCATCGGGTTGGGACTTGCGTTTTGCGTGTAACTCCTACTTTGACCTCGCTTGACAAAGCCAAGTAAACAATGTGCGGCTGCAATTGTACTTTTTGTTCGTAGGCCAAATCACGATCAGCAATACCAAGATGCGCGGTGCTGAGTTCGGGTTTCATGATCCAATCGCCCACGGCCGGACTTGAATAAAAGCAGTCGTAACAGAAACCTTGACGGAAAATTTTTTTCTTTTTGTTGCAATTGAGACATTGGTAGCCTACAAATTGTATCGAAAAATTTTTGTTTAAAAATTGATTGACGTTTAAAAAACTATTTTCAAAAACGATATAGTATTGAATGGGAGCTCCCATTTCGGTTTGCATTTTGGCCAGTACACCTTCGTATGTCATTATTCCTAAAGTTTGTTGTTTAAATTTTTAGGTTAAACAAATTTTGTTATTTTTGGTAAAGTTGTAAAGTTAGTATTTGTGTACCGATATTCAAATGGGAAACTGTAAAACTGCGCCTGACTTTTAGAAATTGTAAATAAAAAAAATGCCTTTAACCATCATTAATTCGTTTGCCTCTTGGGTTTTAAAGCAAAGAATTCATCAGATAGAATTGTTCCTAAAATACCCGAACGAGGTTCAGGAGGAATTGCTTATGAACTTGATACAAGCCTCGAAAAATACGGTTTTGGGTAAGGAATACGATTTTGCATCTATAAAATCGTATGCTACTTTTACATCACGCGTACCTATTTCTACCTACGAAGAATTGCAACCCCTTATTGAACGAACGCGACAAGGAGAACAAAATGTTTTTTGGGAAACTCCTATAAAATGGTTTGCCAAATCGAGCGGTACCACCAATGCCAAGAGTAAATTTATTCCCGTAAGCAACGAAGCATTAGAAAATTGTCATTACAAAGGCAGTAAGGACTTGCTGTGTTTGTATTTGAATAATAACGAGGATTCGGAGTTGTTTATAGGCAAGAGTTTACGCTTAGGTGGAAGTTCTCAAATTTACGAGGACAAAAATACTTTTTTTGGTGATTTGTCGGCTATTTTGATAGAAAACATGCCTATTTGGGCGGAGTTTAGCAGCACGCCAAGTAACAAAACATCGTTAATGAGCGAGTGGGAAACCAAAATTGCAGCTATTATTAACGAAACTAAAAACGAAAATGTGACCAGTTTTGCTGGCGTTCCTTCCTGGATGTTGGTTTTGATGAACAAAATGCTAGAGGAAACCGGCAAAGGCAATTTACTGGAGCTTTGGCCTAACTTAGAAGTCTATTTTCATGGCGGCGTCAATTTTGAACCGTACCGCGAGCAGTATCAAAAAATACTTCCTAAAAAGGATTTTAAATACTATGAAATATACAATGCCTCCGAAGGTTTTTTTGCCATTCAAGACTTAAATTATTCTAGTGATTTGTTGTTGATGTTGGACTACGGGATTTTTTATGAGTTCATTCCGATGGATACTTTTGGTACTCCGAATCAAAAAATTATTCGACTGGCAGATGTAGAATTGTTTAAAAACTACGCCATCGTGATTACGACCAACTCTGGTTTGTGGCGCTACATGATAGGTGATACGGTGCGTTTTACCTCCTTAAATCCCTATAGAATTCGAGTTACAGGCAGAACGAAACATCATATCAACGTTTTTGGCGAAGAATTAATGGTCGAAAACACCGATCAAGCCATTGCACAAGCTTGTAAAATTACCCAAACCGAAGTGGTGGATTATACCGTGGCACCCATTTTTATGGAAGGCAAAGAAAAAGGCGCTCACGAATGGATGATTGAGTTTAAAAATCCTCCTGCTGATATAGCTCAATTTCAGAAAATTTTAGATGAATCTATACAAGCGCTCAACTCTGACTACGAGGCCAAACGCTACAACAACATGACTTTAAACCCTCTGGTAATTAATGTAGCTCGTAAAAATTTATTTTATGATTGGCTCAAAGACAATAGCAAGCTTGGTGGACAACACAAAATACCGAGATTATCCAACCAGAGGGATTACTTGGAGCAATTGAAGGGGTTGCAGTAAAAGCACAAGTAAATTACTTATAAAACCTCATTTTAATGCTCGTATGAAGGTCAATTCCACGAATTATTAAAAATTAATAACATGAGGCAAACTTTAAATGTTATTAATCAATATGCAAAAATAAACTATGAAAAATATTTTCTCCCTAATAATGATTTTTATTTTGTTCAGTTGTCAAAACTTTTCCCAAAGCAATCCTGTTATTATCCAAAAAAATAATATCAAAAAGTTACAAAAAAAATATTCAGCAGAGGCATTCAATTATTTGTACGAAATAGCATTTCAAACAGACAGTTACAAGGAGAGAATAACTACAAAAAAATGGAAAACTGATATCAAGTATTTTATCCAAGGGGATACTTTGACCAATGACACTAGGTATGTAAAAAATTGTGTAGAAAAATTAAACAGTTTAAATTTACCAATAAAGTTCTTAATCGTAAATGATAGTATACAATCAAATGTGATAATCTATTTTGGTGATAGAACAAGCTTAAAACATTTTAATATTTCATCCAATACACTAGGCCGATATATTCCTTTTGTAAAAAATAGAGTTATCTACAAAGGACAGATAGTTATAGTTGATGAAGAGAGAAATCCAATAAAGAGAGAGGCATTACTACTAGAAGAAATGACACAAATTATTGGTTCTTGTGATGATAGTTTTTCTTATCCAGAAAGTGTGTTTTTTGAAGGAGAAAATTCTCCAATAAATTATACAGAACTCGATATTGAAGTTATGAAGCTAATATATGATCCATTGTTTCCAGTGGATTATTCTCTAGGACAATTTGAAAAAGATTTTGCAAATATTTTAAAGTATGTAGACTCATCTAACAAGTTAAAAAAATATATTGTTAAAAATAAGATAAGTAAATCAACACTTGAAGAAATTAAAAAAACGTGTTATATAGAAAATGAGTTTTACAAACACCCAAAAATAGTTCCAATTTACATATATGGATTTAATAAATCGGATTCTATTTTTATTGAAAAATCAATAAAATCTATTAATACAATCTCAAAAAACCTTATTTTAAAGCTTACAAAAAAAGATGATTTGTCACCAATATCAGGTATTTCAATAACATTAAAAGAAAAAGAAACACAAGATACAGATACTGAAACAACAATATTAAATGAAAAGGGAAAACTGTTTAAATCTAAACGAAAAGAAAGTACTGTTCTAATAAATCATAAAAAATCTATTGATATTAATAAAAAGCACAGTGTCATTCTTAAATCACTTTATAAGTCATTAGGACCTACAGAAACAGCAAAATTCGATATAGATTGGTTTATCAATAAAAATAATGAAATTATAATTGCTAAGAAATACACCGACATATTAAAAACAATTTATCAGGATGAGTTTGTAGATGGTTTTTCTATAGATGATCTTGAAGATTTAATCACGGATTTGTAGTAAAGAGCAGTCAAAATCAACTTTAGAAACGTTAAAATACCGAGATTATCGAATCAGAGGGATTACTTGGAGCAGCTCAAAAACTTGTAAAAAGATTATTTCCCTAAAAAAATTGTACTCCTACTCCATCATGTCAATATGTCGATCATGGTAGCCTAACAAGTACAAAACACCATCAAGACCTAAGCTAGAAATAGAACTTTCGGCTTTTTCCTTTACAGTTGGTTTGGCATGAAAAGCGATGCCTAATCCTGCTAAATTCAACATCGGTAAATCATTCGCGCCATCACCCACTGCAATAGTTTGATTGATGTGAATGCCTTCTTTGTCTGCAATGGCTTGCAGGTATTCAGCTTTCTTTTTACCATCAACAATTTCGCCCAAATAATTGCCCGTTAATTTTCCGTCGATGATTTCCAGCTCATTAGCGTGTACGTAATCAATACCCAATTCTTTTTGCAAATACTTTCCAAAAAAGGTAAAACCTCCGGATAGTATGGCCGTTTTGTATCCGTAATATTTCAAGGCTTTCATTAAGCGATGCGCACCTTTGGTTATGGGTAAATTTTCGGCAACGGTTTGTAACACGGCTTCACTCAAACCTTCAAGTAAAGCCATGCGTTGTTTGAAGCTTTCGCTAAAATCAATTTCGCCATTCATAGCTGACTCGGTTATGGCACGCACTTGCTCACCTACTCCAGCAAGCTCTGCCAATTCATCAATTACTTCGGTTTGTATGAGCGTCGAATCCATATCAAAACACACCAAACGGCGGTTTCGTCGGTACATATTGTCTTCTTGAAATGAAATATCCACATCTAATGATCGGGAAATTTCCATAAAACTAGCCGTCATAAACGACTTGTCAACGATAGTTCCTGTTACCGAAAGCTGAATGCAAGCACGAGGAAATTCTTCTTTTTCAATGATAGATACTCTGCCCGTAAGGCGTTTAATTGCATCAATATTCAAGTTTTGATTGGATAAAATACGAGTCACAGCAGCGATTTGTACCGCAGTTAGACTTTCGCCCAAAACATTAATTGTGTAACGTTGCTTGCGTTGTCCTTTAACCCAAATTTCATAATCATCGATAGAAATGGGAATGAACTTCACTTTTACACCTAATTCATACGCTTTAAACAACAAATCTTTTAAAACTGGTCCCGATGTAGAGCCTGCTTTGATTTCGAATAGAATGCCCAGTGAAAGTGTATCATGAATATCGGCTTGACCAATATCTAGAATAATAGCGTCATAATTTGCTAAAATAGAAGTTAAACCAGCGGTTACTCCAGGTTTGTCTTGACCTGAAACTTTTAATAAAATGACTTCTTTATCTGCTACTTGCATACGATTGGCTTTAAAATACCAAACAAAAATCGACAATTGAAAGGGGATAAAAAAAAATAAAATTCCTTTTTGCACACAAAAACAAATCCGATAATTTAAGTACAAAAAAACCTGTTCAAACGAATGAACAGCTTGCTGTTTTTACGAAAATCGCAATTTATAGCGTAAATCAAAAAATGTAATCTAAGTTTTTCTACCGTTGGAGATGATCAATTTCAAGGTAATGCATTGTAAAAAAATTAAAGATTTGCCTCTTCAACATATTTTTTAAAATTATCTAAAATAGCCTGCCAGCCTTGTTCTTGTAGTTCTTCTGAATTTTCTGTTTCGGGATCAAAACGTTCAGTGACTTTGGTACCTGCTTCATTTTGCTCAAAAGTAATTTTTACTTTTCTACCATCTGTTATTTCATATTCTATTACCGAAAAATCTAAAACAGTAGTATAGACTCCTTCAAAATCAAAGCGCATGGTATCATCTTTAGAAGCCATTGTGTATTTGAATTTCCCGCCCACTTGCAAGTCAATTTCCGCAAAAGGAGTATACCAGTCATCAGAAGCATTGTTCCATTTCATGATGTGTTGTGGTGTTGTCCATTTTTCCCAAACTTGTTCTATAGGAGCGTTTATGGTGTTTTGTACTGTTATCATTTGAAGTTGCTTTTATCAATTAGGATTATAAAATTACAAAATAATTAAAATCGGTTCTCATTTTTACAACTAATAAAAAAACCTGCTCAAATGAATGAACAGGTCTCTATATTTTAAACAGAAATTGATTTGTTAAGAAGCAATCTCCAAACGTTTCAATAAATTTTTACTCAAAGCTTCCTCTGCATATTCTTGATTGATCTCGAGTACTTTATCATCTGAACTTGGTAATTCATACATAGCATCCGTTAGAATCGCTTCGCATAGGGAACGCAAACCACGAGCACCTAATTTGTATTCTAAGGCTTTATCAACAATAAAATCTAAGGCTTCGTTGGTAATGGTAAAAGTAACATCGTCCATTAAAAACAGCTTTTCATATTGCTTGATTAAGGCATTTTTAGGTTCTGTTAAAATAGAACGCAAAGTTGCTCTATCCAAAGGATCCATGTGTGTAAGTACCGGCAAACGACCAATGATTTCTGGAATTAATCCAAAATCTTTGATGTCTTTTGGGATGATGTACTGCAATAAATTGTCTTTGTCAATGGCATCTGCTGTTTTTGAAGTAGAATATCCTACAGCCTGACGGTTCAATCGTTTCGAAATAATTCTTTCGATACCATCAAAAGCACCTCCGGCAATAAACAGAATGTTTTGCGTATTTACCTCAACAAATTTTTGGTCTGGGTGCTTTCGTCCGCCCTTTGGTGGTACATTCACAACGGTTCCTTCTAATAATTTCAGTAAGGCTTGTTGTACTCCTTCGCCAGATACATCACGTGTAATAGATGGGTTGTCACTTTTACGTGCAATTTTGTCTATTTCGTCAATAAATACAATTCCACGTTCTGCTTTCGCCACATCATAATCAGCAGCTTGTAGCAAACGCGTTAAAATACTCTCTACATCTTCACCTACATATCCTGCTTCGGTTAGCACGGTAGCATCTACGATAGCCAAAGGAACATCTAACATTTTTGCGATGGTTTTGGCCACCAATGTTTTTCCGGTTCCAGTTTGCCCTACCATAATGATGTTGCTTTTTTCAATTTCAACCTCGTCGTCTTGCTGCTGTTGCATCAATCGTTTGTAGTGGTTGTAAACAGCTACAGACATTACTTTTTTGGTTTGGTCTTGACCAATTACATATTGATCTAAGAACGCTCTTATTTCTTTCGGCTTTTGCAAAACCAAATCGCTTGCTAGCGCGCTACTACTTGAAGTTCTTAATTCCTCAAGAACAATACCGTGCGCTTGCTCAATACATTTGTCGCAAATATGCGCTTCGATACCTGCAATTAATAATTTAGTTTCTGGCTTTTTTCTTCCACAAAACGAACATTCTAATTTTTCTTTCGCCATATTTTTTGTTTCAAGTTTAAAGTTCCAAGTTTAAAGTTTCCATAATAACTTTAAACTTGAAACCTGAAACCATTTTTTTATCCTCTTCTCAACACTTCGTCGATCATTCCGTATTCTTTTGCCTCATCTGCTTTCATCCAGTAATCGCGTTCGCTATCAGCGTGTACTTTTTCGAATGATTGTCCAGAATGGTGCGAGATAATGTTGTATAACTCTTCTTTTAGTTTTAACATTTCTCTTAAATTGATTTCCATATCAGTAGCAACACCTTGTGCTCCGCCTGATGGTTGGTGAATCATAACACGAGAGTGTGGCAATGCAGAACGTTTTCCTTCGGCACCAGCGCATAATAATACTGCACCCATCGATGCTGCCATACCTGTACAAATTGTAGCTACATCAGGCTTAATGTACTGCATGGTATCATAAATTCCTAAACCAGCATAAACGCTACCTCCAGGAGAATTCAAGTAAATTTGAATGTCTTTTGAAGCATCGGCGCTTTCTAGGAATAACAATTGTGCTTGTACTATGTTAGCAATTTGATCGTCAATTCCAGTTCCTAAAAAGATAATTCTATCCATCATCAATCTAGAGAAAACATCTAATTGTGAAATGTTTAATTGACGCTCTTCAATAATATAAGGTGTCATATTAGTTGGGTTCATTGCTGCAACGATTTTATCGTAGTACATGGCATTTACCCCTTGGTGCTTTGTAGCAAATTTTTTAAATTCTTTACCGTAATTCATTTGTATAGGTTTAAAAGTTTGTAAGTCTAATGTTTGAATTATTAACAACGCAAAGGTTGTACCTCTTTCGAATTGGTGCCAATATGTCTTGTTTTTAGCCCAGATTGAAGTGGAAAGCTTTTTGAATTCCGTTTTTTAGTTTTTTTATTCATGCAAAGCGACCAAAGGAAGCTCTTGCAGGAATTTAAAAAAACAGAAACGGAAGAAAAAACTTAGAACGTAAAGCTGGATTGGCTCCTGAAAAAATGAGCTATTCATTTCAAACAAAAGAGCGCCAAAAAAAATTTTCTGACGCTCAAATATAACTATTTTTTATCGTTTTGCATTTGTAATAAAATCTTAAAATTTGAAACAAAAAACGAAATTGTTTTCCGATTTTTCAACTTTTGACTTTATAACATTTGACTTTACGACTAGAATTTATTCTCCGTATGAAGCAGCAATAAACTCTTCGTAAGTAACCTCTTTAGTAGTTGGGTTTGCTTTTTCTTTGAACAATTCTAATAACTTTTCAGCAACAACTTGGTCTGAAAGTCTTTTTACTTCGTCTTGGTTTGATAAAACACGAGCTACAATACCTTGCACTTCTTCGTCAGTTGGATTTGTTTGTCCGAACTGAGCCATTTGCAAACGAATGTTTCTTGTGGTGAAATCTTTCAAGTCTTCAAAAGTAATTTTGATGTCAGATTGTGCCATAGCTCTACCTTCGATCAATTGAAAACGCAATCCTTTTTCAGAACGTGCATACTCAACTTCAGCTTCTTCTGGAGTTAATTTTTTCTCGCCTACAGTTTGCAACCATCTTTTTAGGAATTCAGCTGGCAAATCGAATTTTGTGTTTTCAATTAACCATTCTGTAACATCGCCTAATAATTTTTGATCTGCTTGTTGCGCGAATTGGCTTTCAGCATCTTCTTTGATTTTAGTTTTCAACTCCTCAAGAGTAGAAATTACACCTGCACCAAATAATTTATCAAAAAGCTCTTGGTTCAATTCAGCCAATTCAGCCGTGTTGATCGCCTCAATAGTAAATTCAACATCAACTGCTAAACCGTGAACGTCATCATGAGCCACTTTCATTACATCCATCAATTGGTGATCATCTTCAAATAAACCGCTAGTGTTTACTGTTACAACATCACCTACTTTTTTACCAATAAACAATTCAAATGTAGCTGCATCTTTAAAAAGATCTGCTGCAATTGTAGTACTGTTATTGATTCCTTTTTCTTCATTTAAAAAAGTACCTGTAACATCGCTGTTAGCCGCTACAACCTCTTGAGGAATAGCCGTACCAAATTGTTTTTGAATTCTAGCTACTTGACCATCAATTAATTTATCGTCAGCAGTTACTACATATTTTACGATTTCATTTTTAGCCTCTAAGTCTAAAGTGAAATTTGGTACTAAACCAATTTCGTACTCAAAAGTTAATTCTTCAGCATCCCAATCAAAGTTTTCATTAGCGATTGGTAGTGGAGTTCCAAGAAGGTTCAATCTTTCAGACTGCACAAAACGCTCTAACGCCAAGTCAACCACTTTTTGTACTTCTTCTTGTTTGATTTTTTTTCCGTATTGTTTTTCAACAAGATCTTTAGGAACTTGCCCTTTTCTAAACCCTTTTACAGTAGCCAAAGGCATTTTCTCGTTGATTCTTTTTGCTACTTGACCTTTGTAATCCATGTGTACAACGGTCATTACAATTTTCTCGTTTACTGCGTCTATTGCTACTCTTTTGATATCCATCTTGTTCTTTACTTTACATTAGAAATTCGGTTGGCAAAATTATAAAATTTTTACACGCTAACCAAGTTTTTCATACGCGAACCTTTTGCCTTGAAATTCAACATCTTTTCACCACTAAAACCCCTTATAATTCGGCTTATTTAGGCGTGCCGCACCGCCGTTTCTCTATGGTGCGTCAGGCTGTTCGTTCCCGCTTTTGGGGTTTTGCCCTGCGGGACAAAAACCCAAAGAGCTCCACTGCCATCCTTCACGCGGCACAATTTCCGAACACGACTTTGATAAAACCACGAAAAATTATTCGCAAAATTATCTAGAACACCACAAAATTGAATTAACCCCAATAAAAAAAGCCTCAAGAATTACTTCTTGAGGCTTTAACTAATTGCGTACAGTTGCAAAATAATACAGATAATCTTTCTTAATACTTGCGTTTTTTGTAGCCCGTAGCGGAATCGAACCGCTCTTACATGGATGAAAACCATGCGTCCTAACCGATAGACGAACGGGCCTTGTTTTGTATTGCGGGTGCAAAATTAGAACTTTTTTTGAATGTTGCAACACCATTTACAAAAAAAATACTTTTTTTTTAATTACGACAAAAACAAATTACTAATTATCAATACAATACTACTATTTTCTAAAACAAAAAAAAATATTCTTTAGCTAATTCAAGAAGCTGGCTTTATAATTGAACCAGCTTCCTGTAGTAACATTACTAATTTATTACTGCACAGCGCCAATTCTTCGACCACAATGCAACATCTCTGCACCAAAATACGGATTGACCACATCTTTCGTTTCACTTATCCAATAACCGCTTTTACCATTCTCGTACATCGGGCAATAATCTTGATACAAAACCTGCATGGTGCCATAGGTTTTAATGAAGTCGAACATGTTTTTACTCAGTTTTGCAAAATATTCTCGCTGCTCACTTATTCCTCCGGGAAAATCTCCCACGTAACTGGTGTTTTCTCTCATTTCTTTTACCAACTTAGCATATTCAGCCGCTGCTTTTTTATCTGGCGAGCTAGACTTTAGTACGTCTAAATTGTATTTCATATTATTAGCCAATACGGCTGCATTTCCAGAATCATCTCTTGTTAACGCATTTTTTACTTTTAGATAATCCTCCACTATTTGCTCCGTTGGAAAAGCTTGTTGTTTTTCGGCACGAATTTTAATTTTACGCAACGAGACATCCTCATCCAACGTATCTCCTGCAATAGTCTCGTTATTCTTATAAACCTTCGTTTCTAATTTCTCCGTAAGCTCCATGCCACATTCTGGACACTCTGCACCAGACTCGCCTTTCACATTCGGGTGCATCGGACATGAATATAACGCCGCACTTGTTTCTATTTTAGAATCCTTAGTTTCTGTTGACGAATTGTTTTTAGAATTGCAGGAAACAGTGACTACTGCCCCTAGCAAGACTGCTATAATGGTATTTTTCATTTGTTTGATATTATTATTCTAATTTACTATTTTAAGAACTTACTTGGTTGTGTTAAAAAAAGTATACTCTAATTTCAACAACACACTATTGGTTGCCATTCGGCTCATATTACTGTAAAGCTGATGACGGTAGGCCAAATCTATTCGGGCCTGACTATTCACAATAAATTGAATTGACGGCACAACATCCAAAAATGACTTTCCGTTATCATTTAGGCGCTGACCCAAAAACTCCACCATTGCATTGATATTAGTCTGCTCAAAACTAGTATATTTTTTGGGA
Source organism: Flavobacterium turcicum (assembly GCF_011365745.1). Taxonomy (GTDB): domain Bacteria; phylum Bacteroidota; class Bacteroidia; order Flavobacteriales; family Flavobacteriaceae; genus Flavobacterium; species Flavobacterium turcicum. The sequence goes on along the minus strand of NZ_JAAOBY010000001.1, from coordinate 705,080 downwards.
TGCAACAATTGTCCTATCGACAAAGAATAATTTAAACCACTGTTAGATTGCAAAGCAGGAAAAACAAAGTCGCCATTATTCAATGCGCGCTCATAACTAACTGTGGCACTAATTGCAGTTTTGTTTACCAATTGCGTTGCAACCAAACCAGTTTCGTAGCCCGAGTTCATTCCCATAGTTTCAATTTCTTCTTGAAAAATAGGAGCGCTGTTAGCGCTCAATCTCCCGTATGCCGCCAAACGAAAATGGCTGTGCAAATCATCACTGGAAAAAAAGCGGTATTTAGCATACACGCTTCCGCCTTGTAACTTGAATTGATTCTGAGTGGTATTCAAAAAAGCGGTAGCATGAACCATCCAGTTTTTGTTAACTCCCCACATCACCTCAGGCATGGCGTGAAAATTAGTCTCTCCTTGCTTGTTCCAAGTAAGCATCGAGGCTTGACGCACACCTATTGCTCCTGTTGGCATATTGCTTGCCGGCTCTGTCATTACAAATAATTCTTGCGCATTTATTTGTATCGTAAAAAAGGCCAGCATCAATAAAATAAAATACTTCATCTAAATTGATTTTACCAAATACGTATTTTCTTGACCCAAAAAATCAGCATACTTGGCAAGCATTTTAGCCGACTTTTTGAATTCTTTTTTAGTTACAAAACCCTCATTAAGCACTTGTATTTGTAAAGATCCAGCTGATTTTTTACCTCTTTCTACAAACACGTAGGTTCCTGATTGATTTTGTACTTTTTCATTTTCTTGTCCATTTACAGCTCCTAAATCAACAGTTAATACTAACGACCCAATAAAAAAACCAGTTTTCTCGATACTATTTTTCAACGCTTTTGGCGTTAAAGTATTATTTGCTTTTAACTGTACCGTAAATGTATTGGTATTCAAATCAGTCGATACACTTTCAACTTCTGGCATTGATTTCAATTGCTTGTTTATGGCATTGGAACACATCGAACACGTTAATCCTGTTGCCACAATCTCCGCTTTCGAAATTTGCGCGTTTCCTTGAACCACAGCCAAAACAAATAGGACAGCGGTCAACACGATTTTTATTTTACTATTTTTCATATATTTATTTTTTTAACTGAGCTGCAATTTGATCTAAGCTCGGGTTAATTGCCACTAATTTTCCGTTTTTGTCAAACAAGAAAGCACTTGGTAATTGTTCTACGCCAAAAAGCGCTGCAACCTTTGCCTCAAAACCATTCGGATCAATCAATTGCACGTTTGACAACTTGTCTTTTTCGATTGCGGCTAACCATTTGTCTTTTTTGGTATCAATCGAAATTCCGATCATTTCAAAATTCTTTGCCTTATTAGCAGTGTAAAAAGGCCCTAATTTTTTGTTAGCAATTCGGCATGGCGCACACCAAGACGCCCAAAAATCAACCAAAATTACATTGCCTTTAAAAGATGCACTCGATACACTTACTCCCTTTTGATTCAAAAGTTGAAAACTCGGCATTGCATCACCTATTTTTAATTGCGCATTTGTTGTTGTCATACCTAGTATTACAAACAACATCATAACTATTTTTTTCATAATTCTTTTCTTTTAAATTTTAATTTATTGAATAGTTTCAATAACCTTACCACAACTTAACTTTTGTAATTAGATAGTTGTTTTTTAGTTTTCAGACTCCTTTTTGATAACTGGCGCAGTATCTAAACTTGTTTCACGATCGTACTGGCAACAACTATGCAAATTATTATACACTTCATCTGCAGCTTTAAAACGGGTGCTATCATAACCAGCAGCAGCTACCCTTTTCAAAATTTCATCTTGCGATGTTACTTTACTGTCATAAGTAAGGGTTGCCATTTTGGTGTCTTTGTCCCACACTACGGTTGCTACCTTTTTAACAGAACCCGCTTTTTCGATATTGCTTTTACACATACCGCAATTTCCGTTGATTTTTACCTTCTCGGTAACTGAATTTTTAATTTGTGCGCTTGCACCTACTACAGATAACAAAAGCGTTATTGCCATCAATATTCTTTGAATTGATTTCATTGTTTTGATTTTAAATAATTGAAAATTTAGAATAAGGAAATAACAAAATGAGGCGACAGCCAAACAGTTATAAATCCATTAATTCTTTTTTGAAAATAATTGATCCCTTTTAGGAATATACGAAGAAAATACACTTTTGGCTGTTGCCAAAAGAATTTAGCTTATTTTAGGTGGAAGCCAAATTGCACTAAAATCATTTGAAATAAACACTTTAGTGTAAAAATAAGGAGTTTGTTTTGTTGAAAAACCGAATACTACCGATTTAAAATCAACATCAATAGCGTTAGTCAAGCCTAGAACCAAACTTGAACTACCACAAGATAAATCTTTACAAGCACCACTGCACTTTTTAGAAGAATCTTTTGATGAAGAGGATTGTTTTTTGCAGCACTTTTTGTCAGTTGACGATGTTGCAGATTTCTTTTTGCAACAAGACATCTCTACTTTTTGACTACAAGCCATAGCTTCGCTTGGCATCATCAAGAAGCCAAAAACTAGGAAAAGCAAAATGTAAATTCTTTTTGTCATGCTACAAATTCAGTAATACAAAAGTATTAAAAAGACAAATGCAAACAAGCAATTAACTGCTAAATAGCTGTTAAAAATGCAGTTAAAAAAAATCTCGATGCCTGAACTGTCGTAAACAGCCACGCATCGAGATTCAAATCACTAGATACAAAAACGGCTAGCTAGCCAAAAGAAACTTTTGATTATGGCCTTGAATTATTTTTTAACACCTAAAATAAGGTTCATAGCTGATTGTAAAACCGATAAAACAATACTAAATATAAAGGCTGTGATAAAACCATCAACCGCAAAACCGCCAACAATTTTTGTACATAGCAATACCATTAATGCATTAATAACTAAAAGAAACAAACCTAAAGTAAGCACAGTTACAGGCAATGTGAAGAACACAATGATTGGTTTTATAAAGATGTTTAACAATCCTAGCACTACAGCAACAATAAGCGCTGTTGTAAAACCGGCAATGCGAACACCCGGCATAAAGTGAGACAAGATTACAACAAGAAGCGCGGTAACGATAATTTTTATAAGTAAATTCATTTTTGTTTGTTTTTAAGAGGTTGAGTTAATTAGTATTTGATTACGATAAAAAATTTATAACGATTTGGTAAAACATTGCAGGATTTTCGGCATGCAACCAATGACCCGCGTTAGGAATCGTTTCGATTGTGGATTGCGGAAAATGTTTTTGAATGTTTTCGATATCGCTATCTAAAATATACTTTGAATTTCCACCACGAAGGAACAATGTAGGTTTTTCAAAGCGAGTAGACTCTGATAATGGAACTCCAACCGCTTCGAGATTGGCATTGAAAGCAGCCAAATTAAATCGAAAGGCGAGCTGCCCTGGTTGCTGCCAGTACAAACTTTTCATTAAAAATTGACGCGTTCCGAAATCAGGAATATACGTTTCAAGAATAGCCTCTACTGCTGCACGACTCGGCTGCGTTGAAAAATCGACCGCATTAAGTCCTGCCAAAATATCTTGATGGTGTTGTGGGTAAAATTTAGGTCCGATATCAGCAACAATTAATTTACTAACCAAATCAGGCTGGTTACAAGCCAACAGCATAGCTACTTTTCCTCCCATAGAATGTCCTAAAATAGTAGCGTTTTGTATGTTGTGCGCTTGGCAATAAGCTACCACATCTTGTGCCATCAAATCATAACTAAATTCAGTTGTGTGTAAACTACGGCCATGATTGCGCAAATCGAGTAAATGTACTTGATACTGCTCAGCAAATTGTGCTCCTAGGGTTTTCCAATTATCTGACATACCTAAAAACCCATGTAAGATTAGAAGTACTGGACTTGCCGTAGGATTTAAAATAACGCTATGTAAAATAGATGTTGATACCATAATAGTCTTAATTTTGTTGGGATCGCGTGAGGGATAGTAGCAGAAAGCCCGGAACAAAACGGAATGCAATTTAGTTTTGTGAGGACTTGTAGCGGATAGCCCGACCCTGCTGCAACGCTAGTGGAAGCAGGGTCACGCCCCAATTATTTTATTTTAATTTTTGAAGATACATATTAAGCACATTCTCAAGTCCGAGATACAAAGACTCAGAAATCAAGGCGTGGCCGATGGAAACTTCTAAAAGCCCAGGAATGTTTTGTTTGAAAAACTGAATGTTATCCAGACTTAAATCATGTCCGGCATTGATACCCAACTGTAATTCATTGGCTAATTCGGCTGCAGCGATATACGGTTCGATGGCTGACGTATCACCCAAATTGTATTGGTGAGCAAAAGCTTCGGTATAGAGTTCGATGCGATCAGTACCTGTTTTTTTCGCTCCTTCGATCATGTCGAGTCTTGGATCTACAAAAATAGAAGTTCGAATGTTGTGGCGCTGAAATTCCTGAATCATCTCGGTCAGGTAGGCTTGATTTTTAACCGTATCCCAGCCAGCCGAAGAAGTGATAGCTCCAATGGCATCAGGCACTAAAGTAACTTGTGTAGGCTGACACTCTAAAACCAAATCGATAAAATTATGCTGCGGGTTACCCTCAATATTAAACTCGGTATAAACAATCGGTTTTAAATCGCGCGCATCTTGATACCTGATGTGTCGTTCGTCAGGCCTTGGGTGAATGGTGATTCCTTGACCGCCAAATCGCTGAATATCGGTAGCTACTTTTAACAAATCAGGCACATTGCCGCCGCGAGCATTTCGTAAAGTTGCTATTTTATTGATGTTTACACTTAACTTTGTCATGAATACAGGTTTAGTTTGATTTACTAGTGTTTAATTGAAAGCAAAAATACAAAGTAAAACTTAGGAGATTTTGCTATTTTTTGATTATTTTGCATGAAATATTGCTCGCAAACTTATGACAGAACTACTCCAATTTATCAACAACGACTATAAAGCCCTTGACAGCCAAGAAACTATTGCGGAGGTTCAGGATTTTTTTAGTGATATTTCGTTCTCTCACTTTCCGGTGGTAGAGGACGGCGTGTACTTGGGATGTATTGCTGCTGAGGATAGCGAGACCTTTGACAGTGATAAAAAAATTATTGATTACCGCTTTACTCTCGAAGGCTTTTTTGTACGAACTACAACTATTTGGCTGGATGTTTTAGAAGTTTTTGCCAAAAACCATACTAATTTGGTACCCGTTTTAGATCCAAACAATAGCTATATTGGTTATTACGAAATGGAAGATGTCATGCGTTTTTTTCACGAGACACCGTTTTTGAAAGAACCAGGTGGAATTATTGTGGTTCAAAAACCAATTTTAGAATACTCGATGAGTCAGATTACTCAAATTGTAGAAAGTAATAATGGTAAACTTCTTGGCTTATTCGTTTCGGAAGCGGCAGTTGATAGCGTTGTGGTTACTTTAAAAATTTCTTTGGGCGCCATGAACGAAATCATTCAAACCTTTAGACGATACAATTACGAGATTTTATCAGACCACCAAGAAGACAATTACATCAATAATTTAAAAGAGCGCTCTGATTATTTGGATAAGTATTTAAATATTTAAGGAGCACCTCAAAAACAACAAGCGCAGCTTTAAACCCGACATCTAAAATCATGAAAGTAGCAATCTACGGTCAATATTATCAAAACAGCACGGAACCTATTATAAACGACATTTTTGATTTTTTCAACAAAAATAATGTCGAGTTGATTATTGAAGACAAGTTCATGCAAATACTTGATGAAAAGAAATTAGTAGCTGCAGGGTACAAAACTTTTTCAAATCACTACGAACTAGACAGTAGCTTTGATATGCTGATAAGTATTGGTGGTGATGGTACTATTTTAAGGGCAGCTACTTTAGTTCGCGACTCTGGAATCCCTATTTTAGGTATAAACGCAGGAAGACTCGGCTTTTTGGCTACGGTTCAAAAAGAAAATATTGCCTCTTTCATGCAATTTGTAATTGATAAAAAATACACACTTTCAAAACGCGCTTTACTAAGTTTGCATTGCACACCAAGTAATGCAGCAATTGATGAAATGAATTTTGCCATGAACGAAATTACAGTAAGCCGCAAAGATACTACCTCTATGATTACCATAGATACGTATTTAAACGGCGAATTCTTAAATTCGTATTGGGCCGACGGTTTAATTATATCGACACCTACTGGCTCAACTGGTTATTCATTAAGTTGTGGCGGACCAATTTTAACCCCTGATGTAAAAAGCCTTGTTATAACGCCAATTGCACCACACAACTTAACCGCAAGACCACTAGTAGTTCCTGACGAAACAGAAATAAAACTAAAAGTATCTGGTCGCGAAGAGAATTATTTAGTATCACTAGATTCAAGAGTAACCTCAATTAAAAACGAATCTATATTGACTTTAAAGAAAACACCTTTCTACATAAACATGGTCGAAATTCCCGGCGAAACATTCCTAAAAACCCTTAGAAACAAATTACTTTGGGGACAAGACAAACGCAATTAAGTCGAAATAACCTGCGCAGATACAATTTTCTCAATCTTTGACGTTTTAACAAAACAATCCCTTTATTTAAAAGCGCTTAAAGTACTAATTATTAAAAAAACGCACATTTAACAGATTGGGCATTGTATCGAAGTGATTATTATTATATTTGCACGCAATTTTTGATTTAATGAAGAAGATTTTTATTATTTTTCTAAGTCTGTTTTCCTTGACAAACCTACAAGCTCAAATTCATGAGATTGGCGTTTTTGTTGGCGGGAGTAATTACATAGGAGACATTGGACCAACGACTTACATCAACCCCAATGAACCTGCTATTGGAATTTTGTATAAGTGGAATAAAAGTCCGAGACACTCGTATCGAATTTCATATATACAGTCGCAAATTAGTTCTAGAGACTTTGACTCAAAGGAAGTAAGTAGGTATGAACGCGGCTTCAACTTAGAAAACAACGTAAAAGAACTATCTTTAGGTCTTGAATTTAATTTTTTCGACTTTAATCTACATGAAGGAAAGCCAAAACTTACCCCTTATGTAGCAACAGGTTTAAGTTACTTTTTTGATAATTTCACATTGACAAATGACTTTGCGGATGTAAAAATAACGGGAAGAAGCGAACGAAAAAAATCAATTGCGATTCCGATGATTGTTGGACTGAAAGCTACCGTAATGCCCCAATTTATCTTGGCGATAGAAGCAGGAGCAAGATACAGCCAAAGCGATAACATGGACGGAAGTTTTAATGAAAAATTTGGGAATATAAATAATAATGATTGGTACGTTTTTTCAGGACTAACACTTACCTACACCTTTGGTAAGTCGCCCTGTTATTGTGCAGAATAAAAAATGAATTTAGTAGAAACGATCAATAAAGAAAGATTACCACAACATCTTGCCATCATTATGGACGGCAATGGACGTTGGGCAAAACAGCAAGGGCTTTTACGAGCTCTAGGACACCAAAGCGGAACAAAATCTGTGAAAGTGATTATTGAAGCAACTGCAAAATTGGGCATTCCGTTTTTAACGCTATACGCTTTTTCGACAGAAAACTGGAACAGACCCAAACTTGAGGTAGAAACATTGATGAAAGTTTTAATCAATTCATTAAAAAAAGAATTGACTACCCTGCAAAAAAATAACATCAAACTCAACGCTATTGGTAATTTAGAAATGCTACCAAAATCTGCTCAAAAAGAGTTGTTGGATGTTATGGAAAAAACAAAAAACAACACCCAAATGACCTTAACTTTGGCCCTTAGTTATGGTTCCAGAGAAGAGCTCGTATCTGCAATGAAGAAGATTTGTAGTAAAGTTAAAAATAATATAATTTCAATAGACAGTATTGACGATTCAATTATTAATGAGCATCTTTACACGCAAAATTTACCCGACGTAGATTTATTAATACGAACAAGTGGAGAACATAGAATAAGTAATTTCTTGCTGTGGCAAATAGCCTACTCAGAGTTGTATTTTACTGATATATTGTGGCCAGACTTTAAAGAACAGGATTTATATGAGGCTATCATTAGTTATCAAAAAAGAGAACGTAGATTTGGAAAAACAAGTGAACAAATTAAATAATTTTTTAGTGTTAAATAAGAGCATCAAAACCGTACTTAGCGTTTTATTTTTTATCAGTTTTTTTCAATCTCAAGCACAAGATCGTGTTCCGTTTGATCAAGGAAAAAAATACATTTTAGCAGATGTAGCTGTAGTAGGTGACATAAGTTTTAATAGCCAAACGGTAGTTACATTTACTGGCTTGCAAAAAGGTCAGGAAATAACAATTCCTGGGGAGCAAATTAGTGCTGCAATTAAAAAATTAGGAAAATTAGGTTTGTTTGACGAGATCTCTTTTTACGTAAATAAGATACAAAACGACAGTATATATCTAGATTTAAATATTGTTGAACTCCCTAAACTAAACCAAGTTAAAATTGTTGGTGTTAAAAAAAGCAAGATAGAAGGCCTTATTAAGGACAACTCTTTAAATAAAGGAAAAGTAGTAAACGAAAATTTAATTACTACCACTAAAAATTATATCGAAAACAAATACCGTAAGGATGGTTTTTTTAATACAAAAGTAACCATCAACACTAATAAAGACACTAGCGCAACAAACCAAGTAAACATGCTAGTTCGCATCGATAAAGGTGCAAAAATTAAAATTAGCTCGATTGATTTTATTGGCAACAACAAAATCTCTGATAAAAAACTTCGTAAAGCAATGAAAGACACGAAGCAAAAAAATCCTATTCGAATTTTAAAAGCTTCAAAATTCATTAAAGACAAATACAAAACTGACCTTGAAAAAGTAATTGCTTCTTACAAAGAAAGAGGTTTTCGTGATGCCAGAATAGTGTCTGATTCTGTTGTTTACAATGAACAAAAAAATGCTTTAGATATCAAAATCAAATTAGAAGAAGGAAACAAATACTATTTTGGAGATATTAAATTTTTAGGAAATACAATTTATACCGATCAAGGTTTAGCAAGACTTATTGGAATTAAAAAAGGAGATACCTATAATGGCGTATTACTTGAAAAACGAATTGCTGACAAAACAAAACCAGACAGTGAAGACATTACCAACCTATACCAAAATAGTGGTTATTTGTTCTCAAATGTTAATGCTGTGGAGGTAAAAACCGCTAATGACACTATAGATTTTGAAATTAGAATTACCGAAGGACCGATTGCTTATTTCAATAAAATTACAGCAGTAGGTAACGACAAAACAAATGACCGCGTCATTTACCGTGAATTAAAAACCAAACCTGGTGAAAAATACAGTAAAGAAGAATTAGTTCGTACCATTCGTGAGATCGGACAGTTAGGTTTCTTTGATCCAGAAGCAATTGACCCTAAATTTAAAAACGTAGATTCAGGTGCCGGAACAGTAGATATTGAATACAACTTAGTAGAAAAAGGATCTAGCCAAATCGAACTACAAGGTGGTTACGGCGGTGGCGGATTTATTGGAACACTGGGACTATCATTCAACAATTTCTCAGCGAGAAATATGTTTAATAAGGAAGCCTACAAACCTTTACCAATGGGAGACGGACAAAAAGTATCGTTACGTTTGCAAGCAAGTACATTTTTTCAAACCTACAGCTTATCATTTTCGGAGCCATGGTTTGGAGGTAAAAAACCAGTTTCTTTCAGTACATCATTGTCTTACAGTAAACAATTTTTAAATAACTTTATCACTCAAAGAGCAGATAGAACCAGAAGTTTTGACATTTTAACTTTATCTGTAGGACTAGCAAAAAGACTTACAGTTCCAGATGATTTCTTTGTATTATCACAATCTGTAAGTTATCAACACTACTCATTAAACAACTACAACACAGGTCTTTTTACCTTTGGTAACGGAACTTCTCGTAATTTGGCCTATACAGTATCTTTAACTAGAAACAGTAAAGGATTTAACCCGATATTCCCAACCTATGGTTCGGAATTCAGCCTTTCGGCAAAAGTTACACCACCGTACTCTTTGTTTAATGGAGTGGATTATGCTTCACTAGGTGATCAAGAGCAATACAAATTAAGAAATACAACTGATAGACAAAATGTTCCCGATGCTAATGGAAATATAGTGGCAATTGGGGATTTGGTAGATGCAAATGGGAACAAAGTAGCAGAAACAGACTTCCGTTTGGCTGCAGTTGACCAAGGTAAAGTAGATCAAAAACGATTCAATTGGTTAGAATATTATAAAGTAAAATTCAAAGCTGATACGTATACTAAACTATATGGTAAAATCGTTCTACGCGTATTGTCTGAGTTTGGTTTCTTAGGTGCTTACAACCAAGCACGAGGAGCTGTACCTTTTGAAAGATACTATTTGGGAGGTGATGGTTTAGCTAACTTTGCAATGGACGGTCGTGAGAATATTCAATTAAGAGGTTATCCTAACAACTCCCTCACTCCTACTAATGAAAGAGGAGAACAAATTGGAGGAACAGTGTACAACAAATTCTCTTTGGAGTTACGTTATCCTATTACATTGAAATCTTCTGCGTCTATTTATGCTTTAGCGTTCTTAGAAGGTGGAGCAGCATTTAGTGATTTTAAAACCTATAATCCATTTGCATTAAACCGTTCAGCAGGTATTGGTCTACGTGTATTCATGCCAGCGTTTGGTTTATTAGGTATTGACTTTGGACACGGCTTTGATGCTTTACCGGGACAAGCAAAAGCAAACGGATGGGAAACACACTTTATCATTGGACAACAGTTTTAATACTGATAACATCTATCATTTAACAACGTATTGATATGAAAAAACAATTTTTGTTACTTTTTTTAGCCTTTGTACTAGCGCAAACAGCCTCTGCACAAACAAGAGGTACAAAGATTGGTTATATCGATATGGAGTACATTTTGCAAAATGTACCTGACTACACCGAAGCAAAAAACCAATTGGAAATAAAAGCTCAAAAATGGAAGTCAGAAATTGATGCAAAAACGAATGAAATCAACAAGTTAAAAGAGGCGCTGAAGTCTGAAAAAGCTCTATTAACAAAGGAATTAATTGAAGAAAGAGAAACTGAAATTCGTTTTTTAGAAAAAGAAAACTCTGACTACCAGCAACAGCGCTTTGGAGCAAATGGAGACTTAATTAATCAAAAATCAGTTTTAGCTAAGCCAATACAAGATCAAGTTTTTACAGCAGTACAAGACATTGCAGAACGCTTAAAGTATGATTTTATATTTGACAAAACTTCTGATTTAACTATGCTTTATTCAGAGAAAAAATTTGACATTAGTGAGCAAGTTTTACGTTCTTTAACACGTTCTGAAAAAAGAGAGCAACTTACCAAAAAGCAACAAAAAGAAGCAGAGGCTCGAGAAAGCAAAGAAGATGCAATTGACGACAATCCTGTTTTAGCCGAGAGACAAAAAGCACTAGAAGAGAAAAAAGCAGCGAGAGACAAACTTATTGAAGATCGCAAGGCTTTACAAGAACAAAAGAAGAAAGAGTTCGATGACAAACGAAAGCAAATGCTAGAAGCAAGAGCTGCCAAAAAAAATGGCACGGTTTCTGCAAATGTAGCAAAAGAGGCTAGTACAACAGCTACTGACACGAATTCTAAAGTTGATAGTGCGAAGCAAGCAGCCGAAGAGGCAAAACAAAAAGCTGCAACCGATCGTGCCAAATTGATTGAAGAAAGAAAAAAGGTAATTGAAGATCGCAAGCAAGCTTTTGAAGCAAAAAGAAAGAAAATATTAGAAGATCGCGAAGCAGCGAAAAAAGCAAAAGAAGAACAATTAAAAGAAAAATCAACCAATAATTAATTACTTACTTAATATTTTAAAAACGATGAAACAAATCAAAACTCTATTAATTGCTGCAGTTTTAATGATGGGAGCAAACCAGACAATTAATGCGCAAGCAAAAACAGCTCACGTTGATGTTAGTGAGATCATGACAAAAATGCCTGCAGTTTTGGATGGTCAAAAACAATTAGAAAAATTGACGACTACATACGACGCTGATTACAAAAAAATGGTAGATGAATACCAAGGTAAATTAAAAAAATACGAAGCTGAAGCTGCTACTGTAACTGAGGCTGTAAATGGTGAGCGTTCAAAAGAAGTTCAAGAAATGCAAACTAGAATTGTAGCATACAGAGACAACGCTCAAAAAGAATTACAGCAAAAAGAATCAGACATCATGAAGCCATTAATGGAAAAAGTGAGAGCTTCTATTCAAAAGGTAGGAAAAGCTAAAGGTTTCCAATACATCTTAGACGGATCTTCACTTTTACTTGCAGACGGACCAAACTTGACTGCAGACGTTAAAAAAGATTTAGGTTTTTAATAATCTAATAATATGAATAAAACTGCTCTTTCTCTATGAGATAAGAGCAGTTTTTTTTTGTAACCATATTGCAAATCTTACTACAAACAGTAACTTTGCTTTTATGAATAGCAACAATCAACCAATAGGAATATTTGATTCAGGGGTAGGTGGAACTTCTATATGGTCTGCCGTACATGACTTATTACCTAACGAACAAACTATTTACTTAGCAGACAGTAAAAATGCGCCCTACGGACAAAAACCGAAGGAAGACATTATTGCTTTAAGTATAAAAAACACCGAGTATCTTTTAGATCTTAATTGTAAACTGATTGTTGTAGCATGCAATACCGCAACTACAAATGCCATTCAAGAATTACGTAAGCGCTATACCGTTCCTTTTATAGGGATTGAGCCAGCTATAAAGCCAGCCGTGACTCATTCTAAAACACAAGTAATAGGAATACTAGCAACGCAAGGCACGCTAAATAGCGATTTATTTCACAGCACGGTAGCCAAGTACCAAAACACTAAAATAATTGAACAAGTAGGCCACGGATTAGTCCCTTTGATAGAAAGTGGCGCTATGAATTCACCCGAGATGACAGCACTTTTATTATCGTATCTCACCCCGATGATTGCTGCAAACATAGATTATCTAGTATTGGGCTGTAGTCATTATCCGTACTTAATTCCGCAAATAAAAAAGATTTTACCAGCGCACATACAAATTATTGATTCTGGTCAAGCTGTAGCGCGTCAGACTCAATTTGTGCTTCAAGAAAAAGTAGGTTTATCTGACTTACACGAGCCTGAGCCAATATTTTATACTAATACAAATCCAAGAGTTTTACAAGAAATTATAGGCGCACCGTTTAAGGTTAGTGCGAAAGATTTTTAAATTATTCCTCTGATTTAAACCAGCTCGAATACAAAACGTAATTATTAGATATCCTTTCAATTTCGCCTGCAAAATCAGACTGATCAATATCTTTTACTTTTTTGGCTGGAACACCTGCCCAAATAGTTCCAGAGGCTACCACTGTATTTTGAGTAACCACAGAACCTGCAGCAACTATCGCATTACTTTCTACCACGCAGTTATCCATTACAATGGCACCCATACCAATAAGCACATTATCATGAATAACACAACCGTGCACGATGGCGTTATGACCTATTGAAACGTTATTACCAATTACAGTTGGATGTTTTTGATAGGTACAATGCACAACTGCACCATCTTGAATATTGACTTTATTCCCTATTTGAATTGAATTGACATCGCCACGCAACACCGCATTAAACCAAACGCTACATTGTGATCCAAAACGAACATCACCAACAATTGTTGCGTTTTCGGCAACATAACAGTCCTCAGGAATTACAGGAAACTTACCATTAACAGCTTTTATAACTTTCATACAATTTAGTTAATCGCAGGGCAATTGCATTCGTATTTGACTGGCTTACAGAACAAATCAATTCCTAAAGTTATTTGGTGATAACCTCCATTATCGAATTTCACCGCACCTGACAACTGAGAATAAGTGTAAGCAACCATTACCGAATCAAAATTAACACCAACAATAGGCGTTATGTACTGTAATTTTTGAGAAGCGATACTTCCATTGTTTAAGAACTCTGCTCCATCAAAACTGCGTCTGTAAGACAAACCACCCCACAAACGACCGAAATCCATATTTTTGTAGGCTTTTAAATTTATGTCAACAGATTTTTCTTGGGTTTTTTCGACCATTTGAAATAACAAAGATGGTTCCCATAAAATTTTGTTTTTATCTCCAAAAACATATCCTGCGCTTAAGAGGTACTTTCGCAAATTGTCACTTTCGTACTCGGTGTAAATTGATCGCCTAGTTTCTACTGCATTTTTTACCGTAGCATGTGCATAAAAATCTAAATAATTGTACGAAGCACCAATATCAAAATTAAAATAAGCATCTTTTTGAACAATAGTACCATTGATATTTGGGTCAAAATCGCCTGAGAGTAAAAAAGAAGTCTCATCTAATTGGCTTTGTATAAACCCAGCACTCATTCCAAATGACAATTGATTTAAATCGATTTCATCACGAGAAAACATCAAATGATAAGCATAAGTAAACTTTACTCCTTTTTGAGAATGATAGCCATTAACATCGTTAAATAGTATGACTCCAGCTCCTGCTTTCTCTCCTACACGACCATTAAAACTTAAAGTTTGTAACTCTGGCGCATCTTGCTGACCAAACCATTGCTTTCGTCCTGTAAGTCTCACTTTAGCACAATTGGCCGCACCTGCCATTGAGGGATGAATTAGGTAATAGTTATCCGATAAATAATCAGAGTAAACTGGAATTCCTTCTTGCGAAAAAGATATTTGAGTAAAAAATAGTAGGAATAAAAACGGTATTAATTGTTTACGCATCACTGTTGCTTTAAGATGATCTAATTTTAGCTTTCAACAGCTATTCATTTTATCTATCTGATTTAAACTAAAGTTAATTTATTCATTAAAAAACCAAAAGTAAGTATTCGTAGAAAATAACTTTAGTAAATTTGCACAAAATTGAACACTTATGAACAAAGTTAGCATAAAAGAAACACAAAACCCAACAATATTAAAATTTGAATTTCAAGATTTTATTACACAAAATGAAAATTTTGAATTCAAAAACATCGATGAAGCAAAATCATCACCATTAGCACAACAATTATTTTATTTACCATTTGTGAAAACGGTTTACATTTCAGGTAATTTTGTTGCTATTGAACGATTCAGCATTGTTGAATGGACTGATGTACAAGACGCTGTTGCGGAGCAAATTGAGAAATTTGTTGCAGATGGTGGTAAAATCATCATTGAAGATGAAAATCGTACCAAAAAGCAACCAGTAAACGTATATGGAGAATCAACTCCAAATCCAGCTGCTTTGAAATTTGTAGTAAGTAAAATGCTTACCAAAACAGCAGTTGAGTTTAAAAATATCGATCAAACAGCCTCTTCTCCTCTAGCGAAAGAATTGTTTAAATTTCCTTATGTAAAAGAAATTTTTATCGATGAAAATTATATTTCGGTTACCAAATATGAAATCAATGATTGGCAAGAAATCACATTAGAACTTAGATCCTTCATTAAGCAATTTATTGAAAACGGCGGTCAAGTTTTAGATGAAAATTATGTGGCAGCGGTAATTGCAAACGAGAGTATCAAAGAACAAGAATTTGATCATTTGGATGCTACTTCGCAACAAATTATCAATATTCTAGAAGAGTATGTCAAACCAGCTGTTCAAGCCGATGGAGGAAATATTGCATTTGACTCTTATAACGAAAGTGACAAAGTAGTAAAAGTAATATTGCAAGGCGCTTGCAGCGGATGTCCGTCATCAACATTTACCTTAAAAAGCGGTATTGAAAATATGTTGAAAAGCATGTTAAACGACAATGCTATTCAAGTAGAAGCGATTAACGCCTAATAAATCATCTATTTTAAAATCGAAGTATGGAAGTTTTCTACAGAAAGCTTCCATTTTTTATTTAAAAAAACAACACATTTCCCAACAAGTAAGCAACATTCAGTAATAAAAGTACTGCCATTAATTTATTAGCAAAGGAAGTTTCGTATTTGCCAAAAAAAGTGTACTATTGTCCTATTAATCAAAAACTTAAACTATGGGATTATCAAGCTTTTTTAAAAATTTATTTGGCAGCGCCAAAGAAAGTGCTTCTGAGTTAGTAGAGCAAGCAGAATCAAAACTAGAAGAAGTAAGCGCAGCGGCAGAGCCTTATTTAGATAAAGCAGAAGCATTTGTTGCCGAAACGGCTGCCAATGTAAAAGAAAGTGCAGCGCCTTATGTGGAGAAAGCAGAAACTTTTGTGTCAGAGACAATTGAAAATGCCAAAGAAACTGCTGAACCATATCTTGAAAAAGCCGAGGAAGTAGTTGGCGACACCATTGACAAGGTGAAAGAATCAGCCGCGCCTTATGTTGAAAAAGCTGAGGAATTCGCTGATGTAGCTAAGGAAAAAATCAGCGATGGTATAGACACTATCAAAAAAAAATTCAGTGACAAAACAGATGAAGCTACTGCCGCTTTGGAAGAAGTTAAAGAAAAAGCAGTAGAAGCAACCTCAAATACTTTAGAAACAATTGAAGACAAAGCAACCGAAACTGCAGAACAACTTAAAGAAACAGTAGCAGAAAATGCAGAAGCAGCAGAGGACAAAATCAATACTGCAGAAAACAAGATTATTGACACAGCTGAAACACTAAAAGATAAAGCCGAAGACCTATAAATTAATTAAAATCAAACTATGTTAAAAGCGACGCAGCTTCGCAAATAAAGACTTATTTTGATACTCTAAATTAATTTGTATTTTTGCAAACAACCTACCTTCTCACTATTGAGAAGGTTTTTTTTAGCTTCATCATGATGGTAGATACCAATAAACTCAGTTCGTATATTGAAAATTTCATAACCGTATTGGTAGATTATTCTCCCAAATTAATTTCGGCGTTTATTATCCTTTTTGTAGGCCTGTACTTGATTAGATTAATCAACCGATTTATCAATAAAATCATGGTAAGTCGGGACCTTGACCCTACTTTGACCCGTTTTTTATCAGATATTTTAATTTGGGTTTTGCGCGTTATTCTTTTTGTTTCTTTTATATCCAAATTAGGCATTGAAACTTCTTCATTTGTTGCAATTCTAGGAGCTATGGGTTTGGCTGTTGGTCTTTCATTACAAGGAAGCTTATCCAATTTTGCGGGTGGCATGCTAATTATTTTATTCAAGCCGTTTCGCGTTAATGATACCATCGAGGCACAGGGCGTAACCGGAACAGTGACCGACATTCAAATTTTTGTTACCAAGTTAATTACTGCAAATAACCAAACTATTTTTGTACCCAACGGTTCTCTTTCAAACGGAAATATTATAAACTATTCGATTGAAAAAACACGCCGTGCTGATTTGACAATTGCCATTTCGTACGAAACCAATATTAAAACAGCGATTGAAATTATCGAAAAAGTGCTTCAGAATAATTCAAAAGTACTGAAAGATCCCGCTCCAAATGTAAGTGTAAAAAACCTAACAGATAATTCGATTCAACTTGCAGTTCGTCCTTGGGCCACAAGTGAGGATTTTTGGGACATGTATGCAGAAGTGCTTCAAAATTGTAAAGAAGCTTTTGATGCAGCAGGAATCGTTATACAACCGTATGTTAAAGAAGCTTCGGTGTAACCTAAACTTTAAAAAATATTGTTTTATTTCGCTTTTGGAGTAGTCACCATAAAATCTTTTAGATAATAAGGCTCAAAATAAGCAACATCTTCAGTATCGAGGTTTTGAAATTTTTCGAAACTAAATGAGCTCATATCTTTGGCAGAAGGAAATTTTACGTCTTCTAAAAATACGAAATTACTTTTAGTCAAAACCGTCTTGCATTTCTCAGCACAATCACCGACTAAATAAACAGTTCCTTGTAATTCTTCAAAAGAAGTTTCGTCGATAATTTCGGCTTTTATAACCCTAGCTAATTGTTTGCTACTATCATAAACTGCACTGTACACTTCCATTCTGCGTGCGTCTAGCATCGGAACTATGTAGCCTTCAGTTTGTGTTACTTGCGAGGCTAACACTTGCAAAGTATCTACCGCAATTAAGGGAATATTTAAAGCAAAACACAATCCTTTTGCTGCCGAAACTCCTATTCTTAATCCTGTATAAGAACCCGGACCTTGACTTACTGCCACTGCCGCTAAATTTTTAAAACTAATTCCGGCTTCATTTATCAATTCCTCTATAAAAACATGCAATCGTTCCGCATGTGAATATCCTTCTTCAGCAATCTCTCTGCATGCAATGGTCTGCCCATTATTTGAAAGAGAAACAGAACAATTTTTAGTAGCGGTCTCAATATTTAGGATGTAGCTCAAAGTTGGGTGTTTGTTAAATTAAAAATCACAATCACAAAATTAGATTTTATGATTGTGATTTCAAAATGCTAGTTTAAAACAACTGCTTTATTTTTTGGTGTCGCCTTTTTTCTCTTTATCTGTCATCAAGGCAACTTTGTCACCTGAATTGAGCTCCTTTGTAACGGTAGCGTAAGGACCAGTAATTACAACGTCACCTTTTTTCAAACCTGATATAACCTCGATGTTGGTATCGTCTTGAATTCCGGTTTTAATAATTCTAATTTTAGCTTTATCACCTACTTTTACAAAAACGCATTCTAGTTTTTTATCACTTTTAGGAGCTGTTTCTTTTTTATCCTCTTCAACATCGGCTACTACGATATCTTTTACTGCTGTTGTATCTGACTTTACAACTACTGCACTAATTGGCACTGATAGAACGTTTGCCTTACGCTCTGTGATAATGTCAACTGTAGCGGTCATTCCTGGTCTAAAAGGGGAATAGGTGTCAGGCTTACCTTCTAATAAATCTTCGTAAGACTCTTTTAATATACGCACTTTTACTTTAAAATTTGTAACCTGATCTGCTGTAAGTGCTGAACTAGCCGAATTAGAAATACTAGTTACAATTCCTTTGAACTGTTTTTTCAAATAAGCATCGACCTCTACATTAGCTTCGTCACCAACTTTAATCTTAACAATATCATTTTCGTTTACATCTACTTCAACTTCCATATTGTTTAAGTTGGCAACTCGCAATATCTCCGTACCGGTCATTTGCTGCGTTCCTAATACGCGCTCACCTAGCTCAACATTTAACATAGAAATTGTTCCATCTGCCGGTGCGTATATTGTCGTACGACCTAAATTATCTTTAGCTTCATTTACGGTTGCAGAGGCGCTTTGAACATTATAATACGCATTTTGTTTACTTGCTTTTGCTACTTCGAACGAAGCGATGGCTTTATCCCAATCTGATTTAGAAATAATTCCTTTGTCGAATAAAGTTTTATTACGATCATAATTGGCTTTTGCCTCTTTGTAAGAAGCATCGGCTTGGTTCAAATTCGCTTTTGTTCCTGATAAGTTAGAAACTGACCTATTGTACCCAGAAGTATATAAATCAGGATTAATTTTAACCAATAAATCTCCTTTTTTTACAACTTGGCCTTCTTTTACATTAAGTGCGATAATCTCTCCAGATACTTCAGAAGAAATTTTTACCTCAATTTCAGGCTGAATTTTACCCGTTGCAGAAACGGTTTCAGTGATTGTTAACGGATTTACTTGTGCAATCTCCACTTCGGTTCCTACATCTTTCTTACCTATTACACCTGTTTTAGAAAGTATAACCAAACTAGCAATAACAACTACTGCTCCACCTATTAAAATATAAACTGTTTTCTTTGACATAATAATTAGTTTTTGATAAGAGGAATTCCAAAGTAGAATTCTAAAATTTTAATTTTAAATATATAATCGTATTTGGTTCTCAATACTTCTGATTGGGCATTGGTCAACAAGGTTTGCGCTTGATTAAAATCAAAAGAGTTCATTAAACCCACATTGAAACGCTCTTTAGCAAAATCAACCGCATTTTGTCTAGCCTCTACAGCCGTAATGGCAGACTCGTATGATTTTAAAGCTCCTTTTGCATCTGCGAAGGCGGTGTACACATTACGTTGCAAATCTAAATCTTGTTGCTCAACAGCAATCTTAGATCGCTCAACATTAATTTTTGAACGATCAACATTATTTTTTACAGATAATCCATTCAAGATTGGAATTGACAATTGCACTCCAAAAGAATGACCTTTATTGTCACTAAACTGATCAAAAAATGGAGCAGGTTTTCCTAAAACTCTTGTGAAATTAGGAGCTAAAACATTTTGATTTGTTCCTTCAACAACACCAATTTGTGAAGTTGGATTTGCTGCATTAGGCGCAACACCCACAACTCTATCACTATATGCAACCCTAGAATTAAAGCTATAAAAACCTTGAATAGTTGGCTGGTAGGCTCCTTTTGCAATAACAACATCTTTTTCCGCAAGTTCTAAATTCGTTTTTGCAATCTTTAATTCTGTTCTACCTTCAAGAGCTTTGCTGTAAATGGCATTGGGAGTTTGCATCATGATATTATTTTCATCCTTTACATCGGTATCATCAACAATATCAAAATTTTCAAATTCCTTAAGTTGTAATAATTGAGACAAACTCAATTTAGAAATCAATAATGAATTTTCAGCTGCAATTATGTTTTGATTATTCGTAGCAACAGTAGCTTTAATATCTAACAAATCACCTCTTGGTATCGAACCAGCTTTTACCAAAGCTTCTGAACGAGAGAATTGCTTTTCATTAATGTCCAATTGTTCTTTTTGCACTTTCAAATTTTCTTTGTTAAAAAGAACTTGTAAAAAAGCATTGGCTACGTTTAAAGCAATATCCTCTTGCATTTTGACCAATTGATACTTTGCAGCTACAAGAGATAAATTGGATCTACGTAATCGGTTCTGATTTTGTAAACCCTTGTAAATATCAATTCCAACATTAACCCCAGCAGAGGTAAATTGTGTAGTTTGATTTTGAAGCAAACCAGTTGTAATATCTTGGTTCAAACCAATATTCCAAGAGTGCGAAGTACTTGCATTAATTGATGGTAAAAAACTACCAATGGCACCTCGCTTATCAATCAAAGCTGTTTTTGCGTCTAACTCCGATTGTTTGATAGAAATGTTATTTTGAATGGCGTAATTAACACATTCTTGTAAGGTCCATTTCTTAGTTTGAGCATGAGCTGACAAACTGAGTAACGCCATACAAATGAAACCGATACAACTTTTATTTTTCATATAATTCGAATGAAATTGCAGGACAACTGCAAAAAAAATTTAACATTTTAGTTCTTGTGCGAAATCAATGCTTAACAAAATGCAACACTACAACTGTAATTCTTCAATTAGACTTGGCAAGTAAGCATTTGTTACAAAAAAAATTAAAAAAAGAATAGATTGCTTAATTTTGCTACAACAACTCCCATTTATGAAAACATTACAATCCTCTTTTTTCGTTATAATAATAGCTCTTTTTGTTGCGTCCTGCTCAAGTGCTTCAAAAATTAACACACTCAAACCTGAACCTGATGATGCAGCTCCATTGCAATACGAAAGCCAAATTTCATTTATCAATTTACCCATTTCGGTACAATTAAGAGACATCGAAAAGCAAACTAATACAAGCTTAAATGGATTGATATATGAAGACAATGTAATCGATGATGACGATATCGAAATGAAAGTCTGGAAACAAGCTACGATTCAAATTACAGATGCTTTTGGAAAAATTAAAACTATTTTACCGCTAAAAGCAAACATTAAGTACCGCCTCGGCACTAAAAAAATGGGAATCGAACTTTACGATACGCGCGAATTTAACCTAAATGGAATCGTCACATTAGAAAGTGATGTCCAGCTAGTAAACTGGAAACTAAACACCAAAACTACATTAAAATCATTAGATTGGACCGAAAGTCCGAGTATGGTTGTTTTAGGTAAAAACGTGCCAGTTACCTATTTAATCAACCCAACGGTTCAACTTTTTAAATCAAAAATCGAAAAGAAAATTGATGATGCTATTGCTAAATCACTCGATTTCAAACCGAATGTTTTAGCTGCTCTAAAGAAAATTTGCCAACCATTTCAGTTAAGTGAAACTTATGAAAGTTGGTTACAAATTGCACCTCTCGAATTATATACAACAACTGCAAAACTAAAAAATGGAACCATTTTATTAGACATGGGTTTAAAGTGCAATATGGAGACCATAATTGGCAAAAAGCCAGATTCTAAATTCAATGCCAACAAAATCGCACTAAAAACTGTCCCAAAAATTCCACAACAACTATCAGCTAACATTGTTGCAATTTCAGGATATCAAGAAGCATCACGCCTGATGACTAAAAATTTTAATGGCCAGGAATTTGGGTCCGGCAACAAAAAAGTAAAAGTAAACACGGTAGATATTTGGCACAAAAACGGCAAAATGATAATTGCTCTAGAAGTACAAGGCACTGTAAATGGCACATTATATTTAGCCGGAATCCCAGCGTACAATGAGCAAAAAAAAGAAATCTATTTTGAAAATTTAGATTACGCGCTAGACACAAAAAATAAACTTACGCGCACCGCCAATTGGTTGGCACAAGGGCTAATTTTGAAAAAAATCGAGCAAAGTTGTAGGTATTCAATAAAGCCGAATTTAGACGAAGCGCAACAAAACATCAAGAATTACTTGATGAATTATTCACCAATGCCGGGAGTTTTTGTCAATGGAAAAATGCAAGACATCGAATTTAAAAAGGTAGCACTTAGCAATCAAGCGATTTTGGCCTACTTAAAATTAGACGGTAACGTACAAATCACCGTTGATGGATTTGAATAAGTACCCTAAAAAGCATATTTTAATTATGCCTTTTTCTTTTTCATTTTGTAAAGCATTAAACCAATCACAGCTACTAACAAATATGGTATTATCATTAAATAAACAATACCATCATTAACGGCTGCTGCTTGAGTAGTATTATCATCACTAGTTAACGCAGCCCTACACATGGCACATTGCGCAGAAACTATGTTAGTCGATAAAAAGAGTAGAAATGCTATTAAAAGTGTACTTGAGCGCCATCCTTTTACAGCTGCACTATTTTCTGTCTTTTGAGAATTAATGTACATAATAAGGAGAGATCATTAAATAAACTATTACACCCGTTACCGCTACATACAACCAAATAGGAAAAGTTATTTTCGCAATTTTTTTGTGCGCATCAAATCTTTGAGATAACGCACGCACATAAGTAATCAATACCATTGGGATTATAGCAATAGATAAAACAATGTGTGTAATTAATATAAAGAAGTAAACTGCTTTAATAGCTCCATCACCACCAAATTTAGTTGAATCTGCTGTCATATGATAAGCAACATACATCACCAAAAAAGCCAAAGACAAGGCGATAGCTGCCGTCATCAAACTTTGGTGCAACTTTCTGTTTCCGTTTTTTATGGCCATCACAGCAGCAACAAGCAAAATAGCCGTTAAACCATTAGTTGTAGCGTAAATAGGCGGCAAGAAAGACAAAGGCTCTACATTATAACCAAAATCTTTTAATTTAACGCCAAATAAAATTGCTACCACTACAGGAATAACAATTGACACTACGATAATCCACTTGTTGTATTTTTGTTCTAAAGTTCTATTTTCCATTTTACTCTTTTAATAAAATATTTATATCTTGCTGAATGTTTCTTACTCCCATTTTATCAAGTCCATCGTAATACAATATTGGATTACCAAACTCATCATTTCTACAACGGATATTTCCGTTTTTATCAATTAAAGCAAAAAGACCCGAGTGCTCAAAACCACCCGCTACCTTGTTATTTTGACCTGCATACAAATTAAAACCTTTATTAGCTAAGTTGAAAATATAGTCTTTTTTACCTGTTAAAAAATGCCAATTTGAAGAGCGAACACCAAGTAATTTAGAATGATCTTTTAAAACTTCAGCAGTATCATGATCGGGATCAATAGTGATCGATGCTATACCAAAGTTAGGATTTCCAAAAAACTTTTTCTCAATGAGCAACATACTCTCATTCATCTTTGGGCAAATAGTAGGACAACTCACAAAAAAGAACTCTAAAACATAGACCTTACCTTTGTACGTGTCATTATTTATCTTTTTGTTATCTTGATTAGTTAATTCAAAACGAGGTGCTGGCCCTATTTTAATCAACTTATCATCATCAGCAGTAACAGGATTTACACGATCTAAACGATCACCTTGGACTACTTTATCTGTTTTAATGCGTTGAACAATTTTAGGGATAGCATAAATACCAAATATCAAAACAATAAAAGAAATACCTATGTACGATTTATTTTTAAACATAAAAGAAGAATTTTAAATTTTTCGTGAAGCATTGTTATTCTTTTTTAAAGCTGCTCTGTATTCATACAAAATGACTTTAAAATCATCTAACATTTCATTACTTAATTCAGCTGGATGAAATGTGTTGTACCCTTCCATCACATCTTTTACCAATTTACGACCACGTAAATTTCGTTTTTTGTCAACGATATATACTTTTGGTGTGCCAAATTTATCATCAAGTTTTTCAACCAAGTTTAACTGAGCATAATATTTAGAAATCTCTTCTGGCGTGGCAAAAACAAAACGCCATTGTGCCACATCAGTAAAAGCACCCAGCGCAGTAATTACCTTTTTAGCATCTTGCTCTGTTCCTTTCGGACATAAGATCACAAATTGAACATCTTTGAACTCATGATAACGTTGGTATATCTTTTGATTTAAATTAAAAAGATTTCCTCTGTTTTTTAACAACTCAAAACCTGAGAAACCTAAAATAGTTACCTTACCGGTTAGCGTAATAGGTTTACCGTCTAATGTTTCCCATTTTCCAAAATCAGCAGTATTTGGAGTTATTGTCGGCAATTTAGTATATCCGTTTACACCCGAAGCAAAAAATAAGTAAGCTACGATAGGAAGGATAAAAAGAACAAAAAGAACTATATTTTTTTTCATTGAATGAGCTACTTTTATTAGAGTACAAAAATAAAAAAAGGTACGCAATGCGTACCCTTTTCATGAATTAATATCTTGTTAAAAATTCCATTTAATTGTTGAATTTTTAAAAACCTCATAAATATAATCGCCTTCTGTTAAAAGAATAAAAAGAAGGTATAATACTAAAAAGATAACTGGATAAACTACTGATGCTCTCAAAGAACTTTTTTCGCCTTCCATGTGCATAAATGCCCAAACAATATAATACGCTTTGTATAAAGTAAGAGCGTAAAAAATCCAGTTTAGCAAGTTCATACCCATTAAACTGTTCATGTGAAGAGACTCTGGCTTCAAAATACCTAAAATAACTTCAACAATTGTTACTGCAGATAAGATTCCGAAAACTTTCCAGATTCTACCAGTATTTGATACGTGATCGTGTGACATGATAATTACTTTTTGAAATTAAACTAGATAGAAAACTGTAAATACGAAAACCCAAACTAAATCGACAAAGTGCCAATATAATCCAACTTTTTCTACCATTTCATAAGTTTTTCTTTTCTCGTAAGTTCCTAATAACACATTAAAGAAGATGATAATATTAATAATCACTCCAGAAAATACGTGGAAACCGTGAAAACCTGTGATAAAGAAAAAGAAGTCAGCAAATAATTTACTTCCGTACTCGTTTCTAATCAAGTTAGCTCCTTCAACAACATAGTGAGCATCTGCTAATCTAGCCTCTGACTCTTTTCTAGAAAGAACTGTTTTTTGTTTTTTCTCATTCAATACTTCAGTACGAATTAAGATATCTGGATGCGATTTGAAACCAGCTTGAACTTCAGCAACTGAATAAGAAGGTAAAGTAGGTTCATCCATGAACCACTTTGCTTTGTTACGAGTTAGTTGCTCTCTCTCTTCAGGAAGAGTAGCTGCAAATTCTGCTAAAGCAACTCTTTTGCCGTCTTTATCTACAAACTGCAATAAACTACCACCTTTAGTTTCGACAGCACCATATTCTCCTTTGATAAAGTTTTTCCATTCCCAAGCTTGAGAACCTACGAAAATCAAACCACCAATAATTGTTAAAAACATGTAGATAACCACTTTGTTCTTTTTCATTTGGTGCCCTGCATCAACAGCTAAAACCATTGTTACAGATGAGAAAATCAAAATAAACGTCATCAACGCCACATAATACATAGGCGCTGAAACTCCGTGTAAGAACGGAAAGTGTGTAAACACCTCATCAGCCACTGGCCATGTTTCAATAAATTTAAATCTAGAAAAACCGTAAGCCGCTAGAAATCCAGAGAACGTTAAGGCATCTGATACGATAAAAAACCACATCATTAATTTACCATAACTTGCTCCCATTGGCTCATTGCCGCCTCCCCAAGTTTTTTCTTCACTATTTGCAGTAGTAACTGTCGCTTCCATAAAAGTTATTCGTTAAAAAGTTCCCAAATTTACGTTTTTTTCTTATTTAAAGAAATATAAAAACAAAAACAAATAAACCCACAATAAGTCTAAAAAGTGCCAATACATTGCACCGAGTTCTATACCAAGGGTTTGAGATGAATTGTATTTTTGTTTAAAATGATTATAAATTATAATTAACAGCGAAATCACACCACCAGCAAGGTGTAACAAGTGTACAACCGTTACAACATACAAAAATGTTGTTGTAATTGAGCTTCCGCTACCAGTGAAATAATAACCACTTTGTACGATTTGATCAAAGCCTTCGAATTGTAAAAATACAAATAAAAGTCCTAAAGCTAAGGTCCCTAAAAGAAAACCTGTCGTAGCACTTTGATTGTTTCGTTGAATTGCTTTTTTAGCCAAATGAAAGGTAACACTACAAGCAATAATTACAACTGTACTGTAATAAAATGCACTTGGTAATTCAAAATCTTTCAACCAATCTGCCCTTGATTTACTTACTACAAACGCACTAGTAAGTCCAGCAAACATCATGGTCATACTCACCATAGCAAACAATAAGATCAGCTTATACGACCTGTTGCTACGTGCTTTTTGCTCCTCTGCGGTCATTGTCATATTCATATCTATCTTAAAAATTTATCAATAATATACACTAATTGCAACAAAGTAATAAAAGAAACACTCACCAACATTAAGGTTCGTGCCGCTTTGGCTGTGCGTTCTTTATACAATTTTACAGCATAAAATAACATCCACAATCCTAGCAAAAACACAATCACAGCTGTGACAGGTGTAATATACAAACGGCCTGTGTAACCAAAAACAGGTAATAAGGAGGCCAAAATCAACCAAACGGTATACAATATTACTTGTAGCGCAGTTCCTTTATCTTTTTTACCCGTAGGTAACATAAAAAATCCTGCTTTTTCGTAATCTTCATACAAAAACCATCCGATGGCCCAAAAATGTGGGAACTGCCAGAAAAATTGAATTAAAAACAAAGTTCCTGCTTCGATACCAAATTCACCAGTAGCTGCAACCCAACCTAACATGAACGGAATTGCACCTGGAAAAGCGCCAACAAAAACTGATAAAGAAGTCATTGTTTTTAGAGGCGTATATACACTAGTGTATAAAAAGATCGAAATTGCACCAAACATGGCGGTTTTTTCATTGATGGTATACAACAAAACCAAACCTACCACAGTGAGTAAACAGGCAATTATTAATGCCGAAGCAACTGTCATTCTACCTGCTGGAACTGGACGATCTTTCGTTCTATCCATCAAAGCATCGAGATCTTTTTCGATAACCTGATTAAAAGCATTAGAAGCGCCTACCATACAATAGCCACCAACAGCTAACTTTAACAAAACCATCCAGCTAAGTGAGTTCCAATCGTAAATACCCAACATAAAACCAGCTATTGACGAAAAAACCACACTCACAGCTAGACGCGCTTTAGTGATTTCTCTGAAATCGATATAAACAGATTTTAATGAAAGTGTACTGGATGTTGCGCTCAATGCTAGTAATATTTTGTTTCTAAAAACTTTTGCAAAAGTAGACTAACAAAAGGGATTTGACAAAAAACAATTCACAAAAAAGTATAAAAATCAATACGGTAGCGATTAATAATCAAAATACCAATTGAAAATATCCGCTCTAACCCCCATACTAAACCAAGTTGTATTTTGTTTAAAGGCGGTAACAGTATCAACATCAGGATTAAAACTACGATAAATCAAACTACCAAATAGCT
Organism: Flavobacterium turcicum; assembly: GCF_011365745.1. Taxonomy (GTDB): domain Bacteria; phylum Bacteroidota; class Bacteroidia; order Flavobacteriales; family Flavobacteriaceae; genus Flavobacterium; species Flavobacterium turcicum. The sequence goes on along the minus strand of NZ_JAAOBY010000001.1, from coordinate 677,041 downwards.
TTAAATTAGTTGAGGGATTAATCAAATAGCCTGCTTGAAGGTCAGCAATAAATACTGTTGTTTTGTTTCCTTGACCAACTTTTACACCAGAATCAAAAGGTCTTTGATCGTCGTAATTTTTATAAATATTTCCTCCGTAGTTAAATGAGTCAGATGGTGTATTAAAATCAAATCCACGAGTACCCAAAATAACTTTTGCATCAGCAAACAGCCTACCTTGATGGTAACGAGCAATTCCAATTAGCTCCCTAAAATTACCACCCCATTGATGACCCAAACTTTGATTGTTGTGACCATAATTTGTAATCACAGCACTGTGCGAATACACATAAGGCCTTACTTGATTATACTCAACTTGAGCTAACAAATTTTTAACCCCAAAAGCATTATAATATTTGGCCCCTATTTGGTAACCATACTTATTTTTCCAGCTATTATTGCCTTCTTTCACATCGCCAAGCGAAAATTCATCTAAAATAAACTGCCCATAAAAATTAATGGAATTGTTCCATTTGTATTTAAAAGTAAGTCCTAGAATCGCGTTTCCGCTTCGCGCAGATGAAGTAAACTCAACCGAACGATAGAATATTATAGGATTTACAAAGTTCACATCAAACCCACGATCGTTTGTATTAGTCCACACTACCGATTCGAAAAAACCTAAATTCAGTCGGTTGGAGACATTCCAACTTAAATAATGATTAGCCATGAATTTTGTTGCATAAGTCCTCTCAGTCGTCACCTCTGGTCGCACGTCTTTCAACCACATATAGGTATTGGTATATTTTATTTTCCAGAAATTGGTGTTTAGTTTAAAATAAGGATAAGGACTGGTGCCGTCACTTTCTAACAAAGATCGATATCCATCACCGATAAAATTTCTGCTATAGCCCAACTGCATGTCTAGGTATTTACTTGGCGTAAAAGTCAAATTAGCATCTGCCGAAGGGAAATCAAAAGCATCAGTCTTGAATTCTTTAGCAATTCCTATACCTGGAATAATTGCTGGATTGCCTCCGTCAGGACGAATAGAAATGGCGTAGTTGTTGTAATAATCCGCAAAACGACCTTGGCTTTCAAAAACCGTAGTGGTGAAATGAAGATTTTTTCCCAAACCTCCTCTAAAATTAATCCCTCGTGTATTTGTGTAGGTATAGGATGATTTGCTATCTGAAGCGCTACCAACTTGCAAATCTAGAATCGGATTTAACGTAAACCAATAATCTTCACCTTTTATCTGCACTAAATTTTCGTTCCACAATTTCTTTGCCCACCAACTTTTTGTATTCTTTTGCAAAGATTGATTCACCGATTTAAAATCGTAATATTTAGCTACTTGGGCATAGGTGAATGGCTTAGAGGCCGTGTGATTATTGCTACCTATTTGGTTCATCGCTGCATCAAACTGCGCGTAATAACTATGAGAAAAGGGAATATTAAGATTGCTCTCAAACTCAGGACTATCGAATTTTTTATAGACAATACTATCCAATTCAGTAAGCACAACATCTTTTTTTACCTCATTAGGCAACACAGCTTTTGCACTTGTTACTGTTTCAGTTCTAGATTGAAGCGGAATCGGAATTGTCATTGTAAACCGTGAATAAGTAGGCTTACCATTGTAAGTAGCAGGCGAAACTTTTGGCATAGACGAAAACACGCGCTTGGTTTCTTGTAATAACTGCTCATTAGCAGCATCAGTATAAATAACTTTGAAAACGCCATCAGAATTCACTTCAAACAATACTTTTACATTACCATTAAAATTGTTTTGAATCAGGTCTTGTGGAACCACGAAATTAGCATTCACAAAATCTTGCACTTGATCGTAAAAACATTTTTTTAATTGTTCACCCTGTAAATTTTGACAATTAGTAAAAACAGGAAAGCGGTCTGCAGTTGCATCTTCTTGAGCATTTACTCTGTTAGATTCTTGTGCCGAAGCAAAGAAAATAGTGCCCAAAAGAGCTATTACTACTAAAATTTTATTCATGCGGGTGGTATTTATATCTTTAATATTCATCTTTAGTTCTTTGACCTGAGGCAATTTCTTTAGCTCCCGAAGTCCCTATACGCTTCACCCCAAGATCAATCATAGCTACCGCTTCTTGATAAGTCCTTACGCCACCTGCTGCTTTAACAGGCAAAGGTGCTGCATTTTCTAGCATCATTTTTATTGTATCCACAGTTGCTCCATTTGGCAAATTATCTTGAGTTTTGAAAAAACCTGTTGATGATTTTACAAAAACACTAGCCAATTGTTCTTGATTAAAATGTTTTACAACTACATTTTTAATCAAACTACAAATTTGAATGATCTCTTTGTCAGTGAGTGCCGCTACTTCAATGATCCATTTGACAACTTTGTGATGCGTTAAACCCAATTGTGTACCAAGGAGTATTTCATGTTTTACGAGATCTATTTGCCCATTTTTAAACTTTTGGTAATTGCATACAAAATCTAAATCATCAGCACCTGCAGCAATAGCCTCTTTGGCTTCATCTAATTTTTCGTCAATGCTTGCTTTACCTTCTGGGAAATCAATTACAGTTCCTATTTTTATTTGAGAGTCTTGGTCTGCTCGCATTCGGTATGCCAAAGAAACTTTTTCTGGGCGAATCATAACGAGCTTGAATTGCTCATCGATTGCTTCTTGAATACAGTTTACTACCAATAGATCATTTTGCTCTTCGGATACACCTGCTTGCAAAGCTGTTTTTAAATAGGTACTGTCTAAATAATTCTTGATATCCATTTATTTTGGTTTTTTGGAAGCAGTGCTTAGTTGTACAAAAATACATTTTATCTTTACATAAGTTTAGCCTCAGGCTGTAATAATCAATGCGAAGGATAAAAAAACAAAACAAAAAATCCCGCCGGAGCGGGATTTCAATTCGTAACTAGTACTTATGTTTTATTTGATACGTTCATACATCGAAAATACTCCTATAGAAAGTAATGCTCCTGTAGTATTTGCCAATACATCTAATACATCGGCATGCCTTGTTGCTGTGCAAGTCTCTTGAACTAACTCGATAACTATACCGAACAAAATAGCACTTACAAAAGAATAACTCTTTACTGCTTTTTTTGACCAATTGGCCTTCGATTCGTTAAGAAATAATTGCAGCAAAAATGTAAGTACAAAATAAAATAATGCATGAACTACTTTATCCAAATGCGACACTGTTCCTAATGGAACACTATTAAACTGGACTAAGCAAAATACAGATATAATTACAGCCCAAATTATTGTGCTGAAAAGATAAATGTTTTTAAGCACCAATTAATGCTTTGTAATCTGCATCCGAAAGCAAAGTAGCTACTTCGTCAAGGTTTGCAATTTTTACTTTAATCATCCAACCTGCACCGTAAGGATCTGAATTTACACTTTCTGGCGTACTCTCAAGCGCATCGTTAAATTCGATAATCTCACCTGCTAAAGGCAAAAACAAATCCGATACCGTCTTTACCGCTTCAACTGTTCCAAAAACTTCGTCTTTTTCAAGTGTTTGATCTAAAGTCTCCACCTCAACGTATACAATATCTCCTAATTCTTTTTGTGCAAAATCAGTGATTCCTACTGTTGCGATATCGCCTTCGATACTAATCCACTCGTGATCTTTTGTATACTTTAAATTTGCTGGTATGTTCATCTAATTTGTAATTGATAAATAGTTATTAGTAATTGATTTTTTATGAGACAAATGTAACAATCTTCTACAGAAATTTTGATCAGATTTCAAAAATTAATTTCCAAAATTATATCGGAGTGTAAATCCAGATCTAATGTTTGTTAATGGAAATGCAGTTGAAATTACCGCTTTAGAAAACGAGTGATCGTAATAGAAAATAGCGGTTAGGTTTTTACTAAATGCATAATCCGCTTTAAGCTTGATTGTCCAAATATTTTGCCCTCCTGCTAATTGATTGTTGTCGTAATCCAAGTAGCGCACCAATGTCTCATTGTTTCTATAAGTTACATCGGCGGTTAAATTGATATCACTTTTGATGATTCCGGTAGGATTATCAGCCAAGCGCGATGAGAATATTACATCTTTAAAACGATATCCAAGCCCTACAACATACTCTACACCTTTAACTTCTGTCAATAAATTGTTATCAAAACTCATTGACAAAGCGCGATCTTTTTTAATTTCAGTTAGAATTTTTAACGAACTTTTCAACTCAAAATCCATACGAACTAATGGATTGAATTGCTCGACCAAGTTGATATTAGACATGATCGTTTTGTTAAAAAAGTTTCCGCTGGCATCTAAACCGGCAGGATCTTTATCAAACTCAAAATTAGATCGAAAAGCATTGATTGTATAAGATGCACGGTAATTGTGTTGCAATGAAAAACGTTTAAAAGCTTTCTTGAAAGTTTCATAACGCATCAATCCGTTGTACTTAATGGCCCAGTTTGGTATTGGAAAACTTCTAAAAATTCCCAAAGAAACATCAGTCGCATTGCCACCACTGTAAGCTGCCAAGAAAGCTGGCAATAATACTGCTTGATTATTTTTACCAAACCCTCTAGGAAACCCTTCTGGATCAATATTAATTGGATTATTAATATCGATGCCTCGCTCAGTAGCCAAACGATTCGCTACTGTTAACCTATTGGCTCTAAAATCATCAAATGCACTAGAATTATTTTGATCGCTAGTTGCAAAAGAAGTTTTTATCAACACCGTAGAAATTGAAAAAATCCCTGTATTGTATGGAGATCTTGCATTATATATCCCATTTGAAACATCATATTGCTCTGAGAAATTATCCGAATAAGACCTATCTAATGTTAAATCAATTTTAAAATCTGGAAACAAATCAACATTGGCTGTAGCCTTTAAAACCTTATTAGTGACTTGGCTGTAATTTTGATTAAAATCTTGGTATGTGGTTAACCAACCATTCTTAGCTGCCTCAAAACGAACATCATCTTGGCTTCCAAAAATAAACCCAAGTGATGGTCTAGACGAACCCAAAAACCCAACTCCTGGTGTGTATCCTGGTAAAACAGTTCCGCTATTGTGCGTGTAATTTACTTGAATATTTTTTACACTGGTTAAAATCCCTAGTAAACCATCTACAAATGGACTCTTTTTATCGGCAACATTTGGAGCTGTATTAACAATTTTTTCTCCAGGTTTAGGAATAGCTGTTTTAGGTTTAGCAACTGGTTTTTTGGCTGTTTTAGACAAACCCAAATACTTATAAAGCGTCTCCATATTGAACGTTCCGTTAATATTATGAGATGCTGCATTTTGAATCGTGTTTCCTAAATTAAAATCCTGTCCGTCAATACTAATTTGTGACAACGCATTTGAGGTACGCTGCCAACTGTAATCACCGGTATAGGTATAATTCGCTTTTACAAAACCAAACAGCGGAATTTTATTAATTGGGATTTCATAATTTAAAACCAACTGTTGCAGGTGCTGATTAGGATCACCCATATCCCAATAACTATCCCAGATCGTGAAACTGTCAATCGGTTCGTTATTTTCATTAAGATAATTTTTGACAATATTACTTGACGATGCGGTGTAGTTTAGTTTTAATGCCTTAGTCAAATTATAATTAAAACCGTATTGATAATTGAAAGCAAAGTTACGTCGGTACAATGGATCTAGACCGATACCCTCTACTTCTACTTGTCTAAATTGTTGACGGTTGTATTGCCTGTTGATATTAGTATTAAAGTTGATTGTAGAAGGCAAATAATTGAAATTGAAATCACTCAACATTTTCCAATAATTGCTTTTTTGCATCATTTTATTTTTCTTGAAAGGCTCAACAGGTTTTGATTTGAACGCATAAGAATAATCAATAGATGAGTTAGCTTGTTGATCAACATACTCTTCTATTTCAAAATCATGACGCTCTACTTCATTATACGATTGCGAAAAAGTAAAATTTTCGATGTCATATACACGTTGTTTTTGCTCCGCTTGACGCTCTTTTCGAACTCCAATAAAATTGATACTAGTGCGTTTGGTATAATCAATGGCACGGTTGCGAATGTTGTCTTTTTTGTTTTGTTCAGGCGTTTCGGCAATCAGTTGTTTTAATCTGATATCTTGGTTAAAAGGATCGTACTCAGGCGTAATAGTTTCCTCGCCAACCGCATAATTAAATGGTAAATTCACTCCCCATTTTTGCGGAAGCAATTTACCCATATTTACATTAGTAACTATATTGTACTGTTGTACATCTTCGCGGCTGCGTTCGTTAGGTCCTTGCTCTAAAGTACCAAAGCCAATTGTACTTTTTCGTCCGCTAGCCGAAACAGTTGCAAAATCAGCAAAATTAGTATCTATATTAAGTACCGCTGCCATCCCGCCTTTGTTATCCATATCAGCCAAGCGCAATTCGTTAAACCAAACCTCGCCTTGAATATCGTTTCGTAAATCATTGTTTTTAACCCCTACCATTAGGGTGCGTACCAATCCAAAATTTGGATTCCCTTTAATACCAATTCGCAAATTAGCGCTACCATCACCATCAGGTTTTGAAGGATCTAAGTCAGGATAATAAACCCCATCAAGTGGTAAAGTTGTAGGATCAATACTCATGGCCAAAATTTTCAACTTGGTCAATAAATCTAGTGGTAAGTCAATTTCGTTTTCTGTAGGCCAAACAGCCTCTGCGTTTAAGGGTGTACAATCAGAATTAGATACCCCATTTGGAAGTGTAACTTTTAAAGGGATCTCTACTTGATAAAAGTTTTGATTAAAATCGTTTCCAAAACGAATGAAACCACTCATTTGGCCATCTTGCAAACTAATCTCACCCGGTAAAGACTCTGCGTGTAAAAACATTTTAAGTTTATTGAACTGACGCATGTCAATACTTACGTTTTTAAAAACCGCTCTTGAATCTTGTGGCTCTAATCCATTACCCGAAACTCGTAATGCCAACGATTGTTCGTTTTGGTTGATGATGGTATTGTTATTAAACAATTGCTCCCTTTGTACTCCCGGTGGAACTACATAATTAATTGGGCATCTCTCGTTATTTTCTTGGACATTTACCGCCAAAACATCTAAAATGGTATTATCGTCAGCAAGATTGGTATCATTAAAGTCAAGTGTATTAGTGTACCTTCTCCATTCTCCTCGAACTAAATCTAGCGCTCCAAAACGAACGGTAACTTCTTCATTAAAACCCGTCATGAACATTCTCATAAAACGTATTGATCTAAAATCAGAAATGCTTCCAATTGTATTTTCTGGCTGGGAAACCGGAATTTTAAACTGTATCCATCGTGCCACAGTTGTAGAACCGTTTGGTAAAGTTTCTTGTGTGTTACGAATATCTGTGATGTAATTTTGACCAATCTGCATACCCGGCTGTACATCTATACTGTACTCATAATAAGCATTTATGGTATTCATTGTATTGTCACGATTAATATCTTCAACATCAGGAGCAGCTGTAGCACCACGGTTAGCATCGTTGATATCTACAGCAGAGTTGCCATCAGTACCGTTGTATTGTTTGTAGCGATCAATAATGCCACCGTTAGCATTCAAATAAAAACGGTAATCATCAGCAGCAGGATCAAGCTCAGATGCAAAATTAGTATACACTTGAGCTTCTAAATCATTCGATAGACCGTCTAACCCAATATCTTGAATTCTTCTATTGGCTGTATTGGTATCAAAAGCATAAATTAAAGATTGTGATGCTGGTACGTCTCCCCAAATAGGTCTCGGGTTTACCAAAAGTTGATCAGTACCTAAACCGTTCTCATATTGCTTACGACCATCTTTAAGAATATCTTCGGAAATTTCACCTAAGTTAAAATAAATTTTTCCTGAATTAGACTGTGGTGCAGGGCCATTACCAACGTATGGATCTAGAATCCAAAACTGAATGTACTCTACATTTCCTTGTTCAAAATTGGTGGAATTTAAAGAGCGCATGATTCCCCCAAAGTTGTCACTTGGATTAGTAGCAAAATTTGAATCATTGTTGTACGGTCCTCGCTCTGTTGGAAAATAAGTTAAATCTAAAGTATTTATAACTTGTGTTTGCCCTTGAGCGATATCAGTAAGAGGATATAATTCTCTACTAAAAATACGACGGGTTTTATTAAAGGATAAATCATCATCTGATATACCTGCGGGTTTTTGGGTGTAAAAAATTGGGTCAATAGCATACCAAGCCAACTTTGCTCTCTTGAAACCATACCTTAAATCGGTAGCGTTTCCGCCAAAATCATAACGACTTGCTGTATTACGCTCTGGCACTGAGGCCAAACTCCAAGCAAAAGGCGACCTTAAATCAATGGTAGATTGTGAGCCTTCAAAATCATCTACGTAAATGGTAGATTCGCCCTCAAATTGATCAGCCTTTGGAGTGTCTGGTCTTAAGAAAGCAACTTCACCTCTTATAGATAAATTTGAAGGAACATCAGTATCAATATTTGGTAGTTTGTTTACTAATCGTGTAAAGAACGGCACCTCAGTTGAAAAATTGGTATTAAAACCGAAAATGGTATTGTTTACTGACTCCTGACCAAAACTTGATTTTTGTGTAAAAGGACGCTCTGACATTTTTAAGAAAGTACCGCCTACTACAAAATTCTCAGAAATTTTATGCTCCACATTAAATCCCATAAATCGTCTGGTTTGCTGACCAAATATAGAATTGTTTTCTAATGAAACTTCAATCGGTGTATTTGATAAGGTTGGATCTAAAATTTGTACTCTACCAAATTGATAATTCACACTATAATCTACACCTTCAACCAATACTCGTCCAGCGGCGGTTACCACTACTGATCCTTGAGGAACGTTTAAGGCACCAATAGGAATTCCGTCGTTTCCATTAGATTTGTATTTACCGCGTAATAAAAATTTATTTTTATCACTGTCTTGTAAAGCGCCTGCTTGCGTACTGCGATACATGCTTCTAAAAACATATTTGCGTTGGTTTTCATTATAAGTTGTAGGATTGCTGTAGTTTTCACCACTATTCGGATTGGATAATTTTTTGAAAAGTAATTCTCCAAAAGGCTCTTTGGTACTAAACATGATACGACCATTTTGTGCATCAATTGTTAGTCCCGGTAAGAAGTCAAAAAAACCATCTCCGCCTGTTTGAGGATCGTTATTGTAATTTAATTTATCTAAATTAAATACTTTTAATAATGGTGTTTCTGCTACTTTGTTTTCAGCTGTTGGATTTGCAGGAAATGGAGTTCCATTCGCTTCTGTAATATAATTTAATGGTGACGGATCTGTGTATAAAATGTTGAATCTAAAATCCTCTTGAGTAAGTTGATACCCTCCCTGAATTTGATAAATATTTTTCATCATCAAATTCCAAACCGGGTTGGTCACGTTTGTCAAATTGCTTTTCAGCATTTTCAAAATCAAACTTTGCGAAATAATAGCTTGTGTTGCAGGCGTATTCCCCGTAACTACGGTAGCATCTACACCATCATTACCAAACTCCCCAACTTGGTACACTTGATCACCAATTGTATATTGATAGGCTACTGCTAAAACCTCATCATTTGCCAAACGTTGCTGCAAGGAGATAAAACCTAATTGCGGGTTAAAGGTATATTCGTTTGGATTTAATTTTCGAGCATTTTCAAGTTTGGAGTAGTCTTGTCCTTCGTTTACAGTTGTGTTAAAACCAGAATTGGCTGTAGCAATTTCACGAATATTTGGATTCAACAAACCCGTTCCTGCATTAATTTGTGCAGGGTCGTAATCATTGTTTGTGTTGTCAGCAGGCGTATCTACAGGATTATTAAAGATTCCTGTTGATGGATTTAAAACTACTACTTCAGTATCGGGTGTGTCAGACAACTGCCCTTCTCCTAAATCTTGTAACGCGATAATATTACGTAAGTTATTATTGGTAGTAGTTACTCTATTTTGCCTATTGGTTACCCAAACTTCTATTCTCGAAATTTGTACCCTACTGTCAATAAATGGATAATTTGCTAAAGCTTTATCATATCTATTTCTAAAGTATTGCGATAAAAAGAAATGCCTGTCACTATCATAATCTAAGGCAAACATTTCAAAATCTTCAATCGTACCACCGCCTTGAGCTACTAAGCTTTTGGTTTGTGATTTTTGCTCAGAGAATACACCCGTTACCGTAGTTTTACCAAATTGCAATTGGGTTTTTACCCCGAACAAACTTTGTGCGCCACGAATTAAGGAACTGTTAAGTGGCATACTCACGTTACCCACTTCTATTTTTTGAATAATATCGTCTTCGGTTGGAGCGTAATCAAGTTTAATTAAGTTTTGAAAAGCAAAAGTAGATTGCGTATCGTAATTGGCATTTACATTCAATCGGGTTCCTACTTTACCCATTAAACTCATGCTAATACGTTGATCAAAATCAAAAGATAAATTAGATCTGTTTCTAGGCGAAAACGAAGGATTGTCTTGTTTTGTGTAACGCATTCCTAGATCCATTTCGATAGAACCAGTAGGCCTAACATCGATGGTGTTGCTACCAAAAATAGATTCAAATAAGCCTGATTTAACGTAGTATCGAGGCAAAAGATCTTTTTTAGCTAAGTCGCTACCTTCTTTTTTACCATCAATAGCGTCAACTTTTTTCTTAAAATAATCCCGCATTGATTCCTTTAAAACCAATTTTTCGTATTCTTTTGGTGTTAAAAAAATGGGATAATTTATAGACAAACCGTCTAAAGAACTTGTATAAACATAACGATCTGTAACAGGATCATAGGTGTAAGCAGAACGAATACTTGGTGGGTTTTTTAATTGAATTTTTCCAACAGAAAACCCAGTTTTAACTGTATCCTGAGCCACTTGTTCTACTTGAGAATGAACTGAAAATCCACAAAATAAAACAAGTAAAAAAGTACAAATTTTATGCATATATCGCTAGTTTCTTGACTACTATTATAGGTTTTTTAACGCTTGTTTGATAATGGATTCTACAGAAGCTTCGGGGTCATCCTTAACAATTTTTTCGATGACTTTTTCAGCACTTTTACGCACAAATCCCAACACCTCCAAAGCTGATAACGCTTCATCACGATTTGTATTGCTTTGCGACATTGAAACTTCGTCTAAATCAAACAATTTGAGTACTTTTTCTTTTAAATCAAGGATCACACGTTGGGCTGTTTTGCTACCAATTCCTTTAATAGATTGAATGGTTCCTACATCACCAGAAGCGATAGCATTTGTAATTTGTTTGGGATTTAATGAGGAAAGCATCGTGCGTGCAATACCAGCACCAATTCCGGAAACAGATAATAAAAGTCTGAAAATTTCGCGCTCTGATTTTTCCATAAAACCAAAAAGCGTATGCGCATCTTCCTTAATTTGCAAATGCGTATACAGCTTGATTAAATCATTAGTTGGCAGTAAAGAATAGGTATGCAACGAAATATTAACATGGTAGCCCACGCCGCCACAGTCGATTATTACGTGTGTTGCCGACTTTTCGACTAGTTTCCCTTGTAAATGTGCTATCATGACGGTTTAAAAATTGTGTCAAATATAAAAAAATTAGCATCTGTTTGCACCGAAAACGGCACTTTAACAGATGCTAATTATTTGGTGCTTATTTAATTGTATTGGATTTGCTCTTTTTTAGCTCTTTTTCTTGTGCATCAATAACTGCAATTGCAGCCATATTAACCATTTCTTCTACACTTGCACCAAGCTGGAAAATGTGAACTGGTTTACCCATTCCTAGCATGATTGGCCCGATAGAGTCAGACTTATTCAATTCTTTCAACAATTTATAAGTAATGTTTGCTGAATCTAAGTTAGGAAAAATCAAAGTATTTACTTTTTTTCCTGCTAATTTAGAAAACGGAAATTTAGCTGAAAGCATATCTGGATTAAGTGCAAAATCTACTTGAATTTCACCATCAACAATCATGTCTGGATGATTTTTATGAAGATAAGCTACCGCCTCGCGCACTTTTGCTGCACTATCACTTGGTGACGATCCAAAATTAGAGAACGAAACCATAGCAATTACAGGCTCTACACCAAACATCTTAGCTGTTTTAGCGGTCATTACTGCAATCTTAGCCAAATCATCAGCCGAAGGGTTGATGTTAATTGCCGTATCGGCCAAGAACATTGGTCCACGTGCCGTCATCATCATATTTGTAGTTGCAATGATTGATGCACCAGGCGCTTTATCAATTAATTGCATCATTGGTTTTACAACCGATGGATAACTTCTTGAATGCCCCGTAACCAAAGCATCAGCTTCGCCTTCATTAACCATCATTGCTGCAAAATAGTTACGCTCACGCATTAATTTTTGAGCATCAAGTAACGAAATACCTCGTCTTTGTCTTGAAGACCAGTAGGTGTTTGCAAACTGATTTCTACGTTCTTTTTCTTCATTGATTTTTGGATCAATGATTTCAACATCAGCATCAAAGCCAATTTCTTCTTTCAACTCTAGAATAATTTCTTTGTTTCCTAGAAGAATTGGGAAACCAATACCTTCTTCGTGTACAATTTGAGCTGCTTTTAATACATCCAAATGATCTGCTTCTGCAAATACAATTCGTTTTGGATCCATTTTAGCGCGATTGGTAATCAAACGCACCATTTTATTGTCGTTACCCAAACGATCATTCAATTCGTCTTCGTACTTTTTCCAATCTGTTATCGGGTTAAGCGCTACACCTGATTCCATAGCAGCTTTGGCTACAGCCGGTGCCACAATCGAGATCAAACGGGGATCAAATGGTTTAGGAATAATATAATCGCGACCAAAAACTAATTTTGTAGCGCCATAAGCCACATTTACTTGCTCTGGAACCGACTCTTTTGCCAAAAGCGCTAAAGCTTTTACGGCAGCCATTTTCATCGCTTCGTTAATTTTTGTAGCACGCACGTCTAAAGCTCCTCTAAAAATGTAAGGAAACCCAAGAACGTTATTTACTTGATTAGGAAAATCAGATCTTCCTGTGGCCATAATTACATCTTTGCGGGTAGCGATGGCAACATTGTAATCAATTTCAGGATCTGGATTGGCCATTGCAAAAACAATTGGATTATCTGCCATGGTCAACAACATTTCAGGCGACATTAAACCTCCTGTTGATAAACCCAAGAAAATATCCGATCCTACCAAAGCTTCTGCTAATGACATCGACGGTATATCTTTTGCGTATTTCAATTGCAATTCAGATAAACTTGGATTGTCTTTGGTTAATAAACCTTTACTATTGAACATTAAAATATTTTCGACTTTTACACCCAAAAGAACGTACAAATCAGCACACGCCAATGCAGCTGAACCCGCACCAGAAACGACCATTTTCACATCCTCAGCATTTTTACCTGCTAATTCCAAAGCGTTTAACAAAGCCGCAGATGAAATGATAGCGGTACCGTGTTGGTCATCATGCATTACCGGAATATTCAATTCTTCAACCAAACGACGTTCAATTTCAAACGACTCTGGAGCTTTAATATCCTCAAGGTTGATACCTCCAAAAGTTGGGGCAATGTTTTTTACAGTTTGGATAAACTCTTCGATATCTTTTGTCCCAATTTCAATGTCGAAAACATCGATATCAGCAAAAATTTTAAACAACAAACCTTTTCCTTCCATTACAGGTTTTGATGCTTCGGGACCAATATCCCCAAGCCCTAAAACCGCAGTACCATTGGTAATTACTGCTACAAGATTTCCTTTTGCTGTGTATTTATAAACGTTATTAATGTCTTTTGCAATCTCTAAACAAGGCTCTGCTACACCCGGAGAATAGGCCAACGATAGGTCTCTTTGTGTTGCATATTTCTTTGTAGGAACTACTTGAATTTTTCCAGGCGTTGGTTTCGCGTGGTATAATAATGCTTCTTTTCTTCTACTATTTTTGTCCATTTTTTTTAGATTTTATTCTAGCCTACAAAGATAGAAGACTTGGTTTAAAAAGTCAGCTTTTATCCTATTCTTTTCTAAAAATGCGTGATTAACACGTCTTAAAAATAAAAAAAGCCTCTGATTACAGAAGCTAATTTTGATAATTTTGTATGAGATCTACTGTGAGATGTAGGTATTCAAATGATTGATGGTGTCTTTTTGGATTTCGATGATGGCTTTCACCACATCACTAATGGATATCAGCCCTATCACAATTTGATTTTCAATAACAGGCAAATGTCGAATACGTTTACTGCTCATTAACTCCATGCAATAATCTAAATTATCTGAAGGTTGTACCGTGATAACCGTGGTTTCCATAATTTCACTCACTAAGGTTTTTTTAGACGACTTATCTTTTAGAACAATTTTTCGAGCATAATCACGCTCTGATAGGATTCCTTTTAAAACGGCATCTTCAATTATCAGAATAGCACCAATGTTTTTTTCACTCATCACAGTGAGTGCTTCATAAACCGTATTAGTCGATAGGATAGAAATCACTTCTTTCCCTTTGCTGCTTAAAATTTGATCAACTGTCATAACTTATTCATTTAGTGAATCATAAAGTTATGAAAAAATAGATTGCAATTACAAAATACGATTTATTTAAAAAGCACATCTGGCGAAATGAGTTTACTTAAATCGGCACGCATGGCTGGAGTTAAAATTTGCAAACCGTATTGATAGGAGGCATTAACCCATCCAAAACCTTCTTTAGCGATGTAATTAAATTCGGTTCCTACATTACCATATTCAGCAAAAACCTTGTGGGAACTAATTTCTAAATCAAATTTTTCAGGAATGGTACCATTGTAATCGACGGCATTTTTAGTAATCAACCAAAGCCAACGGTACACCATTTCTTTGGCTTTTTCGCGGTAACCGTAACGTAATAATCCTTCCCAAAGCAACATTTGATGCGGTGCCCAGCCAAAAGGATAATCCCATTGTCGTTGTGGAGCATCTGCCGAAAGGTTCGCGCTACTTGCTTTTGTACTTCCTGAAATTCCGCCCGTTTGTAAAAACTGCGGGAGCGCTACCTCTACTAATTGCTTGGCTTGCTCCTGAGTGCACAAACCTGCCCATAGCGGAAAAAATGTAGTAGCTGACTCAAACGGGAATTGCTTTTTATTGACAAAATCGTAATCAAAAAACATTCCCGCAACTTCGTTCCAGCAAAGCTCATTCATTTTTTCTTTTCGGAAATGTGCTTTCTGTTCCCAATCATCTGTGGTATAAACAACCGAAGCAGTTTCAAAAACACCTTCAAAATGAGTAGCAATCAAGTGGGCAATATCTTTTTCGTATTTATATAAAAAACTATTGACGTCAACCGAATTCAAGTTGGCGCAGGTATTGATAAACCTAGTAGTAGTGTCATGCCCGCTCTCTCTCATACTGCGATCGTGAACAAAGTACTCATCCAAATCTTTATCAACTAAGGTACGTTCTAAATATTTTTGCTCGAATTCGCGAATCGGCAAGCCGTATTTTTTGGCATATGGTTCTAAAATATCATCAAAATGACCCGGCTCTACCTCAAAAGGCATTCCAACGCCATCAGCTTTGTACCGATTTAAACCTGTTGTTGTAAGCCGATTTCCCTGCACCATCCAAACTGAATCGTACTCTAAAATGACTGTCTCAAGGTGAGAGCGCAACCAGTCTTTAGGTACGGCCCGTTTTTGTGCGATGTCGAGTAACAATGAAGAATACAAAGGAGGTTGCGTGCGAGTTAGGTAATAACTTCGGTTAGCATTTAGTATTTTACCGTAATGTTTTATCTGGTATTGAAAATTGTCTGCTATTGCAATTGCCTTCTCAAAATGATTGTCAATGAGTAAACCTACACCAATAAAATAACTATCCCAACCGTACATTTCGTTGAATCGACCACCAGGAACAACAAAAGGAACGCCTTGTAAACTGTATAATTTTTGCTGTAAAGCAAGCGCCAAAATACCGGGACTTTTATCTAAAGTTGCAACATGCTCGGCTGAATATCCTTCAGGCAAAACAGTTACTTGAAAATTAGAAAACTTACTTTCCAAATCTTTAAAATAAGCTACCCCTTGAGGATCAGTAGCTGCTACATAAAGCGTTGCTAAAGCACTAGAAGTTTTTTCATCTTCAAGAATTTGAGTCAACCCTTTTTTATCAATAGTTCGGGTTAATTCATTCCAATAATCGTCACGAATTTTTCTTGAAATACGTTCTACCGCATCCTCTTGAATTCGATTGAGATCTACTTCTCCCAAAACAGACTTTACGCTTTTTAGCTCCGCTAACTCTTGCAGTAAATTAGATAAATGATAGGTACCCTCAATGACAATTTCACTTTTCGTAATTTCATCAACCAATACAAATCGTTTCGGACCAGTATCGTCTTTGGTTATTTTTTTATCCTTATCGGTATCTTCTTGTTCTAATAAAGCACTAAATACCTGATCAACATTCAATAAGATTTTCATGACCTAACCGTTAATTTTTTTAAAATGAAAAATGAAATCAAAAGCAAAGCCATGGGAATTAATGTGTAATAAAACGCATTTTCTGGCCCTTGATTTTTAAATAAATATCCAATCACTCTGGAGCCTAAGGTGCCGCCAAGTGCTGAAAAAACAACAATTAAACCCGTCATGGAGCTATGCAAACTTTTTGGCAAAGCACTCAAAACAACCGAATTTAATAACGGATAAATAGGCGCGATAAATAATCCTACGAGTGGAAATGCAAAACCAATTAACGGGATATCGCCTAAACTTGTCACTTCATTTACCCGCAAGCCAACAGCTTTGGGTAAAACAAAAATTACAATCAACATGGCGCAAACAATGCAAGAACTTAGTACCCAAATCCAATCTATTTTTTGAGTTAAAAAACCTGCCAATAAACGACCAACTGCTAACGAAACCGCCAGAATACTGGCCATCATGATACTAATATTTTCTGGCAAATGAAGCACTTTGTTATTAAAGGTAGGCAACCAAGACATGATTCCCTGCTCAATCATGACAAACAAAAAGGCGCTAATTACAAAAACAATGGTCAATAGTTTAGCTAACAATTGGAACATTTGTTTAAAATCATCAGCAAGATTAACACCTGCTATTTCTTTTGGATTTTCAAACTTGGCGAGAAACAAAAAAACAAACGAGAGTAGCGCACTACCAGCCAATAACCAATACACATTAAGCCATGCATCAGGATTGGTTGCAGAATTAAAGGCTGGAAACAGAAAGTAAGCCAAGGCAATACCAATCATGAAAACGCCTTCAATACTACTCATTAAACTGTTGTGTTCTTTTTGATTATCTGTAATGGTACCAATTAAGGAATACACCGAAACTTTGATCAATGCAAAAGAAACGCCTACTGTGGCAAATAAAATTTTTGCTGCAGCAAATGAATTTCCAAAATACATTCCAATACACGCCATTGTTACCAAGGCTAGACCAATAAGCATGGCTTTTTTATAGCCTATTCTAGGTAAAAAGGAAGCAATAAAAAACGAGACTATTGCAATTGGCAAATCCTTAAAAGCTTCCAAAGCACTAGCCTGCACCTCATCAACACCATAATTGGATTGTGCTTTTAAAATCACGATTCCCACGCTATTAAGCAAGATCGCAAACACAAAATAATTGAGAAACATGGCTAATTTTATCGTGCTTTTTTTCATCTTGCCGTTTGGATTATTGTGGAATTAATTAAAAATTTAAAATACGATTCACTTCATTTTCGTGGTGATGAATACTAAATTGAAGTGTTGTCAAATCAGCTTTTAAATGAGCAACAGATTGATCTTTTACCCATTTAATATCAATTTTTGTAGCATCAGATTCGTCTATTTGCACTTGTCCTGAAAAGGCAAGAGCGGTATTTCGTAAACGAATGATTTCAAGTTGTTTTTGGACAACAGTAGTTTTCAAACCTTCGTTAACCTCATCCAATGTAATCGTAGTTCGGTTAATTTCTTTGTGACCGGCACTTCCGCCTGCATCAGCCGCTGCATAATTATTTTTGCCTGCAAAAATGTCCAAATACCATATTTGAGGAATTCCAGGAACAAACATTTGAATGGCTCTTGCCAAAAGTAATTTTTGATCGTCTTCGCCCAAGGCACTATAAAAAGTAGCATTGATTTGGTAGTATGAGATTTTTTTACCTGATGGATCGTATAGATTTTTAACGCGTCCACCACGTTCCATAATGGTATTCATGATCGACTCGATTTCATCATCTTCAAGCAACCCTTTATTGTAAACACCTTCAACTTCTTTTCCTTTTAAATCCAAAACCGGAATTCCATCATGACAACCCAACATGTTCACGGTTTTAAAGCCTTTGCTAACAATTTCTTTGGCCCATCGAACTAAAGCTGCGCTATTTTTATTTTCGATGGTGTGTAACGTGAGTCCTGGTAGGAAAAAATCATAAATATAATAGCCTTCGGCAGCTACTTCGTCATGTAAATGCAAACCATATTCCGCATGGATTTCTGGCAAAAGCATTAAATCATTTTTTTTAGCAATTTGGTTGATGCGCTCTAAGTAGTCCCAAGTGCCAGGTTTATTGAAAAAATTAGACTCACCTACTTGCTTGTGTAAGTAAGCGAAAGCATCCAAACGAAGAATCGTACAACCATAATCCTTCAATTTTTCTAAGGTTTCATTATAAAATTGCCAGACCAATTCTGAAGCGCCATTAACATCCATTTGCCCCAAGTAAGAGCGCTTTTGCTCAATAATTTGTACAATTTGCGAGCTAAAATTAGCAGCATTTTTAAAATCAATAGTAGCCAAGTCTTGTTGTGTTGCAATTCCTTCATTGGCTACAGCCAAGACATCCTTATATTGCTCCTGCGGTAAATTTTGAACCGATTCTAAATCTTCGGTTGTTATCGAATTGTATGTGATTTGCTGGTAAAAAGTGTTCCAATACGGTTGATCAGAACCATCAGGAAAACGAACTTTCAAAATAGGCAAACCTGACTTTCTCATGAATAATTTATTGAGAAATTCTGGTTTCGGAATTCGGATTCCTTCCTCATTTAAATCGCCGTCATGCTGCCAAAACTCATTCCAATTAATAAAAAAATCTTTGTACTTGGAATCTTTTCCATGTTGCAAAAGATCTTTGAACTGCGGAGACGCAACGGAAAGGTGATTTAGAACGATATCGAATTTTAATTTAATATTGAGTTCCTCCAATACTTTTAAATCATTTGGAGATACTAATTCTTTATTGATATCGTAATCAATAATAGAAAAACCGCGATCTAAATCACTATTAAAAAAGGTTGGCAAAACGTAGAGCAACGAAAAAACATCTTTGAACTCCGTCATCTTAAGCATGGAGATAGAATCACTCAGTTTTACGCCAATACTATCAGGATAAACATTGAGCATTACTCCGTTGCTAATTGTAGGACTATTGTGCTGCATAATATTTATAATAGTTTTGAAAGTATGTTAATATTATCTGGCAAACGACCAACATTTTGTAATTTTAAAGCTGCAAGTTTAAGTGCAATATCTAAACATTTTTGAGTTGATTTTTCTTTGATGAAAGCAAATAAGAAACCCGACCAAAAAGCATCGCCTGCCCCAGTGGAGTCCATTACTTTATCAATTTTAATAGCTGGCATTTGAATAATTTCATGACCTTTTTGCGAAAGTTTTACCCCTTTACTACCTAAAGTTAGGCAAACGGTATCGACTCCTTTATCATGAAAAAATTTAAAAATTTCTTCGTGTGGCAATTCTTTTTCAAAAAGTCGTAACATATCATCTTCGCTAATTTTAATCAAAGGATTAAATTGGCAATACGCATCAATAACTTTGAACGCTTTTTTCTGGCTTTTCCACAACTTACGCGCATAGTTTAAATCGATGCTTAATTTACAACCCAAATCATAAGCTTCTTGTGCTTTTTTCAGGATGGTTTTTTGAGCTGGATTTTTACTCAGGGCAAAACAAGTAGTGTGAAAAATACTAGTGTTAGCCAAAATATCTTTGGTAATTTGTTCCTCATAAATACAACAATCAGCAGAGCGATAGGGTATAAAATCAGGCGTACCTTCAGACCTTGATACAAAAATCACACTTGTTGATTTGTCATCTAAAACAGAAAGATGATCGGTGTTTACTCCTACTTCACTCAAGCGCTCTGCAATATATGTCCCAAAACCATCCTTACCCACTGTAGCCACCATTATGGTATTTAAACCCAATCGAGTAGCATTCATAGCAACATTAGTAGGCGAACCTCCTAAGTATCGGTGGTAATCTCTGGTCTCATTTATCATAACACTCTCTTGATGACCAATAAAATCAACCAGAACTTCACCCACACAGAGAATATCTATTTTCTTCATTATATAAATCGTTGTATTATTCTAAGGCCTTATTTTTATTAACTTTAATTAAAAGAGTAGATAATGCTGCTAGAACTAGCAAAACTCCTGCAAATGTGATAGCCTGACGAGGATCATTATCTAAAAAGTTTCGTAGAACATATCCAAATGAAACGTTTTGAATGATCATTGGTATCACAATCATCATGTTGATAATTCCCATATATACACCGTATCGCTCTTTTGAAATAACCGCTACTACCATCAAGTAAGGTATTCCCATCATGCTAGCCCACGCAATTCCGTAACCAATTACAACCGCAAAAAACAAATATTGGTTTTGTACTAAAGGAAAGCACAAAAGCGAAACTGCACCCAACAATAAGCAAACGAAATGAATCATTTTAGCTCCATGTTTTTTAGCCAGTTTGGCCAAATAAAAAGCGATTGAAAAAGTCACTATAAATCCAAACGCACCAATTAAACCATTCCACTCTACCGCTTTTTCGTATCCTTGGGGATTACTTGGAGTAACATTCCATACAGAAAGTGCGATACTTTTAGAGTTATTTTGCCAATAACACATCATGGCATACCATTGAAAAAGGTAGACCAAAAACAGCTGCCACATTACTTTTGGCATTTCTAAAACTGCTTTATAAATGTCTATAAAAGGAGAAAAAACGTTTAGAGGTTCAGCTTTCAAAGCTGCTAATTCTTCCTGAGTTGGCGGAATTTCTTGCGTTTTCCTCATACTCCACCAAATAGAAGTAATTGATAAAACCGCACCTAGGAAAAAGGAGGCGTAAATCCAGGTGGGTAATGATCCTGTATAACCCACGAAAACTATTGGAAATAAAAACAAAGAAATATATGCTAGAAATTGCCCAAAGCCTGTAAAAAAACTTTGCGCTTGAAAACCCATCGGTTGTTGTTCCTCATTAAGTGTATCAGCTATAAAGGCACGGTATGGCTCCATTGCCGTATTATTACCTACATCTAGAATCCAAAGTAAACCAGCCGCCATCCAAAGCGAACTACTAAACGGAAATAAAAACAAAGCCAAACTGCACACGATAGCACCGATAAAAAAGTAAGGTTTGCGTCGGCCCCATCTTGGATGCCAGGTTTTATCACTCATAGCACCAATAATAGGTTGAATAAGTAAGCCAGTTAGTGGACCTGCAAGATTTAAAATTGGAATTTCATCAGGACTAGCGTGTAAAAAGTCGTATATCGGGTTTACGGCGCTTTGTTGTAAACCAAAACTGTACTGAATGCCAAAAAAACCAACATTCATATTGATAATTTGCCAAAAACTTAACTTTACTTTTAAATTCATTCTGGTTGGTTAATTTGTTAATTTATCATAAACTTAGTTTTAAAATCGCCAAATAAAAACAGAATGTATAAAAAAACGTTTTCGGAATACCCGAAAACGTTTTCGACTTGTTTAAAAAACGCAGAAAAATTGCTTTATTTTTTTTGAAATGGAATTATGACTTTTGTTTCCCATTCTAGCTCTTCGCCACCGTTGAAAGGATTGGCTAAAAAATGCTCCAAAACACGATGTTCTAGCTGTAAATTATTTCGTTCTGCATAGTCTTGCAAGGCAAACCAAGCGCGATCTGATGTTCTGAAATTACCATAATATGTTGCTTTTAAACCTTTAATCACCGGCAAGGTCTTAAATTTAACTACAGCATCTGGAATTATCTTAGTGTTTTTTGCTATCGGAAAGCAATAATTAAACTCGAGAGTTTCTTTTTCTTGATCCCAATTGGTTACCTCAACGTAAGGTCTTCCTGTTATCTTAATTTTGTTCGAGTATAGAAACCCAGTTATAATCGCATCATTAGCAATCATAGTTTGGGCTTTTTCCTGCATCACACTTTTAAGAGAAATGTATGCAACAAATTCCTCATCAGAATTCCCAGGTCCTTCTATTTTAACTTTGAATTTTTTTAGATGTTCATCAAGGCCTTTCTTAAAATCAGTGATTTTTTCCAACTGCTCTTTTTTGAAATCAGTTTCGAAAAAAGGAACTGTCAATTTATTGTACCAACTCTGTTTTGTATCTGATATACCAACGTTGACCGTTACAACCGAATCATTTTTCGAAATTACTTCCCAATCATAGATTAATTGTTTTTCACCTTGGGTTAAGGTATAACTTACTTCAGACAGGCCACTTTTTTGGGTTAATACATATTTCACTCCTTCTTTTTGTTCTCGAATGGCCGTCCATTCTTTAATTCCTTGCTGTACTGTTGCTCTTGCGGCTTGCACTTTAAAGTGAATGGTGTAATCTGATTGTTTAATTAAAAAGTACCATCCTAAAAAAACAGAGAGAAGTACAGTAAATCCAACCAAAATTTTCTTCTTAATGTTCATTATTTTGTCTTCATTTTTAATTTACCAGTAATAAAATCTCCAATATTTTTACCTTGAACTACTCCGTTTTCAATGGCCGCACGATAATGAATTCCGCCATATAATCTACTAATAGAAGCTTCGTCTGCAGCTTGTTGAAATGATTTAAAGGAGCGCTTAGGCAAGCCAAAAGGAACTTCAGAATCATCAACATAACTAAAATTATCCCCAAAAATAGAAGTCAAAATTATAGCAGAGCATGACGAAACAACTGAGTGACCGCTAGTATACTCCGGAAAAGGAGGCGTTTGTAGTTGCGGACGCCAATTTTCATCGATGTTTTGATTGATGTACGTTTCTGGACGAATCACATTGCTACGGTACTTTTCGTTCCAACAGCTAATAAAACTTTCAAAAATACCAATAGACGCCTTTGTGTAAGCAAAAACAGAAGTTTCAAAATTAGCCTTGGTCTTTTTTAAAGCAATTTTGGTAATGTTAATCCAATGCGCATCCGGTGTGTTTTTCTTTTTGGCAAACATCATGTGACCTTGCACCACTGTTGCATACGGATTACAATCCCAAAAGGAAGCAATGCTAGACTCTTCTGGAATCACTCCTTTTCTGTTTTTTTCAATGGCAAGTAATTTTTCAGAAATTGTATTTCCTATTTGGTACGTTTCTAAAGCATCTTTGTAAAAAGCAGAATTTTTATCCGTTGAAAAAGGATATGGCGCTTTTGGCTTGAATTGCGCCGCAGAATCCATTACTAAAGTTCTTATTTCACCCCAATGTGGCTCCACTCCATCCATATACGATGGCGGTGTAGGTTGCCAACGACCCGGCTCATCTGCATTTACTGAATACTTAGAAAAAGTTCTCGTTTGTTTGTAATTGTCTTTGGCCATCCAAGCGGCAATACGATCTACGACCTTCAAGGCATAGGTTTTAGAAGCTTCAAACTCTTCGGAATTTTCATCACTCCATTTAGAATACAAACTGTCGCGGTATTTTTCGAGTGCTTCTTCAGAAAAAATCAATTGCTTGCTCACCTCCATGTGCGCAATTATGGCTGCCAAGTTTTTGTTGACACCACTTTTTGGATCTAAAACTGGGATTGAATCAAGACCATTTAACTGCCCTTGTAAACTTGTATAATTGCTATTGTTTTGCGCTATAATTTCATAAGCAGCCACGTTTGGGTACACATAAATACGACTAGCTACAGGTGGTGAAAAGATATCATGAACCATGATACCTGTCACGGTATCGACCGCTGCACAAAAATCATCGGTGGTAACTTCTATATTTTCTTTTTTCTTGCAAGAACTTAAAGCTGTTAAAAAAACAACTAGTCCAATCATTATGGATTTGCTTCGAGATATAATAAATTGTTGTTGTTCCATTATTTTAATTTTTTAATAAAGGCAATTGATATACGGCTGCTTTTGTATTCGTACTAGTAACCACAAGATATTTTTTCCCTTTAACCGTAATCATATCCAAGTGTCTCACTGCTTTTTTAGTCAAATCAATTCCAATTTGATGGCCTAAGAAAATAGTTTTATCGCTTTTAATCAATGCTCCAGAAAAACCATCAAACCTACTGTGATACGGTGTCACTCCAAAATAATTTCCTGCGGCAAATACAGCCGGTTTAGAGCTAAAATCAAACTTAGCTTTTACAAAAGTAGTTATTGGAGCTACTTGCATTTTATTGGCAAAAGAAACAAAAATAAACTTGCCTTTGTCATTTCTGAGATAGCCAGATTTTAAATTATGCACTTCAAACAAAGCACCATTTGCTAACATTTTAGGATCAAAAATTTCCTCAACTGTTTTTCCTGCAAATGATTTGTAGGTATTAAATTTCTTTTTAAGCATTCCACTAAATTGCTCTACCAATTCATCTAAACCATGTGTAGTGTAGTATTTACCATTTTTTTCGATGGTTACAATAGTTTCGTAGGTACCATTTTTATCAAAATCATCGTAGTACATTTTCATTGGGAAAGTAGTCGAAGCTTTGAACTTAGAATTCAATCCCCAATTCCCTACCAAATAATCCAAATCGCCATCGTGATCAATATCAAACGGTATAATTGCCTGCCACAAGCCGTTGTTTTTTTCAGGAAAAACCGTTTCGGTTACATTCGTGAATTTTCCGTTTTTATTGGCTAAAAAAGTTGGTTTCATGAATTCGCCCACAACGATAATATCTGTTGTCCCATCAGCATTAAAGTCCGTAAAAACAGCTGCTGTAACCATTCCGATTTTCTCAAATGCTTGATTTTTCACTACTGTAAAAACTCCTTTATTATTGTTTAACAAATAACAATCAGGCATCGAGCCAAACCTATTGGTAACCGAGTTGTTACCTATAAAAACATCCAAATCACCATCTTTATCATAATCAAAAACCTGAACTGTTGAAGCATTCTGCGCTAGTTTTGGAAGTGATGCAGCACTAAATTGTTTGTCATCATTAAAGTACAAACGGTCTTGCAAATCAGAGGCGTTTTCACCGCTGCCTGAAACAACAAATAAATCATTGATTTTGTCTTGATTAAAGTCGCCAATAACTGCCGAAGCATCTTCATAAATAGAATCTTTTGCTAGTAACTTGTCTTGCTTCAGAGCGAAACCATTTGCATTTTGGAAATAAACCGCAGCTTGTTTTCCTTTGGCACCACCAAAGAAAATATCATCAAGTCCGTCTCCGTTTAAATCGCCTACGGCCGTTGCAGCACCACGATCAGAGCGTTGAAAAGGCATTAACTTTTGTACCAAAACATCGATGTAATCATTTTCTTGTTGCAAATGATTAATACCTAAATTACCATCTACTTTCTTAAAAATAGGCAGTACAGTCGGTTGTAATTTCGAGTAATTGAACGCACGTCTGTCTTTATTGGCAGTAATAGCAAGGCTTTGATTCACTTTAACATTTTTAAGAGTTTGATACGTTTTATCAGGCCAAATAACTACTAACGAATCTATACTCTTTTCAGTTCCTAATCCAAAATGTATCGCAGGTTCTGAGGATGACTGAAATCCGCGCGTAGTTTGTAACTCTTTAAATTGTTTTTTACCCTTGTTGTAGACCACTACTTTAGCTCCTATTCCAAAAGAGTTTTTACCCACAAAACGTAATTTCACTTTTAAATAATTGGCTTTAGAATTAGTCGAATTGATATAAAGCGATGCAACGGCGTTGGTATTATTAGTTACAATATCTAAATCTCCATCATTATCAAGATCTGCATAACCGCTTCCGTTCGAAATAATTGAATCGTTTTCTATCCAATCCTGAGATCTATTTTTGTATTGCAAATCAGCAGCACCTTGAAAAACGTAATTAGTTACATTGCCACTAGGCATGCGCTTAAGAGCTTCCTTATCCAATAATTTAGTCGAGGTTATTTTTTTCTTGATTTGATCGTTCGAGTAATATTTTACATAATCTAAGTCATTTGGTCGCTTTGGGATACCATTACTGATAAAAATATCTTGTTCGCCATCTTGATCATAATCGCCAAAAAGCGTGCTCCAACTCCAATCGGTTGCCGCTATCCCGCTCAGTAAAGCCGTCTCAGTAAAATGTTTTCCTGCTTGATTTATTTGCAACATGTTGCGCGCATACTGATTGTGATAACCCAATTTTTCTGTTCGTAACTTTAGCATTTGCATATTGTCATCACCTAAGGATGCTTTGAGGACTTTTTCGTCGTCTGCCAACATATCTAAACTTAGAATATCTGGAAATCCGTCGTGGTTTACATCGGCAACATCAATACCCATTGAGAAACGACTGGTATGTCCAAAAAACTGTTTGAGACTCTCGGTAAAAGTACCATCACCATTGTTCAAATAGTAATAATCGTCTTCATGAAAATCGTTACCCACATAAATATCTGGATAACCATCTAAATTAAAATCGGCAACAGCTAGACCCAATCCATAACCGTTTGCGCCACCAAAAATTCCCGCTTGTTCACTTACATCAACAAACTTACCGTTGTCATTTCGGAATAATTTATCGCCTGATTCGTAACTTCTGTTTTTGCGTGTTTCGGCTTTACCAAAAGAAAGTTCACTGTGCACCGCATGATTGAGCAGGTACATATCGAGATCGCCATCCAAATCATAATCAAGAAAAGCGGCAGACGAACTGTAATTATCTAAATCTAAGCGGTATTGTGCGGCACTTTCTGTAAAAGTATTGTCTTTATTATTGATGAACAATTCGTTTTGACCTTCAAAACCATTGATACCAACAACCGCACATACATAAATATCCAAATAACCATCGCCATTCACATCGGCCATCACGGTACCCGTATTCCAATCGCTATTGCCTTCTACACCGGCTTTTTCAGAGATATCTTCAAACTTATTTTTTCCTTTGTTAAGATAGAGTTTGTTTTTTCCTTGGTTTGATGTAAAATAAATATCGACTAATCCGTCGTTATTAATATCTCCTAAAGCTACACCGCCGCCGTTGTAGTAATATAAGTAGTCTAAAATGGAGATATTTTTCGACGGTATCAATTCGTTTTTAAAAGCAATATTGCTCTCTTCTGCTGGCAATTTATCAAATAACTGCCCCTCTTTTTTAGTGCAACTCACAACTAAAAGTGATGCAATGGCGAGTCTAAAAATATTATTCATTGAGTTTAAAAAGTTTTGGAACATCATTGTTAATAGCTGCTAACAGAAACGTTTTTTTATTTTTATTTTTTATCAGTTGTATCTTTTTGATTTCGCCACGAACAAAAAATCCAGATGCAGCACTATTACTGTTAGTAAAAGTTCCTTTTTTAGACCCTAAAAGAACACTACCATAATTAGAGTCAAGTCTGCCATATTGCGGTTTAAACTCGTATTGGTTTCCTCCCAAGACAAGATCGAGATAACCATCGTTGTTTACATCCATAGTTGCAATGGTATTCACTGATGAAAATTGAACTTGAGCAGGCAATGCGGTAACTACAAATTTTCCGTTTCCGGTATTAATTGCAACACAACTTTCTTGATAGGCAACCGTTTTTTGAATCGAATTTTCAACGATCTCTTTGCTAAATAAATCTTGAAAAGTTTTCGTGGCATAAGCTGAATAACTTAAATTTTTCTTTTTGATAGACGGAATTTGCTTCGCCAACTCTTGTTTTAAGTTGATCGGTAAATCTTTGCCATTAATGGATCGAGTTGCAATTTGTTCGATGGTACCGTTATTATCAAAATCGTTGGTAAATAATTTTAACGGATTGTCTTGACTTGGTTTGTAAGAGGTATTGATTCCCTTATTACCAAGCACTAAATCTTTTTTACCATCATTATTTAAATCAACACAGGCTACCGAATTCCAAAATCCAGTGTAGGTAGATAAATTTGATTTAAATTCTACCAAACGGCGGCCGTTATTTTTAAAAATCATTGGTGCAGTCCAATCACCTACTAAAATCAAGTCTTTTTTAGAATCGTTGTCGATGTCTTCCCAAATGGCATCGGTGATCATTCCGAAGTTATTAATTTTAAAAGCTTTTTTATCTATCACATTAGTGAAATTACCTTTACCGTCATTTTCTAAAAGTAAATGTTTAGGATCAATACCATACACACCAGGTACGCTTCGGCTACCAATAAAAACATCGGTATCGCCATCTTGATCAAAATCGTAAGCCGCAATTACAGCAACGTTATTGGAAGTAGTAGGAATTATAGTTTTACTGCGAGTAAAAACTCCTTTACCATTGTTCAAATACAATCTGTTCTTGTAATTGGCTTGATCTGCTTTTTCGTTTCCGCCAGAGCCAACTAATAAATCAACATCACCATCATTATCAGCATCAAAAAAACTTGCGGCAGTATCTTCAAAAGCAGCATCGAGGTCTAACTCTTTTTGTGAAAAAATTTTAAAATTACCATTTCCGATATTTAGGTATATTTTACCCGATTGTCCTTTGGCACCACCAATAAAAACATCGTCATTTCCGTCGCCATTGATATCAGCCACACACATCGAAGGCCCTTCTTGCGATAGCATTTTCGAGACTAAACCTTCATAATCAAAATCGATAAAATTATTTTCTTTGTGTGCAACAAAAGAAGAATTAACCGCTGAAAATTGAGTTTTTTGATTGATTATTTTAGGTGAAAAATTGCCTTTTGCTTTAGCAATATCTAAATTCAAAACCCCATTTTTAACAATCTTTTTGACGGTTTCTGTTGTTCCATTTGGCCAAATAACACGCAAGGAATCAATTTTTTTATCACCAATTCCGAATGTCATTGTGTAATCAATTGACGATTGAAAACCTCGAGACGGAATCAGCTCTTGTCTAATAATTTCAGATCCTGTAAAAAGCTCCACCACACTACCAACTGCAAAAGTATTTTGACTGTTACCTTTTAGTTTCACTTTTACATATTGGTTTTTGGCATTTTTCTCCGAATTGTTTCGGTACACAAACGACTCCATGTTCACATTGTTGACCACCAAATCAAGATCTCCATCATTGTCGAGATCAGCATAGGCCGCACCATTAGAAAAACTTGGCGTATCCAAACCCCAATCTGTAGCCTGATTGCTAAAGGTTAAATTTTTATTGTTTTTGTACGCATAATTAGCAATAGGAGTACTTGGCATTTTACTAATTATGGTTTGAATTTCTTCTTTTTTTCCTGTAACCACCATTTTTTGCATGAACTCATTTGCAAAAAAATCAACAAAATCCTGATTAGTCAAGTCATTGTAAATACCATTACAGACAAAAATATCCTTGTATCCATCATTATCCATGTCAAATAGTAATGCACCCCAACTCCAATCGGTTTTTGCTACTCCTGCGTAATTGGCAATTTCTAAAAACTGATTTTCCCCATTGTTAATTTGCAAGGTATTTTGCATGTATTGGGTATAAAAATCTAAATTTATTTTACGAACAAATAAATCATAATTTTCAAAATTGGTTGTAGTTTTTAAACGCTCGTCAGGTTCTGGCAGCATATCGGTAACAAAAATATCGGCTTTACCGTCATTGTTTATGTCGGCCATATCAGCTCCCATTGAAGATTGACTAATGTGCGAAGTCCACCCTTTAATTTCCTCGGTAAAAGTTCCGTTTTTATTATTGATATACAGATAATCTCTCTCGTAAAAATCATTAGAAACATAAATATCTGGATATAAATCTCCGTTTACATCACCAACAGTAACCCCTAATCCAAATCCAATAAGACTGCCGTAAATGCCAGAAGCAGCACTTACATCAGTAAATTTTCCGTTATCGTTACGCAATAATTTGTCTCCACCACCTTTTAAAATTTCAGCAACATCCCAATCTTTATCACGTAATTCCCTTTTATTTGAATAATTCAAACTACTTACTGGTATAAAACTATTGTTTAAGATATACACATCGAGATCTCCATCTTTATCATAGTCAAAAAAAGCTGCATGGGTTGTAATTCCGGTATCGGCTAAATTGTATTCGGATGCTTTCTCCGTAAATGTTCCGTTTCTGTTGTTAATAAAAAGTTCATTTTTTTGTTGATCGCCTAAGCTATTTCCAGCATTACAAACGTAAATATCTAAAAACCCATCTGCATTTAAATCTACCATAACAACACCCGTAGACCAAGACTTACCCCCTTCAACACCTGCCTTTTTGGAAATGTCTTCAAACTTGAAATTTCCTTTGTTCAAATAAAGTTTATTAGCGCCAAGATTCGAG
Organism: Flavobacterium turcicum; assembly: GCF_011365745.1. Classification (GTDB taxonomy): domain Bacteria; phylum Bacteroidota; class Bacteroidia; order Flavobacteriales; family Flavobacteriaceae; genus Flavobacterium; species Flavobacterium turcicum. The sequence continues at coordinate 646,650 of NZ_JAAOBY010000001.1, read as the reverse complement.
GTGAAATAAACATCCGGAAGCCCATCATTATTTATATCACCAATTGCAACACCTCCGCCATTATAGAAATTACGGTATTTAAAGATATTCATATCGGCTCCATTCTTTACATCATTAAGAAATGAAATTCCTGTTTCTGAGCTACTCAACTTAGTGAACAACAACCCTTCTTCACCTTGCTTCTTACCGGAACAATTTAAAAAAGTAACAGCGAGAATACAGCTTACAACTAAGCGCTTTAACATAATTGGATTTGACATTGAATTAGAAAATTGTAAGTATTAGAATTGCCTAATTTATATATTATTAGAATAAAAATGAATAAAATAATAAAAAAATAAAGAGGGTAATAAATACCCTCTTTATGACTAACTCAAAAAAATAATTAATTATAAACAACTCTTAATATCCAGGGTTTTGTTTCAAATTAGCATTGAACAAAGCATCCGCTGGGATAGGGAATAAAACATATCTCTTATCAGAAACATAAGGTTTTAAAGCTCTAGCCTCTAAGAATTTCCCAAAACGAATCATGTCGTTTCTTCTCCACCCTTCGTACCAAAGTTCTTTACCTCTCTCTGTGTAAATGGCATCTAAAGTTGTTGGTACAGTACCTGCAACATTAGTTCTTGAAACCAACTGAGCAAATTTAGCAGCATCATTAACACCAGTTCCTCCTCGCAAAATCGCCTCTGCTTTCATTAATAACGCATCTGAATAACGCATCAAAACATAATCGTTTTCCGGTGTTCCTAAATTATCAGCATCTGGGATGTATTTTTGGCTTCTAATACCAGCTGTTTCGAGTGTATTTCCGCCTGTTATCAGTGTTAATGCAGGAGTAAAAACAAGTGCATTACCTTTTCTGTCTTTCAACGCTTCTGTCCCACCTGGTTTAAACATTTGTCCTACTTGGAAACCTACGTTGTTACCAAATGCACTAATGATTGCAGGGTCAGCATTTTTAATACGTCTATCGTTTGGATTAAATTTGTTGTAGTACTCAGCTACTGTAGAGAAACCATTCCATCCGTCTGGAGTTTGGTTATAGTGCATAGACATTCTCCAACGAGACTGAATTCCTCCACCTTGACCTCCTCTTATATTTTTAGACGAAAACAAAATTTCAGGAGAGGTGTTGTTCGTAGGCTTAAAGTTATCCCAATAATCTGCAGAAAGATTACCAGTAATCGCGTTTACATGCGTTACCACTTTAGTCATATCAGCTGGATCAAAAGTGTATGGTCCTGCTGCGTCTGCTGCATTGAACACACCTTTATTTAAATACAATTTAGCTAAAAGGAAATGACCCGCATCTGCGTTCGCTATACTTGCATCACCAGCTACTCGTGCTGGTAGATTAGTGATAATTGCTTCCATTTCACTGATTACAAAAGCTGTCGCTTCTTGTCTAGTCCAAACTTTTGGATCTTCTTCAAGTGAACTTCCTGCCTCTCTGTAAGGAACTTGCCCAAACAAATCAATCGCGTGGTAGTAATAAAAAGCTCTTAAAAAACGTGCTTGTGTAATTTGAGCAGCGGTTCCGTTTTGAACGACAATATTACAGTTGTATACTTGCGACAGTAAAGAATTCCAAGCGTTTCTGATTTCAATGTTATCAGGAGCCCATGTATGTGTATGCAGCTGTCTCCATTTTGCATTATCATCCCAGTCACCACCTCTTGTTGGCCCCACTAAAGCATCAGTTGACATTTCACCTAATGCGAACATTTTGTCTTGATCCTGAAACCCTCTCAATCCCTCATAGGCACTTACCAATAATGCTGCAGAATTCACTGATGAGCTACCAGTGTTATTCAGCACAACACCATCCAATACCTCCTCATCTAGATTAGTACAACTTACTCCTAGAATAACAGTACTAGTAAACAAGATGCTTTTAATAATATTTATTCTTCTCATTGTTATGTTAATTAAAATGTTACGTTAAGTCCAAGTGATACACTTCTATCTCTTGGGTATGATAAATACTCCATACCTGCAGAAGGTACTCCGTTTAATGATTTATCAGTATCTACCTCTGGATCAGTACCTGAGTAGCTAGTGATTATGAATAAGTTAGAAGCATTTACAAAGAAACGAGCCGATTTGATTTTAAATCTTTCTAAAGAATTAACAGTATATCCAAATGTCAAATTACCCATTCTTAAGAAATCACCTCTTTCTAAGTACTTAGTTGATGGAGAGTTAGGATCTCCTTGAGCTTGAGGAGAAGTAGCTGCCTCTAAAGTTGTATTTCTTCCTCCCAAGAATGCACCTTTAAAGAAGTAAGCATTCGTTGTATTATTATAAATATAATGACCAAATGCACCGTAAAAAGAAGCACTCATATCAAAATTTTTGTATGCTAAACTTGTAGTAAAACCAACGTTGATTTTAGGTAATGGTTGTTTGTCTAATAATTTTTTAGCCGCTGTACCTAAACCAGTATCATTACCTGCAGCATCTGCATAGATTGAATTTCCATCTGCATCATATCCTCTCCACTCATACAAAAAGTAAGTGTAAGCAGGCTGGTTGTTTGTAATTACCTGAGCATATGCATCTGTTAAACCTTGTCCGTTTAATCCACCTGTTTGAATAAATCCTGCAAAGTTTTCAACTTTATTAGTTAAGAAAGATGCATTTCCAGAAACATCCCAAGTTAAATCTTCAGTATCGATTACTTTGTAATTCAATGATACTTCAACTCCTTTATTGATTAAGTTACCAGGTAAGTTTTTAAAACGAGGTGATGGTGGTCCTGGTTGCGTTGCTGCTGCTGGCACAGGGAAAATCAAATCTTTGGTATCTCTTTGAAAGTAATCAACAGAACCTGTTAATTTATTTTTCAACAATTCAAAATCAGCTCCTACACCATATGATTTAGTAGTTTCCCACTTCAAATCAGCATTTGAGTTGGTATCGATATTTAAGTTACCATTGTTACCATATGATGCTCTAGCAATTGCAGAGTTTGGCGCAAACTCTTGGTTACCAGTAATACCGTAGTTTCCTCTAATTTTGAAACTGTTTAACAAACCTTCTTTATCTTCAACAACTTTGTAAGCAACACCTACAGATGGGAAATAATCATACTTGTTGTTTACTCCTAACTTAGTTGATCCGTCAGAACGTAAAGTACCTGTAAGAATTAATTTTTTGTACAATGTAGCATTTACCCTTGCGAAGTACGATTGTAATTCTACTCTATTTCTGAAAGATGAAACTCTGAATTCATTTTGCAAACCTCCTTCAATGTTATCGATTAAGTTTGTTTGGTTCACATCATATCCTTTGCCGCTTGCTGAATTTCCATCTGCATGGTAATCATAGTAAGAGTAACCAACCAATGCATCTAAGTTAAAATTGTCACCGAAATCATTGTTATAGTTCAATGTATGCTCGAAAGTTTTGTTGAACTTGTTTTGATTATTGATATTTGCTGTTCCAAATTTAACTTCACTTGATCCTGGAACATTTGCCTGAAATTGAGCACCTGAGATTTCAATTGTTGGCAACAATTGGCTTTTTCTACTTGAATTTGATGTCTCAATACCAAATAAGAATTGATACTTCAATTTACTGTTAATTTTCCAGGTTGTATTAATGCTTCCTAGTAACTTATTAGTATTCGTATAATCAGTATAAGAATCTAAGAGTTGAACTGGATTCAAATAATCATCCCCAACAACATTAAAAGAACCATCTGCATTTCTAATTGGCAAGGTAGGATTCCAATACAAAGCTGTACCAATTACGTTACCTATAAATCCTGCATTATTAGACAAAAGTGTAGCTTGATCTCTTAATGAAGAATAGATAATTCTTGATTCAACTTTTACAGCACCGTTAAACAAATCATTTGAATTGTAAAACGAGGCAGTATATCTGTCTAAACCTGTATTTTTTACGATACCATCAGTGTTTGATGCACCAAAAGAGATTCTTGTATTTGAGTTCTCTGTAGATTTTGTAAAGGACAAATCGTGATTTTGCGAAAATCCATTTCTAAGCACAGCATCTTTCCAGTTATATGTTCTAGAACCTCTGTCATCTCCACCTGCATCAGCAAATTGTTGCCCACTCATTACATCTAATTTTCCAGACATTTTACTGAATTGGAATGAAGTACTGTATGTTAATGAAGGAACGTTAGATTTTCCTTTTTTAGTTGTAATAACGATAACTCCATTCGCTCCACGAGATCCGTAAATAGCAGTTGAAGAAGCATCCTTTAATACAGACATACTCTCAATATCATTTTGGTTGATAAAGTTTAATGGGTTTCTCGCAGATGAAGATCCTAATAAATCAGCACCACCTGCTGAAACATTTCCACCATCCAAAGGAACACCATCAACAACAATAAGTGGTCCGTTACCAGAACGAATAGAAGAATTACCACGAACTCTAATGGCTACGCCAGCACCTGGCTCACCACTTGACTGTGTTACTTGTACACCAGCTACTTTACCACGTAATAATTGTGCAGGAGATGGCGAGGCTACGTTATCAAAACTCTTGGAACTAATTTGATCTACTGCACCAGTTGCATCTTTCTTTTTAACAGATCCGTATCCTATTACAACAACTTCCTTCAACTCTGCCGAATCTTCTTTTAAAAGTACACTCACTGTACTTTTACCAGCTACATTTAATTCTTGCGTTTTAAGACCAATGTAACTAAAAATCAAAACTGCATTTGGCCCAACATTTTTGATAGTAAATTTTCCATCGAAATCAGTTTGAGCTCCGTTTTTTGTTCCTTTTACCAACACAGAAGCCCCTGGAAGAGGACCACTAGCGTCAGAAACTGTACCTGACACATCCTGAGCATAGGTCAAGCTTGTGCAAAGTATCGTCAGAAACAACATCAAGCCTTTAATTAGACTATTTTTCATACGTAATAAATAAGTTGGTTAATAATTTGTTTAAATGGTTTGTTTAATATTAGTTATCAAACATAATTATAATTTTATGATAAATTTAGGATTTACATAAACTATAACGTTTTCGTTAAGCCGAAAACGTTTTCGATTTTAAAATAGATACTGCAATAATTTAATACTAAAAATGAATAAAATATAAAAAATAACAGTAAAAAAAATCAATATTACTGATATTTTCTCTTTCAATAACAAAAAACGTTACACAAACTTCAAAAAAGGTTTCAGTTTTGCAAAATCATTGCGAATTATTCAAAAAAAAGAAGCTCAATTAATTACTAAAGAGAACCCCACCTTTTATAAGTATCAGTCGATAAAATGGTTAGAATTTAATAACCATCAAAAAACTACTAAAAATCACCGATTATCGTTTACCAATTACCGAATATTTCAAATGAGCCTCAAGTACTGCCAACAATCTTAGTTGGTGCAAAATATCGCCAAAAAAAAATACAACATTTCCCGCTTGGACAACGGAAAACATTGTATTTACAACAAAAAACAACAATTTTAATTAATCTTAATCGTTCTATTATCAGTACCCAAACCTATAATTGTTAAAGACTTCCATTGCTTGGGCAACAAACCTTTATTGTATTTAAAACCTGTATCCGTTTGCTCAACTCCTCCAAATCCAAAAATTACCGCTTGTAACATAGCTCCAGCACCAGTTGCAAAGTAAGGATTATTGCTATTTGCTGATTCAGAGAAAACTCCAAAAGGAGGGCGACTATTAGGCAAATATGATTTTACAAAATAATCATAGGCTTTTTCGCGGTTACCCAAGCGTGCGTACAAAACAGATAAGACTCCTGATGCCATTGCAGGACCACCTTTTTTATCAATTTTTTCTGCATAATACACTAAATCACGCTCTACTTGTTTTTTATCAGTAATAACATGTAAAGGATAGGCTAACAAGTTTACATCGGCTTGTTTTATCATTTGTCCATCATAACCGCTGTAATTTTGTGTAATACCATCTTTAGAATGAATTTTAAGTTTTTCGGCAACTGTTTCCCATTTTGGATCAATTAGTTCATTCAAAATTGTAGCTGCTTTAATAGTGTTTTTTAATGCTTCAATAGCTGCAGCATTTGTAAAAGCGTTGTCATCTACATGCTGTGCGTATTCATCAGCTCCTACTACATTTAGAATAGAAAAACTACCATCTACATTTTCACTTACGCGACTCACCCAAAAATCAGCAGTTTCTTTTAAGACTGCCCACTCCTTTTTCAACCAAATTTTATCCTGCGTTAAAGCATAATAATTCCAAAATGCAATAGTAACGTCAGCCGTAATATGTTGTTCAAAAATACCTGTTAAAGCCCAGGTTGGTGTAACTTCTTCGCCAGTATCATCGGATTCCCAAGGGTACATTGCGCCTTTGTACCCATAAATGAAAGCTTTTTGCTTGGCTTTTTCTAATCGATCTGAACGGTAATCTAGGCATGATTTAGCCAAATCGGGTTGCAATGCCAAAAGCGTTGGAAACATCCATAACTCAGTATCCCAAAAAATATGTCCGTTATAACCTTGTGATGACAAGCCCATGGGCGCAATACTTTGCCTTGTACCTGACCTTATAAATGAATACAAGTTGAACAAGGCAAAACGAACTCTTTGCTGCGCATCAAGATCTCCTTCAATTTGAATGTCTCCAGAATCCCAAAGTACTGACCACGCTTTTTGATGCTTGGCGACCAATTTATCAATTCCTTCTTGTAATGCATAAATAGGCTGTCTTTCAGATTCATTAACAGGATCTGTTACCTCTTTAGAAGTACAAATTCCTCCCGCCACGGCAAAACGATATTTTTGACCTTTACGTAATTTTGTAGTAAAACCAACTTCATTTCCAGTTTGCTGCAAATCTTCAACTTTTTGATCAAACAAAAAAGTTGTAGCTGCCGCTACAGTATATTTCCCCGTACGCGTTTTTGCAACGGTACTAAAAATTGGCATTCGATACTGATTATCTTTTAATATTCTGAACTGACTTTTTGCTTCTTTCAATTCTTCAGGAACAATCATATAATTGCTTGCTTTTAGATCTAAATCTTTAGAAGGAATGATTTCTACAATTGCCATTGCAGAAAAAGGAACTGCTCTATTGGCTAGAATTGTATAAGTAATTTGAGCCACATTATTAAAGGAGAAAGAAGTTGTGGATGTCCCATTTTTCATTGACACTACTTGCTTCCAATTATCGATTGTGCTTGATTGCACTTCTTTTTGATCTAAAAATAATCTGAGGTTCAAAAATTCAGTACCGCGAACAATTCTGCTAATCCCGTTTTCAGGACTGCCATCATAAACTCCATTCAAGATAATCTCTTTGGTTCGCAAAGGAGTATCGTCAGTTACAATTCCTATTTGTCCATTTGCCATTGCAACTCCAAAATAATTGTAGCGCGAAGTAGCTACTAAATTCCAATCATCACCTTGCGTTTGCGCAAAAGTAATAGTGGTTATAAAGAAAATGTAAAGTACCAACTGGCATCTTAAAATCATATGGTTTTATTTGCTATTTCACTCAAATTTAAAGAAAATAGGTTGCATTAAAATGAAACAAAACAGAAAGTAGCTCATAATTGAATCGAAAACGTTTTCGGCATTTGAAATCAAAATTAGCAAAGGAATATTTTAACATTTCCAAAATAGAATTCTATTTTTATACAAATACTTTAATTTTAAAACCAATTCATTATGAATACGATAACAGAAAAAGCAAGTCGAATACTGATCTTAAGCTGGTTAATTATTGCTTTTTCTTGTAGCAAAAATAATTCGGAAACAACTATCAATAGCGCTTCGGCCGAGGTGTTAAAAAGTGACGATTCAAAAAAATATAAAGAAACATATCGTCCACAATTTCATTTTTCACCAGAAAAAAAATGGATGAACGATCCAAATGGTTTAGTCTATTACAAAGGCGTTTACCACTTGTTTTATCAATATTATCCAGAGAATATCGTTTGGGGACCGATGCACTGGGGACATGCTACAAGTCCTGATTTAATAAACTGGAAACCCGAAAAAATAGCATTGTATCCTGACAAAAACGGACTTATATTTTCGGGCAGTGCTGTTATTGACACACAAAACAGCTCGGGCTTAGGCAGTATTCAAAACCCACCTATGATAGCTATTTTTACCTATCATGATATGGATGGAGAGAAAGCTGGTAAAACCGACTATCAAACACAAGGCTTGGCCTACAGCTTGGATGAAGGAAAATCATGGAAAAAATACAGTCAAAATCCAATTATTAAAAATCCAGGTTTAAAAGATTTTAGAGATCCAAAAGTGTTTTGGAATGCTGAAACGAAACTTTGGAATATGGCACTAGTTGCTGGCGATAGAGCACAATTTTATACCTCTAAAAATTTAATTCAATGGAATTTTGAAAGTGAATTTGGTTCAAATATGGGAGCGCATGGCGGAGTTTGGGAATGCCCTGATCTTTTTAAACTAAAGGTCAATGGAACAAATAAAGAAAAATGGGTTTTATTAATTAGTATCAATCCTGGAGCACCAAATGGTGGGTCAGGAACACAGTATTTTATAGGTGATTACGATGGAAAACGTTTTACGACCGATCAAAAAGATATAAAATGGGTGGATTGCGGAACTGATAATTATGCTGGTGTAACCTTCAACAATACACCAAATGGCGAACGTGTTTTTATAGGATGGATGAGCAATTGGTCCTATGCTCGCAATACTCCTACTAAAAACTGGAGAAGTGCTATGACTTTGCCTAGAACGCTCGCGTTAACAGAAACTAATGGAATTTACAATTTACAAAGCCAAGTTGTTCCGCAGTTAAAATCATCTGAAAAAGTAGCATTTGAAAGAGACAAAATGACGATTGAAAATGATAAACCACAAACTTTTACATACGCCTTGCTGAATCAATCTAAAATCGATTTTAAGGCAAAAAATGAGGATTTAAAACTAGTGTTCTCTAATGATTTAAAGGATTCTCTGGTGGTTTATTACGATGCGCAACTGAAAAACTTTACACTAGATCGACGAAACTCCGGACAAGTAAAATTTGAAAAATCGTTTGGAGCACAAAGCCAAAATACCAAAACACCATTACTGCAATCAAAGAATATTCACTATCAAATCTTTTTAGATTGGTCATCAATTGAACTTTTTCTAGGAGATGGAACCTACAGTTTTACCGCACAAATTTTCCCGAATCAGCCGTATACAAAACTGAGCATAAGCTCAAAGAACGATCAATGCTTAAAGGACTTCTCTATTTCAAAAATCAATAGTATTTGGTAACCTATACTTAAAAAAACACATTAATTTTTTAAAACTAAAAACATGAATCAAAAGAAAATCTTATACTGGTCTGTTATTGTTGCTTTTGCGGGATTCCTATTTGGCTTTGACACTGTTGTTATTTCGGGCGCTGATAAACAATTGCAGCAATTATGGGGTTCTAGTGACTTATTCCACGGTTTAGTTGTGATGTCATCAGCACTCTGGGGAACTGTAATTGGAGCTGTATTTGGGGCTTTTCCTACCAATATTTTGGGCAGAAAAAATACGCTGCTACTTATTGGTATATTATTTTTTGTTTCCTCTGTTGGAACTGCTTTTGCAAATGACCCATTTTTGTTTTCAATTTTTAGATTTTTAGGTGGTATTGGTATAGGAGCCTCAACTATTGCGGCGCCAACCTATGTTTCAGAAATTGCTCCTGCAAAGGATCGCGGAAAGTTGGTTGCGCTCTATCAATTCAATATCGTTTTTGGAATCTTAATTGCTTTTACATCCAACTATTACTTGCAAGATATTGGTGCCAATTCTTGGCGATGGATGCTGGGCATTCAATCTTTTCCTTCGCTGATTTATACATTGCTTATTTTTTGGATTCCTGAAAGTCCGCGTTGGATTTTAGAATATAAAAAGGACGTTAATAAAGCTCGAGCCATTTTAAAACAAATTTATACTGACGAGGCAGTTGCTACGGCCATTGATGCGATGGAAAAAGAAACTCAGCAAGAAGACAAAAACGAATCTATTTTTATGAAAAAATATAGAAAACCACTTCTACTAGCCTTCTTTATTGCTTTCTTTAATCAACTTTCAGGAATAAATGCATTCTTATATTATGCACCTCGAATATTTGAACTTGCCGGACTAGAAAAATCAGCTTCGTTTTTAAGCAGCATTGGAATTGGAATTATCAATTTAATATTTACCATGATAGGAATTGCTTTAATTGACCGTTTCGGAAGAAAAACACTCATGTACCTTGGCTCTGTAGGTTATATTATTTCACTAGGACTTGTTACTACTGCTTTCCATTACGAATGGAAAGGAATGGCTGTCCCGCTATTTTTCTTCCTATTTATCGCATCACATGCTATCGGGCAAGGGGCCGTAATTTGGGTTTTTATCTCTGAACTTTTTCCAAATAAATTGCGAGCGGCTGGAAGCTCTTTTGGTACATCAGTGCATTGGGTTTTGGCTGCTTTAATTCCGTCATTTATTCCTTTCTTATTTAAAGAAATAGGAACAACTACTGTTTTTGCAATCTTTTGTTTGATGATGGTACTACAACTCCTTTGGGTTTTTACGAAGATGCCCGAAACCAAAGGACGAACACTAGAAGAATTATCTGAAAGTTTATCAAAATAATAAATACTATGGCTAAAAAAGTAATTTGTTTTGGAGAAGTATTGTTTGATGTGTTTCCTACACATACTAAAATTGGTGGCGCACCTTTAAACGTAGCACTGCGCCTTAGTTCACTGGGTATTGAAACCCAAATTATCAGTCGTATTGGCAGCGATGCACTTGGTGCTGAAATGCTCAATTACATTAGCCAAAATGGAGTTTCAACAAACTCCATTCAAAAAGACCAAATTTATAAAACAGGTGAAGTTATTGTAACATTAGATCAGAAAGGATCTGCCTCTTACACGATCAATTATCCCGTGGCTTGGGACAAAATAACCTGCAATCCTGAAGATGAAAATGTTGTAAAAAAAGCTGATGCTTTTGTATTTGGCACATTGGCAAGTCGCGATGCGGTCGCAAAGCAAAGCCTTTTCGAGCTAATAAATTACAGCAAATATTCGGTATTTGACGTTAACCTAAGGGCGCCTTACTACACAAAAGATGTGATAGATCAATTAATGCTACAAGCAGATTTCATAAAATTTAACGATGACGAACTGTATGAAATTAGCGCCTTAATGAATTCACCATTTCATTCCTTAGAGCAAAATATACTTTTCATTGCAGAACAAACTAAAACAAAACATATTTGCGTAACGAAAGGAAGTCATGGCGCAGCTTTATACTACAATAACAAAATGTACTATAACAGCGGATATAAGATTAATGTTGTTGATACTGTTGGATCTGGCGATTCCTTTTTAGCAGGATTGCTTTCTAAACTCTTAACTGATGGAAATCCACAAGAGGCAATTGATTTCGCATGTGCTCTTGGAGCTTTGGTAGCAACTCATGAAGGTGCAAATCCAAATTTAGATGTATCCGAAATTGAGTCATTCCAAAACCCTAACTTGAACAACAAAATTTAATAGCGATCAAATCACCTTTGGTTTGGAAAATCATCAAAATTAAATCTTTATTAAAAATAATCTCAGTAAAACAGTATAACTTTTTAAAGATTAGTAAAAAATTCACATAAACTGTTTATAAAATTAATAGGAGATAAATAAATTGTATATTCGTTTGCAACGATAATGCTATACGGACGACAATAACTATGAACAACACAACGCTAAAAGAAATTGCAAACCAACTCGGAATCTCAATAACAACCGTATCGAAGGCTTTAAAGGGATATAGTGATGTGAGTGCATCAACCAAAAAAGCGGTTGTTGATTTAGCGCAACAATTACATTATACTCCAAACAGTTTTGCCGTTAACTTGAGAACCAAAGAGTCGAAAACAATTGGACTTATTATTCCAACATTGGTGCATGATTTTTTTGCAACTGTTATCAAGGGGATTTTAGAAGAAGCCGAAAAAAGAGATTACCTTGTTATTATTTTACAATCAAACGAAAAAGTAAGTTTTGAAAAAAAACAGCTGGAACTGCTACTTCAAAAAAGAGTGGATGGGATACTCATGTCATTATCTAATGAAACAGGCGATTTCAAACACATTACTGCCATATTGCAACAAAAAACGCCATTGGTTCTTTTTGACAAAATTGCCAAAGTTGTTCCTTGTTCAAAAGTTACTATAAACGATCAAAAAGCAGCTTATGATGCGGTAGCTTATTTAATAAAGAAAGGGCATAAAAAAATTGCACACCTACGAGGTTCATACTTGCCACAAAACGCCATAGATCGTTTTTTGGGTTATAAAAAAGCGTTAGAAGATCATCAAATCAAATATGATCCTAGTCTTGTGTTTGCTTGCGAGAACAACTTAGATTTTGAAGACGGATATGAAAACACCAAACAATTAATTGCTACGCATCCTGATACTGATGCCATTTTTGCCGTTACAGATATGGCCGCAATTGGGGCCATGAAATACTTGAGCGAATCTGGGATTGAAATTCCGAATCAAATAGCGGTATTAGGATTTAGTAATTGGTTCATGTCAGAAGTTATAACTCCAAAACTATCAACTATTAATCAGCCCGGATTTGAAATAGGACAAAAAGCAGCAGCCATTTTATTTGATGAAATTGCGGCAAAGAAAGCGAATCAAAAAGTTACCCCTCAATTTATAGAAGTTACTACATCAATAATCGAAAGAGAATCTACCTAGTCTATTTCACTATTCAAAAAATCAGATTATTTACATCTTCTAATTAAAACAATATTAACAGCTAAAACACTCCGGAAATTAATATATTGCAATTGATTTAAAGATCATTAACACCGTTACATAACTAAAAACTAACTACACAAATCTAAAATCAATTGCAGTTACTATTGATTTTGGATCTCCCACACAAGCATCATCATGAAAGATATTACACTGAAAGAAATAGCAGAAAAACTTGGGATATCAATAACTACAGTTTCAAAAGCTTTAAAAAACTATCCAGATGTAAGCGAAAAAACAAAAAAAGCAGTACTTGCCCTTGCCCAAGAACTGCATTATACTCCCAATAGTTTTGCCGTTAATCTTAGAACCAAAGAATCGAAAACTATAGGACTAATTATTCCCGAAGTAGTTCATCATTTCTTTTCCAACGTAGTAAATGCCATCATTGACGAAGCAGAGAAAAAAGGATATTTGGTTATTATTTTACAATCGAATGAAACACTTGAATTAGAGAAAAAACAAGTAGAACTATTGATTAACAAAAGGGTAGACGGTATTATTATGTCACTCTCTAACGAATCAAACAACGACGATCACATTAAGGAAATTATAAATAGAAATATTCCTTTTGTTATGTTCGATAAAATTGCTAAGCTTTCTAAATGCAACAAAGTCGTTATCAACGATCAAAAAGCAGCTTTTGATGCAGTGCAACATCTCATCGATAAAGGATGCAAAAGGATAGCTCATATACGTGGCCCCTTAAATCCACAAAACGCAATTGACCGCTACATTGGTTACAAAAAAGCATTAGAAAAAAATCAAATTCCATTTGATGCCAATTTAGTGTACACCTGCGAAAACGTAACCTTTGACGAAGGACGTCAGTTTGCAGAAAAAATAGTGAACGATCATAAAGATGTTGATGGAATATTTGCTGTAACAGACCTTGTAGCAGTAGGTGTGATTGCTTATTTAAACGAACAAAAAATTGAGATACCTAAAAAAATTGCAATTATAGGATTTAGCAATTGGTTTATGTCGCAAGTGATTTCACCAAAGTTGAGCACCGTTGATCAACCGAGTCACGAAATGGGAATTGAATCGTTTAATTTACTACTTGAGGAAATGGTATGCCACAAGGATGGGCTTACGTTCGAACCTAGAACAGTTGAATTAGACACAAAAATAATTGAAAGAGAATCTACTATGAAAGAGCAATAGCGCTATTGTTCCAGAAACTTAATATTTCTTATAAATCCGTCATATTTCGTCCGCTTTATTGGCGAATTCTTAAAAACCACCCTGAATGTTTCTTCGGTGATTTCGATCCAATCTTGTTTTGACATGGAGAGCAAATCTGGATTTGCAGTAAACAACGGTTCATTATGTGGTTTAGAAAAACGGTTCCAAGGACAAACATCTTGACAAACATCACAACCAAAGGCCCAATCATCGAACTTACCTTTCATATCAATGGGAAGGTTATCCTTAAGTTCAATAGTATAATAGGAAATACATTTGCTACCGTTTACCACATACGGACTTTCAATGGCTTGTGTGGGACAACTATCAATACAGGCGGTACAAGTTCCGCAATGATCCGATGTAATGTTATCATAATCAAGCTCCAAATCGATAATCAATTCAGCAATAAAATAAAAAGAACCTACTTTTTGAGTAATTAAATTACTGTTTTTACCAATCCAACCCAAACCACTTTTTGCTGCCCAAGCTTTATCTAAAACTGGAGCCGAATCTACAAAAGCTCTACCAGACACAGCACCTATATTCTCGTTAATGGAATACAATAGCTCTTTTAATTTCTCTTTTATCACCAAATGATAATCAGTTCCGTAAGCGTACTTTGAAATCTTAAAAGTATCCTCAATTTGATTTTGTTCAGGAAAATAATTCAATAACAACGACACTACACTTTTTGCATCGTCAACCAACAGCGTAGGGTCCAAGCGCTTGTCAAAATGATTCTCCATATAAGACATTTGACCGTGACTATTTGATTTTAACCAACTCTCCAATCGAGGAGCTTCGGTTTCTAAAAAACCAGCCTTCGATATGCCACAAGACATAAATCCCAATCTTTTGGCTTCGGTTTTGATAAAGGAAGTATGTATTGATTTAGTGCTAATAAAAAGTTCTTTATATTTTATTTAATCTTCAAAGAATTAAAACAAACCTTGTTGAATGTTCGTTTTTAATTTCCCTAGATGTTTGTAGGCCTTGTCAGTTACTTCTCGACCACGTGGAGTTCTCATAATAAAACCTTCTTGAATTAAAAAAGGTTCATATACTTCTTCAATCGTTTCACTACTCTCAGATACAGCAGTTGCCAACGTTGTCAATCCAACAGGGCCACCTTTGAACTTATCAATTATAGTTGTTAGAATTTTGTTATCCATCTCATCTAATCCATGCGCATCTACATTAAGAGCTTTTAACGCATATTTCGCAATTTCTATATCAATAGTGCCGTTGCCCTTAATTTGAGCAAAATCACGTACCCTACGCAACAATGCATTTGCAATACGGGGTGTGCCTCTACTTCTACCAGCAATTTCAATAGCAGCTTCCATCGAAATTGGCATTTGAAAAATAGCTGAGCTACGTTCCACAATTGTAGTTAATAATTCAGTGGTATAATATTGCAAACGGGAAGAAATACCAAAACGAGCACGCATAGGAGCAGTTAATAAACCAGAACGCGTAGTTGCACCTATAAGTGTAAAGGGATTCAAATTAATTTGAACGGTCCTAGCATTAGGACCAGACTCAATCATAATATCAATTTTATAATCCTCCATAGCAGAATATAAATATTCTTCCACAATCGGACTTAAACGATGAATTTCATCAATAAATAGTACATCTCTCTCTTCTAAATTGGTCAACAATCCTGCAAGGTCACCAGGTTTATCTAAAACCGGACCAGATGTTATTTTGATACCTACTTGTAATTCATTAGCTAAGATATTAGCAAGTGTAGTTTTACCTAGCCCTGGAGGTCCATGAAAGAGTGTATGATCAAGCGCCTCATTGCGTTGATTGGCTGCTTGCACAAATATTTTAAGATTTTCGAGTACCTGATCTTGACCTGAAAAATCATCAAAGCTTAGAGGCCTTAACTTCTTTTCAATATCAAGCTCTTCAGTACTAAAACTGCGAGAAGTAGGATCTAAATTTTCGTTCATACAACAAAGATAGTAAAGAGAGTCCTAAAATGAAACCACAACAACCTGCAAAGAGAATAATAATTACGTCTATAAAAAAAGCCCCTACTTTAGTAGAGGCTTAAATTTATTTTTAGTGGTGTAAAACTTCTTCACCTTCTTTCATAGGAACGTTTTGTGGTACAAAATCTTCCTCATGATTTGGGTTACTGTAGTCATACGGCCAACGATGAACTTCAGGAATTTCTCCAGGCCAGTTACCATGTATATGTTCTACAGGTGCAGTCCACTCTAAAGTGTTTGATTTCCATGGATTCATAACAGCTTTCTTACCATAAAAAATACTACTAAAGAAGTTGTATAAGAAAACCAACTGGAAAGCACCTCCAACCAGTGCAAACATAGTTATCAAAACATTCACATTTTGCAAGTCATCAAACAATGGGAAATTTGTATTTGTATAATAACGTCTTGGCAAACCAGCTAATCCAATAAAGTGCATTGGGAAGAAAACACCATAAGCACAAATTGCAGTTACCCAAAAGTGTACATATCCTAAGTTCTTATTCAACATACGACCAAACATTCTTGGAAACCAGTGATAAATACCAGCAAACATACCATATAATGCAGAAATACCCATTACCAAGTGAAAGTGTGCAACAACAAAATATGTATCGTGAACATTAATATCTAATGTACTATCTCCTAAAATGATTCCAGTTAAACCTCCTGTAATAAAAGTAGATACCAAACCAATTGAAAACAGCATTGCAGGGTTTAACTGCAAATTACCTTTCCACAGAGTAGTAATGTAGTTAAATGCTTTTACTGCGGATGGAATAGCGATCAATAGAGTTGTAAAGGTAAATACAGATCCAAGGAAAGGATTCATACCAGATATAAACATATGGTGTCCCCAAACAATAGTAGACAAGAATGCAATTGCCAAAATAGACATAATCATCGCTCTGTAACCAAAGATTGGTTTACGTGAGTTTGTAGCAATAACCTCAGAAGTAATTCCTAATGCAGGTAATAATATGATATAAACCTCTGGGTGCCCTAGAAACCAGAACAAGTGCTCAAACAATACAGGAGAACCTCCTTGATAATGTAATACTTCACCAGCGATATAAATATCAGATAGGAAGAAAGAAGTACCAAAACTTCTATCGAAAATCAATAATAAAGCAGCAGATAATAAAACTGGAAAGGAAATAATACCAATTATAGCAGTTACAAAAAACGCCCAAATTGTAAGCGGCATTCTTGTCATTGTCATCCCTTTGGTTCTTAAATTAATTACTGTAACAACATAATTTAAAGAACCCATTAATGAAGAAGCGATGAAAATAGCCATTGAAACCAACCATAAAGTCATACCAGTACCTGAACCAGGAATAGCTTGTGGCAATGCACTTAGAGGAGGATAAATGGTCCAACCGGCAGAAGCAGGTCCAGCTTCAACAAAAAGAGAACCAACCATGATAACACTTGATAAAAAGAACAACCAATAAGATACCATGTTCATAAAACCTGAAGCCATATCTCGAGCACCAAGCTGAAGTGGAATTAACAAGTTACTAAATGTACCACTTAAAGCAGCGGTCAATACAAAGAAAACCATTATGGTTCCGTGAATAGTAACTAATGCTAGATAAATATCATTCGCCATAACTCCATCTGGAGCAAATTTATCGCCTAATAAAACATTAAATATTTTAAAAGATTCTTCTGGCCAAGCCAATTGTAATCTAAAAAGTAATGATAATGAGACACCTATAACTCCCATTAAAATACCAGTAATTAAATACTGCTTAGCAATCATTTTATGATCTATACTAAAAATATATTTAGTAATGAAAGTGTCTTTATGGTGGTGTTCGTGTTCGTGATCTAATGCGTGATCGTGACCTTCTGCTGACATATATGTTTACTTTAAATTTTCTTTAATAATTATTTCATTGCAGTAACAGCAACCCCTTTATCTCCCTTAACAGCGGCAGAATCACTTCCAACAGCTGCATCAGTGGCAGCAGGTTCAGCTAAAGCAGCTTTAACTTCATTAACTACAGTAGCCTTATCTTTTAACCAAGCTTTATAATCTTCCGGAGTATCTACAATAATTTTCATCTGCATGTTATAGTGAGAAGCACCACAGATTTTATTACACAATAACAAATAGTCAAACGTGTAAGGATCTAAAGCAGTTTCGCCTTTAGCAACCAACTCTGCACTCTTTTTAGCACGCAAAGCATTTATATTAGCAACTTTCTCAACCATAAAAGGTAATTCTCTATACTGAGCAGTTGTGTAAATTGGTTCAAAAGCAAATTGAGTTACCATACCAGGAACACAGTTCATCTGGGCTCTAAAGTGGGGCATGTAAGCTGAGTGTAACACGTCTTGAGAACGCATTTTAAACAATATCTTTTTACCTACAGGAATATGTAATTCCGTAACAACAACATCATCTTGAGCATAAGGATCACTTAAATCAACACCAACGGCATTAGCTCCTTCAATGTATCTTACATTCGCCTTACCTAGCACATTATCAGCACCAGAATATCTAGCCTTCCAATTAAATTGTTGTGCATATAATTCAATTACAACTGTATCTTCATCTTCATCAACAAACATGATGTTTGTCCATGCATACAAACCGTATAAAATCAAACCAGCCAAAACAACAGCAGGAATAATACTCCAGATTGCTTCTAATTTATTATTATCCGCAAAATACAATGCTTTTTGACCCTGTTTACCTCTATATTTAAAAGCGAAGTAATGCACTAATACTTGTGTAATAGCTTGTACAGTAAAAATAAGAACCCATGTGATGTTCATTAAATTATCAACCTCTGCACCATGAGCCGAAGCCGGAGTGTGCAATACAAGATTACCCCATTTAAATAAACCGTAAATTGTAAAAATATAGATGAAGGCTAAGAAACCAAACATCAAATACCCTTGAATATTATTGTCATTATCGGTTGCGACTTCTGAACTATCACTACTAGAACCAACTTGCGTCAGATCGAATATTTTAGTCAATTGCCATAAAGCAACAGCTAACAAAACTAAAACTATGATTACCAACAAACTTGTCATCTGTTTATTTCTTTAAATATTAATAATGAAAATGTTTACTTTCCTCTATAAACGGATTTCTTTTTGCCAATAAAGGAGATTTAGCTAAAGCTGAGAAGACAACATATATAAACAATCCTAAAAAGAAAAGAACTGAAGAAATCTCTGAAACTCCTATGAACCATCTGTCACCAACTGTCCCAGGCATAACCATATTGAAAAAGTCCAAATAGTGACCACTTAAGATTACTACACCAGCCATAACCAAAACCCAAGATATTCTCTTAAAGTCGGTATTTATTAAAATCAACAATGGAAACAAGAAATTCATGACAACAGCACCAAAGAATGGTAGATTATAATCTTGAATTCTCGTAATAAAATAAGTTACCTCCTCAGGGATATTGGCATACCAAATCAACATGAATTGAGAAAACCATAAATAAGTCCAGAAAACACTTAAACCAAACATAAATTTAGCTAAATCGTGAATATGACTTGTATTTACAAATTCTAGGTAACCTCTAGACTTCAGATACAAAGTAACTAAAGCTATAGTGGTAACACCACTTACAAAAAAACTAGCGAAAACGTACCATCCAAACAATGTACTAAACCAGTGTGGATCGATAGACATAATCCAATCCCAAGACATGATAGACTCAGACACAATAAAAAACACTAAGAACATAGCAGATAACTTAAAGTTCTTTTTGTACATTAAATTATCATTTGCCTCATCTTGAGCTAAACAATTTTTACGTGAATAATACTGGTACAGACACCACCCAGAAAGGAAAATGGCAGCACGAACAATCCAAAATGGGAAATTCAAATAACCAGCCTTATTAGCGATTAGTTTATCATGAGCAACAACCTCTGGATCTAACCAAACAAACATGTGATTAAAATGAAGACCACACAAAACAAGGATAACAAAAAATATCGCTGCTCCCACAGGTAAATAAGAGGTAATACCTTGCATTACTCTAAACAAAACAGGAGACCACCCTGCTTGTGCAACCTGTTGGATAGCATAAAAAGCTAATACCCCAAGAGAAACAAGCATGAAAAAAATACACGCTACGTACAAAGCTGACCAAGGCTTGTTTTGAAGTTGGTGTAAAACATGATTTAAATGTTCTTTATGCTCTGCATCTGCAGTAGCATCATGCGCAGAACTCTTATGACCAGCATCAACATGTGACTCTTCCACAGAAGCTTCATTATGAGAAGCTTTTGCACCATGAGAAGGCTCAGCATGAGTTGAACCACCATGTTCACCATGAGTCTCAGCGGCAAGCAATTGCTCTACCTGTTGAATATCTTTGGGCGCACTATAAAAACCGTATCCAATACCCAAAACTCCAAGAGCCATAAGGATGAACGAAAAGGTTTTTAATTTACTTGAAAATGTATACATATCTATTAAGATGAGTTTGTTCAACAATTATAATTCACTTTTTAGTTTAAGAACATAGTCAGCAACTAACCAACGTTCTTTGGCGCTCAATTGATTGGCATGCGAACCCATTGAATTCAAACCGTAAGTTACAACATGGAAAATACTTCCTTCTGTAATAACTCTATCCTTATAACTAGGAACACCTAAAAACTTTTCTCTTTCTACTAATTTACCTTTACCATTACCAGCAGAACCGTGGCAACTTATGCAGTAAATTTCATAAAGCTCTTTTCCTTTTTCTGCATCTCTGCTTAAAGAATCGAGAGGAGATTTCAAATTAGCCTTAGCTAATTCATAACCTGCGGTAGAATTTTCATATTCATAAGGTTCAAAACCTCTGTTTACAGTACCTGCAGCAGGAAGCTGACCTTCCTTACCATCTTTAAATGCAGCCGACTCAGCGTAAGTTTCATAACCTACAGACTCATACATATTTGGAAAATACTGATAATTAGGTGCAGCATTATCTTTGCATGATGCAACTAAAATAGTTAAACCAAATAAAAGTGTTATTTTATGTGCGCTTTTCATATCTCGATTAATGCTTATCAATTACTTTTACTTCTACAGCTCCTGTCCCTTGAAAGAAAGAAATTAATTCTTCCTCATTATTGTTAACAGCCACCTCCATTAAAAAGTGATCATCTGTAGTTCTCACATCTGGATTTTCAGCTTCCTTAAACGGCCACAATTTACTTCTCATATAAAAAGTGATAACCATCAAGTGAGCAGCAAAAAATACTGTAAGCTCAAACATAATAGGTACGAAAGCTGGCATGTTTTCAATATAACTAAAACTAGGCTTACCACCAATATCCTGCGGCCAATCTTGGATCATGATGTAATTCATCATTGCCGTTGCAACAGAAATACCCACACATCCATAAAGGAAAGCACAAATAGCTAATCTTGTTGGTGCAATTCCCATTGCTTTGTCCAATCCGTGAACTGGAAAAGGGGTAAAAACCTCTTCAATATGATGATGAGCTGCTCTCGTTTTTTTAACCGCATCCATCAAAATATCATCGTCATTATAAATGGCGTATATTACTTTATTACTCATGGTGTGAATCTTTATTTGCTTCTCTTTCTCTCTTGTAGTTATCTCCAGTTCCTTTCAAAATTGTTTTAACTTCCGCTTGCGCAATTACAGGGAATGTTCTTGAATATAATAAAAACAATACGAAGAAGAAACCAATAGTTCCAATGAAAATTCCAATATCAACAAATGTTGGCGAAAACATAGTCCAAGAAGATGGCAAGTAATCTCTGTGCAATGAAGTCACGATAATTACAAAACGCTCAAACCACATTCCTATATTTACAACAATCGAAATGACGAATGAAAACATAATACTAGTTCTCAATTTTTTACTCCACATGAACTGAGGAGAAAACACATTACAAGTCATCATTGCCCAGTAAGCCCAAGCATAAGGACCAGTAGCTCTATTTAAGAAAGCATATTGCTCATACTCTACTCCAGAATACCAAGCTACAAAAAGCTCAGTAATATACGCCACACCAACAATAGAACCTGTAATCATGATTACAATGTTCATTAATTCGATGTGCTGTAATGTAATGTAAGCTTCCAGGTTAGAAACCTTTCTCATGATAATAAGCAAGGTGTTTACCATTGCGAATCCTGAGAAAACTGCTCCAGCTACGAAATAAGGAGGGAAAATGGTAGTATGCCATCCTGGTATCACAGATGTAGCAAAGTCCATCGATACAATAGTATGTACAGACAATACTAAAGGAGTAGCTAAACCAGCAAGTACCAATGATACTTCCTCAAAACGTTGCCAATCTTTAGCTCTTCCACTCCAACCAAAACTTAGGATAGAATAAACTCTTTTGTTAAATGGCGTTACAGCACGGTCACGTAACATTGCGAAGTCAGGAAGTAAACCAGTCCACCAGAAAACTAATGATACTGAAAGGTAAGTTGAAATTGCAAATACGTCCCAAAGTAACGGTGAGTTAAAGTTAACCCACAGAGAACCGAACTGGTTTGGTATAGGCAAAACCCAGTATGCCAACCATGGACGCCCCATGTGAATGATTGGAAATAAACCTGCTTGAATAACAGAGAAAATTGTCATCGCTTCTGCAGAACGGTTAATAGCCATTCTCCAACGCTGACGGAAAAGTAATAATACTGCAGAAATCAAGGTTCCTGCGTGACCAATACCTACCCACCAAACAAAATTCGTGATATCCCAAGCCCAACCTACGGTTTTATTTAAACCCCAAGTTCCAATACCTGTAGATACGGTGTATACAATACAGCCTAAACCCCAAAGGAAGGCTATTAATGCGATAGAAAATACAATCCACCAATGTTTATTCGCTTTTCCTTCAACAGGAGCTGCTACATCTACAGTTACATCGTGATAAGTTTTATCACCTATAACTAAGGGTTTTCTAATGGTTGCTTCGTAGTGAGACGACATAATCCTTTATATTGATTCTTAATTAATTTTTTTTGTACTAGGTATTTCTAACTTTAACATGATAAATCACGTTAGGTTTTGTTCCAACATGCTCCAATAAATGGTACATTCTTTCATCAGAAGCTAATTTAGTAACTGCAGCCTCTTTATCATTAACGTCACCAAAAACCATTGCTCCAGTTGAACAAGCGTTAGAACATGCAGTTTGGAATTCACCGTCAACAATAGATCTTCCTTCTCTCTTAGCTTTCAAAATAGTAGCTTGAGTCATTTGGATACACATTGAACATTTTTCCATAACCCCACGAGAACGAACGTTTACATCAGGATTTAATACCATACGACCTAAGTCATCATTCATGTGGTAATCGAACTCTGTGTTTTTATTATACAAGAACCAGTTGAAACGACGTACTTTGTACGGACAGTTGTTTGCACAGTAACGAGTACCTACACATCTATTATAAGCCATATGGTTTTGACCTTGACGAGAGTGTGACGTAGCAGCAACTGGACAAACAGTCTCACATGGAGCATGATTACAATGCTGACACATTACAGGTTGGAAAGAAACTTGTGGATTATCACCTGCTTTTTCCATCTTTCTAAAACCGCCTAATGTTCCTTTTGTTTCCTCATCACCAGCGATGAATCCACCTAAATCTAAACCATTAAGATTTTCTTTTTTCTCATTATCTTCTTCAAAAGTAGATTCTGAAGAATAGTATCTATCGATACGTAACCAGTGCATATCACGGCTTCTTCTTACCTCTGCCTTACCAACAACAGGTACATTATTCTCTGCATGACAAGCAATAACACAAGCACCACAACCAGTACAAGCATTTAAATCAATAGACAAATTGAAGTGATGTCCAGTAGAACGATCAAATGAATCCCACAAATCAACTTTAGTAGCTTCAACTTCCATGTGGTCTAATGATACAACTGCTACCTCATTCCATACATGAGCATCTTTCGTATTAAAAATCTCTAATGAAGTTTCCTTGATAATATCACCTCTTCCCATTAAAGTTTTTTGTCCTTGAACACATGCAAATTCATGTTCACCACCTGCTTTAGTCAAAGTAATG
The DNA here is from genome assembly GCF_011365745.1 of Flavobacterium turcicum. Taxonomy (GTDB): domain Bacteria; phylum Bacteroidota; class Bacteroidia; order Flavobacteriales; family Flavobacteriaceae; genus Flavobacterium; species Flavobacterium turcicum. Next base: position 622,610 of record NZ_JAAOBY010000001.1, on the reverse strand, counting down.
CTTTGTACATTACTGAAACCTTTATATAGAGAATAGGCATTTAAACCTACCATCATTTCTTCTTTCAAAGCTGCTTTACGACCATAACCTAAAGCTAAACCAACAGTACCAACTGCTTGTCCAGGTTGAACGATAACTGGAACGTTTTCTAACTTTAAGCCATCAGCTGTAGTAATAGTAGCGTAACTACCATTTAAACCACCATTAGCTACAATTTCATTACTCAACTCATATTTTGCAGCATCAGCATTTGAGACTGTTAAGTAGTTATCCCAAGAAACTCTTGTGATAGGATCTGGAAACTCTTGCAACCATGGATTGTTAGCCTGTTGCCCGTCTCCTAAACCAGTTTTTGTGTACAAAACTAATTCTAAAGAATCTGATTTTTTACTAGTTGCTAATGTAGAAGCAGCAGCACTATAATCAGCAGAACCGGCAGTAGCTGCAGGAATACCACCTACAAATACACCATCATGCAAAACTTTATTCCAAGTAGAGCCACTAATAATAGATCCAGAATTTCCTTTTATGTAATCATAGAAAGTACCAACAGTTCCATTTAAAGCCATCAATACATCTTGAAATTGCATTGTATCAAATAATGGACGGATTGTCGGCTGAGTGATGCTATAAGTTCCCTTAGTTAAACTAAGATCATTCCAAGACTCTAAATAATGAGGAGCAGCAGCCGCCACAGTTGATAACAAAGCAGTTTCATCTTCTTTCAAAGAAAAAGCTACCGATGTCTTAACCTTTTTTAAACCTTCTTGAAAAGCAACAGTATCGGCAAGAGTATAAACTGGATTAACACCACTCATAATTAAAGTGTGTACAGCACCAGACTTCATATCAGCTACTAACTGAGCCACCTTTTCATTTGATCCTTTTCTGATCTGACGTACACCAGAAGTATTAAACGACTCGCTAGCTAAAGCTTTGTTAATTGCAAGAACCAACAATTGAGCATTTTTATCTTGAATACCTGAAACCAAAACTCCTCTTGATCCAGCAGCTTTCAATTGTTGTGCTGCTTTATTAACTTCTACCTTAAATTTCTCATCAAGAGAAACTGAAACAGAAGAACCAGTTACAACATTATAAATATGAACTAATGATTGTTTTTGATTAGCAACAGACATTGGCACACGCTTATCAGCTGCAGCACCAGAAAGCGTCATATTCGCTTCTAGTTGAAAATGACGAGACATTTTACCTGCTTTAGGAATTCTTCCTTGAGCATATCCAGCACCATATCCTCCACCTTGCCAATCTCCAAGGAAATCAGCTCCAACAGAAACAATTAAAGAAGCTTTTGAAAAATCATAATCAACTAAAGCTCTTTCTCCGTAAACCATTTCAAAAGCATCCAAAGCTGGAGATTCAGAAACAGCATCGTAAATAACGTGTTTAGCATTTGGATTTTTAGCAATAAACTCTCCTATCAGTTTTTCAGTAGATGGACTTGCCAATGTATTTGTTAACAATACTACTTGACCACCTTTTGCAGATGCATCAGCAATACTTGTTTTTAACTTTGTTTGAACTGCAGACCAAGATGCATTTTTACCTTCAATCTTTGGTTGCTTTAAACGCATACTATCATAAAGTGAAAGAATAGAAGCATGCACTCTAGCATTTGCACTAAACTTTGCACCAGCGATTGTATTATTGTCAATTTTAATTGGACGACCTTCGCGAGTTTTAACCAACAAGTTAGCAAAATCGAAACCATCAAAAACTGTAGTAGCATAATAATCAGCTACACCAGGAATGATTTGTTCTGGTTGAAGAACGTAAGGAATCGACTTGTTTACAGGTCCTTCACAAGCCGCAAGCGTAGCCGCCGCAGTACTAAAACCAACGTACTTTAAAAAATCACGACGTGAAGTTGAAGAAGATGACAAAGCATCACCGTTGCCTAAGAATTCATCAGTAGGAATTGGTTCAACAAATTCGTTATTTCTAAGCGCCTCAACAATAGAACTATTTTTGTCTAGTTCTTCAACACTTTTCCAGTATTTTTTGTTTGATGACATATATAAATATTAAAAACTTAATAATTCAATTAATAGTGGCATTTTCCACACTCTAAACCTCCCATTTGTGCTGCAGTCAATTTGTCAACACCGTATTTTTTTGAAAGCTCATCGTGTATTTTAGTGTAATACTCGTTTCCTTCCATTTTAACTTCGGTTTTTCTGTGACAATCTATACACCATCCCATTGTTAACGGAGCAAATTGTTTCTGAATTTCATATTCTTGAACTGGACCGTGACATGTTTGACATTCAATTCCACCTACAGTTACGTGTTGTGAGTGATTGAAATAAACAAAATCAGGTAAGTTGTGAATTCTAACCCATTTAACTGGTTCAGTTTTTCCTGTGTATGTTTGCGTAGCCTGATCCCAACCGACTGCTTTATAAAGCTTTTGGATTTGCTCATCATAGAAAGCTTTACTGTATTCTGGAGTAGCAGTAGTTTCAGCAACTTCAGCAATGTTTTTATGACAGTTCATACACACATTTAAAGAAGGAATACCACCGTTCTTACTTACTCTAGCAGCAGAGTGACAGTACTTACAGTTGATCTCGTTATCACCTGCGTGGATTCTATGCGAATAGTGAATTGGCTGAATAGGAGCGTAATCTTGATCAACACCCACTTGCATTAAAAACCCGTAAACAAAATAAGCACTTGACAAAAGCAAGAAAACAACAGTTACCAAAATCAAAAATTGATTTTTTGCAAAAGCTTTCCAAATTGGTGTCGTAGGCTCTTTTGGAGCAATTTCAATACCGTTTGCTTTGGCTACTTTAGTCAACACTCTATTAACCAAGAACAACATCACAACAAGTATAGCTAAAACTAGAGCTAACGCACCAAGTATCAAAGTGTTTGACAAGCCGCTGTCAGCAACCGGACCACCTGGAACAGTTGTACTTCCGTCAGCCGGAGGAAGAGGAGCAGCTTCAGCTTTAGGCTCAGAAGTGTAAGCAATAATATTGTCAATATCAGCATTTGATAATTGTGGAAACGCAGACATTACCGCCTTGTTGTTTTCATTGAAAACCTTTACAGCAGCAGCATCTCCAGATTTAATCAATTCTGAACTATTTTTAATCCACTTGTACAACCATGGCATGTCATGCTTGTTCGCAATTCCTCTTAATGCAGGACCCGTTGCTTTAGCATCCAATTTGTGACATGCTGCGCAATTTGCGTTGAACAATTCTTTACCTTTTACAGCATCTCCGCCAGAAGGGGCGGCAGCAACATCAGTAGTAGCCGCAGCTGCATCAGCCGCAGGAGCTTCTTGAGCAAATGAAGACAAAGAGAAAATCAAAGACAAGGACAAGCCTAGGACTAATTTTCTTGAGATCGAATTATGGTTACCCACCTTTTTCATATTGTATAATGATTATCTAGTAAAATTGGCACAGTTTTTTATAATAACTTTATGAAAAACCACTCCTTTATTTTAAAACTTCGACAAAAATACGACTTAAGAACTATTCTCAAAACCCTAAAATCGCCTTATTTCCAATTTATATTTATTCTAAATAATGTTTTATATGTGGATTCAATCATTAAATATTATTTTTGCTTAAAAACAAACAAGTTATGAAAATTACAGCGTTTCAAAAAGGATTTTACTTACTCCTAACATACTTTATAACAACACATTTCGCAACTGCACAAGCAGAAGCAATTAACATAAAGCAAGACTCAAGATTTGAACAAATTTTGAACGAGAAAAGAAAAGTTAGTACTAACAGTACTATAAACGACCGCTATAAAATTCAGATTTTTAGTGGTGAAAATGATAAAGCAAAAACCAATTTAGCTACTTTCCGACAAGAATATCCAGGAATTGATGGTACAATTGTGTTTTTTACTCCCAATTACAAGGTTTGGGTAGGAAATTTTAAAACAAGAATAGAGGCAGAACATCTGTTACTTGAGATAAAAAAAAGATATCCTATGGTTCATTTGATTAAACCAAGTAGATAATTATAGCATCAACAAAATTGGAAAAGACAACCCAAGTAGGGTTGTTTTTTTTTACCTAGCGGTAACATAAAGGAATCCGAAAATTCAATTACAACAACCAATTGAAAGCAAAATAGTATCTCTAAATTAAGTGCAAAACAAATACAGAAACTAACGCCTTTTTAGCCAAATAGACTTACTTGTTTTACCTACCTCAACAACGCAAACACAATTCCAAACTTGCTCCTAACAACTGACTTTTTTTTAATAAAATTAATAAAAAAAGATACAGATCCTTAAAGACATTTCAGTTGAAATTTAGACATAAAAAAATCCCGACGAATCGGGATTTTTAAAATATAACTTAGAAAATATTATTTCAATTTCTTTTTTACAGCAACTTCATGGTATGACTCAATAATATCTCTTTCTTCGATATCATTGTAACCTTTAATTTGAATACCACAATCGTATCCTTTTGCTACTTCTCTTACATCGTCTTTGAAACGTTTTAAAGCAATTAGCTCACCGCTATGTACCACAACACCGTCTCTAATAACACGCATTTTGGCATTTTTAACGATTTTACCATCCATAACCATACTTCCTGCAATAGAACCAACTTTAGATATTTTGAAGATTTCTCTAATTTCTGCAGTACCTAAGATCTCCTCTTTCATTTCAGGAGCTAACATTCCTTCCATTGCATCTTTAAGATCATCAATAGCAGCATAAATGATAGAGTAGTAACGGATATCGATTTCTTCTTTATCAGCTAATTGTCTTGCGTTTCCAGCAGGACGAACATTAAATCCGATGATAATCGCATCAGAAGCTGAAGCTAACATAACATCAGTTTCCGTAATAGCTCCCACTCCTTTGTGAATAATATTGATTTGAATTTCTTCCGTTGACAATTTAGAGAACGAATCAGAAAGTGCCTCAACAGAACCATCCACGTCACCTTTAAGGATAATATTTAATTCTTTAAACTGACCTAAAGCAATACGCCGTCCGATTTCATCCAATGTAATATGACGTTGTGTACGAACTGACTGCTCACGCATTAATTGAGAACGTTTGGCAGCAATTTGTTTTGCTTCTTTTTCATCTTCAAAAATGTTGAACTTATCACCAGCAGTTGACGCCCCATCTAAACCAAGTACAGATACTGGAGTTGATGGACCTGCCTCTCTAACAATATTTCCGCGCTCATCATGCATGGCTTTAATTTTACCATGATGCTTACCTGCCAACATATAATCACCAATTTTCAAAGTACCATTTTGAACTAAAATTGTTGACACATAACCTTTACCTTTATCAAGGAAAGCTTCAACAACAGTTCCAGAAGCCGCTTTATTAGGATTTGCTTTTAAATCTAAAATTTCAGCTTCAAGTAATACTTTTTCCAATAACTCTTTTACACCAGTACCAACTTTTGCAGAAATATCATGAGATTGAATTTTTCCACCCCAATCTTCAACAAGTAAATTCATACCTGCTAATCTTTCTTTTACTTTTTCAGGGTTAGCATTTGGCTTATCAATTTTGTTGATTGCAAATATAATTGGCACACCAGCAGCTTGCGCGTGACTTATAGCCTCTTTGGTCTGTGGCATAATATCGTCATCGGCAGCAATTACAATAATAGCAATATCAGTTACCTGAGCACCACGTGCACGCATCGCTGTAAACGCTTCGTGACCCGGTGTATCTAAAAATGCAATTTTTTGACCATTATCTAAAGTTACTCCGTAGGCACCAATGTGCTGCGTAATACCTCCAGACTCACCTGCGATTACGTTTTCTTTACGAATATAATCCAATAACGATGTTTTACCGTGATCGACGTGACCCATTACTGTAACGATTGGCGCTCTGAAAACTAGGTCTTCTTCTTTGTCTTCAACAACCTGAATTGCTTCTTCGATATCAACAGTGATAAACTCTACTTCATAACCAAACTCATCAGCAACAATAGTTAACGTTTCAGCATCTAATCTTTGGTTCATGGTAACCATAATCCCAAGTGACATACACGTACCAATAACTTTAGTAATTGGCACATCCATCATGATGGCTATTTCACCTACAGTAACAAACTCAGTAACTTTTATAGTTTTACTTCCTTCGTCTAATGCTCTTTGCTCATCATCGGATTTTTGACGGTGTGTATCTCTTTTATCTCTTCTATATTTAGCCGCTTTAGATTTACCACCTTTACCTTGTAGTTTTTCTAAAGTCTCTCTAATTTGATTTTTAACTTCCTCTTCTGTTGGCTCAACTTTAGCCACAATTGCAGGTCTGTTTCCTTTTACGAAACCAGGTCTAGCGCTACGGTTTGCGTTAAAACCACCTCCACCAGTATTTGGCGTAATTTTGTTTGGATTTGGAGCACCCGGAACAGCAGGAGGCCTTGGCGTACCTGGTTTAGGAGCTATCCTTTTACGTTTATTTTTATTGGCATTGGCTGCCGCAGAACCCGGAGCACCTGGTTTATTTGGTGTAATCTTTGGCTCTTCTTTTTTCTTCTTAGGCTTGTTGAACTGCGACAAATCAATCACTTGACCTGTAAGCGTAGTTCCTGACAACTTTTGGTATTGTGTAGTGATCGTTTCTTCTACCGGAGCCTCGTCTGCTTTTGCAACAACTGGCTTATCTTCCGATTTTGATTCAGCAGGAATCTCTACCTTCACCTCTTTAATACCAGCAATCGGTTTTACCTCTTTTTTGTCTGAAGCAGGTTTTTCATCCAAAGTTTTTTCTGCAACAACCTTTTCAGCAGGAACCTCTTTTGGAGTTACCGGCTCTGGTGTTTTTGCAGCAGCAGGAACAGTGTTCTCTACAGTTTTTGCAGGGGGAACGATAGCCGCTTTTTTCGGATTCAAATCAATTTTACCAACTTGAACAGGACCAGATAAAACTGCTCTTGCTTTGATTACCTCTTGTTGTTTTGCTCGCTCTTCATCCAATTTACGTTTGTCTTCGATTTCTTTTTCTCGTTCTAAACGTATAGCTTCTTTCTCTTTTCTTTTTTCTTCACCTACCTCTTTCGAAGCTTCTTTATTCCCTTTGTCACCCGCAAATTGACCGCACAAGACATCGTATGTTTCTCCAGAAATTTTTGCGTTTGGATTTGCTTCCATAGCAATTCCTTTATCTTTTAGATAATCCACAGCTCTTTCTAAAGAAATATTCAATTCCCTTAAAACTTTGTTTATTCTAATAATTCTCTCTTCAGACATAAAACCTTTTTATATTTACCTTTTTTGTTATTCCTCACTTTACTATCACTTCGATACCTATCGCTGCAATATTGTTTTGTAAAGTGGCATGTTTATCGTTGAAGAACTAATGACTAACTGTCAAATTCCTCTTTCAATATTCTAATTACATCTAGAATTGTTTCCTCTTCTAGGTCAGTTCTACGCACTAAATCGTCAACATCTTGACTTAAGATACTTTTAGCAGTATCTAAACCAATTTTTGCAAACTCTTCAATAACCCAATCCTCAATTTCATCTGAAAACTCTGTTAATTCAACATCGTCCTCATCAGCTGTAGCGCCAGCCACATCGCCTTCGCGAATTACATCTAGCTCATAACCAGTTAATAATCCCGCTAATTTAATATTGTGACCACCACGACCGATGGCTTTTGAAACTTCTTCTAATTTCAAGAAAACTTCAGCTCTTTTTGTTTCTTCATTAATTTTAATAGAAGATACTTTTGCTGGACTTAAAGCTCTTGTAATAAATAATTGCAAGTTGTTTGTATAATTGATTACATCAATATTCTCATTACCTAACTCTCTTACAATACCGTGAATACGTGATCCTTTCATTCCCACACAAGCACCTACTGGGTCAATACGATCATCGTATGAATCAACAGCTACTTTTGCTTTTTCACCAGGAATACGCACCACTTTTTTAACCATGATTAAACCATCGAAAACCTCTGGAATTTCTTGCTCAAATAATTTTTCTAAAAACTTCTCAGAAGTTCTAGACATAATAATTTGCGGCTTGTTTCCTTTTAATTCAACACTTTCAATAATTCCTCTTACATTATCTCCTTTACGGAAAAAGTCAGATGGAATTTGTTTTTCTTTTGGCAATACAATTTCATTTCCTTCATCATCAACCAAAATAACTACTCTAGGACGTACATGGTGTACTTCTGCAGTATAAATATCGCCAATTAAATCTTTGAATTGCTTGTATAAATTGGTGCTATCGTGTTCGTGTATTTTCGAAATTAAATTCTGACGCAATGCTAAAATAGCTCTACGACCTAAATCAATTAATTTCACCTCTTCCGAAACCTCTTCGCCAATTTCAAAATCAGGCTCAATTTTTCTAGCTTCGGTTAAAGTAATTTCTAAATGATCAAAATCTAGATCTTCATCCGCAACGATTACTCTTCTTTGCCATATCTCCATATCACCTTTATCAGGATTAATAATGATATCGAAATTATCATCTGAACCGTATTTTTTCTTTAATGCATTTCTAAATACATCTTCCAAAATTGCCATAAGCGTTACACGATCAATAAGTTTATCATCTTTAAACTCTGAGAATGAATCGATTAATGCTAAATTTTCCATGCGAATTCTTTAATTAAAATGTTACTGTAACAATTGCTTCTTTTATATCTGCGTAAGAAAGTTGTAATTCTTTCTGAACTGTTTCTTTTCCTTTTCCTATTTTCTTTGGTTCTCTTGCTTTCCAGGACAAAATTACAAAATCATCATTAGCATCTACTAATTCTGCTTCAATTATTTCTGTACCAGTCTTTACAATTAATGTGCGACCAATATTTTTTTTGTATTGACGCACCATTTTTAAAGCAGATCCTACCCCAACCGAGGCTACTTCTAAAGAATAATCTTGCTCCTCACGATCTAAATGATTATCGATATACCGACTCACATCAATACAATCCTGCAACACAACACCTTGATCGCCATCAAGCGAAACAATTACCTTGTAGGCATCGGTGATAACAAGATCTATTAAAAACAAAGCAGGCTTCTCGGCCAAGGCTTCGTTTAATACGGAATTTACTTTTTCTTTAAATGTCATATTTTTATAAAAAGAGGGGACATTTAGTCCCCTCATTATCTAGATTTTAATAAATAACGGTGCAAAGATAGTCTTTTTTTTGTAATTTGAAATATTAGCACACCTTAAAAAGATCGCTTATTGCTTATATTTCATAAAATTACATTCTAATTGGAGCTCTATATCCAAAAACATTCTTTTACATCTCAAACAAAATTATCCTAAAACAAAAAAACCTCCCAAAAATTGAGAGGTTTTATTTGTTGGTCTACTAGGACTCGAACCTAGAAAGACTGCACCAAAAACAGTTGTGTTACCATTACACCATAGACCAAATTTGATTACTAAGTCGCTATTGTTCCTTAGCGAGTGCAAATTTAGACTATTTTTTAGTTTGCGCAAACTTTTTTCAACTTTTTATGAAAAAAAATTGATTTTTTTTTGAGCTAAAAGCACTACGTAGACGAAAATAATTCATTGTCAGAGAGTTATTAATTCGATACTCTTTTCCAGAAAATAATGTTAATGCAACGAAGGTTAAACAAAAAAACATTTTCTTTGTATCCTACAATTTAATTAAAAAATAGTACATGGATAAAGCAGTATTCAATTTCAAAAAATGGAATACCATTTTAGGATGGTTCACATTTGGGATCGCATTATTAACCTACACTTTGACCGTTGAACCTACAATGAGCTTTTGGGATTGCGGTGAATACATTGCCACAGCAGCCAAGTTGGAGGTTGGTCACCCACCAGGAGCACCTTTATACCAAATGATGGGTGCTTTTTTTGCCATGTTTGCTACTGACCCAGCGCACGTGGCATTAATGGTTAATATGATGTCTGTTTTCTCGAGTGCTTTTACCATTTTATTTATGTTTTGGTCATCGACGCTTTTGTTAAAAAAATTAATTAGCATTGTATCTGCAACAGACACAAGTAACACCTCAAATCAAGATAACCATAATTATAATGATATAGTTGTATTAGGAAGTTCCTTTGTAGGCGCACTTGCTTATACGTTTTCGGACAGTTTTTGGTACAATGCTGTTGAAGCTGAAGTATACGCAATGGCCTCTCTATTTATTGCTTTACTATTTTGGTTGGGATTGAGATGGGAACAAGACATGGATAGTCCACGAGGAAATAAATGGTTGTTAGTCATTTCATTGGTTGTTGGCCTTTCATTTGGAGTACACTTTATGGCACTATTGACTATTCCTGCAATAGGATTTTTATATTTTTTTAAAAATTACAAAGTTGTTACTATTAAAAACTTTATTCTAGCAAATATCATCGTAATTGCGATTTTGCTATTCATTTTCAAACTTTTATTACCTCTAACCATGGGATTCTTTGGGAAAACCGAAGTGTTTATGGTAAACAGCTTAGGCCTACCTTTTGATTCAGGAACATTATTTGTTACCTTATTGTTGGTGGTTTTCTTTTATTTTGGTTTAAAAATTACAAAGGAAAAAGGATTAGTAACGTACAATACAGTATTGCTTTGTGTTCTTTTTATCTTAATTGGATTTTCGACTTGGATGATGCTTCCTATACGAGCAAATGCCGATACAGTAATTAATGAAAACAAACCATCAGATGCAAGCGAAGTTTTGGCCTACTACAACAGAGAACAATACGGAGTAAACCCTTTGTTTTATGGACCTCAATACACTGAAAATTTTGCTGGTTTAGACAAAGACAAACCTTATTTGGACAAAGCACCTAATTACGAGCGTGATTACAAAACAGGAAAATATGTTATTGTAAACAATTTTAAAAACGCTGCTCAAAACACTGATGACAACCACAAGACCATTCTGCCAAGAATGTGGAGTGATGCGCATATCGAAAACTACATAAATTTCAGCAATCCGCCTGAGTTTAGATTGAATCCTGAATATCCTTACGAAGATGATTTAGGTAAATATGGTATTGACCCAAGTCAGTTAAGCGAAGAGGATTATAACAAAGCCATTGCACAATTAAAAAATGAAACGGAGAAAATTGTAAATGAGTTCAGACAAGCTTATGCTCAGAATCAAATTGATAACGAAGGCTATGTAAAATTCCTGAAAAGCTATGGTGACTATTTAATTGTTGAAAAACCAACAACGGCAGACAACTTAGGCTTCATGATTGAATACCAATTTGGTTACATGTACTGGAGGTATTTAATGTGGAACTTTGTTGGACGTCAAAATGATGTTCAAGGTCGCTACGATTACTTAGACGGGAACTGGTTAAGCGGAATTTCGTTTATCGATGAACTACATTTAGGTAGTCAAGAAAATCTACCGTCAGATGTACTAAACAATAAAGGACGCAATGTTTATTTCTTTTTACCATTTATTTTAGGTCTAATCGGATTGATGTATCATGCTAGCAAAGATCGCAAAAGCTTTTATGTTCTGCTTTCCTTGTTTCTATTTACCGGAATCGCTCTAAAGATTTACTTAAACGAAAGACCATTTGAACCAAGAGAGCGCGACTACGCCCTAGTTGGATCATTCTATGTATTTGCTATTTGGATTGGTTTTGGAGTATACGCATTATACGAAAGTGCTCAAAAATACTTAGCTCCAAAAATTGCAGGACCAGCAATTATTGCTGCTACTTTACTAGCCGCACCGGTATTAATGGCTTCACAAAACTGGGACGATCATGATCGTTCTGGCAAATATACTGCCGTAGCAATGGCAAAAGCGTATTTAGAATCGTGCGACCCCAATGCTATCTTATTTACCATTGGAGACAACGATACCTTCCCACTTTGGTATGCCCAAGAAATTGAAGGCGTTCGAACCGATGTAAAAATTGTAAACACTAGTCTATTTATGACAGATTGGTACATTGACCAAATGAAAACCAAAACGTACGAGTCAGATCCTTTACCGATTTCATTTAAACACGATGATTATGTAGGTGACAAGTTAGATTATGTAGCCCATATTCCTAAAGTAGAGAGCCGATGGGATGTTAAGGACTTGATTAACTTTATCAAAAATCCGCAATCAACAGTGGACATGCAAAATGGACAAACGATTCATTTTTATCCGACTAACAAAATCAGAATTCCTGTAGACAAAAATACCATCATTAAAAACAAAGTAGTTAATCCTAAGTTTAATGATTCAATATTATCATCATTAGATATCGAAATTAAAGGAAACGCACTATACAAAAATAGGCTAATGATGCTGGACCTTATTGCCAATAACAACTGGAAAAGACCAATCTATTTTAGTGGTGGTTCATCAGACAGTGAAGATTATCTTTGGATGAAAGACTATCTTCAGTTAGAAGGTATGGTTTACAAATTGGTTCCTATTAAAACCGCATTAGCAAAAGATGCTAGTCCGCTTGAAATGGGGCAACTTGATACTGATAATATGTATGCCAAAGTAATGAAATGGGATTGGGGTAATGGCGAAAGTCCAAACATTTACCACGATCCAGAAACCAGACGCAACAGTATAACCTACAGAGCCAATCTTTCTAGGCTTATGTTACAACTTATTGCTGAAGGCAAAAAAGACAAGGCAAAAAACATCATTGAGTTAGCGATGACTAAAATGCCTGTTGAATATTTTGGGTATTACTCACTAGTAGAGCCTTTTGCAGATGGTTATTACAAAGTTGGCGAAACTAAAAAAGCACAACAGCTTTTGAATCAATTGGTCAAAAAATACCAAGAAAACTTAAATTATTATGGCGGATTAAAATCATCTGAACAGTCAAGTATTGCAATTCCAATTATTACTGATATTGAACGATACAGAAGTTTATTAACAGTCATGAAAACAAATGGCGATTTGGCTTTTTACAACAAAAACAAAGTTAGCTTTAACACTTATATTAAAATGTTTGAGCGTTTTCAACGTGATTTGGAATAAAAGATTGAGCCCATAACAAAAGAGTGTTTTAGAATAGTCCACTAAGTCTATTACTAAAACACTCTTTTTATTTACAAACATTAATAAAACATTACTTCAAAACGTACTTGCACCAAAATTCACAAACAAAACAGGCTTTATGAACTTCTATTGGGTTAAAACAAATTGGCTTATCAAGCGTTTATTTCGCCGATACATTTGGAGTATTGACACAAAAGAACGTGCCGTATATTTAACTTTTGATGACGGTCCGATTCCAGAAATCACGCCTTGGGTACTTGCTCAATTACAAAAATACCATTGCAAAGCTACGTTTTTTTGTATTGGAGACAATGTAGCAGCAAATCCAGAAATTATTGCGCAAATCAATAGCTCAGGTCATCGCATAGGCAATCACACCCAAAATCATTTAAACGGCTGGACGACTCAAAATAAAGTATATGAAGATAATATTATAAATTGTCAAATCGAACTTGACAAAGTAACCACCACAAATCAATTACCGTTATTATTTAGACCGCCTTACGGCAAAATAAAACCTAAGCAATCTAAAACAGCTCGCCAATTGGGATATCGAATTGTAATGTGGGATATTTTAAGTGCAGACTTTGACACCACAATTACCAAAGAACAGTGCTTAAAAAATGTATTAACCGGAATTCTGCCAGGAAGTATTATCGTTTTTCACGACAGCAAAAAAGCATTCAATAATTTACAGTACGTATTACCAAAACTTTTGGAATACTTACAACAGCACAATTTTGCGTGTAAACCGTTGTGATACCGTACACCTATTTTAAACTTGCTCTTGCACTAAACTAATAATGGTATTGGCGTCCAACTCACCTGATTGTCTCCAAACCATTTGGCCTTCTTTATAAATCATTAAGGTAGGAAGCCCTTTAATACGCAATGCGTCTGCCAACTCTTTGTTTTTATCGACATCAATTTTTATGACTTTTGCTTTATCACCAAGCGCCGCCGCCACATCTCTTATTACAGGATGCATTGATACTGAAGGCTCACTCCAATCGGTATAAAAATCTATTAAAACCGGAATTCGAGCATTGATTAGTTCTCCAAATTTTGACATAAAACCAAAAATTTAATTTTGAAAATTAACTACAAAAAGTTAGTTGTATTACAAATGTAGCATTTTTAACCAATTATGCGATACTTACACCTTTTTTTAGTTCTATAACTGTAATTTCAGGCATGATACCTACTCGACCTGGGTAGGCATGAAAACCGAATCCTCGATTAACATAAACATATCGCCCAAGGTTTTCGTACAATCCTGCCCATTGTGTGTACACATATTGCACTAAACTCCATTTAAAATATCCTGGAATCTCGATACCAAACTGCATACCGTGTGTGTGTCCTGACAGCGTAAGATGATAATGTTTATCGTCATGTTGAACAACTTTGTCCCAATGCGAAGGATCGTGACTCATTAATATCTTAAAATCTTGTTTGGTTAATGAACCCGAAGCTTTTTTTAAGTCACCAGCTTGCTTAAAATTATGTCCCCAATTCTCCACTCCAATCAAAGCCAATTGATCTGTTCCTTTTTTGATAAACGTATGCTCGTTCAGCAACAATTTAAAATCAATATCGCCGTATAGTTTTTTTATAGCTTGAAAATTGGCTTCTTTTTCTGCCTCATTAGGCCAAGTTACATATTCGCCATAATCGTGATTACCAAGCACCGCAAACTTACCAAATGGATGACTTTTAATTTTATTGAAAGTTTCAATCCAAGGGTGCATTTCTTTAGCATGTGTATTGACAATATCACCTGTAAACAAGATGATATCTGAATTTTGCTCATTCACTAAATCAATAGCATATTTAATTTTCTCAGGATTATCAAAGCTTCCGCTATGAACATCTGATATTTGAGTAATTGTAAAACCATCAAATACATCTGGTAAATCTGGAAAAAAAATACGCTGCTTTATTACTTTGTAATTGTATTTCCCAATGGTTACTCCATAAATTAGTGAGAGAAAAGGGACTGCAGCAAGACCTAAACCTATCTTACTAATAAATTTTCTACGGGAATCAAAAAAAGCGGCGTCTTTGTCGTAGTTTCCAAAAAAGTGAATAGTTCCCACAAACAATCTGTAAACATCTTCTCCTAATAGCACGATAGTAATGAGCAACTTTGGCACATAAACCACCAACAACAATCCCATGGTAAACATTGTTTGTTGAGTTTGCCCCACACTTCGATCAAACTGAGTGAGTGCATAAACAATATAGATTAAAATTAAAACACTTAATCCTTGCAAGGACAACACCACCGGTTTGCTTTTAATTAAAGTTTTAAGAAACTGATAAGTATATAATTCTAATACAAAAAGAATCAAACTAATAAATACGACACGAAAAATCATTAAAATTTATTTTTGGACAAAATAACGAAAGATTTGATTAAACCAAGGGAGCATTAATTAAAATTTAACGGTCGGTTAAGCATAATGAAATTCTTTTACTAAAAATGCAAAACAAAAAAACACACCATTAAAAAATCAATGATGTGTCTTTATGATATTCACAACTATACTATTTAACAATCAAAGTTAGATTGGGCGTAATAATACTATCGCCATTAAAAGTTGACACTAATCTTTGAGCATAAACTTCTACATAATCTGAGTTAGATAATTCTACTAACGCATCTAAAGGCACTATTACGATGTCATTTGTAATTAACCCGCGCCCATAAATCTTAAACTGATTAATAACTTGATTATTTTTAGCAATGTAGATAATGTACGTTCCTGGGTTAGGTACTTGAAATGAAATAGAACCAGTTACTTGGAAAAGTCTTTTCTTTTTACCATCGTAAACTAATCGGTTACTAACACCTCCTGTAGAAAATCGAAACAAATTTGTTGATGCAGACACACCCGCAACTTTTAAAATAGCAGTTGGATTAATCGAACTCCCCGAAAAAGTTGTCTGAACCCCTTGACCAACAGGATAATCAAAAGTAAAATCACCGGCAGCAACAGCATCGGTTTCAGTTGGTATCCCAGCGCAACGTACATTCCAACTATTATTAAAATTATAGCCTGCATAACTGCCCGTAGCATATCGACCAACATAACCCTCAGTATTAGTTCCAGTAAAAACAACTGATTCCATAACCGCATCTCCTGTTATTATTGGATTTGAAGAAACATCTACCCCCATGGCTGATCCATTTACTTCACAGAAGCCACCTTGCTTTTGAATAAAAGAAAATGTGCCTGTAAACTTTTCAAAAGTACCAGTGTTGTTACCAAACCAAGCAGTATTACTCAACAAAACTCTAGTTGAAGTGCCAAAAGTAATTCCTGTTGTATTTCCAGAATAATTTATCACTGAGAAAAACACTAATCCAAAACCACTTATTGTTCCAACATTGGCTGAGCCTGAAACGATAGAATCTCTAAATATAAAAGTTTGTGTGTTACCCGACGCCACCAAATTAAAAACAGCACTCCCTCCTGCAATACCTAGATTTTTTACGGTTCCTCCCGTCGCACCCTCAAATAAGGTACCACTTGATTTAAATAGTACATCCTCATTAGCGTCCAATCCTACTAAATAAGCATTGTTTAGGTCAATAGGGAAATTTACATTTATTGTGCCATTGATTTCATAATACGTGCCACTATCTAAAACATATTTTGAGCCACCGCCATTAGCTAATTCTGCCGCCAAAACAGTGGATAGGACATCAGAAGATTTTATTCTTTTAAACTTTAATCGACCCGTAGTGGCGCTATTCATTTGCGTCCAAGCAGTCACTGATTGATTGTAATAACAAAAAGCTTTCAAATCAGTATCATACACCATTAATCCATCCGCTGGCGAAGCAATTGCATTTTTTTGTGCAGTTGTCATTCTTGGAGTAAGCATTCCCTGAGTAGTTGATGAAACATCCAATACTGAACTTGCATCTGGAGTAATTGTACCAACACCCACTTGCGCAGAAACCGTTGCAGTCAATATCATGAAAAACAAAAGACAGCTTTGTAATTTTCTTGAGGTAAAGTAATTTTTTTTCATAACAAATGAGTTTCAAATTATAAAAAAGTATGTTTTTAAATCTTAAGTCAAAACTAATTAATATTATCGATTAAAAACAAATAAAATCGATGAAATACATATTTTTTATCAAAATATAACTTATTTCTTATATTTTATCTAGATAGTTATATGTTTAAATTTGAATTATAAAGCAATGAGTAGCTTTTTAGAGACGAAAAAAAACAGCATCCTAAAAAAATATCACGAGCTGATTATACCAAAAGATTTGCTAGCCCCTCTGCACATTGTCTTCTAAGTTTTGTACTTTTGAAATCTTTACAAATTCAAACTTATGTCAGTACAAAAAAGACTTTTCTTGCTCGATGCCTACGCCTTGATCTTTAGAGGATATTATGCTTTTATTAAAAATCCAAGAATTAACTCAAAAGGCATGGACACCTCTGCAATTATGGGATTTATGAATTCGTTAATGGATGTCATCAAAAGAGAAAAACCAGATCATTTGGCAGTTGCTTTTGACAAAGGAGGTAGCGAGCTTCGAAACGAACTTTTCCCGGAATACAAAGCCAATAGAGATGCCACACCAGAGGCGATTAAAATTGCCGTTCCTTATATACAAGAATTGCTAAAAGCCATGCACATTCCTATCATTGAAGTAGCCGGTTTCGAAGCCGATGATTTAATTGGTACGATAGCCAAACAAGCTGAGAAAGAAAATTTTAAAGTTTTCATGGTTACGCCAGACAAGGATTTTGCACAATTAGTATCTGAAAATATCTTCATGTACAAGCCTGCCCGAATGGGTAATGGAATTGAAATTTGGGGTATTCCAGAGGTACTTGAAAAATTTGAAATTGAAAGACCCGAGCAAGTAATTGATTACTTAGGAATGATGGGCGACTCTGCCGATAACATCCCGGGATTACCGGGTGTGGGCGAAAAAACTGCTAAAAAATTCCTAGCCGAGTACGGTTCAATTGAAAATTTATTAGCCAACACCCATGAACTCAAAGGCGCTATCAAAACCAAAATTGAGGCGAATTCAGAGTTGGGTTTACTTTCTAAAAAATTAGCAACCATTTTATTAGACTGTCCAGTCACTTTCAACGAGACTGATTATGAATTATCTACTCCTGATGTTGAAAAAACAGATGCACTGTTTAACGAATTAGAATTTAGACGAATGGCCGAGCAATTTGATGCCATTTTTAAGAATCCATCGCAAAACAACGGTACAACTGAAGTTACTAACGACGCGAAGCTCTACAAAAAAAGCACTAAAAACGACGACCAGTTTGATTTATTTGGAGCAGCAACAACTGATGAAGACGCTGTTAGTCGCACCACTTTTTATAACACATTGGCAACGACACCACACGCTTATCAAATCATTCAAGGTGATTTAGGATTGCGCTTGCTATTGCAAAATCTACAAAATCAAATTTCTGTTTGTTTTGATACCGAAACTACCGGCCTTGATGCGCTACATGCAGAATTGGTAGGAATTTCATTTTCGTTTGAGAAAGGAAAAGGGTTTTATGTTCCGTTTCCCGAAAATCAAGAAGAAGCACAAGTACTTGCTGCCAAGTTTCTTCCCTTTTTTGAAAACGAAAACATTGAAAAAATTGGTCAAAATCTAAAATACGATCTCAAAATACTTTCTAATTATGGCATCACTGTAAAAGGAAAACTATTTGACACCATGATAGCGCATTACTTGATCAATCCTGACATGCGTCACAATATGGATATTTTAGCCGAAACCTATTTGCAATACAGCCCGCAATCAATTGAAGAACTTATTGGTAAAAAAGGGAAAAACCAAAAGTCAATGCGCGATGTGGCTCTTGAGGAAATCAAAGAATACGCCGTAGAAGATGCCGATGTTACCTTTCAACTCAAAGAATTATTTACAACAGAATTAGACAACACCGGAACAAAAAAATTATTTGACGATATCGAAATTCCATTAGTTAAAGTTTTAGCCGATATGGAGCGCGAAGGCATTCGTGTGGATGTAGCTTTCTTGCAATCGCTTTCGCAAAACCTAACAGAAGATATAAAAAAGCTAGAGCAAAACATCTACGAAGCCGCAGGTGAAAAATTCAACTTAGCTTCACCAAAACAACTTGGAGATATTTTATTTGACAAATTGAAAATAGGTGGCGCTAAGCAAAAAAAGACCAAAACAGGACAATATGCGACAGGCGAAGAAATCCTAAGTTATTTAGCCGCCGAAAATCCAATTGTAAAAGATATTTTAGATTGGCGTCAACTAGTAAAACTACAAAACACCTACGTAGATGCCCTACCGAATCAAGTTGATGTTGCTACAAAACGCATTCATACCGATTACATGCAAACGGTAGCAGCAACAGGACGTTTGAGCTCAAACAATCCTAACTTGCAAAACATCCCAATTCGTACCGAACGTGGTCGCCAAATAAGGAAAGCATTTGTTGCTAGAGATGAAAACTACACCTTAGTTTCGGCGGATTACTCTCAAATTGAGCTTCGCGTGATTGCCGCTTTGTGTGGCGAAGAGAATATGATAAAAGCTTTTCAAAACAAAGAAGACATACATAAATCAACGGCATCAAAAGTATTTAATGTCCCTTTAGAAGAAGTAACTCGCGAACAACGTAGTCATGCCAAAACAGTGAATTTCGGAATCATTTATGGGGTTTCGGCGTTCGGATTGAGTAATCAAACCAATTTGTCACGCAAAGAAAGTGCTGATTTGATCGAAGCCTATTACCAAACGTATCCTAAATTAAAATCATACATACAAGATCAGGTTGATTTTGCTCGAGACAATGGCTACGTACAAACCATTGTCGGGCGTCGTAGGTATTTAAAAGATATCAATTCGCAAAACGCGATCGTTCGCGGTGGAGCTGAACGAAATGCAGTAAACGCACCAATTCAAGGTAGCGCCGCCGATATTATCAAAATTGCCATGATCAACATTCATAAAAAGTTGACTAATGAAAACTGGAAAAGCAAAATGCTCCTTCAAGTACATGACGAACTTGTTTTTGATGTTTACAACGATGAACTCGACGCCATTCAACCTATGATTAAACACGAAATGGAAAACGCTTTTCAACTAACTGTTCCATTAGAGGTGGAGATTGGAAAAGGAAAAGATTGGCTCGAAGCACATTAATAATAAGACGTAAAAAAACTCTAATCGAACTGATTAGAGTTTTTTTTTAAAGTAAATATTTTTTGCTTTATACCAATCGCGTAGATTCACGCTCCTTCAATTTAGTTTTAATCACTTTCGTTTCATATGGTAAGTGTTCCTCATTTGACTCTAAACGGTCAATCAATAAAGTAGCCGCTACTTCTCCTATTTCAATTCCGTGCTGACTTACCGTAGTTAAACTAGGTGACAATCGGCGCGAGGCCAAAATTCCGTCCGCAAATCCAATGATCGAAATATCTTCTGGAACTCGAAATCCCTTTTTAACTGCAAATCGCAAAGCTGCTACCGAATCGTTTTCCTCCAAGGCAAAAATACCATCAATACCTTGAGCAAAAACAGCATCAACCTTATTTTTTAAATCTTCTTCAGCATCGGTACGAATGATGATCGATTCATCTACAGCGATATTATTATCGGCTAAAGCTTTCAAATAACCTTCGGCACGCAATTTACCTACACTCAAATTATCAACCGATGAGAAAAGCGCAATTTTTTTGCAACCTAAATCAATCAAATGTTGCGTAGCATTCAGTGCAGAATCAAAATCATCTACGATTACTTTATCACAATCGACACCTTCGGCAATACGATCAAACATTACAATTGGAGTACCGTCATTAATAATCGCAGAAAAATGCTGGTAATCCTCATTTTTTTGCGCCTCTTCAGACACTGAAACTATAAAACCATCTGTAGTACCATTACTTAACATTTCGAGCGTGTGTGCCTCTTTTTCTGACGATTCGTTGGAGATACACATAATAACGTTGTATCCTTTTTCATCAGCAACTTTCTCTATTCCGCTAAACACTTTAGCAAAAAAGGAATTTAAAATATTAGGAATAATAACACCAATTGTTTTCGTTTTTCTGTTCTTCAAATTCAAACCAATCACATTCGGTTTGTAATTTTTAAGCTTGGCATATTCCTTAATCTTAATCTTAGTTTGGTCACTAATCTCTGGACTATCATTTAGTGCTTTAGAAACTGTTGAAACAGAAACATTAAGTTCTTTGGCAATTTGTTTTAGAGTTGCTTTGGCTTTCATAGGAGCTAGGTTGTGCGTAGTTAGTTTTAAAAAACGAACACAATGTAGCAATAATTAAAATACAATGTGTCTAATTGACAAAAATAACCATTTTTGATACGGATTTAGCATAAAAAAACGCGAAAAATCAAAAAAAACCACGAAAAATAAAATCTATTGAATGCAAAGCAGTTACCTAAAACAAAAAAGAAATAAGGTAAACCAAACAGGCAATTAATATCCGTTTGATAATCAGCACACAACCGTTTCTAAAATAATCTTTTCAGGTATTTGCATTTAAAATAATTAATTGTACTTTTGCAACCCCTTTATTGGGGATGGAATGTTTAATTAAAAATATATTATGGACGCATTAAGCTACAAGACACAGTCAGCAAGCAAAGCCACCGTTACTAAAGAGTGGATTGTTGTAGATGCAGAAGGTCACAACTTAGGTCGTCTTGCTTCAAAAGTCGCAATGATTTTAAGAGGTAAGTACAAGCCAAGTTACACACCACACGTGGACTGCGGTGATAACGTAATTGTTATCAACTCAGAAAAAATCAACCTTACAGGTAACAAAATGGATGAAAAAACATACATCCGTCACACTGGTTACCCAGGAGGTCAAAGAAGTTTAACTGCTAAAGTATTGCAAGCGAAAAACCCTGCATTATTAGTAGAAAAAGCTGTAAAAGGAATGTTACCTAAAAACAAATTAGGAGCTGAACTTTTTAGAAATTTAAATGTTGTTGTAGGATCAGAGCACAAACAAGGCGCTCAAAAACCTAGAACAGTTAACCTTAACGATCTTAAGTAATGGGAGTTATTCACAAAATCGGTAGAAGAAAAACGGCTGTTGCACGTGTTTACGTTTCAGAAGGAACAGGAGTAATCACTGTAAACAAAAAAGCATTCGAAACGTATTTCCCAACTGCAACTTTACAGTACAAAGTATTACAACCAATGTCTATGACAGAGAATGTAGGTAACTTTGATGTAAAAGTGAACGTTTACGGAGGTGGATCAAATGGTCAAGCAGAAGCTGTAAGAATGGCATTAGCACGTGTAATGTGTGAAGTTAATGCTGAAAACAGAGGAATTTTGAAACCACAAGGTTTATTAACAAGAGATCCAAGAATGGTTGAACGTAAGAAATTCGGTCAGAAGAAAGCTCGTAAGAGATTCCAGTTCTCTAAACGTTAATATCAAATTTATTTCAAGATCTATTTTTATATACCTTGAAATTATTAAAAAAATGCTGAAAAAATTTCAGTATAAATTTAAAAACACAGTTGTTGTTGCTCTCCTACCGAGGTAGGAAATAGTTTAGCATCTAAATAAGCTGAAAGTCAGGCAGACACAGGTCTGAAAGTCGTATCAAAGAAGCTTATTGCTAATCAACAGAACGTAAACTAGAACAAAAATGGCAAACAAAATAGAAGTTAAAGACTTACTAGAAGCAGGTGTTCACTTCGGACACATGACTAGAAAATGGGATCCAAACATGGCTCCTTACATTTATATGGAGCGTAATGGTATTCACATTATCAACCTATATAAAACAGCAGCAAAAATTGAAGAGGCTAACGAAGCTTTGAAAAAAATCGCTGCATCAGGTAGAAAAATATTATTCGTTGCTACCAAAAAACAAGCAAAAGATATCGTTGCTGATAAAGCAAAAGCTGCAAACATGCCTTACATCACTGAAAGATGGCCTGGTGGAATGCTAACTAACTTTGTAACTATCCGTAAAGCTGTTAAAAAAATGGCTACTATTGATAAAATGAAGAAAGATGGTACTTTCATGACTTTATCTAAAAAAGAGCGTTTGCAAGTTGATCGTCTTCGTGCTAAATTAGAGAAAAACTTAGGTTCAATCGCTGACATGTCTAGACTACCGGCTGCATTGTTCGTAGTAGATATCAAAGCAGAACATATCGCTATAAAAGAAGCTCAAAAATTAAACATTCCAGTTTTCGCAATGGTTGATACTAACTCTGATCCACGTGAAGTAGAGTATGTAATTCCTGCAAATGATGACGCTTCTAAATCAATTGATAAAATTTTAACTTTAGTTACTGCTGCAATTATCGAAGGTCTTTCTGATAGAGGTACTGAAAAAGAAACTGAAGCTACTGCTGAAGTTGCTGCTCCAGCTACTGAAACTACAGAAGCTCCAGCTGCAACTGCAACTGAAGAATAAATCAAATTTTGAATTCCAAATTTTGAATTCCAAATTCCAAAATCAGAAAATAACTTTCTGATAACATTGGAATTTGGGATTTGAAAATTGGAATTTTTACTTTTAACATTAAAATTCAAAATATTATGGCAACAATTACTGCTGCAGACGTAAACAAATTAAGACAAACTACAGGTGCCGGAATGATGGACTGTAAAAAAGCTTTAGTTGAAGCGGAGGGAGATTTCGATAAAGCGATCCAAAACCTTAGAGAAAAAGGTCAAAAAGTTGCTGCTAACCGTTCTGACCGTGAGTCTTCTGAAGGAGCTGCTGTTTCTTTTATCAATGCTGATAAAACTAAAGGAGCTATCATCACTTTAAACTGCGAAACAGATTTCGTAGGGAAAAATGAATCTTTCGTAACTTTGGCTAAAGAATTAGTTGAAAAAGCGATCAACTTCTCATCTAAAGAAGAATTTTTAGCATCAGATTTCAACGGAATGACTGTTGCTGAAAAATTGATCGAACAAACTGGTGTTATCGGTGAAAAAATCGAAATCGGTGGTTTTGAAATTTTAGAAGGTGCTTTCGTTGGATCTTATGTTCACGTTAACAAAATTGCTGCATTAACTGCTATTTCTGCAGCTGTACCAAATGCTGAAGTTTTGACTAAAGATATCTCTATGCAAGTAGCATCAATGGGAGCTGATACATTATCTTACAAAGATTTTGATCCTGCTTTTGTTGAGTCTGAATTAGCAGCTCGTATTGCGATCATTGAAAAAGAAAATGAAGAAGCAAAACGTTTAGGAAAAACTTTAAAAAATGTTCCTAAATACATTTCTTTCTCTCAATTAACTGAAGAAGTTATCAAACAAGCTGAAGAAGATGCTAAAGCTGAATTGAAAGCTGAAGGTAAACCAGAGCAAATTTGGGACAAAATTATTCCTGGTAAAATCCAACGTTTTATCTCTGACAACACTACTTTAGACCAAGAAAAAGCTTTACTTGATCAAAACTTCATCAAAGATGATAGTAAAAAAGTAGGTGATTATGTTAAAGGTTTCAATGTTGAAATTACAGGTTTCAAAAGAGCATCTTTAGGATAATAAATATATTTGATGCAATTATACTTGCAATCAAATTAAAACACAACCCCATTTCAATTTTGTTGAAATGGGGTTTTTTATTTGAAATTACCGACAACTGAAAATTCAATTAAATGATTAAATTTGGAAAAAGTTAATTCTATGTTCAAAACCAAAAAAGAACTTGTCTTTATCATCCTTGCTGGAATATTTATCACCAATGCCGTTACTGCTGAATTGATCGGCGGCAAACTAATTCAATTAGGGCCATTTGTAATGAGTATCGGTATTTTGCCTTGGCCTATTGTGTTTTTGACTACAGATTTAATCAACGATTATTTTGGCGAAAAAGGAGTGAAAAAATTATCCTTAATCACTGCTGGCTTAATTGCATATTCGTTTATTATTTTATTCCTAGCCATTACTATTCCTGCAGCAAAAGGAATTAGCCCAGTAAACGATGCTCAGTTTACCGCCGTTTTCGGTCAAAGTATGTGGATAATTGTGGGGAGCATTATTGCTTTTCTTGTATCACAATTAATAGATGTTACTGTTTTTTGGTTTTTCAAAAATCGAACTGGAAACAACAAAATATGGCTGAGAGCCACAGGTTCAACCGTCATATCGCAATTATTTGATTCTTTTATTGTTTTGGGAATTGCTTTTTGGTTACCAGGCAAAATCAACTTTGAAACCTTCCTAACCTCAGCCTTAACTGGCTATACTTTTAAGCTTGGCACAGCCATCCTCTTGACTCCCTTAATTTATCTAGGTCACTATATGATAAAAAATTATTTAGCCTCTGATAAAGAATGATCACCGCTGATAAAATACGTTGTGGCTGGTGTCATTCTAGTGATTTATACATGAAATACCATGACGAAGAATGGGGTGTTCCTATATATGATGACACTACTCTATTTGAATTTTTACTCCTTGAAACCTTTCAAGCAGGCCTAAGCTGGATTACCATCTTGAACAAAAGAGAAAATTTCAAAGCTGCTTTTGACCAGTTTGATTATAAAAAAATTGCGAAATATTCTGATGACAAAATTCTTGAGTTACTACAAGATGCAGGTATCATTCGCAACAAACTCAAAGTTTATTCTGCAGTGACCAACGCGCAAAATTTCATTAAAATTCAAGAAGAATTTGGAAGTTTCTCAACTTATATATGGGCATTTGTCAATCACACGCCAATTAAAAACTCTCCAAGAACTTTAAAAGAAGTTCCTGCTACTTCACCAATTTCTGATTCTATAAGCATGGATTTAAAAAAACGAGGTTTTAAATTTGTTGGTTCCACTGTTATGTATGCCTTCATGCAAGCCACAGGCATGGTTGATGATCATGTAGAAAATTGTTGGAAACGAAATTCCCTGCCCCAGATGGACGTGAAAAACTCGGACTGAAAAGGCTATTTTTTATAGACAGCAAAGAGCGACCGACAGGAAGCTCCTTTGATGGCTTTAGAAAAAATAAGACTTTGAAGGAGGACTTGTAACACACAGCTGGAAATAGGCCCTACTGCTGCTGCAAAATTCGCATAAACTCCTCGCGAGGAATTTCTCTGCAACCCAAACTTTCGAGATGCGGGTTGTATACTTGGCAATCGAGCAGCTTATAATTTTCATTTTTCAAGTGATTTACCAAGACAATAAACGCCACTTTAGAAGCATTAGAAACTAACGAAAACATGCTTTCGCCACAGAAAATATGACCCAAATCAACGCCATACAAACCGCCAACTAAGATGTCATCTTGCCACACTTCTACTGATTTTGCAATGCCTAAGTAGTGCAATTTGCAATAAGCATCAATCATGTCATTAGTAATCCAAGTACCGTTTTGACCGTCGCGTTTTACTTTTTGACAGTAGGAAATCACATCTCTAAAATTTTGATTGAAGGTAACCGAAAATTCACCTTTATTTAGAATGTTGCGCATGCTTTTGGAAATTTTTAACTCCTCAAGAAATAAAACCATTCTTGGGTTAGGCGACCACCAAAGAATAGGATCACCGGTTTCAAACCACGGAAAAATGCCACTTTTGTAGGCTAACTGCAAGCGCTCAGGAGACAAATCGCCACCAATAGCAAGAATTCCATCGCGATTGGCTTGGTTAACGTCAGGGAAATAAAGTGTTTCAGAAAGGTAATGCATGATTAGATCAATTGAAAAAACGGCGCAATTAGCTCAAAAAAAAACCAAATCCCGAAATGAAAACAGGTTCAAGTTGGAATTTGGAATTTCAATAATTTGGAAGTTTATTTTAGAACGGTAAATCGTCTGCTTCTTCTTCGTTTAAGTTTGTTGCTGGTGCAAAAGCTTGTGCAGCAGGCATAGGTGGCATTTGTGGAGCTGCAGCGCTTTCTGCTTGCAATTTCCCAATTCTCCAACCTTGAATAGTGTTGAAATAAACCGTTTCGCCTTGTGCGTTAGTCCACTCTCTACCTCTTAAATTGATATCAATTTTTACTGACTCCCCTACTTGAAAATTATTCAACAAATCACATTTATCTTGTACAAATTGTACCGAAATGTGCTGCGGATATTGCTCATCAGTTGTAACTACAACGTCTCTTTTTTTGAAACCGCCTGATCCAACTTCTTTAGTTTGATCAATCATTTTAATTTTTCCTGTTACTTCCATCTTCTCTATATTAATTGTTTTTGCTCTGTTTACTAGGCTCAGCTAGAAGGACTTTCCATGCTGAGTCAACATCATTTTCGTTCAAGTATTTTTTAGCTTCGAGCTGTACTTTTTCAGGATCATCGGAGCTCAAAACGGCTTTTACTGCAAAATTTTGTTGTACAAATATACTAACTTCTTCGGTTGTAGGCAAGGCTTCAACATTTCCTAAAATTCCTAAATCGTTTCCGTTAAACACGGGGCTTTGCTTGATAAAATCGGGTATTGCATCTACTCCAATTCCTAAGGTTGCTAGTGGTTTTGGCACTTCAAAAAGTCCTTGATTGGATCTAGAATACCAATTGCCACCCAAACGCGACACCAAGTCAATTTTATGTTGATCTATAGCTCCGTTACTGTCTAAAACGGCCTCGTCAATATGAATTTTTACTACTTCGCACACGACTAAGTTACCTGCACCACCCTCAGAACCCAAAGCAATGATTTGATTGACTTTGCACTCAAATTGTACCGGAGATTCTTTTACTCGATACGGTTTTACAATATCAGAAGCTACAGGTGTTAATCCTGATTTAACAAATTCATCAACACCGTCAGCATATTCAGTACTAGCCAACGAGATTTGCTGTACAATATCATAATTCACCACATTAATCACCACCTCTTTAGTTGCCTCAACATTAATAAGCGTGTGTTTAATAGTATTGTCTCGAACACGACGTGCTGGCGAAAAAATAAGAATAGGCGGATTGGCACTAAA
Source organism: Flavobacterium turcicum (assembly GCF_011365745.1). Classification (GTDB taxonomy): domain Bacteria; phylum Bacteroidota; class Bacteroidia; order Flavobacteriales; family Flavobacteriaceae; genus Flavobacterium; species Flavobacterium turcicum. The sequence continues at coordinate 594,672 of NZ_JAAOBY010000001.1, read as the reverse complement.
GACATTAAAAAAACTAAACGGTGATACATTGGCATTGCCATCGGCATCCATTGTACTGGCAAATGCAATAGGTCTTGGACCTACTGAACCTTGCAAATAACCTTGTAATTGAGCTGTAGAAATACTTTTAGGATCTATCGTTAGCATAAAGACATTTTTTTACTGTAGCATACAAAAGTAAGTAAATGAATTTGGTTTTTAGAATGGCTTGCTACATTTTAAACAAAATTATCTTGCTTGTGGTGCCGTTAAAAATTCTTTGGTAAAACTAAAATAGCACGCCATTTATTTCGTTATATTTAGCATTCAAAATTTTCCTTATGCAGTTTTCTGATCGTAGAAACACCACCCGATGGGTCATCATTTTTGCTTCGTTTTTAATCATTTCCTTGATTTTATGGAATACCTATTCGTTTTTTCAAATTTTTAAAAATGAAGAACGATTAAAGATGAATTTATGGGCGCAGGCGCAAAAAACATTGATCAACGCTGATGAAAATACTGAGGTAGAACTGCCTTTACAAATATTTAGCAACAACACTTCCATTCCAATCATTTTAACCGAAAAAGATAGCATTATCAATACGGTTAACATTGATGAAGAGATTGTAAAAAACAAAATAAAAGCCCAAACATTTTTACAAGATTTAAAATCAGAAAATGATCCTATTGTTATTGAATATGTACCCGGAAAATTTCAAAAACTGTATTACGGCAACTCCTCGTTACTGAACAAACTGAAGTATTATCCGCTTGCGTTGGTGTTGATAATTGTGCTTTTTGGCGGCTTGGTTTATAATTTTTACCGAAGTACCAAAATGGCGACTCAAAATAAATTGTGGGCCGGAATGGCAAAGGAAACTGCGCATCAAATAGGTACGCCGCTCTCCTCATTGATCGGTTGGGTTGAAATTTTAAAAGCAGATGACGTGGATACCTCGATCACGCAAGAAATAGAAAAAGACATTGAGCGCCTACAAACAATAACCGACCGATTTTCAAAAATTGGTTCAGAACCCAAACTAGAACGCACTGATATTGTTCACGAAACACAACAGGCGTATGATTACTTACAATCTCGGTTTTCAAAACAAATTGACTTTACTTTTAGCGCTCCAAAACACGCGATTTGGGTACAACTTAACCCTATTTTGCACAGCTGGACGATAGAAAATTTGGTCAAAAATGCCATTGACGCCATGAAGGGAAAAGGAAAACTCCAACTGTCTATTGTTGCCGACGCTGACTCGGTAAAAATTAATGTTACAGATACAGGCAGTGGCATTCAAAAAAAACAGTTTCAAACTATTTTTGAGCCCGGTTTTACAACCAAAAAACGCGGTTGGGGATTGGGACTTTCGTTAACCAAACGAATTGTAGAAGAATATCACAAAGGCACAATTAAAGTGTTACAGTCTGAAATTGGCAAAGGAACTACCATGCAAGTTTTACTAAAAATCAAACAAGACTCTATTTCTAATTCATAAAAAAAGGAATACGTTTTTGTCGTATTCCTTTTTTAGTTTTTGTGTTTTAATTTTTACAAATTGGCTGCGATTGCCGCTGCCAGTTCAGTAAATTCTTCGGTGGTAAGAGTTACTTTATTTTGAAAACGCATTTCATCCATTTCGTTTAGCGGAATCAAGTGCACGTGCGCATGTGGAACTTCGAGTCCCACAACTGCCATTCCGACGCGTTTACAAGGAACTGTTTTTTCAAGTGCAATTGCTATTTTTTTAGAAAACTGCATTAGCCCCAAATACAAATCGTCATCCATATCAAAAATCTTATTGATTTCTAGTTTTGGGATGCAAAGTGTGTGACCTTTTGCGTTTGGATTCACATCTAAAAACGCTAGAAAACGATCGTCTTCGGCAATTTTGTAACATGGAATTTCTCCTTGAATAATTTTCGTAAAAATACTTGACATACTTACAATTTTAGGTGTTGAACCTCAACTTTTATTTCAAAATTAGTCTCTGGTAATTTCAAGAATTTCAAATTTCAACACCCCGTTTGGTACTGTAATTTCAGCAACTTCGCCTACTGATTTCCCTAGTAAACCTTTACCTATTGGCGAGGTTACCGAAATTTTTCCAGTTTTAAGATCGGCTTCGCTTTCTGCTACCAAGGTGTATTTCATTTCCATACCGTTGTTTTGATTCTTAATCTTTACGTTCGATAGTACCAAAACTTTAGACAAGTCCAAGTTGCTTTCGTCAATCAATCGGGCATTGGCATGTATTTCTTCGAGTTTTGCAATACGCATTTCTAGCATTCCTTGCGCTTCTTTGGCCGCATCATACTCTGCATTTTCAGACAAATCCCCTTTGTCTCTCGCCTCAGCAATATCAGCAGATGCTTTTGGACGCATCACACTTTTTAAATAATCTAATTCTTCTCTTAATTTCTTTAATCCGTCTGCGGTGTAATAGGATACTGTGCTCATAACTTCATTATTTATATAAATAGAAAAAATCCCATCAGGACGGGATTTCTTTCCACAAAATTGTAAAATTTTTTTTTTCGACTATAATTATATGTTAATCATATATAAGTCAAAGTTAAATAAATTAAATTTGTTTCGCTAATACTTTACCACTATTTTAAAATGAAAAAATATATCTCCCTGATTGTGATTGCATCCCTACTGTTTTCCTGCAGTGAATCTAGTGTAAACAACAACAATCCTTTTGTTCCTAATTATACTTTTACCCTAGACCTCAACTTAAATTTACCTACCTACTCCAACCTAAAATTTGTGAGTAATGCCGTTTATGTGCCCAATATTGGCGCGCGAGGAGTCATTGTTTTTAACACGGGTAGTGGCTACAATGCCTTTGATGCTGCTTGCCCTAATCAAACTATTAGCGGCTGCTCGACTATGACCATTAACGGAATTAATGCAGTTTGCGGATGCGATAACGCCACCTATAGCTTGTTTACCGGACAGAGCAATTTGCAATATCCTATGAAGCAATACCGCGTACAAGTGAACGGAGATATTTTGAGAGTTTTTAATTAATTACAGCTTATAACTTACAGATAGCATAAAAACTCTTGGCAAGACAAAAGTGGTGCGCTGACTAATGAGATAATCTGAGAAGGAAAAATCATTTTTTACCTTGTTATCAAAAAGGTTGTTTGCTATTAACTCAAATCCAAAAGGGCTGTTCTTTTTTTGATAACGCAACGATGTATTGGCGATGTCGTAAAAATTACTCTGTTTGTTGCTATTGGTGTTTTTCAGATTTTCGTAACTACATTTGAACGTCCAAAATTTGGCAACAGTAATGTCAAAATCAGAGGTAATTGCATCGGTTTGAAACTGAGATTGGGTCAAGCCCGAAAACTGACTAAATCCTTTGTTGTATCCTATACTAAAACCCGGCCATTTTTTGTGTGCCGTACGAAGTACTACGCCCAACCTTTGATTGTTTCTATTGTTCAAGGTTTCGGTATTGTTTAGTGTTTGGAAATACGTAAACCAACTAAAATTAGTATTGAACCTCAAGTTAAAACGGTATATCTTTTTGCTAAAAGAACCGTTTACATTGTAATTCGTTTCGGGATTATCGCTTAAAATTGGTGTATTGAACTGACTGATACCATCTAATTGAATTTCGTTACGAATCGTTCTTACTTTTTGATTCCAACTCGCCATTGCGTTCCAAGTGATCCCGCGATACAAGTTCGTTTTCGTGTAATGCAGGTTGGCATTGTGGTAGCGTTCGTTTTGCAATAAGGCATTTCCTTTATACACCAAGTTATAATTTTGCAAGGTAAACTGCTCCGCTAATTGGGTGGATAGCGGAAAACTATTTTCTAGTTTGTAAACAAAATTTAAAGATTCTGATTTATTGAACTCATAATCGCTGTTCCATTGTGGTTGCAAAAGTGTTTTAGTAAGTGCTCGCTCTCCTGACTTTTGATCTGTAGTTAAATGATACCAATGCGCGTACAAGCCAGGTTTATTAGTCCATTTTCCTATTCTGAACTTGTATTCTAAACCTACATAAGCATCATTCAATTGGTACTTTATAGAGTTCCCAAAACCAGCCAAAGCAAAATCATTCACGTTCCCGTTGGTTAATAATTGCTGCTCTGTGGTTTCTAAACGGGAATTACCGTAATTATTCCCCACATTGGTGTACAAGTGATTGAAATTATTGATAATCCAATAGTGTTTAAAAAGTGCATCAACGCTATTGGTTTTTACTTTTTTAACTTGTTCAATGCGGTACGCGCTATCATCCTGAAGCGGAATTAATCCTGCCAAAAAAAGCTGATCAGTAAACCAGTTGGTTCGTGGCGTGTTGTAATCGTACGCTTGATTGATTACTAAAGTGGTGGTGTGTTTTAGATTGTAACTTTTGTGCCACTCAATGTATTGTTTTATGGCAGTATTATCAGCTTTGTTGAGTGTTTTAAAAATACTCGCATTGACATTGGTAATTGAGTTGATGGTGTTTGAGATGGTATTATTACTCGACTGGTATTGTCCGTTGTAGTACCATTTTTCTTTAGCGCTAGGCGAATAATCGAGTTTGATGTTGCCAATTCCTAAAACAGCGCGATTGGTGCCTTCTTGGAGTCGGTTTTCAAAAGCAATGGCACTGTTTTGCAAATACTCATTTTTACTTTCGGTTTGCGATGCCGTCAACACTTTCGAAAAAATAGAAAAGCCAGAAATAGACAGTTTTGATGAAGTATCGTGGCTAAAATTAAAAGCGCCAAATTGGGACGCATTCTGCACCACATCTTGGTTGTCATTGGCAAAGGAATACAAATTAGTGAGTGATTTTCGACCCGATAAAAAGGTGCTCATACCACCACCAAAACGCATCAGGTCATCAAATGTAAAGGTGCGTTTACCAATGTTGTTTAAATCGCCTATAAAACTTAGGTTTGTTTTAGGAGCATAATAAAACAAAGCAGCGTGCCCAAGATAAAAACCATTATCGGCATTACCTACTTCGGCACCAGCCTCAACATCACCAAAAACAAATTTCTTTTTATCGGCTTTGAGTTTTACATTCATGGCCAGCTCATCACTATCCGAAACCTGCTTCATAAAACCCACTTCATTAAAGTGGTCAATGACTTCAATTTTATCCAATGCATCAGCTGGAATGTTTTCAACCGCTAGTTTAGAGCCACCTCCAAAAAAAGATTTGCCCTCAACAAGCATTTTAGTAACTTTTTTACCTTGTACGGTAACACCTCCGTTTTTATCGACTTCAACACCAGGAAGTTTTTCAAGGACTTCTTTCATTTTACGTTCGTTGCCGTTGGCAAAACTTTTAACGTTAAACGTCATAGTATCCTTTTTAATTTCGATGGGTTTGAACTCGTGTTTGATAACGATTTCTTTGAGTTGAACTCCGGTAGACTTTAAAGTAAAATCGTGTGTAGTCACCACAGAATCTGCCTCAAGAATAAACACTTCCTCTTCAAACCCAATGTACGAAACCGTAATTTCATACTTCACAGCTTTTTCTAGCTCTAAGCGGTAGCGTCCTTTATTATCAGCAATAGCAAACTTTAAGCTTGCTTTTTCTTGTAAGGGTTTTGCAATGACATTAGCAGACTCTAATGGTTTGTTGTTCTCCTCAGCGACCACACCAGTAATGGAGCGGGATTGAGAGAAACTTAGAGTTGTAAAAGAAAGAAAATAAAAGAGTATTTTATGCATTTAAATATTTAGAATGATATCGTTTCAATTAAGTATGGATTTAATTACTATTTTTTATCTCAATTAATTTGTCTAATTCTTCTTTGTGAATCAATTTATATTTTTTTAAAGCCTCAATTTCGATTGGAGTTTGTTTTAAATCGATTTTTTTTACGCCATATACTCCATTTTTCGTTTGCAATTCTAAGATTAATCCGGGTAAACCACCGTAACTTAAGGGCCCATACGGAAAAGGAATTTCTGGACAATACCATGCGGTAATAGGATGACGAAAGGTCTTTTCTTTAGTAACTACAACATCTTCAGTAGTAGCTTTGAAGCATTTGTAAACTCCAATTAATTTTGACTCGTTTGTTAAAGTCCAATTTTTATTTAATGCTTTTTTAACAATGAAATCACCCAAATTTCTAGAAGAATATTCACTGAAAATACTGTCATTGGCAATTAAAGAATTTCCGTTGAATCTAATCTTTACCATACCCATATCGGCGGCCGTATTATCAGAATACATTTTCTCCGTCATTTGAAAGTGCGCTTTTTCAGAATTAAACTTTAGTATAAATTCAAATTCCTTTATTATGGAGTAGTAGTTGGCGTTCATAGACAACATGAGTTTGTCTAATTGACTGTCCTTATCTTCAATAACGGTAATGCCGTACGTAGCAATGCCACCTTTTACTTGCGCAAAATTGGAGAGACATAGTAAGAGTAAGGAAATTAAAAAATATTTTTTCATTGTTGTTATTTTTTAAATGAGACACATTAAAATAAAATTAATAATGTGCCTCATATTAATCTGTCTTTATTGACTAATTGCCGCTTCTTGTGGTAAATTTTTTCTTGAAGCTATACAATTTCCATACGCAAGATCTGCAGCCTTGTCTGCTGTGTCATGATCTGCGCCTTCTTTTATTGCTAAGTCATAAGCTAAATGACATACATCACTACAAGGATCATTTACAAACTTTAGCTCTACTTCCTTAACTTCTTCTGTATTCGCCATTGCAGCTCCACTAAATGCTACCACTGCTAGAGCGGTAAATACTAATTTTTACTCAGGTTTATATTTCTTTTTGGTTTTCGTGAATCTGCGATTTCATTCTTAAAATTTTTAAATTTATTAATAGTTTTTTTGGTTAACCAATTCCAATATCAAAAAAAAACTATTTAAAAGAATTTTCTTTAAATATTAACTATAATTTAACAAGTTTATACTCTTTATTAATTTATTAACTAATACAAAATAAATGTTTTACAATAAACAGAATGTAGAAACCAAACTTTACAGAATGAAAAATACAACAAAAGCAAAAATAACTTATTTGACATTACTTTTGTTATTGCGAGTTTTTCTCTTTTTCTCGTTTTTTACCTATAATCACCCCTGCTTCTGAAGATTCAAGTTTTTTTTCATATTCCTCTTTAGATATTGTTCTGCCCTTTGGGAAGTATATATTTTGGTCATCTTTTATAAGTTCAATATTTTTCGCACTATAGACAGTTTTGTCCTCGTATAATTCTAAAATTAATCCAGGTAATCCATGAAAATCTTTAGGACCGTAAGAATATGGAAGTTGAGGTGCAAACCAAGCAATTATCTCTTTTGTTTTGGTTTCTCCCTTTCTGTTAATAAAAGTTCTTTTTAAAATACCTTCATAACACAGATAAGAACCAATTAATTTTGAATTTGTTGTTATGGTCCAATTTAAAGATAAATTATCATCCTTAACTATAAGTCCATCGTCTTTTTTGATGTACTCCGTTTGTGCCTTCTTGTCAAAGTAAATCTCATCTGCAGAACTAAATGCTAATTTTGCGATGGTATTTATTTGCGCCTCATAGGCTGATAAGGTATTCATACTTTCAATGCTTTTGAAACTAGAACTTGTAGAATTAAACAATAATTGAAATTCTTGCAGATTCGCATTTTGCAATAAAGTCTCCATTAAAACTATTTGTTCCGCTTTGACGGTGTTTACAGGTGGACTAACTTGTATAGCATAAATAACCTTTCCTGATTGAGCTTGAATAACATTTACCAAAAACAAAAATAGCAGCAAAAATTTTTTCATTAATTTTATAATTAAGATTGTAAAAAGAACTTTCTCAATTAAAACTGAGAAAGTTCAAGTATTTCCAATGTAAACTTTAACTACATCTAGAAGTTTACAACATGCAAAGTCCCATTAAGGCACTTAATAAAAGAGGTTTATCCTCTCCACCATTAATAATAGATTCGTAAAGTAAAATAGCAGATTCCTGACATGGAGTAGCTGTTCCCTCGTTATCACCAGGACCTTGCACAACTGCAGCTTCTACTTTGTTTTCGTTGCTGAATACAACATCTTCCTTAACTTCAGCAGTTTTCGCCATTGCAGCGCCACTAAATGCTACCACTGATAGAGCGGTAAAAATCATTTTCTTCATTCTTAATTTTTTTTTTGATTTTTAAATTACGATTAAACAAAAAAATTCAGGAGATTAGTTTTCTTGTAAATATGGTTATTCAATAAAACCATTCAGTTTATCATAGGCTTCTTCTAATTGTTTCTGATTTAAGATTTTTATTTTTTCAAAAGCTTTGATATCAAAATTTGAATCACTATCTAGTTTTATATTTTTTGCTCCGTACACAGTATTTCGTACCCGAAGTTCTAAAATCAACCCAGGCAAATTTCCATAACCGACGGGACCGTGCGGAAACGGTAATTTTGGACAATACCATGCAATTACAGGATGGCTAAAAATTTTAGATCCGTTAATTACTGTATAGATATTAGTGGCTTTGTAACATAAATAATTATCTATTAATTTGGTCTCATTAGTCAAAAGCCAATTATCTTTCAAATCCTCTTGTGTGTAAATGTTTTTTCCTAACAAATCCTTTTGAAATAATAGTTTTTCTTTTAAGGTGTAAACGGTGCCTGCATAATGTGCCATGCCATAGATAAATCCTTTTAAACCGGGAGCACTGTCATTCTCTAAATTTGCTTCGCTATAAAATTTAGAACCATTTTCTGTTATGATTAATTGAAACGTTAGTTTTTTAGACTCAAGTATGGATTTTTCAAGCATGTTTTTTAACACGGCGTTATTATCAAATAATCCTGCTTCCTTTTCTATTATTAATCCGTAAGTCACCGTAACATTTTTACCTTGGCTGTAACCTACAGCTGCATATAAAATTAAAATAACAATGATTTTATTCATCTTATATATATCAATAACACACCAAAATCATCGAAATTGGTGCGTCATTACATTTTAATTAAATTTAGTTTCTTGTTTATTGCGATATTGTGGCATCGTTTAATCCCAAACACATAAAATAAACAGAATAGGACATACCAACGGCAGCTTCGTGACTAAATCCAGCAGCTTTCGCATCAACGTAAGCTACAAACTTTGCTGTATTACAATCCGTGGTCGCAAATGTTTTTTTCTTTGACGTTTTTTTAATGCTTTCTTTTACTTCAAAATTCTTCGCCATTGCAGCTCCACTAAATGCTACCACTGCTAGAGCGGTAAATACTAATTTTTACTCAGGTTTATATTTCTTTTTGGTTTTCGTGAATCTGCGATTTCATTCTTAAAATTTTTAAATTTATTAATAGTTTTTTTGGTTAACCAAGTCAAATATCAAAAAAAAACTATTTAAAAGAATTTTCTTTAAATATTAACTATAATTTAACAAGTTTATACTTTTAATAAATTTAATAACTAGACACAAATAAATGTTTTACAATAAACAGAATGTAGAAACCAAACTTTACAGAATGAAAAATACAACAATAGCAAAAATACTAATTTGAAAGTACGTTTTTGGTTTATTGTTCATCAGTAATTGTTTTACCTATTGAGTATTCAATTTTAAATTCTTTTTTACAAAAAAGTTGCTTAAAAATGATCGGACAAATAATTATTAGTACCTCCAAATACTATATTAAACCTAGAATCCTCCAGTTTCGTTTTGACGATTATACCAAATGCTAGTTTAAAAGTACCAAACACAAGGATACCTCTTTTTTAAAGCTCCTACAATACCCACTTTTGGTGATATTCCCTCCTATCAATAACTAAAAAATCCTGACAGCGAACCATCAGGATTTACTCCAATTACAAACTCTTCTTTTAAAACTTCAGGGTCAAACCTAGCAAGAAATTAGTCCCCGCTTGCGGATAGTAGTACGGATAGATATCGTACATGTACCCATTTGAAACGTATTTTTTATCTAAAAAGTTGTTCAATAAGCCCGTTAAGACTATTTCATTAAATATGGTTTTTGGTTTAAAAGTGTATGCTACGTTTAGATCATTGACAAAATAATCAGCTAATCGTGCTGCTGGCAACTCAATATTGTTCATGTACTGCTCACCCACAAATTTTTGCAACCATGAAAGATGCAGATTTTTAATAGGCGAAAACACTATAATATTTCCTGCAATAATTGATGGAGAATAAGCAATATCTGTAGTTCCATAGTTTTGCCCTTCAACAGCTAAGTCTCTGTTTTTATTAGCGCTCAAGGTAAAATTAGGTCGAATAATCCACTGCTCATTAAATGCAATAGTTGCATCTACTTCTAATCCTAATCGGTAACTTTTTTCACTGTTAGAACGAATTGGTGCGCCAACATCATCTAGGTTTCCGGTCAAAATTAATTGGTCTTTATAAGCCATATAATACACGTTGGTATTAATTTGTGTTTTCTCAGCAGTATACCTCCAACCCAATTCAAAGTCGTTTAATTTCTCAGGCCTTACATTGCCACCTACGTAATCACTTCTGTTTGGTTCTCTGTTGGCTCTTGCGTACGAAGCGTACAAAGCATTGCTTGCATTTACCGTATAAGTCAAACCTGCTTTTGGGTTAAAAAAGTTGAAAGTATCATTTACCGGTAGTGCTTGCACACCATCAGCTTTGTAATTTACAGATCGAAATTGAAGATCTCCAAATAAACTTAACTGACTTGTAATTTGATAATTGGCTTTCGCAAAAATATTCCCATCAGTTTTGATGGCGTCATCATCGTAATACTTGTCGCCCAATTCACTTTGCGAAGCAAAACGAGCCCAAATAACTTCACCAAAATGATTGCCTTCGTACTTGTTCCAGCCTCCACCAAAAATAACATCTACTGACTCGTCTTTGTAATTAGCTGAAAAAGTGGTACCATAAAAATCATTATCCAACCATTTTTGACGCACTAAATCGGTTGTCGTAACTGTACCAAAAGGCTGTAATCCATATTCTGCAAAGTCAGCATCTTCTTTGTAGTTTTCGTAATAGCCTTTTCCCTTGGTGTAATGCAAAGCAAAATTGGTACTCCATTTATCCGAAAATTTCTCGTTCCAATGCAACTGTGAATGATCTTGTTGGTAATTATCGGTTTCATTATCATAAAAACGCATATTACCTTGTTCGTCTGTAAAAGCTCCTGCCGTGTTGAATCTGCGATTGGCATTCAAGGTTTCACCATCAATTCCGTTCCAAGACTGATACGTTTTTTCATTTCCTCCAAAAACCAAAGCTTTGATTAAGGTTGTTTTACCAACGTACGTTCCTTGTAAAAAATACGATTTCAAATCCGAAGCGCCTCTGTCAATAAACCCATCTGAGTTTAGTGCTGATAAACGGCCTGCAATTTCAAAATGATCGTTCATCAATCCGGTACTGAATTTCACGGTATGCTTACGTGTATTGAAACTACCAAACGAATTAGAGATTTCGCCAGTACTTTTTGTTGCAAAATTATCGGTAAGCATGTTAAGGCTTGCGCCAAAAGCACCCGCTCCATTAGTAGACGTTCCTACTCCACGCTGCAATTGTAAACTTTCGACAGATGAAGCAAAATCAGGCATATTCACCCAATAGGTTCCATGACTTTCGGAGTCGTTATAAGGAATACCGTTGATGGTAACGTTTACACGGGTAGCATCACTACCACGCACTCGTATACCGGTATAGCCTACACCATTTCCTGCATCAGATGTAGTGACAACAGATGGTAAATAGTTCATTAAAATAGGAATGTCTTGACCTAGATTTCTGAATTTAATTTCTTTTTTAGTGAGATTGCTAAAACTAACTGGTGTTTTTGTAGTAACACGTACTGCCGATACTAAAACCGCATCGAGCTTGTTGACGTTAGTAGTATCTTTTACTTGTGCAAATGTGAAAAGTGAAGTGTAAAATGCAAGAAGTGTAAAAAATACTCGCATTAATTTTGTTTGACGCTCGACCATTGGCACTTGGTCATTTTTGAAAAATAAAGTTTTCATCCGTAAAAAGATTACGAATAAAAGGGGGAATTATTCTTTTTTGTTTTAATTAATAAAATGATTTGTTTCTATGACAAGACACTAGCGTGCACTCTACTATTTTGTCAATTTTCCGTAAACAGCATTACCTGTTCCCGTTCTTTGGGTATGATCTCAGCTCGTTATTTAGAGCACCCCTTTGAGACAGTGCAAAACTACTTATAAAAAGTGAATTACAAATTATGAATTGTAATAAATTTTAAAAATCGGGTTTGCGACGGTTTTTTTTCACTTCGGAAGCGCTCTTTTTATCCTTTATTCGTTTGCGAATGACACCTTTAGGAATCTTGGTAGGTTTTCGTTCTTTGGGTACAATCAGTGCTTTTTTTACCAATTCAAAGAATCGTTTTGTTACCAATTCCTTATTCCGAAGCTGACTTCGGTCTTCGTCACAACTTAAATTTAAAATCCCATCAGCCGTTAAACGTGTTTGCAATTGCGTCGCGACCAACTGCTTTTGTTCTTCGTTCAAGCCTTGCGTATTTTTCAAATCAAAACTCAGCACAACTTTTGAAGATACTTTGTTCACATTTTGACCGCCAGCTCCACTACTCCTTACAGCCTTATATTGTATCTCTGATTGTAATTGTGTTTTATCCATTTTTAGAAATGAGTCAACATTAGTTATACGATTGATGCGTTGGCTTTAACAAATCGTTTACCGTTTTCACAGGATTAAAAGTAACCAACGGCACTTGTACAAAAATAGTCAACCAATCGGCCATGGCGCCATTCCATAAACCAGGTAGTTCATATCCTTTAATAGGCTGACCTGCGCTATTTTTTTCAACTATAAATCCACTATTGCAGTCAACATAGTCAGGTAAATTAAATTTTTGATTCATATAATCTTTTAAACCGCAAACCAAATCTACTGGATTAAAATGAGTGGCTGCTTGCAGAATCTCTTTTTGTTGTGAATCGTTAATATCTACTTGAGAACTCTCTACAATTTGCAGCGAAACGGAGCCATTTTGTTGTCGAACCCAGAAAGGACCTCCACCAGGCTCTCCTTCATTTTTCACCATTCCACATACTCGAATTGGTCTGTTTAAAATAGCGTGCAAAGTCGCCACTTTATATTTTTGTGTTCCCGTTTGAAAATCATCTGAAAGTATTATATGAAATTTATCTTTCAAGAAAACAACAATCTGATTGATGTACGTGGAAGGTACATTTGCGGCATCCAAGCCTTGTAAATAATTAAAAACTTGTTTTTGCAAAGCAATTAAAATTCCTCCTAATGCTCTTTTATACAATGCCACCTTATCGAGATCGTTTTGAACTACGTTGTCTATATTTTTAATAAAAACAATATCTGCCTCAATTTGATTCAAGTTCTCAATTAAAGCGCCATGTCCTCCTGGTCGAAATAAGAGCTGACCAGCAGCATCCCTAAACGGATGATTATTTGGAGTAACGGCAATGGTATCTGTACTTTGATTCTGGTAAGAGTATGTTATATCGATAGTGACATTATTGTTCTCTTGAACATTGGCCAAATCGCTTAAAACCACTTGCTCAAAGTACGCTTGATGAGACTGCGAAACCGTGAAATGTAAATTAGATTTCTCTTGTGCGGTAGCGTATTGTACACATTCTAGCAAATGCTCAGCTACCGGAGTTGCAAAGCGAGTGGCGTATTTGTGAAAAGGTAAAACCCCTTTTGGTTTATTTGCAAAATTAAAATAAGTAGGAGATAAAAGTACCTTTATGAAGTAATAATTCTTAAGGTTACGATCAAGACTATCAAAATTTTCGAATTCTTTTTTTAATGTTTCATATACCATTTCAAAAAATGGAAATTTATCCATTCCTACAATAAAAATAGACAATTCACTAGCTTTCTTTCGATTGATGTAAGCATTTATTGATTCGTTTTCAATATCAAAATCATTTAGAAATTCGGTTAGAAATTTAAACATCCTACTAGCTGCTCCTGAGGCGGGTACAAACTTAGAAAGTTTAAATTCGTCTTTGTGCGCATCAAAAAATGAGGCATGCATTTGGAAGTCTGTCTCAGATAATTTCAAAATACCATCCGATAATTTTGCCGGACGTAAAAGTTTTGCTGGTGCTATTCCATTTTTAAAAAAATGCAACTGCTGTTCAATATTCTTAACCGCAATTCCGTGTTCTTTTATCTGTAAAAAATCGCCGGTCGAAAAGCCTAATTTGTTGGCCAAAACCAATTCATCTATAATTGTAACGGCTGTCTTAAAACGCGTTTCTTGATCTCCACTAAGAGTTAGAAAAGGTTTATTATGATCAATTAGCGCCTGCTTGAACTCAGTAAAAATGGCCTCTCTCCCTTGCGGAGTATCTCGGATATCATCTTTTTCCCAAGGTACATCAATAGACGTTAAAAAAAACAAATCATACTCATGCGAAACTGCTGCCTCTTGTAAAGCATCTGGGCAAGTACCATAATACAAATCGGAGAAAACCTTGGTAACCATTAAATTGGTATCACAAAATAGTAGCTCTTTTGCTTTTAAAACACTTTTGTTTTCAAGTTGCATTTGTCCTTCAGCAATAGGCAACATATCCTCTAGTGTGCACAATTGCTGATTCGAATCCCATTTTTGTTGCAAATAATCACGAGCAAATTCGGGCACCCACTCTGTTTGATAGTGTGCCGCAAGTTGCTTGGCTAATGTTGTTTTACCGGTACTTTCAGGACCAAATAAGGTTATTTTTACTACTCTGTTTTCGCCACTAGAGCGCTGTTTGAGATTTTCTTCCATTCTAAATAGCCAAATATGGCAACTATTGTAAATACTACATATTGAAAACTGGTAAAAGTATACCCTTTAAAAAAATACAAAGGAATCGAAATGACATCTCCGATGATCCAAAATATCCAGTTTTCTACTTTTCGCTTGGCCATAAGCCACATTCCTACAAAGAAAATTCCAGTTATAAATGTGTCTACGTAAGCGTACCAAGTAGTGAATTTATCAAAAAGATGGTACACCGCCACAACAAATGCGACCGTAAATATAAAAAGAAATATGGCAATTCGTTTTTCTGCTGAAGAAATTGTAGCAATAGGGAACGCCACTTCATCTCCTTTTTTGCGGGTCCAATGATACCAGCCGTAAATACTCATTATAAAATAGTAACCATTGATCATCATATCGCCCCACAAAACCCATTTCCAAAGTAGATAGACAAAAATCAAAGTGCTTACCAAACCTGTTGGAAAAACCCAGATATTGTCTTTTTTGGCACACCAAACGCTCAAAAGACCAAATATTACGGCAATAATTTCGAGGTACACATCTAATCTAGGATACGTGCTGTATTGCGCAAAAAAATAATCAAACATAGGAAGTTTAGTTAAAAAAATTAATATCGTTTTCAAATGCGGTACCTATAACCACTAGGTCTGCGCCAGCGTCGTGAGCAAGTTGAATTCCTTGTAAATCTTTAATTCCGCCGCCTACAATTAGCGGAATTTTAATATTTTGTGCAACGGCAGTAATCACATTTATTGGCACCGCTTGCTTAGCGCCGCTACCTGCTTCAAGATAAATTAATTGATGACCCAACATTTCACCCGCTAATGCAGTGGCCACAACCAAATCAATGTTGGAGCGATCTAGCGGTTTTGTTTTACTTACACGTTCTACCGCAGTTTGTGTACCACTTTCAATCAGTAAATAGCCAGTCGAAATAATTTCTAGTTGTGTTCTTTTTAAAATAGGCGCAGCCTGAACTTGATGAGCAATTAAATAATCAGGGTTTCTGCCTGAGATTAATGATAGGAACAAAATCCCATCAGCCTTATCCGAAATTTGCGAGGGATTGCCTGGAAAAAGAACCACTGGCAAAGCGCAATCTCTTTTTAAAGTAATTATCAATTCGTCCAGAATGTTGGAAGTAACTAGGCTTCCGCCAATGAATAAATGTGTTGCTGGCGATTGATTGATTTTTGGAATCAAAACACTCAGTAGCGCTAAAGTAATCTTATCAGGATCAAGCAAAATAGCCAACAACTTGCTACCCTTTTCTTTTGCTTTTAAAATCTCACTGTAAATAGTTTTCATGCAGATATCAACATTAAATGTTTTGAATGCGATTTTGTTCAAAAGCATAAACCAAACTAAAGTTTTCAATTTCTTGAAAGTACAAGTCATAGTTTTGCGGCACTGCGTCAAATAATAATTGAGCGTTGGCGTATTGATCATTCAAATCGAATTGCTGTATGCGAATGTGATTTTTGAAACTGATCCCTTTTTCGTTTCTGATTTTAAAGATGACCTCTTTTGCACCCCAAATAACGGTTAATTTCGGAATGTAATCTTGGCTTTGTTCAACGAGGAAAGTTAGTTCAGCATCACAAAATTTAGAAGCGATACTTTTTATTTTTTCGCGCTGCAGTTCGATATCAATACCTACTTTTTGATCGCTAATAATAATAGCAGCAAATTCATGCGAATGTGTAATCGAAATATGCTGACCATCCTGCAAGTGCGGTTTTCCGAAAATGTCGTAGTACAAATCAAAATCAGTGAAATCCGCCTCCTGAAGCAACATACGTACACTTAAAAAAGCACGTTGGTGCAACTCTGACTTCATAGACTCTAACCGAGCTTGGCTTTCAGGTCTTAATTGAATTTGGCTTTGCAAGTCTGTAAGCGACTCCGTGACTTTCCAAATAAGCATTCGAGTACCCAATTGCGGGCGTGTATCTTGAAATAAAGGCATGTTGTTAACTTGATTTTTAGCCCCGATTGCAACGGAAATCCTTTTTTATCCGCTTCTTTAGCGGGAAAAAAGATTGCAGTGAAAAGCGGGAAATAGCTCCTAAAAACGAAAATAAACGCTAGAAAACTTTTTATTTTATTGATTTTTAAAAGTTTACACCGCTAAACATTTCATAAATAGAAGTGAATGTTTTTATAATCCTAAGATATTGTGTAATTTTGCAAAAAATTAGCCCGCATTTGGCAGGCCAACAGTCAAAATAATTACAAATATACAATAAATGAGTACAGCAACTATGCCATACGTGGCTTTCAAGGTTAAAGACATTTCCCTTGCAGCTTGGGGACGAAAAGAAATTGAATTAGCTGAAGCTGAGATGCCAGGTTTAATGGCACTTAGAGCAGAATACAAAGACGAACAACCTTTGAAAGGCGCTCGTATTGCAGGATGCTTGCACATGACGATTCAAACTGCAGTTTTGATCGAAACATTGATCGCTCTTGGAGCTGAGGTAACTTGGTCTTCTTGTAACATTTTCTCTACTCAAGATCAAGCTGCTGCTGCTATTGCTGCTGCCGGAATTCAAGTTTACGCTTGGAAAGGTTTGAACGAAGAAGATTTTGACTGGTGTATTGAGCAAACTTTGTTCTTTGGAGAAGACAGACAGCCATTAAACATGATTCTTGATGACGGTGGAGATTTAACAAACATGGTTATTGACCGTTACCCACATTTAGTTGCTGGTATCAAAGGTTTATCTGAAGAGACTACAACTGGTGTTCACAGATTGTACGAAAGAGTTAAAGCGGGAACATTACCAATGCCTGCTATTAACGTAAACGACTCGGTTACTAAATCTAAATTTGACAACAAATACGGTTGTAAAGAATCTGCAGTTGATGCAGTTCGTCGTGCAACTGATATCATGTTGGCAGGTAAAAGAGTAGTTGTTTGTGGATACGGTGACGTAGGAAAAGGAACTGCTGCTTCATTTAGAGGTGCTGGATCTATTGTAACTGTTACTGAAATTGACCCAATTTGTGCTTTACAAGCTGCAATGGACGGTTTTGAAGTTAAAAAATTAGACACAGTAATTGCTACTGCTGATATCATTATCACAACAACAGGTAACAAAGACATCGTTTTAGGTTCTCACTTCGAGAAAATGAAAGATAAAACTATCGTTTGTAACATCGGACACTTTGATAACGAAATTGACATGGCTTGGTTAAACAAAAACCACGGTGCTTCAAAAATCGAAATCAAACCACAAGTTGACAAATATACCATTGCTGGTAACGACATTATCGTTCTTGCTGAAGGTCGTTTGGTAAACTTAGGTTGTGCTACAGGTCACCCAAGTTTTGTAATGAGTAACTCATTTACAAACCAAACTTTAGCTCAAATCGAATTATGGAAAAACAGTGCTGCTTACAACAACGAAGTGTACATGTTACCAAAACACCTTGATGAAAAAGTAGCTATGCTACACCTTGCTAAATTAGGAGTAGAACTTGAAACTTTACGTCAAGATCAAGCAGAATATATTGGTGTTGAAGTAGCCGGACCATTCAAACCAGAGTACTACAGATACTAAAAATTGGTTCGTAGTCCTGAGTAACTAGCTAAATTAAAATAAAAAAACCCTTGCAGCAATGCGAGGGTTTTTTGTTTTTGAGCATTGACCCTCCGTAAAAACTGCGGGTCGGGCTTTTCGCTGTATCTTTTATTGCGCTGCACTCCATAAAAGGATGCCGCTGCTATAACTCATGCGAAACTGTTTTCAAAAAAGCTTCTAACCTTAAAAAGGCTAGAAGCTTTAAAAATTACTCTAATAAATTTCGTTTAATCTAAATTGATGCTCATCACATTGCATCAATGTCCAGAACTATATTTTGACAAAAGTTAAAAATAAAATTTATTTATATATTTTTGGCGACACAAGATAAGCCAAATGAAACTAACAATAATTACCTTGCTATTACTGCTATCTGCGGCGGTTTACGCTCAAACACCTACATTACCTTTGATGTACCCGAGAGAAGAAAAATATGCAAAAATCCCGCAATTAGAAACGGTAAAACCAAAATCCTTTTCTCAAAAACAACTTGAAAACAATAGAATAATTGCTCAAGAAAAAAAACTAGTTAAGCTAGCTGCTAAAAGATGGGAAATAGACGAAGAGTTAAAAAGCAATTTGGAACAATTAAAATTATTAGAAACTAACGATAAAAGCCCCAAACATAAATTTTATAAAAGAAAGGTAGATCAACTCCAAAAAGAGCTAGCACATGCAATACTCAAAGTTGAATATAGCACCAAAAAATTAAAAGAATTAGAAGCAGCTGCAGAAGACAACAAATATAAAATCTACGAGAATTGATTTCTTTTTAGATTCAGATAAACAAATCATCTGGACATAAAGAATGAATAGCATTTTTAAATTGTTCTAGATTTTAAATATCATAATAAAACAAAAAAACCCATTTCTTTCGAAATGGGTTTTTTAATGACTTGAGAAAATCAATTATGCTTCAACTTCAAATGGAAGGATAGAAACATAAGATTTGTTATCTCTTTTCTTTTGGAATAAAACAACTCCATCTACTCTTGCGTGTAGTGTGTGATCTTTACTGATGTAAACATTAGCACCTGGATTATGTTTTGAACCTCTTTGTCTTACGATGATGTTCCCAGCAATAGCAGCCTGACCACCAAAAATCTTAACGCCTAAACGTTTTGATTCTGATTCTCTACCATTCTTCGAACTACCGACACCTTTCTTGTGAGCCATGACGTATTAGTTTTATTTTGTTATTATTCTTGAGTATCTTCTTTTTTAGCTTTAGCCGCTTTTTTCTTAGGAGCCTCTACTTCTTCTGTAGTTGCCTCAGCTGCTGCTTTTTTAGGAGCTGCTTTTTTAGCACCAACACCAGTAATACCTTCAATTACAATTTGAGTAAGATATTGTCTGTGACCGTTTCTCTTTTTGTATCCTTTTCTTCTTTTCTTTTTGAAAACGATAACTTTATCTCCTTTTAAGTGTTGTAACACTTTAGCTTCTACTGAAGCACCTTCTATAGCTGGGGCGCCTAAAGTGATTGCTCCGTTGTCATCTACTAAAAGAACTTTGTCAAAAGTAACTTTTGAACCTTCTTCGTTAGACAAACGGTTTACATAAACCTTTAAGTCTTTGCTTACTTTAAATTGTTGCCCTGCTATCTCTACGATTGCATACATACTGAATTGTTTTAATAATTTTTAAGGTTGCAAATATACAATTATATTTTTAATCTGCAATTACAACTATAAAATTTATTCAAAACCTATAAAACCTTGATTTTCTTGATATTTATCAACCTCAACCCAAACAGTTGTTAAAGTTTAAATTATATTAATTTCGACTGTAACAAAACCCATCATAGTATTACAAATTACCATACTTAACAAAATTATTAACCTTATGAAAAATTCATTAATGGCTTTAGGTGCTTTATTTATGCTAGGAGGAGTAGCTTCTGCACAAAAAGTAGCTTTTGAGGAATACAAACTTGACAATGGCTTACACGTCATTTTACACAATGACCCATCGGCTCCAACTGTAATTACCTCTGTAATGTACCATGTAGGTGCCAAAGACGAAAATCCAGAAAGAACTGGTTTTGCACACTTTTTCGAACACTTATTATTTGAAGGAACAGAGAATATAAAACGTGGTGAATGGTTTAAAATCGTAACCGGTAATGGTGGTGTGAACAATGCCAACACTACTGACGATAGAACCTATTATTACGAAGTATTTCCATCAAATAACCTAGAACTAGGATTATGGATGGAAGCAGAAAGAATGCTACACCCGGTAATTAACCAAATTGGAGTTGACACTCAAAATGAAGTAGTTAAAGAAGAAAAAAGATTGCGTGTTGACAATCAACCTTACGGGAATTTCTTAGCCGAAGTAAAAAAGAACATCTTTAAAAAACACCCTTACCGTTGGGCAACTATTGGTTCAATGGATCACCTTGACGCCGCTACTTTAGAAGAATTTCAAGCATTCAACAAGAAATTCTATGTGCCAAATAACGCTGTTCTTGTTGTAGCAGGTGATTTTAAACCAGAGCAAGCCAAAGAATGGATTCAAAAATATTTTGGACCAATTAAAAAAGGAGCTGCAGTTAAGAGAGAAACTTTTGTAGAGGAACCAATTACACAAACAATTAAAGCTACATTTGAAGATCCTAATATTCAAATTCCAGCAATCGTAGCAGCCTACAGAACGCCATCAATGAAAACCAGAGATGCTAGAGTTTTGGATATGATTTCTTCTCTTTTAAGCGATGGAAAAAGCTCAAGATTGTACAAAAAAATTGTTGACGACAAGAAAATGGCATTGCAAATTGGTGCTTTTAGCAACAACCAAGAGGACTACGGAAGCTACATCATTTACGGCTTGCCGCAGGCTCCTAACACAGCTGAAGGTATTTTAGCTGAAATTGATGCTGAAATTGCGAAACTTCAAACTGAATTATTATCAGAAAACGATTTGCAAAAATTACAAAACAAATTTGAGAATCAATACGTAAACAGCAACTCAACCATCGACGGTATTGCTGACAACTTAGCAACTTACCATTTATTGTACGGAGATATTAACCTAATCAATACTGAAATCGACATTTACCGTTCTATAACTCGTGAAGAGATTAGAGAAGTTGCTAAAAAATATTTAAATCCAAACCAAAGATTAGTTTTGGATTATGTGCCATCTAAAGACAAAGCTCAAAAATAAGATATCTCATCATGAAAAAATCAATATTAATTATATCCAGCTTGTTCTTAACAGTTATTATGCAAGGACAGATCATACCCCAGCCAAAACCAGGAGCAGCTCCAACTATAAAAATTGGAAAACCAGTTACTTTTGAATTAAAAAACGGTTTAAAAGTACTTGTGGTTGAAAATCATAAACTTCCACGTGTATCTTTTAGTCTTACTCTAGACAACGATCCGTATACTGAAGGTGACAAAAAAGGAGTATCTGATATGACTAGCAGCCTTATGGGAAGCGGTACTACCAAAATCTCTAAAACTGCCTTCAATGAAGAGGTAGATTTTTTAGGAGCTAACATCAATTTTAGTTCTAACGGAGCCTCTGCAAGTTCACTATCTAAATACGCAGGTCGTGTTTTAGAATTAATGGCAGACGGTGCTTTGAATCCTAAATTCACGCAAGAAGAATTCGATAAAGAAAAAGCTAAATTAATTGAAGGCTTAAAGTCGAATGAAAAAAGTGTTTCAGCTGTTTCAGCGCGTGTGGTTGATGTTTTAACATACGGAAAAAACCATCCTGCAGGAGAATATGTAAGCGAAGCTACATTGAAAAATGTAACGCTTGCTGACGTACAAGCTAACTATAGTACTTATTTTGTACCAAGCAATGCTTACCTTATTATAGTAGGTGATGTAAAAGTGACTGAAACTAAGAAAATGGTCGAAAAATTCTTTGGTTCTTGGAAAAAAGCTGCTGCACCATCTCTTGCCTTTGCTGATCCAAAAGATGTGACAAAAACACAAATTAACTTTGTAGACATGCCTAACGCAGTCCAGTCAGAAGTTAATGTGGTAAACATGTCTAATTTAAAAATGACTGATCCAGATTATTTTGCAGTTTTAATTGCGAATCAAATCCTAGGTGGTGACTTTAATAGCTACATCAACATGAACTTAAGAGAAGCTCACGGATGGACTTACGGTGCGCGCACTGGAATTTACGGCGACAAAAGAATCTCTACTTTTAGCGCTTCGACTCAAGTACGTAACGCAGTAACTGACAGTACCGTTGTTGAAATTTTCAAAGAATACAAAAAAATCAGAACCGAAAAAGTTACCGATGAAATGTTGGCTAATGTAAAAGCAGGTTATATAGGTCGTTTTGTAATGCAAATTGAAAAACCACAAACCGTTGCTGGGTACGCATTGAGAACAAAAACACAAGGTTTGCCAGCTGATTTTTACGAGAACTACATCAAAAACATCAGTGCTGTAACTGCAGATGATGTAATGAGAGTTGCTAACAAATACTTCTTAGCTGACAACAGCCGTATTATCATTGTTGGAAAAGCAGCTGATGTGGTTTCTGGATTAGAAAAACTAAAATACCCTATTTACTATTTTGACAAATACGGTAATCCTACTTCAAAACCAGAAATGAAAAAAGCGGTGCCAGCAGGTGTTACTGCAAAAACAGTTCTTGACAATTACATTAAAGCTATTGGTGGCGAAAAAGCAGCAACGGCTGTAAAAACAGTTACGATGATAGGTTCTACAACAATTCCACAAGCACCATCACCATTGAGTTTTACCTCAAAATCTGATGTAAAAGGAAAAATCATGGTAGAGTTAGCAATGGGAACTATGAGTTTAATGAAACAAGTAGTAAACGAAAAAGGTGGCTACGTAATGCAACAAGGACAGCGTCAGAACATTGAAGGAGCTGCACTTGCTGAAATGAGAGCAGTTGCTATGCCAATACCAGAATTATCACTTGCTAAACAACAAGATCTAAAATTAGAATCTATCGAAATCATCAACGGAAAAGAAGCTTACGCTGTGAAAAACGGAAAAACTACTTTGTATTTTGATGTATCTTCAGGTCTTAAAATTGCTGAATCTATTTTAATGGAACAAGGCGGAAAAAGTATGACCAAAACAACTAACTATTCGGATTACAGAGATGTAAAAGGAGTAAAACTTCCGTTTAACATTATTCAAAATGTTGGTTTTGATTTAGATATTAAATTATCTGAAGTAAAAGTAAACGAAGGTGTAACTGATGCTGATTTTCAATAATCAAAACACCATATAATACAAAAGGCTGTCTAGAACTAGGCAGCCTTTTTTGCTTCTGATAATTACCAGATAAGCGCTACTTCGATATTATTTGGTAGCAAATTTTCTTCAAACGAAACTCACTAAACTAGTGAAAACGTTAACTTAAAACTAAATACTTTCGTGAAAAATTATGACAACGCATTTATTTCTTAGCTGATAAATACACACCGATCAATACAATGAAAGCACCTAAAAACTGAACAGGAGTTAGCATTTCTTGATCTAGTAAACCCCAACAAAATGCCACCACCGGGATTAAATACGTTACTGATGTTGCAAATACTGGCGATGACATTTGAATCAGTTTAAAAAATAAAATATTAGCAATACCAGTTCCTACTACTCCCAATACTATGATATAAAGTACTGATTGCTGCACTTGTTCTTGCTGCACCACATCAAAAAAACCAGAGGCAAACAAAACCGCCAAAGCAGGCAGACTTAAAACTATAAAATTACCCGTGGTTATGCTCAGCGGACTCAAATCATGCAAATACTTTTTGATTAAATTGACATTTAAGGCATAACAAATAGAGGCAATTAAAACTAAAATAGCATACCAGTAATTTTGCTCTGGATGATGCATAGCACCATTTAAAATAAGCAAAGCGCTTCCTGCTAAACCAATAACAATCCCTATAATTTGCGTTCGCTTAAAATGCAAACCAAAAAAAACGGCTCCTAAGATTAAAGTATTGAGCGGCGTTAAAGAATTTAAAATGGAACTAACCGAGCTATCTATTTCGGTTTGCGCAATTGCAAATAAATAAGCCGGAATAAATGTTCCAAACAAAGAGGTTAACGCAATGTATTTCCATTTGAAACTAGGAATTTTAGAAATGCTTTTAAAACCTATCAGCACCAAAAATAGCGCTGCAAACAAAATACGCAAAGACCCTAATTGCAGTGGCGTGAGACCAACGAGACCTTTTTTTATCAAAATAAACGAACTTCCCCACACAAGGGCCAATACCGTTAAGTAAACCCATTTTAATTGCTTTGCTTCCATACTTGTAATTTGGGTTCAAAATTGTAATTATTTTATGAATTAGCACTGCTTTTTTTAGTTAATTTTGCATAGAATTTAATTCGAATTTCCTTTAAAAACATACACATTATGAAACTACTAAAAGCAATACTCGTTCTAACACTAGCAAGTACTTTATTGGTAGCTTGCAAAGAAAATACCAGAGAAAAAACAAAAGCAGAGCTTGCCTTGACCGCAGCACCACAAGCAAAAAAACCAATTGCTGCCGCTAATTTAAAAACCGCAACTTTTGCTGTGGAAGGTATGACTTGCGCTGTAGGTTGTGCTAAAACAATTCAAGAAGAACTAACCGAATTAGAGGGAGTATCAAAAGCTACCGTAGACTTTGACACCAAACTAGCTACAGTGGTTTATGACAAAACTGCACAATCGCCAGCTAAACTAACTCAAACAGTTGAGGCTGTTGCCGATGGTAAAACATACAAGGTTTCGAATATGAAATCGTAAATTGATTTTTCATTAAACAAAAAAAAAGCATTCTCTTACCGGGAATGCTTTTTTTTTTGGGAATTTCAGAACAATGGAATTACTTCCACTTCATTGTTTCCATTAAGCGCTGCATGTCGTTTTTAATGTAACTAGCCGCAGGCATAATAGAATCGAAATTAGGTTTTGCATAAAAATAAACAGAACCAGTTACAAAATGACGTGTACTATCTGTTGCATAAAACTGCGAATTGGTTGCCGCATTACCATTCACTTGATAAAACATGCCGTACACTTTTTTATCAGTGTTTAAATACGGCTGCTCCAAAATATCATCTGCCTTGATCACGTGCTTATACGTCAATGTTTGTGCTTCGCGTAGCAAATTATTGATGTTTTTATTGACTGGCTGGTAGGTCAAAAAAATAGTCGCCTTCATTTTAGGATACGTAATACTCAAACCACAGTCTTTATCTTTTTTTATAACGGCATCTTCATTCATTTCGAAAACAAATGGACATTCATTTTCAAAATTAACGTACTTGGCCTCTGGATAATCCAATCGCAAATAGCTCTTTGGTTTTGGTAAAATTTCGTCTTTGCAGGACATAACACTTATTGCACTAACCAATAAAACCGCAAAAACAGGTATCTTTTTTAACATCTTAGCTTTCATTTTAAAACTGCACTGCAAAACTAGTTTATAATTACAAAATCGTTACTTTAATTTGTTTTATTCTTTTGGAGTCGACTGCCTCAATGGTAAACTGACAATTTTCAAAAACCAATTTTTGATTTTTTTTAGGAAAACCACCTTCTATTTCTAATATAAATCCCGCTAATGTTTCAGCTTCACCTTTGTTAGCCTCAAACAATTCGTAATCAACAGGAACGATACGATAAAAATCCTTTAGATTTATCTTCCCTTCAAAAAGGAAATTCTTACTGTCAATTTGCGAATAATTGATTTTATCATCATCAAACTCATCGCTAATATCACCCACAATTTCTTCTATTACATCTTCTAACGAAACCAATCCTGAAGTTCCTCCGTATTCATCAACCACAATAGCCAAGTGACTTTTCATACCTTGAAAATCTTTCAGTAAATCATCGAGCTTTTTATTTTCAGGTATAAAAAAGGGCTCGCGTAAAAGTAATTTCCAATCAAAATCAAGTGTATGAATGTAAGGCAACAAATCTTTTACAAACAAAACGCCAACAATTTGATCAATATTGTCCTTATAAACAGGAATCCTTGAATATCCTTTTTCGATTATTTGCGGATAAATGGTTGCAAACGAATCTGAAATTTCGATTGCAAAAATATCAATTCTCGGGCTCATTACCTGCCTTGTATCGGTATTTCCAAAACTTACTATTCCTTCTAATATTTTTTGCTCTTCGCTTGAGGTAGCATCTTCGGCTGTTAACTCCAGTGCTTGCGAGAGTTGATCAACGGATAAATTAGTTTTTTGTTTGGTAAACTTATGGTGCAAATACAATGTCAACTTTCGCATCGGAGCGCTTATTGGCGATAGTAACACATCTAACCAATAAACAGGCAGTATTAACTTCTTTACAAAAAAATAGTTGTTTCGGCTGGCGAGTACTTTGGGCAATACATCTGCAAAAAACAACAACACTACAATCAAAAAAACGATTCCAAGAATTTTAACAACAGAAGAATTTTCAGAAAAAATAAAACTCATTTTAAGCTCTTGCAAAAAGAGGATTATGATTGCCAAATAGAAAGTTTTGTTAGCAATAGTTAAACTTGCTCTCAGTTTATTGGGTTTGCTGAGTAAACGACTCAACTTTTTTTCAATTGAAGGAGAAACCTGAAACAGTGCTATATCTTTTGCCGAAAGCGAAAAAAAAGCTACTTCGGCCGCAGCTACAACAGCCGCACAAAATACTAGTATAAAAATAAATAGACCTACCAATAGCTGGCTAGTAGGCGCAAAAGTAAAAAAAAGTAAACTGGGCTCTGGGTCCAAATCAAAGGGTGTTAGTTAAACAATCAAAATGGCAAATCATTGATCGGCAATGTGCGTGGTGTATCGCTTTCAAAATTACTATTTTTTGAGGTATCAGTACTAGTAACCGATTTGCTGTTTTCAGTATCTTTTTTGGTTGACAAAAAGGTAAATTCGGTTACTTGAATTTCGTTAGCAAACTTTGTACTTCCGTCCTCAGCTTGCCATTGACGTGATTTTATTCTGCCTTCCACATAAATTTTATCTCCTTTAGACAAATACTTTTCACAAAGTTCAGCGGCTTTATTGCGTACTACCAAATTATGCCATTCGGTAGAAGTGATTTTTTCATTAGTCGTTTTATTGATATACACTTCATGAGTGGCCAACTGAAAGCGACCAATACAGTTGCCACCATCAAAATAGTGCATCTTTATGGCATCGCCAAGATAACCTATGAGCATGACTTTATTTAAGGTTCCGTTCATTTTAATTTGTGGTATTTACCAAAGGTACATTTTTTTGGAAATTCTAAAGTTCCTTTTCAATAAAATTATGAATGACAATAGGAAAA
This sequence comes from Flavobacterium turcicum, assembly GCF_011365745.1. Taxonomy (GTDB): domain Bacteria; phylum Bacteroidota; class Bacteroidia; order Flavobacteriales; family Flavobacteriaceae; genus Flavobacterium; species Flavobacterium turcicum. Next base: position 567,025 of record NZ_JAAOBY010000001.1, on the reverse strand, counting down.
GGAAAAGCGCGCAAAGTTTCGATATCGATAGCTGATTCTAAGGTTTCGGAAACTTGTACTTTCCAAAATTTAATATGCAAATGTTGGTGAGATAATTTATGTACGATACTTTTAGCATTGTACTCATATATAATAGGATTTGATTTCGCATTGCCATACTCCTCCTGAACTTGCTCATTAACGTGGTACCAATCCTCTTCTTTATCGGTTTCATAAACAGGGAACTCATATAAATTATGCCAAATTCCTTTATCAGTTCGTTTTTGAACCAAAGTATTACCTTGAAGGTCCTCAAAAACCAAATAATTAAAATAGCGATTTCGTACTTTGAGCTTTTTTGACTTAACAGGAAGTTGATCCACTTTCTTTTTCTGCAAAGCGACGCAACTATTATTAAAAACACAATTAGCACAATCCGGATTTTTAGGTACGCATTGCAAGGCTCCAAACTCCATAATGGCTTGGTTAAAAATTGCGGGGTCATCCTTAGGCATTAACTCGGACGCAAGTGCTGCAAATTCTTTTTTGGCAGCAGCCTGAGCAATATCAGTCTCCACATCAAAATAACGGGATAGCACCCGAAACACATTCCCATCCACCACAGGAACGGCTTCATTGTAAGCAAATGAGGCAATAGCAGCAGCGGTGTACTCGCCCACTCCTTTTAATAGCAACAACTGTTTGTACGTTCCCGGAAAAACACCTGACAACTCTTGGGCAATGTATTGCGCCGTTTTATGCAAGTTACGTGCTCTAGAATAATACCCTAATCCCTGCCATAGCTTTAAAACTTGCTCTTCATTGGCTTGTGCGAGGTCAAAAACGGTTGGAAATGCAGTGGTAAACGACAAAAAATACGGCAAACCTTGCGCTACACGCGTTTGTTGCAACATAATTTCAGAGAGCCAAATAGCGTAGGGATTTGATGTATGACGCCATGGTAAATCACGTTTATTTTGTAAGTACCAATTTATCAGTGTTTTAGAAAAAACCATTAATTAATTATTTGTTAGCAAAAGTAAAAGTTTATGTAATTAAAATTTAATGAATTAGCTTGAATAATTGTTTTTTAAATTCCTATATTTGCAAACTCAAAAAAATAGTACAACATTATAAATAGGAAAGAAAATGACGAAAGCAGATATCGTAGCGAAAATTTCAGAAAAATTAGGTCTTGAAAAAGGAGATGTTCAGGCAACTGTGGAGACTTTCATGAATGAAGTGAAAAATTCATTAGAAACTGGAGACAATGTTTATTTAAGAGGTTTTGGAAGTTTTATAGTGAAGACTAGAGCTGAGAAAACAGGTAGAAATATCTCTAAAAATACAACTATAAAAATTCCTGCACACAATATTCCTGCTTTCAAACCAGCTAAAGTATTTGTAGAAGGTGTAAAAACGAACAACGAAGCAAAATAATAATATTAATCATAAAATCGACAAGACATGCCAAGTGGTAAAAAAAGAAAGAGACATAAGGTAGCAACGCACAAACGTAAAAAAAGAGCGAGAGCTAACCGTCACAAGAAGAAAAAGTAGTTTTAAACTACTTTTTTCTTTTTAAACGTTCATTGAAATTGAAAATCCAGCCAGCAGTATGCAGTCTCAGTAAGCAGTTCAACTGTGAACTTAAATTGAAAATCGCTTGCTAATTTTCCCCGGGTACAATACCTGTAAAATTATTGTTTAATCCATCCCTATTATTGATTTAGGAATTAGGATTTTTAGATTTAGGATTGCAAAATCCCAAATCCCAAATCCCAAATCCCTGATTGAGAATTCGGATAAAAATTTACAAATGAATAAAGAATTAATCATTAGATCTAGTTCTGAAGCTGTAGATTTTGCCTTATTAAAAGATGGAAAACTAATTGAATTACACAAAGAAGAAGAAAAAAGCAATTTCCAAGTTGGTGATATTTTTATTGCCAAAATCAGGAAACCAGTTGCCGGACTTAACGCTGCTTTTGTAAATGTAGGCTTCGAAAAAGATGCCTTTTTACACTATCATGACTTAGGACCTAATCTTGCTTCTCAACTGAAATTCATAAAACTTGTAAGCGCAGGTAAATTAAAAGATTTCTCCCTAAAAAACTTTCAGTTTGAAAAAGAGATTGATAAAGATGGCACCATTACTGATGTTTTGAATGCCAATCAATCTGTATTAGTACAAGTCGTCAAAGAGCCTATATCAACCAAAGGACCAAGAATTAGTGCTGAGCTATCTCTTGCAGGAAGATTTATAGTTTTGGTTCCGTTTTCTGACCGCGTTTCTATTTCTCAAAAAATAGAAGACAAAAAAGAAAAGGAACGCTTGAAACGATTAGTGCAATCCGTCAAACCAAAAGGATTTGGTGTTATTGTTCGCACAGTAGCCGAAGGCAAAAGCACAGTAGAATTAGAAAAAGATTTGCAGAACCTGCTAAGCAGATGGACTGCAATGTGTAAAAAATTACCAACTGCTCATCATCCGTCAAAAGTACTTGGAGAACTCAACAGAGCTTCATCAATACTTCGCGACGTGTTTAATGATACCTTTAGCGGTATTCAAATAGATGATGAAGAGTTGTACAACCAAACAAAGGATTACTTGCAAGAAATTGCACCATCCAAACAATCAATTGTAAAGTTCTATCAATCAAAAGACACACCTATTTTTGAGAAATACAACATAGAGCGACAAATCAAAACTTCATTTGGGAAAACAGTTTCCATGAGTAAAGGGGCTTACCTTATTATAGAACACACCGAAGCTTTGCACGTTATTGACGTAAACAGCGGAAACCGTTCTAACAAAGCCACCAACCAAGAAGATACTGCCATGGAAGTCAATATGATTGCCGCTGCCGAAATCGCTAGACAATTGCGTCTGCGAGATATGGGCGGTATCATTGTAGTTGATTTTATCGATATGTCAAATCCTGAAAATCGCAAAGTCTTGTTCGATTTCTTAAAAGAAGAAATGAGCGATGATAAAGCCAAGCACAAAATCTTACCTCCTAGTAAATTTGGATTAGTTCAAATTACACGGCAAAGAGTAAGACCAGAAGTTAATATTAAAACCAGAGAAGAAGATCCAAACAATGTAGTAGGCGAAATTGAAGCGCCAATTCAAATCATTGATAAAATTTCTTTTGATCTAGAAAGAGTATTAAAAAACCACAATCAAGTTGTTCTTAATGTACATCCGTTTGTGGCCGCATACCTTACCAAAGGTTTTCCATCATTGCGTTCAAGATGGTTTCTTGAGCACAAAAAATGGGTGAAAATTATACCTCGTGATGCTTACACGTACCTAGAATATCATTTTTATGACAAAAAAGAAAATGCTGTCATAGAATAAAACAAACTCCTCAAGAAATTGGGGAGTTTTTTTTTTGCTCTTTTTTTAGGAGCTTTCTCCAGCTATCCGCTATATTCCCGATCAAAAAAACTACGGCCGAAAAAGCCTTGTTTTTTAAAATCGGGAGATGCCGCTGCTATCTGGGCTAAGAGAATCAATTTCAAAAGTAGATTTTCTAATAAAATGATATTTTGAATTTAAAAAAGCTACTCTCTTACAATCTCAATCTTCCTCCTAATTTCGTTTCCAAATTCATCTACCACAGTGATGTAATGAAATCCTGTCGTTGCAGAGATTGGCATTTCATGAAAGGTTTTTGTACTGCCTTTAAACACTTGGTCAACATACCAAAAAAGTTTACTATCCCTTTGCGAATGCGCTACTTTTAAAATCACGGGCTGAACTTCGCTATTAAAATTCTTGGTAAGATAGATTTTGCTATTGGTTTTTGGATAAATAAAATCCATTGTAGCCGTTTGTGTACCCATACAATCACTCCTGAACGGTGGCAAAGGCAAATATTCAATATGCTGACTTTTGTAATACCAAGCCATTACAGGTGGCAAAATGAACCAGTTTTTGGTCACAATATTTTCTATGTTTTCGCAACTGCTGTTCACTTGAAACTGTAGTGATTTATCCAGATGCACCGTTTTGTGATACGGACAAATAGAAGTGTTTTTTCCTTTCTTCGAAACCAGTTGTTTTATTTTCGGACAACCATCCTTGGCCAAATAACCACTCAAACTACACACCTCAACTTCTGCTAAATCTTTAATTGGTGTATCAAACCATCGTTGTCTAGGTAACAAATTAAATACATCAAATAAAATAGGTGCTGCGCTAGTAACTCCCGTCAAGGTTGGTCTTCCCTCGCCTGTCGCGTTACCCACCCACACGCCTACCACATATCTTGAATTAGTACCTATCGCCCACGCATCCCGATTCCCAAAACTTGTTCCCGTTTTCCAAGCTATTTTTAGTGAACTTTCATAAAATTTCCAAGCCTCGTCACCTTCGGGCCGATTGACTTGTTCCATTGCGTTATACGTCAGCCAAATTGATCCTGCGCCCAAGATGTTCTTTTGCTTGGTTTCAACACCAAAATCAACTTGAAAATCATCATCGTAATTCAGTTCAGCAAATTCATTAGCTCTATAATTCCCTTGATTTTTATTGAAATAATTTAAGGTCGAAGACAAACCGGCGTAAGTTCTACACAAATCCCATAAATTACTTTCGGCACCACCCAAAATAAGTGACAAACCGTAATGATCAGGCGGTTTTGAAATATCCCGCAATTTGAATCGCTTTAATTCTTCATAAAATTTATTCACTCCAAAATCCTGTAACATCAATACAGATGGAATGTTCAACGATCGCGCTAATGCACGATGGGCAGGAACAGCTCCGTCAAATGTGAGGTTAAAATTTTGAGGCGTATAGCCAGCAATCTGTGTCGGGATATCCGCTACTAGGGTATTGGGTAACAACTCCCCATCGTCAAGCATACCAGCGTATAAAAGTGGTTTCAGAATACTTCCTGTACTTCTTGGTGCATCAATAATATCGACATCTTTTTGATGATTGCCATCTGTAGGCGAGTTACCCACATAACTCATCACTTTTCTATTGGACACATCGATAACCAAAATAGCCAAATTGTGCACTTCATTTTGCTTGTATTGGTTGTAATAATACTTTGCAATTTGATTGACTCTGTTTTGCAACCCAATTTCTACTGTTGTTTTCACCCGAGTTCCTTCTTGATTCTTCGCGACACGTTGCAATAAATGAGGTGCGATTTGTGGCAAATCATACGGTTTTTGAGGCAAAGGTTCGTCTATCGAAAGCTCGTAAGTTTGCTTGTCAATGACTCCTTCTTGGTTTAATTTCAATAAAAGTCGGTTGCGCTTGCTCAATAATTTGATTTGGTTTTTTCCGGGATAAATTAAACTGGGCGCATTCGGCAAAACCGCCAATGTTGCACTTTCGGCCCAAGACAGTTGATGGGATTGGACGCCAAAATACCGCCAAGAAGCCATTTCGAGACCCACTACATTCCCGCCAAAAGGGGCGTGCGCAGCATACAATTCTAAAATTTCGTTTTTAGAATAACCCATTTCTAATCGGGTGGCGAGAATGAGCTCAATTATTTTCTCAAAATAGGTTCGACCTTTTCCGTTTCTGGACAAGCGATTGACTTGTTGCGTCAGCGTACTTCCGCCGCGAACTACTTTGCCTGCTTTTCTGTTTTGCTGAACAGCATTGACCATCGCCACAGGATTGAAACCAGGGTGTTTATAGAAATATTCGTCTTCAAAATAAACGATACACTTCTTGAATTTATCAGGAACGCTGTCTTGTGCAGGAAATCGCCATTGTCCATCGAGAGCAATTTTGGCGCCAAGCAATTCGCCTTCCTTACTTTCAATCACGGTAGCATACGGATCTTGAAACAAAGTTCGTGGCAACGAAAAATAATAAACCACCAATAGCAAAAAGGCTATTGATGATTTAATTTTATTTGTTTTTATCCAATTAATGATGCGTTGTAGGAACGCTATTAGTTTCTTTTTCAAAGTGAAGTTTGTTTGTTTCTATTCCTAACAGATTTCTTTTAACCTGTTAGGTATGCTTTTACATTCCTAAAATAAAAATTAGTTTAACATAGTAATACCTAACAGGTTTTGAAAACTTGTTAGGATATGTAAAACCCAACCATACTGATATGACTAATTTATCAATTTAGATATGCTTTAAGATGAATTTGCAGTTCTAATCAATAAATACCTAACAGGTTTTGGAAACCTGTTAGGATAAGTAATCTAGTCATCCATTTTATCAATCGAATCAATTACGCCCTCATAAACCAATCTTCTTTCATAGTGATAAACCTTAAAATTCTCTATATCTCCAAATAGTTCGAGAATAAAATCTCTATCAATACTTGTTTCTTTGTTTGACAAATAAGAGCGATATGATGAATGCAAATACGTTTCGAATGATTCAGTAAACTTATGTTTTACAGGATTCAAATGGGTATAAACGATCAATTGTTTCAAATACGCTTCATTTTCGATTCTGTTTCGTTGCAAATGTTCTTGAAATAAACTTCCTGTTCGATTATAAGCGGTATTTATACTTTTGGCATACGAATTAAAAAAGTTAGAAAAAGGCAAATGAATTTTTGCTTTAAATTTTTCTGGCAACTCTTCCTTGTCTTTAATTCTCAAAACAATATGAAAATGATTCTTGAGCAAACAATAGGCATAAACATCCGCAATTGGCAAAAGATATTTCTTCATTTTCTCCAGAAAATAATTATAGTTTTTCTCCTCCACAAAAATATTCTCTTTGTTATTGCCTCTATTGTATATGTGATAATAATGACCTGATTCGAAAATATCTTTTTCCATATCTAAATGCTTTTTTACCATCCTAACAGGTTTCCAAAACCTGTTAGGTATAATTTCATCCTAAAAAAAATCAATTTAACTGTCATAATACCTAACAGGTTTTGGAAACCTGTTAAATATAATTTCATCTCTAAAAAAATTAATTTAATTCGTTCCAAATAAATACCTAACAGGTTTTGAAAACCTGTTAGGATACGTCCTATTTCACCACTTGAACCCAGAATCCTTTCGTTCTTGCCAAAAATGTATTGTCATACATCGCTTCGCATTGCAATCCAGGCAGATAATAGGTTCCAAGATAAGAAGCATTCAGTAATATTCTAAACGTTTTGGTTTCACCCGATTTTAATCCAAAATAGAAATTGGTTCTATCATCACGAATATCAATATAATCCGCAACGTTATTGGTAGCGTCTCCATAATCCGTGAAACGGGTATTTACAATTTCGAAACCGGAAGGCAAAATTTGTGACAACGCCACATTTTCTACACGTTCATTTTTTAGGTTTTTAACCGTTACCTCAGCAATAAATTCAGTTCCTTGATTGATTTTAGACACATTGATAACACTTCCTTTTCTGTTTTTGAAAACAATCGAAGCCGAAACATTACTCTGAATCGCTTTTTCTTGTCCAATTGGAAGAATTCCACTATTCAGCACACGAACATACAATCTATTCTTTCTGTTGTTTTTTAAAGTCACACTATTCGAACCCGTTTTAACAACCAAACTTCGGTCTGCGATGGTTTTTGTTGTTTTAATTGATTGTGTATTTCCTTCTTTACTAAACTGAACATCGATTCCTTTTGGACCATTACTCGTAGAAAACTTTGCCATTGCATACAAACCATACGCCGTAGTTTGCGTGCTCATCCATTGGTCACTTGACATATCTTTGGCCAATTTTGCTGCCATCACGAATGATTTTTGCTTTAGCCCAAGTAATAACAATGTTTCTAGGGCCATGGCACGATTCCTATCAGCAGATCCGTAATAGTAATAATTATAATTGGAATTATCATCTATAGAAGTATTCAGCAACAACGTCAAACCTGCCGATTTTTGCCCCGCCAACACATATGCCGAAGCCAAACGCAATTTACTTTCGTTCGAAATTCCTTTGGTTTCACGAAATCTGTTCATCGAAGACAAATCGGGTGCTCCTGCCAACGCTAACGTGTATAAGCGATACGATTGTGCCAAATCATTTCCGTAACTTGGTTCAAATCGCCACTGCTTGGCTTCTTTTTGCTGATACGAAATCCATTTTGATTTGAAATTGATCGGCAAGAAATACCCTTTTTTCTCAGCTTCAATCATAAAATGTCCAGCATATGAAGAACCCCAATCATCGGCGACGGTTCCTCCTTGCCAGTAAGACATTCCACCATTCGATAATTGAAAACCTCCCAAACGAGTAATTCCAGCGGTCACATTTTTTTGAATTAATTGCTGACGCGTAGCATCCAAATCGACAATCTCATTCAGATACAATTGTGGAAAAACAGAAGAAGTCGTTTGCTCTACACAACCATGAGGATATTGAATCAGATATTGTAATCGCCCGTTTAAATTGATCGTTGGCATCGAGGAAACCTCCAATTTTGCTTTATTACTTCCCGAAACACCAAATGTTTTCCAAGAAATAGTTTTAGTGGTATTCGGTTCCAAAATCACATCAGTAAATGTATTGGTCACTGGATTCGGATTGGTCATATCGATCTCTACATCATACACTGATTTTTCCTTTCCGGAAGTCGCCACGATCTGCACTTTTCCAATTCCGGTTGCAGAACCTACAGCCAAATTGAAATAAGCCATTTTTTCGTCAGGCTGAGGGAAAGTTAATTTTTGAACAGCACCGCCTATAACTTTTAATCCGTTATTCGTTTTAATCTGAACCGTTACATTTTTGATGTTTTTCTCCATGGCAAAAATGGTCACTGGAATCGTCACTCTCTCGGATGGAGAAATTTTTCTTGGCAACGAAGCCAAAACCATCAGCGGACTGCGAACCGGAGTTGCTTTTTCGGCGCTTCCATACGCACTTGTAGTTGCATCACCAGCCACAATCATGGTTTTTACAGAACCAATGTACTTCGGTAATTTTACTTGATGGGTTTTCGTTTGTCCTTTTTCTAATTTAAAAGGTCCCATATAAATTACAACCGGTTTGAAACGATTGGCTTTTTTGGCTTTTCCACCACCCAAATCTTGGTCACCACCAATACTGAAAATCTGATTTACTTTTCCGCCATACGCTCCAATCACATCGTCATAAATGTCCCAGGTTTTTACGCCCAAAGCTTCACGAACATAAAAACTATCCCAGGCATTTGGCGCTTTGAAACGGGTTAAATCCAATAATCCTTCATCTACAATGGCAATGGTGTAAGTCATTGATTTTCCGGATTGTTCACTCACTTTAATAGCAAATGATTGCTCTGGACGCAACACATCAGGCATTACTAATTTGGGCGCAAGAATGGTGTTTTTATCAACTACTTCAATAGGCACAATTCCATACATACGGATTGGCGAATCATTTTTGGTGGAAGCGTGTGGTTGCAACAGCGTAATATTAAAGTACACATTCGGCGCCATAGCAGCCGTAATCGGAATGGTAACTTTGGTTTCTCCTTTTTGGGTCTTTGCCCAAAGCGTTTGTACTACTTTCGAACCATTTTCGATAGAAATAAAAGCGCGCCCTCCTGCACTAGATGGAAACGAAATTTGAGCATTTTCACCCACAGCATACTTCTCCTTATCGGTTGAAAACACTAACATATTGGCCGTAGAAGCATCTGTATTTCTCGTTTTTCCAGACCATGTTGGCCAATCGATATTTACCGTCAAAGCCGTTGCGTGTCCGCCAACAGCATCAGAAACCCGAATCATATAACGTCCCCACTCTTCATCCGTCAAGGCAAAACGGACATTTCCTCTTCCACTAGCATCGGTATTAATTATAAAAGTTTTATATGAAGTAGTAGCATTATCAGCGTTGTAATTCGATAAATTATCGCTGGATGCATCCCACCACCAGCGCCATTCTACCTTGTAGACTTTAACTTCCAGGTTTTTAACCGACTTTGGTCGTCCATTTTCATCAACCGTAACCACATCAAATTGGTTCATGGTACGGGTTTCTAGCATGCCGTATTTATTCGGCTCAGGTGACTTAATCCCCACATAAGTAGGGTACGGCGAGTAGGTCGTCGCAATGACATCAGTACTAAAATCACCACCTTCTTCATACACTTTGGTAATAAACGACGCTTTCAACATTCCAGGTGCTTCTCCTTGTATTTTCGGGTCTATCGTAGCATTCGCTTTTCCAGTGGCATCTAATTTACCTGAGAAAACGGTAACTTCTTCGGTGCTGAATTTTCGAACCAAATCATCAAAAATATACTTGTCATAATTTTTGAAAGTCGTTATTTGTTGCGAAAATTTAGCTTGCATTTCCACATTCAAATTTTTGGCAACAGCGCCATGAAGCCAAGCCACTTCAAGGTTGCTAGTGTTTGGATAAGCCGAAGAAAGTATAGCTCGTTTGAAAGTATTTTTGATTTTCAAACGATTGGGTTTGATAGTTTCAATCTTGATGCTTTTGTAAAACTTCGCACCACCCACGCTAACCATTGCTTCCCAATTTCCAGTAGGCGCGTCATTTGCTGTTGGAACTGTAAACGCATAATGATTCCATTCATTCAATTTTTGAACCGTTTGATACGTTACTTTTCCATTTGGATCAGATAGTCTAAATTTTATGGGGTGTCCAAGTGGAATTTTATTCGAAGCATCATTCAAAATAAAAGACAAATACAAATTATCTCCAGGACGCCAAACGCCTCGTTCTCCATAAATGAACCCTTTAAGTCCTTTTTGCAAAGTCTCGCCAGACACATTAAAATTACTCACTGACAGTGAATTCCCGTCGTCTAATTTAACATAAGTAGACTCCGTGCCTTGCGTTACAATAGCAAAATAGGCAAATTTATCCAACTGAAAAGTCGCAATCCCATCGCTATTGGTAGTTCCTGTAGTTATTTTTTGCTGCTGAAAAGTATACAAATCTACTCTTGCATTTGTAACTGGCTCTGTGGTGACAATATTATTTACGGCAAACAAATACGATTTGTTTTCGCCTCTTTTGGCAATTACGCCCAAATCAGTAGCCAGAATATTAGTTGCTATTTTGGCATTATAAAAATAAGAACTCGAGCAAGGATCCTGACTTTCTCTCCATTCGTAATCATCGTAGTAATAATCATCGTAAGAGTTTCCGCTGTAATTAACATCATTCTCATCAACCTCTTCTTCCTCTTCGGTTGTATCCTCATCAGCGGTTTCGCATTTGTACAAAGAATATTTTTTCTTGTAAACAAACTCTACTCGATAAATCGCGCCTGGTTCAGGAGTAATAATTTTAGATAAATCGAGAGCAAAAGTGTTCCACTTACTTAGATTTAGTAATGTATTTTCTTTTAAATTCAGAGTTGATTTGGCAATAGGTTGCGCCACTCTTTTCAGGTTTTGGCTCCCATTGAGCTCGTTGTATTGCAAAAATTGCATGATGTTGTTTTTGTAAATCTTATACACTTTTACATCAACAGCACTTAGGTTTACCGCTTCAAAATTGAGTTTTAAGTTATTAGAACTTGGCAGAATTGTTCCGTTTTTGATAAACCGAACACTTGGCTTTATTTCATCAAAGGATAATTTCTCGGTGTAATTCTCATTTAATTTTCTACCGTATTCACTTTCAATTCCTTGAAAAACTTCTAACAAGAGTTCTCCGGTAAGTTTTTGGAAATCCACAACTGGCTCAGGCTCAACAATAGCAACTTCTGCAGGTTCTTCAACCACAGCACTATCAACAGCCACAGCCGACGTATCAACAGCCACAGCCGACGTATCAACAGTTACAAATGCTTCCACTGGCTCTGGAGTCACTTCAACTGGTTGTTGAACGGGTACTTCATTAGTAAAATAAACTTTCAACACATTTCCCTGTGCAGAAAACTTTAAATTATTGGTGTTCTGAATGGCGACTAATCCTTTAAAATCTTGTCCTTTTTCTAAGGGTTCCGAAAAATTAATAGACAAAGTTTGATTATCTCCTTCTTGAATTTCGGTCTTAACCACTTTAAACTCTTTCAATGCCGTGATCGGGAAATCGATAGTCCCTTTTTGATCGATATCAAAATCATTTCCGTCGTATTTTATCTCCAAATTGCTTTTAGATTCCAAACGTTGAATGCTGTCAATTCTGAACTTGAATTCTTTTCCAACTGCATTCGATTTTTCGAAAACAATTTTCAAATCGCTTCCGTTATGCTCCGCTTCAATCAATTTTTTAGCGGTTTCCAAATCAATATTGTCAGCGGTTTTAAGCACTGCATTTAAATATTGGTATTCTGGGCTGTAGGATTGCACATCGAGCGTGTTGACCACAAAATCTTGCTTAATCGTTTTTACCGTAAAATTGAAATTGGATAGTGCTTTATCTTTTTCAGCAACCTTTGGATTCAGTTGATCCAAATGTAAAGTCACCTGATATTCCGTACCTGATTCTAACTTTTTTTCGGGAATAAAAGCAATCGTATTGGTTGAAAGCGCAATTACTTTTCCGTCAACACTCGGAGAAATAGTAAACAAATCGTTATCTAAAACCTCATTGACTTTCCATTCTTTTTTATCAAAAGCCAAAACTACCCTAATATCCGATTCTGAAGAGACAATCCCTCCCGTAAAACTGACGATAAACTCTTTGAATAGCGAGAAATCTGAATTAAAATCGGCGGCAGATTTTCTACCACACGCTTGAAACAAAAAAAACACACAAAACACGTAAATTAATCCTTTTGTTTTCACTTTTAGCTAGAGTTAATGGGTTATAAATTAAATTATTGCAACATCTCACAAGTAACACAATAACTAGATAGTTACCGTAATATTGTAGTAAATGTAGAATAATTAATTTATTGTTTTAAGAAGAAAATTCTTTGATAGGAAATTATTTTTTAAAGGTATTTTTTAGAAGCTATTCCAGCTATTCGTTACAATCTTATATGCCGAACACCGGCACATAAGGATTTCCACTGCTATCTGGGCTAAAGAACATCCTGAATAGTTTACTTCCTTCTCTCAGCAAAAAACCGTTTCATCAAATCAGCGGCTTCATTGGCCATAATTCCAGAAGCAACGGTAGTTTTAGGATGCAATTTTGTTCCAAGAGTGATAAAACCGCGCTGTTCATCACGAGCGCCAAAAACAATTTTAGAAATTTGGCTCCAATACAAAGCGCCAGCACACATCTGGCAAGGCTCCAGTGTTACATAAAGTGTACAACCTGTTAAATATTTTCCACCTAGATAATTTGCAGCAGCAGTGATGGATTGCATTTCGGCATGTGCAGTGACATCATGAAGTAATTCGGTCAAATTATGACTTCGAGCAATGACTTTATTATCAATGACAATTAGCGCACCAACAGGAATTTCGCCTTTATCAAAAGCCATTTCAGCTTCATGCAAAGCTTTTTTCATGAAATATTCGTCGGTGAATGGGTTTATCATAATACAGACCGCAAATTCGCAAATTTAAATTCTTTGTGAGACAACTTTTTTTATCGACTGTAAAAATACAATTTCAAATCGTACCTTTGCTTCATGTCAGATAATTTACTTTCAAACATCAATAACCCAACCGATTTACGCTTGCTTGACGAAGCGCAACTTCCTCAAGTTGCCCAAGAATTACGCGATTTTATTATCGATATTGTGGCCGTAAAAGAAGGTCATCTTGGCGCAAGCCTTGGTGTTATTGAATTGACAATTGCCTTGCATTATGTTTTTGACACCCCAAATGATTTATTGATTTGGGATGTGGGCCATCAAGCCTATGGACATAAAATATTGACCGGCCGAAGAGAAAATTTTCATACCAATCGTCAACTCGGCGGTATCTCTGGTTTCCCAAAAAGAAGTGAAAGCAACTATGACACCTTTGGCGTAGGCCATTCTTCTACATCTATTTCGGCAGCACTCGGAATGGCAATTGCTTCAAATTTGAAAGGAGATTTCACCAAACAACACATTGCCATTATTGGTGACGCATCTATCGCTTCAGGAATGGCTTTTGAAGGGTTGAATCACGCGGGAGTTACTGCTGCCAATTTACTCGTAATTCTTAATGATAACGCTATTGGGATTGATCCTAGCGTGGGCGCCTTGAAACAATACCTCACTGCTGTGAAAGAGGGGAAAAACCCAAGGCAAAACAACATGATCAAGTCCTTGAACTTTGATTATTCGGGACCAATTGATGGTCATGATATTTTTGCTGTGATCAAAGAATTGAAGCGTTTACAAAAGATCAGAGGTCCTAAATTTTTACATTTAATTACCACCAAAGGAAAAGGCCTACAACAAGCCGAAGAGGATCAAGTAAAATACCACGCTCCTGGAAAATTTGATGCAGCAACTGGAGAAATCATTTCAAAACAAGAACAAAATTTACCTCCAAAATACCAAGATGTTTTTGGTTTGACCGTTTTAGACTTGGCTCGAAAAAACGACAAGATAATAGGAATCACCCCTGCAATGCCCTCTGGAAGTTCCTTAAAATTCATGATGGATGCATTTCCAGAACGTGCTTTTGATGTAGGTATTGCAGAGCAACACGCTGTGACTTTAGCCGCCGGAATGGCAACACAAGGCATGATTGTTTATTGCAACATTTACTCTACATTTTTACAAAGAGCATATGACCAAATCATTCATGATGTCGCTTTGCAAAATCTTCCAGTAATTTTTTGCCTGGATAGAGCTGGATTGGTTGGCGAAGATGGAGCCACACATCACGGTGTTTTTGATTTAGCGTACCTGCGTTGTATTCCTAACCTGATTGTTTATGCTCCAAGGAACGAAATTGAACTTCAAAATATTTTATACACCGCACAATTAGGACTTGAAAACCCGATTGCTATTCGGTATCCTAGAGGTCGCGGCGTCATCAACGACTGGCAAGAAAACTATAGAGAGAAATACCAAAAAATTTCAATCGGCGCTAGCTCGTGCTTGGTAGCTGGTGATAAAGTGGCTGTGTTATCAACAGGAACAATTGCTCAAAACGTATCCTTGGCACTTGAACAAATTACAAATGAAAACAAGATTGCACACTACGATTTTCCATTTGTAAAACCATTAGACGAAAATGCCTTACATACTATTTTCAAAACGTTTTCAACTATCATTACCATTGAAGATGGAACTGTTATTGGTGGCTTTGGAAGTGTAATAACCGAATTTGCTGCATCACATCATTACTCATCAAACATAACAATTTTGGGAATTCCTGATGAATTTATCGAACATGGAACTGTAAACGAGTTACAACAAAATTGCAAAATTGACGTTAAAAGCCTAAAAGAGCTCTTTTCGGGTTTGTAAAAATGTTTAATTTGCACAACTAAAACTACTACTCTACAACATGAACTATTTAAAAAGTATATTTTTTGCTCTCATTTTAACCTTACCTCTTCAAATTTTTGCTCAAAAAAGAGACTCTGTCTTTAGTCCGAGTCAAATAAAAATGGTTTCAGTACCAATGAACAATATCAACTCATTGCGAATTCCATTAAAAATCCAGACTAAAACACACTATTTACCACTATCTCATTGGACCAAAAAAAACAGCATTGGTTTTGATATTTCTGAAGTAGCTTTTGTCAATTGGTCTGCCGGTGGAACGAGCTCTATTTCAGGATTGTTAAAAGGTAAATTTCATAGAAATTATAATCGAAAAAACTTTAATTGGAGTAATGAATTGCTAGTGCGTTATGGTTTAAACAAACAAGATGGAATTGAAGTCAGGAAAACGGAGGATGCCTTGCAATTTAACTCTACCTTTGGCTACCGCAGAGATACACTTTCTAACTGGTTTCATTCAGCTAAGTTTAATTTCAACACCCAATTTACCAACGGATACGCTTACCCAAACACCGATCAGGCTATTTCTAAACCATTTGCACCGGCTTATATTTTTATGGGTGTTGGAGCCGAAAACATAAATAAGGATAAAAAAAGAACCTTTTATATTTCACCTTTTACATTTAAAACTACTTTAGTTTTGGATCAAAGATTAGCAAACCAAGGTGCTTTTGGGGTAGTAAAAGCTACAGTTGATGCCGACGGAAACATTATAACTCCGGGTGAAATGGCAAAAGTTGAACTTGGATTTTTAGCTACTAGTAAATACAGAAAAGAGCTTGCAAAAAATATAACGCTTGAAAATCGATTGACTTTATATTCTGATTACATCAACCGTTTTGGTAATGTCGATGTTGATTGCGACTTACAAGTTGAGCTCGTGGTTAACCAATATGTAAAAGCCAACATTGGTGCGCATGTAATATATGATGACGATATTAAATCAAAACGAGAAATTGAAGGTGTACAAGTAACCGAAGGACCTAAAACTCAATTACGCCAAGCGATAGGTGTTGGAATTGAATACATCTTTTAAAATTTATTACTCCAAAAAAAAAGCCCCAACAGCAATACTGTTGGGGCTTTTTTTATGATGTGGTGATGTATTTATTTGATAATTAATTTATCTACATAACGCAAACCTTCACCTTCAATAGCTAAGATATAAACTCCAGCAGAAATAGGCTTAACGTTAAATGATTTTTCGCCATTGAACGATTCTTTGTCTTTTTGAAAAACAACGCGTCCTGTTATATCACTGATTTTAATATTTACTAAACCATCATAGTTATTGATGCGAACAGTAATATTACCTTGAGATGGGTTTGGATATACGCGCATTACATTTTCTTCATCGATGCTTGCTGTCCCTAGCGTACAATTTGCGTTAGCTGCTGGTCTTGTAAAATCTTCGACTTGATCGTTTCCTACATTGTTAGAGCCTGCAGAAGCGTTCACCCCTAATCCTCTCGCTGCAAAAACTTCCCAAATCAAACAAAAATCTTTACCACCTGTTGTAGCTTGGTCAGCAGCAATAAGAGCATCTCTTCCATCTACAAAAGTAGGGCTACAAGGCTGTAACTTCAATCCGTCTAAGACTAAGCGCATGACCTTATTATTTCCTCCGTTACCAGTATACTTATTATCATCATATCCATATTTACTTATGTACGCCCATGTGAGATCCCATAGCATAGTCGCCCACACTGAACCTACTCCATGAACAGAAGTTTGCTCAACACCATTGGCATCTATCGAACTAAAATTATTAGTAAAACCATATGTCATTGGATTTACTTCCCTATCTGTTGAATACTGAAAACTTCTAATACCTAAACCATCATTTGCTTGAGAGGAAACGAAAGTTCCAATTCCTCTTTTCGAAGAACCAACATCTCCTGGTTTTAATTGCATCATTAATGCAAACCAATCAGACCAACCCTCGCCCATTTGATCTTTGTTATTCAAACAGCTTGAATTATTTCTACCTCCAGCCAATCTTGTTGAAATACCATGTCCATATTCATGTGCAATTATACCATTGTCAAAATCACCATCTGCATTCACAAAAGGCTGTGACTCTGTTTGTATCTTGACATTTACTGGACCATTTGCCATTTTTACAATTAAATTCTCACCTAAAGAGCTCGGAATACATATTGCCGGAATGGTAATAGTTGCATCTGATCCTGACATTGAAATATTTGCTTCATCGGTATTTACTACAATTACAGCAATTGCACCTGCGTTTTGTGCTGCTTTTACTTTTAATGTAAAATTACAATTCCCTCTTCTAAGAATAACAATTTTACCATTCATTGCCTCGGAATTAGTCGGTGCTGAACATGCTTGTGAATTATTTCCAACACTATCTAAATACAATACCAAATCAGACTGCAAAAATGAAGGCGCTACGGGTAAATCAATCCTTCCCGGACTAAATGAATTTTGAGTGGCTTGGTAACTTCCTTTTAAACTCTCAGGAGAATTAACAATCAATGGTTTAACTGCTGGACCTCTGCTCCACAAAAACATTTGCATTCTACCTCTGTTCCCATCTATTGGAGTAGAAAAATTTGCATTATTTAGACTCATCGGAGTAGCCAAAGAACCATCTTGTGCTTCCGCATTAACGTAGTCGCTTCCTGCACCACCGCGGTTATAATTATTTTCTTGAAAGTTGCCACTTAACTCATCAAATCCATATTGATACCATACATCATGCATAACATTATTCATGTAAAACAAGTTGGTATTAGCTGCATCAATATATGTAGATGCATTCACATTTGTTCCTCCATAAGGAAAATCAAATGAAAGGGATAATCCTCCTTCAGGACTTGCACCAGAATCTTGATTGGTTGCAAAAAAATCATCTTTAGCCCAAACATTATTACCCCTTGTTATGGTGTAATCAGGACCAGCAACTCCATCAATATCATGCCATCCAAATGGAGAAGCTTTACTATTTGAAGGATTTGATATTAGCTGAAAAGCTCCATGATTAGGACTAGTAATGTTAAAAGGTATTACACGGTATGTTCCCCCTGAAACTTCAGAAATTGGGGCAGAATAGAGTTGTTTTGGTAAATCCTCTGTAGTATTTAAGACAAAATTACTTTCAGTAACAAACACGTTATCTTTGTGAAAATTACAAGAAATTACAAGATCATTTTTTTCTAATAATAGACCAGTAGTGGCGTCTATTCTTACACTCCATAAATGATCGTGCTTATTGGTGTGAATATTGAAATCCCAGGCTAATCTTAAATCACCGTTATTTTCTTGATGATACACTAAATTTGCTACAATCGGTTCTTCTATTCCAATACCGTTGCTAATTTTGAACTTATTCGAACCTAAAGTTTCTAGAACACTGAATTTATCTTTGGCAGTTATCCCCAATTGAAAATAAGCCTGCGCGATAGCATCGGTAACCAATAGCTTAGGTGTTGTAGCATTGACTCTTTTCGACACATTAGCAACTATCCTGCTTTTAACGTCTATTACTTGTTTGTTCTTTATTGAGAAATTCGAAACTGCTCTAAAAATCTCAATACCTTGATAGCGCTGCACTACATAGCAAATTTCAATTCCAGAAGTTGTAGTTCCTCCTTCACTTTGAATTACCCAATCTTGCAATGATTGACTGGAGGCCATTGCCCTAGCAGATGGACTTTTTAAGTAATTCTTAATAATTTCACTATTACTCTGACAAAAGGCAAAGTAAGGAAAAGATAAAATAACGAATAGTAAAAATTTTTTCATAAATATTGGCTGTTTGGTGAAGCAAAAATAACCAATATTTACAATATTGAAAGTGTATTTTTAAAAACTAATAAATTTTAACTTTTTGAGGCTGTGATGGTTTTGTAGTATAATAATGCATTTCCGTCAGTTAACAAGGAAATAAAATGACAAATATGCAACAATCGACCATACAAATCCTGTTTTTCTAACTGATGCTTTTCGGGTAGCATTTTTAAAATTAAGGTATCATAATTAGAAGCGACACCATTATAATTATTGTCAAATGCAGTAATAAATTTATCCAATAAAGTTTGTATAATTTGATAGCCTACAATTTCTTTCTCTATTACCTCACGACTTTGATAGATTTTATCGACACTGATCTTGATAATATCATCCATCTGTGCTTTGTATTTGCTTTTATCCATCAGGGCATAAGGAAATTTTCCATGTAAAATAAGCTCTTCATTTTCAACAAAAACCTTTACCGCATCGCTTATTAAACTTCCTATTGCTAACGCACGCAAATAGCTAATTCGGTCTTCTTTGGTCTCAAGGGTTTTGTATTTAGAAGTGTCAATACTGTCTTTTACTAATTTTATCAGGTACTCTAGTGCGAAATCCTCCGAAACCAAACCTAGATTCATTCCGTCTTCAAAATCGATAATGGTGTAACAAATATCATCGGCAGCCTCAACGAGATACGCTAATGGATGGCGTTCAAAACCAACATGTTCTCCGGATTTATTCGGAATCAAACCCATGTCTTGGGCTACTTCTTGAAAGAAAGCTTTGTCTGTTTGAAAAAAACCATATTTTTTATCAGCGATATTTTTAGTTGGTTTTTTAGGCAAACTCTCTTTTGGATATTTCATAAAAGCGCCCAAAGTTGCGTACGAGATACGAAGTCCTCCTTCAATTCCAGGACGGCTTGCGGTAAGTACCGAAAAACCATTGGCATTACCTTCAAAATCAATTAAATCTTGCCACTCTTTTGCGGTAAGTTGATCCTTATATTTCTGTCCGTTACCTATTGAAAAATATTCACCTATGGCTTTTTCACCCGAATGTCCAAAAGGCGGATTCCCAATATCGTGGGCCAATGATGCTGCAGCTACAATTGCCCCAAAATCATTCATATGATAACCGTGTACCTCTTTTAAATGTGGGTATTTTGCAATGATTTTTTTTCCTACCAAACGACCCAAAGAACGCCCAACAACGGAAACTTCCAGACTATGTGTTAATCTGGTATGCACAAAATCAGTTTTGGATAATGGAATAACTTGTGTTTTATCTTGTAAACTTCTGAACGCCGAAGAAAAAATGATACGATCATAATCTACTTCAAAACCCAAACGGGTATCGTCCTGTTCTACGCGCAATCGTTTGCCTTTGTCGCCTTGACGCTTAAGTGATAAAAGTTGTTCCCAGTTCATCATTGCTTCTTGTAATTTTCTAGTTTTAAAGGAGCGAATATAAAGAAAAAGATTTGAGCGTACGAATAATGCTTACTCGGGTTTTAGCGCAAGGTCGTTTTGAGTGTTGACTGCTTCAAATGGAAGTGTTTTAATACTGAGTTATATTAAGTATTCTGGGCGAATCCTAGCCCTGATAGCAGTGGAAATCCTTTTTAAGGCTTCTAGCTTATCAAAGGCTAGAAGCCTTAAAAAGATTGTAACGAATAGCAGGAAATAGCTCCAAAAAAAAACAGCTACCACAAAAGTGATAGCTGTCAAAAAATTAAATATTCTTTTTAATTCGAATTTTAAAACAACTTCCGTCAGTCTTACAAATTCTTTTTCCATTTCTGGTTGTGATACATTTTCTAAAAATGTAATAAAAATCGTTGTTTGATGAATTTTCCATCTTTTCAAATTTGTTAATAACTCTTATAACCTCTTACGAAATAAGAGTTACTGATTAATAATATCAACATTGATATTATCTAAAAGAATTAATTTTGGAAAGAAGATTTCAATTCTATACTTTTGGAGTATAAAAAGTAGGTGAGGTCTCCTCATCATCTTCATAACTTAAAAATAAATGGCCGCCAAGCTTTAATTGTTTAAGTTTCCAAGTTAGGGATATCTCAGATGTCCCTTTTTTTATGCTTTTTTGTTTTATTTTCTTTACCTCAGCAATATTTTTTAATTGTTAATACTTATAAAAGGCTTCGATAAACGAAGCCTTTTTCTATCTTTTTATTATTTACGAACCACACATTTCACAATCTTCTGGACCAGCATTCTTAGCTAGTTCGATCATGGCTCTGTATTCAGCTGCAGTCATTTCTACAGTTTCTGCTACAACCGGAATTGCAATGGGTTGTTCTTTAATAACAATAGGCTCTGCTTTTTTATCGTTGTTTAAGGTAAATTTAATAGCATCAACGGCAGCTTTTGTTCTTAAATAATACATTCCGGTTTTAAGTCCTGATTGCCAAGCGTAAAAGTGCATAGAAGTTAATTTTGCATAATTAGCATTTTGCATGAACAAGTTCAACGATTGCGACTGATCTACAAAATACCCACGCTGGCGAGACATATCAATAATATCTTTCATAGACATTTCCCAAACGGTTTTGTAAAGATCTTTCAAATCTTGAGGAATATCAAGCGCTTGTACCGATCCGTTGTTACGCATCAACTCTTGTTTCAGCGTTTCGTTCCACAAGCCACGCTCTACTAAATCGTGAAGCAAGTGTTTGTTTACCACGATAAACTCACCCGAAAGTACACGTCTGGTATAAATATTTGAAGTGTACGGTTCGAATGCTTCGTTGTTACCCAAGATTTGAGAAGTAGATGCGGTTGGCATTGGCGCTACCAATAAAGAGTTACGAACACCGTGCTCCATAACTTCTTTACGAAGCGAAGCCCAATCCCAACGACCTGATAAATCACCATCGGTTAATCCCCATAAATTGTACTGAAATTCTCCTTGCGAAATAGGTGACCCTGCAAAACTTGAATACGGTCCTTCTTCTTTAGCCATTTCCATTGATGCTGTTACAGCCGCAAAGTACATGGTTTCAAAAATTTCTTGATTCAGTTTTTTAGCTTCGTCACTTGTAAACGGCAAACGCAACATGATAAATGCATCTGCAAGTCCTTGCACACCTAAACCAATTGGACGGTGGCGTTTATTAGAGTTTTCTCCTTCTTTAACCGGATAATAATTCCTGTCAATTACTTTATTTAAGTTGCGCGTTACACGCTTAGTTACCGTATAAAACAAATCGTGATTGAATGCTCCGTTTTCAACAAACATTGGCAATGACAACGAAGCCAAGTTACATACAGCAATTTCGTCTTTTGAAGTAAACTCCATAATCTCGGTACATAAATTCGACGAGCGAATAGTACCCAGATTTTTTTGGTTCGATTTGCGGTTGGCTGCATCTTTGTACAACATGTAAGGCGTTCCAGTCTCAATTTGCGACTCAAGGATTTTTTCCCATAATTCATGCGCTTTGATGGTTTTTCTACCTTTACCAGCCGCTTCGTATGAGGTATACAATTTTTCGAACTCTTCTCCATGCACATCATACAAGCCCGGACATTCGTTAGGACACATAAGCGTCCACAACCCATCTTCTTGCACACGTTTCATGAATAAATCCGAAGTCCACATAGCAAAAAACAAATCTCTTGCACGCATTTCTTCTTTTCCTGTATTCTTTTTCAAGTCTAGGAAGTCAAAGATATCAGCATGCCAAGTTTCTATGTAAATAGCAAAACTTCCTTTACGTTTTCCGCCACCTTGATCTACATAACGAGCTGTATCATTAAACACACGCAACATCGGAACAATTCCGTTTGAAGTTCCGTTTGTTCCACGAATGTACGATCCTGTAGCTCTCACGTTGTGAATTGAAAGTCCAATTCCTCCTGCTGATTGCGAGATTTTAGCTGTTTGTTTCAACGTATCGTAAATCCCATCAATACTGTCATCTTGCATCGCCAATAGGAAACAACTTGACATCTGAGGTTTTGGCGTACCCGCGTTAAATAAGGTAGGCGTAGCATGGGTGAAGAATTTTTTCGACATTAAGTCGTAGGTTTCAATAACCGATTTCAAATCACCTAAGTGAATCCCCACAGATACACGCATCAACATGTGCTGCGGACGCTCTACAATTTTACCGTTTATTTTAAGTAAATACGATCTTTCTAGCGTTTTAAAACCAAAATAATCGTAGTTGAAATCTCTATTGTATATAATGTGCGAATCTAAATACTCCGCATTATCCATAATAACTTTGTGCACTTCCTCAGATAGCAAAGGAGCGTACTGACCGTTTCTAGGGTTCACATAATTGAACATATCATTCATCGTTTCAGAGAATGATTTTTTAGTGTTCTTGTGCAAATTCGAAATTGCAATACGAGCAGCCAATTGTGCATAATCCGGGTGTGCAATGGTCATTGAGGCAGCTGTTTCAGCCGCAAGATTATCTAATTCTGAGGTAGTAACCCCATCATATAGTCCTTCAATAACACGCATCGCCACTTTTACAGCGTCTACTAAATCATTCAAACCATAGCATAGTTTTTTAATTCTATCCGTGATTTTGTCAAACATTACAGGCTCTTTGTGCCCGTCTCTTTTTACTACATACATACGCAAAGTGGTTTTAAAAAACAGAAAATCCCTTCTCTGTTTTAAGTTATTTGTTGATTATTTCGCAGCATGACCACCACAACTTTTGTGGCAGCAACTACTATTTGGTGGGTACTGATTTTGAATAAAGTTCAGTTTCTTTATTTTCGGGAGCTAATCCCGCTGTCATTCCAATCTTTTTAGTCCTGAAAAAAAATCAGGACTAAAAAGGATTTTCCCTTCCATCGGGGCTAGGAAGGTAGTAGGTATATTCAAAACCGATTAAAAATCAGCGTCGAATGTAATTTTTTGTGCTTCTTCATCGGTGTTCATCACACCTGCTTTTTGGTATTCAGCCACTTTTTTCTCGAAGAAGTTCGTTTTTCCTTGCAATGAAATCATGTCCATAAAATCAAAAGGGTTAGCCGTATTGTATTCTCTATCACAACCTAATTCTACTAACAAACGATCTGCAACAAACTCCAAGTACTGTGTCATCAATCCTGCATTCATTCCAATTAAAGATACTGGTAACGACTCAGTGATAAACTCTCTTTCAATATTCAAAGCATCCACAATGATTTCTCTAATTCTTTCTGTAGGTACTTTGTTAATCAAGTGGTGGTTGTGCAAGTGTACCGCAAAATCACAGTGTACACCTTCGTCACGAGAAATCAACTCGTTCGAAAAAGTAAGTCCTGGCATTAAACCACGCTTTTTCAACCAGTAGATAGAACAAAATGCACCTGAGAAAAAGATTCCTTCAACAGCTGCAAAAGCAATCAAGCGCTCCGCAAACGAATCCGATTCAATCCAACGCAAAGCCCAATCTGCTTTTTTCTTGATTGCAGGAAACACATCAAGCGCATTGAACAATTCATCTTTCTCCGCTTCGTCTTTCACGTAAGTATCGATCAATAAAGAGTAAGTTTCGCTGTGAATGTTTTCCATCATGATTTGAAAACCATAGAAAAACTTCGCCTCAGCATATTGTACTTCATTCACAAAATTCTCTGCCAAGTTTTCGTTTACAATTCCATCTGAAGCAGCAAAAAATGCCAAAATGTGTTTTACAAAGTACCGCTCATCATCAGAAAGTTTATTATTCCAGTCATTTAAATCCTGAGACAAATCGATTTCTTCAGCAGTCCAAAAACTAGCTTCCATTTTTTTATACCACTCCCAAATATCATGATGTTTAATCGGAAAAATTACGAAACGATTTTTGTTTTCTTGTAAAATTGGCTCCACTTGTGTCATTGTATGTTGTGTTTATTTTGTGATTTTATCTAAAAAAATTGCTTTCTGCGGAGTACAAAGATTGTGAAATATTGCTTCAATAAAAAGTCAAACTTATTCACAATCGGACCTAGTTTTTAACAAACCACAGAAAAATAACGGGAAATTCATTCAAATTACAAAACACTGAAAATCAGTTTTTTATAATTTTAAAAATAGCGCAAAGCACCGTAAAATATAGGATTTTTGAAAAGAAGAAAAGCAGTTTGTAAGTTACCGCTTCTGGTTGTTTTTGTGTTCTTCTGCCACAGTTTCTAGCTCAGCATACCAGTCTTCGCCAAACTTTCTAACTAAAGCTTCTTTGACAAATTTGTACACTGGCACTTCGAGTTCTTGACCAAGGGAACAAGCCGCGTCACAGATGTCCCATTTGTCATAATTTACCGCTGCAAACTCACTAAAATCTTTCACGCGCACCGGATATAAATGACAAGAAACAGGTTTTTTCCAGTCGATTATTCCTTGATTGTAGGCTTGTTCGATACCACATAATGCGGTCTTGCCGTCAAAAATTACGTAAGCACAATCTTTATTGTCAATTAAAGGAGTTTCTAGTTCCCCATCCGTACCAATTACCCAAGTTCCTTGCGCCTCGATAGCCGCTATGCCTTGCTTGCGCAAAAAAGGCTTCACTTTTGGGTAAATAGCCTCTAAAATTTTGGTTTCTTCCTCACTTAAAGGCGCTCCGGCATCACCGTCTACACAGCAAGCTCCTTTGCAAGCTGATAAGTTGCACACAAATTCTTTTTCGAGTAAGTCCTCTGAGACGATGGTTTTTCCTAGTTGAAACATGCCGCAAAGGTATTCAAACAAATCGAAAAAGCAGCCCACAAAAACAAAAAAAGAAATGTATGAAGATCAAAATCCGAGATTCAAAAAAACTTATTCAAATATATTTTCAAGCATTAAAAAAAAGCCACAACTCCTTTATTGATAACCAAAAATGAATACTTTTGCACCTTAAAACACATCGACATGGGACTAGATTTGAGAGAAATAATAACTGTAAGCATGGTGCTTTTTGCCGTTATTGATATTGTTGGATCTATTCCAATTATTGTGGATTTACGAGCTAAACATGGCATTATCGAATCGGAGAAAGCTTCCATCGTTGCTGGTGTAATCATGATTGTGTTTCTTTTTGCGGGTGAAGAATTACTAAACCTCATCGGTATTGATGTCAACTCATTTGCCGTAGCAGGATCATTTGTATTGTTTTTTTTGGCACTTGAAATGATTTTAGGAATCCGCATTTATCGTGACGAGGAAGCGAGCTCTGCCTCTATCGTTCCTCTTGCGTTTCCGTTAATTGCTGGTGCAGGTACTATGACTACCTTACTTTCATTGCGCTCACAATACAATACGCTCAACATTGTCATTGCTATTATTTTAAATATTATATTGGTTTACGTGGTTCTTAAGTCGTCTTCTAAAATTGAAAAAATGTTGGGCGAAAACGGACTTGGTGTAATCAGAAAGACTTTTGGAGTGGTATTATTAGCTATTGCTGTTAAATTATTCGCTGCTAATGTTAAAGGTCTATTTGCTTAACTATTTTTTTTATAAGTTTACACACTCAAACAATACCAAAATCATTGATAGAGATAGCTATATTGCTATTTATGCTTTAAAAATCAAAATTTTTTATGAAAATCTTCACTAACATACTGGTATTTTTAGCTCTAGCGCTAATCGTCTTTAATGTTACTTTATTAGACTTCAACAATCCTTTTAAAGGAGATAGCGTAGTTGCCTTTATTGGCATTGGAGCTTCATTGTGCGCTGTGCTTATTTTATTAATTTTTAGAGTTTCTAAAAAAATAGAAGAAAAAACAAAAGAAAACTTGTAAGCATGTTTGATGTTTTGATCATTGGCGGTGGTGTTTCAGGCATGTCTTGTGCACTTGTTTTAGGATCTGCAAAACTCAAATCCTTTGCCACTGATAAAAAAATCGGCATTTTTACCCATCAAAAAAGTAGCGCTTTGCAAGAGGCGCTTTTTAATAATGCTTACGGAATTCCCGCAGGAACTCTTGGTGCTACGCTCTTAGAAGGTAGCGTAACCCAACTGCAAAACACCTACCCACACATTACAGCCATTCCAAATGAAAAAGTGCTGCGAATTGAAGGAAAGGCACCGCATTTTATTGTACACACCAACAAAGCAACCTACAGCAGCAAATTGATTGTGGTAGGAATTGGATCAGCCAATACTTTTGCTATTGATGGCTTGATGGAATATGTAATTCCGCACCAAAAATCATTGGAATCCAAGCAACGCATAC
The DNA here is from genome assembly GCF_011365745.1 of Flavobacterium turcicum. Lineage (GTDB taxonomy): Bacteria > Bacteroidota > Bacteroidia > Flavobacteriales > Flavobacteriaceae > Flavobacterium > Flavobacterium turcicum. Next base: position 539,825 of record NZ_JAAOBY010000001.1, on the reverse strand, counting down.
AGCTAAAAAACAACGATCATCTTGTAACAGAAGGTATTTATGTTGTTGGCACTTTAGCCGGCTGGAGAAGCCAATTGGCTATTGCTGCAGGAAGTGGTGCTGCTGTAGCCACTGATATCCTGACACTCTGGAACGATGGCATACAAACTCATGCACACGATAGCATTCGATAAAATTTTTTATTTTTTAACGGGAAGTACTTTTTTCAACATGGCGTCGTCACGAACAAGCATTTCATAATAGCGCTGCTCGCCAAATAATTGCTTGGCAAATTCAGCGGTGAGGTATTTTTTTACCAAATCTTTACTTTTCGAGAAATCTAAAACCAAACCATTTTTAAACACAAACTCCTCAAACGCTTTTACATAAGCAGTCGTTGATTGTATTTTGGCTTGTAATTTTTCAAAAGTCAATCCTTTTAAGCTTGTTTTCTTATTGTCAAGTTGCTCAAAAACAAAATTACCCACAATACCCGATTGCAGGAAATATGCGGTTTCTTCTTGACCGTGTTCTGCAACAATAGGAACAAATACATCCGGCACAATACCGCCGCCGCCGTAAACAATTTTACCTTTTTTGGTTTTGAATTTAAGCGTATCTGCTACTTTTATACTGTCTTTGGAGTACAACTCACCATTTGCAATGCGCCCTTCCGATTCCTTAAAATAAGCTTCATTCCCTTTCGAATATGGTTTTTGAATGGAACGACCGGTAGGCGTATAATAACGTGCAATTGTCAATCGAACAGCTGAGCCATCTGCAAAATTCATTTCGCGTTGTACCAGTCCCTTTCCAAAAGTTCGTCGCCCAACAATAGTTCCTCTATCGTTATCTTGAATAGCGCCTGCAAGAATTTCACTCGCCGAGGCACTATTTTCATTCACCAAAACAAATACTTTTCCTTTTTCGAAACTGCCTTTTGCCGTAGCATAGGTTTTAGTTGTAGTGCCATTTTTGGCTTTAGTAAACACAATAAGTTGCTCATCAGGCAAAAATTCATCGGCTATGGCAATGGCTTCTTCCATATAACCACCGCCGTTATCACGCACGTCAATAACAAGTGAAGTAACTCCTTTTTTATTGAGCATATTAAGGCCTCTCATGAACTCCTCGTAGGTAGTCTCGGCAAAACGATTGATTTTAATGTAACCCGTTGTTGGATTGAGTAATAAGGCTACATCCACACTTTTGATCGGTATGATATCACGTTTGATTGTAACCTTTAATTTTTTTTGAATGGATTTTCTAAAAATAGTCAACTCGATGCTTGAGCCTACCTCACCTTTCAACTTACTAAACAAGCTGTCTGTGGGCAATTTTCGACCAAAAAGTTTGGTTTTGTCTGCATATAAAATACGATCACCTGGTAACAATCCTGCTTTTGCCGAAGGGCCGTTTTCAACAGGTTTGATAACAGCAACAGAGTCTTTGTACATGTAAAAATTTACTCCAATACCCACAAAATTTCCTTGCATGCTCTCTGCCACCTCTTGTTGTTCTGTTGGTGGCACATAAACAGAATGTGGATCTAACTGCGCCAAGATTTTATCTACTGTAAGATTTACAATCGAATCGGTGTTGATTTCATCTACATATTCGGCATCAATAAAATCAATTAATTTATTGAGTTTGGCTTTAGAATTTGTCTTTGATGTCAATCGATTTGAGCCCGGTAATTGAATCACACTACCCAATAGTACGCCCGCCGCAAGTGTTGCGCCTAAAATAAGTGGTAAATATTTAAAATTAACCTTCATTTATTCTTCAAGAATTGGAATATGCTCTACTTCTACTCCTGCTTTAATCAAAAATTGTATGCCGGAATCATCGCGATACCCATTGTGGTACACCACCCTTTTAATTCCTGATTGATGAATGAGTTTACTGCATTCTTTACAAGGCGAAAGCGTGATGTACAAAGTAGCTCCTTCACAGGATTGTGTAGAACGCGCTACTTTTAAAATTGCATTGGCTTCGGCATGCAAAACATCCCAACGAGTTATACCTTCATCGTCTTCGCAACAATTATCAAAACCGCTCGGAGTACCGTTGTAACCATCCGAAATAATCATTCGGTCACGTACAATAATAGCACCTACCTGCTTGCGTTTGCAATAAGAGAGTAAACTCCACTCTTTTGCTATGCGCAAATAGGCTTTATCGTATTTATTTAATTTTTTTTCGCTCATTTTATCGGTTCCAAATTTCACTTGCAATTATCATCGGAATAACCACACCTATTATAAAAGCAGACATTACTAAAGTCCAATCTCGTTTAGAAAATCTAAAAACAGTTTGCACGATATAAGACAGTACCAAAAGTACAAAAACAACGATCATTTGTGCGGCTTCAATACCAAGGGCAAACTCTGCCAATGGCAACACTTTTGAAGCGGCATCTCCGCCCAAAATAGATTTAAAATAATTCGAAAATCCTAGACCGTGAATAATACCAAAAAACAAGGTTATAAAAACTACCAGATTAATACTTTCTTTTTTGTTGTTTTTTCCGGCGGTAAATAAGTTAAAAAGTGCGGTGATCAGAATCGTTATCGGGATTAAAAACTCCACCACGTTCGCTTTAATAACAATGATTTCAAAAACAGACAGTACTAAAGCCAAAGTATGACCAAGAGTAAACAAGGTGACGAGTAAGACAACTCGTTTCCAATCTTTAAAAGCGTATGGAACAGCAAGGGCCATTAAAAACAAAACGTGATCGTAAGCATTAATGTCTAAAACGTGTTTTAAACCTATTTGAAAGTAGATCCAAAATTCATTCATCAAAATTCATTTAAGGTGGATAAAGGGTTGTAAACATACGATTATTTTTGAAAATTTATCTGCTATAAGGGCAAATATGTATGCTAACACGCACGATTGATTTCCTAAAACATAGTAATTGGCGATTGGCAAAATGTAGCTCAATATCTTAACAATTTTTCACCAGAAAAACGCTTAAAAGTGCAAAATCATATGGTTTGCATTTACTCGAAATAGCTCATAAACGTCCTGAATTTTTTAGCTAATCTTAAATTTACCTTAACCTTACAACTTTACAATTCGGTAAACCTTAGGCAACATTTTAATGATTATTCGACAATATTATCCTAAACAAAGATTTTGATTCATGGTCTAGATTTGCATTCGAACAAACAAAAACACACTATAACCATGAAAAAACAATTATTTAAAAAAATAGCTTTGACATCAGTATTGCTTACTGCTGTTGTTGCTTGTCAAGATGACAACAATGAAGCTCCTGCGGTAAATACTGCTATTAATTTTGCAACAACTTCAAGTGTTCCACCATTGGCTGTAGCCAAAGAAGGATTCGAAAACTTACAAATCACGTCTTTATTGAGTAGCCCTGATGTATTAGCACAATCACCAAGCTTTATTTATGGAGCACAACCTGACGGAGCTGGATTCATGAAAGATCCTGCTGGAGACGGTTACATTATGATTACAAACCACGAAATATTAAAATCAGTTTCAAGAGTATATTTTGACAAAACTTTAAAACCAGTAAAAGGAGATTATATCGTTGACGCAGTAGGCGGAATGACTCGTTTGTGCTCTGCTACACTTGCTGTACCAGCTATTCATGGGTTTGGACCATTGTTTTTAACTGCTGGAGAAAGTGGTGAAGAAAGTATGGTACACGGAATTGATCCGCTTGGGCTAAGCAGCATGAAAAAGAGAACTGACCGTGTTTTGCCAGCTCTGGGAAAAGCAAGTATGGAGAACGCAGTACCATTGACCAAACAAGCTTACCCTGGAAAAACTGTAATCGTAATTGGTGAAGACCAATCGTACTCAACCTCTCACGCTAGTGCAGGACAAGTGATCATGTACATGAGCGAAACTGTTGGAGATTTAAACAACGGGAAATTATACGCTTTAAAAAGAAATGACGGAAACCAAACCGAAATGAGTATGGGCATGGGATCTTCATTTGACGTTTCATTTGTTGAAATTCCGAATGCTAAAAACTTAACAGGTGCAGTAATTAATACTACTGTAAACAACTTGGGAGCCATTCGTTTTTCAAGAGTAGAGGATGTTGATTACCGTAAAGGATCAGCAAAAAACAACCGTGAATTGTATTTTACAGCTACCGGACAAGCTAGCGGTAATGCTCCCGTTGCAGGTTATACCATGTGGGGACGCGTTTACAAACTGATATTAGACGATGCTAATCCGTTAAAAGGAAAATTAGAGTTGGTAATTGAAGGCGACTCAACTCCAGGAACAGGAATTATCAATCCAGATAATATTACAGTAACTGAGAATTATGTGTACACACAAGAGGATGGAGATTCTTACTACTCTGCTGCTCAGCACGATTCTTACATTTGGCAATACAACATTGCAACTAAAGTAAACAAACCTTGGTTGACGATGAACCACAAAAGAACCGACGCTGCTTGGAATACAACCTACAACCAAACGAATGAAATGCGTTTTGGTAGCTGGGAGTACGGTGCCATGGAAGATATCTCAGATATTATTGGAGTACCAAACACCTTTTTAGTGAACATTCACCCACATACTTGGCAAAAAGATGCTTTCTCGAATGCTGACGGAAGCGGTTTAAACACCAATAAAGAAGGCGGTCAAACTATTATCATTAGAAACGTACAGAGATAACACCTTTAAAATCCAAACTACAGCAACCCAAATTCACTTTGGGTTGTTGTAGTTTATTACAACTCGGTTTATTATGAAATCCTTACTAAAAATTCTTCCCTTATTTACTTTACTTTTTTTCTCGTGTCAGAAAGAATACGAAACCTTAGGGCCAAAGGAAGAACTGTTACAGCAAATTGCCCAATTGAATCAGGAAATAGAAGCATTTGAGCAAATGGCACAAAAAAATGCTAGCAATAAAGAACTGCAACAAAGTTTCGAAAAAAGTCGCCTTGCTTACAAAAAGATCGAATGGGCAGTAGAATACTTTACCCCTGAACCAGCACGATTTATCAATGGTCCTGCACTTGATGAACTAGAGGTAGAAGAAAATAAATTTTTGAATCCGAGTGGTTTTCAAGTTATCGAAGAGCTGATTTACCCAACATTTTCAACCAAAGCAAAAGCTACTTTACAGCGAGAAATTGCCGTTTTGAAAGGATTGATCATGCAAGTAAAAGAACATATTTCAGCAATTACTATCAGCCCAGATTATGTTGTTGATGCTGTAAAAATGCAGATGTATCGCATCATCACTCTCGGAATTACGGGGTTCGACTCGCCTATTGCCAACAACTCTATCCCAGAAGCACAAGCTAGTTTGTTAGCCCTACCTTCAGTAATTGAAAAGCTGCATCAAGAACCATCGCAAATTCAAAACAGTTTACTAGAGCGCATCAGTAAAGCTGCCGCTTTTTGCAACAGCGCAAAAGATTTTAATAGTTTTGATCGTGCGCTATTTATTAAAAACTACCTCAACCCAATTTCAAAAAATTTACAAGAGTTTCAGCAGCATCATAAAATTGCAAACGTTGCAAAGACCAATGCTATTTTACAAACAGCTAGCTCGTTATTTGGATCAAAGGTATTCAATGTTGATGCCTTCATTCCGTCACAAGAATACGCATACACTTCCGCGAAAGCGCAACTTGGTAAAGAGTTATTTTATGACACCTCATTTTCAAAAGAAGGAACCCGCAGCTGTGCCTCATGTCACAATCCTGAATTAGCTTTTACTGACGGACTAAAAACCAACTTGTCATTAAGCGGAGGTCAACTACTTAGAAACACACCTACATTGACCTACGCCGGGCTTCAAAATGCGCAATTTTGGGATATGCGTCAAACGGATTTGGAGAAACAAAGTTTGGATGTGATTCAGAACAAAGACGAAATGCATGGTAATATTCGGGATAACATCAAAAACATTACCAGTAATCCGAGTTATCAAAAATTAATTCAAAAAGCATTCCCAAAGAGCAAAAAACTAGAAGAATGGCAACTGCAAAACGCACTTGCAAGTTATGTTCGCTCCTTAAATAAATTCAACTCTAAATTTGATCAACACTTTACAGAACCAGCAACCGCTTTGTCTGCAGAGGAACAATTAGGGTTTAACGTTTTTGCAGGAAAAGGAAAATGTGCTACCTGTCATTTTATTCCGCTGTTTAATGGCACGGTACCGCCTGCTTATAAAAAAACAGAACAAGAAGTTATTGGAACACCGCAGATCAAAAACGGAAAAAAAATAGATCCTGATTTAGGACGTTATGCCCAATACAAAATGCCACAATTATTACATGCTTTTAAAACACCAACATTGCGAAATGTAGCATTGACAGCTCCTTACATGCATAATGGCGTATTCAAATCATTAGAAGAAGTAGTAGTTTTTTATAATGAAGGTGGCGGCGCAGGTACCGGAATTGCGGTTGACAACCAAACCTTGCCCTCAGACAAACTCAATTTAACCGCCAAAGAACAAAAAGCGCTCGTTGCCTTTATGAAAACACTTACGGATAGTAAATAAAACTAATAATTGCTAGATTTTAGTACAAACCAAGCAGCAAATATTGTAGTGCTATTTATCAAACCGTACTCAAAAAGCCAGGTCAAACAAGCTGCTGATTTTAAAAATAGCCTTATCTTTGTTAGATATAAAACCCACAATTATGTCATTTTCAGATTTATTTGATAGCGAATTTAAGCAAAGAAACAAAGGCCATTTTGCTTCTATTGCACGCGTTGCACTTACTGACGGCAAGTTTTCGCCAGAAGAAAGAGAATTTTTAAACAAGTTAGCGGTTCGTCTTGAAATTTCGGCTGCTGAATCAGAAGAAATTCTAGAAAACCCTACGAACTACCCGATTAATCCGCCGTACTTGCACGAGCAACGTTTGGAACGTTTGTATGATTTGGCGCGCATTGTACATGTTGACCAACATTTAGGAGATCAGCAAGAATTAATGCTTCGCAAAATTGGTGTAGGTTTAGGCTTTAATATTGATAACGTAAATTACATCGTACACAAAGCCCTGGTTCTTGTAGATAAGGAAGTTGATTTTGACACCTTCTTCGAAGAAATGCAAAACATGAACAAGTAAGCTTTTATCTAAATAAAAATGCCCCAAAAAGTAGTACACTATTTGGGGCATTTTTTATGTTAAATGGTGGAATTTAATACTTGCTCAGCTTTGCTTTAAGCATAAAATCTTCCGCTTTTTCGACCATGTTGTAGCTTCCGCAGAAAAAAGGAACACGTTGGTGCAATTCTGTTGGATTAATTTCTAAAATTCGGCCAAATCCATCAGAAGCCTTACCGCCTGCTTGTTCTACAATCATTGCCATCGGATTGCACTCGTAAAGCAAACGCAGTTTACCGTTTGGTGCTTTTGAACTGGTAGGATAAATGTAAATGCCACCTTTGATCATATTTCTATGAATATCAGAAACTAAACTTCCGATGTATCTAGAAGTGTAAGGTCTGTCTTCTTCTTCGGTTTGACAGTATTTGATATAATCTTTTACTCCTTGCGGGAAATGAATATAATTCCCCTCATTGATAGAATAAATTTTTCCATCCTGAGCAAAAGTCATATTGGGATGCGACAAATAAAAGGTTCCAATGGCAGGGTTCAAAGTAAAACCGTTTACTCCATGGCCTGTGGTATAAACTAGCATAGTCGATGTACCATAAATTACATATCCTGCTGCTACCTGATTAATTCCAGGCTGTAAAAAATCTTCAATTGTAACAGGAGTTCCAATAGGAGTCACGCGACGGTACACTGAAAAAATAGTTCCAACCGAAACATTCACATCAATATTCGAAGAGCCATCAAGCGGATCCATCAAAACCACATATTTGTTATTATGGCTGTTATCGCTACCTTCTACAGTGATAAAATCATCGTTTTCTTCAGAGGCAATACCGCATACAATTTCGCGGTTAATTAGCGTCTGAATAAAAACCTCATTGGCATAAACATCGAGTTTTTGCTGGTCTTCGCCTTGTATATTTTGCTCACCAGCAGCACCTACAATGTCAACCAATCCTGCTTTGTTTACTTTATAATTGACAACTTTGGCTGCCAATCGAATTGAGTTGATAATTCGGGACAATTCTCCTGATGAATACTGAAAAGCATTTTGATTTTCAATAATAAATTCTCCTAGTGTTTTGTTGCGTTCTTCCATTACGAAATCGTTGTAGTTATTTTGAAGTCACAAATATCGTTTTTTTTGTGAAAATGAATTGAATAATACGCACTTAGTTTAGCTCTATTGTATATTTGCTGTAAAAAGTTCAATTTTGAGTACTCAGAAGCAGCATTTTTTGCGATAATCGAAGTTTATAATTTACTTTATTTCGAACTTGTTCACGCTAAAAAGCAAAGTGACAATTACTCGATTTCAACAAAACTTAATCAATCATGATCATACGACAAGGAACAGCAGCAGACATGGAATCCGTTTTAGGACTCATCAAAGAATTGGCTATTTTTGAAAAAGAACCCGATGCAGTAAAAATTACCGTTGACGATTTAGTGCGAGATGGTTTTGGAGCCAATCCGCTTTTTCATGTTTTTGTAGCCGAAATTACAAACACTACCCATGAAAAAGAAATCGTAGGTATTGCGCTTTGGTACTATCGTTTTTCAACTTGGAAAGGTAAAACCATTCACCTTGAAGATTTGGTAGTTAAAGAAAGTATGCGCGGCACCGGATTAGGTTCTGCATTGTACGCAGCCGTTTTACAACAAGGAAAAAAAGATCAAGTACGACGCGTAGAATGGAATGTATTAGATTGGAATACACCTGCCATTGACTTTTATGAAAAATCAGGTGCTAAAGTATTACGCGATTGGCATGTGGTACAAATGGATGAGCAAGGAATTGCAATTTTTTGTGAAAATAAATAAAATAACAATTGCTATTTAGTTGTTACTACGCAACTAGATGCACAATATGATGATAAAATGAGAGTATTTAAATTTGGAGGTGCCTCTGTTAAAGACGCTGCAGGAATCAAAAACGTGCAGCATGTGTTAAAAACCGTGGGTTATGAAGATGTGTTGCTAGTAGTATCAGCAATGGGAAAAACAACAAATGCGTTAGAATTGGTAATCAAACATTATTTTGATAAATCGGCTGAACTAAATGCGGCAGTGCAAGAAGTAAAAAAGTACCACAACCAAATTCTTTTAGATCTATTCGAAGATGAAAATAATGCAGTATTTACAGCCGTAAGCGAGCAGTTTGCTGATTTGGAATATTTTTTAGCACACAACAAATCTCCTAATTATAATTTTGTGTACGATCAAGTGGTAAGTTATGGCGAATTAATTTCAACTACAATCTTAAGCCACTACATGAACTTTATGGGCATGGCTACACAATGGCTAGATGTACGTAATTTTGTAAAAACAGATGCTAATTACAGAGATGCTGAAGTGGATTGGGAATTAACTCAAGCTAACATTTCAAAAAATGTAAAACGCAAAACACTTAACATCACACAAGGATTTTTGGGATCTGACCCAAACAATTTTACTACTACATTGGGTCGTGAAGGATCTGATTATACTGCGGCTATTTTTGCTTATTGCTTAAATGCTGAAAGTGTAACTATTTGGAAAGACGTTCCGGGAGTTATGAACGCCGATCCGCGTTATTTTGAAAATGCAAGTTTGTTAAATCAAATTTCCTACCGTGAAGCCATCGAGTTAGCCTTTTATGGTGCTACTGTAATTCACCCTAAAACGTTACAACCTTTGCAAAAAAAGGAAATTCCTTTGTATGTAAAATCATTTATCAATCCACTTTTACAAGGGACAAGTGTTTCAAAAGGAGTTGATTTAGAGCCGTACCTTCCATGTTTTATTGTAAAAAGAAACCAGTTATTGATTTCGCTTTCATCTATTGATTTCTCTTTTATCATGGAGGAGAACATCAGCGAAATTTTTGCTCTTTTCCACCAATTTAAAATAAAGGTGAATTTGATTCAAAATTCAGCTATCAGTTTTTCTGTTTGTGTAGAAGATAAATTCAACAACTTTACTGCTTTAAACGCCATTTTATCTAAAAAATTCAAAGTCGATTTTGAAGAAAACGTAACTTTATATACCATCAGACATTTTAATGACAGCGCTGCGCAGACTGTTGAAGCAAACAAGACCGTTTTATTAAAACAAGTGAGCCGCGAAACCATGCAAGTGGTTACTAAAGAAGTTTAAAAACACCTAACATTCATACCAATGGGAATCAAATACTAAAATTTTGAATCCCATTTTTTTTTGAATCTTCCCCAACTACTCACCCATTTCTGGCAAACGAAATATTCAATTAATATATACTACTTTTGATACTTTGGAGTTATCCTTATTTATGTGGAAAAAATTATTTTTTTGGATTGTTTTATGCTGTTGTTCTGGGCTTTGGGCTCAGGAAAAAAGCACGCTCTACCAAACCAAAAGAATAGCTCCTACAAAAGATACCATTCGGCTCGAAAAAAATAGTATCAACTCGAGTTTTTTTAAAGTTTTAGATTCCAAAGGAAAAGCAATTGACAGTACTTTATATCGTATTGATTTTTCAAAAAGCACTTTATTATTACTTTCTGATTATGGCAATCCTAGAGATTCAATCACAGTAGCTTACTTGCAATATCCTGAAGAACTAACCAAAACCTACTATATTTACGATCCGAGTAAAGTAGTCTCAAATGCAGCAGGGAAAGGAAATTTATACAGCATAACCGACACCAACATCAAAAAAAACATTCCCTTTGATGGGTTGAGTACTTCAGGAAGTATAACACGAGGCATCACTATTGGTAACAACCAAAACGCTGTTTTAAACTCGAATCTCGATTTACAAATCACTGGAAAATTATCCGACAAAGTAAGTATTAGAGCCTCACTACAAGACAGTAATATACCACTGCAAGATGGTGGCTACTCGCAGCAACTAGACCAATTTGATTCTGTTTTTATGGAACTTTTTAGCACAAATTGGAGCATACGTGCAGGCGACTTGTTTCTAGAAAATAAAGAAACCCAATTTTTAAACTTTAATAAAAAAGTGCAGGGTATAGCTACTAACTTTAATTGGGAGGGAAAAAACAATAAAAGCAATGTATTTGCAGCAGCAGCAATAGTTAGAGGACAATACGCCAAAAGCGATATCGTAGGTCAGGAAGGAAATCTAGGACCCTATAAATTACGTGGCCAAAATGGTGAGTTGTACGTGCTTATTGTTTCAGGATCGGAGCGCGTGTTTGTAAACGGCAATTTGCTGGAGCGTGGCGAAAACAAAGATTATACGATTGATTACAATGCTGGAGAAATCATCTTTACACCATTGTTTACAATAACCTCTGAAATGCGAATTGCGATTGAATACCAATATACCGACCGGAATTACAGCCGATTTGTAACTTATGCTGGCGGAACACACGAATCTAAAAAGTGGCGATTTGGCGGATATTTATACTCTGAAAGCGATTTAAAAAACCAACCTGTTCAACAAAACCTGTCGCAAGAACAAGTTCAAATTATAAAAAATGCCGGTGATGATACGAGCCAAATGACTGCACCATCGGCTTTTTTGGATACCTACAGCGACAATAAAGTACTCTATAAACAAATTCTTGTGAACGGTATGCTTGTTTACGAATATACCACCGACGTAGATGGCGATTTATATAACGTACGCTTCTCTTTGGTTGGTGCCAATGCTGGAAATTACATTTTATCCAACACTAATACCATCAGTAGAGTTTTCACTTATGTAGCTCCAATTAACGGCATTCCACAAGGAAATTACGAACCAATCATTCAATTAATTGCGCCTAATAAAGTTCAAGTTGCTAGTTTTATAGGCCAATTTCATCCTACTGAAAAAACGAATATTGACGTTGAAATTGGAGTAAGCAACAACGATCAAAATTTATTTTCAACACTAGATGACGACAATAATAAAGGACTAGCAGCCAAAATAAAAAGTAAGCAGCGCTTGTTTTCGAAAGCTTGGAACATGGATGCATTTGTCAATTACCAATTTATTGAAAGTACCTTTAAAACTGTAGAACGATTGAACAACATTGAATTCAATCGCGATTGGAATTTAGAACCTTTAACCACAGGCAATCAAAGTTTGTTGGTCACTGGATTACAGCTACAAAAAAACCAAAATTCAAAATCCACAAGTATAGGAAATGCAAGCTACCAACTAGAAAAATTAGATTTTGCTGGGAATTTCACTGGAAATCGTCATGTAATAAGTGGATTTTTACAAAATAAGAATTGGAATATTCGCCAACAAGGCAGTTACTTGCAAAGCGAGAACAATATTTTAAGTTCATCTTTTTTACGCAATCAATCTCAAGTGCGTTATAGATTCAAAAAAAACTGGATTGGTACCTCGTTACGACTTGAAAACAATAGCGAGCGCAACAAAAACACGCAACAACTTTCAATTTTAAGTCAAAAATTTATTGAATACGGCGGACATATCGGTCGTGGAGACAGTACTAAAGTATTTTTTGAATTAGGATATTTAAAAAGAATCAATGACAGTTTGCAAAACGGAGTAGTGCAGCGCGTCAATCAATCGAACACCTTTGTTTTAAAATCGAGATTAATCCAAACCAAGACTAGTGATTTGAGCGTGGTTGCTAATTACAGAACACTTGACTTTGAAGCCAACAATCGAAAAAGAGAAAGCACTTTGAACTCTCGCATCATCTACTCTGACCGATTTTTTAACTCGCTATTGTTGAGCAACACGGTTTATGAAACTACTTCAGGAAGTATTCCGCGACAAGAATTTACGTATCTCGAAGTAGCCGTTGGGCAAGGTGTGTATACTTGGAACGATTATAACAGCAATGGTATTCAAGAACTACAAGAGTTTGAGGTAGCACCATTTATCGATCAAGCCAAATTTATACGTGTATTTTTACCCAATCGCATTTTTATAAAAACCCACCAAAATAAATTTTCGCAAGCCCTAACTTTCAATCCTACACAATGGCAAAACGAGAAAGGTTTTAAAAAATTCGCTTCTTATTTCTATAATCAAACTGCATTTTTGCTAGATCGAAAAATAAGAAACAACGGCTCTAATTTTGAATGGAACCCGTTCAGTCCTATTTCGGATGAAGTATTAGGTTTGACTTCAAGTTTAAGAAATACGCTTTATTACAACCGCGGCAAGCAAAAAAACTCTGTAACATATACTTATTTGCTTAACAAAACCAAAAGTTTACTGTCTATTGGCTCACAGGAGGCTAATAATGGTTCGCACCAACTACAATACAACCATTTGTACCAAAAAAGTTGGCTTTTAGGCTTTTTTACAAAAACCATTCAAAACAAAGTTAACTCCGAGGATTTTATTGAGAAAAATTTCGATGTTACGGGATATCAATTGGCTCCAAAAATCAGTTATTTGTTTTCAAAAAGTACCAGTTGGGAATTGTTTTATGAGTATCAGAAAAAACAAAACCAAATTGGCAATGGTGAATTACTATCACAAAATCGATTAGGAACTTCGTTCTCGTATGCAGGATCTAAAAAATTTACTTTTAATGGCGAATTATCATTGTATGAAAATAAATTTAATGGTAATGAATTCTCAGCCGTTGGATTTCAAATGCTCGAAGGATTACAAACAGGACAAAACGTTACTTGGCGTGCTTTGTTACAAAAAAGCATTACTTCATTCTTAGACATTAACTTCAATTATCAAGGTCGAAAAAGCGAGCGCAATGCAACTATTCATACTGGTAATGTGCAGCTAAGAGCTTACTTTTAAATAAATGTACAAGTAACAGATTGCCAATCATATTTTTTTGTATTTTTAAAACTACTAACATAAAAATCAGACCAATGAAAAAATCGATTTTACTTCTTTTCGCTTTACTCCTATCTTTTATGGGAAATGCACAAACTACGGCTGCAGCTAAAAAAACCACGAAAGCGGCAACTGAAAAAACAGCAAAGGCCAAAGAAAAAATAACGAAAGCTAAAGCCGATGCAGCAGAAGAAAAAGCAGCTACTGCAAAAGAGAAAGCTAAAACGGCAAAAGAGAAAACAACTGCTACTAAAGAAAAAGCTACAGCTACAAAAGAGAAAGCTACAAAAGCAAAAGCAGAAGTCGCTGAAGCAAAAGCAGAAAAAGCAAATGCCATTAAAGAAAAGGCAACTGACAAAAAAGAAAAAACTGCTGCTGCAAAAGAGAAAGCAACCGCTGCAAAAGAAAAAATAACCAAATCTAAAGCAGATGTTGTCGCTGAAAAATCAAAAACAGTAAAAGAGAAAGCAACTGCAACAAAAGCAAAAGCTACTAAAACAGTAAAAGAAACCAATGAAAAAGCGCCAAAAGTTGCCGATAAAGTAACTGGTGAATATAATGGCAAGAAGGTATACACAGGTCCAAGAGGCGGTAAATACTACATTAATGCTAACGGAAATAAGACTTACATTCAAGACTAAATTATAAAATACAGAAATAAAACGAAAACCTTCTTTACACCGAAGGTCTTCGTTTTTTTTTGACATGCAACGCGTAGACAATTCATTAAATTAATGGTTTGGTAAACTTTTGTAAATACAAAAAAGCACTGAACTTGTGTATCTTTCCAGCATTAAACCCAAGTTTATGCCTACAGAAACAATTGCGACTTCTCCATTTAAAACGATTTTAGTTGCCCCTTTAAACTGGGGTTTAGGCCATGCTACCCGTTGTATTCCCATTATTAAAGCACTTTTAGAGCTTAACTACCAACCTATCATCGCCTCTGATGGCGCTGCTTTGTTGTTACTTCAAAGGGAATTTCCAGACCTAAAAACACTTGAACTTCCATCATACGAAATAGAATATGCCACCAAAGGCAAAAATTTCAAATGGCATTTGTTAAAAAACAGTTGGAAAACCTTAAAAGCTATTCGAGAAGAAAAAGCATTGGTAAAAAAATGGATTACAACCTACGGCATTGACGGCATAATATCTGATAACCGTTTAGGCGTGTACAATAAAAACATACCAAGCGCTTATCTCACACACCAAATACAGGTTTTAAGCGGACAAACAACATGGATCAGTAGCAAAATTCATCAGTACTTTGCCTTTCAACATAACGAATGTTGGATACCTGATTATGCCAGCAGCAACAATTTATCAGGTATTTTAGGTCACATTGACGATTTTGATCATAAGTTAAAATACATAGGACCGATAAGTCGCCTACAAAAAAAGTTAGTACCAAAAAAATACGATTTGCTCGTTTTACTCTCGGGTCCTGAACCACAACGAAGTATGCTCGAAGCGCATATATTACAGGAATTGAAGAGGTTTGAAGGATCCGTTCTCTTTGTTGCAGGAACTGTTGTTGCACAACAAAAAACAACTCAAACCGAGAAGGTCGAATATTATAATTTTATGACCACTTGCCAGCTAGAGCAGGCTATCAACGAAAGTGAAATGGTACTTTGTCGCTCTGGTTATACCTCGATTATGGATCTTTCCGTATTGCGCAAAAAAGCGTTCTTTATACCTACACCAGGGCAATTTGAACAAGAATATTTGGCCCAAAAACTAGAAAAAGAAGGTCTTGTACCTTATGCCACTCAGGATGAATTTTGTATCGCCAATTTGCAAGATGCCAATCATTATAAAGGTTTGCCAAAAGCAGATTCAAAAGTAGCTTGGGAGAAATTGTTTGGTTTATTCGCAGAATAAAATAATTGACAACTGCGGCTAATAATTATTTTTTTACCCCAAAAGAAGCTTCGTTTTTGGATGTCGTTAACGTAAATGAAAACTCCGATCCTACGCCAAAGTTACTATCGACATAAATTTTTTCGTCGTGCGCCTCAATAATGTGCTTGACAATTGAAAGACCAAGGCCAGAACCTCCTTCAGTTCGTGCACCACTTTGATCAACTCGGTAAAAACGTTCAAATAAACGCGGAATATTTTTCTTTTCGATTCCTTCGCCATTATCCGTAAAGCGAACAATTACTTTATCTGTAGTTAACTCTTCGATACTTACCTCGGTTGTCCCTTTTAGTTTACCATATTTGATAGAATTTACAACCAAGTTCATGACCACTTGTTGAATTTTTTCTTGGTCACCCAACACCATAATTGGTTTGTGGTAGCGCATGTCAAACATCAAAAGAATATCCTTTTTAGAGGCTTTCATTTCGAGTAAATCAAAAACGTTTTGCACTAATTTTACGATATCAAACTCGGCAATTTCAAGATTCAAATCGCCTGTTTCTAGTTTAGAGATCATGTCTAAATCTTGTACAATATAAATAAGACGCTCTACCCCTTTTTCAGCACGTTCTAAATATTTTTTTCGAATCGTTTTATCGTTCATAGCTCCATCCAACAAAGTAGAAAGATATCCTTGAACGGTAAATAAAGGTGTTTTCAATTCGTGCGAAACGTTACCCAAAAATTCTCTTCGGTATTCTTCACGCACTTTTAGCGTTTCAATTTCAAGTTTTTTATCGGTAGCGAACTTTTTCACTTCGCGCGTAAGCGTAGCCATATCAGTGGTAATAGGCTGATTTCTAAACGTACTTGACTCTAACAAAGAAACGTCATCATAAATCTTTTTTACTTTTTTATAAATAAAACGCTCTACACGATATTGCACCACTAAAAATGAAAAAGAGGCGATGCAAACCGCAAAAATAAGAATGAAATTAAGGGAAAATTCAAAAAAATAGTGCGTTAAAAAACTCACTAATAAAGTAGAGAACAAAGTTATATACAAGGACGATTTGACTGCAAATCGGTAAGTTTTTTTAAAATTTATTGTCATTTACACTTCAAACTTATAACCAACTCCTTTGATGGTTTTAAACAAATCTTCTCCAATTTTTTCACGCAACTTTCTGATATGCACGTCAATTGTTCTGCCGCCAACAACTACTTCGTTACCCCAAACCTTATCGAGAATTTCGTCACGTTTGAATACTTTTCCTGGTTTTGATGCCAAGAGGTAAAACAATTCGAATTCTTTTCGCGGAAGCGCAATCTCAATATTGTCTTTTATTATTTTGTATTCTTCTCTATTGATTTCAATACCACCCACATTTAAGGTTTCGCTTTCGGATTCTTTTTCCTTTAAACGACGTAATAAAGCTTTTACTTTACTGACCAATAATTTCGGTTTGATCGGTTTGGTAATATAATCATCGGCACCCGCATCAAAACCGGCTACTTGTGAGTAATCTTCGCTTCTAGCGGTTAGAAAAGTGATCAAAACATTATTCAATTCTGGAATTTTCCTGATGTGCTCGCAAGCTTCCATTCCGTCCATTTCTGGCATCATTACATCCATTATAATAAGGTCTGGAATTTCCTTCTTAGCTTTTGCAATAGCCTCCTTACCATTAACAGCGGTAAAAATTTGATATCCTTCTTGAGATAGGTTGTAACCAACTATTTCTAAGATATCTGGCTCGTCATCAACTAATAAAATTTTGGTGTGTTTTTTCTTCATGGAGTGTCAAAAATTATTTTTGAGATGTAAATGTAAACATAATTGAAGTAATCAAAAGCAGTTAACCGTAATTTAATATTGAACTGTTTTTGCCAACATAAAGACAACATAAGGTTAACAAGTCAGTAACTCCTGATTTGCATTATGGACGTTAATTTGCACAAAAATTAAACCCGATGAAATTCAAGTTACTATTACTTACGTTATTAATTACTGCTTTTTCTTTTGCACAAAGCAAAGGAACTATTACAGGAACGTTAACAGACAAAGATGCTAACAATCAATCATTGCCATTTGCTAACGCAATTATCAAAGGTACAACTATTGGTACGAATACCGATATTGATGGTAAATACACACTAAAAGTAGCACCAGGAAAATACACATTGCAATTTAGCTTTGTAGGATACGAATCAGTTGAAGTATCTGTGACAGTTGTTGCAGACCAAACGGTGACAGTTAATCAAGCATTAGGCTCTGGTAGCTACAAACTTGAAGATGTCGTGGTAAAATCAACTGTGAGCAGACAGAAAGAAACGGCTTTGCTATTAGATCAAAAAAACGCTGTATCTATAAAACAAAGTATAGGCTCACAAGAATTGGCTCGTAAAGGAGTTAGTGATGTAGCAACAGCTGTCACTAAGACAACGGGAATTACAAAACAAGAAGGTTCTGGAACTATTTTTGTTCGAGGATTAGGAGACCGTTACAACTCCACAACAATGAATGGTTTGCCAATACCATCAAACGATCCTGAAAAGAAAAACTTAAATCTTGATATTTTCTCAACAGATATCGTAGAGTACATCTCTATCGATAAAGTTTACAACGGAAATATTTATGGAGATTTTGCAGGAGGAAACGTTGATATCATTTCTAAAGACTACAAAGGAAAAGGTTTTGTAAAAGTAGATATTGGTTCAAAAGTAAATACAAATGCGGTAAGCAATGATAACTTTTCATTACAAGGTGGTATCAATGATTTTGGTTTAAAAACAAGTCAAATTCCATCAAGCCCTTTGACAGCTTACAACTACAACACTTTAAATTTAGAAACAAAAAATCCTATTGCTGGTTCATTTGGTATTTCAACAGGAAAATCATTTGATATTGGTAGCCAAAGTAAATTGAATGTTTTTGCAACAATCAACTACAGTACCAATTATTCTTCTCGAGCAGATGGAAGCGCAAAGGGATCTGTAAATGGAAGTGGCGTTATCAATAAAAACTTTGAAGAGTATACATCAGACTCTTACAGCACAAACTTAACAGGAATGTTGAACCTTGGATACAAAATAAACAAGGCAAACAAAGTTAATTTCAACTCTGTATTTATCAATACTTCATCTTTAACTAAAGAGGAATTTTCAGGACTGATTGTTGATATTGCAAATGATGGTAACGGATTAATTCGTCGTAATGAATTCAAGAAAAACGCCTTATGGATTAACCAACTTTTAGGAGAACATACTTTAAGCGAGCGCACTGCTGTTAGATGGGGAGCTTCATTGAACAGTATCGATGGACAGATGCCAGACCGTAACCAAAATATTTTTAGAAAAGAAGCTGATGGTTTCAAATTATCGAATATTTCTGCACCAGACAACCACAGGTATTTTCAAGAACTACAAGAAACTGAGGTAGCTGCTAACCTAGCTGTTGACTACAAATTCAACAAAGATTTTGAAGGAGAATACAAAGGTAAATTTACAGCAGGATACAGCGGACGTGCTAAAAATAGAGATTTTGAAGCTACACAATTCAACTTTAAAACAACAGCTGCCAATTCAACAATAAGCGTAGACCCGAACAACTTAGATTTGTTTTACAACCAACAAAATTTAGCGAACAACATATTTGAGATTACTACTTTTAGAGGTAATAGCCAAGTTCCAAATGCCTTAGATCCACAAACTTACAATGGTGAACAATTTATTAATGGAGGTTTCTTAAACACTGAATATAATTTTGGTAAACTATCAGGAGTTTTAGGATTAAGAGGAGAATATGTTTTTCAAAAAATTGCTTGGGAAACTCAATTAGATCCCGCAGGAGGTTTTGATGAATTAGAAAAAATAGCTTTTTTACCTAGCTTAACATTAAAATATACAGTAAACGAAAAACAAAATTTGCGTTTTGGTTTCAGTAAAACCTACACCTTACCACAATTTAAAGAAAGAGCTTTATTTGTATACGAAGAAGTAAACGAAGTAAAAGTTGGTAACCCTGATTTGTATGCTTCTGATGATTACAACTTTGACCTAAAATGGGAAATTTTCCCAAGCTCTGATGAGTTAATCTCTGTAACTGGATTTGGTAAATACATCTTAAACCCAATGAACGAAGTAACAATTGCTTCTTCAACAAATGATATTTCTTTTATCAACACAGGTGATTTTGGATACGTAGCTGGAGCTGAATTAGAGTACAGAAAAACAATTTTTAACTTTGACGAGTCTAAATCAAAAAAATTAACAGCAGGTGTAAATGCATCTTATTTGTACAGTAATCAAGAGTTAGATAGCAATAAAGTTATTAGAGAAACAGATTATAATGTTGTTTTTACAGATGCAGAAAGTAAATTTACAGGAGCATCAGATTTATTGTTAAATGCTGATCTTTCATTCTACACTGATTGGAATAATAAAGAAAGTAATTTAACAGCAACATTAGCCTACACTTACTTTTCGGATAGAGTATATGCATTAGGAACCAATGACAGAGGGAATTTAGTAGACAAAGCCTATGGATCATTAGACTTAATAACTAAATTGAAATTAAACAAAAAAATGGGAATTGACTTTATAGCAAAAAACATTTTAGACGCTACACTTAATAGAACTCAAGAAAACAAGTCTGGAGATATTAATGTTCTTTCTTATAAAAAAGGAATCAATTTAGGATTGAGTTTAAATTACCAGTTCTAATAGCAAACCAATGTAAATATTACAAAAGCAGCCCTACGAGGCTGCTTTTTGTTTGTAATGCACCTTACTTAACCTACATAACATTAAGTTAATACTATTGTAAGCATTTATTAAATTAACATTCACAATGGCTTAACCTAGTCTTGAGCAAATTGCTACACCTTTGTAACAGAAACAAAACAATTAACTATTACAACATGAAAACAAAATTTTTACAACTAATTGGAATTTTAACAGTAAGTGCAGCCGTAGTGAGCAGTTGTTCAACAACGGAAGAAAACGAAACGCCTTCATCTAATTTCGTAGTTGATGCCAACAATTTTCAAGGAAATATCAATGAGGGAGAAGTTACTCTTGACGCATCTAAAACATACAAGCTTACTGGTAGACTACAAGTAAATTCAGGAGCAACCTTAAACATTCCTGCAGGAACAAAAATTGAAGGAACTGGTGGAACTGCATCATACATTGCGGTGGCACAAGGTGGAAAATTAAACGTAAACGGAACAGCTAGCAACCCAGTGGTTATGACAAGTGGTTTAGCTACTAAAAAAGCTGGAGACTGGGGAGGTTTGGTAATTTGTGGTAAAGCACCAATCAACCGTGTATCAGGTGGAGCAAGTACAGCACAATCAGAAGTTGCAGATTTAACTTATGGTGGAACTGCATCAAATGATAACTCAGGATCTATTCGTTACTTGAGAGTAGAATATGCTGGAGCTGCATTTAACAGTGAAAAAGAATTTAATGGAGTTTCATTATTTGGAGTAGGTTCAGGAACTACTTTTGAATATGTAGAGGCTTACCAAGGTGCAGATGATGGTTTCGAATTTTTTGGAGGATCTGTAAACACTTCAAACTTAATTTCATTTGGTAACGAAGACGACCAATACGACTGGACTGAAGGATGGAATGGAACTAACACCAACTGGTACGGAAAATTATCATTTGGAAAAGGAAACAGAGGTATCGAAGCTGATAATTTTGAATTTGGTTTTGCTAATACACCAATTGCAAACCCAACTATCACTAATATCACTCTTGTAGGCCCTGGAAGCGTTCCAACATCTGGAACTTGGCAAGAAAACCAAGCTATCAAATTAAGAAGAGGTACTAAAGCAATCTTCACTAACGTAGCTTTGAGCGGTTGGGCAAGAGGAGTTGACATCGAACATGATGAAACTTTGAGCTTTATTGGTTCTGCATTAAAACTTACAAATGTGAACTTTATTGCTGATGTTGCTACTAAAACTAGAGGAACAAAAACAGTAGTAGCTCCTGCTACAGCTGGAGTAACAGCTGATGCTTCACTAGCAATTGCATCTGAATCTGCAACTGCAACAGGTGCTGGAAACGGTGCCGCAGCTCCTGGATGGGCAGCTGGATGGTCAGTAGGATTGTAATTCAAGTCCTAAAATAGATAAAATGCCTTTCAAAATTGAAAGGCATTTTTTTTGGTATACTTTTTGAAATATTTTTTGTATCTTTACTAATCAAAATTTAAATGATGGCAAAAAACTACTTTTATACACTTATTGCATTGGTTTTCTTTTGTTCTTTAAGTGCTGTTGCACAAGAAACAAAACAAGCACCAAGAGTACAAGAAACAAGCATCGAAGGCTTGAGTTTGTACCCAAATCCTGTGAGTAATGGTAAAGTTTTCATTACCACCAAAAACGATCTTGACAAAGAAATTATCATATTTGATGTACTTGGTAAAAAAGTACTGCATACTATGATGAATTCAAAAGAACTGAATGTTTCTGCACTGAGTTCTGGTGTATACATCATCAGAATTAACGAGAAAGAATCTTCAGCCACTCGAAAATTAATTATCAAATAAAAATCTATACCACAAGCTCCAATACCAATTGGAGCTTGTTTTTTATAAAAAAGTTTCCTCTTCTACTCCGCTTTAATTGCATACCTAGTACTGACAATTTTTATTACTTTTGTAAAAAAAATTGGTGATCACAGCAACAGATATATTTACGATTTCAAGCCAAAAACAATTTGAAAAAATAGCTTTAAAAGTATTTCGTTTTCAATACGAAAACAATCTGGTGTATAATGAATTTTGCCAATTTCTAAAAACCGATCCACACAAGGTAAAGTCGCTACAGCAAATTCCTTTTTTACCCATACAATTTTTTAAAAGTCATGCTGTAATTTCCAATTCGAATCCCATTCAAGAAACGTTCACTAGTAGCGGCACAACAGGCATGATTACTAGCAAACATTTGGTAACTGATGTCAGTCTTTATGAAGAAAGCTATCGTAGAGGTTTTGCTGAATTTTATGGCAATATCGAAGATTATGTAGTTTTAGCCTTGCTCCCATCCTATTTAGAACGCGAAGGTTCGTCACTAATTTATATGGTTAAAGATTTAATTGAACTTTCAAACCAAGCGGATAGCGGCTTTTATTTGAACGATCACGACGCCTTAATCACTAAACTTGTAGAACTAGACAATCAAGGGCAAAATGTCATTTTGTTTGGTGTTACGTTTGCATTATTAGACTTGATTGAAAAACTTCCGTTTCAATTACAACATACCATTATCATGGAAACCGGCGGTATGAAAGGGCGTCGCAAAGAAATGATTCGCGAGGAGCTACACGAGCAATTATGCCAAGGTTTTGGCGTATCAGCCATACACTCAGAATACGGCATGACAGAACTCCTTTCGCAAGCTTATTCACTGGGAGATGGCGTTTTTGAATGCCCTGCATGGATGCAAATTTTAATTCGTGATACAGAAGATGCCTTGACTTACATTGACAACGGAAAAACAGGCGGAATCAATGTGATCGATTTGGCCAACATCAATTCGTGTTCCTTTATTGCTACCCAAGATTTGGGTAAAAAAAATTACAACAACTCTTTCGAGGTTTTGGGGCGCTTTGACAATTCGGATATTCGTGGGTGCAATTTGATGGTGCTTTAACCTTTTTAAAAAGTAAAAATGCGAATTCTTTCTTTGATTCTTTTATTGTTTTTTGGATGGAATTGTAGCGCGCAAACCACTGAAGTAGCAGTTCAAATTGACTCGATTACACATATAAATCCTTCCCAAAATGAGCGATTATTTACCGTTCATTATAGTGTTACAAACAAAACAAAAGACGTTATTTCTTTAATTTTAAACACGCGTTCTATAAAACCGAATATGTACAACCACTCTTCTTGGATTCCTTCGTACAGATTGTATCAAGAGGAAAACGTAGTAGAAACCAATACTATTTTCAATTCTAAAAAAAACGATGCTGCGCTAAAACAGTTAATGCAAGCTTTGGAAGAAAACCGTAAAAATTTAGCCGATTTTTTAGCAAAACAAACTGAGGGAATAGAACAAAAAATCCGCAAGGAAATATTAGAAAGCGTTTTACAATTTCAAGGAAATGAAACTAAAAAATTTACAGCCAATTTGAGTTGGGACAAAAACCGCTACCATAAATTTGAAGACAACGAATATTATTTAAACAATAACGATACTCACTTTATAGACTTGTTTTTGTATTTCAACAAACACGAATTAGTTAGCAACTTGCCCGCTGAAGATTTAAAAAACATACTTAAAACTCCCAACCTTATTTCTGGCTGGATTACTTCTAATAAATTCCCAATCAATTTTAAGGATTGAAATAAAAAATCCCAATAACTCGTTGGAGTCATTGGGATCTTTAAATTATTATGAAGCGAAGTTAAAACGCCATATTATTTATAGCACTCTTACCACAAAATAGTTTTTCTTACCGCTTTGTAATAACACAAATTGATTGTTAATTAAATCTTTGGTTGAAACTACAAATTCTTCCGTAACTTTTTCTTTGTTTACTGAAATAGAATTTGCTGTTAATGCACGACGCGCTTCGCCATTAGATTTCATGAAACCAGTTTTTTCGTTTAAAACGTCAACAATATTGATTCCAGCCTCAATTTCATTTCTAGCAATTTCTGCTTGCGGAACGCCATCAAAAACATCTAAAAAAGTAGCTACATCCAATTGCTTTAAATCATCAGCAGATGAATTTCCGAATAAAATAGAAGAAGCTTTAATCGCATTTTCTAAGTCGGCTGTAGAATGAACAAGTATAGTAATTTCTTCGGCTAAGCGTTTTTGCAACAAGCGCAAATGCGGTGCCTCTCTGTGTTTTACAGTTAAATCTTCAATTTCTTCTTTCGATAAAAAAGTAAAAATTTTGATGTATTTCTCAGCATCTACATCTGAGGTATTCAACCAATATTGGTAAAATTTATATGGAGACGTTCTAGCCGAATCCAACCAAATATTACCTCCTTCAGATTTTCCAAACTTAGTTCCGTCTGCTTTGGTAATCAACGGACAAGTCAGAGCATACGCCTTACCGCTGGCAATTCTGCGCACTAATTCGGTTCCGGTAGTAATATTTCCCCATTGGTCACTTCCGCCCATTTGTAACGTACATTTTTTGTCTCGGTACAAATGCAAAAAGTCATACCCTTGAACCAATTGGTAGGTAAACTCCGTGAACGACATCCCCTCGGCTGCTTCGGATGACAAACGTTTCTTTACAGAATCTTTTGCCATCATATAATTTACGGTGATATGCTTCCCTACATCACGAATGAAATCTAGAAATGAAAAATTCTTCATCCAATCGTAATTATTTACTAATTCAGCTGCATTATCCGCATCTGAAGTAAAGTCTAAAAAACGAGCCAATTGACCTTTAATGGCTTCTTGATTGTGGCGCAAGGTAGCCTCATCTAATAAATTACGTTCATTAGATTTACCCGATGGATCACCAATCATACCTGTTGCTCCACCCACAAGCGCTAAGGGTTTGTGTCCTGCAAGTTGAAAATGTTTCAACAACATTACGCCAACTAAATGTCCTATATGCAATGAATCGGCAGTTGGGTCAATTCCCACATATGCCACACGCATTTGTTCCATCAAATGTTCTTCTGTGCCGGGCATAACATCGTGGAGCATTCCTCTCCAAGTTACTTCTTCAATAAAATTCTTCATCTTTTTATGCTATTTACTTTGGTCTCTTTCGCCCTAAAGGCGCTATGCGCACAAAGATAAAATTTATTGCGGATTCCGTTATTTGTTTAATAGGTTATTCGAGAAAAATTATTTGTATTTTCGTAACATGATATTAGTAACAGGAGGAACCGGTTTAGTAGGCGCGCATTTATTGCTTCAATTAATTGAATCTAAAAGTGCTGGCATTGAAAAAGTACGCGCTATTTACCGAAACGAAGTTGCAATACAAAAAACCAAAGCACTTTTCGATCTTTACAATAAGGCAGCTTTATTTTCACAAATTGAATGGATTCAAGCTGACATTACAGATGTTCCATCACTAGAACTTGCTTTCCCAGGTGTTACAACCGTTTACCATTGTGCTGCGTTAATATCATTTGACCCAAAAGAAGAAGCGCAACTACGCAAAATTAATATTGAAGGTACAGCAAACATTGTGAATTTTAGTATTGCCTATGGCGTACAAAAATTATGTTATGTGAGTTCGATTGCTACACTTGGAGACCCGCTTCCGCACGAAACTTTCATCACTGAAACTACCGAATGGAATCCAGAAAACTACCACAGCGACTACGCTATATCTAAATACGGCGCCGAAATGGAAGTTTGGAGAGGACAACAAGAGGGATTATCCGTAATCATTATAAATCCTGGAGTGATTCTTGGCCCAGTACTTCCTTTTAAAGATTGGGAAAATGGTAGTGGTCAATTGCTTACCAAAGTGAAAAGAGGATTGCCTTTTTATACCCTTGGCAGCAGCGGTTTTATTGCTGTAACTGATGTGGTACAGATTGCACAAAAACTTACGGAAAGCGATATCACAAACGAGCGTTTTACTTTAATAGGAAGTAACATCACTTTCAAAGAAGTACTTGATACCATGGCCGAAAGTCTAAACGCTAGCAAACCACGCTGGCATGCTACACCTTTTATTATGAAAATTATTTGGAGGCTCGATTGGGTTTCGGCAACTATTTTTGGGCAAAAAAGACGCATTTCAAGAGCATCTGCAATGGCATCCTACAACAGTAATTTGTATTCGAATCAAAAAATAAAAAACGCCTTAACTATCGAATTTAGCGACGTCAAGGCGTATATAAAACAAATTAGCCAACTGTAATTTATGGTTTTACAGCGGTGCTATCTACTTTTTTCTTAGCCCGCAGTTTTTTTAATTTTTCTGCTCTAATTTTTTTCTGTTTGTTGGCAATAAGCACATCAGTCGCTTTTAATTTTTGTTCTAAGCGAGTTGTAACTTGATCAAACATTAGTTTATACTCTTCATAATTGGCAGCATAATAGGCATTGTTTTCAACGAATTGCAAACTATCTACCTTGTATTTTTTAAAGATAAAATCTCTTGAATTTATTTTTAAGGTATCCAATGAGACCGGATTTTGGAACTTTATAGCCTCAAGAATGGCCAAATCATACATAATATCTGCCATAACCTCTTTGTTAATCGGTTTTTTAGGTTCTTGAAGCACTTCGTTTTTACAACTTGTAAAAAGAAAACAAAGTACTACTATTGTGATGATTTGCTTCATATTCTAAATTTTATCGTTCAAATGACAAACGTTTTCCAGCTTTGATATCTTTTACTTTGAATGCGTTGTAAACTAATTGTCCGTTTACAAATGTATGCGTAATTCGGGATTTAAAAGTAAATCCTTCAAAGGGAGACCAACCACATTTAGCCAAAATATTTTCTTTTTTTACACTCCAAGGCAAGCCTGGATTGACAATTACCAAATCAGCGAAATACCCAACTTTGATAAATCCACGTTTTTCAATCTTGAAAATTTTAGCCGGATTGTGACACATTTTTTCTACAATTTTCTCAACGCTAATTTTTCCTTGGTGAAAAGCCTCAAAAAGAGCTACCACAGCATGTTGTACTAACGGTCCGCCTGAAGGCGCCTCAAGATAATTTTTCTTCTTTTCCTCTAACGTATGTGGCGCATGGTCCGTTGCAATAACATCAATACGATCATCTAGCAAAGCCGCCCAAAGTGCATCTCTGTCTTTAGCTGTCTTTACTGCAGGATTCCACTTGATCAAGTTTCCTTTTGTAGCATAATCATCATTCGTAAACCATAAATGATGTACACAAACTTCGGCGGTTATTTTCTTTTCTTCTAATGGAATCTTATTGGTAAACAACTCCATTTCTTTGGCTGTCGAAAGATGAAAAATATGCAAACGAGCGCCTGTTTTTTTGGCCAAAGCCACAGCTTTTGAACTTGAAATGTAGCAAGCTTCTTCGCTTCGAATTAAATGATGTGCCGTTACCGGTATTGCATCGCCAAATTCCTCTTTGTAAGTAGCTAAGTTGTTACGTATGGTAGTTTCATCTTCACAATGCACAGCAATTAATAATGAAGTGCTTGAAAATATTTTTTCGAGTGTTGCCTCATTATCAACCAACATGTTTCCTGTTGACGAGCCTAAGAATATTTTAATACCCGCAACATTCTTTGGATCTGTTTTTAAAACTTCCTCCAAATTATCATTGGTAGCACCCATCATGAAGGAGTAATTCGCATAGGATTTTTGTGCTGCCAATTGGTATTTCTGCTCCAAAATTTCTTGCGTCACCGCATTTGGTACCGTATTGGGTTGCTCAATATAAGTCGTTATTCCACCCGCTACAGCAGCGCGCGACTCTGATTCGATATCGCCTTTGTGCGTTAAACCAGGTTCTCTAAAATGTACTTGATCGTCAATAGCGCCTGGCATTAAATAATTACCTTCGGCATCAATGATTTTGCAATCAGCAAATTTAGCGCTAATGCTGTCAGCAATTTCTACAATAATGTCATTTTCGATTAGTACATCGCCTTCAAAAATAACTCCTTCGTTGACTATTTTAGCATTTTTAATTAAAACCCGATTCATCTACTTACTGCTTTATAATGTGTTAATTAATTTTTTTAGTCGAAGTGCAATCACACCAAAAACAGCCTCAACAATAATCGAATTGCTCATTTTTGACTGCCCTTTTGTTCTATCTGTAAAAATAATAGGAACTTCTACAATTTGAAAATTTTTGCAAAATGTTCTGTATTTCATTTCAATTTGAAAAGCATAACCCACGAAACGAATTTTGTTAAGATTAATATCTTCTAAAACTTTGCGTTTATAACAAACAAATCCTGCGGTAGCATCATGAATTTTCATTCCGGTTATTAGGCGAACGTAAACAGAGGCGAAATAAGACAATAGCACCCTACTTAAGGGCCAATTGACCACATTTACACCCGTAACGTAGCGGGAACCAATGGCCAAATCAGCATCACCAAGATGACAGGCATTGTATAATTTCTCTAAATCTTGAGGGTTGTGGGAGAAATCAGCATCCATTTCAAAAATAAATTCATATTGATGACGCAACGCCCATTGAAAACCATGTACGTAGGCAGTACCTAAACCAGATTTTTTTTGTCTTTGTTCTAAAAACAAACGACCTTTAAACTCCTCTTGAAGCACTATAACTTTATCAGCAGTATGATCTGGTGAATTATCATCTATGATCAGTACGTGAAAAAGTTTGTTTTGTGAAAGTACAGCACGAATGATACTTTCGATATTTTCAATTTCGTTATAGGTTGGAATTATAACAATACAATCATTCATATTTTGGACTAATTTCACGGCAAAAGTAACCTTTTTATGCCATTTCAACCTTAATAAAATTATAATAAAAAGAATGATATAAAAATTAGTAGTTTTGTATCGTTATGATTGAAAACGTACTGCATCCGCGAATAATTGAAAACAAGGACTGGGCAACCGCACTGTTTTTGCTGGCATTTGCCATAATTGCCTTAACTAAATCTGTCTTTGAAAATAGATTTGGAGAATTTGCTAATTTATTATTTTCAAATAAATACATCAAAGTATACCGCGATAGCAGTCATCTAAAAAGCAGTTTTACTATCGCCTTATTTACTGTACAAGTTATTTCTCTCGCATTTTTTATTCAAATTGCACTATACTCATTTGGATACGCTTCAAAAACCGATTGGCTATTATTTATTCGTATCATCACCTTTCTACTGTTTTTTATTTTAGCCAAGTATTTGATCGAAAAAATAATTGCTACGGCTTTTAATATTGAGGAATTCTCAGAGCAATTTAATTTACAAAAAGTTACTTACAGAACTTATATTGGTTTATTAGTGCTCCCTATCAATATCATTTTGTTCTATTACGATAGTATTTCAAGAAATTTTATACTAACAACCATAGCTATAATAATGATAGCCAACATACTAACGTATTTGATTTCAATAAAAAATTATCATAACATAATATTCGGTAAGTTGTTTTATTTTATTTTATATCTTTGCGCTCTTGAAATAGCCCCCTATTATTTTATGTATTATTGGTTTACAAAAGGGAGTGCTTAGAAACCGTTATATATGAAAGTGAAAACAATTTTGGTGTCACAACCCGAGCCTAAAGTGGAAAATTCCCCTTACTTTGAACTTCAGCAAAAACACAAAGTAAAAATTGATTTCAGACCTTTTATTCACGTAGAAGGAGTTAGCGCCAAAGAGATTCGATTACAAAAAATCGACCTTAATCATTACACCGCTATTATTTTAACGAGTAAAAATGCCGTCGATCATTTTTTTAGAGTAGCCGAAGAAATGAGATACAAAGTACCAGAAGGATTAAAATATTTCTGCCAATCAGAAGCGATTGCCTTTTACCTTCAAAAGTACGTTGTGTACAGAAAACGTAAAATTTATGTAGGACCAAAAGACTTTGCTGATTTATCCCCACTAATCAAAAAGTACAAAGACGAAAAATTCTTGCTTCCTGCATCAGACCAATTGAATGCCGACGCACCAATTACATTAAACGCCTTAAAAGTAGATTGGACTCCTGCCGTTTTTTACAGAACAGTTATGAGTGATCTATCTGATTTAGCAGATGTATATTACGATGTTTTAGCTTTTTTTAGTCCAACTGGAATCAAATCATTGTTCAAAAACTTCCCTGATTTCGAACAAAACAATACAAGAATTGCTGTATTTGGTAGTACCACACAAAAAGAAGCATTAGATCATGGTTTAAGAGTTGATATTTTAGCTCCTACGCCTGCCACACCATCCATGACAATGGCATTAGAAAAATATATCGCCGAAGCGAATAAAGGAAAATAATATTACATTACATACCAAAAAGCCATTCCTCATTAGAATGGCTTTTTTTGTACTTGCTTTATAAATTAAAATAAAGTACACCATCTATCATTGAATATTAGCTTCTAAATCTACTGTCCGTTTGAGCGCAGTCGAGAATCAAATAAACATCTCGACTGCGCTCGATATGACAAAAACAAGAACTAACACTTCTTTTAAGCGTTAATTACTTAAATTTGATTTTTAATTAAAACTAAATTTCTCATTTTAGTTTAAAATTCATACTATGAAAATTAATTCGCTGATGGTTGAAATTGACGGTATCGATAAAGAAATTCTTCGTGACCTTATGGAGGATGCTCGAAAACCCATTCTTCAAATTGCCAATAAAATAGGGATTTCGGGCGCTGCGATACACCAACGTTTGCGTAAGTTGGAGCAATCAGGTGTAATATCGGGATCAAAATTTACGGTAAACAATAAAGTACTTGGGTACAACACCATGGCTTTTGTAGGCGTTTATCTTGACAAGGCTGCCCGAAACGCAGAGGCAGTGCGCGATTTAAGAAAAATTCCAGAGGTTTTAGAATGTCATTACACCACCGGAAATTGGTCTATTTTAATTAAAATTATCTGTCGCGATAACGAACATTTGATGCAGCTACTCAATACCAAAATTCAAGTTATTGAAGGTGTTTCACGAACAGAAACCTTCATCTCGCTTGACCAACAAATTGACCGACAAATTCAACTTTGAGGAAAGTAAAACGTGAATTGTGAGAAGTGAATTGTGAGAAGTGAATTGTGAGAAGTGAAATGTGAGAAGTGAAGTGTGAGTTATGAATTGTGAGTTGTGAATTGTGAGTTGTGAGAAGGGAAGTGTAAGAAGGGAAGTGTGAGCTATAAAAAAATCCAAACTCCATAAGATTGGAATTTGGATTTGATAAATAGTTATCTGCAAATTGGAGAATTAGTCTCTTCTTCCTCCCATATAAATTGAGATATAATAAAGCAAGGTTGCTATTGATCCTAATGCAGCTACCACATAGGTTCTGGCTGCCCATTTTAAAGAATCTTTCGCACCCGCTTGTTCCTGCGGCGTGAGCATTCTTTTGTTTTCTAACCAAGCCAAAGCACGGTTACTTGCATCATACTCTACTGGCAAAGTAACAATAGAAAACAAGGTTGTAGCAGCAAAAATCACAATTCCCACTAGCAAAAGTCCTGGAAACGTTTTTAGCATTAAAATACCCGCTAACAAAATCCATTGCATGTAAGTCGATGCCACATTTACAACAGGCACCAACTTTGAGCGCATCGTAAGCCATTCATAACCTACAGCGTGTTGTACCGCGTGTCCGCATTCGTGAGCCGCTACGGCCGCAGCTGCAGCATTGCGCTGGTTGTATACTGCTTCACTTAAATTAACTGTTTTATCAGCAGGGTTATAGTGATCCGTTAAACGACCTGGAGTTGAAATCACCCTTACGTCACGAATTCCATTATCGGCTAGCATTTTCTCGGCAATTTCGGCGCCTGACATTCCGTTTTGCAAATGCAACTTTGAATAGTGTTCAAATTTGCTTTTTAATCTTGAGCTAACTAACCAACTTGCTAGCATAATACCGCCCATTAATATCATTGATGGTAAACTAAATCCTAACATATCTTATTTTTTTTATTTTTTTTAAAGTTACTAAAGAAATAACAAAATTTGCACCAATTTGTAAAAATGTCAAATTGGCATTAGTTAAAAAATCCTAAAAAAAAATCCAAATCCCAACAAGAGTTGAAATTTGGATTTTTAAATATTTAAATTGATAAACTATCCTACCAAGTTGATAATTTTACCCGGAACAATAATCACCTTGTTTGGTGTTTTACCGTCTAGTTGCTTAATGGTTCTTTCATCTTTCATAACGATTTCTTCGATTTGTGCTGCGGTTAAATCCAAAGGTAAAACTAGGGTAAAACGCATTTTTCCGTTGAAAGAAACTGGATATTCTTTCTCACTTTCTACCAAATGTTTTGGATCAAAAGCTGGAAAAGGAACTGCTGCTATCGAGCCTTCATGACCGAGTAACGACCATAATTCCTCAGCGATGTGCGGCGCATAAGGCGAAATCACAATTGCCAATGGTTCTAAGATGGCACGAGAATGACAGTTTTGAGCGGACAATTCGTTTACACAAATCATAAATTGCGATACCGACGTGTTGAAAGAGAATCCTTCAATATCCTCAGCTACTTTTTTGATGGTTTTGTGCAATGATTTTAAGTTGCCTTTCGTTGGTATGTCATTGGTCACAATCAAACCATTATCATCGAAATACAAACGCCATAATTTTTTCAAGAAACCAAAAACTCCCGAAATTCCTGCTGTATTCCAAGGTTTCGCTTGTTCTAATGGTCCTAAGAACATTTCATACAAACGCAAGGTATCGGCTCCGTATTCTTCACAAATAGCATCTGGAGTAACCACATTGTATTTGGATTTCGACATTTTTTCAACCTCACGACCAACGATATATTTTCCGTTTTCGTCTAAAATAAATTCCGCATCAGCATAATCTTCTCTCCAAGCCTTAAACTTTTGAACATCTAGCTCATCGGAAGAATTCACCATTGAAACATCAGCGTGAATTGGTTGAACTGATTGTCCAGCAATGTTGTTTTTTGAAATAAAAGTATTTGTTCCTTCTAATCTATAAACAAACGCACTCGTTCCCAAAATCATTCCTTGATTGATCAATTTTTTGAATGGTTCTTCGGTAGGTGCAAAGCCTTTGTCTTTTAGGAATTTATTCCAAAAACGAGAGTACAACAAGTGACCGGTCGCGTGTTCGTTTCCTCCTATATACAAATCAACATTTTGCCAATAGTTAAGCGCTTCTTGGCTTGCAAATTCGGTTTCATTGTGCGCATCCATATAACGCATCCAGTAGTACGAACTTCCCGCCCAACCTGGCATGGTATTCAATTCGAGAGGAAAAATAGTTGTATTGTCTACCAAACTCGTTTCGACCACTTTGTTATTCACCCTATCCCAAGCCCAAACTGCAGCGTTCCCTAAAGGTGGCAAACCGTCTTCGGTGGGTAAATATTTCTCTACTTCGGGTAAAATGATTGGTAAATGTTGCGCATCAATCATTTGCGGCAAGCCATTTACATAATACACCGGGAAAGGCTCACCCCAATAACGCTGGCGAGAGAAAACTGCATCACGCAAACGGTAATTAATTTTCCCTTTTCCTTGATTTATTTTTTCTAGTTCCTCAATTACTTTTTGAGTTCCTTTTTTATAATCTAATCCATTTAAAAAATCTGAATCAACTAATTGAAAACCTTCTTTGGCTCCAAAAGCCGCTTCCGAAATATCTTGATCAAAGATGTTTTTAATGGCTGGCATTCCGTTTTGACCTTTAAAGAAATTCGCAAAAGCATAATCTCTCTCATCCCCACAAGGAACCGCCATGACCGCACCTGTTCCGTATCCCGCCAAAACATAATCGCCAATCCAAACCGGAATTGGTTCTTTCGTAAACGGATGTTCTGCAAAAGCTCCTGTGAATACTCCCGAAATGGTTTTCACATCAGCCATTCTCTCACGCTCAGAACGTTTTGACGTTTTTTCGATATAAGCCTCTACTTCTGCTTTTTGTTCCGCAGTAGTGATTTCTTGAACCAAAGGATGCTCTGGAGCCAAGGTCATAAACGTAACTCCAAAAATAGTATCGGGTCTTGTTGTGAAAACATCGATATATTGTTGCTCACTTTCGACCTTCAACTTTTGACTTTCGACTTTAAAAGAAACCATCGCACCGACTGATTTCCCAATCCAGTTTCTTTGACTTTCTTTAATGCTTTCGCTCCAGTCGATATCATTCAAACCTTGCAATAAGCGTTCCGCATAGGCTGAAATGCGCATGCTCCATTGCGTCATTTTTTTACGAACTACTGTAAATCCGCCACGTTCCGAAACGCCATTTACAATTTCATCATTGGCCAAAACCGTTCCTAATCCCGGACACCAGTTAACTTCCGTCTCCGCCAAATACGTCAATCTGTATTGCAAAAGGATTTTCTCCTGAGTATCTTTTGCGAAAGCGTTCCATTCTTCGGCTGAAAAAGGATCGATATTTTCATCGCAAACTGCATTTACACTTACATTACCTTCTTTTTCAAACAAGGCAATTAGGGTTGCAATATCTTCTGCTTTGTCGCTGTTTTTATTGTACCACGAATTGAACAATTGGATAAAAACCCATTGTGTATGCTTGTAATAATCTGGATTTGAAGTACGCACTTCACGACTCCAATCAAAAGAGAATCCTATTTTATCCAATTGCTTTCTGTAACCCGCAATTTGGTTTCCTTCTTTGTCTACACCTCCGTCAATATTCACACGAGTTGTGTCCTCAGGACGTTGACCCGTTTGAATGGCGTACTGCTCTGCAGGCAACCCAAAACTGTCGTAACCCATTGGATGAAGCACATTAAAACCTTGATGTCTCTTGTAACGCGAGTATACATCAGAGGCAATGTATCCCAGCGGATGCCCTACGTGCAAGCCCGCTCCAGAAGGATAAGGAAACATGTCTAAAACGTAATATTTTGGTTTAGCAGAGTGGTTTTCGGCTTTAAAAGTTTGGTTTTCTAACCAATATTTTTGCCATTTGGCTTCAATTTCGTTGGGATTGTATTTCATTTCTATTAGGTTCTGAGTAACTAAGGTTCTAAGATTCTTAGATTTATTGAGATCACTGTTTTTAGATGCCAAATTTACGTTTATTGTACGAAAGTTGAAACTTTGAACGTTATTAACTTTAAATAAAGAAATTGTTTATTATTTTTACCCCATAATTTCAACATACTATGAGTTCTTCCTTTGATAATTTCCAAAAACGCCGTTTAATTTCCTCTTATTTTTCAGTAGTGTTAAGTGTATTCTTAGTGTTATTTTTACTGGGAATTCTAGGGCTATTTATCATTAATTCTAAAAAACTTGCCAACGATTTTAAAGAAAACATCGCAATGACTGTGTTTTTTAAAAACGAGGCTAATGATAGTATTGTAAAAAGTTTTGACCAACAGTTAAAAACAAGTCCTTTTGTGCGCTCACACAAATATGTGACTAAAGAGGCTGCCGCAAAAGAACACACCGATATTATTGGCGAAGATTTTATGACTTTTCTTGGCGAAAACCCATTGCAAAACTCGTACGATATTCACTTTAAAGGCGATTATGTAGTCAATGATAGTATTACAAAAATCGAATCACAATTGCGTAAAAACACAATGATATCTGATATTGTTTATGATAAGCAATTGGTTAATTTGGTTAACGACAATATCAATAAAGTGAGTATGTGGATTTTAATTGTGAGTAGTTTCTTGGCTGTAATTGCTGTTTTGTTAATCAACAGTTCCCTAAGATTATCAATCTATTCAAATCGATTCATCATTAAAACCATGCAAATGGTAGGAGCAACAAAATCTTTTATTCGTAAACCATTTGTTATGCGCAGCATCAAACTAGGAATGCTTGGCGCAGGTTTAGCGGTTATAGCTTTACTTGGCGTTTTATTTTATATTGATACTAACTTTCCGCTTCTTGGAATCTTTAATGACAAAGGATCAATTGTTTTAGTGTTAATAGGTGTATTAGGAATAGGAATTGTGATCACTTGGCTAAGTACTTACTTTGCAACACAAAGATTCTTGAATTTACGCACAGACGATCTTTATTAGCAATTAATATTGATTCACGGTTTAAAGTTATATCATTAAGTAAAAATTAACAGGTACAAATGGAAGATAAAGATAAAAAAAACGAGTTTTTGTTTGAGAAAGTTAACTACAAATTTCTTCTAATTGGACTTGGAGTAATAGCTCTTGGCTTCATTTTAATGTCGGGCGGAGGAAGCAAGGATCCTAATGTTTTTAGTGAAGAAATCTTCAGTTTTAGAAGAATTAGATTGGCACCAACAACTGTTTTAATCGGTTTTGGAATTACTATTTATGCCATTCTTAAGAATCCCAAAAACGCATAAATGAATACATTACAAGCGTTTTTGATTGCTATTATCGAAGGATTGACAGAATATCTACCGGTTTCTTCAACGGCTCACATGGTTTTTTTGAGTTCTTATTTCGGGATACAAGAAGATGACTTTGTGAAACTTTTTCAGGTCTCGATTCAATTTGGCGCCATCTTGGCCGTTGTAGCTTTGTACTGGAAAAAATTCTTTGATTTTTCTAAATTTAATTTTTATGTCAAACTAGTTTGCGCTGTTATACCTGCACTTGTATTAGGTAAATTATTTGATGACAAAATAGAAGCTGTTCTAGGAAATCCTATCCCTATTGCCATAGTTCTTATTTTGGGCGGTGTTGTTCTACTTTTTATTGACAACTATTTCAAAAATCCTACCGTTTTAAAAGAAGAGGATATTTCTATAAAAAAAGCCGTAACCATTGGATTCTGGCAATGTTTGGCCATGATGCCTGGTACTAGTCGATCTGCGGCATCAATTATCGGAGGAATGCAACAGGGTTTATCCCGCCATGCTGCAGCCGAATTTTCATTTTTTCTAGCAGTTCCAACCATGATGGCTGTTACCTGCTACTCTGTATTCTTAAAGACCTACGAAAGCTCACAGATGAAGGGTTATGAACTCATTTTAAAATCAGATCAAAACATTCAGCTTTTTATAATTGGTAACATTGTTGCTTTTGTAGTTGCTATTATTGCAATAAAATTCTTTATCGAAATCATCAAAAAATACGGTTTCAAACCTTGGGGTTGGTACCGAATAATAGTTGGGATCTTTTTACTGATTTACTTTTCATACTTTAAATAAATTCCAGCGATGACAGTCGAAGATTACCAAAACGGACAAATTTTACTTATTGACAAACCATTAAATTGGAGTTCTTTTCAGGCGGTTAATAAGCTTAAATATGCTTTGATTAATAAAGTTGGATTGCCCAAAAAATTCAAGATTGGTCACGCAGGAACCTTAGACCCACTAGCTAGTGGTTTATTAATAGTTTGTACCGGAAAGTTTACCAAAAGAATTGCTGAACTTCAAGGTCAAGCCAAAGAATATACCGGAACTTTTTTCATTGGAGCCACAACACCTTCCTATGATTTAGAAACAGAGATTGATCAAACTTTCCCAACAGAACACATAAACGAAAGCTTGATTCATGAAACTGTGAAACAATTTCTTGGTGAAATTGATCAAATACCTCCTATTTTTTCGGCAATAAAAAAAGATGGTGTTCGCTTGTATGAGCATGCTCGTGCAGGAGAAAATATTGAAATTGCAAGTAGAAAAACCACAATTCACGAGTTTGAAATAACCCGAATTGCATTACCTGAAGTAGATTTTCGAGTAGTTTGCAGTAAAGGAACTTACATTCGTTCTCTTGCCTATGATTTTGGTAAAGCCATGCAATCCGGTTCGCACCTGACCGTTTTACGAAGAACAAAAATTGGAGATTACGATGTTAAAAACGGAATTAATGTTCTTGATTTTGAAGAAAGTATAACTGCAAAGTAAAATCATTAAAAACAGATTTCAAGACGCTTTATAGGTTTTGATTGTGTTATAAAAGACAAAAACACATGACAAATTCAAACTGAAATTTGCGATGTGTTTTTTCTAAAGGTAAAAAGTAATTTTCACTTCATACTTTTACTCTGTCTGGAATTAGTAATGAGGAATGTTTTTTCCACCGAATAAAACCAGAGACAAATAATCATACAATCTTTCAAATAAATTTTTCATGGTACTGTTTTTTAATTGTTAAACAATGCGAAACATGTATAAAAAAAGTAAATTAATCAAATAGATTTGGTTATCTGTCAGCAAGTTACGATTATTTTTAAATCTAAAGAATCAATTTTTCTTAAAAGAAATATAAAACATAAAATGATGTATTTGAGCGAACTTTTTAGTTTATTCGTCGATAGATTCAATATTTTTTTCAGAATTTTCTTTTGTTTATTTATTATAAATAACTTTATCTCAAAATAATTTGTAAGATTTCACTTTGAGTAGTAAGACCTTTATCGTCATGATACCATTTTTGCAAGTTGGTTTTAAGCGTTGCATCAATAACCCCAAACTCTTTTTTGTAATTTTCAACCAATTCTAAAGCAGGTTTGGGTCTTGGCCCCCAACTATTTACCACTTCATTTGTGTCGGAATTGATACAAATCAAAATCGGAATTGATTTGGCATTATTCGTTAAAAATAAGTTCATGAGCGGCTCATTGT
Source organism: Flavobacterium turcicum (assembly GCF_011365745.1). Taxonomy (GTDB): domain Bacteria; phylum Bacteroidota; class Bacteroidia; order Flavobacteriales; family Flavobacteriaceae; genus Flavobacterium; species Flavobacterium turcicum. The sequence goes on along the minus strand of NZ_JAAOBY010000001.1, from coordinate 500,924 downwards.
CATCACGCAAAACAATCTGGAAATCAATGGTTGGCGCCAAATTCACCATTTTATTGATAATTGGTAGTATTTGAGCTGCATCACCACACCATCCTTCAGAAATAACCAAAAATAAGTAATTCTGTTTTATACTTTTCAATTGGGCGGCAACTGCTTCAGTAATCACAATTGTTTTATCTAAACGCTTCATGCGTGTTTCATTGAGCTGACTGTAGTGCGTTAAATCTTCACTCTGTATATGTCCGGTTGATTTACCATCCGATAGCAAATTAGTAACCAACTGCTTGTAGCCATCGTATGTATAACTTTTAGCCAAGGCTTGTTCAATTTCTTGTTTCATGAGTTGCATTTTTTGAAATACAAAGTTAGGCTAAATAGAATTTTAATTTCTTAGAAACAATCCTACTTAAAAAAAATAAGTAATTTTAGCACAAATAAATACAATGGATTTAGAAACAAAATCGATAGGATTAGTACTTTCGGGTGGTGGCTCCAAAGGTTTGGCTCACGCAGGCGCAATCAAGTTTTTAGAGGAAAAAGGCATTAAACCAAGTATAATTGCGGGTACTAGCGCTGGATCAATAGTAGGCGCATTGTATGCTTGTGGGAAAACACCCGATGAAATTTTAGCTTTTTTTAAATCGATTTATCTTTTCAACTGGAAACATTTAACTTTTAAAAAAGCGGGTTTAATCGATTCTGAATCGTTTAAAATCTATTTTAAAGCCATTTTTAAAGAAGCTACTTTGGCCGATTTAAACATTCCGCTTCAAATAACCGCTACTGATATGGTCCGCGGGAAGTTAAAAATATTTCATCCCGATACGAAAGTAGTTGATGCCGTTTTGGCCTCCTCTGCTTTTCCGGGAATAATTTCACCCTATGCCATCGATGGCAATATTTACAGTGATGGCGGAATCCTAAACCACTTTCCTACTGATATTTTATTAGGACAGTGCGACACTATTATAGGAGTTTACGTGAGCCCGATTCAGAAAATTGAAGCATCTGACTTAAACTCAATCAAAGCAGTGACGACACGAGCCTTTGATTTGTTATCGGCCAACTCCAATATTCATAAATTTAATATGTGCGATTGGGTCATTGAACCTAAAGAACTCTGTATCTATAGCACCTTTGAAACCAGCAAACTAAAGATGGATCAGGTGTTTCATATTGGCTATCAAGCGGCCAAAAAATCGTATGAAAAACTAGCTTTATAAAATAGAGTCAAGATTATTTTAAAAAAAAAGAAAATTCTATATTTGCACCAATCAACGCAACACACACATGAAATACAAAAGAATTCTACTGAAATTAAGTGGAGAAGCCTTAATGGGCGACTTACAATACGGAATTGATCCTAAAAGACTAGCTGAATATGCTGACGAAATCAAGCAAATTCACGCTAAAGGAGTAGAAATTGCCATTGTAATAGGTGGTGGAAATATTTTTAGAGGAGTTGCAGGCGCAAGTGCTGGTATGGATCGTGTACAAGGCGATTATATGGGAATGCTTGCTACCGTAATCAACGGAATGGCTTTGCAGGGCGCTCTTGAAGAAAAAGGGATGAAAACCCGTTTACAAACGGCTTTAAAAATGGAGTCAATCGCTGAGCCTTACATTAAAAGGAGAGCCGACAGACATCTTGAAAAAGGTAGAATTGTAATTTTTGGTGCTGGAACCGGAAACCCTTATTTTACAACAGATACTGCAGCAGTTTTAAGAGGAATTGAAATTAATGCCGATGTAATTTTAAAAGGAACGCGTGTTGATGGTGTATATGATTCTGATCCAGAAAAAAATGCATCAGCGGTAAAATTTGATTTTATCTCTTTTGAAGATGTATTGAAAAAAGGATTGAATGTAATGGACACCACTGCATTTACCCTAAGTCAAGAAAACAAACTACCAATTGTAGTTTTTGACATGAACAAAGTGGGCAACTTACTTAAAATTTGCCAAGGCGAAAATATAGGAACTGTAGTAAATATATAGTATACAGTTACAGTTTACCGTCGCAAGTGCGGCTAAAACTAAAAACTGTTGCTCAAAACTGAAAATTAAAATTATGACTGAAGAAATTGATTTTATATTAGATAGCACACAAGAATCAATGGCGGGTTCTATTGCGCATTTAGAAAAAGAATTTTTAAATATCCGTGCCGGAAAAGCATCGCCTGCTATGTTAGGAAGTGTTTTTGTTGATTATTACGGAGCAGCTACGCCTTTATCACAGGTTTCAAAAATCAGTGTGCCAGATGCTAGAACTATTACGTTACAGCCGTTTGAAAAAAGCATGCTTCACCCAATTGAAAAAGCCATTATGATTGCTAATTTGGGTTTTAACCCAATGAACAATGGTGATGTAGTAATCATTAGTGTTCCGCCTTTGACAGAAGATCGTCGTAGAGAATTGGCTAAACAAGCCAAAGCAGAGGCTGAAGATGCTAAAATTGGTATTCGTAATGCTCGAAAAGATGCCAACACCGAAATCAAAAAATTAGAAAAAGACGGTACCTCAGAAGACATTTGTAAGAGTGCTGAAGAAGAGGTTCAAAACTTAACCAACAGTTTTATCAAAAAAATTGATGAACTTTTAGTAGTTAAAGAAGCCGAAATCATGAAGGTGTAAACCTGATTTACAAATATTTTTAAAACCGCCTTGTTGAGAAAACGAGGCGGTTTTTTTTTTGTAGTTTTAGTAACCAGTAGTTCGATATGTTTAATGCTAAACTAGTTTAGAAAAAGGCAATATCCTAGCGCTTTACAACACTCACCGCAGTTCCTGTTATCATTACAGTGATTAATCCTTCGCCGCTTTTGAGCTCCACATCTACTTGAATTCCTACTACTGCATTGGCATTCATTTTTTCTGCATTTGCTTGTAAGTTCGCAAAAGCCTTTTCTCTTACTTCTGCAATACTTTCAGCAATACCATCGTAGTATTTTTGCATGCTAAAAGTCAGACCCATTTTTTGCATATTAATAGCAGTACCTGAAACAATGCCGTTGTATTCGAGAATTTTATAATCTTCGATAGAGTTGGTCGTGGTTAAAATCATAATCGTTTTGGTTTATTATTGGTTAGGTATATTGTCGCTTAGATAATAATGTTCAATCGTTGCAAGTAGATTGAACTTAATTCAGCCCTATCTTCGGATTTGCGAAATCTTCCAAATACAAGACAAATTTCAAATTAAGCCAAATTCTCAAATCTGTTGTAGAGGCTGATACATGCTGTTTTTTTTAAATTGCCCAGTGTCTTTCTACATATTTAATTTCCCATTTTCCATTTGTTTTTTCTAAATATATTGAATTCCCATAGCTGTTTTCATTATCTATATATTTATCGAATTCTAAATATGCTTTTGTATTATCTTTTGAAAATATTGGAATAGAAAACTGTATATATTTTTCCGCAATTTTCGAAGTTTTAGTTAATTCTACAGTTTTAAACTTTTGAGTAATACTTTTTGGAATTATAAAAGTTTTTAAAGTTTTATTTTGATTAATAATATTATGAGAATCCTTTTTTAGGAAAAATGAGTTGCCAATTGGATTTGATTTATAAATTTTTTCTATACATACTTCTCCTTGGTTTATAAATGATTTTTCAGGAAGTTGTACAATTATCATTTTATCATTAGCTCCCGTTTCTTCGAAACATTTATTATTGACAATAACTTTTCTTAAATTTAAACATATTGGGAGTTCTATATGAGCAGGAAAATTTCTTACCATATCTAACCCATTTTGTTCAATTAAGGTTTGAATAATATTTAAAGTTTCTTTTTTACGCACTAACTCTTCATCTTTTTGGGTATTACAACTTAGCAAAGTCAAAAGAAATAGTAATAAAATATTTTTCATTTTTTAGCAGGGTTTTCTTTAAAACAGCTTTTAACATTGTAAATACTAAGAATAATCTAAAACAAGACAATCTTAAACCAATAAAATAAAAATATCTCTAATGACTTGAAACGAATTTCAATCCTATGATAGAACTAATTAAAGTGGTAATAAAAAACAGACGCCAAAAATCAGCCGGCTCTTTGAATACAAAAATACCCACCAGCACAGTTCCTACTGCGCCAATCCCGGTCCAAACTGCGTATGCGGTTCCTATGGGTAAAGTTTGCGTAGCTTTATAAAGCAATACCATACTAATTGTTAAACATGCCAAAAAACCCAGCAACCATAATGTAGCTGCCGTACCGGTACTTTCTTTGGCTTTGCCTAAACAAGTTGCAAAACCTACTTCGAACAGGCCACCAATAATCAACAAAATCCAATTCATGTTATTGTTTTACAATTAATACTGATGGTACTCCGCTAAGCCAAACGCTACGCGAATCAACCAGCTGTTTCCAGCTTTCGAGACTAATTAACATCAAATTTTGTTGAGCCAAAAACTCTTTCTTGATGGTTTTTTCAGTAATCAAACTGATATTATTTGGATGTTTTTGTTCTAAAGAATCTACGGCACTATTCATTACAAAATTTGTAGCCACATGACCATTTACATCTAAAATTATCACTTTAGAATTATTGTTGTAAATCAATTTTTGGATGTAATCAATCACAAAGGCATCTTCAGTGCTAAAAACAGGTACAAAAACATTTTGCACTTCTTGTAAATCTTTGTCAATTAAAATCCCAATTGGCATTTTGGTTTTAGAAATAATTTGTCTCGTTCGCTCATCAAACGGAGAGTTTTCAAACAAACCTTCCTTACCTGTAAATTTATCAATTAAGCGATCTGGATTTATAATTCGAGTAGTAAAACCAATTACTTTACCCAAAATAGTACCTTCAAAAATAGATTTCCCAAGTCCTACCAACAGTAAATCATAGTCTCCTTGATTGGCCACATCGGCAATTTCAGTTTCAATATCTGTAGTAGCTTTAAAGATCGTAGTGATCTCCTGTTTGAGAACCTGAGACTCCTCAACAATAGGATGGAAACTGTTTTTTTCCTTATCTTCCATATTAAAGGTATGCACCTCATCACTTAAAGACAAGTGCATCACGGTAACACTAGAGGTATTTTTTTGTCGTTTGGTTAAGCTATTGGCCAATCGCAACAAGGATTTTCCTTTTTCGTTATTACCGAAAGAAATCAAAACGCGGTATTTGTTATCGTTTATAGGCTCTAAAACCTCTGCGCTATCTTTAGTTTTAAAAATAAAATTAATCAAATCAAGCGCTGGGCCTGTCATAAAAGTCGTAACCAAAGCCATAATTACCATCATTGTAAAAACTTCTGGAGTTAGTACTTTCAATTCCAAACCAATGTTCAAAACAATCAGCTCCATCAATCCTCTGGTGTTCATTAAAGCGCCAATTGTAAAACTATCACGCCACGATTGCCCAACAAACTTTGCTGCCAAAGCACTACCAAGAAATTTACCAACAACAGCTACCAAAATAATAAAGCCTGTAACTTTCCATAAATAAGGATCGTTGATAAGACCAATTTCAGTTTTTAAACCTGTAAAGACAAAGAATAACGGAAGCAAAAGTATCAAGGCAACGTCTTCTACTTTTTCAATAAAAATAGTTCTGAATTTTGGAACATCCGGCATAATAACACCCGCCATAAAAGCACCAAAAAGCGCATGAATCCCGATCACTTCAGTCGCGTAAGAAGACATAATAAGTACCAAAAAGAAAATAGCAACAACAGGTTTTACTATGCTTTCTTTAGAACCGTACAAATCGCCAATACGTTTTAAAAACGGTTTTACAACATAAATCATCGCCACCACGTACAAGACAGCGAGCGAAATGATGTATAAGGAACTTACAAAATTACCCGCTTTTACAATGGCAATTACAACTGCCAAGATACACCAAGCAGTAATATCATCAGCAGCAGCGCAAGTAATTACTATAGCTCCTAACCTAGTTTTATGGATGCCTCGTTCTTGTACAATTCTAGCCAAAACCGGAAAAGCAGTAATACTCAAAGCAATACCCATGAACAAACTAAAAGACAAAAACGTAACGCCTTCGGGAGCAAACTGATTGTATACAAAATAGGCTAATCCGATCCCGAGTGCAAAAGGAATTATAATACTCGCATGACTAATGACAATGGCTTCGTTGGCTTTGTTTTTCAATATTTTCAAATCTAATTCCATCCCAATTACAAACATGAAAAGAATTAAACCAATTTGACTCAAGAACTTTAAATTACCCAAAGAAGCTACGGGGAATAAAATCGCCGAAAACTCCGGAAAATACATTCCTAACAAAGACGGCCCCAACACAATTCCTGCGATGATTTCACCAATTACAGAAGGTTGCCCTATTTTTCTAAAAACCCATCCAAAAAAACGGGCTACTAGAATGATGGTCACAATTTGCGCTAACAAAATAGCCAAAGGTTCCTGAAAACTATGCTGCATAGAGGTCAAAAAATCAGCCCAAGAACCCTTGCCACTAGCGGGTTTTTCAATGACTTCTGTTGCTTCTAGCAGTTTTCCTTTTGTAATAATCCAATACATAAGTATTGAAAAACAACCTGTTACAATCAAATAGAAAATAGTGTTTTTATACTTCTTCATAGTAAAACAAATAGTTTTTGGGGTTTGGTTTTTCCTCGCCACAACTAAGTCAAATATATCATTATTATTTTATTCTATTTTTTAAAATAGAAACAAAATAAAAACTTAATGTTTAGGTAAAACGAGCAAATCTTTAGCCTTAAACTAACGATTCAAAGTGGTTTTAACTACCTTTGCGCCCGTTAAATGTAAGTTATGATCAAGTGGTTTAGTTTGGGGTTTTGGGAATTAATTGCCCTTGTAGTCCTTCGAAATAGAATTTTAATGCTGTCTATTATTGTTGCAATAACAGCACTTTTGGCCTCACAATGGAAAAATATCCATTTTACTTTTACCGAAGCTAATTTACTACCAGACGATAATATTGTCAATATTGAGTACAATGCCTTTTTAAATAAATTTGGTGAGGAAGGAAATCTTGTCATCATAGGCGTTCAAGACAAAGCTATTTTTACCCCAAAAGCTTTCGCCGCTTGGAGTAAAATGATGAATACTCTTAAAGGAGACAAAGCCGTTGATTTGGTCGTTTCGTTGAATGATTTAAAAAAATTACAAAAAAACGACTCGCTACAAACTTTTGAATTAATTCCCTTTGTTGAGCAATCAAAAACTCTTGACCCAGCCTATCTTCAAAAAATAAAAAAAGAACTTTTTAACGACCTCCCGTTTTACGAAGGTTTACTGTTTAACAAGCGTTCTGGAAGTATTCGTTCTGCCATTTACATGGATAAGAAAATTGTAAACACTGCCGCTCGAAAAGATTTTATTTTAGACAAACTCGTTCCCGCCGTTGAAACATTCGAGAAAGAAACTGGAATCGACCTTCGTGTTTCGGGCATGCCATACATTCGAACCCTCAATGCAAAAACGATTACTGACGAAATTAGCATTTTTATTGGCGCTTCACTTTTGGTTACTTCTTTGCTTTTCTTTTTCTTTTTTAGGAGTTTTAGAGCCACTTTAATCTCGATGATTATTGTGATTATTGGTGTAATGTGGTCGTTCGGATTTTTAGGACTGCTGCATTATGAAATTACTGTTTTAACGGCTTTAGTGCCTTCACTAATCATCGTAATTGGTATCCCAAATTGTATTTTCCTGACCAATAAATACCATCAAGAATATAAAATTCACCACAATAAAGCGAAAGCTTTGCAACGCGTTACGACTAAAGTAGGTATGGCAACGCTTATGACAAACCTTACTACAGCCATTGGTTTTGCTACTTTTGTGGCGTCAAATAATCAGTTGTTATTAGAGTTTGGCGTGGTGACTTCCATAAACATTATGGCGCTTTTCTTTTTGTGTATTATTGTGATTCCTATTTTTCACAGTTATATTCCTGCACCAAAAGAGCGCCACATCGAGCACTTAGATCGAGACTATGTAAAATCATTCATGGGCTGGATTCTACGCAACGTAAAGTACAACCGTTTCTCTATTTATGTTGTTGCTATTTCATTATTGGTGATCAGTATTATCGGCATTTATGAAATGCGAATTTCTGGCAGCCTTATCGAAGACATGCCTAAAAAAGAAGCTTTTTTCGAGGACATCGTTTTTTTCGAAAAAGAATTTGATGGTGTCATGCCGCTCGAAATCATGATTGATACCAAACGCAAAAAAGGAGTCATGAAACTCTCTACCCTGCGAAGAATGGACGAACTCGAGCAAGCAATTGATGAAATTCCCGAACTATCAAAACCAATTTCTATTGTAAACTTGATTAAATATTCGAAGCAAGCGTACTACAACGGCAATCCCGCGTATTACGAATTACCATCATCTCAAGAGCAATCGTTTATCTTATCGTATGCCAAAAATGCGACCAAAGATTCAAAAGATAACCTCATGAAAAGTTACGTAGATAATTCTGGACAATATGCCCGAATTACAACTTTCATGCGAGACGAAAGTGGCGATAAAATTGCTAAAATTGAAGCCGAAATCAAGAAAAAAGCAGCTAAAATTTTCCCTGAAAACCAATACAATGTAACAGTTACCGGAAAAGCTCTCGTATTTCAAAAAGGAACTGGTTATTTGCTAGACAACTTGTTATCATCGCTAGCTTTTGCTTTTTTACTTACCGCACTTTTAATTGCGTTTATGTTTCGTTCCTTCAAAATGGTATTGGTTTCTATCATTCCAAACCTCTTGCCGCTCATGCTTACTGCAGGACTGATGGGCTTTTTAGACATTCCGCTTAAGCCGTCAACGATATTAGTTTTCGGAATTGCATTCGGACTTTCAGTAGATGACACTGTTCGTTTCTTATCTCAGTATCGAGAGGAATTGAAGAAAAACAACTGGAAAATTCGCAAATCAGTTTACGCAACCTTTACAGATGCGGGCTTGAGCATGTTCTACACCTCGATCGTATTATTCTTTGGGTTTTCAGTATTTATGTTATCTAGTTTTGGCGGAACAATTGCCCTTGGCGGCTTGATTTCGTTGACACTGTTATTCGGAATGTTATCCAATTTAATGTTGTTGCCAGCCCTAGTTTTAACACTCAACAAAACATTGGCCAACGAGCAAGATTTTATCGAACCAAAAATTGATATTATCGAACCAACCGATGAAGAAATTGACGATTTAACCTCAAAAAAATAAAATTCATCAAGAGCTATTTCCGGCTATCCGCTACAATCTTCCAGTTTTTTGTCAAAAACAGGAAGGATTTACACTGCTATCCGGGCTAGGAACTGTTGCATTGTACACTACTTGCGCAAGAAAAGATTTTTTCTCCCAAGAGAATCAAATCTAGAGTAGAACTATTTTAACACCGATGCTTAGAGTGCTTCTGTTTTTATTAGCACTTCAATAAAAATAAATAATTTCAGTACCCCAATTTTACGAGATAACCAAAGAAATCCATCGATAGCGGGCAATTAAACAATAGTAAACCACTGATTTCGTTCGGTTACAAAATAAATCTTATTTTTACGCAAACACAATTTTCAAAAAAAGCAAGCTTGCAATCTCTTGCAAGTATTCTTTACTTTTTTTGAAGCACACTACTAATTTGATTTTTTACTATGTCGCAGCACCTTTCCGAAGAACAAAAATTAGCCGTTCCTGATAACTACCGCAATTGGAAAAAATGGGGACCGTATTTAGCCGAAAGACAATGGGGAACAGTTCGCGAAGACTACAGCCAAAACGGTGATGCATGGAACTTTATCAACCACGACAGAGCCCGAAGTAATGCTTACCGTTGGGGCGAAGAAGGCATCGGTGGGTTTTGTGACTCTCGCGAAATTCTCTGCTTGGCGCCCGCATTTTGGAACGGAAAAGATCCTATCATCAAAGAGCGTCTTTTTGGCTTAACCAATAATCAAGGTAATCACGGCGAGGATGTTAAAGAACTTTATTTTCATCAAGTAGCTTCACCTTCGCATTCGTACAACAAATACTTGTACAAATACACACAAAACGAGTTTCCCTACGAAGAACTTATCGTAAAAAATCAACGCAGTCGCGAAGAAACAGAGTTCGAAATTACGGATACAAACAGTTTTGACGACAATGCTTATTTTGATTGTTTCATTGAATATGCCAAAGCCGATGTCGACGATATTCTGATGCAAGTAACCATCGTAAATCGAGGCTCTCAAACAGCTCAAATTCACGTCTTGCCACATCTATGGTACCGCAATTTCTGGAAACACAACGACAGGCATCCGCGCCCATCAATGAAAAGTATAGGCAACAATACTATCGAAACAACAAGTTCGCGCATTGAAACTTATTATCTTTATCATGAGGAAGGAATACAACTTTTTTGTGAAAACGAAACCAATGACGAACGCATTTACGGGGTTGCCAACGAATATCCTTATGTAAAAGACGGCATTAACAACCACGTTATTCATGCTGAACCTAGCGTAAACCCAGAATTATTTGGAACCAAAGCGGCCATTTGGCAACAATTTGATTTAGCAGCAGGCGAAGAAAAAAGCATCAAAATACGTTTGAGTAAATCACCAAAAGCCGAACCATGGGCCGACTTTGACGCGGTTATGAATGCTCGAAAACAAGAATGCGAGGCGTTTTATAACTCTAAAATTAGTTCGAATTTGCCGCAAGAGCAGCAAGCCATTGCAAAAAGTGCCTTCTCAGGTTTATTGTGGACCAAACAATTTTATTATTACGACGTGTTTAAATGGTTGTACGGCGGACCAGGTGAAACGCCACCAAACCGTCACGACAAACGCAATAGTAGCTGGAAACATTTAACCAACCGTCATGTCATTTCCATGCCAGATAAATGGGAATATCCGTGGTATGCCGCTTGGGATTTGGCTTTTCACATGGCTTCTTTTGTAGAAATTGATCCGCGTTTTGCCAAACAACAACTACTTTTAGTACTGCAAGAAAGCTACATGCACTCAAACGGACAAATTCCTGCTTACGAATGGAATTTTAGCGATGTGAATCCGCCCGTGCATTCTTGGGCCGTATGGACGGTTTATGAAAAAGACCTCAAACGAACTGGAATAGCCGACACAGAATTTTTAGAAACTGCCTTTCAAAAACTGAATGTCAATTTTACATGGTGGGTCAATCAAAAAGACACGAGCGGCACCGATTTATTTGAAGGCGGTTTCCTTGGCCTAGATAATATTGGTGTTTTTGATCGCAACCACATGCCCGAAGGCATCAAAAAAATGCAACAAGCCGATGCCACTAGCTGGATGGCGCTGTTTTCATTAAACATGTTGCGCATGAGTTTAGAACTGGCAAAAACCAACAAAATTTACGAAGACATATCGGCTAAATTTTTCAGGCATTTTTTAAATATTGCCTGGGCCATGCACCACATTGGTAAAAGAGATCTATCGCTTTGGGACGATCAAGATAATTTTTATTACGATGTCGTAGAACTTTCAGACGGCGGATCCGAACGCTTAAAAGTGCGCTCGTTAGTAGGCGTGATTCCGCTATTTGCAGTCGAAATAATGCACAAAGAGTTGTTTGAACAACTGAAAGATTTCCAGAAAAGAGCCAATGAAATTATTCGTACGCGACCTGATTTGGCTTCCTTAATTTCAAATTTAGAAACAGCTAATAAAGACGGAAACTTTATGTTCTCGATCATGCGCGGCTTTAGATTGGAGCATCTTTTAATTCGCCTTTTAGATGAAAATGAATTTTTATCCGACTTTGGTATTCGATCCCTATCTAAATTCCACAAAGACAATCCTTTTGTTTTTGGCAATAATGGTCATCATAAAATTCAGTACGAACCTGGCGAAAGCAGATCGGGTATGTTTGGTGGCAATTCAAATTGGCGTGGCCCTATCTGGATGCCACTCAATTATATGATTATACAGTCGTTGCGCAAATATTACACTTTTTATGGTGACAAATACCGTTATGAATTTCCGACAGGGTCGGGTAACAAACTGAATTTAAATCAGATTGCGAATGAGTTGACCAAAAGACTTATCAAATTGTTTGAGCGCGATGAAAATGGAAAATTCCGCTACCATTCAGAAAACCACAACCAATTGTTCACGAACGAAGAAGAGTTCAAGAATCAACATTTGTTTTATGAGTTTTTTGATGGAGATACTGGACGCGGTTTAGGCGCCTCGCACCAAACGGGCTGGACAGCTTTGATTGCCAACCTCATTCTAGAAATGGAAAGCAATAGCTAAACCTATTAAAGATAAAAATTCCCGCTGCTCGCGGGAATTTTTAGTTTTATGATCTTGGTTTAGGCAATGCTCGATCGTACATAACGATACTTCCTGCTACCGACACATTTAAGCTTTTCTCTGATTTGAATTTTACCAAATGATGGCATTTGGCCATAGCTGCTTTAGATAGGCCGTTATCTTCGGCGCCTAATAAATACACGCAGCGTCTTGGGTGTTCAAACGTTTCTAAATCGGTAGCGCGTTCATCTAATTCAACGCCTACTAAGCGAGCGCCTTTAGGTAAGTTGTTGTAAAAATCCTCGAAATTTTCGTAATGAAAATACGGTAAAGATTTTACAGCATTGTGCGTATCACAAGCTTGTTTGGCATATCGATTTCCTATGGTAAAAATATAACTCGCACCCAAGTTTTGTGCGGTACGCCACAATACACCCAAATTTTCAGGGGTTTTACCATTTTGGATTCCGATACCGAAATACTCTGTTACAAAATTATCGTTCATGACGCAAAAGTACAAAGTGTTGTGCGGTTCGCCAAGTTTATAATTTGCTTACCGATAACTTTAATAAAACCCCTACCTGACTTTTTACTTTTGAGTTCGGCAATATTGTAATTCAATCATAATTACCTTTAAAAATTAATTTTGCTTATTATAAATAGCTTGCCTGAATCACTTTCTTTGAGAATTTTGTAATAAAATCCATATTTTTGCCAAAAAAAATAACCCTATGAAATTAAAATTTTTACTTCTTTTTTTATCATCCTTGTTTTTGGTAGCATGCAGCAGTTCTGATGAGTCTACAAACAGCAAAACATTTCGCTTTCTTGACTTGGATCAAGATGTATTTCTTCAAAAAACACAACCATCAGAAATTTCATTTTTGGCTTTAGATTTTGACACTGATTTGTCAAAATGGGATATCAGTTTAGCCAATGATAATAACACTATTGATTGTTCCATAAGTAAAATAGAACAAACTGGCGCAGGTTATAATAATACTTCAAGTAAAGCGCAACGCATCTTTTTAAAAACTGCAACATTACCTGCAGGTTTTTATACCTTGATTATCAAAAATAAAATTTCTAATCAAATATACTCTGAAACTTTTAAGGTAGTACCTACTCTTTTCAGTTCAATACAACACGAATCAGTAACCTCATATCATTTTGAAGCAACAGCTAGTAACAATAATATTCTGTTTTTTCAGGGAGCAAACTATACAATTGACGATTTGGCCATTGGAGCCGGAGTACAAAGTGTAACGCTCGAAAATAGAGAAACGTTTGTAAATAGCAGTATCAATTTTACGGTTGTAAACAGCAAAGTTACTTTTAAAATTCCTAATGCAGTACAGCCGGGGAATTACTTTTTAGCTGTAAAAAATATAAATGGAACAACGGCTTATTTTAGTTACGACTTACTGATTGTTGAAGAAAAAAAGCCTGTGATAACCAATGTAAATAAAACTGTTTTAAGCTCAGGCGAGGCATTAATTATCACTGGAACCAATTTGAGATATCTATTAAATGATGATGCTATACCATCTCAAGACTTGCTTAAAGTGAGAGTTCCGCTTTGGTTAGAGTTTACTAATTTTAAGGGAATAGGTCATTACATATTTGATGTCTACTCTATTGAACCACAAGATTTTAAAGTAAATGAAACAGGAACGCAAATAACATTTATGATACCAAAAAAGGTGAATGCTTACTTCTTTAATGATTTTCCAACAAATAGTTTTTTTGAAGGAACTATTACTATTTTAAGTGGACCGTTTAAGAGTAGCCCCATCAACGTTAAGATGAATTACAACTAACTTAAAAGTTTTTGGCTACCTCTTGATAAAACCACATCTTTTTGGGATGTGGTTTTTTGCTTAATTATATTTGGGACAAGAATACTCGTCAATGAATTTTTCAACTTAAAATAACCATAATAAGGCAAGCAAATATTTACCAAAACTCGGCTGATAGCTCGCTCTTTTTAGCGGTAGATGCTGTCACAAGCTAAGTTATTATTCTCACTTGTAATGTATCATTCTATGGAAGTAAGAATCTTTGAATGTAGTTCGGCATAGTCAGATCTTATGCTAACAAAAACAATAAAATTAATGCAATGTACCCTATTGAAACTTGCTCCCTAGCCCCGATAGAAATGGAAATCCTTATTGTTTTGCTTGCCAAAAACAATAAGATTGGAATGGATAGCGGGAAATAGCTCCTGATTCCCTGAATTGTCACAATGCAATTACAAACAAATGATTTATATTTGCAGTTCGATTACGATACCAATTTTAATATCAACTCTATACCTAAAATGAGACACACAAAAGTTAAAGACTTGCTAAACAGCACCACGACGCTTCATGAAGTAAATGCAAAAGGATGGGTGAGAACTTTTAGAAACAATCAATTTATTGCCTTAAACGATGGTTCGACCATTGCCAATATACAATGTGTGGTAGATTTTGAAAATACGCCAGACGAAACTTTAAAACGCATTACAACCGGAGCTGCGGTTTCAGTAACTGGAACCTTGGTTGAAAGCAAAGGAGCGGGACAGAAATTTGAAATTCAGGTAACTAAATTGGAGATTTTAGGAGACTCTGATCCGGAGAAATTCCCAATGCAACCTAAAAAACACTCGTTAGAATTCTTGCGTGAAAATGCGCATTTACGTGTGCGTACGAATGCTTTTGGTGCTATTATGCGTGTACGTTCTGTACTGTCGTATGCCGTTCATAGCTATTTTCAAGAGAAAGGTTTTGTGTATGTGAACACACCTATCATCACCGGATCTGATGCTGAAGGTGCTGGTGAAATGTTTAAAGTAACTGCTTTGCCATTTGACAACACTCCAAGAACTGAGGATGGAAAAGTGAATTACAAAGAAGATTTCTTTGGAAAAGAAACCAACTTGACAGTTTCGGGACAATTAGAAGGAGAAACTTTTGCTATGGCTTTGGGACAGATTTATACTTTTGGACCAACATTTAGAGCTGAAAACTCAAATACTTCGCGTCACTTGGCGGAATTTTGGATGATTGAGCCAGAAGTTGCTTTCAATGATTTGAATGACAACATGGACTTGGCTGAAGATTTTATTCAATACGTGATAAAATACACGATGGACAAATGTCCGGAAGATTTGAAATTCTTAGAAGGTCGTTTGTTAGAAGAAGAAAAATCAAAACCACAAGCTGAACGCAGCGAAATGGCTTTGCTAGACAAATTGAATTTTGTTTTAGAGAACAATTTCAAACGCGTTTCGTACACAGAAGCTATTGATATTTTAAGAGATTCTACACCTAACAAAAAGAAAAAATTCAACTATATCATCAACGAATGGGGTGCTGATTTACAAAGTGAGCACGAGCGTTATTTGGTAGAAAAGCACTTTAAATGTCCTGTAATTTTGTTTGATTATCCAGCCAATATCAAAGCATTTTACATGCGTTTGAACGAAGACGGAAAAACAGTTCGCGCTATGGATATCTTGTTCCCTGGAATTGGAGAAATCGTAGGTGGATCTCAGCGTGAAGAACGTTTTGATGTTTTAGTCGAAAAAATGAAAGCCTTAGGAATTGATGAAGAAGAATTATGGTGGTACTTAGACACTCGTAGATTCGGATCAGCGGTTCACTCTGGTTTTGGACTTGGGTTTGAAAGATTGGTATTATTTGTAACCGGAATGACCAACATTCGTGATGTAATTCCTTTCCCGAGAACACCAATGAATGCGGAATTTTAATTAAAAGGTTCTAAGGTTCTAAGCCACAAAGATTCAAAGTTTAAAATAGAAAAACAAAAAATAATTATAATTCGTCAAAATACATTACTTAGTAATTTTGTTACTCAGTAACTCAGTACCTTTTTTTATGCTAAAGCAATTCTTAAATTTAAAATTATCACAAAAATTATCTCCACAGCAAATTCAGCTGATGAAGTTAATTCAATTGCCTACGCAAGCATTTGAACAACGTTTACTCGAAGAAATGAACGAGAATCCGGCATTGGAATCCGGTAAAGAAGAAGATGATTACGAGAAGGACGAGTTTGAAAATGAAGATTACGATGATTATGATGATGCCGAATCAGAACGAATTGATGCTGAAGATATTAATATTGATGAGTATTTAAGCAACGACGAAACACCTGATTATAAAACTCAGGCCAACAATTATAGCGATGATGATGAGGATCGTGAAACACCTTTTGCCGCGCCAATCAGTTTTCACCAAGATTTAATCAATCAGCTGAACACCTTTATCTTGAATGATGAAGAGCGCGAAATTGCTGAATTCCTCGTAGGAAGTATTGATGATATGGGTTACATTCGTCGTAGCATTCCAGACATGGTTGATGATATGGCATTTACGCAAGGTATTTACACCGACGAAAAAATGGTGCAAAAAATGCTTCATGTAATTCACGAATTAGAGCCTGCAGGTGTGGGTGCACAAGATTTGCAAGAATGTTTGCTGCTACAACTAAAGCATAAAACACCAACGGAATCGGTTGATCTGGCTATTGATATTATCGAAAATCAATTTGATGCTTTTACAAAAAAACATTACGACAAATTACTTCAAAAGTACGGCGTATCGAATGAACAATTGAAAAAAGCCATTCACGAGATTGAGAAACTGAATCCAAAACCAGGCGGTTCGTTTACCGGAAACAATAAAGTAACCGAAAATGTAGTTCCTGATTTTGCTATTAGAATTTTAGATGGCGAACTAGAGTTGACTCTAAACGGCCGTAACGCACCATCACTGCACGTTTCAAAAGATTATCAGGAAATGATGCAAACCTATAAGGATTCCCGCGATAAATCAGCGCAGCAAAAAGATGCCGTGCAGTTTATTAAGCAGAAACTGGATTCGGCTAAATGGTTTATTGATGCCATTCGTCAGCGACAGGAAACCTTGTTTGTTACCATGAATGCGATTATGCATTACCAAGAAGAATTTTTTCTTGATGGTGATGAGACTAAGATGAAGCCAATGATTTTGAAAGACATTGCCGATTTGGTAGGTCTTGATATTTCTACAATTTCACGTGTGGCCAATAGTAAATATGTAGAGACTCCGTACGGTACCAAATTGATTAAAGAATTTTTCTCAGAGTCAATGAAGAATGACCAAGGCGAAGACGTTTCGACATTGGAAATCAAGAAAATTCTACAAAACACCATTGAAGAAGAAGATAAGAAAAAACCATTGCCAGACGATCAACTAGCCGAGATCCTTAAAGAAAAAGGATATCCAATTGCAAGAAGAACGATTGCAAAATACAGAGAACAACTCGACATTCCGGTAGCGAGAATGAGGAAGAAGATGTAGAATTTTGGTTTAGTTGCTTTGATAAATTTCACTTTTCGTGATGTAATAAAGGAGTTTGTATTTTAGTAACATTGAAAAAAAGAAGTATCATGATAACAGACATAAACCAGCTAGATTTAAATAAAACCTATTCCTATGCGGATTATTTAACTTGGCAATTTCAAGAAAAACTGGAATTGATAAAAGGAAAAGTATTTAAGATGAGTCCTGCACCAAGTACTACTCATCAACGAATTTCTGGTAATTTGCATGGACATCTTTTTAATTTTTTCAAACCACATCCTTGCAATCTTTTTGCTGCTCCATTTGATGTGCGATTGATAGATAAGAAAAAATCGAAATTAGATCAAGAAATTTATACCGTTGTACAACCTGATTTGTGTGTCATTTGTGATGATGCCAAAATTGATGAACGTGGTGCTATTGGTGCTCCTGACTTGGTTATAGAAATTCTTTCACCGGGAAATTCTAACAAAGAGATGAAATATAAATTTGATTTATATGAAGAAGCCGGAGTCCTTGAATATTGGATTGTAAACCCAGCGGACAAAACAGTTTTTATTTATGTGTTGAAAGACAATGAATTTATAGGAATGCATCCGTTAATTGAAGAAGATAAAATTCAAAGTAAATTATTTCCTGAATTAGATTTTAAATTAGAATCTATTTTTAACTAAAACAGAAACCCTTTCAAAATTTTGAAAGGGTTTCTGTTTTTATTTCATTTCTGGTCGTTCTATCGTAGAGACGGTTTTTATTTTTTCTCCTGATCTTTTCGCATCGCATGATAATACGCCGCTCGACTCAAAGGTTCGTATTCTTGAGTTTCACCTAGCATAACTAGTTTATCATTGTCCGTTTTTCTAAAACTATAATGTGCTAAATTTCCAGTACGCGTGCAAACCGCGTGTACTTTTGTAACATATTCTGCCGTGGCCATCAAAGCGGGCATAGGCCCAAAAGGATTTCCTTTAAAATCCATATCCAATCCTGCAACAATAACACGAATGCCTTGGTTGGCTAAATCATTGCAAACTTTTACAATTTCATCATCAAAAAACTGCGCTTCATCAATACCAACTACATCACAACCTTGTGCCAAAATCGAGATATTTGCTGCAGCAGGAACAGGAGTAGAACGAATTTGGCTTGCATCGTGCGACACTACCATTTCCTCGTCGTAACGCGTATCGATTGCTGGTTTGAAAATTTCGATTCGTTGTTTAGCAAATTGCGCCCTTTTTAAACGACGAATTAATTCTTCGGTTTTACCCGAAAACATCGAGCCACAAATGACTTCGATCCAACCAAACTGCTCTTTGTGATTTACTGTATTTTCGAGAAACATTTTGTATTTTTCTGACTTAAAAAATGAATAGTTTTTATTACTTTGTACTGAATAAACGACCTAAAAATTTTATACTTTTACGTCGTTTCAAAAGTATAAAAATTAAATCAAAACGAGGTTTAGCTGAGACTTATTTCAAAAAAATAAAAGTCAAAAAGCAACACCCCTCATTATCAGACCATTTATACAAGCACATCAAATCAAAATAAAAATTTTCCGCCTAACCTCTTATAATTGAAATTGTTATGAAAAAAAAATTAGAAGCCGATTTAATCAGCATTGCGCACCGAATATTACAGCTCAAAAATAAATCTGACATCAATCAATTGTATCTGGAAACGCAAAAGTTATATGAAAAATTAACGGTTTTACAATTTGTCGAAAACCACTTTAGCGAGGTAAAACCTACTATTGGTCTGTCTGAAGTAACTCAGCAATTGGAAACAATTTTTGAGGAAAAAGCCACTGCAATTGAAACTACCGTTGAAGAAGAAATTACAACGACACAAGAATCAGAAATCGAGAAAACGATCGAAGAAACAGTTGAAGAAGAACCATCAATTGTTGAGCCTGAAGCAGAGAACGAGCCAGAACTCATCCCGGAAGCAGAATCAAACATCAACAATAAAGAAGAAGGTACTGCAGTAAAAGAGTCAATTAGCATTGAAAAAGAGGAAGAAGATACAAAAGATGAAGTGGCAGCAGTAACTGACAATGAAACTGCCGTGGAATTAGAACCTCAAAATGAATCAGTTGAACCTGAACTTGCTGCGACTCCTACCTTTACACCGGCTTTTAGCTTACTTTCAGATGAAGTTGAAGAAACTCCAATTGAAAGCGCAAAAAAACCAGAAGCAGTCCAAATTTCTTTTGAAGATTTATTAGGTGGAAATTACCACGATACTTTATTCGTAAAAAAACAGCAAATTGAAAATATACCAACCGCTGTTGTCATTGAAACTCCAGAAGAAATAGCTCTACCACAACAACCGGAACCTGTAGAGGAGGCAATTGAAATTGAAAAAACAGAAGCTAAAGCTGTATCTTTAAACGACAAATTAGCCAAAGGAATCCATATTGATTTAAATGATCGCTTGGCTTTTATCAAACATTTATTTGCAAACAGCAGCGAAGATTACAACCGCGTTTTGAGTCAAATTAATACTTTTAATTCATTTTATGAAACAAGAGATTTTGTTCAAGATATGGTAAAACCCGATTATAACAATTGGGAAGGCAAACAAGAATACGAAGACCGTTTTATGGAAATCATCGAAAAGAAATTCTTGTAATTTTCATTTCAAATTAGCCTTTTGTTAAGCATTCCTAATTAGGAAATACCAACTACTATGTCAAAATTATATATCGTTCCTACGCCCATTGGTAATCTTGAAGACATGACTTTTCGAGCAATTCGAATATTAAAAGAAGTCGACTTGATTTTAGCCGAAGACACGCGTACGAGCGGCAAACTGTTGAAGCATTTTGAAATTGGCACGCACATGCACAGCCATCACATGCACAACGAACACAAAACAGTCGAGAATTTAATTGCTCGATTACAAGCTGGCGAAAACATCGCATTGATCTCAGATGCAGGAACACCAGCCATTTCTGACCCTGGTTTTTTGCTTACAAGAGCATGCGTTGAACATGGTATTGCGGTTGAATGTTTGCCTGGCGCGACTGCATTTGTACCTGCATTAGTCAATAGCGGATTGCCTAATGATAAGTTTGTTTTTGAGGGTTTTTTACCTGAAAAAAAGGGCCGTCAAACGCGTTATTTGACATTAGCCGAGGAAACGAGAACCATGATTTTATATGTTTCACCACATAAATTGGTAAAAACTCTCGCTGAATTTATGACCTATTTTGGCGAAGACCGACAAATATGCGTCTCAAGAGAATTATCAAAACTACACGAAGAAAATGTTCGTGGCACCGTGAAAGAAGTTACTGCTCATTTTGAAAAAACAGCACCGAGAGGTGAAATTGTAGTTGTGGTAGCGGGTAAAACGGCAATTAAAGAACCTAAGAAAAGTAAATTTTCGGACCAAAGTGAATCATGAGTAAAAAGAAAGTAATCCTTATCGGGGCTGGACTTACAGGTTTGTACACCGCGTATTTACTACTTGAAAAAGGTTTTGATGTCGAAATCATAGAAGCTCGCGATCGTGTAGGCGGACGCATTCACACAATCACAGGTAGCACTCCCGTTACCATGGAAATGGGCGCTACTTGGTTTAGCAACCAGCATACGCATCTCGTTGCTTTATTGCAAGAATTGCAAATTCCTTATTTTAGACAGCATTCCAAAGGGATTTCATTATTCGAAACCATGTCATTTGTGCCTCCGCAAAAGTTTGAAATATCTGATGCAGAAGAACCTTCGTTTCGAATTGAAGGCGGCAGTAGCGTTTTAATTGATCGCTTGGTATCATTGTGCGCTGCGGCAACAATTAAAACCGGACAAAAAGTAACTGCAATTCAAGAACAAGAAAGTCAAATTAACGTAACTACATGTAACGGAACGATTTTTACAGCCGATTATATCATTAGTACAATTCCGCCTAATTTACTCATTAATACAGTAGAATTTAAGCCTGCGCTGCCTGAAAATCTGGTACAGCTGGCTCGTAAAACTCATACTTGGATGGGCGAAAGTATTAAATTTGCCGTGGCTTACAAAACTCCTTTTTGGCGTGAAGCCAATTATTCGGGAACTTTGTATAGTCAGGCAAGTATCATTCAAGAAATGTACGACCACAGCACCGCTACGGCGACAGGATTTGCATTAAAAGGCTTTTTAAACGCAGGTACAGCAGTACTTTCATCTCAAGAAAGGCAGCAAAAAGTTCTTGCCCAATTAACTAGTTTATTTGGACCTGAAGCCTCAGCAATCGAAGGCTATTATGAAACCGTTTGGCGAAACGAAGCTTTGACTTTTCACCCGTACCATCAACTTGTTTTGGCACACCAAAATAATGGGCACCAAGCCTACCAACAAAGCCAGTTTAATGGAAAACTATTCTTATCTGGCTCCGAAACAGCGCAACAACATCCTGGTTACATGGACGGAGCAATTGCTGCTGCAAAAAAAATCTCATCTCAATTTTAATATATTTCAGATCATGACTATTGAAGCTTTTTTAGAAAAATTACATGCAACACCAGAATCAATCGCATTTGCAGATACTATAGCTGTTATTGAAGCCCACTATGATTTTACTCCAACCGCCTTTGAAAACGGCACACAGCACAATGCCGCTGGCGAAAATTCAGGTTCGTGTAAACTTTTGGCTTTCGCCGAAATGCACCAACTAAGTCCAGAAGCTACTTTGGCTTGTTTTGGAGCGTTTTATTTTGAAGATGTTTTGGAAGATCCAAACGGAACTAATCACCAAAACATTCGTAATTTCATAAAAACAGCTTGGGATGGAGTTGCTTTTTACGGAAGCCCCTTAGTAGCAAAATAAAACTATAATCCAATTTTAAGTCAACTGTAATGCTCTGAATATAGGGAGTTCTTCAGTTAGGATCTTGAAGAAATTTACGATAGAAAATTTCCAAACAGTATTGAAATCCAATTAAGAATAAAAACTTCTCGATACAATTTTAAATAGTAAAGCATTTGCATTACTATTCAAAATTACTCGAAGTGACGGTAAAATTCTTCACCAATAAGAAATTGCTCTTGACTTCAAAAAATTCTAATTCTAAAATACAAAATCAGTATGCGTTGGACACTAAAACCAAAACCGCCACAAGAAACTGTAACTGCATTGGCTAAAGCACTTAATGTAGAGGAATTTGTGGCCACTTTACTCGTTCAACGCGGCATTACTACTTTTGAAGAAGCCAAGGCTTTTTTTAGACCAAGTCTAGAACATTTACATGATCCATACTTGATGAAAGATATGGACAAAGCCATCGCACGCATTGAAAATGCCATCTCAGCAAACGAAAACATACTGGTTTTTGGTGATTACGATGTGGATGGAACAACAGCGGTATCACTCGTATCGTCCTACTTAAGGTCGTTTTACCCTAATGTCGCCACTTATATTCCGGATCGTTATGACGAAGGTTACGGAGTATCGTTTAAGGGGATTGACTTTGCAGAGGATAACGATTTTACACTTATTATTGCCTTAGACTGCGGTATTAAATCAATTGATCACGTGGCTTACGCCAAAAATAAAGGCATTGATTTTGTCATTTGTGACCACCATAGGCCAGGCGATACCCTACCCGATGCAGTAGCAATACTTGATCCCAAACGAGACGATTGCAGTTATCCGTATGATGAATTGTGTGGTTGCGGTATTGGATTCAAGCTCATTCAAGCACTTGGTGCAAATAGGAACCAAACCGTAACTGATTTAACGGAATATCTTGATTTGGTCGCTGCAGCTATTGCTGCAGACATTGTACCCATGACCGGAGAAAACAGAGTTTTGGCTCATTTTGGATTGCAAGTCATCAATAGTAACCCGAGACCGGGAATCAAAGCTATCATCCATCAATTAAAAAAACAAACTTTAGATATAACCGATGTGGTATTCATCATTGCTCCACGCATCAATGCTGCTGGCCGCATCAAACATGGCAATCACGCTGTTGAATTGTTAACCGAATTTGATTTTGAACAAGCGCAACAGTTTGCCTCAGAAATTGAAGCTTATAACGCAGAACGCAAAGATTTAGACAAGTACATCACCAAAGAAGCACTGCAACAAATCATTGAAAATGACGAAACGGAGCGTTTTACTACCGTTGTTTATCAAGAAGATTGGCATAAAGGAGTCATCGGAATTGTAGCTTCGCGCTTAATTGAAACTTACTACCGACCGACATTAGTTTTTACAAAAAGTGGCGACAAATATGCCGCTTCGGCACGTTCCGTAAAAGGATTTGATGTGTATAATGCTCTTGAATCTTGTGCCGAACATTTAGAACAATTTGGTGGCCACATGTATGCTGCCGGCATGACTTTAAAAGAAGAAAACTACGAGTTGTTTAAAAATGCGTTTGAAAATGAGGTCAAGCAAACCATTCCGCCCGAATTATTGATTCCTGAAATTACCATCGATTCCGAAATTGATTTTAACGACATTACTCCCAAACTGATTCGGATTTTAAAACAATTTGAACCTTTCGGGCCACAAAATATGACTCCCGTATTTTTAACCAAAAACGTAAAAGATACTGGATATGGCAAGCCGATGGGTAAAGAGGACGAACATATTCGCCTTTTTGTGAAACAAAATCATTCAGCTGGCGTTGCGGCAATAGGATTTAATCTTGGTGCTAAATTAGAAATTACCTCACATCAAAAAACCTTTCAGGCTGTTTATTGCATTGACGAAAACGAATGGAACGGCTCCGTTACAACCCAATTGAGATTAAAAGATATTAAAGCATAACACTATGACTACTACCAAAACTGATCCTTACGCAGCGCTCCGTTACAAAGAATTTACTATTTTTTTATTGTTGCGTTTTGCCATGGTATTTGGTTGGTCAATGCAATTTATCATCATAGAATGGGAAGTGTATAGTTTGACTAAAAATCCGCTATCATTAGGAATTATTGGTTTAATGGAAGTAATTCCCGCTATAACGATGGCGCTATTTGCTGGACATATTGTAGACCAAAAGGAAAAAAAAGGGCTACTTGTAAAATGCATTTTAGGTTTTGCAGCTATTAGTTTAGGCCTATTCTTATGTACTTTACCCTCAATTACAAAAGACATATCCAAGTCGACCTTGTTGTATTTCATTTACTTTTTGGTGTTTTTGGGCGGTGCAGTTCGTGCCTTTTTAGGTCCAACGATTTTCTCGCTTTTGGCTCTTATCGTTCCCAAAAAAATATATCCTAATGCAGCAACTTGGAGTAGCTCTGTTTGGCAAATAAGTTCTGTACTCGGGCCTGCTGTAGCTGGTTTTTCAATTAATTGGTTTGGAGTACCGAGTTCGATGGCAGTGGTACTCTTTTGCTCCATACTTGCTTTGCTTGCGTTAACTCAAATAGAAAAAAAGCCTATTTTAAATCCGAAAATTGGAGAGCCTATCATGGATAGCTTAAAAGAAGGCGTGCGATTTGTATTTACCAACAAAACCATTTTGGGTGCTTTATCATTGGACATGATTGCTGTTTTGTTTGGAGGTGCCGTAGCGCTGTTACCTGTTTTTGCACAAGATATTTTGAAAGTGGGCCCACAAGGTTTTGGTGTGTTGCGCGCCGCACCGGCAGTTGGCGCCTTTTTAATGCTGATTCTTTCCGCTTACATTCCGTTTACAAAAAATGCAGGAATCAAATTATTACTCGCCGTATTTGCCTTTGGACTGTGTATGATAGTTTTTGGACTATCCTCTGTTTTTTGGATTTCGGTTGTTGCTTTATTTTTAAGCGGTCTTTTTGATGGAATTTCAGTTGTGATTAGACAAACCATTTTACAACTAAAAACACCCGATTCGATGCGAGGCCGCGTGGCAGCAGTAAATTCAATTTTTGTAGGATCCTCAAACGAATTAGGCGCTTTTGAAAGTGGATTAACCGCAAAACTTATGGGTACTGTAAATGCAGTCGTCTTTGGTGGTGTAATGACTTTGGTTACAGTATTTTTTACAGGAGCGGTATCACCTACTTTCAGAAAATTAGATCTGCAAAAAGATGTCGAAGACCATGAAAAAAGCGAGGCATAAGTCTTCTTGACCAAGCTCTTTCTTGGTAAGGTAATTTTAAGTCTTTTTTACAATTTATTATTTAGAATTATTTTAAATAATAATTATCTTTGTAAAAAAGAGTAGCTCATGCACGACATCAAGACCATTTATCAGAACCATTTAGGAACCGCATTTTATTGGAAAAAAGGAGATCAACTTCTTTCAGATCGCGTACAAGTCATTTTTAAAGACATGGGTTTTTACTATACTACGCAAGAATTACAATTGTTTGCCAATTGTATTCAAGATAGTTTTGAAAACAATAAAACGTGTGCAAGTTGCGAGTTCCAGCAACAATGCCATCGTTTTTTATTAAAAACGCCAAATTCTCAAATAGATTTAGCAGTGACTATGACCGAACTTTCAGCGGTGAAAGACTTGGTAATGGGAACTTTGTTTACTATTGATTTAGAAAAATATTTATACGGAGAAGGAATGAACTAGAGAATAGGTTTGTTTGACAAAAATGCAAAGCACAAAAGACATTTTTTTCTCTAAATTTTCTATCATTCAATTTTATTAGTCCGTTTTTCATTTTGTATTCTAAAATAAGAAATTGCAAAAAATACAGTTGCAACTATCATTTTGGTGTACGATTTTTTATTAATTTCAAAAGAGAATCCATCTAAATCGAAAGATAATAATCCTACAGTGAACAAAACAATTCCTGAAAAAATAAAAAACTTGGTTACTTTACTTTCGGTTTTCATCATTTAAATTTTTTTAAATAACTTCTAATTTTTCTTACTTCAAATATACAGAAAAATAATAACCAAAAGCCTCTAAAGTTATTTGTCTGTTTACAAACAAATACATCGAAGCACAATCTTGAAAATCATCAAAATTATTTAGTACTTTTTGATCTCAAAATTCTCGCCATCAAAAACACCGTAGGTAAAATACACAATCCAATCGCCAAGGTTTACGTATTCGGCATTATCGCCGACAGAGACTTTCATAGGTAAATGACGGTGGCCAAAAACAAGGTAATTGTAATGTTTGGTTTGCAATTTTTTCTTAGAGTAAAGAATCAGCCATTCCTTGTCTTCGCCAAGAAATTTTACATCTTCATCGCCTGAAATCAATTTGTTTTTTACAGAAAGGTACTGCGCTAACTTCACCCCAATATCCGGATGTAACCATCTAAAAAGCCATTTGAAAAACGGATTGGTAAAAATCTTTTTCATGCGTTTGTATCCTAAATCGCCAGGGCCTTTGCCATCGCCATGTCCGATTAAAAAGGTTTTATTACCAAAAGTATACTCTTGATTGTCATGAAAAACGGGGATATTCAATTCTTTTTGAAAATAATCGGCCATCCATAAATCATGGTTGCCCACAAAAAAATAAATAGGAATTCCACTGTCGCGAATTTCGGCTAACTTACCCAAAACACGAACAAAACCTTTAGGAACAACCGTTTTATATTCGAACCAAAAGTCAAATAAATCACCTAACAAAAAAATCGCTTCGGCATCCTTTTTTACTTCGTCTAGCCAAGCCACAAACTTTTGTTCTCGAGGAAAACTTAACTCCGGCGTTGGCGCACCAAAATGCTGATCAGAGGCAAAATAAATCTTTTTGTTAGGAGGTACAGTCATGAAAACGGCCTAAATATTAAATATTGTCGCTAGCAAACCACTCTGCAAAAGACGATTCTGTTTCTTGTAATTTCAATGAGAAAAGTGCAATTCCATCTGGGAGTCTGTTGCTGATGCGTTTTGCAAAATCAATTACCATATTCTCACTCGTAGGTTGGTAATCCACTAAAATTACGTGATGACCACGATTGATAAGCTCATTGGCCAAATCAATATGTGGTGTAGTACCGTTAAAAACTGTGGCGTGATCAAACTGATCAACGATTTCTTCTTTTACAATTTTCTTTAAATCCGTGAAGTCAATTACCATTCCGAATTTTACATTAGAACGATCCGTGATTGGCGTTCCTATTACGGTTACTGACAATTTATAACTGTGTCCGTGTACGTTTTTGCATTTGCCATCGTAACCATACAAGGCATGCCCGGTCTCGAAACTAAATTGTTTTGTAATTCTGATATTGCTCATTAGACTTGAATTTTGATGCAAATTTAGGAAATAGAAGCGAGAAATAAGCTGTAAATATTAGGCAATGGCTTTTCGGCGGAGTTTGAAAAGTGTAACCTCTTATTACAATGATACGAATATTAAAAAAATTTAGCTTCAGAATGGATAAACCCATAGCCCTGATGGAAACGACATCTCCCAATTTAGAAAAACAAGGCTTTTTTGCCGCAGTTTTTATAAATCGGGAATATAGTGTACAGCAGGAAAAAGCTCCTAAAAAAAATACCTCAACTATTTTTTGAACTGTGCTAAAGCATTTTTAGTAAACTCAGACAAAACCAACGTTCCCGATATGCTGGCGCGCTCTAATAAAAGTGTATCCCAATTTTCGGTTCCTTCCCAAAGCACTTTTTTCATTTCAAATAATGCCTCCGGATTGTAACTCGCTAATTTGGTGCTAAACGAAGCAATGGCAGCGTCAAGTTCTTGTTGCGTGGCATAGGTCGCGGCGTACAAACCTTTGGCAACAGCCCAATCAGCCGACTTCCATTCGTGAGCAGCAAGTGTCATTTCGGACATGGCAGTTTTACCAATTTTACGGGAAACGGCAGGCTCGATAACAAACGGACCTATTCCAATTGCTAATTCAGAGAGTTTTATAGCAGCCGAAGTAGACGCTAAAACATAATCACAAGCTGCGGCAATACCTACTCCACCGCCCACTGCTTTACCATGTACGCGACCAATAATCAACTTTGAGCAGGAACGCATGGCATTGATAAGATGGGCAAAACCAGAGAAAAAATGAGCTCCTTCTGCTTCATTGGATACCGCCAAGAGTTCATCAAATGAGGCACCTGCACAAAAAGCGCCTTCGCCCTCGCTTTGAATTACAATTAAAGATACCTCTGGATTGTTACTCATTGCTTTTAAAGCTGCGGTTAACTGATCTAGTAAAACTCTTGGGAACGAATTACTTGCAGGATGGCCAAATGTAAGTGTTGCAACTGCTGCGTTGATAGTTGTAGTAAGCGAACCTGTAGACGGTATTGATGACATAGGGATTTTTTAGGGTAAAGTTAAAAAAACTACCGCATGATTTCAATTTTTGAGAAAAAGGAATGGATTTGTTTTTTGGAAATTTGTTTTTTGGATAATTAAAATCATATATTTGCGACAAGATTGGGGGATTAGCTCATTTGGCTAGAGCGCTTGCCTGGCAGGCAAGAGGTGACCGGTTCGAATCCGGTATTCTCCACAATTACAATTAAGCCTTACAGAAATGTGAGGCTTTTTTAATTTAAGGCCTATGTTTTATACTTATATTATTTTTTCGAAGACTTTGGATAAATATTACACTGGATCCTGTGAAAATATTCAAAATAGACTTAATGATCATTTAAACAGTAGAAGTGCTTATACAAAAGTGGCTAAAGATTGGATATTAGTTTATTTTGAAATTTTTGATTCTCGTTCATTAGCTGTAAAAAGAGAGATGGAAATCAAAAAGAAAAAAATATATTGAGTTTTTAATTGCAAATAAACCGTTTTGCTACTAGGCGATGTAGCAAGGTTGAAATTCACTATTTTTGAGGATTTTCCTAATTTCTCTAGGTACAAAATCACTTTTATTTTAAACTTTTACCGCCAAAGCCTTTAATAAGTGTTGCAGATAGTTGAAGTCTTTTCATATACACTTGGCAACTACCTGACTGTTAGATGCTTAAAAAAAATAAAAAACATACTTACAAAAAAGATTGCAAATATTAAAATTTAACAGTACTTTTGTGGGAAATTTTTATACATAAAAAATAGGCTATATCTGAAACAAAACAGTAGCCTAGCTTTTTATTGCTCTTTTAAAATATTGTTCAACTAAAATTTAAAATTATGAAAAATCAAATTCATTCAAACAACCAAAATGGCTATGGTGAAAAAGCCTATAATCATGTAAGAAAGAAAGGAGGTGTATTATGCGTAGAAAATTCCCAAAATGGGGTAAAACTTTACTATCAAAGGTGGTACTAAAAATAGTAAGTTTTATTCTAGACAACTACAACGACTTTTTCTAAGTTCAAGAAGCCTGACGACTATTAGTCGTTAGGTTTTCTTTTTTGTCTTTAAAAGCATCATTAATTGTAACAAAAAAATTCTCTTTAAAAAACAACACTGCAAATATACGACTAAATTATAAATATCATAACACATTTTTAATTTAACACATTTTTAACATTATTAAAAATCACAAAATTTCAAAAAACTTAATTCAACAATATACAAATATGAACCTGATAATACAATGTCCTCAATGTGGCTTTAACTCTTATAAAGCCTTAAATATAAAAACTAATAAAGAGGTGACTATGACAATCTCTAAATGTGAAAGTGGAGGTTGCTCTATTCAAATCCCTGAAGATAACATATGGGAAGAACACGGACACTTTAATGATATACTTTTGTACTCCGAAAAAAGGTATAGGATTTTAGAAATGATAGAAACTGATTGCTTTAAAGACTAGTTTTCTTAAACTTAACTAGTTTAACTTTAAGGTGAGCCAGGTCACTTTCTTTTAATCTTTATTTTAGTGACTTCATCACTTCTACTACTTGAGCATATTCTGCAACAGATATTTGATTTGCATTTTTTCCATCAAAAACTACAACAGAAGTATGCTCAAGTTTATCGATTTCTGCTGGTATTCTAAATAAAATTTCAATTTCTCCTAATTTTAGGTCGCTCTTACTTTTCAACGCTTTCTGCTTCTTAGAAATTACATACAACATTTGAATAGAGCGTCCCGAAAGCATTCGGGAAGGTGACCGGTTCGAATCCGGTATTCTCCACAATTACAATAAAGCACTTATAGTAAAATCTGTAAGTACTTTTTTTATGCATATTGCACACCAATTGCACACAACTATCAACAAAGCATAAAAACCGCAGCAACTTAATGTTATTACGGTTTTTTTATGTCTGTATTTAATTTCAAATATTTATTTACCATAATCGATCTTGCCAACAGAGCGCATGATTCTTACGATTTTAGTTTTGCGATTGTTAATGTACGACGACGAACTTATTGCTGAATACTTTCGTGGATTAGGCAAAATTGCAGCTATTCCGGCGGCTTGTTTCGGGGTCAAGCTTGAGGCGCCTTTGCGGTACCAATGTTCGGCGGCAGCTTGAGCGCCATACACTCCATTACCCATTTCGATGCTATTTAAGTACACTTCCATGATGCGTTCTTTGCCCCAAATAAGCTCAATTAAAACAGTAAAATAAGCTTCGAGACCTTTGCGCAAATAGCTACGCCCCTGCCATAAAAAAACGTTTTTGGCCGTTTGTTGCGAAATTGTACTTCCACCTTTAATTCTTCGGCCACGTTCATTGCTTTTATAGGCTTTTTGCATGGCTACAAAATCAAAACCATTGTGTTTTAAAAAAGTACCATCTTCGCTGGCAATCACCGCTTTTTGCAAATTCATTGACAAATTTTCAATAGGTTCCCAGTCATGACTAAAATACACTTCTTTGTCTGAAAACTTATTTTCGATAGCACGAATAACCATTAACGGCGTAAAATAAACCGGAACAAATTTGTACAACACAACAAAGAAAATAGATATCCCAAAAAACCAAAGCAAAGCCTTCACCAAAAAATTTCTGAGTTTTGATTGCCAAATACTCGTTTGCTTCTTGCTAGTTTGTCTTGATTTTTTTGGTGCTATTTTGGTTCCCATTATACTAAATCTGCTAATTCTGTTCCTATTAAACTGCCTATTGCTACTCCCATTCCGCCCAAACGCAAGCCACAATACACATGATTTGATAATCGCGACACAATTGGTTTTTTGCTATTTCCCATTCCCATAATACCGCTCCAACGATGAGCAATTTCAAAGTCATACTGCGGCAAAATTACTTCTTTTAGCAATTGTTCCAATTTTTTTTGTACAATTTCTGTTTGCCCTAGTTGCGTAGTGTTTTCGGTTTCAAAATCTAAGTTTCTACCGCCGCCTAACAATATTCTATTACCAATGTTTCGGAAATAATAGTATCCTTTATCCAAATGAAAAGTCCCTTTAATATCTAAATTAGGAATAGGTTGCGTAATTAACACTTGAGCACGTGCAGGCTTTACGGCTCCTTGAGTTAGCGAATTGGCAAAACCATTGGTAGCAAATAAAAGTTTTTGAGTGACAAAACTAAAATCGCCCAGCGCTACTTCTACTCCACTTCCTAATTCTGTATAGGCCGTAACTGTTTGTTGGTTTAGAATCAGAATATCATTTGCAATAGCTTTTTTTAGTAGTGCTTGCATCATGTTACCCGTATCTATTTGTGCTTCGAACGGATTATACACCACATAATCTTGCACGCCTTGAAACCCCAAACGATCCACTTGTTTCGCAAAAACATCTGCCTTGAAGAGCGGTCTTAAAATTTCGTTTATAAAAGGCAACTTCGAAATACATTCTTGATAGGTACTTTCATCATCTTGCAAAAACAATTCATAACCTCCAAAAGGCTTAAAGTCGATTGCGGCATCTCCCAAATTTTTACGAAGAAGCTGTAAGCCTTGCCAACGTTTTTGAATGAGTTGAATCACCTCTTCTTCGCTGTGCGAATTCAAATCATCGATAATCTCCGAAATGCTTCCAAAGCAAGCAAAACCGGCATTTTTGGTACTAGCGCCTTGTGGCAACATTCCTTTTTCTAAAACTAGAATTTTACTCTCTGGAAATCTTTCTCGCAAGCGCAACGCAGCATGCAAACCAACGATTCCGCTGCCTACGATGGTATAATCTACTTTTGTAAACCAATTTTTCAATTCCCAATAACTCAAATCCATTTTCGAAATTTTTTATAAAAATAATACTTTTTTGAGGCTAATTACAGGAAAGAGATTAATCTTTAACTGGAGCTTTTCTGCAAAAAAGTAACACATTGAACACCAATTTATTCAGCCTTGACTGTATGAATACCCACTAGAAACAGCTGATTAAGCATCTTCAATCGAAAAAAAATGGCTAATTTTAGCATCCAAAAATAATTGTTCAAATGAAAAAAATATTGCTTCTCCCTTTATTAATGTTGAGTTTAAATACTATGGCACAAAATGTAATGACACCTGAATTGCTCTGGAAATTGGGCCGCGTAACTCCATTAGGTTTATCCAAAGATGGTAAAAACATAGTTTATCAAGTGAGCACTCCTGATGTGGCTGCAAACAAATCAGTTAGCAAGCGATTCGCAATTTCGGTAGGTGGTGGCGTTGCTGTGGAATTAGAGTCGACAACAGCGATTTTACCCAACAAAAACATTTCGCCAAACGGCCAATACATCGTTTATGATGAAGCCGTTAAGATTGAAAATGTTCACGGTAAAGATTTTTATCCCGCTTTACAAAATTCTGACGTACAAATTTATAATGGCTTGAATTACCGTCATTGGGACAGTTGGAATGAAGGCAGCTACAACCATGTTTTTTACAAAGAAAACAAAGAGGGCGCAACGGGAATTGATATCATGAAAGGCGAAAATTTTGATAGCCCTCAAAAACCTTTTGGTGGCGATGAAGATTATATTTGGTCACCAGATAGCAAACGCATTGTGTACGTTAGCAAGAAAAAAGCAGGTACTAATTACGCTATTTCAACCGATACTAACTTGTTTGAATACAATTTAGAAACAGGAATAACCACCAATTTAACTGCCGAAAATAAAGGTTATGATACCGCACCACAATTTTCACCAAAAGGACATTTGACCTATTTACAAATGAAACGCGATGGTTACGAAGCGGATAAAAATGACATTATAGTTGTTTTTAATGGTACCAAAATGAACTTAACTGCCAATTGGGACGGCAGCGTAGATAGTTTTATGTGGAGTCCGGATGGCAGCAAAGTATATTTTACAGCTGCAGTTGACGGAACCAAACAACTTTTCGAAGTCAACTTTCCGGGCGTTACAAGGATTGCCATCACAGTACGTCAAATTACTAGCGGCGCTTTTGATGTAAATGATTTGGTAGGAGTAGTTGGAGAGACAATTGTAGTTTCAAGAACGGATATGAATCATGCAGCAGAACTCTTCTCATATCATTTCAAGAAAAAAACTTGGCAGCAACTTACAGAAGTTAACAGTGCTACATACAAATCATTACAATTAAGTACTGTCGAAAAAAGATATGTGACCACAACAGATGGCAAAAAAATGCTTGTTTGGGTTGTATTGCCACCTAATTTTGATGCCTCAAAAAAATACCCAACCTTATTGTATTGCCAAGGTGGACCACAATCTGCCTTGACACAATTTTATTCCTACCGATGGAATTTGCAATTAATGGCTGCAAACGGCTACATTGTTGTAGCACCAAACCGTCGCGGAATGCAAGGTCATGGCGTGGAGTGGAATGAAAAAATTAGTACCGATTGGGGCGGTCAAGTAATGGATGATTACCTAGCAGCAATTGATGATGTGGCCAAAGAAAGTTATGTAGACAAAACTCGTTTGGGTTGCGTGGGTGCTAGTTATGGCGGTTATTCGGCTTTTTACTTGGCGGGAATTCACAACAACCGTTTCAAAACTTTTATTGCTCACGATGGTATTTTTAATACTCAAAGTATGTACGGCACTACTGAGGAAGTATTTTTTACAAATTGGGATTTTGGAGGACCGTATTGGGATAAAAATAATGCTGTAGCGCAAAAAGCATACACAACTTTTAATCCTATCAATTTTGTTGACAAATGGAATACCCCTATTTTGATTATTCAAGGTGGTAAAGATTTTAGAGTGCCAACTGGCCAAGGTCAAGAAGCGTTTCAAGCTGTGCAACTGCGAGGTATTAAAAGTAGATTTTTGTATTTTCCCGAAGAAAACCATTGGGTACTAAAACCGCAAAATGCACAAGTTTGGCAGTACGAATTTTTTAAATGGCTGAAAGAAACTTTATAAATCAGATGACTATAACCTCACTTTTAGTGGGGTTATTTTTTATGAACAACTCACTATTTGGAATATCTTAACTTAAAAGTGGGTACTAATTTTTAACTTTGAAGAATGGATTTTAAATTAAACTACATCCCTGTTAAAGTGCTCTTGGGCTATCTCCTTTTAATACTATTATTTGGTAGCGTAGCTTGGTTTTTGTACAAAGAAAACAAGCGTTTTTCAACAACAGATAATAATCCTTCGTCAAATAACAGTGCCGTTTTACAAGTTAGTAATGTACTTGCTGATTTATACAAAACAGAAAGTATGGGTCGTGCTGCGGTACAATCAGGCCAAAATGGCGATTACAACAACTATTTGAAACAAACCAATGCGCTAACAATCGCAATTGATTCATTAAAAAAAGCTGTAAATACACCCAAACAAATTAAATTATTAGACAGTGTTCAGGTACTACTTGGTAAAAAGACCAAAAATATCCTGAAGTTAAAAGCGATTAAAAGCAAATCAGAAGACGAACAAGCCGTTAGCACTGCTATTACCGACTTAACCAAAATGCAATCGTCATTGCGTAAGTTGCAATTAGAAGATTTTGTACAAAATCCCAATAAAATGGGAGACTACGAGCGTAATGTATTGAAAAAATATGTGGCGTATCTCAATCAAAATATTCCCGACGATAGTACAAATACATTAAGCAAGAAAGAATCCGATTCGATTGTAAGTGTATCCAAAAAACTTTTGAATCAAGTACAAACTAAAACGAGTACTAAGAAAAAACTTGTAAGTGCCGAGGAAAAAAAATTACTGCAAAATGAATTGTCAATCTCAGATCAATTGCGTCAAGTTTTGGGCAGTATTGAAAAAGAAATTATTCGCAGCACAGCAAGCAATTATTTAAAAAGAGAAGCCTCTTTACAAAAAACCAACCGAATTGTAACCAGCGCTGCTATTATTGGTTTGATCTTAACCATGGCGTTTTTAATTGCTATTTTAAATGATTTCTCTAAGTCGCAATTATACAAAAAGCAGCTTGAAGCAGCCAACCTGAAAGCCAAAAAATTACTTCGTAGTAGAGAACAACTGATTGCTACCGTGAGCCATGATTTAAAAACACCTTTGAGTACCATGATGGGCTATTCTGAATTATTGAGTAATTCTGAACTCAGCAACAAACAAATTCATTTTGCCAAAAATATTAAAGGTTCCTCAGATTATATTGCGCAATTAGTCCAAGATTTACTTGATTTTACTCAAATCGAGGCAGGAAAAATTGCCATCGAAAAAATTCCGTTTTCACTTTCTAAAAATATTCAAGAAGTAGCAGTAAGTGTTCAAGCCATTTACGCACAAAAAGATATCGAATTGAAACTCGATATTGACCCAAAATTGCAACAACCTATTTTAAGTGATCCATTTCGTTTGCGTCAAATTTTAACCAACCTGATAGGAAACGCATACAAGTTTACTGAAAAAGGAACCATCAAAATTTCGGCACAAATAGATGTAGCGCTTGAGAATATTCGCATTTCAGTTGCAGATAGCGGAATAGGAATTGCAGCAGAAAATCAGGAAATCATTTTTGAAGAATTCACACAAGCCAATGACCAAATCGAAAAAAAATACGGAGGAACAGGTCTTGGACTAACCATTTCTAAAAAAATGGCATCCATTCTCGGCGGCGATTTACAGCTGAATAGCACTCTAGGTCAGGGCAGCACATTTACAATTAAGTTGCCGCTACTATTTGCTCCGGTGTCAACTGAAAACCCTGAAGACAAAATAGAAATTTCAGGTGAAAAGAAAATAGGTGTTTTAATAGACGATGACCGCAATTTATTACAACTAACAACCGAGGTTTTAAGAAACAACAACTATATCGTTCATCCTTTTCAAGATGCTAATGAAGCCCTACAGTGGATGAAGCAGTACGCTTTTGACTTTATAATTACCGACATACAAATGCCCGTTATAGATGGATTTGAACTACTACGAAGTGTTCAAAAAAGTACCGAATATAATTCCAAAAAACAACCTATTATTGCCGTAACAGGACGCAATGACCTTGATAAAAACTACTATCTTGATGCTGGTTTTAGTACTGTAATTTACAAGCCATACACACCTAAAATTTTGCTTAAAACCACAAGCGCTATTTTAAATCAGCGTGAAATACCAAAGGCATCGATTAAAAAAGCAAGAGAAAAAAAGGTTACAAAACTATTTTCGTTAAAAGAATTAAGAGCTTTTTTACCAGATCAGAACGATGAATTACGAGAAATTCTAGAAAATTTCATGACTAGTTCAATAGAAAATTTAGCCCTTTTGAATAACGCGATAGAAAACAAAAATGCAGCTGAAGTGCAAAACATCGCGCATAAAATGAGTCCAATGTTCAAGCAAATAAAAGCCAACCACATCAGCACGATTTTGGATCAATTAGAAAGAGAATCCTATCATTCAATAGATGCAGTTGCATTGGCAAATGAATTGAGCATAAAAATGAACGCTCTGTTTGTTTTACTTCAAAAAGAAATTAATTGATATTGTACAACTTCAACTTATTATACAATGTTTTCCTGTTGATTTGAAGTAATTTAGCCGCCTCCGTCTTATTTTGATTGGTTCTAGCGAGCGCTTCAAGAATAGTTTCTTTTTCGTTTTCTGATAAGGAAAAATCAGCGCTGA
Source organism: Flavobacterium turcicum (assembly GCF_011365745.1). GTDB lineage: Bacteria > Bacteroidota > Bacteroidia > Flavobacteriales > Flavobacteriaceae > Flavobacterium > Flavobacterium turcicum. The sequence continues at coordinate 463,566 of NZ_JAAOBY010000001.1, read as the reverse complement.
TCGCAGCATCCTCTTGAAAAAACTCTACAGGCAAAGCTTCTTTTTGTACCAACTCTCCCTGTGTTAGCAAAGTCGCACGCTTAATACAGTTTTGCAATTCTCTTAAATTTCCCGGCCACTTGTATTTTTGAAAGATAGAAATAACTTCAGGAGAAAATCCTAAAACGTCTTTTTGTAATTCTTGATTGGCTTTTTCGAGGAAAAAATCGGCAAAAAGCATCAAATCTTCATTTCGTTCTACCAAAGATGGCGAATGAATTGAGAATTCATTAATTCTATGGTATAAATCTTCACGGAAATCTCCTTTTTTTACGGCCTCTCTTAAATCCTCGTTTGTAGCTGTAATTATGCGAATATCAACCGCAATTTCCTTGTTACTACCAACAGGTTTTATCTTGCGCTCTTGTAAGGCGCGTAACAATTGTATTTGATTTTCGTATGATAAATTCCCAATTTCGTCCAGAAAAACAGTACCGTTATTAGCCGCTTCAAAAAAACCAACCTTGTCATGAATAGCACCAGTAAATGAACCTTTTACATGTCCAAAAAATTCACTCGCAGCCAATTCTTTCGGTATTGAACCGCAGTCGACGGCAATAAAGGGAGTATCTTTTCGCGTACTATTTTGGTGAATACTTTTAGCAATAACTTCTTTACCCGTTCCGCTTTCGCCAATGATAAGCACTGACATATTAGTTGGACTCACGAGCTGAATATACTCTGCTAATTTTTGAGAAGCTTTTGAAATTCCTTTCACAAAAGTTGTTACAGGCGTACTTTGAACTTGTTTTTTAGGTTTAGCAGGAACACTAGACACCGCTGTTTCTTCAGAAGGCTCTTGGTCTAATGCATTGGCAATTACTATTAAAACCTCTTCTGGATTAAAAGGCTTTGAAATATAATCTGTAGCGCCATTTTTAATTGCTTTCACAGCAGTATTTACATCGGCATAACCGGTCATGAGCAAAACGGGCAGGTTAGGAAAATCTGATTTTATTTCAGACAAAAGCAAAAGACCGTCATAATCCGGCAATCGTAAATCAGAGATAACTAAATCAAAATCAGCAGATTTTAGGCTGTTTTTGCCTTCGGCTGCTGAGAAAGCCGTTACTACTTCAAATGATTTTTTTATCAAAAATTTCTCAAGAAGTTTGCAAAAAGGTACGTCGTCCTCGATTAATAATATTTTAGCCATTGCATTTATACTTTAGTGCTAAAATACAGTTATTTTTACTGTTAATCATCCATCCACAAAAAAAAAGAGAGATTATGTAAACACAATCTCCCTTTTTAAAAATAAAAAAACCACCCAATTATGTATCTATCTAGTCGCCATGAGCATCCGTGCGAACAGTAGCTTTCTGGTCTCTGACATTATCATTTCATTGTGATCAATATGATCTTATTTTTGAATCCATTTGCCATTTGCATCCGCAAATAAATTTCCTCTTTTGTCACCCACGGTGATTTCTAATTTATATTCTTTGTTAGCATTAACAAAGGCTTTGTCTAAAACTGCATCTGGATATGCCTTTTTCAATGCTTCTTTTACGGCAGTTGGTACTTCTTCTAATTTCACCTCAGTGTACTCTTCTTGTAAAACAACTACTTTACTAGTTGGGTTTACTTCTACTGTGTTTGCTGCTTGAGTTGCAAAACTACCTAAAACAATTGCTGCTGATAAAATGTACTTTTTCATAATAGTTATATTTAAGTTAGTGAATAACGTTTGATGTTTAGTATAATGGAAAAATTATACCAAAACTAAAAAGCAACCTATCATCTCCGTAAATTACACATTTTAAGCCATTTAAAACAAATACCGAACTACTAACCAAATAAACATATGGGTAAAACCTGTAGAATGCTGAGTAAAATTTACACAAATTAGAATGATTTTTGCAAAGTAAAAGCAAAAAAAAACCTTGCATTGCTGCAAGGTTTAGAATATAATTATCTTTAAAATTATTCTGGAGCATTCATTTTGAATGTGTCCATAAACGCTGTGGTATAATCACCCGCAATGTATGCTGGCTCATCCATCAATTGTCTGTGGAACGGAATTGTTGTTTTAATTCCCTCAATCACGAATTCATCTAAAGCTCTTCTCATTTTACTGATAGCCTCTTCACGAGTTTGCGCAGTTGTAATTAACTTAGCAATCATCGAATCGTAATTTGGCGGAATTGTATATCCTGAATACACGTGTGTATCTAAACGTACACCGTGACCTCCTGGCATGTGTAATGTAGTAATTTTTCCTGGTGAAGGACGGAAATCATTGTACGGATCCTCAGCATTGATACGGCACTCGATAGCGTGTAATTGAGGCAAGTAGTTTTTACCAGAAATCGGCACACCAGCTGCAACTAAAATTTGCTCTCTAATTAAATCGTAATCGATAACTTGCTCTGTAATTGGGTGCTCCACTTGAATACGTGTATTCATTTCCATGAAGTAGAAATTACGGTGCTTATCTACCAAGAATTCAACCGTTCCAGCACCTTCGTACTTAATGAACTCGGCTGCTTTTACAGCTGCCTCTCCCATTTTTGTACGCAATTCGTCAGTCATGAATGGCGAAGGAGTTTCTTCGGTTAATTTTTGGTGACGTCTTTGAACAGAACAATCTCTTTCAGAAAGGTGACAAGCTTTACCGTAAGCATCACCTACTACTTGAATTTCGATATGACGTGGCTCCTCGATTAATTTTTCAAGATACATTCCGTCATTTCCAAACGCAGCAGCTGATTCTTGACGAGCACTTTCCCATGCTTTCAATAAATCTTCTTCTTTCCAAACGGCACGCATTCCTTTTCCCCCACCTCCAGCAGTAGCTTTTAGCATTACTGGAAATCCGAATTCTCTCGCTAAGCCTAACGCTTGTTCGTATGACTCCAAAATACCTACCGAACCTGGTACGCAAGGAACTCCTGCTTCAATCATGGTTGCTTTTGCCGAAGCTTTATCACCCATTCTGTCAATCATTTCAGGAGAAGCTCCAATAAATTTAATACCGTGCTCCTGGCAAATTTTGGAAAATTTAGCATTTTCAGACAAGAAACCGTATCCTGGATGAATCGCATCAGCATTCGTAATTTCTGCAGCAGCGATAATATTAGACATCTTCAAATAGGACAAGTTGCTTGGCGCTGGTCCGATGCAAACTGCTTCGTCAGCAAATTTTACGTGAAGACTTTCCGCATCAGCAGTAGAGTAAACAGCAACTGTTTTAATTCCCATTTCTTTACATGTTCTGATAACACGTAATGCAATTTCGCCTCTATTTGCAATTAATATTTTTTTAAACATCTTTTTTTGAGATTTTAAATGTTGAATTTTAAATTTTAAATTATTTCAAATAACGATAACTCATCATTCAAAATTTATAATTTATAATTTATAATTTCTTATGACGGATCTACTAAGAATAATGGTTGATCAAATTCTACTGGTGACATATCGTCTACCAATACTTTTACAATTTTACCAGAAATCTCAGACTCGATTTCGTTAAATAATTTCATTGCTTCAATTACGCACAATACGTCACCTTTAGCAATTGATTTTCCAACTTCAACAAACATTGGTTTATCTGGAGATGGTTTTCTGTAGAAAGTTCCAATAATTGGCGACTTAATTGTCACATAGTTTGCATTTTCAGCCGCTGGAGCTTCAACTGGTACAGCAACCGGAGCTGCTGGAGCTGGAGCTACTGCTTGTGGAAGTGCAGCTTGTGCAGGCATTTGCTGAACATAAGTAGTTTCAGTTACATTTCCTTCTAAAGTAGTTCTAATAGTGATTTTTACATCATCCATTTCTAATTTAACTTCTGCAACACCAGAATTTGCTACAAATTTGATTAGATTTTGAATTTCTTTTAAATCCATGATTATTTGTTTTTAGTTTAAATTTATTTTTTGTCGTAAGCCCATTTTAGATAAATAGATCCCCAAGTGAATCCACCACCAAAAGCGGCAAATATTATATTATCTCCTTTTTTAAGTAAATGTTCAAAATCATGCAACACTAATGGCAAAGTGGCAGAAGTTGTGTTACCGTACTTTTCAATATTCATTAATACTTTAGACTCTTCCAGATTCATTCTATTAGCCGTTGCATCAATGATACGTTTGTTGGCTTGATGTGGCACTAACCAAGATACATCCTGATTAGTCAAATTATTTCTTTGTAAAATTAATTCACTAGCATCAGCCATATTAGTAACTGCATACTTGAAAACTGTTTTACCGTCTTGAAAAATACTGTGCTTGTTGTCTCTTACCGTTTCAAGAGAAGTTGGAGTGATTGATCCACCTGCATCGATTTTTAAGAAATCTCTTCCTACTCCATCACTTCGCAGGTACTCGTCTTGTAATCCAAGTCCATCATGATTAGGTTCGAATAAAACTGCTCCTGCACCATCACCAAAAATAATACAAGTTGCTCTATCCGTATAATCTACGATTGAAGACATTTTATCAGCCCCAATTAAAAGTACTTTTTTATACCTTCCAGACTGAATGTACGCTGCAGCTGTTGACATCCCGTACAAAAAGCTTGAACATGCAGCTTGCAAGTCATAGGCAAAAGCATTAGTTGCGCCGATTTGAGTTGCTACAAATACTCCTGTAGAAGCCACAGGCATATCCGGAGTAGCTGTTGCCATGATTACCATGTCAATTTCTAGAGGATCCAAATTAGCTTTGGCTAATAAATCTTGAGCTGCTTTTATAGCTAAAAAAGAGGTTCCTTTATCAGCATCTTTTAAGATTCTTCTTTCCTTAATTCCAGTTCGAGAAGTAATCCATTCATCATTGGTGTCAACCATTGTTTCTAAAACTTTGTTACTCAAAACAAAGTCAGGAACATAGGCTCCAACAGCGGTTATTGCGGCTGTGATTGTATTCATTTTATGCATTTATTACTGGCCAAATGTTGCCATTTGATTTTTTTTAAAAGACTTGAAAATTACGAAAAAATTTCCATCTACTTGATATAGAACCTGATAATTAATGAAAATTTTAACCAACAAAAAAACTCTCACGATGTGAGAGTTCGAATATCATTTGCTAAAATGTATTAAGCAACAGCTACAGATTTATCTATAACAACTTGCCCTCTGTAGTACATTTTACCTTCGTGCCAGTATGCTCTGTGGTATAAGTGCGCCTCGCCTGTAATAGGACAAGTAGCTATTTGTGCTGCAGTAGCTTTGTAATGTGTTCTTCTCTTATCTCTTCTTGTTTTCGAGATTTTTCTCTTTGGATGTGCCATTTTACTATATTATTTATCCGTTAATAGTTTCTTTAATTTGTCCCAACGTGGGTCAATATTTTCTTCTTCGTTGTATTCTTGTTTTTCTTCGTTTATGCTTAGCTCATTGAGCTTGGTCAAGGCTTCGGTATTTAAACTTCCATCTTTTATTCCTGGATGCACACGTTTAAAGGGAACTGACAGTACAATCATTTCATATATGTATTGTGCAATATTCACCTCAAATTCTCCGTGTGGCAAAATCAATAATTCTTCGTTGTCGTTGTTGAACTCTTCGCCAAAACGAACAATCAATTTCATTTTACCTTTTACAGGTAAATCAAAGTCTTCTCCTGTCAAATCGCAAGGAACATTTACCGTTCCTTTATGTTTAAAATTCAACTCTAAAAGCGTGCTTTTCTTATCTAAAACCACATTTACTTTGATATCTGAATTTTGATATTCATCATAATCAAAGATTTCAAAGAACGCATTACTGATTTGATATTCAAAATGATGTTTCCCTAGCTTTAATCCTATAAAAGGTATTAAAAATTCTTTTGTGTTCTTCATTTCAACAGCAATTTGAGCCTTAACTGAGCTTTCAGTACGGGAGTGCAAAGATATAAATTTATTGCAAATCTAATAATGTTATTCACTTTTTTTTGTTGACAACTACTTTTCTTTTATTCTAAGTGGTTTTGCGCTAATTTCTGCATACTGATTTCTAGAATGAAAAATATCGATAGCCAAATATACAGCCTCCTTAAAAGAGTTATAGTCAGCAATACCTTTACCTGCAATATCATAAGCCGTTCCGTGATCAGGCGAAGTTCTAACTTTGTGTAAACCTGCAGTAAAATTAACTCCTTTACCAAATGACAAGGTTTTAAATGGAATTAGACCTTGATCGTGATAAGTTGCAATGATCGCATCGTACTTTTCATATTGATTACTTCCAAAAAATCCATCTGCTGGGAATGGTCCAAAAACCAATGTCCCTTTGTCAAACAATTTGCGTAGCGCAGGTTTTAAAATAGCATCGTCCTCATTTCCTATTACTCCTCCATCTCCACAATGCGGATTCAAACCTAAAACTGCTATTTTTGGTTTATTGATACTAAAATCCTGAATCAATGTTTGTTTGATAGTTTCAATTTTTTTCACAATCAGTTCCTCTGTCAAATGTGCCGCAACTTCACTCAATGGTATATGATCGGTAAGCAAACCCACTCGTAAATTATCTTGCACCATTAACATTAACGCATTACCTTCTAACTCTTGGTTCAAATAATCGGTATGACCCGGAAATTGAAACGCTTCAGATTGTATGTTGTATTTGTTGATTGGCGCAGTTACCAAAACATCAATAGTACCCTCTTTTAAAGCTTCGGTAGCCGCTATGAAGGATTTTATGGCATATTCACCTGCTTTCTCATCGGACTGACCCAAACGAACATCTACCCCTTCCTTCCAAACGTTTAACACATTAATTTTTCCGGGAATTGCTTGGTCTAACTTATCAATACCGTGCAAAGTAGTAGTTGATTGAAATGATTTTTTAACAAATGATAATAGCTTTACATTGGCAAAAATAATTGGCGTGCACAACTCCAACATACGAGCATCTTCGAATGTTTTTAACACCACCTCGCTTCCAATACCGTTTAAATCTCCAATAGAAATTCCTACCAATATATTTTCTGCTTTTTTCACCATGACTTACCGTTATTTATTGCTAATTTTGAAGGACAAATTTAGTAAATTAAAATAAGAAATGTTTACAGGAATCATAGAAACACTTGGAATCATCCAAGAAATAGAAAAAGAAAACTCAAACGTACACATCACTATTGAAGCCGCTATAACGAACGAACTAAAAATCGACCAAAGCGTTGCTCATAATGGCGTTTGTTTGACCGTGGTTGCCATAAACGACAATCGTTTCACAGTTACCGCAATTGATGAAACTTTACAGAAAACCAACTTAGCCTCGTGGCATGTAGGTGATCAAATAAATCTAGAGCGCGCGATGAAATTAGGAGATCGATTAGATGGTCATCTTGTACAAGGACATGTTGATCAAGTAGGAACTTGCATAGAGGCTGAAGAAACGAATGGAAGTTGGAAATACAGCTTTGAATATGACCCTACACTTAACAATCTAACTATAGAAAAAGGGTCTATCACGGTAAACGGAGTAAGTTTAACTGTGGTGAACTCGAAGAAAAATCAGTTTAGCGTTGCTATTATTCCGTATACCTATGAGCATACCAATTTTAATAGTTTTAAAATCGGCACTAGAGTAAACCTAGAGTTTGATGTAATTGGCAAATATGTTGCACGATTACACCAAGCACATTAAAAAAACAAAACCCTTTAGTTGTCTAAAGGGTTTTGTTTTTTTCTATAATGATGTAAAATATAAAATCCAAAAAACACGGCAATTAAAGCTACATAATCTAAATACTGAGAAACAGACAAAATTGGAGCGTCTTCGCCTGGCGGCGGAGGAGGAACTTGCCCTAAAGCAATATTAACGCTCCCTATTAGAAAAATTAAAAAATAAAATTTATTTACTCTGCCTTCCATAGTGCCCAAAAATAACAAATTTTACGATAAAAAAAAATCTATTGAGTTTTTAATACTCTTTTTTTAATCGTTTCATTTCATTTACGAATAATAGCTCCTAATGGTTTAAAAAAAAACCTCCAAATTACATTTGGAGGTTTTTGGATGTGGTCCCACCTGGGCTCGAACCAGGGACCACCTGATTATGAGTCAGGTGCTCTAACCAGCTGAGCTATAGGACCGGTTAAGAGTTTGCAATATTACCATTATTTTTCATTTGCTCCAAATATTTTTGCGCTTGTTTTTAATAATAAACAATAACAACAGCACTACTAATTAAAACTAGTTGACTACTAGCAAGCTAGTACTCCTACATTTTAATTATTTTATTTCTTGACACAATTCAATTAGGACGCCGTTGCTGCTTTTGGGATGTAAAAAAGCCACTAATTTATTGTCAGCTCCCTTTTTAGGCGTTTCATTCAACACCACAAAACCTTCATTTTTTAATCTAGCAATCTCAGCAACAATATCTTCAACATCAAAGGCAATGTGATGAATACCTTCTCCCTTTTTCTCTATAAATTTTGCAATGGGACTATCCGGATGCGTTGCAGCCAAAAGTTCAATTTTATTGGGTCCGCTTTGAAAGAATGAAGTCGTAACACCTTCACTTAGCACCTCTTCAAATTTGTAGGCCGGTGCCCCAAATAGTTTTTCAAAAACCAAGTTAGAAACTTCTAAATCCTTAACTGCAATACCTATATGTTCAATTTTTCTCATGATTATTTTTTATTACTTAGAATGAAACAAACACTTAACACTACGAATCGTGCTACTAGCGACAAATTTAAGGAATGTGTACCCATTTTTTTAGTGATTTTTTCAAATCTCAATTGTAAACTATAAGCTCACAATATTTGTATAAAAATTTCGGTTGCAAGAATTATAATTGTTATTTTGTACTTTAAAAATTCGATCAAGCATGTTTAAAACAAATTGGAGATATATTAGTCTAATAATACTATTTATAATTGTAGGATGCGCCAAACGCGGCTCCATAACTGGTGGCCTAAAAGACACTATCGCTCCCGTACTGAAAGTAAGTTTTCCTGAAAATTTCAAAACTAATTTCAAAGGAAATGAAATCAAATTAGTATTTGACGAGAATATCAAATTGAAAAATCTTTCGAAGCAGTTGATTGTGTCTCCGCCAATGAAAAACGATCCACTAATTTTGCCCACAACCGCTAGCAAAACGATCACAATTAAAATTAAAGACACACTACAACCCAATACGACTTATAGTTTTAATTTTGGGCAAAGTATAGCAGACAATAACGAAGGAAATCCGTTGAATCAATTCAAATACGTTTTTTCTACTGGCTCAGATATAGATTCCTTGCAACTAAGCGGAGTGATTAAAAGCGCCATTGACAAGGAGGTGGAATCATTTGTATCAGTAATGCTCTATGATGTAAATGAAAAATATACAGACTCCATCGTATATAAGGAAACCCCACGCTACATAACCAATACTCTTGACAGTTTAAAAAGCTTTAAATTCGAAAACTTAAAAGCTGGAAAATACCTTTTGGTCGCTGTTAAGGATGCAAATAGCAATAACAAATACAATCCAAAAACAGACAAAATTGGCTTCATCAAGGAATTTGTAACTGTGCCTAACGACACCTTGTATGAATTGGAAATATTCAAAGAAGCGCTTCCGTTTAAAAGTTTTAAACCTACCCAAGCCTCCGGTAACCGCTTGTTAATGGGACATGAAGGGAAGATTAAATCGAAAAAAGATTTACCGATGCTTGCTTTAAGGAACAATAGCACAGCTCTTGAAAGCTTGGTGACTAAATTCCCTAAAAAAGATTCTCTACAAATTTGGTACAAACCATTAAAAGCAGATTCCTTGCAACTAGCTGTGACCAAAGGCACGTATAAAGCCAATTTCAGTTTTAAAATAAAAGATCAAAAGAAGGACACCCTACGACTGTCACCATTACAAACGAACGATTTAAAATTCAGAGAACGCTTTGGATTTGAAAGCAACACGCCTTTAACCAAAGTGAACGACAGTAAAATTAGCATCATTAACAAATCACGTACAACAGTTCCCTTTACAAGTTATTACGATGAATTTGAGCAAAAACTATTTCTCGATTTCAAAAAAGAAGAGCAAGAAAACTACACCATATCCTTGCTTCCGGATGCGGTAACTGATTTTTTTGACCAAAAAAATGACTCTTTAAGTTTTAAAATAACAACTCGTTCTGCGGCTGATTACGGAAATCTTATTGTACAATTACAAAATGCAAAATCATATCCGGTACTAATCGAACTTACAAACGAAAAAGGAGAAGTACAAGCAGCAGAATACACAACTGAGGCAAGTACTATTAACTTCAACCTTTTAGAACCAGCACAATACTCTTTACGCGCCATATACGATACAAACGCAAATAAAGAATGGGATTCAGGATCCTTTATAGAAAAACGACAAGCGGAAGAGGTAATCTACCTATCAAAAATAATTGAAATTAGAACGAATTGGGACGTTAATCAAACCTTTGATTTAAGTATACCATACGTTCCCGAACCAAAAAAAGAAATAAAGAAAAAGAAATAAAGTTGCTTTACAGCAAATAAAAAGCGTCTTGGTCGTTCAAGAAGTTGAGTTTTTGTCGTGTTTCCAATAAGGCATCTTTATCCAAAATCGTTGTAAAAACACCTTCAACCTCATTCGCAGCAACTAGTGCCTTACCAAGATAATCTATAGCTTGAGAGTGCCCGATGTACTCATAACCATTTGCATCTGTGCCAATACGGTTTACTCCAATAGCGTAGCACATGTTTTCAACAGCACGTGCTTGGAGTAAAATATCCCAAGCATTGGTTCTAGTTTTAGGCCAACTTGCCACATACAACAGCAAATCATAATTGACATTATTTCGGGAGAAAACAGGAAATCTGAGATCATAGCAAATAAAAGGACATATCCTCCAACCCATGTACTCTACAACTACTTTTTCGGTACCAGCCGTATATACCTCGTGCTCTCCAGACAGGGTAAATAAATGCTTTTTATCATACGATTGAATTGCACCTGATGGATAAACAAAGACCAAACGGTTGTAATATTGATCACCATCTTCAATAACCAAGCTTCCTGTGATGGCACAATTTCGGCTTTGCGCCAAAAGTTGCAACCATTGAATCGTTTCTCCCTGCATACTTTCGGCAACGGCTTTCGGGTTCATAGTAAATCCAGAAGTAAACATTTCAGGCAGTACAATTAAATTAGTGTCTACTGGCACAGACGCTATAGTACTTGTAAAATAGTTCCGATTGGCTTGTGGGTTCTCCCAAACTAGGGGCGATTGAATAAAGCTTACTTGCATTTCTTTCTAATTTTCTATAAAAATAATAATTCTAACCTATAATAACTTCCTTACTTTAGCAAAAAACTAAGACATGAAAAAAATATTATTTACCCTAGTACTTTTAAGTCACTTAGCCATTCAGGCACAAGAAAAAACGGGCGCTCAACAATTTTGGGAAAATCTGCATAAACATTGCGGAAAATCGTTTGAAGGAGAAATTAAAGAAGGCGCATCGAATGATACTTTTAGGGATAAAAAACTAGTAATGCATGTTAGAAGCTGCGACAAAAAAACCATTAGAATTCCGTTTTTTGTTGGTGATGACAAATCAAGAACATGGGTTTTAACATTCGATAAAGACAGAATTAAATTGAAACACGACCACAGACACGAAGATGGAACCGAAGATAAAGTAACACAATACGGCGGTACGAGTCCAAATTCAGGGAGTGCTGGAATTCAATTTTTTCCAGCAGACCAAGAAACATTCAATTTAATTCCGAACGCCGCTACAAATGTTTGGTGGATTACTATTGACGAAACCTCATTTACCTATAACCTAAGACGAATAGGCTCTGATAGATTGTTTACCGTAAAATTTGATCTAACAAAAACAGTAGCAACACCCGCTGCTCCATGGGGATGGAAAGACTAACCCCTTTTGAATCTGACATTTACTCCATAAAAAAAACGCATTCAACTTTGAAATTGAATGCGTTTTTTATAATTATGAATGTTTCGTCTTAAGAATATGATTTTTAAGACTGACTTATTATCCTTTTAAACTAGCAGATAAGTATTCTCTGTTCATACGAGCAATGTTCTCTAGAGAAATTCCTTTTGGACACTCTACTTCACACGCACCAGTATTGGTACAGTTACCAAAACCTTCTGCGTCCATTTGTGCTACCATATTCAATACACGATCAGCAGCCTCAACTTTTCCTTGTGGTAACAAAGCATATTGAGATACTTTAGCAGACACGAATAACATTGCAGATGAGTTTTTACAACTTGCAACACAAGCTCCACAACCAATACAAGTTGCAGCATCAAAAGCTCTATCGGCATCGTGTTTAGGAATCAAAGTAGCATTTGCATCTGTTGGTTTTCCTGAAGTATTTACCGACACGAAACCACCTGCGTGTTGAATTCTATCAAAAGCACTTCTGTCAACAACTAAATCCTTAATAACTGGGAAAGCTTTTGCTCTGAATGGCTCGATAAAAATAGTATCACCATCTTTAAACATTCTCATGTGCAACTGACAAGTTGGTACACGTCTGTCTGGCCCGTGAGCTTCACCGTTGATATACAAAGAGCAAGATCCACAAATTCCTTCACGACAATCGTGGTCAAAAGATACTGGCAAATCTCCTTTGTTAATTAAACCTTCGTTTAATACGTCAAGCATTTCAAGGAAAGACATGTCCTCTTCGATACCATCTAACGGATACTCAACAATTTTACCTTCTGCTTTGGCGTTGGCTTGACGCCATATTTTTAATGTAAGTTTCATATTTTCTTTCGTTTGAAAGTCAGAGAGCTAAAGTGGAATTCACACCATTTTAAACTCTAGGACAGATTCCTATTTATAACTACGCGTTACCAGTTTAACATTTTCGTACACTAGCGGCTCTTTGTGTAAGACAGCTTCGCTAGGCTTTCCAACATACTCCCAAGCAGCAACGTAAGCAAAGTTTTCATCATCACGTTGTGCTTCACCGTCTTCCGATTGGTATTCTTCACGGAAGTGACCTCCACAAGATTCGTTACGGTGTAATGCATCCTTAGCGAAAAGCTCTCCTAATTCTAAGAAATCAGCAACACGACCAGCTTTATCAAGCTCTTGGTTAAAACTGTATGCATCTCCAGGAACTTTTACATCTCTGTAAAACTCTTCTCTTAAAGCTGCAATTTCTTCAATAGCTTCAGTCAAACCTTTTGCGTTACGCGCCATACCTACTTTGTTCCACATGATTTTTCCTAATTTCTTATGGAAATAATCTACAGAATGTGTACCGTTGTTATTGATAAATTTATCAATACGCGCTTTTACGTTTTTCTCAGCTTCTTCAAACTCTGGCAAATCAGTTGGAATTTTACCCGTTTTAATGTCTGGTGCTAAGTAATCACCAATTGTGTATGGTAATACAAAGTATCCATCAGCCAAACCTTGCATTAAAGCCGAAGCTCCAAGACGGTTCGCTCCGTGGTCAGAGAAATTAGCTTCTCCAATACTGAAACATCCCGGAATTGTAGTTTGTAAGTTATAATCAACCCAAATACCACCCATAGTATAGTGTACTGCTGGGTAAATCATCATTGGAGTTGTGTATGGATCCTCGTCAACGATTTTCTCATACATTTGGAATAAGTTTCCGTATTTATTAGCTACGATAGCAGCTCCTAATTTTGTTACTAACGCTTTATCATTAGCATCAAGACCTTTAACATAGGCTTGTTCTTTACCGTAACGCTCGATTGCTGCGGCAAAATCTAAGTAAACTGCTTCACCAGTTTTGTTCACACCAAAACCAGCATCACATCTTTCTTTTGCAGCACGCGAAGCAATATCTCTAGGAACTAAGTTACCAAATGCAGGGTAACGACGCTCTAAGTAATAATCTCTATCTTCTTCGGCAATTTGTGTTGGTTTCAATTTCCCTTCACGAATAGCTTGTGCGTCTTCTAATTTTGCAGGTACCCAAATACGTCCGTCGTTACGTAACGACTCAGACATCAAAGTCAATTTAGACTGGTGATCTCCAGAAACTGGGATACAAGTTGGGTGAATTTGTGTGTAGCAAGGGTTAGCGAAGAAAGCTCCTTTTTTGTGCACTTTCCATGCAGCAGTAGCGTTACTTCCCATAGCATAAGTTGACAAGAAAAATACGTTTCCGTATCCTCCAGAAGCAATTACAACTGCGTGTGCAGAGTGACGCTCTAATTCACCAGTTACCAAGTTACGAGCAATAATCCCTCTTGCTTTTCCGTCAACAAGAACTAAATCTTGCATTTCGTGACGTGTATATGATTTAATCTTACCACGACCAATTTGACGGTTCATTGCAGAATATGCTCCTAATAATAACTGCTGTCCTGTTTGTCCTTTTGCGTAAAAAGTTCTAGCCACCAACGTTCCTCCAAAAGAACGGTTGTCTAGCAAACCACCGTACTCACGAGCCAAAGGCACACCTTGCATTACACATTGGTCAATGATGTTTACAGAAACTTCTGCAAGTCTGTGAACGTTTGCCTCTCTAGAGCGGTAATCTCCTCCTTTTACCGTGTCGTAAAACAAACGGAAAGTTGAGTCACCATCACCTTGATAGTTTTTTGCTGCGTTGATACCTCCTTGTGCAGCAATAGAGTGCGCACGACGTGGTGAATCTTGAAAGCAAAAAGTTTTAACATTATATCCTAATTCAGCTAAAGTTGCAGCAGCAGATCCTCCTGCAAGTCCAGTCCCAACAACAATAATATCAATATTACGTTTGTTTGCTGGGTTTACTAAATTAATGTGATTTTTATAATTTGTCCATTTGTCCGCTATTGGACCATTTGGTATTTTTGAATCTAAAGCCATTTATAATTTAATATTAATGATTAAAATGATGAAATAATGCAATGAAAATAAAGCCGAAAGGAACTACAATTGCAAACGCATATCCCAATTTGTGTAATGCTCTTGAGTATTTGTTGTTAAATCCAACTGATTGGAACGAAGAATTGAAACCGTGCCATAAGTGCAACGACAACAACACAAAAGAAACACAGTAAATAGCTGTACGAATAGGATCTACAAATTTGTGCTGCAATTCACCAAAATAACGAGTTTCATCAAGAGGCTGAACATCAACGTACTTGTATACCATTTCTGGAATCCAAAAATCGTAAAAATGCAATAAAATGAACGCTAAAACTACCAATCCTGAAACGATCATGTTTCTTGATGCCCATGAAGAGTTTGCAGCACCATTGTTTTGTACATACTTAATAGGTCTTGCGCTTTTGTTTTGAAAGTCCAAAGCAATACCCATTGCAAAGTGAAAAATAACACCAACAATAAGAATTGGCTGAATTACAAACTGTACCAATGGATTATTTCCCATAAAATGAGAAATAGAGTTAAAAGTATCAGGACTAAAAACCGAGGTACTGTTTATAAAAAAATGTTGTGCTAAAAATAAAATTAAGAAAAGTCCAGAAAGCGCCATAGCGACTTTTTTTGCTATCGATGACTTTAATAATGCAGATTTTGCCATAAGATTTAGTGTGAATTAATTTAAAAAATCATACAAAAATAGGGCAATTGAAAAAGAACTACAACCTTTTCGCTATAATTTATAATGATTTTAAAGTGTTAAGCCAGATTCTCATTTAATTTCCTATAAACCAATACATAAGACCCTAATATCGTGTTTATTAGTTGAACAAAAGTCAAAAAATACTAAAGGCTGACTTTTTGCAAATTGATGCTATCCTCATTAAAAATCACATTAATTATGATATCTATAATTTTACTTTAGAATCGAATTTAAATCCGTAAAAATTTGGCATATTATCGTTTTTGTTTTTGTAAAAAGAAGTTGCTACCAAGCTAATTTTTAATTTTATATCCAAAAAAAACACAATGAAAATAGGAATAGACGCACTCGCTTTTGACGTAGCAAAAATTCATTTACCCATAGCGGTACTTGCAAAAGCCAGAAATATTGAACCCGAAAAACTAGAAAAAGGTTTGGGACTTCTTAAAATGACCTTGCCTGATACCCATCAAGATACCGTGGTTTTTGGTGCCAATGCTTTGACAAAATTAATCAAAGAGCAACAACTCGACTTAAGCGAAATTGCCCGCATTTACGTAGGAACAGAGAGCAGTATTGACAGTTCAAAACCTATTGCCTCGTTTTTAGTTGCCTTGATGGAGCAAAAATTTGGAGCAAACACTCTTGAACATTGTGATGCAGTTGACTTTACTTTTGCTTGTATTGGCGGCGTAGATGCCATGCAAAATTGTATTGATTTTGTAACATTAAACCCTAGCAAAAAAGCCATTGTGGTAACCACCGATTTTGCTAAATACGACCTCAACTCGACTGGCGAATACACTCAAGGCGCAGGAGCAGTAGCTATTTTGATTACTGCCAACCCAAGAATTATGACTATCGAAAAGAATTGGGGCGTGAGCACCAAAGGTGTTTTTGATTTTTTTAAACCCTACAGAACAATAACTAAAGAAGCCATAACAAACAATACCAATAATGAGGTTTGGTTTAATAACTTAGAAAGCGAAATTGAAATTCATAAAGATCAACCGGTTTTTGATGGGCAATATTCCAATCAATGCTATATGGATCGCACTCGCAGTGCTTATTTTGCTTTCAAAAAATTAAAAAACAGCTCCGAAACTATTTACAACTCTTGGAAAAGCATTGTAATGCATTTGCCGTATGCTTTTCAAGGCCGAAGAATGCTATCTGAAATTTATGCTCTAGATGCGGGAACTACATATCTTTCTGGTTCCGAAGACGCGACAGAATACCAAAACAAACTCAAGGAAGTTAGTAAATCAGAAACCTACAAAACCTTTGTGACTGAGAAATTACAGCCTGCTGAAATTGCTTCCTCATTAATTGGAAACCTATATACTGGCTCTATATTCATGGGACTACTATCAACCTTAGCACATTTTTTAGGCACGAATGAAGAAATTGCCAATGAAAAAATGGGCTTTCTGGCCTATGGAAGCGGCTCAAAATCAAAAGTTTTTGAAGGAACAATTGAAGATCAATGGAAAGAAGCACTTCAACCTGTTGCCTTATTTGAAACACTCGAAAAGAGTTTTGAAATTGATTTTGAAACCTACGAAAAACTTCATAAAAAAGAACAACACCTAAGCGTACAAACCCCAAAAAACGAATGGGTTTTAGATCGTATTGAGAGCGAAAATCCCAACTCATTAGGAGCTCGTTATTACAAATGGGTGGATTAATAAAAGCTATAAGATAACCCGTTGGGTGTAATTAATTTTTGATGATAATTTTACGTCAGTTCGAGTGATTTTCGAAAGAAAATCGTATCGAGAACAAGTAAAATTTCATTAAAAACCATTCTAGATACTTTTTTTGCTCCATTTCATTACACAAAAAAAAACTCGAACTGACTTTTTTAATAATTACACCCAACGGGTTATAAGATATTGAATTTTCAATACCAGTTTATTATAAAAAAGGCTGTCTCCAATTTTTGAAGACAGCCTTTTTTTTCAACCTAAATCTTGTATTTTATATTTTTAATTACAATTCCCACCGCAATCTTGTGCATTTTGAAAATCCTCGGAGGTTATGGTGTAAACTTCGTTTTGCTCTGCACTAAAAACTGGATTAAAAATGTTTCTAGCTTGATTAAAACATTGATTTGTTGCTGTACATTCTTGATAAACCACCTTTTTTTTGTTATCAAAAACAACCTCAATATGCGTTAAATTATTTTGAATTTTAGAGCTTGTAAAAGCTATATATTCCATTCTAGGCCCACCGCCATAAGGCGGCGTATCCGTGAATTGATATTTAATATCAGCTAGATTCTTTACAATTACTTTGTTGCTTATTTCCTTTACTCCATTGTAAAAAGGTATCATTTCTATAACAACTCCAGAATTATTACTGATACGATAATTATAATTTCTATCTCCTCCTTGATCTGTACAACTTGTTGCCAATAAAACAACAATAATTATTGATACAATTTTTTTCATAATTTTAATCTTGCCAGTTATTAAATAATTTATCTAAGTAAATTTCAGTTGGGTTATCGTATCTGTTCTTGATATTGTCACGCCATTCATTCCAAGAACTGGCTCCAATTAAAGCAACTTATTCTTTTCTTAAATTAAAACAACCCTTTCAGAATTAGTTACTCTGAAAGGGTTTGAGTGTTATTAATTACAATTCCCACCGCAATCTTGTGCATTTTGAAAATCCTCGGGGGTTATGGTGTAAACTTCGTTTTGCTCTGCACTAAAAACTGGATTAAAAATGTTTCTAGCTTGATTAAAACATTGATTTGTTGCTGTACATTCTTGATAAACCACCTTCTTTTCAGTATTGAAAACAATTTCTAAATGTGTTACGGATCCTGGTGCTTTTGTCAAATTTTGCAATAAACTTGACATATTATAACCTCCAGCACCATAAGCAGTATACTTTTTATTATAAACTTGATTGTTCTGCAATATTATTCGATCGTCCATTTTTTTTACACCATCTACATACGGAATAAGTTCAACATTAACTCCCGAGGTATTAATAATAGAATAGTCGTACGACTTTTCAGTATCAGGCACACAAGACCATACACTGAAGAGTATTATTATTATTAACTTTTTCATAATTTTACCAATTATTAAATAATTCATCTAAGTAAATTTCTGTTGGGTTACAGTATGTGTTCTTGATATTGTCAGAACAACTAACAATAAAATTGATAGACATTGTTTTATTCATTTTAGTTTTGGTTTACAAGGTTAATTCTTACGAAGATATACAAATTAATGTTCAGAATTACCTTTCGAAATAAATTAACAATAAAATAATAATAGAGCAAGAAAAAGGTGAACTACAGTTCATCATGCTTTTCAAAACGACGGCTTCAGTGTTTACTTTTCGTAACTGTTCATAAAAGAAAATTTAATACAATTCAAGTTAAATTAAAACTGAAATCCTTAAAAATAACAAGCAAAAAAAAAGCACGATTTCTAATAGAATCGTGCTTTTTGTATTACTGCTAAAGTGATTTATTTGGACTCATAAACCTCAAGATTTACAACTTCTTTATCTTTCCCTTTTTGGATGCTCACTTTATTAACCGAAGGTTGTAAATAGTATTTTCCTGTTTTGGCTGGTTCCCATTTTAGTTTTTTGTCCTTAGCCAAAGCTTTTTCGGCAATTGTTTTTGGTACTGCTAAGTCATAAATGTACTTATTCAAACCTTTTTTTGCAGCAAACTTTTGCAAAAGCAATACTTCCTTATTTGGATTTTCTATTTGTACCACAACCTCTGAATCTGAGTTGGAGTAGAACCAAATCTCAGCTTTCGGATCAGTTGGTTTTGACCATACGCTCCAGCTATTGCCCCATTCTCTTGATTTTCTGATCTTTTTTGGCTCCAAAACATAGATGTTTTTCGCTAAAACAGCATCCGTTAATTGACCAACTGCATCCACATTTACTTTGTAAATAGAACGACCGTGTGTACCCACAACCAAGTCTTTTACTTTCTTTTGAATCACTAAATCATGTACGGCCACAGCTGGCATTCCGTTTGAAAAATCATCCCAGTTTTTGCCTCGATTTAAAGATACATACAATCCATTGTCAGTTCCCAAATACAAAACGTTTTCATTCGTAGGGTCTTCTGCAACTGCATTTACTGGACTCGTAGGAATGTTGCTAGCAATACTCGTCCAATTTTGACCATAATCATCAGATACATAAACATAAGTAGTAAAATCATCATTACGATAGCCGTTTAAGGTAGCATAAACACGTTCTTTTTTATGAGTTGAAGCTACAACACGAGTTACCCACAAATTTTGAGGTAAGTTGGTTGAAATTTTTGTCCAATTGACACCGCCATCTTTTGAAACATGAATCAAGCCATCATCACTACCCGTGTACAACAAACCAAACTGCAATGTACTTTCGCTGATGCTAGCCAGCGTTCCGTAGGCTACATTTCCTTCTTTAAAACCTTGCGTCAAGTCAGGTGAAATCGCAGTCCAAGTTTGTCCTTGGTTCATAGAACGGTGCAAAAAGTTCGATCCCATGTACAAGATGTCTTGGTTGTGAGACGAAAGCAAAATTGGTGTTTGCCAATTGAATCGAAATGGTTTCTCATCCTTCTTTGGCTTTGGCGAAACATATTCTCTTTTGCCAGTAGCGCGATCGATACGGTAGTAATTTCCAAATTGGAAACCCGTAAAAACAATATTCGGATTGCGTTTGTCTATTTGTACTTGCATTCCATCGCCTCCCATTAAACTTTCATAAGGATACTTTCCGGTTTGTAACCATTCCGAAGAAAAAGTATAGTTGCTTGGTCCTACCCAAACCCCATTGTCTTGCATACCACCATAAATGTTGTAAGGCTCTTGCTCATCAACATTTACAGCATAAAACTGACTCACGCCATGCGAATTTCCTTTAAACCAATGTGCGCCATCGTCATAAGAAATATTCAATCCACCATCATTTCCGTTGATTAAATGGCCTGGTTTAGCAGGATTCACCCAAACCACGTGATGATC
This sequence comes from Flavobacterium turcicum, assembly GCF_011365745.1. Taxonomy (GTDB): domain Bacteria; phylum Bacteroidota; class Bacteroidia; order Flavobacteriales; family Flavobacteriaceae; genus Flavobacterium; species Flavobacterium turcicum. Next base: position 443,034 of record NZ_JAAOBY010000001.1, on the reverse strand, counting down.
AGAGTGTACATTTTCTTCGCTTATGCTCGTAAAGGTTTTACCGCCATCATCTGATTTGATTACCGGAACACCAGATAAGTAAATTTTATTTGAATTAGAAGGATCTACCGATATTGCGGCAAAATAATAACCGTAAGAAGAAAATAAATCATCAATAAAGTTTTGATTTGTTTTTGTCCACGATGTTCCTCCGTTAGTTGATTTGTAAACTTCCGCACCAATTACTTCGGCATCAGCCAAACTATTGATTGATGCTAGAACTACTTTTCCAGCTTCACTAGGCTGAACATATCCATTTTCAACCCAATGTTTAATATTTTCAGCTCTATACTTTTCAGTTAATCCGTAATTTTTCAAAATCGAATTCAAACTTTTGTTGGGTAATTTCAAAAATTCATCTCCAGGCAGAGCAAATGCTGCTGGCAAAGCCGTGCTTTTTTTACTATCCAAAGGTCGCTTGTACTGATTGTCCAAAACCGCATACACAGTAGTATCATCATACACAGCTAGACCAATTCTACCCACACCTTCACCCGTAGGGAAACCGCTGTTTGCTGCAGAATATAATTTCCAAGTTGCTCCAGCATCCTCACTTTTATAAATTCCTGATGCTGCACCGCTACCTACAAAATCCCAAGCTTTTCTGTCTTTAGTCCAAGCCGCTGCGTATTGTATTTTAAAGTTCTTTGGCGAAACAGCTACATCAATAATTCCCGTCTGATCGTTTACAAAAAGGGTTTTACTCCAAGTTTTACCACCATCAGTAGTTTTATAGATACCGCGTTCCTCATTTTTTGTGTACAAATGACCTACGACTCCAACCACTACTTCGTTCGGATTCGTTGGGTTGATAACGATACGGCTAATGTGGTGACTGTCGGTTAACCCCAAATTCTTCCAAGTTTTTCCTTTGTCATCAGAACGTAAAATTCCGATTCCCGCATACGACGAACGTGACGAATTCACCTCTCCAGTTCCTACCCAAATCGTTCCGTTTTTCCAATCGATAGCAATATCACCTACATTTTGCGTAGGCGCATTATCCATAACCGGCACAAAACTCATTCCGTTATTATTGCTATACCACAAACCGCCTGATGCGTAACCAACATAAAATTCGGTAGGATTTTCAGGATTTACATCTACGTCAACTACACGTCCGCTCATAACGGTTGGACCCACATTTTGTAAATTTAGACTCTGAAAAAGCGATTGTTCTTGCAGTTGTTTCTTGGCCACTAAACTGTTTTGAACCGCCTCAGCAGAGACCTGTGCAGACGCAACAGTTTGTACAATAAAAGCGGTTAGGAGTATTCTTTTTTTCATAGGATTGATTTTTGATGCCGAAATTTAAGGATAAATACACGTACCAAAAAATTTTATACTCTAATTAACACCCGTTTCTATCAAAGTTAGTATTTTTGAATAATCAATAAAAAATCCGGAATAGCACTCACTTGTTTTAAATTAATGAGACAAATAAGTGGTTCTGATTACATTTTACACCCATAAAAAACAAAACCCAACACATGAAATACCATCAAATTGACCGTAATTTATTTATAAAAAACAGAGCAAAATTCATGGCACAAATGAAGCCAAAAAGTGTTGCTATTTTTAATTCGAATGATATATATCCTGTTTCGGCTGATAGTACCTTGCCTTTTGCACAACACCGTGACATCTTTTATTTGAGTGGTGTAGACCAAGAGGAAAGTATTTTACTGTTGTTCCCTGACGCGCCTTATGAGCACCAACGCGAAATGGTTTTCTTGAAAGAAACTAGCGAGCACATTGCTATTTGGGAAGGCGAAAAATTAACCAAAGAACGTGCTTACGAAGTAACTGGAATCAAAACCGTGTATTGGTTACAAGATTTTGAAAAAGTGTTATTTGAAATGATGACGCACGCCGAAACTATTTACATCAACACCAACGAGCATTACCGCGCCACAGTTGAAACCGAAACCCGCGAAGCTCGCTTTGTAAAATGGTGGAAAGAAAAATATCCTGCACACGCCGTTGCCAAAAGTAACCCAATCCTGCAACGCCTTCGTTCAGTAAAAGAAAGCGAAGAATTAGATTTGATTCAAAAAGCCTGCAACATCACTGAACTTGGATTCAGACGATTGTTGCCTTTTGTAAAACCTAATGTTACTGAATACGAAATTGAAGCTGAATTGATTCACGAATTCATCCGCAACCGCTCTCGTGGATTTGCCTACACGCCTATCATCGCATCGGGTAACAATGCCAATGTTTTGCATTATATTGAAAACAACCAACAATGCAAAGCGGGCGACTTGATTTTGCTTGATGTAGCTGCTGAATATGCTAATTATTCTAGTGACATGACGCGCACAATTCCGGTTTCTGGTCGCTATTCTACTCGCCAAAAAGAAGTTTACAACGCCGTACTTCGTGTAAAAAACGAAGCCACCAAAATGTTAACCACTGGCACACTTTGGAAACAATACCACATCGAAGTAGGCAAAATAATGACCTCAGAATTACTAGGTTTAGGACTTATTGACAAAGCCGATGTGCAAAACGAAAACCCTGATTGGCCTGCTTACAAAAAATATTTTATGCACGGAACCTCGCACCACATGGGGCTAGACACGCACGATTACGGTATTTTGACCGAGCCAATGCAAGCCAACATGGTATTTACCGTTGAGCCTGGAATTTACATTCCTGCCGAAGGTTTCGGTATCCGTCTTGAGGACAACATCATCGTTCAAGAAAGCGGCGAACCTTTCAACATGATGCGCAACATTCCTATCGAAGTTGAGGAAATTGAAGATCTTATGAACGCTTAAAATAGCATAAAATCAAACCAAAAGCAGTCTAGTTTTCTAGGCTGTTTTTTTTAGGAGCACCACATCCTGCAACTTAAGTCGTACAGTCCTGCTGTTCGTTTTATTCCCGCTCAAAAAACTGCGTCCCAAAAGCCTTGTTGTTCAAGCGGGAGATGCCACTGCCATCAGGGCTATGATTCACAAATCATTTTCAATAGTCAAAATGTTAAAACAATTTTAAAATTGTAACGTTACAAATCAGTCAAAGACTTACTTTAAAACTATTAGGTATAACAATTTTAAAACGAACCAATAAAAACTAAAAAACATAAAATCATGCAAGCACACGAAATCGATTACCACATTTACGGCGAAGAAATGCAGTATGTAGAAATAGAATTAGATCCTCAAGAAATTGTAGTTGCCGAAGCAGGCAGCTTTATGATGATGGATAACAATATTCAAATGCAAACTATTTTCGGAGACGGATCGGGTCAAGAAACGGGATTATTTGGCAAACTACTCAGCGCAGGAAAACGAGTACTAACTGGCGAAAGTCTTTTTATGACCGCTTTCATCAATCAAAATAATACTAAAAGCAAAGTGTCATTTGCATCGCCATATCCTGGAAAAATCATTCCAATCGATTTGATGCAATATGGCGGTAAGTTCATTTGCCAAAAAGATTCTTTCCTATGTGCAGCCAAAGGCGTATCAGTAGGAATCGAATTCTCTAAAAAATTAGGAACTGGTTTATTTGGTGGCGAAGGTTTCATCATGCAAAAAATTGAAGGCGACGGAATGGCCTTTGTGCACACAGGAGGAACGCTCGCTCAAAAAGAATTAGCGGCAGGCGAAGTCCTAAAAGTAGATACCGGTTGTATAGTAGGATTCACAAAAGATGTAGATTACGACATCGAGTTTGTGGGCGGAATCAAAAATTCTCTTTTTGGTGGCGAAGGTTTATTTTACGCTACACTACGCGGACCAGGAACCGTATTTATTCAATCTTTACCTTTCAGTCGCCTTGCCGACAGAATCATTGCATCGGCACCACGAGCAGGCGGAAGCGGCCGTGACGAAGGCAGTTTATTAGGCGGTTTAGGCCGATTAATAGACGGTGATAATAGATTTTAATACTCAAAGGCTCTCAGAAATGGGAGCTTTTTTTTAAACATATAAGTCATTTAAGTTTTGTAATGAAATAAACAACTGACCTTACATGACTTATATGTTAATTTTTAAATTTCAATTATTACCATTTTTCAGCCAAAAAAAATCTAAAACTTAAATCGCTTATATGTTTTGAAAAAATTAAAACTTTAGCTTTGCACAAACATTACAAAATTGAAACAAATCCTCTTTAAAAATACCACTATTTCCTATACTGACGAAGGAAAAGGAACTGCAACTGTTTTACTCCACGGTTTTCTGGAAAACAAAAAAATGTGGAATCATTTTATTCCTGAGTTAACACAAAGAAATCGTGTCATTACTATAGATTTGTTAGGTCATGGCGCGACAGAATGTTTAGGATATGTACACTCCATGGAGGACAATGCCGATGTGGTTCATGCCGTTTTATCAGAATTGCGCATTCGCAAAGCTATTTTTGTAGGGCATTCTATGGGAGGTTACGTGGCTTTGGCTTTCGCCGAATTGTATCCAGATACCATGAAAGGATTGGTTTTACTCAACTCAACCGCAAGAGCCGACAGTGAAGAGCGCAAAAAAAATCGGGATCGCGCCATTAAAGCCGTGAAACAATCTTTTGTAAATTTTATTTCGCTTTCTATCGCCAATTTATTCAGTGAAAATAACAGAGAGCGATTGGCTGCTACGATTGAAAACGTAAAAAAAGAAGCTTTAAAAACGCCTTTGCAAGGTATTGTTGCTTCACTAGAAGGTATGAAAATCAGACAAGATCGGGAAGTATTGCTGCACCTTACACCGTTTCCTAAACTTTTAATTTTAGGAGAAAAAGATCCTGTTTTGAATTATGAAGAAACCAAAGAACAAACAGAAAATACTGAGGTAAAACTCATCACTTTTCCTGATGGACACATGAGTCATCTAGAAAATCAAGACGAATTATTAGCTGTTCTATTGTCTTTTTTTAAAAGTATTTAGAGCATACCAAATTTTAAATATCCTTTTTCGACGAGTTCGTTTTTATCTTTTAAATGATGCATTTTCCCATCTTTCATTAATGCCAGTTTGGTAGAAATTTGAATCACATTTTCATAATTATGATCGGTGATCAAAATGCCTTTTACAGCAGACATGGTCGTGATTAATGCATTTATGTTTTCAATCATGATCGGTGACAAACCGTTATAAGGCTCATCAAGCAGTACAAATTTTGAATCATTGTTCAAGATTAGTTTAATTTCTAGATACCGCAATTCCCCACCAGATAAATGTTTGATTTTTTTACCCAACATAGATTGTATCATGGCATCTGCACAAAAATCTTTTACTTTGGCTTTGGCAATGCACAATTGAATAGTTTTTTGAACCGAAAAAGAATTCGGAATAAAAGAATCCTGTGGTAAATAGCTTATTTCTTTTAACAGCTCACTTGTTTTTGACAGTACTTTTCCACCAACCCGAACAAATTTAAAATCAGCTGGTTCTATCCCGAAAATAATCTTCAATAATGTAGATTTACCAGAACCATTTCGACCCAAAATCCCGAGAATTGTTCCTGTTTCACATTTCAAATACACATCCGAAAGGATGATTTTTCCGTTGTATTGTTTTTGTACGCTATCTACTTCTAAAATACTTGTTGTCATAGCAACTTCAATAAAAGGTTCACAACAAGAATGAAGATAATCGAGACAAAAAAATTAATCAGAAATGAATAAACTATCACCTGAATTTTTGAAAGTCCGTTGTTGTAATAAAACAAGTATTCGTTTTTAGCATTCACCTCTTTAATCAAAAGACTGATGAAAAATCCAAAAAACAAGAGCGCATATTTAAAGGTTTCAAAGCCTCCAAACACAGCCGCGACAGCACTTACAGCAATATTTATAGCTAAAGTACTTTTGTAAAACTCGTAACTGTTGTATAGTTTTTTGATAGTTGATGAATTAGATTATTTTTTCTTTGAAAGGCGTATTCGCATCCGAAATTTCACTTAATAATATGACCAATTGTTCCAGATAATTATTCAGCATTTCAGTCGAAATAGTAGTTTGTACCTCTTTATCTATTTTAAAATTAAACGGTAAAAAACCTGCTTTTAGATTTTTGAAAGAGATAATTCCAGCTTCAATTGGTTTTCCTTTTGCTTCTGTTTCATACATAAAAGCGTAGGCAAGCACTTGAATTATCTTATCACTTTTTATATCTTCAATGAGTCCGTTCCAAGATTTCAAAGTCACATTCGCTTTATCTACTTTCCCCGTTTTATAATCGATGATTCGAATGTTTCCATTGCGCTCTTCAATTCGGTCCACATTTCCTCTAATTAAAACTGGAAAAGGTAAATTCGGATGCTGTAAAATGCGCTCAAAAGTTTGTTCCAATGCAATGATTTTAATCGCATCTCCCTTTTTGATGCTTTCTAATTCAACTTTCAAGAAATTAGAAACATTACGTTTGGCTACTTCAAAAGCTAATAAATTTCGTCCTTTTTTGATTTCGCCTTCTTTGTAAACAAGTTTAAATTGCTTGAGCACCTCATCGTCTATTTGTTTGAAACAATTTAGAATATCATTTTCAGAAATTAACTTATCAATAAATGGCTCGTATAAAACACGCAAAGTTTCGTGAATAATGGTACCCAGCGTATTCAGGGCAATATTTTCTTCCACCTCTTCGACTTCGCTAATGCGTAAAATCTTTTGGAAATAAAACTGTATCGGATTCCGAATATAACTGGTCAAAGCAGATGGTGAAAATCCTTTTTCAGCAATTTCTTTAAGGCGAAGCATCACGCTTTCTGACTTAGGAATTTCCATTGGTTCATAAGCTATTTCAGGTAAAGTAGCATTATAAATCTCGTGTGTAAGCGTATGATTGTTTTGCTTTTCTACTTCTAATTGGGTAATAAATCGGCTTTTTTCACCAGCATCCAAACCTTCACTTTCCGTATTGTAAAGCAAGTAAATGTTTGTAGCGCGCTGCAACAAATGATAAAAATGATAGGTATAAATCGCGTCTTTCTCCTTAAAAGTTGGTAATCCTAACTCTCTTTTCACATCATAAGGAATAAAAGAATTTTGAGATTTACCGGCTGGAAATTTGCCTTCGTTCATAGAAGTAACAATGACCGTATCAAAATCTAAAACCCTACTTTCAAGAACTCCCATTATCTGCAATCCATTTAGCGGCTCACCTTCAAACGAAACCTCGGCTAGATCAATAACCTGTTTATAAATGGCATATAAGGTTTCAATTTTATCAATATGTACTGATTTTGAATAATAATTAATCAGTTTGTTGATCACTTTAAAAATGGCATACACAAAAGCTTTTGTTATTTTCTCTTCTTCGTTATCGTTGTTAAGGTTCTCTTTTAGAATCAATAATAATCGAGAAATGGTTTCTAAAACAGGAATGGCTCCACGTTCCCATTTTTGAAAGAGCAATACAAACAAATCTGTTGGCATCACATTCAATTCCATCAATTTTTGATGGGGTATAAAAGTGTAATTATTTTGATTTATTAATTGTACCAAAGCCTTAGTTTCAGCATACGGCTCCACCAAAGGATGTGTCAATATATCAAGAACGTCTTTATAATAAAAAACATAACTTTTCGCATTTCTAGCTAATGCATTGGTGTGCATTTTGAACAATTTTGCAATTAAAATTTGCGCTGGATTATTTTTACTAGAATAACCCATAGTGATATTCAAAGCGCCCACGGTAACAGGCAAAGAATACAACAAGGGCACCAAAAGACTTTCTTCTCCCAATACTACCGCTACTTTATCAAGTGATTCTTTCTGGCCTAGCTTACTCGATTTCTCAATAGTATTTTCAATTATACTTCCGGCAAGTTTAGCCTGACCCATTGTTTTGGGAGTACCAATAATTTGGATGTTTTTTGTTTGAGAAAATTCGTCAACAATCCACTCAAAAGGTTGCGACTTATAATGTTTCCAACTTTCTTTAAATCTGCGTAAAAACAAACCCGCATCGTGATACGGATCGTTTAAAAAAGTTTGATCAGCGTCCCAATAAATTTCGGCGCGATCAGCAGCTAATAGGTGTTGAATGATTTTTTCTTCGGCAGCATTTAAGGCATTGAACCCCGCAAATAAAAACCGACTATCTTGAAGATTTTGGCAAAATGAATTCAGGTTATTCACTGCTTCTCTGTAAATCAAACCTTGATAGCCTACTCCAAGCTCAAGTAAATGCTTGTATAGGGTTTGGTAATACTGTGGAAGCAACTTCCAAAAATCAATATATTTTTCAAGTAAAGGAGTTTTGTTTTCTACTTCAATACCCCATTTTTTTATGTCTTCAATATCCTTTAGGTACGATAATACATAAGCAGGATCGAGCAAGTAGCGATCAATTTCGTTAAAATCTTGCAATAAAGTTTTCGCCCAATTGGCAAAAAATTCAAAACTTTGTTGTTTAGACTGATCTGTTTGACTTAAATAAACCTCGTAAAACTCAAATAATAGCTCTATGGGATCGATAGTTCTGATTCCGGCTATGTCTTGTATAAAATCTTCGATACTTATGATTTGAGGAGCAAGAATATTTGTACTAACTTGCTTTTTAAGCGCTTCAAGTAAAAAGATTTTAGCGCGCTTGTTGGGTAGCACAACAATTGTTTTGGGTAAACTGGCTGCGTGATTTTGCAATAAAACTGAAGCTATTTTATCTAGAAAAGAAATATTTGTCATTCTATAAAAATAAAAAAAACGCCCCGATAAATCGAGGCGTTTCCTATAAATATTTTAGAAGAAATTATTTTTGTAATAAAATTTCAGTTCTTCTGTTTTTAGCTTTACCAGCAGCAGTTTTGTTAGTTTCAACTGGAGCAGACTCACCAAAACCTACAGCTTTTAAATCTTCAGCTTTGATACCTCTTTCTAATAAAGCATCTCTAACCACGTTAGCTCTGTCTTCAGAAAGTTTTTGGTTAAATTCGTCAGATCCATCGCTATCAGTATGTCCTTCAACACTGAATTTAGCGTTTGGATAATTTTTAAGGATAGAAGCCATTGCATCTAATCTAGCAGGTACATCACCAACTTTGAAAGTAGCTTTTCCTGAATTAAAGTAGATTGCTCTAGCTTGAATTTTTAAGTTATCTAAAGCTTCAGTTGTAACTTCAGGACATCCTTTGTTACTAGCTGGACCTGCTACAGATGGACAAGCGTCATCTTTGTCAAGTACTCCGTCTCCGTCAGTATCTGGCCAAGGGCAACCTGCGTTTTCTTTAGGACCAGCAACAGTAGGACATTTGTCATCTTTGTCAGCGATTCCGTCTCCGTCAGCATCTGGACAACCTTTCAAAGAAGCTAAACCAGCAACTTCTGGACATGCATCATTTTTATCAGCAATTCCGTCTCCGTCAGTATCAGGACATCCGTTTAATGCAGCTAAACCAAATTCTTCTGGACACTCATCTGCACTGTCTTGGATACCATCTTTGTCAGTATCAGGACAACCGTTGAATTCTTTCAAACCAGCAACTTCTGGACAAGCATCATCTTTGTCGTAGATTCCGTCACCATCAGTATCTTTACCTCCAAATTTGAAGATTAAACCTGCAGTGTGTTGGAATAAAGATGGAGCATCTGGAGCAGCAAAATTTACATTTCCTTCTGTTCTATCTCCAAAAGCTTTTTTGTAACGTGTAGTTAACTCTAAACCTACATTATCAGTAAACCATAAAGTTAAACCTGCACCTGGGTTAAGAGTTCCAAAACTACTATCACCAAGGAAAGTATAACCACCACCTACAGATAAAGATGGATCAATTACTTTAGATTTGATCAAGTTCATGAAGCTATACTTAACAGTAGCATCAATTCCGTAATACATCAAATCACCTGGGTTAGTCACGATGTAACCACGGCTATCGTGCATAACTGAAGCTGGCTCTGGAGCAAAAGTAACGAATTTGCTAATTTTGTTTACAGATCCTGAAAGACCAAAAGAGAAATTGTCACCAACGTATCTAGATACACTAAGGTATGATACTGATGGTAAAATGTTCCAATTATCTTTTACTGCGAAAGGTTGAGAAAAATGACGATCTAGCCAGTTTTTTCCACCCTCTGCTCCTGCTTTAGTGTCAACTGCGTTAACTCCGAAAGAGATAGCGTAAGGATTGTTCCTGTCTTGTGCTTGAGAGCTTAATCCCATCGCCATTATTGCAGCAACAAAAATTTTGTTAAGATGTTTCATACTTAAATTTTTTAATTACAATTTAGTTAATTATGGACAAAAGTAGTACGTAAATTTTAAACTACAAAGTTTAATGTTAAAAAAAACCTTCTTATCCGTAACAATGTGGGAATTATATAATTTTTAACTCTTTTCCAACCTCAGTAAATGCACTAATAGCCTTATCTAGATGTGCTTGTGTATGTGCGGCAGAAAGCTGAACTCTAATTCTGGCCTTGTCTTTTGGAACTACCGGAAAGAAGAAACCAATAACATACACGCCTTTTTTTAACAATTCATCAGCCATAATTTGAGAAAGTTTAGCATCGTACAACATAACAGGTACTATTGCCGAATCACCATCGATGATATCAAAACCAGCTGCTTTCATACCTGCTTTGAAATAATTGGTATTCCACTCTAGTTGATCGCGTAAGGTGGTATCTTTTTCAAGTAATTCAAATACTTTTAATGATGCACCAACAATAGCTGGCGCTAAAGAGTTTGAAAACAAATATGGTCTTGAACGCTGACGCAAAATTTCAATAATTTCTTTTTTAGCAGTAGTGTAACCGCCCATCGCACCTCCTAAAGCCTTACCAAGCGTTCCTGTGATGATGTCCACACGCCCCATAACCCCTTTTGCTTCAGGAGTACCTTTACCAGTTGCACCAATAAAACCAGCTGCATGACATTCGTCTACCATTACTAAGGCATCATATTTATCAGCTAAATCACAAATCTTATCCAAAGGCGCAACCAATCCGTCCATAGAGAACACACCATCAGTTACAATTAATTTAAAACGACAACCTGCTTCAGTAGCTTTTATTAACTGTTGTTCCAAATCTTCCATGTTGGAATTTTCGTAACGGTAGCGTGCCGCCTTACACAAACGCACTCCGTCAATAATAGAAGCATGGTTCAAACTATCTGAAATAATACAATCTTGCTCTCCTAATAAAGGTTCAAAAACACCACCATTTGCATCAAATGCTGCAGCGTATAATATGGTATCCTCTAAACCGTAAAAATCAGCAATCTTTTTTTCAAGTTCTTTATGAATATCTTGTGTTCCGCAAATAAAACGAACAGACGACATTCCGAAACCATGAGAATCCAAAGCATCTTTCGCTGCTTGCACTACTTCGGGATGAGATGAAAGTCCAAGATAATTATTGGCACAAAAATTCAAAACAGTTTCTCCAGTAGAAATGGTTATTTCAGCCGCCTGTGGCGATGTAATAATTCTTTCTCTTTTAAAAATCCCATTCTCTTCTATTGTTTGCAATTCTGCTTGCAAATGTTCCTTTATTTTTCCGTACATAATTTATAGTTTACAATTCTATTTTGCGAATTATTCATTTTTGCGTTACAAATTTACTACTTCAATTCCTTTTCCGATATAAATTAGCGCTTTTTTTGTCACTTTATAACCCATAGCCTCAATAGCTTGCTGGTAGTTGTGTAACTGTTGTTCGTATTTTTTTTGATGCATGCCCGTTTTATAATCCAACAAATACACTTCGTTGTTTGAGTTTACTACCATTCTGTCAGGTTTTATAGTGCCGCCTTCTTTTTGAATGATGGTTTGCTCATTAAGAACCGTATTGCCTTTAGCAAAACAAGCGGCTAGTTCGTGATGGCTCACAATTTCCTGCAAACTGGTACGAACGGTTTCTTGTTGGGTTATGGCGATCATTCCGCTTTCAATTGCTTTGGTGATCGCCACATCGACCTCATCGTAGGTTTTTACAAAGGAAAGCACCTCATGAATTAAGTTCCCGTACTCAATAGCTTCTTGTTGCTGAGTACCCCACATCAAGGCTTCGCGTTGTGCAATTTTTATATTTTTAGGATTTAAAACTTCCTGCACAAACGGAATCACACGCGAGCTATCTACATGTGGTTTGGCCTTTGATAGCCGTTTTGAATTTCCAGATTCATAAAGAAATTGATTTTCATCAAACCCGTCATTTGCTTGTAGGTACTCTATAAAAAAGGTACACATATTGTTTTTTGGCAACTCGCCTTTCGAACTTAAATTCATATTCGAAATCACATACAACTGCTCCTCGGCCCTAGTTAACGCCACATAAAGTACGTTAACATTATCCAGTAGTTCTTCTTGTTTTTTTTGCTGATATACTTCGGCGGCTTCCTCTCCAAAACCTTCTACACTGCTACTATTATCAATCAGCACTTTTGGAATTCCAAAATCTTCTTCAGCGGCATTGAGCCATAATTTATCTTTGGGTTTTCGACTGTAATCTTCTTCTGCGAAAGGAAAAATTACCACCGGAAACTCTAATCCTTTTGATTTGTGAATGGTCATAATACGGACCGCGTTCGTACCTTCGGGCGACGGAATGCTATATTTGTGACCGCTCTTTTCCCAGAAACTTACAAAATCAGCAATGCCGGCTTGATTGCGCACGTCACGTTCAAGAACAATATCCAAAAAGTATTGTACATAAGCATTGCTTTTTTGAGAATGCAAAAACTTAGCAATGATTACTTCTACAGCTTCGTACAGCGATTTTTTACGAATATTTTGAAACGACAACGCTATATTGCATTGCAATAACCATTTTTCAAAATCAGCTTCTTGCTTGAGCGCCATGCCTTGCGCGATGAAATCGTGAACCGGTAATTCCGTTTGACTATTTAATCCTATGTGATATAAAAAATGTGCTTTCGCCTCTAAGTCGGCACTGTTTTTAAGGTATTTCAACAAGTGAATAATGAGTTGCACCTCGGTTGCATTTTGAATCATCAAGGTTTCTGATGATAATAACGGTATTTTTTTCTCTGTTAAATAATTAGCAATGGCAATACCTTGGTCACGTTTACGGGTAAGTAGCACGATATCTTTGTACTCAAATCCTTCTTGCAACACTTTTTGAATGGTTGTCAAAGTAGCTTCAAGATACAAATCGGCTTTCTCAAGAACTTCTCCGTCGCTACTTTCCTCAGCGTCTGCTGATTTTTTATCTACATTGGCGATAAAAGCGATGCTTACAAAACCTCCTTTTTTATCATTTGTTTTTTGACTGCTATGATTTTCGTATAAGTCGCGGTAATCAGGTTGATCAAAATGGTTTGCAATTAACTTGAAGAAGGCATTATTGAACTCGATAACTTGCGAATAAGAACGGTAGTTTTTATCTAAATGTTCCAAAACTTTATCCGGATTGCTAAACGGATTATTGTCCTTACTCAATTCGATAAATTGCTCTGCTTTTCCTCCGCGCCAGCGATAAATAGATTGCTTAGGATCACCCACAATCATTAGCGTTCCTTTTACACCATAATCATCTTGACCCGCAAGTGCATTGTCAATTAATGGAATCAAATTTTGCCATTGCATTTCGGAAGTATCCTGAAACTCATCGATAAAAAAATGACGGTAGCGCTCGCCCAATCGCTCATATATAAAAGGAGCAGGTTGGTTTTGAATTTCACGGTGAATGATGGCATTGAACTCAGAAATAGACAACACATTTTGCTCTTCTTGGATTTTGGCCAATTCGTTACTGACGGTATTCAGCAAGGAAAGTGGTGTAATATTTTTGAGAAAGGCTTTGTAAAAATTTATTTTCTCGAAAGTTCCATAAATCGTTTTTAATTGATCCAGCATTTGCGGAAGCAAACTTTCAATTAGATCACGATCTTTGGCTGTTTTATTGATGGCAATATCATCAAACTCACGAAACATTTTATTTTTAGGATTGAATTTTCCTTGCTGAATACTTGCAATATGATTGGGGAAAGTAAGTCTGGAAAAGGACTTTACATCAATACCATTTTTATCAATTAATGCTACTATTTCTTCTGCAAAAACAACCGTTTCCTTTTCTAGCTCCTTGCAGGTTTTATCTAATTTGTTTTTTATAGCTACAAACTCAGCAATCGATTTGTCTTGAAAATGTGTAATTTCATTTCGGTTGTTCTCATTCAGTACCAATTTACCTGTGTCGAGAATTTCTCGTGAAATGTCCCAAGATTTATCATCATCGGTTTTTTCCATAGTGAAATCGATGAGCAATTTGGTCAAAGTCTCATCTTCACCGGCTTGTGCAATGATGGCATCTACCGCTTCTATCAATAGATTTTCGGTATCCAAAGTAACTTCAAAAGTCATGGGCAAATTCAAATCGTGCGCAAAAGCTCGAATTACCTTGTGAGTGAATTTGTCAATGGTTGAAATATCAAAAGCCGCATAATTATGAATAATGTGCTTGATGATTTGTTGCGATTTTACTTTTATTTGAATGACTGATAATTGGGTAGCCGCCGCTAAATCAAGCATTAAATCATGCGCTTTATCGCTTGGTTCGTCTTTGGCAAATTCAGACAAGCTACCCACAATACGCGACTTCATTTCGTGTACGGCTTTATTGGTAAAAGTGATCGCCAAAATATGCCGGTACGCATCGTTTTTGTGTGCTGTAAGAATGATTTTCAGGTATTCTTTGACAAGTGCATAGGTTTTTCCGGAACCTGCTGAGGCGTCGTATATAGAAAAGGATGGTCTTTGCATCTTGAATTTTGCTTTTGGATTATCTACTATCTTTACCTGAAATTAAGAACTTCATTTACGCACTCCCTAGCCCCGATTGCAATGAAAATCCTTTACTGCGGCGCGCTAGCAGAGCAGGAAAGATTGTAATGAAAAGCGGGAAACAGCTCCTAAAAATTGCGCTGTAAGAGGGTTACATTTTAATTTTGAGTTGAAACTTCGGGATAAACCTTAAAAGTAGTATTTTTGCAGCATGGAAACAAATAGACAGAAAAAAATAGGCGGGGTCATCCAAAAAGATTTGGTGGATATCCTGCAAGGTGAAGTGAGAAAAAACGGCGTTTCTAACTTGGTGATCTCGGTATCTAAAGTTGCTGTAACTACTGATTTATCAGTTGCTACGGTGCATTTGAGTGTTTTTCCTCAGGACAAAGCGCAAGAGATTTTAGAAGCTGTAAAATCAAATTCAAAAAATATTAAACACGATTTATCGCAACGTGTACGCCTGCAATTGCGTAAGGTGCCTAATTTGGTTTTCTTTATTGACGACTCATTAGATTACATTGAAAAAATTGACAATGCGCTTGCCAACAGAGACAATCCTATTGAGAACAGAGATTTACTAGACAAACGCAGATTCCAATAATCCTTGAATTTTCCGCTGTACATAGCCACGCGTTACCTTAAAAGTAACAGTAAAAATAATGCCATCAATATTATAAACCGCATTGCGAGTTTGGGTATTATTGTGGGCGCTATGGCCTTGTTTGTAGTACTTTCAGTATTTAGCGGTTTAAAAGTATTTAGTTTGTCGTTTACGAATGAGATTGACCCTGATTTAAAAATTAGCAGTACCAAGGGGAAATCGTTTGTGGTGAGCCCGCAACAAGAGCAGCAAATTAAGACTGTTGCTGGCGTGGTATCGTTTACCAAAATTATTGAAGAACGCGTATTGTTTACCTTTGATGGCAAGCAAGAAGTGACTTACCTAAAAGGTGTTGACCCCAACTACAGCAAGGTCAACGCCATTGAATCAAAATTATATAACGGACAATGGCTGCAACCTGATACGTACCAAGTAGTGGTGGGTTATGGCATAGCTCAAAAATTTTCGATGGGTTTGCTGGACTTTAACCGACAGCTTGAGGTTTTAGTTCCAAAGCCTGGTCGAGGAACGATTGACAACTTGGAGCAAGCCTTTAACAAATCGGATTTAATTCCGGTTGGAATTTATGCTATCAACGAAGAATTAGACTCGAAATATGTTTTTGCCGATTTGGGTTTGGCGCAAGAATTATTGGGTTATCCTACCAATAAAGTTTCAGGAATAGAACTCAAATTAGCCCCCAACGCTGATGAAGCAGTTATTAACGAGCAGTTGCAAACCATTTTTAAAAATACCGTTACCATAAAAAACAGAGCGCAGCTGAACGCCTCGCTTTATAAAATGCTCAACACGGAGAATATTGCAGTGTACTTGATTTTTACCTTAGTTATTGTGGTCGCTTTATTTAATTTGGTTGGCGCCTTGATTATGATGATTTTGGATAAAAAAGCCAACTTGAAAACCTTGTACAATTTGGGTACTCCTATTCAAGATCTACGTAAAATATTCTTGCTACAAGGTACCTTACTGAGTGTATTTGGAGGTGTTTTAGGATTGTTTTTAGGAATTGTAATCGTGTTGCTTCAAGAGCATTTTCAATGGATTATGCTTACAGAAAGTTTGGCTTATCCTGTTGTTTTTTCATTTGAAAATGTTGCCATTGTGATGACAACAATTGTTATACTTGGTTTTCTAGCCTCACTTATTGCTAGTAGTCGCGTGAGCAAATCTTTGTTGGAATAGTTTTCCCTTTTAAAATAAAACACGAATTCCACTAATTTACACGAATTAATTGGTGCAAATTAGCGGAATTGCTTCGCCTATTTGATATAGTTCGGGTTATCTTGACAGTAATTACTAAACCACCTCGTACCCCACATAAGCATCCTGAATTTCATCTAAGGCTGCAAAAAGCTCCTCGGGGCGATCGAGGGTTACTAATTTTTGTTTGTGGGTTTTAAAAGAATGGATTCCTTTAAAATAATTGGTGTAATGCGGACGTGTTTCCACAATTCCTAATCGTTCGCCTTTCCAGTCCATAGCCCAAGTAAGGTGATTACGCACGGCCTCTACACGATCAATAACGGTAGGTTTTGCCAAATGTTCTCCTGTTTTGAAGTAATGTTTTATTTCATCAAAAATCCACGGATAACCAATCGCAGCACGACCAATCATGATTCCGTCAATGCCGTATTCATTTTTATACTGTAATGCTTTCTCCGGAGAATCAATATCGCCATTTCCAAAAATTGGCATTGTGATTCTAGGATTATTCTTTACTCGGGCAATGTGTGACCAATCGGAGTGACCTTTGTACATTTGGGCGCGCGTTCTAGCGTGAATGCTCAATGCGGCAACACCAATGTCTTGCAAACGTTCTGCAACCTCATCGATATTGATAGAATTATCATCCCAACCCAAACGCGTTTTAACTGTTACAGGTAAATGAGTGCTATCAATAACAGCTTTGGTCAACCGAATCATCAAATCAACATCTTTTAAAACACCAGCACCAGCTCCTTTGCAAACGACTTTTTTAACAGGACAACCAAAATTGATATCAATAAGATCTGGATTTACAGTAGAAACAATTTTAGAAGAAAGTGCCATTGCCTCTTCGTCGCCACCAAAAATCTGGATTCCCACAGGGCGCTCGTAATCAAAAATATCCAATTTCATGCGACTTTTGATGGCGTCACGAATCAATCCTTCGGAAGAAATAAATTCAGAGTACATCATATCAGCACCATGCATTTTGCACAATCTACGAAACGGCGGATCGCTCACATCTTCCATTGGAGCAAGAAGTAAGGGAAAATCCGGTAAAACAATATGGTCGCCTATTTTAATCAAGATGTTTTATTTTTTTGCAAAGATAAAAAAATTAGACCGATAATTTTGGAACTATCAAGAGATTAAGACACAAGAAGTCATACTTGAAAAATTATGACATTGGTCTACAAAAAATAATTATTTTTACGAAAACTACAAGATGCTTTTTCAATTTGGATTTTACAGTTCCGTTTTACTTATTTCGTTTACTCAAGGAATTGTTTACAGCGTTTTGTTACTTATAAAAGCTATTAAAACCGACAATAAATCGAATTATTGGCTGAGTTTTTTCATTTTTCTGTGTAGCCTCTATATTGCACCGTGGATGCTTGGTTTTGCGGGCTGGTATGACAATCAACCCTATCGTGATATTTTATTTTACACTCCTTTTCAACACCTTTTATGGATAGGCCCTATCATCTTTTTTTACACCCAAAGTTTACTGAATCCCTCATTCAAATTTTCGAAAAAAGAGGCAATACATATTCTGCCAGGATTGCTGTATCTTATTTACATTATTGCTACTTGGATTTACGACAAATTCATTTTTGGCGACTATTATTTTTACGAAAACGGAATGGACAAAGACTTTGAGGAATGGTACCAAAAACTAGGTTTGCTCTCGATGATTGTATATTTTATATTGAGTATTCGATATTATAATGTTTACAAAAGACTCATGTTTCAGGTGGTGAGTTATGCCGATTCGGTTTTGTTTAAATGGATTCAAACGTATTTGATTGCTTTTTTAGTGATGTTGCTTTTACCACTTGTTTTTGATGGTGTTGAATACTTTTTACCAGAAATGAAATCGTATCAAGGCAGTTGGTGGTTTTATCTTTCCTTTTCGATTGTGATGTACTACATTGCCATTACGGGATATTCTAATCCTACAAATGCTACGATACCGTTTAAAATGTCTTTTTTTGACAAAAGTCCTATTCTTTTATTGGACAGCAGCAGTGCAGGTAATTTGGAAACGAGCATTGACATTCAGTATGAGACTGTAGAAGAGACTGTTTCGCCCGAAACGGAACATTGGAAATCTAAGATAGAAACCTTAATTCAAGCTGAAAAACTCTATCAAAATCCTGAATTAACGCTTACCGATTTGGCAAAAAAATTAGAAACTAACGCTTCTGTTATTTCTAAAACGATCAATCAAGGGTTTCAAATGAACTTTAATGATTACATCAATAATTTCAGAATTGAAGCTGTTAAAATCAGTTTATCAAATGGCGAACACAAAAAATCTACTTTGCTAGGAATTGCTTACGATTGCGGCTTTAACTCGAAAGCTACTTTTAATCGAGCTTTCAAGAAAAACACAGGTAAAACACCAAAAGAATACACCAACGAATAAGGTTTTCCGCCAATAAAAAGCAACTACTTATTCGGCATCAAACCGTTCAATAGTGTTTTTTATAAATTGCTTTTCGTAGTGGCGGTTGCGTCTATTCTTTTTTTCTGTGGCTCTCTTGGCGAGACGTTTATCAGAAACTATTTCATTCAATCGGTTCAAATCATCAAGGTGACTGATGTCATTTAGGGAATTCCTTTTCATAATTCGATGTTATTAAAAGTTCAGGAATTTATTGTTTCGTTTTGCTTTTTAAAAATGTAGATGCTCTTGAATATAAAAGTACATAGTCTGCAAAAATGTTTCCCTACAACAAGCGTTAAATTTGGATCTGCTTTCTACCTATCAAGTGCATTTGTCAGCTGTATTTCAAAATCAGGAATAAAAACAAAGTTTTTTGATAAAAAATAGTTGAAAACAACATTGTCAGCATTTACAATACTTCACAGCAGAACTAAACTAGTCTCAAATCATAATTTGAAGCGATTGGTGCTGATTTATGGCGCAACTTTGCCCTGTTATTAATCACTAAAAAACTAATTATGAAAAAATTAATCTTGGCAATTACGTTGATATTAACTTCAACTTTTGCACACGCACAACTACAAGGATCCGGAAAAACGATCACTAAAAATTACAACTACAAAAATTTCGACAAGCTTTCTTTTGAAGATTTAGATGGAACTATTGAGGTAGAAATTGGAAAAACTTGGAGCATTGCTATAACAATCGATGACAATTTGGAACGTCTTTTGACTTTTTTAGAAAACGTTTCAGGTAAAGAGCTAAAAATTCAATTTAAAGGAAACCAAAACAACAAAATGTATGTTGAAGATACCAATCTAAAAATAAAAATCACGATGCCAGAGGCAAGTGTCATCAAAAACGTTGGCAACAGTAATTTAACCGTGAAAAATGTTTTGGGTCGTTATTTTAGATTAGAAAACACCGGAAATGGAGAAAGTAAAATTAGCGGAACGATAGATGATTTAGATATTGTTAAAGTTGGAAATGGCGATGTAAACGCAGAGAATCTAGTTGCTAAAAAAGCTGATTTAAAAAGCACTGGAAACGGAAATATAACTGCCAATGTCATTGAAAAACTTACTGCAAAATTAACTGGAAACGGAGATGTCATTAACAAAGGAAAAGCCCAATTTGATTCTAATTCGAAAAAATCAGGTAATGGCGATTTGATTGTTAATTAATGAAAAGTTCAATGGCAATGGCAATGTTCAATAGCAATTTCAAAATTCAATATAAATATCAATAAGAAAATCAAAAAATACAACATTATGAAACTACTTACCAAAATCACTAAACCTGTTTTGTTACCACATTGGTCACAAGATCTATTTATTACTATTCCGCGAATTGTTTGTGGATACTTGCTGGCTTTTAACTTTGGAGCCGATAAATTTGGAATGCCTTGGTCACCCGTTGATGCTAATTTAGGATTGTTTGAAGTCGCTTTTTGGTTTCCCGGTGATGTGGCAAATTATGGTGGGATTTTTGCCATTGCTCCAGCTTTTTTTGCTTGGATGGGCGCTTTTGCAGAAGCTGTTGGCGGATTGCTACTGTTATTTGGATTTCAAACCCGTGTTGCTTCTTTCTTAGTAATTTGCACCATGCTAGTTGCTATATTTATGCAACAAATACAAAATGGATTGTGGAATTGCCTTGCCGCCATGGGATTCCTTTGGGTAGCGATGTTCTTTTTAATACTAGGTTCAGGCCGATTTGGAATTGATTATTTACTAACTAAAAACAAAGCTTAATTATGAAAACTAAAACGATATTACTAGCACTTTTACTTTCTTTATTCTTGACAAATTGCGTTCAAAAAACCTATAAAAAAACCGTTGTTTTTACTTTGGATGCATCCGAAATGAAAAATGTAAAAAACGTAGCCATTCGTGGAAAAGACAAACCATTATCTTGGGGAGAAGCTACCGAAATGAAATTGAATACTGCCAATAACACCTATCAAATAACAACCACATTTGTTACCGGTTATAAATTTACAGAAGTAAAATTTGTGGTTAATGATAGTTTAGAATTCGAAAATGAAGACAACCGCAGGGTCGTTTTCTCTGAAAAAGACACTACGTATTACAAAGCGAAGTTTAATAAAAGATAAATAATCAATATCTTAGAGAAACAATTTAAAGTTGAATTATGAAAAATATTGCAATCCTTGTACTATTTACAATGTGCCAAATCAGTTTTGCACAAACAAAACAATTTGATGAGATTGTAAAGTATTATCACTCGCAAAAAAACTTTAACGGAACTGTTCTAGTAGCTTCTAACGGCAAAATCGACTTTTTGAAAGAAATAGGAATTGCTAATAGACAATCGGGTAACGTGATAAAAGCTGATTCTAAATTCAAAATTTTATCGATAACCAAAACTTTTACTGCTGTTTTAATTTTGCAACTATACCAAGAACGAAAGCTTGATTTAAAAGCAACTTTTGGAAAGTATTTTCCAAAGTACAAAGGCGAAGCAAAAGACAAAGTTACCATTGAAAATTTACTGACTTACAGTTCCGGAATTCCTAATCTTGCCGATAAACTTGATTTGAAAACCTACCAATTGCCGCTATCTATTGATGACTATATTGACACTTATTGTAGCAATAAACTAGATACAATTCCCGGAAAGAAAAGCGCATATAATAATGGTGACTATATGATTTTACATAAAATTATCGAAAACATTACCGGAAAATCATTTGAAAAAAATTTGGAAGAAAGAATTTTAAAACCGTTACAAATGCAAAACACCAATATGTTAAAATCAACGGACATCATTTCGGGATTGGTAGATTCATATACCATTGATGAAAAAACAACTGAATTCAAAAATGACGAACCTTACTATATCGAAAACTTTTTTGGGTCGGGTGCAATGTATTCCAGTGTAGAAGATTTATTGAAATTTGACACTGCCATTTTCAACTATAAGTTACTTTCAAAAAATACTACCGAACTAATGATTGCGCCAAACAGAGATCTTGACAACGTTGCCTTTGGATTTTGGTTTGCCGATGGATATGGTGTTTTCGATACTAAATTTGTATATCGTCCAGGCGGAATTTTGGGTTCCAATACCAATTGGATTCATACGCTCGATAACAACAAAAGCATTATCGTTTTTAGCAATACCAATGCGACAAATCTTTATGAATTGTCGGAACAATTGTATTTAGTTTGCAAAGGCAAAAAAAGTACAATTACCAATTTGAAAAAATAAAATCTTTGGAGGTTACGGAACTGCCCAAAAACTATCTTGCAAAACACTGTTTTCATAAAAGAAATTAGCTTTTCTGTTGCCAGTAAAGTCGAGGTATAAAAATTCAAGTTCATAGACTGCACAAGCAACAACCGTGAAATTTTCTTGAAACAAATCACTTTCAATATCTGTGGGCTTTAGGGTCGAAAAACGTTCTTCGTATCCCAAGGTTGGATGATTTGATTTTGTGTTGGGTGGTTCGAGTGTCATATAACCTAGACGAGCTTGCGGACTGGTTGCCTTCCAACGATCATTTGATAAGGCATCGTTAGTGTGTAAAGCGGCATGCGCTTTCACAACAATTTGAACCCGTTGGCGCGCATCGTAAAACAAGAGTGAAATGCGATTGTCTTTTTGTAAATCATAACATTTTCGGGAGCGATTGTCTGTGTGGAAATATACGGTTTTGTTTACCTCATCAACTTTTCTATTTACTACAATTCGTAATGCGGCGGTGTTGTTTTCATTTATGGTGCCAACGCACATGGTTCGGAAACCATTTTTTTTCTTAACTGAACCGTTGACTAATTTTTTCCAAGCTAGTGTTTCTAGCTCTTGTAAATTGTAGGGAGTGTCGTTTATGGTAATAGAATCTTGTGGTGAAGTAGGCATAAATAGTTGGTATAAAAGTTCAAATGTAACTGCAAGATGCTTTTGTAAATACGAGCAAAAATACAATAAGAAAGACCCCAAATGAGAATTGCTAAAAAATTAAATTTCAATTGCAGTAACATTAGGCATTGTTGAATCTCACATAAAAAACTTTTAGCCTATATTTGCAAATTAATTGACTCTTAGTGGGGTTTTGCGTGAGGGATAGCAGCGGCATCCTTTTGTGAAGTGCTAACGGAACAAAAGATAGAGCGCATAGCCCGACGGCTTTTTCTGCCGGCACGCCCACAAGCTGACAAGCAAATTTATTGATATTTACTGAAAATGAAACATATAAGAAATTTTTGCATTATTGCACATATTGATCACGGGAAAAGTACGCTTGCAGACCGTTTACTAGGTGCTACACAAACTGTAACTGCTCGTGAAGAAAAGGCGCAATTACTTGACAATATGGACTTGGAGCGTGAACGTGGTATTACTATTAAAAGTCACGCGATTCAGATGGAGTACACGTACAAGGGTGAAGAATACATCTTGAACTTGATTGACACTCCGGGACACGTTGATTTTTCGTATGAAGTTTCTCGATCTATTGCTGCTTGCGAAGGGGCACTTTTGATTGTGGATGCAGCACAAAGTATTCAGGCACAAACTATTTCAAATTTATATCTGGCTTTAGAGAACGACTTGGAAATTATTCCGGTTTTGAACAAAGTAGATTTACCTAGCGCCAATCCTGAAGAGGTGAGCGATGATATTATTGACTTATTGGGTTGCAACCTAGAGGACATTATTCACGCCTCTGGAAAAACTGGTTTTGGTGTCGAAAATATATTAGCAGCAATTATTGAAAAAATACCTGCTCCAAAAGGAAATGTTGACGAGCCTTTGCAAGCTTTGATTTTTGACTCTCATTACAACCCGTTTAGAGGTATTGAGGTTATTTTTAGAGTGGTAAATGGCGAAATTAAGAAAGGACAAAAAATTAAATTCATGGCTACTGGCAATGAATATTTTGCTGATGAAATAGGTACTTTGAAACTCAATCAAGTGCCAAAACAAGTGATTTCAGCAGGTGATGTTGGATACTTAATTTCTGGAATTAAAGAGGCGAAAGAAGTAAAAGTAGGTGATACACTTACGGATGCAAAAACACCAACAACAAATATGATCACGGGTTTTGAGGATGTAAAACCAATGGTTTTTGCTGGTATTTATCCTGTTGATACAGAGGATTATGAAGATTTGCGTGCCTCGATGGAAAAACTACAACTGAACGATGCTTCGCTTGTATTTTCAGCCGAGAGTTCTGCAGCTTTAGGTTTTGGTTTCCGTTGCGGATTCTTAGGAATGTTACACATGGAAATTATTCAGGAACGTTTAGAACGTGAATTTAACATGACTGTAATCACCACGGTTCCTAACGTTTCGTACTTGGCATATACCAAAAAAGAACCTGATACAGCAATCATTGTAAACAACCCAAGTGATTTACCGGAGGCTACAAAATTAGACCGTGTTGAAGAGCCATTTATCAAAGCTACTATCATTACCAAAGCTGACTTTGTGGGGAACGTAATGAGTTTGTGTATTGAAAAGCGCGGGCAAATTACCAATCAAACCTATTTGACAACGGAGCGTGTGGAATTGAATTTTGACATGCCACTGGCTGAAATCGTATTTGATTTTTATGATAGGCTAAAAACGGTTTCCAAAGGATATGCATCATTTGATTATTCTCCGATAGGATTGAGAGAATCTAAACTTGTAAAAATGGATATTTTGCTCAATGCAAATCAATTAGATGCGCTTTCAGCCTTGATTCACGCAGATAACGCCTATACCATTGGTAAAAAAATGTGTGAAAAATTGCGAGAATTAATTCCAAGACAACAATTTGAAATCCCAATACAAGCCTCAATTGGTGCTAAAATTATCGCTCGTGAAACCATCAAAGCATTGCGTAAAGACGTTACCGCAAAATGTTACGGTGGAGATATTTCACGTAAACGTAAATTATTAGAAAAACAGAAAAAAGGTAAAAAACGTATGCGCCAAGTAGGAAACGTTGAAATTCCACAAGAAGCGTTTATGGCGGTTCTTAAACTGAATGACTAATTTTTTTAGAAAAAAGAATATAGAACAAAGAATATAGAGAAAACCTGACGATGGAAATTGTCAGGTTTTTTATTAGATTTCATTTAACAATCGCATAACATCTTCTACTTTAAAAAGTTGAGTTCCTTCGTTCATAGTTGCTGCAGAACCACAAGCAACTCCAATTTGTATCACTTCTTTTAAAGTTTTGTTTTGAGACAATGCCCACACCATACCACCCACCATACTGTCGCCAGCTCCTACGGTACTTTTCTTTTCTACTTTTGGCGCTTTAACAAAATGAGTTTCGTCTTGAGTGACTAAAATGGCTCCATCAGCTCCCAGTGAAACTACTATAATTTCTGCACTTTTATTTTCAATTAATTTTTTGGCCGCTTTTTCAACCTCTGGTAATTCTAATCGTTCGGTACCAATTAATTTTGCTAATTCGCCAATGTTGGGTTTAATTAGATAAACTCCTGTTTCTAAGACTTTTTTCAGCGGTTCACCAGATGTATCAACAATAACCTTGATGTTAGAAGCTTGGGCTATTTGGGCTATTTGTTTGTAAAAATCAGTTGCTAATCCTTCATTTAAGCTTCCGCTGATGACAAGATAATCTGTTTTTAAATCTTTTACTTTATGCAAAATTTCATCTTGTTCAGCTAGAGACAACTCATTTCCTGGAAAACCAAAACGGTACTGCGATTGTGTTTCAGAATCAAAAGCAATAAAATTTTCTCTTGTCCAACTTTTAGTTCTTATCATTTCAGATTGCAAACCTTCTTTTTTAATTAATTCTTCGAGCAATTCGCCAGAAGAACCACCAGAAGTAAAAATACATTTGGACGTACCTCCTAATTTTGCAATGGCTTTAGATACATTTATACCGCCACCACCAGCATCATAACGCGGTTTTCCACATCTAATTTTTTGCTCAGCGATAAGTCCCGTAAAATGAGTTGATTTATCTAAGGAAGGATTTATGGTTAGCGTTGTGATTGTTTTCATGAAAGATATTTTACAATCATAAAGATGCGAAAAAATCTGTGGTAATCTGTCTAATCTGTGGCAAATTATATAAAGATGGATGAATAGTAAGAGTTACGATTGTTTTCATGTAAGATGTTTTACAATCATCAAGTAACGAAAAAATCTGTGTAATCTGTGGCAAATTATCTAAAGATGGATGTATAGTAAGAGTTGCGATTGTTTTCATGTAAGATGTTTTACAATCATCAAGTAACGAAAAAATCTGTGGTAATCTGTGTAATCTGTGGTAAATTATCTAAATATGGATGTATAGTAAGAGTTACGAGTTTTCATGAAAGATGTTTTACAATCCTTAAGATGCGAAAAAATCTGTGGTAATCTGTGTAATCTGTGGCAAGAAAACTTTGTACCTTTGCAAAATGATAGAAGATAAAAATCCACAACGTACAAGTATAGCTCAATTAGGAGAATTTGGACTAATTGATCATTTGACTAAAAATTTTGCAATCAACCAATCATCTACCTTAAAAGGGATTGGAGATGATGCAGCTGTTTTAGACTTCAAGGACAAAAAAATTGTTGTTTCAACCGATTTATTGATTGAAGGCGTACATTTTGATTTGGCTTACATGCCCTTAAAACATTTGGGATATAAAGCTGTTGTAGTCAATGTTTCGGATATTTGCGCTATGAATGCCAAGGCAACACAAATCACTGTTTCGGTTGCCGTTTCTAACCGATTTCCACTAGAAGCTTTAGAAGAGTTGTTTGCTGGTATTACACATGCCGCAGCTGAATACAATATTGATGTAATTGGCGGTGACACCACATCATCTCAAAAAGGATTAATAATTAGCATTACTGCCATCGGAGAAGCAAACGAAGATGAAATTGTATATCGTAATGGGGCCAAAGAAACCGATTTGCTGGTAGTTACTGGAGATATCGGTGCTGCCTACATGGGATTACAAGTTTTGGAACGTGAGAAACAAGTTTTTCAAGTGAACCCAAATTCACAACCTGATTTAGACGCTTATACTTATCTTATTGAACGTCAATTAAAGCCTGAAGCACGCAAAGATGTTCGTACATTACTGCATGCACTTGAAGTAAAACCTACGGCTATGATTGATATTTCAGACGGACTTTCCTCTGAGATTATGCACATTTGTAAACAGTCAAAAGTAGGTTGTAATTTATACGAAGACAAATTACCTATTGATCCGCAGTTTATCAATGTTTGCGAAGAGTTTAATATTGATAGCACCACTGTTGCCATTAACGGAGGTGAAGATTACGAATTGCTATTTACAATCTCGATTCAAGATTTTGAGAAAATAAAAGCCAATCCAAATTTTACTATCATCGGTCACATGACCCAAGAAAGTGAAGGAATTCATTTAATTACAAGAGCGAATACTAAAATCCCACTAAAAGCGCGTGGTTGGGATGCTATTAGTTAATAGACAAAACTAAAAAACGACACCAAAAGTGTCGTTTTTTTTATTTTAAAATAATAATCCTTTGTTTTTAGCTTCTACGACTAAGGCGCTGTAGTCGTTGTATTCAACACGTAAAAGCTCTTTTAAGTTTACAATACGACGCTCAATAGCCCCCACCGATATCGGAATATATTGCACCATGTTTGTAATACTTGTGCCTTTTGAAAGATGAAATAAAATTTGTTCGTCAAATTGATCAATTTCAATAGCATCAACCTCTGCTAAGTTAAGCATTTTAACAACTGATTCACTGTAGTAATTATTGTTGTTTATAATTTTATCAAAAGCAAAAATTAATTCATCAAATGTCAAATCATTTTTGATAACCAGTCCAGCAGGATTGATTGTATTAATAATCGTTTTTATTTTTAATAATTCCGTGTACATGGTCAACAAAATTATTTTACAATCTGGCATCGTATCCAAGATTAATTTGGCCACATCCTCGCCTGAGTAGATTTGTTTTTCCTCAAATGCAGGCATACTAATATCTAAAAAAGCAATATCAAAAACAGGACTGTCTGGGTTTGTTATAATTTCGTATGCGGATTCACAATCTTTAGCTTGAGTAATTAAAAAATCGTATTCGTTTGGATTGTAACGTGTTATAGCATTTTTATAACCTTCAATTATAAAACGATGATCATCAACTATTAATATGTTTTGTATTTTCTTTTGTTTTTCAACCGATTCAATCTCGCTTCCCATTCTTGTTTTTATTGTATTTAAGCAATTGGCAAAGTAACCGTAACAGTAGTCCCTTGCAATTTTGCTGATTTAATATCGACAACACCCTCACACTCGTTAGTTCGGAACAAGATATTTTGCAAACCTATTCCTTTCTTAGCTGTTTTCACATTGAAACCCTTGCCGTCATCTGATATTTTCAATATCAGATGATCTTCTTCTTTCTTCAGATCGACATTAATCTTTAAAGCCTCGGCGTATTTATTCGTATTTTGCAAAATTTCTTGAATTATACGGTACAAATTAATTTTTACAGCATTACTAACCAACTCCCAACGAATAGTAGCATCAATATTTACTATAAATTTTGACTTATAGGTTTTCTTCTGTTCTTCAAATAAATTATTAACTATTGCAACGAAGTTATTAATTAATTCTGATTTTTCCCTATTCAAATCATGTGAAATTTCACGGATGTCCTGCTCAATATTTTTCAATTCAGCTAAATAATTGATTCTTTGCAACATAGCTGATTCGTCTTGCTGCTTATTCAAACCATCCAGATTCATACGTACGCCAAACATTCTGCCCAGTACCCCATCATGCAATTCGCGCGCAACTCTCTTTTTCTCCTCAACTCTACTAATTTCAATAGTATTTTGTTGCGAAATCATTAAATTATAAATCTCCTCATTTGCTATTTGTTGCTGTTGTTTAAATAACAGCTCTCTGTTTTTTGCTTTTTGAGATTTAATTTTAAAAATTAACAATCCTAAAATACCAAGTCCTGAAAAAAGATATACTAAATTTCTATTTTGCTGCGCTAGTTCATTGTTTTCACTTTTAATCTCGTCAGTTTCGTATTCGATGCGGGTAAATTTATTACCCATTTTGCGTTCTGATTTTTGAAGTTGTTCGCTTACCTTAATATATTCATTGGCATATTGAATTGCATTTTTAGGATCAATTAGAGACAAATGTTTCAAAGAGTTTAGAATGTTTCGATAATTATTAGTTTTTTGCGACAATACCAATGCTTGTTTGGCGTACAAACTAGCCAAAGTTGTATCTTTTTTTGAAATAAAATACTCTGACAAATTAATTTTACTAGCTATTACTCCACTAGTTAGTTTCAAGCTATCTCTAATTTTTAAGGATTGAAAAAACAAATCAGGTAGCTGTGCTTTTTCTTTAAGTTTGAATTTTGAATAGGCCAAATTGTTTAATAACATTGCGTAAATATATGGCTTGTCACTTGAAATATTTTTTTGGTTTAAACCTTTTAGGAAATAATCTTTAGCCTGTTTATATTTTTCTCTCTTCAAATATAAATATCCAATGTTGTTGTACGAAGTAGCTTCTGGTTGATAAAATGATGACATCAACTCACCATCTATACTTGCAAGTGCTTTATTATGATAGACCATTGCATTATCATAGTCTTCTAATTCATTATAAATTAACCCTAATAAATTGTATGCGTCGTACATTACATCACTATGATACCTATTTTGTTTAATCTTTAATGCTTTAGATGTCGATTTCTCCGAACCTAGAAAATCACTTTGATAAAATTGGATATTAGCTTTTTTTATAATTGTTACTGCTAAATTATAATTATCATTTAATTGCAAATACATTTTTTGTGCTTTGTTGTAAAAGAAAAAAGAACTATCTGGTTTCCCTTGAGAATCAAAGTAATCTCCTAAATAATTATTTGCTTTTGCCATGCTAATAGCATCATTCTTTAATTCGGATTTTTCCAGAATTAATTCAACAGTGCTTTTATATGCTCTCCAATTTTCAACATTATAATAACGATTAGCAATTTTGAAAAGATTTACGCGATATATGGAATCATTTTCTTGGGTCGATACAATCTTGAAAGCTTTCTTGATATATCTCTGTCGTTGTTCATATGCTAAATCAAAATCGTTTGCAAGAGACAGATAAGAATTGAGACTATCACTGGAATTTGTAGTATAATGAAATTCTTGATTTTTTTGATCACATGAGCTTAATAGCATTATCAAAAAAATAGTTTTGTTTAGTGTCTGTTTCAAATGGAAAAATATTTATTATCAAAAATAAAAAAATAAACTTCTCAACAAAGAAAAAGCCGTCAAATACTTGACGGCTTTTTCTTTATCTTAACAGAAACTATTAATTATTAGTCCATTTTCTTATTTCCACCAGTTCCACCATTTCCTGAAATATCTAATGTCATGTTGTCAACTTTAAGAATCTCAACTTTGTTGTCATTCGATGCATTAGCAACCTCTGCGTTAGAAGTAAAAGAAGTTAAAACCATTACTAAAGAAAATAATCCTGATACTAAAAGTGCTTTTTTCATAACCTTGGGTTTTTTATGTTTTTGTTAGTTTTTTTTATTTGTTTTAGAACCATTTATTTGTTGATTCTTTTGTAAAACTAAGCAGACAACTTTACTTTTTGCCCGTAAAAACACGCTATATGGTAGATTGCCACCAAATGAAAGTGAATGATGCTCAAATTATGGTAAATGGATGTTTTTTATATTTCTAAATAATTTCCATCTGAGAAATCATTGATAATTGTATCAATATTAGACTTGTAAGACTTTGAAAAAGGAAGTTTAACCGCACTATTTTTAATGTAGCAAAGCGCATTACCAGTATGGATTCGTACAATATAATTTCGGTTAATGATATAGCTATTATGAATTCTAATAAATGGACTATTGAGCGCAGCTTCAAAATGTTTTAAGGTTTTGAAAGCCGTAATCATTTCGCCCGTGTTAAGGTGTATATCCGTTGAGTTGTTATCTGCTTTTAGGTAACAAATATCATTGGTATCTATGTACCTGTAATCACCGTATGATTTGATGCATAAAATTAATGGCTGATCAGATGGGGTTTGTGCCTCTTTATTGATTGTAATTATATCTTGCCTCGGTAGCGCTTTTTCAATACAGGTAGGCGTTTCCAAAATTGATTTATTCAATTTCAAAATCAATTTCACCAAATCAATATGCTGAACTGGCTTAATAAGATAATCAGCTACTTCGAACTTAATAGCATCAAAAGCAAAGTTTTTGGTTCTGGTAGTAATTATAATTTTCGGAATAACTTTTAGATACCGATGCAGCTCATTTATTAGTTGTAATGATAAATTACTTTTTTTACTGGCTGGATCAATTTCAAGAAAAACAAGATCAGGTTGGTGTTCTAAAATACAATTTAACCCTTCATCATAATTATTTGCAGCAGCTATAAAATTTAATTCTGGAAAACGAGAAAGCGCAGCTTTCGTTTCCAAAACACATTCGTGATGATCATCAATAATAATGTACGAATAACTCATTAACGATTTTCCTAAAACAAATAGGACCTGCAAATTAATTTATAAAGCCATTTCGACTTTCGAAAATTTGATAAATAGGGTAATTTTGGGAAACTAATTAAACAAGAATCACTTATTTAACAGTCTAAAAATAAGCAAATAACAATTTTATTAAAGATCTTGTTAATATGTTCTTAACAAATGTTGACACATAAAGATGAACTACAAATAAATCCGATAAAATACATATTTTATTCGCTTTTGAACCTGTAAATTCCTATCTAATTACTGTAAATATTAGCTATTTTTGCTAAAACCATAAAAAAAAGCCTTCCGTTACGGAAAGCTTTTCTTAATCTTTTTATTCGGTAAATTAATCTACATTTTCATCAACCAAGTTTTCATTGAAACTTCGTTTTCTATAATTGCTTTTAAATCAGCAATCGCTACACGATCTTGTTTCATAGTATCTCTATGACGAATGGTTACGGTTTGATCTTCTGCAGTTTGATGATCTACGGTGATACAAAATGGGGTTCCCAAGGCATCTTGTCTGCGGTAACGTCTTCCTACTGCATCTTTTTCATCGTAAGATACGCTAAAATCCCATTTTAAATCGTCAATAATTTGTCTGGCAATTTCTGGTAAACCGTCTTTTTTTACTAATGGTAAAATCGCAGCTTTTGTAGGAGCAAGTACTGATGGTAATTTTAAAACTGTTCGCGTTGATCCGTCCTCAAGTGTTTCTTCTTTTAAGGAAGTAGCAAAAACAGCCAAGAACATTCTGTCTAAACCAACTGAAGTTTCTACAACGTACGGTACATAATTTTGATTCAATTCGGCATCAAAATATTGTAATTTTCTACCTGAAAACTGCTCGTGCGCTTTTAAATCGAAATCGGTTCTAGAGTGAATTCCTTCTAATTCTTTAAACCCAAATGGAAAATCAAATTCGATATCAGCGGCAGCATTAGCGTAGTGGGCTAACTTCTCGTGATTGTGAAAACGGTATCTTTCTTTTCCTAAACCAAGTGACAAGTGCCATTTAAGTCGGGCTTCTTTCCAGAAATCGTAGTGTTTCATTTCTTCGCCTGGACGCACAAAAAATTGCATTTCCATTTGTTCAAACTCACGCATACGGAAAATAAATTGTCTTGCCACAATTTCGTTTCTGAACGCTTTACCAGTTTGAGCAATTCCAAAAGGAACTTTCATACGTCCGGATTTTTGAACGTTTAAAAAGTTAACAAAAATTCCCTGAGCTGTTTCTGGACGCAAATACAAATCCATTGCTGAATCAGCAGATGCTCCTAATTTGGTACCAAACATTAGGTTAAATTGTTTTACCTCAGTCCAATTTCTTGAACCTGAATCAGGACAAGCAATTTCAAGCTCTTCGATTAAAGCTTTTACATCGGCCAAGTCCTCGTTACCAAGAGAGCGAGCCATCCGTTCAAGAATTTCTCTCTCTTTGGCTTTGTACTCCATAACGCGCGTGTTAGTAGTAACAAATTCTTGTTCATTAAAAGCTTCGCCAAAACGAGTTCGGGCTTTTTCTATTTCTTTTTGCGCCTTTTGATTGAGTTTTTCAGCATAATCTTCAATCAAAACATCGGCTCTGTATCTTTTTTTAGAATCCTTATTGTCTATTAAAGGATCGTTAAACGCATCTACGTGACCGGATGCTTTCCAAGTTGTAGGATGCATTAATATGGAAGCGTCAAGGCCCACGATGTTTTCATTCATCTGAACCATAGCGCGCCACCAATATTCGCGTATATTCTTTTTTAACTCTACTCCGTTTTGTGCATAATCATAGACTGCACTTAAACCATCGTATATTTCGCTTGACGGAAAAATAAATCCGTACTCTTTTGCGTGCGAAACTACATTCTTAAATAAATCTTCTTGTTTTGCCATAGTATTGCAAAAATATAAAAAGTGAACTTAAAAAAAAGCAATTTCTTGGAGTTTGAAGTCCTGATTTGATTAATTTTAGCATTAAAACCCTGATTATATGTTTCAAAGCCTCATTAATCTCTTTTTTCCAAAAGTTTGTTCCGGCTGCAGTACCTTATTATTGGGTACCGAAAATATGATTTGCACTACATGCCGTCACGATGCGCCATTGACACATCATCATTTAAACCCTGAAAATGATGCCTACAAAAAATTTTACGGTAGGGTTTTAGTTCAGCATGCTTCAGCTTTATTTTATTTTCATAAAAAGGGAATCGTGCAAGAGCTAATTCATAATCTAAAGTACAAAGGCCATGAAGAATTAGGTCCATTAATAGGTGAATGGTATGCCGGAGATTTAAAAACGGTGGTTGCTTTACAAGACGTAGACCAAATTATTCCGGTTCCTTTGCATCCAAAAAAATATAAAGAACGCGGCTACAATCAAGTAAGCGGATTTGGAAAAGCACTTTCTGAACAGCTAGATATCGCATATAATAACAAAGTACTAATTCGAAAAGTCTATTCGAAAACACAATCTAAAAAAAACTTGCTGGGCAGGTCAGAACTAAACGAGACAATTTTTGATGTTGTTTTTTCTGAAAAAGAGCACAACAAACATTTTTTGTTGGTTGATGATGTTCTTACAACTGGCGCTACACTTGAAGCTTGCTCACGGGCTTTATTAAATATTCCTGGTGCAAAAATCAGTATTGTTTGTATGGCTATGGCGCATTCCTAAAACTAAAAAAATGATAGGGTACAAATGGACACAATTTCATTAGTTGAACCGAAAAAAAATTAAATTGCTTATTACCAATGTTTTAATTCTAAAAATAAACTACTATAGCATAATTTAATGAAATTATAACGAAATAGAATTTCCGTTTCCAAACTTTAATGAGTAAATTTGACTATTAAATTAATTCACTTATAAAACAAACATATTATGGCTTTTGAATTACCACAATTACCTTATGCATACGATGCATTAGAACCACATATTGATGCTCGTACAATGGAAATCCACCATTCTAAGCACCACAATGCTTACACAACCAATTTGAATGCTGCCATTGCAGGAACAGATATGGAAGGTAAAACCATTGAAAATATTTTAATAAACCTAGATTTAAAAAACGCTGCTGTACGTAACAATGGTGGAGGTTTTTACAACCACCTCTTGTTTTGGACTGTAATGACACCTAACGGTGGCGGCTTACCAACAGGAGATTTATTAGCAGCAATTGAAGCTGCTTTTGGGACTTTTGAAGAGTTTAAAGCTAGTTTTAGTAAAGCGGGTGCTACACAGTTTGGTTCAGGATGGGCTTGGCTTTGTGTACAAAAAGGAGGAAAACTTGAGGTTTGCGGTACACCAAATCAAGACAATCCGTTAATGCCAGGAGTAGGCTGTGGCGGAACACCTATTTTGGCAATGGACGTTTGGGAACATGCTTACTACTTAAACTACCAAAACAGAAGACCTGATTATATTGAAGCATTTTTCAACGTAATCAATTGGACTGAAGTTTCAAGAAGATATGCTTTAGAGAAATAGTCTTCTAGGACAATAGAATATATAAAATAGACGAATTAACCTTGAGTTTGTTCGTCTATTTTTTGTTTTTAAACTAAAGTTGACTTCTCTTTTAAAACTTTTTCACAAAAAAAAGACGAGCCAAAAAACTTAATTTGCTCGTCTTTATATCTTTCTCGATTTCCTTATTTCTATTCACTACCTTGACTTTATTCCAATAAAAAAGGTGGAATCTCTTCCACCCTTTTTGCCCCAAATCTACCATAAATTTAACCTACTAATATTATGGTTCTTCAAATGTATAACAGTGCTTCAATCACTGCAAATATTTTAGACTAACAACTCATAAAACCGATTAAAAACTATTTCGAATCGATTTATTAGTACGCTCTTGCATCTTTCCCTTCGTAAAAGTTCATAAAGGCTCTATTTACCACACGATTACCACCTGGAGTAGGATAGTCTCCTGTAAAATACCAATCGCCTAAATTTTTAGGACAAGCTATATGCAA
Organism: Flavobacterium turcicum; assembly: GCF_011365745.1. GTDB lineage: Bacteria > Bacteroidota > Bacteroidia > Flavobacteriales > Flavobacteriaceae > Flavobacterium > Flavobacterium turcicum. The sequence continues at coordinate 407,525 of NZ_JAAOBY010000001.1, read as the reverse complement.
ATCCTCCACTGTTTGAAAAATAATTTTTACCTCGGCTTTAATTTCAGGTGAACTTAACATCTCGGAAATTTTATCTGATATCTCCTGTGGATGAAATGGTTCATAAATAGCAGTAACATAATTGACTACCTCGCTATCTTTGAAATTTTCCTGTGCTTTGCATTTAGCATATACTTCATCTACAATATGATACAAATTGCGTTCTTTCAATAGTTCAAGCGCAGCTCTAAAGGCAACTAACCCCTCCAACTTGGCCATATCAATACCATAACAATCTGGATAACGTATTTGTGGCGCAGATGAAACAATTACAATTCGTTTTGGATTCAAGCGATCCATCATTTTGATAATACTCATTTTAAGAGTAGTTCCACGTACAATACTATCATCAATAATAACCAAATTATCAGTTGGTTTGATTACGCCATAAGTAACATCATATACGTGTGCAACCAAGTCGTCTCTACTACTATCTTCGGTAATAAAAGTTCGCAGCTTAGCATCTTTAATTGCTACTTTTTCAGTTCTAATTTTTACAGACAATAACTCTTGCAAAGACTCTTTGGTCAAGGTATTTCTGTTTTCTAGGATAAAATTATTTTTTCGTTGGTTCAAGAAATCCTGAGCCGCTTCGACCAAACCGTAAAAAGAAGTTTCAGCAGTGTTTGGTATGTATGAAAAAACAGTATTGTCCGTATCTTCATCGATAGACTCTAAAACGGCAGGCAAAATTAAACGCCCTAGATTTTTTCTTTCCTGATAAATTTCGGCGTCACTACCTCTTGAGAAATAAATGCGCTCAAATGAACACGCTTTTTTAACCGTTGGAGGCAAAATTTCTTTCATAGAAATCGTGCCATTCTTTTTGATAATCAATGCATTTCCTGGCTCAATTTCTTGAACCGACTCGAAAGGAACATTAAATACCGTCTGAATCACTGGTCGCTCTGAAGCTACCACCACAATTTCATCATCTTGATAAAAGTAAGCAGGTCTAATTCCGGCAGGATCTCTAAATACAAAAGAATCACCGTGACCAAGAAGTCCAGCCATGGCATACCCTCCATCTAAATTTTTAGCTGCACGTGCCAAAATTTTAGCTACATCCAATCGTTCTGCAATTACGGGAGACGCTTCTCTTTTAGTCAATCCTTCATTTTTACAATCTTGGTACAAATCAGTAACGGCATCGTCTAGAAAATGACCAATTTTTTCCATCACCGTCACCGTATCCGCCATTTCTTTTGGATGTTGCCCTAAGTCAATTAGGTTCTGGAACAACTCTTTCACATTGGTCATGTTGAAATTTCCAGCAAGAATTAAGTTGCGATGCATCCAATTGTTCTGACGTAAAAATGGGTGTACACTCTCGATACTGTTTTTACCAAAAGTTCCGTATCGAACGTGTCCTAAAAACAATTCTCCTATGTATGGAATTTTTTGTTTTTGCAAGGCCACATTATCAGCGTACTCTGGATGGGCTTCCATTTCTTCGTTAATACGATCGTTGATTTGCTTAAAAACATCTTGAATAGGTTGCGCATGATTGGAGCGAACTCTACTGATGTATCTTTCTCCCGGATCGACATCTAGTTTTATACTGGCGAAACCAGCACCATCTTGTCCGCGGTTATGCTGCTTTTCCATTAAAAGATACATTTTCTGGATACCGTAAAATGCAGTTCCGTATTTTTCTTTGTAATATTCAAGCGGTTTAAGTAATCTAACTAAGGCTATTCCACATTCGTGTTTTAAAGCATCGCTCATTGTAAGTAATTTGTATTGTTGTGTTGTTGTAATAATAAGTTAACCAACATAAATTCAGTTTACTAAATAAAATTTACACTGAATTTACGGAACAAAAAAACCCCGTTTCCGAGGTTTCTTGTATTATAGTGTGATATCAAATTGTGTCAATGATTTGAACTGTTGTAGTCGAGACACCACTTCTTCTTTATTCAAAGCAAGCATTCTTTCAGTACCAAATTTTTCTACACAGAAAGAAGCTAAGTTTGAACCGTGAATGATTGCGTTTTTCATATTCTCGAAAGAGATGTTTTCGCTTTGTGTCAAATAACCTGCAAATCCTCCTGCAAATGTATCTCCTGCTCCTGTTGGGTCAAATACTTCTTCAAGTGGTAATGCTGGTGCAAAGAAAATTTCTTTATTATGAAAAATAAGCGCTCCGTGTTCTCCTTTTTTAATAACCACATATTTAGGACCCATGGTGTGGATTTTTGCAGCAGCTTTTACTAATGAATATTCTCCAGAAAGTTGTCTAGCCTCTTCATCATTAATAGTGATTACATCAACGCGTTTGATTACGTCAAGTAATTCTGGAAGAGCACAATCCATCCAAAAGTTCATAGTATCTAAAACTACTAATTTTGGTTGCGTTTCCATTTGATCTAAAACACTGCTTTGTACCAATGGATGTAAGTTTCCTAACATCACAATCTCAGCATTCTTAAAATCTTGAGGCACTTTTGGCTGAAAATCAGCTAAGACATTCAACTGTGTATCAAGGGTATCTCTTGAATTTAAATCATTGTGGTAACGACCGCTCCAAAAGAAAGTTTTACCACCAGGCACCACTTCAAGACCAGAAATATCAATGTTTCTAGCAGTTAATAAATCTAAATATTCTTGCGGAAAATCGTCTCCAACTACAGAAACAATGGCTGATTGCACATTAAAAAACGAAGCTGATAAACCAATGTAAGTTCCTGCTCCACCTAGTATTTTATCTGTTTTTCCAAAAGGAGTTTCAATCGCGTCGAAAGCTACAGTTCCAACAATCAATAATTTATTCATTATATACGTTTCGAATTAAGGGGCAAAGATAGTTTATAAGTTGTAAAGTTGCAATGTGTTGAAACTGTAATATTGTGGTTCTTTTTGAAAAAAAAATCAGATCAATTTTGAATCTTCTTGCTCATAAAAAGCATCAATTGAAAGTTGTTTTTGCATGGATGCCATCACTGCCAACTCATCGCACCTTTCGTTTTGAGGATGATTGTTGTGACCTTTTATCCATTTGAAATTGACTTGATGTTTGCGGTAAACTATTAAAAAACGTTTCCACAAATCGGCATTTTTCCTAGCAGCAAAGCCTTTTTTTTCCCAACCCAACACCCATTTTTTTTCAACAGAGTCGACAACATATTTAGAATCAGATACAACCAATACCTTTGTACCAGGATTTTTAAGTTTTTCTAAGCCTACAATTACTGCCAAAAGTTCCATTCTATTATTGGTCGTCCTCCGAAAACCTTCATAAAATTCTTTTTTATAAGGCTTACCCACCCATTCCATCACAACACCATAACCACCATTGCCCGGATTTCCCTTGGCAGCGCCATCTGTGTAAATATGTACATCGTGCGTAGTCATCTTTAACCTTCTTTATTCTCTGCACTAGCAGTAGTTAAAAGCAAATCTTCTATCACTTTCGGAAAATACTCTTGCTCTAGTTTATGAATTTTAACGGCAACATCATGAGCATTGTCTGTTGGTGTGAGAATTACGCTTTGCTGAAAAATGATATTTCCTTCATCATAATTTTCATTAACATAATGAATAGTGATACCAGTTTCAACTTCTTTATTAGCTACAACCGCCTCATGAATGTGCATGCCATACATTCCTTTTCCTCCATACTTTGGTAATAATGCAGGATGAATATTAATTATTTTATCAGGATAAGCATCAATTAAATTGGAAGGAAATTTTAAAAGAAAACCTGCTAAAACAATCCAATCTGGAGCGAAATTTTTTATTTTTTGCAAAACTAAACCTTCATTTAAATCATTTTTAGAAAAAATTTCAGACGAAATAGCATACTTTTTTACCTTTTCTAGCACAAGAGCTTGCGCATTATTGCAAAAAACAGCTACTACTCTGCCCGACGTTGTTTTTTCAAAATATTGAATAATATTTTCGGCATTAGTCCCCGATCCAGAAGCAAAAACAACTATCTTTTTCATAAAATCATCAGTTTTAAGAGCACAAAAAAAAGCATAATAAATGAAATTAAATAGCAATGCTTCGGCTTTGTTTAAATATATTTCATAAATTAGATGTCACATTTATTAACTAAATAGTTGTTTTAAAATAAAGTTTTTTATTTTTGCCAACAAATTAAATTCTAAAATTAAAGATTATGTCAGACATTGCATCAAGAGTAAAAGCGATTATCGTAGACAAATTAGGCGTTGACGAAAACGAAGTTGTAACAGAAGCAAGCTTCACTAATGATTTAGGAGCTGACTCATTAGACACTGTTGAGCTTATTATGGAGTTCGAAAAAGAATTTGACATTCAAATTCCAGACGATCAAGCAGAAAACATCGCTACTGTAGGTCAAGCAATCTCTTACATTGAGGAAGCTAAAAAATAATAAAACATGCACCCGTACACTATTGGTATACGGGTGTTATTATTTTTTTTAAGAAATTAAATTCAAGATTGACATTCAATCGAAAGATATTTATTGTAATACCCATAGCTATTTTGTAGTATTTATACAGTATCAGCATGGGTTTTATTTGTTTAAAGATAACGAAATAAAGAGTTTATGGAATTAAGACGAGTGGTTGTAACAGGTTTAGGCGCTCTAACTCCTATTGGAAATACTATTGAAGAATACTGGAATGGCTTGATAAATGGAGTAAGCGGTGCTGCACCAATAACCTATTTTGACGCCTCCAAATTTAAAACGCAGTTTGCCTGTGAAGTTAAAAACTTTAATGTTGAAGACTTTATCGATCGTAAAGAAGCAAGAAAAATGGACCGTTATGCACAATACGCCATGGTTGCCTCTGAAGAAGCGGTGAAAGATGCAGGTTTCGATTTTGATACTTTAGACAAGGACCGAGTAGGCGTGATCTGGGGCTCTGGAATTGGAGGTTTAGAGACGTTTCAAATAGAAGTTCTTAATTTTTCAGCCGGAGATGGGACACCAAAATTCAACCCGTTTTTTATCCCAAAAATGATTGCTGATATTGCTGGCGGACACATTTCTATTAAATACGGATTCAGAGGCCCGAATTTTACAACGGTTTCTGCTTGTGCTTCATCAACAAATGCTATTATTGACGCCTTCAACTACATTCGTTTAGGTCATGCCGATGCGATGGTTACTGGTGGATCTGAAGCCGCAGTGACAATAGCAGGAATGGGTGGATTTAATGCGATGCACGCTTTATCAACTAGAAACGATGATCCAAAATCAGCTTCAAGACCAATGGACAAAGACCGTGATGGATTTGTACTTGGTGAAGGTGCTGGAGCATTAGTACTAGAAGAGTACGAACATGCAATTGCTCGTGGTGCCACTATTTATTGTGAAATTGGCGGAGGCGGAATGTCAGCAGATGCACACCATATTACAGCACCGCATCCAGAAGGTTTAGGTGCTAAAAATGTAATGTTGAATTGTTTACGAGATGCAGGTTTACAACCAACAGATGTAGATGGTGTTAACATGCATGGAACATCAACTCCATTGGGAGACATTGCTGAATCGAAAGCAATTTTACACGTTTTTGGAGAACATGCTTACACAATGAATCTGAATTCAACCAAATCAATGACAGGCCATTTACTTGGAGCAGCTGGAGCTATTGAGACAATTTCATCTATTTTATCATTAAAATACGGAATAATTCCTCCAACTATCAACCATACAACAAGTGACGAAAACATTGACCCAATATTGAATTTCACTTTCAATACTGCTCAAAAAAGAGACGTAAAAGTACTTATGAGCAACACCTTTGGTTTTGGAGGTCATAATGCTTGCGTTTTGGTTAAAAAATTAGAGATCTAATTGTATGCGCATACTTAGAAAAATATTTTCAAAATCCCGTTCGAAAGAAAACGGGATTTTTTTTAATTCAATTGCCACAATACTTGGCTTTGACCCTATAAATCTAGATTTTTATTCTAAAGCCTTTACGCATCGTTCCAGCAACCGCATTGATTCTGCAGGAAATCCAGTAAGTTATGAGCGTTTAGAATTTCTAGGTGATGCCATGCTTAGCGCAGTTATTGCCGCTCATTTATTCAATGAAGTCCCAACAGGTGACGAAGGTTATCTCACCAAAATGCGTTCTAAAATTGTTAGTCGCGAACATCTAAATGAACTTGGCAAAGATTTAAACTTAATACAATTTATTGAAAGTAAAGTACCCGTTCAACATTTTGGTGAAAACATACACGGTAATATCTTTGAATCGCTTATTGGAGCAATCTATTTAGATAAAGGGTATGATGCATGCGAAAAATTCATTCAAAAAAGAGTCATCGAACCCTACGTTAATATTTCTCGCTTAGAAGGCAAAGTAATAAGTTACAAAAGCTTGATTATTGAATGGTGCCAAAAAGAAAAGAAAACCTTTCACTATGACATCTATGAAGACAATGCGATGGATGGACAAAGATTGTTTGGTGTGAAACTAAGTATTGATGATAAAGTAATTGCCAAAGCAAGAGCTACCTCTAAAAAGAAAGCAGAAGAAAAAGCATCCCAACGTGCTTATTTTGCATTTCAAGAAAAAATGGATAGAAAATAATAGTAATTTCTACAAAACTATATCGTTTTCGTTCATAAATTAACAAAAACATCTTATTTTGAGGCGTATACACTTCAATAGAAATGGTATATTTACATCTTATTTTTTAACGGAATGGCTATTCATAAACTGAATCTCGGGGAATTTGACGAAATAGATTACCATCTCATTGCGATTCATACCCTAGTTGAAGATTATCGCTTGGCTTACTTCATTAATCAAAAACTGCCCATTATTTTAGAAAAAAGCAGTATTGATATCCCGGTAAATAATAAGGAAGGAGAGACTTTTTTTTCACGATTTTCTTATTTTGATTCAGAAAATGAAGTTAACTGGGATTTGGTTCAAAACAAAAATGAGGTCAAAAAAATTGCAGCAATCACGACTCAAAATTTATTTTCAAACGTGGTAATGGAAGTATCGACGAAAATATTTCTGCTCCCTGAATTTAAAAAAGTCGATTATTTTTTAAAAATAGAAAATAATGAATGCATTGATATTGCCGACATACAAAGCACATTAAATACAATTGAAAACGTATCAACAGTATACACTATCGATACGAATCAAATAAAAGCTAAAAACAATTTAATTTTTTAATAAAAATGCTTACAAACAAAAAAACGAAAATTGTAGCCACACTTGGGCCTGCATGTAGTACAAGAGAGATCATCAAAGATATGATTGACGCAGGTGTTAACGTGTTTCGAATTAATTTTTCGCATGCAGACTACGAGGATGTTAAAGAGAGAATACAACTTATTCGTGGATTGAATGAAGAATTTGGATACACTACTGCTATTTTAGCCGATTTACAAGGGCCGAAGTTACGCGTAGGAGTAATGGAAGAAGGCGTTGTAGTAAATGATGGTGATTTAATAACTTTTACTACCGCAGAGGATATTTTAGGTACTGCGAAAAAAGTATTCATGAAATACCAAAACTTTCCAAACGATGTAAATCCTGGAGAGCGCATATTATTAGATGATGGAAAACTGATTTTTGAAATTGTTGAAACTGATAAAAAATCAGAAGTTTTAGCAAAAGTTATTCAAGGTGGTGAATTAAAATCTAAAAAAGGAGTAAACCTTCCTAATACAAAGATTTCGTTGCCTGCGATGACAGAGAAAGATATTGCAGATGCTATTTTTGCAATTGGTCAGAATGTTGACTGGATTGCTTTATCATTTGTAAAAACACCACGAGATTTACAAGATTTACAAGAACTTATTGCAGAACATTCTGAGTATAAAATTCCGATCGTTGCAAAAATCGAAATGCCAGAGGCACTAGAAAACATTGATAAAATTGTTGCCTATTGCGATGCATTAATGGTAGCACGTGGTGATTTAGGTGTTGAATTGCCTGCACACGAAGTGCCGTTAGTTCAAAAAGAATTAATTCGTAGAGCCAAAACAGCACGTATTCCGGTTATTGTTGCTACTCAAATGATGGAGACTATGATTACTAGTTTAACTCCTACTCGTGCTGAAGTGAATGACGTAGCCAACTCTGTAATGGATGGTGCAGATGCTGTAATGCTTTCTGGAGAAACTGCAGCGGGAAATTACCCAGTGCAAGTTATCCAAAAAATGACACAAATTATTGAAGCAGTTGAGGATTCTCCGCTAATTCAAGTACCACAAAATACACCGCAAATCAAGACCAAACGTTTTATCACAAAAACAATTTGTCATCACGCTGCCACAATGGCCAACGTAATCAAAGCAAAAGCAATTTGCACCTTAACCAACAGTGGTTACACAGCTTTCCAAATTTCTGCATGGAGACCTAATGCACATATTTTGGTATTTACATCTAACAGACGCATCTTAACGCAGCTTAATCTACTTTGGGGAGTTAAATCATTCATGTACGAGAAAGATGTAAGTACTGATGACACAGTAACTGACGTAAATGAAATTGCAAGACAAAAAGGTTTTGTTGAAAAAGGTGATTTTTTAATCAACCTTGCTGCAATGCCAATCAAGGACAAAGGTATGGTAAATACCTTACGTGTGTCTGAAATAGAATAATTCAGTAAAAATAAAAAAATCCATCTTTAAACCTAAAGATGGATTTTATTTAAACCTTTCTATTTAGAGAGGTTTTTTTATGCTGCTTTTTCAAAAGCAATATAGTGACTCAATTCTCCTTTGATATTAAAAACTGGAAAACCTTTAATTGTGCAAGCGTAAATACTGCCGTCCTTTTTATAATTCATAACCACTTTTTCGAATGATTGTTGGGATTGAATGGCCAAACGAATTTCTTTTGAAGTAATATGATTAGTGGCTTCTCCTTGAAACATCTTAGGACTTCTACCAATTACTTCATCGGCTTCATAACCATTCATCTTGATGATGTTATGCGATGCAAAAACAATTTTTAATTGTGCATCAGTAACAATTACAACTTCCTCTTTTAATTTTTCTTGTAAATCCCAGTCATTTGCAACCCACTTGTTATCTTGAGCGATAGCCCTTAACCTTACGCTGTCTACAAAAATATTTTGCAAATCTTTGCGGTATTCATGGTGAAAATCAAAGGAATAAAGTGGTAGCGTTTTAACGCGCATTGCGTTGTAATAATTGGCAATAGCTGAATCGTACTGATGTAAAGTGCTCATGTTCATTTTCATTAGATAGGTCAAATGTATATTTATTTAAAAACATACAATAGGATTAATGCAACTTTAACCATTGTTGAACGACCTCTACGTCACTTAAAAATTAAATTTTAACTGCACAACAACAAATTTTTTCTCTTCATTATTTAAATTACTAAGCGAAATACCTAACAAGCGTACCGAATCTTTGAGACGTTCTTGATACAGCAGTTCTTTTACATTTTCAATTAATAACGCTTTGTCGGCTATAAAATAAGGCAAGGTTTTACTGCGAGTTTGCTGAGTGAAATCACTGTATTTAATTTTTAAAGTAATTGTTTTACCAGCTAAACTGTGTTTTCTTAGTCTTTTTTCTAAAGAGTTTGCGATAATTTCCAATTGCTCCATCATAAAAACCTCCGAAGATAGATTGACATCGAAAGTATGTTCTGCAGCAACCGATTTGGTAATGCGATGTGATTTGACCTCACTATTGTGAATACCACGCACTACATCATAATAAAAGTGACCGGCTTTACCGAAATGTTTTTCTAAAAATTCTAAAGATTTACTTTTGAGTTCCCGTCCTGTAAAGATTCCTAATTGATACATCTTTTCGGTGGTCACTTTGCCCACGCCATAAAACTTACGAATAGGTAATTCCTCTAAAAAAAGTAAAACGTCATCAGGATTAACTGTTTTTTGACCGTTTGGCTTATTGTAGTCGCTGGCAATTTTGGCAACAAATTTATTTACAGATATACCCGCAGATGCGGTAAGACCAACTTCTTTAAAAATTCGCTCTCGAATTTCTTGGGCCAACAAACTGGCACTAGGATTACCTTTTTTATTATGAGTAACATCGAGATAAGCTTCGTCTAATGACAAGGGCTCTACTAGATCTGTATACTCATAAAATATTTTCTGAATCTTACCCGAAATCTCTCTGTAACGATCAAATCGCGGGCGTACAAACACTAAATCTGGACATTTCTTTTTGGCCAAAACGCCACTAATAGCGCTTCGAACACCAAACTTTCTAGCTTCATAACTTGCAGCCGCAACCACGCCACGATTTTCTGAACCACCAACGGCAATAGGCTTTCCTTGTAACTCCGGATTATCCATTTGCTCTACAGAGGCATAAAAAGCATCCATATCGACATGTATAATTTTTCGGTAAGAAACAATTTCACTCATAATTGCTATTTGTTGACGAATTGCCAATCAGCGTTCTAATAAAAAATTATTATTTTGTGGATTCATCAACGTGTAAGTAATTTTCAATTACGGCTGATTTAGCTTTAACTTCGGTTGGAAAGAAAAAGCTAAAGGGACTAGATTTAAAATGCCTCCAGATGGAAATAGTTACAAAACGTAACTCAAATACAGACATTGCTCTTGATCGAAATGCTAGTCCGAGGGACAAACTAAAACTCACCATAAAATTGACCAAACCAATAATACCGATTCCAAAAATCCCCCAAATCAATAAATCACTTGGAACTTCGTAATTAGCTCCATACATGGCTAGCGCCAAATTACCACTACCAAAAGTAATGTGTCTAATGTCGATATTAAGCCCCAAAAATAAACCGATCGAGGCCGTACTACCCATGAATACACCAAACCAAAAATTAGATATAATTCCTGCCCATTTTTTTTCATACAACTGCGCAAATCGAGTGGTTTTTTTCTTCCCGAAATACCTTTTTAAAACTGGATGTTCACTTATTCTAAAATACACTTGGTTGTGTTTGTCTCTGTTGGCAACACTTCCCGAAATAATCCCAGATAAAAACAGAAAAACACCTGCAATTGCAGCATGAACAATTGCTAGTGAATGTATCGGACTCAAATCAATAACCAAGGTTTTCCATTTAGTGGCTGCAATATTATAATCTAAATAATGATCAATAAGCCAAATTCCTAAAAGAGAAACCGGAAAAGCCATAATCACGTTGCCAACAAAGGCAATAAATTGAGAACGAAATACTCGAGCAAATAATATGGCAAACGCTTTGTACTTTTCGGCATCTTTCCCTTTTTTAACTACACCATCTTCGAGCGCTTTGATAAGTGCCGCTGCTGTCATTGCGGGCTGTTTGGTGGCCAAGGTAAAGCCTAATAAATAAATAGTGATGAACCCAAAAGCATAGTTCATACTATACAAAAATGCATGGCCAAAAAAACTAGTTTCTACTTTTGACAACAAAACTTTTATAATACATAAAATACCAACAATAAAGCCACCACCAACAGCAGTTCGGAACATTTTATAGTACTCTTTTCTACTTTCGGTAATGTAATGTTCTCCTGTTTTAGCAGTATGCTGCGTTATTTCATAGGATATTAATTGCGTACTCTCGGCAATAAATTTTCGAACGTTGTTTTTATAACAGTTGTACTTAATGAGCTGAAGCACCAGACTAATACCGTTGAGTTTTTTATGTCTCTCATCATCAACAACCAACAAGGAAATTAAAAATTTAAGTCGCACTAATTGCTGCTTAATTTTTAATAAATTTTGATTGACACGAAGCGAAATGCCATATTTAGAACTATTGTTAAAGGCGGTGTCTACAAAGTCTTCGCACTGCTTATACAAAACAAGTAACTGAGCGTATGATAAATCATCAGAAGATATATAATGTTTTTTAGACTCTTTAATCCGATCTTCAATAAGGAACAATTCCTTTTCGAAGGCAGAAAAAGGGCTCTCTAAATTTTCGAATTCAGGTACCATTTTAATCACATCGGTTTCCATCGCTCGCCCACTAATTCTTTGGGTAAGCAAATGCATGGCTACCAGCAATTCACTTAAAACAGAATTGGGCTCAACATCGTCATAAATAGATTTAAATTTCAGCAAATCACTCAATTCTTGTAATTGCTGCATTGGGATTTTAGAAATCCAAATTCCATCATTAGCAAGATAAAAAACTTGATTAAAAATATATTCAAGTGTATCCTTTTGAGGTTGGTAGGGCAAAAACTTAGCGAAAATGCGTTTTTTAACTTCAAAAAAGAAATCGGCATCTTGCAAAATTGCAGCATCAGCTAAAATTTTATTGAATTTTTTATTTGCAAAAATTTCGGCTAAATAGATAGAAAACTGCTTGCGACAAGCAAAATTGTTTTGCAAAAAAACAATGACTTCCGAAATATCTACCGTTTGAATATTTTTAGTCGATTTTGGTCTAATCAAACCTATTAACTCCACCAAAGGCTCTAAGGGATCATTTGTTTCGCGCCATGATTGGGCAACACCAAAAAACTCGGTCAAAATACCCGCTATGGTAGGATGCGCATTGGTTTTAGGAAATAATTTCATGGTGCAAATCAATTTCTGTAAAAATACAAATCGAGAGCCAATTTATGGCGCAATTATTCTATTTTTAAAAACATCTATTTTTAAAAGGTACTATCAGAACTTTAATATTGACAAGGAATGAATATAGCACGTGCAAAAACAAAACTCCTATATTTGCAACGCAACCTAGCCCAGATAGCAGTGTAAATTTACAAGAACGCAAATTGTATTTTTCTAGCAAAAAAGAGCGACCCAAGAAGCTACTTTTTTGCTATAGAAAAAAAATTTGAGCAGTTGTAAATTGAAACGAATAGCTGGAGAAAGCTACTAAAAACAAAAAAAATGATTGAAATTGAAAGAAAATTTTTGGTGAAGAACGATGCCTTTATTGACCAATCAACGACTAAAAAACACATAGCACAAGGCTACTTAAACTCAGATCCACTGCGAACCGTAAGGGTACGCACCAAAGGCGATCAAGCTTTTTTGACCATAAAGGGACAAAGCAGTGCTAGTGGACTGTCCCGTTTTGAATGGGAGAAAGAAGTAGCAGTTGAAGATGCTAAAGCATTATTATTATTGTGCGAAAGCGGAATTATAGAAAAAACACGTTACGAAATCTATTTAGGAAAACATACGTTTGAGGTAGATGTTTTTCACGGCGCAAACGATGGATTGATTATTGCCGAAATTGAGCTCGAAACGGAGACAGAATTATTTGAAATACCAGATTGGCTGGGTATTGAAGTTACGGGAGATAAGCGCTACTACAACTCCTACTTGAGTCAACTACCTTTTAGTTCTTGGTAGTTAATTATTGAGTACCTCGATGGTCACGATCATACCGCCGCTTGCTTTATTGGAAGCGATTTCCATAAAGGCTCTTTTGGTAAGATCAATTTCTCTTGAGCGTACAAATGGACCACGATCTATTACTTCGACAACTACTGACTTTCCATTTTTTTCGTTGGTGATACGCACTTTGGTGCCAAAAGGAAGTTTTTTGTGTGCAGCGGTATACTTATTATTATCAAATTTTTTACCGCTGGTAGTTCTTTTGCCATTGAATTTATCAGCATAGTAAGAAGCGTGCACCAGCTTTTTATAAGGTTTAAAAACACCTGAATAAACCAAAACGCTATCAGCAGTTTTTTCTGGAATGACTGTCGTTGCTTTTATTTTTTTAACTGTATCCTTTTCAACAGCTAATTTTGTAGTGATATTTTTATCTAAAGTAGACTTTTGATTTATTTTAGTCTGCTTCTCTGCGGTGCTAGTTTGACCACTTACCCGCAGCAATACTACGATACTAAATAATAAAGTAAATGCTATTTTCATATGTGTTTTATTAGTTCAACTCTATTTTACAAAAACCGTACCTAGAAAAAAAAGCTCTATTTCTAGAGCTTTCTATAGGTTAATTACAACCATAAATTCCAAGGTATTCTCAACAAAATAAGAAATAAACCAACACCATAAAAAATTGAAAATGTTTTAAACTTACTTTCAGATGATACTAACTTTTTATGTTTAGACCATCCTAGTGTAATAAGAGCAATTGCAATTATGTTGATTAGCGGGTGCTCTAATGAAGTAAGACGTAAAGCCTTATCACTCATTTGCCCTAATGATTCTAACCCTAGAGGTGAAACGAAATACAAAACGAGTCCTACTAAAAGTTGAATATGAATAGCAATTAAAGCAAATAAAGCGATTTTTCTATCTTTAGATGTGAACTCTTTACCTGAAAATTTACCGATTAAAGCATTTAGTACTGCCACTACCAAAATTAAAAGTGCTAAATAAGCCCAACCAGAATGAAATTTTTGAATGAATTGATACATAAGTATTGATTTTGTTTGAAACAAATATAATAAAAAAAGGTGTAAAATCTAAACATACAAAAAGACAATAAAACAAAAAAAGGCTGTCTAATTTAATTAGACAGCCTTTTTTATAACGAATCTGTTTCTTATTGAAATGGCTGTAATACTTTATCAATTACCTGAACCACACCATTAGTTCCTTGAATATTAAAAGTTTTAACAGTACCATTAGTAGTACCTACAACATCTTTAATTTTAACAGTACCTTGCAAAATTGTAAATCTGTTTGGTGTAAAAAGCGTAGTTATTGCTACGTCAGCAGATGTAGAATATGAAGTAGTAGAACTTGGAGCTCTATTTCCATTTTCTAAGTGATATCTTAGGATACTTGTAACTTGTGCATCAGACTTACCAACCAAGTAACCATTTGTTGCAGTTGCAGCAGTAAATGCAGCATTTTCAGGAGCATAAACAGTTAAAGGTGCTGCAGCAGTTGCACCGTTAAGAGTAGTCAATACTGAAGCTTGAGCAGTTGAAGCAACTACACCTAATAAAGAAGATAAATTTGGATTAGCTTTGATATGACTTACAATAGTAGGTAACAAGATTACACCGTCAACAACATGCACGATACCGTTGCTAGCTTCTATATCTGCAGAAGTTACTTTAGCACCACCGTTAGCAACTCCGCCATTAACAAGCACATCAGTTCCAACTTTATTTACAAACAAATTGATGTTAACATTTGAAGAAGCCGAAGCAGGTACTCTTACAGCTGCAAAAGTTCTAGTATAACCAGCAGCTAACAAATCATTAGCTCTAGTTCCTAAACCAATTACGTGATTCTGAAGAATTAATCTTAAATTATTAATAGCAGTATTGTCAGCAGGAGCTGTTAAAGCATTAATACTTGCACTTGAATAACCAGCAGCTGTAAAAGCCGCATTTGTTGGAGCAAAAACAGTGTAAGATCCTGCACTAGTTAAAGTAGATTCTAAACCCGTTTTTCTTAAAGCATCAACTAAGATACTGAAATTTGCAGGGTCTGCTTTAGCTATTTCAACGATCGATTTTAAAGGAGTTACCTCTTTTGGCTCATCAGTCGAGCATGAGAATGTCACAAAAGCAACAGCTAACATAGTTACGAAAGACAAAATTTGATTTTTTATTTTCATGATTTTTTTATTTAATGTTTGTGTACTGCGTTATTTAAATTATTGTTTTCTTAATTACCAAAAGTATATCTTAGCGTAAATTGTGCTTGCCAAACATCAGATACAGATGCATTTTTTTGGAAAGTATCTTTTGCTAAAAATCTTCTACCTTGATTATCCGTTTGGAAAGCCATTTGGTAACCTGGGATAAAGTTGTTTGTACTACTAGGAGCTTGATTTACAACCAAAATATTGGTGTTTGTTGCTCTCTGTGAAACTCCCCATGAACGGTTTACTAAATTAGTAAAGTTTAAGATATCTGCTCTAAATTGAAAACTATTCTTTTTACCTCCAATGTTAAGAGAAAAATCTTGGGTTACAGATAAATCCACTCTGTGTAGCATTGGCAATAAGTTTTCATTTCTATCTACATATTGACCTCTTTTTTTAGATAAATAAGGATCTTGATCTATAAACTTATCAAAAGCTTCCATTTGCTGAGCTTCTGAATATAAAACGATTGTAGAACCACCAAGGTTTTGAGTAATTGGAACAAAACGTAAATCACTAGCTTTATTAGGAACAAAAAGTAAGTCGTTTCCGTTGATACGATCACCGTTTAAGTCTCCACCATATACGTATGAGAAAGAACTTGATTGCTCACCGATGTAACCTAAATTAATTGACGTTGCCGCTCCTAACTTATTTCCATATTGAATTTTGTAACCCAATATACCTACCATTCTATGAGGAGTGTTGTTATTAGACAATCCTAGCTTTTGGTCATTATTACCATTGATAGATCTAACACCAGTCCAGCTACCTGATGCTGTAGAACCTGGAGATAACAAATCATTAGCTTGAGAGTGCGTATAAGCAAAAGATCCCCATAATCCTTTTTTATAAGGATACTCTAATTTAATTGTAGTTGAGTAAAAATATCCTTTATCAGTGTTACTTAAAAGTATACCATTAATAACATTATTGTTTATTCTAACACCGTTATCATTTCCAGCAAACAATGGTCTATTATCAGGCCCATTAATTGTTCCTACTGCATTTTCAAAATTCGCATTAGAATATGCTGTTTCATTTATATTTTTACTAAAAATACCTTCAATTGTACCTGTAAATCCAAATGGTAATTTTTGGTCTACTGCAATTGTTGTTTTCCAAACTTGTGGAAACTTGTAATTTTTATCAGTGAATGCTAAATCAATAGTACTTGGTAAAGTTGGTGTACTTGGCGTAAAATATTGACTTGGGTTAACAGTAAAACCGTATCCTCCAGAACCAACATTGGCATCACTTGCGTCTACTAAACCAGTAAGAATACCGTTATTTCCAATTGCGTTAGAAAGAAACACTAATGGAGGTCTTCCTGAAAATAATCCAGAACCACCACGAACAATTGTTCTTGCATCTCTTGTAACATCTAAATTGAAACCTACTCTTGGTTCAAACAAATACTGAGTATCTGGCATATCACCAGTATTGAACTTAGCACCGTTTGCAAAAGTTAAACCTGAAACTAAAGGGTTCTCTAAAGCTGTATCTTTAAACGAAACTCTTGTTCCTCTTATACCCACAGTAACTCTTAATTGGTCACTAACTTTAAAATCATCTTGAAAATATAAATCTATTTTATCAGATTTTAATACTTGTAAAGGCTCAGCACCTCCAGCTAAAGCTGAATATCTGAATTGCGTTCTTACTGGTAAATTGTTTACAGAAGGCGCACCATTTAAAGCAATAGACTCATTCGCTGCACTATAAAACTCATCTAAAGAGTTGAAGATAAATACTCCATTTGAACCAGAGAAGAACAAGTTGCTTGATTCAAAATGCTCATAATTAGCACCAAATAATAACGAATGCTTTCCAACTGTTTTTGTTAAATTATTCGTGAAGTGTAAAGTAGAATAATTAAGTTTATTTCCTTGTGTAAATGGATCTAGACCAGCACCAATAAAATTCAAATTACCTACTGTACCTGCATTACCACCTGAAGGTGCAGTACCGTTTTTAATATCAATAGTTGGAAACAAACCTCCACCAATTAAACCTCTATCTTCAATTTGTTTGTCATAACCTCCAATGAAATTATTACTCCATGAATTAGATAATTTACTATCTAATTGAACTACGATAGATCTAGTATTATCTAAAATTGTATAACCACTATTTCTATATGACATTGAGTTAACATTTGTTCTTCTGTTACCAAATCCTAATGAATTAGAATTAGAAGTTAATTCATCAGAAGAAGAGTCATGATGCACATATCTTACAGAAAACTTATTATTATCATCGATATTCCAGTCAATTTTTGCTAGGAATTTTTTTGATATTCTTTCTGCATCGTAGTTTTCCCAAGGACCTGTAGTGTAATTAAATTTCTCTTGTAGAAAAGTTGAAAGTGCCTGCATTTGTTGAAAAGTAGGAGCAGATACTTGTCCACTTGGCTGTGGAGAACCTGTTGCTGTCCATGTAGTTGCTGGACTTAAATTGTTGATTGTTTCAAAATTTCCAAAGAAAAACAATTTGTCTTTAATGATTGGAGCTCCAATTCTAGCACCCAAAATATTTTCTTCAAATTTAGCAGGTACAATTCTAATTTGACCAGCTTTAGTACCTACAAATTCTTTCTTGTTACTTCTTGTTGATGTGTAAACAGATCCTTCTATTTCGTTGGTACCACTTCTAGTCACACCGTTTATTCCTGTTCCTGTAAATCCAGATTGACGAACGTCAAATGGAGCTACACTTACTTGCAACTGCTCAATTGCGTCTAATGAAATAGCTGTCGAACCTGTTCTACCTCCTGCTTGCGCATCAGATCCAAGTCCAAAACCATTATTAAAAACAGATCCATCAATAGTAAAATTATTCAATCTTGAATCTTGTCCTCCAAAAGAACCTCCGCCACCTGCATTGGCATTGTATTTAGTTATCGAATTGATCGATCTTGCTCCAGTTACAGGTATCGCTGTTAATTCTCTGTTAGAAAATTGTTGTGAAGCACCAGTTTTACCTTTGTTGAAAGCTCCGTTCGATTTATTTGAAACCACAACAACCTCTTTAAGCGTGTTAGAAGCTTCCTGAACAACTACATTTACACTTATATTGCTTCCCAAAGGAGCATTAATTTCTGTAATTTCTGATGTCTTATACCCTATATAGGTAACAGTCAACGTGTAAGGACCTCCTGGTCTCAAACCTTGTACTGAATAACCACCATCAAAATCAGTTGTAGAAAAATACTTTGAGCCTGTAGGTTTGTGAACAACCATGACTGAGGCTCCGGGTAAAGCCTCTCCAGTATTTGACTTAACCGTTCCAGACATAGCCGAGGTAGTAACCTGAGCATGACCAAGAGCCGATAGGAAAATAATCAAAATAAAAATAATTCTTTTCATTTTTGCTTTTTTGTTTAGTTTAAAAATATTTGGCAAAATTATAACATTTTTAGTTTAGTAAGTTAACACAAGGTTAAGAAAGCTAATTTGGAAGGATTAAAAATTGAAGTAATAATTAATTTTAAACTATAACGATTGAAATTTTAAAAATATTCGCAATAAAAAACATAAATTGATAAATTAAATGCAAATATTAAGGAATAAAATAAAGTAAAAAAAATGCAATTTTTCAGTTGAAATCATTTAAAAAGAGACTCTTAACCATAAAAAAGCCTCAATAAATATTTTATTGAGGCTTTTGTTATTTGTAATTAGTTCAAAACAAGAATGTTTTCAAACAAATTGATGAATCAAATTTTGATTTATTTGTTTTTTAAAAAATATTCAAGTAAAAAAGTAGTAGAACTATCATGTGTGTTAACAGACTTGCTCTCAATTTCATTTAATATAGAATTTGCCAACTGTTTCCCTAATTCAACTCCCCATTGATCAAAGCTAAAAATATTCCAAATTACACCTTGAACAAAAATTTTATGCTCGTACATAGCAATCAATGAACCAAGAGAAGCAGGAGTTAATTTTTGAATCAAGATTGTATTAGTCGGTTTATTACCTTCAAAAACTTTAAAAGCTCGTAACTCATTTGCTTTGGCTTCGCTTAATCCTTGTTTATCGAATTCAGCTTGAACTTGCTCAGCCGTTTTTCCGTGTAACAATGCTTCTGTTTGTGCAAAGAAATTAGACATTAACTTATCATGATGATTTTCGTCGCCATGTAGAGAGGATACATATCCAATAAAATCTGCTGGAATCAATTTGGTACCTTGATGAATTAATTGAAAAAAGGCGTGTTGCGAATTCGTACCCGGCTCTCCCCAAATAATGGTTCCGGTTTGATAATTTACTTTTTGACCATCGCGACCCACACTTTTACCATTACTTTCCATGGTGCCTTGTTGTAAGTAAGGTGCTAATTTTTGCAAATATTGCGTGTACGGAATAAGCGCTTCACTCTCGGCACCAAAAAAATTATTGTACCAAACACTTAGCAAAGCTAAAACTACAGGAATATTAGTATCAAACTCGGTAGTTTTAAAATGCTCATCCATAGCATTTGCACCTGAAAGCAATTGTTCAAAATTAGCATATCCAACAGATAGACTGATAGAAAGTCCTACCGCACTCCATAATGAAAAACGACCACCAACCCAATCCCACATTGGGAACACTGCATCGGGATCAATACCAAAAGCTGTAACTTTTTCGATATTGGTTGAAACTGCCACAAAATGTTTGGCAATATCAGCCTGACTTGTCCCAAACTCTTCGGATAAAAACCACTTTTTAATAGTTTCTGAATTCGTTAAAGTTTCTTGTGTGGTAAAAGTTTTTGAGACAATTACAAAAAGTGTTGTTTCGGGATTTAGTTTTTTAATTACTTCTTGAACATGATCACCATCTACATTAGAAACAAAATGCACATTCAAATGATTTTTGTAATACGCAAGCGCCTCTACTACCATCGCTGGCCCTAAATCAGATCCACCAATTCCTATATTTACAACATCAGTAAATGGTTTACCCGTATATCCTTTGCGGGCTCCAGAAGTAACTTCATTGGTAAACGATTCAATTTTGGCTTTAACCTCATTAACCTCTGGCATTACATTTATACCATCAACCATAACAGTAGCATCCGCAGGAGCACGCAAAGCAGTATGCAGTACGGCTCTATTTTCGGTTTGATTGATAATCGCACCTCCAAAATATTCCGCAATAGCTTCTTTTAAACCAACTTGATTGGCTAATTCAAGTAATAACGAAAGTGTTTCGTTAGTAATGATATTTTTAGAAAAGTCTACCAAGAAATCATTCCATTGCAAGTTAAACTGAGCTGTTCTGGTTGCATCTTGCTGAAATAAATCTTGCATTTTTGCCTCTTTCATAGTTTGAAAGTGCATTTCTAGTTGTTTCCAAGCAGCAGTAGCCGTTGGATTTATTGTATGTAAAGCCATTAAATTGGTATTTGTAGTAAAATTAAAAGTGTTGCAAAAATACTTAAAAATGTTGGAAACGTTTCTACCGCTATCAGGATATAACAATATGAAGCAAAAACCCGCATTTTGAAAAAAATCAAACAGTATTTAAAATCAGATCCTAAGAAAACCGCAAATTATAAATTTGCAATGCTATCCAATTCAAATTTAAGTGGTGTAATTTGCTTCATAAATCGATCTTTATTTGCACCTGACATCGGTTCGCCCGAAGGTAATTTTAATCGAAGCGCATCGACCTGTACGCCATTTTTCCAGAAACGATAGCAAACATGTGGCCCAGTAGCTAAACCTGTACTACCAACCAAGCCAATTACTTGTCCTTGTGTAACACGTTGCCCACGGCGAACTAAAATTTTAGACATGTGCAAATACTGCGTAGAATAGGTTCCGTTGTGTTTTACCTTAACAAAATTACCGTTGCCTGCTGTATAACCGCTTTGTTCAACCACACCTCCGGCAGTAGAAGTTATAGGTGTGCCGCGTGGAGCCGCATAATCAGTTCCTTTATGTGCTTTCCAGCGATGTTGTACCGGATGAAATCTGCTGGATGAAAATCGAGAAGAAATACGACTGAATTTGATAGGCGACTTTAAAAAGAAATTCTTGAGTGTTTTACCTTGCTCATCGTAATACTCTACTTTATCACTATTGGAATTGGGTTCAAATGCAAATGCGTAAATTATTTTGCCCCGGTATTCAAAAAAAGAAGCTTCTAACTCTTCGACACCGTCATAAATGGAGTCATTGATATACCGTTCAGTAAACGTCAACGCAAAACGATCGCCTTTTTTCAATTTCATAAAATCGATAGAATAGGCGTAAATTTTAGCGATTTTACTAGCCAACGCGCCTTCAATTTTTTCGTTACCCAAGGTTTCCGATAACGATTCTTTTAAAACACCACCAATGGTGCGGCGTTTAATAGTAACCGGTTTTACTTTTTTATAAACAGCAATGGCAGTATCTCTAAAATCAACAACGTAGTAACTCAAATTATCGGGTTGGTAGATAAAAACTTGAAGGTCGTTTTTTTTGTTTTTAGAACGTAGCAAAGTAAACGGCTTGTTAATACGAATGGACCGCACATCAAAACTATCTTTCACTTTAGCGATGATATCGTATACTTGTCGGTCGCCAATATTTTGAGATTCTAACAATGTCCCAAAGGTATCTCCTTTTTGAATCGTGTCGTGTACCACATTAAAATCAGCGTACACAAAACCGAACTCTCCCTTTTTTGGAACAATTGTTACTTTTTTTTCTTCGTTTACTTCTTCTGATTGTTTACAAGAAACCATTGTAAACACTACTAATATTATTATAAAAATTTGTTTCAAACCTTCTTTTTTAATTCAACCTAAGCTTCCACTCCCCAATTGGCTAATTCATCATCAGTCCACAACTCTGGGAAAAAAATTCTCCTTTGGTATTTAGGATGCATATATTTTTTCCAATCACTACCACCTGTTGCCTCACCGTCTCCTTGCCCACTTTGATCAATATATTTCTTTGCAGTGTTTAGATGCTGCATAACCCATGTGATGTTTACCGTATGATCATAATGACGCATGGCTTGCACTAATTTTTCATTCTTTTGATCTTCAGTAGGCAACTGTTTGAATTTTTGCCAAATGTTAATCGTATTATATTCTTCCATGTGAGCTAAAAAGTCTTTTTTGTACTTTCGCTCAAACTCTTCTAATAAATAGGATTTTTTACCAGTGTGGTAATCTTTTCCAGCTGCTTGCCAATACAAATGTTCTAACGCAAATTCATAAGATGTATTACGATCAATTGATTCTCGGTAACGGGCATCAATCAAATTTATCAAATCAGTAGATGCAAATTCAATCATTCGGTATTGCGCACTTTGAAAACCACTGGCGGGTGTAAGTGTATTTCTGAACTTCATGTATTGATCAACCTCCATGCCATTACCCATAATATCGAATGAAGTGGTAAGCATATCAAAATAACGACTGACTCTACTCAATCTTTCGGTAAAAAAAGCAGTTGAAATATTGTCTTGATACGCTATTTGTTTGATTTCCCAAAGAATCATTTTAAACAAAAGTTCGTTGACTTGGTGGTACATGATAAATACCATTTCGTCTGGCAAAACGGTACGTTGCACTTGTAAATTTAGTAAGGCATCGGTTTGAATATAATCCCAATACGTTATGGGTTTAGACCACAATAAACCTTCGAGATGCGTTTCTGTTTTTTGATTTATAGCTTCGTATTTACGGTCAATTGCTGATAGAATCGATTCTGATTGATCGGTATTGCTCATTATTTTTTTGTTTTGAAAGCTCCTTTCAAGCCTTTATATGCATCTAAATCTGCTTTAATGGAACCTACTGCAAGACTAGCTTTTACCCTAAGTGGTAATTTATTATCATCGTCTGAAATCCAAACGGTAACACTTTCTTGCTCTTTAAAAACACGCCCAGATTGCACGAGCGGTCTAAAAATCATAGCAGGCACGACCCCAAATTTAGTACTTATATTTTCTCGACCAATGAACTTTAGCCTGAATTTAGTAGTTTCGTCATCAAAAAACATGTCGATTGCGATAGATTCGCCTACATTTAACTTATCAATATTAGGATGATTCCTTAAATAATAAAAGGTAGATAAAATGTCTTGTGTATTTTTGGGAACGCTAAAGGATTTTTCAGTCTTATTTTTATAGTCTTTAACCGTAACTTTATTAGCGGTTTGATTGATAAAACCTTCTTGGTTTTTAACATATCCTCCCTCGTTTATTTTTCGAACAAATTGGTACGGATTACGAGTTTCTTTGTCAATATAGGTTTCATATAAGTCATCAACTTTAAAGAAAAAGCGAGACATTCCAGTGGTATACCCTTTACCAATTATATGATGTGTTTTTTTGGAGTTGAGAGAAGCATCTTTTACTTCGAGTGTAGCGTATCCGGCATTTACAAATCCGTAATGGATTCTTAATTTAAACCATTCGCCAGTAGTGTAGGCATCTTCTTGAGGCGTATCAAAACTTAAAGAAAGTAGCAGTACAAAGATTAGTATTAATTTTTTCATTACTTGATGTATCGTTTAGAACTGCTTGTGCAAATTTTATTCCAAATATATCAAAACAAAAAAACTCAGCCAATAAAGACTGAGTTTTTATGCTATTAACTAACCAAAAAACTATAAACTATGAAATTTATATCAACTCGGAAGGAAACCACCCCTTCCGTTTTGCGAGTGCAAAGGTAGCTAACAAATCCAGTTATTTTGGCTAAAAATAAAGTTTAACACATCATCAATAAAGAATAGTGTTTAAAGTTGCTTATTTTTTTGCATAATGTAAAAAAAAGCAACTTTTATAGCGTTCCTCGCAATTGCTGTTCGCGTTCAATTGACTCAAAAAGGGCTTTAAAGTTACCTGCACCGAAGCCTTTTGCTCCCATTCGTTGAATAATTTCAAAAAACAAGGTAGGTCGATCCTGAACTGGTTTGGTGAAAATTTGTAACAAATACCCATCTTCATCGGCATCAACCATGATGGCTAATTTTTCGATTTCGTTGATATCTTCTTTCATCATACCCATGTGAGCGCCTAAACGTTCTGGAATTGCTTCATAATAGGTATGCGGCGGCGCTGATAAAAACTCAACACCTCTTGCTTTTAATTGGCTCACGGTTTTAATGATATCATCTGTAGCAATAGCGATGTGTTGAATTCCTGGACCTCCGTAAAAATCTAAATATTCTTCAATTTGAGATCTCTTTTTACCTTCGGCTGGTTCGTTGATTGGGAATTTAATACGTCCGTTTCCGTTAGACATTACTTTACTCATCAAGGCTGAATATTCGGTATTGATTTGTTTGTCATCAAAAGAAAGGAAGTTAACAAATCCCATTACTTCTTCGTAGAACTTTACCCAAGTATTCATTTCGTTCCAACCTACATTTCCAACCATGTGATCAATGTATTTTAAACCAGTTGGCTCTGGATTATAATCCGATTTCCACTCTTTGTAACCTGGTAAAAATACACCGTTGTAGTTTTTACGCTCTACAAAAATATGTACGGTTTCGCCGTAAGTGTAAATTCCAGAACGTACTACTTGACCAAACTCATCTTCTTCGATAGTTGGTTCCATAAAAGAGCGTGCACCACGTTTCATGGTTTCTTCGTAAGCACTTGTAGCATCTTCAACCCAAAGCGCTGCTACTTTTACACCATCGCCATGTTTTTTTAAATGATCATGTAAAGGTGAATCCTGTGTTAATGGCGTAGTTAACACAATTCGGATTTTATCTTGTTTCAAAACGTAAGATGTTCTGTCTTTTACTCCTGTTTCAAGACCGGCATAAGCTAAGGATTGGTACCCAAATGCTGTTTTGTAGTAATGTGCCGACTGCTTAGCGTTACCTACATAAAACTCTACATAATCGGTTCCTAAAAGTGGCAAGAAATCTTGCGCTCCTTCGAATATTTTTTCTAGTCCGTACTCTACTGATTTTACTTCTTTTGACATATTATATTTGTTTTTAAATTCTTTTTTAGACGGGAATCTCATAAAAGAATTGATTTGTGATTTTATTAAAATGGTTCTAAATGCTGTATTCATAGCCCTGATGGTAGCGGCATCCTTTTTCTGGCTTCTTTAGCCAGGAAAAGATATAGCGTACAGCAGGAAATAGCTCCTGAAATCCAAGGTAAAAACTTATTTATTCAACCCAAGATTTGTAGTATTGACCATCGTCAAGACCCATAGCCTCTTCAGTAACCATCAGCGGTCGGAAAGTATCAACCATTACGGCTAATTCTTCGGTTCCGGTGTGACCAATACTGCGCTCCATTGCTCCTGGCGCAGGACCGTGCGGAATACCTTTTGGGTGCAACGTGATATGACCTTGCTCGATGTTGTTGCGTGACATAAAATCGCCATCAACATAGTACAAAACCTCATCGCTATCAATATTACTGTGATTGTAGGGTGCTGGAATTGATTTTGGGTGGTAATCGTACAAACGCGGCACGAAGGAGCACACTACAAAAGTACTGGTCTCAAAAGTTTGGTGCACCGGTGGCGGTTGGTGTACGCGGCCTGTGATAGGCTCAAAATTATGAATACTGAAACCGTATGGAAAATTGTAACCATCCCAACCAACTACATCAAAAGGATGCGTGGCATAAATGACTTCATGCAACATGCCCTCTTTTTTGATTTTGATTAAGAAATCACCTTTTTCATCATTCGTTTCTAATTCGTTTGGCAAAATAAAATCACGCTCACAGAAAGGAGAATGCTCTAAGTGTTGACCCGATTCGTTTTTATAACGTTTTGGAGTATAAAATGGAGCAAATGATTCTACGTAAAACAAGCGATTATCCTCTGTATCAAATTCAATTTGGTAGATAATTCCTCGTGGGATAATCAAATAATCACCATACTCAAAAGGAATATTACCTAGCATGGTACGTAATTTTCCTTTTCCTCTGTGGATGAAAATTAGTTCATCAGCATCGGCATTTTTATAAAAATACTGTGTGAGTGATTTGCGCGGAGCTGCTAGACCTATAGTACAATCTTTATTGACCAACAAGGCCTTGCGACTGTCTAAAAAATCGTCTTCTGGTTTTAATTCAAACCCTTTTAAGAGTAATGATTTAATGTTTTTGCCGATGGCAATTTTTGGCTCTACTGAATACGAATTTAAAATTTCTTTTACTTGTGTAGGCCTGTGAACGTGGTAGGATAAGGACGAGTGTCCGTGAAAACCCTCTGTTCCAAATAGCTGTTCGTAATAAAAACCACCGTTTGGTTTTTCGAACTGCGTGTGTCTTTTTTGAGGGAAAGTCCCTAATTTATGGTATAAAGGCATAATTTTTTGTTTTAAAAGTGCAACTAGATCAAGCTGGAAGGCTTTTCATTTTGTTATTCTAAATCAAAAAACAGTGCGCTACTCAGGATTTCTCTTGATTAAGAATTGTAGATACTCTAATAAACCTGTCCAATTTGTTTTCATTATCACAAATATCGTAATTATTTTGAAACTAAATTAAATTTAAAACAAAAAGCCTATACTGAACCAAGTAAATCCTTTAGGCAATTCAGGAGACCACGTATATTTTACTTCTATTGGTCCAATAATGGTTTCTAAGCCATAACCAACTGCGTATCCTGAATATTTAGGAAGAGATACCCAGTTAGTCGATTCAAAAATTCGGTCTCCAATATTAGCAAAATTAGCTGAGAAATTGACATGGTTCTTTTTCAAGAATTCATAGTCAAAAGTACCTGTAGATTTAATGTAGCTATTACCCACCACACTCAAATAATCATAGCCGTATAAAAATTTAAAATTATTTACGGTGCTAAAACCGTAGCCACCCAAAATAAAATTAAAAAATGAAATGCTTTGTTTACCAAAAGAAAAACCAGCATCTGTCTCGAACTTAAAAGTAGTTTTATTGAAAACTGGTGTCACAATAGAAAAATCACCTTTGGCAATGGAGAACGGTTGAAAATTCCCGGTATAATTGGAGGACGCGAAATACGTTTGTACATCACCGGAAAAAAACCAGCCTTTCTTTGGGAAATACTTATTGTCATACGAGTCGTACTTTAGATAACCAAACAAACTGGTGTAAGTGCTGTTATCAACTATTGGATCAACATTAGCCAAAGTTTCTGATTTGATTTTTAGGTATTGCAATTCAAGACCGCCACCAATTAAAAACTTTTGAACAAATAACGACTGAAAATACAGTTGATTAATCAAATCAGAGTAATTAACATTTACCGTATTAATATTAGGATTGGCGTTGGCAACTGGACTAATTGCTGCTGCCACATTGCGACTGAATTGTGTAAAAGTAGACTTAAAACCCAAGCTTAAATTGAAGCCATTTTCGATGTAATAATCAAAGTTATAGCGGATATTATCTCCTAAAATCACATCAAGCGAAGCTACATCATTTTTCAAAAGCGCTTTTTTACGAGTTAGGTTGACCAAAACGCCACTTTTAAATAAATTGTCATAATGAAGTCCAAACTTCAAATAGGTTTTGGTTGGGTTTTCTTTGAGGTTCAAACTCAAGTTAACCTTGTCGTCTTGATTTTCTAATGAATAAGAGATACCACTAAAGTTTTGTGTCGCATTGATATTATTAATGCCACGAAGCAAACCGTCATAAGTTATTTTTGAATCAGGTTTAAAACGAAGTTTACTACTTACATACTCTTTGGTATAATTCGTTAATTTTCCGTAATTAATCGACCCAATGTGCAGACTATCAGTAAGCACATTCAACTTGGGCTTGTGATATACTTGACTCGAAGCAGCTAATTTTTTTATTTGTTCGTACACCCCAAAAGCAGCTTCTTCGCCTTTACGAATAATATCTTTTCCTTTATCGAATGATACTACGCCGTATTGCGAAATATCCGGTTTGATGTAGACATCTGTATTGGCGATATTTTTTTTCATGCGATCAATAGATTGCAAACTTGTAATTTGCACTAAGATTTTCGTAGCATCTTTGAGCTGAGTTCGATCGAGTAAACCATCTTGTACATCGACACCAATGATGATGTCTGCGCCCATTTTTCGGACTTCTTCTATAGGATAATTATTCACAACTCCACCATCAATTAATATTTTACCGCCAATTTCAACTGGTGAAAACAACGAAGGAAAAGCCGAACTCGCAATCATGGCTTGCGCCAAATTGCCTTTGTTAAGTAACACCTCGTCACCCGTTTCGATATTGGTTGCAATACAAATAAATGGCGTTGGTAATTGATTAAAATCGCGAATGTGTCTAACATTTCGCGTAATACGACTTAGTAAATTATAATTGTACATTCCCTTTGACAAAGCCTCAGGAATTCCGATTTTGAGTTTATTAAAAGGTAAAATAAGTGGATACAATTCGTCATTCCGGCGTTCGTAAAAGTTTTTTGAAGAACGAGGAATAAAATCATTGATCAGTTCATTAAAATTTGTGGTTTGAAAAATCGAATCGATTTGTGCCGCGTTATAACCCGAAGCATACAAACCTCCGATAACAGCGCCCATGCTAGTTCCGCCAATATAATCGACTTTTACGCCTGCTTCTTCTAATACTTTTAAAACTCCGATGTGCGCAAAACCTTTGGCGCCGCCGCCACTCAATACCAAACCAATTTTAGGTTTTTTAGTTTGTGCAAACGTGTTTGTGTTCCCGATAAAAAATGAGAAAAGCAGTAAAAGAAAAGTACTAGACCACGCAAAGCCCCAGATAGCAGTGTAAAGCCGCGACGAAAAAAAAGCTATTTTTTCTTGCAAAGCAAGAGCGACGGTAGAAGCTCCTTGGTATGCAGTAGAAAAAAAGCTTTTTTGCGGAGCGCTTGAAACGAATAGCTGGAATAGGCTCATAAGGAAACTACTTTGTGTTGTTGTAAAAGTCGGTAATTTTTTTGGCTTTTGATACTCCTATAACCTCAGAAATTTCTTTTTCAGTAGCCAATTTTAATCTTTTTACACTTTTAAAATGTTGTATCAATGTGAGCATGGTTTTTTCGCCAATGCCAGGAATACTTTCTATGGACGAATTTAGAGCGGCTTTGCTACGCTTGTCGCGATGGTGCGTGATTCCAAAACGGTGTGCCTCGTTACGAAGTTGCTGAATAACTTTGAGCGTTTCAGACTTTTTATCAAGATACAAAGGGACTGAATCGCCGGGATAAAATAATTCTTCGAGTCTTTTGGCAATGCCAATGATGGCGATTTTGCCACGTAAACCAAGATCATCAATACTTTTTAGCGCCGATGACAACTGGCCTTTTCCACCATCAATAATAATTAGGTTGGGTAAAGGTTGGTTTTCATCTAAAAGGCGTTTGTAGCGTCGGTATACAACCTCTTCCATCGAAGCAAAGTCGTTGGGCCCTTCGACGGTTTTGATATTAAAATGGCGGTAATCCTTTTTGCTAGGTTTTCCGTCTTTAAAAACTACGCAGGCAGATACCGGATTAGTTCCTTGAATGTTGGAGTTATCAAAACACTCAATATGTCTAGGCTCCACGGGTAAGCGTAAATCTTTTTGCATTTGCGCCATGATGCGGTTGGTATGCCTGTCTGGATCTACAATTTGCAGTTGTTTTAGTTGCTCTATGCGGTAAAATTTAGCGTTTCTAATTGACAAATCCAGAATTTGCTTCTTATCGCCCAATTGTGGGACTGTGATTTTTATGTTTTCGCCAAGATCTACGGGGAACGGCACAATTATTTCGCGAGACAACAACTGGAAACGCTCTCTTAATTCGATGATTGCCAATTCGAGTAGTTCTTCGTCGGTTTCGTCTAACTTCTTTTTAATCTCCATTGTGTGGGAGCGAATGATGGAACCGTGCGAAATTTGCAAGAAATTGACAAATGCCGCCGCCTCATCAGACACGATCGAAAAAACATCAATATTGGTAATTTTTGGGTTTACCACGGTAGAACGCGATTGGTAGTTCTCTAGAATTTCAATTTTTTCTTTGATTTTTTGAGCCTCTTCAAAGTGCATTTCGGCCGCGAGATTAGTCATGACGCGTTTAAAATCTTTCATGCTTTCTTTGAAATTTCCTTTTAAAATTTCGCGAATAGCATCTACTTGCTTTTGGTAATTCTCTATGGTTTCATGGCCTTCACATGGCCCCATGCAATTGCCAATATGATACTCTAAACACACTTTAAATTTCCCACTATCGATGTTGCTTTTGTTCAAATCGTAATTGCAGGTACGCAATGGATAAAGTTCTTTTATCAATTCTAAAATGGTTGAAACTGTTTTGAAACTGGTGTACGGACCAAAATATTCCGAGCCATCTTTCACCATTCTGCGAGTGGCAAATATGCGTGAAAAAGGTTCTTTTTTGATGCACAACCAAGGATAACTTTTATCATCGCGCAGCAGTACATTATAACGCGGCTGTAAGGTTTTGATCAAATTGTTTTCTAACAATAAGGCATCCGTCTCGGTAGGAACCACAATGTGTTTTATGGTTACAATTTTTTTAACTAGCACGTTTGTTTTGGCCGCATCATGCACTTTATTGAAGTAGGACGAAACGCGTTTTTTAAGATTCTTAGCTTTACCAACGTATAAAATTTTACCTTCCTTGTCGTAATATTGGTATACACCAGGATTGTCGGGCAAGGTCTGTATTTGAAGGGCTAAAGCAGGTGGAGTCATGTAACAAATTTATTCTTCAAAATTACGAAATAGAAATCATTGTAGTTTATTTACAAGCTGCAAAATAATTCAAATAAAATGCGAGCTTAACCTATTATTATCCTTATTTTTATCTTTTCAAGAATTTGTATACACAATGAATACACGCTCTATTACCCTTTTTGGCGAAAGTATTGCTCCTGGAGAGAATAAAACGATCAACGTTGAGATTGCGCGCCTACATACCACGACCAAACTCAATATACCTATTATTGTTCGCCGCTCTAAAATACCAGGTCCCGTAGTGCTATTTTCTGCAGGAATTCACGGGGACGAAATTAACGGAGTTGAAATTGTTCGTCAACTGATTCACAAAAAAATAAACAAACCCAAGATAGGTACCATTATTTGCATTCCCATAATCAATGTGTATGGTTTTGTGAATAAATCTCGTGAATTTCCAGATGGTCGCGACCTAAATCGCGTTTTTCCAGGAAGCAAATCAGGATCATTGGCTAGCC
Source organism: Flavobacterium turcicum (assembly GCF_011365745.1). GTDB lineage: Bacteria > Bacteroidota > Bacteroidia > Flavobacteriales > Flavobacteriaceae > Flavobacterium > Flavobacterium turcicum. The sequence goes on along the minus strand of NZ_JAAOBY010000001.1, from coordinate 375,869 downwards.
GATTTGCTTTTCATATTCTGACTGAAATTTTGCCTTTAGTTCATTATGCTGTAGATTTTCATGCCGGTGGCGCTAGTAGGTTTAACGCGCCGCAAATACGCATTGCACCCAACAATCCAGATTTAAAAATTCTTGCCGATGTATTTGATGCTCCGTTTACATTGTACTCGAGAAATATTACCGGATCTTTTAGAAGTTCAAGTGAAAAAATGAATGTAAAAATGCTGCTTTTTGAAGGCGGAAAATCTTTAGACATTAACAAAAGCATAGCCACAGAGGGTGTGAATGGCGCTATTCGATTACTTGCTTATTTGGATATGTTAGGGCCAAAACACCGCGTGATTCCACAAAAATCCCCCACCATTTATATTGACAAATCAGGTTGGATAAGAGCTAAATGTTCTGGTCTCTTGCAAGATTTTGACACCGTAGGTACTTTTGTAAAAAAAGGAACTATTTTAGCTACTATCACCGACCCTTATGGTAAATTTGAACGCAAAGTAAAAGCGCCCAACGACGGCTACATCATCAATGCCAACCACGCACCTATTGTGTACGAAGGTGATGCTATTTACCACTTATCAAATGTGGTTGCTGGCGAAGAAGACGAATAAAATATAACAATGAACAAAACTACATTACGACAAAAATATAAAGAACTTAGAAAACAACTTTCAGAGGAACAGCTGGAGGAAATGAGTCTTACTATTGCCAACAAAGTGTTGCAACTTCCTATTTGGGAACGCACTTACTTTCATGTTTTTTTGCCTATTACAGAGCAAAACGAAGTGAATACCGAATTTATTTTACACACATTAGCCGGCAAAGACAAGGAAATAATTGTTTCTAAAGCTGATTTCGAAACGCGCACAATGACGCATTTTCTGCTGACTGACAATACCAAAATAAAGAAAAACGAATACAATATTCCGGAACCTGTTGACGGAATTGAAGTTCCTTCCCATAAAATTGATGTGGTTTTTGTTCCCCTTTTGGCTTACGACAAAAAAGGAAATCGCGTGGGTTACGGAAAAGGCTTTTACGATAAATTCCTAGCGGAATGTAAACCCGATGTAATCAAAATTGGATTGTCGTTTTTTGAACCTGAGGAAATTATTGAAGATGTTTTTGAAGGCGATATACAACTGAACTATTGTGTGACTCCGAATAGTATTCACTCATTTTAATTTTTAATCATTACTCTAGCAAAAGATAATATTCAAGATTTGTCGAAAGTGTTATGCTCCTGGACAAAATATAAACTAATAAAAAAGACCTGTTCAAATTATGAACAGGTCTTTTTTTATATTTTGAACAGCTTTAATCCTAGCTGTTTTGAAATGCCTTTTTGTTGAAGAAAATCAAGATTCCCACTCCTGTTGAAATAGCCATGTCAGCTACATTAAAAATAGCATTGAAAAAAGTAAATTCTTTACCTCCCCAAATTGGCAACCAACTAGGTAAATTACCATGCCAAATCGGAAAATAAAACATATCAACTACTTTACCGTGAAACCAAGTTCCGTAAGGTTGATCAGAAAATGCCGTAGCCAATTGTTGTTGACTGTCGTTGAAGACTACGCCGTAAAACACAGAATCTAAAATATTTCCAAATGCTCCTACTAAAATTAAAGCAATAGCAACAATTAAATAGTTAGAACTTTTTTTCTTAATCGAATCCCATAACCAATATCCAATACCTGCCACAGCACCAATTCTAAAAAGAGTCAAAAATAATTTTCCGTACGCTCCTGGAATTCTTACACCCCAAGCCATACCCTCATTTTCAATGAAAAGTATTTTAAACCATGAAAACACTTCTACTTCTTGACCTAATAGAAAATTGGTTTTGATATAAATTTTTGAAGCTTGATCAACTAGCAACAAGATAAAAATAAGTAAATAGGCTCTTTGTAATGACATTTTAAAAGTTTTATGCTGCCAAAAATAGGCAAAATCTAAAAATTAAATTCCAAATTCCAATAATTGATACAATTAGTGTTGGAATTTGGAATTAATAGTTTGTATTTCGTTTCGAACTAGCGCTGTAAATTTTTTGCTTCGATACTCATTGTAGCATGAGGAACAATCATCAATCGTTCTTTGCTGATCAATTTTCCGGTTACTTTACATACGCCGTAAGTTTTATTTTCGACACGGAAAAGTGCATTTTTAAGGTCACGAATAAATTTCTCTTGGCGAATAGCCAATTGTGAGTTCGCTTCTTTTGACATGGTTTCGCTGCCTTCTTCAAAAGCTTTGAATGTAGGTGAAGTATCATCAGTACCGTTATTCAAATCGTTCATGTAAGCACTTTTAATCAAATCCAAATCGTATTGCGCTTTCTCAATTTTTTTTAGAATCAAATCTTTGAACTCTGCTAAATCAGCGTCAGAGTATCGTGTTGCTTCATCTACCATGGTTTTTTTTTATTTAGTAATTACTATTTTGGTTGTTATTTCGTCAAATTCAATAGCAGTTCCATTTTCCAAATTATCTTCAAAAAGAAGCACTTCAGTCAATGTCTCTGATTTTATGTATGCTTCATTATTTTGTACAGCTTCTTGCAAAGTTGTTTCTGTTTGCAAATAGACTTTAATTTTATCTGTAACTTCAAATCCAGAATCTTTACGAATGTTTTGAATTCTATTTACCAATTCTCTCGCAATTCCTTCTTGCTTCAATTCTGGCGATATTGTGATATCAAGCGCCACCGTAATTCCGTTTGCATTTGCAACCAACCAGCCTTCGATATCTTGCGAAGTAATCTCCACATCTTCTAAGGTTAAAGTTACGGTATTTCCTGCAATTACAATATCAAGGCTTCCTTCTCTATCCAATTGTGCAATTTGCTCTTTAGAAAACCCTTGTATCTCCTTGGAAATCAATCCCATATCTTTACCAAAACGCGGTCCGAGCGCCTTGAAATTAGGTTTAATTTGCTTTACCAAAACTCCAGAAGCATCATCCAAAAGCACGATTTCTTTAACGTTTACTTCTGCTTTTATCAGGTCAGAAACCGCTTCGATTTCGGCTCTTTGTGCCTCGTCAAGTACCGGAATCATTACCTTTTGCAATGGTTGGCGCACTTTAATCATTTCCTTTTTACGGAGTGATAATACCAATGATGAAATGGTTTGTGCCTTCTGCATTTTACTCTCCAACGATTTATTAACATAGTTGTCAACCGCTACCGGGAACTCCGCCAAATGTACACTGTCAAACTTTTCTGTCTGTGTTGCTTGTGTTAAATCTCTGTAAAGTTTGTCCATAAAGAACGGTGCAATTGGCGCACTCAGTTTACTTACGGCCAACAAACAGCTGTATAAAGTTTGGTAAGCCGCAATTTTATCTTGCGCATACTCGCCTTTCCAAAAACGTCTTCTGCACAAACGAACGTACCAGTTACTCAGGTTTTCTTGAACAAATTCTGATATAGCTCGCGCTGCTTTTGTAGGCTCATAATCAGCATAAAAACCATCTACTTCTTTTATCAAAGTATTCAATTCAGAAATGATCCATTGATCAATTTCAGGTCTTTCTTGTACCGGAATCTCCGCTTCTTCAAAAGTAAATCCATCAATATTGGCATACAAACTAAAGAAAGAATACGTATTGTATAAAGTACCGAAGAATTTTCTACGCACCTCAGCAATTCCTTCAAGGTCAAATTTCAAGTTATCCCAAGGGTTAGCATTTGAAATCATGTACCAACGTGTAGCATCAGGTCCGTACTCTTTTAAAGTATCAAAAGGATCTGCAGCATTGCCCAAACGTTTGGACATTTTTTGTCCGTTTTTGTCTAAAACCAATCCGTTTGAAACTACATTTTTATAAGCCACTTTATCAAAAACCAAAGTACCAATAGCGTGTAAAGTATAAAACCATCCGCGGGTTTGATCGACACCTTCAGCAATAAAATCAGCAGGGAAATCTTGGTTTTGATCTATTTTTTCTTTGTTTTCAAAAGGATAATGCCATTGTGCATACGGCATAGAACCTGAATCGAACCAAACATCAATTAAGTCGGTTTCGCGTGTCATTGGCTTGCCCGATGCAGACACCAAAGTAATTTCATCGACTACATTTTTATGTAAATCAATCAAATCATAATTTTCTTCGCTCATGTTTCCGATTTCAAAACCTTTAAAAGGATTTTCTTTTTGAAAACCAGCAGCGATTGATTTTTCTATTTCGTTGTACAGTTCTTCAACCGAACCAATTAAAATTTCCTCTTGCTTATCATCAGTTCTCCAAATTGGCAAAGGAATTCCCCAATATCTAGAACGGGATAAATTCCAGTCGTTAGCGTTTTTCAACCAGTTTCCAAAACGACCTTCACCTGTTGCTTTTGGCTTCCAGTTAATGGTTTCGTTTAGGTCGAACATTCTGTCTTTAACCTCTGATATTTTGATGAACCAAGAATCTAAAGGATAATACAAAATAGGCTTGTCAGTTCTCCAGCAATGTGGGTAACTGTGTACGTATTTTTCGACTTTAAACGCTTTGTTTTCTTCCTTTAATTGAATTGCAATTTCAACATCAACGGAACGCTCCGGCGCTTCGCCTTCGTTGTAGTATTCGTTTTTCACATATTTGCCAGAAAGTGCTCCAAGACCTTGTACAAAACGTCCTTGCAAATCTACTAATGGTACCGGAATTCCGTTTTCGTCTAGAACCAACATTGGCGGAATTTCAGGTGAAGCCTCTTTGGCCACCTTAGCATCATCTGCACCAAAAGTTGGAGAGGTATGAACAATTCCTGTACCATCTTCGGTAGTAACAAAATCACCTGTAATTACTCTAAACGCATTTTCAGGGTTTTGGTACGGCAATACCAACTCCATTAATTGTTCGTATTCAATGTTAACTAAATCAGCACCTTTACAAGCTGCAGTAACAAAAAATGGTATTTTTTTATCTTCTTCTTTGTAATTCAATAATTCGCTAACCTCAGTTACCTCAGTAAATTTTCCAGCAAATTGTTTTCCCACCAATGCCTTTGCTAAAATTACATTGACAGGTTTAAATGTATATTGATTGTAGGTACTCACTAAAACATAGTCAATTTTTGGTCCTACGGTAAGTGCAGTGTTACTTGGCAAAGTCCACGGTGTGGTGGTCCAAGCCAAAAAGAAAGTATCCTCGAAAATATGACCTATCTCAAAAATACGTTGCAATTGAGGCAAGTTATCCTCTTTTACTTTGAATTGTGCTACCACAGTGGTATCCGTTACATCGCGATAACTTCCAGGTTGGTTTACCTCGTGCGATGACAATCCTGTTCCCGCTTTTGGCGAATACGGCTGAATAGTGTAGCCCTTGTACATCAAATCCTTGTTGTAGATTTGTTTTAAAATCCACCAAACGGTTTCCATGTACTTGGATTTGTAGGTTACATACGGATTTTCCATATCAACCCAATAGCCCATTTTTTCGGTCAAATCATTCCATACATCCGTGTAGCGCATCACTGTTCTTTTACACGCTTCGTTGTATTCTTCGATCGAAATGGTTTTCCCGATATCTTCTTTGGTAATTCCGAGTTCTTTTTCGGTTCCAAGTTCAACAGGTAAACCGTGCGTATCCCAGCCGGCTTTACGTTTTACTTGAAATCCTTTTTGAGTTTTATAACGGCAAAAAATATCTTTAATGGCGCGTGCCATTACGTGATGAATTCCTGGTAATCCGTTTGCAGATGGCGGTCCTTCAAAAAACACGAAAGGTTGATTGCCTTCGCGTGTAGAAACGCTCTTTTCAAATATATTTTCTTTTTTCCAAAAATCAAGTACTTCTGATGCTACTGTTGGTAAGTCAAGTCCTTTGTATTCAGTAAATTTTGTGCTCATTTTATCCTTTTCTTTAATCGAAATGCGAAAGTAGTAAATTAAAGTTGAAAGTTGAAAGCCGTAGGTCGAAAGTTACATGCTGGGACAAAACTGAATCTCAACTGCACTCGATTTGACAAACTAGAATACAAGTTTAAGTTAGTTCATTGTCAGTTCGAGCGCAGTCGAGAACTAATGCACCATCTCGACTGCACTCGATGGGAAAAAGCGACTAATTTTTGCAGGCACGGATTGCAAATCCGCACTAACGGCTATCTTATTTTACTCGATCAATTTCACTTTGCATTCTATCTTCCCAATTTTTTCCGTTTCTCTTTTCCAAATATGGTTTTACGGTTTCTGAATATTTTTCTTGCGCTTGGGATTCGATCAAATCTACTATACAACCAGTGTTGCTATATCTAACACCATATTTTTTCCTTACGCTATCAATTCTATTTTGATTTTGTAGTGAATACATCGGAAGCTGAAGTCCTCCTGCAAATTTATAAGTAATATTATCGTTTTTAATATCACGTTTAGCCTCTTGTATTATTTCCTTTTGTCGTTGTGTTAATTGACTTTTTGTCGTTACGTACAATTCGGCAAAATGGTAGATTAAGAATAATAAAAACAGACAATTTAGCGAGAGAAAGACTTGGCTAAACTTAGTGACGAATTTTAAATTTTTAATTTTAATTAAACTTATTAATGCCGAAAAAACAGCGAAACTCAAGAATAATATTAACAGCTCTTTCCATTCAATATACTTAGTGCTCCACCAATATTCAAATTTCATTTCAATAGGTGAAACGTAATCTCCAAAAATAGAAACGAATACTATTAACAGTAGTATTATCGAGTTCAAATAATTGAATTTTATCTGTTTTTGCATTGTTCTTGTATAAAATTCGCTAAAATTCTTTTACTAGAGCGAGTTGGTTACTAAATTAATTAATCCATGGTTACAAAAAGGCAAGCAAATCTCGACTGCTCTCGGTTGGACAAAGTAGCTAATACTTGTGATTACGAATTGAAAAATCGCGCTAGCGAGTTACATCACCCTATTGTTCCATCAGCAATTCCTCCTTTTTTAATCCATTTTCCATTCTCTTTAACCATAATTAGAATACCACTTGATCCAGTCTTATTCTTAAGGTAGGTTACATGAATAATTGCTTTTTTTTGGTCTTTTGTAAAAAGAGGTTCTGAAAAAATTACTGTTGGTATGGAGTCCTTAATCTTTTTGCTTTCTTGTAATAAAATAAGTTTTACTTTACTGTTTTTTAGATCAGATTCTTCCCATTCGTTAATAGTCCAGGATTTGTACTTTTGATTCATTTCATCAAGTTCAATTTTTGAAATGAGGCCATCTATATTTTTTAAAAATACATTGTAAGCAATATTGTTTTCTTTTTCTGCTGGACTTTTTATCATTATGCCATAGGCATATGCTCTATAATAAGGATTTAAAACATTAATAGGATGAAAGGAACTGTCATTGAAGTAGGTTTCTTTAATTAAATAAACTGATTCATAATCGTCTAAAAGAACATTGATTATTTCTTCAGTATCACTATTTACTTGACTTTTTTGACTTTTACAAGAGAAGCAGATTAAAAATACAAATAGTTTTAAAAAAATATTATTTCGCATAATTCTTATTTATTTGATTTTTTCAGTCAAAAAATGTTCTTTAGCGGCTCTTGAATTTGGATTCCATAATAAGCCCATTCTTTAACTTATCAATTAATTTTTAGCAAAAACAAGGTAAATCCTAACTGCACTCGATTGGGCAAAGTAGCTAATACTTGGCGGCAAAGATTGTCAATTCGCGAAAATGGGATTCAAATCCGCGATGGCGGGCCGATACCTTTAAGCGTTTATTAATGGATAAATTGTCTTTAGCTTTTTTATATTTAACTCTTTAAAATTCACTTCTAATATTTTATCAATTTTTGTAGAGTAAAAACAACTTATAAACAGAACTTTCTTGTCTGTTGTTTTGATTTCGGCATAGTAATAATCTTCAAAAGGAAAGTTTCCGGTAGAACTATTTAAGAATCTGTTAGGCGTCATAAAAAATGTTATTTCTTTTATGTTAGCTCTTGATATAAACTCCTCTTCATTTTTAACAATCTTTGTAATTCCGGTTTCATCAATTTTATAAATAATTCCTTTGCTGTTGACATAATGGTTCAAATGAATGATACCTACGGGAATTAAAAATAAAATTAAATATGGTAATGAGAATATTAAAATCGCTCTTTTTTCGAATGGTATTTCGGCGTATGCTAACAAGCCAATATAAGATGAAGTTATCATTAATAACAAAGACAATAATTTAAATTGATTCCATAATGTTATTTGTAGGATCATATTTTTCTCTTAGATTTTTTCTATTTCCTGTAAAGCTGCGACACCATATGTTGTTTCGAATAAAATTAATCCCTGTTTACGGATTTGTTAAATCTATCTAATACAAAACAATATTCCCAATAAGCCATTTGCTCAACTCTGTTGCACTAGCTGTCATGAAAAGGCTTTATGAATATAAAAGCCAATAAATTATGGTTTAATTTCTGTTATAGAGAAACCTGATTTTAATATTGTCACTGTGTCGATAATTCTTTGAGAATAAATTCCTCTAACTATTTCAGGAGAGTCTTTTAAATATTTCAATTTAAAAAACTCTCCCTTATTCTCTTTCGAAATATTTGTATGACCACTACCACTTTCGCTAGAATTGTATTTTTTACCTTTTATACAGTATGAAACGTGAATATTTTTTCCTTTTGGAAATTCTCGTATGCTATCAATTTTGCCGATTGTCACTAAACCATGTTCCTTTAAATCTTTTTCAAATTTTAAACTTACAAATTGACCATATATAATAAATACAGCAAAGGATCCAAAAAACAATAACTTAAAAAAATTTGATTTCTGTTTCATAATTTATTTCAATCTATAAATTCTCATGAAAGTTCGACGCTTTCCCATAACTCACATATAAACGCAACTCCATTTCAAATGTACATCTACAATAAATTACTTCATCTTCCAAACAGCAGTATTTCTTTCTGCTAATATATAAATAAATCTTACAAAAATTGCACTTGCCTGTCAATTATCATGAGGTTGAGCGTGAAGGATGGAAGCGGCATCCTTTTATGGAGTTTACAGAATAAAAGATACAGCGGACAGCCTGACCCGGAGTTTTCACGCAGGGGCACGCCCAATATTTTAGGAGAAAACCTCTTTTAAAACATCGAGTGATTTGGGTTTTCTGAATCCGTGGAGGTGGATGCTGTAATACTCAATCAAGATGCGGAGTAATATTTGGCGTTCGATGACATGAAAGACTTTTTGACTGTTGTCGAATTTTAAATCTAGTAGTTTTTTGAACAAATTGGTTTCGTGCTCCGTGAGTGAACTGATGGCGTGAAAGGGTGTGAAGATGCCTTCGTTCATTTCGAAAAAAGCCATATCAACATCTGAAGTATCGGGGTAAAAACCAAGGTATTTGGTAGTTTCTAATAATAAAATTAAATGGAAATTCGCAATTTCGTCATGATTGTCTAGCCAGTGAAAGGCGGTTTCTAGGAACGTAAAAAGAGCTTCGTTTTCTTCCTCTTCGTGAATGGAATGGTGCAGCATTTCGGAAATAAACATGGCCATTGTGCTCTTGTAAATATCGGAATGTATGGAGTGAAAAGCCGTGCCAATTTTTATCTCTTTGAAATTTTCTAAGGTGCCTTTGTTTTTGTGAACGGCCTCAATTTCAAGAATAGTCAAAGGCTGAAAATAAGCGATTTTTTGATTGGCTTTTCGGCTCGAAAAAGCATCACGAACAAAATAGGATTTGAGTCCATGCGAAAGTGTAAAACATTTTACGATCAAGCTTTTTTCTTGAAATTTTAAAGAGGAAAGCACGATAGCTCTGGTTTTGACTTGCACGGTTTTAGATTAAAGATTTAAAAATTGAAAAATTTAAAGATTTAAAGATTTAAAGATTCAAGGATTTGAAGATTGAAAGATTGAAAGATTGCAGGATTTAATTTTCGCATCAAATTATCTGATAATCATTACTTTTTTTACTTTGGTTTCGGCTCCGTCTGGTACTGCAATAAAGATTAAATATACACCTGAGGCTACTTTGTATTTCCCAAACGCAGTGGTATCCCACTCAATAGTACCGCCTTGTGCGATGGTTTCGTGTACCAAATTACCTGCCACATCAGTGATTTTTACTGAAGCGCGATCAATCAGTCCAGCCACTTTTACAGTACCGGTAAACTCAGGTCGCACTGGATTTGGGTACACGTAAGCATTACTCAAATCATCAGCCGCACCGGTAGCAGTGCCTTTGAACGAAATCATACCTTTGCTTGTGGCTATAAATACTTCGCCCGTGGTAGCGTTAATACCAACATCATTGATCGTATTGCTTGGCAGCGGCGAATTGTTGATGGTAAAATGATATTTGGTTTCTTGACCGTTGGGAGATACTAAAAACAAACCCGAATCGGCAGTGCCAATCCATTTGTTATTGGCGCCATCAACAGCTATGGCTGTGATGAATTGCTCAAATAATAACTCTTGGGCCAAATTATCTTCTTCAATAATAATCGGATTGGCTTTAATTTGTTCCTCATCCTGAAAGGCACCAAGGTTAGAAACCACTCGCAAACCCTTGGCAGTACCAATCCACAATTGATTGCGATTGTCTATAACTGCCGTTCGAACATTAGCAACCGGTAAATTGCCTGTGTCTGCTCCGCTAGTAATTTTTTTAAATTTTAAAGGATTTTCGCTAAAGCCAATCACACCATCACCACTGGTAGGCAACCATTTTACACCGTTGCGATCAATAGCAATGTTTGCAAAATTATTTTCTTGCGGATCCGATAAAATACTTCTCATATCAAAGCTCTGCCATTGCCCATTGGGGCGTAGTACTTTGATTCCGTTATTGATTCGGCTGTTGGTTACCCATAAATTTCCGGTTTTATCAAATGCGGTTCCATTGATTCGGATATCAATATAATTAGGTCCGCCAAAAGTAAGCGACTCCAAGCCGCTATTGGTTTGATTGAACAAAACGGTAGGGACTTCTTTTACTATTTTTAATAATCCTGAAAAAAAGGAACTAGCATAAACCTCGTCTTCATTGGCTGGATTAACGATAATTTTTGTCATGGATTGCGCTCCTAAAACTCGGTTGTAAGGAATGTTGTTCCAGCCCTCTGAATTGTATTTACTAATCCCAAAACTATCCAATGGATACGGGTTATAATCAGCGGCATAGTCACCATAAACAGTCCAAACCGAAGATGGCGTAACTTGCATTGAGAAAATATTATTCCGAGACGGACCAATAGGAGTTGTGTTTTCAAATTTTCCGCCTGCCGTTATCAAAGTACGGTACAAACCATTCGCTGTGGTCCCGATATAAACGTTATTATTCAGCACCGTTGCACATGTAAAAGGACTTTGAATATCTGGAATTTGATTGCTACTAATTTGACGAATCATCACCATTTGACTGTTATAAATACTTACTGAAGTAGCGGTTGTAAACACCAAATACTCAGCAAGAGCGCGCATATTGACAGCCGCAGCGGGAAGTTGAGCAAAAGATGTAAATGAAGTTGTTGCTGGATTGTATCTCTGAATATTTCCTGAAGACGAAACGGCATACAAATCAGCACCAAACGCGGCAATTCCTAACCACGAACCTGAAGCTCTCGTTTGCCATTGTTGAAAGTCGTTTAAATTTGGATTGTTAATGGCAGCGCTGCGTATGCCTGCAGCGGTGGCTGCATAAATAAATCCGTTATGAACAGTGGTTTGATAAATTGCAATCTCGGCACCATTATCACCAATAAAATAAGTATCGCCAAACTGAAGCGTTGTTAAATTGAATTGAACAATCCCAAAATTACAGGCAACATAAACAATTCCTAGGTGTTCAAAAAAGTGATTTATTTTTTTGAGATTAGGAGCAAGCTGTTTGTTAATGATGTCTACAAGATTCAACTTGCTTCCATCGGCGTCGTTCACTACAATTAATAAACCGTTTTCATACCCTATTAAGGTTTTGTTTGCTGTTTTACTGTACAACAAAGCCGAAATCGTTTGACCCGAAAGACCGTCAATTGTGGTGGTAGTTTTTATTTCGTTACTAACTGCGTTTCTGGTAAATAAAGCATTCTCTGAAGCAGCAATGACAGCCGAATTTGTTTCGGTGATAGCGTTTATTTGCGAGTACGAAAAATATCCCTGCCACGACAAGTTATTTTGAGCAAAAGTAGCCCAGCTTACAAGGACGAAAAGAATGGTAAAAAATTGTTTTTTCATAAGTAACGCGCCTAGGGCTTACAAATATAAAACAAACGAAACTCTTATAATTTTGTTGCCAAAAAAAAATGCCTTTTATCGCAATGATAAAAGGCATTTTAAAATTAGGTTGTAACAATTTATACTACCCCTTGAGCAAGCATAGCATCGGCTACTTTTACAAATCCTGCAATGTTAGCTCCTTTTACGTAGTTCACATAACCGTCTGCGTCAGTCCCGTATTGTTTACATTGATTGTGAATACCAACCATGATTTCTTTTAATCTACCGTCAACTTCTTCACTTGTCCAGTTCAAACGAATAGAGTTTTGAGTCATCTCTAATCCAGATGCTGCTACACCACCCGCATTAGCTGCTTTTCCTGGTGCAAAAAGTACTTTTGCGTTCAAGAATTCTTTGATAGCCTCTAAAGTACATGGCATGTTTGCTGCTTCAGTAACACACATTACTCCATTAGCAATCAATTTTTTAGCATCTTCTTCGTTCAATTCGTTTTGAGTTGCACAAGGAATAGCCACATCAACTTTTACTTCCCAAACGCTTTTTCCTTTGTGGAATTCTGCATTTGGATATTTTTCAAGGTAAGCTTCGGCTCTGTTATCTCCTCTTGCTCTCATTTCAAGCATGAAGTCAATTTTATCTCCAGAAATACCTTCTGCATCATAAATATATCCATCAGGACCAGAAATAGTAACTACTTTTCCGCCTAAATCATTCACTTTTAACGCAACACCCCAAGCTACGTTTCCGAAACCTGAAATAGAAACCGTTTTACCTGCGATGTGTTGGCCAATAGTGTTCAACATTTGCTCAGCAAAATAAACTACACCGTATCCTGTTGCTTCTGGTCTGATCAAAGATCCTCCGTAAGCCAATCCTTTACCTGTTAACACACCTGTAAACTCGTTGCGAATTCTTTTGTATTGACCAAATAAGTAACCAATTTCTCTGGCTCCTACACCAATATCACCTGCTGGAACGTCCAACTGTGGTCCAATGTGTCTGCACAATTCTGTCATAAACGATTGGCAAAAACGCATTACTTCAGCATCTGATTTACCTTGTGGGTCAAAATCAGAACCTCCTTTACCACCACCCATTGGTAATGTTGTTAAACTGTTTTTAAAAACTTGTTCAAAAGCCAAGAACTTTAAAACTGACAAGTTTACTGAATGATGAAAACGGATTCCTCCTTTGTACGGACCAATTGCAGAGTTCATTTGAATTCTGAAACCTCTGTTTACTTGAATTTCTCCTGCATCATCAACCCATGGAACGCGGAAAATAATAGAACGTTCTGGTTCAGCAATTCTTAAAAGTAGGTTCTTACCATCGTATTTTTTTTGCTCTGCAATAAATGGAATTACAGTCTCTGCAAACTCCCTAACAGCTTGAATAAATTCAGGTTCATTTGGATTTTTGGCCTCTACTTGAGCCATAAAATCATTTATTTTTAGTAACATAGATTTAATGTGATTAATTAAGAAAACGATTTCGTTATAATTTACAAAGATACATCTTATAAAAATATTCAAACTTAGTTTTTTTATTTTATCTTCCGAATTATCTTTTTTTTAACCTTCTATAAAAATTTGCATTTAGGACTTCTTTATTTAATCCAAATCACTGCAACTTTCGTAACTAAATAGTAAATTATCTGCTTTTTTTTAATTTTAAAATATTTTTAGAAATGAGCATTGTTTTTATATATTTGTCATGATTTGAAAATATCACTTCCTAATGATCAAACAGCTAATACCACTTCTAGGAATATTACTTGGATTTACCCTAAATTCCAACGCACAATTTGGCGGATTTTCACACGAGGTGGGAGTTATTGCTGGTCCAGTTGCTTTTCAATCAGACTACGGTGAGCGTTACGATTTATCAACTAATGCAGGTAATACTGGTTTTGGAATTGGACTTATACATTATCTCAATTTTTCATACAAAGCAGATTGTAATTGCTACACTCCTGAAACTTATTTTAACGATCATTTCAAATTAAGATCTGAATTATCATTCAACAAAACCAACTTGAAGCATTTTGGTCAATACGTTGATCCAAGCATTACCTCACTCGGAGCACAGCAATTGCGAGCTATGGAAGGAAGTACTGCTGTGACAAATTTAGGAATGCAATTGGAGTTTTTCCCTTGGAGCATTCGTGATTTCTCAGCAAGAAATGGAAGTTTTGGTCCTTTTGTGAGTTTGGGAGGACAATTTAGTTATTACAACGCCAAAGCGTCATCATCACTAGGAGAACTAGGAACACCACTCACTACTTTTCCTAAGTACCTTACTCCATCTGAAGGGAGACCTTATGGTTTTTCTACAGAAAGTGGCACGGTTTGGTCTGTAGTTACCAGTGTGGGCACACGTTATAAACTAAGCCCATTGCGTGATTTAATGGTTGATTTGCGCTTTCAATATTACTTTTCGAATTGGGTAGATGGCTTAAATCCTAACCCAGATATTTATAAAGAAAACAAAGCAAACGATTGGTTGGTTTGGTTCAACGTCGGATACATTTATTACTTGGATTAATTACACTTTGATTTAAAAAAGAAACCCCAACACTCAACAGTATTGGGGTTTCTTTTTGGAATTATGCGAGTGCTTGTTTTAAATCGTCGATTAAATCATCAGCATCTTCAATACCAACGCTTAATCGCACTAAATCATCGGTGATTCCTATTTCTTTTCGTTTGTCTTCCGGGATAGATGCGTGTGTCATTAATGCAGGATGATTCGCTAAAGATTCAACGCCACCAAGCGATTCGGCCAAAGTAAATACCTTCACTTTTTCAAGAAAGTCAATGGCATCCTCTTTTTTACCAGATACAAATGTAAAAGATACCATTCCGCCAAAACCGCTCATTTGTTTTTTAGCAATTTCGTGAAACGGATGACTTGGCAATCCAGGATAGTAAACCGTTTTAATTTTTGGATGATTACTCAAAAATTCGACCACTTTAGCACCATTTTCACAATGTCTTTGTACACGCAAATGCAAGGTTTTAATTCCTCGAAGTACTAAAAAACTATCCATTGGCCCAAGTGTGGCGCCGGTTGCAAATTGTTGAAAATGTAATTGTGCTCCTAAAGCTTCGTCTTTTACAATTAAAGCTCCCGCAATTACATCTGAGTGACCGCCTAAATATTTGGTTGCTGAGTGCATTACGATATCAGCTCCTAAGTCTAACGGTTTTTGCAAATACGGCGTTGCAAAAGTGTTATCAACAGCAAAAAGTATGTTCTGTTCCTTAGTGATTTTTGCAATTTCTTGAATATCGGCTAATTTCATCAAAGGATTGGTAGGAGTTTCAACCCAAACCATTTTGGTGTTTTCATTGATTAACGACTGGAATTTATCCAAATCATTCATATCTACAAAATGGAATTTTATTCCAGAATCCTTGTATACACGTGTGAACATGCGGTACGTTCCGCCGTACAAATCATCCATTGCAATGATTTCATCACCTGCTTTAAACGAACGCAACACACAATCTGTAGCTGCCAATCCTGACGAAAAAGCCAATCCACGAGTTCCGTTTTCGATACTTGCCAATGCATTTTCAAGTGCTGAACGCGTAGGATTTGCGGCTCTACTGTACTCATAATCTGGATTTAACGGCTGCCCCGGACTAGTTTGTACAAAGGTAGAAGTTTGATATACGGGCGGCATTACAGCTCCGGTGCTTGGATCATGGTGTTGACCACCGTGAATTGCTTTAGTATTGAATTTCATATGTCTTAATTTATTGTTTTTTAAAAATGATATTTGATTCGCCTGATTTCATTGGTGCATGCGACCAATTGAAAGTCATCCTCATCTCCTATCGTTTGATTTTATTACCTAAAAGTTTCACAAATTTACCCTTTAATTTATACTTAGCAAGTCACAACTTGATACCTTTGTATTTAATTAACAATTGCCTCATGAAACCCTATTTCTTTTTTGCCACGCTCTTGCTTTTATTAAGTAGTTGCACCAAGGACCTTCAATTTATAACCGAAACGTATCAGAAAAAATCTAAAATTGCGTGTGCTGAAAACTGCCCCCAAATTGACATAAAAATTCCCGTAGCCAGCAACAAAGATGTGGTAGCTGATAGCATCAACAAAAGAGTATTTTCGGTTTTAAAAGAGATCGTTTATTTTGGCGAAAAACCATACGAAGCAACCACCTATGATGGATTAACAAAAGCTTTTATCGATTCGTACGAGGCATTACAAAAAGATTTTCCCGGAGAAACAATGGGTTGGGAAGCTACTGTTTCGGGTAAAATAAAATACCAATCGGCAGCGGTGCTCAATATTGAAATTAATCATTACACCTATACGGGTGGCGCTCACGGCTACCAAGGATTGCGCTCTTTATTGTTTGACCCCACAACGGGAAAAGCTTTGACAAATGAAACAATATTTAATGATGTAGCTGGTTTTAAGGCTTTCGCCGAAAAAAAATTCAGAGCCAAATACAAAATCCCGAGTTCAGCTTCGATCAATTCAACTGGGCTGATGTTTGAAGAAGATCAATTTGCGCTTCCGCAAACTATTTTTTACACCGACAAGGGATTGCTGCTTTATTACAACTCCTACGAAGCCGCCTCTTACGCCGATGGCCCAAAAGAATTACTCTTGCCTTACGACACTATTGACGAGTACTTGTCACTAAAATAAGATTTTCTTAGCACTACTACTCGCACTAGCCCTGACAGCAGTGAAAATCCTGTGGGCCCAAAACCCTATTTTTTCTTGGTAGAAAAGAGCGACCACAGGAAGCTCCTTTTATGCCTTAGAAAAAATGGTTTTGGACCCACAGATTGTAACGAATGGCAGGAAATAGCTCCTGAAATCCTGAATTATTTGCTTAAATAAATTTGCGAATCATGAGCATGCAACCTATGTGAAGCCCTTCGTGAAAATTGCTAAAAGCCATGGCATCGAGTGCGTTGTTCAATACATGACCGCCAGTAGATGTGGTGTAAGATGTGTAATTTTGAAAAAGGTTTTGCTCAAAATCTACCTGAGTTTGCTGCAACGTATACGTTAAAAGATGTTTAATTTCATCTACTTCGGCTTGTGATGCATCGGTTTCAGGGCGGGTTCCTTTCATATATTTTTCGACCAATTCATTAGAGACCAAAAGCGGCAAACCCGACAGTTTGTAAACCAAAATTTGCTGCGAAACGATAATGTGTCCGATGTTCCAAATCAAATTATTGTTGAATCCCGGCGGAATGGTATTGAGTTGCGCCAAGGAATAGTTTTCAAGAAAAGTAGAAATCATTTTTCTGCTTGTGGTTGTAACGTCAAATACTTGCTTCATTTTTTTATATTTTTTGATAAAAATAATCAATTTACGTGGCAAATGAATTTTCTTTGCAGAAAGAAATTATACGATTCATGGACAAAATATACTACCTCGCCTCTTGCGACACTTGCAGAAAAATTATTAAATCATTGCCAGAAAACCACAATTTGAGTTTTCACGACATCAAACAAAATCCGATTACCGAAACTGAATTGGAGCAAATGCGTGAACTTTCGGGTAGTTACGAAGCACTTTTTAGCAAAAAAGCACAGCTTTACAAATCAATGGATTTGAAAAACAAAAACTTGACTGAAGCCGATTATAAGAAATACATTTTGGAACATTATACGTTTTTGAGTCGTCCTGTTTTTATCATTAAAAACAAGATTTACATTGGCAACAGCCAACAAAACATGCACCAAGTAATGCTTGCCTTTGCAAATGTCTAAACGTAATCTTGCGCTGATTGGCGCCACACTGGTATCGATTATTTATGGTGTCACTTTTACCATTGCCAAAGATGTAATGCCCGCGTACATTGATGCGTATGGATTTATTTTACTTCGGGTGGGTGGCTCTGTATTGCTCTTTTGGTTGGCTTGGTTGTTTATGCCAAAAGAAAAAATAGACTGGAATGATTTTCCTCGAATCATAGCCGCTGCTTTTTTTGGCGTGGCCTTTAATATGCTTACTTTTTTTAAAGGATTGAGCTTGACATCGCCCATTAGTGCAGCGGTAATTATGGTATCGACCCCGATGATTGTGTTGACACTTTCGGCCATAATTATGAAGGAGCGCATGCAGAAACGAAAAGTTTTTGGAATTGTACTCGGGCTCATAGGAACAGCGTTTCTTATTCTGTATGGAAAATCTATCGGTAATGCTACCAATGCTGGATTGGGGAATTTCCTCGTTTTAGTAAATGCTATTTCCTACGGATTTTACCTTATTGTAGTCAAGAAATTAATGGATAAATACAATGCTTTTACTTTTGTAAAATGGATTTATTTGTTTGGTTTTTTAATGGTTTTGCCTTTTGGATGGAACGAATTTCAGGCGGTTAACTGGGCAGCAGTACCTGAGGTTATTGGCTGGAAAATAGGATTTGTAGTTATTTTTTCGACCTTTTTGACGTACCTTTTGAATTTACTTTCGATGAAGGAATTAAAACCAACTACGGTTGCTGTTTTTATTTATTTGCAACCCTTTTTTGCAACTGTATTCGCTATTGGCTTGGGTAAAGACGAATTGAGTTTGGTCAAAATTGGGTCGGCTCTCTTAATATTTACCGGAGTTTATTTAGTGACTATGAAAAAAAACTAGTTTACAGTGGACAGTTGTGAAAAGTAGTTTACAAAAATGAGATTTGATTACGAATTTGATTACTGAAAACTGCAGACAACACCCTAAAAACTGAGACTGAGACTAAAAACGAATCACTGAACACTTTTTCCTTATCTTTGCCCTCTTTTAGAAAACAATATGATACAATCAATGACCGGTTTTGGTAAAGCTACTTTGCAATTGCCAACCAAAAAAATAACAGTAGAAGTTAAATCATTAAACAGTAAAGGACTCGATTTAAATGTTCGCATGCCATCGCTTTACCGCGAAATGGAATTGGGTCTTCGAAACCAAATTGCACTGAAACTCGAGCGAGGCAAAGTTGATTTTTCTATTTTTATGGAAAGTACTGCTGAGCAAACTTCTACCAAAGTAAACGTACCTATTGTAAAAGCATACATCAGTCAGTTACGTGAAGTATATCCACAAGCTGATGAAACCGAATTGATGAAAATGGCTGTTCGCATGCCGGATACCATGAAAATAGAACGTGAGGAAATTGATGAAAACGATTGGATTCAAATTCAAACCGTTATCGAAGAAGCGTTACAAAACATCTTGAACTTCAGACAAGATGAAGGCATGTCACTTGAAAAAGAATTTCAATTGCGTATTGGAAATATTCGTCAATACATGACTGAGGCACTAGCGCTTGATCCAGAGCGTGTTCAAGCCATAAAAGACCGTCTGCAAACTGCTATTGCAGAATTGAAAGTGAATGTTGATGAAAATCGATTTGAACAAGAATTGATTTATTATTTAGAGAAACTAGACATCACCGAAGAAAAAGTACGTTTGACAAACCACCTAGATTATTTCTTAGAAACCATCAACGGAACGGAAGCTAACGGTAGAAAACTTGGCTTTATTACTCAAGAAATGGGACGAGAAATCAACACGATGGGTTCCAAATCGAATCACGCACAAATGCAAAAATTAGTCGTTCAAATGAAAGACGAATTGGAAAAAATTAAGGAACAGGTGTTGAATGTGTTATAAAAGTAATTAGTACTTAGTCGTTAGTCCTTTGTATTCAACAACAAGGACTAAGGACCTAGAACTTTGGACTAATCATTATAAAGATGAAAAAAGGAAAATTAATCGTATTCTCGGCACCGTCAGGATCAGGAAAAACTACTATAGTTAGGCATTTATTAAAACAAGAAGACTTGAATTTAGAGTTTTCTATATCAGCAGCTACGCGCGAAGCTCGTGGTGAAGAAGTTAGTGGCAAGGATTACTATTTTATGTCATTAAAAGATTTTAAAACGCACATTAAAAACGAGGATTTCGTAGAATGGGAAGAAGTCTACCGCGACAATTTTTACGGAACCTTAAAAAGCGAAGTAGAACGCATTTGGGCACTTGGTAAAAACGTGATTTTTGATATTGATGTAGCGGGCGGATTGCGCATCAAACATAAATTTCCTGAAGAAACTTTGGCTGTTTTTGTAAAACCACCAAGCGTGGACGAACTTAAAAGACGATTGAAGGAACGCTCCACCGAGAGCGATGACAAAATCAATATGCGCATCGCTAAAGCATCTGTAGAACTTGCAACTGCTCCACAATTTGACGTAATTATCAAAAACTATGATTTGCCAGTTGCACTTGAGGAAGCGTATCAATTGGTGAAGGATTTTGTTGAGGATTAAAGGATTTAAAAATTAAAGAATTTAAAAATTCAAAAATTCTTTCTAATCTTTAAATCATTAAATTTTTAAATCTTTAAATTAATGAAAATCGGACTTTATTTCGGAACGTTTAATCCCATTCATGTTGGGCACCTTATTATTGCCAACCACATGGCAGAGCATTCTGATTTAGATCAAGTTTGGATGGTGGTTACGCCACACAATCCTTTGAAGAAAAAAAGTACGTTGCTTGATGATTACCATCGTTTGCAAATGGTTTTTCTAGCTACTGAGCATTTCCCAAAAATCAAGCCTTCGGATATTGAATTTAAACTACCACAACCAAATTATACGGTAAATACACTCGCTCATTTAGAGGAAAAATATCCTAATTACGAATTCTCTTTAATCATGGGAGAAGATAATTTGAAATCGTTACACAAATGGAAAAACTACGATGTAATCCTGGAGCGTCATGACATTTATGTGTACCCACGAATCTCATCCGAAGAAGAAAATTTGGAATTTAAAAATCATCCAAAAATCCATCTGATTGATGCTCCTGTTGTAGAGATTTCAGCAACTTTTATCCGTGACAACATCAAAAAAGGCAAAAACATTCAACCGCTGTTGCCTGCAAAAGTTTGGGAGTACATTGATCATAATAATTTTTATAAAAAGTGATTCTCTCATTTCGAATTTTTCGCCCAAAAAAAAGAAGAGGTTCTTCTACTTTGACTTTATCCGAGAAATTACATCATTACTCTATTGCTGCTATTTTTAGCTTAGGAATACTCTCGTATATTTTTGATATTTACAACAAACCAATCATATACCTACTTGCTATTTCCGCTATTGCATACCTTTCCAGTTTTATTGTACGTTTGAATGAACATGAAAACATCAATGGCTATTTTGAAGGAGATTTTCAATTTAAGGATGATTACATGCAAGTCGATGACAGACAATTTGAATACCAACACATTACAAACTTCACTGTTTCCGCCGGTGATTACTATGGAAAACCAACTCCTGAATCCCGAAGCGGACCATGCTATACAAACGGAATAGGAAACAGCATCGCATTTACTTACAACGATGAAAAAATAAAATTCTTCTTCGAAATCAATACTCCTTACGAAGTGCGATTTTTCTTTGATCAAATCACCACTCTAATTTGCCAAGAAAAGATAAAATATTCGAGACAATACTTAAATCATATTCCTCAAGGCCATCGAGAAAGTACCGAATTTATAAATTTTGTTGCAAAACTCATCAAAGAAAAAAGAGTAGATTGTACTGAAGGTTTATTGCTTATTGGATATTCCTCAGATGAAGAAGCTATGGAAATGCGAGCAAAATATTGTTGCTAAGTTAACTTAGAACCTTTTTCAACTCCACTTGAATATTCTCAAAAATAGTACTCAAGTTCTCGTTTTTACCTGCTAAGACATAAACTGATGTGCTAGGCATTTGCTTGCTGTTCCACAACATCTGGATTTTGTTTTCGGCTAGTAGCTTTTTTGCGTTGATATCCCAAACTACTCCTATTCCTGTATTTCTCGAAATAATTTCGAGCATTTCATATTCAGACGGAATGATATAGTTTGGAACCATCGACGGTCTTTTTTTGTTAAAGACATGCAACCAAAATAATTTGATATGTGGAATTTGAGCATTGTGGCTGTACCATTTTTGATCGTTTAACCAATGTTCAATGGCCGCAAAATCTTTAAGTTTTATACTTGTTTTTAATGGCGTGGCATCAATTTCTGGCGATCCTACAATTACCTGCTTGATCTCACCAACTTTTTTCTGAATGGTATCAAAGGTGTCAAATTGTTTAGTAACGACCGCAAAATCTAGTTTTTTTTCGTTCACCAATTCAAACAACGTGTCATTATCGTAGAAACTAAAGTCAATATACTCGAACTTTGATACCAAGGCACTACCCAAACTAGACATTAAATGTTTCGAAATTCCTATTGAAATTAAACGATTGGCATTGAAAGCTTTAGCGCGAAAACCATTTTCTACATTTTCCAATCGGTCTAATGCTTCAATGATTAAATTATTGAGTAACTTAGCGTATTCAGTAGGTTCTACACCTTTTGACTTTCTATTGAAAAGCTTGTACCCCACGTGCGCTTCGAGCATGGATATTTGCTGACTCACAGCGGGTTGACTAATAAACAACTCTTTGGCAGCCGCAGAAAAATTTCCGTTTTTATACACTGATTTAAAGGTGCGGTACCATTCTAGATTGACCATGATATAAATATATTTATCACAAACATAATTTAAATTATTTTTACTGATAACATAATCGCCGTAAATTTGTACAAAGAAATTACAAGATGAAAAAGATCGCATTATTTGCATTACTAGTATTAACCGTGGGTTGCTTATCGGCGACGGCACAAAAAACAAAAAAAAATAAGATGAAAAAAGTATTATTTGTTGTTACCAGTCATTCTGAACTTGGAAACACAGGAGAAAAAACAGGATTTTGGACAGAAGAATTTGCTGCTCCATATTATGAATTACTAGACAAAGGTGTTCAAATTGATATTGCTACTCCAAAGGGTGGACAACCTCCAATTGACCCAAAAAGTGAAGACCCATCTGCAGCTACAGAGGACACAAAACGTTTTGATGCTGATACTGAATTGCTAGCAAAACTAAAAAACACGCACAAATTAGGCGATGTGAAAGAGTCTGATTACGATGCGGTTTTTTATCCAGGTGGCCACGGTCCATTATGGGATTTAGCTACTGATTCTAATTCTAGCGCTTTGATTGAGTCTTTTTACACCAATAACAAACCTGTAGCTTTTGTTTGTCACTCACCAGCAGTGTTGAAAAACGTGAAAGTAAATGGAGAATTTTTAGTAAAAGGTAAAAAAGTAACTGGTTTTTCAAACACCGAGGAAGAAGCAGTTGGATTGACTAAAGTTGTTCCATTTTTATTAGAGGATGCTTTAAAAGCTAACGGAGCAATTTATTCAAAAGTTGCAGATTGGAATCCATATGCAGTAGAAGATGGTTTGTTAATTACAGGTCAAAATCCAGCTTCGTCTAAATTAGTTGCTGAAAAATTGTTGGCTCAATTGAATTCAAAAAAATAAGAGAAAGTCGCTAAGATACTGAGAAGCTAAGTTGCTAAGGTTTAAATAAGCTTTAAAAACAAAGAATCTCAGTATCTTAGTAACTCTTTAAAAATTAAAATATCATGTTAAACTTCGATTTATACAATCCTACCAATTTAGTTTTTGGAAAAGGACAAATAGAAAAACTATCCACGCTGGTGCCTCAAGGAGCTAAAATTCTTTTGGCGTACGGTGGTGGAAGTATTTTCAAAAATGGTATTCACGAGCAGGTCATCAACAATCTAAAAAATTTTACAATTGTTGAATTTGGTGGAATCGAACCAAATCCGCATTTTGAAACTTTGATGAAAGCGGTTGACGTTATTAAAGAACAAAAGATTGATTTCATCCTTGCCGTTGGTGGAGGTTCAGTAATTGATGGGGTAAAATTTATTTCGGCAGCCGTAAATTTTGAGGGAAATCCAATGGAAATTCTGCAAAAAAGATTGTTGATCAAGGATTTGTCTAAAGTAGTGCCTTTTGGAACAGTCCTTACTTTGCCAGCAACAGGAAGCGAGATGAACTCTGGTTCAGTTGTTACTATTCAAGCTACTCAAGAGAAATTGGCTTTTGGAGGTTCGGCATTATTCCCAAAATTCTCTATTTGTGATCCAACAGTCATTCAATCGTTACCAAAAAGACAATTGCAAAATGGTGTCGTAGATGCTTACACTCATGTTTTAGAGCAATATTTAACTTATCCGCATGAAGGTTTTTTACAAGATCGTATTGCCGAAAGTATTTTGCAAACCTTAATTCAAGTAGGTCCTGAAGTAGTTGAAAATCCAGCAGATTATGCCTTGGCTTCTAACTTTATGTGGAGTTGCACCATGGCCTTGAACGGATTAATTCAAAAAGGAGTTCCATCTGATTGGGCTACACACATGATTGGTCACGAACTTACGGCTTTGTACGGAATTGATCATGCGAGAACGTTAGCAGTAGTTGGTCCAAATTTGTATCGCGTTATGTTTGAAACCAAAAAAGGAAAATTAGCACAATACGGAAAACGTATTTTTAATTTAACCGGAACAGATGATGAAATTGCAAATGAAGCGATAAACAAAACAGTGGCCTTTTTTCACACAATGGGAATGGACACTAAATTGTCAGACTACACTAAAGAATTTGACAATACCGCGAATTTCATAGTAGACCGCTTCAAAGAAAGAGGTTGGTTAGGTTTAGGTGAAAAACAATTGGTAACACTTGAAAAAGTAACAGCAATCGTTGAAATGAGTTATTAAAATACTCCTTAAAAATGTATAAAAAAGGCGTTCTCCAAATAAGGGAACGCCTTTTTACATTGTAAAATAACTAACTCACTCAATACGTACATTTATTAAAACGCTGCTTATTAATTAGATACAACGAATCTGAAACAATAATATTGTACTACTATTGAAAAAAAATATCTGTTTTTTGTTTTTTTTAGACAAACAGCTACAAAACCATATTTTTCAAAGAATTGTATACTTTAATTAAATTTGCTTCATTACTCCTTTTTTAAGTACTTTTGATTAAATTCAGTAAACAATGACCGATAATAAAAAATTTGCAGTAATTGGTGGTGGGAGTTGGGCTACGGCAATAGCTAAGATGCTTTGCGTAAATCTTAACGAAATAGCTTGGTACATGCGTAATGAAGCTGCAATAGAACATCTAAAAACCTATAAGCACAATCCTAACTATTTGAGTTCGGTTGAGTTTGACGTTAAAAAATTAAAATTAACAAGCGATATTAATGAGGCAGTGGCTTACGCCGATTATATCATTTTTGCTATACCTTCTGCTTTTGTGGGTGCCGAATTAGAAAAACTAACTGTTTCACTTGAAAATAAGATTATATTTTCAGCCATTAAAGGAATCGTTCCTGAGACAAGTTTAATTGTTGGAGAACATTTTCATGTAAAATACGATATTCCTTATTACAACATTGGAGTAATTACTGGTCCTTGCCATGCCGAAGAAGTAGCTATGGAGCGCTTATCCTACCTAACCATTGCTTGTGGTGATCCAGACAAAGCCAAATTGGTTGCAAAAAATCTTTCAGGCAATTACATTAAAACAAAAATTACCGACGACATTATAGGAACAGAATATGCAGCGATGTTAAAAAACATCTATGCTATTGCTGCCGGAATTGCTCATGGATTGGGTTATGGTGATAACTTTCAATCGGTTTTAATGAGTAACGGAATTCGGGAGATGAAAAAATTCATCCGAAAAGTGCACCGCATGAAACGCAATATTAATGATTCTGCTTATTTGGGAGATTTGTTGGTTACTGGTTACTCTGTTTTTTCTAGAAATAGAATGTTTGGTAACATGATTGGTAAAGGCTACACCGTCAAATCAGCAATGATGGAGATGAGTATGGTGGCTGAAGGTTATTATGCTGCCAAGAGCGCCTACAAACTCAATCAAGCCTATGGTGCTAAAACCCCAATAATTGATGCAGTTCACAGTATTTTGTACGAAGGTCAAGATGCAAAAGCAGTATTTAAAAAACTAACCGACAAACTCGACTAGAAAATCGTCAGTATTCAAAATTTAAAATACACCTATGAGCGAAAGATGGAAATATCAGATTAAAATGGGTGGTATTTGGGGTTTATTTATGACGGTTTTCAATGTTCTGTTTGACTTAAAAGAAACTCCACTAGCAGCACAAGTTACCACTCCTGCTTTTTATTTAAAAGCTGTGGCTTACATTTTAGTAGGCATATTTGTTTTGGGTTATTACACCTGGAAATCCAAACAAAAACAAAATCTATAATTTTCTAGTTATGAGTGAAAGATGGAAATATCAACTTAAAATAGGGTTAATTTGGGGGATATCTTTCTCTCTTATAATACAATTTTTTGACTTGTTAAACATGTCATTTTCACAAGCATTTTTATCTAAAAGATGTTTGCTGAGAATGCTCTTTTTTATTGTAATCGGTATTTTTATAGTAAGTTATTTTTCTTGGAAACAGAAAATAAAAGAAGAAAGCACTAATAATTTACCTAACAATAACACCGTCAACAAATAAAATTGGTACTTCTTCTACCTCTGTTTCATTGATGGAGTTTGCTTTAAAAATGAATTTTTTATCGTATAATTTTCCATCCATGAAAAATGTGAGCATGAATTCATTGTTTAGCGCCAAAACACTTTTTTCGATCATTTCAACCTTAACTACAGAAACCGCTGGGACTTCCATAAAGGCATGTCGCAATAATGATGTTTTTTTCATTTCACCATCAATGGTACCAAAAGCTTTAGAAACAACCATCACACTTTCTATTAGGTAATCGCTATCGTTTACGAGATAAGCATACCATACTTTCTCCATAAAATCGTCACTCCATTCTTGCACTGCTGCAAAAAAAACGTTTTCTACTTCGGGGATGATGATGTCTTTTTTCATAAATTGAGTTTTTAGTCCCTAGTACATAGTCCTTAGTCATTTACATCAAGAAACTAAGTACTAGTGACTAAGTACTATTAAATTATATACTTGCTTTAAATTGCTCTAAGAAACGAACGTCATTTTCGTAAAACATACGAATATCACCTATTTGATACAACAACATTGCAATACGCTCGATTCCCATTCCGAATGCAAATCCGGTATGTTCATCAGGATTAATGTTGCAATTTTTTAATACATTAGGATCTACCATACCACAACCACCTATTTCTAGCCAGCCTGTTCCTTTGGTGATTCTGTAATCTGTTTCGGTTTTTAAACCCCAATAAATATCAATTTCGGCGCTTGGTTCTGTAAACGGAAAATAAGATGGACGCAAACGGATTTTTGATTTCCCGAACATTTCCTTAGTAAAATACAACAAGGTTTGTTTTAAGTCGGCAAAAGAAACATCTTTATCAATGTACAAGCCTTCTACTTGATGAAAAATACAGTGCGAACGCGACGAAACTGCCTCATTACGGAAAACGCGCCCTGGCGAAATGGTACGAATTGGCGGTTTGTTGTTTTCCATGTAACGCACTTGTACAGATGATGTATGCGTACGCAACAAAATATCAGGATTAGTTTGAATGAAAAACGTGTCTTGCATGTCACGTGCCGGATGGTATTCTGGCAAGTTCAAAGCAGTAAAATTATGCCAATCGTCTTCGATTTCTGGACCTTCAGAAACGTTAAAACCAATGGTTGAAAAGATATCAATAATTTGGTTTTTTACCAATGAAATTGGGTGACGCGAACCGATAACAAGCGGCTCGGCAGCACGAGTTAAATCGCCGTAAAAACCTTTGCTTTCTTCCTTACTTTCTAAAGCTTCTTGAATGGATTTTACTTTTTCTTCGGCAGTAGTTTTTAGCAAATTCATGATTTGTCCAAACTCCTTTTTTTGATCGTTTGGCACATTTTTGAACTCAGCAAACAAATCTTTTAAAAGACCTTTGCTTCCTAAAAATTTAATTCGGAATGCCTCTAATTCTCCTGCATTTTGTGTTGAAAAAGCTTGAGCTTCGCCAATATATTCTTTTATCTTATCTATCATTTTCCATCGGTACTTGAGAGTGCAAATTTAGGTAAAAGTTTTCAGTTTTCAGTCGCAGTTTTTAGTAGAATCATTCTGAAAACTGTGACTGTGACTGTCAACTACGAAATTACTTCGCGTTCTAAAAAATAATTCACAATGGCTTCTTTCATCAAAACTGATTGTTCTCCTGCCTTAAGCGGTGGCAATTCTTCTTTTACGGTGTAATGTGGCCAGCCGTCATTGTCAAAAAAATCAAATTCGTAAAATCCATAAGGTTCTAGCAACCTGCAAATAGCAATGTGCATGAGGTTTACTTTCTCGTCTTTTTTGAATTCTTGGTGTACTTTTCCTAATTCTTGTACTCCGATCAAATAAATTATGGCATCTAAATCTAAATCTTCGCCTTGCGAAAATTGATCAGAAAGTATCTTGACAAGCTGTTCCCAGCGTTCTTTTAATTGTGCGTCTCTTGACATTTTTTTGAATTATGAATTATAGGTTACGATCTAGCAAGTCATCACCTTTACAATTGTATCACGCAAAGATAAGAACTTGAAAATTGACAATGGTATAGAACAAATCATTTATATTTGCGATCATAATTTTAACAACAATCAAATGGGATTTATTGATATTGTAGTAGGTGTTTTGTTGGTTTTTGCGGCTTACAAAGGTTTAAAAAACGGACTTTTTGCAGAATTGGCTTCTTTGCTATCGTTATTACTTGGTGTGTATTTGGCTATACAATTTTCCGCAGCTGTAAAAAACCTACTTCTTGGCTTTGTCAAATGGAATCCAAATACCGTACAAGTCATAGCTTTTATGCTCACCTTTGCTGCAGTGGTTGTTGCAGTTTCATTGCTAGGAAAAATTTTAACCGGAATTGCTGATTTGGCTTTTCTAGGTTGGGCCAATACACTTGGTGGCGGATTTTTTAGAATTTTAAAAACAGTTCTTATTTTGGGAGTTGTGTTCTCAATATTTGAAAAAATAAACTACCATAATTTTTTAGCCAAAAAAGAAACTTTAGACAATTCGATTTTTTACAATCCTATCCAAAAAACGGCTAAATTTATTTTTCCTTCTATCGAAAAATGGTACGATGGGTTGAAGAAGTAGGACTTTAATTTTAATTACCAACAATACCAAAAACCTAATAACAAAATGTTTATTTTAATTCTTTTTGAATGAATCTTTTAAAAAAAAACATAATACTAGCACTAAGCTTAATTATAACTTATGTCTTCTTAGGTACTATAACTTATGGTGATCATTCCCTAATGTTACTTTTGTTTTTAACGACCAGCTTTTTTATATCAATCAAAATATTTCAGACCAACAAAACAAATGAGGCTTTTAAGTCAATTCTTATTCTGATAGCACCAATGATGATTATTTTTCTCTTGTTGTTTTTTATATATAATCAGTATTCTAGAACCATATTATACTTGATATTTTTGCCAATTAGTAGTCTGTTGGCTTATACTTACTTCAAGTTTAAACATAAGGTTATTATATTTTTATCCATTGCTATTTTCGGAATTGTAGGATATGTGTTTTTCCAAAATGTATTGGTTTTAGTAGAAAATCAAAATGCCGAAATGAATGGTCGATATCCGGTAGTACATTTTACTGATGAAAACAAAACAACTGTAAATTTTGAAAAAGATAAAATTATTGTTTTAGATTTTTGGTCAACCTCGTGTGCCATTTGTTTTACTAAATTCCCCGATTTAGAGAAAACATATTTAAAATACAAAAACAATCCTAATGTGCTAATTTATGCTGTGAATGTTCCATTACGGAATGATAAATTTGATGAAACAACAACTATTTTAAAGAAACTGGGGTATACTTTTCCAAAAATATATGCCGCTTCTGCTAAACAAGTCGAAGACAGCCTCAAAATTAATGCATACCCACACTTACTAATTATAAAAAATGGGAAAATCAGGTTCAGTGGTATTCTTGAAACAGACAAAAAAGTATTTATGTATACTGTTGATGACCAAATAGAAAAATTAATATATGAAGACAAATCTTAGTCAAAAAATAGTTTACTTATTTTAAAAACTGATTAAATCAAATTACATCTACTTCACTTCCTTTATTGCGCTACTTTCAATCCATCCTTCGGTGCCATCAGTAAGTTCAATTTTGGTCCATTGTGCCCTGGTTCCAAATACGTAAACTTTAGCACCTTCATGCAAAACCAATAGCGGCTTGTCTCCATTTCGAGGCTGACTTGTAACTACTACTCTTTCTGCAAAAACAATGGCTGGTTTGTCATTGTCAAAATGATTGTTTTCAATATTGGCAGCGGTTACACAAATCAATATCCCAGCAAGCATCACGAAGATACTTCCAAAGAAAATTCTTTTCACTACAGTATTTCTCGAAAAGTAATACCCTAAAAACACCAAAAAAACCAATCCCGAAAATCCTACCGCAGACCAAGCCCAAGTATCATAATGCAACTTCCCTGTGAAGTTATGTAACAGTGCTGCGAGGCCAACTTTTGGAACTACTTTGATTTCGTCAATCGTTCTTTTTTGGGCAAATTTTAAATTGTTAGCAGCAGCTGTATTCTCAGGATTCAGCACCAATGCCTTTTCGTAATTGTAAATAGCCGGTGCCACCGCGTTCAATTTATAATGTGCATTCGCTAGGTTAAAATACAACTCGGATGACTGTTGTTTTTGGCTCAATACACTTTCGTAAGCTGCAACCGCTTCGGTGTACTTTCCTTTTGCATACAAAGCATTGCCGTTCTCGAAACCACTTTGGGCAAAGAAAAGTTGGGTTGAAAATAAAAGTAGATATAATATGTTTCTCATTATAATATTTATTTGCCATAGAGGCACAGAGTCCTTTTACTTAAAAATTAATTGAGCAATCATGCTAGCTAATTTGTTTCTCTAAATCAGAAATAATTGCGACCGCTTTATCAAAATCTTGTTGAATCGTGACACTTGACGAGGGCGCATATCGCGCTATTTCGCAATTTTCAGTAAGCGTAATAAAATCAGTTACTACCGCTGGATTTGCATTTTTAGACAATAACAACTCTTGAATATTTTCTTTACTCATTTCAGAGGTTTCAATACGCAATTTCGCTTTTAAGAAATTATGCATCGCTTTTTCCAAAGCCACGTAGAACAATTCTTTGTTTTTGATTTGTTTCTTCGCTTCCGATAAATATTTTTTAGCCAATTTGTTGTTCATGCGGATTCTGTTTCCGGTTACATCTCCGGCAAGTGTTTCGCGTTTGTTTTGCACCAAAATCACAATCGGAATTAACAAAAATGGCAACAGCAACAGACCTAAAAAGCGGTTTGAACCAAAAAATCTATCTGAACTTACCGGCACTAACTTCGTTTTGGTTTGGATATTTTTGAATTCTTTTACAACGACCGCTTTGTTTTTATTGCCAGCAACAGCAGTAGAATCAACTGGTGATGGGCCATCAATCACATTGATCATCACCTCAGGCGTTTTAATGGTTTTATAAGTTCCAGAGTTCAAATCAAAATAAGAGAACTGCATTGGTTTTACGGGATAATTGCCTTTGTATTGCGGAATAATGGTGTAACTATCCGTTGATTTTCCAGCCATACCAGAAAGTGGCGTATTGATGGACTCACTATGAACAGGATCATACATTTCGAGTGCATTTGGCACAACCGGTTTGGGCAAACTAAAGAGTTTCAAGTTTCCTTTTCCGCTTACGCTTACGACCAAATCTAAACTTTCTCCGTGCTTCAATGTGGTTTTAGAAGGCGTAACTTTAAAATCAAAATTACCCACAGCACCAGTAAAATCATCTGGTTTTCCTGCCTCAGGCAATGGTTTTACATTGATGGTTTTGGCTCCTGCCGATACCGTTTTGGTTGCGTCAGCTACTACCATACGCCCAAACATATCCCTACGATTGGTTGGTAATTGCACATCAACAGAAAGTGATAGGGGTTCTATTTTTAGTTTTCCTGACTTTTGCGGATACAGCACTACTTTTTTAAGCACAATATACCTAAAGTTTTGTCCTTTAAAAATTCCTTCTTCGGCTACTAACTGCTTGATTTCGATGTTTTGACTCCAAAAATCATTGTATTTTGGTTTGCTAGCTTCACCTAAATTTGACATTCCAATATTAAAACTGAAGTACAACTTGTAAACCACCGTAATTGGCTCGTTAACATACGGATTGGTTTTCGAGACATCAGCAACCAAATACAAATTTTCATCTACGTTAATCTGAGGATCGCTAGGATCGCGAGGCTGCTGCGTTGCGGCAGTAACTGTGATTTTTATGGGAGCGGTTTTATAAATTTGACCATTGTACTCAATAGCTGCAGGCTTTATTACAAACGTACCTTTTTGATTGGGTGACAAAAAATAAGAATATGCTTTTTCAAATGAACTGCGGCCATTAACCCAAGATTGGCTTACTTGTTGACTTGGACCAGCAATAATACGAAAACCGTCAAATGAGGGCTGCACAAAGTTGTCGCCATCTACATTCATCATAAAGTCAATTCGCAAACGCTCGTTCAAACCCAAAGTTGTTTTACTCACTCGCGCCTCAAACTGCACTTGTGCACTGAGCGTACTGCATACCAATAAAACAATTGCCACTATATATCTTTTCATCTTCACACTCTGTAATTGCATTACCAATCTTTTTCAGTTTTAACTGGTTTACCTTTTACTTTTTTGGCGTTTACTTTATCTTGAATTTTCTTTTCTTCTTTATTTACAGCGTCTAATAAATTCTCTAAACGCTCTTTTGATATTCCTCCCGGAGCCGGTTTTGGTTCTCCCTTTTCGTTCGGGTCTGGTTTTTTATTTTGTTTATCCTTGTCGCCTTGGTCGTCTTTTTTATCTTTATTCGGGTCGTCCTTTTTGTCTTGATCCCCGTCTTTTTTATCGTCCTTTTTGTCGTCTTTCTTGTCCTTATCTTTTTTATCGTCTTTTTTCTTGTCGTCTTTCGGCGGATTGTCTTTCAACATTTTTTTTGCCAAAGCATAATTGTAACGCGTTTCCTCATCTCTAGGATCATTGCGCAAAGCATTTTTGTAGGCCTCAACTGCTTTTGTATAATCTTTCTCATTCATAAAAACATTACCCAAGTTATGAAGCGCGCGATGCTTCTCAGGACGTGTTTTAGAGTTTTTTAATGCTTTTGCAAAAGCAAATTTAGCCTCAGAAGATTGTTTTTGTTTGTAAATGGAATTCCCAAGATTGAAAGGTGCAGTCGCTTTGTTTGGAAATTTAGAATCCGAAATACGATACATCGCTTCCGCATCTACAAACTTACTATCTGTATATTCTTGGTTTGCTTTTGTTAAAATTCGATCTTTTTGTTGCGCAAGGCAGCTTAGCCCCACAAAGAGCAACAATAAAAGACATCTATTTTGAATTGTTTTCATTTTTTATTTTTAACAGAATCAGTCGAGCGGTTACGATGATGCTTTTTCGTTGAACAAATCTAATTTATTAACCCAACTTGTTTTTCTATCTAACACAAATACATCGATCAACAATAACAAGAAACCTAAACCTAAAAACCATTGAAATTGCGATTGGAATTCGGCCATTTCAGTTGCCTCAAACTCTGTTTTTTGAATGTTATTGAGTGTGTTTTTGATGTGTTCTACAACTTCCTTAGTATTATTACCGCTTACATAACTGCCTTTTGTTGTTTTTGCAATCACTTCTAAACTGGCTTTATTCAGTTTGGTAATTACTATTTCATTGTTATTGTCTTTTTGATAACCTTCAACCACACCGTTACGTTTCAAAGGAATATTAGCTCCTTTTTCGGTACCAACTCCAATGGTAATAATTTTTAAACCGAGTTTGTTCGCTTCTTCTGCAGCAGTTTCTGCACCTTCAGAATGATCTTCTCCATCCGAAATTAAAATAAGCAGTTTGCTAGTTTTGCTTTTTTCGTCAAAATAAGTAGCCGATAATTTAATAGCCTCGTCAAGCGAAGTTCCTTGTGACGATACCATTCCTGTATTCATACTTTGCAAAAACATACGCGCCACACCATAATCTGTAGTGATAGGCAATACCGGAAATGCGCTTCCTGCATAAGCCACAATACCAATTCGGTCACTGCCTAATTGCTTGATGATTTGAGATACCAATTGTTTGCTTTTATCCAAACGATTGGGCGCTACGTCTTCGGCCAACATACTTTTGGATACGTCCATGGCAAAAACAATATCGATACCTTCTCGTTTTACGGTTTCCATCTTGGTTCCAATTTTTGGATTAACCAAAGCAAAAACCAGTGCCAAAAGCGCTACAAGTAACAAAACCAATTTAGCAACTGGCTTAAAAATCGACGCATCGGGACTTAGTTTTTTAACCATTTCAAGGTCACCAAACTCGCGCTGTTTTTTTCGTTTCCAATACAAATTGGCCATAAAAACAAGCACCACCAAAGGCAGGATTACTAATAGGTATAAATATTTTTTTTCGTCTAATTCCATTTTATTTTTTTTAGTCGGTATTCCCTTTTACTAAGAATTCGACTGTCATTATACAAAGCTTTTGAAAACTGTATTTCGTAAACCAAATTCAGCTAACAGTAAAAAACCAGCAATCCAGACAAATAGTCTGAATTTTTCGTCGTAATCATAAAACTTGAGTTCCTCGATTTCAGTAGTTTCTAGCTTATTGATTGAGTTATAAATTTCTGCTAATTTTGAATTGCTTGTTGCTCTAAAATACTGACCTTCGGTTTTTTTAGCAATATTTTTCATCAATTGCTCGTCAATTTCTACTTTCATCATTTGAAACAAAAACTCTCCATTTGGCGCCACAGCGTATGGAAACATGGCCATTCCATTAGTTCCAATACCAATCGTATATACTTTTATACCGTATTGCTTGGCAATATCAGATGCAGTTTCAGGCTCAATAAAACCAGAGTTATTCACCCCATCGGTCAACAGAATAATTACTTTACTTTTAGCTTGACTGTCTTTCAATCGGTTCACAGCGGTAGCTAAACCCATACCAATTCCGGTACCGTCTTGCAGCACATTGTCGTATTTGATACTGTTGATGGCATCTAAAATAATCGCTTTATCGCTAGTTACAGGCGTTTTAGTGTACGCTTCAGATGCATAAACCACCAAACCAATTCGGTCGTTTGGGCGTTCTTGAACAAAATCGGCGGCAACGCGCTTTAGCGCTTCCATACGATTCGGTTTTAAATCCTTGGCCAACATACTACCTGATACGTCAATTGCCATAACGATATCAACACCCTTGGTTATTTTTGTTTTGTTACTCACATCAACCGTTCGTGGTCTTGCTAAGGCAATGATAAGAGAACAAAGCGCCAAAACACGAAACACATTCAAAACAGGTTTTAGTTTTGTAATCACGGATTTTGTTCCCTTGAAACCATCAAGCGAACTCATTTTTAGCGTAGCCGATTGTTGGTTTTTTTTCTTCCAAAACCAAAATACAACTACTGGAATCACAAGAAACAACCAAAAAAATTCTGGGTTTAAAAACGTTAATTTCTCCATTAGTTGCTCGCTTGTTTTAATTCAACAGTATTCAAAACACGCTCTGCAATGGTGTTGCCGTAAGTATCTCCTTCTTCATGGAAAATGAGTAATTGTTGCAAACCACCATCTTGACTAAAAATAAGTGCCTCGTAATACATTTTGGCTGTAGTTTTATTATTGCTATCCAATTGCGAGAAAGTACCGTAGGCTTTTAGACCCTTAACACCTTCGGGAGTTTCGAATTCCTCCTGTTTTACGATCATGTTCTGTGCGCCTTGTGCCTCAAGCGATTGCAAAGCTCCATCCATAGATTTGGCCAAATCAATTTGCGTTTCGGCTTTGTATTTAAAGGTAGAAACCAAGATATAAAAACGATCTATAAGGCTACCGTAGCCAAATGATTGCATCTCTTTGATCAGCGCCATGCCGTTTTTAGGAAGGCTTTTGGTTAAATCTACTCTTTTTAAAACCTTAGGAGTTTCAATAATCACGCCTGGATTTCCGTATTCACTTTTCACCCATTCGCCCTCTAAAAGTTCTTTGGTTGGGTGTCCGAGAATCGTGTCCTTCACATAATCAAATCCTTTGGTTACAGAGAAATAAACTGTTGTTGCTACCAAAACAAATGCAACAGCTGCCACTGCCAAACTGATTCTTTTTTTGCGTTCTTTACGCAATTGTAATTCAATTTGTTTTTGTCTTTGTGCTTCATTGAGTAGCAATTCTTCTTGGTCAGGAACCTCAACTGGAATGGATTTATCCAATGTTAAAATCACTTTTTGAATCTTGTTGCGATCTTCTGTAATTTCAAAATCAAGGGGTTTAACTTTCGCAAATTTTACCAAATCCGCTTGTTTAAGAACAAGTTCCAAGTTTTCGATAATGTCTTTTGAAAGCTTCATTTTCTTTTTAAGAGATGCTGCTTTTAAACCTTGAATCAACTCTGATGTAGTGCTTTCCATGGCCGGAATTTCAATCGCCTCTTCAATATAATTACGGGCGATATCAGTAAGCTCACTGTAATAAGCCTTTACTTCTCCTTTTTGCCATAACTCTTTTTTCTCCAGCGTATCTAGCAAGTTGGTTGCTTTTTCGATTGGCGTTTTGTAAACCTCTTCGGTAATTTTATTACGTTGTCTTCGTTTTACAAACCAATACACTCCTGCTCCAATTCCTGCTAAAAGCAAAAAGCCCAAAAGATATTTCCACCAATCGCCAACAGCATCCTCTGCAGGAGCTATGTCTTTGATGTCAAACATTTTTTGCTTTAAAGTGTCTACTTGCACATTGGCTACCTCAACAAGAAGCGAATCAGTAAAAAACGGTTTGCTGTTAATGAAGATTTTCACGCGAGGAATAACATACCTACCAGAATCAAACTGCGTTAAGCCGTATTTTTTGATTAACTCGTATTTGCTATCCATTCGAATTGTGTCGATGGGATACGACTGAATCACCTCAAGTGCACCAATGTTTCTAAAATTTGGAAACACGACTTTAGCCGAAGTATCAACCGTTGTTTTGATAGACAACTTGAACTCGGCTCCTATTTTATTTTTAATAGTATCAAGGCTGGTTACTACTTGTTTTTGTTGTGCAAAAACGGTGGTAGAAATCAGGATTAATAATATGTAGAGTTGTTTTTTCATGTTTTAGTATTGAACCTTTCTCGATTTTTGATGGAGGACTAACGATTTTTGATTTGCTTTGAAAAAGTTGGTTACCTTGACTTGAAATAGCTTAATAATTTAGTTACGTAACTTTCATCAACCCTTGTGTGTACTACTCCAGAGCCTGATTTACTGAAAGTTTCTTTAAAATAATCAACCTTTTCATGATACTGCTTTTCATATTGCAAACGCAACTGTTTTGATCCCGTATTAATCAACTCAATGGCACCTGTTTCAGCATCAAGCATCGGGACCATACCTAAATCGGGCATTTTTTCCTCTCGACTATCGTAAACTCGAATTCCGGTTATATCGTGCTTTTTTGCTGCAATTTTCAAGGTTTGCTCATAGCCATTAGCCATAAAATCAGAAATTACAAATACAATAGCTTTTTTCTTTTGAGTTCCAGATAAAAATTTTAAAGCTTGAGCAATATCGGTTTTTTTACTTTTAGGTTCAAATTCTAAAAGTTCTCGAATAATTCTCAATACATGAGAACGTCCTTTTTTAGGCGGAATGTACAATTCGATTGCATCTGAAAATAAAATCAATCCTATTTTATCGTTGTTTTGAGTAGCCGAAAAAGCCATTGTAGCAGCAATTTCGGTAACGATATCTTTTTTGAACTGATTTTTAGAACCAAAACTTTCGGAACCCGAAATGTCAACCATTAACATCATGGTGAGTTCGCGCTCCTCTTCAAAAACTTTTACGTGTGCCTCGTTGTAACGTGCGGTAACATTCCAATCAATAGCGCGAATATCGTCACCGTATTGGTATTGGCGTACCTCGCTAAAGGTCATTCC
This sequence comes from Flavobacterium turcicum, assembly GCF_011365745.1. Taxonomy (GTDB): domain Bacteria; phylum Bacteroidota; class Bacteroidia; order Flavobacteriales; family Flavobacteriaceae; genus Flavobacterium; species Flavobacterium turcicum. The sequence goes on along the minus strand of NZ_JAAOBY010000001.1, from coordinate 337,723 downwards.
ACGTCCTTTAAAAGATGTATGGTATTCACCCGAAAAGATGTGATCACTCAATCTTCGGGTCTTAATTTCTATTTTACGTACCTTTTTTAAAAGCTCTTTTGTATCCATTTTTTTAGTAATTAGTAATTAGTGAATAGTGAATAGTAACCAACCACGGTTAATTACTATTCACTTATTACTATTCACTTTTAGGGTACTTCTACTTCGTTTACGATTTTGTTGATAATGTCAACAGATGTAATGTTTTCAGCCTCCGCTTCGTAAGTAACTCCAATTCTGTGGCGCAATACATCGTGAACCACTGCACGTACATCCTCAGGAATTACATAGCCACGGCGCTTGATAAAAGCATAACATTTAGCCGCATTAGCCAAGTTGATACTACCACGAGGTGATGCTCCAAAACTGATTAAAGGTTTCAAATCAGCTAATTTGTATTTTTCAGGATATCGGGTAGCAAATATAATATCGAGAATGTATTTCTCTATTTTTTCATCCATGTAAACCTCACGAACAGCTTCTTGCGCACGCAAAATTTGCTCTACAGAAACAACTGCATTTACTTTTTCGAAGCTACCTTTCAAGTTTTGACGAATTACCATGCGCTCGTCTTCCATTTTAGGATAATCAATAACCGTTTTTAGCATAAAACGATCTACTTGCGCTTCTGGCAATTGGTATGTTCCTTCTTGCTCTACCGGATTTTGAGTAGCCAAAACTAAAAATGGGCGGTCTAATCTAAAAGTAGTGTCCCCAATAGTAACTTGCTTTTCTTGCATAGCCTCTAAAAGTGCCGATTGTACCTTAGCAGGCGCACGGTTGATCTCATCGGCTAGAACGAAATTTGCAAAAATAGGACCTTTTTTTATGGAGAATTCGTTTGACTTTATGTTGTAAATCATGGTTCCTACTACATCGGCAGGCAATAAATCTGGAGTAAACTGAATCCTGCTAAACGAACCTTGAACTGCTTGTGACAAAGTATTGATAGCCAAAGTTTTTGCCAACCCTGGCACTCCTTCTAACAAAATATGGCCTTGACCCAAAAGTCCAATTAACAAGCGCTCTACCATGTGCTTTTGACCCACAATAACCTTATTCATTTCCATTACGAGAAGGTCAATAAACGCACTCTCTCTCTCTATTTTTTCATTGATCGCTCTAATGTCTAAAGTCGCCGTATTTTCTTCCATTATTTTGTGTTTAAAAACTTGAATTAAATGCCTTTGGTTTGAAGCTGCAAATTGAATTTTTTTTTAGAAGTAAGATGTTAAAAAATGGTTAAAACTTAAGTAAAATAGGCAATTTTAAGTACTAATTGTGATACAATTTTTATAATTTTAAGAACTTTGAATAATAAAGTTCGAAAACGTAAAAAAGCTATTTTTTACAAAAAATAAAAAACATGATAAAAACAAATTTATCCCCCATCATTGCTGGCGTTATGAATTGGGGAATTTGGGATAAAAATCTCACTTCCAAAGAAATGGAGAACATGATTAATGTGTGTTTGGAGAATAAAATTTCTTCGTTTGACCATGCTGATATTTACGGTGATTATACCACCGAAGCCGCTTTTGGAAAAGCATTTGCAGCAAGCAAAATAGCGCGCGAAAAAATACAGCTGATTTCAAAATGCGGTATCCAGATGGTAACCGCGAACAGGAAAAACGCTATCAAACATTATCAGTACTCCAAGGATTATATTATTCAATCTGTCGAGGCCTCTTTACAAAACCTACACACTGATTATTTAGATGTATTGTTATTGCACCGACCAAGCCCATTGATGCAAGCTGATGAAATTGCCGAGGCGGTAACTCAATTGCAAACTCAAGGAAAAATCGTTGATTTTGGGCTTTCGAATTTCACAAATTCACAAACTGAATTGATAAGACAAAAAACACCTGTTTCTTACAATCAAATTCAGTTTTCAGCCACACACCACGAGCCTATGCTAGATGGCAGTTTAGCTTATATGCAACTACATAATATTCGGCCAATGTCTTGGAATCCGCTAGGATCTGTGTTTAGAGAAGACAATGCGCAAACCCGACGTTTGAAAAAATTATTGGCAACTTTGGTTGCTAAATACGAGTTGGGTTCAGACACATTATTGCTTGCATGGATTTTACAACATCCGTCTAAAATTATTCCAATTGCAGGTACCGTAAATGTGGCTCGAATTCAATCACTGATGAAAGCTGCTGCTTTACAATTGGATCATGAAGATTGGTTTGCTATCTGGACGGAAAGCATGGGGAACAAAGTTCCTTAATTTAAATCAAGCGCATTTTTAATTTTTTAAAAAATACAAATGAATAAAACCGTATTGATAACTGGTGCTACCAGCGGCATAGGTAAGGCAACAGCCCAACTATTAGCCAAAAACAATTTTAATGTGATCTTGTGCGGACGTCGAGAAGACCGCCTTGAAGAACTTGCTCAGGAGTTAAGCAAAATCACTCAAGTACACACATTGTGTTTTGATGTACGCGACAAAGAAGCAGTTTCAAATCAGATTGGCTCCTTGCCAGCTGGTTTTTCAACCATCGATGTTTTGATTAATAACGCAGGAAACGCGCACGGACTTGACCCGATTCAAACGGGAAGCCTTGACGATTGGGACGCCATGATTGATATAAATGTAAAAGGACTTTTATATGTTTCTAAAGCGGTAATTCCGGGTATGATTGCGAAAAAATCAGGTCACATCATCAACATTGGTTCAATTGCAGGCAAGGAAGTTTACCCGAACGGAAATGTTTACTGCGCCTCGAAACACGCGGTAGATGCTTTGAACCAAGCCATGCGCATTGATTTGAATCCGTACGGAATTCGAGTTGGAGCGATACATCCTGGCGCAGTTGAAACCGAATTTAGCGAAGTACGCTTTAAGGGGGATACCAACAGAGCGGCTAGTGTTTATAACGGATTTGAACCGCTAGTTGCCGAGGATATTGCAGATATCATTCATTTTGTAGTAACCCGACCATACCACGTCAATATTGGTGATTTACTAGTATTGCCTACCGCTCAAGCTGCAGCAACTATTTTAAAGAGAGACTAGTAAAAAATTGTAATCATTAAAAAATTAACCTCAGATTCACAGATTTTTAATTAATTTTAAGTCCGTGAATCTGCGGTAATTTATTTTGCAAAGAACCTAAATATAATTAATTCTTCAATGACGATTTAAGATATTGGAAATACACATTAATCAATAACAATGATCAACAAACGCCTTTTGATTAAAAATTTACTCGCACACAATGACGAATGTAGTTTTTATGATAAAAAGCGGCAGTTGAACCTGCATACTCGCGAGGGAAAAGCCAAATTTTTGAAACACATTTGCGCTTTATCTAACTCCAATCCTACCAATAATTCTTATATAGTCGTCGGTGTCGAAGATCAAGATAACACAATTTTAGGTGATGATTTTTTTGACGATAGCCGAATTCAAAATCTTGTAAATGCTTATTTAGAAAATCCTCCCAAAATTCAATACGAGAATGTTCCTTTTCCTAATTTACCAAAAGATAAAGTTGTAGGATTGGTAACGATTAAACCCAAAAATAAAATTTCTAGTTTTAAAAAAGGCATTCATACCATTCCGATAAACAGTATTTTTATCCGTGTTGGTAGCAATACCACTCCGCTTGAAGGCAAAATGGAATTCAATTTTACCAACGTTGAAACCGTAATTGGCATCGAAAACAACTCTCGAAACAGCATAGCACATACCTTGGATGGCGTAATTGAATTTATGAATTTCAAACATAAAGACATGGCCCCCAAGTACAAAGTTTTTAAAGAGTTGTTTGTGATATGTTGGGCGGGAATTACTAAAAAATCTAAAAATAAAACCTATTTATCACGAGTAGATATTGAGCTTGTAAACGAACAAATTAAATTGTTTTACTCCTCGCAAGATGTTGTAGAAATTTTCTTTGACGAAGACAGTTTCACCATTATTGAGTATGTACCCCTCGGATTAAGAGATCAAATGCAGTACTATCCGTTAGAAAAACAAACGTTACATTTTTTTGAAAATGGTTACTATAAAATAGAAACAGAATTCCTTTTCCAGCCACCTGAATTTGATAAAAAAACGTTGTATCACATTTACAATTCTAATTTGGCTTTGCTCAAAAAAATAAACTCCGCTCAAGCCTTGACTTTACAAGATCAAAAAGACCTATCGCATTTACCTTATACTTTTATGATTTGTTATTTAAACGGACTTGAGGATGCTAAACAAAATTTGATAGAAGCCAAAGCTACTCTAAAACCATTTATTCCTGTATATCTTTCGTTTAAAGAAGCTCTGAGGGTTTTACGAAAAATGAAATACGACACTTAACTATTACATGAAAGTATACCTAAATAATTGAAAGTCTTCTTCAATTGCATTAAATAAAAATCTCGATGAGGAAAAAAATTTTGCTTGCATAAAGCCAAAAAAAAGAAGGAGCCAATTGCTTTATTTTTACTTTTTAATACTCTAAAGCAGCATCTTAAAAGTTTATAGCAATTAACACAAAAGAATTGATGTAAAAGATTCAGAAAAAATTAAAAATAATTTATAATATCTGTAATCAATTGACACATCATCTTTACAAGAAGTAACGTTATTTTAACCAGTGTACTCATCAGGGAATTGGTTTAAATTTCCGTAAAGATAACTGTAATAATTGAATTACACAATCATTTGTAAGTACATTTTTCACAACTGTTTAACGATTTATGATTACCGTGTTTAAAACAGTAAAAAATGAATTTAGCTCAAAACAATACGTCTCAAATTTCATTGTTTTCACAATTAGCTTAAATAGTGCTTTTTTTCTGCTATTTTTGCAAATACAAATAGAGAAAATTCAGAATGAGAACACTCGTTATAGGCGATATTCATGGTGGCTTGCGAGCGCTACATCAAATCATGGAGCGTGCCAAAGTTACCAAACACGACACTCTTATTTTTTTAGGAGATTATGTAGACGGATGGAGTCAATCGCCTCAGGTACTTGATTTTATTATTGATTTGCAATCACAACAAAATTGCATTTGTATTCGCGGCAATCATGATGATTTATTACTAGAATGGCTTGATGAGAGCAAAGACAACCTTTTGTGGTACAAACATGGTGGCGAAGCAACTGTAAAAGCCTACGAAAGTGTAACATACAGCCAAAAACAAAAACATATCGAATTCCTTAAATCGCTTAAAAATTATTATTTAGACGAGCACAACAGATTGTATGTTCATGCCGGTTTTACGAATGTGAATGGCGCACAATTTGAATATTTTCCGGGTCAATTTTACTGGGACCGTACTCTTTGGGAAACCGCCTTATCCTTAGACGATCGGATGGCGCTTGACCATCCTTTTTATCCAAAAAGATTGAGCATGTACCATGAAATTTTTATTGGTCATACTCCCGTAACGCGAATTGGAGAAACGACACCTGTTAAAAAAGCCAACGTTTGGAATGTAGATACGGGAGCCGCGTTTAAAGGTCCGCTTACCATTCTTGATGTTGACACCAAAGAATTTTGGCAAAGTGAGCCGCTTAATCAATTGTATTTTGACGAAAAAGGCCGAAATTAATAAAACATAACAACTAATTTTTACGAATTTAAAACAGAGGAAATGAAAAAATATATTGTACTTTTTGCACTTGTACTAACAGCTAGCGTAGCTCAAGGCCAAGCTTTTAAAGGTAATGGTGATACTAAATTTGATCTTGGAGCAATACTACAAGATGGCGGATCCGGAATACGTGTTGCAACTGATTTTGGTTTGGGAGAAAATATGTCATTTGGCTTTGCTACTTCCTATTTGCTTTCTGTTTCAAATGATGCCTTAGGAAACAAACCAGATTTTGGTGACCGTATTGATTTAAAAGCCCGTTTTAATGCTAATTTAGGAAACGTATTTGAGCTGGATGAAAAAATGGATATTTATCCTGGATTAGATTTAGGTTTAAGAAATTTTGGTGCTCACTTGGGTTTTAGATATTTTTTTACTGAAGGTTTTGGTGTTTTTACCGAGGCTGGAATTCCTATTGCTAGTTACAAAACAAACCCAATTGGTTTTGATAAACTAAACAATCAGTTTACTTTTAGTATAGGAGCGTCTTTCAATTTGTAGAACAAAACTATTTTGAAATAAAAAAAAGGCAATTTGAGATTTCAAATTGCCTTTTTTAGTATTTCTATTTATTCAATTACAAATCAAATTTGATTCCTTGTGCTAAGGGTAAACTTGTGGTGTAATTGATGGTATTAGTTTGACGACGCATATACACTTTCCAAGCATCAGAGCCAGACTCACGACCGCCACCTGTTTCTTTTTCTCCTCCAAAAGCACCTCCAATTTCGGCACCAGAAGTTCCAATGTTTACGTTTGCAATACCACAATCAGAACCTGTTACAGAAAGGAATAATTCTGCTTCACGCAAATTATTGGTCATAATTGCCGATGACAATCCTTGTGCTACTCCGTTTTGAATTGCAATAGCATTTTCTACCGTTCCTGAATATTTTAATAAGTACAATACAGGTGCAAAAGTTTCGTGTTGTACAATTTCAAAAGTGTTATCAGCCTCAGCAATAGCTGGTTTTACATAACAACCACTTTCAAATCCTTCGCCAGAAAGCACTCCGCCTTCAACAAGAATTTTTCCGCCTTCGGCAACTACTTTTTCAAGCGCTTTATTATACATTTCTACAGCATGTGTGTCAATTACAGGACCAACATGATTATTTTCATCTAATGGATTACCAATACGCAATTGCTTGTAAGCAGACACCATGGCATCTTTTACAGTATCGTAAATACTTTCGTGAATGATCAATCTACGTGTTGAAGTACAACGTTGTCCTGCAGTTCCAACGGCACCAAATACGGCACCAATAACGGTCATTTTTATATCCGCATCAGGAGTTACAATGATAGCATTGTTTCCACCTAATTCTAACAATGATTTTCCAAGACGAGCAGCAACCGCTTGCGCTACAATTTTACCCATACGAGTAGAACCTGTTGCAGATACCAAAGGCACGCGCTTATCGTTAGTCATCATTTCGCCTACTTTGTAATCTCCGTTGATCAAACAAGAAATTCCTTCTGGAAGGTTATTTTCTTTAATTACTTCAGCAATAATATTTTGGCAAGCAATACCGCAAAGAGGTGTTTTTTCAGATGGTTTCCAAACGCAAACATCGCCACAAATCCAAGCTAATGCTGTGTTCCAAGCCCAAACTGCTACTGGAAAATTGAAAGCCGAAATGATTCCTACCACTCCTAATGGATGGTATTGCTCGTACATTCTGTGTCCTGGACGCTCAGAGTGCATGGTTAAACCGTGTAATTGACGAGATAATCCCACTGCAAAATCACAGATATCAATCATTTCCTGAACTTCTCCATATCCTTCTTGCAATGATTTCCCCATTTCATAGGAAACTAACTTACCAAGAGCTTCTTTATTTTTACGTAATTTTTCACCAAACTGGCGTACAATTTCGCCGCGTTGTGGCGCTGGCATTGTTTTAAAAGTCTTAAAAGCTTCTGTTGCTGTTTGCATTACTTTTTCGTAATCAGCGGCAGTCGATGTTTTTACTTTACCTATTAATTGTCCGTCAACAGGCGAAAAACTTTCTAAAATTTCACCATTTGAAAAGGAGTTTTGTCCGGTTGAACTTCCTTCGTTTATATCATTTATGCCCAATTGCTTCAAGGCTTCGTTCATTCCGAATTGATTGGCTATTGTTATCATTCTAACTTTTTTGATTAAAATTGTTATATTTATTTACAAATATATTGATTTCAGCTTGAAAAATACACTTTGGTATTTTATTTTGTTCTAGCCCCGGTAGCAGCGGCATCTCCCGATTTTAAAAAACAAGGATTTTTTGGCCGTAGTTTTTTTAATCGGGAATACAGCGGATAACGGGAAAAAGCTACTAAAAAACTAGTCTTTAGAAACAAATTTAGGATCGGCCTGCATGACCGTTCCGCACGAATCGCAGGTGCGCAAGCTTTCTGAATTATAAAAATGTTTGAAATGAGGCAGAAAATCCTTCTCTATGTTATGGAGTTCAAAATAAACCTCGTGCAATTTGTGATTGCAGTTATCACAAAACCACAGTAAGCCATCGGTAAAACCCTGACCCGCTCGTTTGCGTTCAATAACCAACCCAATTGAACCCTCAGAACGAACCGGTGAATGTGGCGTTTTGGCAGGATTGAGATACATATCGCCAGGATTTAATTCCATTTCGCGGCGCTCTCCATCTTCTTGAATAATTACTTTTATAGAACCTTCAAGTTGGTAAAATAGTTCTTCGGTTTCGTTGTAATGATAGTCTTTACGGGCGTTGGGGCCAGCCACCACCATAACGATATAATCTCCTGATTCTTGGTATAAATTTTTGTTACCTACGGGCGGTTTGAGTAGGTGACGATTTTCATCAATCCACTTATTGAGGTTGAAGGGTTTTGCGATTGCCATTTTAGTATGAGTTTCAAAGTTACTAAGCCACTAAGGTACTAAGATTTTCAATGAATCAAGCGACTAATTTTTACCAAAAAAGCGAAGGTGGCTGTGTGTTATTTTTGCTTGATCAAATAAATGTAAACGGGAAAATGGTCGCTAAAACCAATTTCAGAGGATGAATGCCGCAACGGATATCCTTTAAACTGACCGCTGTTTTGGATGAGAAAAGGCTTGTTGTAAATACCCGCTTTCCAGAAACGATAGCTAGAAAAATCAGTGCGGATTAAAGTTTCTGAAATCATTATTTGATCAAAAATATCCCAAGCATCACGATGCGCAATGGTTCCTTGGCCTTTTTGAGCCATTTCTTCAAAAGGGTTAAAGATGCCAAACGCTACTACAGATGCTTTTTTAGCTTTGGCGCCAAGCCCTATTTTTACGCTTTTATTATAAGGTCCGTCATTGAGATCGCCCATAGTGATGATTTTTGCTTCGGGATTAATTCGCTGTAACGAATCAATTATTTTTCTGTTCAATAAGCCTGCTGCCTCGCGATACGGACTTGATTTTTTTTCACCTCCAGAGCGAGATGGCCAGTGGTTTACAATAATATGAATTTCTTCGCCTTCAAGAAAACCGGTTACTAAAAGTTGATCTCGAGTGTATACTCTGTAATTTTTGGTATTTACTTCAGGATTATCATCCGTGATCTCAGCGGCTTTATCAGCTACCTCATCTTTTGTCACATTTCCTTTTTTGTAAATGTACAACGGGATGTTGCTGGAGCTTGTGGGTTGGAATTTACTTTTTTGATACAAAAGCGCTACATCGATTCCGCGTTTGTCTGGCGAATCAAAATGTACGATGCCATATTCTTTCTCTAACAAAAGTGGCTGTTTGACAAGATCTTCAAGAACAGCTCTGTTTTCAATTTCGCAACCTCCAATAAGCGTTGGTGAATCTGCATGCTCTCCAGTGCCAATTGAAGAAAGAACACGAGCTAGATTGGCTAACTTTTTTTGGTATTTGTCGAATGTCCAACGCTGTAAACCTTTTGGCGTCCATTCCTCATCAAAAGTATCTGGGTCATTTATAGTGTCGAATAAATTTTCGAAATTATAAAAAGCTACGGTGTGAATGCTGTATTTTTTAGTTTGTGACGAGGCAATTGTAGGTAGGCCGAGAGAAAGGAGCAACAGAATTCTAAATTTCATTGTTTTTTTTTTTGAGTTACAACGTACCGATAATCAATTACTTTAGGTTAAAAGTAGTAATTTGTATTGAATTTCGCATTGTTTTAGAAATGACTATCTTTGAATTTATAAACAAACACTTTTTTCAGTTAACGCCAATTCATGAACTACTATACATTCAAGCAACCGACAAGACATTCTATTTTTTATTGGTTGCTATTTCTTATTTTTGTTTTAGAAACCTCATACAGTCAAGCTCAAACCACTATGATTACACCACCTTATTTGCAAAAAGGAGATACCGTTGCTCTTGTAGCTACAGCTCGAAAAAACATTGACAACAACCTACAACCTGCTATTGATTTATTACATAGTTGGGGACTTGAGGTTGTGATTGGAAAAACAATTGGCTTAGACAATAATCAACTTGCAGGAACTGATGAACAACGTGCAGCCGATTTTCAAACACAGTTAGACAACCCTAACATCAAAGCAATTTGGTGCGTAAAAGGCGGTTATGGTACGGTTAGAATGGTTGATTTATTAGATTTTACAAAGTTTAAAATGAATCCGAAATGGATTGTAGGTTTTAGCGATGTAACTGTTTTGCATAGTCATTTGAATACTTTAGGTTTTCAATCGCTTCATGCCATTATGCCACTTACTGCACCACGAGCAACGCCGCAAGCCATAACATCACTCAAAAAAGCGCTTTTTGGTGAATCGCTTTCTTACCAAGTTGCCGCTTTTAGCAAAAACATAATAGGAACTGCAACCGGACGTTTGGTGGGCGGAAATTTATCGATACTCTACAGTTTGTTTGGCTCTACATCAGCAATTGATTGCACCGATAAAATTTTGTTTATCGAAGATCTTGACGAATATTTGTATCATATAGACCGCATGATGATGAACTTAAAACGCAATGGTTGCCTCGAAAGCATCAAAGGAATTGTTGTAGGATCAATGACCAAAATGAAAGACAACGATGTTCCGTGGGGTAAAAATGCGATCGAAATTATTGAAGATGTAACGCAAAAATACAACATTCCGATTTTGTACAATTTCCCAGCCGGGCACATTCAAGACAATAGAGCCTTAATTTTAGGGCGAATGGTTACACTAGATGTACAGGAAAAAGGCGGAACGCTCACATTTGAATAAAAAAAATCCACCACGACTTTTTTTGAAGGATTGGAAGCTTGGCCGAAAGTAGCTTGAGGACTTAAGCGGTAAATTAAATTCTGTTTTTTTTATTGATGAATTGTAGTTGCAGAAGTTAAATAACGTATAACCTCAAACTTGAAACAAAATTTTTAAATGGCTGAACACAATGAACTTGGTAAACTTGGCGAAGAAATGGCTGTTGAGTTCCTGCAAAAGGAAGGCTATACTATTTTGCAAACCAATTATACGTTTCAAAAAGCAGAAATTGACATCCTAGCCCAAAAAGCAGGTGTTCTTGCTGTAGTCGAAGTAAAAACAAGATCTTCCTTAGATTTTGGATTACCTCAGGATTTTGTGAAGCCCAAAAAAATACAACTGTTAGTAAAAGCTGTTGATGCATTTGTAACTCAAAATGATCTTGACCTAGAGGTACGTTTTGATATCATCGCCATTCATAAAAACGATAAATCTTTTGTTATTGAGCATCTTACCGATGCCTTTTATCATTTTTAATCACTTTTTTATATTGTTATATTTGTAACAAATTGTTTTTTATTTATCTTTGCATTCAAATTACACAGTAACTACATACAACGCAACTACAAATTAAAAAAATCCATCATGAAAACTGTTTCTTCAATTGTTGAAAATTACATCAAAACAAAACCTTTTTTACTAAATGCTTTATCACTAGGCATTATCAATTTGACTTCGTTATCACGTAATATCATGACAGAGTTAGAAGCTGATTTTGGTAAAGAAGTGAAACAAGGTGCTGTAGTAATGGCGTTGAAAAGATTAACAGAGGAACTGGATTTTAGACTCAACCACAAGATTAATAAAGTCATCAAAAATATTGGCGAAATCACCGTACGATCAGCCTTGACGGATTATACTTTTGCAGCCTCAGAAACAGTTTTGAACAAACAGGCTGATTTAATTGCGGATATCAATGCATTGCCAGATATTTTTTATACTTCATCAAGAGGAGTAAACGAAACAAATATTGTAGTGAGCAACAGCATCAATCATCTTGTAGACAAACATTTTGCAAACGAAAAACTGATTCAGAAACTAGATGATCTGGCATCAATCACTGTAAAATTACCCAAAGAAAACATTGTAGTTCCTGGAATTTACTATTTCATTTTTCAGCGTTTGGCTTGGGAAGGAATTATTATCAACGAGGTAATTTCGACATCAAACGAGTTCACTATCTTAGTAAGTGAAGAACAAGTGGATGTGGCTTTTAAAGTGATAAAGGATTTGAAGAATTAAATTCACTTCCTAATATTTAGGTTTTTGTTTCGTTCCTCTAAAATTAATTATTTCAATACATGATTTTTTATAATTAACTTGGTAAACAAGATAGTTATTTCTATCTATGGTTGCTTTATGAAGATTTTTAAAGGATTTAGACTTTGGATAAAGGTCAGGGAAATGACTAATTTGCTTAATAACTTGATTGATATTTTCTTCCAACTGCAAAATTTCCCTGAACGTCCATTCCGCTTCTAAATATTCAATAACAATTGCCAAACCTGTATCGGCTTGAGGAGTCCATTTAATCTCTAACGCCATTTGGCAAATCTGTTCATTACAGTTTCATGACTTACAAACTCGTCATTTTCTACTTGTTTTAAACCGATTTCAATTTGCTGTTTTTCCTCTGAATTCAAATCAGTAAACCAATCCTTTTTACTGGTTTTTAAAATGATTTCAAGTTTTTCCAATAAACTTTCGTCAATAGTTGTCAACTCTTGAATCAAATTATATTTTCTGGTGGCTAAATTCATAACTTAAAATTTTAGTTTAACAAAGTTATCTTTTTTGATAATGGTAAAAAAATAAATCGTCAAATTTAACTAAGTGTTTCATTTTTAAAATATTAAACAAATAGATTTTATTAATATTGATTTAAGAAAATGACAAGCATTTTATTTTAATTCTGGATGGATATCATCTTCTGTATTTAAAATCAAATCAGGACCCAATGATTTTAAAACATAATCACTTTCTTGTTTTTTGTAATAAAATCTTGCAGGTTTTGATTCTTTAAAATTGAATTCACTATTAAACAACTCATCATCATTAAAAAACTTGTTTTGTAGTTTCAATTCTGGTAAACTATCAGGATACGTTCCATTTTTACTTTTATAAAACTCTAAATCTTTTACCATTTCATTCAATTGAATATTTGTAAATTGTATTAAATGTTTTTCATGAAAATCGCTGTTTAGATAAATAAACCAAAATATAGGTGTGAAAAGAATTCCTCCTAATCCAATTAATTTCATTTTTTTATCTTTCCTTATAAATCCCTGAAACAATAGAACTCCGCCAGGAATCAATCCAAAATTGGGAATCAATCCAACAAAACCAAATTTATACAGGCTTTTGGAAGTTATTTTTTGAAAAAATGATTTTTCCTTAGTAGCATTAGTTGTCAATTATTCAATTGTTTAAAGTTTATTGAAGAAATATTTTTTACTCCCCACCCAACATCTCCATCAATTCCAAGCACCTACGCGTAGTTTTGGCATCATCAAAGGTTAAGAGCAAACGTAATCCTGCTGGAGTTTGCTTTTCTTTCATTCTACAAATAGCAGTATTTTTTTGAACAAAATTCACAACTTGCATAAATCGCTTGGATTGGTAGTAATCCGATTGTTGATCCGAGACAAAATAACCAATCATTTTGCCTTGCTTCAATACCAATTTCTCAATTCCTATTCGTGTAGCGATCCATTTAATACGAATACTATTCATCAATGCTTTGGCACGTGGTGGCATAGGTCCAAAACGATCAATCAATTTATTTTGAAATACGATTAGTTCCTCTTCATTTTTGATGGCACCCAACTCATTGTACAAACTCAATCGTTCCGATACATTATTGATGTATTCATCAGAAAACAACAATTCAAAATCAGTATCTATTTGGAGGTCTTTTACATATTCCTTGGTCTCAATATTATTCTCTTCTGGATATAAATCTTTAAATTCATTTTCTTTCAACTCATCAATGGCCTCGTTCATGATTTTTTGATAAGTATCAAAACCAATTTCGTTGATGAAACCACTTTGCTCACCTCCTAGTAAATCTCCAGCACCACGAATTTCTAAATCTTTCATGGCAATGTTAAATCCGCTGCCTAATTCACTGAATTGTTCCAAGGCTTGAATACGTTTACGAGCATCTTCGGTCATACTTGAATAAGGCGGACAGATAAAATAACAGAATGCTTTCTTGTTACTTCGACCTACTCGACCGCGCATTTGATGCAAATCAGACAGTCCGAAATTATTGGCATTATTGATAAAAATCGTATTCGCATTTGGCACATCCAATCCGCTTTCGATAATGGTTGTTGCGACTAAAACATCGAATTCACCGTTCATGAAAGCCAACATCAATTCTTCAAGTTTTTTACCATCCATTTGACCGTGACCGATTCCTACTCTGGCATTGGGAACCAAACGCTGAATCATTCCGGCTACTTCCTTAATATTTTCTATTCGGTTATTGATAAAGAAAACCTGTCCGTTTCGCTGAATTTCATACGAAATAGCGTCTCGAATGGTCTCTTCGCTAAAGCCAACCACATTCGTTTCAATAGGATATCTATTTGGCGGAGGCGTAGTAATAACTGATAAATCTCGAGCTGCCATCAATGAAAACTGTAAGGTTCTCGGGATTGGCGTTGCAGTTAGTGTTAAGGTATCCACATTCGCAGCAATGGTTTTCAGTTTGTCTTTTACGTTGACACCAAATTTTTGTTCCTCATCTACAATCAACAAACCAAGGTCTTTAAAAACAACATTTTTGTTGACCAATTGATGCGTTCCTATCACAATATCAAGTTTTCCTTCGGCTAATTGTTTTAGCGTTTCGGCTTTTTGTTTGGCGGTTCTAAAACGGTTCAAATAACCAATAGACACCGGCATATCTTTCAATCGCTCGCTAAAAGTTCTATAATGTTGGTAAGCCAAAATAGTTGTAGGAACCAAAACAGCAACTTGTTTGCTATTATCGACTGCTTTGAAAGCCGCACGAATAGCTACTTCGGTTTTACCAAAACCTACGTCACCACAAACCAAGCGGTCCATTGGGCGATCGCTTTCCATATCAGCTTTTACCTCAGCAGTTGATTTAGTTTGGTCAGGCGTATCTTCGTAAATAAATGAACTTTCTAACTCGTTTTGCAAGTAACTGTCGGGCGCGTATTGAAATCCTTTTTCGAGTCTTCTTTTGGCGTAAAGCTGGATCAAATTAAAAGCAATATGCTTGACACGTGCTTTGGTTTTTTGTTTTAAAACCTTCCAAGCGTTAGAACCTAGCTTGTAAATTTTAGGTGGCGTTCCGTCTTTGCCGTTGTATTTTGAAATTTTATGGAGCGAATGAATGCTTACATACACAATGTCATTATCGGCATAAACGAGCTTGATTGCCTCTTGTGTTTTGCCTTCGACTTGTATTTTTTGCAAACCTCCAAAACGACCTATTCCGTGATCAATATGCGTTACATAATCGCCCACCGAAAGTGTTGTAAGCTCTTTTAAAGTTATGTTTTGCTTTTTTGAATAGCCATTTTTGATGTTGAATTTATGGTAGCGTTCAAAAATTTGATGGTCGGTGTAACACGTAATCTGGTTTTCTTCATCCACAAAACCTTGATACAATGGCAACACAACCGTATTGTATTGCTTGCGGATATTCTCAGAATTAGCTTCGTCTAAGGTTTCGAAGATATCGTGAAAACGTTTGGCTTGCGCATCATTTGAACAAAACAAATAATTTTTGTAACCGTTAAAATGATTTTCATTCAAATTATTCAGCAACAAATCAAATTGTTTATTGAACGAAGGTTGCGGCTTGATATGGAATTCCCATTTTTGAGTAGCTCTAAAAATAGCCTTAGTATTGAACTCAATAATCGAAAAATCTAGCGCGCGCTTGATAAATTGTGTTTGGTTCAAAAACAATTGCTCTGGCTCACTACGTTTGATTTCTTGCGATAATTTAGCAAAAGCGTTTTCGGCACGAGCAAATTGTTTGTCTAACTCTGTGCATAAATTTTCAGTATTTTGAATGCAAATAACCGTTTGCTCTGAGATATAATCCAGAAAACTTTCGCGGTTTTCTTGAAATACTTTGTTTTCGACATTTGGGATAATAGCAATTTTTTTCTGCGGCAAAATAGACAACTGCGTCGCTACATCAAAAGTACGAATGCTCTCAACCTCATCGCCAAAAAATTCAATTCGGTACGGATTATCATTCGAGAAAGAAAACACATCGACGATTCCACCACGAACAGAAAACTCGCCCGGTTCAGTGATAAAATCGACTCTTTTGAATTCGTATTCGAATAAAACTTCGTTTATAAAATCGATAGAAATTTTGTCACCAACAGCCACTTTTAAAGTATTGGTGTCTAATTGCTTTCGAGTTACCACTTTTTCAAACAAAGCCTCCGGATAGGTAACAATTAGCGCTGGTTTTTTACGAGAGTTGATGCGGTTCAAAACTTCGGCTCTAAGCAAAACATTGGCATTATCGGTATCCTCAAGCTCGTAAGGCCTACGAAACGATGCTGGATAAAACAACACATCTTGCTCGCCCACCATTTGTTCTAGATCATTCAAATAATAAGCAGCTTCTTCTTTGTCATTGAGCACAACTAAAAACGGAAGCTCCGCCTTTTTAAAAACAGCACGCAAAACAAAGGAAAGAGACGACCCCACCAAGCCCGAAAGCTGCATTTTTACCTGATTTTTTTCGAGTAAGCGCACTGCAATTTGTATGGTTTTGGGAGCAGTATCGTAGGTTTGGTATAAAACTGATTTACTCAACGCGTGGAATATTTGGATCTACAATAGGCGTATTAGGAATGGCTCTGCTGCTGTCTAGCATGCGTAGCAAATCAGATTCACCTTCTTCTAACTGGATTTTACTTTTTTCGACAATTTCGTCCATTTGTCGTTGAACGGAAAGCAATTCGAGATTAATTTCGGCTACCAAAGCACTGACTTTTTTGTCTGGAATAACGTCTAAGTGCATAAATAAATCCAACATCCGCACCTTGGTTGTAAGGGCTGCAATGCGACTGCGTATTTGTGGTTTGTCGTATTGGTAGGGTATGCGTTCGCCCAGCGCCATTACTTTTTTAGATAATTCTGCCGATTTGCGTTGGTACGCGCGAACAGATGCTTGCGGTTTTTGTGCCAAGGCATCCAAAAAAAGGCGCAACTCGTTCCAAGAGGCTATACTCGTTTCAGAAGCTTCGGTGAGTGGTGTGTCATAAAAATCCCAAGCCTTTTGCAATTTTTTTACTAAAACTTCCTTTTTTTGAACCTCCTTTTGTGTGTCAGCCAAACGATTGTCATCCTCATTTTTACAGGAAAATAAGAACAAAACGAGGCAACAGCAAAGAGCAAAATTGTATTTCATTTTTTGTGTCATTAAAGTACAAAGTTACAAACTAAATTGGCAATAACGAATGGTGGTTTTGGGTAATGTCAATCTCGCAAGAAACCAATCAACTTTCGATTTACTAGGTTGAAAAAACTGCTTTTTGACGCCGCATAATATTTTAAATAGGATCTGAATTAAATTTGTTTTAAAAATTATGGCCATAACTTTGCCATTTTGACAACGACCAAATAGATTTCACCACTAAAAAAACCAGTATTTTCGTTTTAGATTAAATTTAATGTAGTGTTTGTGCTTTTTATTGCTGTTTTTATCAAAAGTTGTACTATTCGCGAAAACGTTATCTTTGTTTTTCAAAACAGAATAAGATGAGTACTAAAATATTGATTATAGGCGCTTGCGGCCAAATAGGAACAGAGCTTACGCAAAAGTTACGCTCGATTTACGGAACCGAAAATGTGATTGCCTCTGACATCAGAAAACTGAACGTTGATGTAGTAAATTCGGGTCCATTTGAAGTAGTAAATGCTTTAGATTTTAATCAGATTGAGCATTTGGTTGAAGTTCATCAAATTACCGATGTGTACTTGATGGCGGCACTATTATCGGCTACAGCCGAGAAAAACCCAGCCTTTGCGTGGGACTTGAATATGAACTCTTTATTTCATGTTTTGAATTTGGCGAAAGCCGGAAAAATAAAAAAGATATTTTGGCCATCAAGCATCGCGGTTTTTGGACCTACAACACCCAAAGAAAACACACCGCAATACACGGTTATGGAGCCATCAACGGTCTACGGAATCAGTAAGCAAGCAGGCGAAAGATGGTGTGAATACTACCACAATGTGTTTGGTGTTGATGTGCGTAGTATTCGTTATCCTGGTTTGATCAGCTGGTCATCGCCTCCTGGTGGCGGAACTACAGATTATGCTGTAGACATTTATCACAAAGCATTAGCCGATAAAAAATATGAGTGTTTTTTATCCTCAGAAACTAAAATGCCAATGATGTACATGGATGATGCTATTGCGGCTACCATCAAAATCATGCAAGCGCCTGTTGAAGAAATTAAAATTCGTTCCTCATACAATTTGGCTGCTATGAGCTTTACGCCAACAGAAATTGCTGCCGAAATACAAAAACACATTCCTGAATTTACGATTACCTACGAACCAGATTTCCGTCAAAAAATTGCCGACAGCTGGCCTGCAAGTATTGATGACAGCAGCGCTCGCGAAGACTGGAACTGGAATCATGAGTTTGATTTAGCAAGCATGACAATTGATATGCTAGAGCATTTGAAGTAAACTCTCTTAAATATATACTCAAAAAAAGTCTAATTTTTACATTAGACTTTTTTTGGTTTTATTAATCTCAGGCTAAATTTATTTTGAAATTTATGTTCAAATCAACATTAATCCTGGGTATTTAAAAAGTAGAATATATCCAGTCTACTTCATATTTTAACAAAGTATTTTTTTTAGTTTTTTCTAATACAAAAATTTTAAAATAAGGACTAAAATCAGTTACTGGATACAGTATTGGATTTTTCAACTTCATTTTTCTTTCCTCCAGTTGCTTTTTTTCCTTGTAAAACTGATACGCCATTTGTTGTAAATCTTCTGCTTTGTCAAAGGTGAATTTAGACTTATCAACTAAAAAAGTATCCTTTTTATTGATTTTAGAATCATAAATAAAAGTTTCTCCTCCCATATAAAAATAGATTTTATAATTAACTTCTTTTTTAATATCTCCTGCAGAGCCATCAAAAAGGACATATTTCACAGGTTTCTTATACTTATTCCCACCTTTATAAAAGTTGAAAAAATCACTTTCTTGGGATTGACCCATTATCGAAAATGAAATACATAATGTTAAAATCCAAAATATTTTTTTCATAGTAGTTACAATTTGAACGTCCGATATATCAGCACATTTTAAATCAATAAATTTAGAATAAAAATCCCGCAAAATTATATTTTGCGGTTTATTTGTGATATTTCAAACTTCCAAACCCCACATTTCTAATTAAAAAAACAACCGTTTCCTAAAAAAACAGAAATCACTCTATAATTATGTAACATTATAAATTTAAAAATAAATGTAGTGCAGTGATTATCATTATTTTTGATAAAAAACAGAACGTTATGAAACTTAAATCAAGTGAACCTTTTTGGTTGGTAAAAAACGGAATTCTGCACTCCTATCCCTCGTTACAAGAAAATATTAATACCGATATCTTGGTAGTAGGTGGCGGTATCACGGGAAGTTTGATTGCGCATCAATGCATCAAAGACGGTCACAAAACGGTTTTAATTGATAGACGAGAAATAGGTCATGGCAGTACATCAGCAACTACCTCGATGCTACAATATGAAATAGATGTTCCCTTACACGAACTCAACGATTTGATAGGTCCCGAAGAGGCAGCCGCGAGTTATTGGGCTTGCTACAAATCAATAGACGATTTGCAAAAGATTGTTTCAACCATAAAGTCTGACTGTGGATTCAAGAAAAAAGATTCCCTTTACTTTGCTGCTTATAAAAAAGATGTTGCTTGGCTGAAAGATGAATTTGAGGCCCGAAAACAAATAGGACTTCCGGTGCAATGGCTCGAAGCTGCTGACATTGAAAAACGTTTTAAAATAAAAAATTCGCACGGCGGCATTTTATCACAACAAGGCGGAAGTATTGATGCGTTTCAATTGGCACATGATCTTTTGCACTATAATCACAAAAAAGGTTTGCAAATATTTGACAAAACTGACATCAAGAACACAAGCTATAATCAAAACAAAGTTGTAGTAACAACCGAGCATGGCAGCACAATCACAGCAAAAAAAATAATTTACTGCAACGGCTTTGAAAGTACTGAAATTATTAAAGACAAATTCGTGAACCTCTTGTCAACCTACGCCATGGTTGGAGAACAATTTGAAGACGACCAAAGTCACTTGAGTGAAACTCTTTTTTGGAACACCGCCAAACCTTATATGTACATGCGCACCACAGATGACAACAGATTGTTGATAGGTGGAGAAGATGAAGACTTTGTTGATGCTGCAAAGCGTGATGCTTTACTTGAAAACAAATCAGTCAAACTAAAGAGCTATTTGAAAAAAATGCTACCAGATTACCACTTCCAAACAGATTTTGTTTGGGCAGGTACCTTTGGAGAAACCAAAGACGGATTGCCTTACATAGGCGAACATCCTAATTTTCCGGGCGCTTATTTTGTTTTGGGCTTTGGCGGTAACGGAATCACCTTTTCTGTAATCGGAATGGAACTTGTTGCTGATATGTTACAAAACAAAAAACATCCACTTTCAGATACATTTAAATTCAGACGCTAATTTGTTTTCCAAATAACAAAAAGCCCAAGTAAACCATAGTTTATTTGGGCTTTTGTGTGGAGCGTAAAAAGAAGAACTTACTTTTTCTTTTTTGCTAATAACGTCTGTAATTCTTTGTACTCTGCTTCCGATTGTAATTCAATTAAATCCCGACGTTTTCCGTTTTTGAGTATGAGTGCATATTTTTTTCTAACCGATGTCGACTTGTCTTGCACGGATACAATTTGCTCCAGCGGAATAATATTGCTACCGGTTTTTTTTATAAAATACTGTCGCAAACCCACCGCAACTGCCATACCAATTAACAACCAAATTAGTTTCATTAAACCAAATTCTACCTGAGAATTCGATAGGTTCAATATCACATTGACAAAAGTCACGATGAGTAAGAGTCGTACAATTAAAAAGTGACTTTTTAAACCGTCTTTAATTTCAAGCGAAGCAGTTGCTTCATTGTATTTGAATTTCATGTGAAAAAATAATTAAAATCTTAAAATAATTTTTGAGAAGCCAACGTTTTAACACGCTATGAATAGCAACTGATAACTAAACTTTCTTTATTTAGTCATAACTTTGCAAGTCGGACCGCGAACCTGACAAAATTAATCATAATTCAGTTTACCAATTCAATTTGAATGATAAATATCCCTCAAATTTCGAACCTTCGATTTTATACCGAATCTTCACTTGCAATAGATAGCATCAGTGAAAAAAAGGAACAAAATATTCATAATAAAATAAATTCTAGCTCGTACGAACTCTTTTGCCGAAACAAATTTCGAAAGCCGCTATTTGATTTGTACGCCATGTTTAACCCATTTAATGAAGCTAACAAAGCCTTTTACCCTTTTATATCCTATTTGAAAAAAAAGCTTAAAAAAGGGGATGTAATTTTGGATATTTGGAGTAGAACTGGTTGGTCTACCGCTATGCTATCAGGCTTGTTTCCTGAACAAAAAATAATCAGTATTTGGGAAGGTGACACTGATGTTCTGGGTTACAATGGGTTTGCTTATTGGTTTTCTAATCAAGAAATACCCTCAAATGTTGAAATTTATTTTTGTAACCTTAAGGAAAAATTACCTTTTGAGGATCAATCTATTGCTTTTGTTTTTGGATTTGATTTGCTACACAGACAATTAAAAACAAATTTAATTCCGGAGATTTTAAGAGTTAGTCAAGATAATGCATTGATTGTTTTTCCGCACGTTCATTTATCTAATAATGAACCTGTTCCTTATTTTTCTAGATGCGGAGACTTGATTCACGGTCGTGATTATGAAGCATTTTTTGAGCAGTTAAAACATATGAACAAATCAGCTTATGTGTTTTCAGAGCCTGATTTGTATCGTAAAAGTTTTGATCAAAATTTTCAAGCTAAAGCAAATCCTGATACAGCGGATTATAACGGATTAATCGCCATTGCACCAACTAAAATAGATCTTGAGAGCGAACTGCAGTCCTACAATTTTTTTGATTATTTCGAGATCAACGCAGCTAATATTTTACTCAATCCACTCTTAGAAGTTGATAGTAACAATCAAATTATTTACAGAAAATCCGATTTAGAGGATGAGATTTTAAATTTATTGCAAAATCACCCTGTGTATGAAGCGCAACTTGAAAAAACATTGGGTTACCATCTTTCGAACGAAGAATTAATTTTATTGTATTGGGCCCGAAAATGCCGCACTTGTAGCTTCATTCAAAAACAATTGGGTTTAGATGAAACTAATTTTAAAAAAATAATTACCAAGTTAGAGCGACTAGATATTATACAAATTGTACCCATTACCTCAAAACAAGTACGATTACAGCACTATTTCTCGCACCAAGAGTTTATTGATGCGCCTGAGCTCATGAACTTACAAACCTTGTGGCAAAGATCCGTTAGAAATTTTCCAGAAAACACCTTTGCGTTTGATCGTACTGATGAAACTTTTTACAATTACAGGGAGTTTAATGAAATTGTAAATTGCATCACGTACACCTTACAACAAAAAGGATTTAAAAAAGGAGATACGATTATTTTAGAGGCAGATATTCATTTTGAAGCTATGGGCTTATTTTGGGCCTGTATGAATTTAGGTGTTGTGTTTGTACCTATCAATAGCGACCTTCCTGAAGCTCTTTTTAATGATTTAATTGTACAATACCAGCCAAAAATTGTTTTTTTAAACTACTCTACTAAAACAATCGAAAATCCTAAGGTGGAAACTGTTTATTTTGATTCCGAAGACTTCAATGAAACGGGTACAAAGTTATTTTTTTCTGATTGGTTACTTGAAAACGAAGAGATGACACCATTGTTAGCACTTCATGAAAATGATCTTGCAGTGATTTTGCATACATCTGGATCAAGTGGTAAGCCAAAAGGGGTATTGTTAACGCATGGACAATTGTTTCAAAGCGCGATCAATATGGTAACAACATACAAAATTACAAATCAAGACAAATACCATTCAATTGGAAATCTTGATTCTATGAGTGGCCTACGCAATGCCTGCTTGGTTACCGCTACTGCTGGAGCAAGTTGTGTTCTTCCGTCTAAGGATGAACGCAATAACATAAGTGCGCTTTTAGATGGTATTTATGAAGCAGACATTAGTTTTTTGGTGGCGAGTCCTAGTTTACTGAATCAATTTTTATCTAAAAAAGAAGTAAAAAATAGATTGGCGAAAGTGAGCACCGTTTTAAGTACCGGAAGTAATTTATCGAAACAATTGAAAGAACTATTTTTTGAAAAAACAACTAAAAAAATCTTGAACTACTACGGCTTGACTGAAACTACCGGCTTTTGCCTTGGAGAAACTCACGTGTCATACCAAGATATTGGACATAATATAGGCAAGACCATTGATTGTATTGCGCAAATTGTTGATAAAAACAATCAAGAAGTACCCATAGGAATCATTGGCGAACTGCGCATATATAGTTATTGCAATACCCAAGGATATCATTCCAATAATCCTGATTTTGATGGAGTTCAAACTTGGTTCTACACTGGAGATTTAGCCAAAAAAACGATACTTGGAACCATCGAATTAACAGGGCGAAAGAAAGATTTTATAAAAAATGCTCGTAGTGAAATTGTATATTTTCAAGAAATTGAAGACGTAGTGCAAGCATTAGAAGAGGTTGTAGACACTGGACTAATCTCTTTTTTTGATAACGAATCAGAAAAACTAGCTTTGTTCGTAGAAATAGCAAACCAGAATACAACAACAGAAATTGGTATTGGAACTATAAAAGAAAAAATTTCGAAACAATTAGGCCAGAGCAAAGTACCTAGCGTCATTAAAATAATTGAGAAAATGCCACGTACAAGCCACGGAAAAATTATTAAAACAGAATTACAAAAGTATTTATGAATTGTATACAATTGTTAGATCGCGCGCGATTACATCCTAATAAAAAATTTGCTGTTTTAGCAGATAATAAAACTATTACTTATCAAGATCTTGTTTCAACTACAAATCAACTTAGTGTTTATTTTGATAAACTCGGTTTGCAAGCATCGGATAAAATTATATTGTCTACAGCAGACCATCAAAGTTTAGTAGAATTAACAATTGCCGCATATTGTTTTGGCCTGACCGTGGTTTTATTAGACTACAATACCAAATCATCTAGGGCACATTCTATCATAAAAAATTGCGAACCAAAAGCTATTTTTTTAGATACTTCTGTAAAATTAGCCTGGGAAGTTACGCATGAAAACTGCATCGAAATACAAAGAACTCAAGTTGGAAAGAAAAAATTTTTGAGTAAAATTTTTGCACAAAAAACTACCGATTCTACCACAGAAATTAACAACAACTCATATCCGGCTTGTTTACAAAAATTTGAAAAAGTACCATTGCAAAACCATAAAGCGATTGACCCTGAGAGTATAGCATATATAATGTACACATCAGGTTCTACCTCAGATCCAAAAGGTGTTGCAATATCTTATGATAGCTTATTTAGTCATTTAAAAACATTACAAAAAGTGTATGAAATGAATGAAAGTTCGGCTATTTTAAATGTACTTAATCTATATCATGCAGATGGAATCAATCAAGGTCCGCTTCTAGCTTTTTATTGTGGTGCCACTTGGTATTGCCCGTTTAAACTCGATACTTCTAAACTCGATTTAATCTATTACGCAATCTACAAGTATAAGATATCACACTTATTTGTAGTTCCTACTTTGCTTTCCTTTTTTGAGAAATACCACGAAGATTTTGAAGATAGTTTTCAAACTCCCGACTTTAAGTACATCATTTCAGTAGCAGCGCAACTTGAGGAAAAATTATGGACTTCTGTTTCGTCTCTTTTTAAGGTTCAAATATTGAATGTTTATGGTTTGACCGAAACGGTTAATGGCAGTTTGTTTTGTGGCCCCTCATCAGATTCTTTTAAAATAGGAACCGTAGGAAAACCTGTTGATTGCGAAGTAAAAATTATTGATGAAAATGGTACCGAAGTAGGACCAAATAAAACCGGTGAGTTAGCTATTTCTGGTAAACACATCATGAAAAAATATTTTGGTAACCCTACAGCAACCCTTGAAGTACTTATTAATGGATGGTTACATACCGGCGATTATGCACAGCAAGACGAACAAGGGTTTGTTAAAATAATTGGTCGTAAAAAAAGCATGATCAACTCTGGTGGTTTTAGGATTCAACCTGAGGAAATTGAAGAAGTAATATTAAACACTAATGAAGTTCATGATTGTAAAGTAATTGGCGTTTATGACGCTGTTTTGACTGAAAAAATAATTGCCTGCATTCAACTAAATGAAGGTAGTACTTTAAATGAAATACAACTTTACAAATACCTACGAGAAAATTTAGAGCAAGAAAAAGTGCCACATGATATTTATTTTGTTGCTGATTTACCGCGTGGTATAAGTGGCAAAATACAAGTAGATCAACTAAAGAAAAATATTGAGCAGCAATTAAAAAAACCAATTGAGAATAGCGCAGAAACACTCGAAACTATTATTCAAACTGCGGCTAATACTTTTAAAATTGACAGCAATGACATAACTGAAGCAAGTTCTTCAAATTCTCTTTCTGGATGGGACTCATTGAATAACTTGATTTTTATAACAACACTCGAAGAAATTTTTTCAATTCAATTTACAACTTCAGAGATTATGTCAATGACGAGCATTCGCTCAATTCACACCATGATTTCAAAAAAAATTAATTAATGAACGAAACGAGTCCACCGCTAAAAGTTTGGTTGTATACTGTGAGTACCATTTTAGTGCTTGTATTAATTTCTGTATTTGGTTTACAAACTGAAAAGAAAAATAAACAAATCGAATATAAAAATATCAACACTAAAGTCAGAAAAATTTTAAAAGTAAATAACAGTTCAAATGCCGCAAGACCATCAGTTGTTTTTTTAGGATCATCTTTAATAGGTCATGCCTTATATAACCTAAACGCAATTGATGAAAAATTTGAATTAAAGCAAACAAAAGCAAATCCAAAAATTTGCTCCATAGCAATTAATGCTCTAGACAATGAAAAAATTAACAAATTAAAACTTTTTGAAGAATTAGTAAATCATCCACCAGATTATCTATTTATTGAGATCAATCACATCTTGGTTGATGGTGAAGAAACTGAGTTAACTTTGAAGTATCTAAAAATTGCTATTAATAATTTATTTTTTTTTGTCAAAAATACAATTGGATTGGCTCCAGAAAAGACAATAAATTTCTTTAAAATCACACCCGAAAACGCTTTATTCCATGATCAGTTTAACATTGAAGATTATAAACAATTATTACAAAAAAAGCGTTCTGTTAGATTATTTAATGAAAATAAAATTTTAAACGAGGCTTGTTCAACGTTACAGCTTAAAAAGACAAAAATTATTTTTATAGATCTTCCTCGTGCTCCTCAATTAGAACAAATCTGGTTAAGTTCTACTCAAAAAAAAGCTTGGATCGAAGTACTAAAAAAATACCAAAGAACCTATAAAATAGACTTCTGGAAGTATCCTAATCTATTGAATAATTCTGACTTTGTTGATGGTGGCCATTTAAATTACAAAGGCGCAAAAAAATACCAAGATTGGCTAATTACTCAATTTAAATTATTACCATGACCTTAGTCTATCATTTGTTTTGCTTTGCTATTCCTATGGTTATTTTATCATGGATTTTGCCAAAAAAATATGTTTTACAATCGCAAATTATTTGTACTGGATTATTTATTCTTTATGAGTCTCCATTATCTTTTGCTTTATTGACATTTGTTTCGATAGGAAATTTTTACCTTCTGCATCATACAAAACTAAAACAAACCTTCAAAATAGGGATTAGCTTACTGTTTTTGGCGCTATTGCTATTGACAATAAAAATAACTATTGCTTTAGAACAAAATTGGGTTGTGCCTTTGGGAATTTCTTATTACGCGTTTCGAAATATTCATTACACTTTAGAATTTTTTAAAGATAAAGTTAAAAACCCAAACCTATTGTTCTACTTGAGCTATAATCTTTTTCTACCCGTATTTATTGTTGGTCCAATAAACCGCTATGCTGATTTTGTCAAGGATTGGCAACGAAGACGCTTTAATCAAGACTACTTTTCTGACGGATTACAACGCGTATTGTATGGCTTGTCTAAAATTGTCATTCTAGGAAATTATTTGTTTACGTTTAAGGCAAACCTTTATATCAAAAATTTAGATCCAAGTGACATTTGGCTACAAAATTACTTAGAAACTATTCGTTTTGTTTTAAATGCTTACTTTCAATTTGCTGGGTACTCTGATATTGCAATAGGTCTTAGTTTATTGATGGGTTACCGGATAACTGAAAATTTTAATTATCCATTTTTAACAACAAACATGCGCGATTTCTGGACAAAGTACCACATGTCGTTATCGTCTTTTTGCAAAGATTATATCTACACTCCTATTAGTTCATACTACAGAAAACCACTGCTAGGCGTGGGGATTACGATGATTGTAATTGCAATGTGGCATGAAATTTCAATTCGTTACTTGATTTGGGGAATTTTGCAGGCAATAGCCATTTCTGCAGGTTCCTTTTTTCAACAAATACCAAAAAACTTAGTAAGCACTTTTTTAGGACGGCTGTTTGTACTTCATTTTTTTGCTTGTAGTGGCATCATTATCAGTCATGAATCGCTAGCGAGCGCAATTGAAACTTACAAAATTTTATTTCTAATTTCATAACCATGTATTCTTTTTTAAAAAAATACTTCCATAAAAATATAGCCTTGATTCTAATTGTAATTTGGTATACCATATTAATAATCTATCTTCTACGATTACTTTTGGCTGATCTTGGAGAAGGACAATTTCGATATATTGGTTGGTAACTTTAACTACATAAAAAAATGTCTACTTCTTAAACAACACTTTAAAGATGTTGATCAAGAAGTAGACATTAATTTTATTAAAAAGAATTATTTAAAAACGTTATTCTCTTTTTTAATATCAGCCATTAAACTGCTAGGGTCAATCGTAATACTTTTTATAGATGATTTTGCTTTAGGAACATTCAACTCGTAAGTTGGGTATGCCCAAGCCCAATCAGAAAGTACCGTTCTTTTAATTGCCGGATACGGATTTTCTTTTTCAAAACTCATCATGCGCAAAGGCACATAAAAAGTTTCTACTGTTCCATCTGTATATTCAACAAGCAAATCAATTGGCATTGGCATTCTACCAATTCTTTCTAAAACCACCTTTGTTTGACCTGCATTTTCAGTTACTTCTTTAATTCCGTAATCAATCGTGTTGGTTGTTTGTGTCCAATCTGTTAAATACCAATCTAAGTTAGCTCCTGAAACTCTCTCAGCTGTTCTTTTAATATCATTCGGCGCAGGATGCTTGAATTTGAAATCGCTGTAGTATTTTTTCAATGTTTTCATCAAATTGTCTTTCCCAATCAAATAAACTAATTGTGTCAAGAAAAGTTCTCCTTTGCTGTAGGAACTAATACTGTACACTCTGTTCTCATCAAAACGATCCGCGTGTGTTCCTTGAGGCAATTCTTTTCCTGAATTAACCATTGAAAAATATCCTGCATAACCTCCCGCAAAAGGATTTTGTGCTTTTTTCTCTGCTATTTCATTCATTCCCAAATCTTCTAAGAACGATGTAAAACCTTCATCCATCCAGCCGTGTTTAGACTCGTTTGAGGCCAATACATGTTGGAACCAAGAGTGCGCCATTTCGTGAGCCGTTACGCCTAACAATCCTTCAAATTTACCTTGCCCCAATATCAAAGTACACATGGCATACTCCATTCCGCCATCGCCACCTTGAATAACTGAATATTGTTTGTACGGATACTCACCTACGGTTTTGTTGTAAAACTCCATCAATTTTACAGTCAACGGCTGTAGATTTTTCCAGTTTTCAATGTATTGTGGGTTGTTTTTGTACAAAAAGTGAATGTCAACACCATTTGGACCTTTGGCAATATCATGAATATAGTTTTTGTCAGCTGCCCAAGTAAAGTCGTGAACCATTGGTGCTTTAAAATGCCATGTAAGTGTTTTAGCTTTTTTAGGAATGGTAACCACTGCGCCTTGATCTTGGTATCCGTGACCAATTTCATTTGGATTTTGCAAGTAACCTGTTCCACCTAAAACATAATTTTTATCGATAGTAATTTTTACGTCAAAATCGCCCCAAACTCCGTGAAATTCTCTTGCGATATATGGATCTGCGTGCCAACCTTCAAAATCAAATTCGGCTAATTTTGGATACCATTGCGCCATTGACAATTCAACTCCTTCAGCATTATTGCGTCCAGAACGACGAATTTGCACCGGAACTTGACCGTCAAAATCTAGTGTGAAAGTAGTTTTAGAGTTCGGTAAAATAGGCTTTGCCAAAGTTACTTCGAGTATGGTTCCCACTTCTTTTGCAGTAGCGGCAACACCATCTTGTTTGAAATTAGTTACGTGTAAAAAACCAATTTCGTTAGGTTTCAAATTTTTAATGCGACTTTCTTTTACTTCTTTGTCACCTACTTTTACTTTAGATACCATTCTGCCATCAGGATCTTTGATGTTTTGAATGCGCGCATCCATTTCGCTTCCTGGCTGAAAAGCGTTGTTGAATAAATGGTAATACACTTTTTTTAACGTATCCGAAGAATTGTTAGTATACACCAGCTCTTGCGCTCCTTTGTACTTATAGGTAGCGACATCGAGTGCAACTTCCATTTTGTAGTTTGCATGTTGCTGCCAATACGCATTACTTTGTGCCCAAACACTACCAAAACCAGTAGTTAAAAGAGCGCATAAAAATAGTTTTTTCATAAGTGGTTAAAATAAAAAATGGAAGGACGATTTGTCCTTCCATAAAATTAAGTTTTTATTAGTTATTTTGACATTTTCTCAGCCATCAATAATGCGTTGTAAGCATTTACAATTTTACCTGATTGAGATAGCGTTGTAAACGAACGTTTGTCTGTTGGTTTTCCACCTACAATTACTTCGGTAGTTATTGCAACTCCCGAATCCATCAAGATTTGTTTTACTTGTTTGGCTGATAATTTTGGATAGTACGAACGAATCAATGCTGCAACTCCTGCTGTGTTTGGCGCAGCCATTGAAGTTCCTTGTAAATATTGGTATTCGTTATTTGGAGTGGTTGCATAAATTTTTACTCCTGGTGCAAAAACGTCTACATTTAATTTACCAATGTTAGAAAAACGAGCTACTACTTTTTCTCCGTATTCATAATTCAATGCCCCGATAGTTATTACGTTTGAAGCAAACTCTTTTACTTTATCATCAGAATCGTTCGGGAAATTTTCGGCAAAGTCAATATCTTTCGCATCGTTTCCTGCCGCGTGTACAAAAAGAACGTCTTTTTTCTCTGCATATTTAATAGCGTCATACACCCACTGTTTGTGTGGAGAAAAGCTTTTTCCAAAACTTCCGTTGATTACTTTCGCGCCATTGTCTACCGCATAACGAATTCCTAATGCAATATCTTTATCGTACTCATCTCCGTCTGGCACGGCACGAACTGTTAAAATTTGAACATTATTTGCTACTCCATCTCCACCTAAATTGTTACCTCTAACTTGAGCGACAATTCCGGCAACGTGTGTACCATGCAAAATTTCGTTTTTATCTGGACCCATTACGTTGTTGTTCCCGTACTTGGTATCAGTAATATCGTTTGGATTGTCGCCAACCACTTTACGATAATCTGTTTTCAGGTTGTCACCATTAATAAGTGCATCTTGAGCATCTTTTTGTTTTTGTACGGCAACTTTCAACTCAGCAACTGGTAAACCATAACCCAACATTTGTTGCATTGTAGTTTTGCTTTTTAGTAAATCAGCATCTTGAGTTGTAATTGCTTTTACCTCTTCTGCGGTATAAACAGCTTTACCTAAATGCTTCGCAATTGCAGCATCGCTTGTGGTTAATGTGCTAATCATTTGCTCCGAGCGTGCTTTTATTGTTGCTGCTTCGGCTACTTTTTTATCATTTACTGCTTTGGCTTCTTGAAATGTTTTTTCGTCTACCAAAGTTTTATCTCTAATGATTCTTTCGTATTCAACATTTTCTTTGGTAATATCACCCAAGAAATTCCAACCGTGAAT
This sequence comes from Flavobacterium turcicum, assembly GCF_011365745.1. Lineage (GTDB taxonomy): Bacteria > Bacteroidota > Bacteroidia > Flavobacteriales > Flavobacteriaceae > Flavobacterium > Flavobacterium turcicum. The sequence goes on along the minus strand of NZ_JAAOBY010000001.1, from coordinate 306,459 downwards.
ATCATCAACGTAACCATTTTTATCGTCGTCGATTCCGTTTCCTGCAATTTCCTTAGCATTGGTCCATAAAACCGATTTTAAATCTTCATGCTCGATATCAACACCTGAGTCTACAATACCTACAATAACAGGTACTCCTTTTTTACCTTTTAACAATTCAGCATAAGCTTTATCAATACTCATTCCAGGAATGGTGTCGCTTACAATATCAAGGTGACTCCAACGTTTCAATTCGTTTTCTGTTAAAGCCGCTTTCTTCTGTACATTTAACGGTGCAGAAATTGGAGCCAAATTAGCTGTCGCAGTACTCGAAACTTGTTTTGCAGCGCCACATCCTACTAAAGCAAGCATGGCAAAAGCAGAAATGTAGATAGGTTTGATGGTATTCATGGATATTTACTTTTAAAAATTTTATAAAATATTGGTCTAAAATAATTGATTTTGTTACACAAATAAAAGGATTAACACTACGTTAAGATTTCATCACAACTATAAACTTGTTGTAGTCGAACTCCTTTTTCAGTTTGTACTACAGTAACTATTTCATTGTGGGCGTCATGCTCTAAAAACAAATAGTGGTTTTGTTCTACTGCAGTGTGCAATAATTTAGTTTTTTCTGGCATGGTAAGTAGTGGCCTTGTATCATAACCCATAACGTAAGGTATGGGAATATGCCCGGCTGTAGCCAATAAATCAGCGCAAAAAACGATGATTTTACCTTTGTATTGAATGTGGGGAATCATCTGTTTTTCGGTATGTCCATCTACAAAGAATATTCCAAAACCTAATTCAGATTTTTCAAGAAAATCACCTTCGGGTCTTTTTATAAAATGCAATTGACCGCTTTCTTGCATAGGCAAAATATTTTCAGATAGGAACGAAGCTTTCTCCCTCGGGTTTGGTTTTGTAGCCCATTCCCAATGATTTTCGTTGGTCCAAAACTTAGCGTTTTTAAAGGCTGGTTCGTATCCCGTTTTGTCTTTATTCCATTGTACACTTCCGCCACAATGGTCAAAATGCAAATGCGTCATAAACACATCCGTGATATCGTCGCGGTGAAAACCGTATTTTGCCAAAGATTTATCTAAAGAATGAGAACCCCATAAAGAATAGTATCCGAAGAATTTTTCAGATTGTTTGTTTCCCATTCCGGTGTCTATCAAAATCAAGCGATTTTCCTCTTCAATTAATAAACAACGTGCCGCAATGTCAATGAGGTTATTGGCATCAGCAGGATTGGTTTTGTTCCAGATGGTTTTAGGAACTACGCCAAACATAGCACCACCATCTAATTTAAAATTACCCGTTTCTATTGGATATAGTTTCATAATGTATCAAAATTGTATGCTCTAAAATTAAGCATATTTATTGATACCGAACTAAAAGTGTGTAAAAACAAATTGCACCCAAACCAATACACAACTGATGTGCAATGGTTTAAATGCAATTTGATTTTAGATTATTTTTTTAATTGTTGAAATAACTGTTGCAGCTTACTATTTGCCTCAACTTGGTGCGGAGTAGATTTAACCAATTGTCTAGTGGTTGCAATGCGCTGCTTTGTAACAGGGTGCGAACTCAAAAATTCTGGGATTACAGTATCACCTTCGTTTTGAAGTCTTTTAAATAAATTCAACATTCCGTTAGGATCTACTTTGTTTTTGACAACAATAGCAAAACCTTCGCGATCAGCTTCTTGTTCAAACTCACGAGAAAACGACAATGATTGAAAACTATTTACGTTATCACCAATTGTAGCCATGATTCCGTTGGCATCACCTAAAATTGCCGAGATAAACAAATAACCAGACAAGTTGCGGCATAACATTTTCATGGAATGCCTGTGATTGACGTGGGCTGCCTCGTGACCTAAAAGCGCAACTAACTCATCGTAATTTTGCATCTTGTTGACAATGCCGGAATAAACCACAATGGTACCATCAGGCAAAGCAAAAGCGTTTACAATATCCTCTTCAACAAAAATGAATTTCAATTTCTTTTTATTGTTCAGTTGTAACTCTTTTGCGAAAGCGTTTAAGACTTTAGATTTATCCGAAGCTACATCTGAGAACAGCAAATTATCGCTGATAAACGTTCCGCTCATGGTATCATCAAAACTCTCAGGAATTAGCGCTACTGATTTCTCTCCCACCCACGGAATGGCGTAAACATAGGTCAGGCCAATTAACCCTAAAATCACAAGTGCCAAAACAAGATGAAATTTCATGCCCGATGCCAGCATTTTTTCATACCAACCTACTTGATTGTTTTCTTTACGAAATTTTAAAATAGTGGCTGCAAATGTAGAGTCTGTGATTTTTAAAATTGCTATGCCATCCGGTTGCTGTTTTTGCAATTGCAGAGTTGTACCCACGTTTTCAAAACTCAGTTCACCCAGCAACCAGCGCTCTACTGTAGCTGTTTCGGTTTGAAACTGAAGAACACCATTTAATGTGTTCAAAACAATAGTTACTGCTTGCGGGGCGGCTGACTTGCCATCAAAATAAATTCCTGCGGCTTCTTGGTTCATATTTTAAACGATAAAATCCATATCTAAAAAGTCACTAACGTCTTCGCCGGTAGCATCTTTATAGTTTTCTTCGGTTTGGTGTAATGTATTCAAATCAATATTACCGTCTAATTGAATGTGGTCAAAAATAAATTTCATGGTGCGCGTTACTACCCAAGAGTAACCCAATCCTAATGTAAATACAATTAGCAACATATTAATTACAATTAGGCCAATAAAATCAGCACCACTAGCCGTCGATGTAAACTCGATACGTTTATCATCTTTATGCAAAGACAAATTGTTCACGTAGTATTCAAAAATTTCTTTTTGCCACCAGAAGGAGTAAATTCCGAAAGTAAAAATTGTTAAAAAATATCCTTTGATATTCATCAATAAATAATCGCCACCATCACCATCGTAATTCATCTCGGCATCACCAAAACGAATATTGCCGATAACATACCTGCGTAAATTCATTTGAAACCATGAACTGTAAATACCCAAAGTAATAATGGTAAAGAAAACCCACTTAAAAAAAAGTTTAACTAATTCTGCTTGATCACCTCGGTAACCAAAACGAATTCCTCTCCATGTCGTGCGGGACATTCTGTAACGGTACGATCCGTGAATGGCCAATGGCATAATAGCAAAAATCCCTAGATAAAGAACCAAAATACCAATACCTTGATGACCTAAGTAGGTAAGTGTACCCATTATTCCAAACAAAATAACGAAGACTAACAAAGCTTTTAAAAATCCTTTGAACATCTCTTTACCCGTTCCATGAAAAGCAAAGGCATCATCATTTAAAGTGGTTTGACCGAATAAAAATTGTAGCGTTTTGGCCTTAGCCCACGGATAATAAAGTCCTAAAGTAACGATAGTTAAGAGCCAATTGACAATGACGATACCGAAAAAAGTTTCCCCTTTTCCTTTAAAATCGAGTTGATAGTGCATTTTGCTTGGTACATTTTCTTCCATAAATAGTTTTTTTGGGTTGTTTGTAAGTTATAAAGCGTTAAAAGTAATATAATAAAATTAAAATGCGCAAATAACTAAATTCTATTTTTGCATTAGTTATAATAATGTTATCAATTATGGAAAAAGTATTTTAAACACTATCTTTGCGTTTAATTTAGACAAAATCAATATAAACATGATAAAGGTATCTGACACTGCCAAAAAGAAAATTATCGACTTAATGCAAGACGATGGTTTTAATGCTGCTACAGATTATGTACGAGTAGGTGTAAAAAGCGGCGGCTGCTCTGGATTGTCATATGATTTAAAATTTGACAAAAACAAAGGAGACGATGATAAAATATTCATTGACAACGACATAACTATAGCGGTTGAGAAAAAATCATTCCTTTACCTAGCAGGAACTATTTTAGAGTTTTCTGGTGGATTAAACGGAAAAGGTTTTGTATTCAACAATCCGAATGCAACAAGAACTTGCGGTTGTGGCGAGAGTTTCTCACTTTAATTTAAAGATTGAAAAATTAAAAGATTAATGAAAGCATGGCAAAATCATTTGAAGAATTTGATGTTCATAAAAAAGGTGTTGTCTTGACCAAATTAGTTTTTCAATTATTAAATAATAAATCTTTAGAAAAGGAATTTGGTTTTAAAGACCAAATAAAAAGAGCTGTAGTTTCAATTACAAATAATATTGCCGAAGGTTCAGAATACAATAGTAATAGACAATTTACAAGATATTTAAAAATCTCCAAAGGCAGTTGTGCGGAGGTTAGAAATATGTTGATATTAGCAAGAGAGTTAGGTTTTTGCAATCAAGAGGAGATTCAAATAGGTTATAATTTAACAATTGAAATTTCTCAAAACCTTTCTAATTTTATTAAATATTTAGACACAAATAATAAAGGTTAATGTTCAATTTTGAATCTTTAAATCTTTAAATCTTTAAATCACAATGAGTAAATACACAGAAGACGATTTAAAAATCGAACTCGAAAATAAAGAATACGAATACGGATTTTACACCGAGCTGGAAGCTGAGACCTTTCCTATTGGTTTAAATGAAGATATTGTTCGTGCCATTTCACTTAAAAAAGAAGAACCACAATGGATGACCGATTGGCGCCTTGAGGCTTTTCGTGCTTGGGAGCAAATGACAGAACCAGAATGGGCTAACGTCCGTTATGAAAAACCAGATTTCCAAGCAATATCATACTACTCTGCACCAAAAGCAGTTGATCCTAATAAAACTTTAGATGATGTAGATCCGGAACTTTTAGAAATGTACAAAAAGTTAGGCATCTCTGTAGATGAGCAAAAAATGATGAATAATGTGGCCATGGATATCGTAGTTGACTCGGTATCGGTAGCTACAACATTCAAGAAAACTTTAGGCGAAAAAGGAATTATTTTCATGAGTATTTCTGAAGCCATCAAAGAACATCCAGAATTAGTTCGCAAATATCTAGGAACTGTAGTGCCGCAAAAAGACAATTTTTACGCTGCGTTAAACTCGGCTGTTTTCTCTGACGGATCTTTCTGTTATATCCCAAAAGGAGTACGTTGCCCAATGGAACTTTCTACTTATTTCCGAATTAATCAAGCTGGTACCGGACAATTTGAAAGAACCTTACTTATTGCTGATGAAGGAAGCTACGTTTCATACCTTGAAGGTTGTACAGCTCCAAGTCGTGATGAAAACCAATTACACGCTGCAGTTGTAGAGTTAATTGCTCTTGACGATGCCGAAATCAAATATTCAACCGTACAAAACTGGTATCCTGGAAACAAAGAAGGAAAAGGTGGTGTGTATAACTTTGTGACTAAAAGAGGAATTTGCGAGAAAAACGCAAAAATTTCTTGGACACAAGTGGAAACTGGCTCAGCAGTAACTTGGAAATACCCATCAGTGGTTTTAAAAGGAGATAATTCAGTTGGTGAGTTTTATTCGATTGCGGTAACAAATAATTTCCAACAAGCCGATACGGGAACTAAAATGGTTCACCTTGGTAAAAACACCAAATCGACCATTATTTCCAAAGGGATTTCTGCTGGTAAATCACAAAACAGTTACCGTGGCTTAGTGCGTATTTCTCCTAATGCTGAAAATGCTCGTAATTTTTCACAATGCGACTCTTTATTAATGGGGAACAAATGCGGAGCGCATACATTTCCGTACATCGAAAGTAAAAATCCAACGGCTAAAATTGAACACGAAGCAACGACAAGTAAAATTGGCGAAGATCAAGTTTTTTATTGCAACCAACGCGGTATTCCAACTGAAAAAGCAATTGCATTAATTGTAAACGGTTTCAGTAAAGATGTATTGAATAAGTTGCCAATGGAATTTGCAGTAGAAGCGCAAAAATTATTGGAAATTTCTCTTGAAGGTTCGGTAGGATAAAAAAAAGTTTAAAGTTTAAGGTTTAAAGTTGAGCAACTTATGACTAACTTTAAACCTTAAACAAAAATAAATGGCAACAATAACTAGGTTTGAGGATTTAGAAATTTGGAAAGAGGCTCGACGACTAGCCAAAGAAATTCATCTCATTGCTGTAGAATCAGATTTAAAAAATGATTTCAGATTCAAGGATCAAATAAAAGCATCTTCAGGCTCGATAATGGATAACATTGCTGAAGGTTTTGAAAGAAACGGAAATTTAGAATTTAGACAATTTTTGTCCATCGCAAAAGGATCCGCTGGAGAAACACGATCTCAATTATACCGAGTTTTTGATTATAATTACATCACTGAAGAAAAGTTTGAAATTTTAAAAACTGACTTCGAAAATTTAAGTGGAAAAATAAACAATTTTATATCATATTTAAACAAGAAAGATTTTAAAGGCACCAAGTTTCAGTAAACACGAGAACTTTAAACTTTAAACCTTAAACAAAAAAAAACATGTTAAGCATAAAAAATTTACACGCCTCAATAGGTGACAAAGAAATATTAAAAGGGATTAACCTTGAAGTAAAAGCAGGAGAAATTCACGCGATTATGGGACCAAACGGTGCTGGAAAAAGTACCCTTTCGGCAGTTATTGCAGGAAACGAAAATTATGAAGTGACCGAAGGAGAAATCTTTTTGGATAACGAAGACATTTCAGAATTGGCTCCAGAGGAAAGAGCGCACAAAGGTGTTTTCCTTTCGTTTCAATATCCTGTTGAAATTCCTGGAGTTTCGGTAACTAACTTCATGAGAACAGCTATCAACGAAACACGTAAAGCAAACGGTCAGGAAGAAATGCCTGCCAACGAAATGCTAAAAGTGATTCGTGAAAAATCAGAATTACTAGAAATTGACCGTAAATTTTTGTCACGTTCTTTAAACGAAGGTTTTTCGGGTGGAGAGAAAAAGCGTAACGAAATTTTTCAAATGGCTATGCTAGAACCAAAATTAGCTATCCTTGACGAAACCGATTCTGGACTAGATATTGATGCTTTGAGAATTGTTGCTAATGGTGTTAACAAACTTAAAAGCGATAAAAATGCTATCGTAGTGATCACACACTACCAAAGATTACTTGATTATATCGTTCCTGATTTTGTTCACGTTTTGTACAATGGAAAAATTGTAAAATCTGGCGGTAAAGAATTAGCGCACGAGCTAGAAGAAAAAGGGTACGACTGGATTAAAGCTGAGAATTAAAAATTGTTTCAAGTTTAAAGTTTTCTTAGTTTCAAGTTAAAAAAAATCTGAAACAAGTAAAAACTTGAAATGAATAAACAAAACCTATGGCTACCATAAATCGATTTGAAGATTTAGAAATCTGGCAGGAAGCAAGACGCTTAGCAAAAGAAATACATCTAATTACTATTGAAACCGACTTGAAATCAGATTTTAGATTCAAAGAGCAAATTAAATCTTCTTCAGGTTCAGTAATGGATAATATAGCTGAAGGGTTTGAAAGAGATGGAAATCTTGAATTTAGACAATTTCTATCCATTGCAAAAGGTTCTTCTGGTGAAACAAGATCGCAACTCTATAGAATTTACGATTTTGGCTATATCAATGAATCCAAATTTGAACTGCTAAAAAAAGATTATGAAAACCTAAGTGGTAAAATTAAAAATTTTATTACCTATTTAAATAAGAAAGACTTTAAAGGAAATAAGTTTCAATAGGCAAAACCTGAAACTTTAAACTTTAAACCTGAAACAAAATAAAAATGGATTTAAAAGAAAAATTAATATCGTCTTTTATGGCTTTTGAGGAGCGCGTTGATGTTCACACTGAACTGCACGACTTGCGTACCGCTGCCCTAAAAAACTTTGAAACCAAAGGTTTCCCAACTAAAAAAGAGGAAGCTTGGAAATATACATCGCTTAACGCAATTCTTAAAAATGACTTTACCGTTTTTCCAAAACAGGAAAATACAGTACAATATTCTGATGTAAAAAAATATTTTTTACATGAAATTGATACCTACAAAGTGGTATTTATTGATGGCGTTTTTAGTTCGCATTTATCAGCTACCACTCACGAAGGAATTGATGTTTGTTTACTTTCTTCTGCCTTGACAAAACCAAAATACAAAACCGTTATTGACGCGTATTTTAATCAAGTTGTCAACAAAGAAGAAACTTTGACTTCATTAAACACGGCTTTCGCCAATGAAGGAGCGTACATCAACATTCCGAAAGGAAAAGTGGCAGACAAACCGATTGAAATCATGTATTTATCGACTGGTAATGAAGCGGCAATGCTAGTACAACCGCGTAACTTGATTGTTGTGGGCGAGAACGCGCAAGTGCAAATCATAGAGCGTCACCAAAGCTTAAACGAAAATGCAGTATTAACCAATTCGGTTACTGAGATTTTTGCACAAAAAAGAGCCTTTGTAGATGTTTATAAAATTCAAAACGATAACGAAGCTGCTAATTTAGTTGATAATACGTATGTATCACAGCAAGAAGAAAGTAGTGTTGCTGTAAATACCTTCAGTTTTGGAGGAAATATGACTCGTAATAATCTTAATTTTTACCATTTCGGGGAGCATATCGTAAGCTACTTGAACGGTATTACCATCATTGGCGATAAGCAGCACGTAGACCACTACACCTTGGTACACCACGCTACGCCAAATTGTGAAAGTCATCAAGATTATAAAGGAATTTTTACCGATAAATCTACCGGTGTATTTAACGGAAAAATCTTTGTAGAAAAAGAGGCTCAAAAAACAAATGCTTTTCAAAAAAGCAATAATATTTTATTGAGTGATAAGGCTACCATCAATGCCAAACCGCAACTAGAAATTTTTGCTGATGATGTGAAATGTTCTCATGGCTGCACCATCGGGCAATTAGACGAAACAGCATTGTTCTATATGCAACAACGCGGAATTCCTGTTAAAGAAGCCAAAGCTTTATTGATGTACGCATTCTCTAATGCAGTAATCGAAAGCATTAAAATACCAGAATTAAAACAACGCATCACCAAAATCATTGCCAACAAACTTGGCGTAAAAATGGGATTTGATTTGTAGTTTTAACCACAAGGTTCGCTATACACAAAGGGCGCAGAGTTTCACAACTTTGCGCCCTTTCTATTTCAATTATTTTTTTAATGATCCGAGAATGTCGCGTAGCATTCCATTAAAATCAAATTCCGAATTCTCTTTTAAACCCATCCTAACAATCACAATATCCATTGAAGGGATAATGGCTACCATTTGACCTTGGAAACCACTGCAATAATACATATCTCTTGGAACATCAGGGAAATATCCACCAGCGTTAAGCCAAAATTGACCACCGTATCTACCTCCAGAAGTATTGGTAGGTGTTGCGGTGTATTTTGCCCAACCTTCATTAAAAATTTGCTCCCCGTTCCAGTTGCCTTTGTGCAAATAGAGTAAGCCAAACTTAGCCCAATCGCGAGTAGTTGCCCAACCGTAGGACGAGCCCACATAATTCCCAGCCATATCAGTTTCGATAACCATCGAATTCATTCCTATTTTATCTATTAAATCTGTGTACCAAAAATCTAAGTACTCTTGATGTGTTTTGAACTGCTTACGCAAAATCCCCGACAGTAAATTCGTTGTTCCAGAGGAGTAATTCCATCGCGTGTTGGGCTTACGCTCCGCTGGTTTCTCGAGTTGCGATCGGGTCATATCTTCGGCTTGAAAAAGCATTTTGGTAGCATCACAAATAGAAGCATAATCTTCTACCCATTGTAAACCAGAATTCATGTGGAGCAAGTCACTTGTTGTAATTTTTTTACGTTCGTCATTTGCCCATTCTGCAATAGGAGCTGGAGCATCAATGTCAAATTTTCTCTGTTTTTCTAAAACGCCAAACACGGCGCTCGTGATACTTTTGGTCATCGACCAGCCTAAAATTCTACTGTTTTTAGAAAATCCCGTATCGTATTTTTCGGCAATGATTTTGTCTTTATAAATTACTAATAGGGAACGCGTCCTTTTTTTCAATTCTCCTTTCACATCAAAAGCATTGGCTACAGCCGCATTCAATTTAGTATAATCAACATTCGCAAAAATGGTATCTTTAGGTTCGTTATTTCCGTATGGAAAAGGTAAATTATTGTTCAATTTTGTTCTTTTGGGAACCAAATACGGTTTTGAAACATCAAAATCATCGTTAATTAAAGTAACTCCCAAACCTTCACGATAAATGGCTTTTCGTTCCTTTAATCCATAAACTGAAGCAGTAGCAAACTTTCCAGCCTCATCAATTTGATTTGTTGCTAAATCGATCAAATCAATATCATTATCACCAGCTTCAATCATAGCTTGTGATCTACCATCTAGAAAATGGCCCGAAGCAATACTTTTGGCTGAAAAACCAGAAATTAAATCGAGTTTTGGATAGGTTGTAAAACCCACATACACAATTCCGATTAGAAGAACAACCGCGACAATTTTAAATATTTTTTTCATAAACCATTCTTTTGACTGCAATTTATTAAAAACATTTGAATTACGTTGGTTTAAAAAACGACTGTTTGGCAAATAATTTGGCTATCAAAGCATAACAAGAAAGTATGAAAAACTTGGGTTTCTTAATTTCAAAACGGTTTAATTTCAGTACTTTTGTATCTAGATTTTTTCTACGATAACTATGCTAGACATTCAAAAAATAAGAGCCGATTTTCCGATACTTACTCAAAAAGTAAACGGAAAACCATTAGTCTATTTCGATAACGGAGCTACCACTCAAAAACCGCAAGTGGTGATTGATGCGATAGCGAAATATTACCAAGAAATCAACGCTAACATTCATCGTGGCGTGCATACCTTGAGTCAATTAGCAACAGATGCTTACGAAGAATCCCGAAAGAAAATTCAAAATCACATCAATGCAAAATTTGCTCACGAAGTACTTTTTACCTCTGGGACAACACATGGAATTAATGCAGTAACCAATGGATTTACTTCGATTTTAAAACCGGGTGATGAAATTTTAGTTTCGGCATTGGAACACCACAGCAATATTGTGCCTTGGCAAATGTTGTGCGAACGTACAGGAGCAATTTTACGTGTGATTCCTATGAATACGGATGGCGAGTTGATTATGGCCGAATACGACAAATTGTTGTCGGATAAAACTAAGTTGGTGACAGTGAATCATATTTCGAATGCGCTAGGAACCATCAATCCTGTTAAATACATGATTGACAAAGCACACGAAGTAGGCGCTGCAGTTTTGATAGATGGTGCACAAGCTGTTCCGCATTTAAAACCTGATGTACAAGAACTAGATTGTGATTTCTATGTTTTTTCAGGACATAAATTGTGCGGACCAACAGGAACCGGTATTTTATATGGTAAAGAAGAATGGTTGAATAAATTACCGCCTTATCAAGGTGGTGGCGAAATGATCAAAGAAGTATCATTCGAGAAAACAACCTATGCAGAGCTACCTCATAAGTTTGAAGCAGGAACTCCCAATATTGCTGGAGGAATTGCATTAGGAACCGCTGTTGATTATATGAACGAAGTAGGTTTTGACAACATTCAGCAGCAAGAAAAAGAATTACTGGAGTATGGAACCCAGCAATTATTAACCATTGAAGGTTTGAAAATTTACGGTACTGCCAAAGAAAAAACGTCTGTGATTTCATTTAATATAGAAGGAATTCACCCATACGATATTGGCACCATAATTGACAAATTAGGAATAGCGGTGCGCACAGGACATCATTGCGCACAACCGATCATGAATTTCTTTGAGATTCCTGGCACCATCAGAGCTTCGTTTGCGTTTTACAACACTAAAGAAGAAATTGACAGCCTAGTTGCCGCTGTAAAAAGAGCTCAAAATATGCTTGCTTAACAATAAAACAAAACCTTATGAAAACAGTACTAGCTTTAGTGGCCACCGTGATTCTTGGATCTACTTGCAGCAACAAGAAACAATCTGATCTAGAAAATACAGTGATCGAGTATACGGCTAATACTAGGGGTTTTTATCAGAAAATTACCGTTGTCAACCAAGAATTGAGTGTAAGTAAAGACAGAAATGAGACTGAAAAACCAACCACAACTCCTATTTCTGATGCGGATTGGAAAGAACTTATAACGGAGTTTCAAACTATTGAACTTGACAAAGTGGAAACATTAAAAGCACCTTCTGAAAAACGATTTCACGACGGAGCTGCTATTGCAAATCTGAAAATAATACATCAAGATAAAACCTATCAAAGCACATCATTTGACCATGGTACTCCTCCAAAAGAAATTGAAAAATTAGTAAACAGAATCAATGCTTTAGCCGAGAAAAATTAATTACGAACAAACATGACTATAAAAGATATACAAGAAGAAATAGTAGAAGAATTCTCAATGTTTGATGACTGGATGGATCGTTACGAATACATCATTGAATTGGGGAAAAAGCTACCACTTATCAAAGAAGAATTTAAAACAGAAGATAACATCATCAAAGGTTGTCAATCAAAAGTATGGTTACAAGGCGAGCAAGCCGATGATAAAATTGTGTTCACTGCCGATAGTGATGCTATTTTAACCAAAGGAATTATTGCCATTTTGATTCGCGCTTTTAGCAATCAAAAAGCCGCCGATATACTTTCTGCCGATATGGATTTTATTGATGAAATTGGCCTGAAAGAACACTTGTCACCAACTCGTGCAAACGGTTTAGTTTCAATGATAAAAAACATCAAAATGTATGCTTTGGCTTTTGATGCAAAGAACTAAATCTCATTAAACCATTTAAGACATATAAGGGCAAATAAGTTAAAATTGAAAATTTATAATAAAACTTAAATAACCTGATATTACTTAGATACTACTAAAAAATAAGAAAATAAATTGTTGAAACATGACACAAGAAATAGACACTAACGAATTAGGAGAAGCAATCGTAAAAAAATTAAAAACTATCTATGATCCAGAGATTCCTGTAGATATTTACGAATTAGGATTAATTTATGACGTAATGGTAAACACGGATTACGAAGTAAAAGTTCTTATGACACTTACCTCTCCAAATTGTCCCGTTGCTGAAAGTTTACCAAAAGAGGTAGAAGATAAAATTAAATCTATCGAGCATGTAAAAGATGCCGAGGTTGAAATTACTTTTGACCCGCCTTGGAGCAAAGACTTAATGAGTGAAGAAGCCAAATTAGAATTGGGAATGTTGTAAAATTTGTTTCAGGTTTAAAGTTTAAGGTTGAGTAACTTTAAACTTTAAACCTTTTAAACTTTTCGAAATGGAAGAAATAATCAATAAAGTAGCCAATAGTGTACTCGAAGTTTTCGATCTTGAGGATTATTATCCAAAAGGGATTCGTACGCAAATTGACATTTCACTATGGCTTGCTGAAGGATTTTTGTTAAGAGAGAAAGATTTCAGAGAAAGTCTGAAGAATCACGATTGGTCGCAATACCAAGATCATTATGTAGCCATTCATTGCAGTACTGACGCAATTGTTCCGGCTTGGGCATCGATTTTAGTGGCTACGCAGGTAGCGCCTTTTGCAAAAAAAACAATCAACGGAACATTAGAAGATCTTGATGCTTCACTTTATGAAGAATTATTGCCAAAAATAGACTATTCTGTGTATCAAGACAAACCCGTTATCTTGAAAGGATGTTCTAAAAAACCAGTACCAACCCGTGCTTATGTGGTTGCTGTACAACATTTACAACAAGTAGCCCGCAGTATTATGTATGGTGAAGCTTGTTCGGCCGTTCCTTTATTCAAACGAGGAAAAGAAGATTCTAATCGATAAAACTTGCCGTTTAACAACTTTTTTTGAACGATAACGCTGCAGATGTAATTTTGTATTTAAAATAAAATACATGAAAAAAATTATACTCAGTATGTTATTCGTTTCGGCCATTAGCTTTGCGCAAGTAAACGAGAAAGAAAATTTAAAAAAAACAGAGGCTGCTGCCGCAAAAGTAGGAGCTGATAAACCGGACGGCTGGTTAAAATCAGGTACCTTTTCGCTAATTGGAAACCAAGCCACATTCAACAATTGGCTTGCAGGTGGACAAAGTAATATTGCCGCTAACTTATTAATCAACTACGATTTCAATTATAAAAAAGGAGATCTTAATTGGGATAACAAAGTAATTGTAGGTTATGGTATTGCTAAAATTAAAAATGCAAAAACTCAAAAAACAGATGACCGCCTGCTGTACAACTCTTTAGTGGGTAAAAAAGCTACTGGATATTGGTTTTACTCTGCGTTTTTTAATTTCCAAACACAATTAGATTCTGGTTTTGATCCCGCTACTCAAACCAACAAAATATCTCATTTCTTTTCACCAGCTTATTTTCAATTGGGACCAGGTATGATGTGGAAAAAAAGTAATACTTTTAAATTTAACATTGCACCAGCAACCTCGAGATTAATTGTGGTACATCCACATTTTACTTCTCCAGAAGCTTTAGCATTAGCCGAAAAAACAACCTCTTTTGGAGTGGCCGAGGGCGAGAGTACTAGTTATGAATTTGGTGCCGCAGTAAATGGCTATTACAAATTCAATGTGATGAAAAATGTCTCAGTAGAACAAATTGCCAATTTATACTCGAATTATTTAGATACTCCCAAAAATGTTGATATCGACTATCAAGTTAATGTAGTGATGACTATTAATAAATACTTATCAACCAATTTTACCTTTCAAACCATTTATGATGACAATGCCTTTCAAGGATTTCAAACTCGTCAAAATATTGGTTTAGGTGTTAATTATGGTTTTTAATTTTAAATTATTTCATAAAAAATGCATTCTGAAATCCTTTTAGAATGTATTTTTTATGAATTATATCTTTATCAATCTTTGCCTTTTCAACTTCCTCTAAACTCGCATATTCAAACTTTAATAAAACCTTTTCGACAAATGATCCTACTGAAAATAAATTTTGTGAAGAGGAAAAGCTAGATGCATCAAGTTTAAAGCTTTACTACTTGTTGTTTAGTTGAGCACTTTTTGAATATTTAAAACCTCAAAAAACGGATTACCATTAAACAAGTATTGCAGAAAAGGAATGTGATTGGACCCATAAATAATCAAGTAACATTCATCTTGCTTGTAATCTACTTGCCGCATGACATTATTGAAATTTCTAAGGTTTGCTCCGTACCAAAACGAACTTACATATTCTAAAGAGCTCATATCACTACCGGTTCCCATACTTAAAAAATAGTTCCATTCGTTATACTCTGCTTGCTGTAATTTTTTCTCAGAATTAATGTGTTGCAAAAACTTATTCAATGGCACCTTTTGCAGGAGCGAATCTAGCTTAGGAAATTTGTATGGGTATTTCAAATCATAAAATTGAGCATTCGTTCTGGTTTCATCATTAAATTTACCTAACTCCAAGTATAATTTTCTAACTGCCTCATCCACCTTGTTCTTAGGTTTATAGGTGCTATCCGCTAATTCTTCAGGTTGGTAATTCATACCAATTACCTTTTTATGATTGAGCATTTTAGCCGTTTTCATTCCAAGTTGGAAAATTTCATTAGCTTTTACACTTCGTTTTTCCGGTTCTTTTCCTTGCAAATAATCGTTGTAAATACTGTCATAAAAAGGTTGATTTTTCGGAGTAAATTCAAGGAATATCTTCGTAGGCTTGTATTTAGCAAGTTTTGCTACTAAACTAGCAACCTCCTCTTGTCTCTTTTGCGAAAATAAGTCTGAATGCAACTTGCTACTGCTTTCTAAACTTTGATTAAAATGAAAAGTCCCTAATAAAATAACTTTTATTCTTTTGGGATTGTCTTGCCCGAAAGAAACACAACTTATAAGCAAGGCGAGTATCAATAGGTACTTTTTCATAGCAATCTGTTTTAGAGTTGAGTTAAAACGTTTATTTATTTTGGCAACCGACTTCTAATTTTATTTTATTTGAAACTGTTGCACCATCCAATGCGAAGCATGTTCCGATAATAATTCTTTTTTTAAACTTTCGTTTCTCGTATCTAAGTATGAATATACTTTTAATGGAACAGACTTAGGAAACTCCTGCAAACTTTTTGCTAACAACGCACTTGATTCACTGAACTTACCAGCCGATTGTAAAGCTTCTACTTTATAAATTTTAATAATAACGGGCACAACGCCAAAGGTGCTTTGCAATTCGGTCTGCAAATCGTCTAACAAATTATTCTGAAAAGTAGCATCAGGTACTTTTCCATTAACTGCCGTTTGGCTGATATGTTCTTGATACGCTAAAAACAAATTCAAAATATGGAGGTTTTTAGCATCTTTATCTGCATATAATTTCTGAATTCGATCTGACATACTAGCTTGTAATTCACCTGATTCCGACTGTAAAATTTGTTCGTAAAAATCAGTTAATATATTAAGTACCGTTTGGTCTTTGGTATCAATTTTGGCGTCTTTTTTAATTTGTTGTACAAAGGAAACGTAGTCTGCATTTTTTTGTGAAAATGAGTTGAGACTGATTAAAAGTAAAGCTGCTAAAATAATTTTTTTCATGAATTTGTAATGTCTAACTGTGTTTTGGTTCAAATTTAAAAAATAATGAATCCCTATATTTATACCCTCCAAATGGATAACTATTTATGAACGAATAAATTACAATACTCCTATCCATTTTTATGTGACTAACAATCTCTTTTCGAAACTGTCACCCGCTATTCCTTCGAATTTTTTGATTGCTTGCGCATGCGCTTTGGTCCGTACCAAAGCCAAAATCCGGTAACAGTAAAAATGAGCAATGCCGAACCCATAACCGAGCTATACACCACCTTCAATTCTCCGCCAGAAGTGCCAAATATTTGATCTAAAAACGACCCGTCGTGAATGGTTTCTATAAAATCAGAACGACGGCGTGCTACTTGTAGCAAATTACCGGTAGCGCCATCCAATTGTACTTCCCAGAAACTATCGGTAAACACAAATTTTACCATTCCTTTATCTTTACGAATATCGATTCGATCTAATTCAAGCGAGAGTTGAGGATCAATTGAATCGTGTGCAATATTACACGCCTTTTGATGCAACTTATCTAGTGGCAACCACTCTTTCAAATTGGTTGATGTTCCTTTAATAGTTTGTGGTAAGAGTAATCCGTTACTGTGTTTTTTCCAACCCAAAAACAAACCACTTAATGCAATAACAAAGAAAAAAACAAAGAGTAAGGCACCTGTTTTGCGGTGAATTTCTCTGAAAGTCCGAAGCAACTTTGCTTGATTTTGTCGTTTATTTGATGGGGTCATTTAATTGTTCAAAAGATTGAAAATAGTACCAAAGTTCAAAAATACATATAGCTTTTAAAGCTCTGCGTTTGTTTTCAAATATACTGAAAAAAGGAACTTATACAAGACATTTCGTACCCAACTATGCAACTGAAAAGTGTTAATTATTGTAAATAGCACTTTAAAATGCTACCCTAATGCATGAAGGATGGAAGCGGCATCCTTTTTATACCTTTTAGGCTAGTAGCCTAAAAGGTATAAAAAGATATAGCGAACAGCCTGACGCAGCTGCAACGATAGTGAAAGCTGGGGCATGCCCAAAAAAAATCCCTCTTGAAATTCAAAAGGGATTCTGTTTATTACATTATTCTAGTTTGATTGTGCTCTCAACTGCGCCCGTTCTCGACTGCGCTCGAACTGACAAAGGTGTGCAATTATTCGTTTTCTTCCTCGTCTTTCTCGATGGCGTCATTGTAATCTGGATACAAAAACTTGTTGTACGGGAAACGGGTTATGTGTATCTGGCGCACAGACTCGTACACGCGTTCTCTAAATTCTTCGAAATTTTCTTTGTGTGTGGCCGATATAAACAAAGCGTTTTGCTCTCCTACTCTACTCATCCAAGTGGCTTTCCATTCCTCTAGCGTGAAGTGTCTTGGGGTTTTTTCGGTCATCAAATCATCTTCGTCAATGACTAGCGGTTTGTAGGCGTCAATTTTGTTGAACACCATGATCACCGGTTTGTCATGTGCCTTGATGTCTTGCAAGGTTTGATTTACCGACTCGATATGGTCTTCAAAATCTGGATGCGAAATATCGACCACGTGCAGCAATAAATCGGCCTCGCGCACCTCATCAAGTGTACTTTTGAAGGAATCAACCAACTGCGTAGGCAATTTTCTGATGAATCCTACGGTATCCGAAAGCAGGAAAGGCAGGTTTTTGATCACTACTTTACGCACGGTGGTGTCTAGTGTTGCAAAGAGTTTATTCTCTACAAAAACATCACTTTTGCCCACGGCATTCATCAAAGTAGATTTACCAACATTGGTATACCCAACTAGCGCCACACGAACCATAGCACCACGGTTGCTGCGCTGCACGCCCATTTGTTTGTCAATGGTTTTGATTTTGTCTTTGAGTAACGAGATGCGATCACGTACAATACGACGGTCGGTTTCAATCTCGGTTTCACCGGGTCCGCGCATTCCAATTCCTCCTTTTTGGCGCTCTAAGTGCGTCCAAAGTCCTGATAAACGAGGCAACATATAAATACATTGCGCCAGTTCAACTTGGGTACGGGCATAAGAGGTTTCGGCACGTTGTGCAAAAATGTCTAGAATAAGGTGGGTACGGTCTAGAATTTTACATTCGGTGATAATCTTGGATATATTTTTTTGCTGTGACGGCGATAATTCGTCATCAAAAACTAGGGTCGAAATTCCATTTTCTTTTACAAAAAGGTGTATTTCTTCTATTTTTCCGGTACCAACAAACGTTTTGGGATTAGGGCGCTCCATTTTTTGCGAAAAGCGTTTGATTACCTCTCCACCAGCGGTGTAGGTTAAAAACTCTAATTCGTCTAGGTATTCGTTTAACTTTTCTTCACTTTGATTTTGAGTTACGATACCTACTAAAGCGGTTTTTTCGAAATTGATTACTTCTGTTTCTAACATGTTATTGAATAAGCTACAAATTTACGGATTTGTCAGCGACTTACGAAGCTATCTGATTATAAAAAAAGAACGTTTGAACAGAATGTAACTTCGGTCAAGCCAAAGGAAAGTTTTAACTCGAATATGAATCTAAAAAAAAAAATCAAAAGCAGGCTTACGGACATTAAATGCAATTTATTTTAAAAATAAAAAATAAAGGGCTTACTTTTGTAATTAAGGGGTTTTCATTGGACTTATCATTGTTGAATGGCTTTTGCCAAATGAAAATCGAAACATTAATTTTTAAAATTTTATTTAAAAATGAAGCAATTCTTTTTTACAACCGTAGTTTATTTCCTGTTTTTGGGCACGATACAAGCGCAACAATTGCAATCTCCGAACGGAAAATTAGTTTTGGAGTTTGCCCTACAAGCAAATGGAACACCAAGCTACCAGCTGAATTATAAAAACAAGGCGGTAATTAAAACCAGTAAATTAGGTCTTGAGTTGAAAAATGACAAGAAATCATTACTGAATGATTTCAAGGTTGTTGATCAAAAAACAAGTACTGTTAACGAAAATTGGCAGCCTGTTTGGGGCGAAGTTGCTACAATAACAAATAATTACAACGAACTAGCAGTTACTTTAGAACAAAAAGAAACGGAACGTAAAATGATTATTCGTTTTCGTTTGTTCAATGACGGTTTGGGTTTTCGTTATGAATTTCCTTCGCAAAAAAACCTAACTTACTTTGTAATCAAAGAAGAAAGAAGCCAATTTGCCATGACTGGCGATCATACCGCGTTTTGGATTCCGGGCGATTATGATACACAAGAATACGATTATACCACCTCTAAACTATCCGAAATTAGAGGGTTGACAGAAAAAGCTACTACGGCCAATGTATCTCAAAAATCATTTTCGAACACTGGAGTACAAACTTCATTAATGCTAAAAACGGCTGACGGATTATACATTAACCTCCATGAGGCGGCTTTGATCAATTATTCTTGTATGCACCTGAATCTGGATGATAAAAATATGATTTTTGAATCGTGGTTAACTCCTGATGCTAAAGGTGATAAAGGCTATATGCAAGCGCCTCAACATTCGCCATGGAGAACCATCATCGTGAGTGATGATGCAAGAGAAATATTAGCCTCTAAAATGACATTGAACCTCAACGAACCCAACAAAATCAAAGATACTTCATGGATTAAGCCTGTGAAATACGTGGGCGTTTGGTGGGAAATGATTACCGGAAAAAGTTCTTGGGCTTACACTGACGAATTGCCAACCGTACAATTGGGTGTTACTGATTTCTCAAAAGTAAAACCAAACGGCAAGCACGGTGCGAACAATGCGAACGTAAAAAAATATATTGATTTTGCTGCTAAACATGGTTTTGATGGCGTGTTAGTTGAAGGCTGGAATCAAGGCTGGGAAGATTGGTTTGGTCATTTAAAAGATTATGTTTTTGATTTTGTGACGCCTTATCCTGATTTTGATGTGAAAGGTTTGCAAGCGTATGCGAAAGAAAAAGGCGTAGAAATGATCATGCACCATGAAACATCAGGATCGGTGCGCAATTACGAACGCCACCTAGACAAAGCGTACCAATTCATGAAAGACAACGGATACGATGCTGTGAAAAGCGGCTATGTTGGTGACATTATTGAAAACGGTGGCAATCATTACAACCAATTCATGATCAATCATTACCAATACGCCATTGAAAAAGCAGCCGATTATAAAATTATGGTGAATGCTCACGAAGCGGTACGACCAACAGGAATTGCGAGAACCTATCCTAATTTAATAGGCAACGAAGCGGCAAGAGGAACAGAATACCAATCTTTTGGAGGATCAAAACCAAACCACGTCACGGTTTTGCCATTTACACGTTTAGTTGGTGGACCAATGGATTATACTCCAGGAATATTTGAAATGGATTTGAGCAAGTTGAACAAGGACAATAATTCTCATGTAAACAGTACACTTGCCAATCAGTTAGCTTTGTACGTGACTATGTACAGCCCACTTCAAATGGCGGCTGATACACCAGAGAATTACGATCGTTTTCCAGATGCGTTTCAGTTTATTAAAGATGTTGCTGTAGATTGGTCTGATAGCAAATACCTTGAGGCAGAACCTGGACAATACGTTACTGTTGCGCGTAAAGCCAAAGGAACAAACAACTGGTTTGTAGGTAACGTAAATGGCGAAACACCGAGAACAGCAACAATCACATTTGATTTTTTAGAGAAAGGTAAAAAATACAATGCTGTAATTTATGCTGATGCAAAAGATGCCCATTATAAAACCAATCCGCAAGCTTACACCATTCAAAAAAAGGTAGTAACTAGTACTTCAAAAATTAAATTATCTAGCGCTCCTGGTGGTGGTTACGCCATTAGTTTAATAGAAATTAAGTAATAGTAAAAAAGGCTGTCAAATCAATGACAGCCTTTTTTTATGAAGAGTAAAAACGTTTAGTCTTAATTTACTTTGATAACTTTAATATCAAAAATTAAAACAGAGCCTCCTGGGATAGAACTATAATCAAAACTTCCATAACCTAGGTGCGCTGGGATTAATAAAATTCCGCTTCCTCCCTCTTTAAAAAAAGGAATTCCTTCGGTCCAACCTTTAATTACTTGCTGCAATCCAAAAGAAATTCCTTCTGGTTTACTTTGATCAAACACATTTCCGTTGGTATAATATCCTTTGTACGCTACAGTCACATTAGATGTTGCGGTAGGCTGTGCTCCCGTACCTTGCTCAGTAACCACATAATACAACCCAGTACCTGTTGCAGTAGCCGTTAGGTTTTTTGCAGCGATATAATCTGTAATTTGTTTTTCATTTTGCGCTGTAAAATCGGTTGGCTCTTTGTCGTTGTCAGACAAACAAGAAACAAATAAGAACGAAATCAAAGCTAATACTGTATATTTCATAATGTAATTTTTTAGTTTGCTGGCAAATATACTAATTTCAGCGAATGAGTAAGTTAAAATTATTTTTCTCCATAAAGTTGTACATCATCCACCATAAACGAACCATCCAGAGCTAAGTTCCGACCTGATCCTACAAACTTGAATGCTATGTTAATTTTGCCTTGATAAGCAGATAAATCAATTGGGCCACTGCCAATGAATTGATTCCAAGGCGTTGCTTGAGTTGGCAATTTCGGGTTTAATTTAGTCCAAGTGGCAGTAGTTACATTCAACCCATTAAAATCAGTTGACACGTAAACCTCCAGCGCATTTAAAGGCGAATCAACATCCAAATGATGCTGTGCCGCTCTAAAAGTGAGGATTTCCTTGGTGTACACATCCATATCAAATTTTGGCGATATTAACCACGCAGTATTGTTCAACACTCGAGTGCCTGAAAAGTAAAACTCCGCATATCCGTTTCCTGACGAAACACCACCGCGCCAAGCTAATGATCCGTTTTGTACAATATTGGCCCAGCCTGGTAAACTAATAACAGAACGATCTACAACAGTTTTAAAATCTTGATTAAAAAAAGGAATGGCTCTGTTACCAGTCATCACTATATCTTTAGCCGAGCGTGGAAGCAGTTGGTAATCATCTCCAAATTTGGTCAAAATCCCTCGAACAATCCCGTTTCCTTCAGGTATTTTTTGAGCAGCAAAGTCGGCAAAACTGCTCGTTCGAACATACAACTGATTGCCACTTTTATCCACTATATTCCAATTACTTGCTCCTCCTACATTATTGGTTTCTTCAAAAAAACTACGCCCAATGGCTTCTTCTGCAAATTGAACATCTTTGATTTCAATAAGTGTGTTTAAATTGGCATCATTAAACACCTCTTGTAAGCTCATTTTGCGTACCAACTCCTCCTCCTGAAGCTGTGTACACGAAGCGTTTACTATTTTTTTATAATCATTTTGCGAAAGCCGCCCCACTCCACCTTGATTAAAAGCATTCACATAGAGACCACCAATTCGTAAACCTCCAAAATACAAATCGGTGTATAAATCTTTTAGTTTAACATACACTTTTGTACCCACACGATACTCAATATACAAGTTGCTCACATCAATAGGAATACTAAAACCTTGCGCAGCTGTGTTGGCTGTAGCCAAAGTTTGAAAAGAAATCGATTTGAAAAAATTCCCTCCTTCATCACTTGATACTACATAGGCCTCAACCACATCATCGTATTGGTATTGGGCTGCGGTGGCAGTTGTTTGAGCTAATACCTTAGCAACCGATGTCGTTACAGCTATATCAGGTTGTGAACATTTTAATTCAGGCGTTGCCGTTTCGTCGGGAACGCATCCCACAAAAACCAATAAAAAACTTATCACAACTATCGTATTTTTAAACATTGTTTTCATAACTATCGTATTACAAGTTGATATAAAAATTGACAAAATAAGTACGGCCATAACCATAAAAATACTTTGGTCCAAAAGAAGGTGTTCCGCTTGAAACATCTTGGTTTCGCTCTCGAAAATTAGCATTACGAGCTTGCTCAAATCCGCCTGTTTTGAAACGTTGATTCAGCACATTATTCACACTAAAAAAGACTCCCAGATTTTTACCTTTCACAATCCATGATTTGCCACCTACAAGATTCAAAAGCATAATAGGATCGAGTTGTTCTTGCTGCAACAACTCTCTGCCACGTTCAGGAGTAGCCTCTGGAAAAGTAAGTCCGCTACTTGGGTTTCTGTAAAAAATATCAGTCCGTGCTATTGGCGATACATCCAGAAAACTATGAGACAAATAGTTTATGGTGCTACCCAACCACCAATATTTAGGATCACGATACTCGCAACCAAAGGAGTACGCTCGCTGCGGTGTCCCCGATTGTTTATAGTTGGTCAATGCAGCTTTGCCGAAATCAAATTGAGCATTTTCAGTGGTTGTTGCTGCTTGCGCATCATTAACCAAAGTTACATTCGGATTACTTGCATACGTATGCAAACCAAAAGCTCCCGCTAAAGTAGTCTTAAATGTTGCCGTCCATTGATACTCTAAACTCAACTCGGCACCTGTATTTTTTTTGTTTAAACCTGTTAAAGTCTGACTCACAAAAGCATCGGTACTCGCATATCCGGCACCATCGTCAAAAATTCCTTCGGCATAGAAAAAAGATACTTGGGTGATGTCACGTTGTAAGGTGTGGTACGCCGTAGCACGCGCTTTAAACAATGGAGAACGATAGGTATAACTCAACTCTAAACTACTATTGCGTTCACTTTTTACATTGGGAACCACCACATTATTGAGTCTAGCGTTTGAAAATACATTTCGTAACGCTGGCGCTTTACTCAAGTGTGCCGCGTGAAAACTGAGGAGTTGCTTCCCAGAAATTTTGTAAATCAAACCCGCTTTAAACCCAAAATTCTCAAAATGCACCGTTTCGCTTTTTCCAAAGGAACTGTTGGGATACAAACCATTTTTGTACAAGCCCTCTCTTTGATAAACCGTATTAGAATAGGTCTGCGCTACATAAAAATCAACATCGTTGTAATTGAATTTAAACTGTGTAAAGGCATCAATTGTTTGAGCAGTGTAGTTAAAATTATAGCCATAAATATCTCCTACCCCAACTTGACGGTTCGGATTATTTAAATCAGATTGTGATTCATCGCCGTTGTAAAAAGCATCAACATCATTGTAGAACTTGCCTCCTAATAAATCTGTTAACTTTTGGTAATTGCGTGAAAAGAGTTTCTTGTAGGAAGCAGCAGCGTTCAGACTAATATTATCGGACAGTTGCGCATTCAAATTGGTTGCTGCTGCTGCCACCTGATCATCTACAACATCATCGTAAAGTACATACTTGCTTTGAGCAGGTTCATAGCTTGTTATGGCGCCATTGCTATCGGCTACAGCGGTTTGATTGGCCAGGTACAATGCCTTCCAATCTAACTGTGGTTGTGCTAAAAAGGCAGCTTTATTTTTGGCGGCATTATCTTCATCTGGCGTAAAAGCCCCAGATAACTCCCCGTCATCAGGAGCGTAAAGTGAACTGTAAAAACTAGGTAATTTGCGGTAATAAGCTGGATCCGGACTGTTGGCATTTTGAAAATCGATATTGCTATTGGTTATGGTTCCCATTTGATACATTAAAGTGGTGTTCAATTGGATTTGCTCTTTAATTTTAAAAAAATGTTGCAACATCACTATTGGTTCTTCGACCGTTTTTAAGCGCGCATTTCGCTTTTTTCCGTTTTGGAAACCCCAATACGAATTGTAATTTTCGGAGGTGAGTTGCGTGACCTCAGCCGTATTCGGTGAATTTTTTGCTCGGGTGTTGGGTGTGTAAAAAGCGGTCAGATTTAGAGAATGACGTTGATTGAGTTTCTTTTCTATACTCACGAAAAAAGAATTCGCATCATACGAAGTACCTTCAAAATAGCCCTCTTGCGCCCATCTTTTACTAGCCGATACAACGTAAGCCCAACCCGATGAACTCATGCCTGATGCGTGAGTAGCCATAGAACGCCAATTGTAATTGCTGTTGGTTCCTGAAAAAGTGAGTCGCGTTCCTGGCCGATAAATAGATGCTCGAGTATTTATTTCCTGAGTACCCAAAAGTGCCCCAAAAGTATAATCAGACGGTGTGGTGCCAATGGTAAACTCTTGATTTCGGAGCGCATCATTGAGTCCGCCCCAATCGCCCCACTGCGGTCGGCCATCAATTATTTTATTCATGCTAAGGCCATTAATCATCATTATGGCTTGTTCACTATCTAATCCTCGGGTTCGAAAACGGGCTTGTCCCCAATGAAAAGCAGCCGCTTGTAAAAAAGCATCTCGGGTAGATTGTAGCAGACCCGCCGTGTTTTCGGAACTGGAATTATCATCACTAAAATCACTTTCAGATAAAGCTATAATACTAGATTGTTGTTCGAAGGATTGGTCTTCTTGAAGTGGAATTGTACCTAAATCTAGGATTTGATTTGCGGCGAGTTCAATAGGAAATAACGCATCTTGATAACCTTGATTGCGCACCAAAAGGTACCATTTTCCGGCTGGAATTTCTTGAATTTGAAAGCTGCCATCAGGATTGGTAATTTGCATTTGTGCCGTGTTTTGAATACTCACTACGACACCTGCAATAGGAATTTGAGTTTTGGCATTTACAACTGTACCGCGAGCAGCAGCATTATTTTGCGACCAAACACTATTAAATAACAAACCAAAGCACAAACAAATTCCGAGTTTTACCATATCCAATGCATTAGATTTTTACATCAACAAAAAATATTTTTTTAAACCAGCATGCCCAAAGTTCAACCAAAAGTTATGACTTAAGGTTGAACAACAAGCAGGCTTTATACCCACTTTTTTGCGGGTATTTCGTGTTAGAATTAAAAAATAAATTTTGGAAAAGTGGTATAAATCTTAAAGCTTAAGGCTGATGAATGGTATTTGAATTTCAGGCACTTAAAAACTATTCGAACGAATTATTATGTTAAAAATAATAAAAAAATTTATTGGTTGTTCCTTTTTTTGAAAAAAATAGCAGTATTTTCTTTTTAAAAAAAAATGAGACGTGTGAGAAAAAGGAATACGACTAGCATAGCCCCGATCGCAGCAGGTATCCTTTTTTATAAACACTAGTATTTCTGGCGTTTTAGCACTACTCGAGTGCGTTTATAAAAAAGATACGGCTAAGAGCGGGAATAGATAGCTACTGAAAACAGCCTGACTGCTCCTAAAAAAATTATGCAATGGCTTTGATTCTGGAAACCATAAGTGTAATTAGCAGTCCGAAAACACCAATAAAAGCGAAAGAAAAACGCAGACTTGACAGCTCAGCGATGTAACCAATAATAGGCGGACCCATCAAAAATCCTAGGAAACTAACGCTTGAAACAGTGGTTAAAGCGACACTTGGCGCTACATTAGGCGTTTTGCCCGCTACGCTATAAACAGTAGGAACAATGGTTGAAACTCCTAAACCAACAAACATGAATGCAATAGTTGAAGGAATAACAAAAGGGAAAAATACGGCTGTAAAAAGCCCGGTAGAAATCATGATTCCGCTAATTTGTAATACTTTTTTACGACCGAATTTATGTATCAAACTATCACCAACAAAGCGTCCGCTGGCCATCATGATCATAAACGAGGTGTAGCCCAAAATTACTAATGCGCCGGGTGCTTTTATGACATCTTTAAAATAGACTCCGCTCCAGTCAAACATGACTCCCTCGCTGGCCATACAGCAAAAACCAATCACGCCGAGCCATATCAAGGTAGGATCAGGTTTTGAGAATAATTTTTTCTTGGCGGCTTTGGCAGTTTCTTTGGCTTTGATTAAAAATTTGTAATTGAAAACCATTAATAAAAGCACTAAAGCACCTACAATAAGAAAATGAGCATACGGAGATAGTTTAAAAGCGAGCATGCCTAAACCTACCAAAGCACCTGTAAAACCGGCAAAACTCCACATACCATGAAAGGAGCTCATGATGGTTTTTTTGAATAAAACTTCGGTATAAACGCCTTGCGTATTTACAGCAATGTTAGAGAGATTTCCGAAGATACCAAACACAAACAAACCAAGCGATAATTGCCAAGCCGCGGTAGCCAAACCCAAATTGGTTAAGCTGAGCACATACATAAAAAGAGAAAATACCAAAACTTTGTGACTCCCAAAACGAGTAACCAATTGGCCTGAGAACGGCATGACTACCAATTGCCCCATAGGTAAGGCAAAAAGAATACTCCCCAAATCACCTTCACTTAAATGTAAAGCGGTTTTAATGTCTGGAATACGGCTTGCCCAAGTAGCAAAAGACAAACCCATGCCAAAATAAAACATAGAAACCGCCCAACGAATGCGGTTTAAATACGAGATTTTGACATCTTTATATGATTTTTTGAATTTGGCTTTGGTACGAGACCTGTTTAAAAAGTTGAGCACAATCAAAATAATGAATTTAGTAATTAGAGGTGCAAAATTACAAAATCCAACTATTGATTGTGTCAATACAACACTAATACCAATAAATACAACGTTATTGTTTATAAATAGCTATTAGCAAACCATTGTTTTGAAGGCTACTTTAAAGTGAAATTACTTTTTGCGCAGCGCTACTTTGCAAAGCTGCCTCGATAATTTGCATTACGTGGACACCATCTTGGCCCGTTACAAGCTCAACGGTATTGTTTGTAATTGAATGATAGACACCATCAAAAAACGCCATGTAATTACCTTGTTGTGTGGGTACGAATTCTTTTTTCAAAATTCCATCAACTTCAGTGTGTAAAAAACCTTGTTGCGATTCCGGCTCTGTACCCCAAGTTGCTGTGTTAGGCTGCATGCCAAGTTTCAAATTATCTTCTTGTACATCGGCACGAGTTTTTAAAAACGAACCTTTTTTGCCATGAACAATAAATGACTGAACGGCTTCGCGGACAAAAAAACCAGCTTTCAAACGCACTCTAAATGAATTGTAATACAAAAGAATATCAATACAATCATCAACCAATGAATTTGCTCGCGTAATTCGAACATCAGCAAAAACAGCTGTTGGCATTCCGAACAAACACAATGCTTGATCTATTAAGTGTGGACCCAAATCTTTTAGAATTCCGGCACCATCATTAGTGGTTTCTTTATGTTGCTTAGGACTTAATAGAGGATTGTAACGATCAAAATGGAATTCGGCTTCTACAATTTCGCCCAAAAGTCCTTCTTGCACTATTTTTTGAACTGTTTTGAAATCGCTATCCCAACGGCGGTTTTGAAAAACGGCCAATTTCACCCCTTTTTCTTGAGCAATTTGGGCCAATTCTTGTGCTTGCGCAACTGTTGTAGTAAAAGCTTTCTCGACAATGGCATGTTTTCCGGCTAATAAAACTTGTTTGGCAAACTCGTAATGCGTTGCAACAGGTGTATTGACGATTACTAAATCAACCTCATCTTGTAAAACAGCTTCGAGCGTAGGATAACTTTTTACCGCTGGAAAATCCAATTGAATTAACTTTTTACTGCGTTCCCACGAGCCCAGCAATTCAAATCCAAGATGATTGGTTATAAATGGAGCATGAAATACTTTTCCTGACATTCCGTAGGAGAGTAATGCGGTTTTTATTTTTTGCATAAAATAAGTTTCAAATTTGTGACATGTTCATTTTAAACATATAAGTCATATCAGTTTTTAAGATTTGTAAAGGTAGCAACAGCCTTTATTTTAACTAATGCCTAAATAGTTTAAAAAAAAGAAAACTTACGTGACTTATATGTTTACAAAACCTAAAGTTTAGCTCGCTCGTATTGTTTAGGCCAAGCAATTTCTGCATTTAAATCGTGTGCAAATGTCAATCCCAAATTAGGGTCTCTCAATGATTCACGCGCTACCAAAACCAAATCGGCTTTTCCAGAGGAAACAATTTCTTCCGCTTGAGCTGCTTCGGTGATTAAACCAACTGCTCCTGTTAAAATGCCTACTTCTTTTTTTATGCTTTCCGCAAAAGGAACTTGGTAATTCGGACCAACAGGAATTTGCTGCTGCGTTACCGCTCCGCCAGAAGAAGCGTCAATTAAATCGACTCCTTTTTCTTTTAATATTTTTGATAAAGCAATCGACTCTTGTAAATTCCAACCGCCTTCAGCCCAATCAGTAGCTGAAATTCGAACGAACAAAGGTAAATTCTCCGGCCATTCGGCTTGCACTGCTGCTACTATTTCGAGTGTGAATCGGATTCTATTTTCGAAACTACCACCGTATGCATCTGTTCGAGTATTTGACAAAGGCGATAAAAATTGATGCATTAAATATCCGTGAGCAGCATGAATTTCCATCACCTGAAAACCCGCTTGAACCGCTCTTTTTGTGGCCGACTTGAAATCAGTTATCACTTTTTGAATCCCATTTAAATCAAGTGCTACAGGCGCAGGATCCGTATCGTAGAACGGAATTGCACTTGGCGCGACGGTATTCCAACCACCCTTTTCGACAGCTACTTTTCGACCACCGTTCCATGGCGAAGCAGCACTAGCTTTACGTCCGGCATGAGCTAACTGAATGCCAGGAACTGAATTTTGACTGATAATAAAACGGTTTATTTGCTGCATTTTCTCGATTTGCTCGTCTTTCCAAAGTCCCAAATCTTCTGGCGAAATGCGTCCTTCTGGCGATACCGAAGTAGCTTCTTGAATAATCAAAGCTGCGCCACCACTGGCACGGCTTCCTAGGTGTACCAAATGCCAATCGTTTGCAAAGCCATCTACGGCAGAATATTGGCACATGGGTGAAATAGCCAAACGGTTTTTTAAGGTGATACTTTTTATTGTTAATGGAGAAAATAATGCTGATGTCATGCTGAATTAAATTTAAAATGAAAGAAACACTTTAATAAGTTTCCAAAAAAGTAAAGTTAAGGCTCTATTACCAAAATAGGAATTGAATTTTTGATAATTAACAAACTTTTAAAAAGCGATGGTATAAATATTGTAAAATATACAAACAGAAAACCTTACTTTTGTGAGTTATAAAAGAACTAAAAATTTAAAATGGACATAGTTATCAAGCTTTCTCAATTTTTATTGAGTCTATCATTACTGATTGTACTTCACGAATTAGGACATTTCATTCCTGCCAAATTATTTAAAACCAGAGTCGAAAAATTCTATTTGTTTTTTGATGTAAAATATTCTCTTATCAAAAAGAAAATTGGCGAAACCGAATACGGTATCGGGTGGTTGCCACTAGGTGGTTACGTGAAAATCTCCGGGATGATTGATGAAAGCATGGACAAAGAACAAATGGCTTTGCCTCCACAGCCTTGGGAATTTAGATCGAAACCAGCTTGGCAACGTTTGATCATCATGTTGGGTGGTGTAACGGTCAATTTTATTTTGGCTTTCATCATATATATAGGAATGGCGTATGTTTACGGCGACGTTTATATTGCTAACAAAGACTTGAAGGATGGAATGCTGGTAGAAAATACGGTCCTGCAAAAAATTGGTTTCCGCACCGGAGATCAAATAAAAGCTGTGGATGGAGAAAATATCGAAAAATTCGATAAAGAATTAACCCTAAAAGTGCTTACCGCAAAAGAAGTTGTTTTACACCGCAATGGTGCTGATACTACTGTAAAGCTTCCTATTGATTTTGTAGATCAACTTGACAAAGTAGAAAAAGGAGTTTTATTAGATATCAGAATGCCATTTGTTGTTGGTGCAATTTCAGAGGGATCAAAAAACACCAATTTACAACCAAAAGATATTGTTCTTGCTATTAACGGTACGCCTACTAAATATTTTGATCAAGCCAAAACCGTTCTTGAAAACAACAAAAATAAAACTGTAACCGCTACAATACTTCGTGAAGAGAAGGAATTAAAATTACCGGTTGTAATATCGGCTGATGGAAAACTTGGTATTGGAATTGGTCGTTTGGGTATGGAATCGCTAGAAAAACTAGGCTACTATAAAGTAAGTAAGCAACAATTTAGTTTTGCCGAATCTATCCCGGTAGGAATCACCAAAGGAAAAGACCAGCTAGTTGGCTATGGTAAACAATTAAAAATGATTTTTAGTCCAAGCACGGGCGCATACAAACAAGTAGGCGGATTCAAGGCTATTTTTGATATTTTTCCTAAAACTTGGAGCTGGGAAGTATTCTGGAATATCACCGCTTTATTGTCAATAATGCTCGGAGTAATGAACCTTTTGCCAATTCCGGCACTTGATGGAGGTCATGTGATGTTTTTATTGTACGAAATTGTTTCAGGCAAAAAACCTAGCGATAAATTCCTAGAGAATGCACAAATGGTTGGTTTTGTTTTACTTATCACACTCTTACTATTTGCTAACGGAAACGACATTTACAAAGCGATCATCGGCAAGTAAAAAAAATGAAAAAAAGTTTGAAATTTATTTGCAGAAACCAAATGATAGCCTATCTTTGCAACCGCTTAGACAAACAAACAGAGTTGTTCAAAAGCAAATAAAAAAGACGTTCTTTAAAAAAATTAAAATATACAGTTTCCTCCTTAGCTCAGTTGGTTAGAGCATCTGACTGTTAATCAGAGGGTCCTTGGTTCGAGCCCAAGAGGGGGAGCTTTTTTAAAAAGACTATCAGCAATGATGGTCTTTTTTTTGGTTTAAACTTTTTCGGGCCTTGGTTCGAGTCCGCCGCGGCGGAGGAGCTTTTAGAAAGCCATTCAAGAAATTGAGTGGCTTTTTTGGTTATCAGTGGGTTTTGGCTGTATCTTTCTAAAAATCAAGTAAATTCTTTAATGATCTTTTTAGCAGTATGAGTACTACCCCAATTAGCAAGTTCGTGTAATAATGGAAGTAACGACTTGCCAGTGTTAGTTAAAGAATATTCTACTCTTGGCGGTATTTCAGTGAATTCAATTCTATGAATCAATCCATATTGCTCTAATTCTTTCAATTCACCAGATAATACTTTATTTGAAATCGATGGTATGATTTGGTTTAGTTTCCCAAATCGAATTGTCCTATCTCCAATACAGTTTAGTATGATGGGCTTCCATTTACCTCCTATGATACTTATTGTGCGGGTTACGGGGCAATTTAATGGGTTGTCGATGAATTTGCTGCTCATATCTGGTTACCTTTTGGTTACTTGTATTTACTAACTTAGTTACGAATGTATAAAATTTGAAATAGATTTGTAAAAAAAATATAAAATGAAAAATTACATACAGATTATCAGTTTTTTATTAATTAAGTTCTTTTTTGTTTCCTCTGTTTTTGCTCAAACAAAATTGACTTTAGGGAAACAAGTTTTTGAATTACATAACGTGACAGGATCAATCATTAAGTTTCAAGGTGAACCCGTGCTTAAAATTGAAAGAGATTTAACCACTTTGCCATTTGACCCAAATAGATTAGAGGCGACTGTAGATGAAAAACATTATGCAAAATTAGTTGGATTAAATGATTTTGAAAATGGAACTATAGAGATTAAGATGTATAGTCAAATTCAAGATCCATCCCCTTTTGCAGGAGCTGCCGGTTTTATTGGCTTGTATTATCGAATTGCTGCAAACGATTCTGCGTTTGAGTCAATTTATTTGCGACCTAAAGTTGGAAGAGCCTCAAATCAAATGTTTAGAAACCACGCTGTTCAATATTTTTCTTATCCGGATGCAAAATTTGAAACACTTAGAAAAAATTATCCTCCTGGATCGTATGAGGGCTCAGCACCAGTTGCTTTAAATGAATGGATAACAATGAGAATTGAGGTAAATGGAGAAACGGCCGAAATGTTTATTAACAATATGAAATACTCTTCTTTTATCGTTGATAAAATGTTAGGTAAAGTTAAAAAAGGAGGAGTTGGACTTTATGTTGATATAGCTACAGTTGGATACTTTAAGGACTTGAAAATAATAAAAAGACCCTATAAAGCTCCAATCAAGAAAGAAGAAAAACAGGAAGGTATTTAAACTCCCTGTCGATTTGCAAGAAGTTTAACTTTTTATTTTTCTGATAGTTACATATTCAATAATCGCATTATAGTTGCAGCTTCTGTCAATAAGGGGAGCTTTTTTAAAAAGACTATCAGCAAGGATGGTCTTTTTTTTTGGTCTAAACTTTTTCGGGCCTTGGTTCGAGTCCGCCGCGGCGGAGGAGCTTTTAGAAAGCCTTTACAGCAATGTAGAGGCTTTTTTTTGGTTTAAACTTTTTCGAACCTTGGTTCGAGTCCGCCGCGGCGGAGGAGCTATCCATGTCTTTTTAGTTTTGTTGAAAACAAAAAGACTAACCACAGCTAAGACCTACTTTAAATTTCTATTTTTACAAAAACTCATTTTTATGAACGCAAAACCATTTTTAAAATGGACTGGTGGTAAAACCCAGTTAAATAGTTGGAGTTTTTATTTAAAAACCTATTTTCTACATTAATGAACCTAAACTTCAATCTAATTTTAGCGGAGGGATATAAAAGCAATTCACAGATTGCAAGAGTTTTAACTGAAAATTGGGTTAAAGAAAATTCATATTGCCCAAACTGTGGCGAACTATCATTGAATGACTTTGAAAATAACATGCCTGTTGCTGATTTCCATTGTATAAATTGTAAAGAAGAATTTGAATTAAAAAGTAAAAACGGCAAACTCAGTTCTATAATTAATGACGGTGCGTACGACAGTATGATTAGAAGAATTACTTCCGACACTAATCCAAATTTTTTCTTCTTAACCTATGACAAAAACACAGTAAATAATTTTTTGGTTATACCAAAACATTTTTTTACACCAGAAATAATCATCAAAAGAAAACCATTATCTGAAAACGCAAAAAGAGCTGGGTGGATTGGTTGTAACATAGATATATCAAAAGTTCCAGAAAGTGGAAGAATTTTTATAGTTAAAAATTCAAATATTATTGACCAAGAACAAGTGTATAATAAATTAAAAAATACCGCTTTTTTAAAGTCAAAAAAACTTGAATCAAGAGGATGGATTTTAGACATTATGATTTGTATTGAAGAAATCCGAAAAGAATCTTTTACTTTGGAGGATGTCTATTCTTTTGAAAATAAATTAAAAATTAAATATCCAAACAACAACCATATTAAAGATAAAATCCGACAGCAATTACAATTTTTAAGAGATAAAGGTTTAATAGAATTTAACGGTAGAGGACATTACAGAAAAATATAATCATGGGAAAATATATATTTATTACACCAGAAGGATCAACAGAAGCTCCAAATGGAAAACAAGTTGAAAATATGCAAGTAATCGGAATTGTCGAGAATGTTCCCAACGAGGATGAAGCATTAAAAAAACTCTTGATTGAAAACGAATGGATATTTGATAGTGAATTTAATATAGCTGAATTTATAGCGTATAAAATTTCATGATTTTAAATCCAAATACCTTCCCTCAATACCAGATTTTTTTAAAGCCAAAGCATTATCTTCTCCGTAAGCAATAAACACACTTGGAGCACCAGGAGTCCCTTTCTGTTCACCATCAATATTGTAAAATTTAATTCTTCCTTTTACAAACAGAATGGCATCAGCATTATACCAAATGTGATTAAAAAAACATTTGGTTTCAGTTCTAGCAAAAATTAACACAATTCCGTTACCATGATTTTTTAATTTTTCAATCCAAGCTTCCATCCCTTTTCCATAGGGCGGATTCATATAAACTCTTCCAAACCAAGATTTAGTTAAACCATCATCAATAACTGTAAAGTTAGTTTTGGCGTGAACAAAAGGCGGATTTATTGGAGTACAAGGGTCTAAATCAAATTCTCCTAGTTTTTTCACTAAATCTGGCGGTGTTAGCCATTCTACAGTAGTTTTTTCTGAACGTTCAAAAGATGCATCCATAACATTTATTTAATTTTTTCAAAGAAATAGATTTTATAAATGTTACACAACCCACAATAAGTGTGATTTTATTTTTTTGAAATCAATAAGTAAAGGAACTTGGGATAAATCGGAAGGATTTGATTTTATAAATGATTTCAATCGTAATTGGTTAAAACAAGTTAGAGAAAAACTAAAAGATAACGGCACTATATGGATAAGTGGCACGTACCACAATATATTCTCTATCGGACAATTACTACAAGAATTAGGTTTTAAAATCCTTAATGTCATCATATGGGAAAAGAATAACCCACCACCTAATTTTTCTTGTCGCTTCTTTACGCATTCTGCCGAGTTAATAATCTGGGCGCGTAAAACAGAAAAAGTACCACACTACTACAACTATGAGTTAATGAAAAAACTCAACGGTGATAAACAAATTAAAGATGTTTGGAAATTACCGGCAATTGCCAAATGGGAAAAGTCGTGCGGTAAGCATCCAACCCAAAAACCTTTATCAGTTTTAACTCGAATTATTTTAGCCTCAACCAAACCAGGAGCGTGGATTCTAGACCCATTCGCCGGAAGTTCTACAACAGGTATTGCAGCAAATTTGGCAAACAGACGCTATTTAGGCATAGATATGGAAACTGATTTTTTAGAAATAAGTAAAAATAGAAAACTAGAAATAGAAGATTCTGAAATAGCTGAAACATATCGCAAAAAAATAAACGGATTTGAACATAAAAAGCAATTTCAAAGCTACTTAGCCGACGAACCGAAACCAAAAGAGCAAGTTATGTTAGGCTATATAAGAAGTAAGGATTTGGCCCAACTTCATGAGACACGTAATTTCTATTTTCACTCTACTGACAAACAAAATAATTTTGTAAATTTTCCTTACGATTTACACAACGCCAAACAACTTGTAATTTACTCTGGCGGTAGAACAAAAGATTTTCATTTAACTCGTTTTTGCGGAGAAATTGATTGTATCGCGCACAAACATAAGTCTAAAATTAAAGGCAAGGAAAACTCCAAAACAGATTTTTATTTTGAAATCACTTTAAAAGAAAATTTTAAGGAAGATAAATCTATAAATTTAAAATCGAATGTAAAAAAATGGATGAAAGAGTACAATGAACATTATAATTTTACAGCAAGTGATTACTTACCAATATTAACTTTTTCAGAAAATATTTTTGTGACGGAATGATTACTTTTACAACCACACATAATTTATACCTAATATGATTTTGTATTACATAACTAAACATAAAAGGAAAATCATTTATCTAATAACATAAATCCGCTACTACGTAAGAACTTTTTAGATAGACTATCAGCAATGAAACGTCTTTTTTTCTTAGTGCAGTTTACAGAATTATTTGCCTACATTTTCATACTATCATTTGAACCAGAACAATTTGTATTTATAATTCCAATATTTTTCTTATTTTCCCGTACTAAAACTACAACAACATGTTACGACGAAAATTTATTGGAGCTACTACAGCAATTGGTTTAGCAAGTTTGATGGGATTAAAAACCAAGACAACATCGCAATCTGTTCTGCACCAAGTTTACTTTTGGTTAAAAAATCCAGATTCTGAAGCAGACAAAAAACAACTCATCGCAGGCTTAAAAACGCTAGAATCAATACCAACAGTGCGACAAATTCACATAGGCACCTTAGCATCTACTGAAAAACGCGAAGTAGTTGACACCTCTTGGCAGGTATCGGAATTGTTGTTTTTTGACAATGAATCCGACCAAAAAATATATCAGGACCATCCCATTCACTTAGAATTCGTAAAAAAACACCAACACCTTTGGGAAAAAGTACGGGTTTTTGATAGCATTACACAGTAGCTTTTTCAGAAATAATTGCAATAATAAGTCGTTAATAATCTGTAATTTACGAGCAATAATTAGTTGAAAAAGAAAGGGATTTCAGAAATACCTCATCTGCAAACAGTTCACTACCAAACCATTTGATTATTCACTATATTTGAACAGTAGTCAAAATACACAACCACTTTGATCAAGGCTTTTAATTGTAACAACAGTTGAAAATAAAGTTCTAAATTGTGTTTTCATTTCAAAACTATAAACTAACTAAAAACCAAACCATATGAATCGAACGCATTGTAAAAAAGTCTTTCATGGCCTTATCATTGCAGCAGCATTAGTGAGTAACGCACCAAGCGGATTCGCTCAAAAAAAGAATGTAAAAAACAAAAACACGGCAGCCATTGCTACAGATAGTGTTTTTAACGCGCTCAAATGGCGCAACATCGGGCCGTTTAGAGCCGGTAGGTCCTTGGCAGTTGCAGGTCACGCCAGTCAACCGCTCACCTACTACTTTGGGGCAACCGGTGGCGGTGTCTGGAAAACCATTGACGGCGGAAACGAATGGTTTCCTATCTCTGACAGTGTATTTAAATCGTCTTCCGTTGGTGCTATTACCGTGGCACCTTCTGATGCTAATGTGATTTATGTAGGAATGGGCGAGGCCGATATGCGCTCTAACATTTCCTTTGGCGATGGCGTTTATAAATCTGTAAACGGCGGAAAAAGCTGGGCAAAAGCAGGACTAGATAAGGCAGATGCTATTGGTAATATTGAGGTACATCCTACTGATGCCAACATCGTTTTTGCAGCAGCAATGGGAAATCCTTTTCAATCGAACCCGGAGCGTGGTGTGTACCTATCAAAAGATGGCGGAAAAACATGGCAATTAGTGCTTTCTAAAGATGCTAAAACCGGGGCGATGTGCGTGCGCATTGATCCTTCTAATCCGCGAATTGTGTATGCTACCTTATGGGAAGCTTATCGCAACGGACACTCGATGTCGTCTGGCGGAAAAGGTTCTGGACTTTACAAATCTACCGATGGTGGCGATACTTGGGTTTCTTTAAATGAAAAACCAGGAATGCCTGTTGGTTTGCTTGGAAAAATAGGAATAGCCGTTTCGCCTGTAAACTCAAACCGTTTGTATGCTTTAATCGAAAACAACAAAGGTGGTTTGTACCGCTCTGATGATGCTGGTGAACACTGGCAATTGATTAACGAAGACAAAAATTTG
This sequence comes from Flavobacterium turcicum, assembly GCF_011365745.1. Classification (GTDB taxonomy): domain Bacteria; phylum Bacteroidota; class Bacteroidia; order Flavobacteriales; family Flavobacteriaceae; genus Flavobacterium; species Flavobacterium turcicum. Next base: position 268,248 of record NZ_JAAOBY010000001.1, on the reverse strand, counting down.
TGGCAACGCCCATGGTATTACATGAATTTACAAACCGATCCTAAAAACGAAAATGGATTAATTGTTTTGAATGTTGATGCTTGGAAAACCAGCGATGGCGGAAAAAGTTTCAAAAAAATAAATGTAGGTCATGGTGATACGCATGATGTTTGGATTAACCCAAACAACCCTGATAATTTTATCATTGGTGATGATGGTGGCGGAGAAGTTACCTATAACGGAGGCGAAACTTTTACTGCCCTAGATGTACCTACGAGCCAATTTTACCACGTTTCGGTAGACAATGAATTTCCGTATAATATCTACGGCGCACAACAAGACAATTCTTCTGTTCGTATCGCTTCAAGAACCAATGGTTATGGTATCGGTACAGAATCTTGGTATCCGGTTGCGGGTGGCGAAGCTGGTTATATTGAAGCTGATCCAACCAATTCTGACATTACTTTTGGTGGTGAATACGACGGACAATTAAGTACTTTCAACAAAAAAACAGGACAGTCAAAAGATATCTCTCCTTATCCAGAGTCGAATATTGGAGCGCCATCCAATGCTAAAAAATACCGTTTTCAATGGACGTACCCGATTGTTTTTTCGCCTCACAATCCTAAGAAAATGTACGTGACCTCACAAGTAGTGCACGTTACCAAAGATCAAGGAAATTCTTTTCAAATCATAAGTCCTGACTTGTCGCGTAATGATCCTAAAACGACTGGCGAAACAGGAGGTCCGATTACTTTAGACCAAACCGGTGCCGAAGCCTATGCTACTATTTTCACCTTATCAGAGTCGCCTCTTGAAGAAGGTGTTATCTGGACAGGATCTGATGATGGTTTGATTCACATCACGAAAAACAATGGTGCCAAATGGGATAATATTTCATTACCAACAACGCTTTTACCTGATTTTTCATTGATTAGTATGATTCATACTTCTGAGCATCAAAAAGGAAAAGCTTACGTAGCGGCGAACAAATACATGTACGGCGATCGCAATCCATATTTATTTAAAACGTCTGATTACGGAAAAACATGGACCAAGATAACGAACGGAATCCCTAATGACGAATATTGTCGAGTACTGCGCGAAGACCCAAACAAAGCAGGATTGCTTTATGCTGGTACAGAACGCGGTATTTATGTTTCATTCAATGATGGCGATTCGTGGCAAAAACTCAACTTAAACCTTCCCTTGACACCAATTCGTGATTTGCGTGTTCACAAAAGAGAGAAAGATTTAGTAGTGGCTACACACGGTCGTGCGTTCTGGGTTTTAGATGACATTACTCCATTATACGAAATCAAAGACCAAGCAGTAAAAGCGGACAAACACTTATTTAAACCACGTCATGCCTACCGTATGTCAGGTGGTCAAAGTGATGACACAAGCACCGGAACCAATGCGCCAAATGGTGTAATTGTACGTTACTATTTTAAAAAGAAACCTACACGCGAGATAAAACTGCAATTTGCTACTCCAAAAGGAGATACTATTATCACCTACTCGTCTACTAAAAACTTGAAAGGCAAAGAAATGACACCTTCAAAAGAGTTTTATACTGATACCAAGAAAGCACAACCTGGAACAATTTCAGCGCAAGCTGGTATGAATTCTTTTGTGTGGAACATGAGATATCCTAATGTGACCGAAGTAGAAGGCACCAATGTAATGTGGGCTGGTTCTGGAGCTGGCGCAAAAGTAGTTCCTGGTACTTATACCGTTAAACTTTTAGAAGGAAAAAATGTAATTGGCGAAGCAGCCTTCGAAATTAAATTAGACCCAAGAGTAAATACAAGTGCAGCCGACTTACAAGAACAATTTGATTTGCATCAAAAAGTGAACAAAAAAGTGGACGAAGCGCATAAAGCGATCAACAAATTACGCAAAATTAGATCGCAAATCAATTCTTATATCGGTAGCGTAAAAGATGCTGTGCTGATAGAAGAAATGAAAAAAATGACAAAAACTACTTTAGAAAGTCTAGACGCTATCGAAGGAACTTTAATGCAACCTAAAGCCAAAGCACCACAAGATGTATTGGCCTACCCTATTCAATTGAATGATAAAATGGCTGGTTTGGGGTCAAACATTTCTTCATCAGAGTCAAAACCTACACGTAATGCCTATGTAGTTTACCAAGATTTAGCTCAAAAAATAGATGCTCAAATAAGTAAATTACAAGAGCTGATGGATAAAGATGTGAAAGCTTTTAATAGCTATGTGATGCAACAAAAAGTTCCCGCTATTATTTTAGATGAGGATAAAAAATAAGTTGTTCGCGATTGATGAAGTTATTAAAAACGTCAGTTCGAGTATTTTTTGTGTAGTAAAACGAAACAAAAAATGTATCGAGAACCGTTCTCAATAAAATTTTTCTTGTTCTCGATACTTTTTTCTACCGAAAAAAACTCGAACTGACGAAAAATTATAATTAAAAACTAATTTCACTCAACCTTACTACAAAACCAGATCATCCAAAAAAGGGACCGTTCATTGTGAGCGGTCCCTTTCTTCTTGTAAAAATATTTCTTTTTGAAAAGTTAAAGCAATTGTTAAAAGTTGGAATAGCCATCGAGATGCATCCACTTTTTATCGCTGTTGAGTTTAAAAGTACCGATGTGTTCTTTATTCCACTCGTGTGGGCCAATCAAGGATAAAAAATGAACGCCTTGCGCATCGCGATACAAATGATAAATCTCTCCAATAACTGGCTCAAACGAAAATTTGGCACTGTACACGAGTTCGTTCCACTCGTATTCTTGCATCAATTTTTCGTATTGTAATTTGAGTTCATTGAACTTATTTCCCAATTCTTTATTCACATTGTCAATTCCTCTGCTTTTCCAAGAAACTACATCATCAACACGAATAACTGGTGCACCAACACCTGTTGCGTAGGGCAAAATATTGGCATTGTATCCCGCCTCGGCAGTATAAACAACATTATCTGGTTTTTTATCTTCCATTTATTTTCAGCTTATGCAAAGAATAATTATTTTGTTTTGTTTAAATTTTATTCAGCAAAGTTAAACAAAAAATAGTTTTCTAGTAGCTAATCCTGATTACTTTGATTTCAAAAATAAAAATAGTTTCATTGTGTCTATACAACACATACTATTTTTTGTTACATTTGATATTCTTCAATTAAAGCTATTTACCTGAAAATAAACCCGTATGAAATCAAAAATTGTAATACTACCCTCTTTACTCCTACTTGCTGTAGGCTTGCAGGCACAAACCAAATGGACCGAAACCAACAAAAATACCTATAAACTAGTAGCCAACAAAGGTGGTCAAACCTTGGGCTACTCACCTCAATCAGGTATCAAAATCATTCAAGTAGATGGTTTTGCGTTTAAAGACTTGAATAAAAACGGGAAATTAGATCTCTATGAAGATTGGCGCAAACCCGTAAACGAAAGAGCTAAAGACCTAGCCGCGCAAATGACCGTAGAACAAATCGCAGGTTTAATGTTGTACAGCAGGCACCAAGCCATTCCAGCGCAAGAAGCAGGCATGTTTACAGGAACCTATAACGGAAAACCTTTTTCCCAAAGTGGTGCAAAACCTTCCGCTTTATCTGATCAGCAAATTGCTTTTTTAACCAAAGACAATCTGCGACATATTTTAATGACCTCGGTAGCGTCACCAGAAATTGCAGCAAAGTGGAACAACAATATTCAAACCTTAGTCGAAGGAATCGGGATGGGAATTCCAGCCAACAACAGTTCCGATCCTAGAAACGGTGCCAATAAAGATGCCGAATACAATGCGGGTTCCGGAGGTGCTATCTCACAATGGCCCGAAGAATTAGGTCTAGCTGCCACTTTTGATGCTGCTATTACACAACAATTTGGTAGTATTGCTGCACAAGAATACCGCGCCATGGGAATTGCAACTGCGCTTTCGCCTCAAATTGATTTGGCAACAGAACCAAGATGGAATCGCTTTGTTGGTACTTTTGGCGAAGACCCAAAACTAGCCACCGACATGGCAAGAGCCTATGTAGACGGTTTTCAAACTCCAAAAAAATCTATTGCCAACTACAACGGTTGGGGACATCAAAGTGTGAATGCTATGGTAAAACATTGGCCAAGCGGCGGTCCTGAAGAAGCTGGACGCGATGGACATTTTGCCTACGGTAAATTTGCAGTTTATCCTGGAAACAATTTCGAAACACACTTAAAACCATTTACCGAAGGCGCTTTTCAACTAAACGGTTCTACTAAAAAAGCATCAGCGGTGATGCCGTACTACACCATCTCATTTGGTCAAGATAAAAAATATGGCGAGAACGTAGGGAACGGGTTTAGCAAATACATCATCACTGATTTGTTGCGAGATAAATACAGCTACGATGGCGTAGTTTGTACCGATTGGCTCATTACTGCTGATGAAGGTGCGAAACCAGATGTGTTTGCTGGAAAATCTTGGGGAGTTGAATCCTTAACCGTAGCCGAAAGACATTATAAAGTGCTGATGGCTGGCGTGGATCAATTTGGAGGAAATAACGACATCAAACCTGTTCTTGAAGCCTACCAAATGGGTGTAAAAGAGCAAGGCGAATCCTTTATGCGCAAGCGTTTTGAGCAATCAGCGGTTAGATTGCTTTTGAATATTTTTAGAGTAGGATTGTTCGAAAATGCCTATTTAGACCCGAACGAAACCAAATCTATTGTTGGAAAGCCCGAGTTTATGAAAGCGGGTTACGATGCGCAATTAAAATCAGTAGTTTTGCTTAAAAATCAAAACAAAACGCTACCAATTGCCAAAGGAAAAACGGTTTATGTACCAAAGCGCACCACACCTGCGGGAATTAACTTTTTTGGACAACCTTCGCCAGAAAAAATAGAATATCCAGTTAATTTAGAATTGATTAAAAGATACTACACTGTAACCGATGATCCAGACAAAGCTGACTTTGCAATGGTTTTTATCAAAAGTCCGATCAGCAACGGCTACAGTCGAACGGATAGAGAAGCTGGCGGAAACGGATATGTACCCATTAGTTTGCAATTGAGTGACTACACCGCCGTTGATGCAAGAGTGCAAAGTATTGCTGCCGGTGATCCTGTGATTGATCCTACTATCAACAACCGTTCGTATGTGAATAAAACGAGTAAATCCAATTCATATCCTGATTTAAATACCATTTTAGATACAAAAAAAGCCATGAAAGACAAACCTGTTTTAGTAGCTGTATCCATTTCAAATCCGATGGTTTTTAGTGATTTCGAAAAAAATGTAGATGCAATACTGGGAGATTTTGGCGTACAAGTAGAAGCTTTGTTAGATATTGTTTCTGGTAAAGCAGAACCGTCTGGCTTGTTACCTTTGCAAATGCCCGCCAACATGTCTACCGTTGAAAAACAACTCGAAGATGTACCCCACGATATGATTCCGTACCAAGACAACGTTGGAAATGTCTATGATTTTGGTTTCGGACTAAATTGGAAAGGTCCCATCAAAGATGCCCGAACAGCCAAATACAGTGTCAAAAAATAAAACACAATCTCTCAAAACCACCTACTCAAAAGGTGGTTTTTTTATGAGGAAACTTTAGATTTTTCTTTTTACAAAAAACACTAATTAAACGCAACGAACTGATTGTGTTAATTCGAAGTAAAAATTAAATCCAATCATCAATTTTTATTTGGCATTTAGTACCTTTAAAGACAATTTTGTTAAAACTTCCATCATGAAAAAAATAACCCTTGTTTCCCTTTCTATATTCTCCATGCTCGCACTAAATTGTGAGGCACAAACCAAACCAAATGATGTAGTTATCAAAGACGAAGTTAAAAATTACACCTTAGAAACCGTTGCATCGGACATTGCGATTCCGTGGGGAATGACTTGGTTGCCAGACGGAGCGCTATTGGTTACAGAAAAAAATGGGACTTTGTTTCATATAAAAAACGGACAAAAAACAGCCGTTAAAAATGTTCCAAAAGTTTATACTCGTGGACAAGGTGGTTTGTTGGATATCGCTCTACATCCTGACTACGCGAAAAACGGTTGGATTTACATGACTTTTGCTTCCGAAGAAGGTGAAGGCACGGGAGGAAATACCAAATTGATTCGCGCTAAATTAGTTGACGGCGGTTTAACCCAAATTGAATCGTTGTACAAAGCAACTCCAAATACAACCAAAGGACAGCATTTTGGTTCCCGAATTGTTTTTGATAATGATGGTTATTTATTTTTCTCAGTGGGTGAACGTGGGGAACACTTTGTCAATCCACAAGATATTACCCGCGATGGTGGAAAAATTTACCGACTAAATGATGATGGAAGTATTCCAAAAGACAATCCTTTTGTGGGTAAATCAGGAGCTAAAGAAGCTATTTACACTTACGGAAATCGCAACCCACAAGGAATGGCAAAAAATCCAGTTACCGGCGCCATTTGGGAAACCGAACACGGACCTCAAGGTGGCGACGAAATCAATATCATTCAAAAAGGAGTGAATTACGGTTGGCCAGTCGTGACCTACGGTATCGATTATGATGGCACTACAATTAGTACACAAAACGAAAAACCAGGAATTGAAAAACCAATTTATTACTGGTTGCCTTCTATCGCGCCAAGCGGAATGACATTTGTAACCAGCGATAAATATCCAGATTGGAAAGGCCATTTGTTAGTAGGATCATTAAAATTTCAATACCTTGAATTGGTTCAATTAAAAGGAGATGAAATTGTAGGTCGTCAAAAAATTGCCACCGGAGTCGGTCGTGTACGCAATGTAGCGCAAGGTCCCGACGGCTACATTTACATGGGTGTAGAAGGAAAAGGAATTGTAAAAATTATACCTAACTAAATCATGATCAACACAAAACTAATTTTGGGATTGGGTATGGCATTGCTAGGAAGTATTGCTTCAAAGAACTCTATCGAAACAGCTGCATACAGCCGCATTGATAAAAAAAATAACTTTGTAACTACTCAAAATCCGGGTAAAGAAATATATGCCGATTTTTGCATACAATGTCATGGCGCTGCAGGCAAAGGAGATGGCACTAATTTTCCGCCTTTGGATGGATCTAGCTGGTTAAAAAATAAACGAAAAGCAAGTATCGCAGCAGTAAAATACGGAAAAAATGGAATGATGATAGTTAATGGTAAATGGTACAATGGTAACATGCCTGCCATGGGACTCAGTGATCAAGAAGTAGCTGATGTAATGAATTACATAATGACTTCGTGGAGCAACAAACAAACCAAAGTTGTGACTGTAACAGAGGTTGCAGCAATTAAAAAATAAAGTTTTTTTAGAAATTCATTTTTAAAAGTAATAAACTACCGAAAAACCTCCGTAATAATTAATCGGATTTCCAGGATAAAAATAACGAGGCGCAGCAGTACCAAATCCTACCGCATTAGGCAAAATATTAGCAGCATATTTTTGATTTAAAGCATTGTTCACTCCAGCATTTACCTCTGTTTTCAAACAATTAAACAAGGTAAATAAATAAGTCAGTTTACTATCTAACAGCGTATAACGATCACTGTATTTGGTGTTGCTATCGTTCATAGGGATTTTACCAACGGTTTGCAAAGCAGTGTTCCAGCTTATTCCCATTTTTGTTTGAACATCAATTCCGAAATTAAATTGCGATTGCGGTGCGCCCGTGAGTTGATTTCCAGAATAATCAGCATCACCATCTGCAAACTCGTTGAACTTAAAATTATTCAAAGTTCCCGAAGCTTGGGTTTTAATTTGTACTTTTCCGCTATTTAAAACAGTATATCTCAACACAAACTCGAGACCTGAATGTGAGCTGCTACCCGCATTGATACCTACAAATTGATCTTCAGCAGTGCGACGTGCGACTAACAAATTTTTGATTTGAGTAGTATACAAAGCTACTTCGGTGTATAACTTTTGACCCAACCAATTTCCTTTAAAACCTACTTCATAATTCCAACCCAATTCTGGTTTCAAACTGTTGTTAATTTGACCTTGAGGAGTTAAGGTTTCTGAAACCGATGGCACCGAAAAACCGTTGCTAATTGCTGTGTACAAATGTTTTCCTTGGCTTACTTGATATGACAATCCAACTCGTGGTGACCACACAGCGCCAAAGGAATACGGATCACCTTGATTTGTTTCGTTTTCTAATGAATAGGAAGTTTCATTGAAAGCCAAACCCGTTTCTAATTGTAGTTTTGAATTTAGTTGCAACTCCATTTGAACAAAAAAAGTGCTGTAATTTCTATTTTGATTTACGGTACTAAAAGCTTCTCCTTGCACACTTCCTTGACCTGGTTGCGATTGATACAAATTACGATACAAAGTATTGTTATATTTTTCCTTGAGCAATTCAGTTCCAAAACTCAGTTCCATGGGTACTGATAAAAGTTGGTCTTTGAAGTTGGCATGTGCTCGCAACCCTACTGTATTGGTGTTATCTTCTAAAATATCAAAAGGGCGTGGTTCGTAAGCCTCTTTGAAACTACCAAAAACACTCGTTTGCAACGACCATTTATTTGTAAATTGATGTTGATGTGCAATTCCTAAAAGTACTTTATCATAAGATTCAAATCCTTTTGCGGCAGCCCAAGTAGGAGCGGCTTTCTCGGGATTGTTTGTAAAATCATTTTCGTTAATCGAACTCGGAATAAACGCTTTCAATCGTGTAAAAGTTCCCAGAAAAGACAATTTCCCTTTCATGCCCAATTGCTGCTTGCCGTGCAAGTTGAATGTTTTCCGGTTGTAGTCACTGTTCGCTCTAAATCCGTCCTGCTGTACATTGGCATAACTGCTGTACAAATTGCTTTTTGCATTAGCAAACCCGGCAGTATATTGCTGGTATAGCAAACCAAAACTTCCTAAAGTGGTAGCCGCTTTTGCAAAATTCTCTCCCGCAGGCGTCTCTTTTGAAAACAGTTGGATAACACCGCCCAAACCCGATCCAAAACTCGTGGCATTGGGTCCTTTTGTGATTTCTATTTTTTCAATTGCGTTTAAATTTAAATCGTCAATTGTAGTTTCTCCTTCGCCGGTAGTTAGCGGAATCCCGTCAAAATAAGCTTTGATTTTGGTAGTGCCAAATTGTGCGCGTGCACCAATACCACGTACCATAATTCGGTTGGTGTTCAACGCACCTTGCTGCATATTCACGCCCGGAATTGTATTTAAAACGGGGGTTAAAATCAAACCATCGCTTTTATTGATATCAGCAGCAGTTAGTATTGCCACAGCCGCAGCGGTTTTTTGAACGCTTTTTTGTATCGGTGCGCCTTTCAAAACTACTTCTGGCAAAGAGATGGTGTCTTTTTTCGCTTGCGCAAAAGTTAAGCAGACGCCCTGAACTAAAAGGAAACAAAGAATTATTTTTTTTAACAAGGGACTACTATTTAGGGGTTTAAATTGGTGCTTAAAGATACTCTTTTCTTCCGTTTTGCACCAAAGCAAAACACGATTTCATACCATCAAAAACCGTAAATTATGTAACACTTTTAAAAAATTCTTCAGACAATATTAAATACCTTGCTGTCATAATTAGCAACTTTTTGATGCAGTAATTCCTCAACAATGAAACCCATATTAAATCTATTTTTTGCTTTAGCACTTTCTCTACTATTTTTTTCTTGTCAAAATGAAAAGGCTGCAAAAAAAACAGCCACTGCTCCTATTACAAAAGAAATTCAAAGTCAAAAACCACAACTTGATACAATAGATTACAAGCAGCGCATGCTCGCTTTAAGCAACCAAGACACCACCGGAAGATGGCCTGCAGAAAGTCCGTATCCGTTAGTGGGTGCTGTTTTGCCATACCAACGCATCATTGCATTTTATGGTAATTTATACTCTAAAAGAATGGGTGTATTAGGCGAATATCCCAAAGACGAAATGCTTCAAAAACTACAATCAGAAGTAGCCAAATGGCAAGCTGCTGATTCAACAGTTCAAGCAATTCCTGCACTGCATTATATTGCAGTTTCGGCGCAAAGCCAACCCGGAAAAGCAAATAGGTACAACATGCGCATGCCGTTTAAACAAATTGACACCTTGCTAGCTTGGGCAAAACCTATTAAAGCATTGGTGTTTTTAGATGTGCAAATTGGCCATAGTACCGTAAAAGAAGAAGTAACGCAACTAGAATCGTATTTGGCCAAACCCAATGTACATTTGGGTATTGATCCTGAATTTTCGATGAAAGGAGGTCACGTGCCTGGCAAAAAAATCGGTACACTTGACGCCTCAGATATTAACGATGCAATTGCAATTTTGGCTCGAATTGTACGCGAGAAAAAGCTTCCGCCAAAGGTTTTAGTAGTACACCGTTTTACACAAGGAATGGTTACCAATTACCAAAACATTAAAAAAGTTCCCGAAGTACAAATCGTGATGCACATGGATGGTTTTGGAAGTCAAATTCTAAAAAAATCAACTTACTTACGTTACATTTATAGAGAGCCAGTCCAGTTTACAGGTTTCAAATTATTTTACAAAAATGACAAGTGGAACAAGTGGAGCATGTATACGCCAGAACAATTGGTTCAACTTACACCAAAGCCAATTTACATTCAGTACCAATAAATTGGAGTGTATTACTGATTGAAAAATCACCTTTAAAAACCAAAAAAGCACTATCATTTCTTTTGAAACGATAGTGCTTTTTTATTGTAAGGCAAGTTTTAAATTACCTTCCTGACAACCAACCCTCAGGATTAATCAACGTTGAGTTTTGAGAAATCATAAACTTTAAAACTGTCTTTCCGGTATCGCCATTGGTTCTTACTTTACCAATGCTTTGTTTAATGCTTACTTTATCACCTTTACTTACTGATACCGAACTTAAATTTTGATACACCGTAAAATAATCACCATGCAAGATGGTAACGGCTTTGTTCACTGGCGAAATTACCATTACACTTGTTACCTCACCTCCAAAAACCGCACGAGCACTGGCTCCTTTTTCGGTAGTAATTTCAACACCACTGTTGTGAATGGTAATCGTATTAAAAAGCGGGTGTGTTTGGTTTCCGTAGCCTAGAGAGATAAATCCCTTTTCAACTGGATAAGGCAAACGACCTCTGTTGGCTCTAAAATTATCTGCAACTAATTTGGCCTCTGGCGTTAATTGAATTTTCGATGATGAAACTGCCGCTTTAGATACTGGCGCACTTGGGTTTGCTTTTGCTTTTTCTAGTGCTGCTTTTCTGTTGGCTTCGGCAATTGCTTCTCTTATCAACCTATTAATTTGCCTGTCAATTGTTCTGTATTCTTGCTGGCGTTTTTTAATTTCTTGCGCAATCTTGTTTTTGTCCTTCTTGATAGAATTCACCAACTTAAGTTGCTCTTGCTTTTCTTTTTCGAGAGACAAACGTTCCTTTTCATTCTCGGCAATCAATTTTTGTTTGGCCGTTTTTTGAACGTCTAACTTTTGATTGAAATCGGCTAATTTATCTGTTTTGGTTTTGATTTCTTCTCCTTGCGTTTTTCTGTAGCTTGTGTATTGCTTCATGTATTGCGCGCGTTTGTAGGCTTGCAAGAAATTTTCAGAAGAAAGTAAAAACATCGCTCTACTCTCACTAGACCTGCTTTTGTATGATTTCACAATCATTTTAGCATAATCTTCTTTTAAAATTTTTAATTCTTTTTTCAATTTATTAATCTGTACTTGATTAATATACATGTCATTCTTAAGCAATTTCGTTTGCTTTTCGGTAGTGTTAATTAATTTTTCCTTTAGCTTAATTTTATTGCTTTGAATCGCGATAACGTTCACGACCGTTTTTTCTTTTTTCTTTACGGATTGTAAAAGTTTTTCGTTTTCGCGAATTTCTTTTTGAATTTGCTCTTTGCGTTGTTCTAATTTTTCTTGTTGTGACTCTTGACTCCAAAGTAAGGAAGTCATACAAATACAAATTAGGCTTAGGATCAATTTTGGCATGTGAAAAAAATGTTTTGGCAAATTTACTTAATTAAAATTCTTTTGTAGCCATTTGGCACACTATAAGGAAAAGAAAGTTCTTCGTTAAAAGAAATTCCGTTATACTCCAATTTTATATCCGTAGTTCCTTTTTTTTGTTGGGTTTGAATTGCAATTTGCGTAGGCAAAGTTCCTTGTGCATACTCTTGGTGTGCGCCATACTCTACTTTAATGTTACGTTCTTCAGCAACTTGAGCCACTTCTTGTTTTTGAACTAAATAACGCAACGCATCTAAAAAATAAGACTTTGAAGTGCTCCCACTATTTTGATCTACCAGTTGATAATTTTGCTCTTCAAGTTTAACTTGATACTTGCCTTTGCTTAAATTATCGATAGCCTTACCCAATAATAAATTTTGCACTTTTTCATAATCTAAATCAGTACCTAACCATTGGCTCAAACTACTAAAATCGCCTTCAAAATAAGTTCCATTTAATTTCTCGTAATAACTTACTGCTTTTGGAGTAATTAAGGCTTTGGCCATTGTAATGCCAAGAAAACGAACACTTACCAAAATTTGTTCGTCTTTCTGTATTTTAATTTCAGCCGTTACGTTTTGTGTCAATTTATCATCTGCGTAGCGTGCGCTCGACTTAATGTACAATGTAGAAAAATCGATTTTATTGTTGTAATGCTGCTCAATAATTTTTTTAGCAGACATTTCAGCGCTAGCAACTGCGGAAACTGCAGGAGCTTCAGGAGTTGTTCCAACCGCCATTGATTTGGACTTGCAGGACAACAACGACACTGAAAGTATAAAGAGTAGGACACATTTTTTCATTATTTTTTTGCTTTAATTAATTGATTGGCTTTGGCAAAATACAAGTCTTTTTTCTTGAAATCCCCCAAACCGTTATAGGCTTCTCCTAATTGGATGTTGAAGTTCACTTCTAAATCCAATTGTTCTACTACATAATCCATGCCCATTTCGAGATAATCCTTTGCTTTCTTGAATTGTTTTAATTGATTGTTGGCCAAACCTACATAATAATAAAAGGTCGCTTGTGTTGGAAAACTCTCTACCAAAGCAGTTGCTTTTTTATCTATTTGGTCAAATTGCTGCACCTCCGTAAGTGCTTGCAAGAGCAACAAATGCGTTGCGATATCGCTGTCAGCATTGGTTTTCAGAGCCTTTTCGTAAAAGGGAATTGCTTTTTGGTACAGCTTTTTACTTTGAAAAAACAAACCTATTTCTTTAGCTACATTGATGTTTGGATCATTATCAAAGTAAGAAACTGCTTTTTCTAAATCAGCGCTGTACTGTGGATTTTTATTGACATAAATTAAAAATTCGTTTAAAATACGGTCTTTAATTTTTGAGTCGATTTTGCTACTACCCAATACAGTATTCATGGCACTGATGGCTTTTGCGGCGTCATTACTATCTAAATAATTTTTGAATAAACTCACCTGCGCCCACTCTGAATTTGGTATGGCTTTTTCTAATTTTTGAACAACTTCAAAAGCTTTTTTCTCGTCGTTATTTTTAGAGTACAAAAAAATCAAATTCAAGTAATTCGATTCTTCCTTTGGATTCTTTGAGATGAGTTGCTCGAGGTTTGCAATTTCCGAATTTTGATATTTCCCTACTGATAGAATTTGACTTTTGTACAATTCTCTTCTATCTGTTTTTCCAACGGTTTCGTTGAGTTCTTGTATCAAAGTTAAAGCTTTGTCGTATTGATTGGTAGCCATGTACAGCGAAGTCAAATCCTCTTTGTACTTCGAATCGATTGGGATTAGTTTGTTTAAAACTGTGATTCCCTGCGCATAGTTTTTGGTTTCATAACTCACATCGTACATGCCAATGTAATTCCACTTATTCTTAGGATCGATAGTGCTGGCTTTTTCAAAAAAAGTAAAGGCTTCGGGATAATTTTTTAATGCTAAATAATTTTTCCCTAATTCATAAAAAACGGTAGCGTTGTTAGGGCTGATTTTATCGGCTTTTTCAAGAGCGATGATTGCTTTGTCATGATTTTCGATTCCTTTTTGCAGCAACGATTCGTAGAATAGTTCCTGAAACTGATCTGTATCCAGTTTGATTTCTTCGGGTTCAATTTGTGCGCACAAATTTGTTTGGAATCCAAAAAATCCAATTAGTAGCAGTACAAAAAATTTGTTTTTCCTATTCATAATTAAACGTAATACTAGTACAATTGATACAAAATCAGAACCTTTTTTGAAGTAACAACTCACTGATTGAGAGCAGTGAGTTGATACCGTATTTTACTCTAAAACAGAATAATCACCTATGCTGATGCTAGTGAAATTACCATCAAAACTAGCGTGATTACCAATCATGGCATTGTCTAAAACGGCATTTTTGATATGCGAATGCGTTTGTACCAAACTGTTTTTTACTGTACTATTTACCACATGGCAACCGTCACCAAGGGAAACATTTGGACCAACAGTAGCATTAATCAACACTACGTTTTTACCAATATAGCAAGGCGGTATAATAGTTGCGTTTTCTAGTTTTGCACTTTCATCAACTAAGGATTCACCATCATTATGTAAAAATCCTAACATTCTAGAATTGGTTTCTACAGTCACGTTTTTGTTACCGCAATCCATCCACTCCTCCACTTTGCCAGGGACAAATTTCATGCCTTTGGCCATCATTTGTTTGATTCCGTCATTGATTTGGTATTCGCCACCGTGAATGATGTTATTGTCAAGTACCAACTGTAATTCGTTTTTAAGTACTGCAATATCTTTGAAATAGTAAATCCCAATAACTGCTAAGTCTGAAACAAAAGTGGCTGGTTTTTCAACCAACTCAACGATTTCATTGTTCGCATTTAATTTTACCACACCAAAAGCTTCTGGTTGGTCTACTTGTTTTACCCAAATTACGCTATCTGCCTCTTTGTCTAAGTCAAAATCGGCACGAATTAGGGTATCGGCGTAAGCAATTACCGCTGGTCCGCTCAAGGATTCTTTGGCACACATGATAGCGTGACCGGTTCCTAAGGCTTCGTTTTGGTAATAAATGGTTCCTTTGGCACCTAGTTTTTGGGCTATAGCCAAAAGTTCTTCTTCCACTTTTTGACCAAAACTTTCATGAATGATAAAAGCTACTTCGTCAATTTGTTGATTTAAAACTCCCGCGATGTCTTCAACCAAACGGTGTACAATAGGTTTGCCGGCAATAGGAATTAATGGTTTAGGAATGGTTAATGTATGTGGGCGAAGGCGTGATCCACGACCCGCCATAGGAACGATTATTTTCATGTTTATTTATTGAAAGATTAAACGATTGAAAAATTTAATGATTATCATAAATCTTTAAATTATTCAATCTTTAAATTATTAAATTTATTTTACTTTTTAACCGCAAAGTTCACGAAGGATTTCGCAAAGCTCGCAAAGTTTTTTTTATTCTATTGAGCCACAGATTTAAAAGATTAAACGGATTTTTGAAACTTTATATTTGAAATTTGTCGTTTAATAATTTTCTAAAACTGTTAACTTCTACTGATTACTGTGACTGAATACTGCGACTGTTTACTTTACTCCCGTACTACCAAAACCACCTTCACCTCTTGAAGTTTCTGTCAGTTCCTGAACTAGAGTCCACTCGGCGCGTTCGTGTTTTGCTATTACCAATTGCGCTATGCGTTCTCCATTTTGAATGGTAAAATCTTCATTGGATAAATTTACTAAAATTACTCCAATTTCTCCACGATAATCCGCATCTACAGTCCCGGGTGCGTTAAGTACGGTTACACCATTTTTTGCAGCTAGTCCGCTGCGTGGTCTTACTTGTGCTTCGTACCCAATAGGTAGTTCTATAAAAAGACCTGTTTTTACGATGGTTCGTTCTAAAGGTTTTAAAGTAATTGGGGCGGTTATATTGGCTCGTAAATCCATTCCTGCCGAGGCGATGGTTTCATAGCTAGGCAAGTCGTGCTGTGATTTGTTGATGATGTTGATATTCATAATGTATTTGTTTGAGCTAGTTTTTAGGATCAGATAGTCTTTTTTAAGAAGTGCGCTTTTTTAGCCGTGACCGAAGTGGAAAGCCTTTTTTTATAAAATTGTATTTTTTTCGAGGGTGAAAAGAGCGACTGCAAGAAGCTCCTTTTGCCCCATAGAAAAAAACAATTTTAGGAAAAAGCTTGAAACGAAGGGCGCGATAAGCTTCTAAAAAAATTGATACTACTTTGCTTTACGTTTTAGTATTTGGGTTAATAATTCTTTTTCGTTGTGGTATATAAAATACAGGAACACGAGCAATAACGGGATTCCTACGAAATAATTCTCCCGGAATCCGTAAAATGAAATCGCTGAAAATCCGATTGAAATTATGAGATACATAAAAATTTTACGGCTGTCATACGGTATGGGGTAATATTTGTTTCCGAAATAATAAGAGATGGTCATCATGCTACCATAAGCGGCTATGGTGGCTATGGCTGAACCGTAATAACTCATGGTTGGGATTAGCAGGTAATTGAGCGCTAGCGTGATGATGGCTCCTACGATTGAGATGTAAGCACCCACATAGGTTTTATCAATGAGTTTGTACCATACAGAAAGGTTGGTGTAAATGCCAAGAAAAAAATTAGCCAAAATAATTAAAGGCACTACTTTCATGGCTTCCCAATATGACTCGTCCTGAATCATGATCACCTTGAAAACATCGGCAAAAACGATAACGGAGAGTAAAATGAACGACCCAAAAATGACAAAATATTTGGTTATGGTAGCGTAAGTTTGTGGTGCATTTTTACTATCAGCATGGCTAAAAAAGAAAGGTTCGATACCTAAAGTGTAGGCCGTACGGTACAAAACCATAAACAAACCAAGCTTGTAACAGGCTGAGTATACACCCACCTCTGCATCGGCAATATTGGCTGGCAATAGTTCTCCCAATAAAATTTTGTCAAACTGATCGTTGATGGCAAATGCGAGTCCGGCTAGCATAATGGGCATTCCGTATTGCATCATGCGCTTCCAAAGCTGGTAATCAAAATGCCATTTTAGTTTAAAATAGGACGGTGACAATACTAAAAAAGTAAGCAAACTGGCTACAATATTGGATACGAAAATATAACCTATTTGAAAATCAACTATGTACAACGAACCTAAAAACCCATCAGGATTTGACTTTGCAATTGCTGGTAAATAACTCAAAAAGAATAAGTTTAGGACCAAATTAACTACAACATTTCCTATTTTGATTATAGCATATTTTATAGGTTGCTGGTTGACTCTTAATTTTGAAAAAGGAACAATCACCAAAGCATCAAACACTAAAATCCAAATGGTGTATGTAATATATTGTACATCAAGACCAGACCAAATGGCCAATTTATTGCGGAAAAGCAAGGCTATGACCAAAAATACAATTGAGGACCAAAAAAGGGAAACGGACGCTGTTTCAACAACAGATTTTTTATCATTCTCTTTATTGTAAAACCTAAAGAAAGCAGTTTCAAACCCATACGCGAGAAGTACATTAAAGAAAATCATGTAAGCAAAAATGACAGAAACCTTACCGTATTCAGCTTTAGGAAGTAAATCAGTGTATAATGGAACCAGAATAAAACTGAACATTCGCGGAACAACCGTAGCGAGTCCGTAAATGGCTGTTTGTTTAAAAAGATTTTTATATAAACCCAAAATTATTTTATTTTACAGAGGTCAATAGGAACAAAAATAGGCAATTGTGTGGTGACTTTAACCATTGGTGAAGCAGATATCCTACTTGATTTGTGAAAACTGTTTTCTAGAAAGTGTAGCATTCTTAAGATAAACCGTCTTCGTTGATAATTTTTAAGAAATGAAAACCTTTGGGCGCGTATCCTTGGTTATAATAAAAACGATGTGCATTGAAGTTTCCTGTAAAAGCATCTAGTACAATCATCGTACAACCAAGTTCTTTGGCTTTCGCATCTACATAATCTGTCATTATTTTACCAATTCCTTTTTTACGGTGATCAGGGTGAACGATAAAATTATCAATTTCGAGGTACTTGCCTGACCAAAGTTTGGTTCCAGACCACAAACCTGAAAGTCCAACACAAACAGTACCTTCAAAAACAGCAATTTGCTTGTAGTTGTGCGGAATCATATCCGTAAGATACGCATCGTATTTTTCGAAAGTAAAGTTAGTGTACAAATGTAGCATGACATCGTATTGCGCCAGCATTTCTTCTTTGGTAGTAAGTTCTATAAGGTGTAATTCCATGTTCGTTTTAAAAATGTAAAATTAGAGAAAAAATCAGAGGAATAGAAAAAGAAAAAACAAGGAAAACGATTATGTTTATGAACTTAACGAGGATATTTAACTTGTCGCAAACCAAAGTATAAAAAAAAGAGCCAACCGAAGTTGACTCTTTGTATTATAAAACAAAATATGTTAACTCTTTCAAAACTTCGCATTTTGAAGATTTGAAAAACTAAGTTTTTCTTATCCTTTCAAAGCCTCTGCTCCACCAACAATCTCTAAGATTTCGTTAGTAATTGCAGCTTGACGCGCTTTGTTATAAGTTAATTTCAATTGATTTCTCAATTCAGTTGCATTATCAGTTGCTTTGTGCATTGCTGTCATACGTGCTCCGTGCTCTGAGGCAAAAGAGTCACGAATACCTTTATACAATTGTGTTTTCAAAGATTTAGGAATCAAAGTCAAAACGATTTCTTCTTTTGATGGTTCAAAAATATAATCACCAGCAGCTTCAGCAGCATTGGCTTTTAAAGATGCTAACGGTAAAAATTGCTCTGTTTGAACAATTTGCGTAGCAGCATTTTTAAATTGGTTGTAAATCAACTCAATTTTATCATACTCACCACCAACGAATTTCTCCATTAAAGTATCCGCTATTTTAGCAACATTATCAAAAGTCAAATCATCAAAAACAGTACTTTGATTACCAACAACGTTTAAAGTTTTGCTCAAGACGTCGTTTCCTTTTTTACCAATGGCAAAAACATCAACTTGTTGTCCTGTGTAATAATCGGCACGGTTTTTTGCTTCTTTGATCGCATTGGTGTTAAACGCACCTGCTAAACCTCTGTTAGAAGTAATAACCACCAACAACACTTTTTTAACTTCGCGCTGTGTAGTGTACTCACCACCGGCATCACCTTCTAAAGTAGCAGAAAGATTTTGCAATAATTCCGTTAATTTTTCGGCATAAGGGCGCATTGCTGTGATCGCATCTTGTGCTTTCTTTAGCTTTGCTGCAGAAACCATTTTCATAGCCGATGTAATTTGCATCGTCGATGAAACGGAAGTAATTCTATTACGGATTTCCTTTAAATTTGCCATTTTGTGTATAGTGAAATGTGAATCGTAAAAAGTGAACAATTATACTATTCACTTTTCACTTTTCACTAAATTAGTTATATTTTGCTGATAATTCTTTAGCTACAGTTTCGATTACATCTGTAATTTCGTCTGTTAACTTTCCTGCTTTCAAAGCATCAAGTGTAGGTCTGTGCTTAGCATTTAGGAATTCTAAGAAATCTTTCTCGAACTCTCTTACTTTGTTCACAGGAACATTTTTTAACAAGTTTTTAGAACCTGCATAAATAATTGCTACTTGATCTTCAACAGTATAAGGATCATTCAAACCTTGTTTCAAGATTTCAACGTTTCTTTTTCCTTTTTCAATTACGTTTAAAGTAACAGCATCCAAATCAGAACCAAATTTAGCAAACGCTTCCAATTCACGGAATTGTGCTTGATCTAGTTTTAAAGTTCCTGATACTTTTTTCATTGATTTAATTTGAGCGTTACCTCCAACACGTGATACCGAAATACCTACGTTGATTGCTGGACGAACTCCTGAGTTAAACAAATCACCATCTAAGAAAATTTGACCATCAGTAATCGAAATTACGTTTGTTGGGATATATGCAGAAACGTCACCAGCTTGAGTTTCAATGATTGGTAAAGCTGTCAATGAACCACCACCTTTTACGATAGATTTCAATGAATCTGGTAAATCATTCATGTTTTTAGCAATTCCGTCATCAGCAATTACTTTACAAGCACGCTCTAATAAACGGCTGTGTAAGTAAAAAACGTCTCCAGGATACGCCTCACGTCCCGGTGGTCTTCTTAATAAAAGAGAAACCTCACGGTAAGCAACCGCTTGTTTAGACAAATCATCATACACAATTAAAGCAGGACGACCTGAATCTCTAAAATATTCACCAATTGCAGCACCTGCGAAAGGAGCATAAACTTGCATTGGAGCTGGATCAGAAGCATTAGCTGCAACAATCACAGTATACGCCATAGCACCTTTTTCTTCTAACATTTTAGCAATTCCTGCTACTGTAGAAGCTTTTTGTCCAATAGCTACGTAGATACAAAATACTGGTTTTCCAGCATCGTAAAATTCTTTTTGATTTAAGATAGTATCGATACAAACAGTTGACTTACCTGTTTGACGGTCACCAATAACTAGCTCACGTTGTCCACGACCTACTGGAATCATTGCATCAACTGCTTTGATACCTGTTTGTAATGGCTCAGTAACTGGCTGACGGAAGATAACTCCAGGAGCTTTTCTTTCTAATGGCATTTCATATAAGTCTCCACCAATTGGTCCTTTTCCATCAATTGGAAAACCAAGTGTGTTTACTACACGTCCTACCATTTGTTCTCCTACTTTAAGAGAAGCAATACGTTGTGTTCTTTTTGCAGTAGAACCTTCTTTGATACCAGTAGATGGTCCTAAAAGTACCACACCCACGTTATCTTCTTCAAGGTTCAATACAATAGCTTCTAAACCATTGTCAAACTCCACTAACTCTCCATATTGAACATTAGAAAGCCCGTAGATACGAGCAATACCATCTCCAACTTGAAGTACGGTTCCTACTTCTTCTAGTGTAGCACCAGATTCAAAACCTTCTACTTGCTTTCTTAATATTGCTGAAATTTCAGCAGGTTTAATTTCCGCCATCTTACTTTATGATTTAAACACTTAAATGTGCAATAAACTAATTACTTAACTCTCTTTTTAATACTTGTAATCTGTTAGCAACAGAAGCATTGTACTGCTTGTCGCCTATTCTTAAAATAAATCCTCCAATAATTGCTGGATCTACTATATTTTGTATGCTTACCTTTTTATCAGATAACAATGCTATTTTAGCCAAAACTTTTTCTTCTAATGCAGCATCCATTGGTACGGCAGTAGTTACTTGCGCTTGCTCCATTCCGTTAGCAAAGTCAAATAATTTCCCGTACTCAACTGCGATAGATTCTAAGATTTCGAATCTCTTGTTTTCAAATAACAATTGAAACAAACCTTTAGTAACCGCATTGCTATCAGCAAAAACTTCTAATAAAGCATTTTGTTTTACTGTAACTTTGATAGTTGGGTTTTGAATAAAAGTACTCAATTCTAGGTTGCCATTGATAGCTGTAGCAATACTATTCATATCACTATTCACTTCAGTAGACACACCTTTAGCATTAGCTAGGTCTAAAATTGCTTTTGCATAACGACTTGCTGCTCTAGTACTTGCCATAATTAGTTCAATTTAACGTCACCCAACATGTTCTCAATCAATTTAGTTTGAGATTCTTTGTTAGATAGTTCTTCTCTTAATACTTTTTCAGCAATACTCAAAGACAAAGTAGATACTTGTGATTTCAATTCAGCCATAGCAGCATTTTTCTCAGCAGCAATAGCTGTTTTCGCTTGCTCGATCATACGTGCACCTTCTGCTTGCGCATCAGCTTTTGAATCAGCGATCATTTTTTCTCTCATATCACGAGCTTCTTTCAACAAAGCATCACGCTCTAAACGTGCTTCTTGTAAAATACGCTCATTTTCTGCAGTTAAATTTTGCATTTCTAAACGTGCTGTTTCGGCTGCAGCCAAAGCAGAGTTGATAGAATCTTCTCTTCCTTTTACGGCGCTTAAAATTGGTTTCCAAGCAAATTTACCAAGCAAGATAAAGAAAACTATAAAGATGATAGAGGTCCAAAATATTAAACTCTCTGGTGCTGTTAAATTCATATTTTTATATTTAAAAAGTTTGTTTTAGAAATAAAAACTTCTTGATACCAACCGTATCAAGAAGTTTTAAGCTTTAATTATTGTGCAATTAACGCAACAACTACTGCGAAAAGTGCAACACCTTCAATAAGTGCAGCAGCAATAATCATAGCAGTCTGGATTTTTCCAGCAGCCTCAGGTTGACGAGCAATAGCGTCCATTGCAGAACCACCAATTTTTCCAATACCTAGACCTGCACCAATAACAGCTAATCCAGCTCCGATTCCAGCTAATACCATAATACTAAATTTAATATAGTTAATAATTAATAAAACACAAATTAATGGTGGTCGTGCTCTTCAACAGCCTGACCAATAAACAATGCAGTTAACAACGTAAACACATAAGCTTGCAACGCAGCAACCAACATTTCAAGTACACTCATGAACAATACGAACGCTCCAGAAATTGGCGCAACCGCTACTGTTTTGAATATAAAAATCAATGAGACTAAACTCAAGATGATAATATGCCCTGCAGTGATGTTAGCGAATAAACGAATCATCAATGCGAAAGGTTTTGTCAACATACCAATAATTTCTACTGGTATCATAATAGGATACAATGCTTTTGGAACTGGTGGCAAGAAAATGTGTTTCCAGTAATCTTTGCTTCCGCTGAAAGTAGTTACGATAAAAGTAAACAAAGCCAATACAAATGTAAAGAAGATGTTACCCGTAAGGTTGGCACTAAATGGGAAAAACGGTATTAAACCAATAAGGTTGTTGATCCAGATAAAGAAAAAGATCGTTAACAAATACGGCATGTATTTCGCGTATTTTTTGATTCCGATATTTGGGATAGCAATTTCATCTCTTACAAAAATAACCAACGGCTCTAAGAAACCAGCGATTCCTTTTGGTGCTTTTGGGTTTTTCTTGTACGATCTTGCTACTGCAAAAAATAAGAAGAATAAAACCAAAGCCGACATTAACATAGAGAAAACATTCTTAGTTATAGAAAAATCAAGAGGTCTTGCATCAAATTCAAATGCACCGTTCTTTTTTTGATCTTCAGTTAATGTTTCAAATTTATCTGCGTAAAAAATAACTTCATTATAACGAACCAATTTTTGACCGTTTACATCTACAACATGATGTCCTTCGTTATCGTGGTGAAATTGCTCTGCTGAAAAAATTTCTAAACCAGAGTTTGTCCATAAAATAACAGGTAAGTAAAACGAAATCGGGTGACCCGCCCAATCAGCAATATGGAACTCATGCGAATCACCAATGTGCTCATTGATCAATTCCGTAGCATTGAATTCTTTTTCAGCAGAATGACCCGCTTCAGCATGCGCATCAGCAACAGTTGCCACGCTTTCGGTATGATTTTGAAGACTATCCGCGGCTGGGTTTGCGAAATTTACCAACGGCATACACGCTACAAAAGTAACTAACAGGAATTGAAGTGATTTTTTTGAAATTACCATTATTAATTGTGTATCTGATTTTACGTTTTTAAAATTTTTTGCAAAGGTACATATTTAATTCAAAATTGAAAATTATAATCATGTTTTTAAAAAATCAATTTTGAGTGCTATTGCATTATTTGCAGTCAACCTATCTTTTATTTATCAATCGAACCGCAAAAACGGTTTCAAAAAGTAAAAATAGGAAATATGGAATGAAAAAAGCTCCGATATTAAGATTAGTTGCAACGTTTTCGGCTTTAATTAATGGCCACAAAAAAACCACCGCTGCCATCATCTTTATAAATGTTGTTCCTAAAAATGCAAAGCCAGTAAAATCAGGAAAATTTTGATTCACAAAAAGCAGTAATACATATATAAGTATAGTGGTGATTAGTAAAAATCCATAAACGCTCTCTGTGCTGTAAAACAGGTCTTTTTGATAACCAAAAGTTTGTACTGCATAATACTGTACGACAAAAAGTAATAAGGTAAAAGGAATTAAAGCCTTAAGAAAAGGTAAAATTTTATTCATTTTTAGAATTGTTTAAATTTTTTACTTGCCGTATTACATTATACAAGGCAATAAAAACAGAAATTAGTGAAAGTACGATAGTATAAACAGAAGAATCAGCTTGGCTGTAATTATCATCTAGCCAGATTCCAAGATAGGTAAATGCAAAAATAATAGTACCCATTTGAAAAGGTATTGCTAGAAAGACCAACCATTTGGCATTATTTTCTGCTTTCTTTTTCATGTACCTCTGGATTTTTAGATTGAATTTGCATCGAACAAGCCGCAGAGAAAGTTGCACCTGGCTCTACTGCTAATTTTCCAACAGTTACTTGCCCTTGAATACTAGCCTTTGCTTTTACACTCAAAAGTTCCTGAACTTTGATGTTGCCTTCAAATTTCCCCTCAATATCTGCGTTTTTACAAATAATATCTCCGGTAACACTTCCGGCGGGGCCAATTACAATTTTACCAGCAGTTTGAAAATTACCCACCAAGTGACCGTCTAATCTAAAATCAGCTTGCGAAATAATATCTCCTTTAATAGTGGTTCCTTCCACAATCCTATTGGTTTTACCCAAAAGATCGGTGTATGATTTTTGTTTTTTATCGAACATAGTTATTTTTTTTCGAGGGCTAGATAACTCTCTAAATTTTTCTTGATTTGCACAATCCTATAATTCTCTGATGCGATAATTATAGCAGGTGTTGTGAGATTGTATTTTTTATTTTCTGCTAAAACTGTCAAGATATCTGCAGCATAATTTTGTGTAGGTATGCCGTGAATTGTTACAAACGCATTATTATCGGTATATAAGTCATAAGAAAGGTACAGCTTTTGTAAATTCTCACCTTCAAAAAATGCTTTTAAACTGGCTTCCAAGGCTGTTGTCTTTTCATCGTCACGAGCACCTACTTGGTATAAAATTTTGTAGTTACTAGCTACAGCCGTTTTGAAGTTCAATTGTTCTAAAACTGGAATTTGTTCTTTTAAAATCAAGGCTGCACTTTTACCCTCTTCACTATTAGGATAATTATCTACTACATCTTGCATGGCTTTTTTGTAGGCTGCAAGTCCTTTAACTTTACCTAGTGTATTGGCCTTTAGCAATTCGAATTTTGAAACAATTTCGTCACCAGAAAACTGTACAATCAAATTATCAATGTTAGATAAAATCGTATTGAAGTCCTCCTTTTCGAATAATTTATACCATTTGTTATACTCCGTTTCGGGAGAATCAGCTATTGCTATTGTACTTTGCGCATTTTGGTTGATAATTTGCGCATAACGAGAATTAGGGAACTCTTGTGAAATTCGAGTTTTCATAGCTTCGGCCTTGGTAGCATTTGTTGATTGATACAATTTAAACAAATTATACAGCGTAGGTAACACTAGCTTTTCCTCTGGATTGGTCAAAAGTAACTGCTCTAGCTTGCTTATTGCTAGTTCGTTTTCTTTGAATTTTTCTTTATAGACAATACCTAAATTATAATAGGCGCTGTTACGCTCTTTGGCAATACTATCTAATTCTTTTGCATCAGTGGGTAATTGCTTGGTATAAAAAAGCGTACTGTATTCTGGCTTTTCAATAGTAGCAACGGCAGCTGTTGAATCTGTTGCTGTAGTTGCATCATCAGCGGCAACAGTAGTGTTGCCTACTTTGGTTCCTGAAAAGCGCCAATTGCCATTACGTGATCTATCGCCCCATAATTTTTTAAATTCGACTTTACCAAATGCTACAGTGGTTGCGTTGTAAAAATAAAAAGAACTACTACCCGGCTGTGGAGCCCCAATAGGATTCATAGACGGAGGCGCCATACCGGGAATAGGGGCTGCATTCAAGGTATCAAAACCACCACTAGGATCAGCAGAACTAATAGACGCATTTCGTTCTCGGTTTTCTTGAAGTTCTTTATTTTTAGCCTCAAGTAGTTTTTTTTGTTCGTCTTTCTCTTTGAGTTGTGCAATGTAGTTTTCATAAAAAGAGTTTTGCTGCTCTGGACTCATAGCAACAATTTTTAGAATACTGTCGTTGTGTTGCGCAATAGCTTCATAGGCAATTACTTCGTCTAAATTTTTTCTGATTTTTTCAATTTTAGCAAACTCTCTTGTGTTATTGTTTAGCTTGACCAATGTACTATCGTAGTACTTTGCAGCTGAAGCGTAGGAGGCATTCTTGAAATACATGTCACCCAAATTGCGGTAGTTGGATGCTACCAAATACGAATCTTTTGAATTGGTTTTAAGTGAAGAATTATACAAAGCAATAGCCGCTTTTTGATTGTTTTGCTTGTCTTGAAAAACTGCCATTTGATGAAAAATCAAATCTTTAAAAGGTCTGTTCTCTCTATCTTTAAGTAATTTATTAAATGTTTTTACAAATAGTGCTGTGTCACCGTTTTGATAATCAAATAATTCTGCTTTTTTGGCATGCGCTTGCAAAACAAATCTACGCTCGGCCTTTCGGTTCATTGCAATGATTTCTTGAAAGGTTGTTACTGCGCTGTCTTTGTAGCCAGCTTTTTGATATAATTGACCTAAAACAAAACGATATCTGGCTTTTTCTTGATTTACTTTGGTAAAATTAATGGCTTGCTTTAATTTAACAACTGCGCTGTCTTTTTCTTCTAAATTCAAAAAAGAGGCTGCTAAAAGTGCATTGGCATCAGCGTAAACTTGCTTTTGTACTTTACGGTCATCTAATAATTTACTAATGTTTTTGATTACTTGTGCATCGTTACCCAAACGCATATTGGTTTTTTCGCGCCAAATTTTTGCTTCGTAAATTTTGCTGCTGTTGGGATATTTATAAAGGATGTAATTGAATGCATCAAGAGCTGGTACAAAACGCTGGTCATAGTACCTTGCTTTTCCTAGCATAAGATAGGCTTCATCTATTTGGAAATTTTTTTCTTTGCCACCAATATTCATGGAGTGTTTTTGAATGGCTTTGGTTGCTTTGGTTTCGGCTAATTCAAAGTCTGGATTTTTGGCTTTTTCGGGTGTAAATTCATCCGAAACTTGCATTTTTTCAATGGGTAAAATATCCCAAAAATTATCGTCGCTACCCATTTGAAGGGACTTAATACCTTTGTCTAGACCTACTTGGCCGTTGTACAGAATGTTGTATTTTGTGCTCAAGGCATGCGAATTTCTGGCTAAAAAAGTGTCTTTTTTGGTCGAACACGCTACTACTACAGCAAGGAAAAGGAGTGTAAGTAAGGATTTGTATGTATTGATTTTCAATGGAAAACGTTTTTATCAATTAACTATGAAATATACTTTTTAGTATACGCATTGGTAAAAATACATTTCTTTTTGATATCGTGAAAATTATGACCTTTTATTTGAAGTGCAATGGTTGTGCGTAAGGGATTGCAGCGGCATCCTTTATTTTTCGATTTTTGGATCGAAAATAAAGATAGAGCGTAAAGCCCGACCCGAAGTTTTTACGGAGGGTTACGCCCAAAAAAAAGCTAATTGTTTCAATATTCACACTGAAATAGCGTGAGTACTGAAACAATTAGCACTTTATATTAGGGTGTTTTTTACTGCATTTATACGGCAAAAAATTCTTCTAATTCTTTTAATGTTTCTTCTGAGGTTTGAATGTCTTTAACCACTTGGCCTTTTTGCATGGCTACAATACGGTCGCTTACCTCAACAGTGTGCTGCAAGTCGTGGCTTGAAACCAATACGGTAACGGTTGGATCATCGGCTAGTTCTTTGATGATTTTTTTAAGGCGAAATTGCGTGGTTGGGTCAAGGTTAGCAAAAGGCTCATCGAGAATAACCACGGACGGATTACCAATTAAAGTAGCAATGATACCTACTTTTTTCTGGTTTCCTTTAGATAAATCGCGCAGGTATTTTTTGTTTTTTAAGATTTCGCCATTAAAAAACTCTTCGTGTTTGGCTAGTAACGCATCAACATCAGCTTTGTTTTGACCGCGTAAATCGCCTATGAAATAAAAATATTCTTCGGGAGTTAGATAGCTTATTAAAAAACTTTCATCAAGAAAAGAGGCGGTGAAAGGTTTCCAAGCCTCGCTTTTACTTACATTTATGCCGTGGTTTACTATGTTTCCGGTAGACGCTTGAATTAAGTCTAGCAAAAGACTGAAAAAAGTGGTTTTTCCAGCGCCGTTGTTACCCACTAAGCCAAAGCTTTCGCCTTGTTTGATTTCTAATGCTTCTATATTTAATACGGTTGTTCCGTTGTATGTTTTGGTAAGGTTGTTTACTTGTATCATTGTTATTAGTTTAATAGGTTGGTTTGTTGTTGTCTCTTTTTTTTAAACCATTAAGAAAATTAAGGATTTGTAAGCTTACTCAGTGAGAGTCCTAATTATCCTTTTTGTTTGTATGCTGCTATGGTAGCGTATTTTTCTGATTTATATGTTTTTTCGATTAAGGTAAATGCTTTTTCTTTGAATGCAAAACCAATTACGCCAAGAAGTGCTACTAAGGCCAAACCGGTTGTTGCACTGTCAAATCTTGAACCTAACCAATACACGAGCATTGGTAAACCTAATTGTGGTAATGAGATGAGCATGGTTTTTATGTTGAATGCTTTCTTATCACCAAAGGCACCTTTGCCTGAACTTAAATCGATGGGGGTTTTGGTAAATGCACCACCAAGTAACACCAAATGCGAGTTGACTCCGATGTTATAAATAGCACCTACAATTATGGTTAAATAAATTTGCCAACCAAAATACAAATAGGGCGCAGCTATTACTGTGGTTATAATTGTAGCTATTACCATTAACCACCATTTTGAACTCAAATACCCACGGTACGGGATATTTTGTGTCATCATTAATTGGTAATACGAGCTGTCCCAACTTGGTACGAACTGCCCAAAAGTGATTAAGAATCCACCAGAAACAAAGATTCCCGCAAAAATATGCATCGTAGGATTGTTATACATTGGAATACCATTGGTAAAGAACAACAAGCCATAAAATAGAAACATGACACTCAAACCAACTGTAGTTTTGGAACGCTTGTTTCTTTTGATTAATTTGATGTCGTTTTTAAGGAAGGTACCGATGGTTCCAAATTGGTTCAACCAAGTTAAGTCTTCGGTTTTTGCTTCATCGTGTTTGGTAGATAAGCCTGCATCGAGGTACAAGTTATTTTTGAAATATTTAAATGAAATAATGTACAAAGCAATTAATGCCAAAACCGGAATACTAAATGCCCAATAAGTGTTGTAAAAAGACTGAAATACTGGTCCCATAAAGGTAGTAATATCAAATATTTCATAATACTGCAAGCCGGCTAAAACTGCTGATAGTCCCAAGAAAATCATGAATAATCCGTCTTTGTTGCTCAATAAAATATTGATGAAATTATTGCAATACAACAGTGCGTAAATGGCCAAGTACCAAAACACTACCAATAGCGGATTGTAACCTTCAATAATCAAGACTACGCTAAACGGAATCAAGAAAAATGCGTGTAGCAAATTAAAAAACGAAAGGATTGTTTTGCCTAACGAAAAATGGACGATGGTTTCTCTTTTAATCGGAAAATTCAATAAAGGACGAATATTGAGCACTGGAATTTTTTGAAGCATCATGCGAACAATTAAATCCATCACCACGTAATAAAATAAAAATTGATTTACGGCTACAATAGGATCCAATTTCATTTTTTTGAGGATATAGAATGCACCTACTCCTAATCCTAAAAATATTAAAATGAAATAGGCCGCAACAAAACCCATCAGGATTTTTAGCGCCAAGTTAGATGCGAAAGAGGCTGACCTTGTGAAAGCCTTCCATTCGAGATAAAGGAATTTTGAAATCATCTTTTGGTTTTTTGGTTTGCTAGTAAGTAAGTCAAAGTCAGAAAATGTTACAACGAAGTAATTTTTTTTGAAAGAAAAGTGCTCTTTTGACTTTGTGTTTTGGTTTTTTAAGTGTCGGAAATTTACTCTTGTAGGTAGTGTTATTTGTCATACTGAGGAACGAAGCATCTCAGCCATCAAGAGCAAACAAATCATCAAGAAAACCCACGTAAGGATTTATGGTTTTACAAGCGATATTTTCTTTACAAACTCAAAATGTTTGTATGCTAGTTTCAAGTAAATTTTGGTGCTGACAATGTAAATTATGGCTGCGAAAACCGATACGAAAGCAATTTTAACATCTGGATGATTTATTTTAACTGGAAATAAACCAATCCCCATCATAAGTAAAAAGATCATTATGCCAGCGCTTTTTTTGTTCATCAAATAACCATAAGTAGTTTGGTGTTTTGACCTCCAAATTAAAATCCAAGCTAGAGCAACCAACCCAAATTCTAAAAGAACAAATGATCTCAGGGTTCCTTGGATAGCTGCAAGAAACAATCCGAGGCTTGAGTTTCTGACAAAAAGCAAGAATACGAGCGTAAGCAAAGATGAAGTTGCAATTGCGGTTAAAAATTGTCTTTTCACTATTTTGTGGCATTTGACAGTCATTATTCTTGGGTTTGTAAAACCTATAAATCCCGAAAAGGATGGTTTAAATTCTGGCTCCCATTTTTCAAGAACTTCCTTAAAAGCAACATCAAAAGCACAATTTGTATTCTGTATTTTCTCTTCTATTTCAGTAGCGATATGATCTAAAACTTCTACTTTCAAATCGTCAAAATTCAGTCCTTTTGCTATTAAAATTTGATTGATAGATTCTATTTGTTGGGTGGTTAATTTCATCTTCTAAAGATTAATTCAGTTGGTATTGTTTTTTAACTTTTGCTACATGTTTTATATCAAGATAGACTCCTGTTGCGCAAAACAAAAGTCCAACGACCCAAAAACAAATAAGCGATATGAACAAAAGATGATTCTGCTGGATTTCTTCTTTAAAAACATTAGTTAGGTTGATTCCTATATTAGGGAAAATCATCGAAACTGTTAAACTTAAAGAATAGTAACTTACTGCTAAAAAACGTTTTCCTTGAATTTTATAATTCTTGAAGAAGTTATACAATCCTGGAATTATAAAAACTAATAACAATGCAAATAATAATCCTAAGGACTTACTAGGTTTCTCAAAGTAAAAAGAAGCTTGGTAGGCGAGAATTCCTAACATAATACTTCCAATAATTTTGGGGAATTTTAAAAATTCCACAATCATTTTTCGTTGACTTCTATTGTATTCCTTTTGCAAAATACCTTTTCGTTCTTCTTGAATCGATTTAAAACTAGAATGCCCTACAAACTTACTTTCAGCGCACTGCTTCACTTGATGAAATGTTAACTCAGGATCGTTCTCCCAAATCTCCTCCATACTAGTAACCATGTGATCTGTAAATTCTACTTGCAATTCATACCATTTGATATCTAAGGATTTGATGTAATTGGATACGTATTCTATTTGTTCGGTGGTTAGTTTCATAAAATAAAGATTAAACTAATTTCAATTTTTTAACGATTTTAAAATGTTCACTAGCCAACATTAATTGAAAGAAAGAGTACACAAATGGAATACATAATAATATACAGCCTACTAGATTTTGCAAAAAAGAATTAGTAGCATCAAAATGTTTCAATGGATCTCTATAGATGTTAAACTGTAAGCAAAATAAAAAAACGACCCAACCTCTGAAAAGAAACAATCTTCCGTACATAGTTTTAATTGTAGATCTCCAAATCAAGAACATACTTATACTGATACATACCATCAAAAGGGTATAAACTCCTTGTAAAGCTAAACTAATGGCTTTAAAGGTTTCTTTTTGAAATGTATTTGAAACTATAAAAGCTAGTAGAGACCCGAAAACAAGAACTGAAAAAAATACATGTAAAGCCTCTCTTTTAGAATAAGCGACTAATTTGTCTACTACAAATTGAGGTGCTTTAAAGAAAGCTCCTAACCAAGCATAACTTGAAGAAATTACTAGTGCACTTTTCCATTTCTCAAAAACTGATTTACAGACACTGTCAAATGAAATTTCTTCCTGACTCATTCTTTCTTCAATTTCTGATGCTATGTGGTCAATTATTTCTAGCTTCACATCTTGATAAACAAGACCGTTTAAAACTAAAGTCTCTTCTATTTGTGCTATTTGTTCGGTGGTTAGTTTCATCTTCTAAAGATTAATTCAGTTGGTGTTTTTTTTTGATTTTGTGTCTAAAATTAAATACAATTTTTAGAGATGCTTCATTCCTCAGCATGACAAACTTGTAGAAAATAAATTCTAATTAAATAAAAATCTTCTTTGGAATTGATAATGCTTAAATCCTAAATAAATAAAAGAAAGTAAGTACATAAAAAGGCATCCCATTGACAGTACAAACAAATTTTGATTGGTTGCATCATGAGGTATATTATCATTGAAAATAAAAGCTAACCAAACAAAAATCACCGGGAATCTTGTATCAAATGAATGCCTAAAAGTGGACGATACCTTTGATTTTGAATTGAAAAATTTAAAAATAAACATCAATAATATTGTTCCAATATAGGCGTAAAAAAACACTTTCTTAATCCATAAAATAAACTGGAGTTTTATATTAGAATCCGATAACAATTGAAAACTAAAAAACAATACTGCAGAGAGTATAATAGTTGTAACTATTTCTAGTTTTATTTGATTTCTAAAAGCATTTCGCGCCAATTTAGGATAATATGTATTCAGGGAGAAAAAAGCTCTAGTTGGTTGTAATTCAGAATTCCAATTTTCAAAAACCTGATTAAAAACTACTGAAAAGTCATTATTTGAAACTTCCATTTCATTTTCAATTTCAGTAGCAATATGGTCTAAAACTTCTAGTTTCAAATCGTCAAACTTCACCCCTTTTGCAATTAAGGTTTGATTGATACATTCTATTTGTTCGGTGGTTAATTGCATATTCTAAAAATTAAAATTCTAAACTAGGCTTAGGGTTCACTAAACTCTGCATGTTTCTGATGAAATCCTCGAGTTCTGAAAGTCTATTAACGGTTTCCTTCTCGCCTGCTTCGGTCAGTTTGTAATACTTGCGCATGCGGTTGTCTACTTTTTCAATTTCAACATCCAAAATTCCTTCGGCCTCAAGTTTGTGCAAGGCAGGATACAAAGCGCCTTCGGTAATATTCAACTCGCCCGCAGTAATCGCTTTTACTTTCTGAGTGATTTCATAGCCGTACATCTTGCCATTTTCTTCTAGCAATTTCATGATAATCGTATTCAGACTTCCTTTGTACAATTGTGAGTTTTTCATTTTCATTTTCTTTTGGAAAAACAAATATACATAAGAATCTTATACATAACAATTCTAGGTATGTAAATTTTCAATTACTTTAATTTAACTTACCTATTGACTTTAGTATCTTTGTAAAAAAAATTATCACATGTCGTCTTTTTTAAAACTTATTATAAAAGAAGTAAAACGCGAAACTAAAGATGCAGTTTCCATACTTTTTAACGTACCACAAGAATTAAAAGCCAATTATGCTTTTATTGCTGGTCAATATTTGAACTTAAAACTAACCCTTGACGGTCAAGAAATTCGTAGAGCCTACTCTATTTGTTCTTCGCCTGATAGTGATGAACTTCGAATTGCTGTTAAAGCCGTTCCTAATGGTTTGTTTTCGCAATTTGCCAACACCAAACTCCAAGCGGGTGACGTTCTTGAAGTAGGAACTCCGGAAGGGAAATTTACTTTTGAACCTCAGGCTGATCGCCAACGCAACTA
This sequence comes from Flavobacterium turcicum, assembly GCF_011365745.1. Taxonomy (GTDB): domain Bacteria; phylum Bacteroidota; class Bacteroidia; order Flavobacteriales; family Flavobacteriaceae; genus Flavobacterium; species Flavobacterium turcicum. Next base: position 234,669 of record NZ_JAAOBY010000001.1, on the reverse strand, counting down.
CGCTGCTTTTGCGGCAGGAAGTGGAATTACTCCTGTAATGTCGATCTTAAAATCGGTTTTACACAACGAACCTAACAGCACTTTTGTTTTGGTTTATGGCAACAAATCACCTGAAGACACTATTTTTCACCAAGAGTTACACGATTTGCAATTGCAATATGTAGGTCGTTTGTTTGTGCATTATGTGTACAGTCAAGCTAAAGTTGAAAATGCTTTGTTTGGACGTATCGAAAAATCAAGCGTGAATTTTGTTTTAAATACAAAACACAAAGAACTTGAGTTTTCTAAATTTTACTTGTGTGGACCTGAAGAAATGATCAATACCGTTTCTGGAGTTTTAAAAGAGCACAATGTAAAAGAATCAAATATTAAATTTGAATTGTTTGCTTCGTCAACCAAAGAAAATAAAATCGAAAAATCATTGGGCGGTCATTCAAAAATTACTGTTTTGGTAGATGACGAAGAGACTACTTTTGAAATGTCGCAAAAACAAACCGTTCTAGATGCCGCATTAAAACAAGGAATTGATGCTCCATATTCTTGCCAAGGCGGAATTTGCAGCAGTTGTTTGGCTCGTGTTACCTCTGGAACTGCTGAAATGTCTAAGAATTCTATCCTTACGGATAAAGAAATTGCCGATGGTTTGATACTTACTTGTCAAGCGCATCCTACATCGGACACGATTTATGTTGATTATGATGATGTTTAAAAAGTAATTATCCAATATTAAAAATTCCAAATACCAACTTTTAAAGCTGGGATTTGGAATTTTTTTTATCTGTTCTGGTCCAATTATTTACAAAAAGGCATTCCACAAAAACATGCTTTTCTGGCGCTTATTCTCCTCTTTATCTTCGCCATAGCTGTACCAATCTTTTGTTTTTTCCTCAATCAAAGTTTTGAGACCATTCAAATCATACATTTTTTTAGCCGTTATAGGTTGAATGATACTCGAGTCTTTTATTTTCAAATCTACTTTGGTAGCAATATACGAGGTGTACAAACGCGGTATTGATAAACCCAAAATCATTCCTGGTAATCCATTTATAGTGCACGGACCTCCTGAAATGGTGATATCATCGGTGTAAAAAGCAAATACATATACTTCGTCAAAAATTTTACCAACAGCTTTTCTACAATTGTAACCCGCAATTTCACGATGTTCATTTGTAATTTTCCATTCAATTTTTGGAATGCTATCTGCTATTACAAAATTGGTTCCCACAATTTGCTTTTGAACGTTCATCTTGCGATTCGCAAAATCAAAAAACCAAATATTCTCTTCGTCTGCCTCTTTTTCGTAATTCGGAATTTTAGTTTTTGGACTCCATCGGTCAAATTTAAACAAGCTTTTATTATTCTCAAACGTATAGTTGTAATACGAAATTTTAAGATCAGATATGCTCTCTTTCATTTGCTCATTCCAACTGTCATTACTCATTGTTTTTTTAAGGTTGGTGCTCACTTCATATTCAATAACAGCTTTATCTACAAACTGTTGCGCAAAACAATTGCCAGTAAATACAAGTAGCATTAGATATACATAATAGGTTTTCATAGTATTGTATTTTTTTATGATTTTTTAAAGAAAATTGATTTCTCTTATTCTATTTTTTTTCTTCTATGTTTTTGTTTTTAAAATTCCATGTAAACCCAATCATAGCATATCGTTTCAATCTGTCGTTACGCTCTTCACCTACCGTATTTTCATAGATAAATCGATTAATTCCCACGTTTTGATTCAAAATATCTCTCACTAAAAAATAAGCTGTAAACTCCTCTTTCTTAAAGGTGCGTTGTAATCTTGCGTTCCAAAGTTGGTTAGAAAGTTGGTCTTGAAATTCAAGTGTTTTTTGACGGGCGTACCAATTGTAATCTGATTCAATTTTCCATTTTTGTGTTAAATAAACACCTGCTCTAAAACCTAGTTCATTGGTATTAAAAGACCTAACTTGATTGTTTTGCGAAGTACTATTACGACTGTTTGAGAAGGTGTTGCTCAAAGTTAAATCGTATTTTTTTTCTTTCGATTTGTTAATATAGAGACCAAAACTAGAGTTCAAATTATCCGAATTATTAATTTGTTTGTTGATGCTATTTACAGACCTGTTGTAATTAAGAGACGGATTCAAATTAACAAATAGGTTCAATTTTTTTAATTTAAAACCATAACCCATATAAACATTTGCCGAAAAATTACCATTGGTGTTAATAGGAGTAGTTACTGTTTTTGCACTTTCTGGATCGATATCTCTGTTAAACGAAATCAAGTTTGCTGTTGTTCTAAAAGATACACTCTGAAAAAAATTGGTTTCGGTTAAAATGCTATAGGTGCTATGTGTAACATTAAAACTGTTCGTAAATGATTGCTTCAAATCTGGGTTACCTACAACTTGGTTGAAAAAATCCTGGTTGTTTCGAAGCGGTTGCAACTGATCAATAGTAGGTTGTCTTGTAGCTCCTTGATAGCTAAAACGCAGGTTACTGTTGCTTTTGTATTTATATGAAAAGTTTGCCGATGGAAAAAAGTTAGTAAAACTGCGGTTATACTCTTTGTTTTGAGATAAATCTTGTAAATCAAAAAAAGTAAAACCAAAACCACTACCAAAACTGTAAGTGATCTTTTTTGCATTGTAACTCAACTTAATTAAAGGTTTGTGTGTTGTAATGTTTTGCTCAAATTGATTGGATAAGGAATCAACAACTACATCATAACGTCCGCTCAAATCAGAGAAATCGTAGGTGATAAAATTACTATTGCCGCTGTTATTCGTAATTTGATAGGACAATTGCAAAGCCACCTTTTTACCTAAAGGTTCTGTATAGGTCGTATTTACACTCACATTTTGTGTGTTTTTCTCGCCCACTTTATTTTGATCTACTTCATTACTAAAAGCCAAAGCTCCGCCTTCGTAGCTTTCATTACTTGATTTCAAAAAATTATTAGAGTTGCTGTTTAATGTGTTCCAGCTACTATTTACTGACAAGGTTCTACGCGGTTTTGCAAATTTATGTTTGAATAATACACTTGCAGAAAGCGCTTGCTTATCAGAATTTGTGGTAAACATTCGCTCTTGTCTGTTGCGCAACAAACCATCATTTCCTCTGGTATCTCCGTTAGTAAATTCGTCACTTTCGGTAGTGTAAAAATTAGTTTTTGCCGTAACCTTTAAGGTATTTATTGAGTCTATTTTCACATCATAAACTACGTTTGCTTTAAAATTATCTCTATTTACATTACTGACCGTTGAGCTGTTTTGATTGAGTTGCGTATCGCCTACTTGTGTTTGCGTATTTCGGCTGCTAGTGTTTTGATAGCTTTGTCGGTTGTATTTAGGCGACAAATTTAAACTGTGTTTGTCGTTCCATTTGTTATTGTATTGCAAACCCGCATTGGTATTTTTGATAAATCCATTTTGAGTATCTACATACGGCTCGTCATCATTTTCACCACCGGTCCACTCATAGCTCACATTACCATCATCATCCATGTTCATACTTACATTACCATCACCACCTCCAAATTTATCACTGTCCTCCCAACTTAAACCATCTTGACCCGTATTACCATTTAATAAAAAAGCTGATAGTTTTCTTTTTCCTTTAAAACTGCTCACCAAAATATTACTGTTGTTACGTGAATCATTATCAGCTGTGGGCTCATTTGCTCCGTCAATTTTACCAAAATAGCCTTTCTTTTTATCTTCTTTCAACTTAAGATTGATCGTTTTTTTAGTCTCGCCGTCGTCAATTCCTGTAAATTCAGCTTGGTCGCTTTTTTTATTGAAAACTTGTACCTCTTTAATAGCATCGGCACGTAAATTTTTTACGGCCATACCGGGATCATCACCAAAAAATTCTTCGCCATCAACCAAAACTTTTTCAACCGTTTCACCCATAGCTTTGATTGTCCCGTTTTTATCCACTTGAATTCCGGGTAATTTTTTTAGAAGTTCCTCTACGTTAGCATTGGCATCCACTTGAAAATCGCTGGCGCGGTAACTAGTTGTATCGCCTTTAATCTTGATAGAACCCGTTTTAATGACCACTTCTCGGAGTAATTCCATTTTACTCATTAAGTTGATGTTGCCTAAGTTTCGGTCTGTTTCGGTTAAAGTAATATCATCTAAATAATCAGCATATTGACTGTGAGAAGTCATCAAGATATAGCTGCCTGGTTTTACATTGTTCAATAAAAATTTTCCGTCTTTATCAGAACGTGTAAATTTATAAAGCACCGAATCGACCGGCGTTAATAATGCGATTACCGAATTGTAAATAGGTGTTTTTTCGCTTCCAGCGGTTAATGTTCCTGATACTTTGCTTTTTTGAGCAAAAGCTGTAAAGGTTACAAAAAATAAAATGGCAAGAGTTACCCTAAAGTTTGACATAAATACTAGTTGGTTTTTGGTTAATGCGTTTTGAAACAAATAAAAACTAGTATTGTGGCACTTTACTGCCAAGCCTAAATTTTAGTTTCGTTACTTACAACGCAGACAGACCAAAAATAGTATTATTCGTACTACGTAATCTTTACGAATTGTTATAAATGTGTTAAAGTTTTTCTTACGTGAAAAGGCTTTTTATTCGCAATCGGAGGTGATAAAAACAGTTGCAAAAAGCTTCGACAGGAATTTAAAGTGCTTTTTGAATTTTGGTAACTACCGTTTCAGGAGTAATTGTTCGCATGGCATCTTCGTAACCAGGCACATTTTTATTGCCGTAAACCGAAGTTGGTAACATAGGGAATTGTTTTCTATCAGCGGTTATTGCATTTTCAAATGGTTGATTGAATGGTAAGAATCCGGCAAATGGATGCGTTGCGCCCCAAAGTGTAATGACTTTTACGCCCAGCATAGCAGCAATATGTGCATTGCCGGAATCCATAGAAAGCATTACATCTAGATTACTAATCAGTTGTAATTCTTGCTGAAATTTGATTTTTCCAGCTACTACCACCACATTTTTATACTGTGACGCTAAGGCATTTAATTGTTGAATTTCATTCACTCCGCCGCCAAAAAGTAAAATGGTTTGGGTTGTATCTAATGCTAATTGATCTATTACTTGTTGCATTAAATCAAGCGGATATACTTTTGAAGTGTATTGTGCAAAAGGAGCAATTCCGATTAATTTCTTGTAATTTGTACCAAGTAATGCTGCAATTTCAGGAGTCAAAACTGCTTTGGAAGGAAACTCGGGTTGAGATAAATCAACTGTAAAACCGAGTTGATCGAATACTTTTACATGTCTTTCAAACATGGTAGGTAATTGCTGAAATACTTTATTTTCGGCACGAGTGAGTTCTTTTTTGCCTTTGCGGCCTTTATCAACCGCTGCTACTTTTTTTCCGCTTAGCGCAAAAAGATTTCGGACAATTTTAGAGCGTAAAACGTTGTGTAAGTCTGCGAAAGCATCAATTTGTAAACCTTTCAAATCTTGGAACAAACGCAGCAATCCAAGTAATCCTTTGTGGCGTTCTTTATCGTCAAAAGCAAAAAAAGTAAGGTTTTGGATTCCTTCAAAAAAAGGTTTGAAAAAAGGTCTGGAAATAACCGTGATCTTAAGTTGTGGATGTTGGTTTACTAGAGCTCTTAAAACAGGAACCGTCATGGCGACATCTCCCATTGCGGAAAGGCGCATTACAGCGATATGTGTAGCGGTAATTGACAATTAATGTGTTTTATTATGCTTACTAGCCCAAATTGAAATGAAAATCCCGGAACTCAAGCGGCAACGTTTTTGGGTTTAAAAAAGCGACCAACGGAAGCTCTTTTTAAACCCAAAAAAACGGCACTGCTTGGGTGAGGAATTGTAATGGAAAGCTGGAATAGCTTCGTAAATTATTTTTTATTTTGGTACAAAACAGGATTCAATTCATCATCGTTGTACATTTTCATTTGCTTGTACACTTTCATGAATTTGTCGCCGTTTTCAATATCTGTCAATAAATCATCAATTGCAGTTGACAAATCAGTGCGCTGCTCTAACAATACATTCAATTTAGCTTGGCATTTGTCGCGGTGGTCTTGCGATGCTTCTGCACGGGTAGCCTCTTCTTGCATGTGGTAGATTTTTAATGCTAAAATAGACAAACGGTCAAAGGCCCAAGCAGGACTTTCAGAGTTGATTTTGGCATTTTCTTTTACTACAACATGGCTGTATTTTTGCAAAAAGTAACTATCTGTATACTCAACCATATCGGTACGTTCTTGATTAGAAGCATCAATTCTTCTTTTCAAAGTTAAAGCCGCTACCGGATCAATGTTTGGATCACGAATAATATCCTCAAAATGCCATTGAACGGTGTCAATCCAGTTTTTGTGGTACAACAAATGTTCAAATTTATCCTTTGGATAAGGATTGTTTATAGGCTGATCAACATTATCAAACTTGTGATAATCGATGATACTTTGCTCGAATACGGAGTACGCTAATTTTGAAAACATATCTTTATATATTAAAAAGCAAAGATACTTTTTATACTTTTATCCCGTCAAAAAATAATCACAAGTTTAAATACCTTAAAATCGTCATGCAAATTCATTATCTATCAGAAGGAAACAGCGTATTGAATCACTTTTTAGCGCAAATTCGAAATGTTACCGTGCAGAACGATAGCATGCGTTTTCGCAGAAATATTGAACGCATTGGCGAAATTATGGCGTATGAGTTGAGTAAAAATATGACCTACAAAACTGTAGCAATACCAACACCATTAGGTACAAAAACCACTACTGCGATAGCTGATCAATTGGTTTTGTGTTCTGTACTGCGGGCAGGATTGCCTTTGCATTTAGGGTTTTTGAATTATTTTGATGATGCCGAAAATGGTTTCATATCAGCTTACCGAAACCACCCCAATAACGATGAAAATTTTGAAATTTTGGTACAATACCAAGCTATTTCTGATTTAAACGGAAAGAATTTAATTCTTGTAGATCCAATGTTGGCGACAGGACAATCACTCGTGGCTGTTTTTAATAAACTAATGGAAAACAGTGCTCCCAAAGAAATTCATATTGCAGTTGTAATTGCCGCTCCCGAAGGTATTGCGTACCTAGAGCAACATTTGCCAGACCATTGTCATTTATGGGTTGCGGCCTTAGATGAAAAATTAAACGAACAAAGTTATATTGTTCCTGGTCTTGGCGATGCTGGCGACTTGGCGTATGGTAAAAAACTATAACTGCGAGAAAAAAGCAAACAAACTACACAAAATTAACACACCAAATACAAGCTCTTGTTTGAGTTTTTCCTGCGGAATTTCGATATGACTGCTAGCCATAATGGCTAAAGGTGCCATGGTAAAAATGAGAATATCGTTGCTTTTATTGGCTGATAACACATACACCAAAATACCAATAAAAAGCGCAGCAACAATTTTTTTATACGATGTGTGCAACAGTTGCGGTCTGTTAGATAAAGTAGCCAACATGGATACCACAAAAAACAATACCACCGTAGCATAGAGCGACAAAGCTCCGTTTTGATAATTATTAGTAAAATAATCTAAGGCAAAATCAACTTGAACGCTGTTGACAAGATAGTTTGTAAGATCAAAATTAAATACAGTTCCAAAGAGTAAAAATAAAATTACCGACACTACAAAAGCGATAAATGGTAAAATCCAGTTTCTGTAATCACGGGCTACGTGAAATAAAATAGAAATGAAAACCAGTACGATGTACAAAATGTTCCAAAAATGAAACAAGGCTGCGATGAAAATCCACAACGAGGCATCAAATATTTTTTCTTTAGATGCCTTAAGCGATTGCAAAGAAATCAATCGGCGTAAAGCCAAAAGCAGAAAAAAGTTAGAGACAATCAGGTTGGTATTGTTTAACACATCTGGAAAAAACAGCAGAAACAAAAAGTAAAAAAATACAGTGTAAGTACTGTCTTTACTCAGCCCGTTGCGCTTAGCTATAAAATCCGTTAAGAAAATAGAACCAATCAAGACTAAAAATAAAGCACCCATTTTTACCCATTCAAGAACCGCTATGGCAGCAGGATGTGCTTGCAAATGGTACAACGAAAAGAAAACCAGCATCAATAGTACCACTAATGCAAAATTTAACGGTGTAGATTTTCTAAAAACACTTGTTATCATACGGATATTTTATACTTTTGTGGTGGTAAATATAAGACTTGTTTAAAAAGTAACTGTACTTGCTAAGAAAGAATCTTTCTTTTGAAGCGTTAGCAGTCTGAATTACTGAATGATTTAGTTTAAAAATTAATTTGACATATTATGAAGGCATTTTTTGAAGGCATACAATATTTATTCGTAGATATTTTATTTGCTCCACTAGATTTTTTACGTTCATTAGAGCTTACTTCTTGGTTTGCAGCTAACACAATCAACTGGATTTTTATGATTATTTGTGCAGCAGCAATCGTTTACTGGATTAAGCAATTACGTATTTTTGACGATGCAGGTACTGAAAATCAAGATACCACAGCACATTCGTTCTTAAAATAAAAAAGCAAAACCTCCTGATGGAGGTTTTATTTTTTTAAGGATATTACTTTAGGTCGTTGCCGATATCTTTTCTAAAATACATTTTATCAAAATGAAGTTGATCTATGTTTTGATAAGATTTTTTTGTGGCCGATTCAAAATCAATTCCATACGATGTAATGGCCAAAACACGTCCGCCGTTAGTTACCACTTGGTCTTGTTCTAGTTTTGTTCCTGCATGAAAAACGATCGAATCAGTTACGTTTTCAAGTCCAGAAATTACTTTTCCTTTCTCAAAATCTTCTGGATATCCACCAGATACTACCATAACAGTAGCCGCACTACGAGAATCAATCTCGAGCTCTATTTCGTTCAAACGTTGATCGGCTACAGCCAAAAACAGCTCGACTAAATCAGTTTTTAATCTTGGAATAACTACTTCGGTTTCAGGATCGCCCATACGCACATTGTATTCAATTACGATAGGTTCGTTGTTTACATTGATAAGTCCAATAAAAACAAATCCTTTGTACGGAATTCCATCTTTTTGAAACCCATCAATTGTAGGTTTTACAATGCGAGTTTCTATTTTTTCCATCAAAACAGCATCAACATAAGGCACAGGAGAAACAGCACCCATACCGCCTGTATTCAAACCAGTATCGCCTTCGCCAATACGTTTGTAATCTTTGGCTGTTGGCAAAATTTTATAGCTTTTTCCGTCAGTCAAAACAAAACAGCTAAGCTCAATACCATCAAGAAATTCTTCGATAACCACTTTAGCACTCGCTGCACCAAATTTTTGATGAACAAGCATGTTTCGTAATTCTTGTTTTGCTTCGTCTAAATCTTGGATAATTAACACCCCTTTTCCGGCTGCCAAACCATCGGCTTTTAAAACATACGGAGGTTGTAAAGTTTCTAAAAAAGCACAACCGCTCTCTACTGTTTCTGCTGTAAAACTATCATAAGCAGCAGTAGGAATGGCATGTCGCATTAAAAATTCCTTAGCAAATTCTTTACTACCTTCTAGTTGCGCTCCTAGTTGAGAGGGTCCTATTACCGGAATCGAACTCAATTGCGGATCCTTTTGGAAATAATCAAAAATACCTTTTACTAAAGGATCTTCTGGACCAACCACAACCATGTCTACTTGATTTTCAAGCACAAAAAGTTTAAGTGCATCAAAATCAGTTGGGCTAATAGCTACATTAGTTGCAATGGCAGCAGTACCTGCATTTCCTGGGGCTACAAAAAGTTTTTCGCAAAGCGGACTCTGAAGCATTTTCCATGCAAAAGCATGTTCTCTACCGCCAGAACCCAAAAGTAAAATAGTCATGTGTGTTGTTTTTAGTTGTGGCACAAAAATAATTGCTTTTGTACTCAAAAAATAATTAATTACCAAAAACTTCCCTTTTACCCCGTTTAAGTTGCTACTTAATATTATTTTTGAAAAAATTGCTACCGCTCTATGTTTCCATTATTTGATTTATCGCTTCAAATCAATGGCTTTCCAATCAAGAAAGCTTGTGCTGAGTTGCTTGCTATCAATGCAATGTTAGCAGCAGAACACCAAAGTTTTTTGGCGCAAAAAAAACAGGAAATAGTTGCTTATCACCTGAAAAACAATCCTTTTTACGCTGATTTGATAAGGACAAATTCATCACCCAATTGGGAAGACTTGCCTGTTTTGACCAAAGCTAATTTACAAACAACCTTGCAAGATCGGCTGTCTTTGCCCTACAAATCAAAAGCTTTATATACCAATAAAACCTCAGGATCTAGCGGTACTCCATTTGTATTTGCCAAAGATAAATGGTCGCATGCTTTGACTTGGGCATCCAATAAATACCGATTTGGTTGGTACGGAATTGATTTTAACTCCTCCTATCAAGCCCGTTTTTATGGTATTCCACTTGATTTTGTTGGCTACAAAAAGGAACGTTTTAAAGATTGGTTGGGCAAGCGGTATCGTTTCCCAATTTTTGATTTATCAGATGCAGTTTTAGCCAATTATGTACAGCATTTTCGAACTAAAAAATTCGATTACATCAACGGTTACACCAGCGCAATTGTAGTATTTGCTAAATATTTGCAACACCAAAACATCGTTTTAAAAGACATTTGTCCGAGTTTAAAAGTGTGTATTGTCACCTCCGAAATGCTTTTTGCATCAGATAAAATACTGCTAGAGAATCAATTCGGAATTCCGGTTGTGAATGAATACGGTGCCTCAGAACTGGATTTAATTGCGTTTCAAAACCTTGAAAATGAGTGGCAAGTAAATGCCGAAACACTGTTTGTTGAAATTCTGGATGAGCAGAACCAAGTAGTTCCCAATGGCACTGCCGGTCGTGTTGTAATTACCTCTTTGTTTAATAAAGCGCATCCTTTTATTCGTTATGATATTGGCGATATTGGAACGCTTGATGAAAAAAGTACACTCCAAAAACCTATTTTAAAGGAACTTATAGGTCGTACCAATGATGTGGCTGTTTTACCTAGCGGAAAAAAAGCAGCAGGCTTAACTTTTTATTATGTGACCAAAAGCATTATAGAAGATGATGGCAATGTGAAAGAATTCATCATCAAACAGATTGCTTTGGATCAGTTTGAGATTGAGTATGTGAGCGCAACAACCTTACTTCCTGCGCAAATACAAAAAATTGAAGCTGCTATTGCCTTGTATTTAGAACCTAACTTGCATTTTACTTTTGTCCGTAAAGAAAAATTAAACCGTAGCCAAAGAGGTAAATTAAAACAATTTAGTTCGTTGTTGTAGTTACTTTTTAAATCTAGGTTTTATCAAAAGTTGCACTACCAAAAAACCCATCATACAAAAACTTGCTTTTATAAAATTGTAACCATGAAATTGAGTGTAAACTGCAAAATTGTGTTTGATCAACTCTAGTTTTGATGCTGATATAGAATTGTTTCTGACGCGATAATAAGCCAAACTTTCAGGAACTACGTGAGCTGTTTTTGTTTTTTGTAAAATAGACAGCCAATGCATCCAATCTTGCCGTTTTCGGGCAGTAGGAATAGGTATAGTACCTAAAATACTTCTATCATAAATACCTGTGAGATTGCCAACAAAGTTGCAAAAAAACAAGTGCTGGTATCGCAATACTAGCGGTGCGGTGATGATTTTGTTCAGCGGCAATCCAACCTCATCAATACAATCGTAAAAAGAATAAGTGACGGCCAATTGTTGCTTTTTCATGAACGCTATTTGGGTAGCCAACTTGTGAGGTTTCCACAAATCATCAGCATCTAAAAAAGCAATATACTTACCTTTGGCTACTTGCAATCCGGTATTTCTAGCTACGCCTGTTCCTTGATTTTTTGGCAATGCAATACAATGAATACGACTATCATTTTGTGCCAAAGCTTTGACAATAGCAACCGTTTCATCAGAAGAAGCATCGTCAATAATAATTAACTCCCAATTGGAATGGGTTTGGGCTTGTACCGATGCGATTGTTGCTGCTATGAATGGAGCAGAATTAAAAGAAGGAGTAAGTATCGATACCAATTCGTTTTGCATGCTAGTACGCTTTTGTATCACCTCGTAAGGTGTTGTAAATAGTGTCAAATATGATTTTTATATCCAATAAAATAGACCAGTTTTCCATGTAAAAAATGTCGTATTTCACACGGTTAATGATGTCTTCGTCTGTTTCGACTTCGCCACGATAACCTTTGGTTTGCGCCAAGCCGGTAATTCCTGGTTTCACAAAATGACGCACCATAAACTTATCTATTTTTAGCGCATACATTTCGGTATGACTCACCATGTGCGGCCTAGGACCTACAACCGACATGTCTCCTAGCAATACATTAAAAAATTGAGGCAACTCATCAATACTTGTTTTGCGCATGAATCGGCCAATTCTGGTTACTCTAGCATCGTTTTTTCGAACCTGATTGATGTGTGCTTCATCGTTAATTTCCATCGATCTGAACTTGTAGCAATTGAATTCTTTATAATTCAAACCGTTTCTCTTTTGGATAAAAAACAATGGCCCTTTGGATTGCCATTTGATTATGATGGCTAGTATAATACTTAGCCAAGATAAAACACCAATGATTACCAATAAAGAAAATACAATATCAAAAATGCGTTTTATAAATTTATTGAGTGTATCATCGAGCAAAATATTGCGTAAGGAAATCACCGGAATATAATCGTAATACTCAAATGTAAAATTGCGAGAAACGATTTGTTTTTCGCTAGGAATAAACTTGAGTGTTTTTAAATTATTATCCGCAAAATACACCAAGTCATTAATTTGTTTTTGACTTAATTCGCCCATGGCGCAATAGATTTCATCAATTTTATTTTCGAGTACAAATGCAAAACATTTTTGTAATTGCAATGATTTCTCTTTTTCTAAGTCAAAAACATGTTCTAGTTTATAGCCGTAATCCGGATTTTCGGTAAAAAAATGTTGTAATGGTGACACGCTTTTGGAATTTCCAACCAAAATTACTTTTCGGAAATTCCCTCCGTAAAGTACTCTGAATTTTTTAAGAAAGTAGTAAATACACAATTTTACCGTCATGATTAGGGCAAAAGTTGTACTGGTGTACACAACTATTTTGTGAAAACTCGAGTTATCAGAATGAAAAAAGGCCAAAGCCATGCAAAAAAGACCAAACAAAATAACTTGTTTTAAAGCACAATTAAGAATAGCGATTACTTTGGTATATCGGTACACTTCATAAAACCCCAAACTTGCAGCAATGATAAACCAACTCAAACTAATACTGAGCGGGTACAAAATGAAATGCATAGGAAAATCAGTCAGATAAATTGCACCTATATTGAGAATGCTCATATCAACTATAAAAGAAAAAGGACGAATGTAGCCCGAATATCTTCCTGTTTTGGTTTTCACTGTTGGTTCAAATTAAAAATAGTACGCAATTCGCACTTGCCATTTACTAAGTTGGGCTAAAATAACTTTTCTGGAGGAGTATATTGGCTGATTGATTGAAACTTTTGTATAATTTAACCTCTACTTAAACTAGCCTTTTCATAGTACCAATTTACCTCTCGGTTAACTTTTGCAATCAACTTAAAATATATATTTCGAAAAATCTTTGTGTTCCTCTCTAGAAAGTTCCTCTGGTGATAAAGATTTAAAATACTCATAAGTAATTTTCATTCCTTCGGCACGACCTACTTTTGCTTCCCAACCAAGTAATTCTTTAGCTTTGGTAATATCTGGCTGGCGCTGTAATGGGTCATTTATTGGTAAGGGATGGTACACCACTTTTTGATTGGTACCTGTTAGTTTAATGATTTCTTCGGCAAAATCTTTAATGGTGATTTCATCTGGGTTTCCAATATTTACGGGCAAAGCATAATCTGAATGTAACAATCTAAAAATACCTTCTACCTGATCGTCAACATAGCAAAAAGAACGGGTTTGCATGCCATCGCCAAAAATAGTTAAGTCCTCGCCACGAATAGCTTGACCAATAAAAGCAGGAATAACACGTCCGTCATTGAGGCGCATTCTTGGTCCGTACGTATTGAAAATTCGAACAATTCTGGTTTCTACACCATGAAAAGTGTGGTACGCCATCGTGATTGATTCTTGAAAACGTTTGGCTTCGTCATACACGCCGCGTGGTCCTATGGTATTTACGTTGCCATAATATTCTTCAGTTTGTGGGTGTACCAAAGGATCGCCATATACTTCAGAGGTGGATGCAATAAGGATTCTAGCTTTTTTAACTCGAGCAAGACCCAACAAATTATGAGTTCCCAACGATCCAACTTTTAAGGTTTGAATTGGAATTTTTAAATAATCAATAGGACTTGCAGGCGATGCAAAATGCAAAATATAATCTAAATCGCCAGGAATATGTACAAACTTGGTGATATCGTGGTGGTAAAATTCAAAATGTTCCAATTGAAACAAATGTTCAATATTCTTTAAATCTCCGGTAATCAGATTGTCCATCCCGATTACAAAGTATCCTTCTTTAATAAAACGGTCACAAAGGTGTGAACCTAAAAATCCTGCAGCGCCGGTGATTAAAATTCTTTTCATAGTAAATGGTTACTCCTAGTTTATTGGTAACAAAAATAGTTATAATTATTGGGTTTACTTTTTTAAATGACAAACTGCTTTTGATGTAGTTCGTACTTTTCGTTTACAAAGTTTTTTATCTCCAATTCAAAACGTTCTTTTGAGAACTTTTCAGCGTGTTCCCGAATCGTTTTGAAATCGAATTTTTTGGTTTCAAATAGTTTGACCGCAGCTTGAATGGATTGAGCAGTTTGTTCGTGAAAAAACAAACCCGTTTGCTCCGGAAGTACAGTTTCAAGAACGCCTCCTTTTCCAAAAGCAATTACAGGAGTGCCACAAGCTTGAGCCTCGACGGGAACAATTCCAAAATCTTCTTCGGCAGCAAAAACAAATGCTTTCGCATTTTGTAAAAAATGCTTGAGTTGTTCTTGATCTACAAAACCCACAAGTTGAATATTAGATTTAGCAATTTTTTGGATCGCATCCAACTCTGGTCCCGTTCCTGCCACTATCAATTGATGATGAGGAATTTCGTTAAAAGCTTCGACAATAAGTTGGATTTTTTTATAAGAAACCATTCTGGAAGCTGTAAAAAAATAATCCTTTTTCGTTTCTTGAAGTGTAAAAAAAGAGGTGTTTACTGGCGGATAAATCACAGTTGCTTCACGCTGGTAAATGCTTTTAATGCGTTGGGCAACAAACTTTGAATTAGCAATAAAATGTGATACCTGAGGGCTGTTTTGTAAATCCCATTGTCTCATTTTACGCAACACAAATTGCGCATATTTGCCTTTTAAACCTTTGTTTAAGCCAGCATCTTGCAAATATTGCGCTTGCAAATCCCAGGCATAACGCATAGGCGAATGACAGTAGCAAATATGTAATTGCTCCGGCTTGGTGCGCACTCCTTTGGCAATTGACGAGGAGGAACTAAAAACCAAATCGTACTCGCTTAAATCAAATTGAGACATGGCGCTTGGAAACAATTGCAAAAATTTACGATGATTTGACTTTGCAGTAGGTAATTTTTGAACAAAAGTGGTAGCAGCACTTTTGCCATTTAAAATAAAATCTCGATCAGACTGATTCAAAAAATCGATTAAAGCATAATGATCAAAATCATCCCAAATCGCATTGAGTGAATGAATTACTTTTTCGGCACCACCATTTACATAATACCAATCGTTAATTAATGCTTTTTTCATTCGGGCTTATTGTGCTACTTTTCGAATTAGGAAATAAAAATAATAGGCGTATTTGCCAAAAATAAAATTAAGGTAAAATAATGATTTAGGCAGCCAATGACTAAACAAATCCAATTTGGTCAATTCTGCTCGTAATTCTTTCAAAGTAGCATTGCTTGCTCCCACGTTCATTTCAAAAATATGAAATGCTTGCCTAACCATTAACTCTTGTCGCAAAGCATCCACTAAATTGTAATTGTACTGAGTGCCTACATCTTTAGCAATTTGTAATACGCCACGCCACATTTTGGCTCTGGCTTTCGCCGAATAGGCCCCTGGAATATGATGCGCTCCGTCCTTGGCTGATTCACCAAACAAAGGTGGATTACCCGCACGCCCACCAACCGAAGGCTGTGCTAAATATCCAATTCCTTGTGTACAAAAGGCATGGGCCGCGAGGTAAATTTGATAGTATAAAGTGCCGTCGTATTGCGTTGTAGCTTTTTCATTTGCCCACGCGGTATTGATAACAAGTCCGCCAACAAAGCCGCAAGACCTAAAAATTAACTTGGGATCGTCTCCTTGTTTGATACACGTTTCTGCTGGCAAAATATGCGAAACGCCAATAGGTTCATGCAAACTAGTTTCAAAACGAATAAATGGTCGTGAAACCATAGCAATTTCAGAATGCCTTTCGCAAAAGTCGGCAATGTGTGTTAAACCGTCTTTCAAGAATAAATCGTCGTTGCCAATCAAAATAACCCATTTGAACTGAGACAAGCCAATCAATTTTCGAATATTGGCGTCGTAACCTAAATTATGTTCGTTTTCATGGTACTGTAAAACCACTTTTTTTGAACTAAAAAGAATTTGAAAACGCTCGCTTATTTGCCTAATTTGATTGCGTTCTTTAGAGCAATCTTCGGCAACTATTACTTCATTTGGCAACAAATCCATTTCTAAAATAGATTGCAAAAGCGCCTCGTATTCTACCGGTCGTCCATAGGCCGGAATAGCAATACTGTAACCGCTTTCTAAAGTAGTGTTATGCATTTATGATATACTTTTTATACAAACTGCAGGATTACCCGCAAGTACTGAATTAGCTGGAAAACTTTTGGTAACAACAGCATTGGCACCTACTATAGAATTTTTACCAATATTAACATTTGGCATAATACTCACACCCTCGCCTATCCATACGTTATCCTCAATAACTACAGGACCTTTACTAACCAAAGGACGTTTGTTTGGCGCAGTTTGTAACGAAATCGCATCAACCGAACCATGAAAATGATCGGTGATAAATACCCTACTAGCCAATAGTACATTGTTACCAATTGTTATCGAGTTGATACAAGCGATATGACAATCGTAGTTGATGCTTACATTGTTTCCAATGGTAATTTTGGGTTGAAAAGAATAGCCATTGTGGCGCTCAAAACATTCTAGTCGCAAGCGTTCAAAACAATAAAAATCGTCACCAATGGTAATGTGCTGCGCATTATGGAGATAAATAGGTGCTTCAAGGTAAAAATTTGAACCACAGTTTTTAAAGTTTCTTTTGACCATGAAAGCGTAGATTCTGTTCTTAAAATACTTGCTGTACTTTATGACCGAATACGACATTAGAAAGCTGCAAACATAAGCAAGAGCATCTACTAGTCGCATAACAATTTTTTTCATAGGCTTTCAGTATTCTGTTTGATCAAAAATCTATTTCAACAAAGGTAGTTTTTTATTGGATTTATAAGAATTATCATTGCACAAACATCAAGACAGTTTAGAAAGTTTATTGGTGCTTTTTACCACTTAAGAATCGACTATCAAAAAGGCTCTCCCTCGAATAATTTTGTAGTGTGCTTTAAAAAAATTACATTTGAATTGATTTTTAAAAGGAAAAAAAATGAAGAAAATAGTTTTTAGTATTGCCATGATTGCAATACTAGCTGCTTGTCAAGAACCATCTAAAGAGAAAACAGAAAAAGAGGCAAAAGGCAGGTACCAAATGTCAGTAATTCAACGCACGGATAGCGGTGAAGTTTGTTTATTTATCTTAGACACCGAAACAGGTGAGGTAACTATGCGAGGAGACAAATCAGGTGCGTGGACCTCACAAGGGAGCGCAGATGATGCTCAACAATAACACCTACTAAAATTAAATTGAAATAAAACATAGAGGTTTTCGTTTTTGCGAAACCTCTATTTTACATACCCACAATTGTGATTAAAAATGTCTTTTTAAGTTTTGGCATCAATTTTATCAACTTCCTTTTTCCGGTGCTGCTTATTCCTTTTTATATTAGTGTTTTTGGAATAACGACCTACGGATTAATCGCAATTTGTATTTCCCTAATCAACTATATTGCCGTAATAAATGATTACTCTTGGAGTATTTTAGGACCTGTGAAAATTGGTCAATTAGGTACTGATAAACTCGCTTTAAATACCTATATCTCTTCTGTAATAAGCACCAAAGCAATGTTGCTCATCCCATCAATGCTGCTCCTGTTGGTTTGCGTACAATTTTACGCTGACATTCAAAACAATTTACTTTTGTGTTTATCGTTATTTGCCTTGTTGTTTTCGAGATCACAAAATACCCACTGGATTTTCATTGGCCTCAATAAAATTAACGTGTATTTTATCCTGAATACTATTTTCAAAATAAGCGCAATTTTAACGTTAATGCTGGTTTTACCCAAATTTAAAACCGTTGCTTTCGTGTTTTTTATACTAGCCTTATTTGATAGTCTGCAGTTTATTGCAGCGCTACTTTATTTGTATTTTAAATGTGAATTTCGATACCACCAAACTTCTATTTCAGCCCTTATTTCTGAATTAAAAAATGGTTTTAAAATGTTTTTGACCAACTTAAGTATTTGCTCCATTTTAAACTCGGGAACACTTATTCTAGGATTATTTTTTGAATCAAAAATTGTTGGTATTTATAGTGTTGCCGAAAAAATAATCATGCTTTGCAAACATACTATTGGCGTTTTATTTCAAGGTGTTTTCCCGAAAATTGTACAAATAGGAACTCGTAACTTAGACCAATTGAATCGCTATTTGCGTTATATTTTTAAATCGTATTTGGTTTTGTACAGTTTTGGAATGCTTATTATTTGGTTTTTTGCCGATTGGATTGTTCCTTTTTTAAGTAGTCAAAATATTGTAGAATCGAGTTGGTATTTGATGCTATTGTCTCCGCTACCACTCATTGCCGCACTCAATCAATCATCTTACATGTCGGTAGTGTTGCATGAGCAAAAAAATATTTACTTTAGTGCTTATGGTATTGGTTTGATGCTTAATTTGATTTTGTCTTTTGCGCTTACGTATTACTTTCATGTTGAAGGTATGATTGCAGCCTTACTTTTGACGGAACTTTTTATTTGCCTGTACTTAAATTATAAAACCTGGACCAATAGCACATTAAATTTTTTCAAACATGATTAAGGTTGGATTTTTAGTTTCGTATGATTTTAAGTATTTGTACCAATCCATTCCTTTAGTTTATCAAGAGGCTGATTTGATTGTGCTCGCTATAGATAGAGAACGCAAAACTTGGAGTGGGAATCCGCTATACATTGCTCCAGAATTTTTTGGATGGGTACGCCAATTTGATGTTTCGAACAAAATTGTCTTATACGAAGATACCTTTTACATCCCTGAAAATACGCCAGCTCAAAACGATACTAGAGAGCGCAATTTATTAGCACAGGCCATGGGAAAAGGTGGCTGGCACATTCAAATTGATAGTGATGAATATTTTAAAGACTTTAAAGGTTTTACTAATTTTTTAAAACAAAACAAACACTACTTAGATAATCCTGAGCAACAAGCCGTTGAAATTCAAGTACAATGGATCACGCTTTTCAAAAAAGTAGAGGGTGGTTTCCTGTACGTAAAAGATTCGCTCGATACCATTGAAGTAGCTACCAATTGGCCTGATTACAAATACATGCGCGCCACAAGACACTCCAATAAAATAATTACAAAATTCATTTTATTGCACCAATCTTGGGCCCGTGACGAAGACGAAATTTATACCAAAATAACCAATTGGTCACACCGAGATGACTCAGATAACTTGGCTTTTTTTGAGTTTTGGAAAAAAATTGATCTTAGCAATTATACCACTTTTACCAACTTGCATGAAAATGATCCTACAAAGTGGAATTCATTAGGGTTTATTGCAGAAGATGAAATTTATTCATTGGAATTAAATATTAGCACTTGGGATTTATTTCGATTAAAATGGAAGAAAAAATTGATTCAATTTATCCGCGAATATTTACCTCTTTGGCTGCAAAATGGCATTCGAGATGCATTTAAAAAAATAGTAAAATGAAAACGCTGCTCAAAGATGATCTTTTACTCGTAGTCCTTCTCTACCTGTTGGCTATTTCACCCGTTTTGTATTTTTGGGAAGCCTTTCAATCTATAACAATGATTGGTTGTAGCGTTCTTTTATTAACCAAAATAAAGAGAGCATCTCTTAAAATAAATACTTTTAACTTACCCTTTATCTCTGCAGATATACTATTTTCAGCAGTTTGTTTATGGTATTTCAGTTCCAAAAGCGTCAGTTTGCTGGCCAACACTTTATTGTTATTTGCAATTCCGTTGTGCAGTAGCTTTCTATACCAATCGCAAACCTTTTTAAATCATAAAACACGTATACTGCTCAGTTTTTGCGGCAGCGTAGGATTGCTCAGTTTATATACAATTGTATTCTACCTCATCGATATTCCCAACCATAATTTTAATTGGTATTTTGCTCGATTTAATATCGAGAATCATTTGCACATTCATGGCACTTATCTCAGTTTATGGATGAGCGTTGCGTTTTTAATGCTTGTAAATATTTGGATTAGCAGTACTGCCAAAACCACCATCAAAAACGTGTTTTATAGTTTTTCGTGCTTGGTATTTGTTACAGGTTTACTCATTGTTAATTCTAGAATGATGCTGTTTTCGATGCTATTATTGGGAGTTTTGTTGTATTATTTTTATGCGATAAAAAGCAATCAATTGGCTTTTTCAAAAAAAATGCTAGCCTTGCTTTTTATCACGTTTTGTGTTGTGGTGGCGCTTTCGCAAAGGTATTGGGACGATCTTGTTTTTTTGTTCGAAAATAAGCTCGCTAGTTCCTCTAGATACACCATTAATTATTGCAGTTTACAAACTATTACCGACTCTTTTTTACTAGGAACAAATCCTAATACGCTTCAAAGTCAACTCAATGCTTGCTATGACAAATATGGTTTTTCGGAATTATCAAAAGAGAACATAAACTCTCACAATCAATATCTAGATTACTTTTTAAAAGGTGGTATTTTGCTTTTTGTGGCTTTTGTTATGATTTTGTTCACCAAATTGCGACTGGCTTATCAAAAACAAAACTACTTGTATTTTTCAGTCACTTTATTGTTTTTCTTTGCCTTTGTAACTGAAAATATTTTGGTTCGTCAGTACGGTATTTACTGTTATTTTTTATGCGATGTCCTGCTGCTGGGAGCCATTGTCCCTAATAAAAGTCATAACACAAATGAAATAAAAGAAAGCTAAGGTGGGAATTAATAAAATGCAACCGTCACTTAAACACACAAATAAATAGGTGATCACACCCATGAAATAAATGAAATTGTTGTTTTTGGTTTTTAAAAAAAGGTAAACGGGCGTAAAAAAAGAAAGGCAAAACAACGCCAATCCTACCAAGCCAAACTGTTTAAAAATAGATAAATACACGATTTCTTCAATAGCATTGTAGACTGTGCTGCCAAAGAAAGTGATCTCGTTTGATTTTCTGATTTGCAAAATTCGTCCGCCTAGATTTGAGTCCAAAATAAAACCTCCAAGAGAACCGTATTGAAAGTAACGCGTCATAATAATTGAACCCAAAAACAGCAACAAAAGTCCGCCCAACAAATAAACTTTGAGTAATTTCAGGACTTGGTTGCGATACAAAAACAGAAAATAAAAAATCAAACCAATCCAAACTGTACGCGATAAAGTGAGTAATAACGCCAATACCACAATGATAATTTTAATTTTTGATTTGGTATACTCATAAAATATTGGGAACAGCATCAAGGTACAAACCCCAAAAATATTACCGTTGTTATAGGTTGATATCAGTTTACTAACCGAACCTCGTTGATTGAATTTGGAAGAATCTAATTCGCCTAAATCACCTGCATTGACAGTTAAATATGGAATTTCTAGAAAATGCCCCACAACTTGCTTATACACGAACAGAAAAATCCCGTACAAGGCCACGATAAAAACCGCTTGGCTAATGATATTAGCCATGTAAGCTGTGTTTATTTTTTTTAGAAATGAACTCAAAAAGATATAAAACAGCAACGGCAAAAAAACAAAACTTACATAAAACGAAATCAGGTTTCCTAAACTGCCTTGATAACCATTGATAAGCAAATGAAGCGTGAAATAAGCTACGAAGGGTAAGGTTGCTACGTATGCAATAAAGGCTTTGTTAGGTACTTTAAACTGGCTTTTAAAACCTATAATGAATAAGCTTAAAACCGATAAAAAACCTAAAAACAAATATCCCCATGTGATAGGAATTCCTGCTATTTTAAAACCTCCTTTTGGGATAACAACCAATAAAAATACCGCCAAAAGAAAAACGATTTCCCGGCATTTTACGTTAGTCAATTTGATTTTTAAAACATTCTTCATTTGTTTATTGTAAAAAGCCTATCCGGAAAAAAAATGGCTATAGCTCGGTGTTTCTCAAGCTATCCTCCCAAGATTTAATCGAGATGCCAAAAACAGTTTTAATTTTACTTTTATCTAAAACACTGTACTTTGGTCGTTGTGCAGGTGTTGGATAACTGCTACTCGGAATTGGTTTCAAATCAATATTAACATTATTTACCTCAAAAATTTTCTTAGCAAATTCAAACCAACTACAGGAGCCTTCATTGCTGTAATGATACAATCCATGCGCTTGGTGATCAGGATTTTTTGATGCAAAAAGAATAATTTGTACTAATGCATGAGCCAAATCAACTGCATGTGTTGGCGTGCCTATTTGATCGTCAACAACTGATAGAGAATCTCGTTCAGCTCCTAGACGCAACATGGTTTTCATAAAATTACCTGCAAATTGTGAATAAACCCATGACGTTCTAACGATGAAATAAGCACCAAAAACCGCTTGAATAGCTTTCTCACCGTCCAATTTTGTTTGCCCATACACATTTTGCGGATTAGGCAAATCGGTTTCCACATAGGGTTCTTCCGCAAGTCCATCAAAAACAAAATCAGTGGATACGTGCAACAATTGCGTTTTAAATTCATCACAAACCTCGGCTAAATATTGTGCGGCGGTTGTGTTAATTAAAATTGCTTTTTCAGGTTCTTGCTCTGCTTTGTCAACCGCAGTATAAGCTGCTGCATTGATACAAAAATCAGGTTTGTATTTTTCAAACTGACTTTGAATGGCTGCTTTATCGGTAATATCTAGCGTTTTTGAATCACAAAAAACAAAATCTATTTCAGCGTATCCTGAGGCAATATGCTGCAAGGCTTGGCCTAACTGACCGTTGGCACCGGTCACAAGCACTACCAAACGCATTTGGCTTGATCTAGGTTAGGTAAAATTTGATCTTTATCGGAAATCAATAAATCTTCTTCCGAAAATTTCCAATCTATTTGCAAAGCAGGATCGTTGTATTTTAATCCACCTTCCGACTCTTTATTATAAAAATTATCACATTTGTAGAAAAAGGTTGCCGTTTCGCTTAGGACAACAAAACCATGTGCAAAACCTCTTGGCACAAAAAACTGCCTTTGATTTTCAGCAGATAGTACAACCGAAACATGCTCGCCAAATGTCGCAGATTCGGGACGCAAATCGACTGCTACATCAAGTACCTCGCCACTTAAAACACGAACCAATTTAGCCTGCGCATGCGCTCCAGTTTGATAATGTAATCCCCTAAGCACTCCTTTAGTAGAAAATGATTGATTGTCTTGTACAAAATGAACTTCCTTTTGCACACCGTCTTGAAACGTTTTGGCATTGAAACTTTCCATAAAGTAGCCTCTTTCATCTTGAATTACTTTGGGTTCAATGATGCAACAGCCTTCTAGTTTGGTTGTATTAAATATCATAAATTATTAAATTATCTCTAATAAATGCGAACCGTATCCGCTCTTTAGTAAAGGTTGTGCTATCGTTTTTAATTGCTCTGCTGAGATGTAACCCATTCTAAAAGCAGCTTCTTCAATTGATCCTATTTTTAATCCTTGACGCTCCTCAATTACTTGTACAAATTGAGAGGCTTGCATTAACGAATTGAATGTTCCTGTATCAAACCATGCAGTACCGCGATCGAGAATACTTACTTTTAATTTGCCTCTGCGCAAATATTCTTTGTTGACATCAGTAATTTCAATTTCTCCGCGTTGACTTGGCTTTATATTCGCAGCTATAGCAACCACATCGTTATCATAGAAATAAATTCCAGGAACTGCGTAATTAGATTTTGGTACTAATGGTTTTTCTTCAATAGAAAGTACATTTCCCTCCGAGTCAAAATCAACTACACCATATCGCTCTGGATCGTTTACATGATAGGCATAAATGATACCGCCATCAGGATCGTTATTGGCTTGCAAAAGTTGTGACAAACCTGTTCCGTAAAAAATATTATCTCCCAGTACCAAGGCTACTTTATCGCCTCCAATAAACTCTTTGCCAATAATAAAAGCTTCGGCAAGACCATTTGGATGTTCTTGCACGGCATATTCAAAACGACAACCCAATTTAGACCCATCACCTAACAATTGTTGAAACAAAGGCAAATCATGTGGTGTCGAAATGATCAAGATCTCTCTGATTCCTGCCCACATCAAGGATGACAATGGATAATATATCATTGGCTTGTCATAAATAGGCATCAGTTGTTTACTCACTGCTAGTGTTAACGGATGCAAGCGCGTACCTGAACCTCCTGCTAGAATTATTCCTTTCATGGTAGTTATTTATTGTATTTAACTTTTAGTTTTTGATAAAAACTAACGAATAGGCTACCAAATATGAACAGTCCCACAAACAATAATGGAGCTAAAAATTTAAGTTTGCCATTGATAGATTTTACATTCTTTATGTTGGTCACTAAACTAATTTCTTTGATAACACTATCAAAGTTGATTTTATCCAAACGATTATTACCTTGCTGCTTGATTAGTAACTCTTTATTTTTAATCAAGTCGTTTAGCTGCGTATTTTCGTTGTAATATACTAAGCTACTGCCTGGTCCTTTCGGATTTTTGCTAAAATTGTTGACTAAGGTGTTTATTTGTTTGATTATCGAATCATTCTCTTTACGGGTCATTTCAAGGTTTTTCAAACTTTCTTTTTTGATTTCCAAGAAATATTTTGAATCATTCAAATACGCCTGCAAAGGTTTCACAAAATCATCTTGACCTACTTTTTTAACTGTAGAAATAGACAATTGATGAAACGGATAATTCTTGCTCGTTAATTCGTTTTCAATTGACTTTGCCGCGCCGCCTTCATCGGCCATGAGTTTTACTAACTCTAAACGTTGCTCATCATTACCTACAAATTTATAGACGTCAATAACTGGAGTTATCTCTATATTTCGTAATTTCAACCTCGTGTCAAACCCTAATTTTTGCAAAAACAAGCTGTCGTTTTCTTTGATTTTAGAATTTAGCAAAGCCACTTTGCCATACAAATAATCCGTCGATCCAAAATTTGGCATCACAATGATTTCATGATCATAAGCTGTTCTGGATTTATCTAAAAACAAACCAAGTCCTGCTCCCAAAACAAACAAAACGATCAATACCAAAACATTTCGTTTCAGGAACAAAAAACCTTCAAATAGTCGCAAAAAAACACGATCTACAAAAAGACCCATTTTTGAAAATATTTGAGACAAATCAACTTCTTGATCACTCGAATTAAGCGGCTTATTTTCGCTCATAGGATTGTTATTTTAAGTTGAAAATTTGTTCCAATATTTTAATGGTAATCAAATACGTAGGTTTTACACCAGTTGTTCCTAAACCACCTGAAGCCAAAGTACTTCCTGTTTCTAAAGGATTATCTGAAGCATAATAAGCATAACGTACTTTGATGTCGCTAGGTACACTTCGTCTGATTTTTGAGGCCGATTGAATGGCTTTTTGATAGTACGAACCTTCCATTTCAAGACCAATAATTCCCCAAGTAGAATCGTGGAAAAACTTTAATAAATCTCTGTTTTGTAATGAAGTTCCCAAAACAGTTACCATTGGACCTGCAAAAACCGCAATGTCATTTCCTTCAAACATGTCGGCAGTTAATTCGTTTTCAAAGAAATAATTGTCAGCAGTTCCTTCGTTAATGTGTGCATTAGGAATCATGATATCTCCTTTTCCACCTTCAAGGATTCCTGCTTTACCCATAATTGAAACCGATTTTACATTAAGTAAAGTATCTTTCTTAAATGGTTTCAATAACTCATCAATAGTTTCATAAGCTTGTTCCCCAAATGCATAATCCATAACAATTAGTACTGGTTTTTCAGTGTCTACTTGCGCAGTAGGAAACGATGTTTTAGCCCAGTTGATTTTAGCTGTATCAAAAATTTGTACGTCAATATTAGTTCCTGATGTGTCTGGCAAAGAGATCATTCCTTGCTTCAAGGCAACAGCTGTCACTTGATTACGCACCTCATCAGCTCCGGATCTACTTAACTCTTCATAAATAAAGAAATCCGATTTGTCTTTGAACTTCGTTTTCAATACTTCGGTAGCAAAAATCGAATTCATCACACTATGCATGTTGGCACTAATTACGTGAATTGGTCGGTCTAAAAGCTGATTGGCTTTTAAAACTTCTTTGATATTGGTTGCCCAAATTTCACCGTGAATGTGGTGTCCTAAACGTTCTCTTAAAATTGGGCTGAAAGTAATCGTTCTTTTATTATCCTCTACAATTTCTTCAATGGCTAGTTTACCCAACCAAAAAATCACGTGTAAAAAACGGTCTGGAGCAGCTGCCGAACCAAAGGCATCATAAATATCCAAAACCTCAGCAAAAGTTCTACCTAAAATGTTAGCTGCATGCGAAATGGCTTTTTCTTTCTCTATTTGAGTTAGCTTTTTCTTTGATGAAACGGCCTGCTCAAGCTTGATCCAATCACGAGAAACCTCGCCGGCATCATCTAATAAAACACGGTTTCTGATTTTGTGTGATTCGATAAAAACAAAAGTCAAGTGCGTTAAAATATCATAAATATCAGATCTTCCTCTTGTAATTTCCACATTCATTTGCTCCTCATCAATTCGATAGCAATTACGACGTCTTTTTGGAGGAACAATCGCTTGAAAATGCGATTTTGAGTAACCTTCATCCGAAGTAAGATTAATAAAACGACATTCTTCAATTCCTACTGGCAAACGCTCAATTACGTACAAAAGTCCGTTTAATTCTACTTTTTCTTCGGCAATATTCCCGTAAATCTCTGGTCGTAATGCTAATAATGCTTCACGAAGCGTATCACCTGAT
Source organism: Flavobacterium turcicum (assembly GCF_011365745.1). GTDB lineage: Bacteria > Bacteroidota > Bacteroidia > Flavobacteriales > Flavobacteriaceae > Flavobacterium > Flavobacterium turcicum. Next base: position 207,417 of record NZ_JAAOBY010000001.1, on the reverse strand, counting down.
ACTCCCATTGGTTTGTAAAATCCTCTATTAAAAAGGTGGCGCATTGTGATGTACATTTTTTCAATGGCTGCCGATGATTCTTGTGCTCTAGAGCGCGATATATTTTTTGTTTCTTTCATTTTCTACTTATTTTTTAACCTGCAAATGTATGACATTTATTGGGTCTTTAACAAATCTGCTATTTTTCTGTCATTAGATAAGCGCGGCACTTTATTTTGGCCACCTAATTTACCAATCGATTTCATATAATCTTGAAAACCGTTTTTAACTACTTTGGTAACCACCACTTTTTGCAATACCTTACCCACTATCAAATCGTCATAATAAACATTTTGTTTGCGCATGGCATTGTCAAGCGCTTCCGCAAAAGCTGCGCTATCCTGTGGTTCGTTCTCAAACTCTATGAACCATTCGTGATACGGCAATCCTTTGGCCGGCGTAATTTGTGGTGCTACTGTAAACTCATTAATTCTGATGGATGTTCCGATAATGGCTTCTTGCAAAGCACTTTCTACCTCTTTGCCGATAACATGTTCTCCAAAAGCCGATATGTAATGTTTGATTCTGCCCGATACAATAATACGGTACGGTTTTAAACACGTGAACTGAACGGTATCGCCAATATTGTATCCCCAAAGTCCTGCATTGGTAGAAATTATCAAAACATAATTGACATTCAATTCTACTTCACCTATTGTGTAACGTCTTGGATTTTCGGTATAAAATTCGTCACTTTTGATAAACTCATAAAAAATTCCGGAGTTTAGCAGTAGTAACATTCCTTTTTCCTTTTGAGAATCTTGATAAGCAAAAAATCCTTCCGAAGCGGGAAACAATTCAATGCTGTCTACTTTTCTTCCTATTAAATTCTCGAATTTAGCCCGATATGGTTCGTAATTTACACCGCCGTAAATGAACAAATTAAAGTTTTTGAAAATTTCGCCCACAGGCTTCCCTCCTTTTTGATGCAGTTTTTCAAAATACATTTGCACCCAAGAAGGTATACCTGAAATCACAGCCATATTTTCATGAAACGTTTCTTCGACAGTCGCATTTACTTTGGTTTCCCAATCTTCGATACAATTGGTTTCCCAAGAGGGCATTCTGTTTTTTTGAAGGTATTTTGGAACAAAATGCGCTACAATTCCGGATAAACGCCCTAGTTTTATTCCGTTTTTTTCTTCTAAAATCGGACTTCCTTGCAAGAAAATCATTTTACCATCTACAAAATCAGCCTTACCAGTTTCGTGAATGTAATGCAAGATCGCGTTGCGGGCGGCCTCAATGTGATACGGCATTGATTCCTTAGTCAACGGAATGTACTTTGCTCCAGATGTAGTTCCTGAAGTTTTGGCAAAATACAACGGTTTCCCTTTCCACAGAATATTGGCTTCACCTTGTACCACTCGGTCAACATAAGGTTTCAGCGCTTCGTAATCGCGCACGGGAACGTACTTAGCAAAGTCGGCCGCAGTTGTAATTTTATTAAAATGGTGGTCCTTGCCAAAAGCCGTATGTTGTGCTTGAGTGATTAATTGCTGCAGTACCTTTTGTTGAGCTACCACTGGATTTGTAGCCCAAACTTGGGTTTTTTGATAAATATTTTTGGCAAAAATCTTTGCTATAATTGATTTTAATGACATCCTGATGAGATACTTTTGAAATGTAAAATACGATTTATTTCGAACTTTTTCTTTTGGCCGCAGCCGTATTTGATGCTGCTTTTTGCTCCTCGATAGCCACTTGTTTGCGCAACTCCAATTCTGCTTCTGATGGAGCTAAATCTAATTTTTCTGCTGTTACTTCAGAAGTTTCTAAAATAGAATCTTTGTTGAATTTAGCATATTCTAACTCACCCGTTAAAACTTTCTTGATGGCTTTTAAATACAAATCATTCTGTTTTATGGCTTTAGAAAGCGAATCTGATTTGAGAGCCAATTCAGTAGCCTCTTTTTTCAATTGCGATGATGAATAGCCCGGAATGAACTCTCGTAAAGGCGTGAATGCAATGATAAATGTAGTTACAAAAATGATTAAGATAGCACCCACACTAGCTACAACAAAAACATTCATTAAGGTGAGTTTTAATGAAAAGGTCTCTTCAAAAGTATCTTCGTTTAGAATTACGAGACGTCTTTTGTTGAATAAATTTTCTTTTATGACTTTTCGCTTTTGTCTTTTTTTGGACATATTCATTGATTATTGAACAAATATAACAATTATTGTGCTTGCATTTACTGCCTTTACAGCAATACAAAAAGCAATTGGTGCAGTGACGTTAATAAATTTTTAACGCTTCGCCCATTAAATTAATGCTGTAAAATGAATTTGTATTCAGTAATTCTATATACCTTTGCTATTAGGTTATTTACAAATTTGCTTCGGCATAAATTATACTATCATGGGAAGATTAGGTGTTACAGAAATCCTTATAATATTAGCTGTCGTTTTATTACTTTTTGGAGGTAAAAAAATTCCAGAATTGATGAAAGGTTTAGGAAGCGGAATCAAAGAATTCAAGAACGCAGCAAAAGACGGTGAACCAGCCAATAAAAAAGAAGAAGCTTCTACAAAAGAATAATTCTTTATAACAACAATAGAAAGACCCAAATAGCAACTACAATTGCTGTTTGGGTTTTTTTGTAAATTTTTTTGATACTTGTTTTTTCAATAATAGATTAATTGCTTGTAGAAGTTTATTTTGAAAACTTTGTGGAAAAAATTTACGTGAATAAAATAAAAATCAATTTGCTACTAACTGACTAAGATTAAAATCAAAAAACAATGAAAACAACTCTTGTAACCGTATTGCTTTTAAGTATTCAACTCCTTTTTGCACAAGAAATAACTGGTTCTTGGCAAGGTGAACTAGACGTTCCAGGAATGAAATTGCCACTAATTTTTCACATTAAAAAAGAAGGTGAAAAACTCATTTCAACTCTTGACAGTCCAAAACAAGGGGCCACAAATATTCCGGTTAGTACAACCAGCTATTCTGCTGATCAATTAACGCTTGAGCTTCCTGCATTGGGAATCTCCTACTCCGGAAAAGTAACAAATGAAAGCATTAACGGCACTTTTAAACAAGGTGGAATGGAATTACCATTAATACTTTCTAAATTGAACAGATCACAAACTCCAAAAGCACCTTTTTCATACAAAATAGAGGAAGTAACTTTTATCAATTCCACAGATAAGAATACTTTGGCCGGGACACTATCTGAACCGAACAATTTCAATAAAAAAGAGCCAATTTTGATTATGATTACTGGTTCAGGAAAACAAAATCGCGATTCAGCGCTTTTTGGCCACAAACCCTTTGCAGTAATCGCTGATGATTTTGCTAAAAAAGGTATTGCAACTCTCCGACTAGACGATCGCGGAATTGGTGGCTCATCAAAAGGGAGTAATGATGAAACCTCTTTCAATTACGCTACTGATATCAATGCAGCAGTACTATTTTTAAAAGCAAAAGGTTTTGAAAACATTGGTTTAATTGGTCATAGCGAAGGTGGTATGATTGCTCCCATTGTGGCTAGTACAAGCAAAGACGTTAAATTTTTGGTTTTGATGGCTGGACCAGGTCAACCTATAAATGAACTTTTAGTACTGCAAAATTATTTGGCGGGAAAACTAGCGGGTATGAGTGAAGAAGAGCTTCAAAAAAGCAGTCAAATCAACCGAATGATCTATGATTTTATAAAAAATTACAAAGGAACCACTTTTGATTCCGACTTTGATAAGTTTATTAATTCATCCTCAGAAAAATTGCCAGACGATGTTAAAAAACAAGTAACAAATGCTTGGTTCAGATACTTTATCGCTTTTAATCCAGACGAATATGTTTCTAAAATAAAGATTCCAGTTTTGGCTATCAACGGAAGTTTAGACTTTCAAGTACCTGCAAAAGAAAATTTGGAAGCCATAAAAAAATCATTGACAAAAGCTAAAAACAAAAATTTCGAAACCTACGAATTTCAAGGCATGAATCATCTTTTTCAGGAATGTACAACAGGTGCTATGAGCGAATATGCCGAAATTGAGCAAACCATTTCACCAAAAGTGCTTGATAAAATTAGCTCTTGGATAAGTGCTAGAAAATAAAAACCGTTTGCAAACAAATTTATAAATCCCAAAATTCAATGAAAAGTATTGAATTTTGGGATTTTTCTATTTTACAAAACCATCGTCAACTGAATTCGCTTTCTGTCTTCATCGACTTCCGTGACTTTTACGGTAACATGTTGGTGGAGTTTGACCACTTCGTTTACATCGCTTACAAAGCCTGCTTTTAGTTGAGAAATGTGTACCAAACCACTTTCTTTAATACCCAAGTCTACAAAACAACCAAAATTGGTAATGTTATTGACAATTCCGTTCAAAATCATTCCTGTTTTTACGTCTTTAATAGTTTTTACATTCGGATCAAATTCAAAAACTTTTGCAGATTTTCTGGGGTCTAAACCAGGTTTTTCTAATTCCTTAATAATGTCTTTTAAAGTCAATAAACCTATTTCAGCCGTAACATAATTTTCTGGTTTGATTAAGGCTGTTTTCTCTTTGTTTCCAATTAAATCAGTTACTTTCAACTTCAAATCTTTGGCCATTTTTTCCACAATTGAATACGCTTCAGGGTGAACTGCCGAGTTATCCAATGGATTTTTTCCGTCTTTAATTCGAATAAAAGCTGCTCCTTGCTGAAAAGCTTTTTCGCCCAAGCGAGGTACTTTTTTAAGTTGTTTTCGATCCTCAAAAGGACCATTTTCTGAACGGTAATTCACAATATTTTCGGCTAGCTTCTCTCCTATTCCACTCACATAGCTCAACAAATGTTTACTCGCCGTGTTGATGTTTACTCCTACCGAATTCACGCAACGCACCACAGTGGTATCAAGTTCTTCCTTCAATTTACTTTGATCTACATCGTGCTGGTATTGGCCTACGCCAATGGCTTTTGGGTCAATTTTTACCAACTCGGCCAAAGGATCACTCAATCGGCGACCTATAGAAACCGAACCACGAACCGTGACATCAAAATTTGGGAATTCTTCACGAGCAATTTTTGATGCCGAATATACCGAAGCACCCGCCTCTGAAACAATGAAAACCTGAACCGCTCTATCAAAAGCAATTTTTTTGATGAAGAATTCGGTTTCGCGCGATGCTGTTCCGTTTCCTATTGAAATTGCGTCGATGTTATAGGCGTTTACCATTGATTTTATCTTTTTCATGGCCATAGCGGTTTCGTTTTGTGGCGCATGAGGATAAATGGTTTCATTGTAAATTAAATCGCCTTTTTCGTCTAAGCAAACTACTTTGCAACCTGAACGAAATCCTGGGTCAATAGCTAAAATTCGTTTCTCGCCCAACGGTGGCGCAAGCAATAATTGCCCTAAATTAGTAGCAAAAACTTGAATAGAATTGGCATCAGCCTTGGCTTTCGCTTCTTGCAAAGCTTCGTTTGAAATAGCAGGATTTAGCAATCGCTTATAGCTGTCTTCAATGGCTAATTGCACGTGTGGCGTGGCTGGACTGTCTCCTTTTAAAACCAATTCGTCAATAATATCATAGGCTTCATCAAGATCTACTTCTACTTTAAACTTGATAAAACCTTCATTTTCGGCACGAAGCATTGCTAACAATCTATGCGAAGGTGCTTTTGTCAAGGGTTCTGACCAATCAAAATATTGGTTGAATTTTTGAGCGCCCTCTTCGTTTTTTTTGGTTTTTACTACTTTAGTCGTGATAGTTGCTTTGCGCTCGTAAAGGCGTCGCAATTGTTTACGAACAAAAATATTTTCGTTGATCCACTCCGCAATAATATCCCTTGCACCTTGCAAAGCGGCATCTTCATTAGTTACAGCATCATTCAAATATTTCGTTGCTAGGAAATCAACATCATCTTTGTTTTGAGCCATGATGATTTTCGCTAAAGGTTCTAAACCATTTTCGCGTGCCACATCAGCTTTTGTTTTTTTCTTCTTTTTAAATGGCAAATACAAATCTTCTAATTCCTGTAAATCAAAACTTTGTTGTATTTTTTTATCTAATTCAGGGGTTAATCCGTTTTGCTCTTCAATTGATTTTACGATTGCTTCTTTGCGTTTTGCAATTGCTTCGTATTCTTTTTGAAGTTTGGCAATTTGTTCAATTTGTACTTCATCAAGATTTCCGGTGGTATCTTTTCGATAACGAGAAATAAAGGGAATCGTGCAATCTTCTTGTAAAAGTTCAACTGTTTTTAGAATGTTTATGGCGGCTGTAGCAACCTGTTTTTTAATGAAATCTATATTTGTCATTGTCTCTATTTTCTAAAGGCTAAAATAATATCTTTGACTTCATTTTAAATCAAATGACTGTTTTATTCTGTTTCTTTTTTGTGATAAACCTAATCGCTTTTGTGAGTATAGGTTACGATAAATTTTTAGCTAAAAATCAAAAAAGACGAATCTCAGAACGAACTCTTTTAAGTTTTGTATTTCTAGGCGGCACAATTGGTTCAGGAATTGCAATGTTACTTTTTAGACATAAAACAGCCAAAAAAAGCTATTTATGGAAGTTTGGGTTACTTGCTTGTTTACAAATTGCACTGCTCTATATATGTTTTAACTTTGGAATTTTAAGTGATAAAACATTAATTTAGTCAATGAAAATAAAAAAAGCCCAGTGAAAAACCGAGCTTGATGTAATTATAAAGCTGCGAAGCAGCCCAAATTTTATTGACAGGCTATTTTATTGACACGATTTTGGTGTCTACCACCTTCAAAATCAGTAGTAATAAAAGCTTCAACCATTTCTAATACTTGTGGAATTGAAGTGAAACGAGCAGGAATACTAATAATATTGGCATTATTATGTTGTCGTGCTAAAACTGCAATTTCTTTAGTCCAACACAAAGCAGCACGAACTTGAGCATGTTTATTAACCGTCATTGCAATTCCGTTTCCGCTTCCGCAAATTACAATTCCTAAATCAGCTTTACCTTCTGTTACATCAGTGGCCACTGGATGCCCAAAATCAGGATAATCAACGCTATCAACTGAATCAGTTCCATAATTAGTTATTTGATGTCCTTTTGCGATAAGCATTTCAACAATTGCCTTTTTGTAATCTGGTCCGGCGTGATCGTTTCCTATTGAAATTTTCATTTTGTATGTTTTAAGTTGTGTGTTGCAAATTTATATAAACTATTCAACTATTGAGGAGTAAATACCACTAAGTTTGTTGCCACAAATTGATTGTTATAAACACAATTTTCGGGCTATTTTTATAGTCTTATTTAAAGACTTAATAATGAAATATTTAGCAGTTATTAACAATTTTAATAAGTGTATAAATACTTGTAAATCAGTATAAAATGTATGATTTAAATGTTAAAATTTTGCATTGTTAATACCAAAACGCAACTACTTGATATTCAGTTAACTTTAAGTTAACATAAAATGTTCATAACTTGGGATAGAAAATAAGAAGTATTTTTTGGTTGAATCGAAAAAATAACTAATCAAAAATTGACTTATTAATTCCTAATTTAGTTTGATGAATTTTTAGAAAAGTTATCAATACTCAAAACCACTTTATCAACTGAATTTTTAAAAATACTTATTTACAATTTTTAATTGTTTACAATTATCAACCGTTGTTAATTAAAATTGAAAAGACTTTTAAAATCAACTATTTACTATTTTACAAGTATGTTGATAACTACAAATAACATCTTAAAACTGAAATACAATACTATTTTTAAAAAATTTATTGCCACTATTAACACACTATAATAACAACCAAGAAGGTTTTAAAATTTAAATTTTCTTTTTGTTTATTTAAATATATGTTCACAACTTTCAAAAAAGAAAATTCAAAAATTTTTAAAATTGATCTCAAACGATTTTTAAATTGTTGTTCAGGTGATCCAAAAGAGCTTGTACTTTTTCAAAATCGTTTTGATGAATTTTGAGTTTGATTCCTCCGTAGGCAAAACTGCCAAACGGATCGACTGAAACAAGATTTTCGTTTTCGAACAAATGTGCAATCGATTCTTGCTCGAGCAAATGTTTTATAACTACAATTTCGTGAGCGTAATTGAATATGGCAATCGTTTTAAATGTGTCCATTAGTGTTGTTTTTATAAAGATACAATTATTCCTTTATAGTTATATTTTCTTTAAAACTAGGTTGCTTTGGTCGAATACAGTTTAGTATTTCGTAATTTTAGACTTTTAAGAACAGATTTATGAGTAAAAGATTAAGAAAGCCGATAAAGAAAGAGAAAGATTTCTCAGATAAAATTTTAAAAATATTATCGCAAAGTGCCAATAAAGCATTCAATTATAAACAAATAGGAGCTAAGTTAGAGTTAGATGATACCGCTAGTAGAAATCAAATCATTAAAGATTTAAAAATATTAGCCTCACAAAACAAAATTATTGAGTCGGAACCAGGTAAGTATTTGGTAAAAGCTGCCAGTCAAGATTATTACGAAGGTAAAATTGATATGACGGGTCGTAAAACAGCCTTTTTTGTTTGTCCAGATCTTGAGGATGATGTTTTTATTCCTACTGCAAACTTGAATCATGCTTTAGATAAAGATATCGTAAAAGTATATGTGTACAACCGCAGAAAAGGAAAACGTCCTGAAGGTGAAGTAATTGAAGTTATAGAACGACACAAAACAGATTTTGTAGGTGTAATTGATATTCAACCTAATTTTGCTTTTGTGTCTACAGCCAATCCAAAAATGTATACTGATATTTTTATTCCAAAGGATAAAATAGGCGAGGCGGAGCAAGGTGATGTAGTTTTGGTGCATATTGAAGATTGGCCAAAACGTGCTGATAGTCCGTTTGGTACCGTTGTTAAAGTTTTAGGTAAACCAGGTGAACACGATACTGAGATTCATGCTATTTTGGCTGAATACGGTTTGCCATCAGAGTTTCCTATTGAAGTGGAAACTTATGCACAAAAAATAGATACTTCGATTACGGCAGAAGAAATTGCAAATCGTCGTGATATGCGTGATACATTGACCTTTACCATTGATCCAAAAGATGCTAAAGATTTTGATGATGCGTTGTCTTTCAAAGAATTAGAAAACGGAAATTACGAAATTGGAATTCACATTGCCGATGTATCGTATTATTTGGAAGAAGGAACAATCCTTGATGATGAAGCTTATCAACGTGCTACATCGGTTTATTTAGTGGATAGAGTAGTACCTATGTTACCTGAGGTGTTGTCAAACTTTGCGTGTTCCTTACGTCCGCATGAAGAGAAATATACTTTTTCGGCTATATTTGAAATTACTGAAAAAGCGCAAGTTGTTAACCAGTGGTTTGGTCGAACGGTAATTTATTCTGATCAACGTTTTGCTTACGAAGAAGCGCAACACATCATAGAAACCAAACAAGATGTTATTCCGGTTGAGATTTCGATCACTGGAGCAGCTTATCGAGTTCCTGCAGAAATTGTTGCAGCAACGCTTAAAATGGATGAAATAGCTAAGATTTTTAGAAAAAAGAGAATGGCTGATGGTGCGATATCTTTTGACAAAGTCGAAGTAAAATTCAACTTAGACGATGCGGGTGAACCACAAGGTGTTTACTTTAAAGTATCTAGAGATGCCAATCATTTGATTGAAGAGTTCATGCTTTTGGCAAATAAAAAAGTAGCCGAATACATTGGTAAACAAAAGAAAACCTTCATTTACAGAATTCACGATGAGCCTAATGAAGACAAATTAATAGCCATGCAAACCGTAATTGCTAAGTTTGGTTACAAAATTGATTTCAGAAACAAAGGCGATATTTCTAAGTCTTTGAATCAATTAATGGCGGATGTTAATGGTAAAAAAGAGCAAAATTTAATTGATACATTGGCTATTAGAAGTATGAGTAAAGCCAAATATTCTACAGATAATATTGGTCATTACGGACTTGCTTTTGAATATTATTCACATTTTACATCGCCAATTCGTCGTTATCCTGACGTTATGGTACACCGTTTGTTACAGTTTTACCTTGATGGAGGAAAATCTGTTGATGAGGAAACGTATGAAACCAAATGTTTACATTCTTCAACTATGGAAGGTTTGGCAACCAATGCAGAGCGTGATTCTATCAAATACATGCAAGTAAAATACATGCAAGATCATCAGGATCAGGAGTTTTTGGGTGTAATTTCGGGTGTGACAGAATGGGGAATTTATGTTGAAATTATCGAAAATAAGTGCGAAGGAATGGTACGTATTCGCGATATACGTGATGATTATTACACTTTCGATGAAAAACAATATGCACTAACAGGAGCTACTTCCGGTAGATTATTGCAATTAGGAGATGAAATTTTCGTTAAAGTTAAAAATGCCGATTTAGTTAAAAAACAATTGGATTTTAATTTTTTAAGAAGAAATGAATAACAATTAATCCAAAAAAGTATGAAAAAAATAGCACTATTGGTATGCCTTGTTGTTACACAATGGAGCCAAGCACAAGTAACAAGAAATTTAGGTGATTTTGACGAAGTTAAGGTTTTTGACAAAATTAATGTACTATTAATTCCCAGTAAAGAGAATAAAATCGAAGCCACAGGAGCTCGTGCAGATGAGTTAGAAATAGTAAATAAAAATGGCGAATTAAAAATCAGAATGCCGCTAACCAAACTATTAGCTGGAGAGGATATTACTGTAAAATTGTATTTTAAAGAAATTCAAGCTGTTTCAGCAAGTGAAGGTAGTACTGTACAAAGTGAGCATGATTTTAAACAAACGAGTTTGGCTGTAAGTGCCAATTCAGGTTCAAAAATTACTTTAGACATAGATGTTGCAAATGCGACGGTAAAATCAAATTCTGGAGGAATTGTTCACCTAAGCGGAAAAGCGAGCACACAAGACGTAAAAATCACCTCAGGAGGTATTCTTGAAGCAAGAGATTTAAATACATCACAAACCAGCATTAATGTATCTGCAGGAGGACAATCAGAAATTCAAGCAAGTGTGCTTGTAAACGCAAAAGTACGTGCTGGTGGATCAATTTTTATTTACGGCTCACCCAAACAAATCAATAAGGAAGTATTTATTGGTGGTACTATTTTGGAAAAAAAGTAGTACTTTGCCTTTCCTTTTAGGATAATAAATAGATTTTTAATGATAAACGATATACTGTCTGGAATTCCGTGGGGAATTTTTCTAAGTTTTATGATTGGTCCCGTTTTTTTTATTTTACTAGAAACGAGTATTATAAAGGGATTTCGTGCAGCTTTGGTTTTTGATTTAGGAGTTGTTTTAGGTGATATCGTTTTTATTGCAATTGCGTATTTAGGCAGTTACAGATTGATTCAAAGTTTGAAAGATCAGCCTGCTCTGTTTATTTTTGGAGGAGTTATCATGTTAGCTTACGGTGTGATTTCTTTTCTTCAACTTAAAAAAGTCGAAAAAATAAACACTGATTCTATTGACAGAGAAATTGTAAAGAAGAATTATTTCAGTCTTTTTATGAAAGGTTTTCTACTTAACATTATCAACATTGGTGTGTTGGGTTTTTGGTTGGCAATTATTATATCTATTGGCCCGAAATTAGAGATGCAAACACCAAGAATGTTGACTTTTTTCGTATCGGTGATCTTAACTTATTTAATTATAGATTGTTTTAAAATACTGTTGGCTAAACAATTAAAAACAAAACTGACTCCCGTAAATATTCTTAAAATAAAAAAAGGAATAAGTGTAGTGATGATGGTTTTTGGGATCGTTTTAATCACTCAAGGTTGGTTTCCTGAAGAAAAAGAAATGGTAAAAAAAGCATTTGAAAAAATAGAAAAACAAGAATAAAATAAATAATTAAGCCGCTTGTCATAGCGGTTTTTTTGTACAACTTAGTTTAATATTAAAAAAAAATGAAAAATAGTATTATATCTTTTTTTTATCTTTTGATGATAATTGTCTTCATTTCTAGTTGTTGTAGATCAAATGACTTTGAAAATCAGTGGTTTTCCTTGAACAGTAAATTAAAAATCAATGACAATAATACTTTTGAATTTGAACGATTTAGTTCTATTTCTTCTTCTATTTCTAAGGGTAATTGGGTAGTTGTTAATGACACTTTGATTTTAAATAGTTTTCAAAATAATCTATGTTATTTTTATGAAAATTTTAAACTAGAACCTTCAAAAAATAATAATAATTATAAGATTCTAAAATCAAATAAAGATTGTCAACCTAATCAAGGCTATGTAATATTTAATAATGAAAAATTCTATTTAAAAGATTCTATTTTGATTCATAAAACAGAAATTATTAATCATAATTCTAAGTTGAGGACTATTTATAATTTTACAAGAAATAATATCAATAAATACCCCTGATTCACTTCAAATGTTATTGATTAATCATTTTAATCATATATTTTTCTACATAAGAACTTCAATTTTCCCCGCCAACACTCTTTGTTCGTGTCCTTGGAGGTTAGTACCTTATTGTCATGATTTATACCATTTTTTATCTTATTTTTTCTAAAAATAAACTACAAAACAAACCTCAAGTTTACTTCACCAATTCACTTTGTTCTTGTCCTTGAAGGTTTTAGATGCATCTACCGAAGCTGTGGGACGGATTCGAACCAAAACTTTACCTTATTTTTTCTAAAAATAAATCATAAAAAAAAACCTCAAGTTTCCTTGAAGGTTAGTTGTTTATCCTACGAATCTATTGGACGGATTCGAACCATTATTTTACCTTATTTTTTCTAAAAATAAACCATAAAAAAAACCTTCAAATTGCTTTGAAGGTTTTAGAGGCATGTCCCTATGCTTGGGGACGGATTCGAACTATAACTTTACTTTATTTTTTCTAAAAATAAACCATAAAAAAACCTCCAAATTGCTTTGAAGGTTTTAGAGGCATCGTCCGGATTCGAACCGGAGTAGGGGCTTTTGCAGAGCCCAGCCTAGCCGCTCGGCCACGACGCCATTGTTTAACGGATGGCAAAAGTACTTAAAAACTTTAATGTTTAAAAGTATTCACTTTAAAACTTTTAAAAATATTTTTTAGAACTCACAATTCACTTTTAGTTTTAAGACCGGAATTCTTCAATTTCGATTGTAACTGATTCAACATCACCACCAATTGGCGGATTTAATTTTGATACTTGTACACGTGCTCTCGTAACACTTTGGCTTTCGTTAAAAATTCGTTTGATGATTCGGTCAGCTACATGCTCTAATAAGTTAGAACGAATTGCCATTTCAGTCACTACTATGTGATTTAACAATACATAATCTACTGTATCTGCTAGTTTATCAGTTAAGCGAGATGTGGCTAAATCAGTTGTAATATCAAGGTTTACCAAGTAATCTGAACCTATTTTTGATTCTTCAATCAAACATCCGTGGTACGAATAAGTGCGGATGTTTTTTAATGTTATAATTCCCATTTGTGCTTTTTAAACGTATTTGGTATAAAGTAATTGTAACACTGTGGTAGGTTTCTAACAAACAGTAAACATTAAACCTTAAACTTTTTTATCTTTGCTAAAATAAAACAAAAAAATGTCAACTGAAGAAAAATCACTCCATTTTATAGAACAAATCATAGAAGACAGCATAGCAAACGGTTTCCCGAAAGAGTATTTGCGTTTTCGTTTTCCACCAGAACCAAATGGTTATTTACACATTGGTCACGCTAAGTCTATTTGCTTGAATTTTGGTTTGGGTTTAAAGTACAATGCACCTGTAAATTTGCGTTTTGACGATACCAATCCTGCCAAAGAAGAGCAAGAATATGTAGATGCGATTAAAGAAGATTTGCAATGGTTGGGTTTTGAATGGGCTGAAGAACGTTACGCATCTGATTACTTTCAACAATTGTATGATTGGGCTGTAACGATGATTAAAAACGGAAAGGCGTATGTAGATAGTCAGTCTTCTGAAGAAATGGCTGCTCAAAAAGGAACTCCAACGCAACCAGGTGTTGATGGACCATATAGAAACCGTTCAGTTGAAGAAAATTTAACTTTATTTGAAGGTATGAAAAATGGAGATTTCCCAGAAGGAAGTCATGTTTTACGTGCCAAAATTGATATGGCTTCTACCAATATGTTGATGCGTGATCCTTTGATGTATAGAGTCCTACATCGTCATCATCATAGAACAGGAAACGATTGGAAAATCTATCCAATGTATGATTATGCACACGGCGAAAGCGATTTTATCGAACAAATTTCACATTCCATTTGTACCCTAGAATTTGTAATGCATCGTGAGTTGTACAATTGGTTTTTGGATCAAATTTATGACGACACGAAAGTGCGTCCAAATCAATACGAATTTGCTCGTTTGAACTTGAATTATACCGTAATGAGTAAGCGTAAATTACTCCAATTGGTTCAAGAAAATATTGTAAACGGTTGGGATGATCCTAGAATGCCAACAATTTCTGGTTTACGCAGACGTGGTTATACCGCTAATTCTATTCGTAAATTTTGCGAAATTATCGGAGTTGCAAAACGTGAAAATATCATCGATTATTCGTTGTTAGAATTTTGCTTACGCGAAGATTTAAACAAAACTGCACCACGTGTAATGGCTGTTTTAGACCCAATAAAGTTGGTTATTACCAATTATCCAGAAGGTCAAGAAGAGTGGTTAGATGCTGAGAACAATCAAGAAGATGAAAGCGCTGGATTCAGAAAAGTACCTTTTTCAAAAACATTGTTTATTGAAAGAGAAGATTTTTTAGAAAATGCTCCTGCTAAATTTTTTAGATTAAGTATTGGTCGTGAAGTACGTTTAAAAAATGCCTATATTATCAAAGGTGAATCTGTTGTAAAAGATGATTCTGGAGAAATTATTGAAATTCATGCTACCTATGATGCAGATAGTAAGAGTGGAAGTGGAAGTGAAGCCAGCCAACGTAAAGTTGCGGGTACCTTGCATTGGGTTTCAGTCGCTCATGCTTTGGAAACTGAAGTTCGTTTGTATGACAGATTGTTTTTAGACCAAGCACCTGACAGTCATAAAGATAAAAACTTCTTAGATTTTATGAATCCGAATTCACTTCAGGTTGTAAAAGGTTATGTAGAGCCTATTTTGGCTACTGTAAAAGCTGGTGATAAATTTCAATTTCAGCGTTTAGGATATTTTAATGTTGATAAAGACTCTTCTGTTGAGACCATTATTTTCAACAAAACGGTTGGATTAAAAGATGCTTGGGAAGAAAAGGGCAAAAAAGAAGAAAATCTTTTGATGAACACTCAAAAAGATCTGAATAAGTACGTTAAGGAAAAAGATGAAACTGCCGCAGCTGCTCTTTTAACACGAATTATTGAAAACATTAAGAGTGTTGATAACTACAGTTTGTTAGTGCAAACGGTTATCAAAAATATCAAAAATGATAACAATGCTTTGTTGTTTGCTAATTTGATTGTTCAATATTCTGATAAAGTTGAAATTAATTCGTTTGATGCAGATATGGTTCATAAATTTTATACTATGTCATTAAAAAGTCAATTAGCTTCGGTGCGAGGTATTGCAATTTTGAATTTAAAAAATGATTCTCAAAATCTAGTTTTATTTGAAACTGTTCTAGCAGAATTGAAAAATGTAGAAAAAAATGAAAAAGTGCTTGCTTTATTAAATTAGAAAATCACTTTTTTAATTATAGATATTACTAATACTAAAACTCCTTTAATCGGGAGTTTTTTTATTATTATTAATTTCTATTTTATTTTTAAAAAATATTATTTTTAACTATTAAAATTGACTTTCATATTTTAAATTTAAGCTATTATTTTTGTTTATTTATCAATTTATATGTTTTTAATATTTTCTTTTATCTAAGATGATTTATTTAGTTTTTAGGGTAAAATGATTCGCTTATTTTGAAATTTTGTTACAATTTGCGCAATGAGTTTTATAAATGGACTTGTTTTTGATTTTTCCACGTGAAATTTAATTTTTTGAAAATTTTGAAGAAGAATTTTGGTTATCAATTTTATTTTAAAATGAAAGAGTAGGTGAGTAGTTTATTTTTATTTTAGTTTCAAAAAAATGATGGCACATAAAAAAGAGGCACTAGGCCTCTTTTATTATTTTTCTTCTTCGGGTGTTTCAGTTTCGTTTGTTAGCGGTTCTTGAATTTGAGTTCGCTTTCTATTTTCAGATGGTGCTGATTTTTTTTTCATTAATTCGCCAACTTGGTTTGAAGCACTAAAAGAAGCAATCATATTATTTAGCATATCGCTTCCGGCTTGTGGTGAATTTGGTAACAAAATTAAATTCGAATTTGTGTCGGCGCCAATAGCTTGTAAAGTGTCATAATGTTGCGTAACTACGATTAAAGCCGATGCTTCTTGGGAGTTGATACCTACACTGTTTAATACATCCACACTTTCTACGAGACCTTTAGCAATTTCTCTTCTTTGGTTAGCAATACCTTGTCCTTGTAAACGTTTACTTTCTGCTTCTGCTTCCGCTTTTGCTACAATTCTAATTCTAGATGCTTCTGCTTCAAATTCTGCTACTGTTTTTTCTCTGTCTGCAGCATTAATTCTGTTCATCGCATTTTTAACTTGAATGTCTGGATCAATATCAGTTACCAAAGTATTGATGATGGTGTATCCATACGTAGTCATTGCTTCGTTTAGTTCACGCTTTACAGCAATTGCAATATCGTCTTTTCGTTCAAAAACATCATCTAGTTTTAATTTTGGCACTTCGGCACGAACTACATCAAATACATAAGAGGTGATTTGATCGTGTGGATATTCTAGTTTGTAAAAGGCATCGTAAACCGTTTCTTTGATTACCATAAATTGAACAGAAACTTTTAGTTTTACAAAAACATTGTCCTTGGTTTTTGTTTCGATGATTACATCTAATTGTTGGATTTTTAAGTTAACACGACCTGCGATGCGATCTATCAGCGGAATTTTAAGATGTAAACCCGATTGTCTGATACTTAAAAATTTACCAAAGCGTTCAATAACAACAGCTGTTTGTTGTTTTACGGTGAAGAAGGAGGATAGTAAAATAAATAGACCAAAGACCAGTAAGATAATTAATGCAATATCCATAATGTTTTTATTATTAGTTAAAAATTACCTCACAATTTACAAAAAAACTTTAGGTTTGTCTTTGTTAATATCATTAATATGAAAAAAATAAGGTTTTTTGGAATCCTGGTTTTTTGTACCAGTATTTCTTTTGCTCAATACAGGTATAAAGATGCTAATCGTATAGGTATTTCTGTAGGAACAAATTATTTTAATTTATTGACACCTGATTTTGAAACCATTCCGGAGTTAGGGTGGAATGCCGGCCTTTCTATGAGAGGTAATTTTTACAATAATTGGGATTTGGTTTATGCGATGCAGTTTAGTGAACAAAATTTTTCTGTTACAAATAGTAATTTAGAACCCATTTCGTATAAATTAGCGAATGCACAGCTGTCTCTACTAGCGAGTTGTAAAATAGTTGAAAATCATTTGAGTTTCGAATTTGGTCCCGCTGTTCAAGTGAATGGAAAGTTAGGTTTGAATGCTAGTGATGATAACGATATCATAAAAGGAACTACTTTGTTAGCCAAGGATTTAAAAAGTGTTTCAAACATTAATGTATATCCTGTTGTAGGTGTTACTTTTGGACTACGCCATTTTAGAGCTAACATTTCCTATCAATATGGTTTGCTTAATACTTTTAGCAATGTAAATAATAGCAGTCCATCCTCGCAAATTAAAGGGAATGCTAGTATACTTAATGGTAATTTTATTATTTATTTATAGTACAAGTTTGTTAAAAATTAAAAAAGCTTCTATCCTTTGTAGGGTAGAAGCTTTTTGATTTTATAAACGTGAAATAGCTTTGTTGATTCTGGAAATAGTTTCTTCTTTTCCAATTACTTCCACAATATCAAATAGGTGAGGACCCTTAAGAGCTCCAACCAAACTTATTCTAAATGGTTGCATAATTTTTCCCATTCCAATTTCGTTTTTTGTCATCCAATCTTTTACGATGGTTTCGATATTTGCAGATGTGAAATCAGTAATTTCTTCGACCACAGAAATTAATTCTTGCATCAATGCAGGAGTTTCAGCTTTCCAGTTTTTGCTTGCTTTTTCATCATAACTTGCTGGAGCCACAAAAAAGAAATCACTCATTTCCCAAAATTCTGATACAAAATGGGCACGCTCTTTAATTAAAGAAACAATTTTAGTAAGCTTTGATTCTTCAACATTAAAACCTTTTTCAACTAAAATAGGAGAGAAGGCCTTTGCTAATTTAGCATCCTCTTGTTTGATTAAATACTGATGATTGAACCATTTATTTTTTTCAGGATCAAATTTAGCTCCTGACTTATTTACTCTATTTAGGTCGAAGTTGTTTACCAATTCTTCCAAACTAAATAATTCTTGTTCTGTTCCGTCATTCCATCCAAGTAAAGCTAGAAAATTTACAACGGCCTCAGGAAAGAATCCTTTTTCTCTGTAACCAGAAGATGTTCCTTCATCTGTTTTCCAATCTAAAGGAAATACTGGAAATCCCATTTTATCACCATCTCGTTTTGATAATTTTCCGTTTCCAACAGGTTTCATGATTAGCGGTAAATGTGCAAATTTTGGTGCTTCCCAGTCAAATGCTCTATACAATAAAACGTGTAAAGGCATTGAAGGCAACCATTCTTCTCCACGAATTACATGTGATGTTTCCATTAAATGATCATCCACAATATTTGCTAGATGGTACGTTGGCATGCCATCGCTTTTGAATAAAACTTTATCGTCTAAAAGGTTCGTATCAAATTTTACATCACCTCGAATAATATCATGCAAATGCAAAGTCTCATTTACAGGTGTTTTAAATCGAATTACATAATGTTCGCCAGCTGCAATTCTTTTAGCCGTTTCTTCAGTAGAAATTACTAGAGATGTATCTAATTTTTCTCTGTTAGTGTGGTTGTATATAAACGTTTTTCCTTGTTCTTCCTCTAATTTTCTAGCCGCATCCAAGGCATCTGGAGTATCAAATGCATAATATGCATTGCCTGAATTGATCAAATCATCTGCATATTTTTGGTACAGATCTTTTCTTTCGCTTTGACGGTAAGGTCCAAACTTTTCGTTCTTACCTATTGTTTCATCAGGAGCAATTCCTAACCATTCTAATGCTTCCATAATATATGCTTCGGCACCAGGAACAAATCGGTTTTGGTCTGTGTCTTCTATTCGTAAAAAGAAGGTTCCATTGTTTTTTTTAGCAAACAAATAATTAAATAATGCGGTACGTACACCGCCTATATGTAAAGGTCCTGTTGGACTTGGTGCAAATCGCACGCGTACTTGTTGAGACATTTTTATAATTTTTTACAAAGATACACTTTCAAAATTTTTAGTGATAGTTTTTTGATTGTTAGTTGTATGTGTCGTTTTATTGCGTGCCATTGATTCTTGAATTTTTTTGTACACTCTAGCGTTATAATTACTATTTTTATTGGTTATATTTTAAATCTAATTCAAGTGGAAATTCAAAAGCTTATTTACAGTAAATTAGAATCTTTTATTAAAAAATATTATACCAATGAATTGATTCGAGGTAGTATATTTTTTATAGGTTTAGGATTGTTGTATTTTTTGGTTACTGTTTTTATCGAGTATCTTTTATGGTTGCCACCTGCAGGTAGAACTTTATTGTTTATTGCTTTTGTTGGTACCGAATTGTTTTTGTTAATTCGATTTATCGCTTTTCCAATGTTTAAACTTTTTAAACTTAAAAAAGGGATTAATTATCAGCAAGCTTCTTCAATTATTGGTAATCATTTTCCTGAAGTCAGTGACAAGTTGATTAATTTTTTACAGTTATCAGAGAATAATGTAGTTGGTAATAATTCGGAATTGTGGTTGGCTTCTATCGAGCAAAAAGCAAATGATTTGGCGCCAATTCCTTTTGTAAAAGCTATAAATTTTAGTTCTAATAGAAAGTATTATCCTGTCGCAATTGTTCCTGTAATATGTATTTGTTTCATTTATTTCTCAGGTAATAGTGCGGTTATTTCACAAGGTTTAAATCGTGTAGTTCGATTTAATACTTCATTCTCTCCGCCAGCGCCTTTTACTTTTAATATTAAAAATAAAGATTTTATTATTCAAGAAGGGAAGGATTTTATTCTAAACGTGGAAACGGTCGGTAAGGTTGTACCTGAAAATGTTGTTGTAAAAATAGGAGATGAAAGTTATTTCATGGAAGTTGTTGGAGGGTCTAAATTCCAATATAAGTTTAGTAAACCTGCATCCGATATTGATTTTAGTTTAGAAGCGAATGGAATAGAATCACAAGATTATCATGTTTCTGTTGTAGCTGTTCCTGCTATCGCAAATTTTGAAATGAGGTTAGATTTTCCTGCATACATTAATAGAAATTCAGAATCAGTTAAAGGAACTGGTAACGCTATTGTGCCCGAAGGGACGCGTGTCAGGTGGGTAATGCTTACTCAAGCTACGCAAAGTGTAGTTTTTAATGATGGAAATCAGGTTTTTAAGTTTAATAAAATCGATAATTCATTTAGTTTTACTAAAAGTATTAATCAAGATACAGAATATCAAATAGTTACTTCCAATAGTTCCGTTCAGAACTTCGAAAAATTAAATTATCGATTAAATGTTGTTAAGGATCAGTTTCCTTCTATTAATGCTGCTGTAGTTCCTGATAGTTTGAAGGTAGATACTAAGTACATTGTGGGTCAAATTGCTGATGATTATGGCATATCTAAATTGCAAGTAGTGTATTATGATAGAGATAATATTTCTAATGTTAAACGTGGAACAATAACATTTAAGAAAGGTAGTATTGATCAATTTGTGTTTGCTTTTCCTGCTAAGCTACCTGTTCAGAAGGGTGTTGTTTATGATTATTATTTTGAAGTTTTTGATAATGATGTTATTCATAATTTTAAGAGTAGTAGATCGGCAGTGTTTTCTAGTCGTGTAGTAACAGATACTGAAAAAGAGCAGGCAGTGCTACAGGAACAAAACGACAATATTCAAGGTTTGCAAAAATCACTTAAGGCACAGGACAAACAGATTGACGCTATTGATAAATTACAAAAATCGGGCAAAGAGAAAGATAATTTCGATTTTAAAGATCAACAAAAAGTTGATGATTTTATTAAACAGCAATCCAAACAAGACGAGATAGTTAAGGATTTTACTAAGAAACTTAATGACAATTTGTCTCAATTCAAATCTGATAAAAAAGATTTGAAAAAAGAAGAATTGCAAAAAAGGCTTGATAAAGCTGAAGAAGAAAGTGAAAAGAATAAGAAATTATTAGATGAACTGCAGAAATTAAATGATAAAATTCAGAGTGAAGAATTGCTTTCGAAATTAGATAAATTCAAACAAAATAGCAAAAATCAAATTAAGAATTTAGAACAATTAGTGGAGTTGACCAAGCGTTATTATGTCGAGAAAAAGGCTGAACAAGTAGCTGATAAACTTGAAAAGTTATCTGAATCTTTGGATAAGAATTCAGAGTCTAAAGAAAATAATACTACTAAAAAGCAAGAAGACATTAATCGTAACTTTGATAAAATTCAAAACGAGTTGAAAGAATTACGTCAAGAAAATAAACAATTAAAATCACCATTAGACATCCCTAATGATGCTGCTAAAGAAAAAAGTATTGATGATGATTTGGATAAAGCTAATGATGATTTAACCAAAAATAAACAAGAGAAAGCCAAATCGAACCAAAAGAGTGCGAGTAAGAAAATGAAGGAAATGGCTCAAAAGATGCAAGTTCAATTAGAGCAAAGTGAGAAAAATCAAATGCAAGAAGATGTCGCAATGCTTAGACAAGTATTGGATAATCTATTGGCTTATTCCGTATCGCAAGAAGATTTAATGGAGCAATTCAAGGGGTACAAAACTGGTGCTCCCTCTTTTAATAAAAACATTAAGATTCAGCAAGATTTAAAGCAGCAATTTAAGCATGTTGACGACAGTTTATTTGCTTTGTCTTTGCGAAATCCTAAGATCGAGGGAAACATAACAAAGGAGATCGGGAATGTAAGTTACAATGTTGATAATGCAATTAGTAGTTTTACGGAAACCCAATTACCTAAAGGTATATCTCATCAGCAATATGCGGTAGCAGCCTCGAACAAACTCGCTGATTTTTTGAGTGAAATTTTGAGTAATATGCAAATGCAGTTATCTGGAATGGGTAACGGAAAGCCGCAACCTGGTCATGGTAGTGGTATGCAATTGCCAGATATTATTCAAAAACAGGATGGTTTAGGAGAAAAAATGAAACAGGGATCCAAGGAAGGTAATAAATCTGGTAGTGGTAAACCTGGTAGTGATGGTAAAGCTGGAATGAAGGGAAGTGGGGGAGAAGAGGGCGAAGGTGATGCAGAGTTGATTTTACAAATTTATCAAGAGCAGAAACTACTTCGTGAATCGCTGCAAAATGAATTGAATAAGCATGGAGCTGGTGGTTTAGGACAAAATGCTGTTGAGCAAATGAAGCAGCTGGAAAAACAAATTCTGAACAAAGGTTTTAAGAATGAAACTTTACAAAGGATTTTAAATATTAAACAAGAATTACTTAAACTTAAAACCGCTCTCCAGCAGCAAGGTCAGGATAATAGTAGACAAGCTGAGGGGTCTAGAAAAGAATTCAATAATCGGGTTAATGCACTTCCAAGTGCTCTTAGTGATTATTTAAATAGTATTGAAATATTAAATAGACAATCGCTACCTTTGCGCTCGAATTTTAATCAAAAAGTTCAAGAATATTTTAATAAAAAATGATCAATTTTAATTACGAAACTGATTTTGAATTAGACAATGAGGGCGCTGTTGAACAGTGGTTAAGTCGCGTTATTGAGTCAGAAAATAAAAAAGAAGGGGAGATTAATTATATTTTTTGCGATGATGATTATTTGCATAAAATTAATATGGAGTATCTTCAACATGACACACTCACTGATATCATTAGTTTTGATTATTGTGTAGGTAGTGAAATAAATGGTGATGTTTTTGTGTCCATTGAACGTGTCAAAGAAAACGCATTAGATTTTAATGTTTCTTTTGATGAAGAGTTAAAAAGAGTATTGGTTCATGGTATATTACATTATTGTGGATACAAAGATAAATCTGATAATGATGAGATACTGATGCGCGCTAAGGAAGATGAAAAAATATTATTGTTTCACGTGGAACAATAAACCAATTATAGTAATATTATGTTTCACGTGGAACATGTTTTTCCTTTTCTTTGTTTAATTTGTTTCACGTGGAACAAGTACTTAATAAGTCAATCATGCCTCTGTAGGCGTAAAGAATGATATAATGTTTCAAAACGAATATGATGTAATTGTTGTTGGTGCGGGGCACGCTGGTAGCGAGGCCGCGGCAGCGGCAGCAAATTTAGGTTCAAAAACTCTGCTGGTTACAATGAGTTTGCAGAACATTGCACAAATGTCTTGTAACCCTGCTATGGGTGGAATTGCCAAAGGGCAAATTGTGCGGGAGATTGACGCATTAGGTGGGTACTCTGGCATTGTGTCTGATCGTACTGCAATTCAATTCAAAATGTTGAACAAATCCAAAGGTCCTGCAATGTGGTCGCCAAGAGTTCAAAGTGATCGTATGCGTTTTGCAGAAGAATGGAGAATGATGCTCGAAGGAACTCCTAATCTTGATTTTTATCAAGAGATGGTTAGAGGGCTGATTATTGAAAATGGAAAAGTAAGAGGAATTAAGACTTCCCTTGGTGTTGAGATTCGCTCCAAATCTGTTGTACTAACAAATGGTACTTTTTTGAATGGATTGATTCATATCGGAGAAAAACAATTTGGTGGAGGTAGAGCCGGCGAAAGTGCAGCGCACGGAATTACTGAAGATTTGGTTGCTGTAGGTTTTGAAGCGGGAAGAATGAAAACCGGAACACCTCCTCGTGTTGATGGACGCTCTCTTGATTTTTCAAAAATGAATGAAGAAAAAGGTGATGCGCGCCCGGATAAATTTTCTTATTCGGATGTGACCAAACCGTTAGTTCATCAAAGATCTTGTTATATGACCTACACTTCTTTGCAAGTTCATGATATTTTACGTGAAGGTTTTGATCGTTCACCAATGTTTAATGGTCGTATCAAAAGTTTGGGTCCGCGTTATTGTCCATCTATTGAAGATAAAATTAATCGTTTTGCTGATAAAGAAAGGCATCAACTTTTTGTTGAGCCAGAGGGCTGGAATACTTGTGAAGTTTATGTAAATGGTTTTTCAACTTCTCTTCCTGAAGATATTCAATTCAAAGCGTTGAGTTCTGTTGCAGGTTTTGAAAAGGTAAAATTTTTTAGACCTGGATACGCGATAGAGTATGATTATTTTCCTCCTACCCAATTAAAGCATACGCTCGAAACTAAGTTGGTTGAAGGTTTATATTTTGCTGGACAAATCAACGGGACAACAGGATATGAAGAAGCAGCTTCGCAAGGTTTAATGGCTGGTATCAATGCGCATTTGAAAGTTCATGAAAAAGCGCCATTGATATTAAAGCGTGATGAAGCTTATATTGGAGTTCTGATTGATGACTTAATTACCAAAGGAACAGAAGAGCCATATAGGATGTTTACTTCGCGTGCAGAGTATAGAACTTTGTTGCGTCAGGACAATGCTGATTTTAGATTGACTCCGATGTCGTATGAGATAGGTTTGGCATCGGAAGCTCGTTTGAGAAGAATGGAACATAAATTAACTGAGTCTGAAAAGATGGTTGCTTTTTTCAAAGAAACTAGTGTTTCAGTTTCAGAAGCTAATCCAATATTAGAATCAAAAAATACTGCTTTGATTTCGCAAGGGGATAAAATGTTTAAAGTTTTTTCTCGTCCGCAAATTGATTTGGAAGATATCATGAAATTTAGCAAAGTTCAAGAATATGTTCAAGAAAATGAATTGGATCAAGAAATTTTGGAACAAGCCGAAATTCAAGTCAAATATTCTGGTTATATAGAAAAGGAGCGAAATAATGCTGATAAATTAACTCGTTTAGAAGATGTGAAGATTCCTGAAAACTTTGATTATGAAAAAATAAAGTCAATGTCTATTGAAGCAAAGCAGAAATTGAGTAAAATTCGACCGGTTACTATTTCACAAGCTTCAAGAATTAGTGGTGTTTCACCAAGTGATATTTCAGTATTACTTATTTACATGGGGAGATAGTGAATCTTGTTCCACGTGAAACTACGGTCGGAAGTCCCGTCATTACTCAGAAATGACAGAATAAAATAATTTTTTAACCCTGAAAAACGCTATTTGTGGTTTTCAGGGTTTCGTTTACTAATAAAAACAAAAGCATATTAAATTAATGGATATTTCAAATCAACAGCCTTTTTTAACTGTTCAAGATCATTCTGTTTCTCAGGAAATTTTTAATTTATACTATGATTCAAATTTAGACATGTTGGTTACACAGCCACAACCTAGTTTGGATCAATTGGGTAAATATTACGAAAGTGACGATTATATTTCACACACCGACAGCAAACGTTCTCTTTTTGAAAAAGCATATCATGTAGTAAAAAGTATTGCGCTCAAAAATAAGTTGAATTTGATAAATCTTGAACAATCGTCAAAAGGAGCTATTTTAGATATTGGTGCGGGTACGGGAGATTTTCTTGCTGTAGCAAAACAAAATGGTTGGACTACTACTGGAATTGAACCTAGCCCAAAAGCTAAATCCATTGCAATTTCAAAGGGAATTTCATTTGTTGAGAATACAACTGATTTGGCTAACTATTCTTTTGATGTTATTACAATGTGGCACGTATTAGAGCATGTTCCAGATCTTGATTTTCAAATTAAAGAACTTAAGCGGTTATTAAAACCTAGCGGAACTTTAATCGTGGCTGTTCCTAATTTCAAATCTTTTGATGCAAAGCATTACGGAAAATTTTGGGCAGCTTATGATGTACCCATTCACTTTTGGCATTTTTCTAAAAAGGCGATCGAACTTTTATTTGCAAAGGAAAATATGAAATTGAAAAAAGTACTTCCAATGAAATTTGATTCTTTTTATGTTAGTCTATTATCAGAAAAATATAAAAATGGTAAAATGAATTTTATCAAAGCTTTTTTTATCGGATTAAAAAGTAATTTGAAGGCAGCAAGTACTAAAGAGTATTCCTCACACATTTATGTGCTAAAAAATAAGTAAAAATCATTTTAAGGCCAATTACAGGCTTTTTTAGGTGTTAACTATGAATTTGTATGTCTTTTTTTAGATCTTTCTTTAAAATTAATATATGAAACACGTTTTAGATAGATGTAAATGATGTTTTTTATTGAAAACATAAGCTTTGTTTATGGAATAAAAATCAGTTGATTTTTTGCAGTTTTTGCCAATCCTATCTAATTTTTTATATTTTTGTCCTTATTACTAAAAAACCAGAAATTCACAAAATGAAAGCAATGATTCAAAATTTTAAAAAAACTACTCTTTCTCAAAAAAGTAAAAAAGCATTAGTACTCGTTGCTTTATCTGTTGCGTTAGTAAGTTGCAACAAACCAGCCGAAGCTGCAAAAGAAGTAAAAACTGCTTATGTTGATACAGCTGAATTGATGAAAGAATACACTGAAGCAAAAGATCTAGAGGCTAAATATAAGTCTAAAGCGGAAGAAAAAGGCCGTCAATTGGAAGCTGAAATCAATCGTTTCAAACAAGAAGCAGCTAATTTTCAGTCACAAGCGCAAGCTAACGGACAAGAGTGGGCTCAGAAAAAAGGTGCAGAATTGCAAAAAAGAGAACAACAATTAGGATATGCAGAACAGGCGTTGACTCAAGAGTTACAAATGGGAATTAGTAAAGAAAGAGATTCGTTAATTAGTGGAGTTAAAAAATTTATTAAATCTTACGGAAAAGAAAAAGGATACGCTTACATCTACGGTACTGGAGATGCTGCATCAATATTATATGCTGAAGATAAGTTTGATATCACTAAAGATATAATTAAAGCCTTGAACGACAAGTACAAAGGTGCTGCTAAAACAGAAGAAAAAGTAGCGCCAAAAAAGTAAGTAGTAGGGGTTATTAATTCAAAAATATGCCTTCGTCTAGTAATAGATTGAAGGCTTTTTTTATGCGTTTCTAATTCAAATTGTGATCTATTATTTATTCATTTAATAGTATTTTTTCATTTCTATTTAACCATTTTATCAAACGGAGCTATTTTATTATGTTAGTGAGTAATTAAGATTAAAAATTATTACACCCTCTTTTGTTTTAGTCACATTTTCAATACTTTAGTATTTTATTTTATACGCCATGCAAACTATATCCGAAGCTGCTTCTTACACCTTACGATTTATCAATCAAACGCAACGATCTGTTTTCTTGACTGGAAAAGCAGGAACTGGTAAGACCACTCTATTGCGTGAAATTATTCAAACAACTCACAAAAATACTGTAGTAGTAGCTCCAACGGGCATTGCTGCGCTTAACGCCGGGGGAGTGACTATTCACTCGATGTTTCAGTTGCCTTTTGGTGGTTTTATTCCTGATAATTCTGCTCCTCAGTTTTCTGAAAGTACCAAGTTTGAAACTAAAGCAACCTTACGTAGACACTTTAAAATGAGTGGTTTAAAAAAGGCTGTTATTCGAAATATGGAGCTTTTAGTTATCGATGAAGTAAGTATGCTTCGTGCTGATTTACTGGATGCTATGGATTTTATGATGCAAACTGTTCGAAAGAAAAATCTCCCTTTTGGTGGCGTGCAAGTTTTGTATATTGGAGATTTACTGCAGTTGCCGCCGGTGATTCGTGACGAGGAGTGGAGTACTTTAAAAAATTATTACCGTGGAAAGTTTTTCTTTCATTCGCATGTTATTCAGCAACATCCGCCTTTATATATTGAGTTATCAAAAATCTTTCGTCAAACTGATGATGCTTTTATTTCAGTTTTAAACAACTTGCGCAACAATCAAATCACGCAGCAAGATCTACAAACACTTAACCAATTCGTTAAACCTGATTTTGATTTAAAAGCCAACAAAGGATATATCACCTTGACTACTCACAATCATAAAGCTGATGCGATGAATGCGCAGGCATTGGCAGATTTGAAAGGAGAATTGATAACCTATAAACCTGAAATTACAGGTGACTTTCCAGATAAAATTTATCCTGTAGAGCAAGATTTAAAACTTAAAGTGGGCGCTCAAATTATGTTTGTGAAAAATGACTTGTCTTTTGACAAGCATTATTTTAACGGAAAAATGGGTGTCATTAAATCACTTGCTAGTCAAGAAATTCTGGTACACTTTCCTGAGGAAAATAAAACCATTGAGGTTGAAAAGTATGAGTGGCAGAACATTAGGTATAAAGTTGATCCCGCCACTAAAGAGATTGAAGAGGAGGTTTTAGGGACTTTTGTCCATTATCCCATCAAATTAGCGTGGGCCATTACGGTGCATAAAAGTCAAGGATTAACTTTTGACAAAGCTGCGCTTGACGTATCGCAAGTTTTCTTGCCAGGGCAAGCATATGTTGCATTATCGCGTTTACGTTCGTTAAATGGCCTTGTTTTGCTTTCTGCGTTGCGAATGAATGGCATTTCTAATGATCAAGACGTAATGGATTATGCGAATAACAAGGCTAGTGAGGATTTTTTGGCCAACGCTCTACATTTTGAAACCAAAAATTTTATTCATCAGTACCTAGTTCAATCTTTTGACTGGAATGATGTGGCACAAGAATGGCGCAATCACCGCTTTAGTTATAATGAAGATGCTCAAAATTCCGAGAAATCAAAGCACGCGCTTTGGGCAAAAAAACAAGCAAGCGCAATGGATGAATTACTCGCGCCATCGCAAAAATTTATCAAACAACTGCATTCACTTTTCAGTCAAGAAACTGCCGATTTAAATCATATTGCGGCGCGTGTTCAGGCTGCTTATTCTTATTTTTTTAAATCGTTGGATGATCTTGTGTTTGAGATTTTATGGAAAATTGAAGAGGTTAAGCGTAGCAAAAAAGCCAAAACTTTTTTTGATGAATTGACCATTTTAGAGGAAATGCAAACCAAAACGGTTTTGCGATTAATGAAAGCCAAATTGTTGATTGAAATTGTAGTGGCTGGCGAAACGATCTCGAAAGAAAACCTAAGTTCAAGTGAGATTAAATCATACATCAGTCGAAAAACTGAGGCGATTCAAAAGCAGTTCAAAGAATTGAATGTGACCTTGATCGATGATGAAAAAGATTTGGAGCGTTACACATCCAAGAAAGGAAAAACGACTGTTCCTAAAAAATCTACCGTGCAAGAAACCTACGAGCTGTGGGTAGAGAAAAAGTCGATTGAAGATATTGCGGCGATAAGGGTTTTAACCAAACAGACTATTTGCGGACATTTTGTAAAATTGATTCAGGCTAAAGCAGTTGCTATACATGAATTATTGCCCGAAGATAAACTTCAAGACTTAGCCGCTGCTTTTGCAGGCTATAAAGAAGAATCCCTAAATGTGTTAATGGAGCAACACGGCACCAAATTTTCATGGGATGAAGCGCGAATGTATAAGGCAAGTTTGAATTAGGCAGGAATTAAATAATTTTAACTTGGTTTCGAAAGAGGTGTCAATTACTCATTCAATTTATGTTTTTAGCTTCAAAATAGCCGTTTTCAGATACGTTTTTAAAAACTACTACAAAAGCGCCATACAAATACAATTTAAACCGCAAACTGATTAAAAACACAGTTTGTGTTAGGAATATAAATTACATAGCCCAGATAGCAGTGAAAATCCTTGTGCGCGGCTTTTTAGCGCTCAAGATTGTAGCGAATAGCTGGATTAAGCTCATAAAAAAATCCTCAAACAACTTGCGTTATGAGAGGATTGTATTTTATTTTCAAAAGCTATTTACAAGGACTGAATTAAGATCCAAGCATCGGGATTGTGTTTTTCGTTGATTTCTTTTTTTGCTTTTTCAGCTTCGGCAAAAGTGGCATAGCTACCGTAAAGAACAGGAAAATAACCGTTTTTGTTTGGAGCGATACGCTTCGCATTGTAACCCAATTGAGTTAAAGCTCGCAAGGTTTTGTTAGCGTTAAACTCTTCACGATATACACCCGCCATGATATGGTAAGGCATTTTTGCTTCAGGAGTAGCTTTTACAGTTAGTGTTACGGCAGGAATTGGGTTTTTGATAAAAAAAGTAGCTTCTTGTATTTTATTTTGCACCTGTTTTTGCACCGCTGTTTCCACCAAAAGTCTTTCTGAATTGATTTGATTTTGATACATCGGGTAGCCTACAGTACCAGCTAAACCTAGTGCTATTGCTACAACTGCAGCATATTTCAAATACGGATTAATAGAACGAACAGCTTCGGTTTCTAGAGTATAAACTGGAGTTTCGTTTTGAACTTCGATAGTTTCATTCGTAACCTCAGTCACTTCTTGAACTACTGGAGAACTTGTAAACGTACTTAGTCCGAAAGAACTAGTTAAATAGTTTGTTGTTTCGCTTGGCGTAAAAACTAAATTGTTTTCAGCGTTCAAACGTAAATCACCGATATTTTTAAGCACCAAAATTTGTTTTTCTTCCAAAGCTTTTTTCCATGCAAAAACTTCGTATTGAATGGCACTTACGGCATATTCGTAAGAGGTTTTTTCGGCCAATGCAATGTGGTTGGCTAATAAACCGTCGTTGTTTTTTAAATTGGTGTTAAAAGCAATTCTTTTTCTAGGCGGAGAGAATGAATTCGTAGCTTCATTTCGCCTAGCCGACTGGATTTCGGTCAAAAAAGCTCCGAAACCAGGAACGGTAACACATTGATAACGGTAGAGTAACTGCGCGATGTATAGTTCGATTTTCATACTTACAAAGTTATACAACGAAAATAGTTATCAAAATTTTATTCACAATTTTTATTAACAATTCCGACAAAAATTTATACATTTCAGCCTCAAACTTTTAGCATGAACGAACAGGATTTATTTTATTTGCTGGCACTGCAGCGTGTAGAAGGAGTTGGCGATATTATGGCCAAAAAATTATTGACTCATTTAGGATCTGCCGAAGCTATTTTTACTAGTAAATCGACGCAGCTTGCTGCAATTGATGGAGTAGGAGCCATGCTTTTAAAAAATTTAAAAGATAAATCGGTAGTATTTGCGAAAGCACAAAAAGAATTGGATTTTATAAAAGAGAACAACATCACCACTGCTTTTTTTCAGGATGCAAACTATCCAGAGCGTTTGAAGCAATGCGTAGATGGCCCGCTACTTTTGTTCAGTTCCGGAAACATAAATTTAAATAACCGACGCATGATTAGCATTGTGGGCACGCGGCAAATCACTGCTTATGGAACTGAGTTTTGCAGGCAATTGATAGCTGATTTAGCACCACTTGATCCGGTGATTGTGAGTGGTTTTGCTTATGGAGTTGATATTGTAGCTCATCAACTTGCTATGGATTATAACTTGCAAACTATTGGTGTGGTAGCTCATGGTTTAAATCAGATTTACCCTAAAACGCATAAAAAGTATGTGTCCAAAGTGGAACAAAATGGTGGTTTTCTGACTGAGTTTTGGAGTTCTTCTAATCCTGATAAAGAGAATTTTGTTCGCAGAAACCGTATTGTTGCGGGTATGTGCGAAGCTACAATTGTAATTGAATCGGCTGAGCGTGGCGGATCGCTCATTACAGCCAATATGGCCAATGATTACAACAGAGATGTTTTTGCAGTTCCCGGCCGTGTTACCGATAAGTACAGCCAAGGCTGCAACAATTTGATTAAAACACAAAAAGCTAATGTGCTTACTAGTGCTGCCGATTTGGTTTACATTTTAAATTGGGATATTCAAAAAGAAGTAAAACCCGTGCAGAAACAATTGTTTGTAGAGCTTGATCCCGATGAACAAAAGGTATACGATTATCTCTTAAAAAGTGGTAAAGAACTATTGGATATTATTGCCTTGCAATGCGATTTGCCTATTTACAAAATATCGGGAATGTTGCTGAATATGGAACTAAAAGGCGTAATACGGCCATTACCGGGCAAATTATTTGAAGCAATATAATTAGAAAAACCGCAGATTTGAAGATTAAAATATTATTTTAATCTTCGAATCTGCGGTTATTTTAAAAAGGTAATTATATTTCGAATCCTAGTTTTTCGCGTACTTTGGCTAGTACTCCATTGGCCACAGCCGATGCTTTTTGAGCACCAATTTTTAAAAGCGCATCTACTTCAGGAAGGTTGTTCATGTAGTAGTTATACTTTTCACGTTCAGTTTTAAATCTTTCGCAAATCAATTCAAACAAAGCTTGTTTGGCATGACCATAACCGTAATTTCCACCAAGATAATTGGCTCGCATTTCAGCTAATTGTTCTTCAGTTGCCAATAAAGCATAAATAGCAAAAGCATTACAGGTATCTGGATGTTTAGGATCTTCGAGTGGTGTGCTATCCGTTTCAATACTCATGACTTGTTTGCGTAACGCTTTATCGTCTAGAAAAATATTGATAATGTTATTTGCTGATTTACTCATTTTTCCGCCATTGGTACCCGGAATTAACATGCTATC
The DNA here is from genome assembly GCF_011365745.1 of Flavobacterium turcicum. Classification (GTDB taxonomy): domain Bacteria; phylum Bacteroidota; class Bacteroidia; order Flavobacteriales; family Flavobacteriaceae; genus Flavobacterium; species Flavobacterium turcicum. The sequence goes on along the minus strand of NZ_JAAOBY010000001.1, from coordinate 174,845 downwards.
TTCTTGAATTTTAGCTTCAGGAAGCACAAATGTTTCGCCCATTTGATGATTGAATCTTGAGGCTACATCGCGGGTGATTTCAAGGTGTTGCAATTGATCCTTTCCTACAGGTACAAATTCAGCATCGTACAATAAGATGTCAGCAGCCATAAGCATAGGGTAGGAGAACAATCCTGCATTAACATCATCCAAACGATCTGATTTGTCTTTGAATGAGTGTGCCAATGTCAAACGTTGGAACGGAAAAAAACAGCTTAAGTACCAAGACAACTCTGCTGTCTGTGGGACATCTGATTGTCTGTAAAAAACCACTTTATTGATATTCAATCCACAAGCTAACCAAGCAGCAGCGGTACTGTAGGTATTGGTGCGTAAGGTTTCTCCATTTTTAATTTGAGTTACCGAGTGTAAATCGGCAATGAACAAAAAGGATTCATTTTCGGGTTGATTTGATAATGCTATTGCAGGTATAATTGCGCCGAGTAGGTTGCCAAGGTGAGGAGTTCCTGTACTTTGAACTCCAGTAAGTATTTTTGCCATTATGATTTTAACTTTTCCCGCAAAGTTCGCAAAGATTTCCGCAATGTTGGCAACGATTGTAAAGTTTTTCTAATAAGTAGTTTTCCAAAACAAATTCTTTTATTTTTATTTGCTCACGATTTCTTACTTTTGAACACATGAGAGCATTAAAAATTATTTTTTGGGTATTGTGGCGCGTTTGGTTTTATATTTTGATGGCCATTCCCATCTTGGTGATGTTTCCTTTTTTGGTAGCCTCTATTTTGAGGGAAAGCAGTTACCCTTATTTCTTTAAAATGGCCAGGATTTGGGCCAAATGTATTCTTTTTGGGATGGGTTTTCGCTACACCGTAGAGCGTGATCAAGAAATGGAAATAGGAAAAAGTTACATGATTGTGGCCAACCACACCTCGATGACCGATATTATGTTGATGCTAGCCATAACCAAAAATCCTTTCGTTTTTGTAGGTAAAAAGGAATTATCCAAGATTCCATTGTTTGGATTTTTTTACAAAAGAACTTGTATTTTAGTAGATCGTGGCTCTACCAAAAGCCGAATGGAAGTATTTGACCGTGCTCAAAAACGGATTAAACAAGGACTGAGTATTTGTATTTTCCCTGAGGGCGGCGTTCCGGATGATGAATCGATTGTTTTAGATAGTTTTAAAGACGGCGCTTTTCGTTTGGCTGTAGAACACCAAATACCAATTGTTCCAATGACTTTTGCTGATAATAAAGAGCGTTTCTCTTATACTTTTTTGAGTGGAAGCCCAGGTTTAATGCGTGTGAAGTTGCACCATCATGTGGAAACCAAAAACAAAGTAGAGGCAGATAGAAAACAGCTAAAGGAGCAATTGTGGAATCTTATTTACCAACAATTATTAAAGTTTGAAGCCAGTAAAATTAAAAACTAAAACTCACGCCCGAATATAAACCTATAAATGCAGGCTTAAAACTGCTGTTATTTTGAGAAAAAGTATTGAATTGGTACTTCATCATCGGTTCCAAGTTAAAGCGCAAGGATGGCTTTATTTGATACGAAAAACCAACACCCACATTGGAGCTGAAATGTACCGAATTTAAATTATTAGCCTCACCCAACGGAATCCTGCCTTGTTCACTCAAGATTGAAATTTTATTTTGACTTAAAAACAAGGTACTAATACCACCGATAAGGTTAATTCCCCATTTTTTATCAATCAGTGCATACGATAGTTCCATAGGCAACTCTATGTAACCCATTTGTTGGTTGATTTGTCCAGCAGTAGTTTCTTGTAAGTCTGTTTCCAATGAAATTAAAGTTACCAACGTGTTTTCACTCTTAATTACGATAATTTGGTTTGTTGTATAAGTGATGTTCGGCAGATTTTTACTCATTAAACCAGTAGAATAAACAATGTTTTTGGTATTATAATCTAATGCCAATTTGTTTAAACCGCTGCGTATTTTTACTTTCTTGTTTAATGCATATTGAACTCCTACGCCGTAACTAAGATTTTGCTCGGCTGATTTTGGATTATTGGCAAACTGAGGGTCAATTGCTGAACCTCCAGCGTTAGTATTTAAAAATATTGGAGCTACAGTAGGTTTAATTTGCCATTTTTGTTGACTTTTTTCATTAGTCACCACTGATTGGACTCCGTCTTTTTGTTGCAAAAGAATTTCTAGTGCGTTGGGGTTAGTTTTTTGTTCCTCCTTTACGTCTGAATCCGTTGTTGCTACTGCAGGATTGACAATGCTTTTGTTGATAAATGAATTGCTTGGATCAATGTTGCTTTCATTATCCAAGTTTCTTTTATAACTATTTAAATTGTTACTTAACTTATCCGTGTTTTTTTCGGTTTCCTGAATGTCATTTTGTACTATACTATTTTTTGTAAAAATTTGATTTTTAATATTATAGCTGCTTGTATTGGTTGTAACAAAATTATTTTTAGGATTTACTTTTACAGATGGATTGGTGGTAATCGTTGGATTAGAAACAATTTTAGGTGGAGCCGACACAACCTCACTATTTGGTTTTGTTGAAATAGTGGTTTTGCTTTTAAGTATTGGCTCGTCTTTTGGGTTTGTTTTTTTTCCTGTAGCTACTTTATTTTCCTGTAATTCAAGGGTTGAATTTTGGTCAAACAGAAAAAAACAACCCAATACTAAAGCGGCTGCTATACCTGATGATTTTAGCCAAAACGGAACTGCTCTGCGTTTCTTTTTGTGTTGTAATTGTGCTGCAATTTGGTCCCAAGTGCCTGCAGCAGGAGTCGCTTCAAAATCTTTGAATTGTTCCTTGAATAAACGATCTATATTTTTGTTATCACTCATTTGGCAGTAGGCAAGGGGTTTATTTTGTAGTAAAGCTCTATTTTTTCTTTCAAAATCGTTCTTGCTCTGGCTAAGTTTGATTTTGTAGTGCCGGTACTTATTTTTAGCATTTCGGCTATTTCTTTATGCGAGTAATCATCCAATACATACAAGCTAAAAACCAGTCGGTATTGGTCTGGTAACTCTTGAATCATTTGTAGTAGGTAATCTAGCGGAATGTTTTCGTCTTCAATTTCGACTTCATCTGCTATTGCAATGGTTTCATCTACGCGCTCCATGAATCGTACGTTTCTGAATTTTTGCAAAGCCGTATTGATCATTATACGTTTGGCCCATCCTTCGAACGAACCACTTCCGCTAAATTGATGTATTTTATTGAAAATGATCAAAAATCCATCTTGTAAATTGTCTTGAGCATCAACGTAACTACTAGAATAGAGCAAGCATACCCCAAACAGCTTTTTAGAAAACAGTTGGTATACTTGCTCTTGTGCTTTAGGGCAGTTTTTTTTACAATCAGAAATTAATTGATCAATGCTCACTTTGCTGTAGAATGATTAGTTGGTAACAGGAATTTCTACCTCCTCAAAGATATTATTTCCTGCAGCATCTTCGCCTTTATAGAATTTAAAAATGTAAGACCCCGTATTGGTTACAAAAAATTGAAAAGAAGTTTCAGATTCTGGCGGAAGTGCTGCATTACAAACTTGATCGTTATCTACCACGGTTTGAACACCAATGGTGCGCACATTTAAGTTTTTATCATAATAGATTCCCTGATAATAATGACACGATGTTGGTTTTTGGTATTTTAAAGTTATTGTATACGTTTCGCCCAATTTAAATTCAGCAGGAACGGTATAACTCGCTATTGGTAATACCTCGTAAGTGTAATTATTGGAGTCGTTATCAGTACTACAAGATGCCATACTGACTAATAGTAAAGTAAGTGCAATTAGCTTTTTCATCATGTTTGTTTTAAAGATAAATATTTTCCGCTTACTGTTTTACTTGGCGGCTAATTTGTAGATGTATAGACTTTTGAAAGGTTGCGTTTGGGCTAAAAAAAAACCCGAATAAATCGGGTTTTAAGTTTTATGCTTCAGCTAATTCTTTAATTTTAGCTTTTATTTTTTCCTCTAATTCATCAGCTAATTCTGGATTGTCTTTGATTAACGATTTAACCGCATCACGACCTTGTCCTAATTTTGTTTCGCCGTAGCTAAACCATGAACCTGATTTTTTTACAATTTCAAATTCAACTGCTAGATCTAAAATTTCACCAGTTTTTGATACTCCTTCGCCGTACATGATATCAAATTCAGCTACTTTGAAAGGTGGTGCAACCTTGTTTTTAACAATTTTTACTTTGGTTCTGTTTCCAATTACATTTTCACCATCTTTAATTTGAGTAGAACGACGGATGTCCAAACGTACAGATGCGTAAAACTTTAAAGCGTTACCACCGGTTGTTGTTTCTGGATTTCCGAACATTACACCAATTTTTTCTCTTAATTGGTTAATGAAAAATACAGTACAATTTGTTTTACTGATAGTTCCTGTCAATTTACGCAACGCTTGTGACATTAAACGAGCATGTAAACCCATTTTAGAGTCGCCCATTTCGCCTTCAATTTCACTTTTTGGTGTAAGCGCCGCAACCGAGTCAATTACAACAATATCAATTGCGCCTGAACGAATCAAGTTTTCAGCAATTTCCAGGGCTTGTTCTCCGTTATCAGGTTGCGATATGATTAAGTTTTCGATATCTACGCCTAATTTCTCAGCATAATTTCTATCAAAAGCGTGCTCTGCATCAATAAATGCAGCAATTCCGCCTGCCTTTTGAGCTTCAGCAATAGCATGCAGAGTTAAAGTAGTTTTACCAGATGATTCTGGTCCGTAAATTTCGATGATACGTCCTTTTGGGTAACCTCCCACTCCAAGAGCTAAATCTACTCCCAAAGATCCTGAAGAAATTACTTCTACCTCTTCAATGGCTTTGTCTCCCATTTTCATTACGGTTCCTTTACCGTAAGTTTTGTCTAGTTTGTCTAGCGTAAGCTGTAGTGCTTTTAATTTTGATTCTTTTTCTGTGCTCATCTTCTCTTTTGCCTTTTCTTTCATTTAATTGCTTTTTTTATCGCTGTAACCGTTTGAATTGTTGTGAATTGCAATTCAGTAGTTGATTTTGATTTTTAAGATTTGTTTTCGTAAAAATACTTTTTTTTTCAATTGAAAATTTTTCTGTTGGTAACAATTTACCTCTGCAATATTATTTTTTTATACAAATAATGCTCGCAACTCTGTAGCTTCTTCGGGTTTCATTTTTCCGGCCAATACCAGACTCAATTGTTTTCTGCGCAAAGCAGCTTCAAATCGTTGTTTTTCTAGATCGGTTTCAGGTATAATTTGAGGTACTTCAACAGGTCTTCCTGTATCATCTACGGCTACGAAAGTGTAAATGGCCTCGTTAGCTTTAGTTTTGTTACCAGATTCGCGGTCTTCTACCCAGATGTCAATGTAAATTTCCATTGAACTTTTGAACGAACGCGACACTTTGGCTTCGACCGTAACTACACTTCCAAGAGGGATTGCTCTGTTAAAAGCCACGTGGTTTACTGATGCTGTAACTACAATGCGGCGCGAATGTCTGCGTGCAGCGATACTTGCGGCACGGTCCATACGTGCTAGTAATTCGCCACCAAATAAATTATTTAGCGGATTGGTTTCGCTTGGTAAAACCAAATCAGTAAGTGTGGTTAAAGATTCAGAAGGATATTTTGCATTCATAATTTTTGTAAAACTAAAAAGGTTAAAGTTGGGTAACGCGCTTGTACTTTGAATTAATTTAACCAATACACGGCTAAAATTGCGGGAATAAAATAAATGACAATTGTTCTGGCACCATCATAATCTTTGGCTAAACGTTGACCAAACAACAGCATCAGTAATGTGATGCACGAAAAAACAGCTCCGTAAAAACCAAAAACTCTACCATTGTTGATGAATAATTCAACGCAACCTACTACGCTAAGTACTCCTGATATTAGTTCTAAAACTAGAATGTTTCCTAATGCAAGTGGCACTTGATTTTTAAGCGGAGTATTAGCAAAATGGCCTTTTAACCATTCTACGTTATCTTTCCAATAAAATAGTTTATCGTAGCCTGATTGTAAAAAAGTAATGGCCAAAAAAATCAAAATTAAAATAGAGGTAATGTTGTTCATGTGTTTATTTTTTGTGGATTAAACGGGTAAGTCTTATGGATAAATCAGTCAATATGATTTTTGCGTTTCCGTTACGTTCGATATGATACATTGCATTAGATAGCTCAGTGAAAATGGCTTGAATGTTATTTCCGTTCACGAAGGGTGCAAAATTTTCGAGCTTGAATTTTTCGACTTTTGGTTCAATGTAAACTAAGTTTTTGGTCTCGTAATTGAGCAGTAGCGCTTGTCGGAACATTTCGATGCAAAACTGTAAAAACTTCTTTTGTGTTTCACGACCCAAAGCGGCCACCAGTTCGCTCCATTGAATTAAATCTTGAATGGCTGCTGCATTTCCTTTGGCTCTAAATGCTGCACGAACCCAATCAACAAACCACTTTTCAAAAAAAACAGTTTCGCTATCGGGTTGCAATAATTGCAATGCTTTATTGTAGTTGCCTTGTGCTTGATGTGCAATACGTAAGGCTTCATTTGCTGCAATGTTTTGGGTTTTTACTAAAGCATCTGCAATTACGGTTTCGGGTAAACCATTAAAATGCAATACTTGACAGCGCGAACGAATAGTTTGTAAAATATTTTCCTCGTTTTCAGAGATTAAAATAAAAACCGTTTTATCGGTTGGTTCTTCTAGTAATTTTAGCAATTTGTTAGAGGCAGCCGTATTAATTTTATCGGCCATCCAAATGATCATAATCTTATAACCACCCTCAAAGGATTTAAGTGCTAATGATTTTAAGATTTCCTGCGCATCATCAACTCGAATTTCACCTTGCTTGTTTTTTACGCCTAGCATTTGATACCAATCAAACAAACTTCCGTACGGATTATGCTCTAAAAATTGGCGCCATTCGGCTATAAAATCAATACTTTTAGGTTTGGTTTTTACATCTTCGGTGCTTACCGTTGGGTAAATAAAATGCAAATCTGGATGCGAAGTTTTTTCGAATTTTAAATTGCAGGCACTATTTTCGCCAGTATTTTCGCCATTTTGATTGTTGCAAATAATGTATTGTGCATAAGCAATTGCCATTGCAAGTGTGCCACTTCCCTCAGGACCTACGAACAACTGTGCATGTGGAATACGACCTAAATTAGCACTTCGTGTCAAGTGATTTTTAATGTGTTCTTGCCCTAAAATTTCTGAAAATTGCATGTAGCAAAGATAGCAGAAAATGGTTTAGTCTAAAAGTTTAAATATCAAACTTTGCAATGTCAACCCGCTAGTCTAACAGTTAAAATCAACTTGATAAAAGTATTTTGGTGTTTGTTACTATTGCTATAATGCAAGTTATTCGACAAAAAATAACATTATTTATTGATTTACATCGATTTCGTTGCTGTTAATTTAGTTTTCAATCTTTTTTGGAATTTATTACTAATTTAAAAGTTCTATATTTGTTGCTCTTGGACGTATAATTAATCTAAAAATACACACTGATGAAAACACTAAATGATTTCGATTTCAAAAATAAAAAAGCTTTAATTAGAGTAGATTTTAATGTGCCTTTGGACGAAAACTTCAATGTTACTGATGCTACACGTATCGAAGCTGCTAAACCAACCATACAAGCTATCTTGGCGCAAGGCGGTAGTGTCATTTTGATGTCGCATTTAGGAAGACCAAAAGGTGTAGAAGAAAAATATTCTTTAAAACACATTTTAAAAACTACTGCTGAGGTTCTTGGCGTACCAGTCCAATTTGCAGCTAATTGTGTTGGTGAAACAGCTACAACAGCGGCGTCTCAATTGAAAGCAGGTGAAGTGTTGTTGCTAGAAAATTTGCGTTTTCATACTGAAGAAGAAGCGGGTGATGTTGCTTTTGCAAAAGAGCTTGCCTCATTAGGAGACGTGTACGTAAACGATGCCTTTGGTACTGCGCACAGAGCGCACGCATCGACTACTATTATTGCTCAGTTTTTCCCAGAAAGCAAATGTTTCGGTTTGTTATTAGCCAAAGAAATAGAAAGCTTAAACAAAGTTTTAAAAAATAGTGAAAAACCAGTAACAGCAGTTCTTGGTGGATCAAAAGTGTCATCGAAAATTACGGTTATTGAAAACATTTTAGATAAAGTAGATCACATGATTATTGGCGGTGGTATGACTTTTACTTTTGTTAAAGCGCTAGGCGGAAAGGTAGGAGATTCTATTTGCGAAGATGATAAACAAGAATTAGCTCTTGAAATTTTACGATTAGCTAAAGAAAAAGGCGTTCAAATTCATATTCCAGTTGATGTAATTGCAGCAGATGATTTTTCGAATACAGCTAACACAAAGGTGGTTGATGTAAATGAAATTCCTGATGGATGGCAAGGTTTAGATGCAGGACCAAAATCATTAGCAAACTTTAAAGAAGTAATTCTAGCTTCAAAAACTATTTTATGGAACGGTCCATTGGGCGTTTTTGAAATGGAAAGTTTTGCAAATGGGACTATTGCTTTAGGCAATTTTATTGCTGAAGCAACTTCTAATGGTGCCTTCTCGCTTGTTGGTGGTGGTGACTCTGTTGCCGCAGTAAAACAATTTGGTTTAGAAGACCGAATGAGCTACGTATCAACCGGTGGAGGAGCAATGCTTGAAATGCTTGAAGGCCAAAGTTTACCTGGTATTGAAGCAATTTTAAAATAGTTTTCGATTAAAAAAATAATCAAGCTTTGTTGCTTTTTTTATAAATACACTAGTCCTGTAAAAACCTTAGTACTTTACCGTAACTAAGGTTTTTGCACGTTAAGAGGTTATTTATCAAATGAAAAATAGATGAAAAACTGAATTTGTATTGCAATTGTACTATCGCGATTAGTTATTTACTTACTTTTTGGAGAGATATTTTTAGTAATTTCATTTTTTTAACCTGAAAACAGTTCTTAAAGTGACTAAAATTCTTTCTAAAAGGAGCAAAGATTGCATTTTTAACAATATTTAGTGAAATTTTTAGTTTAAACCTCTTAAGTTTGTGAAAAGCAAATTTATAATCATTTGAAATATAGGTCTTTGATCGTGAAAATATGAATGTAAAAAATACCATTGCCGCAATTGTACTGTTTATTTCAGCGCAAATGTTTGCACAAAACAATCAGGAATTACAAGCTAATATAAAACTAGAACCGAAGATTTCATACCTGGATTCTATTAAAAAAACATTTGTCAAACATCGATTGGCTGCAAGTGTAGACAGTTTGTGGATTAAAGAGTTAACTAGTTTAGATCTGTACAATACAATTTCTGATGATATTCAGAATGGGAATTTTGATCAAAAAATTGATTTTGAACTTCCAACCGATTTGCTTAAAAAACGTTTGGCCGCAATAGATGCCAAGTCTCCGTTTAATATTGAGTACAACATAGGTTTAGAAAATATTATTAAATCCTTTTTAAAAAATAGAAAAAGATCTTTTGAGCGTTTGATGGCCGTATCGGAATACTATTTTCCGCTTTTCGAAGAAGCATTGGCTAGAAAAAACGTACCGTTAGAAATTAAATATTTAGCCGTAGTAGAGTCGGCACTAAACCCTAAAGCGGTCTCTAGAATGGGAGCTACTGGTTTGTGGCAATTTATGTATCAAACAGGAAAACAATACGGATTAAAAATTGACTCGTATGTTGACGAGCGCAGTGATCCACTAAAAGCAAGCGAAGCAGCCGCGAATTATATGACCAATATGTTTAAGATTTTTGGCGATTGGGATTTGGTTCTTGCCTCTTACAATTCAGGGCCAGGCAATGTTTCGAAAGCAATTCGTCGTTCTGGAGGGCAACAAAATTATTGGAACATTCGTAAAAATTTACCCAAAGAAACTCAAGGGTATGTTCCTGCATTTTTAGCTACAATGTACATCTACGAGTACCATAAAGAGCACGGAATTGTTCCTGAAAAAGCTTTTATCAAACACTTTGCTACCGATACTATTCGCATCAAGCAACAGCTAACTTTCAAACAAATATCTGATTTATTAGATGTTCCCGTAGCACAATTACAACTTTTAAATCCTTCGTATAAATTAAATGTAGTTCCGTATTACCACGATCAAGAACATTTTTTGCGTTTGCCACAAGACAAAATTGCTGTTTTTGCTTCTAACGAGGACAAAATGTATGCTTATGCAAAACACGAAATGGATCAGCGTGAAAAACCATTTCAAATGTCTAGAGCTGTTGTAGTAAAAGACAGCATCGGTACTAAAGCAAATGATTCTGGTCCTAAATCATCTTTTTATAGAGTACAACGCGGTGATAATTTGACAAATGTTGCGGCTAAATATGATGTTACTGTAGCTGAGATTAAACAATGGAATAATTTAAGGAGCAATTCACTGGCTTACGGAAAAAGCTTGAGAATTGAACCTCCTACAGGTAAACAAGATAAGATTATAACAAAGTCAATTCGAGAAACAAATCCTGTGGTTGCAGTTAGTACAAGTTCAAAAATCGTCAAGGATGATAAAGAAGCTACCACATCATCAGAGGCAATTTATGTAGTACAAAAAGGCGATAACTTGGGTAATATTGCCAAAAAGCACAATGTTTCTGTAGCTGATATTCAAAGTTGGAATGGCCTTACTACTGATGCTGTTCAAATAGGAGCTACCATACAAATTGCTAAATTAGAAGTAGATACAAAACAAGATCTAGCAAATGCTCAGGAGCGCAGAGATGTTGAATATGTAGTGCAAAAAGGCGATAACTTAAGCGCAATTGCATCTAAATTTGGAACTTCTTTAAGTGATATCAAACAATGGAATAAGTTAAATGATAACACCATAACAATTGGTAAAAGCTTAATTGTTGCCAAAGATGAAATTGCGATTGTAACCGATAAGGCCTCAGTAAATTCTTTTAAAACTAAAGCTTCAGCGATGAAGAGCAAAGGTTCAAGTTCTGATTATTACGTGAAAAAAGGAGATTCATTATTCAGTATTGCAAAAAAATATCCGGGAGTTACTACCTCCGATTTGAAAAAATGGAACGGTATTAGCGGTGAACAACTGAAACCTGGAATGAAGCTAAAAATTAACGGATAAACCGATTAACTTCAATAAATTTGGGTTTTATTTTATAATCAATTCGTGATGCGTAAAACCTATTTTTTAATGTTGTTTGTGTCTTTGTTGTTGTTTTCTTGTAAAAAAGAAAGCAGCGAACGCAACCGTCAATCTTCAGGAAAAATAAATACAATTTCCGTAATTATTGATGATCAACTGTGGAATGGTGAAATTGGAGATAGTATCAGAAACAAGTTTGCCTCGCCAGTAATTGGACTACCTCAAGAGGAACCCTTATTTAATATCAATCAATACCCTGTTAAGTTACTTGAAGGTTTTATGACCGCAACTCGAGCTATTATTGTTGTTAAAAAAGCAGACAAGAATACTTTCGAAATCAAAAAAAATCAATACGCCTCTCCTCAAAATGTTTTCCACATAACTGGTAAAACCGCAGCCGATATTATTACTTCTCTTGAAAGTAACGCTCCTCAAATGTTGCAAATTATTAAAAATGGAGAATTGGCTGAAACCCAAAAACAGCATCAATCAGCGCTTATTGATCCAGCAATTATTAAAAATAAATTTCATATTGGCATTGCTATTCCTACAGGCTATGTTTATGTTTTGCAAAAACGTAACTTCATGTGGCTAAAAAAGGAAAATATTGGAGGTAATACGAGTATTTTGGTGTACCAAATTCCGTTGGGAAGCATTAAAAAAAATTCCGAAGCTAGTAGTAGCATTATCAAAATGCGCGATTCTATTGGTAAATTATACATTAGTGGCAAGGAAGCCAATACCAATATGATTACTGAAGAGGCATATGCTCCGTATTTTGCAAAAATAGAGTTAGATGGTAAAATGACCTACGAGACCAAAGGAACTTGGCAATTGAATAATGATTTCATGTCAGGACCTTTCATCAATTACGCGATTGTTGATCGTGCCTACAACAGAATTTTAGTATTAGAAGGTTTTTGTTACGCGCCATCCAAAGATAAACGCGATTTAATGCACGAATTAGAATCCATTATAAAATTAGTCAGAGTTGTAAAAAGAAAGCGTTAAAATGCTTTAATTTGCACTTCAAAAATAAATAGAACACAATGACAATTCAATGGGAAATTAAGGCATTTGATGCGCTTACAGTACATGAGCTATACGATTTATTGCAACTGCGTAGTGAGATATTTGTTGTAGAGCAAAACTGTGTTTACTTAGACCTTGACGGAAAAGATAAAGTAGCCTTGCATCTTTTAGGAGTTTATGATGGTGCAATTGTAGCACATTCTAGATTGTTTCCTGCTGGTGTTAGTTTTGATAATGCATCAATTGGTCGTGTTACTGTATCTGCAAAGTACCGAGACAGAAAATGGGGTCATGAATTAATGCAACACTCTATTGCTGGCATTGCTACTCATTTTAACGAAACCAAAATCACAATTGGAGCGCAGTTGTACTTGAAGAAATTTTACGAAAGTCACGGGTTTATTCAAACCAGCGAAATGTATTTAGAAGATGATATTCCGCATATAGAAATGGTGCGCGAGTAACTAAATTTTTAGGATTAAAAATTCAACGCGTCGGTCTAATGCATCTCCTTGACCTAAAGGATATTTGTTACCGCAACCCACATATTGCATGCGTAAGCTGTTAACGCCTTTTGAGAGCAAGTAGCGGTATACGCTTTTGGCACGGTTCAAAGACAATTTTCGTTCTTTTGTATCTCTGTCAATTGCATCTTCGTAATAATTTGGTGTGCAGCATACATGGCCTCTTATTTCAAACTCTAAAGTTTTTTTCTTTTGCAATAGGATCACAATCTTGTCAAGTTCGTTTTTGGTAGCGGCTGTTAATTTGCTGCTTCCTAGCGGAAACAAAATTGTTTCTAAGTAAATGCGGTCACCAACTTTTTGATTGTCTCTAAACGAATTGTAAATTCCTTTGCCATAGCTGTTCTTTTTGACCAAGAACAAGTCGACTCTACGATTTTTAGATCGTATTTCGGATAAATTTTCAATATCATCTTTTTGAATGATGACACGACCTTTGCCTTCAATAATCACAATTTTATTTTGATTGAATCCATTGGCAGTCAGGATATCTTGCACTGTCATCACCCTTTTTTTAGATAAGTCGTAGTTGTAATCTTTTGCGCCGCGGTCATCGCAATACCCAAATATTTGTATAGATTCGATTTTAGTAGTATCGACGGTTTTCATAAAATCAACAATCACTTGTATTTGATCTTCGGGTAATTTGTGTTTGTCAAATTCAAAATATACCGTAGTCACTGCTCTGTTTTGAGAGTAGCAGGAACTAAAAATCAAAACAATAAACAAGTGTAGCAATTGTTTCATTACATTTTTAAAATGGCTTTATATTCGGTAGCTGAGTTGAGTATGCTTACCCCTTTCTTAATCTCTGCGTTGTTTTTAGTGTAATACTGATACAAACCCTCTTGATACTGATATCTCTTGATGATTTCGTCAAGTAATAAATTCTTGATTTCTTTTTGGTGTTTGTCTAGCAAAGCATTTTCTGATTTTTGCAAAGCGGTCAATAATTGTTGGTATTCGGCCTGAATCGATTCGTCGAGATTTTCTTTTTTGGCTGCAGCCAAAGTGTTTTTTAGAGCTATTTCAGTCTCTGTGTCAAAATTAAATTTTTGGACTTTTAAAAACTGCTTAAAGTCAGCATAATCCGCATCGGTAATCACAGGGATTTGCTTTCCTAAGTTCGGATTTTTATAATAATACACGGTGGCATAATTAAAAATTCCATCATTTCTAAGTAATGCATTGGTAATCGGGCTTGATTTGGCTTCGTCTAATTCTACGTCGGGTTGAATACCGCCACCATCATACACGGTGCGTCCTTTTCGGGTTTTAAAAGCATTAAAATTCTTGGCTTCGGTTTTAATAGCCATGCCATTTTTGTCTTTTTTAGAATAATCCAAAGCTTGAATACATCTGCCTGAGGGCGTGTAATAGCGAGAAATAGTCACTTTTAGTTGTGTGCCAAAGGTTAAGTCAACGGGTCTTTGAACCAATCCTTTTCCAAAACTGCGACTGCCAACTACAACGGCGCGGTCCAAATCCTGCAAGGCTCCAGCAACAATTTCAGAGGCGGAGGCACTGCGTCCATTAACTAAAATTACCAAAGGAATTGCAGTGTCTACTGGGCTTTGAGTGGTTTTGTAAGTGGTGTTGTGTTTTTCTATTTTCGATTTTGTAGTTACGATAACTTCGTTTTTTTCTACAAAAAGATTACAGATGTTTACTGCTTCATTTAATAAACCGCCCGGATTGTCGCGCACATCCAAAATAATGCGTTCAGCGCCTTCTTTTTTGAGTTGTTCAAGTGCTTCTTTAGTTTCATTCGAAGCTTTTTTGTTGAAATGCGCCAAAACGATATAGCCGGTTTTGTCGTCAATTTTTGCAAAAAACGGTACTGATTTAATAGCGACTTCGTCCAGAACAATTTCGGTGGTATTTGTTTTTCCTTGGCGGAGGTACTTGATAGCAATTTTGGTGTTTTTGGCACCTTTTAAAAGTTGCGAAGCATCATCTTTAAAATCAGCTAAAAGCACATCTCCAATTTGAATAATGGCATCGCCAGGACGCAAACCTGCTTTGTCAGCCGGAAAGTCTTTGTACGATTCTTTGATAATCAACTGATCTTCCTTGCGGGTTAACATGGCACCAATACCAGTGTACTCGCCAGTATTGTTGATCTTAAATCGAACGACATCTTGCTCATTAAAATAAACTGTGTACGGGTCTAAGTTGGCAAGCATCCCTTTGATTGCTTTGTCCATTAGGTCTCCCGGATTGGTTTCATCAACATAATTCCTGTTCAATTCTTTGAAAAGAGTGGTGAAAATTTCAATTTGCTTGGCTATTTCAAAAAAGTCGTCTTTAAAACTGCTTCCAATAAACAGAAAAGAGGAAGCAACAACTGGAATTATAAATTTTTTTTGAAGAAAGTTCATAGGTTGGTGTAAGTAAATTAGAAGTCACTAAAATAACAATAAATCGCTTAATAGTTGGCTATTGACAGCTGAAACATTTGATAGAATTTTCAAATGTCGTTAACCTTTTACGATTTAGTACTGTCTTGGTTTTCGGTTGTTGGTTTCGGACTGTTTTGAGCCACAAACTTTTCAAACAATTGTTTTGTTTTTGTGTTTATTTCTTGATAAGTCAAGCGTTCTTTGGTTTGGTAAAAAAACATAAACGAATACGGTTGGTCCAGATTATCAATCAAAAGGTGTTTGTTTATTCGGTACGTTTCACGCAAAACACGCTTAAAGTAATTGCGATCTACTGCTTTTTTAAAATTCTTTTTTGAAACTGAAACTCCCATTTTTATTTTACCGTCCGATGTGTCGTTTGGGCCAAATGAACCTGCTTTGTAAACCAATCTCAAAGGGTATTTTGAGACAGATTTGCCCTCAGTAAACAACAATCCGATAGTGATTTTGCTCTTTAATTTTTCTGATTTTGGGTAGGTGAAATTCATTTTTGCTGACTAAAAAATTGGTAGTATAACCCGCAAATTTACGATTTAAGCAATAGCAAGTATATTATTTTGCGTTTAAATAGTGCTAAAAATATATTTATTACTTTTGTCGCAAAATTGTAACAGCATGCAAAAATTAATTTCCTATCCTATTTCCGTAATTTATTATCTGTGTTTCGGTCTTACTTTGGTTATTTTTCACCCTATTCAATGGGTTTGTTTCAATGTTTTTGGCTACCAAGCCCACAAAAAAAGTGTTGATTATTTGAACTTTTTTCTGGTAAAGTGTACCAATTTATTAGGAACACGCTATACTTTTAAAAATGTAGAGAGTATTCCGAAAAATGTACCCTTGATTTTTGTGTGCAACCACCAAAGTATGTATGATATTATTGCAATGATTTGGTATTTACGCCGTTTTCATTGTAAATTTGTCAGCAAGAAAGAACTAGGCAGCGGTATTCCTAGTGTTTCCTATAATTTACGTCACGGCGGATCAGTTTTAATTGATAGAAAAGACCCTAAGCAAGCCATTCCGGTTATCAAAGGATTGTCTGAGTATATTGAAAAATACAAACGATCAGCAGTTATTTTTCCTGAAGGAACCCGCAGTAAAACTGGTGTTCCCAAAGCTTTCTCTCAAACAGG
The DNA here is from genome assembly GCF_011365745.1 of Flavobacterium turcicum. Lineage (GTDB taxonomy): Bacteria > Bacteroidota > Bacteroidia > Flavobacteriales > Flavobacteriaceae > Flavobacterium > Flavobacterium turcicum. The sequence goes on along the minus strand of NZ_JAAOBY010000001.1, from coordinate 158,626 downwards.
TTTGAAAATTTTGTGTAAAAACGCACCTTCAGCCTACGTAGTTCCTGTAAGCATAAACAATTCTTGGAAAATAGTTAAATATGGGTTTTTCCCCGTAGGTTTAGGAAATCGCCTTACCTTTGTAATACATAAACCGCTAGCAGTGAGTGAATACAATTTTGCTGATTTAATGGAACAAACCGAAACAGCAGTTGTTCAAGGAATAAAAATTTAATTTATATATAATGTCAATAAAAAACATTCGATTAGAAGTAATGCAGTTTTTGGAAAAAAACGTAGATAGCTTTGTCGATCAGTACCTGATTCCTGTTGAAAAAATATGGCAACCAACTGATTTTTTACCTAATTCTCAAAGTGAAACTTTCTTTGATGAGGTTAAAGAATTACGCGAAATAGCCAAAGACTTACCATACGATTTTTGGGTTACGCTTGTAGGTGATACCATCACAGAAGAAGCTTTGCCAACCTACGAATCATGGTTGATGGATGTAGAAGGTGTTGATAACGTAGAGCGCAACGGTTGGGCTAAATGGATCAGACAATGGACAGGTGAAGAAAATCGTCACGGTGATCTATTAAACAAATATTTGTACTTATCGGGTCGTGTAAACATGCGCGAAGTTGAAATGACTACACAACACTTAATTAACGACGGTTTTGATATTGGTACGGGTACAGATCCTTACAAGAACTTTATTTACACCAGTTTTCAAGAGTTAGCCACCTATGTATCGCACAACCGTGTGGCGCAAATGGCTAAGAAATATGGCGATAACAAACTATCTAAAATGTGTAAAATGATTGCTGGCGATGAAATGCGTCACCACCATGCATACAGTGAATTTGTGAATCGTATTTTCCAAATTGATCCAAGCGAAATGATGTTGGCTTTTCAATACATGATGAAAGCTAAGATTGTAATGCCAGCTCATTTTTTAAGAGAGTCTGGTGAAAAAATAAGTACTGCTTTTGAGCAATTTTCTGATTCTGCACAACGTATTGGTGTATATACCGCTGCTGATTATGTAGATATTATGCAAAAATTAATTGATAAGTGGGAAATTGATAAGATAGGAAACTTAACTGATGAGGCTGAAAAAGCGCGTGATTACTTGATGAAATTACCAGCTAGAATGGCTAAAATTTCAGAGCGATTGGTAATTCCGCAAGAATCTCACATATTTAAGTGGGTTGAGCCTGCTTTGGTGCGTTAGTCAAGTTAAACAAAATTATGAAATGTTGAATGCTATTGTATAAACGATAGTGTTCAGCATTTTTTTTAAACTAAATTTTAATGAGTTCAGAACAATTAATTACAGATACAATTGCTTTTGTAAAACAAGAATTGCAAAATGCAGAGGGCGGTCACGATTGGTTTCATATCGAGCGTGTGTACAAAAATAGCTTGCTTATTGCCAAGACAGAAGCCTGTGATGCTTTGGTAGTACAACTCGGTGCTTTGCTGCATGACATTGCTGATAGTAAGTTTCACAACGGAGACGAAACGGTAGGCCCGAGAGTAGCCCGAGACTATTTAGAATCGAAAGCAGTGACTCAAGATGTTATTGATCATGTGGTGCTCATTATTGAAAACATCTCGTACAAAGGCGGTAATTTTGAAAAGAAATTCAGTTCAAAAGAACTGGATATTGTTCAAGATGCCGATCGATTAGATGCGATTGGAGCTATCGGAATTGCCAGGACGTTCAATTATGGCGGTTTTAAGAATAGAACGCTCTATGACCCTGAAATTGCCCCAAAAACATCTATGAGCAAGGAGGAATATAAAAATAACGATTCGCCTACGATCAATCATTTTTATGAGAAGTTATTGCTTTTAAAAGATAAAATGAACACCGATACTGGCAAACAAATAGCACAACAGCGTCATAAATACATGGAAGGTTTCCTTTCTCAATTTTATGCCGAATGGGAAGGAGAGAAGTAGTAACAAAAAAAGAGAGCTTAAATGGCTCTCTTTTTTTTGTTTTTTATTTCCCAGTAAAAACTGCTTTTCTTTTTTCTAAGAAAGCCGTTGTTCCCTCTTTAAAATCTTGCGTTCCAAAACATTTACCAAAGGCTTTAATCTCGGCTTCGTAGCCGTTCTTTCCTTCTTTAAAGTTAGCATTTACGGCCTTGATAGCTTTGCCAATGGCATAAGGAGAGTTTTTAATTATTTTGCCAGCAATAGTCATACAAAACGCTACTAGTTCTTCTTGAGGTACCACGTGATTAACTAATCCCATTCCGTGCGCTTCAGTAGCAGTAAGCATTCCGGCAGTCATAATAAGTTCCATAGCTCGACCTTTACCAACTAGTTGCGGCAAACGTTGCGTTCCTCCGTAACCCGGAATTACACCCAATGAAACTTCAGGTAAACCCATTTTGGCATTGTCTGATGCTACTCTAAAATGGCACGCCATCGCCAATTCTAAGCCGCCACCTAACGCAAACCCGTTAACCGCTGCAATTACAGGAGTTTTTAAATTTTCTATGAAATCAAATAATTTTTCTTGCCCTTCAGCAGCCAACTGTGTTCCTTCTTCAATTGAGAAATGAGCAAATTCTGAAATATCAGCACCGGCAACAAATGCTTTTTCACCGCTACCAGTTAGTACAATAGCTCTTATTTCGTCATTTTTGGCTAATATTTTGAACGCTTTGTGCAAGTCAGAAATCGTTGCAACATTTAGCGCATTGAGTTTTGTAGGACGATTGATGGTAACTGTGGCAATGTTATTTTCAGTTGTAATTAAAATGTTTTCGTAGTTCATATATTTTGTTTTTTATGTGTGCAAAATGGGTAGCGATACCGTAAAAGTGGTTCCTTTTCCGTATTCGCTCTCAAAGGTAATTGTTCCTTTATAATTTTCAATAATGTTTTTTATGATTCCAAGACCAAGCCCCATTCCACTGCTTTTAGTGGTGAATTTAGGTTCAAAAATACGATGTACATCACTTGCTTGAATACCGACTCCATTATCTGAAACGGTGATCAAAACGGTATTCATTTCTTTACGAATGGTAACGGTAACTTTCTTTTCTTCTTGCTGCTCGGGTATGGACTGAATGGCGTTTTTGGCCAAGTTGGTAATTATCCGAATGAGTTGCGTACGGTCAATTTTAGAAATAATTTCGGGCGATTCGCTTTTAAACTCAATATAATCTTCGTTAAAAATATCCATGGCAAGCTCAACTACTTCAACCACATTCAGGGTTTCGTTTTGTTGTGCTGGCATCGAAGCAAAGTTTGAAAATGCCGAAGCCACTGCGCTCATGGTATCAATTTGTTGAATGAGTGTTTCAGAGTAATCATTCATTTTTTGTTTGACGTTGGCATCAGCCGGATCAAATTTACGCTGAAAACTCTGCACGGTTAAACGCATTGGAGTCAACGGATTTTTGATTTCGTGTGCCACTTGTTTGGCCATTTCGCGCCAAGCGCCTTCTCGTTCGCTTTGAGCCAGTTTAATAGCACTTTTTTCCAATTCATCCACCATGGCGTTGTAGGCTTTGATAAGTAAATTGATTTCTTTGCTGTTGGCTTCCAAAACAATTTTTTCGTTTTTTTGGTTCAAGCTAGTTTCACTCAACTTGTCAGAAATGGTTTTGAGTGATTTAGTAATATAAGATGATAAAAAATAGGCTAGCGCAAAGGCCATTACCAACATAAAAGTATACACTTGGCCTAATCGAATCAGGAAGTTTTTGAGCTCGTTTTCGTAATAGCCATCATCCTCTACGTAAGGTAAATTTAAAATACCAAGAGGTTTGAATTTGTCGTCTTTGATTTGACTAAATGCCGAACGGTTTTTTTTACCTTCAATCGTTTTAATGTCTACATACCTTTTTTCAATAGAAGAGCGTACGAGTTTTAAAATGTATTTCGGGATAGGTGGCGCTACTTTATCAACTGAAAAGGACTCTTTTGAGGATTTTAATAATTTCCCATCCAAACTGTAAATATTTATTTCAATATTGTGGATGTGTGCCAATTCGTGAATTTTATCTTTAAAAATCAGATCTAAATTCGCGGCATTCAAAGGATAAGTGGTCGTAGAAAGAATAAAATTAATGTGCTGTTTTACTGCATTTTCATTGCGTTCAAGGCGTTCTTGATGGTATTCTTTAGCTTCATTTTTAAACTGAATAATTGATATTGAGGCTAAAATTACCGAAGCCATTAATATCAATACAATCATGGACAGGAAAATCCTAATCCGTAGTGAAAGCATAGCTATTTTGAAGCTTGTGAACATGTTGATTAATTTACAATATCGGTTTACTGTCTGGTTTTGAATCAAGAATTGTTTCGTTCTCTAATTTTTTTATAAAATTTAAAACCAAGCATGATAATAATAGAGAAAAGAAAAATCCCAATTACTCCGTATATCCAATTGACGGCGTTTTTTAAAATCACTAAAAACACCACAGCAAACAAAATAATGGTAGCTCCTTCATTCCATAATCGCATGAAATTAGTAGAATATTTTACTTCATTTCGTTGCAATTGATTGAAAATTTGCTGGCACTTGGCATGGTAAAAATACAGGGCAAAAACAAAGCCAAGCTTTACGTGCATCCATGGCATTTGTAACCAAGCTTGGCCTAGTTCCGTAAAAAACAACATCCAAAAAGCAAAAACACTTGCTAGAATCGCTGATGGCCAAGTGATGATATACCATAAGCGGTACGTCATTATTTTGTATTGATTTTGTAAGATTTCTTTTTCTGGTGAGGGTTTTGCAGCAGCTTCAATTTGATACACAAACAATCGTACGATATAAAACAAACCTGCAAACCATGTGATTACAAAGATGAGGTGTAGGGATTTAATGTAATTATAGAATTCCATTTTCAGTATTTTTTAATTTTTTATTCATTTCTCGGTGCAAAAAGTAAGCAGTGAGCACTGTTGAAAGTACATCTGCAATAGGAAAAGCAATCCATACGCCAAAAATACCTAAAAAATTTGGTAGAATGAGTACCAACGGAATCAAGAAAAACCCTTGCTTACTCAAAGTTAAAACCAATGCCTTTTTAGCTTTCCCAGCCGCCTGAAAATAAGCCGCACCAATTAACTGTATTGCTATAATGGGCGAAGCTGCAAAAACCCATCGCAAAGCATCGGGAGTTTGTTGCACTACTTGTGGGTCGTTTGTAAAGATTGAAACTATAGATTGTGCAAAAACTACAATTATCAAAAAAATAATTGTTGCTAAAATTGCCGCGTATTTTATAGAGAGTGCAACACTTTCTTTGACACGTGCGTGATTTTGCGCTCCGTAATTATAACCAGCAATAGGTAAAAAACCTTGTGTAATTCCTAAAATAGGGAACAAGGCAAACATTAACATGCGACTTATAATGCCATAAATAGTAACCGAGTGTTCGCCGCCGTAAGTGTATAGAGTGTGGTTTACAATAATCGCCAAAATACTTACTACTCCTTGTCGGGCAAAGGTGACAAAGCTAAGCGTAATAATTTCTTTGCTAATAGCGGTTTGTAATTTGAAATGTTTTATTTCTAGTTTTAGTTCGCTTTTAAAAATAAAGAACCAGCCTACAAATAAAAAACAAGTAGAGTAGGAGATTGCTGTGGCCAATGCAGCGCCTTGCATCCCCATATTTAAAAAACGAATAAAAAGAATGTCTAAACCAATATTTACAAAGGCCGGAATGATCATAGCCACCATAGCAAATTTTGCTTTGCCTTCGGCACGAATAACATTGTTTCCCATCATACAAAGTGCTAAAAAAGGAACACTTAGAATAATTGGCATAAAAAATTCTTTCGCAGGTTTTAAAATAGCACCTTTTGCTCCAAAAAGGTGTAGCATTTCAACACTAAAAAAAAGGCCAGCCACTACAAAAATAGAGGCTAGCACAAAAGTTAATGTGATTTGATTCCCGAAGGTATAAAGCGCTTTTTCGCGATCTCCGGCGCCTAGTGCTCGTGACAGTACAGAGCCACCACCAACCCCAATTGCCATACCAAGCGATGAGATCAAAAATGTTATAGGAAGTACCACGGTAACCGCAGCAATTGCTAATGAGCCAATCCATTGTCCTACAAAAATGGTGTCGATTAAAATGTTGACCGACAAAAATAATATTCCAATTGATGCGGGAACGGCTTGTTTGAACAAAAGTTTTTTGATGTCCTGCGTGCCTAATTCATCGGCTTTTACCGCCATTTATGCAGTAACAGTTTCGGCTGTTGCAGTACTTGTTGTCGTTACTTTTGACCAATTTGTAATCCAGTTGCTTACTGTTTTACACCAATCATCACTATCATTTAAACAAGGAATTGCCATAAAGTTTTCGCCACCGTGGTGCAAAAATTCTTCGTTGGCTTCCATTGCAATTTCTTCCAAAGTTTCTAAACAGTCAGATACAAATGCAGGAGTAACTACAGCAAGATTTTTAATTCCTTTTTCAGGCATTTTGTTCACCTCTACGTCAGTGTATGGACGCAACCATTTGTCACCTGCTAAACGTGACTGAAAGGTTTGGCTGTATTTTCCTTCTGGAATTCCCAATAGTTTAACTACTTGTTTGGTAGTTTCGTAACATTGATGACGGTAGCAAAACTCATGCGCTGGTGATGGTGTGTTGCAACAAGATCCGTCAATTTTGCAGTGTGATTTCGTAACATCTGTTTTACGAATGTGACGTTCTGGAATTCCGTGGTATGAAAACAACAAATGATCATAATCAAAACCTTGTAAATGACCTTTAATGGAGTCGGCTAAGTTTTGTAGATAGTCAGGTTTGTTGTAAAACGCAGGTACTATCGTGAATTTCATTTCAGGGAAATATTTTTTGCGGTGCTCTTCGGCTAATTCTAAAATGGTTGTAGTAGAGGCCATAGCGTGTTGTGGGTACAACGGAAACAACATTACTTCGGTCACTCCTTTGTCGTGCAGTTCTTGTAAACCAGACAATAAAGACGGATTTCCGTAGCGCATTGCTAAAGCAACTGGCACATCAACTTGCGCTTGTACTTTTTCGTGCATACGACGCGATATAACAACAAGCGGCGACCCTTCGTCCCACCAAATTCTTGAGTAAGCTGCAGCTGATTTTTTAGGTCTCGTTTGTAAAATGATTCCACGTACCAATAATGCACGCAATAAAAATGGAACGTCTATCACGTATTTATCCATCAAGAACTCATCTAAATACGGCTTTACATCTTTTGGAGTTGGACTTTCTGGAGAGCCTAAGTTTACTAATAATACACCTTTCATTTTGTTGTTTTTTGTTAGAACAAAAGTAATTAAACTTACTTTTTATATCCGGAGATTAACTATTTTTTATTTATCGTTTAATATCTAAAATCAATGCCCTAATTCATATTTGGGTTAATAGACATTAGGTATTTTTTTGGCGTAGTGGCAAATTTCTTTTTGAATGCTGCAATAAAATGACTGCCGGTACTATAGCCGATTTTTAATCCTACTTCGTTCACGTTGTAGGAGCCGCTATCGAGTAGTTTGCGTGCAAAATCCATTTTGTAATCAAATAAAAATCCGTAAACGGTGTCGCCATAAATTTGTTTGAATCCCATTTTCAACTTTTTGATATTCAGCCCCACCTCGTCTGCTAATTCTTGCAATCCCGGTGGCTCTGCCATGTTCGAAATGATTATTTCTTTGGCTTTCTTTATTTTGATTACATTGTCTTCATCAATCAAGAACGGACATTGCTCCGCATTTGGATCTTCGGTACGGTTAAAATACAAGCTCAACAACTCGTAGCCTTTCCCTTTATAATACAAGTTTTTAATAGAAGGATGCAAATTGTAATGAAACAATTGCGACAAAACTATAGCCATTGATGGACTTATATTTCCTTCGTTATAGTATTTTTTGTCTCTATTATCAGCACTTAAAAACGTGATATAATCAGCCTCGGTAGAGAAAAGAGCGTGAAATTTTTTTATTGAAATTATTACAGAAATAACCCAAGAATTTGGAGCTAACTCTAAGTTCAAGGGCAGTTCTTTTTGCGGATTGTATAAAAGCAGCGACTTTTCTTCTTTTAGCTCTAAAGCATAGTTACCTTGATTGAACAAAAACTTGGCATTTCCTTTTAGACCAAAATGAAATTGAATTAAACCACTTGTAGTTTCACGCTGCGCAAACAATGGGGCCGAACTGTCGTTTTGAAACCGAATTAACGTAAAATCGTTTTCAATGTTAATTTCTTCTTCCATGTTTTGATTTCTTTTTTAAAATTTTCAATCCACAGCTAGGCATCAGATTGTTTTTGTCTTTCAAAATTAAATCTTTTTCACGGTTTTATAGAGCGTACGCCGTAATTTTATACAAATTTTATTCTTTGTGCCTTATTTTACGGTAGCATCAATTTCGATGTTAATCTTGTTTGATACTTTTCGTTTTACAACAGCAGGAATAGCAATATTGTAATCACTTGCATTTACTGCAAAGTTCGATACAATCTTAATACCTGCAGCAGTCTTACTAATTTTTGCAGTCGTTTTAACATCATTCGTTTTGCCATGCAACTCTAATTTACCGGTTAGCGGAAACTCTTTTGGTGTTTCACTAAGGTTTTTTACGTCAAAGCCAGAAAGTTTACCTTTAAAAGTAGCTTTTGGGTATTTATCGCTTTCTACGTAGTTTTCGTTAAAATGTTCCTCCATAAGTGCCACTTTAAATCGAAAACCTTTTACTAGTGCTAAACTTGCAATTTCTCCTGTGTTAGGATTCAATACAAATGTGACATTGTTGTTCGAGGCTTTAACTTCTTCAAAAGATGAAACCGATCCTTCAAAGTTAATTTTACCTGTTTTAGTGATCATTTTTTCTTGCGCAAAGCCTGTTAGAGTTAGGCATAATAACGCTACAGTTATCAATTTCTTCATTTTCAATTATTTATTGTTCTAATAATCCGTCTTGTTGCCATTTTGTAACTAAATCTATCGTACCTTGTGGCATCCTTGGCCCGCCTTGTGGCATTAGTAAACCATTCCCGTTGGGAAGAGAGATACGGTTTAGTAAACCACGATTTGTAATCGATTCTTTTACCTGTGCGTAAGTTACTAATGAATTGGGAGCGCCATTTCGTGGTACTGCAGCATGGCAAACTACGCAATTGTTGTCAATAATTGATTTAATGTTTTGATTATAGGTCACTTTGGCCGTAGAATTAGGAGGTGGCGTTGTTGTAAGTGTTTCTGAATCCTCATTGCTGCAGCTTGTCAAAAGTGCAACAAACGTTAAAGCTGTGAATACTAATTGTGATTTCATGTTTTTTGTTTTAAATTTAGCGTAAATTATTAATTTTTAAATAATTACCAATAGTAGTAAATTATAATTGCATTTACGATAAAAACGAAGCTTTAGTTTCAATTAATATTAAAAAATAATGACAAAACCATAAGAATCTTTTTCTCGTATATTTGATAAATTTAAAAAATTGTACACCATGAAAAAAAAAATACTTGTAGGAATTGCACTTGTAGGAGTAGTTGCTGTTTCTTCTTATCTGTTTTTATACAAAGAACATCGCGATATTAAAACTGAAACAGCTGATTATGTCGTTTCTATTCCTAATATGGATGTTGAATTTCAAGCCAATGATAGCGTTGCCAATGCCAAATATTCAGACAAAACTATTGAATTGGTCGATGTGGTTACTAGTGTTGATGAGGCAAATAACGGAATTGTGTTAGGTGAAAAAGTTTTTGGAACTTTTGCAGAAAAAACATCGCTTAAGGATTTGACGGGAAAAACTATAACCGTTAAAGGTAGATTTTTAGGTTATGATGAATTATTAGAAGAGTATAAATTAGATCAAATTTCGATAATTAAATAAACAACAATTTTAAAAACCCAAACACATGAAAAAATTAACCTTTTTATTACTTCTATTACCCTTATTGACTTTTGCACAAGATGATTTGTTAGATGGTGTTGAAACCACTTCTGGCAAAGAGAAAATTACTTCTGCATTTAAGGCGCTTAAAATTGTAAACTTAGAATCTACTAAACTTGCTGCAAAAGGCGATTTATATTTTGTAGTAGCGCACCGTTTTGGATCGGTAAAAGATGGCTTTGAAGGATTTTACGGTTTAGATAATGCCAATACACAAATAAAATTCATTTATGGTTTAACCGAAGGTTTGCATGTAAGTGCTGCACGTAATCAGTTGGCGTATGATTTTGCTGCAAAATACGCTTTGTTTTCACAAGTTAAAGATGGTTTTCCGGTTACCATTGCTGGTTTCAATAGTATGTCTATCAACAATACATTAAAGGAAAGTTTGTATCCAAATCTAGAATTCAGTGATCGTTTAACCTATGTTGGTCAATTGCTTATTTCTCGCAAGTTTTCAGAAAAATTATCACTTGAGCTTGCTCCATCTATATTTCATGAAAATTTTGTAGACAATCCTTTGCAAGACAATACACAATATGCAATAGGTATGGGTGGTAGATATAAGTTTTCTAAAAGATGGTCGTTAAATATTGATTATGCTGCTCATTTAAACCGTGCAGGAAATTCAGTTTTCAATAATCCACTTTCTATTGGTTTTGATTTGGAAACGGGTGGACACGTTTTTCAAATGCACTTTACCAACTCACAAGGAATTGACGAAGCAGGTTTTTTAGGAAGAACAACCGGCGATTGGAACAAAGGAGATGTTTTCTTTGGATTTAATTTGGCCAGAGTTTTTTAAGAAGTTAAAAACGAGAAGTTTGTACTATTTTTTTTATTTAAAATGAATTTAAATAGCTTTTTTAACACATTTTGAAAAAACCAAGTTAAAATAGTGCACGTATATCAACACAAATACAACAAATAAAAAACAACAAACCTATGAAAACAAACAAGATTTTTAAAAAGGTACTTTGGGCAGGACTAACTATAGTTGTGTTGTTTATTGCCATTTTTATCTTTCATATTATAACGGCTAAGCCCGCTGTATATGATACTCCCAACTTACAAGTGAGCCGAATCGATTTTAAATCAAACATTGACTCTGTGCAAGCAAAGAAAATTTGTGCCGACTTGAGAACGATAGACGGATTGACTTCTGACTCTATTATTGTAAAACGAAATGTGGTTGTATACTTTCACAACAACAAGATTACTAACTCAGAGAAAGTTTACAATGAGTTAATGACAAAAGGTAAATACGATGCACAACGCTACATTTTACCAGAAAGTTTTGCAAGTAAAGAGGTTTGCCCTGTAGATCAAAACAGCGCGAGCTACAAATTATTCCAAAAAGTAAATCAATTTTTTAATTAATCCTTAAATACTTTTATTATGAAACATTTTTCAAAATTAACACTTGGTGTGTTATTAGTTGCATCGGCAACTTTGGTTTCTTGTAACAATGATGATGATGCTGCACCAGCTGCAGAAGCTTCAATCTACACTCGTTTAGGCGGAACTGCAATGGTTGCTGACCCAGATAATTCTGGTCAAATGATCGAAGCTGGAAGATTGTCTTACCGTAAGGTAGTAAACTCTACTATTGGTCTAATTGTAGCTGATGTTCAAAACAATGCATCTGGAAACTTGGCAGCACACTTTGCACCAGTTTTAAGAGAAACAGGTACTACTCAAGCAACAAGTATCGCTAAATTATCAGATAATCTTACTGATTTTTTCTCTTTCAATACAGGAGGAACAAATGCAGTAAACACTTATTCTGGTCTTAACATGGTAGCAGCACATAACCCAGCTACAAACGCACGTATGGGTAAAAAATCAAATGCTGCTGAGTACACTAAATTTGTTGGGTACGTAGGTGCAGCTGCAAATGCTAATGGTGTTGCTTCAAACACAAAATTATATACTGATATTGTTGCAGTATTAGAGTCTTTAAGAGCTCCAATCGTACAAGAATAGTATGAAAAGGTTAAAAACGCTACCTTTTATGGGTAGCGTTTTTATTTCTTTTTTGTTAAATCAATAATGTAGAGTAACGTATTTAAAATTAAATAATTTTTCCAAATACCACTCGATGTTTTGAACCCTAAGCGATATTTTTTAAAATCGCAAATCTTGGAAAAACAAACCCTTTATTTAGAATTAATATATATAGCGCTGTGTTTAAAGCTTGATTTCAGTGAAAACCGACTCTTTTTAGAGCAAAAAAGGCACCAATCAAATTTTTAATTTCATAGCGATATAAAAAGTACCTCTAGCGTTGTTTTTATAAAATAGTTAGTAATAATTTTGTTGAACTTTTTAAGGAAAGTATAATATGGAAAAATTTAGTATGTCCAAAAACACCACTTTTTATGCTTTAGGCTTAAGTTACAAGAAAGCAGACGCAACCATGAGAGGGAAATTTAGCCTTGACGCTAGTGCACAATCAGCACTTTTGGCGCAAGCTAAAGAAGAAGGAATAGAATCCTTAATTGTTACTTCTACTTGTAATAGAACCGAAATATACGGATTTGCTAATCATCCTTATGAGTTAATCAAATTACTTTGTGAAAACAGCAATGGCTCTGTCGAAGAGTTTCAAGAAGTAGCTTACATTTATAAAAGTCAAGATGCTATTAACCACATGTTTCGTGTAGGAACAGGTTTAGATAGTCAAATATTAGGTGATTTTGAAATCATCAGCCAAATCAAAAATGCATTCAAAGTAAGTAAAACAGAAGGTTTAGTAAACACCTTTATGGATCGCTTAGTAAACTCGGTTATTCAAGCGAGTAAAAAAATTAAAACAGATACTGAAATTTCATCTGGTGCAACATCGGTTTCGTTTGCATCAGTTCAATATATTATTCGCAATGTAGAAAACATTGGTAACAAAAACATATTGCTTTTTGGAACTGGAAAAATTGGTAGAAATACTTGCGAAAATTTAGTAAAACATACTAAAAACGGTCACATCACCCTAATTAACAGAACAAAAAATAAGGCGGAACAATTGGCCGGAAAATTAAATGTTGTTGTTAAAGATTATGCCAATTTGCAAGAAGAAATTCAGCAAACAGATGTGCTAGTTGTTGCTACAGGAGCAAAGAATCCAACTATTGACAAAACACTTTTGAATCTTAAAAAGCCGCTTTTAATTCTGGATTTATCCATTCCAAGAAATGTAAATCCTGATGTTGCTGATATCGATGGTGTTACATTAATTCATTTAGATTATTTATCTCAAATGACGGATGACACTTTGGAGCGCAGAAAACAGCATATTCCTGCTGCAGAAGCGATTATCGAGGATTTAAAATTAGAGTTAAATACCTGGATGAATGGTCGTAAATACGCGCCAACTATTCATGCACTAAAAGCTAAGTTAAATGATATTGTTGCGACCGAATTGGCGTTACAAAGAAAAAAAACAATTAACTTTGACGAGGAACAAGCGGATTTAATCAGTTCAAGAATCATTCAAAAAATAACTAATCACTTTGCAAGTCATTTAAAAGATGAAAATACATCAGTAGACGACAGCATTGATTTTATTGAAAAAGTGTTTCAAATTGGACAGTTGGCCCCAAAAGTTGTACCTTCAGCAATTGAAGAAAAATACAAGATTAATTTGTCTTAAAATTACACAATAAAATAATCCTTTCGTTTTTTAAGGATGCAATCGTAATATGGCTCAAAAAGTAATTAGAATAGGAACTCGCGATAGCGAATTGGCACTTTGGCAAGCTCATACCGTCCAAAAAAAACTAAATGATTTAGGGTACAAAACTGAAATTGTAGCCGTAAAATCGCAAGGCGATATTATTCTTGATAAGCCTCTTTATGAATTAGGAATTACCGGAATTTTTACCAAAACACTCGATGTAGCTATGATTAATGGCGATGTTGATATTGCGGTACATTCTATGAAAGATGTTCCAACTGCATTACCACACGGAATTGTTCAAGCAGCCGTTCTCGAAAGAGCCAATACACTCGATATTTTAGTACACAAAGGCAATCTCGATTTTTTAAATCAAACTGGAACTATTGCTACGGGTAGTTTGCGCCGTCAAGCGCAATGGCTTAATAAATACCCGAATCATACTGTAGTTGATTTGCGCGGAAATGTAAATTCACGCATGAAAAAACTACAAGAAAGCGACTGGAGTGGAGCTGTATTTGCAGCAGCAGGATTGGAAAGAATCAACCTTAAACCAGAAGATTATATTGATCTAGACTGGATGATTCCCGCACCAGCTCAAGGAGCTATGCTGGTAGTAGCCATGGCCGACGATGAATTTTCAAGACAAGCTTTGCACGAGTTGAATGATATTGATACAGAAGTGTGCACCCACATTGAAAGACAATTTTTAAGAACGCTAGAAGGCGGTTGTACAGCTCCAATTGGTGCTTTAGCCGTTTTCGTAGAAGACGATATTGTTTTTAAAGGTGTTTTGTTTTCTATTGATGGAAAAGAAAAAATCGAAGTAGAAAAAACCGTTCCAATGCAAGAGTGGAAAAAATTAGGGTTTTATTGCGCACAAGAAATTCTTGAAAATGGTGGAGCAGCACTTATGACATCCATCAAAAACAGCTTAAAGAAATAATGGAGCAAATTAGTATTTTATCTACCAAAACACTTTCTGGAGTTCAAAGAAAAGCGGTTCTCGATGCCAACTTTGATCTTTTGGAACAAGATTTTATCGAAATAACAAACACTCCATTTTCACTTCAAAATATTCAAGAAAATCTTATTTTTAGTAGTCAGAACGCCGTTCTAAGTTTGCTAGAACAAGACGGTTGGGAAGGTTTACGAACTAAAACGGCTTTTTGCGTAGGCATCAAAACTAAAGAATTACTGGAGCAAAATGGTTTTAAAGTAGATGTTTACATGGATTATGCGTCAGAGCTAGCCGAAATTATCACCTTAATTTACAGTCAAAACAGCTACACTTTTTTTAGTGGTAATTTGCGTAAGGAAACCTTACCACAAGCACTAAAAGATGCTGGAATCGTGTTTAATGAAATTGAAGTGTATCAAACTAAGTTGGCACCATTTAAAATTTCAAGTTTAGAAAATTTTGCAGGTATCCTCTTTTTCAGTCCATCGGGAGTAGAGAGTTACCTAAAAGAAAATAAGCTAAAAAAAGAAGTTTGCTTTTGCATAGGCGAGACTACCGCAGCAGCTTTAAAAGGGAAAACAAAGAGTATTGTGGTAGCCGAAGAGCCCACAATTGAAGATTTAATTATCGGACTCATAGAATATTATACAACAGAAGGCGAATAACGCCCATCAAATAGATCAAAACAAACCCTCAAAAAGGAATTAAAAAATAGAATTATGTTAAAAAATGACTTGTTTTTAAGAGCGCTAAAAGGAGAAACTGTTGAACGCCCACCGGTATGGATGATGCGTCAAGCAGGAAGGTATTTGCCAGAATTTAGAGCTTTGCGAGACAAATATGATTTTTTCACTCGTTGCGAAACTCCTGAATTAGCTGCCGAAATTACGGTTCAACCTATTCGTAGAATTGCTCCAGATGCTGCCATTTTATTTTCGGATATTCTTGTTGTGCCTCGCGCTATGGGAATTCACGTGGAATTAAAAGACAATTTAGGACCAATAATCCCGAATCCTATTCGTACGATGGAACAAGTAAACCAAGTTTTCGTTCCAGATGTAAATGAAACTTTAGGTTACGTTTTTGATGCTGTAAAGTTGACAAAAGAAATGTTGAACGATGAGGTTCCTTTGATAGGTTTTGCGGGTTCACCATGGACTATTTTTTGTTATGCTGTTGAGGGCAAAGGGTCTAAAAGTTTTGATACAGCCAAAGGATTCTGTTTCTCAGATCCAGTAGCGGCGCACACTTTATTACAAAAAATCACTGATACCACTATTTTATACTTATTAGAAAAAGTAAAATCAGGTGTGAATGCGGTACAAATATTTGATTCTTGGGGCGGTATGTTGTCGCCAGTTGATTACCAAGAATTCTCATGGAAATACATCAACCAAATCATCGATGCCTTAGCTGAAGTAACTCCAGTTATT
This sequence comes from Flavobacterium turcicum, assembly GCF_011365745.1. Taxonomy (GTDB): domain Bacteria; phylum Bacteroidota; class Bacteroidia; order Flavobacteriales; family Flavobacteriaceae; genus Flavobacterium; species Flavobacterium turcicum. The sequence continues at coordinate 142,653 of NZ_JAAOBY010000001.1, read as the reverse complement.
GTTTTTGGAAAAGGATGTTGGTTTGCTTTGAACGAAATGGGTAAAAGTAAAGCCTCTGCGCTAGGTGTAGATTGGACTTGCTCGCCAAGAAATGCACGTTATTTGTCAGGTGGAAATATCACACTACAAGGTAATTTTGATCCATCAAGATTGTTGTCACCAATTCCAACCATTAAGAAAATGGTTCACGAAATGATTGATGAATTCGGAAAAGACAAATACATCGTAAACTTAGGCCACGGTATTTTACCAAATATTCCGGTAGATCACGCCAAAGCATTTATTGATGCGGTGAAAGAATATCAAAAGTAAACAGTCTCAGTCTAAGTTTACCGAATAACTGCGACTGATAACTGCGACTGATAACTGATATATATGAAAAATAAATTTTACCAATACATACAAAACCTGCAAGACCAGATTGTTGCTGGCTTAGAAGCCGTTGAAGGTCATGCCAAATTCAAGGAAGATCTTTGGGAACGTCCAGAAGGCGGCGGAGGACGAACACGTGTAATTGAAAACGGAAATGTAATCGAAAAAGGCGGTGTCAATATTTCGGCAGTGCACGGAAAATTACCCGATTCGATGCAGAAATTATTTAACGTTGGCGAAGCCGATTTTTTTGCTTGCGGATTGAGTTTGGTTATCCATCCTAAAAACCCAATGGCACCAACGGTTCATGCTAATTGGCGTTATTTCGAAATGTATGACGATAACGGAAATATTATCAAGAGTTGGTTTGGTGGCGGACAGGATTTAACGCCCTATTACTTATTTGAAGAAGATGCGATACATTTTCATCAAACTTGCAAAACAGCTTGTGACAAGCACAATCCAGAGTTTTATCCCAAGTATAAAAAACAATGTGATGCCTATTTTTGGAATGCACACCGTAATGAAGCTCGTGGACTAGGTGGTTTATTCTTTGATTATTGCAAAGAAACCGAACAAATGTCAATGGAAAACTGGTTTAACTTTGTAACCGAAGTTGGAAATTCATTTCTTACCGCTTATGTTCCAATTTTAGAACGACGAAAAAATTTACCATATACCGCAGAACAAAGAACTTGGCAAGAAATCCGAAGAGGTCGTTATGTAGAATTCAATTTAGTACACGATAAAGGCACTTTATTTGGCTTAAAAACCAACGGAAGAATTGAGTCTATATTGATGTCATTACCGCCACATGTTCAGTGGGTTTATGACCATCATCCAGAAGAAGGAAGCGAAGAAGAAAAATTATTGAAAGTGCTGGAGAATCCTGTTGAGTGGATAGTTTAGCTCCGAAGGAGCGCTATATTTATAGCAACCATTGGTGCGATATATTTATAGAGAATTATTTCGATTCCTTTTAGCTCCGAAGGAGCGCTATATTTATAGCAACCATCGGTGCGATATATTTATAGAGAATTATATCGATTCATTTTAGCTCCGTAGGAGCGCTATATTTTAGCAAAAATCAGTGCGTTGTATTTATAACAAATAATGTATGTAATTGAAATTTAATTCCGTAGGAATGACATCTTTAACCAGCATCAATTTATAATGGCAAACACCTATTCTCAAATCTACATCCAAATTGTCTTTGCTGTAAAAGGGAGACAAAATCTAATTTCTAGTACATGGAAAGATGAATTGTTCAAATATATCACCGGTATTGTTACAAATGAAGGTCAAAAACTGATTGCGATCAATGGAATGCCAGACCACGTTCATATTCTAATTGGCTTAAAGCCAAATAAAGCCTTATCAGATTTGGTGAGAGATATAAAAGCCAATTCATCAAGATTCATTAATGAAAAAGCTTGGATAAATGGTAAATTTGAGTGGCAAACAGGATTTGGAGCATTCACCTACAGCCATTCGCAATTGACAAATGTTATCAATTATATTCAAAATCAAGAAGAACATCATAAATCAAAAACATTCAAAGAAGAATATGTAGAATTTTTAAAATTATATAATGTAGATTTTAAAAATGAATATCTTTTTGATGATTTTTAATTAGAGAAAAATATGTCGCCCTTACCGGGCTTAAAAACAGCACGATAAAACAAATTACTATAAATATTATGCTCCTCTGGAGCTTGAAAAACTAAAAATATGTTCCCATTACAAAGAGGCCGTCGCTTAAGAGTCAACGAATCCATTCGTTCCTTAGTTCGTGAAACTACATTAAGTCCAAGTGATTTTATGTTTCCTATGTTTATTGCCGAAGGTGAAAACGTACAAGTCGAAATTCCATCTATGCCAGGAATTTTTCGCCGTTCTATTGATTTAACGGTAAAAGAAGTGCAAGAATTATTCGATTTAGGAATTCGAGCAGTAAACATCTACGTAAAAGTCGATGAAAATCTCAAAGACAACGCAGGTACTGAAGCCTGGAACCCAAACGGACTCATGCAAAACGCCATTCGTGCCATCAAAGCCGCTTGTCCAGAAATGATTGTCATGCCAGATGTAGCTTTGGATCCGTATTCTATTTATGGTCATGACGGAATCATAGCAAATGGCGATGTCGAAAATGATTCTACCAACGATGCTTTAGTAAAAATGGCTGTTTCTCACGCACAAGCCGGTGCTGATTTTGTAGCACCAAGCGATATGATGGACGGACGTGTGCTACGCTTGCGCCAAGGTTTAGATGCTGCAGGGTATCATAACGTGGGCATCATGAGTTATTCTGCCAAATATGCTTCGGCATTTTACGGACCGTTTCGCGATGCTTTAGACTCTGCTCCAAAAGACGCTGATGTGGTTGTCCCAAAAAATAAAAAAACTTACCAAATGGATTATGCCAATCGTCTTGAAGCTATCAAAGAAGCACTTTGGGATGTTGAAGAAGGTGCAGATATGGTGATGGTAAAACCAGGAATTGCATACTTAGACATTGTTCGCGAGGTAAAAAATGCAGTTCATGTACCCGTAACCGTATACCATGTTTCTGGCGAATATGCCATGATTAAAGCCGCTTCCGAAAGAGGTTGGTTGGATCACGATCAAACCATGATGGAACAATTAATGTGCATCAAACGCGCAGGAGCCAGTTTGATTTCGACATATTTTGCTAAAGAAGCCGCCATACTTTTAAACAAAAAATAATGAAAAAGTTTTTTATAGTAATTGCCTTTTTTCTTAGCCTGAATCTTTTTGCGCAGGTAGAAGTTATTCCCACATTCATTGAAAAATGGGACAATTCTAAAGAATATTTGCTCGCTGTTGCACGCGCAATGCCAGAGGAGCAATACGATTTCAAACCAGTAGCACGCGAAATGTCATTTCGAGAGCAGTTATTTCACATTCAAGATAATATGCTGTGGTTGAGCACGACGCATTTTTCTGCTCGGAAATACGAAAAGAAAGTTATTGATAAATCACGTTCCAAGGCACAAATATTGCAAGATATTCAAGCTAGTTTTGATCAATCCAAAGCTTTTATACAGCAGGATAGTGTGGCCGAATTATCTAATAAAGTTGAATTTTTTGCCGGTCCTAAATCTAAATTTCAAATACTTAATTTAATGCAGGACCATTTAACGCACCACCGCGCACAAATTATCGTTTATTTGAATCTCAAACAAATAGAACCACCAAAATACGTGGGTTGGTAAGCATAACACGAAACCATTTTACTGTTTAAAATAGGTAAACATGAAAAAATTGATTGTATTAAGTGCTTTAATAGCCTTATATTCTTGTAAAAAAGAAGAAACAAAGAAAGAATCCTTGTACCCAACAACTACTGAAACCGTTGCTCAAAGTCCGGTAGAATTAGGAAAAGAAATTTTTGAAGGAAAAGGAAATTGCATCGCCTGTCACCAAGTTGACAAAAAGGTAATCGGTCCCAGTTTACAAGACATTGCAGGTATTTACAAAAGTAAAAATGCCGATATGGTCACGTTTTTAAAAGGCGAAGGAGAACCAATTGTAGACCCAAGTCAATACGAGGTAATGAAAGCTAATTTTGCACTCACAAAAGCCATGTCTGACGAGGAATTGAAAGCGCTAGAAGCCTACGTCTATTCTCATATAAAATAAAGCAACTTTTTTTAGGACCTTAATCCTGCTATCCGCTGTATTCCCGATAAATAAAAACTACGGCAAAAAAGCCTTGTTTTTCTAAATCGGGAGATGCCGCTGCTATCAGGGCTAAAAACAAAGACCATTCGCAAGTACGAATGGTTTTTTTATGACCGTATGTAGTCTACAAAGATTATTTTTTTACCTTTAAAAAATGGAAACAGTTTACATTAAAACACCGTTAGGAATTGCTGTCATTACCGGTGATGTAAATGGTGTTTCTGAAATAACAGTGTTAGAAGAGGGTGAAGTATCTACTGAAATCCCCGATTTTTTACAAGAGGCAGTGCAGCAACTTCAAGAATATTTCAATTCGCAAAGAATTCATTTTACCTTTAAACTCAATCCAAAAGGAACTGATTTTCAACAAAAAGTGTGGAACGCATTACTCGATATTCCGTTCGGTAAAACAAGAACCTATCTAGAACAATCCAAATTTCTTGGTGATCCAAAAGCCATTCGGGCTGTAGCTTCCGCAAATGGGAAAAACCCACTTTGGATCGTGGTTCCTTGCCACAGAGTTATTGGTAGTGATGGTTCATTAACGGGTTATGCAGGAGGTTTATGGCGCAAAAAATGGTTGTTAGAGCACGAAAATCCTAATAAGCAACAAGCTCTTTTTTAGCTGGTTATTAATATTTTTTTTATATTCGTTTAGGAATATCCGTGCAAATCTTTTAAATCAGCGTCATCTGCGTGCCATAAAAAATGATCGAAAAAATAAATCTCAACAACATTCTGTTTCTCGATATAGAAACCGTTCCAGAATCTGAAAATTACGATGCTTTAGATCCTGAAATGCAATCGCTTTGGGAACACAAAACGCAATACCAGCGCAAAGAAGAGTTTTCTCCCGAAGATTTTTATGATCGTGCGGGTATTTGGGCCGAGTTTGGTAAAATTGTGTGTATTTCGGTAGGTTATTTTACCATTAAAGGTGACATTCGTAATTTTCGAGTAACGAGTTTTTTTGGGGATGAGAAAAAAATACTTTCCGACTTTAATAATTTACTCAACAATCACTTCAATCAACCACAGCATGTTCTGTGCGGACACAATGCCAAGGAATTTGATATTCCCTTTTTGGCCAGGCGAATGATTATCAACAATATTGCAATTCCAAACAAGTTGAATTTATTTGGAAAAAAACCTTGGGAAATTCCGCATTTAGATACCTTGGAATTATGGAAATTTGGCGATTACAAACATTTTACTTCTTTGAAATTAATGTGTAAAGTACTCGGAATTCCTTCTTCAAAAGGCGATATCGATGGTAGTCAAGTCGGTCACGTATTCTATGTAGAAAAAGACATTGACCGTATTGTCACTTATTGTGAGCGAGATACTATTGCTGTAGCGCAAATTTTTCTTCGCTTACGTAGAGAAGAGTTGTTGATAGAAGACGAGATTATTCATGTGTAGTAGCTAAATCAATAAAATGTTGAGCTAAATTTTTTGAAAATGCTTTGCGTACTTTGCGAATCACTTTGTGCACTTTGCGGTTAAATAATTACATTTACAAAAATTATAAGTTATGGTATTGAGTAGATTTTGGTTGGTTATTTTTATTTCATCAATTGTTTTTGTGGTAGTGAGTTTGTTCAGTTCAAACACCTATACAATTGATTATGTATTGAATGGAAAAAAAGACGACCCGATTTTGATTTCTGAAAAAATGCCGGAGCAATTGCCCATTTTTATCAAAGACAGTATCAAAAATGCACCAGATCAAACTATGATTATCAATCGCGATACTTTAAACGTTGACACAACATATGTTTTTAAAAATAAAACGGTAAAAATCTACAGTGGCGTACAAAAATCAGATGGTTTATTACCTACTTGTAAAAGTACTTTGCTGGATTTAGTATTGCCATTAATGGCATATTTGGCTTTCTTTTGTGGGTTGATGGAACTGTTAATTATTTCAGGTGCTTCTGGTAAATTAGCCAAAGCCTTAAGTCCTGTTTTTGTAAAAGTATTTCCGAGTATTCCCAAAAATCACCCTTCGATTTCGTATATGACTTTGAATTTTGCGGCTAATTTTCTTGGCTTAGATTCGGCTGCAACACCTTTTGGCCTCAAAGCCATGGAAAGTTTACAAGAAATCAATCCTGAAAAGGACAAAGCGAGTGATGCCCAAATCATGTTCATGTGCTTACACGCCTCAGGACTTACATTGATAGCTACTTCGATCATTGGCTATCGTGCTGCCGCTAATGCCGCTAATCCTGCCGATGTGATGTTGCCTTGTATTATAACGTCGTTCATAGGTACCATTGCAGCCTTTTTGATTGTTGGTATCAAACAAAAAATCAATTTTAAAAGTGCGTCATTGGTATTGGTTTTAATTACGTTAATCGCAGCTATTATTGGTTTGCTGATGTACGTGAACCAATTGGATTTAGTTGGTAAAAACTACTTTACATCTAATCTTTCCGCTTTAATTTTAATCGCTATTATTGCGTTCACTTTAATTTTTTCATTTTGGAATGAAAAGAAATTTACTGCTGCAAGCACTACTGTTTTTGATGCTTTTGTAGTGGGTGCTAACAATGGTGTGAAAACGGGGGTAACTATTTTCCCTTACGTTTTAGGGATGTTAGTTGCTATTTCCTTGTTTAGAAATAGTGGTTTGTTTGAAATTATTAGTAACGGAATTGCCTTTTTATTCTCAAATATGGGCGTAAGCAAAGAAATTACAGATGCTCTGCCAGTTGCATTATTGCGTCCTTTTAGCTCCGCAGGATCACGTGGATTTTTGATTGATTCTATGAACACTTTCGGTCCAGATTCCTTAACGGCACGTTTGAGTAGCATTTTTCAATGTAGCGCCGAAAGTACTTTTTATGTAATTGCAGTTTATTTTGGATCGGTGAATATCAAAAACACCCGTTACGCTTTAGGAACCATGTTGCTAGTAGACGTGATATGTGTAATTACAGCAATATTTGTTGCAAGTTGGTTTTTTTAATCTACAGATAAATTGTTTTTGATAATGTCCCGAGCCTAAGGCTCTCAATTTTATGATTACTAATTACAACGGATTAAAATCTGTTGACAAAGCGAAAAACTCATAATTGAACTTTCGTAGTAACACAACCTATTGTTAAATTTTAATTTGATTTCGTACGAACCAATTATCTACTAGGATTTTTAATCAATTTTTCATTCTTTTGAGGGATTCAATAATTTTTTAAATTCATATCAAAATGTCAAAATATACCAAATACATCGCCATCGGTTTGCTAATTCTTTTTTTACTTACAAGTATTTTAACGTAGTAGTTTAGCGTCGCTTTTACAGTAACTTTTGTACTTAAACTAACTATTTTATCTTTGTAAAAACATTATACCATGGACTTTATTTATCAGGATCCTTATCCTATTTTAAAAGACGATACACAATACCGAAAAATATCTTCAGACTACATAAAAGTAGAACAGCTGGGCGATAGAGAAATCCTTACCGTTGATCCAAAAGGTTTGGAGTTGCTTTCGCAGGAAGCCATGAAAGACGTTTCTTTTATGCTTCGTACTTCACATTTAGAAAAATTACGTGCCATTTTGGATGATCCGGAAGCAACAGATAACGATCGTTTTGTAGCTTATAATTTATTGCAAAATGCTGCGGTTGCTATTGATGGTCAATTACCATCTTGTCAAGATACCGGAACTGCAATTGTAGTGGCTAAAAAAGGAGAAAACGTATACACAGGTGTGGATGATGCCGAGTGGCTTTCAAAAGGGATATTCAACACCTACCAAGAAAAAAACCTGCGTTACTCTCAAATTGTGCCTATCAGTATGTTCGAAGAAAAGAATTCTGGTTCTAATCTTCCGGCACAAATAGATATTTATGCCAAAAAAGGAAATTCATACGAGTTTTTGTTTTTAGCAAAAGGGGGCGGTTCTGCCAATAAAACCTATTTGTACCAACAAACGAAATCGCTTTTGAACGAAAAGTCAATGGACGCTTTTGTACGTGCAAAAATTATGGATTTAGGAACTTCTGCTTGTCCGCCATATCACTTGGCATTTGTTATTGGCGGTACTTCTGCCGAGGCTAATTTAGCTGCTGTTAAAAAAGCTTCAGCGGGTTATTACGATCATTTGCCAACCACAGGAAACATGGCTGGTCAAGCGTTCCGTGATTTAGAATGGGAGCAAAGAGTGCAACAAATTTGCCAAGAAAGTGCTATTGGAGCGCAGTTTGGTGGAAAATATTTTACGCATGATGTACGTGTAATTCGTTTACCACGTCATGCTGCTTCTTGCCCTGTAGGATTAGGAGTGTCTTGTTCTGCTGACAGAAATATAAAAGGAAAAATTACTAAAGAAGGTATTTTTGTAGAACAACTTGAGGTGAATCCAGCTCGACTGTTGCCTGCAACACCTCCGCATTTGGAAGAAGCAGTTGAAATTGATTTGAACCAACCGATGGCGGATATTCTTAAAAAGTTATCACAATATCCAATTAAAACGCGTTTAAAATTGAACGGAACTTTGATTGTAGCGCGTGATATTGCACATGCTAAAATCAAAGAACTTTTGGATGCAGGTAAACCTATGCCAGAGTATTTTAAAAATCATCCGGTGTATTATGCTGGCCCAGCAAAAACTCCAGACGGAATGCCATCAGGTAGTTTTGGTCCAACCACGGCCGGAAGAATGGATGTTTACGTAGAAGAATTTCAAAAAGCTGGCGGAAGTATGATTATGCTTGCTAAAGGAAATAGAACGCCACAAGTTATGAATGCTTGTAAAACTTACGGAGGCTTTTATTTAGGATCTATTGGAGGTCCAGCAGCTATTTTAGCACAAGACAATATTTTGAAAGTAGAAGTAGTTGACTTTGAAGAGTTAGGTATGGAAGCTGTTCGAAAAATAACAGTAAAAAATTTCCCAGCTTTCATTATTACTGATGATAAAGGGAACGATTTTTTCAATAATTTGTAATTAATTAAAGCAAACTATAAACCGCACAACCGGGAGTGTTTGTGCGGTTTTTTTGCTTCATAAATCTAATTTTATGTCATTTCAAGAAACCTTTTCTGTGTTTTATTCCAAGGTCAAATCAAGTTTGCAGGATGGTACTTTTGCCAAATTAACGCTAGCTAAAACCATTGGGAACACTTTATTGATGAATATTTATGTGCGGCCGGTAGTGGTGGAAAATGATTTACAATTGGAATTAAAGTTTAAATTTCAGCAAGAAGAATTATTCGAAATTCATTCGATAGACAGCGCATTTGATCGTTTACTGCCCTTTATCAATAATCCTTTTTTGTCGGCAATTTTGTTTACAACAGAGTTTGATTTGACTTATAAATTAAATAAAAAAAGAGCGGTAAGTATGGTGGAGCAATTTCCTAGTTTCGCGCATGCAGCAACAGCACTAACCGAATATTTAGAAAGTAAATAGTAGTACTTAAAAGCCATAAAAAAACCTCAAACGAATTTCATTTGAGGTTTTTTTATAGGATTTGATGTCGATTAGTTGATATCCATTTCAGGAATATCACCTTCAATTATCAAGTTAGCTTCAGTAGAAGCGATTATGTGTTCTACTGTAACTCCTGGCGCGCGCTCTAAAAGCTTAAAACCTGCCGAGGTAACTTCTAGTACCGCAAGCTCTGTTACTACCTTTTTAACGCAACCTACGCCCGTTAATGGTAAAGAGCATTTTTTAAGGATTTTTGATTCACCTGCTTTGTTTACGTGCATCATGGCTACAATGATATTTTCGGCAGAAGCCACTAAATCCATTGCGCCACCCATACCTTTTACCATTTTACCTGGGATTTTCCAGTTGGCGATATCTCCATTTTCGGCAACTTCCATAGCGCCTAGAATGGTTAAATCTACTTTTTGAGAGCGTATCATCCCAAAACTCAAGGCCGAGTCAAAAAATGATGCGCCAGGTAAGGTAGTTATGGTTTGTTTTCCGGCGTTAATGATGTCTGCATCTTCTTCTCCTGCAAAAGGGAATGGTCCCATGCCTAATACGCCATTTTCACTTTGAAATTCAACCGAAATATCGGTACGAACATAATTAGCCACCAAGGTAGGAATTCCAATTCCTAGGTTAACATAATAGCCGTCTTGTACTTCTTTGGCAATTCTTCTTGCTATATCTTCTTTTGTTAAAGCCATAATTTTATTTTTGAAACTGGTAAGGTTTTTATAATTTGAGTATTCTTAAATCATAAAACTGAAGTCCATATAATTCTTTGCAAACTGAATATTACTTTTGTCTCACAGTTCGTTGTTCAATTCTTTTCTCAAACGTTTCTCCTTGAAAAATGCGTTGTACCATAATTCCTGGAATGTGAATTTCATTAGGGTCTAATGCGCCTACGGGCAAAAGTTCTTCTACTTCGGCAATGGTAATTTTTGCAGCTCCAGCCATGCTAGAATTGAAATTACGAGCTGTTCCTTTAAAAATTAAATTACCTGCTTCATCACCTTTCCATGCTTTTACTATAGCAAAATCAGCTTTGTAAGCGAGTTCCATGATGTGCATTTTGCCATTAAACTCGCGAACTTCTTTTCCTTCGGCTACTTCAGTACCGTAACCTGCAGGTGTAAAAAACGCAGGAATTCCCGCTTGTGCAGCACGGCATTTTTCGGCCAAAGTTCCTTGAGGAGTCAATTCAACTTCGAGTTCTCCTGATAGCATCTGACGCTCAAACTCGGCATTTTCACCAACATAAGATGAGATCATTTTTTTTATTTGGCGCTTTTGCAAAAGCAATCCAAGTCCAAAATCATCTACACCGGCATTGTTCGAAATACAGGTTAAATCGGTTACGTTTTTTCGAACCAATTCGGCAATACTATTTTCTGGAATTCCACATAATCCAAAACCGCCTAGCATGATAGTCATGCCATTTTCAATGCCTTGAAGTGCATCTTGAACGGTATTTACTTTTTTGTTAATCATAAAAATAAGGTGCTATTTATCGAATTTTAATCTATTGATGAATTGAGTTTTAAGGACGAATACACTAGCCCAGATAACAGTGGAAATCCTTTTTAAAAGCGATTTTTCATCGCTTTTAAGAAGATTGCTACGTATAGCTGGATTGGCTCCAAAAGAAAATTTTACAATTCAAATTCTTCTGTATCTTGTTCTACAGCAGTCGTGTCTACTACTTTTTTCGGAACATAACAATCTACTTTGATAGATAAGTTAGCCGGTCTTTCAAAAGGTTCTTTGGATACTTTTAGCGCTGGATCTTCGTAACAAAGTTTCATGAAATAACCCCAAACTGGCAAAGCAGCTGTTGCTCCTTGACCGTAAGTGATACTTTTGAAACGGGCCGAACGGTCTTCGCAACCTACCCAAACTCCGGTTACTAAGTTAGGTACCATTCCCATAAACCAACCGTCCGATTGATTTTGTGTAGTTCCTGTTTTTCCTGCAATTGGGTTTCTAAAAGCATACGGATATCCTGTCCAACGGTTGTCTCCATTACCACCTCCGGTTGTACGCAAACGGTCACCTGAACCGCCTTCGGTTACTCCTTCTAGTAATTTCACCACTGCGTACGCAATGTCTTTGTTCAATACATCATGTGATTCTGGAATAGGCTCGTAAATTACAACACCGCTTTTATCTTCAATTTTGGTGATGAATTGTGGTTTTACATACACTCCTTGATTAGCGAAAGTACTGTAAGCAGCTACCATGTCTTGAACGGTGATTTCTACCGCTCCTAAGGCAATTGATGGTTGCGTTACAATCTCTGATTTTACTCCTAGTTTATGTGTTAAATCGATAACAGCTTCAGGACCAACTTTGTCAATTAATTTTGCAGAAACAGTATTGATCGAGTTGGCCAAACCTCTTTTTAAGGTTACCATTCCGCGGTATTTGTTGTCAGAGTTTTTTGGTTCCCAATCTTCGGTTACGTGGTGACGCCCTTTACGAATCATGAACGGACCATCCACAATTGAGTCGCAAGGTGACATATTTAACTGTTCGATAGCAGTAGCGTAAACGAACGGTTTGAAAGTAGATCCTACTTGTCTAGCACCTTGACCTACGTGGTCGTACTGGAAATATTTGTAATTAATACCGCCTACCCAAGCTTTGATGTTTCCGGTTTGTGGCTCCATCGCCATCAATCCTGATTGTAAAAAGTGTTTGTAGTAACGGATAGAATCAAGAGGCGTCATGATGGTATCGCGCTCGCCTTTCCAGGTAAAGACTTTCATTTTGGTCTTTTCGCTAAAAGATTTTATGATTTCGTCATCGGTTTTATCCATTGATTTCATTACCGACCAACGGCTAGAGGATTTCATAGCTTGGTTGATAATTTTTTGCGTTTCTACAGCAGAAATATTAACAAAAGGAGCGTTTTTGTTGTCTTTAGATTGGTTAAAAAACTCCTCTTGCAAGTTGGCCATGTGCGCTTTTACAGCTTCTTCGGCGTGCAACTGCATTCTTGAATCAATAGTAGTATAAATTTTAAGACCATCTTTGTAAATATCGTAATCCGATCCGTCTGGCTTTTTATTCTCTTCTACCCATTTTTTCATGTAATCACGCAAATATTCTCTAAAATAAGTTGCAGTTCCGTCTTTATGAGTCTCGAGTTTAAAGTTCAATTTAATTGGTAAACTTTGTAATCTTACTTTTTCATTTTCCGAAATGATATCGGCTTTTTGCATTTGCAAAAGCACCACATTGCGACGGTTTTTTACACCTTGCGGATTGCGAACAGGATTGTACAAACCAGAGTTTTTGAACATTCCCACTAATATTGCCGACTCACTTATGGTTAAGTCTTTTGGCTCCTTAGAAAAATACGTTTTGGCAGCAGAACTTACTCCAACTGAATTGTTTCCAAAGTCATACACGTTGCAGTACATGGCAATAATTTCATTTTTAGTGTATTGTCTTTCTAAACGAATAGCAATAATCCATTCCTTTATTTTTTGTACAATTCGAAAAGGAAGAAACTTTGAACCTTCTCCGTGAAATAATTGTTTGGCAAGTTGTTGTGTCAACGTACTTGCTCCACCGCTAGTTCCTAGGCTAAAAATTGCTCTAAGAGTACCACGACCGTCAATACCAGAGTGATCATAAAAACGAGCATCCTCAGTAGCAACAAGGGCTTGAACTAGGTTTTTTGGTAAATCAGAATACTTTAATTGCGATCTGTTTTTTTCAAAATATTTTCCAATAACTACTCCGTCAGCAGAGATGACTTCGGTGGCTAAGTTAGAATCTGGATTTTCTAAATCTTCAAAGGACGGCATAGAGCCAAAAAGTCCCCAAGAGGCAAATAGGAAGAATAAACCAATACTTCCTAATCCGATAAAGAAAATTTTCCAAAATTTCTTTTGGTAGTAAGCGACGTCTTTAATCTCGCTTTTTGTGCTAGTGTTATTTTTTTTGATTGCCATAAAACTATATTATTCTTTTTTTTCGATTCTAAAACCTACATCTGTAATCCCATTAAGTGCTGTAACTCCAGGAACTTTTCCGTTTTCGCGAACTGCTTGTTTGATGTGTACTTTGTATTTTGAACGCAGTCGGACGTTTTCTTTGTAAAAAAGTTTGCTTTCTTTCACATCCGAAAATCCATCACCTAAAAGTGTTCCGTCAACATCGGCCATTTCGTACTCTAGCGTGTCCACTTTTGTAAATCCGTTAGGTAATTCCATAGCAACAATTAAAAACAAATTGTTGTATTGGTAATTGTTGTTCGCTCTTAAATTGACAAACAAGTTGTATCTCTTGGTCGAATCAAGAGCCGGAATAGCAAAGGTTACGGTACTGTCTTTGTGCCAAGCTGGACCGACAGATTTATATTCGTCAAAACTTCTTTTCTCATCACAAGAGGCAAGAAGTAAGACTGCTAATAAAAAAAACGCACTATTTTTTATCCACATTTTTAGTAATAATTATTGGTTTTCTAGGGCCTGCCGGTTTCTTGTCAGCAGGTGCTGGCTTATTTGTATTGGCTGGTTTGTTTGCGTTTTGTGGTTTGTTATTGTTGTTTTTAGGGCGTGGCGGTTTAGGTGCTCCGTTAGCAACAATAGCGTTTTCCGGATTTGGTTTACGCTTGCGGTTGTTCTTTTTCTTGCCTTTTGGCTGGTCAAAACGTGTTAAACTTTCTTGACCCATGGCATTGTTAAAGTTTTTCTCCGGCTCCACAATAACCTCAATAGCATAATCTTCAAGTGATGACACTTTATTTTTAAGCTTATTCTCAGCAATAATTTCTTTGACTTGATCAATTTTTAGTACATGCCAATTCGAAAAATTGTTGGTATAGGCAAACCACATCAATCCTTTAAAAATATCTTGTTTTTGGCAAATAGCATCTCCTTTTTCGGTGCTTAATTTGGTTTCAAAATCAGGAAAATGCTTTAAGGCATCCATGTAAGTGTCTAGCTCATAATTCAAGCAGCATTTTAGTTTACCACATTGCCCTGCAAGTTTTTGAGGGTTCAAGGACAGTTGTTGGTAACGTGCTGCTGAGGTATTTACACTTCTAAAATCAGTTAACCAAGTAGAGCAACATAACTCTCTTCCGCAAGAGCCAATTCCGCCCAAACGAGCTGCTTCTTGACGGAAACCTACTTGTTTCATTTCAATACGCGTACTGAATTCTTTAGCAAAATCTTTGATTAATGCTCTAAAATCGATTCGATCGTTTGCGGTGTAATAAAACGTAGCTTTTGATCCGTCTCCTTGAAATTCAATATCCGAAATTTTCATTTCTAGTTTTTGAGCAATGGCCAATTCACGTGCGCGAACCTTCATTGGCTCTTCGCGGTCACGTGCTGCAGACCAAATATCAATGTCTTTTTGTGATGCTTTACGGTAAATTTTTGGAATTTCGTTGCTGTTTGGGTTGGCTCCTTTTTTCTTCATTTGAATACGAACCAACTCTCCAGTTAAAGTAACAATACCGATGTCGTGACCAGGTGATGCTACCGTGGCAACAATATCACCAATACTCAAAGTAAGTTTTTCAGTATTGCGGTAAAATTCTTTACGACCGTTTTTGAAACGTACTTCTACACAGTCAAAAGGGGCTTCGCCGTTAGGCAAACTCATATTCGAAAGCCAATCAAAAACCGTCAATTTATTGCAGCTATCGGTGCCGCAAGTTCCATTATTTTTGCAACCCTTTGGTGCGCTACCATCAGAGGTTGAACAACTTGTACATGCCATAATCGTATATGTAGTGTTGTGACAAGCACAACTTAAGTTCTTAAAACGTTTAATTTGTAAAGATAGTATTTTTTAATTTTATGCAACAACGCCAATTTGGAGCAATCACTCATAAAATTATACTAAAAAACCCACTGCAAATGGTTTTGCAATGGGTTGGTTTTGTTTGTTTTACGGCAGTTGAGTTATTCTACAATGCGGTATAGTTTGTCTGATAACCGAATTCTGAAAGGTAATTTGAAAGTACAAGTATCTCCAGCAATGGCTTTTTGTTGCGCCGTTCCGTTCACCATCATTTCCTCAATGTTCATAATTTGTTCTCCGGTAGTGCTGCCTTTTATCATTACACTATCGCCTATTTTCAACTCATTTTCTTCAATTAAAAACTGACCAATATTTGATTTCGGGAAAAAGTGAGCGCCTTTGCCCAAATATTCTTTCTTAATTTTTACTGCTTTTTTTGCAATCGGTTTTCTTTTTGCCAATTCAGTCAAATCAGGAATTGCTGCTAACGGATCGGCATTGTTTTTAAAAAGCAACTTGTCTGATTTTCCTTTTTTGAAAATCTTATTTCCGTTTTTTATTCCTCTGCGAATGGCTTTTTGCTCTTCTTCAGGTAAGTGAATTACAGTCACACATTCAACCGAACAACAACCTTGCATTTTTTCTTTGCAAGAATCGCACTGAATAAAAAGCAAGTGACAACCTTCGTTTTCGCAATTGGTATGCACATCACAAGGCGCACCACATTGATGGCATTGCGAAACAATATCATCTGTAATTCTTTCGCCCAAACGGTGGTCAAAAACAAAGTTTTTACCTATAAATTTGCTCTCTAGATTTTCTTCTTTTATTTGCTTGGCGTAGTTGATAATACCACCTTCCAGCTGAAAAACATTCTTAAAACCTTGGTGTTTAAAGTAAGCCGATGCTTTTTCGCAACGAATTCCTCCAGTGCAATACATCACCAAGTTTTTGTCTTCCTTAAAATCTTTTAATTGTTCATTAATAATTGGCAACGACTCTCTAAACGTATCTACATCAGGAGTGATGGCGCCTTTAAAATAGCCTATTTCACTTTCGTAATGGTTTCTAAAATCGACTACAATCGTGTTGGGATCATCTAGAATTTCGTTGAATTCTTTCGCTTTTAGGTGCACACCTATGTTGGTCACATCAAAAGTTTCATCGTTCAAACCATCGGCAACAATTTTGTCACGCACCTTAATCGTTAGTTTCAAAAACGAATGATCGTCATGCTCCACTGCAATATTCAAGCGCATCCCTTTCATGAAATCGTACGCTTCAACGGTGTCCTTGAAGGCATAAAAATTATCGGCAGGCAATGATAATTGTGCATTTATACCTTCTCTAGCGACATAAATTCGGCCTAAAACATCCAAAGGATTCCAAGCGCGGAATAAATCATTACGAAATTGAGTTGGATCTTGAATTTGCGCATAAGCATAGAATGACAAAGTGAGTCTTTGTTTTCCGGCATCATCAATCATGATGGCTCTTTCCTCTGCGCTTAAGGTGTTGTACAGTTGCATGCTATAAACAGTTTAAGTGAGAAATGTATTTTTTGCAAAAGTAGGCAAAAAGGTTCAGAGGCGCAAAGATTTGAAGAGACTAAGGTTCGCAATCAATAAACAGATGCTTAGTTTTCCTTAAAGTCTTAATGGTTTATTTTTTTGGAGCTATTTCCAGCTGTTCACTATATCTGTTGTGGCGAACCCCGCCACAACAGGATGCCGTTTCCATCTGGGCTAGGGGAGTTGTGGTTGATAGAAAATTCAGTTCTCAGAGTTGATTTTTTGATTGAGTTAATTGCTTATTAATTCCAGTATTTCTTTTTAGCACAAAATGTCCTCTAACCCAGATAGTCCTGAAGCTTCGGGAGAAATCCTTTTTGAAAGCTTCCAGCCTTCAAAAGGCTGGAAGCTTTGGAATTATCAATGACTCTTCCTTCGTCAGAGTGACAAGTTTGTCGTAAACAAAAAAACCACGCCGAAACGTGGTTTTAAATTCTATACTTTGACAGGTATTAGCAATACTCGTTGAAAGCGTCTCTTAGGTTTTCAGCAATTAGTTCTGCTGGGCGACCTTCAATGTGGTGACGCTCTAGCATGTGTACTAATTCTCCGTTTTTGAACAAAGCCATACTTGGCGATGATGGAGGAAAAGGGAACATGTGTTGTCTTGCAGCATCAACAGCATCTTTATCAACTCCTGCAAAAACAGTAATTAATTGATCTGGTTTTTTTCCACCTTCTAAACTCATTTTTGCTCCTGGGCGTGCATTACGTGCAGCACAACCACAAACCGAGTTTACAACTACTAGCGTTGTTCCTTCTGCTTTTAATGCGTTTTCTACTGCTTCGGCACTATGTAAATCTTGAAAACCTGCTGCAGTAAGTTCTGCTTGCATTGGTTTTACCATTTCTTCTGGATACATATCTTTTATTTTAAATCATTAGTAATTAAGTCCTGCAAAGTTACAAAGTTTACATTCAAGAATAAGTGTTCAAGTATAAAGTTTTGTTATAGTTTTATTGTTATTTTATTGCTCTGGAAGCCACGTGAAAAATGGCTTTGATAAACAACATTTTCGGACATTTTAAAATCACCTGAATATCTTCTTTTAGTGAAGTTTCTTCGTCCAAAAATTTAAAAATAACCGCTGGATTTCCTTTTTTGAACATCGAAGAAAAAATGTGAGAACCCAATTCGTTTTTTCGGTCTAAAATGTCTAACAACAGCAAATCATAATACCAGAATTTTGTTTTTTTATGAAACTTAGTAAAGTCGTTTTCTCCTTGTAGAAAGGCTACCAATTCACTTGATTTTTTATCGGAATTTTTGAAAGTGTAACCCGTACTCGCCTTGGTCCAACCGCCAGAAGTACCAATGTTGATGACGTTTTTAGTATTTGATTTCCAAAAAGGGTAACACGTCATCGGGATGCTGCCTTGTTCTTTTTCAACGATTTCGTAGTTTGTAACCCCCAATTTTTGAATGTATTGTTGGATTTCGTTTTCGTATTCTTCTTTCTTTAAATGTTGGTGCGAAAACAAAGTGTATTCCAGTAAAGCTTCGGTTTTAGAGGTTGGCAACACGTACATAAAACGAGTATTTCCTTTTTGTGCTACCGAAAAATCCATGAACGTGGCTTGCTCATTATTGAAAACAGCTTGCTCACTTTTGATAAACCAACCTATAAAATGCTGTTGTAAAACGGGATATTTAGTTTGGTTTTCCGCTTTTTGTTTGTGGTAAATACTATTGAATAATTTGGAGCACGAAAAAGATTCGCTTTCTGTTTGTACCAGAATTATAGTTTCGGATTCTTCAATAGTCATAACTTTCTGATTTAAGAAAGTGACGTTTGTTTGTTTCGAAAGTAAATCAAAAACTTGGTTGTAAAAATCAAGTCCTTTCACCATATTGTAGTGATAAGGTTGCAAGTCTAAATCCCTGCGGAAAGCTGCATTGGCAAACAAAGCCGAATCCCATTTTTTAGAAATAGCCGGTTCCCAAATTGAATCGTTTGTTTTCCAGAAACACCAGGTTCTGTCATTGGTTTTCTTGGAGTTTTCATTCAGTAACAAAATACTTTTATCCGCAAACGATCCTGATTGAACCATTTTGTAAACTGTCATTAAAGCCGAAAGGCCTGTGCCGGTAAAAATATAATCGTAGTGTTTCATGGCTCAAAAATACAACTTTACGAGCAAAAAATTAATCAAAATGATATCGCAGACCTATAAAAAAACGTCTTCCTTGATTGGGTCCGTAGGCATAGGTTGGGTCAAAAGTGAGTGCGAATGGATTATCGGCCGTAGGGATTACCGCTCCCGAATTGTCAACTTGTACATTTTTATCAAAAGGATCATTGGCGCGTGCTATCAAGAACGGATTTCCACGATTGGGTGTCCAGCTGAGTAGGTTTTTGATACCGGTGTATAATTCTAGATTATGAATTTTTTTGAAAGTTATTTGTATGTTTTGTATGCTGTATGGTCTAGAAATTTCACGACGCGTGTCTAGTTCACTTAGTAACGGCAAACGCATGGGTCCAGTAAGGTTGCCTGTAAAATCAAAAGATAAAAACCAGTTCGGAATATCATAACTAAAGCCCCAACTTATACTGTATCTTTCGGTAAATAATGGTCTCAAACTAACACCGTCTTGTGTGGTCATGGCATCATAATAACTGGTCCCAAGGTTGGCTTTGAGCCCAAACGGGCTAACCCAATCGGCATTGGCACTGAGTCCGAAAATAGTGGAGTTGCCGTTTAAATTATCATAAATTATTTGATTCGGGTTGATGTCGTAGTTCGCAAAAATTCTGTTGGTGAAATAAGTGTACCAAGACGCCATTTCGAGATTAACCACGCCCGCATTGGTTAATTTGAATTTTTTCAGGTAATTTAAGTTTAGGTTGTGTGAGGTTTCTGGTTTCAAGTTAGATTGAATCACGACTTCTCGAGCGCCAGACAAAGCTTGATGATCCTCGGTAAAAAGGTTTACGATTCTAAAACCCGTTCCAAAATTGAATCGTAAGATATCTGTTGGCGTTGGTTTGAATTTAAACGCAAAACGTGGTGTAAAAATGGAACCGTGATTGTCATTGTAATCGTAGCGCAAGCCCCAGAGTGTGCTGGTTTTTTCATTATGTGTGATTTCATCTTGAGCAAAAGCACTGTAAATTTTAGAATGATTCGCTGTTGCCGTTGCGGGCGTGTTGTCATTATAGAATTGATATCGAAGTGCCGTACCAAAAAGTATGGAGTGGTTGCTCCAGTTTTTGTCCCAAATGAATTGGCCAAATGCTATTTTCTGATTCGCTAAAAAAGTAGAATTGCCATAAACGGAGTTTTGGTCATGACCAATAACCGAAAATTGAAAGAACATTTTTTCGGCTACGGGAAGCTCGTATTTCCCTAGAAATTCGTAGCGCGAAGTGTAAATGCTTTCGCCATACACTTGGTCTCCGCCTCTAAAACTCTTGTTCCATTGCATTTCTCCGCCCCAGCGGTCTTCATAAAGGTAGCGAGACACAAGGCTAAGTTCTTTTTTAGAAGCTCTGTTGATGTTTATTTTAGAGAAAAAAGAACCTCTGTTTTGCAAAGAAACATCGGTAAAATTGTCTTTGTTGTTGTCAACAGGATTGTTGTAAGTGAAATAGTTTACACCAAATAGGGCAGTAGCCTTGGAGCCAATATTGGTTTTATAACCAAGGTCAACATTCGTTTCGAGCCAAGATGTAGTAAAAACATCGGCTGTAAATAAAGGAACCGCAAACGGTTTTTTAGTAATAATGTTAATTAAACCGCCTACTGCCTCACTGCCATACAGCGTAGATGCCGCGCCTTTTACTACTTCTATTTTATCAATCATGGCATTTGGAATGCCTGAAAGCCCGTAAACCGTTCCGAGAGCGCTCACAATAGGCATCCCATCAATAGTGACCATGGTGTAAGGGCCGTCAAGTCCGTTAATGCGAAGGTCACCCGTATTACACACATTACAATTGTTCTGAGGTCGTAAACCATTTACGTTTTGCAAGGCATCCAAGACATTGCTAGTTGGGTTTTGTTTTAAAAAAGTCGCCGAAATAATCTCAACAGGAACAGGATTTTCTAACCTTTTAACGGGTTTAAGTGTGCCTGAAACTACTACTTCATCAAGTTGATTTTCATTACTTTCAAGTTCAAAATTAAGTATTATTTCTTGCTCATCTTTTATGTTGACGTTTTTGTTTTTTGTTTGAAAACTGTTTGCCATTACTTGTATGGTGTAATTACCATTTGGAATTTCAGAAAAAAAATACTGTCCTAAACTATCAGTTTGAGTGACGAAAGTGGTTTTTTGCAAGGTAACTTTTGCGCCAAGTATCGGTTGATTGTTAGAGGTTACCATTCCCGATAGGCTTTTTTTGTTTTGGCTGTAGCCGATAAAAAATAGCAACAGCATGCTTATTACAATTGTATTTTTCATTTTATAAAAATATAAATTTAGACAAAACTAAAAAATAATTTATTAAAAAAGCGGTTTGTTTTAAAACAAACCGCTTAGTCCCCCCAAATTAACCAAAACTATAGGGATTTATAAACTTATTTAATGGTCGCCATTGTTTTCGAATCCCATTAAAGTGAGACGAAATGGTTTATTAGATACTTTTATTTTTTTAATGTCATTATTATTTTTAATGTTGGCCATCCATAACTCGCCTGTTGCAGGTGCAGTGATATAAACAAATCGCTGCGTGAATTCCATTTGTGGTTTTTGCGTTGCTGTTTTTAAAGTTGGCGCAATGATATTTCTTTCAGTTGCAGCTACAGTGAGTGTATTTAAGTCGTACGAAATAAAATTTCCTGAATGCAATAAGATGCCAAGTTTACTATTGTCGTAGCTTACTTTACATTGCATGATATCGGTATTTTCAATTATTGGTTTAACTGTTTTAGCAATAACATCGATCAAGTACGCGCCTTTTGCAGCGGTATACCCAACAAATTTACCTTTGGTGTTGGTTTCAAGTATTGTTCCAAACCAGATGGTTCCAAAACCTTCAGGATGTGGAATTAAACTTTGTTCTCCATTGTTTTTTACCACCAAAATCCCGCTTGCCGAACCAAAAACAGCTTGATCACCATCTGCTGCATTGCCATGTATTCCTTTGGTTGCAATAGTAGAGGCAAATAATTCTTTACCAGTTTTGTCAATTATTTTTACTCGCTCAGGAAGTGTTCCAGGAATAGAATTGTCTTTTTCAGTAATAGCATATGTGCCATTCGCAAAAACAGCCATAGCACCATGATGCGCTCTTAATCCGGTGGTAATGGTTTTCATTGTAGCGCCATTTTTGTGGATTTCTGACTCTAGACCCACTGTTAAGGTACCATCACCATCATTGAAGGTTAGGATTTCTCCAAAATTACTTTTAAAGTGTGTTGGCTTTGATGAAATACCTGTTAGTGCACCAAATTTTGGCGTTCCTTTTATGTCAACATGATCACCATGAAACTCTAGTCCAGTATCGAAAGTTTCTGTTAAATTGTTTTCGCGGTGAATGATGCCTACAAAACGGCCAGAAGCACTCGTGTACAAAGCTGATTTAGGGTGTTTTGCTTCAAATGAAATGCTGTTTCCTTGTAGTGGATTTACCAAGGTTAGTGCTGTTGTGGTTTCATCTGAAATTAAAACGCGTAGGTGTTTGAATTCAGTTGTGCTTTCGTCAACTACTGTATCGTTGTTGTCGTCATTCGAGCAGGATTGTGTGACTAGAGCAAGAGTTGCAAACGTTGCTAAAAAAGCTAAAGATTTTTTCATTATTGTTTTTTATTTAGTTTTAAAAATTACTATTCTACTGTGATTGGAAAATCAACTTCAATATCTGTTGCGCCACCGGCATTGGTAATGTCGCCTAGAGCTACATTTGAGGCATTTTTATTCGGTCCGTGTCGTAAGCTGGCTCTCAAACTGCCACTTGCTGCAGTGGTCGTGGTAAATGTAAATTCGAGCCCTAGTGGCTTGCCATTTTTATCAAAATTGCTTGGATTTTTTGAATAGGTAAAGGGTTGCAATGTACCTGTTGTTTGAAAAAACATTTGGTGCTCTGTAGCTTCAGCTATTATCTCAGGTGTAATATCTATTGCTGGTATTGCTAAATCGTCTCTAAATGTTATGCTACCATTATAGGTTTTAGATCGCTCAAAAGGACTGCTAATACTAATTTGTGGTGCATTAGCTCCTTCGCCATCAAGGTCTTTGTACTCAAGTACAATGGTTTTTCCAGCAGTGGTTGGTACAAATTGTAACCGAACAGTTGTGATGAACTCTCCTTCATTCGCGGGTGCAACCACATCGTCAGTATTGGAGCAGGAGTTAAGTACTAAGGCCGAAAAAACGAGGGCAAAAAATTTGAAAAAGTGCTGCTTTCGATTGTTCATGAAGTAAGGTGTTTAATTTTTCATTTCGTTAATGCAATTGTGTTGCAAATATATTTATTATTTTTAATAACGCAACAAAGTTGCAATAAAATAAATATATTCTCTTTTTACCTTATTACGTTAGTGTTTTCCCGTGTTCAAAAGCCTAGCTAATACAGTTACGGGTAATTTTTTCATGTGTGTTTTTGGTTTATAAAATTGAGTAAGTGTGCCGCTATGATTCCTGAAGCACCAATGTAAATTAATGGGGTATCGATTTTAAAAATGATTTCCAGTAAAATACTCAGGAATAGAAGGGTGAGCGAGCTGGTTAAAAGGACTGCAACAATCGTCTTCCCGGCGCGCAGTGCGGGTATGGCTGCGCAAAGGCCAATGCAGGCAAATAGTAAATCAAAATAGGGATTGTGATTGACCATTACTGGAAACATACTCAGTATAGGCAATGCTAAACAATGGACTAAACACAAAATAGCGCTAGTTACACCCAAAAAATCTGGAGCTAAGGCTGTTAATTTTTTCATTTTCTTGTATCTTTGATTAATGCAATAAAGTTGCAAATGTATGGTTTTTATCTAAATGCAACAATGTTGCATTAATATATTTTAAAATATGAAAGCAAGCCGCAATACCACAGCAAAAACAACCATTTTAGAGATCATAAAAAACGCATCCGTGGCTTTATCACATACCGAAATTCAGGCGTTAAGCCAAAACGTATGCGATCGCGTTACTATTTACCGCGTTTTGGATCGTTTGGTATCCGAGGATGTGATTCATAAAATTGTAAATCATGACGGTACCATAAAGTATGCAAGTTGCCATCATGAGCATGAGCACGATCATGACGTAAAACATTCTCATACGCACAATCACATACATTTCAGTTGTACCAAATGTCTGGCAGTGACTTGCCTTGATGAGGTGAAGCCCGTATTTAGTCTTCCGGATAATTATTTGGTACACGATTTTAATTTCACCTTATCAGGTCTTTGCCCAACTTGTTCTTTATAGTTTAGACTTGTCTAAAAATATTTTTTATATTAACTTTTTTATGTAAGTTTGTCATTACATAGGTTTTGCGCTTTTTATGCACTTGAGCAAAAAAGTTGTTGCAATGCCTTAATTGTTTGTTATGACTTTATCCGAAGAGAATTATTTAAAAACGATTTACCATCTTTCTGCTATTGAAAATGTAGCAGTGAGTACGAATGCTATTGCTGAAAAGATGGATACCAAAGCATCATCTGTCACGGATATGCTAAAGAAGTTAGCCGAAAAGAACTGCATCAATTATATCAAATATCAAGGTGTTTCTCTAACTGATACAGGAAAGTTAGCAGCTAAGATGATTGTTCGAAAGCACCGTCTGTGGGAAACATTTCTAGTCGAAAAACTCGATTTTGCTTGGGATGAGGTGCACGAATTAGCGGAGCAATTAGAGCATATCAAATCTGAAAAGCTCATCAATAAACTGGATGATTTTTTAGGAAATCCAACCGAAGATCCCCATGGTGACCCAATTCCAGATGCTCAGGGACGTATTCTTAAAATAGAAAAACAATTGCTTTCTGAGTGTGAAAAAGGTAGAATTGGAATTTGTGTGGGTGTAAAAGATACTTCGTCTGATTTTTTAAAATACCTCGACAAGCAAGAAATTGCTTTGGGTTCTCAAATGGAAATTATAGAAAAAGAAAGTTTCGATGCTTCCTTACGAATTCGTGTGGGCACGAATGAAATTACTGTATCTCATAAAATTGCTAGTAACATTTATATTCAATAATTATGTTTCAATCGTTAGTTGATTATTTTACCAGTATTGACCCTATTTTGGCTGCGCTCTATGCCAGTTTATTTACGTGGTTTTTAACTGCATTTGGGGCTTCGTTTGTTTTTTTATTCAAAACCATGAACCGAACCGTCCTTGATGGTATGCTTGGTTTTACAGGTGGTGTAATGGTGGCAGCCAGTTTTTGGAGTTTATTAGCTCCAGCAATCGAAATGACCGGAGGTGAAGGTTTTGCAAAGGTGATTCCTGCTGCTTTTGGTTTTTCACTTGGTGCACTTTTCATTTTTGGAATAGACAAAGTATTGCCTCATTTACACATTAATTTTAAAGTTTCCGAAGGGGTAAAGTCTCCTTGGCAACGTACTACATTGTTGGTTTCGGCAATTACGTTACACAATATCCCTGAAGGTTTGGCGGTTGGTGTTTTGTTTGGTGGTGTTGCTGCTGGAATTCCAGAAGCTTCGATAGGAGCAGCTTTGACACTTGCAATTGGTATCGGGATTCAAAATTTCCCCGAAGGAATTGCTGTCGCTATGCCATTAAGACGAATGGGAATGAGCCGCTGGAAAAGTTTTATGTATGGTCAATCCTCTGCACTTGTAGAGCCTATTGCCGCTGTATTAGGTGCTTTTGCCGTTACTTTTTTCACCCCTATTTTACCTTATGCTTTGGCTTTTGCCGCAGGCGCTATGATTTTTGTGGTTGTTGAAGAGGTAATTCCAGAAACCCAACAAGATAAAAATACTGATATTGCAACTTTAGGTTTTATTGGCGGATTTATTGTAATGATGGTATTGGATGTGGCACTAGGTTAGTAAAGTAAGGGTCATTTGGCTTTTGAATCTTAAGTTCTCAAAGGCTACAAAATGAGCTAAATGTTTTCTACATTTACATAGGAACCAAATCTATAAATACAAATGAAAAAGTCAATTCTATTCCTTTTTATGATGATTAGCAGTTTATTTTTGGCTCAAAGCCCAAAGCCTGCTAAACTAAAGGTAATCACTGTAAAGCAAAAAGTGTGTCGCAGTAAAAAAGGGTTTCAATTTGTTTTAAAAACGATTGAAAGTGATTCGCGTTGCCCTAAAGGAACTACTTGTATTTGGGCAGGAGAGGTAAGTGCTGTTCTGCAAGTCTTCGACGGACAGAAACAAGTTGAAGAAACAACTTTAGTTTTTGCAGAAAAAAATAAGGAATCAAATAAAAAATGGTTCGCCAAATATTTGCCAGTTGAAAAGCAAAAAATTGAAAGCCTTCGAGTAACGCCATATCCCGTTGAAGGTTCTTCAATCAAGCCTGCGGATTACGCCATACAAATAGGCTACATCAAATAGTTTAATTGCAGCCACAGTCAGAACTTCCACAATTTTTATCCTTTACTTTCTTTTTGAAAAAGAATTTTTTGATTAAAAAGGCGACTGCAACGATTAAGGTAGCAAATGCTAATATTTCTTGAATATCCATATTGTAAAGATAAGAAAAAGCAACCCGTTGAGGTTGCTTTCTTGTTTGTAATCACTTTCTAATTAAAGAGTGTGTATTATTGTTGTTTGTTGTTAAAAACGAGCTCCTAAAGATACAAAGAATGTTCTTCCTTCACCTGGTAAAATACCTGGTCCAGGATATCCACTTGCTCTGCGGGTAGCGTAATCTTTGTTCAATAAGTTATTAATTCCAGAACGAACATTGTAGCGTTTTAAAAACTTGTATTCAGCTGATAAATCCAATACTTCATAACCGTTTAGTAATCCTGTTACACCGTTTGCTGAAGGCGTAACTGTGTTGTTTGCATCTGTAAACACTTTACCTGAAGTTTTGTATTGTAATGTAGACGAAAAGTGGTCAGTACTATAGCTCAAACCTACATTGTGAATGTAACGTGGCGCGTTTTCAACACGATTACCCTTTAAGTTAGTCGTTGCAATAGCCGATCCTGGTCCAGAAGGTACTACGAAATCAGTATAACGAGAATCAATAAAACTAGTCGTTACAAAAAGATCTACGTTTCCGAAAGTTTTTTCGACACCAAAATATTTAGTGATGTTTACGTTTACAAAGCCTTCAATTCCTTTGTTTACGGTTTCTCCTAGGTTGGTTCTGAATAAGAACGTACCTTGAGTTGGGTTATCATTATTTATAAATTGTCTTACGCCGCCAATACGGTTGTTGTAGCTCAAGTAAAACACACTAAAATCGAAGTTCAAAAATCCTTTCACAACACCGCGGTATCCCAAATCAGCATTGTATCCTGAGGCATCTTTTAAGTTTGGATCTATCACATCTGTTACAGCTGGCGGAGTAATATCTGAGAATAAAACTGGTCTAAAAGCTTGTGTTATATTTCCATATAAGTTCGTTGCGCCGAATTTATATTCCATTCCTAATCCAAGCAAGGGTTTGTTTCTAACCATTTGTTTGCTTTCAAACGGAACATCATTTCCAGAATTGATTCCAAAACGACCTTCTCCATCAGCGGTGATGTGCTCAAAACGAACTCCAGGAACAACACTCCATTTATCGGTCACTTTAAATTGATTTTCGGCAAAAAAAGCAATGTTTTGTGTTTTAAACTGCAAGTCTCTTGGATATTTTGCTGACGTACTTAAGTCGAAATCAGATCCTGAAGTTCCTGCTCCTTCTTGTTGTCTTTGCGTTTGTGCTTGGTAAGCACGAACTCCAAATGCCAAAGTGTTTTTATTTTTGCCTAAGGTGTACGTATAAGTGTTTCTGTTTTCTATTCCGAAATTTTTGTAAAAATCGCGGTCAACTCTTCTATTTCCGTTAGTGTCAGGATTGTTTGGTGTTGCTGTATTTCCAACACTATTTCTTTCTCCAATTAAACCAAAAAGTTTAGTATTCGATTTAATAGAAGGAGACAATTGCGTGTCTAGCGTTAACGCAAACAAATTCCAAGGAGTTCCAAACCAGTTTCGCTCTCTAAAAGATTGTCTTGAATTTTCGGCAAATTGCGCATCTGTCAAACCACCTGCTTGTTGCATTTGGTAATCCATATTAGTGTATTCTGCTGCTAATTTTGTTTTTTCTGTAAAAGCATATTCTAAAAATACGTGTGAGTTACGTACTTTATATTGGCTATTTTCTCTCCATCCATCTGCGCTACGAGAGTGGTTGTAGGCATAATAAGAAAACTTATTTATTTTACCACCAATTGCGTTGTAACTACTCATTAAGTTATAGCTTCCGGCTGTGTTTTGAGTTTCAAAGCTGAATTTTTTGTTTTGCTCGCGTTTTAAAACGTAGTTCACCATTCCGCCAAACTGAGGGCCAAATTGTAATGAAGCACCACCACGAACTAGCTCAATATTTTCTACTGCTTCTAAAGGTGGGTTATAATACGCTTCTGGGTAACCAAAAATATCTGATGAGATATCGTAACCATTTTGTCTGGTGTTTAATTCCCAGCTGCGATTTGGACTTAATCCACGAACTCCAATATTAATTTGAATACCAGATCCTTCATTTTCCCAAACAGTAACACCAGGAACACGTGAAAACACTTCGCGCGCATTGTTTGTAGTCAGGTTAGAGGTAAAGGCAGATAATTTTAAAACTTCGTTCTTTTTTCCTGAAAAAAGTACGGTTCCTTTTACTTCTGGTTGTCTTTCTGGGCTTTGTTTAAACGGGGTAACCGTTACTTCTTGCAAATCAACTATCAAAGAGTTAGCTCTTGCAATACTGTCTTTTTGTGCTTGTGTAAGTTCCTTTTCTTGAGCAAAAGCAAATACTGAGGTAAGTATTGCAGCTGTTACTAAACCGTTTCTCATTTTTATTTAGATTAATTCTATGCAGCAAAGATAAAACGAGAAACTTATTTAGACAAATTAAAAATAATGATTTTTTAATTTTTAACTGTTGTTGAGGTTGAGGATAGACTCTGGCTCTTATTGTAGGATTTGAAAAGCAATCAAGGCAACGGCATAAGCAAAGGCCGACATGAATAAAAGCTGACCAGCAGGCCATTTCCAAGAGTTGGTTTCCTTTTTTGTTACTGCCAAAGTACTAGCGCATTGCATGGCAAAAGCGTAAAACAAAAGTAGAGAGATTCCTGAGGCAAAATTAAACACTTTCTCGCCTGTAGCAGGATTGATTTCGGCTGCCATTTTGTTTTTGATAGTCACTTCGTTTTCGCTACCACCTACGCTGTAAATGGTTGCCAGCGTTCCTACAAACACTTCGCGTGCAGCAAACGAACTGATGATAGCAATACCAATTTTCCAGTCGTAACCTAATGGAGAGATAACAGGTTCAATGGTTTTACCCATAATACCAATATAGGAGTTCTCTAGTTTTTGTGAGGCAACTGCATTTTCAAAATCAGCAGGCGATAATGGTTTGTTGATGGTGTTTTGAGTAACAATTTTTTCCGCTTTGTTGAATTTTTCTCCAGGTCCATATGATGCCAAAAACCAAAGCACTATCGAAATGGCAAGTATAATTTTACCCGCGCCAAATATAAACGCTTTTGTTTTTTCGATTACGTTGATACCTACATTTTTAAACAAAGGCAATTTGTAATTCGGCATTTCAACCACAAAATACGTTTTACTTTGAATTTTCAATATTTTATTCAAGATGTAAGCCGAGAAAATAGCCATTCCAAATCCCAACAAATACAACAACATCAAAGTCATCCCTTGCATGTTTAAAAATCCAAACAAACGTTCGTCAGGAATTACCAGGGCAATAATAATGGCGTAAACAGGTAGTCTAGCCGAACAAGTAGTGAAAGGTGTTACCAAAATAGTAATCAATCGTTCTTTCCAATTTTCGATATTACGCGTAGCCATAATTGCAGGAATAGCGCAGGCAGTTCCTGAAATAAGTGGTACCACACTTTTACCTGAAAGTCCAAATTTGCGCATGATTTTATCCATTAAAAACACCACACGGCTCATGTATCCACTTTCTTCAAGGATGGAAATAAACATAAACAAAAAGGCAATTTGAGGTATAAAAATTAAAATTCCTCCAATACCAGGAATAATTCCTTGCGAAATCAAATCGGTTAAAACACCGGCTGGCAACTGCTCTGCTGCGAGCGAACTCAATGAGGCAAAAGAGGCGTCAATAAAATCCATTGGAATTTTTGACCATTCAAATATCGATTGAAAGATTACGAACAAAATCAAAAAGAAAATCGCATATCCCCAAACTTTGTGTGTTAGTACGCGGTCAAGCTGGCTGCGGTAATCTTTGGCTACGCTGCTATCTACTTTTAAACCTACCTTCAAAACATCGTTAATAAATTGATAACGTTTGATGGTTTCTTTTTGCTGTAAGCGTTTTAAATCAGAATGTGATTTGGTAAATGAACTTCGAATTTCATTTCTATCCAAGTTCAAAAAGTTCACATCTTGCGTAATTACCAACCATAATTTGTACAAAAGTTGGTTTGGAAATGCTTTGCGCAAACTATTAAAATAATCCGGATCGATTACCGAAGCATTCAAGCAAGGTTCGCTCGAAATCGATTTGAAGCTCACAATTAACTGCTTTAATTCTTCAATTCCGTAGCCTTTACGTGAACTAACCAAGGCAATTTTGGTGTTTAAATGTTTCTCTAAGTACGGAATGTCCAGTGAAATTCCTTTGAACTTCATTCTATCAGCCATGTTGATGACAAGAATCGTCGGAATTTCAAGGTCTTTTATCTGGGTAAAAAGTAATAAGTTTCGTTTTAAATTCTCCACATCGGTAACCACAAGAGCTACGTCAGGGTATAACTTATCGTTTTTATTGAGTAGTAATTCAATAACCACATTTTCATCAATAGAACTGGCGTTCAAGCTGTATGTTCCTGGTAAATCCAGAATGTTGGCTTTGATGTTGTTGGATAATTTACAAAAACCAATCTTTTTTTCAACGGTAATTCCGGGATAATTCCCCACTTGTTGATTCAATCCTGTAAGCTGATTAAAAACCGAAGTTTTACCCACATTAGGGTTGCCAATTAAGGCTACATTGATGTTTTGTTTGCTTACCATAGGTTGGTTTTTAATAGGTCAACTGCAATTTCTTTGGCGGTTTCTACTCTAATTGCCACATGTGAACCATTGATGTTCAAAAACAAAGGATCACCAAAAGGGGCAACTTGTAACAGCTCGACCATATTGCCAGGCAAGCAACCCATTTCCAGTAATTTTAACGGAACGGTATCAATATCAAAGTCTTTGATAATGGCTTTTTCGCCTTTTTTGAGAGAATGTATCGTTGTTTGCAAACCTTATTTAGATTGAATTAAGATTGCAAAAATACACATTTTAAAGGAAAGACAAATGTTAATTATTTCAATAATTAGTTGGCAGATTCAGAGGTATGTTGACGTTTTATTTGCAGACTTGGAAATCACTGAAAAATCGCCTTACTCTGCTGCCTCTTGCTCGCATAAAAAGGTAATGTCTTCAATCAATTTTTTGATGTCTTCTTTGTTGGTGCCGTCATAAAAACCACGAACTCGTCTTTTAGCATCTACCAAAACAAAATTTTCGGTGTGAACCATATCATACAATTCACTTGGTTTGCCCAGTTTTACAGCCAAGTAAGATTTTCTAGCCATGGCATAAATTTCTTTTTTATCGCCGGTAACTAAATTCCATTTGGCATCGATTACATTGTGTTTTTTGGCGTAAGCCTTAAGCACAGGAACGCTATCCGTTTCAGGAAATACGGTATGTGAGAGTAATTTAACTTTAGGATTATTGGCGAAAGCTTTTTGAACTTCTTCTAGATTCACCGACATTTTTGGACAAATAGAACCACAAGTAGTAAAAAAGAAATCGGCTACATAAATTTTACCTTCGTAATCTTTTTGAGTAATCGTGACGCCGTTTTGGTTCACAAACGAAAAATCAGCAATGGTGTGGTACTTGCTTTTGTATTGTACCGTACTGTCTACCAACTCCGGATTCACATCGGCTGGATTAAAAATAGGTAATGATTTTGCTGGCTTCAAAGCGTTGTAAAATAACGTAAGTATAACGGCCGAAAGCACGAAGAACACTCCTAAAAAAAGACGGTATTTTTTAAATAGCTGTAACATAATCCAATTTTGCCACAAAAGTACAAAATCGGAGCTTGTTTTTTGGTCTTATTAACACAATCTTAGTGCTAGTGGAATGCGCTTAAAAAACAAAATTGTTATCCGATTCGATTAAACCTTTTTGATTTTTTAATGTCCAATCACAATGTTTTGTGATTGTTTATAGAATCGTAAGCAATCACAAAATTTATTAATAGCTTTGTTTACTTAAATAAAAAACTAATTAAAATGAAAAAAACCAACAATAAGCAATTGCTTTTTGTGATTCCTGCAATGATGGCTTTTGCAGTGGGTCAAGCCCAAAGTAATCCTGCGGCTAAGGAGCCAGGGATTAATGTGAATTACATGGACAAAAAAGTGAAGCCAAGTAACGATTTCTTTCGTTACGTAAACGGAACTTGGTTAGACAACACCGCCATTCCAGCTGATAGAACCCGTTGGGGAAGTTTTGATGAATTGCGTCAAAGAACAGACGCGGATGCACTAGCTATTTTAAAAGAGGCAGCAACCAACCCAAAGTACAAGTCAAATACCGATCAAGGTAAAGCGATTAATTTATACAAGTCTATTTTGGACACCGTTGGTCGTAACAAAATGGGAATTGCGCCATTGAAACCTTTCCTTAAAAAAATTGATGCGGTTAAAAATGCTAAAGACCTTGAGGCATTATTAATCGAAATGGAGCCAATTGGCGGAATTGGTTTCATGGGAGCGGGCGTTGGTACTGATGCTAAAAACAGTAGCCGAAATGTAATCAATGTAGGTCCTGGTGGAGTAGGTTTACCTGACAGAGATTATTACGTTTCTGAAGATGCTGACTCTAAAGAAAAACGTGCGAAATACGTGCTTCACGTTGCTAAAATGTTGCAATTTCTTGGCGATAAGCCAGCCGTAGCTCAGGCGAATGCAGAGAAAATTTTAGCGCTTGAAATCGCAATGTCTAAACCAAGATTAGACAGAGTAGAGCGCAGAGACCGTCGTAAGTCATACAACCCAATGACTTTGGCCGAGTTGAGTAAATTAACACCATCAATCAACTGGAATAATTATTTTACTAAAATTGGTTTGGCAAAAGTGGATACCGTTATTGTATCCCAACCTAAATACATGGTGGCACTTGAAACGATGTTGAAAGAAAACAAAGTTGACCAGTGGAAAGCCTACATGCGTTGGAGTTTATTAAACAGAGCTTCAAGCCAATTGTCTACCGATATTGAAAACGCCAACTTTGAGTTTTACGGAAAAACCTTAACAGGTGCGGTAAGCCAAAGACCACGTGACGAAAGAGCGTTGCAAACCATCAATGGCGCTGTAGGTGAGGCTTTGGGAAAATTATACGTTGAGAAAAAATTCCCAGCTGAGGCCAAAGCCAAAGCAGAAAAAATGATCAAAAACATTTTCCGTGCTTTCGAAAATAGAATCAATAACTTGTCTTGGATGTCCGCTGAAACTAAAGTTAGCGCCTTAGCTAAATTGAACAAATCCAGAATCAAAATTGGATATCCTGACAAGTGGAAAGACTATTCTGCTTTAACAATCAAGAGTCCAGAAGAAGGCGGAAGCTACTTTGAAAATGCGTTGAGCATGGCCAAATGGCGTTTTCAAGAAAACATTGCTGAGTTGAACAAACCAGTTGATAAAGAGCGTTGGGGCATGTCACCACAAACTGTAAATGCGTATTACAATCCATCAAACAATGAGATTGTTTTCCCAGCAGCTATCTTACAACCACCGTTTTACAACTACCAAGCTGATGAAGCTGTGAATTATGGCGGAATTGGTGGCGTTATTGGTCACGAAATTTCACATGGTTTTGACGATTCAGGATCGCGTTACAACGCTGACGGAAACTTAGTTGACTGGTGGACTGCTGACGATTTAAAACAATTCTCAGCTTTAACAGGAGCTTTAGCTGCACAGTATAGCGCATTGGAGCCATTGCCAGGAACTTTTGTAGATGGTAAATTTACATTAGGTGAAAACATTGGTGATTTAGGTGGTGTAAACGCAGCTTATGACGGTTTACAATTGTACTTGAAAGAAAACGGAAATCCAGGCTTGATTGATGGATACACTCCTGAGCAGCGTTTCTTTATTTCTTGGTCAACGATCTGGCGTTCAAAAATGCGTGATGAAGCTTTGAAAAACCAAGTAAAAACCGATCCGCACTCTCCAGGAATGTACCGTGCGTATGTGCCTTTGCAAAATATCGATACTTTTTATCAAGCTTTTGATATCAAGGAAAATGACGGGATGTACATTGCACCTGAAAAACGTGTAAGAATCTGGTAATTCAGTACCTTATAAATACAAAACCCATTCGTTAAGGCGAATGGGTTTTTTTATCGCCAAAAGTTAAATTTTAATGATTTGAAAGGTGTTGTTTTTTAGGAGCAGCACTTTTTTGCTACGTACACTACTCGTCCCGCTGTACGCTGTATATTGCTGTGCAATCCCGAAGTGTCGGGACTTCCCCAGCAAGGATGCCGCTTCCATCGGGGCTACAATAGTTCGTTTTATTTTCATTACAAAATCAGCAAATGCAATTTGTACAGACCTAACAGGTTTCTAAAACGGGTTAGGTCTCAACTTAGGCTTAAGATCAAAACTTATACAGATGAATCAAAAATTCAAACACATTATTGGTTTTGGTTTGTTTGAAAACATTGGTACCAAACAGTAACAAGTAAATAGTGACGTAGTTGATGATGTGAAAACAATTTACTACCAAGAAACTAAGCAAGTAATCGGTCCATTTTTTATTGGTAAACACCACAAGTACGTGCCAAAACAAGAAGGCATAACTAATAAACAATACATACAATTCAATAGTTGCTTTGTGCAGTATAAAAGGGAAATACAAAGGCGAAACAATTAGGTCTATGGTAAAAAGTAAGGCATTAAAATAAATCCAAAACACCACATTTTTAGCCAAATTAAATCGCTTTCGAAACAGCAACCAAGTCACTAAAACGGCACACGGAATGGTAAACAAAGTTCTAAATTTAGTAGCTTCAAATACGGTTCTACCAAATTCATTATAACCAAAAGGATTGTCGGCTAGGTGTACTGCATCTTCATAATCGTATATTTTATCACCAATAATAAGTAGTAATGTGGCGGTGATTAAAAAAAAGGTTACGGGACTAAAATAAGTTTTACGTTGACCTGCAAAATAACCATGGTACACCTTTTTAGGATACAGAAATAAATCTTTTACCAATTTTAAAATCCCTTTGTCGGTATGGGTAATGGAGTGCCAAAATTCATGAATTAAATCATGCATGTTCAATTCGCTCACACTTGATTTTTGCCCGCAATGCGAACAAAATTGCCCTTCAAAGGTACGGTCGCAGTTTTTACATAAATGGTGCTGCATAAAAGGTTTTTTTTGGTTGGTTTGGTATTGTAACTATACAAATGTAAGATAAATAACGATTAAAAAACCAATACCACATCTCGACCGCGCTCGATGTGACAAAACCATCTGGTGCTCGTTTGCAACGAGTACCTACTTACTTTATTAACGAAAACAAAGCGTTTGCAACGCGGCTCTATTACATACATTACCATAAAGGCTCCACATTTACGTTACAAAAAACAGTGTTTCCTTCTTCATAATTTCAATAGCTACTATTTACAAAGTCTCCCTTTTTTAAAGCTATTCCTGTTTGATTTATAAGCGTTAGAAACGCTTTTTTTGTATTAGCAAAAGACCAAGCATTTGATGAGTACGAAATTCAAGTAGTAATTGCTTCCTATTTTAATTCTTTAAGAGAAATTTTTAGTACTCCAAGGCCATAAATAACGCTACGTTTAAAATTAATGCTTGATGCTTCTGGGAAGTATTTTGTTGGGCAACTTATCTCGCCAATTTCAAAACCATTTTTGAATATTTGAACCGCCATTTGATTGTCAAAAATGAAATCTTCACTAAAATTATTGAAATTTACTTTTTGAAGTACCTCAATGCTATAAGCCCTGAAACCCGTATGGTATTCGCTTAATTTTTGATTGATGAGGATGTTTTGAACTAACGTTAATATTCTATTAGCAACATATTTATAAATTGGCATACCACCTTTTAAAGCGCCTTTGCCTAAAATTCTGCTAGCAAAAACTACTGGATAAACCCCGTTGGCAATCATACTGCACATGGCTGTAATTAACTTTGGTGTGTATTGGTAATCGGGATGCAGCATTACAACTATATCAGCTTTTAATTCTAGCGCTTTGTTGTAGCAGGTTTTTTGATTGCCTCCATAACCTCTGTTTTTATCGTGTTGGATGATGTGGCTAATATTGAGTTTTTTAGCTATTTCAATAGTGTTATCCAAACTTGAATCGTCAACTAAAATAACTTCGTCAACTATTTCAAAAGGGATTTCATGATACGTTTGCTCCAATGTTTTTTCGGCATTGAAAGCCGGTAGCACTACTATTATTTTTTTGTTGTTTAGCATCTTATTGTATTAAAACTATTCTAGATATCCAATATAAACCCAATCGCCCCACTTATTTTCGCAAGTATTTTTTTCAATTTTCATTACCTCTTGCAAGTATTCTTTTATGGGAAAAAAATTTATATGCATATCCAAGGTATAGTAATAATAACGTTGACAAGGGACAACGATAATTAGTTGCTTTTTTGCTACTCGTTTAAGTTCAGAGATTGCCGCAGGAAGATCTTTCAAATGTTCAAGTAGGTGATGACAGGTAACAATGTCAAAAGATTTGTCTGCAAAAGGAAGTTTTTCGATTCTTCCTTGCACATAATTGGCTGTTGTTAAAGCTACCGAATCGTGCATATCAAAGCCTGTCAGTTTTAAGTTTGTAATTTCACTTAATTTGTTTAACCAATATCCCCTACCACAACCAACATCTAACAAATTAGTAGCTTCGGAAGAAATATTTTTAAGCATATAATTAATACTGAGCTGATTTAGATCTGTAGGTCTATCGGTTCCCATACAATCCAGTTGTCTGTAGGCTTCTGCATATTCCTGATCGTTCATTAAATATACAAGCTGCTTAAACTCCATGTATAGCTTAATTTTTTTTCCTTTAAAAAAGATGAAAAAAAAAGGATACATAAACCATTTACTATCCCGTAGAATAGGTGGTACAAATTCATCAATAATATATCGAATGCTATTGGTTATAGTCCTGTTCATTTTGTTTTAATGTCTTTAATTTTTCTTATGCTAAGTATTATAATACCTATTAAAACGGATAGTATTGAAATAGCAAATCCTATACTTTTATATGGAGGAAAAAATGACATTTCGACTTTATGATTTCCCTTATTAAGATACACTGCTGTTAGTCCGTGAAAAACTTTATATTTAATCGTTTTATGTCCGTTGATACTGATTTTCCATCCGTCATCGAAAGGAATTGATAGAAAAAGCATTGAGGGTTGGTCAATTTTTATGCTGCCCATTATTTCATTTTCTTTAAAAGATCTAATCAATAATTGTTTAGGACTACTATCATTTAGAACAGATTGATAATCGGGCTGCAACTCCGTTAGTTTTTTTACATCTTTTTCTTCGACAACTATTGACTTATTTACTATTTTGTGCTTTTGACCTAAAGTTAGTTTATCGAACTCTTTTTCAGTGATATAATTAGTAAATGCAAAACCTAAAGACCTATGGTTTTTTAATTTATACAAGGAATAACCATTTATCGATTTTAAAAATTCAAATTCGCCTTGATTCTTTTTTAGGCTATCTTGATTAGAAATAAAATACTTTACCCCACACAATTGCATAGCTTCAGGTATTTCTCGAATTCCTCTCACATATCTCGAGCCGATTTCATTTTTGTAATTAAGAGTATCTATACTTTTTAGGAATGCTATGTAATTTGAATTGTGAAAAGCCCAGTAGCCTGAACTCCCATAAAAACCTTGAATTTGTGCTTCATTATAGCTATAAACTCTTGAATTTCCAGAGAAAAAATCTTTTTCTACTCTGAAAAAAGAAGAATCTTTTTCTTTGATATCTTTGATAATACTTTTAGTAGCATCAAAAAAGCCTTTCCCTACTTTCACATCATCTTTTGTGACAAGCATTCTATCTTGTAGGGTTGGCGCTGCAAAAATGAAAATCTCTAAAACAATAAATCCTACTAATAGATGTGGAAAATAATTAATCAAGCGTTTTTTGCCAAAAAAATATAGCAAGGTAAAATAAACGATTAGGAATGAAATCACAATAAAGACACTTGGAGAAGCGTCTATCGCTATTTGGCTTTTCAGTGAAAATAATAGTGTAAGAAAACCAATGATTGTTAATAGAAGTGTTTTAAAATAAACCTTCTCTTGCTTGATTACAAAGTCAAGAGACATTGTGGCGAAGTAAATAAAAACAATGGTTGCTAACATTCCAATCATTCTGTAATAGTTGCCTGTAAATAACCAGAGAGAATGGCGGAAAAGAGGAACTGCAATTATTAACATGAAAAAGAATAAAATTCCTCCATAAGTAAGTCGTTTTCGCCTATCAACAAAATGAAAAAGTTGCGGAATAAGCAACAGAACCACCAAACCTGAATATAAAAATGGTGCTTCA
Organism: Flavobacterium turcicum; assembly: GCF_011365745.1. Lineage (GTDB taxonomy): Bacteria > Bacteroidota > Bacteroidia > Flavobacteriales > Flavobacteriaceae > Flavobacterium > Flavobacterium turcicum. The sequence goes on along the minus strand of NZ_JAAOBY010000001.1, from coordinate 103,995 downwards.
AAATAGTTGTACCAACCCTGGTAATTTTCAGCAATCCCTTGTAAGTTATTCGAAAAAAGTCGTAATAAAGAAGTGGCAAGCTCAGGTTTTTCAGCGATTTGAAGTGGAGTTTGCTTCAATTCATCCATCAGTGGATACATGCCTTTACCCCTAGGGCTGTTGAGCATCTGATGAAGATTACTTAAAAGTATGAAGCTTGCAAGTCCTAAGCCTAACAAACCAGCAAAGCCGATTTTTGCGAACTGCTGTAAACTTAATTTTAGAGATTTGTTGGAATCATAATTAACAAGAAGATAAATTACCGCTAAAAGGAATGCAAAATATAGTATTATAGAAGTATACGCCATTCCAATCAGTGCAGTTGTGATCGTCAGGAGGTAGACTCTTTTGTTTTCTTGAAAATAATGAAGGGAAAGAATAAACAAAGCAAAAAGCATCATATCGTTAGAAAACTGTACTAAGTACCAGGTACTGCAACCAACCATATAGCCACTAAAAGCAAACAAAACACTCCCAATTCCGGCAGCCAAAACATGGATTCCTTTTTTTCTAAAAAATACAAACAAGAAAAAGCCAGCAAGAAAAGTATAAATCAACTGCATCCAAATGAAAGCACTTGCAATGTCATTTTTAAAGAACAAATAAGTTACAGTTAGAGCAATGTGCTCGATGGCGAACGGATATTTATTCTCTCCTAGTGCTGTATGAAAACTAAAACTAGGAAGATATCCGTTTTTTAGGGCTTCCATTTTTGAATATAGTTCTGGGTAACCAACATTATAAATATCGTCACCTAAATCTTTGTACAAAAAATAATATTCACCAAAAATAAAATCTTTGTACAACAACAACTCTAATACTATTAAAATAACACTAAAATAGAGTAAGCTTTTCTTAAACGAAAGATCTTTCATATGATTTAATTAAGATATGCATTGGGATTCAAATACAGTACTTCTTTCTTGTATTCGTTTGCTTTATCTAGCTTGCCTTGTATGGTATAATTTTTATAAATTAAATCCAAAGTACGAATCATGGCATCTTTTTTAGTGACGTCATTATCATCTAACTTTTTCTCTTCTTTGTAAACGTCTAAGAGAATTTTCTCGGCCAATGGCAATAGGTTACGCTTGGTTGCATTTGCAAATGCATATTGCTGATAAGCAACAGCCAAATTTTGTTTTGTATCTCTGTCATTTGATCGGAGCGAAACACTCTTTAAACAGTTTTCAATTGTTTTTTCGTACTCATTAATCATCGAATAGGCTGTTCCTAGTAAGAGATAAATTTCCGCATTTTTTGGACTCAATGCTTTGGCTTTTTCTAATGATACGATAGCACTAGGAATATCTCCTAGTTTTTGTCCTATCAATTTACCTATATCCATCAAGCAGATGGCTTTGTATTTAACAATTGTAGAGTCCATTCCTCTTCCTCGATAGTAATACGCTTGATCATAGGCAGCTAAGGCCGTGTGTAAATAAGTTAAATTTACTTTGGGCTCATTATCTTCGATTTGCCCTAAAAAATGCTGTCCATTGGCCATTTGCAACCAAGCTGCATTACTCATGGGGTGTACCTCGAGAGACTTTTGTAATAGAGGGATCGCACTTTTCACTAATTCCATCCGCTCATATTGATTTTCTTTTAAAGCTTCTAGTTTTTCTTCTAAAGTCCAGTCTTCGATTTCTTTTTCTTTTACTGACTGCATTGTAATGGCTTTATTTATCATCTCCCCAGCCAAATCGGTATGAATTTTACCACTGTTTTTCGAAACTAAGACGTCTTTTGAGAATAAAGTGAAATTATCTTTCCAGTCAAAATTTCTATTGATGGTAAGACTTGTAAAAAGAAGTACAACAACTACCGCAATTTTATAAATTGCACTGAAACCGTTAATCTCATTCGGCTTGCTCCATTTTGAACCTAATTGATATGCTAAGTAAACTACAATCAAACAAAAACCAAGTGAAGGCATAAACATAAAACGTTCTGCCATATTGGTACCTATCGGAAAGAACAAATTGGATACAATTGAAAAAGTAATGAAATAGTACAAAATGCCAAACGCAATACTATTTCGTTTATGGATATGAAAGAGGGCCCAAATAAAAAGGAATAAATGTAACAACAAAGAAAACAAAACACTGATGTCTGAAAATGATTTTATTTCAATGTGCCTTGGGTAATAATCGGTTGTTAAAGGATAAGGAGCTACTAACAATTTCAAGTAAACAGCATACGTATAAAAATTGGTTGCCAATTTGTTGCTGTACGGCATTTGGGTAAAGGTGTTGGCATTAGGCTCCACAAGTTTTTTTATAGATGACCCTTCAATCAATGGTTCGTATTTCGATTCAGGATCTAATACTAGAAATGGATCATTCATCAATTCTTCTGCAATTTCACCCTTATTAGGCTGATGTAATACGGCATTACGAATACCTAAAAAGAGAACCAAAGGAAGCAACAAAGGGACTGTAAGTTTAAAAATGGTTTTAAGCGACACTTCTGAAAAAAACCACAGCGCCATTGGAATAACAGCGATGAAAGTAACTGCAGATTCTTTGGCCATTAAGGCTGCGAAAAAAGATGCGACCGCGCCCAGTTGCCATTTTAGTTTCGATGTGCCTTCATTACTTTCATTTTTTATTTCTACTAATTTTAGCACACAATACAAACTTGCTAATGCTCCTAATAACGCCAAAATCTCATCTAAGCCTTTCACATTGGCAACAGCCTCAGTATGTAAAGGATGCACCGCGAAAAGCAATGTTGTACCTAGCGCAATAAAATTTTGTTTGAAAACATTTTCTTTGTTTTTTATCGAAAATAGAAGCAACAAAGTTCTATATAAAACCAAGCAAAGCAAACCATACCAAAGGATATTAAAAAAATGAAGGATATTTGCAAACCACGTTTTTTCTGAAAGATCTTTTATTTTATACCCTTCTTTATCTTTTTCAATTTTTTGAATTTCGTCTTTTTTGGTAGGAGCAAATACTTCTGCCTGAACGGCGAACACTACAGGTGTTAGTGGTCGGTACCTGCCTCCAGCAACCGCATTGATGTCGTTTCCATAAAAGCCAGCAAAGGCATCTTTGCTTAAAATATCAGGAATGCCGGAAACACCTTTTTTTACAAAACTATTGTGATAAACAATAACGCTATCATCTATAGCCCATTTATTAGGAATAGTATTGGCATAAATCAAGACAGCAATGACAAAAATGAACCACTGTGCTTTTTTGGGGTGTAGAAAAAACTGTTTCATAACTTGCAAAATTAAAACAAATAGGCCGACCAAAACAGCCAGCCTATTTAATATTATTGTTTTGACTAATTAGATCTAATTTAGCTTGACCACAGTAACCTTGGTACTGCCATTGAGGGTAAAATCAGCTCCTATAGCGTTTGATGAACTCAAAGCTCTAATTTTAAAAAATTCGCCAGCGGTCATATACACTACTGAAGTGAGCTGTCCTCTTGATTTATGAGGAGACTGTGCATTAATATTAGCAACAGATGTTCCATAAAAATTGGATCCACCATTACCTGTGTTATTCATTTCAATCATTGGTAAAGCTAATACAAGACTATTGGTTAATCCCATTAGTTGCACTTGTATTAAATAAGTACCTGCACCTCCTGGACCTACGGTAAAAGTATTGTTGTTGGTCCATGTATTTCCGCCTGTAAGCGCAGCACCTGTACCATTGGCGCTTTCAAAATTAACTACATCAGGAAGCGTCAATGAGCTTGCTGCTTGAGTTGTTTGACCAACAGTTTTTGTAACTACCAATTGTAAACTAGAGCCGCCACCTGAAGCTGAGCCCCAACTTAGAGCACCAGCACCGTTTGTTTGTAATACCTGTCCGTTGGTACCTGTATTAGTTGGGTAGGCATTGCCTCCTAAAGTAGCAGTTCCCGTTGCCGTAATATTTGTTGCGCCTGTGATCGCATTGCTATTCATATTTAAGGCTTGTGTTGCGGTGTGGTTACCAAGATTATCAGAACTGCTTGGTGTTACCCATTGTGTATTAAAATCAGCAGCGTTAACTTTTGCTAGTACTTGATTGGCAGTACCGCCAGTTGGTACACCTTGGCCGTTGGCACCATTTGTACCGTTAGTGCCGTTTGCTCCATTTAAACTCGTCCAAGCCGTTCCATTATAAAAATAAAAACCAGCAGTAGCATCGGTTTGGTACACCATTAAACCTGTGGCAGGAGTAGCAATTGCAGTTCTTTGCGTTTGTGTTAAACGAGGTACTAAAACCCCTTGGTTGCTGCTTTTTAAATCTAAAATAGCAGATGGATCAGCAGTGCTACCATCCGTGTTAATAGCTACAGATTGCGCAGTTGCGTTTAATGCGATAAGGCTAAGGCCTAAAAAGAAAAGTTTTTTCATTTGGTTTAATTTTTTTATTCATTAGTGCGCAAAGTCTGCTGACTTTGCGCAAATGGTTCAATATATTTTAGTTTAATTAATTCTATACCATTTGCTTACACCATCGGTAATCACATTAAAAACTCCACCTGCAGCATTATTTGTTAGTGTAACAGCAGTTCCTGTAGGAAGATTATTTGCAACATGTGCAGTAATGGTGGAGTTTGGAGAGGTAAATGTGTAACTCCCACCACCAGCTAATGGAGATGTTGTTGTTGTATTTGTACTAGAAAATGTAAGTATTGTACCAGCTGGATAACTTGCTGCACTTGGTACAATAATGTTTATAGTTGTACCAGTTGCATTTCCATTTCCTGTTTGGTAATCAAGCATAATGGTTCTAACGTTTAAATCAGATACTGTAACGGTTGAAGAACCTCCTGAAGTAACAGGACTTACTTGTAATGTTCCTAAAATGGGTGCGTTTGCCCAGCTTGGGTTTGTGCCATTTGTAGTTAGGACTTTACCTGCATTACCAGTTTGTGCTGGCAAAGAAGTGCCACCTCCACCACCGATAGGTTGCCAATTCGGAGTAGCTGGAGTACCAGCATTATAATAAAAACCAGCAGTAGCATCAGTTTGGTACACCATTAAACCTGTGGCAGGTGTTGCAATTGCAGTTCTTTGCGTTTGTGTTAAGCGTGGTACTAAAACCCCTTGGTTGGTGCTTTTTAAATCTAAAATAGCAGATGGATCAGCGGTGCTACCATCGGTATTAATCGCTACAGATTGCGCAGTTGCGTTTAATGCGATAAGGCTTAAGCCTAAAAAGAAAAGTTTTTTCATTCTTATTTAAATTTTTTGTTTTGCACTGAAAGAATATAGGTTGCTTCAGCTTTTTATTACTTTATGACTTTGATACTTTCGACTTACTTAATCTACCACTTGTTTAATTTATTGTTGCTATTGTGCTGTTTTTTAAAGAAATAAAAAGCGACGGCAATAGCAAGTAGCAATAGTAGCGGAATCCAGTCGTTTATAGGTGCCGCTGGTACATCTTGTACATCTTCTGGAAATTCTTCTGCCTGAGCCAGTGCTGTTACAAATGGAAATAGTAAAGCGCTAAGGCTAAGCAGTATGGATAAAGTTTGTTTTTTCATGAGTAACATTGTAATTAGTTAACAGTAATTTTTTTAGTAAAACGCTCGCCATTGTTGGTTAGTTGTACCAAGTAAACAGCTTGCGGTAGCGGTGATTGCGTGTTAATACGAATGCTGTTTTTGGCTTCGGTATTGGTTTCATAAACCGTTTGTCCAATCAAGTTGATAATTTTTACGTTAACCGTTCCGCTCATGGTATTTGGTAAATCAATTGAAAATTGACCGTTTACTACAGGGTTCGGGTACAATTGTAATTGCGCTGCTTCAAAATCTTTGGTATCCAACGTTTTGTTTGTAAACGCTATCTTAAAACGATCGCTTGCATACGATGCCGCTGCTGCTGTGGTTGTAAAGTTTAGTGTAGTAGCACTATCGGTCGTTATTGCAGTAGTAGTTCCTAAAAATTTATCTACCAAAAACGGACTTACTGATGCATCAAAATTCGAAAACTGCGTACGGAAACTATAGTTTTTATTGGCTTGAAAGTCTTGTAAATTCAAAAGCACTTCGTCTTTTTCGCTAATTGGTCCACGAGCATCAATAGCCCATGTTTTGGTATTATTACTAATAGATAGGTTTTCTGTTCCAGTACTTAGTTTGGCAACATCAGCCTTGTCAATATCGGCGCTAAAAGCAGCATCAAAAACAGCTACAGTAGCATCAATGGGGAAACCGCCTGTAGTTAATTCGCTAGTTTCATAAACGCTCAAGTCCAAACGAGCCATCGGATTTTTTTGTGTTCTAAAAACACTAGTCAAGTTGGCATTGCCTACTTTGTTAATTTCTTGAAAAGTCAGTGTTCCAGGCGTTCCTAGTACGCTGTTTTGTACAAAAAATGCTTGCCCTGGCTGAATATATTGGTTTGCAGCTGAGGCCACATTGCTTGAACCTGTAGTGCTGCTATACACCACATAACGCCCTCTTTGTGCGGCAGTACCCATGTTCGGGTCCCAAATGTAATACGAGTCGGTTAAACCTACCTTAGTTAAAGCGTTCCAGTCTACGGTATTTACGTAAGGGTTACCTACTAAACTGTAGCCATTGGTTACCAAATTGCTAGTCGCATTTAAAGCAGTATCAAAAACTACATTGCCACTGCGTATCGTACCCGTTGCGCTGAGAGTCACAGCTGCATTCATCGTAGGAAGCGAGTTACTATTGATGTTTACATTACGGTCACCACGTACCAAAAGACGGTAGCCTTGACCAGCTTGTAAATTGGTAGCATTGGTAGAGGCTACTGCTGTCCAACCACTTCCAGTAACTTGGTTGTTATTGTAAGTAAATAACGATGGGCTACCAGTACCAGTAGCATCAAAACCGTTAGCGCCTGTTGTTGAGCCAGTAATGTGTGTGCCCAATTGCCAGTTGTTGCTAATAAAATCGTCAGTAGTTACACCCGGACTCAAAAAGCGAAACGCTCTTTTGCCTTGAGGAATGTAGCGTTGTACGGTAACTTTACCTGTAATGCTTCCTGTAGTAAAAGGAGCGATTACTGCTGATCCTGCTGCATTAGAAACTAGGGTAAGGTTGTTGTTGGCATTCAAGCTTCCGTTGCTAACGTCAACACTTCCAAAGACATTGATGCGGTTGTTTAAGCGGCTACTACCCGTGTGTTCAATTTTGAGGTTTCTTGTGTTAGTAGTACCAGTTCCTGCAAAAGTTACAGGTGCTGAAAAAGCTAGGGTTCCATTGTTATTGGAGATGGTTCCATTATTGGTTAGTGCGCCACCTTTGTAATTGATAGTTACGTTTCCAGAGGTTACAACATTAATGTTACTGCCGATTGCAAAAGTATTTTGTGCGCCAGCAATCACGTTAACAGTCCAACCATGAAAATCGGAAGATGTTTGCGCAACTCCATTATTAAAGGCAGTACCGTTTGTATAAAGATTTGAATTAGAGAAAGTTAAAAGATAAAGTGTACCAAAATTATTATAAAGTTCCCAACGGTATGTGGTGTTCGCAATTAAATTTATGTTGGCAGTTGTAAAATCAAAAGTTTTAGTAATTCCTGGACCCCATGAGTCTGTTGTGGTTTGACCTGCAATTGATCCAGTGGCAAGAACAGTTCCTCCTGCATTTAACAAACGTACTCCAACATTTATATCTTCACCTGGATTGAATACATCTACACTAGAACCTGCTGTTGGTGTAAAAGATATTGTTCCTAAAGTGCCTGTACAAGAAACTTGAAAAGACTGCCCTGTTGTAGTTAACAAATTGGTTGCTGAAGCAGCTGAAGTAAGCGAAGTACTACACTGTCCTAGAACATAATTATTGTTTAGGAATAACATGAGCATGATAATGCTAGGGATAAATAATTTTTTTTTCATAAATTTATTGGTTTGGAATACATTAATTACGTTAAATTTTTTACTTAGGTTTTGTATTATTTGTTAAAAATTAACATTTTTATATGAATTGTTAATACTTTTTTGAAATAAGATTTTTTCACAATATTTTTTTGTGTTTCAAAATTTGCCTCACTTCGGTGATGTTTTTATCGGTGAGTTTTATGTTGTTTTGAAAGCAAGTATAAATAGCTTCGTCTCTTTTCAGAAAAAGGAGTTTTAAAAAATTGAGCAGTTGTTGCATAACATTGTTTTATTGAAAGTACAAAGATTAACATGATTTTTAGATTTTCCTAGATTAGAGCGGGTAGTTAGTGGGTAGTTTTGCTGACTACCCGTCGGGTAGTCGGTTACGTAAAAAACTGTAAATGAATTGTTTGTGAAAATTATTATTTTTGTTGAAAATCTACTGCATTTATTATCTTTGAAAAAAAGTTAAAAATGATAAAAAAGTACGCTTTGGTTTTTATGATTTTTCTATCAGGAATTTGCGCTGTTTTAGGGCAACCTCCACACATCATAAAACTCGAAAAACAAATAAATGGCTATAACGATGCACAGCAATACGAGAAATCGATTATTGTTTTAAGCAAGATTACAACCAATTCTAACGCTTCGTCGTACGATAAATATTTTGCGTATTTGTATATGTCGTACACCTACAAACGACTTTTTAACTACACTAAAGCATTAAATAAACTGGAGCAAGCACTTTTAGAAGGAATGAAAAGTGACCATCCTCAAGAAGTTACCAATACCATTTCAGCAGAGAGATGTTTTGTATATTTTGATAATCACGAGTACGACAAGGCAGCCAAATTATTAGTAATCTTGCGTAAAGAGGGCTATAAACACTTAACTGCGGGAACCAAATCGTGGTTGATTATGCAAGATGGCTACTTAAAAATGTTAGATAAAAAGTATGACGAAGCCCTGCAATTGTTAGACGAAGCAGCTGCCATCATCAAAGCCGAAGCACCAGAACATTTACCTAATATTTTTGGTAAAAAAATTGAAGTGTACAATAAAATGAAGTTAGACGCACAACGTGATAACGCATTCAAAGAGGGCTTAGCCATTGCCAAAAAATACAAAAAAATCAAGTACGAAATGTACCTGTACGAGGTAATGCGCAATACTTATCAAGAAAATAACGATTATAAAAACGCATTTGATGTTCAAAAAAAATACGATTCAATTGTAAAACTCTACGATGCCACCGATGCTAATGGTAAACTCGAGTTGGCAGAGCTGCAATTAGAACAAGAAAACACCAAATTGAAAGAGCAAAACGCACGTTACCTTGATTACATCTTGTATGGCGTAATCGTGGCATTGCTGCTACTGCTGTATTTTGCAGTGCGTTTGTACTATTCTAACAAAACTCGTAGAATACTTGTTGAACAAGAAAATACCCGTATTTATGGTGAAATTGAAAAGTTAACGCACCAACAAAAAACCGATGATGCCGCAACAGTCATCTTGCCTGAATACGATTTTACAGATAGGCAACGCGAAATCATCACTTGGATTAAAAATGGTTTGACCAACAAAGAAATCGCCAACAAACTGCACATTTCAGAAAACACCGTAAAATACCACCTCAAAATTATTTATGAGGTCATGAAGGTGCCGCATCGCTCGGCCATTAAATAAATTAAGGTCGTTTTTTAACTCTTCCGCTCTAGGTTTTGAGGAACTCTGGATAAAAAAATACGGACAGTCAACACTTTTAATATCGGGTTAGATATTCTTTTACACAAGTTGTAATTTTAGGAGCAGTACTTTATTGCTCCGTTCGCGAGTTGTCCCGCTGTGCGCTGTATTCCCGATAAATAAAAACTACGGCCAAAAAGCCTTGTTTTTCTAAATCGGGAGATGCCGCTTCCATCGGGGCTACGATAGTTCGTTTTATTTTCATTACAAAATCAGCAAATAGTACGTTGTCAGTTCGAGTGCAGTCGAGAACCTACATTGTATCTCGATTGTATTTGTTGTAAAAAAAGGAAACGTTATCTCGACTGTGCTCGATGTGACGGCTGTTCTTATTCTTGATTAATTGCAAACACCTAACCCGTTTCAAACACCTAACAGGTTTCAAAAACCTGTTAGGTGTCTCCGTTTTAGAACCAAATGATTTCCTTCCTTTGGTTTTGTATCGTCTGATGGCAAGATGCTCGGGTTTAGTTACCTACTGAAAATCAACACGCTTTTAATAGCCCTGATGGCAGCGAAAATCCTGCTGTGCTAATCCCGAAGCTTCGGGATGGCACAGGAGATTGTAGCGTACAGCAGGACAAAACGACTTGGTAAGATAGACGCCTGCTCCTAAAATCAAGAAAAAGTGTTGTGAATTATTGGTGTTTTATTCTTTTGCTCGTGCTTTTCGTAAGGAGTAATTTACTAAATACAAACCAAATAAAGTAACGCTGCCGCCTATGGCTATAGCTGCATTTAGGGTTTCGCCAAAAATCAAAGCGCCCAACAACACAGCGATAATTGGGTTAATGTACGAGTAAACACTACTGATGGCTGCTGGTAAGTTTTGCAACGCATAAATAAAGGCGATAAAAGTAAGTACCGAGCCAAAAACAACCAAATATGCAATAGACCACCAAGATATTGCCGGTATTTCGGCTAGGTTTACAGCGGTTCCGGTGGCGCCATTGTAGGCAAAAAGCAAAATACTGGACAAAAACATTTGAATACCTAGGCTAAAATAAGGATTAAAACTGGCGGCTTTTTGTTTGGTGTACAAAGTACCAAAGGCCCAAGTAATGGTTGAAATCACCGAAATGATGATTCCAAAGCGGAAATCAGGAATTAAAAAATCAGCTAAATGATCGTAAAAAATCACGCAAACACCACTAAAACTAATCAACAAACCCAGAATAGAGAACTTAGATAAACGTTCTCCTTGAAAAAAGGAAATAATGACAATCCACAACGGGACACACGCACCTATAATGGCGCCCAAGCCGCTGCTGATGTACTTGACACCCCAAGTGCTTAGTGCATTGCTCAACACGAAGTTTAAAATACTGAGTATGGCAATAGTTTTCCATTGCTTTCCTTTTGGCCAAGGGGTTTTTTTGAACAAGAAAAAGGAAATATAAATGATTCCGCCCAAAAATTGCCTGATAGCTACTAGTTGCAAAGCGGGCATGTGTTTTACGCCTTCTTTGGAAGCGATCCAGGTGGTTCCCCAAAAAAAACTAATCCAGCACAAAGCCAGAATTGGCAAGCCAATGGTACTTAATTTTGACGAAACGGCATTCTTAATTTTGGTTTTCACTTCACAAATTTGGTTGTGCAAAAGTATACTTTAATATGCTTTGTAGCTCGTCGGTTCCTATTATTTTTTGGTCGGAGCCGCCTTCGTTAACAAATTGTGGCGGAGCCAAATCAAATTCTAATGCTTTTTGAGTGTAATAGTCTTTTCGGCTAGGATGCGCAGGTGCGGCGGCGTTCCAAGTTTGTCCCCACAAGTTGTTTTTTAGGATGGTTTTTATGATTCCGATACAATCTTCTAAATGAATTAAATTAACCGGCGCATCTGGATTGGGTACTTGTTGGCGTCCGGATAAAAAATGTATCGGATGTCGGTTGCCACCAATCAATCCGCCAAAACGAAGTACAGTGGTTTTGAAACGCGTGTTGCTGTGCAAAAGTTGTTCGGTTTCCCAAAGTTGTTTGCCACTTTCGGTATCAGGATCAGGAATAGTATATTTTGTAATTAGGCCTTGAAGGTCATTAAATACTGATGTTGAGCTGATGAATAGGACATTTTCTATTGTTGATTGCTCGATAAAAGGAATCAATTGGTTGATTTTGGCAACAAAATTTTCGCTTTCTGTGCTGCGCAATTTCGGAGGAATATCAATGAGTAAAGTAGTTGACCCGTCGAGAAAATTGGTGATTGGTCCCGTTATTCCACTCTCAGAAAGTTGTATCGAGTAGGGTTTAATTTGCGCTTCGGCTAAAATGGCTTCTTTCTCGGTAGTTGTGGTAGAGCCTTTTACAGCGTGACCGTCTGTAATCAGGGCTTTCGCCAAAGGCAGTCCGAGCCATCCACAACCTAATATGCTAATTTGTTTCATTGTTTTTATAACCTATTTGCTTGCGTACTTTTTGTGTAGTTTCTTTTTCTTCTTTTTGGATGAGGTAATTTAAGGCTTCATACACATCGCTGAATTTTTTATCGTATTTTGCTTCTATTTCAAGCATTCTTTCATTGAATTCTTTATGCTCTAATGCATATTTTCGCATATGGACAAAGGTACGCATGATAGCAATATTAACGTGTATCGCAACATCAGAATTTAAAATGCCGCTGAGCATGGCTATTCCTTGTTCTGTGAAAGCATACGGATTGTATTTTCTATGCTTGCCCCGTCCGTTTGCATCTAAGGTCACAATTTGTGACCTTAAAGAAGCGTATTCCGAATCGGTTAATTGAAACATAAAATCACTAGGAAAGCGCTTGCTGTTTCTTTTTACGGCTTGATTTAGTACTTTGGTTTCTACTTCATAAAGTGCTGCAAGATCATAGTCAAGAATAACATTTTGTCCCTGCATGACATGAATCTTAGTTTGTAGAGTGTTTAACTGCATTTGATCTATAAGTTTTTCGAAATTGTTCTTCTTATAGTATTACCTTTAATTTTCACCACTTGCCGATAAGGCTGAATAATTAAATTGTTTTCGGTTGGAACAATTGCCACGGGAGTAACTTTAATTTTTTGTTTAATCACCACAGCATCTGTCAATACAAATGGCGTAGGCATCATCCAGTTTTCTCTTTTCGGGATTTGAAATAGCGGATTGCTCATCAAATCAAAGGAACTTTCTAGCAATTCCATGTCGAAAGCGATATTGGCATCAAAATTAAATTTTAAAACCAAAGGCGCATTATTTACCACATAATAGCGTAACAAATTAGATCCTTTTCTGCGGTATTCACCTGTTGGATTATTGTTTTCAGTGGTACGATTGGCTTTGAAATTATAGATTTTCATCTTTTCATTAGCAAAAATATCGTAGCGGTTCACTTTTCTATTCGGTGTAATCTGTAGTGCTACGTATCTTTTTGAAGCAACTATTCGGTCTTCTAAAAATACGATCGATGGTTCTTTCAAAGCTACTTTCGGTGCTGCAGCGGTATAACTAAAACCAGAATTGTATTTGCTTGTGAGTGAATTAATCGTGTTATTAGTAGCAGCTTTGGGTTGGTTGCCAAGAACAGTCTTAGTCCAACTGTCTAAATTGGTGTCGTATGTGGCCCAATTGGCTTGTTTCGTGTCAGCATCATAAACGTAAACCAAACTGTTGGATTTGGCTTTGCCTAATTCGTAGCTAGAGTTGAAATCTGCTTTCGCAAAAAAGCCTATTGCAATGACATAAAACAAAATTGCCCACCAACCTTTTTTGGTATACGAACCAAAAACAGGCAGTAGCAAAACAAAAGTTAGAACGGTGAGGCTGGCACTGCCAAAAAGTAACTTTAAACCAAGACCAATAGGAAACATTTGTATGAACGGAACCAAAAGCAGAAGCGCAGGAATACTTAGTAAAACGTTTAAAGTTATCCTTGATTTTTGTGTGACCACAAAAGCTGTTAATGCAAGTAAGGTAAAGTACACAGGAATGATTAAAAATCCAGCTCCTGGAAGGAAAAAAACAAGTACGAAATTAATAATGATCCATAAGAAAAGTGGCGCAACCAAATGATTCATGGTTATTTTTCGCTCGGAGAAAAAATGGTAAAAGGTGAAACTTATGGCAAGAGTAAGTGCCATAAATGCTGCAATATAATCATGACCGTTGTAGGTAAAGCCATTGAGTAGATCGTTGTACTGCGGATAAAATAACAGTAGACTTTTCCATCCTAAAAAAGTTAGTAAACCGGCGGTAAGTATACTTCCAAATAACGGAATACATCCTTTAGCAATTTCTCGAAACGAAAACAACCTTTTTGCTTTTCCTATAAAAAGTAAAAAAGCAAGCCATATTGCTGCAAAAACGACCAAAGGTATATTCCAGCTAAACGGGTAGTGGATGAAAGTGTACGGAATGCTAAAATAAACTTCGTCGTGTTTGCTTTTGGTGGCTTCAAGATTGGCGTTTGAAAAATAATTGAGCAACGGCATCAAATAAGTTCCTTGGTGCGCTAATGTGTTTTGGTTCAAATGCGCCACATCGTCTTGAGCGGTATGGTAGTTAAAATGATCGTCAATAAAAGCAAAATTAAAACCTTGAATTTTGCCTTGTTCTCTAAATACTGTGAGATCGGTATCGTTTGGCAACATTTTGTAAATACTGTACATTAAGGAGTTGGATACTGGATATTTAGTTTTTGCTTCCGCAAAAGCGTTGACCATTCCTTCATTGCCTGCGGTAGTTTCCATCAACATATAGCTTGGTCCTGACGAGCCGCGCGCTTCAAAATTCAAAACAAGACCTACTTCCTTAGCCCATTGATGTTGGGTTACAAAAAGAGCTGCGCCATTTAATCCGAGTTCTTCGGCATCGGTAAACAAGATAATAATGTCATTTTTATGTGGTGTTTTGGCGTATAGAAATGCGCGTACACTTTCTAAAATAGTAGCTACGCCTGAGCCTGCATCACTCGCTCCGGGAGAGTAGGAGTGTGGCGCACTATCGTAATGGGATAATACAACCAATGCTTTGCCGGAGTTGCTGCCTTTAATTCGTGCTAAAATGTTTTTGGATTGAACTAAGAGTCCATTATCGTTCAAGGTGTAGCCTTGTTGCGTGCTTGAAGTGAGACCGAGGTTACGTAATTCTTGTACAAGATAATTGGCAACGTTATCGTGATTGGTTGAGCCTACATAATGCGGTTTTTGAGCAATAGCTTTGATGTGTTGTAGAGCTCTTTTGGTAGAGAATTCGGCAAAAGGTTCTTCTTCTTCTTCAGCGGTCCACCGGGGCATTAGGCTAAAAAATAGAAAGCCGATAATGCCTGTAATAAACAAGGCGCTAAAAAAGGATGCGTAATTTTTTTTCATGGTTGGTTATAGCATTTGGGGTCGTGGTATTTATAGGTCTTTTTTAACTAACATGTAATAATCATTGTCTAAAACCATGTAACCCTGATCGTATAAAAAGTAGTAGGTGTTTCCGGTTTTGGTATTAAGAATCGAGGTAAAAAAATCGAAATCAAATCCTTTGCTAAGGAGTTTCGCTCGAGTGGTTTTTGATTTACCTTCGGTATTGAGTTCAGATAGAATGCGGTAATTTTTGCGCAACTTGTTGTTGATGTTGCGCATGTAATTGGTACTGTCTTTATTGATTTTGTTATTGTAGGCATTTCTGCAGCCGTCGCTACAAAACTTTTTGTCTTCGCGACCCACAATTTTTTCTCCACATTCTAAACAGGTTTTTGTCATGGATTTATTTTTTTGATGTCGTATAAATCAGTTCTTCTGTCTTTCAGGATGCGTACGCTTCCGTGTTCGTGTAATTCTTTTAGTAAGTCTAAATCAACATCTACAATCAACGTCATTTCGGTATTTGGAGTAGCCTCTGCTTTGATTCCGTTACTCGGAAAGGCAAAGTCAGATGGTGTAAACACAGCTGATTGCGCGTACTGAATATCCATGTTGTTTACTTTTGGTAGATTACCCACACAACCTGCAATGGCCACATAACATTCGTTCTCAATAGCCCGTGCTTGTGCACAATGCTTTACGCGCGTGTAGGCGTTTTGTGTATCGGTTAGAAAAGGGACAAACAAAATATTCATTCCCTCATCGGCAAGTAATCGCGACAACTCCGGAAATTCGACATCATAACAAATTACAATTCCTATTTTTCCGCAATCGGTATCAAAAGTTTTAATTTGTGACCCGCCCGTCATACCCCAATGTTGTACTTCGTTTGGCGTTACGTGAATTTTGGCGTACATCTCTGATGTCCCATCTCGCTTGCAAAGGAAACCTACATTGTAAAGTGTGCCATTTTCAAGGTATGGCATGCTACCGGTAATGATGTTGATATTGTAGGATATAGCTAATTCTTTGAATCGTTTGTGAATGGGCTCGGTGTGTTTGGCTAATTCGCGAATTGCTTCCGCCTCTGATAAGTGGTTGTAATCAGCCATCAACGGTGCTGTAAACAGTTCTGGAAAAAGTGCAAAATCACTTCCGTAACCAGAAACCACGTCTACAAAAAACTCACATTGTTCAAATAAGGCTTCCAAGTTATTCAATTGACGCATTTGCCATTGTACGAGTCCAAGGCGAATAACCGTTTTTTCTAAGTTGATTAGTTTTGGACTTTTGTCAAAATAAATGTTGTTCCACTCCAGTAAAACAGCAAATTCTTTCGAGTCGGTATCGCCCTCTAAATAATTTTTCATGACTTTCAGCACGTGAAAATCGTTGCTCAATTGAAATGAAAGTACGGAGTCATGCAATTCTTTTCGTTTTACTTTTTCGATATAATCTTTAGGCGATAAGGTTTGGGCATGTTGCCCGTAATTAGGGATGCGTCCGGCAAAAACAATAGCTTTTAGGTTCAGCTGTTCGCACAATTCCTTACGCGCATCGTATAGGCGACGACCCAAACGTAAACCTCTATAATTGGGGTGAATAAAAACATCAATACCATACAAAACTTCTCCTTTTGGATTGTGTGTCGAAAAAGTATACTTGCCAGTGATGTCAGAGTAATTATGATTTTTATCGACTAAGTTTTCATCAACAATTAGTGAAAGCGCAGAGCCAACTACCTTGCCATCTACCAAAATAACCAACTGTCCCTCGGGAAAAAGATTCAATAATTTTTCGATGTGATGCTCTCTCCAGTAGGATCCGGTCATTTCTGGATACGATTCGACCATTGAATTTTTGAGTTCTTTATAGTCCTCAAATTTCAAATTTCGGAGTTCTACTTTGTTGATTGCTGCTTGCATAATAAATTGATTTTCAACAAATATAATTAAAAAATTTGCCATTTACAAACGCTTACAAATAGTTACAACCGAAAGTAAGTAGTTAGCAACCGAATAGTTTTTGGTAGTGGTCACATCTTTGCACTGTCGATTTGAAACAAGATCGAGATACAAACAAATAAACACTAATATTTAAATTTACACGCCATGAAAAACAGAGTACAATTAATTGGAAGAGTAGGTCAAGATCCAGAAGTTAAAACTTTAGAAGGAGGAAAAAAACTAGCCAACATAAGTATCGCCACGAATGATGTTTATTACAAAGAAAACGGGGATAAGGTGGAGCAAACCGAGTGGCACCGCGTAACTGCTTGGGGTAAAACTGCTGATTTAATAGAGAAATACGTAACCAAAGGAAAAGAAATTGGTATCGAAGGAAAGCTGGTACACAGAAGCTACGAAGATAAAAACGGTGAAAAACGATACATCACTGAAATTGTGGCTAATGAATTGCTTTTGCTAAGTAAATAGTTTTTGTAAGGAGTTGAAAAGAACGGGATGTCTCATTGGGGATGTCCCGTTTTTTTCTTTTTAAAAAATAGATTTCGCTACTCGGTACGTATTGGCGTGCGCCTCAATAATGGTTTTAATTTCTGGAGAATAACCACCACCCATTGATACTTGAACGGGAATTTGATGTTTGGCACAGAGTTCGAAAACAATTTCGTCTCGCTTTTTGCAGCCCTCTATCGTGCAGCCTAATTTGCCTAATTTGTCTGTATGCAAAATATCAACGCCTGATAAATAGAAAATAAAATCGGGTTTTTGTTCCTGTATTAAACGCGGTATTACTTCGGCAATTGTTTTTAAGAAAACAGCATCGGTGGTATGATCTTCAAAAGCGATATCCAGATCGGAGATTTCTTTTTTAAATGGATAATTAGTTTTGCCATGCGTAGAAAAAGTAAAAACCTGTGTGTTATTCTGGAAGATGACTGCAGTTCCGTTGCCTTGATGCACATCTAAATCAATGATCAGGATTTTTTTTGCCAGGTTTTTGTCCAGTAAATAGTGGGCCGCAATGGCTTGGTCGTTAAGTAAACAAAAAGCTTCGCCATGACCGGGAAAGGCATGATGTGTTCCGCCAGCAATATTAAATGCAATTTTGTGCTCAAATGCTTTTACAGCGCCCATGACCGTACCTTGTGCAATGGTGAGTTCACGTCCGACTAATTCTTTTGAAAGTGGAAAACCAATTTTTCGAGCAGCTCGCGGTTCAATTTGTAGCGCTATTAAATTTTGAACATATTCTTGTTCATGTGCTGCAAGAACTAGTTCGATGTCGCAACCAGTAGGTTCAAAAAAATCAGCAGCTACAGCGGTGCCTTCATGCAGTAATTGTTGGGGTAACAATTCGTATTTCAGCATCGGAAAACGGTGCCCGTCGGGTAAAGGATGCTGGTATATTGGATGAAAAGCTATAGGAAGCATTGTGATTTTGTTTAAAGTTCAATGCTTACTGATGCATTAAATCCTGAAAATAATCTACAAATTGGCCAAGGTGCAAACCATCAATCAAACCGTGATGTACGTGTATGCTCATAGGCATGGTTCGTTTACCATCAGGGTGGACGGTCATTTTTCCGAATGAAATTTTAGGACAACTATCAGGAAATTGATAGCTACGGGCATGAGATAATGAGGTGAAATCCAACCACGGAATGGCTGAAAAATGAATCACATTATCATCAGAAAAAGTACGTGTAAACAAACCAGTGGTGTGCTGAATGCGCTCTACTTCGGCTAATGCATCTTGATTAAAAACTGCATAGTCTTCATTATACGGCATTAATGAAAATCCAAAAGTACCATCTTCACGGCCTACGGTTGCTGAGGCGTCAATGCGGTCCCAAATGTAAATTTGATTATCAGCAATTCGGTATCTAAAACAGTCAAAATGATTGACTGCTGCAAGTGTTTTGTGTAAATAATAAGTAAAAAAAGAAGTCTGTTTTTCTTTTGCCACGGCATAAGCTTTACTGCAGTCGATCGTAACTGTTGCCCCGTAAAAGGGTTCGTCAAACTCTTTAAAAAATAAAAAATGTTCTTTTCTGTTCCAGTTTTCTAGATCTAAAAGCTGTTTCATTTGTATTTATGCGTCTCTCAATTCGTAATTAGGTCAACAACTTCTGTAATATTTGTAAAACTGTGAAAGTTCTCGTGCTTTATTTCGTGGTCAATCTTTTCATGAGCCCAAGTCGTGTGAAATGGAATATGAACCGCATATCCGCCCAATTCTAAAACAGGTAATACGTCGGATTTCAAAGAGTTGCCAACCATTAAAAATTCATGCGGTTGCACATCCAAACGTTTCAATAAATCGTCATAATCTTGTTCTTTTTTATCCGACATGACTTCAATGTGATGAAAATACTTTCCTAAACCAGAATTGTGCAACTTCCGTCGTTGGTCTAGTAAATCGCCTTTGGTGGCTACTACTAATTTGTATTTGCCGTAAAGCGCCTCTAAAGTTTCGTCAACGCCTTCTAAAAGTTCGATAGGTTTTTCTAAAAGCTCTTTTCCGTATTGAATTATTTTTTCAATAACTTCAATCGGAATGGTATTGTTCGAAATTTTCATTGCCGCTTCAATCATGGATAAAATGTATCCTTTGATTCCGTAACCGTATAATTTTAAATTAGCGATTTCTACCTTAAACAATTCTTGCGAAAGTCCTTGATGCGACAAATAATCACTCATTAGGGCGCAAAATTTCTCTTCGGTTTCCAAAAAATAGGTTTCATTGATGAACAAAGTGTCATCAGCATCGAAAGCAATTACTTTTAGGTTCATATTTATGTATTTTACCGCAGATTCGCAGATTGATAAAAGATATATCTGCGCATCTGCGGTTAATTTTTTTAATTGATTGTCTCTCCATTTGCAACACCATCTGTATCTGGATTTACAAAAACAAGTTTTCCTTCAGTGTTGGTAGTCATCAAAATCATTCCTTGACTTTCTACGCCGCGTAAGTTTCTTGGTGCCAAGTTCACTAAAACAGTTACACGTTTCCCAATGATATCTTCTGGTTTAAAACTCTCGGCAATACCAGAAACGATAGTGCGAACATCAATGCCAGTATCCACTTTCAATATCAAAAGTTTATTCGCTTTTGGCATTTTTTCCGCTTCTAAAATAGTTCCGGTGCGAATGTCCATTTTTGCAAAATCTTCAAATTGAATCAGTTCTTTTTGTGGCTCGGCTACTTTATTTTCAGCTTCGTTTGCCGTTTTGGTAGCTTGCAATTTTTCAATTTGCTGTTGGATGGCCTCGTCTTCAATTTTAGAAAATAGTAATTCTGCCTCTCTAATTTGATGTCCAGAACCTAACAACTCTGATGTTTCAGAAATGGTGTTCCAAGCCAATGGTTGTTCTATTTTTAAAATACGAGACAATTTTTGTGCTGTAAATGGTAAAAACGGTTCACAAAGTGTACTCAATGCTGCGGCAATTTGCAAGGCCACATACATTTGTGTTTTGGTGCGCTCTTCGTCTGTTTTAATCATTTTCCAAGGCTCTTCGTCGGCTAAGTATTTATTACCAAGTCGCGCAGCATTCATCATTTCGCCAAGTGCTTCGCGAAATCTGAAACGCTCTACCGAACTAGAAATCACCGCTGGATACGCTTTCAATTCAGCCAAAGTTTGTTCGTCTACCTCAGAAAGTTCATTTGGTAAAGGAACCACTCCGTTGTAATATTTATTGGTTAAAACCACCACACGGTTGATGAAGTTACCAAAAATAGCAACCAACTCGTTGTTGTTTCTTGCCTGAAAGTCTTTCCAAGTAAAATCGTTGTCTTTCGTTTCTGGTGCGTTCGAGGTCAATGCATAACGTAAAACATCTTGTTGATTCGGGAAATCCTCTAAATATTCGTGCAACCAAACTGCCCAGTTTTTAGAGGTTGATAATTTATTGCCTTCTAAATTTAAAAATTCATTGGCAGGAACGTTATCAGGTAAAATGTAACTTCCTTCCGCTTTTAACATCGCCGGGAAAATAACACAGTGAAAAACAATATTGTCTTTTCCTATAAAGTGAACCAATTTGGTATCTTGATCTTTCCAGTATGGCTCCCAGTCTTTTCCTTCGCGTGCAGCCCATTCTTTGGTGGCTGATATGTATCCAATAGGTGCATCAAACCAAACGTATAATTTTTTACCTTCGGCGCCAGCCACAGGAACATCAATTCCCCAATCAAGGTCACGTGTTACAGCACGAGGTTCTAAACCACCATCAATCCATGATTTTACTTGGCCGTACACATTCGGTTTCCAGTCGCTTTTATGTCCTACCAAAATCCATTCTTTCAAGAAATCTTCGTAACGATCCAAAGGTAAAAACCAGTGTTTAGTCGATTTTAAAATAGGCGTTTCTCCTGTGATAGTTGATTTTGGATTAATTAAATCCGTAGCGTTCAATGTAGAACCACATTTTTCGCACTGATCACCATACGCCTCTTCGTTGCCACATTTTGGGCAAGTTCCAGTTACAAAACGGTCAGCCAAAAACTGATCGGCTTTCGCATCGTACAATTGCTCTGTTGTTTCCTCAATAAAATCGCCTTGAGCGTATAATTTTTTAAAAAATTCCGATGCCGTATCGTGATGAATTTTAGCCGAAGTCCTGGAATAATTATCAAATGAAATTCCGAAATCTGAGAATGATTTGCGAATAATACCATCATATTTATCTATTACTTGCTGCGGTGTAATGCCTTCTTTTTTAGCTTTCATCGAAATAGCTACACCATGTTCGTCGCTTCCGCAAACAAACAGAACGTCGCGATTTTGCAAACGCAAATAGCGAGAGTAAATATCCGATGGCACATAAACACCAGCCAAATGGCCAATATGAATGGGTCCGTTAGTATAAGGCAAAGCCGCCGTAATTGTATATCTTTTTGGATTCTGTATCATTTGTAACTCGTGTTTTTTTAGTTTTCGCATGTAATTCGCCTAAAAAGTGATAAAATGCCTTTTTTTCACTGGCTAATTGCATGATTTAATTTAATTGCCTGCAAAAATAAGCAATAGAATTTTATTTGAAGCTATTTAGCTTTGCTGAATCTGCGATGTCCCATTATCTGTTGTAATCTTTTGCGCCGAACCTCAGCGCAAAAGGATCTTCACTACTATTGGGGCTAGGGAATTGGGTTTTTGTAAGCTATTTTTCATTCAGAGGGAAAAGAAATCTTTAATTCGGGAGTAACTCAAAGTACGATTCATGCTTTGTAAGAAGAACAGAGTCAGGAAAAATAGTTTCCTTTGCAAAGTTTTAAATCTCGTGCGCATCATTTTGCAATAAATGGCTAATCCAATAAAACCACTCCTTATTATGCCCAAAGGTCCCGAAAAAAACACCAAAAATAAAGCCTTGCACACCAAATTACTAAATCGTAAAAAGGCCAAATTACAAGAGGAAAAAAGAGAAAAAGCCTTGCGCCTGAAAGCTTTGGTTGCCAAAATTAATCAGCAAAAGAAAAAGGATACACCTGATGATATTTAATTTTTAGCAGAAATAAATCTGTGTTAATTTGTGTGATCTGTGGCAAAAAAAACGCCTGCTTCGTTCTTCGTATTGAAATTATGCTCAAAATAATTTGCGCAATCTGCGGTAAATTATAGCGGAAATAAATCTGTGTTAATCTGTGCAATCTGTGGCAAAAAAAAACACTTGCTTCGTTATTCGTAATTACATTATGCTCAAAATAATTTGCGTAATCTGCGGTAAATTATAGCAGAAACATATCTGTGGTAATCTGTGCAATCTGTGGTAAAAAACGCCTGCTTCGTTCTTCGTATTGAAATTATGCTCAAAATAATTCGCTAATTTGCCCAATCTGCGTTTAAAAAACATTCTTAACAAATCACCATTTAAAATAAATCTATTTTAATCTGTTTAATCTGTGGCGAAAAAACGAAATTTGCAACCTAAATATAAAACGCAACCCCAATGGAATTCGGAAAAATCATCATCTCAGAAAACGCCGCTCAAAGTGAAAACCCACAAGACATAATTAACTCAAACATTTCGGTAATTAACTTAATGCGCGAAGAAAAAATTGATGACGATTTGATTCACGAAGATGCGTTGATGAGTTATTATTTAGACTTTTACGTAGCCCAACATGTTGAGGGTAATTTTGCGCAATTTGTACACCGTTCCGGATGGAACAAAGAGTTAAATGAACTTATTGAAGAAGGTTTGGCCTTGATTGAAGCACCAAAACATCTAGAGCTTTTTCAACAACAGTCTAAAAAAGTGCGTTTAATGAGCAGTGTGAAACTCAATAAATTTTTACAAGGAAAATTAGACGGTGTTAACCCAACTCGTGACGCACTCAACACCGATACTTTTTTCGAAATAGAAGAAAATATAGTAGAACTTAATGCTGCTTTTTTAATGTCGCACCCTGATCTTGAAGTGCTTTCTATAGACGATATGTTTGCTACATTAGAAGAATTTGTGGGTCACGAGATTAAAAGAGAATAGCGTTATTTCGCAAAGACACACCAAGAAAAACACAGAGCAGCGCAAAGATTTTTCAAAAAAACTTGATGAATCTTAGTGGTTGTTTTGTGAATCTTCGTGAAATAGCTTTTCCCCAAAAACTTTGTCCCAATCTTACCAAACATTTCCTTAAATTTGCTACCATTATTATACCATTTAGCGCAAAAAAATTAAGCTATGTTACAAATCGCATTTATTAGAGAGAATCAAGAAAAGGTAATCCAAGCTTTGGCAAAAAGAAATATGGATGCCAAAAGTGTAGTGGAAGAGGTGATACAATTGGACGAAAACCGTCGTGCAACTCAGGTAGAACTGGATACCATTTTGTCCGAATCTAATAAATTAGCGAAAGATATTGGTGAACTCATGAAAGCAGGCGACAAGGCCAAAGCTTCGATCTTGAAAGAAAAAACAGTAGCTAACAAAGAAAAAAGTAAAAAATTAGCTGAAACTGCCGATGCTTTAGCAGCCGAATTACTTGAAAAACTATATACGCTACCAAACCTTCCTGCAGCGATTGTTCCAGAAGGTAAAACACCCGAAGAAAACCTAAATGTTTTTGAAGAAGGTACTGTGCCCTTATTACACAAAGGCGCTTTGCCTCACTGGGAATTGGTAAAAAAATACGACATCATCGATTTTGAATTGGGTGTTAAAATCACCGGTGCGGGTTTCCCAGTTTACAAAGGCAAAGGAGCTCGTTTGCAACGCGCCTTGATTAATTATTTCCTAGATAAAAATACAGCAGCAGGTTACAATGAAGTGCAGGTGCCACATATGGTAAATGAAGCTTCGGCCTACGGAACAGGACAGTTGCCTGACAAAGAAGGGCAAATGTACCACGACAAAACCGATGATTTGTACTTGATTCCAACAGCTGAGGTTCCTGTAACCAATTTGTTTCGCGATGTAATCCTGAACGAAAACGAATTACCTGTTTTAACAACAGCTTACACACCTTGTTTCCGTCGTGAAGCAGGGTCATACGGAGCGCACGTGCGCGGGTTAAACCGTTTGCATCAGTTTGATAAAGTAGAAATTGTACGCGTTGAGCATCCTGATAAGTCTTACGAAGCGCTTGATGGCATGGTTGAGCATGTTAAGGATATTTTGAGAGACTTAAAATTACCATACCGCGTGTTGCGTCTTTGTGGAGGCGACATGGGCTTTACATCAGCATTAACGTATGATTTTGAAGTTTTTTCTACGGCACAAGACCGTTGGTTAGAAATTAGTTCAGTATCTAATTTTGAAACCTTTCAAGCCAATCGTTTGAAATTGCGTTTCAAAGACAAAGATGGAAAAAACCAATTGGCTCATACTTTGAACGGAAGTGCTTTGGCTTTGCCACGAGTACTAGCTGGGATTTTAGAAAATTATCAAACTCCAGAAGGAATTGTAATTCCAGAAGTATTGCGTCCGTATTGTGGATTTGATATTATAGATTAAGCAATTTGCAGTTTTCAGCCACAGTAATTTTACACTGTTGCTGAAAACGGTAACTGCAACTAATACCGAATATTGAAAATGAAAAAGCTTTTTCTATATCTCTTTTTGTCATGCTCGCTAGTGGTGTTTTCTCAAAACGACCAACTAGCTCAGTATTATTTTGACAAAGGCGATTTTGAAAAGGCAAAAATAAGTTTCGAAGAGCTCCTTAAAGAAGCACCTCAAAACAGTCAATATTTTTTGCGCACGGTAGAATGTATGCAGCAGTTACAGCAATATGATGCAGCAGATAAGGCCATTCAACAGCGATTGAGCAAATATCCACAAGGCTATTTGGTGGTAGAATTAGGCTATAATTTTCAGCTTCAAAAAAATGACGCTAAAGCAAAAGAATACTACAATCAAGCGGTAGAAAAAGTCAAAAAAAACCCGAATGAAGTGTACGGTATTGCCAATGCTTTTGAGAAAAAAGTACTGCTCGATTATGCTTTACAATGCTATCAATCGGCTACAAAATCAGATCAAAATTTTAATTTTAGCTATCAAATTGGTTTGCTTTATGGGCAAATGGCAAATTTAGAGATGATGGTAACCACGCTTTTAGATGAAGCTTTTGCTAATCCACAAAATTCTATTCGAATTCAAAATCAATTTGTTCGTTTTATGGCTGATGAAGGGGATGATTCTTTTAATCAGCTTCTGCGAAAAGCATTAATTCTAAGAACACAAAAGAATCAAGATTTGTTTTGGAATCATTATTTGAGTTGGTTTTATGTACAACAAAAGGAATTTGACAAAGCTTTCATTCAAGAAAAAGCCATTTATAAACGAAATCCGGAGTCGTTAAATGCTATTGTAAATTTAGGACAGTTGGCCATTCAAGAAGAGCGCGACGAAACAGCTCAAGAGATTTTAACTTTTGTGCTAGAGAATACACAAGACAAGGATTTAGTGTTACAAGTTGAAACCTATTTGATTCAGTTAAAAATAGAAAAGGCCAATGCAGCAGACTTGGCGGCAATAAAACTGAAATTGGAAACACTTGTGCAGCAATTTGGGATCGTACCACAAACTTTAGAATTACAACTCGCTCAGGCACATTTTACAGCCTTTAATTTAAAAAATCCCGAAGAAGGGAAAACAATAGTTAAGCGAGCATTAGAAATGCCTTTGAATGAATTTGATAAAGCTAAAGCCAAAATGGAACTGGCCGATATTTTTTTGTACGAAGAGAAATTCAATCAAGCCTTAATTTATTATTCGCAAATTGAATTGGATATAAAAAATGATGTTTTGGCACACGAAGCTAGTCTAAAAGCTGCTAAAACCAGTTATTTTAAAACTGATTTTTCATGGGCATTAAAGCAGTTCAAAGAGTTAAAAGCTGCCAATACACAATTAATAGCAAATGATGCGCTAGAGTATTTTTTGTTGATTAATGACAATACGGTGGCTGATTCTACCCAAACCGCTTTAAAAGATTTTGCCAAAGGCGATTATCTGGTTTATCAAAATAGAGATGAGGAAGCCATAACCCATTTTTTAGAAATATTAAAAAAGCACAAAGGGGCTGAAATAGAAGCGGTAACCTTGCTACGATTGGGCAAATTGTATGAAAAGAAAGCCAATTACGAACAAGCTTTAAACCAATATCAAGCCATAATTACACAGCATAAGGATGGGATTTACGTTGATGAAGCACTGTTTTTTTCGGCAGAGATTTACAACAAGCAAACGGTTCCTGAAAAGGCAAAACCGCTTTATGAAAAAATACTATTTGAACACGAAGACAGTATTTATTTTGTAGAGGCGCGAAACAAATTTAGGCAGTTGCGAGGCGATACTTTGAATCCTTAATTCACAATGACCTCTTTTCATAATGCACAATTAAAAGCGCATTTAAAACAGATTTATTAAACACTTTTAAACCTATTGACCTTTATAGATGACCCATTCAGGGAAAAGGTGATTTTATGATACTATACAACGTTACCACAAACATACACGAAAGCGTACACGACCAATGGATGATCTGGATGCAGCACAAACACATACCTGAAATGCTAGCAACGGGAAAATTCACCGCAGCACGAATGGTACGCGTATTAGTCGAAGAAGAAATGGGCGGTGTAACTTATTCTGTGCAATATACCACAGATAGTAAAGCTACACTCGAAAGTTATTATCAAGAAGATGCTCCTGCAATGAGAGCCGAAGGAGCCAAGCTTTTTGGAGACAAAATGCTCGCTTTTAGAACCGAATTGCAACTAATAGCAGATTATTAGTTCATCAAAAGAAGATAAATAGTACTGTTTTAAAGAGCTAAAGAAAGCATTTCATTAAAGTAGTATGCAATTATTTTCAATTTTAAAATAATAGAAGTAGGCTTTGTGCCTATGTGCCATTGAGGCAAAACAAGAATTATGGAAAAAGTTACCGCCAAAAAGCACTTAGGACAACACTTTTTAAAAGACGAAAGTATTGCAAAAGATATAGCCGATACCTTGAATTTACAAGGATATGATGATGTTTTAGAGATTGGACCTGGAATGGGTGTGTTAACGAAATACCTACTGGACAAGCCCATTACAACTTACGTGATCGAAATTGATGCAGAATCTGTGACGTATTTGGATGCAAAATATCCAAAATTGAAAGATAAAATCATTTCGCAAGACTTTTTAAAATACAATATCAACGAGATATTTGAAGGAAAACAGTTTGCAATTATTGGTAATTTCCCGTACAATATTTCGACTCAAATTGTATTTAGAACGCTGGAGTTTAGAGATCAAATTCCGGAGTTTGCAGGAATGTTTCAAAAAGAAGTAGCCGAGCGAATTTGCGAAAAAGAAGGTTCTAAGGCTTACGGAATTTTATCAGTATTGGTACAAGCTTTTTATGACGCCGAATACCTTTTTACAGTAGATGAAAATGTGTTTAATCCGCCGCCAAAAGTAAAATCGGGTGTGTTGCGCTTGCGCCGAAAAGAAGATTACAGTTTGCCTTGCAGCGAAAAATTATTTTTTACCGTAGTAAAAACTGCTTTTCAACAGCGACGTAAAACCTTAAGAAATAGTTTGAAAACGTTGAATTTGACTGATGCTTTGCGTGAAGATGAAATATTCAACAAACGACCAGAGCAGCTTAATGTAGCTCAATTTATTGCCCTCACCCAAAAAATAGAAGCCGATGGAATTTAAAATCAGCAAAGTATTAATTCATGAATTAGAGCAACTCATTCAAAACAAAAACGACCAGCAATTGGAGGTCTTGTTGAATGACATGCACCATGCTGATATTGCTGAAATTCTGGATGAATTAGACTTTAATGAAGCTACCTATATCTTTAAAGTTTTAGATAGTGAGAAAACGGCCGAGATCCTTTTGGAACTCGAGGATGACTTGCGTGAAAATATCTTAAGTAGGCTTTCGCCAAAGGAAATCGCTGAGGAGTTAGATGAACTTGAAACGAATGATGCGGCGGATATTATCGCCGAGCTTTCGCAAGATTTGAAAGCAGAGGTAATATCTGAACTTCAAGACGTAGAACACGCCAAAGATATTGTTGACTTGTTGCGTTATGACGAGGATACTGCGGGTGGAATCATGCACAAGGAGTTGGTTAAGGTCAATGAAAATTGGAACGTACTCACTTGTGTAAAAGAAATGCGCATTCAAGCTGAAAATATTTCCAGAGTACACTCCATTTACGTGGTAGATGATGAGGACAGGCTAAAAGGGCGCTTATCACTAAAAGATTTGTTGACTACTTCGTCTAGAACGCCAATTAATGATGTGTATATCCGAAAATTAAACTCGGTAAAAGTAGATACAGAAGATGTTGAGGTAGCGCGTATCATGCAAAAATACGATTTAGAGGCTATTCCGGTAGTAGATGAATTAGGTCGCCTCGTAGGCCGAATCACTATTGATGATATCGTTGACGTAATCAAGGACGAAGCCGATGAGGATTACCAATTAGCAGCTGGTATCTCGCAAGATGTTGAAGCCGATGATAGCATTTACGAACATACCAAAGCACGTTTGCCTTGGTTGGTCTTGGCACTATTAGGAGGTTTTGTTTCGGTTAAAGTTCTTGGACTTTTTGAAGGTGCAATGTTGCAACACGGTAATTTGTTCTTTTTTACGCCGCTTATTGCTGCAATGGCGGGCAATGTTGGTGTGCAATCATCAGCTATTATTGTGCAAGGTTTGGCTAATAATACGTTAAGTGGTTCCGTTTTTAACCGACTCATTAAAGAGGTTTCCCTAAGCTTATTAAATGGAGTTATCTTAGCTACCATTTTATTTGTAGGAAGTCATTTTTTACTGAATGTAGAAATGATTATCGGGATTATTGTCACTACCGCTTTGATTGCAGTAATCATAATTGCGTCATTAATTGGTACGTCTATACCATTGTTGTTGGATAAATTCGGAATTGACCCTGCTTTGGCTACTGGACCTTTTATAACAACGAGTAACGACATTTGTGGTATTTTAATATACTTTTCAATAGCACGATTGATCTTAGGGTTTTAGCCTCTTAAAATAGATTTGAATATTATCATTCAGCCAAAAGTGAAATCTTTTTATACCACTAGTTTGGTTCAAATTGATTTCATTTTTGGCTTTTTCATTTATGGAGTTTGTGGTTTGTGTTGCTGTTTTAGCTATTTTTGAGAAAACTAAACTAAAACTAACTACTTGCCTTATTGATTTTGTTTTAAATACAAAGGAAAGGGCAAAAAACTACAACGCATGAAAGTACACATTATTGGCGGAGGAAACCTTGGCGTTTCTATCGCACTCGGTTTGGCTAAATTTGCTACACAACATCAGGTAACCATTACACGACGCAACATTTCAAGTATTCTTTATCTCGAAAAATTAGGGGCAACAGTAACAACGAATAACATTCTCGGAATTCAAGAGGCTGACGTAATTATACTCACCATTAAACCCTATCAGGTAGATACCGTTTTGGCCGAAATTCTACCACAAATCTCCAATAAAATCATTGCATCGGCAGTAAGCGGATTGTCTATTGAAAATTTGCAATCTAAAATTGGCGCCAATAACTATGCGGTTCGCATCATGCCTAATATTGCCGCACAATTTGGTGCATCGGCAACATGTATTGCATTTCATGAAGCCCATAAAGAATTGGCTCAAGAGGTAGTTGCTCTATTCGAAAGTTTGGGTACCGCACCGATTATTGACGAGAAGTTGATGGATGCAGCCACTGTGCTAGCAGCGAGCGGAACAGCTTTTGCCCTGCGCTACATTCGCGCCTCAATGCAAGCTGGAATCGAAATTGGTTTCGATTGGCAAACGGCATTGGCCATTTCTGCTCAAACGGTAAAGGGAGCTGCCGAAATGCTTCTCGAAGAAAAAATCCATCCCGAACAATTAATTGATCGTGTGACCACGCCGCAAGGTTGTACTATTGCTGGCTTAAACGAAATGGAAATGCACGGTTTTAGTTCGTCATTAATTCGAGGAATAAAAACTTCTCTTAAGCAGATTAAGGGGTAGTGGAGTTCAATGTGAGTTCTTTTTATGGGTTTGAGACCATAAAATTCCATAAATAGTTTTGCCATAACACAAACCAAACGCTACTAAATACTAAAAAGCCTCGTTCACAATTTGTAAACGAGGCTTTTTTTATTATCAGACAATCCAATTAAGTTGTGGTAGATTTTGTTTTTCTTGTTTTCAAATTAAACCTAAGCCACAAAACCAATTTTAATTTAAGCTTAAACTCAAATTACTTATTGATTGATTTGGTAGCAGTTTGTTATTGTATTGCTTTAATAAATTTTTTCATTTCATCCATTGTACCTACTGTAATCCTTGTCCATTTACCTCGTTCTTCATATATTTTTCCGCCTTCAATATTATTATCTTCTAATTGCTTGAAATAATCCTTACCGTATTTTGCAAGTGAAAAATAGATGAAATTTGTATTGGATGAAATGCACTCGCAATTTAATTTTTTGAGTTCGCTGATAGTATATTGTCTAACATTTTCATTTAAGGAATAACAATTTGAAACAAAATTTTCATCTTTCAATGAAGCTATTGCAGCAAGTTTTGATAGGACACTTACGCTATTATTAGTATTGGATTGTATATTTGATAAATCATCAATTGTTGTTTTGTCTGCAATTGCATACCCAATCCTCGCTCCAGCTAATCCATACATCTTGGAAAATGTTTTGGTTATAATAATATTTTTGTGGTCATTGACGATAGGACTAAGTGATTGCTGTTTAGTGAAGTCCAAATAAGCCTCATCTATTAATACAATTGTTTTTTGTGAAATTTTGGATATAAATTCTACTAATGCTTCTCTCTCGCAAACTGTTCCAGTTGGGTTATTTGGATTACAGATATAAACTAGTTTAGTATTTTGGTTTACAGCTTGCAACATAGCATTCAAATCAATTTTCTTGTCGCTTGTGAGAGGCCCTTTATTTTTCGTTAAACCTAAATTATCTAATGAAACTGTCCAGTAATCGTAGCTCGGGTCTGCAATTACATAATTTGCGTTGCCAGTTCCTCGCTGCGGTGAGCCTTGTCCTTTCTCTAGTGACACAAATTTTGCAACTAAATCTAAAATTTCAGTTGAACCAGCTCCTAACAATATATTTTCGTCTTTAACACTATTTTTTTTTGCAAGGTCAGAGATAAGAAGTGTTGCAACATCCCAATTATATCGGTTACTAATATTCGCATTGTCCAAAAATGCTTTCCTTGCTAATGGAGATGGACCATAAGGGTTTTCATTTGAACGTAAAAAAATTAAGTTAGTATCATTTTCAAAACTATTGATTAAAATTTCTGATTCAAGTGGAGAGGCAAATAAATTGAAGTTAGTAAGTCCAACACCAGCAACTCCAATTCCAATTTTTTTCAACCAAAGTCTTCTGTTCGTTTCCATGTTTTGTTTTTTAAATTGGTCTTTAAATAAACAGTTTGTTACAATTGCGGTGTGTAAAAATGGAACGAACCATAAGCTTAGCTGTAGTATAATGATCGGACTTGTGTTGTCAGTTGCAGTGGCGCAGTTTATTGTCCTTCAAAAACTATCGCTTTTAATGTTGCTGCCATGTTTTGTTTTTTCTTCTTGAGTAAACGCGATTTCATAGATAGTTTTGCCATAACGCAAACCAAAAGCTACTAAATACTAAAAAGCCTCATTAACAACTTTGTAAACGAGGCTTTTTTTATTATCAGACAATCCAATTAAGTTGTGGTAGATTTTGTTTTTCTTGTTTTCAAATTAAACTTAAGCCAAACAAAACCAATTGTTCCCGCCATAAACGAAGCTAATAAAATGGCAATTTTAGAGTACGTGATTACTTCTTCGCCATTATTTTTAAAGGCTAAAAGCGTAATGAAAATCGACATCGTAAAACCGATTCCACCCAGCATTCCAGCGCCCAAAATAGTAGACCATTTTAAGTCTCGTGGTAAAGTACAAATTCCTAAACTCACCGCAAGGAACGAAAATAACCAGATTCCTAATGGCTTACCAATCACTAATCCGGCAATGATTCCGATGGTATTTGATTGCGTTAAGCCCTCATGCCAATCTGGATTTATGGCGATACACGTATTGGCTATTGCAAATAAGGGCAAAATGAAAAAGGCAACCGGATTGTGCAGGAAATGCTGCAATTTGTACGAGATGGTCTTTTTGCCGCCATCTCCAAACGGAATCACAAATGCCAACAAAACGCCAGTTATTGTAGCATGTACACCAGAGTTAAGCATGAAATACCACATTCCTGCACCGCCAAGTAGGTACGGCCAAAGACTATGTACGTTTCTTCTGTTCAAAATAAATAAGCCTCCCATAATTCCAAAAGCGATGGCTAGATTTAAAAATGAGATGCTTTCGGTATAATAAATAGCAATAACCATGATGGCACCTAAGTCGTCAATAACAGCAAGAGCAGTCAAAAATACTTTTAACGATGTAGGTACTTTGTTACCTAAAAGCGATAAAATCCCTATTGCAAAGGCAATATCAGTGGCCATTGGTATTCCCGCACCGTTTTGGGTAATTGTTCCAAAATTCAAGGCCAAAAAAATTCCTGCCGGAACAATCATTCCGCCAAGTGCGCCAAAAATAGGTAAGGCAGCATTTTTTAGGTCAGATAGCTCTCCTTGGTAAATTTCGCGTTCTAATTCTAAACCTATTAGTAAAAAGAAAATCGTCATCAATCCGTCATTAATCCAATGGGTTATGGAATGATGGCCAATTTGTGTGTCCCAAAATGCAATGTAATCGGTTTGTATGGCAGAATTAGCTAAAAACAACGATCCTAAAGTGACAAATAGTAATAAGATTCCGCCTGATTTTTCGCTTTCAAAAAAAGCTTTGAAGGTTTTTGTTAATTTCATGGGTAATTTATTGTGTAGCAGCAGTCGGATTGCTACGAATTTGTAGTTTGCAAATTTACGATTTTAAAAGTGAAATTCCATTCGGGAGCCAATAAACCGTATTTTTTTTGTTAATTTGAATGGTTAAATCTCCATCATCATTATGGCTATAAAAGTCCTTCATCTCGATAGCAATCATCCCATATTGTGGGACCAATTAGAAAATGCTGGTTTCATTAATCACAGCGATTACAAATCCTCTAAACAAGAAATAGAAGTACTAATTGATCAATATCACGGAATCGTAATTCGGAGTCGTTTTAAAATTGATCAGACTTTTTTAGACAAAGCAACGCAATTGCAGTTCATTGCTCGCGTGGGCGCTGGATTAGAAAGTATTGATTGCGAGTATGCCGAATCAAAAAACATCTCACTTATTGCAGCGCCAGAAGGCAACCGTAATGCGGTCGCTGAACATACGTTGGGCATGATTTTGTCACTTTTTAACAAGTTAAACCAAGCCGATCGTGAAATTCGTTCGGGTCAATGGAATCGCGAATTGAACCGTGGGTATGAGTTAGACGGTCAAACCGTAGGAATTATTGGTTATGGCAATATGGGGAAATCATTTGCCAAAAAACTACGTGGTTTTGATGTTACTGTTTTGTGTTACGATATTATAGATGGGGTTGGCGATGCCAATGCTAAGCAAGTAAGTTGGGCAGAATTTCAAGAAAAAGTTACTGTATTGAGTTTGCATTTGCCTTGGACACCTGATACCGATAAAATGGTAAACGAAGCTTTTATTAATGGTTTTAAAAATCCGTTTTGGATTATGAATACCTCACGAGGCAAGAATATTCTAACCGATGATTTAGTCGCTGCACTGCAATCAGGAAAAATCTTGGGCGCTGGTTTGGATGTTTTAGAATATGAAAAATTGTCTTTCGAAACACTTTTTACGGATGCCAATCCGCCAGCCGCTTTCCAATATTTATTGCAAGCGCCTAATGTAATTTTAACACCCCATGTAGCGGGTTGGACGTTTGAAAGTCACGAGCGATTGGCACAAGTTATTGTTGATAAAATAAAAACGAAGTACGCTCCACAACCAGAAATGACAGAGCCTGAACAACGTGTAACCGGTGTGGGCGGTTTCTTTTTTAAAGCGCAAAATCCAGCCGAATTGAAACAATGGTACCACACACATTTAGGGCTGCCAACCGATGATTATGGTGCTACTTTTTGGTGGAAAGACAAACAAGGTAACGATTGTAGCACGCAATGGTCGCCTTTTGAAGCAGACACCAACTACTTTGAACCCAGTCAAAAAGACTTCATGCAAAATTTCAGAGTTGCTGATTTAGAATCGCTTTTAAAAAAATTAACAACCGAAGGTGTAACAATTGTAGGGGAGATGCAGACTTATGAGTACGGAAAATTTGGCTGGATCGTGGATCCCGAAGGAAATAAAATTGAACTCTGGGAACCAATTGATGCTGCTTTTGAACCAAAAAACTAATCTAACCAAAAAACTATAAACTATGGAAAATCAAAAACACGAAGCTTGGAACACGCCAAGAAAACCAATCCCTGTATTTAAGGTAGACCCTTTGTTGGTTTTAGTATTGGGTTTTTTAACATGCGGATTGTATTTAATTTATTGGAATATTAAAGTAGCAGAAGTTTTTAATGCTGTTTCAGAAAGACAAGTTATTTCACAGCCAGTTGCGATTTTTGCGGGCTGTTGCTACCCGGTAAATATATACTTCTTTTATTTGGCAGGAAGAGATGCTTTGCCAGATGTGTATGCCCATGCAGGTGTTCCACAGAAGGATGATACTGTACTTTTACTTGTTCTAGGATTCTTTTTTCCAATGATTGCTGCAATGAAAGTTCAAAATGACATCAATAAATTATATAACTAATACTAGGGTAAAAAGAAAGATTTACGGAATTATTGGTGCGATTTTAACGCTGATAATTCCGTTTTTATTAATGATCTCTAATGAAGATAATCATCTTCAAACAGATCAATCTTTGTGCCCGTTTAAAATGATCTCTGGTTTTCCGTGTCCAGGCTGTGGAATCACCAAATCATTAGTTTACTTTTTTCAAGGTGATTTACTTAAGAGTTTAAGTTATCATATCTTGGGTCCTTTTGTAGTGCTATTTAGTCTTTTTTCAATCGTTTTGTTGACTTGTGAAATAGCTACTAGAAAAGAATATTTAAACAAATATTTTTACAATAAAAAGCTTGCATACGGATTAGGAGTTTTTTTGGCAATTTACCATGTATGTAGATTAATTTATTTTGTTCAAAATAATTCAATAGATAGTATTTTAAAAGAGTCCATTTGGAAGTGATATAAAAAACAAAATCCCGATTCAATCGGGATTTTGTTTTTTATAAATCTTTGTATTACTCTTCTTTTTCAACTAGTTTGCGCTCTAGTTCGGCTTGAAATTCTTCCATAACCGGTTTCATAGTGCTTTCTGGAATATCAGCAATCCTTATGTACATCAAACCATCTACCGCATTATTAAACAAAGGATCAACGTTAAACGCCACTACTTTTGCGTTTTGTTTGATGTATTTTTTAATTAAAACTGGTAAGCGTAAACTGCCAGGTTCTAATTCGTCAATAATCTTATCAAATTTATTCAAATCCGACTCAGCTTCGTCAAAAATAAAGTCTTTATCAGCATCTTTCAATTTAACTTTGTAAGCCTTTTTCGGATGAATGTATTGCGCAATGTACGGATCGTAATAGTTTGATTTCATAAACTCAATCATTAACGATTTCGAAAAATCTGAAAATTGATTGCTAATACTCACTCCGCCTAATAAAAATTTATGTTCCGGATAACGCAAAGTGGTATGCATAATTCCTTTCCACAACAAGAATAAAGGCATTGGTTTTTGCTGGTATTCTTTAATGATAAAGGCACGGCCCATTTCGATAGATTTGTGCATCATGTCGTGCAACTCCGGCTCAAATCGGAACAAATCATTCAAATAAAAACCATTAATTCCGTATTTCGGGTAAATCTCTGATCCTAATCCCATACGGTAAGCGCCCGCTATTTTATTCGCTTCGTTGTCCCACAAAAACAAATGGTGGTAGTATTGATCGTGCTTATCCAAGTCGATCGATTCATTGGTGCCTTCGCCTACTTCTCGAAATGTAATTTCGCGTAAGCGGCCTATTTCATGTAAAATACTCGGAATTTTATTCGCTCTTGCAAAAAACACCTCGTAGTTTTTACTTTGCAACAAACGACAATCTGTGCTGCGTAAAGCTTCAACTTCTTGCACCATCGTTTCTGGACTGGCAGCGGTAACAATTGTTTTTGGGCTTTTCGGAATTTTAAGCGTAGGGGTTGGCAAAAAGGGAATTTCTTTCTCGAAAGGATTCGCCAACATGTATGTTTTCTTTCTCAAAAATTCAGAGTATTCTTCAAGCGTAGTATGTTCGTTTTGTTCGCTTACCGAAATCGGTTTACCAATACGCACTTTAATCACGCGGCGTTTTTGACTAAACACTTCCGAAGGCAGTTTTGCAGTGCGCAACGTGCCACTTATTTTCGATAAAAAATAAAATAATTTACTGTTTTTAGCATGAAAATAAATTGGTACAACGGGCACTTGTGCTTTTCGAATCACCTTGATAGCGCCTTCTTCCCAAGGTTTATCTACCATCAATTTACCATCTTTATAAGTCGAAACTTCACCCGCAGGAAACATCCCCAAAGGCTTTCCATCGCTTAAATGACGTAAAGTTTCTTTAATACCTACCACGCTTGACTTTACATCCTTATGATTTTCAAAAGGATTTACCGGCATGATGTACTTTTTGAGCGGCTCAATTCGGTGCAGTAAAAAGTTGGCTATAATTTTAAAATTGGGCTCTCTTTCTAGCATTAATTTTAAAAGTAAAACCCCGTCAATTCCGCCTAGCGGGTGGTTTGATATGGTGATGTAAGCGCCTTCTTTTGGTAATCGTTTTAAATCTTCCTCTGGAATTTCAAATTTAATTTTTAAGTCATCCAATACTCCATTCAAAAACGCAACATCTTGCAGATGCTTATTTCTGTTATATACTGTGTTTAAGGTAGATATTTTTAGCACCTTCATTAACATCCATCCTGAAAAAGTTCCAAGAAATCCGTATTTGTCTACATTTATTGCTTTTGCAACTTCTTTGGCGGTTACTAAACCCATTTATTATTGTTTTTAAGGCAAGAAACAAAGATAGCAAAAAACTCCATTTTCTCTATTTTTCTGGGCCAAACTTCTTCTTTTTTGTTACATTTGGGTTTCAAAAATCTACTTCATGAGAATTATTTCATACAATGTCAACGGGATACGAGCCGCTATCACAAAAGGATTTTTAGACTGGTTGCAAGCCGCTCAACCGGATGTTATTTGCCTTCAGGAAATTAAGGCTACCGAGGATCAAATTCCGGTCGAAGCCATCACTCAAGCGGGTTATCCGTACCAATATTACCATTCTGCTACCAAAAAGGGATACAGCGGAGTAGCCATTTTATCCAAAATAAAACCCAATGCAGTAGTACACGGAACCGGAATTGACCACATGGATTTTGAAGGGCGCAACATTCGTGCTGATTTTGATGATTTTTCAGTTATGAGTTTGTACTTGCCATCAGGTACCAACATGGATCGATTGGATCACAAGTTCATGTTCATGGACGATTTTCAAAACTACATTAACGCACTCAAAGTTGAAATTCCAAATCTAGTAATTTGCGGAGACTACAACATTTGTCACCAACCTATTGATATTCATGATCCGGTGCGCAACAAAAATGTTTCTGGATTTTTGCCCGAAGAGCGCGCTTGGTTAGATGGATTTATCAAATCGGGTTTTGTAGATAGTTTTCGTCATTTCAACAGCGAGCCGCATCAATATTCGTGGTGGAGTTACCGTGCGGGAGCCCGAAAAAACAATAAAGGCTGGCGTATTGATTACAATTTAGTAAGCGATTCTCTAAAACATAAATTAAAAAGAGCCGTTATCCTTTCTGATGCAGTGCACTCCGATCACTGCCCAATTCTAGTCGAACTCGAGTAGTAGTATTAGGAGCTTTATCCTGCTATTCGCTGTAATCTTTTATTTTTTAAAGAAAAAAATAAAAGGATTTCCGCTGCTATCAGGGCTAAAAGAGTACGGTTTTCATCACATTTTCGAGTTCTAAAACAAAATGAATCAACATCAAAAATTAACGTTATGATAAAAAAATTTTCCATCGGATTGCTAGTTTTAGCCTTGTCAACATCCTGTGTTTCAAAAAAAATATACAACGATCTAGAGAATAAATTTGCCGACCTAAAAAAAGAAAACAGAAGCTTGGCTGATGAAAATTCTAACTTGCAACAAGGTAAAAACAAAGTCGAACTAGAGCGTGACGGTCTGAAATCGGATTTAGATAAAAACAAAGCCGACTTAGCCAAACTCAAAGCAGAATATGCAGCGGCACAAGAGCAATTTAAAGCCTTGCAAGATTCGTATGCAGCTCTTGAAAAAAACAGCAACGATGCCTTGCAAAGCAACCTCAAAAAAAATCGTGATTTGTTAGGTCAACTTGACGAAAAAGGAAAAGCTTTAGCACTGGAGCAAGAGCGTTTGAGCAAGAGTGCACAACGTTTGCAAGAGCTAGAAGATTTGATTGCCGCCAAAGAGGCGAGCATGAAAAAACTAAAAGAAACCTTATCTAAAGCTTTAAATAGTTTTGAAGGTAAAGGTTTAACCGTAGAGCAAAAAAACGGAAAAGTTTACGTGTCTATGGAGAACAAGCTGCTTTTTAATTCCGGAAGTTGGGCAGTAGGCTCCGAAGGTAAAAAAGCGGTTGTAGAGCTAGGAAAAGTATTGGGTGATAACCCTGATATTGCTGTACTTATCGAAGGGCATACAGATGACGATGCTTTTAGCGCATCTGGACCAATAGCTGATAACTGGGATTTATCAACCAAAAGAGCAACTGCAATCGTAGCTATTTTGAGCGAAAACAAAAAAATCAACAAGCAAAATCTAACTGCAGCTGGCCGTGGTGAATTCTCGCCTTTAGCTAGTAACGCTACTACTGATGGTAAAGCAAAAAACCGTCGTATTGAGATCATCTTAACCCCTCGTTTGGATGCCATTGCAGAAATGCTGAATGAAATAAATTAATATTGAAGCAAATATTCATAGAGGCAAAGGTTCAGAGTTTTTACTCGATACTTTTGCCTTTTTTCCCTTTGTTCCTTTGTACCCTTGCACTTTTGTCCCTTTTTACAACTGACTTAAAAAAAAAATGAAATACACTACTTTACCGAATACCGATATAAAAATTAGCAAAATCTGCCTTGGAACGATGACTTTCGGCCAACAAAACACAGAGGCCGAGGGTCACGCTCAAATGGATTGTGCGCTTGCAAACGGTGTCAATTTTTTTGATACTGCCGAGATGTACTCCATTCCTGCCAAGAAAGAAACGTACGGTAGCACCGAACGCATTATTGGTAGCTGGTTTAAAAAATCAGGCAAAAGAGATCAGGTGGTTTTAGCTACCAAAATAGCAGGACCCAATCCTAATTTTGGGTACATGAGACCCGAGTTAGATTTTTCTCCCGCCAGTATCACGCACGCATTAAATTCTAGTTTAGAACGTTTGCAAACCGATTATGTTGATCTTTACCAACTGCATTGGCCAGAGAGAAAAACGAATTATTTTGGGCAACGCGGTTTTAAAGTGCAAGAGGATGAATGGCAAGACAATATTCACGAGGTATTGGAAACTCTAGATGGTTTTGTCAAAGCAGGTAAAATAAAGCATATCGGACTATCAAACGAAAATCCGTGGGGAATAATGCGTTTTCTAGAAGAAAGCAAACACCACAATTTGCCTCGAGTAAAAACAGTTCAAAACCCGTATTCGTTATTGAATCGTTTGTTCGAAGTGGGTTCGGCAGAAGTTTGTATGCGCGAAAATGTTGGTTTGCTGGCATATTCACCAATGGCTTTTGGAGTTTTATCAGGTAAATTTTTATCCGGTGAGGCACAGCCTAATGCGCGCATTTCGTTATTTCCGCAATACACCAGATACAGCAGTGCACAATCTACCGAGGCTACAAAAAGATACCAAGATATTGCTCAGCGCAATGGTTTAACCTTGACCGAATTGGCTTTGGCCTTTATCGAGCAGCAAGCATTTGTGAGCAGTACCATAATTGGAGCTACTTCGATAGAGCAACTCCAACAAAATATCAATACCATTCAAGTGTCACTTTCTGATGAAATTTTGCAAGCCATTGATGCCGTGCAAGCGAGTATTCCTAATCCAGCTCCGTAAAAAATGATAGAAATAGAAAGATTATAAAAGAAGGAACGCCAAAAAAAGATTAAAATAGTTTATCCAAAATTTGATTTGGACTTACTTTTTGGAATTTGGGCTTTATATAATTGTAACTCTAGAGTCAGATGCATCATTGTTTAAGTGTAAAGTTTAAAAATCAATTATGAAAAATATAATTTTCTTGTTCTTTATGTTTTTTTCTGTTTCAGTTATTAATGCACAAGAAAAAAAATGGGGTATCGAATATGGAGCATATGAAAGAGTAAAAGATGGTTCTATGAAAATAGAAGATGCTACTTATTTAACTTTTTTCAGAGTAAAAAAAATACCAAATGATTTAAAAGACTTTTATAACGTAAAAGAAATGCGTCTAGCAAGTTGTAAAGAACTAAAGAATGTAGATAACCTATGTTGTTTAGATAACTTGGAGCGATTACAAATTGATAATTGTCGCTTTGGAAGCATTAAAATTGATTCAAAATTATTTGAAAAATTGCCTCGATTGAAAACATTAGAAATAAATTCTTCTACAATTAATACTATTTCGCACAAAATAAGCAATTTAAAAGCCTTGACTAACCTTACTATTTCAAATAATGGCGAAGGTGAAAATGTGTTTATAGATTATACGTTTTTGGAAGATTTGCCATCTTTAGAAGAATTAGATTTGGGTACCAATTTAAATATATGTTATAGAAATTTAAAGAATTTAAAAAACCTTAAACGAATAGCATTAAGCGATTCAAATGAAAATAGTCATATTTTATTTGAGATTTTCGGCAGCTTAACCGGTCTAGAAGAAATAAGTTTGACAGGGGCTCAAATTGCTCGTATTCCATTTAAGAAAATGCCCAAATTGAAAAAGTTAAAAATAACTACTAATAAATCTATTGAAAACTTCGGAAGTTTAATTGGTATTGAAACATTGGAAGAATTGCATATCGGTAACTATATAGCTAATGATGATAGCGAGTTGATATTAAAAAAGTTGTCAAGTGTTAATCCGAAATTAAAAATTTTTAAAACATATAATCAACTATCAGAAGATACGGATTACTAGCAAAAAATCGCCAAATAATCCATTTCAATAGTTTGAAGTTTCGACTGTCTTGACCACCAACTTTTTTCAGTTACACAATAATAGTGTAATTTTTTATTTAAAGATCAAACTCATTATCAAGCGCAATCGAATCAGTTTTTACTTGCGTAGAATCGATTGTTTTTATTTTGATAAATGATTGTGCCGGACCAGAAATAAAGAGCGGTAAAGCTTTATAAATAGTGTCTTCGGGGATTAATAGTCCACGTCGGAACATTAATTTGGTTAAAAAAGCTTCTTGCTTCACTGCAAAATCTTTCAACTGTCCTTGATCGTTAAATTGGTACATGAATTTCTTCGGGCTAGGGATAATTCTAGCTAAGTACAAACATTCATTTAGCGATAACTCGGCAGGAGTTTTCTGGAAATAAAACTGACTCGCTTCGCCAATTCCGTAAACATTTGGCCCCCATTCAATGATGTTAAAATACACTTCAAGCATTCGTTCTTTACTCACAATGCGGTTGTTTTCTAGAATGTAAACGAGTAAAATCTCTTCCAGCTTTCGCGAAAGCGTTTTTTCTCGGCTCAAAAAAGCATTTTTAACCAATTGCATACTGATGGTACTTGCGCCACGAGCAAATTTTTTGGTTCGGATGTTTTTTACAATCGATTGTTTAAAGGCTTCGTTGATAAACCCACGGTGTGAAAAGAACGACGGGTCTTCAGTAGTTAATACACATTTTTGCAGGTAAGGTGAAATTTGATCCAAAGGCGTATAATTTGGGTTGCCCGTTCCTACCAAAATACCACGCTGAAAAACATTGTTAATCAAAGCGCGGTACACAAATTCGCCGTTGAGTTTGGTTAAATTCGCCTCTCCGTATTTGATGATTCTAAGATTTTCTTTTTGTAATTTACTGTCAAAAACAAGCTGATTGGGTTTGTTTTGGTTAAATGCAAAATCGAGTTTGTAGCTAAAGTTTCCGCTGGCCTCCATGCCTTGAAAATGGGTGAACAATCCCGCAGGTAATGAGGTGATGAAATCCTGCGCTTTCATTTTTGGCAAATCAATCTTCATCTTATAAATGGTGTCTTCCTCGGTTTCGTACGCCAAATACGGATGTATTTTGATGTTGTTGATTTGTACTGTTGAACTACTGTCAAGCGCAATAAAATCAGATCCTAAAACAAATCTATAGTCGAATTTTGCCTTTTCAAAAAGCACATCTTTGCTCGCTATTTTTGGATGATTGAGTTTTAAATTGGCAATCGACATGGCGCCATTAATACGTACTTCATCGCCGTCTTTGTCAATGTTATCAAGAACAACGCGTATCGAATTAAAGCTGGTTTTGAGGTTAAAACGTTCTTGTAAATACGGCATTCTGATAGCTCCCGTATCGATATTAATCAGTTGAATGTCGGCCTTTTTATTTCTCGGATCGGCAAAACCTTTGATGCGCCAGCGCTGGGTGAAGGTTTTGTTTTGAACTTGTATGTTGGTTTCTAGTTGTTTGTTGGCTAGTCCCAATTTTTGAATTTGAATATTGGTTTGATTGCCGTTGTCATTGAATTTAAAAGCCACATTGTTCAGCTCCATATCGGTTGGAACCAAATTAAAGGTTTTCGAAATTAATCGGTATGCAAATTCAGCGTAATCCCGTTTTTCATTGTCGGCGCTCGCTTGTTTGTCTTTTTTTAAGAAGGCATCAAAATTGCTTTTTTTGCCATTTTTTACCAATTGAATGTAACCATTATCGATGTGTAAAGTGCCTACTTGTACATTTCCACCAAGTAATTGCCATAAATTGACACTGGTTTCTAGCTTTTGAATTTTAAATAAAGTGTCGGCATTATTAGGAGCCAAAACCAAATCGGTAAATTGTAAACCCGAAAGTCCGTCGAATGAAGCCGACTTAACGCTAAAATTAGCATTGTAATCTACCTCCATTTCATGCGAAATCTTAGCAATGGTTTGTTGCAGGACGGCATCTCTAAAAAAATAAAATGCTGCAATTAATATAATTACAACTGCGACACTTATTTTTAGCGCCAGAATTACTTTTTGCTTTTTGATTTTCATTATCTCTTGACTGGGAACCGCTAAAATAGTTAGTTTTTTGATTATTAGTCCTCAGGTGTTTTAAAGTTTAATAAATTCTTAGCAATTAGTAGCTGTTGTGGTTTTATGATTTTGGTTTACAATACGATCCTTAGTTAAATGATTTATTTTAAATCAAGTAATAGTTGGTCTATTTCTCGTTTTTGAATGGCATATTTTTCTTGAAGTAAGGAACCTTCGCACATACGAGTGTAATATTCTAGCGCTTTGTTAGCAAAAAAGCGTTTGTGTGTATCGGTCAATATTGGAATATGTGGGAATTGATGATGAAAAATCATTTCATAGTACGCTTGCCATTCTCTCTCGTTTTTGTCAGCAACAGAATTTTGAGGTGTTTTTTGACTCACGTGAATCATTTCGTGCAGCAACAAGTTGAGCAT
Source organism: Flavobacterium turcicum (assembly GCF_011365745.1). Taxonomy (GTDB): domain Bacteria; phylum Bacteroidota; class Bacteroidia; order Flavobacteriales; family Flavobacteriaceae; genus Flavobacterium; species Flavobacterium turcicum. The sequence continues at coordinate 59,852 of NZ_JAAOBY010000001.1, read as the reverse complement.
TAAGGGCAAATGAAATTCGAAAGTATTTTCAGGAATCCGAATAATTTGAGGTCCAGCAAGTGGTCCTTCGGTAGTCATTAAAATAAAATCGGGTTTTGCTTTTTCTCTGAGTTCAAAACCCTTGAAATTAGGGTGTGTCAATCCGTATTCTTCAATCAAGAACTGCGCTGCAGCAATCGTTTCGCCCATTTCATGAAAGGAGTGTACAATTTGTAGTTGGTCTTGGTAGGTTTTCATTGTAGTAAGTTAGTGCAGTTTATTTCAGTTTCTTGATGAGCAAAAGCATGGTAAATATATACTTTATTCAGTCTTATTCATAATCGAGTGAACTCTTCTAGCTTGCAGACTTCAAACAAAAAAGCCTAACAAAGCAAATGTTTGTTAGGCTTTTAAAAATTAGATTTTGTAAGTTACAGGATCGCTTTGGCTGCAAATTCTGCTACAGTATGATCGTCTTCTACGGTGCTTCCGCTTACTCCAATAGCTCCAATTACTTCACCAGCATTGTTTTTGATAACAACACCTCCAGGAAAAGTAATCAATCCGCCATTACTGTGCTCTATGTTGTACAACGGAGCATCAGGTTTTACCAACGGAGTTAAAGTTGCAGTGTCCATCGTGAACCATGCTGATGTTTTTGCTTTTTTGAATGAAATGTCAATAGAGCCAATCCATGCGCCATCCATTCTTGCGAATGCTACTAAATTAGCTCCTGCGTCTACTACGCAAATGTCCATTTTAGTTCCAATTTCTTCTGATTTGATTTTTGCTGCAGCGATTACTGCTTCTGCTTGTTGTAATGTAATGTTCATTTTTTTAAACTTATTTGGTTGTAAATTGTGTAATTAATTCAATTGGAGTTGCACTTAAGGCTTTGCTGATTGGGCATCCAAGTTTTACTGCTTCGGCTAATTCGTTAAATTGTGCTTCGGTCATTCCGCTAACTTCACCAGTTAAATGAAGTTTGATTACTGATATTTCAAATCCATCGCCAACAGCGTCAAGTGCTACTTTGGCCTCAACGTGCAAAACTTCTGGAGTAAAACCAGCTTGAGTGACAGCAAAACTCAATGCCATTGCAAAACATCCTGCGTGAGCTGCTGCTAATAGCTCCTCCGGATTGGTGCCTTGTGTGCCATCTGCATTTTCAAAACGAGAACTAAAGCTGTAAGGAGTGTTGTTAAAAAATTGATTTTTAGAGTTTAGAGTTCCTTTTCCCTCTAATCCGGTACCGTTCCAAGTGGCGGTCGCTTTACGTAATGTTCCCATAGTTTTATCTTTTATAGTGTGCTACAATAGTTGCTTTTGCAATTGTGTTGGCCCATAGATTGTAACCAACTAATTCTGGATTAGCAGTTGCATCTAGTCCTAAATTATCTGTTTTTAACGCGTAAACTGTAAAAATGTATGTGTGAATGCCGTGGCCTACGGGCGGACATGGACCTCCAAAACCAGTTGCGCCAAAGCTTGTAGTACTTTGAATTGTTCCTGCGGGCATTAAATTTAAGGCTGGATTTCCTGCTTTTGAAACAATTTCATTACTATTTGATGGAATGTTAAACGCTACCCAATGCCACCAACCTGCTCCTGTAGGCGCATCTGGATCGTAGCACGTAATAGCAAAACTTTTGGTTCCTTCTGGAGCATTAGTCCAGCTTAATTGTGGTGATGCATTGTTTCCGTTACAGCCAAATCCATTAAACTCATTTTGAATGGTAAAGGATCCGCCCATATCTTTACTGCTTAAAGTAAACGTTTTTTGAGCAAAAAGAGTACCTGTAAAAAGTAATACAGCTGATAAAAATAAAATTGATTTCTGCATGATGAATGTTTTAAAAATTACATTACAAAAGTCAGTAATATGGCAGGAAACTCTAAAACTAAAAAGTTCAAAAAATGTTGCTAAAAGTTCAAATATTAATTTGTGATTGTTTAGGAGTTGTTCCAAATTTATTTTTGTACGCTTGAACAAAACTCGATAAATTTTCAAAACCTATTTCTTCGTAAACATCAGAGGCGCGCATTTTTTTGGTTTGCAACAAGTAAGCAGCATGTTCAAGTCTCTTTTCTTGAAACCATCGAATCGGACTTGTTTGAAATTCTTTATCAAAGTTGCGTTTAAAAGTAGAAACGCTCATGTTACACAAAAACGAAAGTTCTTGTATGCTTAAATTGTTCAAAGCATTTTTGTGCATCGTATCTACAAATGATTTTGCCGAAGGGTTTTGATGATGAACAAAATTCAATAAAAAATCGATTCCCTTCATTTGCACAAGATACAGAAGGATTTCCTCAAATTTTAACGGTAGCATTTTGTTGATAAAATCAACAGGTTGCGTTTGAAGATGAACCAAGCTTTTAACAATATTTTGAATTACGCGATCGTATTCTGTGATAATAAAAGGATCGTTATTTTGTTTGTGATTGTTCTTGTAATCGTATTTTTTTAGAAAGTCTTCAACGGCTTTATCCGAAAAAAATAGCAACATACTGCGGTAATTTTGACTTAAAGAAATGCTTTCGCTCATTAAGCAATTGCCCGCTTTGATAATGACAAATTTATCGTTTTCGATTCGCGTTGTGTGGTTTTGAGTGATTAGTTCTTTGGTGCCATTGAGCAGAAAACTAAAAACATTTTTAGATAGTTGCACCTTGTTTTTGTTGACACTTTTTGAAATAAAATACTCATACAGTTGTAGTTCACTATCGCTGTTGGTTTCTATCTGCTCAGGTAAATATTGAATTTCCATCTTATGATTTAAAATTTTCTACAATAAATATAGTTATCCAAATAGCTCACTCGCTACATCTTCTATTTTGGCGACCATTCTAATTTGTATACCTGTGTTTTTCAAAGTGATTTTATTGTATTTGGATACAAAAATGGTCGAAAATCCTAATTTTTCAGCTTCTTGAATTCGCTGATCTACTCTATTCACAGGGCGTATTTCGCCCGAAAGTCCTACTTCGCCAGCAAAACAAAAATCTTTATTGACTGCAATATCTTCATTGGAAGATAGAATCGCAGCAACTACAGCCAAGTCGATAGCGGGATCGTCTACCGAAATCCCTCCAGTGATGTTCAAGAAAACATCTTTGGCGCCAAGCCTAAAACCAGCTCTTTTTTCGAGTACTGCTAAAATCATGTTGAGTCGTTTAGCATTGTAACCCGTGGTGCTTCGTTGTGGTGTTCCGTAAACTGCAGTGCTTACGAGTGCTTGTATTTCTATCATCAAAGGCCGCATGCCTTCTAGAGTCGAGGCAATTGCAGTTCCTGATAACTCCTCGTTTTTGTGCGAAATTAATATTTCTGATGGGTTGGCTACTTCCCGTAATCCGCTGCCAAGCATTTCATAAATCCCTATTTCGGCTGTAGAGCCAAATCGGTTTTTTAGAGAGCGTAAAATTCGATAAACGTGATTGCGGTCGCCTTCAAACTGCAAAACCGTATCTACCATGTGCTCCAGGATTTTAGGACCTGCAATGTTTCCGTCTTTGGTAATATGTCCGATGAGAATCACTGGAATGTTGGTTTCTTTGGCAAATTTGATCAATTCGGCGGTCGTTTCTCGAATTTGAGAAATACTCCCGGGAGTTGATTCAATATAATCCGTATGTAAAGTTTGAATTGAATCGATGATTACAATTTCAGGCTCAATGGCTTCAATTTGTTTGAATATGTTTTGCGTTTTGGTTTCAGTAAGAATGTAGCAATTATCTCCGCTTGGAGTAATTCGTTCAGCACGCATTTTTATTTGTTTCTGACTTTCTTCTCCTGAAACGTATAGCGTTTTGTAAGGTAATTTTAGGGAAATTTGTAGTAAAAGCGTACTTTTTCCAATTCCTGGTTCACCTCCTAAAAGAATTAAAGAACCAGGTACAATTCCTCCACCTAAAACCCGGTTCAATTCGCCATCAGTAGTGTCCATACGAATCTCTTGCGCTGAATCAATCTGGTCAATTCGCAGTGGTCTTGGTGCTTTGCTAGTTGGAGTGGGCTCGCTTTTCCAAGCTACTTTTTCTTGTTTTTGGATAATTTCTTCGGCAATCGTGTTCCATTCTTTGCAGGAATTGCATTGCCCTTGCCATTTGGTATATTGTGCGCCACAGTTTTGGCAAAAAAAGGTAGTTTTAACTTTTGACATTATTTTTTTGGTGTTTGGCTAACCATATCTTCATATTTTTCGATCATCATGTCTTTGGTGAGATCTCCAATTTCATCTAATTGGGAAGCGTTTTGATATTTTTTGGCCGCTCTTTTTGTGTCTCCTGTTTTTTCATACATCAAACCCAATTGATACTCTGCGAGCATTGATTTAGGATAATCTCTATTTGACATTTGTGCCAATTGTTCAAGTTCAGGATACGCTTTGTTTTTTAAAATTGCGGCTTCTATTGCCTTAAAATCATTCAATCGGACGGGAGTTTTTATACCGAGTGTTTTTTGTAGTACGTCGTATTTGTTTTGGAGATAGTCTGCGTAACCTGATGTAAGTACAGCAATTTTTTCGCTGTATTCAGTTGATGAGATTGGTTTGTAGGTGTCAAAAAAATGATATAATGCACTTGGAATGGAGTAGAGTACTAACGAGTAATGAGAAGCGCCACTAAAATTATCAAACTTGTAATGCAGGTTTGGATTACTGATTTGTTTGAGTTGTGAGTCGAGTTCTTTTATTGGTGTTTGAATTTTTTTAGTATCGCCTTCACCATTCGAATGGTAATAAAACAAAGGTTTTTTAACCTTACTCAAGGCGGTTGCTATTTTGGTTTCCATCTCTGGGGCAAATTCGGTTCCTAGTGCCACATATCCATCAAACATAGATTGGTCTTGGTACAAATAATAATTGATGAAACCTGCCGTAAGATCATGTCCTGCTAGGATTCGAAAGGGTGCAATAGAGTATTTTTTTTCTAAAAATGGAACTAATTCCGTTGCGATAAAATTATAAAATTTGGCACTTTGACTATTCGGAAGTCCTGTTTCAGCGTCAAATTCACAGTCAGCGTAGCGCTCTTCATCAGTATTTTGATTGATTCCAACAACGATGCATTCTGGTATATCGTCCCAATACGCACCATAGCTAAGTGATCCGTAAAAAGGATCAAACAAATAATCTCCATCTAATAGTATGAGTAAAGGATATTTTTTATTTGGGTTTTTTTCTAGTGATGCCGGAATCCCAATAGAAAGTGTTCTGGTACTACCTAATTGCTTAGACTCAAACTCAAAGCTTGTTTTTTGTGCCATTACACTCAATGAAAAAAGAAATAAAAGTAGGGTTTGTTTCATAAGGGGTTCTTTTTTTGTTACGCTGTAGCAAATGAAAGGTACTAAGATAGCACAAATATTGGTTTACGAGTTGCAAAAAGTGATTGGTTAAAACGTATTCAATTGTTATGTTTTCGAAATATAATGGATTAAAAAAACCATTAAAACGAATTCCTATACAATTTCGGAATACGTTTTAATGGTGATATTAGAAAGTGCAATCCTAACTTGTGATTGCGTTTTGTGCTTGATTTATTAAGTCAATGAATTGTCATTCTCATTCGGGAAAATAACCCATGGTTTGAAAGTTTTTGCCTCTTCAAAATCCATTCCTGCGTAAGAAATGATAATGATAATGTCATCCTTTTGAACTTTTCTGGCAGCAGGCCCGTTTAAAGTAATAGTGCCAGAGTTTTTCTCGCCTTTGATGGCATAAGTTTCAAAGCGTTCTCCATTATTGATGTTAACAATAGAAACTTTTTCGCCTTCAATAATATTAGAGGCTTCTAAAAGTGCCTCGTCAATTGTAATAGATCCGATATAATTTAAATCAGCCCCTGTAACTTTTACACGGTGGATTTTCGATTTTAAAACTTGAATTTGCATGCTACAAAAGTAATTTAATTTAATGAAATGGTGTCAATTAAGCGAATATTGTTAACTAAAACAGCTATGAACGCGCGGTATTTTTTGTTTTTATTTTTTCTAACGCAAGAAACTAAAGTGGCTTCGTCAGCAATTGTAAAATATTCGAGAGTAAATCGAGGGTTCTTATCAAAATATTTGGTAACCCATTTGCCAATATCTGCAGTGCTTTTTGTCGCAAATTGGGACCGAGCACCAAGTAATGCTTGGTAAATCAAGGCGGCTTCAGCACGTTCTTCTGTAGATAAGCGCTCGTTTCTTGAACTCATGGCCAATTCATTCGATTCTCTATAAATGGGGCAACCAATAACATTAACCGGTAAGTTATTTTTGGCTACCATTTTTTTAACAATTTGAAGTTGCTGAAAATCTTTTTCGCCAAAATAAGCATTTTGTGGGGTAACAATTTCAAATAAGCGTTTTACGATTGTACCTACTCCGTTAAAATGCCCGGGTCTAAAACGTCCTTCCATCTGATTTTCCAGTCCGTCAAAATCAAAATGTTCTGATGAAGGAATGCCCTCGTATAAATCTTCAACAGCAGGTGCATACAACACAATAGTAGGATCTAGCGCATTAAGTTTAGCTACATCTTGATCGAGTGTACGTGGGTATTTTGCTAAGTCCTCAGGGTTATTAAACTGTGTAGGATTCACAAAAATACTGACCACAGTTGTAGTATTTTCTTCTAGTGATCTTTGCATTAAAGCCAGGTGACCCTCGTGTAAAGCGCCCATTGTTGGGACAAACCCAATCGTTGAATGGAGTGTTTGTATCGATTTCAAATAGTCCATCAAAGATGCTTTTCCGTAGAAAATAGGCATGGCTGTATTATTAAAATTAAATGCAAACTTACTATTTTAGTTAATAACTGCATAAAATTTTGTAATTTTGCGTGGTTTTTATTGCCAATAAACAAAGTAAATTACAATATGAAAGATAAGAGGATATTATATGTATCATCTGAAGTGGTGCCGTATCTCGCTGAAAACGAGGTCTCTTTAATGTCTTATGACGTGCCTAAAATGATCAATGATCAAGGTGGACAGATAAGAATTTTTATGCCAAGGTATGGAAATATTAACGAGAGAAGACATCAATTACACGAAGTAATTAGACTTTCGGGGATGAATTTGGTAGTGAATGATCTCGATATGCCTTTGATTATTAAGGTAGCTTCGATACCAAAAGAGCGTATTCAGGTTTATTTTATTGATAACGATGAATATTTTAAAAGGAAAGCCACATTTGCTGATGAAGAAGGTGTCATGTATCCTGATAATGACGAACGCGCTATCTTTTTTGCAAAAGGTGTTGTAGAGACAGTAAAAAAACTAAATTGGGTTCCAGATATTATTCACGTACACGGCTGGATGGCTGCTATGCTACCGGTTTACATGAAACACTTCTATAAAAACGAAGCTTTATTTTCGGATACCAAAATCGTTACATCCGTTTACAGTCAATCTTTTGATGGTACACTAGATGCAGAAATGATAAACAAAGTAAAATTCGACGGTGTTCCTGATGAGGCTATTGCAGACTTAGAAGTGCCTAATTTCGAAAATATTATGAAGGCAACCGTACTGCATTCGGATGCTGTGATTATTGCTGCTGATAACCTCTCATCAAGTTTAACAAAATTTATAGAGTCTTCAGGAAAACCTTTTTTACCTTTCACCGCGAAAGGTGCTTTTGCAGAAGCGTATACAAACTTCTATAAAAATGAAGTGCTATAAAATTAAACTTTTTTGATCCTATGATTAACAATTCTTTTTTTAAGAACATTTTCCTCTTGTTTAGTGTTATTTTTTTAACTTCTTGTGATAAAGAATTTAATGAAATTGGTGGTGACTTGATAGGTGAAAATAATTTTGACCTTAGTAAACAGTCCTATAGCGTTTTGGGATATACCCAAAAAACGAATGCTGTGCAATCTAATAATTTAGAGGTAAACCCTTTGGGTATTTACAGTGATTCTAATTTTGGTCAAACTAGTGCAAACTTTAATACGCAACTTACATTAGAGTCTGTAATTACTTCTGTAGGTGCGAATCCATTTGTAGAAAGTGTTGTTTTGACAATTCCTTACTATGTAGATAATACACAAACAAAATTAAATACTGATGGCACGAGAACCTATGTTTTAGATTCTATTTATGGTCCTGAAAAAGCCAAGATGAAGTTAAGTGTTTATGAATCAGGTTTTTTTATGAGAGACTTAGATCCAGCTACAGGATTCAAATCTCCACAAAAATATTACAGCAATCAAAATGCTGATTTTGACGGTTTAAAACTGCCTACGCTTCTAAACGATAATAGTGCTGATAAATCGCAAAACGAAGAGTTTTTCTTTGATTCAAAAGAGCTCTCTGTGGTTACAACAGATACGGTTACTAATGCAAAAACTACGACCTATTCGCCGCCTTCTATGCAGTTAACTCTTAATAGAAGTTTTTTTAAGACAAAGATTATTGATGCCATAAACTCTGGTAAATTGGCTTCAAATGAAGTGTTCAAAAACTATTTTAGAGGCTTGTATTTTAAAATTGAAAAGATTCCGGGAAGTGCAGGGAACATGGCGATGTTGGATTTTACAAAAGGTAAAATAACCATTAAATATAATGAAGATGGTACCCCAGCTGCAGGAACTACAAAAATCCCAAGGGTTAAGAAAACTATTGAGTTAAATCTTAGAGGTAATTCTGTTAGTTTATTAACTAATGATTTTTCATCTTCAGGTGCAGCATACAATGCGCTTCCTAATACTGGGAATACGACAGAAGGTGATGATAAATTATTTTTGAGAGGTGGAGAAGGTGCTGTTTCAATCTTAGAATTGTTCAATAAAACAGACTTGAAAGGATACGATGCAAATGGTGTCTTGGGTGGGCCAAACGGAATATCAGATGAATTGGATGATTTAAGAAATCCTGCAGATGGTAAAAAGTTGTTGGTTAATGAGGCAAACCTTGTATTTCACATTGATGCTGCAAGTATGGCTTCAAGTAAAGAGCCGCAGCGTATTTATGTTTACGATTTCACAAACAATCGCCCGATAGTTGATTTTACTTTAGACCCTTCGACCAATGCTGCTGATCCTAAAAAATCGAAATCTATTCTTGATGGATTAATTCGTAAAGATGCTACATCAAAAAGAGGAACAACGTACAAAGTGCGAATTACAAATCAAATTCGTAACTTGATTAATAATAAAGACTCCACTAATGTAAAATTAGGTGTGGTTGTGACCGAATCAATTGCTGTTTCAAATTCTTATTCCGTAAGAAATGCGAACAGTTTTATTAAACAAGTGCCTAAGGCGTCCGTTATGAATCCGCTTGGAACCATTATTTTTGGTGGAAAATCGACCGTGCCAGCTGATAAAAGGCTAAAGCTTGAAATTTATTTTACAAAACCTAATTAGTGTAAATTATGTGTGGAATCGTTGGATATATTGGATACAGAGAAGCGTATCCTATTGTAATTAAGGGACTGAAAAGACTTGAATATAGAGGTTATGATAGTGCAGGCGTAATGCTGTATGATGGAGCGTCTATACAAGTTACTAAGACTAAAGGCAAGGTCGCTGATCTCGAGGCTAAGGCATCAGTAGATATGGCAATTTCAGGTTCTATTGGAGTGGGTCATACACGCTGGGCTACTCACGGAGTGCCAAATGATGTAAACTCACATCCTCATTTATCAAATTCTGGAGATTTAGCTATTGTTCACAACGGTATCATTGAGAATTATGCGCCTCTAAAGGCAGAGCTTTTAAAAAGAGGATATGTATTTCATTCAGATACTGATACTGAAGTGTTGGTGAATTTGATTGAAGAAGTACAGAAAAAAGATAAATTGAAACTAGGAAAAGCAGTTCAAGTAGCATTAAATCAAGTTGTTGGCGCTTATGCTATAGCTGTATTTGATAAAAAAAATCCAAATGAAATAGTTGCGGCACGTTTAGGTAGTCCTTTAGCTATTGGTGTAGGTGAAGGTGAGTTTTTCATTGCATCTGATGCATCGCCATTCATCGAGTATACATCTAATGCTATTTACTTAGAAGACGGAGAAATGGCTAACATTAGGTTGCATAAACCAATGAAGGTTCGTAAAATTAAAGATGACTCTTTGGTAAACCCAACTATTCAAGAGCTACAGATGAATTTGGAGCAAATTGAAAAAGGAGGTTACGATCACTTCATGATGAAAGAAATTTACGAACAACCTAGTGTAATTAAGGATACTTATCGTGGTAGACTTCATGCAAATGAAGGTTTGATTCAAATGGCTGGAATTGAAGATAATTTAGAGAAATTTTTAAATGCTGATCGTATTCTAATCGTTGCGTGTGGAACATCTTGGCATGCTGGTTTGGTTGCCGAATATATTTTTGAAGAATTTGCTAGAATTCCTGTTGAAGTAGAATATGCTTCTGAGTTCAGATATAGAAATCCAATCATTAGTAGTAAAGATATTGTTATAGCAATTTCACAATCAGGGGAAACTGCAGATACTATGGCTGCTATTAAGTTAGCTAAAGAACATGGTGCATTCGTCTTTGGAGTTTGTAATGTGGTGGGTTCTTCTATTTCCAGAGAAAGTCATGCAGGTGCCTATACGCACGCTGGTCCAGAAATTGGAGTAGCATCTACAAAGGCGTTTACAACGCAAATTACAGTTTTAACGATGATTGCCTTGCGTTTAGCTAAAGCAAAAGGAACTTTGTCAAATTCTGTATTTCATGCTTACCTTGAGGAATTAGAAATTATTCCAGAGAAAGTTAAAGAAGCTTTAGAGACCAATGAAGTAGCACAAGAAATCGCAGCTGTATTTAAAGATGCTTCAAATTGCTTGTACTTAGGTCGTGGGTATAATTTCCCAGTTGCCTTAGAGGGTGCGTTAAAGCTAAAGGAGATATCATACATTCACGCTGAAGGTTATCCTGCTGCCGAAATGAAGCATGGTCCGATTGCATTAATTGACGAGCATATGCCTGTAGTTGTAATTGCTCCTAAGCAAGGACATTACGATAAAATTGTTAGTAATATTCAAGAAATTAAATCTCGTAGCGGAAAAATTATTGCTGTAGTAACTAAAGGAGATACGCAAGTTCGCGAGTTGGCTGATTACGTAATTGAGATTCCAGAAACCTCAGATGCGCTTTCGCCACTAATTACTACAATTCCATTACAGTTATTGTCTTACCATATAGCGGTAATGCGTGGTTGTAATGTTGATCAACCTCGTAACTTAGCAAAATCAGTTACAGTTGAATAAGTGAAAATATTTTTTTATAATAGCCCTGAAAGTTCAACTTTCGGGGCTTTTTTTTTGCTTTGTAAATGTGAAAATTAGTATAAATTTTTACGTTTTTTGCACTTTTGTCAAATATCTAAAATTTAATAAAATTTTTAAGATTAATGTATTTTTTATATGCATGCATAATGAAATTATGTTTTTTATACTTAAAATTTAACATTAAAAATTCTTTTAGAAATAGCAATTAAGTCTGATTAGACCATTATAAATGCTGATTCCCGATTTTTTTCGCTTCTTTTTTATTAATATCAAAATTATTTGTACTTTGGCGTCATAAACCAACAAATTATAGCCCAATGAGAGTGTATTTACTTTTTTTGACATTGTTTTTTTGTAGCGTAACATTTGCTCAAAATTCAATTTCAGGTGTTGTTACAGACAGTAACAACCAGCCTATTCCTGGAGCCAATATCAAACTTCTAGGAGATGCTGCCAGCACAACGACAGATGTTGACGGTGCTTTTACTTTAAAATCAAATAAAAAACCACCGTTTGTAATTGAAATTACAAGTATTGGTTTTGCATCTCAAAAGGTTTCTGTTGCTTCATCAACTCAAAAAATTGTTGTCAAATTATTAGATGAAGAGAATAAACTAGATGAAATCGTGGTATCTGCGTCAAGAACTCCAGAGCGTGTGCTTGAGTCGCCAGTAACCATTGAAAGAATGGGTACTGCTGAAATTAAAAAAACAGCTTCACCATCTTTTTATGACGGATTAGAAAACATGAAAGAAGTTCAAATGAATACTTCTAGTATGTCATTCAAGTCGATCAATACTCGTGGATTTGCTTCTGTAGCCAATACTCGTTTTATGCAATTAGTGGACGGTATGGATAACTCTTCTCCGTTATTAAACTTCGTGTTAGGAAACTTAATAGGAGTTTCAGAAATTGATGTTCAGTCAGTTGAATTATTACCAGGAGCTTCTTCGGCTTTGTATGGTGCGAATGCATTTAACGGAATTTTGTTCATGACTAGTAAAAGTCCATTTACAAGCGAAGGTATCAGAGCATATGCTAAATTTGGTCAAACTACTCAAAAAGCAGCCGGTACAAATGACTACGTAGATTATGGAGTGCGTATGGCAAAAGCTTTCAATAAATATGTAGCAGGTAAAGCAAACTTTGCTTACATGAAAGGTACGGAATGGCATGCAGTAAATTATGATGATAAAACTAGAATGGGAGTTGATAGAAATTCAATTGACTATGATGGTATCAATGTTTACGGTGACGAAGTTGCTACTAACATTAAAAATGTTGGACAAGCTCTTGCGGCTCAAAACATAATTCCAGCATCTGCGGTAAATTTATTACCAAACAGAAATGTAAGTAGAACTGGTTATAATGAAGTTGATTTGACAGATAATAAAGTGTCAAATACAAAAATTGATTTATCGTTACATGTACGTCCTTTTGGTGACGAAAGACTAGAGGTTATTGTTCAAAGTAAATTTGGTTTTGGTAACACTGTTTATCAAGGAGCTAACAGATATTACTTGAATAACTTTTTTATGCAACAACATAAAATTGAATTCAAGGGTAAAAACTTTTTCTTAAGAGGTTATACTACTACTGAGGATGGTGGTAATTCATATGATATGTTATTTACAGGTATTAATGTAAATAGAAAGTGGAAAAGTGATGCAACATGGTTTGGTCAATATGCCGGTGCTTACGTACAGTCAACTTTAGGAGGTTTTACTCCAGAGCAAGCGCATGCAAGAGCAAGAGCTTCAGCTGATTCAGGAAGATTTTTACCAGGAACTCCAGAGTTTAAAAATGCTTTTGCTCAAGTTACCAACGAAGCAAGTGTTTTATCTGGTTCAAAGTTGGTTGATAATTCTAAAATTTATCACTCAGATGTAAATTACAATTTCAAAGACATTATCAAAGTAGCTGAGATTCAAGTTGGAGGTTCTTTTAGACAATATGAATTGAATTCTTTTGGTCGTATTTACACAGATGCTAACGGACCAATTCGTTATGACGAGTACGGAATGTATACTCAAGTGATGAAAAAATTTATTGACGATCGATTGAAATTTACTGGGTCGCTTCGTTATGATAAAGCACAAAATTTTGATGGGAATTATTCTCCAAGAGTGTCTTTGGTTTATTCTGCTGGGGAAAACAAAAATCATAATTTCAGAGGTTCATTCCAAACAGGTTTTAGAAATCCATCTACTCAAGATCAATACATTGGTTTCAATGTTGGTAGTGCTATCTTGCTTGGGTCAGCTCCAGATAACTTAACTCGTTTTACAGAGACTTTACCAGTTAATGGTACTGTTGGTCAGGCTAACAATAATGGAAACGCTACAGTTACTATTGATGGAAGAAGAGCTTATGAGAATTCATATCTTGCTTCGTCTGTATTAGCATTTTCTGCTGCTGGAAATCCAGCTTTACTTAAAAAAACAAATGCTGGTCTTGTTAAACCAGAAGAAGTGAAAGCTTTTGAATTAGGATATCGTTCTTTTATCAACAAAACCTCTATTGATATCAATGGGTATTACAATATATACAACAACTTCATTGGAAACTTAAATGTGATTACTCCATTGTATGGTTTAGCACTAGATGGTGGTGGATTAACTAACCCTGAAGGTCCAAAAGCGATACAAGCTTTACAAAGTGGTAACACAAGAACTTTTCAGTTATACACTAATACTCCAATTGAAATCGAGTCAATTGGTTTCGGAATTGGATTGTCTAGAAAAGTATACAAAGAATTTGAGATTGGAGCCAATTATAACTATGCTGAATTCAGTTTTGATCAATCAAAAGATCCAAGTTTTGAAGCTGGTTTCAACACTCCAAAACATAGAGTAAAGGCATCTATTGGGAATGAGAAATTATTTAAAAATTTCGGATTTAATGTGAGCGGAAGATGGAATAGTGAGTACTTATGGCAATCTTCTTTTGCTGATGGAGTTATCGCTTCTGCAACAGTTATCGATGCGCAATTGAATTACAATTTCCCATCTTTAAAATCAACATTCAAACTTGGAGCTTCAAATATTGGTGGTAAAGAATATGGTCAGGTTTTAGGAGCTGGTTTAATTGGTCAGCAGTATTTTGCATCTTGGACAATCAACCCATAAGCAATCATTCATAATAAAATAAAATTACAATGATAAAAAACTTTAAATGGCTATTATTTGCTTCGTTAGCATTTGTAGCGTGTAATAACGAAGAGGAAGTAGTGGTAGATGCTAACTCATCTGATGGAAAACCTTTGACAGCAGGTTCTGCGGTGGTGACTAAGTATGTAGCACTAGGTGATTCCTATGCGGCTGGTTTTAGTGATAATGCTCTTTTTAAAACAGCGCAAGAAGGTTCTTATGCAAACATTATTGCACAACAGTTTGCTTTAGCAGGAGGAGGTGAGTTCAAAACTCCCTTTATGAACGATAATACAGGAGGGCTTTTGTTAAATGGTAATGTGATTCTTGGAACCAGATTGTTTTTTAATGGTGCGGCACCAGTTTCGGTTCCTGGAAGGCCTACAACAGAAGTAACGACTAAATTGACTGGGCCTTTCAATAATATGGGTGTTCCAGGTGCAAAGAGTTATCATTTGGTAGCTCCAAATTATGGTAATGTAGCTGGTGTAGCTACTGGAGCTGCTAATCCGTATTTTGCACGATTTGCTTCAACAGCTGCAACAACTGTTGTTGCTGATGCTGTAGCTCAAGCGCCAACCTTCTTTTCTTTGTGGATTGGTGGTAATGATGTTTTGGGTTATGCAACCTCTGGAGGTTCAGGAAGAAACCAAACAGGTAATTTGAATCCTGCTACCTATGCTAGTAATGATATTACAGATCCAAATGTTTTTGCAAGTGCGTTTAATGGAATTGTAAATGCTATGACTGCTAATGGAGCTAAAGGTGTTGTGGCTAATTTGCCTTATGTAACGGCTTTGCCATATTTTACAACAGTACCTTTTAATCCAGTAAATTTAACAGCAACTGCAGCTGCACAGTTAAATACTGGATATGCAGCTTACAATGCAGGTTTACAATCAATGGTAAATGCTAATTTATTGACTGCTGCTGAAGCTACAAGAAGAACAATCAATTTTAAAGCTGGTGCCAATGCAGTAGTTATTGTAGATAGTTATTTAACTGACAGAACTTCTTTCAGTATTCCTTCTTTCAGACATGCAACAGCTGATGATTTGATTGTTTTACCAGCAAGTAGTTTTATTGGTACATTAGTAGGAGGGAATGCTGCTGCTGTTAACGGAGTTTCTGTACCTCTTGCTGATAACTGGGTTTTGTCAAAAGAAGAAATTGCTGAAGTAAAAGTAGCTACTGATGCTTACAATGCAACAATTCAATCAGTTGCAACTGCAAAAGGTTTGGCTTTCGTAGAATTGAAAGGTGTTACAGATAAATTAGCTAGTGGTGGTATTGTGTATAATGGTTTTAATACAACTTCTGCTTTTATTTTTGGAGGAATGTTTTCATTAGATGGAGTACATCCAAGTCCAAGAGGATATGCAATTATTGCTAATTTATTTACTGATGCTATAAATGTAAAATTTGGAGCTAACTTTAAAAACAAAAACGTAGGTACGTACCGCATTTTGTACCCTGCTTCGTTGTAGTTTAAAAATAAAATTTAGTTAATTAGGAAGGCCATCTGCAGTTTTGCAGGTGGTTTTTTTTTGAGGATAATGCGATGCTTTGATGGTTTTTGACTCATTTCTAGCATATCTATTAAAATACTCCAATTTTTATAAAAAATAATTGATTTTATATTTTAAAAAATTATCTTTGCACACTGAAAAAAGTATTTAATCAATATGTATTGGTTAGGCTCTTTTCATAAACCTAAATAGCTATTTAATAAATACATAAGTAATGTCGAAAGTAATAGGAAAAGTTGCCCAGATCATTGGACCAGTAGTTGACGTAGTTTTCAACGGTAAGGATGTTGAACTTCCAAAAATTTATGATTCGTTAGAAATCACAAAAAAAGATGGTACTTTATTAGTGCTAGAAGTACAATCTCACATTGGTGAAAACACAGTTCGTACCATTTCGATGGACTCAACAGACGGTTTGTCTAGAGGTTACGAAGTTGTGGGTACAGGAAATCCTATTCAAATGCCAATTGGTGCAGATGTTTACGGTCGTTTATTTAACGTTGTTGGAGACGCTATTGATGGTTTACCAGAATTGCCTAAAACAGGTGAGAATGGAATGTCTATTCACCGTCAGGCTCCAAAATTCGAAGATTTATCTACATCTTCTGAAGTTTTATTCACGGGTATCAAAGTAATCGATTTGATTGAGCCTTATGCAAAAGGTGGTAAAATTGGATTGTTTGGTGGTGCTGGAGTTGGTAAAACAGTATTAATTCAGGAGTTAATTAACAATATTGCAAAAGGTCACGGTGGACTTTCAGTATTCGCAGGAGTAGGAGAAAGAACACGTGAAGGAAATGACTTGCTTCGTGAGATGTTAGAGTCAGGAATTATTAAATATGGTGAGGAATTCATGCACTCTATGGAAAATGGAGGATGGGACTTATCAAAAGTTGATTTACCAGGAATGAGAGAGTCTAAAGCTACTTTCGTTTTCGGTCAAATGAATGAGCCACCAGGAGCTCGTGCACGTGTAGCACTTTCTGGATTGTCTATTGCTGAGTATTTCCGTGATGGAGCAGGATCTGATCAAGGTAAAGATGTATTGTTCTTCGTTGATAATATCTTCCGTTTTACACAAGCAGGTTCTGAGGTATCGGCACTTTTGGGTCGTATGCCATCTGCAGTAGGTTACCAACCAACATTGGCTACTGAGATGGGAGCTATGCAAGAGCGTATTACTTCTACAAACAAAGGTTCTATTACATCTGTACAAGCGGTATACGTACCTGCGGATGATTTAACTGACCCGGCACCAGCAACAACATTTGCTCACTTAGATGCAACTACAGTATTGTCTCGTAAAATTGCTGAGTTAGGTATTTATCCTGCGGTTGACCCGTTAGATTCTACTTCTCGTATCTTGACTCCACATATCTTAGGAAATGAGCACTATGACTGTGCACAAAGAGTAAAAGAAATTCTTCAAAAATACAAGCAATTGCAAGATATTATCGCGATTCTTGGTATGGAAGAATTATCAGAAGATGATAAATTGGCAGTATCTAGAGCGCGTCGTGTACAACGTTTCTTGTCTCAGCCTTTCCACGTAGCGGAGCAATTTACAGGTTTAAAAGGAGTTTTAGTAGATATTAAAGATACTATCAAAGGATTTAACATGATTATTGACGGTGAGTTAGATCACTTACCAGAATCAGCTTTTAACCTTAAAGGTACTATCGAAGAAGCTATCGAAGCTGGAGAAAAAATGTTAGCCGAAGCGTAAAACGAGTTTACAGTTGATAGTAACAGTTAGTAGTAACTGAAACTGAAAACTGAGACTGAAAACTTAAAAATATGATTTTAGAAATAGTATCACCAGAGGCTAAATTGTTTTCAGGAGAAGTAACTTCGGTTACTTTGCCAGGAGTAGATGGAAGTTTTCAAATTTTAAATAATCACGCTCCTATTGTTTCAATTCTTGAGAAAGGTGTGATTAAAATTGCAGCGGCAAACCTTACTTTAACAAAGGATGTTGCTAATAAGTTTACAAAACTGGATGCTCAAAACTATACTTTAGAGATTCATTCTGGGACTGTTGAAATGAAAGACAATAAAGTGATTGTTTTAGTTGATTAAGTTCCCGTTATAAATACCAAAAAAAAGCCTAACTTATCGTTAGGCTTTTTTTTATTTCCAGTTCCATTTTATGATGTTCCATTCGAGGTCGTGTTCAAGGTAAGTAGCAATAATTTTGAAACCTATTGCTTGATGTGCTTGCAGCGAACGTTGGTTTAGTGTTGCTACTTCGGTAATCAGTACATCAAATTCACCTTGAAGTTGTTCTCTATAAAAGTGGTACAAGGCTCTAAATACACCTTGCTTTCGATAATCTTTTGAAATGCAAATTTGCCCCATTACAACGTATTTCGTTTCGGGAGCCACAAGTTGTTCTATTCTAGTAAATAGTGGCTGTAAAGCAGGTATTTCGGCTTTAAAACTAGGCAGCATGACTAATGCAAATCCAATTACTTTTGTATGATCCTTGGCAATGATATGCTTACAAGCATTATTCATTTTTTCAAGCAGAGATACAGTATGTTGTACAGTCACAAAACCTTCTTTAGTTTTTTCTTCAGTAGAGAATTGCGAGCTACTATTTTGCAATTGTAATTCCCTTATTTGTTCAAGTTCCTCGAGTAAATTGGCCCTGTAATAAAGTATCGTGTTCATGATGTATTTGATAATGATCGTTTTATTCTAGTTGAGTTTTAATTATTCCGCTCCATCTAGCTTGGCGCGTTGCACGGCTAGATTTCCAACTTTTTGTCCTAGCTCCATTCCTTTTTCGCAATCGCTGCGGTAATGTATACAACCTAACATCCTGGATTCAGATGCTTCTTTTGCCATAGCTTCAAAAGTGGTTTTTTTACTTGGGATTAAATGAGATAATACAGTACTTGCTGCTGCGCTAAATGTGGAATGTCCTGAAACGTAAGCTGGAAAATTTGGAACTCCAGTATTTGTTTTAATAGAAGGATCCATTTGTGTTGGCCTCGGGTTATAATAGGTATACTTGGCATCCCAACAGCTGATTGCTGCGTCCATCATAGCGATATTTAGTAATGCCATGTTTCTAGCCCAACGCACTTCGCTATAATTCAATTTAACAAAAGATTCTGCTGCAATTGCGTTCCAATGCCCTGGCGGAGTATAAGTGCCAATTCCATCTGCCCAAAATGTAACAATTTCCATATTTCTTCTGGTTTGATTTTGACTTATTGATTTGATTTCGGCTAATTCTTTTTTGAAAAGATCTGATTTAGTTGATGGTGGTGGTACTGGTCTATTTGCGATTACCATTTCGGGTGTCATAATAAATGATTTAACTTTCCCAAAGAAGGGTAGCATTGGCGGACGAGCTGGCAATTCAAGAGATTTCCAAGGTGTTTCGCCTTTTGCAATTGTTTCATTTTCTAGTTGTGCCCATTGCGCTGGAGTTCCTATTGCGGCTCCTGCGCCATCAGAACTTGCTCTTGCAATAAACTTCGCTGCTATTTTTTTTCCTAAAGTTATTCCTGCATCAACATCACTTCGCACGTTTGCGCCTGCAATAATGCGATACAGTTGGTGTTCAGCTGCTTTTTCTTGAATAAATGCAATTTCTGTTGGGAATAATAATTTGAGTAATTCTACTGTTACACCGCAGATTGCACCATCTTCAGAGGGATAGGAGGGTAATGTACTTTTAGGAACTAATACTTGCAACGCGTTGTCTTGTGTAAAGGGAGCAATTCTGTTAAACTGCTTTTTATAAAACCATGTGGCAACCAAAGCATCGTGTTGTGCAGCGCTTACATAGGCATAGGCCCTCGCTGCGTACGGTGGGCTCGAAAAAGGAAACTCAGGATTAGCAAAAGGATTTGCTGCTGATGGAGTTGGGTAGGTTCCGTCAGGATTTTGGTAGGGCGGTCGGTTGTGTTTGGCCACGAGTGCTCGCATAATTTCATTCCAGCGCAATACGCCACCTACGCTCCAATAACGAATGATTCTTTGTTGCTCAGCAGTAATATTAGCTTGAAAACTTTTTATTTCATTGATTTCTCTTGTAAATGCCGGACTGTTACTGGCTATTGGAGCATCTAATGAATATTCATTAGGACTAGTTAATAAAAATGTTTTCCAAGCTCCTGCTTCTTCATCTTGTGTTATCGGATTTAAAGCTTGAAATTCATTATTTCTCTCTTCTGAATCCTCATTGCATGAAGTGAAAATTATCGAAGAAATTGCTGCTAAAAGGTATATTGAGGTTTTTTTGAATGTACTTTTCATGATTGTTTTTTGTTAAAATTCAAGATGTAAAATAGGCCGCCATAAATAGAGGTTGTTTGCCCTACATTTCGACCATTTAAAGTGTAATTACAACCTGCTAAGAAGGATAATCTAGGGTTTTGTTTTGGGCTGTATTTTGTAAAAGCACCTGTTCGTAGTGCATTCATGGTATTGCTCGGGAAAGGCATATTATTGCTGGTAATGTCAAAACCTCCGCTTTGAGTCACCATGTTTTCCAAAGAGGCTTCGGCAATAAAGGTATTGGTTCGATATCCTATTTTGTAGTTTACATTTATTACATCTGGCATATCTACTCTATTGGTGTAATACGGTTTTGTAGTAAAGTAGGAATTGCGATCAATTTCAATAGAAGCTCTTTTTACGTATGCAGCTGAAAATGTGGTGAAAAAGCGTTTGTTTTGATAGTCAGCTATCAAGCGTAGCGTAGCGGTTTTGCTCTTTGCACCGATGCTCAATGGTAAAAAGTCTGCTGCATAATCTGATAAGGGTGTAGAAACTCCCAAAACGGTATATAGTGTGTAGGCTGTTCTGTTTATTTTTCTTTTAAATGTTAGGTGTTTGAGTGATAGAGTGACATCTTGAACGCCCTCTTGGCCGGCCAAAGTGCCTGCACTAGCTTTTGTTTTTACATAGGGTAGGCTTACTAGTACATTTAATTTTTTCGTTAATCCGTAATTACCCATTACAGCCAAGGAAGAACTCGAAACGGTTCCTAAATTAAGATTTTCACGTTTAAAGTCACCTTCCCAATACTCATTCCAGTTGTTGTGCTGATATACCGTTCCGAAACAGAAATAATTTTTACTCATAAATAATCCATCGGTTTCTGTTTGAGAAAACAAAAAAAGTGGAGCGAGTAGTAATCCAAGTAAATATTTATTTTTCATTTTTAATTGCTGGTCTGGTTAATTTTTTGATCTTTTAAGTGCAGTGATATATTTTTATGCTCAATTATCCTTTATCTGCAGAACCTGATTTTGATTTTTGTAGTGATCAAAACAAGAAGCATAAAATACACATCACTTCTATCAAAAAGAAGTTTTTTGTATTTGATTTAGGTTACTTAGGAGTTGATTTTTTAAAAAAAAATAGTTCTCGAAAATCAATAGAACTCCATTAGATATTGGGTTGTTAAAAGCCTGATTTACTTGAGTAGCTCTTTTGGTAAACACAAAATGTTATGTTTATTAACTGCTCAGTCAAATTTTTGTATGTTGGCTGTGCAGGATAGCTAAAATTTGTGTTGCTTTTTTGTAAAATGATATTTGCTAAAAACGGCTATAATGAAATAGGTGCCATGCTTTAGATCAATAACAAGCTAAAAGCCAATGTTGTTGATTGCGCAAGCATTTACGTTTAGCACATTTGTAAACAGCTAAAGTTTATCTTGTACAAAAAGTTAAGGTAAAATAGGTTTTAACAAGGTCTTAAACCAGATCCGGTGGTGAGAAGGGCACAGACAGATAACCTGCAATTAGAAGCGGAGTAGGTAATAATGCAATTTCAGTAGTAGTTGCCTTGTTTTCTGGTGAAAACACTATGGCAGCTGTTTCTTGAGGAATATAATCTTTTAAGAAAGATTTCATAAGTTTTTTTAAAGGCGATTCTTTTGTGGCGCCGCCATTAAACAATTGTTGATCAACAATATTTTGTAAGTCAGGATTTATTGATTCTTGATGCGAATTCGGGAGGTAATACAAGCTCAGAATATTGTTTTGAATTCTTTTTTTGAATATGTGATACGTTTTTTTGTCGATAACTACATTTTCATTTACATATTCAAATTCAGTATCCTCTATAAATGAATATAAAGAGGCATTTAATTGAATAACTTGGTAATTAATATTGTCTTTTTTTTCAATCGCTGCTACCCATGCTTGCTCTTCCTGATAGGCAAACATCAGGTAATAACCAAGTACGTTATAAAATAACGTAACTATCAGAAAAAGAGTAGCAATCCGTTTCATATGCTCCGAAAGTAGCAAACAATTGTTCAGACTGTTTTTTTTGAGATTGTTTTTAAGATAAAATTAACATAAATTTATGATTTAGATTAATCGAAACCGTTTTCGTAAAAATAAAGCGCTAACCTTATGACTCTTCTTTTTAATATGTTAAATTATAATGAATTTGTATTTTTTTAATTCAAAACTCTTTTTTCGTTTCCTTAATTAGTAGTCATGTGTTAGAGCACTCTTTTTGATGAATTGACGCTTCAAAATTCAATTCAAATAAAACTTGCCTATTTTTGTGTCACCATGAAAAAATTTCCAAAAAATCTTTCGGATAAGCTACAAGCAAGAGTGGAGCAAAATGCTTTACGCGTATTGCCTTCGACTCGTGGCGGTGTTGATTTTTCTTCTAACGATTATTTAGGTTTTGCTGCTTCTGCAAGTCTGTTTCATCAAACTCATGAGTATTTAGTAGCTCATAATTTGCTTCAAAATGGTGCAACGGGTTCCCGTTTGTTATCAGGTAATCATGCTGTTTATGCTACAGCTGAAAA
Source organism: Flavobacterium turcicum (assembly GCF_011365745.1). Taxonomy (GTDB): domain Bacteria; phylum Bacteroidota; class Bacteroidia; order Flavobacteriales; family Flavobacteriaceae; genus Flavobacterium; species Flavobacterium turcicum. Next base: position 37,154 of record NZ_JAAOBY010000001.1, on the reverse strand, counting down.
TTATATTGCACAATTTCATCAATCAGAAACTACTTTGCTTTTCAATTCTGGTTACGATGCTAACGTTGGTTTTTTTGGTGCTGTACCGCAACGCAATGATATTATTCTATTTGATTCTTTGTGTCATGCCTCCATTCGTGACGGAATTCAAATGAGTGCTGCAAGGTCGTTTAAATTTGAGCATAATAATTTTGAAAATTTAGAAGAACTCATCGCTAAAGCCAAAGCTACGCAACTATCTTCGTCCAGTATTTACATTGTCACTGAATCAGTTTTTTCAATGGATGGCGATAGCCCAGATTTATCTAATTTAGTTCAAATTGCTTCTGACAATGATTGTTTTTTGGTAGTAGATGAAGCGCATGCGTTGGGAGTGGTTGGCGAAAAAGGGGAAGGTTTGGTGCAAATGTTAGGCTTACAAGACCATGTTTTTGCGCGTATCATGACTTTTGGTAAAGGATTAGGTTGCCATGGAGCATCCATTTTAGGTAGTCAAGATTTGAAGAATTATTTGGTAAATTTTGCTCGCAGTTTTATTTATACAACCGGTCTTTCTCCCCATTCGGTGGCAACGATTTTCGTTGCTTACAATCATTTGGATCAAGATGCAACCGCATTATCTCAACTTCGGGAGAATATTGTTCATTTTAATCAAATAAAAAACATGTTGGGAGTAAAGCCCTTATTTGTGCGTAGCAAATCTGCCATTCAATCCGCAATTATACCGGGCAATGACAAGGTAAAAATGATTGCCAACCAATTACAAAAGGAAGGTTTTGATGTAAAAGCCATCCTTTCGCCTACGGTGCCAGAAGGCCAAGAACGCCTTCGTTTTTGTTTACATAATTACAACACGAAGGAACAAATTGAAAAAGTGCTTACTTTGCTAAGTGCGTACGTTTTTGCATAAAAAAAAGATAAAATATTAAAGTACTGCTAGCATTTGCTTGGTGGTTAATTATTTGAAAAGTATGAAACTATTTATAACAGGAATTGGAACTGATGTTGGTAAAACTGTTGCATCGGCAATTATTACAGAGGCTCTCGAAGCTGATTACTGGAAACCAATTCAAGCAGGAGATTTAGATGACTCAGACAGTCACAAAATCAAATTGCTTTTGTCAAACAATAAAACAGTGATTCATGCTAATGCCTACGCTTTGCAAACTCCAGCAAGTCCGCATTATGCTGCCGTGTTAGATAAAATTACAATTGACTTAAGTAATATAACTTCACCCGAAACCAAAAATCATTTGGTAATTGAAGGCGCTGGAGGGGTTTTGGTTCCATTAAATGATACGGATTGCGTCGTTGATTTGATTCAACCCGATTATAAAGTGATAGTAGTTTCACGCCATTATTTGGGCAGTATCAATCATACTTTGATGACCATTGAATGTTTGAAAAACAGAAATCTATTGGTTGCTGGTATCGTTTTTAGTGGCAACAAAAACAAAGCCACCGAATCAATTATTTTAAACAAGACAGGTATTAAATGCATTGGCCGCATTGATCAAGAACCTTATTTTGATGCCAATGCCATAAAAGAATACGCTGATTTATTTCGTGACAACCTTTTGAGTTTATAATTTATGAGTACTATAAAAAGTGTTGCTGTGGAAAAGTCTAGCCTTGTAGATAGAGATCAAAAGTATTTGTGGCATCCGTACACCCAACATAAAACAGCTTCTTTGCCCATTGCTATAGCAAAAGGAGAAGGCGCTTTACTTTGGGACGAGAATGGCAAGGAGTATATTGATGCTATTGCCTCGTGGTGGGTCAATCCTTATGGGCACTCCAATCGGTTTATAGCTGATGCGATTTACAAACAATTAACCACATTAGAACATGTGCTATTTGGTGGTTTTACACATGAGCCGGCGGTTCTTGTTGCCGAAAAGTTGATGGAGATTTTGCCAAAAAATCAACAAAAGATTTTCTTTTCAGATAACGGTTCAACAGCTGTTGAAGTAGCGATTAAGGTTGCGTTGCAGTATTTTTTCAACAAAGGCGAAAAGCGAACGACTATTATTGCCTTTGAAAATGCGTTTCACGGTGATACTTTTGGCGCCATGGCAGCCAGCGGAATCTCGTTTTTTGTCGAAGCCTTTGAAGGAATGTTTATTGATGTGGTGCGTATTCCTGTTCCTTTGAAAGGGCACGAACAAGAGAGTTATGATGCTTTGCAAAATGTCATTAACACAAAAAATTGTGCGGCTTTTATATTTGAACCTTTGGTTTTAGGAGCGGCAGGTATGGTGATGTATGAGCCTAATTCACTTGAAGTACTGATGCAAATTTGCAAGGAAAATCAAGTCTTCAACATTGCTGATGAAGTAATGACGGGTTTTGGTAAAACGGGACGCAACTTTGCTACTGATTATGTTGATACAAAACCTGACATGATGTGTTTGTCGAAAGCGTTAACAGGCGGAACGATTCCGATGGCGATTACCACTTTTACACAAGATTTATACGACGCCTTTTATGATGATGATATCAATAAAGCCTTGTTTCATGGTCATACTTTTACAGCAAACCCAACTGGCTGTGCAGCAGCCTTGGCGAGTTTGACTTTGTTGCAAACGGGTGAAATGCAAACTAATATTACCAGGATTCATGAAAATCATAAGGCTTTTGAGAAGCGAATAAAAATTCACCCAAAAGTAGTTACCACAAGAATTTTGGGAACTATCATTGCACTCGAAGTTGTCACCGATGGCGCGGCAAGTTATTACGGAAGTTTGCGCAACAAGTTGTACGATTTTTTTATTGCCAATGGCGTTGTTTTACGACCTGTAGGAAACATTGTTTATGTATTGCCGCCGTACGTAATTAGCGATGAGCAGTTACAAAAAGTATATCAAGTGATCGAAAATGCTTTAGAAATAGTTTAAATTTGCAGAAAATTTGCAAAGTAAGTGAAGATGCTCTGAAGTAGTTTTAAAAGCAAATTACCGGAGCATTTTTAATTTTTTAGCATTCCTTAAATCAAAAATAGTCTTGTCGAAAATTATCTCCATCACTTCAATAGCCTCAATTTCGCCTCTAGGTAGCAACGCTAAGGCGGTTTGGGAAATGTATTTGCAAGATAAACATTGTTTTACAAAGCAATCGTATGATAATGCACTAACATTTGTAGCTTCTTTAAATGAAAAAGAAGCAGCTTTGGTTGAAGCATTGCGTAAAGAAGATTCTAAATACAAATTCCTCGACAAGTCTGTTCTGTATGCGATGATTGCTGCCCGTAACGCTGTTGTAAAAGCGGGTTGGGATAAGTCAGACGTGTTTGGGATAAACTTAGGTTCTTCACGCGGAGCGACAGAATTATTCGAAAAACATCATCTGGATTATATTCAATCTGGTAAAGCGCAAACTTTGGCTTCGCCTACTACTACTCTAGGAAATATTGCCTCTTGGGTAGCGCATGATTTACAAAGTTCGGGTCCAGAAATTTCACATTCTATTACTTGTTCTACAGCGCTACATGCAGTTTTAAATGGTTATGTTTGGTTGCAATCTGGTATGATTGATAAGTTTTTGGTAGGTGGCAGCGAGGCGCCTTTGACTGATTTTACGATTGCTCAAATGCGAGCGTTAAAAATCTATTCTCAAACAGAATCTGAAGTTCAATTATGGCCCAATCGTGCTTTAGATTTCGAGAAGAAAAAAAATACGATGGTGCTTGGTGAAGGAGCCGCAGTTTGTTGTCTTGAAGCGGGAAAAGCGCCAAATGCATTGGCCTACATTGAAGGAATTGGCTATGCTACTGAGTTACTTGAACATAATATTTCAATATCAACAGAGGCGATTTGTTTTCAAAAATCAATGCAAATGGCTTTGCAAAATACGGCTCTCACTGATGTGGATGTAATTGTAATGCACGCGCCCGGAACCATAAAAGGCGATTTGACTGAAAACAAAGCCATTCAGAAACTTTTCGGTACCGATTTACCGCTGTTGACTACCAATAAATGGAAAATAGGTCACACTTTTGGCGCTTCTGGAATTTTGAGTATGGAATTGGCCATCCTGATGATGCAGTACAATACGTTTATCGGCGTACCTTTTGCGGAAGCGCAGCAGTCCAAAAAACCAATTCGAAAAGTGTTGGTCAATGCGGTTGGTTTTGGTGGCAATGCGGTGAGCGTGTTATTGAGCCTCTAAGTCTTTCACTTTTTCGTACACTAACTGGCTCTCAAAACCTTTACGGAGTAAATAATCACAAAACTTTTTTCTTTTTTTCAGTGTGTTTCTTTCGCTACTGTTTTCCCAAACTCGGTCGGCAGTTTTATGAAAAGTCTCCAAATATTCTTCGGTTGTAATTTCTTGTAGTGCTGTTGTAATCAGTCGCTGATTGATATTTCGGAACTTGAGTTCATTTGTAATTCGGATTTTACCCCATGATTTTATGCGGTGCTTGCCTCGTGCAAAACTACAAGCAAAACGCTCTTCATTTAAAAAATTTTCTTGAATTAAATGGCCGATAATATCGTCTATCTCATCACTTGACATTTTCATACTGCGCAGTTTGCTAATCATTTCGTCATGGCAACGGTCTTGGTAAGCGCAGTAATGCTCTGCTTTTTTGATAGCTTCTTTTATCGAATAGATTTCTTTCATCAATACGTAAAATTGGTGTTTTTTGCATGGCAAAAATACGTTTAATCTTTTTGGTGAAATGATGAATTTTTCAATATAAAAATTATAGTTAAAAACTTCGCCGTTGTTTAGTAAATAAAAGTAAAAATGTTCTTATCTTAGGGTTGCATATAGAATAAATAATTTTTCTAGTTAAAGTTTTTAAATTTTTGCAATAAATTGGAGCAAATTTTTAATTTTTAGGTTGAATTTTTTTAACATTTATAGAACTTTAACTAACTTGCGCTACTTATTGATTGTTAGTTTGTTAGCTAGGATAAATGACCTTAAGATATTGTTGTTTTTAAAATAATGAAAATGAAAAAAACTTTATATTTTGCTGTACTGCTTTTAATGACTTTTATGTCTATGAAGGCGCAATGTACTTACACTGGTTCGCCTCTTACCTCGGTAGGTACTTCTACTTTTTGTGTCAATACTCCCGGAACTACAAATACGATTTCAAGCGCTGCTGTAAGGGCAGGTCAATTTGTGCTTTTGAATGTTGTACAAGGATTTTCCTATCGTTTCTCTATAGGAAATGTTTTTCCAGCGGATACAGAGAGTCTTACACTGCTAAATGCAGCCGATAATTCAAGTTTTGGAGCAGGGAGTTTTGCATCTGGTGCATCTGGAGCAACTATTAACAGTTGGACTGCTCCACTTTCGGGTGAAATAAAAGTTCTCTTATCTCGTAATTGCGTGAATGATAATACAGCCGGTGGTGTAATTACTTTGACTCTATTATCAGTTGGTAATACGTTAGATAATCAATCTGCTTTTGGTGTAAATACTTGGGTAGGTCATGTTTATAATTATGGAGGTGGTGTTAGACCTGGTGGATTTCCTTCACCAAATCCAATTTCTTCAACTACTTCTCCGTTTCTCAATGCAAATTATGTGGGTAATTATACAGTGGCCACAGAGGGTTTTACTACGACTTTTGGGGGAAATACAGCATGTTTTGATGTTTTTAGCAATAGTGTAAAAAGAGCTGAGATTTATACAGAATCTTTTGCTGTAAGGTATAGAATGAGATCAACAAGACCTGCGGGATGCTATACTTTGAATGTTAGTGGAGATGATGGAATACGAGTGTATGTTGATGGGGTCTTAGTTTTTGACCGTTGGGTTGATCAGGGCACGACATCCTATTGCGACAATCTTATAAGACTGACAGGTAATAGTGATATTGTATTGGATTATTATGAAAATGGAGGGGGAAATAACTTGACTTTCAGTCTAGCGACTTTTGATGGTTCAGGCAATGCAATAACAAGCGCCTCAAATGTCAGATTGTGTTCAGGATTAACAACAAACATAACAGGTTCCGTTCTTGGTTCTTGCACAGGAGGTACAAATGGTGGAACTAACTCTTTGTACCAATGGCAAATATCTACAAACAATGTTTTATTCACTGATATTGTAGGAGCAACTGCAGCCAATTATGTAGCTCCAGCAGTGACAGTGGTTGCTGGTGCCCCAAATAACGTGCGCTATTTTAGACGTGTTTTCAAGCCTTCAGCTTTAATACCTGGGGCATGTGAATTTAATTCAAGTGTTGTTACTGTTACTACTAGTGGAGGTGCCGCAGCTGTTCCAGGTCCAATTTCTGGAGGGTCAAGTCAATGTAGGGCTAGTGTGGCAACCTACAGTATAGCAGCGGTTCCTAATGCTGTGACCTATAGTTGGACAAATACTGGAACCGGTTGGACTATTACACCTGCAGCAGATGGTTTGTCTGTTTCGGTGGCTTTTAATGCCTCTGCAACAAATGGAATTTTAAGAGTGGCGTCAGTGAACGGATGTGCAACCAGTGGTACTTCTAGTTTTAATATTACGGTCAATCCTTTGCCGGCAACACCAACTCTTGGTACAGTTACTCAACCCACTTGTACTGTTCCAACCGGCAGTATAGCCTTGAGTGGTTTGCCATCTGCAGGAACTTGGACTATTACAGCAAATCCCACTACGTCTGGAATTACAGGTTTAACAGGATCTGGTAGTACTACTACAATTGGAGGATTAGCACAAGGAACAAACTATACTTTCTCTGTTTCTAATGGTACTTGTAGTTCTGTACAAACTGCTATTGTGCCTATTAACAATTTGGTAACTACCACTTTTGATGGCTCCAATTGGTCTAGCGCTCCAACTTTAGCAAAAATAGGAGTCGTAACGGCAAGCAGTGCGTCACCAATTTCTCTCAGTGCCAATACCGAGCTTTGTTCCTGTACCGTTAGTGCAAATACGAATTTGATTGTTAATTCTGGAGTAACATTGAAATTGCAAAATCAACTAGAAGTAAATAGCACCGGCTCTATTACGTTTCAAAATAACTCTAGTTTGGTTCAAATTAATGATGCTGCAATTAATAGTGGTACCATCAGCTATAAACGTCAAACAACTGTTGTTCGTATTGGTTCAGATTATACCTATTGGTCAAGTCCTGTGTCAATGCAGAATTTATTGAACCTGTCACCTAATACAAATACTGGTAAGTTTTGGTCATTTAATCCGGCAGCAACTTGGTTTGTAGAAACACCATCAATTAAAACAATGGATATAGGAAAAGGATTTATTATTAGAGCACCAGATTCTTACTATGCTGCGTACCCATTTTTTTCATCAATTTTCGAGGCTACGTTCATTGGAGAACCGAATAATGGAGTAAAAACAATAGCTGTTGGAGCTTCAGGGACATATAATCTTTTAGGTAATCCTTATCCTTCTGCAATTGATGCCGTAAAATTTTTAAATGCAAATTCAACCGTTTTAGGAGGTACCATTTATTTTTGGACACATAATACTGAAATCCGTAATAAGGTTGGAGCCACAAATGAAGGAACTGGAGATTTAGTATACATCCAGGATGATTATGCCAGTTTTAACCGTACCGGAGGTGTTGGTACAGCTGCTTCAAGTGATCCGAATAAGTCGCCAACCAATCCTAATATTCCTAATGGAATGATTGCTGCAGGACAATCGTTTTTTACAACAAGTATTGCTCCTGCTGGAACTCTTGTTACTTTTAACAATGATATGCGTCTTGGTGCATCATACTTAAACAATTCACAGTTTTTTAGAACCAAGGCTTCTGAAAAAGTGACTATAGAACCTGAGAAAAATAGAATTTGGTTGAATTTAGGCAACAAAAAAAGAGCTTTTAAACAAATGCTTGTTGGATATATTGAAGGCGCTACCAATGACTTTGACAAGGCATTTGATGGTGTAAGTTTTAATGCGAACGCGATAATTAACTTTTATAGTATAAATAATGCTACAAATTATGCAATTCAAGGTAGAGCACTTCCATTTGTACCGAGCGATCTGGTACCGCTAGGTTACAGTTCTTCTGTTGAAGGTGAATTTACGATAAGCATTGACACAGTTGACGGACTATTTACCAAACAAAGCGTGTTTCTGGAAGATAAATCTACTAACACGATGCACAATTTAAAAATAGCTCCTTATAGTTTTCAAACTACAAAGGGAACATTCAATGATCGATTTGTACTACGTTATACGGATAAAAATCAAGTTATAGAGGATGTAATTACAGATAGTAATGATGTGGTTGTTACAACAAAAAATAAACAATTAAAAGTGATTTCTGGCCTTGGAGATATTAAATCGGTTGCTATTTATACCGTTTTAGGAAAACAAATTTATTTCCAAGAAGCTATTGCTAAAAAAGAATTGATTATTGACACTCTTCCTGCAAGTGATCAAGTTTTAATTGTAAAAACTATTTTAGTAAATGATACACTACATACTACAAAAACAATATTCAAATAATTAAAAATACTATTAGTCTACAAGAAGCCCATTCTATATTGAATGGGCTTCTTATTTAGTTTAATATCTTAATTGCCATTCACCTTTTTTTAAATCTAAACAGCAATTATTTTCGGATATATAACTACGTTATAACTGTTATGATTTTCTAAAAAGGACGAATATACTGTATTATTATATTTTTGTTAAGGAAGTTTGTTTTCATATTATTAAATATTTTCTTTGTGAATTAAGAGTTGATTTATAAGGTTTTATGTTTTTTTTATTTTTGTTGAAGTTAAAATGCTAACAATTTTCATTCCGAAGGTATCTATTTCAAGTAAAATAATGAGTGAAACAGAAACCTGAAAGTCCGTTTAATTTTGACCATTAAGTAGATTTGAAATAATGGTTTAAATGTTAGGTAATTGAATGTAAAAAAGTCGTTCAACGAGTTTACGTGTTGATAAACAACTATATTTTGAAGTAATCCCGATTAATTATTAATTTGTAAGTAAAGTTGAAGTAATTTCTTTAACTCTAATTTTTATCTTCATGGAAAAAAAATACTTTTCGATCACTAATAGCTACCTAACAGCATTCTTTTTCTTCGTTTCTCTGTTTTCTTTTGGACAAAGTACACAACTATTTCCAAGTTCTGGAACTTTTATAGTCCCAGCAGGTGTAACTAGTATTACTGTTCAAGCTTGGGGAGGCGGTGGCGCAGGCGGTGGCTCAAACAACGCAGCATTTTTATCAGCACGTGGCGGCGGTGGCGGCGGTGGCGGTGCTTTTGTAAGTGGTATTATTACAGTTGTGCCTAACCAAATTTTAAATATAACGGTTGGGGCTGGGGGTGTTGGTTCACTTGGAGGTAATGGAGGAAACGGTACTGCATCCACAATTACAGGTTATCCTGTTAGTGCCGCAGGGGGACTAGGAGGCCAATCTAATCCAGGCGGATCATCAGGTGGTGTAGGTGGTTCGCTAGCTGCATCAGTTGGCGCCACCAGAATTGCTGGAATTACTGGTGAAAACGGTGATACGGGTTTTGGTATTGCATCTGGAGCAGGTGGAGCAAGCGCTAATTCTGGCGGAGCAGGAGGCACAGCGATTACATCTGGTACAAATAACGGTAACAGTGGTGATATGCCTGGTGGAGGTGGTAGTGGAGCTAGGACTTCTCAAAGTGGTGGCTCTAGAATCGGAGGATCGGGAGGAGCAGGAAGAGTAGTTTTAAGTTGGGCTTGTCCATCATATTCTTTATCAAGCACTATAGCTGTCTCCACAGTATGTACTACAAATAGAGTGACTTTGGTTACACTTAGCGGTTCAGCAACGAGTTTGCCAGTAGGTACATATTCAGTAGCGTATAGTTTAAGTTTCAATGGGAATTCTACGACATATACAGCACCTATGACTGTAACTACAGCTGGTACAGGACAATTTACCGCAGATCTCGGAATATTAGGTGCTAATAATTCTACTACCATAAGGGTAAGTAATTTAGCCTCGGGTACTTGTAATAATTCTATAACGACTAATAATGTTTCTAATACTGTAAATGTATACCAACCAATAACTCCTACTGCCTTTGCAGGTTTCTCAACTTGTTCAGGATGGACGGCTCAATGGCAAAATGACACCTTTGTTAGCGGGTACTTTTTAGATGTTGCTACTACAAATACCTTTAATACGGGGACTTTTGTTCCTGGTTTTGAAAATCTAAACGTTGGTAATGTTATCAGCTATCCACTTACTGGCCTTACAGCTGGTATTACATATTACTATAGAGTTCGTAACAATAATTTGGGGTGTGGTGTAAGTGTAAATTCTAATGTAACATCTTTTGTTGCAGGTGGAACTTCTACCCCAGTATTAGGTACAATTACACAGCCATCTTGTACAACTAGTACAGGTAGTTTCACAATTTCTAATTTTAATGCTGCTAACAGCTATACATTTTCACCATCTGCCGGTATAACACGTTCTGGTGCAAATGTGACTGCTAATCCGGGAAACTACACAATTACTGCAACTAATGGTGGGTGTACTTCTGCAGTTACCAATTTTACTATAAATCCTGTACCTGTTCAGTTAGCCGCTCCAACTATTGGTACTCGAACACAGCCTACTTGTTCAACTCCAACAGGAAGTGTGGTTCTAAATAACCTTCCTGCCGGACAATGGTCTGTTAACACGATGCCAGGAAATGTCACTACAACTGGTTCAGGTACAACTACAACTATTTCTGGTCTTGCTCCTGGATCTTACACCTTTATGGTAACAGATTTGGGTAAGGGTTTACAAGGGACTTATTTTAATACAGTTGATCTTACAGGGCCTGCAGTACTAACCAGAACAGATGCTACAGTAGATTTTAATTGGGGAGGAAGCCCTGGACCAGGCGTTAATGCTGATGATTTTTCAGTAAGATGGACTGGTACAGTAGAAGCACTTTATACTGAGGCTTATATTTTTGAAACAACCAGTGATGATGGGATAAGATTGTGGGTTAATGGTGCTCAAATTATAAATAACTGGACAATTCATGGCGCTACAGACGATATTTCAACTCCAATAAACCTTGTGGCTGGAACTAAATACAATGTTGTTTTAGAGTTTTTTGAGAGAGGTGGCGGGGCAACATCACGATTGAGATGGAGAAGTCCAAGTCAAATAGAAGAGATTATTCCGCAAGCAAGATTAGATCCACCTGTAGCCTGTAGTTCTGTAGCTTCCACAACTGTAGTAATTAATCCTATTCCTATTGCTCCGGCAGCACCTGCAGTAGGTACTATAACACAACCAACTTGCACTGTTGCAACAGGAAGTGTTGTTTTGAATGGATTACCATCTACACCATGGGTTTTAACTAGATTACCCGGAAATGTTATTACCACGGGAACAGGAGCGAGCACTACAATTACTAATCTTGCGCCTAACACTTATACATTTGCAATTGACAATTTAACTAATGGATTAAAAGGCGAGTACTACAATAATGTAGGGTTAACTGGTACCCCAACTTTAATTCGTACTGATGCAGTGATAGATAACAATTATGGTACTGGAAGCCCAAGTGCTGCTATTGGGAATGATAATTTCTCTATAAGATGGTCTGGTTTTGTTGAACCAGCATTTACTGAAACTTATACTTTTAGAACAAATAGTGATGATGGTATCAGGTTGCGAGTAAATGGAGTTCAAGTCATAAATAATTGGACAGATCACGGTCCTACAATCGATAATGGAACGATAAGTCTTGTAGCAGGTACAAAATATGAAATCGTTTTAGAGTATTATGAGAGAGGAGTTGGAGCAGTAGCCCAATTATCATGGTTAAGTGCGAGTCAGGCATTAGAAATTATACCGCAAAACCGCTTGTTTTCGGCTGCTTTGTGTGGCAATAATACTTCTGGAAACGTTTTAATTGGGCCACAACCAATTCCAGTGGTTCCAACTTTAGGAACTATCACGCAACCTACTTGCGCGGTTCAAACAGGAAGTATTGCTTTGAGTAGTTTACCTTCTAGTGGTACATGGACTATTACAGCAAGTCCAGCGACATCTGGCTTAACTGGTTTGTCAGGTTCAGGGACAACCACAACGATCGGGGGATTAGTCCAAGGCCAAAGCTATACTTTTACAGTGTCTAACGGAACTTGTTCTTCTCTTGCAACAGGAAGTGCTGCGATTAACAGTTTAGTAACTACTACTTACAATGGAAGTTCTTGGACGAGCCCACCTACTATTGCCAAGCTTGGAGTAATTACATCAGCTACTGCAAGCCCTATTACTTTGGCAAATAATACGGAACTTTGCTCTTGTACAATTAGTCCTAATACTAATGTGATCGTTAATACTGGGATTACATTAAAATTACAAAATGAATTAAATGTAAGTACCTCAGGATCCATCACTTTCGAAAATGCCTCTAGTTTGGTTCAAGTTAATGATGCTGCGGTAAATAGTGGTGTTATTAATTATAAAAGAATAACGTCTGTCGTTCGTAAAGCATCGGATTACACCTATTGGTCAAGTCCGGTAATAGGGCAAAACTTATTGGCTGTTTCTCCAAATACAAATTTGGGACGTTTTTGGTCTTTTGTACCGGGAGGTACATGGTTTGTAGAAACACCATCAACTAAAATAATGGATGTAGCAAAGGGGTATATTATTAGAGCTCCAGAGTTTTTTCCTGGACTTAATCCACCATCTTCAACATTCGTAGCTACATTTTCTGGAGCACCCAACAATGGAGTAAAAACAATAGCAGTTGGAGGACCAGGGACCTTTAATTTGATCGGGAATCCGTATCCTTCCGCAATCGATGCTATTAAATTTTTAAATGCAAATTCAACAGTTTTAGGTGGCACCATTTATTTTTGGACACATAATACAGAAATTCGTAATAAAGTTGGAACTTTGAATGAAGGTTCAGGAGATTTGGTTTATATTCAGGACGATTATGCTAGTTTTAACCGTACAGGAGGAGTTGGAACAGTAGCTATAAGTGATCCAGATAAGTTGCTTAGCAACCCTAATATTCCGAATGGAATGATCGCTGCTGGTCAATCGTTTTTCACTACAAGTATCGCTGCTGCTGGAACCCCTGTTACTTTTAATAATGATATGCGTATTGGTACTGGTTACTTGAACAATTCTCAGTTTTTTAGAACTAAAGAAACTGAAAAAGTTAGTGCAGTAGTTGACAGAAGCAGAATTTGGTTGAACTTGACCAACAAACAAAATGCTTTTAAGCAAACTTTAGTTGGGTACATAGATGGTGCTACTAATGATTTTGATGCTGCTTTTGATGGACCAAGTTTTAATGCCAATGCGATTATTAATTTTTATAGCGTAAACAAATCTACTAACTACGTAATTCAAGGTCGTGCACTTCCGTTTGAGCAAAACGATTTGGTTCCATTAGGTTACAGCTCTACCATTGATGGTGAATTTTCAATTAGCATTGATAATTTGGATGGATTATTTACCACTCAAAATGTCTTTTTAGAAGACAAAAACACCAATACGATTCATAATCTAAAAACGTCTCCTTATAGTTTTCAAACTACAAAAGGAACTTTTAATGATCGTTTTGTTTTGCGTTACACGGATAAGACTCTTGGTGTAGAAGATGTAATTACTGATTTTAATACTGTGCTAGTAACTGTAAAAAATAAGCAATTAAAAGTAACTGCTGGCAAAGAAGACATCAATTCGGTTGTTATTTATTCCATTTTAGGGAAGCAAATTTACTTCAAAAAAGACATAGCAAATAAAGAATTGGTCATCGAGAACCTTCCTTCGAGCGATCAAGTTTTAATTGTAAAGACTGTTCTTGAAGACGGCACATTGTACACTACAAAAACAATTTTTAAGTAAAATAAAAATACCTTATTTAACAAAGCCCATTCTAATTTGAATGGGCTTTTTTTATGTAAAAAATAAATTAATTTTTTGTAAATATCACTAAATGTGGGTATTGTGTAAAAGTTCCAATGTGATTAATTTTATATTGTATTGATTTGTATGGCAGATTAATACATGTTTTTTGTAAAATTAAAATGTTAATCCTTTGAAAAAAACTTTACTCTTCGGTTTTATTTTAATAGCATCACTATTTTTCCATGTGAGTTTTGCGCAGCAAGGAATTTCTGACCCCACGTTTAATACGTATGATGATGGTTTGCTTGGTGATGGTTTTGATGGTATAGTTCGAACAACTGTTTTGCAGCCGGATGGTAAGATGCTAGTTGGCGGAGATTTTTTAAATTTCAATGGTGCATCTACGCCGCAAATTTGTCGCTTATTGCCTGATGGTTCTAAGGATCCTACATTCAATACGGGTTTGGGTCTAAATGGAAAAGTCTATAGTATTTTGTTACTAGCTAGTGGAAAAATTATTTTAAGTGGATCATTTACAACATTCAACGGTCTACCGGCTAATAGATTAATTCGACTCAATAGCGATGGAAGTTTAGATTTAACTTTTAATACCACCGTAGCAGCTAGTAGTGGTATTATTTACAATATGGCAGAGCAAGCGGACGGCCGAATTATTATTGTAGGAAGCTTTACTAAATATGATGGAGTCACAGCCAATAGAGTAGCGAGAATTTTACCTACTGGCGGTTTAGACCCTACTTTTGTTACTTCGGTTGGAGCTAGCTCTTTGGTTGAAGAGGTGCAATTACAAACGGATGGGAAAATAATACTTGCAGGATCATTCGTTTCGTATAATGGAACTCCTTGCGGTAGAATTATTCGCTTAAATTCAACAGGAGTTGTAGATCCTTCATTCATACAAGGTTCTGGTTTTGATAATTCTGTTTCCGCTTTAGCAATTCAAGCAGATGGTAAAATTATCGTTGGAGGAAGTTTTTTAGCTTATAATGCTGCTACGGCACAAAAAATTATTCGACTAAATACAGATGGCTCTATCGATTCAAGTTTTCTATCAGGTACAGGTTTTGCCAATGGGGTAGTTGAATCGGTTCGAGTAAATACTTCAGGCTCCATTTTTGTGGGCGGATCATTTTCTAGTACTTATAACGCTGTTGATGTGAATCGAATTGTATTGTTGATTGCAAATGGAACTGTAGCAAGTAATTTTGATCTTGGAGTAGGTCCGGCATCGGGATCTATTTACAGTTTCGCTGAGGATAGTTTTGGAAATTTTTATGCTGGTGGTTCTTTTTCAGTTTTCGATTCGCAAAATCAAGGACGATTGGCTCGATTTGACACTAATGGTGTACTAGACATTGCTTACCTAACGGCAGGTGTAGGGTTTGATAATTCGGTTTTAGGGCTTATACCGTTGGCAGATAATACCGCTTTAGTTTTTGGAAATTTTTCAAAGTTCAATGGTTTTCTATGTTCGAAAATCACTCGTTTGTTGCCCTCAGGCGCTGTAGATCCCTCGTTTAATCTTTTGGGATCAGGTGCAAATAATACCATTAAAACAGCCGTTGTGCAAACAGATCAAAAAATAGTATTTGCAGGTGCTTTTACTACATACAATGGAACAACTTGTGGTAGAATTGTTCGAATAATTGCTGACGGAAATGTAGATATAAGTTTTGGTACAGGAAGCGGTTTTAATAATCAAGTGTATGATTTGGCCTTGCAAGCTGATGGTAAGATGATCGTAGTTGGAAATTTTACGTCATACAATAGCATCCCAATAAATAGAGTAGTTCGGTTACTTAATGATGGCTCTTTAGATCCAACCTTCAATGTTGGTCTAGGAGCTGATGCCATTGTAGAAACTGTCGTTATTCAGTCTGATGGGAAGTTGCTTTTGGGTGGTCAGTTTTCTAATTTTAATGGTACGGCACAAGCTCGTGTTGCACGTCTTTTGTCTGATGGCAGCTTAGATTCAAGTTTTGTATCGGGTTTGGGACTGGATAAAACCGTTTATACAATCGCTTTTCAATCCGATGGAAAAATACTATTAGGAGGTAGTTTTTTTAATTACAATGGGAATGCAGCAAAAAGGATAGTTCGATTGGAATCTAACGGTACTTTTGATAGTAGTTTTAATATGGGGTCTGGTTTTAGCACAGGCGATGTAAGGGCAATTGTAGTTCAGCCAGACGACAGATTGCTTATAGGGGGCACATTTGCTGGTACGTACAATGGTTTAAGTGTTAAACGTCTCATAAGAACTTTAAGTAATGGACAAATTGACGCTACGTTTTCGGCTGTACTTAATAATACTTTATTTGCAATGGCAATTACCATCAATAATAAATTGATAATTGGAGGTAATTTTAACTCAATTTCAGGAATTACTAAGCATCGAGTTGCACGCTTAAAGTTATGTACTAATAGCTCAACATGGGATGGCCTTTTATGGTCAAACGGCTTCCCATCTTCAGAAAAATCGTTATTTATTAATGCTAATTATTCAATTGCAAATACACTTAATGCTTGCTCTTGTAGCATTAATTCGATTTCAACGGTGACAGTAGCTTCATCAGCAGCTCTAAATTTGGTGTTTGACTATGCTGGTACAGGTACTTTAATTTTAGAAAATACGGGTGTGCTTTTTCAAGAAGAAAATCATGTGGTAAATTCTGGGCAAATGAAAATGCACAGAAAGACCACTCCAATTGTAAAATCAGATTATACGTATTGGTCGTCGCCCGTTGCCAGTCATGTATTGGCTGATGTATCGCCAAATGCTCCGCAAGACCGACTTTTTTCATACAATTCCGTGCTAAATAAGTGGGTTGGCGAACTACCTAATGCAGTCATGACGGTAGGAAAAGGGTATATCATTCGGAGTCCATTAAATTTTTCAGAAACCGTTCCAGCAGTTTACGAAGCAGTATTTACAGGTATTCCCAATAATGGTCAATACAATATTCCAATTGTTGGAGCCAGTACCTTCAACTTAATTGGTAATCCGTATCCATCAACTTTAAATGCCGACTTGTTTTTAGATCGAAACAAAACTATCATTGGGGGCACATTGTATTTTTGGACACACAATACAGCTATCACCAACTATAACTACAATTCAGGCGATTATGCTGCCTACAACTTGTTTGGTGGTGTGGGTACAGCCGCTTTAAATTTGGGAGTTAATACATTAGTTCCAAAAGGTAAAATAGCATCTGGACAATCCTTCTTTGCGCTTGGGATTAACACTGGAGGTAATGCTGTTTTTGATAATTCAATGCGCGAAAGTTCAGGTAATGAAGATTTTTTTAAAATCAAGAATGCAAAAGACAAGAAAGAGGATGATACAGATAAACATCGGCTTTGGTTAAACTTAACTAATGAACAAGGTGCATTCAAACAAATTTTAGTAGGGTATAGCGAGGCAGCAACAAATCAATTTGATTTGGCTTATGATGGAATTTCCTTTAACGGGAACGCTGCTTTAGATTTTTATAGCATCAATGAGGATAAAAACCTAACTATTCAGGCTAATGGATTGCCATTTAATGATATTGATGTTTTTAAACTAGGTTTTAGCACTGCTGCGGCAAGTACATTTGTGCTTAAAATAGATCATGCAGATGGTTTTTTACAGGACAAAATTATTTTTGTTGAAGATAAAGTGAGTCAAACTATTGTTCCACTCGCAACCGAGGGCTATAAATTCACTTCTGAAAAAGGCTTATTTAATGATCGTTTTCTGCTGCGATTTACAGATAAAAACTTAAGTAATTCGGAGTTTGTGAAGGAAAAAAATGGACTAACTGTTATTCAAAATAGCAAAACAATTACTGTTGGTTTGCACAATCAAATTATTGATGAGTTATGGTTGTATGGCATTGATGGAAAAGAAATATATCATAAAAAAGACATTCAAACAACGCATTGCAGCATTCAGCTATTGCCAATTTCGCAGCAAGTTGCTATTTTAAAGGTAAAAGGTTTGGATGGGGAAGTGTTTTTTAAAAAAGTGATACTTCCTTAAAAAACAATTAGCCATCTTGTGCAATACAAGATGGCTAATTGTTTTGGTGTATAACTATTATTTTTCTTTAGCAGATGCTTCTAGATTACGTTCAATAGTGTGACCTGGTCTTGACCATTTTGGTTTTTCGCCAAGAGGTACAAATTGTGAATCTTCTGCTTCAACAGTTTGCGGTTGCGATACTTTTGTAAACGGTTTTTGAGGATTTAATCCAAGCATTTCAAACATTTTCATGTCTTCATTTACATCTGGATTTGGTGTGGTTAACAATTTGTCACCTGCAAAAATCGAATTAGCTCCAGCAAAAAAGCACATAGCCTGTCCTTCGCGACTCATGTTCATTCTACCTGCTGATAAACGCACTTGAGTTTCAGGCATAATAATTCTGGTAGTAGCTACCATTCGGATCATTTCCCAAATTTCAACTGGTTTTTCTTCTTCCATCGGAGTTCCTTCTATCGCAACTAAGGCGTTAATTGGCACTGATTCTGGTTGTGGATTCAATGTAGACAAAGCAACTAACATTCCTGCTCTATCTTCGATGCTTTCGCCCATTCCAATAATTCCTCCGCTACAAACAGTTACATTGGTTTTACGAACGTTTTCGATAGTTTGAATTCGGTCTTCAAAACCACGTGTTGAGATTACTTCTTTGTAATATTCTTCACTTGTGTCAAGATTGTGATTGTATGCATACAAACCAGCTTCTGCAAGTCGCTGTGCTTGGTTTTCGGTAATCATACCAAGTGTGCAACAAACTTCCATATCCAGTTTATTTATGGTACGCACCATTTCAAGTACTTGGTCAAATTCCGGCCCGTCTTTTACGTTACGCCATGCGGCGCCCATACATACACGTGACGATCCTCCAGATTTTGCGCGCAAAGCTTGTGCTTTTACCTGTGAAACTGACATTAAATCGTTGCCCTCAATATCGGTATGATAGCGCGCTGCTTGTGGGCAGTAGCCACAATCCTCAGGGCAACCACCTGTTTTTATTGAAAGTAAAGTAGAAACTTGTACTACATTAGGGTCGTGGTGTTCTCTATGTATAGATGCTGCTTCGTAAAGCAAATCCATTAAAGGTTTGTTATATATGGCGATTATTTCGTCTTTAGTCCAATTGTGTTTTGTAATGCTCATTGATACGAATTTTTGATGCTTCAAAAGTAGTTAAATTGTTCTAAAGTACCAATCTTAAACAGCCGAAATGAAATTAGTGCTTTGAAGGCCTTTTTCAATTCATCCCACTGCTTTAAAGACTATTTTTAATTTTGTAGCCAGGAAAAGTTTTGTCTGGAAATAGATATAAAAAAACCTCGCTAAGGCTTGTGCTGTAGCGAGGTGATTAAGTTTTTTGATGAAGATTTACGTCTTTGCTATTTTTTTATTCGAAGTAAAGCGGGCATCCCAATATAGTAAAAGCATAAAAGTTACTATTACTGCAGAACTAACTCCTTCGAACAAAAGAGAAATTGAATACGTCATAACTGATGGCTCACCACCAAATAAAAATGTTTTAGATAAAGAACCAATGTACTCTTCTCCTCCTTTAGCATAACTGTAGCCAACAAGCGCTACGATACTTAACAAAACACCTATTAAAGCGGTTAATAAAGCAGAAACAGCATTTGCAGCTAAGGTAGTTTTGCCTTCGGCATAGTTGGATAGAAGAGTTCGATTAGTGCCATAAAAAATGAACAGCACATTAAATACACGTAAAATGTGACTATCGGCTAAGCCCAATAGTTCCATCGCCAAGAAATAGAGTCCAATACCTACAATGATAAGTACTCCATTTGTTAATTCTTTTGGAAGTTTCATACCGCTAAATTTTTTAGTTTGACAATAGTATCTCTTTGATAAAGAGAGGTTAATACCAAATTTAATTAAAAAAATCGAACGATAGTATAAAATCTTAGATTTTGTTTATGAATGCTAAAACAGTTTGCTCGTCTTTATGCAACTGATTTTTTAAATCTTCGATGGTGTCAAATTTTTTCTCGGATCGAATACGTTGTAAGATTGAAATCTGAAGTTTTTGTTGGTACAAATCGGCTTCAAAGTCTAGGAAATAAACTTCAATAGTTTGTTGCTGTCCTCCCACAGTTGGATTGTTACCTATATTCATCATACCATACACAAGTTTGTTTTGTATTTGGCTTTGTACAATATAAACACCGTTTTGCGGTACGAGTTTAAATTTCTCTGGTATTTGTAAGTTGGCTGTAGGATAGCCAATTGTACGTCCTAATTGTTTGCCTTTTACAACGGTGCCTGTTAAAAAGTAATCGTAACCTAAATA
Source organism: Flavobacterium turcicum (assembly GCF_011365745.1). Classification (GTDB taxonomy): domain Bacteria; phylum Bacteroidota; class Bacteroidia; order Flavobacteriales; family Flavobacteriaceae; genus Flavobacterium; species Flavobacterium turcicum. The sequence goes on along the minus strand of NZ_JAAOBY010000001.1, from coordinate 16,989 downwards.
ACTGTTGGCTAAGCTCATGTTGCCTTCGAGTAAAGCTGTTCTAATTTTTGTTGAGCTTACAGAGATGTCATTAATTTCTTGAACAGAAATTTGTTCCACTTCAAACCCGTATTCAAGTCCAAAACCAATCAAATCATCGATGTCAGCAGTTCTATTTCGTCCAAATCGGTGATCGTAGCCTATTATAATTTTGTGTATTTGAAATTTGTCAACCAAAACATCTCTAACGAATTCTTCGGCGGTAAGTCTTGAAAAGGCTTCGTCAAAAGGATGAATGACAATGTTTTCTATTCCTAATTCTTCGATTAATGCAACTTTTTCTGTAATCGTATTTAAAAGTTGTATCGTTGAGCCTTCTTGTAAAACCATTCGCGGGTGCGGAAAAAAAGTAAGTACCAAACTTTCAAATTCTTTGTTGGCGTTATTTTGAGTCAGTTTATGAAGGATTTTTTTATGGCCTAAGTGTACTCCATCAAAAGTTCCAAGAGTCAAAATCGTTTTTTTGGTAGTCGAAAAGTCGTTTATAGAATGAAAAATCTTCAAAGCAAGGGTTTTATAATGCTGCAAATTTACGCTATACAATTGATATAATTAAAAAAGGACCGAAAACTTCGGCCCTTTGATATAAAATAGTACATAAATTGTTATTTCTTAACGAAAGGAATGGTTTGTCTACTTGATCCGTTTTTGACAAGTTGTAAAAAGTACATGCCTTGTGCTAAGTTGGCAACATTAATTTGTAATTCTTGCTTAACATCTATTGTTTTTGTTCGTATTGTTTGCCCTAAAAGATTGATGATGTTGTATGATGTTGGGTAATCAAGACTGTTAGTGTCAAAGCTAACGTTTAGGATATCTGTTGTTGGATTAGGATAAATCACAGTATTTTGCAGTGTATCAATTGAATTTGTTCCAAGAGTTCCTATTCTAAAATTGGTTGATTCTGTATCTAAAAAAGCGCCACCAGTCACTATTACTTCATTGGTTGGAGTGGCCAAGGTGTAAGATCCTTCGCCCCAATCGCAACACACCCCGTCAGCGGCATCATCATTTATGGTAAAAGTATAACAGTCATTATTTGCTAAGACAAATGTTTCTTTTACTGGAGCGGGTAGAGGCTGTGCTCTTGCAATATCAGTGTAAGGTCCGCCACTATATAAAATGGTACCTGCTGAATTAGTAAGTAACCAAGTAGTTTCAGAGCCAAATCGATCATTTTGTAGGGTAAAATTGACTATGGTACTTGCAATGTTTTTGTCAATTTTAAAAGTTTGGTCGGCGCTGTTATTAGCAGTATTTTGATCTGTTGTGTTATTAACATTTAAAATTGTTGCGTTAAAATTATGAGTTCCACCACTTGTTGTTAGTGTATTTAATGTTAAGGTTACAGATGCATTTGTGTCTAAATTACCAGTCCAATTTAAGGTTTGTAAATTGGTGTTGTCAATACTGTAACGAATTGTAGCAGCAGTTAGTGCGGCATTTCCTTTGTTTTCTAAAATAATTACAGGAGTAAAACTGTTGCTGCACTTTTGAATGTTTAAGTTAGAAATTGCAATTGCACCATCATGATTTAGTATCACGCCAGGAGTAAGCGCATCTGAGGTTTTTAATGATGCTCTGCGTGGTGAGTTATTCATTACGGTAATCATTCTTGTTTTTTGGTCTCCAGTAAATATATTCATGCAAATATCATCGGTATAATCCATGTAGTTTTCTACCATGTCTAATCCAGGAGAGTTGATGCAGGAATCTACGTTTGTTGGGCAGCCAGCATTGTCTGTGGCTGCATTAGGAGTATCTTCGCAAAAATCATCAACAGTACACCCGTCAATACTTTTATTCCCATCGCCCCAAATATGTCGAAGTCCTAAATAATGCCCTACTTCATGAGTCGCTGTTCTGCCTTGATCATAAATAGGGCCATATGTGCCTGATGGGAAATAGGATTTTGACCCAAAATATTGATATTGTACCACAATTCCGTCAGTATTAGCATCTGTTTCATCGCTATTTAATCCATTAAGTCCTGATTGGGTCGGGAATTGAGCGAAACCTAATACACCGGTTTGTGTAAAGTTGACTACCCAAATATTTAAATATTTTTCGGGGTTCCATTGTGTTTGAGGTTTTAATGTGTTTTTGATTTCTTCATCTGACCAGCTACTTTTTCCTAAATTTACTCTGTTTATTCCATTTGTAAAAACTCCAGCAGGATCTCTTTTGGCTAATGCGAATTCAATTTCAGTATCAGCGCCTACCGGATTGGTGTTGAATCCTGGGGTGCTTACTTTTCTTCTAAAATCTTCATTTAATACGCGAATTTGAGAAAAAATTTGTTCTGCAAACAAATTTTCGTTACTGCCTACAGCGTCGCCATTATGAATTACATGGACAACAACAGGAATTGTAATTACTGCACTAGTCTTTGCTGTTTTGTTTGAGTTTCTCTTTCTAGCTTGTTCTAGTTGTACTTTTGGCGCAAGCCATTGTTCGAATTCTTGTGTTGAAAGTCGCTGTGGGTTTGATGCTTTTAAATATTCCTCATATTCTGTCGACGCACAACGAATTACTTTTCCTGCTTGTACGGACTTTTTTTTACCAAAAAGAGTTACTTCTACATTTGATTGTGCATAACTCGAGTGATGTGCAACTATAATAAGTAACAAAAGGAAAGTAAATTTTTTCATGTGTGGTATTTTTGGGACGTGAGTTGTACTATTTACGAAATTAACATGGTTTTGGCTTGCGTTTCAACTTATTTTGCCATTCTTTTATTTGTACAAAATGAAATTAGATTTTAAAATTACTAATTTTTTTTATCCCAAAAGGGCTTGCCTGTCTTTTATTTTCCATTATATGTGGTCATAGTGATCTCAATACCAGCTGTTCCAAATGATTTTATGATTTCGCTAGCTACTTCTAAACGTTCCGGTAAGGCAGCTTGTTCTGCATCGTTCCAGTCGCCAAGCACATAATCTACTTGTTTTCCTTTTTTAAATTCGTCGCTAATTCCAAATCTAAAACGAGCGTATTGTTGCGTATTAAGTACGAGATTGGTGTTTTTTAAACCGTTGTGTCCGCCATCGCTTCCTTTTTGACGAATGCGAATGGTGCCAAATGAAAGGTTCAAATCATCAGTGATGACTAAGATGTTTTCCAGCGGAATGTTTTCTTGATCCATCCAATATTTGATGGCTTTGCCGCTCAGGTTCATATAGGTGTTGGGTTTAAGCAAGAAAAAGGCTCTACCTTTAAAACTATATTTTGCTAATGCGCCAAGTTTTACGGTTTCGAATTGAATGCCTTCTTTTTTGGCTAAAAAGTCAAGTACTTTAAAACCGATGTTGTGTCTAGTGTTTACATATTCGGCACCGATGTTGCCAAGTCCTACTATTAAAAATTTCTTCATGCTATTGCTATTGGTCTCTTGTTTTGAGGTTGAGAAAAGATTTAAAATCCATTGTATCATGTTGCAAAAGTAAGCTTAATTCAATAAAATGGCTATGCTGTTGCCGATATTTAAAGCTTTGCTTAGGCAATCGTCTGAGATGCAAAAGTAGTGTGTCGTAGCCCCGATTGGAGTGAAAATCCTTTTTGTGCGCATTTTTTTGCGGACAAAAAGATTGTAACGGAAAGCGGGACAAAATAGCTGTAATAAAATAGTTTAGCTGCTCCTTAAAATTGACATCAAAAACTAAAAAGCAAAAAAAAGCGCCAGTTTTGCAACTGACGCTTTGATGTATGATTGAAAAAAATTATTTTTTCTTTCCTTTTGCAGGAGCTTTTGCTGCTTTTGCTGCTTCTTGAGCTGCTTTCATAGCCGCACGAGAAATCTTCACTTGACAAATTACTGTGTTGTCTGGGTGCATGATTTTGAAGTTTGGTGTAGGTACTTTAGTAACGTACAATTTGTTACCCATGTCAAGTGGAGTAATGTCAGCCTCAACAAAATCAGGAAGATCTTTAGGAAGCGCTCTTACTTTTAATTTACGGTTGTTCATACGTAAATCACCACCTGCCATAACACCTTTAGATTTTCCTACGATTTTCACAGGAACTTCCATAGTGATTTCTTTGTCATCAAAGATTTGAAAGAAGTCAATGTGTAAAATTTTGTCAGATACTGGGTGTACTTGAATGTCTTGTAAAACAGCATTGAATGATTTTCCGTTTCCAAGATCGATCACAACTGTGTGCGCGTTTGGAGTGTAAACCAAGTTTTTGAATGCCATTACTTCTGCTGAGAAATGAACTGCTTGACTTCCTCCGTATAATACGCAAGGAACCAATCCAGCATTACGTAAGGCTTTAGTAGCTACTTTGCCCACGCTTTCTCTTTCTGATCCTTTAATTGTAATCGATTTCATTTTAAATATTTATATAGTTATTAATTAAACTCTTTTTTTAAGTCCTTAGCTGCTAGTTCTAAGTCCTTAGTTTTTGACTCTAGATCATAGCCACTCTACTAAGTACTAATCACTAGGGACTAAAAATTACATGATAAACTTTCCGCTAATCGAATTGTTATGGTGTACCATGTGCATTACTTCGGCAAAAAGTGGAGCACAGCTCAACACTCTTATTTTGTTTGACTCTTTCTTTAACGGAATAGAATCGGTAACTATTAATTCGCTCAACTTAGAGTTTTCAATTTTCTCATAAGCATCACCAGATAGAATGGCGTGTGTACAAATAGCACGTACGCTCAAAGCTCCTTTTTCAATCATTAGATCGGCGGCTTTCGCCAAAGTGCCTCCGGTATCAATCATATCATCCACAAGAATGACGTTGCGACCTTTAACCTCTCCGATTAGTTCCATCGTGTCAATCACGTTGGCAGCTTTTCGCTGTTTGTAGCAAATTACTACATCCGATTCTAAAAATTTAGAATAGGCATAAGCTCTTTTTGAACCACCCATATCAGGCGAAGCAATTGTTAAATTGTCAAGTTCTAAGCTTTTTACGTATGGTAAAAAGATAGTAGATGCGAAAAGGTGATCTACTGGTTTTTCAAAAAATCCTTGAATTTGATCAGCGTGCAAATCCATGGTCATTACTCTTGTTGCGCCCGCAGCATCTAATAAATTAGCTACTAACTTAGCTCCAATCGGAACTCTAGGCTTGTCTTTTCTATCTTGTCTTGCCCAGCCAAAATAAGGAATTACAGCAGTTATGTGTCTGGCTGAAGCTCTTTTTGCAGCATCAATCATTAGTAATAATTCCATTAAATTATCTGCTGTTGGAAAAGTAGAGCAAACAATAAATACGCGTAATCCTCTAATTGACTCTTCGTACGAAGGTTGAAATTCACCGTCGCTGTATTTTGACATGGTGATTTTCCCTAAAGGAATTCCGTATTCTTTTGCTATTTTCTCAGCAAGATAAACACTTTGCGAACAAGCAAATATTTTAGCTTCTGGTTCTAGGTGTGACATTTAGTTGTTGTTTAATCCCGAAGTTAAAATTGTTTCAAAAAATCCAAACTGTATTTTGGCTTCTTTTTATGTATTTACCTCGGTTGTAGTTAGTTGTGTGTTGTGTTTTTACCGAGGTGCAAATTTATGAAATTTATTCAACTCTGAAAGGAAAAAATTAAGTATTTTTTGTTGGACTATTAAATATATTTTTTACATTTGCACCGTGTTAAAGATAAAGGCACTTGGCTACCACCATTTGTCTCTTTATTGCGTGAAACGGCTGTTGTCGTTTCGGTCTGCTAAGCCCGGATGGCGGAATTGGTAGACGCGCTGGTCTCAAACACCTGTGGGAAACCGTGCCGGTTCGACTCCGGCTCCGGGTACAAAATCCGCTTCGAAAGAAGCGGATTTTTTTTATTACAAAGAATTCCGAAGTATCAATGCGCTTTTATTCTCAATTTGTCCTTTTTTTCCTTTCAAAATCATATCGGCTAGTAAGCTTCCCATGAGTTTAAAGTCAGTAGAAATGGTGGTGATTCCGTTTTCAACTACTTTTTTTAAAGGAGTTTCATTATAGGAAATAATACCATAATCAATACCTAGTTGTAATTGTTGTGTTTTTGCTTTTTCGATTACTTCAACTAAATCTCGATCACTCGGAATAATGTATACTTCGCCTTTTTGAATGGTGCGGTTTTGCATTTTGGTGATAATTTCGTGGCTTAAACCAAAGTCTGAACAAAATTTTTCAAAACCTGTTTTCATTCCCAAAGGTTCTCGAAATCCAGGAAAAATCATAATTAATTTTTGGTAGGAACTCAACTGGTTTTGCCCCTTGAGTAATCCATTATAAATATCTTTTACAAAATTTTGATACACCGCTGGGTAGTCTGATAATTCGGCGTTGGTTTGGTCTAGGATAAATACTTCATTAACTGGTAGGGTTTTTATACAAGCCGCCGCATCTGCTAAACTGGTTGGCATAATGATATACTTAGTGTAATTTCCGTTGCTATCATTAATTAGTTTCTGAAAAACAGTTGGGTTAAAATGATGGAAAAAAATATCTACTTGTACATCAGCTCCAATGCTCTCTAAAAACGAATTGTATAAGTCTTCTTTAAAGATGTTTAACTCATCAAATAGTAAAAAAATCCTTTGTTTGATAGTAGTTTCAATACTTTTGATGTAGTATCCTTTTCCAGGAATGGCATAAATTATCCCTCTCTTTTTTAATTCCTCGTAAGCTTGTAAAACGGTATCTCGAGACAATGAAAACTCCATACAGACCTTGTTTACAGATGGAAGAGCATCTCCTTTTTTAATTTTTTTGTCGGCAATTACTTGTTCAATTGAGGAGACAATTTGCTTGTATTTTGGAATTCCAATGTTGTTTTGAATCGAAATTAATTTCATTTGTATGCTAATTTTAGTGCAAGATACAAAAACTGGTAGGTACTGGTATGTATAATTTGACAATTCCTTTATTTTTGATTTTTCATATTTCATAATTTTAGCATGAAAATAAAACATAAATCACATTTTAATTCTAATTCTGCTGTCAAATCGTTTGGTGTTCTCGCCGATGGATCAGCTGTTTTTGAATGTGAACTAAAAAATGGAAATGGTCTTGTAGCCAAAATTATCACTTACGGTGCTACGCTAACTAGTTTGAAAGTGCCATTAAAGGATGAGAGTAGTGTAGATGTGGTTTTGGGTTTCGAAACTTTAGAACAATACCTCAAATCGTTTGATTTGCCAAGTGCACCTTATTTTGGGGCTACTATAGGTCGGTTTGCAGGTCGTATCAACGAGGGTGCTTTTTCGCTGGACGGAGCAACAATTAATTTGGGTACCAATTCGAACGGAAATACATTGCACGGCGGATCAAATAGTTTCAGTCAAAAAAATTGGGTGATCAAAAAACGAACAGAAGGTAAAAACCCTTCGGTTACTTTAAGTCACATAAGTCCTGATGGCGATAACGGTTTTCCGGGAGAGTTACATATTGATTTAACTTATACTTTAACTGAAACGAATGAATTGGCATTAGAGTATATTGCCCATACAACTGCGAAAACCATTATCAACTTGACGCATCACAGTTATTTTAATTTAGATGGGCAAGCAGCAACAGTTGTGAATCATGAATTAAAAATTAAGTCGCAACGCATTTTAGACACGATTTCGTCTGGAATTCCAACGGGTAAATTTTTAAATGTGGCCAATTGCCCTTTTGATTTTTCAGAGGGTAGACTTTGCCCAAGCAAGATAGACAATACTTTCGTCTTAAATCAAGTTAAAGAATATGCTGCCAGCTTGTACAACAGTACCAAAACCTTAAAGATGTCGGTTTTCACAAATCAACCAGCTGTTCATGTGTACGTGGGCGGAAATTGTTTTTCGCAATTAAAAGGAAAAGAAGGCGCCGATTATACAGCCTTGAGCGGTGTTTGTTTTGAAACTCAAAATTTTCCAGATGCGCCCAATCACTCGCATTTTCCTTCTTGTGAATTAGATAAGGGCGAACTGTACTATCATAAAACTATTTACAAATTTAAAGCATTATAAAAATGAAACTACAAAAAGCTTTTTTAATCAAAATCATTGCAATTGCTTCCCTTTTCTCTTGTTCTAATAGTAATGAAACAGAAGTTGAGGTAGCGCCTCCTGCAGTTGTTGATACATTTATACGAGCAGCTGATATTTCGTATTTACCTGAACTAGAAGCGTCAGGAAAAGTGTTGTACAACGCCAACAACCAGCCGGAAAACATGCTAACTACCTTAAAAAATTCAGGATGCAATACTGTTCGAATTCGTTTGTGGAATAATCCTAGCAACGGACGTTCTGGTTTAGCTGAAGTGAAGACACTAGCACAAAAAGCAAAACAAGCGGGTTTCAAAGTTTGGTTGACTGTTCATTATTCTGATACTTGGGCTGATCCAGGAGCGCAAGAAACGCCAGCTGAGTGGAAATCACTCTCATTCACTGCTCTTAAAACAGCTGTAACAACCTACACTACAACGGTAATGAATGAGATTAAGCCAGATATTATTCAAATAGGAAATGAAATAAATAGCGGTTTACTTTGGCCTCAAGGTAATTTGATTAGCCAAGAAACGCAAAGTTTATCCTTGTTGGCTGCGGCAAGTGTAGCGGTTCGGGCTGCGCAACCTTCTACGAAAATCATGATTCATTATGCAGGAGTTTCTTCCTCGGATACGAATTGGTTCTTCAATAAAGTAAAAAGTGTCGATTATGATTATATCGGTTTGTCCTACTATCCGATATGGCACGGAAAAGACATCAATAATGTAAAAACAACGATTGATGCTTTGGGAAAAACATTTGCTAAAAAGGTACTCATTGCCGAGACTGCTTACCCATTTACATTAACTTGGAATGATTACACCAACAATATTGTGGGGCTTGAATCGCAGTTGGTAGCTGGTTATCCTGCAACGCCTGATGGTCAAAAAAGTTTTGTACTAGCTATTAAAAATCTTGTTAAAGCATCAGAATATGGTCAAGGGTTTGCCTATTGGGGTGGCGAATGGGTGTCTTTCAAAGGGAATCAAGCTACCAATGGATCTACTTTTGAGAACCAAGCTTTTTATGATTTTAACAATAAAGCTTTGCCTGTTTTACAAGCTTTTGCACAATAAAAGGTTAAAAGATGAAAATGATAAACATCAAGCATCTTATAGTTTTAGTATCCTTGCAATTCCTATTTTTTTCTTGTAGTTCAACAAAGAAAATAGCTTCGACTGTTCCGGCTTTCGCCAAAGGTGCCGATGTAGGCTGGTTGCCACAAATGGAAGCTACGGGTTACAAATTTTACGATACGGATGGAAAGCCCAAAGATGCTCTGCAACTTTTGAAAGCCCGCGGAATGAATTCCGTTCGCTTGCGAGTTTGGGTAAATCCAAATGATGACAAGGCCAGCGGCCATTGCAGCCCTGCCGAAACCGTTGCAATGGCAGTTCGTGCTCAAAAAATGGGAATGCGCATCATGATTAACTTTCATTATAGTGATTCTTGGGCTGATCCGGCTAAACAATTTAAACCTAAAGCGTGGGAAAATCATTCGTTTGAGCAACTTTTGACCGATGTCTACAATCATACTTTTGAAGTACTACGTTTGCTAAAAGCGGCAAAAGTGACTCCAGAATGGGTCCAAGTTGGAAACGAAATTCCTGGCGGTATGCTTTGGCCTGAAGGTAAAACCTCAAATTTTGGACAACTAGCCCAACTACTTAATAAAGGATACGAAGCCACAAAAGCAATCGACCCAAAAATTAAAGTAATTGTGCATCTTGATGAGGGAAATAACAATGAAAAATTCCGTTGGTTTTTTGACCAAGCTACGCTTTTCAAGGTCAAGTATGATGTGATTGGTTTATCGTATTATCCGTTTTGGATTAAAAAAGACTACTCAGAAACTATTTCAGATTTAGCTTTTAATTTAAATGATATGGTTTCTCGCTACGGTAAAGAAGTTATGGTGGTTGAAGTAGGCGGCGAGGATGATAAACCTCAAAACACTTTTGAATTATTAACAGAAACTATCAAAGCCGTGAAAGCCGTCCCGAACCAAAAAGGATTAGGCGTCATGTATTGGGAACCGCAAGGAGCCAAATCATGGAGCGGTTACAGTTTGAGCGCTTGGCAATCAGATGGAAAACCCTCAATGGCTTTAGATGCTTTCAAAGAGTAGTCAATCGGTATTAAAATGCAAAATAAATTAACCATATCTGGTAAAGGTAACACAGATTAAATCTACAATTAGTAGCAAACTTATCTGATCTTACATGACTTATATGGTTCAAAAAATATTTCACAAATGAAGAAATTGTTCTGTTTTCTAGTTGTAATTTTAGCTTTTACACAAGCTGCATTTTCTCAATCAAGAGAAGTTAAGGTGTTAAATGCCAATTGGAAATTTCAAAAAGGCGATCACGCTGGCGCAGAAAAAGTCGTTTTTAACGATGCCAAATGGCAAAGAGTGAGCGTTCCGCATGATTGGGCAATCTACGGTCCTTTTGACAAAAATGTTGATATCCAAAAGGTAGCCATCGTTCAAAACGGAGAAACTGTAGCAACCGAAAAAACAGGTAGAACAGGAGCTTTGCCACACATTGGTAGTGCTTGGTACCGTAATACTGTGACTTTGCCAAAAGATGTAAAAGGTAAAAAAGTTATTTTACTTTTTGAAGGAGCCATGAGTGAGCCTGAAATTTACTGGAACGGAAAAAAAGTAGGCGAGTGGAAATACGGTTACAGTTATTTTTATTTTGATATTTCGCAATGGGCACAAGAAGGCAATAATACTTTAGCGGTAAAACTTTCCAATAAAGAATTTGCTTCACGTTGGTATCCGGGTGCAGGATTGTATCGAAATGTAAGCGTGATCATCAAGAATGAAGAAAGTATCGATCAATGGGGACAGTTTGTAACTACACCACTTGTTACAGATGCTGTTGCAAAAGTGAACATTAAAACGAAAGTATCAGGAGAAAACACGCGTTTACTCACTACCATTTTTGATGCCGATGGTAAAAAAATTGGTTCTGACGAAGCTACAGTGCCGTTTGGTCAAGAGTTCGATCAAAATATAAAAGTTGAAACACCGAAATTGTGGAGTCCCGAAAGTCCGTATTTATACAAAGCAGTGTCGCAATTGTTCGTTGGTGATCAGTTAAAAGATGAAAATACTACCGTATTCGGAATAAGGTCTATCAAATATGAAGCAGCCAAAGGCTTTAGCTTAAATGGAAAAGTGACTAAGTTCAAAGGTGTTTGTTTGCACCACGATTTGGGACCGCTTGGAGTTGCTGTAAACAAAGCGGCGCTTCGTAGACAAATGCAAATTCTGAAAGACATGGGTTGCAATGCCATCCGAAGTTCACACAATATGCCGTCATTCGAACAATTAGAGTTGGCCGATGAAATGGGTTTCTTATTCCTGGCAGAAAGTTTTGATGAATGGGCTAAGCCAAAGGTAGATAATGGCTACCATCGTTTTTTTGAAGAATATGCAGAGAAAGATATCGTAAATTTAGTTCGAGCTACCAGAAATCATCCTTCGATTGTGATGTGGAGTTCCGGTAACGAAGTCCCTGATCAGTGGGGCGAAGAAGGCGTTAAAAGAGCCAAATGGTTGCAAGAAATATTTCATCGAGAAGATCCAACTCGTCCGGTAACCGTTGGAATGGATCAGGTAAAAGCTACTATCGAATCAGGTTTTGGAGCATTACTTGACATTCCTGGACTCAATTACCGCGTTCATTTATATGATGAGGCTCAAAAAAAATTCCCTCAAGGTTTTATTTTGGGCTCCGAAACGGCTTCCACAGTAAGTTCACGGGGCATTTACAAATTTCCTGTTGTTCAAGAAAAAATGAAGCAATATCCCGATTTTCAATCTTCATCGTATGATTTAGAAGCCTGCAGTTGGTCAAATGTTCCGGATGAAGATTTTGTGTTGCAAGATGATAAACCTTGGGTAATTGGCGAATTCGTTTGGACCGGTTTTGATTATCTCGGCGAACCGACACCTTACGACGAAAGTTGGCCGTCACGAAGTTCGTATTTCGGAATCAATGATTTAGCGGGTTTACCCAAAGATCGATATTATTTGTATCGCAGTCGCTGGAATACTAAGGATACAACGCTGCATATTTTACCCCATTGGAATTGGGAAGGCCGCGAGGGGCAAACAACACCTGTTTTTGTCTACACCAATTATAACAGTGCTGAGCTTTTTATCAATGGCAAAAGTATGGGTGTGCTGAAAAAAAATAACAGCACACCACAAAATCGCTACCGCCTGATGTGGATGGATGTAAAGTACGAGCCAGGAATAGTAAAAGTAGTTGCCCTAGATGATAACGGTAAAGCAGTGGCCGAGGAGCAAATTCAAACCGCAGGAAAACCCCATCATATTGTACTTGAGGCGGAGCGAAAAACAATGTCGGCTGATGGTGAAGATATTTCGTTTGTTACGGTTTCAGTGGTTGACAAAAATGGAATTCCGTGCCCAACAGCTACAAATCAATTAAAGTTTAAAGTTTCAGGTGCGGCATCGTACAGAGCGGCTTGTAATGGTGATGCGACCTCGCTCGAAATGTTTCATAATGATACAATGAAACTTTTTAGCGGAAAATTAGTGGTTTTAGTACAATCAAAAACAAGTGCTGGAACAGCGAAATTAGAGGTAAGCGGAGCCGGTTTAAAAAGTGGTTTTATCGATTTGCTTGTTAAATAATCAAGCCAAGCAAAAGGCGTAGCAAGCCAATAATACAATAAAATAAGAAGTTTATGAATGATGTAGTAATACAAAAAACGAGTGCTTTTTTTCAGGAAAAATTTGGTTCAACTCCTGAAAAAGTAGTGCTTTCTCCAGGTCGAATTAATATCATCGGAGAACATATTGATTATAATGATGGTTATGTTTTGCCCGCTGCCATTGATAAGATTATTTGCTTTGCTTTTGCCAAAAATAATTCAAACGAATCTAAAATTATAGCGTTGGATTTGAATGAAGAATTGGTGGTTGATCTTTCGGCAGATGTTAGTTATAGCAAAATTGAATGGACAAATTATCTTCTGGGAGTGATCAAACAATTACAGGATAATGGATTTAATTTTGAAGGTTTTAATTGTGTGTTTAGCAGTAATATTCCAGTTGGTTCCGGCTTGTCATCTTCGGCAGCGCTTGAATGTGGCTTTTTATATGGAATTAATTCACTTTTTGATTTGCAAATAAAACCTATCGATATGGCACTTATGGGTCAAAAAGCGGAACATTGGGTAGGAATTAATTGTGGTATCATGGATCAGTTTTCGAGTGTAATGGGACTCGAAAATAAAGTGATTAAAATCGATTGTAAAACTTTAGAATACGAATACCACACGGCTGACTTTAATGATTATGCTTTGATTTTATTTGATTCGAATGTGAAACACTCCTTGATGACTTCGGCCTACAATCAAAGAAGAGAACAATGCGAAGAAGGGTTGTCTCTTTTAAAAAATAAGTTCCCAGAAATCAATAGTTTTAGAGATTGTCGTTTAAAGCATGTACACGAGCTGAAAGATGTTATGAGTGCCGACGTTTTTAAAAGATGTTCGTTTGTGGTGAAAGAAATCGAAAGAGTAACTTTAGCTTGTACTGCGCTCGATAATGGTGCTATAGAAACTTTAGGACAGTTGATGTTTGAAACCCACGAAGGATTATCTCAAGAATATGAAGTGAGTTGCAACGAGCTGGATTTTTTAGTTGATTTTGTTAAAAACGAAAAGGCCGTTGTAGGTTCGCGTTTAATGGGTGGCGGTTTTGGTGGTTGCACCATTAATTTGATTAAAAAAGGAGAAGAAGATGCAATAAAAACGAAATTAGTTGAAGGTTATAAAGCTACTTTCGGTATCGATTTAAAGATTTATGATGTTAAAATCGGAAACGGCACTTCTTTGTATGAACCTCTGAAACATTAAAAAACGTAACACTGATTACATCCATTTTTAAGCATAAAATATGTCTGCGTGCGCAGCTAACTTGTGTTATAAAATACTCTTCAATTGAGAGGTGTTAAAAATAGAAAATGAATAGCATGAAAAATTTTAATATCAACGAAGATCCACATAGGCGTTTCAATCCCTTAATAAATGAATGGGTTTTGGTTTCGCCCCACCGTTCTAAACGACCTTGGCAAGGCCAAAATGAATCTGTAGCAACAGAAAAACTACCAGAGTACGACCCAACTTGTTATTTATGTCCGGGTAACGTTCGTGCCAACGGAGAAGTTAATCCCGAGTATGAAAATGCCTTTGTTTTTGAGAATGATTTTGCAGCTTTAAAACAAGAAAAAATCTATTTTGAGGAAGATGAAAACGAACTGTTTTTTAAAGCTAAACCAGAAAGAGGAATTTCTAGAGTCGTTTGTTTTTCACCCAAACATCATCTGACTTTGCCAGAAATGGAGGGACATGAAATTGAAGATATAATTGCCACTTGGCAGCGCGAGTATACAGATTTAGGTGCTGTACCATACATCAATCATGTGCAAATTTTTGAAAACAAAGGCAGTGTGATGGGTTGCAGTAATCCGCATCCGCACGGGCAAATTTGGGCACAATCGTCTTTACCAACTCAGGTTGAAAAAACACAAGTTAGTCTGAAAAAATATTGGGACCAGTACCAGCGCACACTTTTGCAGGATTATGTGCAAGAGGAGTTGCGTTCTCAAGAAAGAATTGTGATCGAAAACGAACATTTTGTAGCTTTAGTTCCGTTCTGGGCCATTTGGCCTTATGAAACGATGATTATTAGTAAGCGTAATGTAAATAAAATAACTATTTTTACCAAAGCCGAAGTCGCTGATTTTGCGCTGATGTTGAAACAGTTGACAACTAAGTATGATAACCTTTTCGAAACTTCTTTTCCGTATTCGTCAGGTATTCATCAGTCGCCAACTGATGGTGATGCGCATCCTGAGTGGCATTTCCACATGCATTTTTACCCGCCCTTGTTACGTTCGGCAACGGTTAAAAAATTCATGGTAGGATATGAAATGATGGGCGAATCGCAACGGGATATTACACCAGAAAAAAGTGCAGCCATATTAAGAGCATTGCCAACCATTCACTATAAAACCAACCAAAAACCAAAAACCATTTAACAAATGCAAACATTAGCTATTCAAGATTACATTGTCTTTTTCTTCTACTTCATCTTAATTGTGAGTTATGGAGTATGGATTTATCGCAAGAAGAAAAAAGAAGAAACCAGTAGTAAGGATTATTTTTTAGCCGAGGGATCACTCACATGGTGGGCCATTGGTGCTTCATTAATTGCGAGTAACATTAGTGCGGAGCAGTTTATTGGAATGAGCGGAAGTGGTTTCAAGATGGGACTAGCCATTGCTACTTATGAGTGGATGGCGGCTTTTACCTTAATTATTGTTGCTATTTTCTTTATACCGGTATATCTAAAAAATAAAATTTTCACCATGCCGCAGTATCTTAATCAAAGGTATAATAGCAATGTGGCAATGATTATGGCTGTGTTTTGGCTGTTGTTATATGTTTTAGTGAATTTGACTTCAATCTTGTATTTAGGTGCTTTGGCAATTAGTAGTATTTCTGGACTGAATTTGACTCTGTGTATGATTTTCTTGGCGTTTTTCGCGGTTATGATTACACTAGGCGGTATGAAGGTTATTGGTTATACAGATGTTATTCAAGTTTTCTTTTTGATATTAGGAGGATTGGTAACTACTTATCTAGCCCTGAATTTGGTTGCCGAGGAGTTTGGAACAACAGGAGTTATTAATGGTTTCAACTTTATGACTACTGAGGCTAACGATCATTTCCACATGATTTTCGAAAAAACGAATCCGAATTATATGGATTTGCCTGGACTTTCTGTTTTGATTGGTGGTATGTTAATTATCAATCTCAATTATTGGGGTTGTAACCAATACATCACGCAGCGAGCATTAGGAGCGGATATTAAAACGGCGCGAAACGGAATTTTGTTTGCTGCTTTCTTAAAACTGTTAATGCCTATTATTGTTGTATTGCCTGGAATAGCTGCTTTTGTATTGTATCAAAAAGGATATTTTGGTTCCGAGATGCTACAAGACGGTACTTTAAATCCAGATCGTGCTTATCCTGTGTTGTTGAATTTACTTCCGGTTGGTTTAAAAGGACTTTCTTTTGCAGCATTAACAGCGGCAATTGTAGCTTCCCTTGCTGGAAAAGCGAACAGCATTGCGACTATTTTTACATTAGATATCTACAAAACAAAACTAAATGTGGATGCTGATGAAAAAAAATTAGTTAACGTTGGTAAAAAAGCAATAATAGTTGCGATGCTGATTGCTGTAGTTGTGGCTCCATTTTTAGGAATTGATAAAAAAGGAGGATTTCAATACATTCAAGAGTATACAGGTTTCGTAAGCCCTGGAGTTTTTGCCATGTTTATTCTTGGTTTCTTCTGGAAAAAAACAACTTCAAATGCGGCTTTGTTTGCTACCATTGGTGGTTTCTTACTATCGCTTGCTTTCAAATTTATGCCCGCTGTTGTTGATTTATCATTTTTATATTCAACAGGGTTTGCAGTACCAAATGCAGATGGATTGTATGAAATTCCGTTTATTGACCGTATGGGATTTGTATTCTTAATTTGTATAATCGGTATGGTGAGTATTAGTTTGTACGAAATGTCAAGAGGTGTTAAAACTAATGGTCTTGAAATTGACCGAGCAATGTTTAAAATGAGCCCTGCCTTTACAGTAGGAATGTTAATTGTTTTGTCATTAATTGCTGCATTCTATACTATTTTTTGGTAAAAGATAAATGCTTCACATTGCATTTAATTACTATGTGAAGCATTATAGCAGTAAAAACCAGACTACTTCAATCAAGGTCATGCTGGTGCAAAAAAAAAGCTTTCGAACATTTCGAAAGCTTTTTTTTAACCTTTATGTCCCGTCCTAAAATAGCGATACACAAAAAGTATCCTTATGGAAAACCCTCAAGAATCACGCTACTTAAAGCGCAC